>CAVZTC010000006.1:0-614418 GCA_963778135.1 uncultured Actinomycetota bacterium | reverse complement strand
TAGCCTTGAAATGGCGCGACGCTGGCCGTGGGCAGAGCCGGTTGAACTTGATGAGCGCGGTGCTCTCACAGGCGATGTGCGCTGCTCCGCGGTCGCTGAACCGTTGTCGGCGCTCAGCGAGCCGCTACCTCCGGCTTGCTGACGCCCGACGACGGCTGACAGAATGCGACGCGGCGGCGCATGGCACCCATCGCCGGCGGCGGTCGCACCACGGGTCTCCATGGGGCCAAAATGGGGCCAAACCTCCGGACTAGGTGCTCCAAGCCGCCCAATTCGGCGGCTCAGGACCCCTCTGACCAGCTGAAACACACCGATGTAACTCAAAAGTCAGCCTGAAAAGCGGAAGGTCGGCGGTTCGATCCCGCCCCTGGCCACCACGTATCGGCCAGTTCAGGGCATTAATTTGGTCCTCGTGCTCAAGGAATCCCGCCCGTATGCCGTCCGTTCGGCGCATTCCATGGGGCCAAAACGTGTCCAGTTGTTTGTCTGGCCCCGCTTGTTTGGTCTGGCGCCTGCCGCGATCCCCTTGGTGACGTCGCTACCGGTGCTCCGGGTGCGCGGGTCGGTGGCGTTTTGTTCGCCCGAATAGGTCAGCCTGCCGCCACCCTTGCAGGGCGTTAGAGCTGTCGTAAAGGTAGACCAGGCGGTGGCCGTTGAGTCGGGCTGAGATGTCTTGTCGGAATTGCTCGCTCAGTTGCGGCCAGTTCCAAAACGTGAGCTGAAGGTGCCCGATTCCCCATTGAGGTTCGAGGACCCAGTCATTGATCGGGCTGCGCCGAGAGCACAGAGGACAAGCGTGGTCGGCAACGCCCGAGTTGAACCAGTCATCAAGGGCAGCGCTGGAATCATGAAACGGTTCAATACCGCCGCACTTGGGGCAGCCAGCGTCGCTCACACCGCCCCCACCGCCGAAGTAGACCTGGCGGCCGACGTCAACGTGCAACCCGTTGACGGCGCCTGTGCCCGCGCTCGTCCACAAGCCGTCGGCTTCACCGGCAGCGCGGAGTGCTTTGACGCGGCAACGACCGGGAGGGTACGCCGGCCCGCCGAGCGCGCAGTCGGTGAGCTCACCCGAGACGATCTCTTCGGCTACCAGCCATGCCAACACGCCGGCGGCCAGGTCCTGGGCCTCGTCGGCGGGGGCATCCGCATCGCCGAGCTTCTGGAAACAGTCGCCCACGATTGGGCAGCCTAGCCTCGCAGGCGCGTAAAGACACCACGACTTGAGCACCGCCCCAGGCAATTCGAGTCCATCTGAACTATCCGTAACATCCATCGCCGTGCGACTGATACGAAATACGCTCTCCCTCAATCAGATTCGAGAATTCAGTGGTGTTTGACTATGGCGCATCTGCGCGCCAGTCTGCGATTTGGTGGTAGCACACATGTAGCGTGCTAGCGCCACGGTTGTGCACCAAGCGGTTTGAGCAGCTCGCACGGTACGACATGTTGACGACTGCCAAGCTGTCGCGGTGGTCGATCAACCGCCACAACGACACCGCCCGCGTGGCCGGCGGCCGCCGGCGACGCCGAGCGCGCGGGGGAGTGCGACGCCGGGCATCATAGAACGGATTTTGTCTCTATCTCGGAATGGGAGGCCGTGGGTGATGGGACGAAGGACTGGTACTCGGGAACGAGCGCCGCTCGCGACGCCGCACTGCGGTGCGCCGCTGAGCGGGGTGGGTCCGGTACTGCGTAGCCCAACCTAGGAAAGTGACCCAAATCACAGTTTGCTTTGTTTGCCTCCCCGAGAATTCGGTCAAACTGCCGCATCGAGTCGTGAGAGGTTTGGTATGTCGTCCTTTGTAACCGCGGTGCCGGACCTGATCGAGGCGGCGGCCGGGGATTTAGCGAATATTCGGTCGACGCTCAGCGCGGCCTCGGCGGCAGCAGCGCCTTCCATGACCGCGCTGGAGCCCGCGGCCGCCGACGAAGTGTCGGCTGCGATCTCGGAGCTCTTTGGCAGCTACGGCCAGGAATTTCAAGCTGTGGGCGCCCAGGCGTCGGCGTTCCACGCCGAGTTCGTGAGCTTGTTGAACGGTGGCGCGGCTGCATACCTCGGCACCGACGTTGCCAACGCGGAGCGGGCGCTCAATGGTTTCGCTACCGGCAACCCGATCCAGGCCTTCGGTGGGGTGCTATCGAGACTGTTCGCTGCCAACGCGATGCCAGCCGCGGCCCAGACCCAGAGCCCGTATCAGGCCCTCTGGAGCCAAACCGGCGCCAATCTGTCGGCCACGGCCAACACCTGGTCATCGCACCCGTTCCCGCTCCTGACCCAGATCATGCTCAACCAAGACCGTTACGCGGCGCTCGTAGGCACGCAAGTCACAGGGTTCGTCGCGAACTTCCCCGGCGAGTTGCCGCAACAATTCCAAGCTTTTGTTCAGGCCGCCTCGACGTGGAATCCGCTGACCTATCTACAGGGGGTCGGCATCAACCTGGCCCACGATGGCCAGACGATCACCACGGGGCTAACGAAGGCGGGCCAGGACTTACAGACCACGATCCCGGTCTCCAGGTCGGACCTGGCGCAGGCCAACCAGCAGCTGCGCGCGGGCAATTACCCCCAAGCCGTGAACGACGTTGCGCATTCCGTGATCGATCTGTTCATCAGCGGATTCGACACCAGCCACTTGCAGGTTAATATCGCCGGTTTCCCGAATGACCTGATCAGCGGCCCCATCTTTATTGAAGGCCCGGCGGCGGACCTACTACCCATCCTGGCCATTCCGGGACACGAGGCGCAGAATTTCGCCGGCATCTTCCCTTCCGGCTCCATCGGCGGGCAGATGGCGCAGCACTACGCCAACTTGGTGAATACGTTCACCAACGCAGACATCTCGGCGACAGTCGGCTTGAACATCAACCTTCTGAACCCGCTCAACACCGGCGTGACTATGACCGCCAACTTCGGACCGGTTTTGCAGCTCGGCTTCGCCATATTGGGTCCGCCGATCACCGCCATGGACGGGTTCGCAACCGCCGAGACGGCGTTTGGGCAGGCGATGCAGACTGGGAATTTCGCAGGAGCCGCGAGCGCGATCGTCGACACTCCCGCCTACGTCATGAACGGCCTCCTGAATGGTCAGGTCATCGTGGATTTGAACCTGCCGGTGACCGAGACGCTCGGGCCATTAGCGCTCACAGTGCCGGCGGTAGTGCACTTGCCCTTCGACGGGCTTTTGGTTCAACCCGAATATGCGACGGCCACGGTGAACCTGACGGTTCCGCCGCCTCCGCTTCCTGGGGTTACCATCCCGTACAACCTGACCGTGAACGGAACCCAGTTTGGCGGTCTCCTTCCCTTCCTGGTGAACACCCTGCCCCAGGCGCTCGCCGCATCAATCACACCTCCCATGTAGTCGTTGCCGGGTCCATGTAGTCGTTGCCGGGCCCATGCGCCGAACAACCGACACTGACTCGAAGGTGCGATAAGCGCCAGCGTCCGTGGTGATCCCACGTAGGCTTTTCGAGTGCGTTTGGTGTGGCCGTTGGTTGGCCGCTCGGAGCAGATGGGAGCCATCGAGGCGGCCATCTTGGCGTCGGATGCTTCCGGGATCGTTGTTCACGGGGCGGCGGGTGTCGGCAAGAGCCGGATCGCCCGAGAGGCCCTGTCTGCTGCCGAGTCGCGGGGCTGCGAATGCCGATGGGCGGTCGGCACATCGTCGTCGCGGGCGATTCCGCTGGGTGCTTTCACCGCATGGGCGCCGTCGGGCGTCACCGATGCCGTCCAGTTGCTGCGGGGGGTCATCGGGTCGCTGACGGCCGCGTCGTCGGACGTCACGGTGGTGGTGTGCGTCGATGACGTGCACCTGCTCGACGATTTGTCGATATTCGTCCTGCACCAGATCATGCAACGCGGCGCGGCGAAAGTGCTGCTCACCGTTCTCGACGGCGAACCAATCCCCGCCGCGGTCAAGGAGTTATGGAAGAGCGTCCGGATCGAGCGGCTTGATCTGCGGCCCCTGTCGCTCGACCAGACCACCACGCTGCTGTCGGACACGCTGGGCGGGTCGGTGGATCTGGACGCCGCTTCGCGGCTGTGGAAGCTGACTCGCGGCAACGTCTTGTATCTGCAGAACATCGTCGAGGAGGAGGTCGCCGACGGCCGGCTCGTGAATCGGCAGGGCTACTGGTGCTGGGTCGGTGAACCGATCATGCCGCCCAGCCTGGTCGAGCTGATCGAATCCCGCATCGGGGACCTACCCGCCCCAGTCAACGACGTGGTCGACGCGCTGGCCGTCGGGGAACCGATCGAGCTGGCGGCGCTGCGGCGGATCACCGATCCGGCTGCGGTCGAGGAGGCCGAGTGCCGCGGTCTGATCACCCTTGAGCCCGGCGTCGCCCGTGTGCAGGTGCGGGTGGCGCATCCGCTCTACGGCGAGGTGCGCCGCAGAGGCGCGCCGCGCACGAAGTTACGCCGCCTGCGCGGGCTGGTTGCCGCCGAACTCGCCGGGTCCAATGAGCGTGACGACATCCATGTCGTCGTGCGGCGGGCCACCTTGAGTCTCGACTCCGACCTCGCGCCCGATGTCGACCTTCTAGTGACGGCGGCCCACGGCGCCGTCTGGCTTGCGGATTTGCCCCTGGCCGATCGACTCGCGGAGGCGGCCAGCCACGTCGAAGCGGGGCTTGAGCCGAATATTGTTCGTGCGCATGCCCTTTCGTGGCTCGGCCGGGGCGAGGAGGCGGAGGCGGTGCTCGCCGAGATCGACCCCGGCCAGTTGACCGACGGAGACCGCGCGAGATTCGCGTTCTTTCGCGCCAGCAATCTGTTCTGGGCGCTCGGTGACACCGCGCGTGCGAAAGCAGTCATCGACGACGCGTCGCGCACCACATCACCGGAGGCGCACGGCTGTATCGACGCGTTCCTGACGGTGTACTGGTTTGCGTTGGACCAGCCAGATAGGGCGTTGCAGGCGTCGAAGAAACTGGCGTTGGAGGACCTGCCCGCCGTCGTTGGTCCGGAGATAGCCTGGGCTCTCGCCACCATAGCCGCGGACGCCGGACGGACCACGGCGGCCGCTGACACTGCGGAGGCGGGATACATCGCCACGACCCGCTCCTTCGACGCTCCGCACATGAGGTTCAACATCGCCGATTCGCACCTCGGCGCGCTGGTGCTGGCAGGGCGCATCGGCGACGCTGCCGACGTAGCCGAGCGCGTACGGCAGCAGGCCGCCGACCTTCCGGGCGGGGCTCAATTGCTCGGTGCCGCAGTGGCGGGTCGGGCCGCCCTTGCTGCAGGCGACCTTCGTTCGGCGTGCGGATTGCTGGAACACGCGGCGGTGGGGCTGTCCGGCACCCATGCTTCGGGCTGGGGGTACCGGTATCACATCCCACGTGCGACCGCGCTGGCCGTAAGCGGGTCGACCGACGAGGCGGCCGCCGCACTCGAAGCACTGGGCAAGGTGCGACGTCCATTCCGGTCGCTCGACTACGAGTTGAGCATGGCTCGGGCCTGGGTGGCCGCGGGCCAGGGCGCGGTCACCGAGGCAATCGCCCTGTTGGTGTCGGCGGCGCAGAGGGCAGCCGACAAGGGGCAATTCGCGGCGGAGGTGATGTGCCTGCAGACGGCCGCCCAGTTCGGGGACGGTTCGGGCGCACCGCGGTTGCGTGAGCTCGAGGGCATCGTCGAGGGGCCCCGCGTCGGCGTGGCCGCACGGCTCGCTCAGGCCCTGCAAAACGACGACGCCGCCCAATTAGCCTCTCTGTCAGGGGAATTCGAGCTCCTGGGCGATCTTGTTGCCGCCGTCGACGCGGCCGCCCTGGCCGCCCTGGCGTATCGCCGGAAGGGCCTGCGGGGATCGGCGTTGAGTTGCTCGACGCGCGCCGCCACCCTGGCCGAGCAATGTGGCGCAAGCACTTTGGCGCTTCGTCAGGCGGGCGAGCCCCTGCCGCTGAGTGACCGGGAACGCGAGATCGTGATGCTGATCGGTGCGGGATTGTCCAGCCGCGAGATCGCCGAGCGACTGACCCTGTCCGTACGCACCGTCGAAAGCCACGTCTACCGGGCGACTTTGAAGACCGGAACCACCAGCCGCGACGAACTCGCCGCCCTGGTCACCCGCCCCGGCGCACGAACACAATAAAGGTCCCGACGGAGTGCGCTGGCATCGTCAGGCGCCGAGTTCCTGGTCGATCTGCGGCCAATAGTGGAACCCGTCCGGGGTCAGGAAAATCCAGTCGTGCAGTTCGCCATTGACCATCGCGAAGTTCATCGTGGCACCTTGGGCTACCGCTTGCTGTTGCAGGACAAGCGCATCGGGTGAGACCTCATCCAGCGAGCCCGAGTACACGTAGGTCGGCGGGAGTCCCTTCAGCGACCCGTACAGCGGACTCACCTCGTAGTTGTTCTCGGCGAGATTGCCTGCCCACACTTTGCCGATGTTTTGCGCTCCGCTCCCGAGCGGAGGGAGGTACGGATCGTGGACGTATGCGATGTTCGGGTTGGTGTTCGTCAAGTCCAGCCAGGGAGACAGCAGAACCATCGACGCCGGAACGGGCTGGTTGTTGGCGACCAGGTACTCGGCCGACGCGAGCGCCAGGGTGCCGCCTGCCGAGTCCCCGAGCACGCTGACATGCGGGGCTCCGTGCGCGGCGATTTCCGTCGAGATCAGCCCCGCGATCTTGGGCACCACCACGCCGGCGGTGCCGCCCTGCTGCATCAGCGGGTAGATCGGCGCCTCGATGGTCGCGCCCGTCTGGTAGGCCATCATCGAATAGTCGATCCAGTGAAAGGCCGTGGGCGGCAGGATGAATGCGCCGCCGTGAATGGCGACCACGTAGTTGCCGTCCGGATGCGCAGGCGTGATCTGCACGACGGTCATCCCGTCGTAGGTGGTCTGCTGGACGGTCTCGCCCAGCAGCAGCGACAAGAACTTCGGTGGGCTGTTGCCCAGGATCAGCGATAGCCCCGGGGCGTTGCTGGCGAACACCGACAGGAGTAGGGAGTTCGGATTGCCCCATTGGTCATAGACACCCGTGACGGTCAGCAGCTCCTTGAGCGGATAAAACGCAGCGGTTTCGATCCTGGTCGCCAGCGACGGTGTGCCGGCAAAGGTCGGGTTCAGCGAAGCCGGGGTCGGCGTGCTGGCCGTCGCGGCGAACAGATCGTTGAAAAGGGTGTTACTCACCTGGCGCAATCCCGTGGCCGGTGCCGGCGCTCCGGTACCGATGAGCGGACGCCCGGTGAGCGCCTGGAAGGGCGCATTGATCAACCCCAGCACGTCCTTTTCCAGGGTCTGTGCTGGGCCGGCCGCGAACGCCGCGACATTGGCGGCCTCGGCGCTGACGTAGGAGCCCGCACTCGCCTTCAACGCCTGCACAAACTGGGAGTGCAACGCCGCCGCCCCAGCGCTGAGCGCCTGGAAGCGGTGGCCGTAGTCGGAGAACACCGCCGCAATGGCCGCCGACACCTCATCGCCGGCGGCGGTGATCACGCTGGTGGTCGAGGCCGTGGCCGCCGTGTTGGCCTCGCTGAGCGACGAGCCGACGCCTGCTAGATCCGCTGCCGCCGTCATCACGAATTCCGGCGCCGCGATCACGTACGACATGTCCACCCACCCCTTAGCTCGTCGGATTGGTTCGTAGGGCCGACCTGGACGGGATTGCAGCGCAGGCCGGATTACGCAAATCCAGAGTCACGCGAATGGACGCGGCGGGCTGCAGTAGTCGACTACTGCAAGACGGGCGGTCTGCGCGTCCACTACTGAACCCGACTGGCGCAAACCCGACTGGCGCAAACCCGAGCATGCGAACCCCGGGCTATTGCGATTCCGATCGGTAACCGAAATTCTTAGGACATGCATGCTGTGAAGCGAACGAGACCGTGGGTTCGGTTGGGCGCCGGCGCGCTGGCGGCCGGTGGGTTGGCCTTGTCGGCTTTCGGGCTGGCCGGCATCGCCCAGGCGGCGCCCGCGCCGACCACTCACTGGTGCCCCGGTGATGGCTGGGACCCCAGCTGGGGCAAGGTCTCGGACTGGAACTGGAATACCTGCCATGACTGGCAGGGGCCGGGAGGCCCGGCCCAGAGCCATGGGGTGGGTTCGTCACCCTGGGGCCCCGCGCCGGTGTGGGCGCCGCCGCAGCCACCCCAACCTTCCTGGGCGCCCGGGGCCAACCTGATGTACAACCCCACCGTCAACAGCTGGGGAATTTGGAACAACGGAGTGTGGACTCCGGTCTAGACGGCGGTCGGCTCGCGCCCAGCGCGGTGAAATCAGTTCTCAACGAGGTCGGGCAAGGGCTCCGCTTCCGTCAGCCAGTGCCGTCCGACCCGGCGCGCCGCCTCCCATTTGGGGATGCTCACCGCATCGTCCTGGCCCAGGTCCTCAGGCGTAGGGCCGATGCGCTCGACCAGGCCGGCGAGGGCACCCAGATCGAAGTTGTACACCTCGGCCGCGGTAAGCCCGAGGATTTGCCGCGTCTCGTCTATCGGAATGTCCCAGAACGAGCGCCGTAGCCAGTCGCGGGTGTGCGGCCATGTTCCTTCCGGGTGCGGATAATCGTTGCCCCACAACATGTTTGGAACGCCGATCTCGTAGCGACGGGCCAGTTCCCGGCGCTCGGTAGTGGTGGCACCGATGAAGCAATTCCGGTCGAAGTAGGCCGAGGGTGGCATCGTCAGGTCCCCCTCCAGCAGACGGCTCATCTTCTTGGCCGAGTGCTCACGCGTGAACCGGGTGTCCATCAGCCACAACAGATCGTTGGCCCAGAAGGCACCGCACTCGGTGGCCCCCCAGCGCAGGTTCGGGAACCGCTCGAACACGCCGGCCCACAACGCGAACCACAGCGGCCGGACCCCCCACCAGCGCACCTCGGTCGTATAGATGCCCAGGTGTGGACCGTACTGCTCGCTCGGGGCCGGACCCACGTGGGTGTGAACTGGCATCTGCAGGTCCTGGCAGGCGGCCCAGACCTTGTCGTAACGCCGGTCGTGGTAGGGCGGATAGTCACCCCAGAGCACCGGAATCATGATGCCGCCGCGCAACCCTGCCTCGGCCGCTCGGGCTATCTCGGCCACCGCCGCGTCAACGTCCGCCAGTATCGGGATGACCGCAACCCCGGCCCTTCGCTCCGGGCTGCAGCTGCACAGCTCGGCCAACCAGCGGTTGTGAGCCCGCGCTCCGGCCATGGCACGTCCCGGGTCCAGGTCGCCCGATTGCCCCAGGCCCGCGCCGAACGGAGCCCCAGCGACACCAGTGACGGCGTCGGCGTCGGGAAAGATGACCTCGCCGGCGACGCCGTCGCCGTCGAGTTCGCGGTCGCGCTGGGCGACGTCCCAGCCGCCCGCGATTCCGTCCCCGTGTTCGTCGAACCACGCTTGCGCGAACTCCTCGTCGATGAAGCCGCTGGTCTGCGCCGCGGCGGCAATCTTCTCGGCGAGAAACGCCTCGAAGTCCTCCCGGTACTCCGGGTCGATGTACTCGCGATACTGCTCGGTGGGCAGCTCGGCGTGCGTGTCCGCGGAGATGATGACGTAAGGGCTCAAGGGACTCAAGGGGTTCATAAAGCGTCCTTTCGCTCACCAGGCCCGGATGGGCTCGGCCTCGAAGACGGTGCTGCTCGCGTCGGCGGGCACGGCCGCCAGCGGCTCGGCGACCGTGGCCACCATCGGGCCGATCCGGTCGACGAGCGGAGCGAGGGTCGCCAGGTCGAAGCCGTAAACGGCCGCCGCATTCCCGCCGACCATGGCCGCCACCTCCTCGGCCGGGACGCCGCTGAAGGTGTGTCGCAACGCTTCTCGCGTGTAGGGGGCGGTCCCTTCCAGGTGGGGGTAGTCGCTGCCCCACATGATCCGGTCGACGCCGATCCGGTGGCGCTCGGCGCACTCGACCGGGCGCAGGAAGCTGGCCCCCACGTAACATTGGCGGGCCCAGTACTCGCTGGGCCGCAGCGTCAGCGAACCGGCGGTGGGCCCGGCGAAGCGGGCGATCGCCGAGTTCGGTCGCGCGTACCGGGCCGCCGCCACGTCGAGCGAATCGAGCGTCGCCGGTATCCACCCGGTGCCCTGCTCGGTGAAGACCACGGTGAGGTCAGGATGGCGGTCGAGCGCGCCGCTGAAGATCAGGTGCCACAGCGCCCGGTGCGCCCACCAGTGCGTCTCGTACACCCACACCGCCAACGAGCTACCCCAGCCGTCGATCGGGCTCGGTCCGGCGTTGCCGCCGTGGTGGTTGACCACCAGGCCCGCCTCCTCGCACGCCGCCCACAGCGGCTCCCAGTGCTCGGCGTAGAGCGGGGCGATGCCGGTACCGGGGGCGACACCGGGCAGCAGCACACCGCCGCGCAGCCCCAGCTTGGCGATCTGTGCGACCTCGGCGACGGCCTCGTCGAGGTCTCCGAGCAGGATCTGACCCACCCCGGCGCGCCGCTCGGGCGACAAGGAGCAGAAGTCGGCCAGCCAGCGATTGTGCGCGCGCAGCCCGGCCCAGCGCAGCTCGAGCTCCGGGGCGGTCTGCGGTGGGGGCGCGGCCAGGCTCGCCTGAGGAAAGAACGGGGGCACGGTATTGGGGAAAAGCACCTCCCCGGCGATGCCTTCGATGTCCAGTTCGGCGTTGCGCCGGTCGCTGTTCCAGTTACGCTCGGCTGCGGGCTCGGTGAGGTCACCGAACGGGTTCACGAATGTCCTTGCCCAGCCGTCGAACTCGTCGCGGTACTGCGGGTCGAGGTACCTACGGTAGTCGAGCAGATCCGCGCCGGCGTGGCAGTCAGCCGAGATGACCGTGTACCGGTCCATCGCGCTATGCCCGCGCCGGCTCGGGCCGCGGCGAAGCGAACAGGGCACCGCCTTCAAGGGGTTGGTCGTAGCGCTGGTGCACGTACGGCAGCAGCCACTCCTGCGGCACCCGCGCCGCGATCCGCCCGACCTGGATGGTGCGCCGGCGACACCACGTGATCGACGTGATCTGGCGAATCACGATGTCGGCCACCGGATCTAGGGGCGACTCTCCCAATTCGAGGGTGCCGTCGATGTTCTCCAGCAGCTCGTAGTGCCGGTGGTATTCGCCGTGGACCAGATGCGGGTCGGTGATGCCGTTGCCGTCGGGGGCACGCAGGAACTTGAAATAGAATTCGGTGTTGACCTGGTCGGGCGGCAGCTTCGCCGGACCGGTGATGCGGCCTTTCACCCTGATGAGCCGGTAGCCCAGCCGGTCAACGCCGGCGGTGACGCTCTCGCCGTCGCGCTCCACCTCGATGTCGGCCAACTTCTTTGGTTCGCCGAATGTTTCGCGCCCACCCGTGACCGACTGTTCGGTGGATTGGGGCATGAAGAGGGGATAGTCGCCCTGGACTTCGCCGTGCCGCGCGGTCACCGAAAACACCGCGGACCCGAACGGCGGCCTGCCGCCTATCTGGACCCGCTGAAGCTGGACCCGCACCAGTGGTTCGGCCGCCGGCTCCAGCGGCTTGGGCAGCACGGCCGCGACAATCTCCGGATCGGTGAGATAGGTGACGGTCACCGCCTCGGTGGCGATGGGCGCCTTGGTGGCGTCGATCTCGTGGTCGACTTGCGCCTCGGGTGGGCGGGGACCATAGCGGACTGCGGTGGTGTTCAAACCTTTCAAGGCTTTCCTCCTTCGGTTTCCGGATCCCTCCCGGCATGCTGGCCGAGGACGTCGACCAGGTAGTCGGGTTCGCCGCGAGCGAGTATCGATGCCGCCTTGCGGCTCACGACCTCGTCGGCGGGTGTGGGTGGGCCCATCATCCAGAAGCGGTTTGCCCGGATTCCGTCCACGACCTGGTCGGCGACTGTCTCGAGCGGGGTGAACTCGACGTGGGCGCCGGCCGCCTCGAAGCGGGCCACGACCCCCTGAAGGGTCTGCTCGGGTGTGTGCCGTTCCTGGGTCGCGGCGTAACATCGCGGCCGGTGTCGCCACGATTCCCAGATGCCGGTGTTCAGGAAGCCGCCGGGAAAAAGGACATGCGCGCGCACCCGCGTCCCGGTCATCTCCAGGTGGGTGTAGAGGCTCTCGGTGAGGCAGAGCACCGCGGCCTTGGTCATCGGGTAGACCGCGGTGGCCGGCCCGCCCATGGCCCCGCGGGCAATCGGCGCGAACCCGCCGTTGCCCGAGCAGGTGTTGACCACGTGCCCCTCGCCCTGTTCGAGCAGGATCGGCACGAAGGCCTTGATGCCGTGGATGACGCCCAGCACGTTCACGTCGATTCCCCAGCGCCAGTCGGCGAGGTCGTGTTCCCACATGTAGCCCTCGGACACCCCGCCCGTGCCGGCGTTGTTGCACACCACGTGCACGGCGCCGAAGAGATGGACCGCCTCCTTGGCCAGCGCCTCGACCGACGAGTAGTCGGTGACGTCGGTGACCACCCCGGCCGCTTCGATGCCCTCGGCCGCGAGCGCCCGCGTCGCGTCGTCCAGCGGTTCGGCGAGGACGTCGGCGAGCACCACCTTCATGCCCTCCCGGCCGAAGCGCATGCCGATGGCCTGGCCGATGCCACCGGCTCCGCCGGTCACGACGGCCACCTTGCCTCGAAGGTCGTTGATTGAGGCATTCATTGAGGCAATCGTCACATGTCGCGCATGTCGCCTCAAGGGGTCGCCGGCCAGCTCGGCTCTTGTGCAGACCCGGGCGCTCACCCTGCGTCGAGGTATCAGCCGGCGGAGTCGGGAACGGGTAGGCCAAACGCGGTGCTGACGGAGTCGGCCAGTGAGGTGACGGGAACCAGCAGCAGGGTGGCTGGAAGTGCGACGAGGTCGACTGTCCCCACAGCGACGTTCTCCAGGTAGCCGCCCGCGTTCTCGACGAGGGACTGGGCGGTGTTGACGTAACTCTGCCACCCGAGCAAGTCCGACGGGAAGGTCAACAAGGCCTTGGCATCGTCGACGGCGGCAGGGCCGAGCTGGGCGGCGTTGTGGAACGCGTTGGAGGCGCCGTTCAGTTCGTCGTAGAGCCAGTGGTCGAATACCGAGCGGTAGGAGGCGGGTGTCGCGGCCGCCGACGGTTTGACGGATGTCGTTGGCGCGCTGGATGTTCCGGGCGACGCAGGTACCGCCGGTGTCGAGGGCGCCGCCCGGCTGGGCAGGCGGCGCACCAGCTCGGCCGCCGGGCCCCGCCACTCCACATACGGTGCAGCCGCGGCGATCATCGCCAGCGACGACGGGCCCTGCCATGATTTGCCCGCCACCCGCGACTTCACCGACCCGAATGAGCCTGCCGCCGAACATAATTCGGCGGCCAACCCGTCCCAGGCCGCCGCGGCGGTCAGCATGGGTGCCGCCCCCGCACCGGCGTGCATCCGCGCCGAATTGACCTCTGGGGGCAACACTGGAAATTCCATCACCACAACCTTTTCCGCTAACCGACAGCTGCGAGTCGCACGTTTACTCCGCGATCCGCTCGATCAGCACGGCGACGCCCAGCCCGGCGGCACCGGATACCGCGGCGACGCCGAACCGCCCGCCGCGCTGCTCGAGGGCTTCGACGCATCCGCCAACGAGGATCGCCCCCGTCGCACCGAACGCGTGACCCATCGCCATGGTGCCGCCGCTGGGATTAAGCCGTTCCGGCCCGGCGTCGAGGTCGCGGCGGAAGCGCAGACACAGTGCCGAGAAGGCTTCGGCGAACTCGAACACGTCGATGTCGGCCGGTCTGAGCCCGGCGCGGGCGATCACCTCCTCGACCGCACTCTGGCCGGCGGTCAGCATGATGACCGGGTTGACCGCGGTACTGGCGGCGCCGATTATCCGCGCGCGTGGACGCAGGCCCGTCCGGCGGCTTGCCTGCTCATCACCGATGAGCAGCAGCGCCGCACCGTCCGCCATGGCGGGCGACGTGCCGACGGTGTGTAGGTGCTCGATGCGGTCCACGACGGGATTCGCCTTCAGCGCGATCAGGTCCTGCCCCTGCTGCCCTAGCTCGGCGAAGGCAGGCGCCAGCTGTGCCAAGGCCTCGAGCGTCGTCGCCGGGCGCACCAGCTCGTCGTGGTCCAACCCGGCACCGTCGACACCTCCGGGCAGCGGGATCAGGGATCCGGCGAAGGCCCCGTCGGCGTGTGCGGCCGCCGCCTTGTGCTGGGTTTCGACACCGTAGGCGTCGAGCTGTTCGCGGGTGAAGCCGTCGATGGTGGCATTGAGGTCGGCGGCGATGCCCATGTGCACCGAGCCGATCCGCGTGACCGTGTCGGGGTCGGTCCACAGCGGGCCGCGGTCGGCGAACATCGGCACCCGTGACACGCTCTCGACTCCGCCGCCCACACCCAGTTTCAGGTCGCCGGCCCGGATCCGCGCGGCCACCTGCGCGACGGCGTCGATTCCCGAGGCACAGAACCGGTTAAGTGTTGCGCCGGGCACACGTTCACCCCAACCGGACAACAGCGTCGCGGTGCGGGAGAGGTTGGAGCCTTGTTCGTCCACTTGACTTGCGCAGCCGAGAACCACGTCTTCGACCTGCTCTGCGTCGAGGCTGGTGCGCTTGGCGAGTTCCTGTTGCAGGTGGACGACGAGGTCGGTCGGGGTCTTGTCGTGCAGAGCGCCCTTGGTGGAGGCCCGCCCGCGCGGTGTCCGGACGTAGTCGAGTACGAACGCGCCCGGGGTTCCAGGGGATTTCGTGGGGGAGGTAGTAACCATCGCGAACCTCGCTTTGTTGTTGATTCCTCGCAGTTACTACCACGCGCCGTTGCTGTCGGCGGGATTGCGGCAGAATTCGGCGGCACCGGGTCTCGAGCTTTGCAGAGAACTTTGCAGCGGCCGTTGCAGCGGACGTCGGGCCTGCTCGAATACCCCGACGGCAAAAGCGAACTGGGCGCTTGGCGTTACGCGGTGGCCTCGCGGATGTACTCACCGATCTGGCGCAACGAGCGTATTGCCTCGGGCACCATGGACGCGGCGATCTGGAAGGCGTGCATTTGGCCGGGCCAAATGCGGAGCTCGGCCGGCACGCCGGCAGCCGCGAGTCTGGCGGCGGCCAGCTGGGCGTCGTGCAGCAGCACCTCGGACCCGGAGACGTGGATCAGCGTTGGCGGCAGGCCCGGTGTGATGTGTTCCAGCGGCTCATAAACGCCCTCGGACTCACCGTCGACCTTGTTCTTCGCTGCCGCGCTGGCTGCCAGCGCGGCCAGCGCCTGGAATGCCTTGGCGGGAAACATCGCGTCCGTCTTGGCGTTGGGATGCGCCAACTTGCCTTCCTGCGCGAGCTGCAGCAGGGGCGACATGGCCACCAGCGCCGCTGGTTGCTCTTGCTCGCGTTGGAGCCGCTGTGCGAGCGCCATCGCGAGATAGCCGCCGGCCGAATCGCCCGCCAGCACTATTTGCTCCGGGTCGTAACCCGACAGCCGCAGAAACTGGTAGCCGTCATGGCAGTCGTTGAGGGCCATGCCGATCGAGTGCTTGGGCATCAGCCGATAGTTGACCACCAGAACCGGTGCGTCTGCGAACTGTGAGAGTAGCTCGATCAATGGGCCGTGTGAGTTTGCCCCACAGGTCACGAACGCGCCGCCATGCAGGTAAAGAACCACCCTGTGGCTCCCGTCCGCTGGCAGCACCCCTTTCGCGCGGACCAGCTGCGCTGAAGCATTCGGCAGGCTCACGGCCGCTCTGATGGCGGTCGACGCCGGGCGCAGGACACGTGCAGCGTTGTCGATGATGCCCCACGGCCACGACACATGCAGGGCGTGGCTACTGATCGCCACGACAGGCCGGATCGTCAGCCGTGACGCGAGCGAGGCGATTCGTGCCGGGGCACTCGGGCCCGACTCGACGAGCTGCACCGGGGTGCCGCCGTTGCAGCGCAAGCCGTTGTGCCGCGCTTTTGCGCGCCTTGAGAATCTCCCGCGAGCGAAGTCCATCGCGTCGAGGCGAATCGGATGTCCTGCACGGTGCAGTCATGCTCAATACCTCCTACATCGCTGTAGTTTTAACGCCGCTCGTGGACGTCGGTATCAACTGAGCCAAGTGTTGGCACTCGTTGCGGTTCACTCTGTCCACCCCTACAGCCACTGTGGCACGCACGTACTAGTCCTGCGGCAATTTCGGGAAGAAAGTCAGCCCAATTTTCGCGGCGGTAAAAAAATGCGATTCGGCAGCGAACTGGGCTGCGATCCTGTACAAGCAGACCGGACCGGTGCGCCGCCCACCCGCGCCCAGCTCCTAAATGCATTGCAGCACAACCGACATCGTCACTGCTCCGGTTTGAATACATCTCGTATCGTCGGCCGGTGTCGAGGCCGGCTCCCGGTTGCTTGTACCGTCGTCGGGTGATCAGCCTGGCTTACGAGGACCAGGGCGTCGGTGCGCCCGTTGTCTTCATCGCCGGGCGCGGTGGCGCCGGAGGCAGCTGGCACCTGCGTCAGGTCCCGGCATTCCTGGCTGCTGGGTACCGCGTCATCACCTTCGACAACCGCGGGATCGGCGCCACCGCAAACGACGAGGGTTTCACGACGCAAACCATGGTCGCCGATACCGCGGCGCTGATCGAATCCCTCGACATCGCCCCGGCGCGCATCGTCTCGGTGTCGATGGGCTCGTTCATCGCCCAAGAACTCATGCTGGCCCGGCCCGAACTGGTCAGCGCCGCTGTGCTGATGGCCACCCGCGGCCGCCGGGACCGTGCCCGTGAGTTCTTTCGCGCCGCCGATACCGAACTCTTAGCAGGCGGGACTGAGCTGCCCGCGGCATTTCGTGCGAAAATGCGCTTGCTGGAAGGTCTTTCCCGCAAGTCACTCGACGACGACGCGGCCGTCGGCAGCTGGATCTCGATGTTCCGGATGTTCCCGACCAAGCTGACCCCGGGATATCGCCGCCAGTTCGACGTCGGCCCGGACGGCAACCGGTTGCCCGCCTACCGCAACATCGCCACGCCGGCGCTGGTGATTGGGTTCGCCGACGACGTGGTCACCCCGCCGCACCTGGGACGCGAAGTAGCCGACGCCCTGCCTAACGCCGACTACCTGCAGATTCCCGACGCCGGTCACATTGGGTTCTTGGAGCAGGCGGACGCCGTCAACGCGGCGGCTCTGAAGTTCTTTGGCGATGTGACGCCCGGAACGCAATAGCGCGACAAACGGCGGCCTGCGCGTCGGTCGGAGCTCAGAAAGTCCCATACGGCGTCCCGGTGACGATCGAATACGCCGCCTCCCCGATGACCGCGACTTCCAGGGCGCCCAGCAGTGGGAGCAGCCCGACGTTGGCCGCGATCGGAAGGCCGATCGCGTTGACAAGCCCCGCGACGGGCTGTCCATTGACCATTTGCAGCACCCCGTCCAGGAACTGGTTGAGGTCATACGACGGCAGCGAGACGAGGGCGGCGGCCGCGATATCCGCCGTCGGAAGCAACGTCGAGTACGCCGTCGAGGTTGCGGTTGTCGCGGCATTGGCGATTTGGGTGTTCGCCGTCTGAATGCCCGAGATGATGTCGTTGACGGTGGGCAGGCCGGTAAGCAGGCTGCTGGGGAGGCTGAGCGTGCCGGACCCCGAGAAAAGCGACGTGAGCGTCTGCGATATGCCCGACAGCGACGGCAGCTGTGGGGGCCCCTCGGCCTGAAAGTCGCTGATCATGGCACCGATTCCCGTATGGACCCCGCCGACCAGCGCCGGCCCCAGCGCGGTGGTATCGCTCAGCGGCGGCAAGAACCCGAACGGGGTGGTCACATTTGCGGGGCCGGTGGACCAGCCAAAATTTGGGTCGCCGTAGCCCCAGTTCACGAGCGGCTCCAACACGGGCTGGACCAAATCGGCGATCGGATTCCCGACGTAGGGGATCAGACGCAGCGGCTCCAGCAGCGGCAGGTTCTGGGGAATCATGTAGTAGGTGGTCATGGTGGGCCCGTCCGAAGGCAAGACGATCGCCGAATTGATCGCCGTGGACGACAGAGTGTCGTAGTCCAGGTGCACGGTCACCATGCCCGCGACCGCGTTGAGGTCCGACAGGACATTGATCGGGTAGCGCGGGAAGTCGGCCCAGCCGTCGTATTCGGCCGTGTAAACCTTGGTCACGAAGTCATTGCTGGGAGACGGGCCTAGCGTCGAAAAGCCCAGGGTCGGGAGGCTCAGGCCGGGGAAGCGCGCGTCCCAGCCCCCGTTGGGGTTCATCGAATTACCAAGCAGCACAAAGTTTATCGGCAGCGAGCTGGGCGTGCCGGAGGGGTCCAACAACTGCATTTCCAGCGCGGCGACATCGGCGCCCTGGGAGTAGCCCAGGACATTGACCGTGTTTCCAAGGGCGAGTTGCTGTTGGATCGCGTTGTTCAGGATCGTGACGCTGCGCGCGATCGATACGCTTCTGGAGCAGGTCCTTGATGCCGCTATCCGGATATTCCCCTGCCGGCAGGGCCAGGGCTTGAACGATATCGGAAGCGAAATTGGGCAGGACGTACTTGGTGACGACGTTGTTCACGAAGTCCGCCGGAGGTATCGGCGTGCCGCTGCCGTCCATGACGAAAGTGACGGCCGGGTCCGCCAGCGCCGCCTTGACCATTGCGGCCACTCCGCCGGTGCCGCCCGCCGCGCCGGCTGTGGAGCCGCCGCTCGACAGTGCGCCTAGGCCGGCGGCCTCGGCGTTGGCGTAGGCGTTGGCGCCTGCGGTCAGCGCCTGGGCGAACTCACTGTGAAACGCCGCCGCCTGGCCAATGACGGCCTGCCAATCCCGGGCGTATCGGTTGAACAGGGTCGTCACGGCGGCCGATATCTCATCGGCGGCGGCCGCCGCCACGCTGGTTGTCCTGCCCGCCGCTGCCGCCGTCGCCTCGTTGATTGTGGAGCCGATTGCCGACATATCCGCGGCCGCCGACGCCATGAATTGCGGCTGCGTTAGCACGTATGCCATGCGGCCATCCTTACGACCCTTACGACCCTTACGACCCTTACGACCCTTACGGCCGTGAGCACCTTGTCATGTCGAACCGGCGACGGTCACCCCGACAACCCCCCGGTACCCCGCCAGCATAGAGCGATCCGCTGCGTCGGGTCGCAACTCGGCTCGGACGGCCGCAGTATTCTCAGGCGACGCGGTGAATCCCGGCACGGCGTGGCGACCGGGCTCGGGGCCGTCGGCGGATGCATGGTGGGACGGCGAACGACCTTGACACACGGGAGATTTCGCGTCGTCGGATCCGGCGGGCATGGCACCGGATCAACCGGCTCAGCCGGCCCGAGCGAGCAACTCCCGAAACGCGTTTTCCATGCATTGGGCGTACCTGGCCGGGTCAGGTAGCGCATCGCGGTCCGCTGTCGCGCTGATCGACAAAATTCCGTTGTAGCTCGCAACGACATGAATGAGGTTCAGGCCGGCCACCAGTGGTCCCAGACCGGCGGCGCGTACGAGCCGGGCGCCGCTGAAGAAAATGGGTTCGGCCGGACCGGGCACATTGGTCACGGTTGTGTTGGCAACCGTTGGGCCGGAGAACGGAAGCACGCTCGCGGCTTTTGCGGTAATCCCCAGCAGTGAGGTCGGTACTGTTCCAATCAATTCCAGCAGCCGGGTTGTGGTCGATTGATCCGACCCCGAACGGCTTGCCGCGGTTGCTTCGGCGATTGCGGCAAGCCGCTCGAGCGGATCGGCGATGTCGGTACCAAGCGTTTGCAGCCGGCCGGACAACACGTTCCCCCCGCTGCTCGCATCGCCCGCGTCGCGCAGTGAAACCGGACACGCCGCAACAAGCGACTCACCGGGGAGCTCGTCGTGGGCCTGCAGATATGCGCGGAGGGCGCCGCCGACGTAAGCGAGCGCCACATCGTTGATCGTCGAGCCAGGCACGCTTGCCTTGATCCGTTTGAAATCGGCGAGATCGTGGAATCGGGCCTCGAAGACACGGTGCGGCGACACTGTTTGGTTGAAACGAGTCTTCGGTGGGAACGACGGCACGCTGCCCGCGCTGACCCTCGACACGACGCCGCCGATCAGCCTGCCCGGAAGGCCGGCCAAGCCGCTGACTGCCTTCGGGGCACTTGAAGCCAGCACGGTGCCCACCCGCAACGGGTGCAGCGCCGCGTTCATCGCCGTGCGCGCCAGCAAGTCGGCGGTCGAGGGGAGAGGGGCGGGGCGCCATGGGCCGGCGGGCCCAGCGGGGCGGGCGGCATCGGCGGCAAGGTCGTGCAATGCCGCGATCATCTGAACGCTCGCCATGCCGTCGACCGCACAGTGGTGCAGTTTCAGCGCCATCGCGAACGAGCCCCTTGGTGCCCCCGGCACGGAATTCAGTCCCTCGATGACCGTGATCTCCCACGGCGGACGTCGCAGGTCGACCTGGCGTGCGTGCAGGCGCGCGACCTGGATACAGAGCTGCCGCCAGTCACCGGGCTGGGGCAGCCCGATGTGCCGGACGTGGTACTCGAGGTCGAAGTTCGGGTCATCCACCCAGTACGGCCTGTGCAAACCACCGGGCAGGTCGGCCAACCGCCGCCGAAACACGTCGGCGAGGTGCAGCCGGGCGTCGAGCTCTTCGAGAATCCCTTTGAAGGTCACCTTGCCGCCCGGGGCGGTAGACGGGTCGTAGATCAGAAGGAGCTGAATCTGTAACGGCGTCGCCGGCGTCTCCGCGCGCAGCATCATGTCATCGGTCCAACTCAGCTGCTGCACAGGCGGCCCCCTCAAGCGCTCCCACCGCCAGCGTAGGCCGATCACACCGCTGCGCGGGGATCGACCTTGACGGCTCGGAAAAGCATGTCGCTCAGTCTGATGTGTTACGGTCTCCGCAGCCGTGCCGCCCGACTCGGTGACGAGGGCGATCGCGGCAGCTGAATCAGCTGCAAGGCCGTACTGACTACCGCACTCAAAAGCATCGATTGCGGACGCATGCCGCCGTTCAACTGCCTTGACCAACGAGCTTCCCGCTTGCCGGACCTCACGCCGATCCTGATCGCTCGCGCGTCGACACGACCTAAGAGATCGGACGTATCCACATTGTTGCGGTTCGTAAGCCTTCCGTGTTTGCGCGTCGGCGCGCGGGCGCCGCGCGCCAGCTCGCCCGAATCTCCTTGATATTCAATGGCCATCACCGAAGTACCTGAATACGCCCATCTGAACAACGCGGACCTTGAGGCGTTCGCGGCCGCGCTGGAGACGATCCGTTGCGACATCGAGGCTTCGCGCGGCGCCAACGATCGGGCATACATCTTGCGCGCCATTGCTTTTCAACGATGGCTCGAGATCGGGGCACGGCTGGGCATCGCCAGGAGCAAAGGCAAGCTTGGATGGGCCGTCGGGACCGCCGCCCTGGCCGCGGCGAAGTGCATCGAGAACATGGAACTCGGTCACAACATCAGCCACGGTCAATGGGATTGGATGAACGACCCGGAAATCCATTCCAGTACGTGGGAGTGGGACATGGCCGGTCTCGCGTCCCAGTGGCGGCACTCCCATAACTATCGACACCATCTCAACGCGAACGTCGTCGGAGTGGACGACGACCTCGGATTCGGAGTAATGCGGGTCACTCGCGACCAGGAGTGGCGGCCCAGAATGTTGGCGCAGCCGCTGCTCGCGGTGCTGCTGGCGCTCGCGTTCGAATGGGGCGTCGCCGTACAAGGCCTGTGGTCGGTCCAGGATTACGAGACGACCGAGGCCGGCAAATCCGCCCACGCGAAAGCGCTCATCCGCAAGATGGGTCGGCAGGTTGTCAAGGATTACGTTCTCATTCCCGCGTTGAGTCGCCGGCGCTGGCGCCGCACACTCGGGGCGAACGTGGTTGCCAACGGGCTGCGCAATGTGTGGGCTTGCGTGGTGATTGTCTGCGGTCATTTCTCGGACGGAGCGGAAAAGTTCACCCCGTCGACACTGGATGGTGAATCGAAGCCCGAATGGTACCTCCGGCAGATGCTGGGGACGGGGAATTTCCGGGCCGGGCCGGCAATGGCGTTCATGAGTGGGAATCTCTGCTACCAAATCGAACACCATCTCTTTCCTGATCTGCCGAGTAATCGCTACCCCGAGATCGCCGAGCGGGTGCGCGCCTTGTGCGTCGTCTACGACCTGCCGTACACGACCGGTCCGTTGCTCCGCCAATTCCTGCTCACCGCGCGCACGATCTGCAAATTGGCGCTTCCGGACCGGTTTCTTATCGCCACGTCCGACGACGCACCGGAGACGGCGTCCGAGGACAGATTCCGGTACGCGGCGAAACGATCGCATCTGCCGGGCGTCGGGGACGATGCGCGGCGACGCGGTTTGGCGACAGCAATACTCGCCCGTAGCAATCGACGCTTTGCCTAGAAGGTAGGATTTCGGTAATCCCCACGGCGACAATCGGAATGGCGGCTACCGAAGCCAGAATTGCCGCAGCAGCCGCCGATTAGATGCAGGCTTTCACCAGGATCGTCAACACGGTCGCGATCGGCTGAGACTCGAAGTAGCGGCGGGCCGGGTTTCGTCAGTCGCCGCCGCTGGTGGTCTTGGCTGGTGCGAAGTTGCGCACGCCCGACTCGAGCCACGCCGCTGCCGTGGGTCGCGGCGTGCGCATCCTGATGCGCACGAATTATGCTGCGGGACAGGGTGCTTGCGACTACTCTCTTACCTGGCGGCTGACGAGGCCCTTAACGAAACGGGAATCGACCTCCTCGCCGCCGTCGCCGTAATAGACGCGATACTGCTCGATTTCGGTCCGCCGCCCGTCAGAGTGTGTGCGAGTGATAGTGCTGTCGGATGTCTGCGTGACTTTGATCCATTTGCGCGACTGCGGGTCTTGGAGCATGTCACCCTCCCGGATCTCGGACAGCGGCACCCGTTCTATTGCGTGTTCCGAACTCATTACTCTCCCGGATCGTCGTGGTATGTCGGCTGCGTCCACCTTCCGGGGATCGTCCCGGCGATCACCTTGAGGATTCTCCGCTTAACGGCGGCGGTCAATCACAGGTTTACCGGGCTGTCGAACCGCGGCGCCGGGCATGACCGGGCATGACAGGCGATGTCTCTGTCATCGTGTTCGTCAAACGCCACAACTAGTGGAAGGGTAGGGGGATGACGCCGCCGCCAACAACCCAGGGCAGTTTCGTGGCTGCCCCAACCCCGTTCGGCTAAATGTGGCGATCGCCGAGCAACTCCTCGCCGCCGTCGACGACCGGCGTGGGGTAGAGGCCGCGGACCGCCTGTGCGAGGCCTGTGTGGTTCTGCTCGGAGTAGACGCAGCGGCTATCTCGATCGTCTTCGACGGCGCGAGCAGCGGAACACTGGGATCCAGCGGTGCCCCGGCGCGCGCGTACGACGAGCTGCAGTTCACCCTCGGCGAGGGACCGTGCCTGGAGTCTGTCGCGCGGCGGATTCCGATTCTGGCCGTCGACCTGGCCGATCCAGGGGAAGTTCGCTGGCCCGCCTACGGGCCTGCCATGCTGGCCCACCAGATAAGGGGCGTCTACGCGATACCCATCGTGGTGGCCGGCGAATATGTTGGCGCCCTGGACCTCTTCCGCGCGCGGCCGGGCCAGCTGCCGGGTGAGAACTTGGCCGGTGCGGTCGCCGCGGCGGAGCTGGCCGGCGTCCCGCTGCTAGACCTGATGGGCAGCGACCTGCCGGCCGCCGTCGCCGACCCAAACAGCAATGCCTGGGCCGAACTCAACACGCTGAGCCGCGCGGAGGTCAGCCAGGCCACCGGCATGCTCGTCGCCCAGCTGGGGGTTGAGCCGGCCGAGGCCCTGGTCCGGCTGCGCGCCCACGCTTACGCCACCGGCCGCAGCGCCACCGAAGTCGCCCGCGACATCCTCGACCGCCGACTGAGGCTCGAGGCCGACTGATGCCAGCGTGCGGGCGGCAACACACTCAGGAAGGAGGGCGACGTGACTGATGCCCCTCGAGAAACCCGCGTGCTGGACGCCGTCGTCTCGCTCGTCGACAGCCTGCTCGACGACTTCGACGTCGTCGACCTGCTGACCGGGCTCACCGAGCGATGTATCGAGCTGCTCGACATCGAAGCCGCGGGATTTCTGCTCGCCGACCCGCTGCGCCAGCTCCGCCTGCTGGCCGCGACTTCGGAGCAGGCCCGCGAACTCGAACTCTTCCAGCTACAAGCCGACGAAGGCCCATGCTTGGACTGCTACGCCACCGGCCAACCGGTCTCGGTCGCCGACATCCGGGGGGCAGAAGACCGGTGGCCGCGGTTCGCTCCCGCGGCCGTCGGGGCCGGCTTCGCCTCCGTCCACGCCGTCCCAATGCGGGCCGCCGGCATCGTGTTGGGTGCGCTCAACTTGTTCGGCACCCGCCCCGGCGAGCTCACCGAAGCCGATCTGCTCGTTGCCCAGGCCCTGACGCACATCGCATGCGTCGCGATCCTGCAGGAACATCCACCCACACCGTCGACGGTCATGCCGCCGCTACGCTCCGCGCTGACCAACCGCGTCATCGTCGAGCAGGCCAAGGGCTTCCTCCGCGAAAGGCTGGATGTGTCCGTGGAGCGGGCGTTCAATCTATTGCGGACCTACGCGCGGACCCACGGCGAACACTTAACCGACGTCGCCCGCAGGTTGTTAGCCGATCGGTTTTCTCGGGCGATACTTGTGTCGGAGCTGGCCGAACTCGCGGCCGCACCGCCGCATTAGCTGGTTCAGCCACGCCGTGCGCGGGCGCGCCGCGCGGCCTCCTCGACCAGCCGCTCGGCGACGGCGTGCAGCTTGATGTTCTCGGTTTGGCTGATGTGGGTGAGCCGTTCGAAGGCCTCATCAGCGCTGCCACCCGACCTGCTGCGGATAACGCCGATCGCCTGATCGATCACCGATCGGCTGCCCAACGCGCGCTGCAATTGCAGTGTCCGTTCATGCGCGTTGGCCAGCAACTGCGCGTTGTACACCGACACCGCGGCGGGCTTGGCGAACTGGGACCCCAACCGCACGGCATGCTCTGCGAATGCGTCGCGGCTTTTGGCATAGGCATTGATCGAGCCAATCACCCGCTCGCCGACGATCAACGGCAGCGCTAGCGCGGAGTGCACGTGCATCCGGGCTACCCGGCCGCCAAAGCGCGGCCAACGGCCGTCGCTGCCCAGCGATCCGCTAACGGTGGGTCGCTGCGACTGCATACAGGTTATGCATGGCCCCTCGTTCAGTTCGTCGTACTGAACGGTGTCGATCTCGTGGACAAGTAGCTCCGTCGCCGCGCTCCGGACGCTGGATATGCCGTATTGCGCGTCGATCAATGCGACGCCCGCGCCGTCGACGCCGGGGATCGCTTGGGCCGCGAACGCCGCCACGTCCCGGAGAAGGTCGATCACCCCCTGTGCGCTGGCCACAATCCCGGCCAATCCGCGAAGCCCGGCAACCAGTTCGGCCTCGTCTGCCTCCCGCTGGGTAGGGGAGAGTTCGGGCTGCGGCGGCACGTTACGGCCAAGCTGGGCGTCGAAGTCGGCCAAATTCGCCCCCTCCCGTGCGCCCTGGACGACCGATCAAATTTTACTCTCGTTTGACTCCGAAAAGTCAGTTGACGAGGGCCAACGCTGTTGCGCGCCGCAGCTTCCCCGACGGCGTCTTGGGGATCATCCCCGGCTTGAGTACAACCACGTTGCGGGGCCGGACATCGACCGCCGCGACGACCTCGTGGGCCACCTGACGCTCGATGCGGCGCACCTCGGCCGGCTCTTCCCACGCTACGGACTCGACGGCGACGGCGAACGTCTCTCTGGAGTGCCCGTCGAGGCGGACTGCCACGGCACAGCCCGGCCGGACGCCGGATACCCGGGCGGCGGCGCGTTCGATGTCGGTCGGGTAGATCTTCCGGCCGGCCATGATGATGAGGTCTTTGACCCGGCCGCAGACCACGACGTGGCCGTCTTCCGTCAAATAACCCAAGTCGCCCGTGTCATACCAACCTTGGTCATCCTGGGCCGCGACGAATCCGGCCGGCGTGGTGTAGCCCTGGGTCACCGATTCGCCGCGTACCTGTATGACACCGACGCCGCGGGCGGGCAGTACAAGGCCGTCCTCGTCGACGATGCGCGCCTGCAAGCCCTCCAGCGGACGGCCGAGCGTGGCCAGCCGCCGGGTCTTACCCCGAGTCGCGGGGACGGCCCGGTGCAGCACGGCCAGCAGGTCGGCGTCCACTTCGTCGACGATCAGGCCGGCGCCGCACTTGGTGAACGACACCGCCACGGTCGTCTCGGCCATCCCGTACGCCGGCAGGATCGCCTCCGGCCGCAACCCGAACGGCCTGCCCGCGTCGACGAGGTCCTCGACGTCGGCCGCTTCGACCGGCTCGGAGCCCGACAGCGCCCACCGCAGCGTGGACAGGTCGAACTGGCCCGGCGCGGCCTGCCGGCGCAGGCGTTTGGCGAGCAGCGTGTAGGCGAAGTTGGGCGCGGCGGTCATTGTGCCCTTGTACTTGTCGATGAGCTTGGCCCACAGCAGCGTGTCGCGCAGGAAGTCCAGCGGGGTGACTTTGACCAGTTCGGTGGCGAAGTACATCGGCACCGTGAGGAAGCCGGTCATGCCCATGTCGTGAAACAGCGGCAACCAGCACACGATCACGTCGGTCTCGATATCGACCTGAGCGCCGTTGAACATCGCCTCGGCGTTGGACACGAAGTTGCGGTGGCTGATCCGCACGGCCTTGGGCGAGCCGGTGGACCCCGACGTCAGCTGCAGCAGTGCGAGGTCGTCGTCGTCGGTCTCGAGCGGATCGGTCGGGCGGCTGTGCAGTAAACCGTCGATGGTCAACACCCGTACGCCCAGGTCGGAGAGCAGTGGTGCCGCTGGCATGAACGGATCGGAGATGACGACCGCCGTGGCACCGATCATTCGGATGACAGCGGTGGTCTCCTCGGCCCAGCGCTGCAGGTCGGTGCGCAGGGTGGGCTGGTGCAACATGGTCAGGCAGCCGCCGCGCATCCAGATGCCCTGCGCGGTCGGGGCGATCTCGACCGGGGCGCCGGCCAGCACCGCGACGGTGTCGCCGTGTCCCACGCCGGATCCGGCCAGGCCACCGGCAACACGTCGGGCGCGTTCGTGCACCTCACCCCAGGTGTGGCGGACGGGGCAATTCGGCTCCCCGGTGACCATGCCCTTCGCACTGGATTGAGCGTTGCGATACATCGTTTCAGTGAATTTGCTCATTGCCGTCCCTTCGGCTCCGGTGCGACGGCGTCACGGTTGGCCTCCAACCGTGAACGCTGGGCGCTCAAGGCGGATGCGTATGAACGCGTGGGGCGCCGGATGTGTCTGTGTTGAGCCGGGGAGCTCGGACCGAGATTACGGGTGCGCCAAGACCGCAGGTGCTGCTGAGGTCCGACTGTCGCCCGCCCGGCGAAGCTGACGATGACCGCGCCTGCAGCGCGTGCTTCCTTCACGCACACCCCAGCTGGTCGGTCACTCCGGTCGAAGCGAGGTGTCGAGCGCTTCAGGTGCACCGACGGCACAAACTCGAGCTCGATCCGGCAGCGAGGCGCATCGATATCGTCGAGCGGTCCGGCGGACACCCCTGACGCTCTGAACACGGGACTCCGACAGTGTCAGTCCGAAAGCACAATCCCTGTGACGCCGTGACGATCGGTTCAACCGGGAGGGCAGACACGGTCCGGCAGGGATCTCTTGAAGATCGCCACCGCACGTTTCCGAGAGGCTGGGGAGTCAACCGTGATAAACGATACCGCAGCGCTATTAGCTCTCGCGTATTTCTTCAATGCCGTCGACCTACGAGCACAATCTTTCGGTTATTGTCAGCCGTGGTAGACGTCCCAATCGGCTAGATCTTCGCGACACGCGCGCCATCCCAAATCTATTCAACTCCCGGGCGCACATTTCTCCAGGATGCGGCAGGCATGCCAGATGGCCCCAGCATTTCGGGTGTTCCGAGCACTGAGGCCGATCCGAATCCGCGGCGCTGCAAGGATAGTAGTGCCGCCACGCCGCACCCGTCCGTTTTATTTCTTTCCCATTCTGGTGATCTGTTCTTGGAATCAACAGCACCGCTGCGCCCAGGGTTATCAGCCAAACTGGCTGGGTCAGCTTCGCCGCGGCGACCCTGCAGAACGAACAGGACGGTAGCCGCAAGCTGGCTCGCGGCTTTCGAGCCTTGAACTGTGCGGGTACCGTCCTGGCCGTCGACTCCGTTTACCTCCGGGGGCGGCGGAGAGCTGGTTCGACGCTTACTTCGCGATGAGGGTGCGGGACGACTTCTTGGCTGGCTGCTTCTTGGTGGTCGTCTTGTGGGCGGCCTTTTTGATCGATGCCGCGGCGGCCTCGGTCTTTTTCGGCAGCTCGACACCTACCAGCTTGGCGGCGCGTTCGCCGGCCGCGCGGGTCTGGCTGGCGACGGTGTCGAGCGCGTGCCCGGTCCGCTCCACGGCGTCATCGAGGTAGCCCTGGCCCTTGGCCACGTTGCCCTCGAACACCGGCTGGCTGCGCAGCCGCTGCAGGGCGGCCTCGCCCCGCTCGACGAGGTTGTTGTACGCGGTGGTCGCTGCCTCCAGGTACCTCTCGGCGGCGTCACGCAGTTCGTCGCTGGTGAACCGCTCGCGCAACTCGCCGAACTCCTTGGGCAGGTCTTCCTGCAGCTTGTTGAGCCGTTCCCGGGCCTCCTCGACGCGGGTGTTCAGTCGTTGCCGGGTCTTGTCGGCGCGGGTGCCGGCGTCGGCGGTGGCTTCGCCGGCCCGCCGCTCACGCAGGCTGCCGACGAGCTCGTTGAGGGTGGCCAGGGCGAGGTCGGCGGCGCCGACCGCGGCCAGCAGCGGGGTCCTCAGGTCGTCGATGGTGAGTTGGCTCTTCTGGGCCATGTCATGTTTCCTTTCGATCAGTTCCGTGCGGTTGTGATAGGGATTGCGAACTTCTGGGGCGGTTAGCGGTCAGGCAGTGGCCGGCTTCTCACGGGCAGTTTCGTTCTGTTTGGTCTAAGCCAGGACTAGATCGGTGATGATGTGTCGCGTGCGGCGCTGATTCTCGGATATTCCGGCCTAACGTTTGTCATCCGCGGATCCGCTGATGCCGTGGCGATCTCGTTGAAAACATCGGCAATTGGTTTGGGCCTCGCGCGGATGAAGCTGTCGATGTCTGAAGCGGCAGTCACCACGGCGGCAAGATCGCAGTCCTACGGCTGATTCACCACCCTGAAGCGGGTGCTGATGGTTCATGACCCTACGCGCGAATGCTTGCTTTTGCAAGCGCCCAGTTAGCACTCTGCCTGAACGGCAGCGAAGCGATGGTAGAGATGATCAACCCGGCCAGTGCGCCGACGACAGGTGCCGTCGATTCGGCTGAACTGCACACCTCGCCCCCGCACGCAAGTTCCGCGCGACGGCTTGCCTCCTCGGCCGTCTCATGGCTATGTGGCCTCGGGGATGATCGCGGCGATCTCCGCCATACTGCCAAGAACAGGTGCTGAGCGGCCCGCACCATCCAGTTGGCGTACACATCGAGTTCTCGGTGTCCGGCTGCGAAGGGTCGGCGGACCTGGGGGGTGCCGCGGTTCGTGTGGTACACAACACGATGAGTTGAACCTCGACACGCCGAAAAGCGTGACGCCAACATTCACCGATTATGAATCGCGTTTTCGGCCAATCATTTTCCGAGTTCTGGCGTTGCACGATTGGTCACCTCCGCGGTGGGCGCCCATGTGAGCAAGCTCTCGCGGGGCGGTCTCGATCGCGACATGACCCGGTGTGATCAGGCAGTTTGCCGAAACGGGCCGCGCAATCAGGAAGCGCCGAGCGCGGGAGATTGCCCGGTCTTAGAATCGGCCAATACGGTGACGAGTATGAAAGTCGAGCCGTTGGACGGGCGATCCGGCAGTCTCGGAAAAGTCGACCGGGAAGCCAATCGTCGGCCCGGGCATCCGCCGGGGCGGCTACCCGGCGCCGCGGAGAGCGCCAACCACAGCCCCGCAGTAGTCGGGCTGATCCGCCGTGCACGCCGCGCACTTCCTGGCGACCCGGACTTTGGTGATCGGTTGTCCGCCAATGGATTCGGTGGTCCGCAGGCGGCTGCCCGGGCCACCTATCGGCTGCTGGGTGACAGCGCAGCCGCCTCGCGTGAAGTCGGCTTGGCTACCCTGCAGGTGTGGCAGGCCCTGGCCGAGCGTGTCACCAGGAAGCCCGCCAACCGGGAGATCACCCTGGTTTTCACCGATCTGGTGGGCTTTTCGTCGTGGGCGCTGGTTGCCGGCGACGGCGCCACGCTCAAGCTGCTGCGCCAGGTCGCTCAGGTCGTCGAACCGCCGCTGCTCGCCGCCGGCGGTCAGGTCATCAAGCGGATGGGTGACGGACTAATGGCTGTGTTCCCCGATCCCATCACCGCTATCCGCGCGGTACGAGCCGCGAGCAGTGCGCTGAAATCAGTTGAAGTGGAAGGCTATACACCCGCGATGCGGGTCGGCATCCACACCGGGCGCCCGCAGCGGATCCGATCGGACTGGCTGGGTGTCGACGTCAACGTCGCCGCCAGAGTGATGGAGTCCGCCGGCAAGGGCGGTATACACATCTCCGGCCCAACCCTGGAGCAAATCTCCGAGGACCAGCTGGATGCGCTGGGCGTCACCGTCAAACGGGTGCGCCGACCGGTCTTCTCTCACCGGCCCAGCGGTATACCGGCCGATATTTCGATGTACCGCTTGGAAACTCGCAGGCAATTGCCAGCCGCGCCGGTGGCCTAACGGCGACCCGCCGAATGTGTCGGCTTCTTGAACACGGTGCTGTGCAGGAGATAGAGGTTGGCGATTGGTAGCCGCCCGTGCGGATCGGCACGTTCACCGGAGCTGGAATTCTTGGCGAGATCGGCGATGATCATTCCCGCTTCGCAGATGCGCGCGGTCCTGACTGGCCTTTGCACGCAAGTGCAGGTCACCGGGGTTTTGCCCATTCTTGGGCGGGAAGCCTACGTCGAAAGGTTGTGCTCCGCGGAGGCTTTCGTGTCCCGCGTGATGCCTTACCCCCGGTGATTGGGCCCCACCGTAGCTCAAACGGTTGGGGGTTGTCGGTCGTGGCCTGAGAGGGTTGCGGTCATGCCCCGGAGTAGCAGATCGAGGAAGCGGTCCAGTTCGGCGGCGCCGTCGTAGGAAGCAAGGGTGGGTGCCAGCGCACGCAGTTGAGGGAATTCGGTGATCGAGAGTCGATGCAGACCGAGCCGCAGCACGTGGTCGGTTTCCTCGGGGCGCTCGATAACCTCCTGCAACTCATTGAGGATGTAGCCGTACAGGTAGCCGAACAGCACCCGGTAGATGTGTAGGGCCTGTTCGCCGGTGAAACCGGCAGATGTGAGCAGTGCGAGGATGTCCTCTAGTGGCCGTAGCATCCCCAGTGGCCGCTGTCCGAGCGGAGTGGCCACCGGTCGAGTGACCAGCAGCGGCACCACGTTGGGGTGTGTCAGCGCCAATTGGCGGAAGTCGCGTGCGGCGGTACGCAGTTGGCCGGCCCAGTCGGGGTCGGTGCTGTCAACCGATAGCTGTGCGAACACGATCTCGGCGACACCGTCGAGCACTGCGGCCTTGCTGGGGACGTGGCGGTAGAGCGTCACCGGATCTCGGCCCACCGCTTCGCTGAGGCGGCGCATCGACAGCCCGTCCGCACCGTCGCGGTCCACGATCCTTAGCGCGGCCTGCAGGATCATCGACCGGTTGAGCTGACCGTTGTCTCGGCCGGCGGCGAACGGGTCCTCGTCGTGAGCGCCCGCGTTGGGGCCGGTCGGCTGTCTCGTCATGGCGTGCGCACTCCCCTTCTTCCTCGTCGTCGAAGCGGTCACCGTACTGGTTCAACATCGCTGGTCAACGATCAATATCAACATCATATGTTAACAGTGTTGACATACACCCTTGCTGCGGCGTGTAATGGATACCAAGCACCGCAATTGGAGACCTCGACATGATTGTCATCGTTGGATTAGTTGTTCTACTTTTCGCCGTCATCGTCGGGGTCGTCGGCGTGATGCATAACGCCGGAGCCGCCCACCCGCTAAGCGATAACTTCTCGGTATTGGGCTATCACGTCACCGGGTCGACCGGGACTTTGTTCCTCTTCGGGATCGTGATCGGCGCGCTGGCGATGCTAGGTATGAGCGTGCTGTTGGCCGGTGCACTGCGCACGGCGGGCCGCGGGCGCGACGCGCGCCGTGAACTTCAAAGGTCCCGGCGCGAAACGGAGTTTGTGAACCGAGACCGCGCTCCAGAGTTCGAACGCCAGCCCGTTGGCGCGGCTACCCAGCCGAGCAGCAAGAGGGGTTTCCCGTTCAGTCGCCGGTCGTACGGTCGACAACCGACCGCGCCGATCGCACCGCCCGTCGGCGGACGCCGCTAGGCGCGCCGGTTCCAGTCGACACAGGAGTTCTCAGCCGCGAGCTGTGATCACCGAAACGAAGAATCCGCAACGAGCCCAGGCAGGAAGCAATGAGCATAGCCAACAAGATGGCCCACAAGCTGGAATCGGCCAAGGGTGTCACCAAGAAGGTCTTCGGCCGCGCCGCCGGCAACAACCGCCTGCGCACCGAGGGACGCATCGATCAGTTCACGGGCAACACCAAACAGGCCGGGGACAAGCTCAAAGACGCCTTTAAACACTGACCCGGCAAACACTGACCCCGGGCAAGCCCTTTCCCAAAAATGTACAGAGAAACTAGGTAAACGCCATGATCGTTCTCGGGATCATCCTTATCGTCCTCGGGCTCCTGCTCCCTAGCCTCGTCCCCACCTTCGCCTTCGCCCATGTAGTGATGGTCCTGGGGGTCATCCTCCTGGTCGTCGGCTTGCTGCTGGCGGTGATGGGACGGACGGGACACGCGATCGGCGGCCGTCGTCACTACTACTGACCGACCACACGTAACCGACCGGGTGGGCCCGACAACTCAACGTCGCTGCCCGCGGGTCGAACGCCCAAGCAGCGGCAAATCATGTCGTACTGCATGAGTGTCGATCCCATTGTGGGGGCTGCCACTTGCCCCGGCCCAGTCCATAACTGAGCCCAGTCCATCACTCCCACGGCCGATTCCAATAATCGACTGCGCAACCAATCCAAGGAGCCGACATGACCACCAGCACTATCGTTTGGATCGTCGTCGTTGTCGCGGCAGTTCTGCTCGTCGCCGCAATCGCGTGGCTGGCACGCAAGAAACGCACCGAACACCGGCGTGTTGAAGCGGGCGGCATCCGCGAGAAAGCCGTCGAACAGTCCCACGAAGTGGGCCAACGCGAAGCGCTCGCCGACGAGACAGCAGCCAAGGCCCGCGCTGCGCAAGCCGAGGCCGAAGCCATGGTCGCCCACGCGGCCGGCCTACAACACCAGGCGCAAGCACTTCGCACCGACGCGGCTACCTCCCGCAGCGAGCTCGACCGAGAGTTCGAGCGCGCCGACAAGATCGATCCTGACTCGCCAACAACCGATCCACTGCGCGGAGATGCCGCTGGCCAGCACGAACCACCACGGATGCCCAAGGCCGGGTGACCTTTCCGGCGTCCTACCGTCCAGGTGCGCCAGAAAATTATCCACCTCCATCGATTACGCGACAACGGAATTGGGATCTGGGCAGCGCGAGGCGACGGTGTGGGGGGCCAACGCCGAGCCCGGCGCGAAGGTGACGACCCGACGCCGGCGATCGGCGGCGTCGGTGAGCATCCCGAGCCGACCGAAGTCAATGTGTCGTCTTCGAGCCCTCCGCGTGCCCTGGACGAAGATGCGCCAGGTTTGTTTACCGACTAATTGAGGCTGGTGCGGCCGCCATTGCGCCGAGGCAGTTGACGACGCCTGCCTGACGTGCCTAGACGCCGAGATCATGGACGGCGGTCTCATCGACCGCATGCTGACGCGCAGTAACAGTGAGCAGTTAATCGCTGATCTCGACGCCGCCACCCGGTGGCGTCACGGATCATGCGCTCGGGCTAGCCATTTCGCGGTACGGAGCACCGCTTAGCGAGTTATTAGGAGTCAGCCGTTGTGTGGCCCGTGCGGCGCGCGGGTGGCGTGCGGCCGGTTTGAACCACAACAAACGCCAAGATTCTTTCAGCGAGCGATAGGGAATGTGCGTTGCGAGTCGCACAACCCGAGTATGCGCGCGACGGCCCGGCCGGGGACGAGTGTCCAACTGACTGATGTGCAGGAACAGCGCTCATGAATTTGAAGGAGGGCCCGAAAACCTGTGACGCCGAAGAATTCCAGGTGCCCGAGGTCGAGTATCAGGTGTGGGTGGTTGACGGCATGGCGGAACACGTAGTCCGCGAGCTCGTCAGCATTCGACGCGTCGACCTCGCCGGTGGCCGTGATATGCACCACGAAGGCATTCAGCGACTTCGTGGAGAGCGAGAACAGATTGCCAGTGGTGGCCGCCGGTGAGGTGGGGTTAGGGGCCTCGGGCGTGGCATGCGACGGGGCTGGTGTGGGCATGGTTGATCGACTTCCAGGAAACCGCATTGCTGATCGGGTTCGGGGGTGGTTACGTCAGAAAGCCCGCCCGGCAGGGAGTTTGGTGATCCTGCTCGCCCAAAGACGTTTCCAGTCGGCTGTGGAGTCAACCTGAGATGACCCTACTCTCCCGTTGCGGCCTTGACCATTGCTGAACCGGCTCGACGGCTAGCGGCAAGACGCCGCGACCTGGGGGCCTACGAACCAGGGGAGGGCTTTCAAAACCGCGATTCTGCTAGGGAGTCGTCATCGCATGATCCACAAGGCAACTCGGAAAAATGTCGAGGCTAAAAGAGGCTAAAAGAGAAAATACCGAAGCTGAACGATTGGCGCTGCAGAGCGCCTTACCGCCGCGTCTTAGTTGGTCGAGAAGTGTAGTGAGCTACCTCGCCAAGGAGATGGGCTTCGCCGACGCGGATCAGAAGTTGCGGCATGGCTGCCCGTCCGGTCGAGGTGCCGATGAGGTTGCGGCTGGACCATAGCTCCGTGATATGGGTCAGTGTGCATGTCGCCATGCCGGCCAACCTGCACTCCAACAACACGGCGGACAACGCTTCGCCGCAACGCAAGGCGTCATGGCGGGTGTCCTCATCGGTACACAGGATCAGCACTTTGACTTGTCTTGTCCAAAGCCGCCGCGCCGCTTGCCGTGAGCGCTACGGAATTTGTCAACCTGAATGAGGCACCGTTGAGGGTTATTTACTGAGTGGCCTCCTCGGTGTCGTCTGGTTTGTTGATCCACGAGCCGTTGGGCAGTTTCGGTGGTTCGGGAGGCTTGCGCACGAACCGTTCTGGATGTGTGGCGTAGGCGGCGTCGAGCACGCCGGCGCGCTTCTCGCGGACGATGATGGCAGTGCCGTAATGCACGTCGGCGGGAACGTGTAAGCCCAGCCCGGTATGGCGATGTTCATCGTTGTACCAGCCGAAGAAGATCTGGCAGTGCCGACGGGCGGCCTCGATCGAGTCGAACCAATCGGGGAAGTCAGGCCGATACTTCAGTGTCTTGAATTGCGCCTCACTGAACGGGTTGTCGTCGGAGACATGCGGGCGTGAGTGCGACTGGGTGACGCCCAGGTCGGCGAGCAGGAACGCCACCGGCTTGGAGGTCATCGACGAGCCGCGGTCGGCGTGGATGGTCAACTGGTCGCGGCCGATATCCTGCTTGGCGCATGTCTGGCGGATCAACACCTCGGCCAGCGCCGCAGACTCCCGGTGCGCGACCATCCATCCGACCGCGTAGCGGGAGAAGATGTCCAAGATCACGTAGAGGTAGTAATACGTCCACTTTGCCGGGCCGCGCAGCTTGGTGATGTCCCATGACCAGACTGATTTGGCTGGCGTGCAACTAATTCCGGCTTCACCGTCGCGGGGTGGGTGGCTTGGCGGCGCCGCTCCTTGCTTTCACCGGCTTGGCGCAGCAGCCGGTAGAAGGTCGAGATCGAGCCGAGGTAGCGGCCTTCGTCGAGCAGTGTGGCCCACACCTCGGTCGGCGAGGTGTCGACGAAGCGCTCGCTGTGTAACTCAGCCAGGATCGCGGCCCGCTCAGTCTCAGACAACGCGCGAGGCTGCGGTCGGTCCTTGTGGCCGATCGGCGCCGGCCGCTGCGGTGGCGGGCTGTGCCGGTGTCGGCGGTAGTAGCTGGCTTGGGCGACACCGACGACATCGCAGGCGTTGCGTACGCCGATCTTGGGCGCCAGCTCAGCGATCGCTGCGTCGCTCACTTCATCGACCCGTTCTCGGGCTCGGCGCTCTCGGACAGCGTCTCCAAGAGCGCGTGCAGTTTTGCCTGCACATCCACCACGAAGCGGGTCTTGGCCAGCTCCTGCTCCAGTTGGCGCTTCTCGGCCTCCAGCCGGGCGATCCGCTCGGCCTGTGGGTCGCGCCGCTTACGTCCGCGCGGAACGGCCAAGCCAGCCAGCGCGCCAGCGTCGCGGGCCTGCCGCCACTGCACAATGTGGCTGGAATACAGGCCCTCCCGGCGCAACAGCGCACCCTTCTCGCCTTCGGGAGCAGCGTCGTAAGCGGCCAGGATCTCCAGCTTGTACTTCGCGGTGAACCTCCGGCGCCGGGCACGCTCGGGCACCTCAGGGTCAGGACGTTCTGTCCCAGCGTCATTCATCCGACCAGGATCATCGATCCCGGTCGCTCGGACCAATGCGGTCACCTTGTTCGTCATCTCGGGAAAGCTCTCCATCCCCGCCCTCGGGTCACTAATTGTCAGGGGGCAGGTGCCTCAACTCAGGTTGGCAGAGAGGGCTAACCGGGAAGGCACGTCCGACACGTCGCCCCGATCACTTTCGGCCGCCGACACCAGTGAACTGCGCGGCATCCCATCAGAAGTCTCGAAATGACCAGTCCACCAGTCCAATTCGGCACGATATTAGGAATCGTATAGTCGCAGCGGTTCAGTAAGTTGTGACGCCCTCGCCAGTTCCGGGCGCAGCTCGTCGGCTATCACGTCTAGGTGAACTGTGCCGGCAGCGACGGCATCTGAACACCCGACTACGTTCTGACCGGTGTCACTGCGGCACACCGGGTATTTGATCCGGAGTCGCCACGCCCGACTTCTTTTCGGGGTCGAGGATGCGATAGGCGAACAGTTTGATGCGGTCGCTGATGAGGAACCAGGCGAGGGCGTATACCCACACCGCGGCTGCCCACCCCCAGCCGAGCGGGGTCATGAATAGCCCGTACACCGCGATGAATGTGGCGATGGCCTGGGTGCCGAGGACAGCGATCAACAAGATGCGGGCGGGACGGATGGACCAGAACGGTCCGCGGGTTCGGGTCAAGAAAATGGTCAGGTGGCCAGCGACGGACAGCATGAGATACATCAGGGTCTGCACGCGCGGATGGCCAAGGTCGAAGACGCGGTCGCCGAGATAGAACAGGCCGAACGCGGCGATCGGTCCGACCACCCCCAAGACTGTGGAAATCCCGAGCACCAGGCGCATGTTCCACGCTTCGGGCTCGTTCTTGTAGCGGACGTTGTCGTAGGCGATGGACAGGATTGCGCCGTCGTTAAGCAGCGCGAGCATCACGATCATGATGGCGGTGAGCGGGTAGAAGTTGAAGACCAGGATGGCGATAGTAATGAATAGCAGCACCCGCAGCGTTTCGGTGATGCGATACATCGCGTAGCTGTTCATCCGCTGAAAGATCTTGCGGCTCTGTCTGATCGCGTCGATGATCACCGACAGCCCCGGGGTCAGCAGCACGATGTCAGCGGCCGCGCGGGCGGCGTCGGTGGCCCCGGAAACGGCGATGCCGCAGTCCGCTTTTTTCAGCGCGGGGGCATCGTTCACGCCGTCGCCCGTCATCCCGACGATGTGACCGTGCTGCTGCAGGACGTCGATGATGTGGTACTTATGCTCGGGAAAGACCTGGGCGAAACCGTCTGCGGTCTCGATGGACTCGGCCACTGCCGCCGATTCGTCCTTCTTCGCATCACCCAAGCCCGCGGCGTCGAGAATGTCGGTGCCCAAACCGACCTTGGCCGCGGTCTCCTTCGCGATGGCCAGCGCGTCGCCGGTCACCATCTTGACGGCGACGCCCATCGCTGCGGCGGTGGCGATGGTCGCTGCTGCGTCGTCGCGGGGCGGGTCGAACAGGGGCAGCACACCGACGAACTGCCAGTCGCCGTCCCCGTCACGGCGGGCTACGCCCAAAGACCGGAAGCCCCGGGCGGCGAAATCGTTGACCGCGCTATCGGCGGCGGGTGTGATCTGCGCGGCGTTGGCGGCCAGCGCCAGGATGACCTGCGGGGCGCCCTTGGTGACGGTGAAGGTGGTCCCGTCGGCGGCGGTGACGGTGGCCTCGGTGCGTTTGTGGACCGGGTCGAAGGGCTGAAGTGGGTGATCGTGTAAGCCTGCAGGACCTTGGCGTCGTCGAGGCCGGCGAGCACCGCGCGGTCGATGGGGTCGTCATTGTCCGCGCGAGAAGCCAACGCGCCGTTCAGGATCACCGTCGCCGGCGTGACGTTCTCGATGCTGAACGGGGTGCCCAACGTGAGCGAGTTCTGGGTCAGGGTGCCGGTCTTGTCCGCGCACAGCACGTCCACACCGGCCAGTTCCTCGATGGCGACCAGGCGGCTCACGATGGCCTGCTTCTTGGCGAGTAGCCGTGCGCCGACGGCCATCGTCACCGACAGCACGGTCGGCATCGCCACCGGGATCGCCGCGACGGTCAGCACCAGGGCGAATTGCAGCGTGGTCAGGATCGCGTTACCGCGCACCAGGGAGGCGACCACGATGACCGTGACGAGCGCGACAGCGAGGATGATCAGGTAGTTGCCGATCTTGAGCACGGCGCGCTGGAAATGGCTGACGGTGTGCGCGTCGGCCACCAGCTCGGCGGTCTTCCCGAAGTAGGTGCTCGGTGCCGGTGGCATACACCAACGCACCGATCTCGCCTTGCCTGATGATCGACCCGGAGAACACGGCGTCACCGGTTGCGCAGGTCGCGGGCAGCGACTCCCCGGTCAGTGCGGACTGATCGACCTCGATCTCGTCGCCGTCCAGCAGCCGGGCGTCGGCGGGCACGATGTCACCCAGGCGCAGCCGGATCACATCACCGGGCACCAACTCCCGCGCCGGCGCGGTGATCCATGCGCCGTCGCGTTTCACGCGGGCGTTGATCGCGAGTTTGGCTTTGAGGGCCTCAATCGCGTTGCCCGCCTGTCGTTCCTCGGTGTAGCCGACCACACCGTTGGCCACCAGCAGCAGCAGGATTATGTAGAAATCCGGCCAGTGCCCGACCGCGCCGGACAAGATGACGGCGATCTCGATCATCCACGGGATCGGGCCCCAGAAGTAGCTGAGGAACTTCAGCAGCGGGTTGGTCTTGTGGTCGGCGATCTCGTTCGGCCCGTACTGCGCCAACCGTCGGGTTGCCTCGGCGCTGCTCAATCCGTCCGGCGAGTAGCCCAGCTCTTCCTCCAGTTCGGGCATGGGCGCCGATTTCAAGTCGTGGCCCGGTTGGGGTGTGCCCGCAGAGCGGGGTGGCGTGAAATGCGGCGCGTCAGCGGTCATGACGCTTGCTCCATACGCTGCATGGTGTGTTGCCGCACCTTTACCGGCCGCCGGGGAACTCTGCGGACACTCTCCGCCCGCCCGTCGGTGGTGTCGACGTTCGTTGCGGAGGGTTCCAGGTCCAGTTGCGGATTTCGGGTAGGTCTTGGCCGTGGGTGTTGATGTAGAGGTTGTGTTCGACGAGTTTGTTGGTCATCGTCTGTTTGAGGTAGTCGCCGGTGGCGCCAAGCTGAGGCAGCCGGTCGATGACGTCTTTGACGAGGTGGAAGCGGTCCAAGCGGTTCTGCACCCGCATGTCGAAGGCAGTGGTGATGGTGCCTTCTTCGGTGTAGCCGCGGACGTGCAGGTTGGGATTGGTCCTGCGGTAGGTGAGTCGGTGAATCAGGCTCGGATAGCCGTGGAAGGCGAAGATGATGTGTTTGTCGGTGGTGAATAGGGTGTCGTAGTCGCGGTCGCTTAGCCCGTGCGGGTGTTCGCTGGCCGACTGCAACCTCATCAGGTCCACCACGTTGACCACCCGGATCTTCAACTGGGGCAGGTGCTTGCGCAGGATCGCCACCGCCGCCAGCACTTCGAGGGTCGGAGTATCTCCGCAGCAGGCCATGACCACGTCGGGTTCGACGCCGCGGTCGTTTCCCGCCCATTCCCAGATGCTGATGCCTTCCGTGCAATGCACCACCGCTTCGTCCATGCTCAGCCATTGCGGCATCGCGCGCTTCCCGGCGACCACCACATTGACGTAGTGGCGGCTGCGCAGACAATGGTCAGCGACCGAGAGCAGGCAGTTGGCGTCCGGCGGCAGGTAGACGCGCACCACGTCAGCTTTCTTGTTGACGACGTGGTCTAAGAAACCGGGGTCTTGGTGCGTGAAGCCGTTGTGGTCTTGCTGCCAGACATGAGAAGCGAGCAGGTAGTTCAGCGACGCGATGTCACGCCGCCACGGCAGTTGCGCAGTGACCTTGAGCCATTTGGCGTGCTGGTTGAACATCGAGTCGACGATGTGGATGAACGCCTCGTAGCAGTTGAATAGCCCGTGCCGGCCGGTGAGCAGATAACCTTCCAGCCAACCCTCGCTTTGGTGCTCGCTGAGCATCGAATCGAGAACCCTGCCCGCGGGAGCGAGGAACTCGTCGTTCTCGGCGGTGCGGGCCTGCCACTGCCGGTCGGTGACCTCAAACACCGCGCCGAGCATGTTCGACAAGGTTTCGTCGGGGCCGAAAAGCCGGAAGTTGCGCGCCTCGTCGTTGAGCGCGATGACGTCGCGGAGGAAAGTGCCGAGCACGCGGGTGTCTTCGGCCAGCACCGTGCCGGGCGACGTCACCGCAACCGCGTGGGCGCCGAAGTCGGGCATCCGCAGGTCACGCAACAACAACCCGCCGTTGGTGTGCGGGTTGGCGCCCATCCGCCGTTGCCCTTGGGGAGCCAGCGCGGCCAGGTCGGGCAGCAGCCGCCCGGCTACGTCGAACAGCTCGTCGGGTTTGTAGCTGCGCATCCAGCTGTCCAGTTGCGCGACGTGCCCGGGATGCTGGTCATCGACAAGCAATGGCACCTGGTGTGCCCGGAAGGTGCCTTCGATCTGCTGGCCGTCGACTTCTTTGGGTCCGGTCCAGCCCTTGGGCGAGCGCAGCACGATCATCGGCCACCGTCTGCGGGTGGTGTCACCGGCGATTCGAGCGTCGCGCTGGATGCTGTGAATGGCCTCCACCGTCGCATCGAGGACGGTGGCCATCAGCTCATGCATGTCTTCGGGGTCTTCACCCTCGACGTAGCGCGGTTCCCAGCCGCAGCCGCGCAGGAACTGGTCCAACTCCTCGTGTTCGATGCGGGCCAGCACGGTGGGGTTGCTGATCTTGTAGCCGTTCAGATGCAGGATCGGCAGCACCGCCCCGTCACCGATCGGGTTGAGGAACTTGGTGGAATGCCAGGCCGTGGCCAATGGCCCAGTCTCGGCCTCGCCGTCACCGATCACGCACGCGACGACCAGGCCGGGATTGTCGAAAACAGCGCCGAACGCGTGACTGAGCGAGTAGCCGAGTTCCCCGCCTTCGTGAATCGATCCCGGAGTCGTAGGTGCCACGTGGCTGGAAATGCCTCCGGGAAAAGAGAATTGGGTAAAGAGCTTCTTCAGGCCGGCCTCGTCGCGGCTGATGTTGGGATAGATCTCGGTGTAAGAGCCCTCGAGGTAGGTGTTGGCGACGAGGGCCGGGCCGCCGTGGCCAGGGCCGGCGACGTAGAACATGTCCAGGTCGTACTTCGTGATGACCCGGTTCAGGTGCACGTAGATGAAGTTTTGACCCGGAGTCGTTCCCCAATGGCCAACGACAAGCGGTTTCACATCCGATAGCTGGAGCGGTCGTTTCAACAAAGGATTGTCATACAGATAGATCTGGCCGACCGACAGATAGTTCGCCGCCCGCCAGTAAGCGTCCATCTTGTGCAGGAGTTCTGGTTCGAGGGTTCGGGTCGTCATTTTGGTGCTCATTGCGGTGCTCCTTTGGCCGACTCACATCTATCCAGTTCAAACGGCCTTCATGTCAGTCCGGGAACCAGGCCGTTCGCCGGCAGCTGCCCGGGTTGCGTCGGTTGCGGCGGTTGTGGCGAGGGCGCGGCGGCAGCGCTTTCTCTGGCGAGGAAGGCGCCCAGTTCACCGATCGCACTCATGAGAGGCGCCGGGAACACGATGGTGGTGTTCTTCTCTACGCCGAGTTCGACAAGGGTTTGCAGGTTGCGCAGTTGTAAGGCCAACGGGTGTGCCATCATCGTGTCCGATGCCTCACCCAACGCGGCCGCGGCCATCGATTCACCCTCTGCCGCAATGATTTTGGCTCGCTTCTCGCGCTCGGCCTCGGCTTGGCGAGCCATCGCGCGCTTCATGCTGTCGGGCAACTGAATGTCTTTGAGCTCGACCAGTGTCACTTCGACACCCCATTCGAGGGTCGCGATGTCGAGGATCTTTCGGATATCGGCGTTGATCGTGTCGGTCTCCGACAGCGCCTGGTCAAGAGTGTGCTGGCCGACGACCTTGCGCAGCGTGGTCTGCGCAATCTGGTTGATCGCGGCGTGGACGTTCTCGATGGCGATCACCGATTTCACCGCGTCGACAACCCGGAAGTAGGCCACCGCCGAAATGTCGACGCTGACGTTGTCGCGGGTGATGATGCCCTGGGACTGGATCGGCATCGTCACAATTCGCAGCGACACCTTCATCAGCCGATCGATGACAGGGATGATCACGGCCAGCCCGGGGTCCTTAACACCCACCACCTTGCCGAGGCGGAACAACACACCCTTCTCGTATTGGGTCACCACTCTGATCGACAACGACAACACGATCAGGGCGACAACGACGAGCGCCACGGCCAGGATGATCATTGCTTTCATGGCATGTCCTTCATAGATATCTAGGAATCTAGGGTTCCGCCCTCAGCCGCGGATGAAGCCTTTGTTGCGTGTGAGGAAGTCCGTGAGGTCGGGGTCGTCGGGGATCTGGGGCGCCAGAACGTAACTGGGTTGATGGCCGCTGCGCACGTTGGTCACCCCCGGCCCGTTCACCGGGTCGTCGAGCAGGTCCTCGAAGGTCTTGACACCGGTCCGCCGCTTGAACTCGAGCGTCTTCGCCCGGTTGTGCCAGTGCCGCGATCGGGTGCCGGGGCTGAACTGCCACTGCACGGCGGCCTGCAAGGATGCATGCCGATCATCAATGGGTTCGGTCCGGGGCGGCAAATCAATCAGGGAAACGCCGACGTTGGCACAGCACGCAAGTGAAGTGGTCATGGTGACCTGAAATAGATTTGATCACCGGCGTGTGAGGGTTCGGAGCCAATGCTCCTTGAGTTAAGCGGCGGACGGCCGAACTCATCCCGGACCAGCTGAAATTCTCAGCTCCCTTGAGCCTACACCCGTTGGACTGCCCGTATCGACCGACAACTGCCTCATCAATTCCATGCAGCCCGGGGCTCATTAGACGCACAGCACGTTGACTGGTGCTACGAACTGTGAGAACAACCGGGCCGGTACGCGTCCGGATTCGCACAATCAGAAATCGAAACAAGTCACGGCGCTGACATTGCTGACGACGCCGGCCGCGCCGTCCGGAGCAATGCTCAGAACCTGTGGATGAGCCTCGGCGAGGCGGCGTAAGCGGGCGCACCTTCCCGAGGATGATCTGAAGTCCGAAGTGTTCTGATCAAGACCGGCGTTGGCGCGCTGGTTGGGAAGGTACGCCCTTGCTCACGGTAGTTCACGATGCGGAATCGGCCAACGACAACGACGGCGGTGCGGGTCGGTCGTTGCTTGATGAGATTGTCCGCGATGGTGCTCGTCAGATGTTGGCGGCGGCATTGAAGGCCGAGGTCGCCGCCTACATCGACGCTCACTGCGACTTGGTTGATGAGGACGGCCACCGGCTGGTGGTGCGCAACGGCTTCCACGAGGAACGCACAGTGCTTACTGCCGCTGGTGGCGTGCCGGTGCAAGCGCCGCGAGTCAACGACAAGCGGACCGACCCCGACTCGGGTGAGCGCACACGGTTTTCCTCGGCGATCTTGCCGGCCTGGGCACGCAAGTCCCCGCAGATCAGCGAGGTATTGCCATTGCTGTATCTGCACGGACTGTCCACCGGCGACTTCACACCGGCGCTGGAGCAGTTCCTCGGCACCGGCTCAGGCCTGTCAGCGGCCTCGATCAGCAGGCTGACCGCCCAATGGCAAGACGAGGCCAAAGCATTCGGAGCCCGTGACCTGTCGGGTAGTGATTACGTCTATTTGTGGGTCGACGGAATCCACCTCAAGGTACGCCTAGATCAGCAGAAACTGTGTTTGCTGGTGATGATCGGAGTGCGTACCGACGGGCACAAAGAACTGGTCGCGATCACCGACGGATACCGCGAGTCCACCGAATCGTGGGCCGATCTGCTGCGTGATTGCCGCCGCCGCGGCATGAGAGCACCCGTGCTCGCGGTCGGCGACGGCGCGCTCGGCTTCTGGGCGGCATTGCGCGAGGTGTTTCCCGACACCCGCGAGCAGCGCTGCTGGTTCCACAAGCAGGCCAATGTCCTTTCCGCACTGCCCAAATCAGCACACCCAGGAGCGTCGGCCGCACTCAAGGACATCTACAACGCCGAAGACATCGACAAGGCCCAGGTCGCGGCCAAGGCCTTTGAACTCGACTACGCCGCCAAGTACCCCAAGGCGGTCACCAAGATCACCGACGACCTCGACACCCTGCTCGAGTTCTACAAATACCCCGCCGAGCACTGGATCCACCTGCGCACCACCAACCCCATCGAGTCCACCTTTGCCACCGTGCGCCTTCGTCAGCGCGTCACCAAGGGCCCAGGATCACGCGCCGCCGGAATCGCCATGGCCTACAAGCTCATCGAGGCCGCACAAGCCCGCTGGCGCAAAGTCAACGCACCCGAACTCGTCGCCCTCGTCCGGGCTGGCGCGATCTTCCACAAGGGCAAACTGCTCGAACGGCCCACCGACATCACGCCGGACCCAATCCCGCCGGCTGACAAGACCGCCGGATCGGAGGTCGCCTGAAGCCCATCAATCCACAGGTTTTGACAATTCCTCCGCCGTCCGTAGCGAGGGTTAGAAACCCAAACTGGGGACGCAGGCGGGGTCACGGTGGGGGTCTCAATAGGTGCCGTTGCCCAGCGGCAGTTGCTTGGTCCGGTTGCTGGCCTCGCCGGTTCCTGACGGGCGAAAGTGTGTCTCCGCGCTGCTGGCGCGCGGCAGAGCGTCCCGCTGGCATTACTATGGTTTTGAGAACCATCGCGTGACGGTTGCGTCACCGATAGGGCGCTGGGCTTCGGTATCGATTTCCAGCTCCACCGAGATTATTGGATCATTGAGCGCAGCTATGACGGAGTTCACCACGGATGTCGACGGCTTACCGTTGGGGTTGCTGAGCGCGCAGCAGGCCAGCGCTGATGCGGCCGATTTGCGTTCTGGGATCGATGACTTGGCGGGCTTGGTGGCGGGCAGTCTGGGGTTGCCTGAGTTGCTGGCCGAGGTTTCGACGTTCGCGGTGCGTGCGATACCGGGCGCTGAGGGCGCAGGGGTGACCTTGTTGCGGCTCGACCGGGTGGACAACATCGTGGAGGCGCTGGCGGCCAGCGCCCCGTTTGTCGCCGAGATCGACGAGATTCAGTACGTGACCCTCAAGGAGGGACCCTGCATCACCGCGGCACTGGAGCGGCGCACGGTGCGGTCGGGGTCGTTGGGTGGGGAGAAGATGTGGCCGCGGTTCGGTCCGCGAGTGGGCCGCCTGGGCGTGCACAGTGCGCTATCGCTGCCGATGCTGCTGTCGGGTCAGGTGATCGGGGCGATCAATGTATACGCCCGCAGCAAAGACGTCTTCGATGAGCACGCCGCCGAATTGGGCGAGCTGTTCGCCAAACCCGCGGCGGTGGCGGTGCACAACGCCCAGATCCTCACCCACGCCTTGGCGTTGACCGCCCAGTTGCAGACGGCGCTGTCGACGCGCCCGGTGATCGATCAGGCGATCGGCCTGATCCGGGGACGGAGCGGGCGCAGCGCCGAGGAGGCGTTCACTCAGTTGCGCGCGATCAGCCAGGCCGAGCACCGCAAATTGGCTGAGGTTGCCCAACGCATCGTCGATGAAGCCGTGCGCCGCGCCCGCGCCCGACAGAACCCCACCTGAGCCCGACCGCGAGGTCGACCGGCGCGCGCTGTCGCTGCACGGTGTGACGCGCGTAGGTTGAATGGCGGGGAAACAGTCAACGCGACGGGTCCTGGCTCGTGTCGCGCGTTCCCCACCGTGCGGGCGACTCGCCTGTTCGGCACCGGTAGCTCGATCCGCGCTCGGGAGCGCCCAGCGGAGCAGATCCTGATGAAGATCGGTGCCGCCCTGGCTGCTGATTTGGGCTTCCTCACCGCCGCCCTGGATGAGCCCGGCGCCGATCTGTTGCACAGTTTGCACCAATTGGGCGTCCACGCCCAAGCGGCGGTGCCCACCTATCTCGGTCTGAGCGTGACCGTCGACGGCGGCGATCCGCCGTTCGCGTTCACCACCCTTGATGATGGCGCGGCCGACGATGTTCGCACGTCGGTGCGGCTGATGCTGCCCGGTGTCGGTGTCGGTGTCGGTGTCGGTGTCGGTGTCGGTGCCGGTGACGGACGGGCACCGCCGTCGGTTGCCCTCATCCTCTACGCGGGGACGCCGGGAACATTCGTCGACCTCACCGCGGATCTGGCTTGGCTAACCGGGCGCCGGCCCGGCGACTTCGTGCTCGATCAGCATGTGAGCGTCCCTACAGGGTCGCAGGGCGGGACGTATCTGAGAGCGGCGTTGGCCATCAATCAGGCCGTCGGGGTCCTCATCGGCCGCGGCTACACTCCGAGGCAAGCCGATTCGGAACTGGACATCCAAGCTGATGGCGCGGGCACCGATCGACACACCGCCGCCCAGTCCATCCTCGACACGCTCACCGCCGAGGACCCGGCCGACGCCGAGCGCGCCGATCCGGCGCCCAACATCGGCTGAGTGTGGTCAAAACGTGTTCATCGCGCCCAGCCCGCGTTGGCCGGCCAGCCAGAACAACACCATCAGCAGTGGGATAAACCGCGACCGTGCGGATGACCTTCTCCGCCAACGGAATCTGTTAGACGAACGTGTCGTGGTAAATGTAGCCCCTTCGCCTCCAACCTGAGAGAGCCGAATTGTGCTAGCGGCCCAGCCGACGAGACCACGCAGGGAGATCGATCAGCAGTGCCTGCAGGTAGGTGCGCGAACATCTCGACCCAGTCCTCGGTGGGGTCTGTGGTCGCATATGCCGAGACCTAGGGTTCGGCCCAGTGTTACTGCGGTGTCCCCAATATATGCGCCCCCACTAACCGCTCGCTGACGCGTCCTCGCCGGTATGGCAACGGTGCGCAGGGGTTTGTCGCGCAGCTCGTGAACACAGCGCACCATCCTGCAATTGGGCGGCGAGCCGACTAGTGCCGCTGGGTGGTGTGGCCAATTATTCGCGCCGAAGACGGTCAGCAGTTCACAATGATCACGGGCCGGTGATGTGCCGATGAGGGGGACTGAATGATCGACAAAGAGCAAGCGCAGCATATGACTGATGTTGCCGGCGAGTGCAATCGGCTCAACGAGATATCGCAACCCTTGGGGTACGCGGTCACCGCAACCACGAGCGTCGAGGACCAATCCACGCAGCAATTTACGGTTCACCGGCTAGACGAGACCGTCGCCAGCGGCCCCAAGTACGCAACTACCGAGGAGGTTCGTGCCCACCTAGAGGCAATCGCGAAGTTACCGCTCTGGCGACTGGACCTCGAAAGCAACAGCGCGATCGTCTTCGATCCCGCGGCGCTCGAGGTCACCGATGCCACCACCGGCGAGAGCTTCAGCTTCAGGGGTTGGGGTTTGGGAGTCGCGCAACTCGCGGCAAGCGACCACGGCCCAGGCGCTCAGGAGGGGGTAACGAATCTAACTGTCCGTTCTGAGGATCCGCCAACTATCGGGAATTGGTACAAGTCAGACGTGGGTTGATAGTGCACGGCCGACTCACCACCATTTCGCACCGGCCGTCTGTCCTACTCCGATCACCGTGCCGCGCGAGCCTGCTGGAGGTGCTCCGCGTAGTCGTGCGAGTCGTTGAGCCCCAGCGGGTCCCATGCCCGGCCCTACCGCAGCGACACCGAAGGACCAAGCCCTCGCCACCTGGCTGCACACCTACGTCATCGCTGCGGAGGCAGCGCGCTCGGCGGCCAGTCAGCCGCCACCCCGAATGCCTAACCTGTCAGGTCACAACAACTAGCGAAGGGTCCCCGAGAGGGGTAGCGTTGTTATTGCTGAGTCCTTTTAGCCAGTCCGGAAGCGAGTTTGGCTGTACGCCGCCGAACTCGATGAGCATTCGCTCGTGCCGCGCAATCCGATATCTACCCGTTGCGGTCGAGTCTGCATGCAAATTTCGCTCGTCCCGATTAGCCCGGAGTCCGGAAGACCAATAACCGCGATTCACCCGTCCTTGTCCGTCGGTTTCGTCGACCAATCGACCGGCGACCGAGGGAGAAACAACCGTTCGGTCACACCCGGCCGCGCGCCGAAGGGCGCCCCAGATCAGGCATGGTAACCCCAAACCGGCAGGGGCCCAAGCTAAATGGCGCATTCGAAAGCTGACCCGGGTAACCTTCGCACATCTACAGAGAAAACCAGGTAAACATCATGATCGTTTTCGGAATCATCCTCATCGTCCTCGGGCTTCTGCTCCCTAGCCTCATCCCTACCTTCGCCTACGCCCATGCGGTGTTGGTCGTTGGGGTCATCTTCCTAGTCGTCGGCCTGTTACTGGCGCTGATGGGACGGATGGGACATGCCGTCGGCGGCCGCCGCCACTACTACTGAGCCACCGCCATTACTGACTGACCAGGGTTACTCAACGGCTACTCGGTTCGGCTCGCCGGGGCCGACGTCGACGCGGCCCAAGTCTCCGGTCTGCGAAAAGCTTCCGCCTCATCGCCCCGAGGTCGCCCTCCCGCGACCAACGAAACAAACAGTGGGAGCGCGCACGAACGGGCTGGATCCATCCGGAGATATCGCAAACAGCCGAGTCCGCAAGACCGCTGAGTCCCCACGCAGAAGGAGCTGCAGTGGTCGTGGCAGTTCGTTACCGCCGGAATCCCGACATACACGCCCAAACGAAAAGGAGCAACGATGGCGATTACCGACATTCCGGCCTTCGCTCATCTGACCGACGCCGACATCGAGAATCTAGCCGTTGAGCTGGACGCGATCCGGCAGGACATCGAGGATTCCCGTGGCGCGCGCGACGCGCGCTATATCCGCCGCACCATCGCCGCGCAACGTGCCCTCGACGTCGCCGGCCGGCTCGTGCTGACCGCTAGCTCGAAAGGCTCGGCATGGTGGGCGGGAACGGTGACCCTCGGTCTGGCCAAGATCATCGAGAACATGGAGATCAGCCACAATGTCATGCACGGCCAGTGGAATTGGATGAACGATCCCGAGATTCACTCCTCGACATGGGAGTGGGACATGGTTGGGGCGTCAAAACATTGGCGCTTCACCCACAACTTTCAGCACCACAAGTACACGAACATCCTCGGCCTGGATGACGACGTAGGCTACACCGTCCTGCGAGTCACCCGTGATCAGCCCTGGGAACCCTTCAACCTCGGCAACCTGCTGGTCAACACCATCCTCGCGTTCGGATTCGAATGGGGAATCGGCTTCCAGCCCATCGAGTTCACCAAGCTCTTCAAGGCCGGCCCGGACCGCGCAACCGACGTCCAGCTCATGCGTGAGTTTGCGGCCAAGGCAGGAAGGCAGGTGGTCAAGGATTACGTCGTGTTCCCGGCGCTGAGCTTGCTGTCGCCGGTGGCAACCTACAGATCGACGCTGAAGGCCAACATAGTGGCCAACGTGATACGCAACATCTGGGCCAACGCCGTGATCTTCTGTGGGCATTTCCCCGATGGCGCCGAGAAATTCACGAAGACCGACGTGATCGACGAAACCCGCGGTCGGTGGTATCTGCGCCAGATGCTGGGAAGCTCCAACTTTGACGCCGGGCCGGCGATGCGGTTGATGAGCGGCAACCTGTGCTATCAGATTGAGCATCACCTCTACCCCGATCTGCCGAGCAACCGGCTGCACGAGATCTCGGTGCGGGTCAGGCACCTCTGCGACAAGTACGACCTCCCGTACACCACTGATTCGTTCCTGATGCAGTACGGCAAGGCGTGGCGCACGATTGCCAAATTGTCGCTGCCGGACCGCTACTTGCGGGATACCGCTGACGACGCTCCGGAGACTCGCAGCGAGAGGATGTTCAGCGGACTGGAGCGCGGTTTCACCGAGACCGGCCTGACGTCCGCGCGGCGCTCCGGGCTCAAGACAGCGATCACAGCCGTCCGCCAACGGCGTCGCGACCCGTGTGTCCGCGAAGAGCGGGGCGGCATCGCTTAGGCCTGGGTCAAGTGTGTTCGACTGAGGGTCGTTCTACTGGGCGTCCGACCGCAAGAGCGTGTATGTCGCCGTCGCGGTGATCGCGGTAGGCGCGTCGTCAAGTTGTTCGGCCAGCGCCGCGACGAGGGAGTTGGCCGCGGGCAGCACGCCTTGCGGGTCGCAGATCCGCAGCAAGCGCGAAACGACTGCACCGGGTACCAGCGCCCAGCTTATGCCGGCGCGGGCGCAGCCGGCGGCTACTTTAAGTAGCGCCGAGAAGCCCTTGGCGCCAAAGAAATCCAGACCGCGCAGATCAAGGATCAGCCTGCGGCAGCCTGTGAAATGCCCCAGCGTGCCCTCGGCCAGAATGCTGGCGTTGGATGCGTCGATCTCGCCATGGGCTCCGATGATGGCCACGAATGAGTTCAACCGGCGAATCTCCAAACGCGCTGTGTGATCCTCCCACGGCTGGGAAAGAACGCCGCGATTCGGCAGCACGATAGGACGAGGCGGTCTTGTCTCCGCAACAGTGGACATTGGTGATTCCAATCAATCGGTACGCAGAAGAATCGGGTTGTGTTGCGAGGGTTGGCGGCGGCGCAGCAGGTGTACGGCCGATCTGTGGAGAACTGGGCACCGGTAGCGGTAGGCGCGACTTGCGCGCGCGGTCGCGTGTTGGGGGACGGCTCGTATCGGCGCCATCCGATCCGCCACGGCGGACCGTTGCTGGAGTCGGCTCCCCGACACCATCGCTGCGGGCGAGAGGCCGATCGTTGAGCGGGGACAGCAAGTGAAGCGGCCATGTGGTCCTGGAGCAAACCATCACCGGACTGCCAGGTCTCGGAGCCGATGCTCCTCGAGTTCCGCGGCGCCAGACGGCCGAACTCGTCCCGGACCAGCTGATTCTGAGCTGTCGCCGATGCTACACGCGTTTGACCGCGCCTGATCGCGTATGGCCGGGGGTTAGGTGCACCGGGCGCGGCTAACATCTGAGATAAGAACCACATCGCGGCAGGTGCGCCGCGGTGGACGACGTCGCCGGGGCCCTGGCGGACGCTGGGCTTCGGCGGGATGTCGAGTACAGGTAGGCGCTGAGGACGGAGTTGACTCAGGACGCCGACGGCTTGCCGTTGGGGTTGCTGAGCGGGCAGCAGGCTAGCGCTGATGCGGCCTATTTGCGAGCCGGGATACACGCTTTGGCGGGCTTGGTGGCGGGCAGTCTGGGGTTGCCTGAGTTGCTGGCTGAGGTGTCGACGTTCGCGGTGCGTGCGATACCGGGCGCTGAGGGCGCTGGGGTGACCTTGTTGCGGCTCGACCGGGTGGGCAACGTCGTGGAGGCTTTGGCGGCCAGCGCCCCGTTTGTCGCCGAGATCGACGAGATTCAGTACGTGAACCTCAAGGAGGGACCCTGCATCATGGCGGCGCTGGAGCGGCGCACCGTGCGGTCGGGGTCGTTGGGTGGGGAGAAGATGTGGCCGAGGTTCGGTCCGCGAGTGGGCCGCCTGGGAGTGCACAGTGCGCTATCGCTGCCGATGCTGCTGTCGGGTCAGGTGATTGGGGCGATCAACGTTTATGCCCACGGCAAAGACGTTTTCGGTGAGCACGCAGCCGAATTGGGCGAGCTGTTCGCCAAACCCGCGGCGGTGGCGGTGCACAACGCCCAGATCCTCACCCACGCCTTGGCGTTGACTGCGCAGTTGCAGACGGCGCTGTCGACGCGCCCGGTAATCGATCAGGCGATCGGGGTGATCTGAATCGCCTGTAAATCCCGGAGGCTCCAGCCCTTGGAAACGAGGATGGAGTAATGCCGAAGGAACAGGTGCCTGGAAAGCCGACGTCGCGGCGGTATAGCCCTGAGGAGAAGGCCACCGCGGTGCGGATGGTCCGTGCGTTGCGTGCGGAGTTGGGCACCGAGCACGGGACGGTGCACTCCTTGGCCCGCCAACTGGGCTACGGCGTGGAGTCGGTCCGGTCTTGGGTGCGTCAAGCTGACATCGACGACGGATATGCGCCCGGGGTGTCCACTACCGAGGCGCAACGAGTCAAGGAACTTGAACAGAAAGTCCGAGAACTCAAGCGTGCGATCGTTATCTTGAGCCGGGCCGACGGTTTGCAGCGTGAGCTGGGCGTTTGCGTCGTGCACAGTGTCCGTGACGTGGGTGTCGGCGACGCGATTGGCGCGGAGTTGTCCGTGCAGGAGCGCGATCTGGCTGCGTAGTTGACGGTTTTCGTCGTCGAGTTCGCGAATGCGTTCGTGTGCGAGTTTGAGGCGTTTCCGCAGCGAGGCGTCGGACCCCCGCTCGGTTTGGGCAGGTACCGACGCGGCCGGCTCCGATATGGCAGTCAGCCGGCGGAGTTGGTCGCGCAGTTCGGGCTGGGCAAACAGCCATGACCGGGAGACGCCGGCATGGGCGGCGACCTGCACGACGGTGCGCCGCTCGTCGGTTTCGCCGAGTTCCTGCAGGGCTTGGCGGGCCCTCCCGATGGCTGCAGCACCTGCTGGGACGGGCCAGCTCGGATGCCGACGCCGTGCGCGATGATCTGCGTGATTACGTCATCGACGCCTTCAATGATCCCGGCGCGATCCTCGTTGTTGACGAGGCCGGTGACGTCAAGAAAGGCACCCACAGTGTCGGGGTGCAACGCCAATACTCGGATACAGCTGGGCGTATCGAGAACTCCCAGGTAGCGGTGTATCTGACCTATGCCGCCCCGCGCGGGCACGCTCTGATCGACGCGCGCTGTATCTGCCCAAGTCGTGGAGCCAAGACTCGGATCGCTGCGCTGATGCCGGAATCCCTGAGGATAAGCGGGGTTTCGCTACCAAGCCTGCCTTGGGTGTCACGCTGATCGACCGTGCTGTAGCAGCGAAAGTTCCCGCGGGGTGGGTGGCTTGCGATGAAGTTTATGGCGCCGACCCCCAACTGCGGGCAGTCGTTCGCGGCCACCGGCTGGCCTATGTGCTGGCAGTGGCGGCCAACCGCCGTGTGCCCACCGACGCCGGCCCGATCCGCGTCGATGCCCTCCCCGCGCTGATCCCGGCACACGCCTGGCAGGAACACTCTGCCGGCAACGGGGCGCACGGCCCACGGCTGTATTCGTGGGCCTGGTTTCGCCTGTTGGCCGAAGACGACACCGACACCGGTATCCATCATTTGCTGATCCGGCGTAACGACACCACCGGCGAGCACGCCTACCTGCGCTGCTACAGCCCCCGGCCTGTGCCGGTGCGCACGCTGGTGGCCGTGGCGGGCCAGCGCTGGCGCATCGAAGAATCCTCCCAAGCCGCCAAACGCCTGGTCGGCCTCGACCAACACCAAGTTCGGGGCTGGCGCTCCTGGCACCGCTGGACCACCCTGGCCATGCTCGCCCATGCCTTCCTGGCCGTGGCCACCGCCGAACGCGACACCACACCCACGCCAGCCGGTCTGATCACGTTGACCGTCAACGAATTCCGCCGACTCTTCGACGCCCTACTGCAAACAACAAACCGCACTGTCATCAGCCTGCTGGCATGGTCACGTTGGCGACGACAACACCAATACCGAGCCCGCCAATCCCACTACCGACGACGGGAAACCCAATGATCACGATCTACGGCTGCAGTACTAGTGCGCCCCAGGGGTTTTAGGCCGAATCGCTAGAGGGAGGTCACTCCCACCGCCTGAGGACCTTTAGGTCCCTGGCTGACCTCGAACTGGACTCGTTGATTTTCCTGAAGGGAGCGAAACCCGTCCCCTTTGATTTCAGAATGGTGGACGAACACATCTTTTTCGCCCCCGTCAGGGGCGATAAACCCGAAGCCCTTGTCGTTGTTGAACCATTTCACAGTTCCCTGCGTCATACTAACTTCACTTTCTTTCTGAACACTAGATGTAATCTACATACATCCGCAACTAACCGGAACACAAACTCGCCGACAAAAAGTGATCAGTCGACCCTGATGGTCCAATTCAGACCCGCAGGGAATCCTTCAATCACTTTGTGCCCCAGACGTCGTAGTAAACATCGGGCTCGGCGATGCGCCGGTCGCAATAATTGATTGGCACGTCAATAACCTGTCGCCTCAGCGTTTCTTGGTATGTAGCAAATCTTCGGTCTGCGAGGTCTGGGTGGCCTTGTCGCGCTTCGCCGCGCGTTTCTCTTTGAGGGACTTTCCCGATTTTTTGGTCATAGTCTGCCGGGGAGATTTATCAGACATCGCGGCCCTTTGATGTTGGGGGCCTGTGTTGGTCCCGGTTACCAGAGTGTACGCCCACTCAGGTCCGTGTCGGCCCACCTGTGCCCCGAACGGCTGGCAACTTGGTACGTGACTCGCCAGCCGGTACGTCGGAGCGGTGGTCCGAGTGCAATGCGGCGGATGCTCATCCCCTGCGCGCTGGCCATTAGGGCGAATTCTATTTCATTGCACCAATATTGAGGTCCACCGCTTCCTAGGCGTCGCGGTTGATAGCTCGCCGCGAAGCAGCTGAAAATCGCCGTCTTGTATTGCCGCGGAGGGTATGGCATCCAATTGCACAGGCCAAATCTCCTGCGTCACAAGGGCGATGATGGTGTGGTGATCGCGGTTGTTTCCCAGCCCGCCAAACCTGAGGCGCATTGCCGGACGAGCTGCCGCAACACTCCCGCATTCATCGGTCGTTCTGAAGTGGACACCTCGTGCATAAAGCACCGGGCCTGCTCGCCTGGGCTCGAAGGAGACAGCACGAACAACACCGCGTCGCGGGAATGCGTGCCCGACAGATAGATCGTGTCGCTGAATATCAAACGGTATGGAAGAAGTGAGACCATTTCGTTGCGGCGAACGACTCGCGCCGGTGCGGGCGACCACACTCTCGGGTCGTAAACGACTCGGCGCACCTGGCCAATCCATGAACCGAAAACGGCAACCAGGTCGCGCAGCTCTGAGCTCAGGTCCAAGCTTCTTGGCCACCAAGCGCCGTCCACGGCACCGGAGGTGTGGTCGCGTTCGCAGAGAGCCAATCGAGTCACACTCGGGAGGTTGGAAACAACGTGCGTCACTGTGACGCTCCCGTCTAATCATTTCCGCTATCGCAGGCGGCTACCGAAGGAGCGGCACACGACGGTCCCGCGATGTCGATAAGGCTAATCCCCATCGACGGCGAGTGACGGACGAATCGCGGGCAGGCGAGGGTTAATCCGATACAGCACGGGCTTCGTTGATTCCCAACGCTGCTGAGCGGTCGCGGCCCCGCGAACCTAGCCGGGGCTCTGCCCTTCTTCCCCGCTCATCGTCAAGAGGCTGTCGACGGTCAATGCGTTGTTCGGGCCGGCTGCGGTCATCATGATGGCGTGTGCCTGGTCTGGGTCCGCCTGCGGGGAAACTACCAGGAGCACGACCTTCTTGCCGTTGAGCCCGAGGACTTCGAGGGTGCTAATCGGCTGGCGGTGATATCCGTCGAGCCGCACCGCTCGGCCGTCGTGGGCGAATCTCTTGGGTGCCTTCGCCCATTCGTCGAGCTGGTAGACCACGCGGCCAATCGGCCCGAGTCGAACTGAGAGCACCGCCAGCAGATCTGGCAATTCTGCGGTGAGGTCGTCGCTGTGCGGCCACCATGCCCCATCGACATACCCGACGCTGGGAGCCTTGGGCTTTAGTCGCAAACGCGGTGTGTGTTCCGGCGGAGCATGGTGGCGTGTGACATCCGTGTGGCCCTGTTGTCGCGTCATGGCGACGCTCCCGTCTTGACCGTAAAACCGGCCAGATCATTCGATCGGCGACGACATGGCTTTGAACAGTCACATACGAAGTATCACCGAATAGTTCCTACCCTACTCGGGTTTGTCCAGACGATCGGCGGCTGCAAGAGAAAGCCGCAGTCTTGGGTCGTGAGATTCCCGGAACGCCGTTGATCTAGAGTTAACCGCACTGTGCCGCAATTACTTTCAATGATGAACCGTCATCAGCGGATGGAAACCAGCTGGTCGATCGAATCGCAAGGCAAGTCGCCGTCAACGACGGCGGTCACCGTCAGTTGGTTCAGCGTGATCGCGCCGTTGTGATTATCGAGGAAAGCCGTGTCGGCAGCATCGCGGCCGGTGGCTATTCGCACCAGGGTTTGCCGCGGCGCCAGCAGAGTCGCATCGACGACCCGCCATTGCCCTTCGACGAAAGCCTCGGTCACCGCGTGGAAGTCCATCGGATACACCCCCGGCGCATATACCGACACCAAGCGGGCCGGGATGTTGACCGCACGCAGCAGCGCCACCACCAGATGCGCGTAGTCGCGGCATACGCCTTCGCCGGCGAGCAACGTGTCCACCGCGCCGTCGATTGGATCGCTGGAGCCAGGCACGTAGTTGAGCCTGGTGCCCACCCATGAGCTCACGTGTTCCAACAGCGTGGCCGAATCGCTGTCGTTGCCGAATTCGGTTGCGGCGAAACCATAGAACTTATCGGCCTCGGCGTAGCGGCTCGGCCGCAAGTACATCGAGAGATCGTATTCGGTCACCGGAGCTGGGTCAGTCTGACCCACGATAGTCGCCGCGTAGTCCACCGTCAGCGTCCCCTCCGCCGCGTCGAACTTATGGATCCGGTTGCCATGCACTCCACTGACTTCCAGCGGCTCGATGGGCCGTCCGTTCAGGCTGAATCGCAGCGATTCGAAGACCTCAGTGCGGGGATGCGGAGCAACAGCAATCTGAAACTCAAGGGTGGTGGGCGCTGTGATTTCGACTTCGAGCTCGGCGCCCACTTCTCGTCTCATAGGCCGATGATGCGCCAGTTGTCCCGGATTCGCCAACCGCGGGACGGCATCGGATCAGCTCTGCAATCGGGTGGGCACGGGCCGGTCGGCTCTTCGCATCGTAGTCGGCCTGCAGAGCAAGCTAACTCCACCTGAGCCAGGGATCCAAAGGATACACAGGTGCCTGTTACCTCGAGTTCGTGCGTTTCAGTCGGGGCAAAGCCGGTACAGGTCACCGGCTCGGGTTTCTCGCATCGTGGGTTTGGGCCTCTCAGCTCCCCTCGGCCGCCGCATCGTCAGCGATCGCCGGATTTGCCGTCGCCGTGATCGACCGTCGGTCTTGCCGCGATCTGATCCCCGGTGATCTGAATGAGCCCACCGTCGTCGCGCTGGCCCACCTCGATGGCACCCGCAGGGCTTCCCGTGGGTAAACCTGACACGCCCCTACGCCAACATGCTCTGATCAACCTCATGTCCGCGCCATACTCTGGCGGCGGCAAGCGACGCGGCCCTCCGCGGATCTGGCTTATGTGCGCCGGCGCAAGGTGCTCGGCGGGCTGGTCGGATCCGAATGGGCGAGTGCATCAGATGGACAAGGAGCATGTCGCCGACGGCAGCGTGTTCGTGAACCGCGGCTATCAGCATCCCGGCACGCTCATGGCGGTGGCTCTGCGCACCGCGCGCGGGCTCACCGGCCGGCGCTAGCGCCCGTCGCCGGGGCCGTCGACGGTGACATTGTAGAAACGCCGTTTACCGAATTGAATCAGGTAGGACCCCGGAGCCAGTTCCACATGCTCGTCTTCCACCGTAACTCCGTTGAGGCGGATGCCTTTTCCGGCAATGGCGCGACGCGCCTCGTTTAGCGAACGCGCCCAACCCAGATCGGCAAGTATTTTCGGCAGATAGCGTTCGGGCGTCACACTTTCTTCGATGACTTCCGGCGGCTTGTGATCCTTGAATTGACGATCGAATGCCTTTTCAGCCTCCGCGGCGGCTTCTTGCCCGTGGAACATCCCCACCATTCGCCTGGCGAGATCGCGTTTTAGAGCGACTCCAGACAGCGAGCCAAGCATCTCCGTCTTCTCGGCGGGTGAACAGTCCAGGCCCAGCCGTACATAGTCAGGCATCGCCGAGTCGGGTATCGACATCGTCTTGCCGAATATCTCTTCCGGCGGTTCGGCGACTCCAATGTAATTGCCGTAACTTTGACTCATTTTCCGTTCGCCGTCGAGGCCGACGAGCAACGGGGCGCAGACGCATGCTTGCGCGTCCTGGCCCGCGCGCTGTTGCAGGGTACGCGCGAGGACGAAATTGAATTGTTGGTCCACACCGCCTAATTCGACGTCGGCTTCGACCGCCACCGAGTCGTGGCCCTGCAGCAGCGGATACATGAACTCCATCAACGAGATCGGCTGGTGCTGCTCGTAGCGGTTGCTGAAGTCCGCGCGTTCCAGGATTTGCGCCACGGTCACCTGGGAGGTGAGCTCGAGGACATGCGAGATGTCCATCTGGCCCAACCACTCCGAATTACGTCTAATTTCCAGGTTTTCCGGGGAAAGAACTCCCTGCAGCGCGGCTATGCAATTCTCGATGTAGCCCTCCACCTCGGCCTTTGACAGCCTGCGACGGGTTGCCGACTTGCCGGAGGGATCACCAATTTGTGCCGTAAAGTCGCCGATCACCAATACCGCGGTATGCCCGAGTTCCTGAAAGCGGCGCAGCCGCCGCAGCGGAACGGACCACCCCCAAGTCACCGAAGGGGCCGTCGGGTCAACGCCGAATTTGACGCGCAGCGACTTCCGTTGATCGATCCGTGCGGCAAGGCCGTCCTGTGGGATTTCGGTAAAACCGTCTTCTAGCAGATAAGCAGCCTGTATTTTCGGATCGCTTTCAACTCCCGCCGGCAGAGGCGGAGGCACGTACTTCATGTAGCACTTTCAGGTCGAGTGGATTCGTTCGCGCGGTTTACTTGCGACACAACTGTTCTGGCCGCCGACGCAGCTCAAGATGCTACCGTGCCCGGCAAAGGCCGGTTGAGCACCGGGATCGGCGGTCGAGACGAACCCAGCGTGTTGAGGCCGCCGGCGGCGCGGCGGACGCTGGACAATGACCAGATGCATCTTCTACGGCGATTGGTTATGTTCGCCTGCGCCGGTGGGCTGATCGCGATCTCCGGGGCCGCCTGTGCCGTTCGCGGCGTGTCTGCGGAGCGGGCCGGGGTGCCCATCCGGCCCGTCGATACCACCGTCCCGGCCGACCCGGGCGTGCCGCCGGTCAGCGACGCGGCGCGCGCGGCGGGGTTCGTCGACGTGCGCACCGTGGTTCCCGACGCGGTGATCGACCTGCGCTACGCGACCACCAACAACTTCACCCACACCCAGCTCTATCCCTCCGACGCCCGATGCCTGGTGCATCAATCCATGGCCCAGGGCCTCGCGACCGCGGCGGGGGCGCTGCGCTCGCAGGGGCACGTGCTGGTGTTCTGGGACTGCTATCGTCCGCACGACGTCCAGGTCAAGCTGTTCAACGCCGTGCCCAACCCGGCGTGGGTGGCGCGCCCCGGCCAATATGCGCACAGCCACGAGGCGGGGCTTTCGATTGACGTGACGTACACCAGCCCCCAACAACAGTGCCCGCCCGAGCGATACGTGGCGGGTCTCTGCCTGGCGGACATGGGCACCGATTTCGACGACTTCTCAGCACGGGCAACGGCATACGCGACCCAGGACGTCAGCGCCGAGGCGCAGGCAAACCGCGCCAGCCTGCGGAATGCCATGAAATACGGAGGATTGAGCCCGTACGCCGGCGAATGGTGGCACTTCGACGGTCCCGGCGCAGGCGTCGATCACCCGATCCTGAACGTGGGGGTCGATTAGGCTAGCGGGCCCGGCGGGCCGCCTACCCGGCATTGGCCAACACTGGCCAACTCTGGCCAACTTGAGCGGTTTTGGCGATCCAGCACTTCGAAACGTGTTAGACACGGGCTGAAGCATCTTCAAATAAAGAATGAACTAGACATGAGCGATTCGAGTCGCCCCTTGATCTGGATGGGAGCCGCAGATGTCGACTTTCCTGATCGCCGCACCCGAGGTTTTGGCTGCGGCGTCGGCGGATTTGAGTGGGATCGGGGAGGCGATCAGGGCGGCCAGGTCGTCGGCGGCGCCGTCGACGACGGGGATTGCGGCGGCGGCCGCCGATGAGGTGTCGGTGGCGATAGCGCGGCTGTTCGGTGGTTACGCGCAGGCTTATCAGGCGGTGGGCGCTCAGGCGGCGGCGTTTCAGGCGCAGTTCGGGCAGGCGCTGAGCGCGGCTTCGGTCTCGTATGCGGCCGCTGAAGTCGTCAACGGCGCGGCGCTGCAGACCATGATCGAGGCGGTCAATACGCCCTTCGTTGAGTTCACCGGGCGTCCGTTGATCGGCAACGGCGCCAACGGGGCGCCTGGGACGGGGGCCGCTGGTGGGGCCGGGGGCTGGTTGATCGGTGATGGCGGGGCCGGCGGGTCCGGCGCGGTCGGCCCGCCGTTCGGTAGCGGTGGGGGGGCCGGTGGGGACGCGGGGTTGTTCGGCTCTGGTGGCGCCGGCGGGGCCGGGGGCACCGGCGGGGGCGGCGGGTCTGGCGGGCATGGCGGGTTGTTGTTCGGCACCGGTGGGGCCGGCGGGGCGGGCGGGTTCGCGCCGTCGGGCAACGGTGCGATCGGCGGGACCGGTGGCGTTGGTGGGCTGTTGGGTGGGGGCGGGGCCGGTGGGGCCGGCGGGTACGCGGCGGCGGGGGCCGGCGGCAACGGTGGGGTCGGCGGTTCGGGTGGGTTTCTGGCGGGGCTGTTCGGGGCGGGCGGCGGGACCGGCGGGGCCGGCGGGGCCGGGATCAGCGGGGGTGCGGGCGGGTCTGGCGGGGCCGGCGGCTCGTTGTTCGGTTTCGGTGGTGCTGGGGGAACCGGCGGGACGGGCAGCACCGGGGATGGTGGTAGCGGCGGGCTCGGTGGCCTGGCGGGCACGGTGTTGGGGAATGGCGGGCCCGGGGGCACCGGGGGCACCAGTTATTCCGGAAACGGCGGCGCCGGCGGGCTGGGCAACAGCTCGGGCTGGTTCGGGTCGGGCGGGTCGGGTGGGGCCGGCGGCAACACCTTCGGCACTGGCGTCGGCGGGCAGGGTGGGTCCGGCGGGGATGCGATTGTGCTCGGTTTCGGTGGGACCGGCGGGGCGGGCGGGGTCGCGGCGACCGGGTCCGGTGGGGCCGGCGGGGCCGGCGGGCCCGGCGGCTCATGGTTCGGTGACGGCGGGGCCGGCGGGGCGGGCGCGCAGAGCGCTGCGCTCGTGGCCGGCGGTGCCGGCGGGGCCGGCGGTAAGGCTTTCCTGTTCGGTATCGGTGGGGCCGGTGGGATCGGCGGGCTGGGCACGACGGCAGGAGCCGACGGCGCCGGCGGCGCCAACGGCACCTTGTTGCCGGCGTCGGTGCTCAACGTGATCAACGAGCCCAGCCTGGCGTTGACCGGGCGGGTGTTGATCGGTAACGGCGCCGCGGGTGCGGCGGGTAGCGGAACCGCTGGTGGGGCTGGGGGTTGGTTGCTCGGTGACGGCGGGGCCGGCGGGTCGGGTGCGGACAACGTGCCCGGTGGGCCCGGCGGGGCGGCGGGGTTGTTGGGCACCGGCGGGGCCGGCGGGGCCGGCGGGCTGGGCGCGGCGGGCGTCGGCAAGGCCGGCGGCCAGGGCGGGCACGGCGGGTGGCTGTTCGGTGACGGCGGGCCGGGCGGGGCCGGCGGCGTCGGCGCGGCTAGCGGGACCGGTGGGGACGGCGGGGGCGGCGGCAATGGTGGGCGCGCCGGGTGGTTCGGTGGCGGCGGGGTCGGCGGGGCCGGGGGGATGACCGGTCAGCTCGGTACGTCGTTGCTGCCCGGGTCCGGTGGGATCGGCGGGGCCGGTGGGCCGCTCAGTGGGCTGGTCGGCGCGCCCGGCGGCACCGGGGGCGTGGGTGGTGCGTCGGTGGACTCCGTCGGCGGGGCCGGCGGGGCGGGTGGCCTGGGTGGGTCGCTGTTCAATGTTGGCGGCTCGGAGATCGGGGCGGGCGGGGCCGGCGGGGATGGCGGGGCGAGTATGTCGGGCGCCGGTGGGGCCGGCGGGCACGGCGGGGCGGGTGGTCATTACGTCGGGACCGGCGGGTCCGGTGGGGCCGGCGGGTCGGTGCTGCAACCGGGTTCGACGAGCGCGGGTGGGGGTGTCGGCGGGGACGGCGGTTCGGGTGGTTGGCTGGGCTCCGGGGGTTCCGGTGGCGCTGGGGGTATCGCGGGAACGCCGAGTTCGGGGTCGGTTGACGGTGGGCAGGGCGGGGCCGGTGGGGCCGCGTCGTTGGTCGGGACGGGCGGGTCCGGTGGTGCGGGCGGGTTCGCCGCCGGGGGCACCGGCGGGGCGGGCGGTGCGGGCGGGGCTGGGCCGCTGCTGGGTAATGGCGGTTCCGGCGGCGCCGGAGCCGATGCCGCCTACGGCTTCAGCGGCGGAATCGGCGGCAATGGCGGCAGCGGTGGCAATGCCAGCCTGATCGGCACCGGCGGCAACGGCGGCAACGCCGGCAACGCCGCGACCCTCGCGCTGACCGGTGGCGCCGGTACCGTGGGGACCGGCGGAGCGTTGCTTGGCCTCAACGGGATCCCCGGTTTGCCGATGAGCCAGAATTTGCTGGTCAACCCCGGCTTCGAAACCGCCGACCCGTCTACCGGCTACAGCTCGGTGACCATTCCGGGCTGGACGGTGACCGGCACCCCGACCGTGATCTCCTACGGCTCCCTGCGCACCTACCCGTCGCCGCTGTCGTTTCCGTTCCCGGACCTGCCGAAGTTCCTGGGCTTCCCGCAGAACGCGCCCGTCGGCGGCGGCAACAATTTCGCCGGCGGGGGATCGGTGGCCACCTCCACCATCAGCCAGACTGTCAACCTCGCCACCTCGTCCACCAAGATCGACACCGGCACCACGCCGTACACGCTCGGCGGGCTGCTCGGCGGCCAAGGGTTGGACGCTTCGGCGACCTCGGTGCAGGTCACTTTCCTCAGCGCCGGTGGGGCCGTTTTGGGCACGGGTACGATCGGGCCGGTCACGCCGCTGGATCGCCTGGGAATCACCGGGTTCCAGCAACAAGACGTCTCCGGGACGATCCCGGCGGGCACCCGCTCCGCACTGGTGACCGCGACCTTCGACGACCGCAACCCGTTCCTGGGCAACTACAACTACGCCTACGCCGACAACCTGTCGTTCACCGTCGGCGATCCAAGCGCGATCGCGCCCACGCTGGCCCCACCGGCGTCCAACGTCGGCTCACTGGACCACGTGTTCGTGATCTACATGGAGAACAAGGGTGTCGGCGACATCCTCGGCAGCGCCAACGCCCCCTACATCAACAGCCTGATCAACACCTACGGATACGGGGACAACTACTTCTCGAACGGCCACCCCAGCGACCCCAACTACATCCGTCTCGTGGGCGGATCGGACTTCGGCCTCACCTACAACCCCACCGGGAACGTCGTCAACGCACCCAGCCTCATGCAAGAAATGGATCAGAATGGCATCTCGTGGGCCGGCTACGGCCAGAGCATGCCCTACCCGGGTGAAATCCTGACGTCGGGCAACTACGCCATTGACCAATTGCCGTTTGCTCAATTCAGCTACGTCTACAACAACACCCCCGCCTACCTGGCGGCACACATGTTCCCGCAGGAGACGTACTTGGCCGCTGCTCTCGCGAACCCGAGCACCTTCCCGCAATTCTCGTGGATCTCCCCCAACGAGGCCAACAACATGGAAGGCCCCGTCAGTTCTCCCACTGACTATGCGACCTGGTTGGCCAGCCAGCTCACGACGAACCAGTACAACGTCGCGGCCGGTGATCAGTACCTGCAGCAAACGATATCCACCATTCAAAGCTCGGCAACGTGGACTGACCCGACCCAGAAGGATGCGATCTTCGTCGTGTGGGACGAGGACTACAACAATCTGTCCCTGGGCATCGGTAACGAAGGCAACAACGTGCCGCTGATCGTCATCCCGAACCAGGGCGCCACGACTTACAATGCTCTGACCAACCCGATTCCGATGCAATCCGGCCACTTCGTCGCCACCGCCAATTACAACGAGTACGGCCTGATGGCCACTATTGAAGACTCGTTGGGCCTGGCCCCGCTCACTGCCAACGACACGTACGCCCAACCCTTGAACGAATTCTGGACCTGATCGCCCACCCCGAGCAGTCGCGTCGCGCCGCGAAACTTTCGCGCCCTTGCCGGGCGTGTCGGATCATGGTGACGCGTTGCGAATGTCAGGTTGGGTCAGTGAACCACGAGGGCCTGCCACGGCTAAGGCCCGGGCGTGTTTCGGATAGTGAGATGAAAGTTTCATAGTGTGGTCTAGGCGGTAAGCTCTCGTCGCGAGGACGCGCCAACCAAGGGGCCGCAGAGTGAGCGGAAGACATCGGGTTACCTACACGCACGGGCATCACGAGTCGGTGCTGCGTGGCCACAAACGGCGCACCGCGGACGACTCGGCGGGCTACCTGGTGCCCTACCTGAAACCGGGGATGTCCGTGCTGGACGTCGGTTGCGGGCCCGGGACCATCACCGCCGACCTCGCCGAACTTGTGGCGCCCGGAACGGTGACGGCCGTCGACCAATTCGCCGATGTCCTCAACGTCGCCGTCGCCGAAGCCCAGCGGCGCAACGTGTCAAATGTCTCGTTCGCCGTCGCGGACGTGCACCAACTCCAATTTCCCGACGACACGTTCGACGTCGTCCACGCGCACCAGGTGCTGCAGCACGTCGCCGATCCGGTGCAAGCGCTGCGGGAAATGCGGCGAGTGTGTGTGCCGGGCGGAATTGTGGCGGCTCGGGATGCGGACTATTCGGGGTTCATCTGGTTCCCGCGGCCCGCGGCGCTGGACCTGTGGCTGGACCTCTATCAACAGGCGGCCCGCGCCAACCGCGGGGAGCCGGATGCGGGGCGCCGCCTGCTGTCGTGGGCGCTGGCGGCCGGGTTCGAAGACGTCGTGCCGATGGCCAGCATGTGGTGCTACGCGACGCCGGCGACTCGCGAATATTGGGGCGGGATGTGGGCCGACCGGATCCTGCACTCTGGCGTGGCTCGCGAGCTCCTGCACTTGGGTCTGGCCACTCCCGAGCAGCTTGAGGAGATCGCGGCGGCGTGGCGGGAATGGGCCGCCGCACCGGACGGGTGGCTGTCCATCCCGCACGGCGAAATCCTCTGCCGCGCATAGGGGTCGCTCGCGGGGGGTTGATCCCGTTGTTAATCTCGCGCGCCCGGGGCGAGCGCGAAACCCCCGCACAGCGACTCGAAGGCATCGGCCGCCCTGAGCACGGTGGCGTCGTCGAACCGCTTGCCCACCAACATCATTCCGACCGGCAGGCCGTCCACCAGGCCGGCGGGCACCGAGATCGCGGGATGGCCGGTGATGTCCATGGGCGCGGTGTTGAGCGCCTTGCCGAGCGCGCGTGCGAGCAGCGCGAGATCCTGGGGTTCACCCGCTGGGAGTGTCTGGGCCGTGCCGGGCACGGTGGGCATAACCAGCACGTCATATTGCGCGAGCGCGACATCATAGGCGGCACGCACGTGCGGCAGTAGGTTGCGCGCCTTGGCATAGGACGCGCCGCCGAGCGCATTCAGGCCTTGGTAGCCGCACAGCGCCGTCACCTTGATGGTGCCGGCGAATTGGTCGGCGGTAACGGCCCGCTGTCTTGCGAAGTGCGCCATGAGTTCTGGGTCATACAGGCCGTCCACGCCGAGCCCATATCCGTTGCCGTCCAGCAACTGATAGGTGGCGCCGTCGGTGATGATGACGTTGAAAACGTGCAGGGCGTTGCGGTGCCAGGGAATGCTGATTTCTCCTACGGTGCAGCCGATCTCGGTGAACCGCCGGGCCGCCGACCGGACTAGGTCGTCCGCCTCCGGCAGCGAGCCGGAATGCCCGAAGCCCTCCGTGACGATGCCCACCCGCAGGCCGGCCACGTCACCGGTGAGCGCGGCGCGATAGTCGATTGCGGCAAGCCCTTCTGGCTGGCGCGGGTCCCGGCCGTCGGGTCCGGCGAGCACGGTGAGCAGAAGCGCCGCGTCGGCGACGGTGCGCGTCATGGGGCCGAGATGATCGAGCGTTCGCTCGATCGGGAACGCCCCCGTGTAGGGGACCAGCCCGTAGGTCGGCTTGTGCCCGACGATGCCGCACAGCGCCGCCGGAATCCGGATCGACCCGCCCTGGTCGCCGCCGAGGGCCAGCTCGACTTCACCGGCGGCCAGGAGTGCGGCGCTGCCGCTGGACGACCCGCCCGTTTCGCGCGTGGTGTCCCAGGGGTTGCGCACCGGCCCGGAGGCGGAGGTAAAGCTGGACCCCGAGCAGCACAGCTCCTCGCAGACGCTCTTGCCCGCGATCGTCGCCCCGGCGGCGAGCAGCCGCTCGACGACCGTCGCGTCGCGGCTCGGGATGAAACCTTCCACCGCGCGCGACCCGTTCATCATCGGTATCCCGGCGACGACGATGTTGTCCTTGACGGCGACCGCCCTGCCGGACAACGGGCCCTGCGCGCCGGACGAGATGTCGGCCCTGACATACCACGCGCCCAGGGGGTTGTCGGCCGGCTCCGGGAATCGGTAGGCGCGTTGGGGGGTCGAGGGCAGGGCGAACTCGTCGTACAGCTCGTCGACTGCGTCGTAGGCCCTCATGGCTTCCCCGACCGCCGCCGCCAGCACCTGACGGGCATCCGCGTCGAGGCTGAAGCCGAAATGCTTGGCAGCGGCGTCGATGTCTGCCGCCGATGGCCGGGAAACTGTCATGGCACCTCCGCCGTCGTCAGCCGCGTGAGTTACGGGCGTGAATTACGAGCGTGAATCAGGGGTAGTACCCGAGCCAGCCTGTTCGGCTGGCTTGGTGGAGTCCCGCCTGGCGGCCAGCTCGTCCACGTCGAGCCGTGCGACGACGGCGTCGATGTCGACTCGATCCACGATGGCGCCCAGATCGATTCGGGCCGCGATGGCGTCGATGTCGAGTCTGGCGATGATGGCATTGACGTCGATACGAGCCAGCAGGGCGTCCATGTCGAGCCGATCGACGATGCCCGCGATGTCCAGCCGGGACACGATGTCGCCGATGTCCAGCCGCGCGATCATCGCATCGATGTTGAGCCGCCGCACGATCGCGTTGAGGCCGACGGTATCGCGCATTGCCGCATCGAGGAGCCCGGAGATGACGCGTTCGGCCTCCCGTCGTTGCCGGCGCAACAAGCTCCCGACGACCGGCAACCGTCCGTAAGTTCGTTGTTCCTCGGGAGTCGGCTCGCTCATAGGAGGCATTCTGCGCTACGGCGGTCCTCATGACGAGCCCGAACCGCGGGATTTGGCCTGGTCAACCATGTGGTATTGGCATTCTCTTTTTTTGCAAGTACGTTATCGACTGATGGATAACGAGGCGCAGACCCCATCGGGCATCCCGCTCGCGCCGATGTACGGCCCGGCGGACATCGGCGCGGAACCGCCGCCCCCGGGCAAGTTCCCCTTCACTCGCGGCAACTTCGCGTCCGGGTACCGGGGAAAGCTGTGGACCTTCCGGCAATACTCCGGCTTCGGCACCGCCGAGGAATCGAATCGCCGCTACCGCTACTTGCTGGACCAGGGTGGGACGGGGCTGTCGGTGGCGCTCGACCTGCCCACTCAGTGCGGATACGACTCCGACGATCCCGAATTCGGCGAGGAGGTCGGCCGCGTCGGCGTCGCGGTGGACACCCTGGCCGACTTCGAGATCCTGTTCGACGGCATTCCGCTGGACAGGCTCAGCACGAGCATGACCATCAACGGCACGGCGGCGATCCTGCTGGCGTTCTACGTCGCGGCGGCCGAGCGCAAGGGGATACCGCGCGCCAAGCTCACCGGGACCATCCAGAACGACATCCTCAAGGAATACGCGTCGCGCGGGACCTGGATCTGGCCGCCGGAGCCGTCGCTGCGGCTGATCGCCGACACCATCGAGTTCTGCGCTGCTGAGGTACCCAAGTTCAACGCGATCTCGGTGGCCGGGGCGCATTTCCGCGACGCCGGGGCGAACGCCGTGCAAGAGATGGCGTTCACGCTCGCCGACGGCGTCACCTATTGCGACACCGTGGTGCAGCGCGGCCGGATGACCATCGACCAGTTCGCTCCCCAGATCTCGTTCTTCTTCTACACGCACGGGGATTTCTTCGAAGAGATCGCCAAATACCGTGCGGGACGCCGCCGTTGGGCGACGATCGTGCGGGAACGGTACGGCGCTCCGGATAAGCCAGTGACGGACAAGGCGTCGATGTTCCGCTTCGGTTGCGTGTGCGGCGGCGCGTCGCTATATGCGCCACAGGCGCACAACAACGTGGTGCGGGTGGCCTACGAGGCGATGGCGGCGGTGTTGGGCGGCGTCCAGTCGATGTTCACCGCGGCTTGGGATGAGCCGTTTGCCCTGCCCACCGAGGATTCGACGACGTTGGCGCTGCGAACCCAGCAGATCCTCGCCTACGAAACCGGGGTGGCCCAGGTCGCCGATCCGCTCGGCGGTTCCTACTTCGTCGAAGCGCTCACCGACGCCACCGAGGCCCGCATCGTCGAGATCATGGATGATCTGGAAAAGCACGGCGGGATGGTCAGCGCGATCGAGGACGGCTATCTGCAGGGCCTGATCGCCGACGAAGCCTTCCGGATGCATCAGGACATCGAAGGTGGCACCCGCCCGGTTGTCGGGGTCAACCGGTTCGTCTCCGAAGAGCCCGAGCCCGACGTCGTCACCTACGAGCTCGACGCCGAAGGACGCGATCTGCAGCTGAAGCGGCTGTCCCAGATCAAGTCCGAAAGAGACAGCGGCGCAGCGCAATCCGCGCTGGCCGCGCTGTCCCGCGGCGCGCAGGGCACCGACAACCTGATGCACCTGCTGATCGACTGCGCCAACGCGTACTGCACGGTCGGCGAGATGGTGTCCGCGCTCAAAGCGGTGTGGGGCGAATTCCAACAGCCGGTGGTGTTCTAGTGGCCGTTCGGATCCTGGTCGCCAAGCCCGGTCTCGACGGGCACGACCGCGGCGCCAAGATCGTGGCCCGCACGCTGCGCGACGCCGGATTCGAGGTGATCTACACCGGCATCCGGCAGCGCATCGAAGACATCGCATCGATCGCCGTGCAGGAGGACGTGGCCGTCGTCGGCCTGAGCATTTTGTCGGGCGCGCACCTGGCCCTGACCGCTCGGACCATCGAGGCACTGCGCGCCGCCGACGCGGCCGACATCGCCGTCGTTGTGGGCGGGACGGTCCCGCACGCCGACGTGCCCAAGCTGTTGTCCGCCGGTGCCGCAGCGGTGTTTCCCACCGGAACCCCACTCGACGTGCTGGTGCGCGACATTCGCGCGCTGACCGGCACCCAGGACGCCCCGGCCCCTGAGGCCCCTGAGGCCCCCGAGGCCCCCGAGGCAGAGGAAGCATAGTGCGCATCGGAGTGATGATCGGCGCCGAGCGTGGCGACATGGCCCGCAAGGTGGCCAAGTTGGCCTCCGATGTCGAGTGGGCGGAATCCGCTGGGCTGGACACGGCGTGGATGCCGCAGGTGCCCAACGACTTCGACTGCCTGACCATGGTGGCGCTGATGGCCGCGCACAGCTCGCGCATCGAGCTGGGTACCGCGGTGGTGCCGCTGCAGGCACAGCATCCGATTGCGCTTGCCCGCCAGGCGCTCTCGACGCACGCGGTTGCGGGCGGGCGGTTGGCTCTGGGCGTCGGACCGTCGCACCACTGGATCATTCGCGACATGCTCGGCCTGCCATATGAGAAGCCGGCCGCCTACACGCGCGACTACCTGCAGGTGCTGAACGCAGCCGTTGCGGGTCCGGGACCGGTTGATGTCGAGAACGATTCGTTCACGGTGCACAATCCGACGGCGATCGGGGCGGATACCACGATGCCGGTACTCGTCGCCGCCCTGGGACCGGTGATGCTGCGGCTTGCCGGTGAATTGGCCGACGGCACGGTGTTGTGGATGGCCGACGAGCGGGCGATCGGTGATCACATCGCGCCGAAGATCACCAAGGCCGCGGCGGCCGCGGGGCGCCCCGCGCCGCGGATCGTCGCGGGTATCCCGGTATGCCTATGCGCGCCTTCGAGAGTCGACGAGGCCAAGCAGCGGGCCAACCGAATCCTGGGTGAGGCCGAGGTGTCGCCGAACTACCAGCGGCTGCTCGACCGCGGCGATGCCCACGACGTCGGCGACCTATGTGCGGCTGGCGACCCGGACCAAATTCTGCGGCGATTCCGCTCTTTCGCCGACGCCGGCGTAACCGATCTGTCGGTGCGGCTGCTGCCGATCGGCGACAGCCGCGACGAACTCGTGGCCTCCAAGCGCCGCACCCGCGAGATGATTGCCGATCTTGCAACGGAACTATGGTGACCCAAGAAACCAGTGGGGCGTCGGCCAAAGGCCCGCTCGCCGGGATACGCATCCTCGAGGTCGGCACCATGCTGGCCGGTCCGTACGCCACCATGCTGCTGGCCGACCTCGGCGCCGATGTCACCAAGGTCGAGCCGGCCGGTGGCGAGATCTCGCGCGGGGTCTCCGACACCTACTTCGCCAGCCTCAACCGCAACAAGTCCAGCATCTGCCTGGAACTGAATTCCGATGCGGGGCAGCAGCAATTGGGCGAGCTGGTGGCGCAATCGCATGCGCTGCTGGTGAACCTCAAACCGTCGGCGATCCGCAGGCTGGGCCTCACCTATGAGGCGTTGCGACGGTGGAACGAGCGGATTGTCTGCGTCGCGATCACCGGCTTCGGTTTGCACGGGGGCGACGATCCGGCCTTCGACTATGTGGTGCAGGCAGGTGTCGGCATCGCCGCACTGACCGGCGATCCGAATGGCCCACCAACGCTGCCCGGATATTCCTCGGCCGACAACTCGACCGGAATGTGCGCGGCACTGGGTCTACTGGCCAAGATCGTCTCGGGCAGCGGCGGGCAAGTGGACGTGTCGCTGCGCGACGTGATGCTGTCGCAGCTGAACTATCACGCCGCCGCCTATCTGAACGCCGGCATCGAGCCGCAACGCCGGCCCAACGGTGCGCACTCGTATTACGTCCCCGCGCAGCTCTTTCCGACCGCCGATGGTTATCTGGCCTTGTTCATCACCCACGACGGCTTCTGGAAATCCTTTGCCGCCGAGGCGGATATCGCCGATTTCGAGACCATGACCGAACGGGTGACCCGTCGCGACGAGGTGCTGGCCGTCGTCGCCGCGGCGCTGGGCAACGACACCGCGGCCGGCTGGGAACGGCGGCTGCGCCCGCTCGGGGTCCCGGCGGCGGCAGTTCGAACATTGCCCGAGGCGCTGAAGGCGACACCGGAAGTGGTGGTGTCAGCGGGTGATTTCCGGCTCGTCGGCAGCCCTATCCACGTGCTCGGCTATCGGCCGGACTATCGGCCCCCGCCGGGGTTGGGCAGCATGGCGCCTAAGCCTTCGGCCGATGAATGAGATGTTGCGGCTACCGTGACGGGCGTTGCATCACGCTGAGCCGCTATCCGCCCGTCACCAATCTCAGCTGCAGCTCGCCGAACAGCACGATAGTGCCGTTCTCCATCGATGTCATTTCGCCCAATTCCATTGGCATGACGAACTTTCCGCTCGGGTTCTTGACGACACCGGTCCGGGAGGGTCCGTCGGAAGGTGCGCCGAACAAGTTGGGCCCCGACGAGGCGCCCCCGATGTCAGAGATCATCACCATGCTGCTGGTGGGGTGCGACGGGGGATACCCTGGGAAGATCACTTTGTTGTCGATTCGCAGATGCAATGGCGCGACCGACGGATGCTCGATCCGCACATCTGCTTCGGGGCTGCTCCCGACCGTTGTCGACATTCCGGCCGGTATGCGGAATGTGTAGCCGCCGATAACCTCGATCAATGCGTCGTTCATGTCAAGCTCGGCATCGCCCGTGGCGGTCCGGCTGGTTGAGCTGAAGTCGAGCAGCCTGCTGACGGTATTGCTCAACGACGGTGAACCGCATGTCGGGCCTCCTTGGTATTACGTGGTATGAGGAGTGGCAACTCGTCAGTCACCGGGAAAACTTGGGGGCGGGTACGGGGACGCAGCAGGTCCCCGCACCCGGGCTTGTTCAGCCGCGCTCATGGTCGGGCGCTCGCCTTGGTGGATTCTTGGAATGCAGGTAGGGAGCCTGGTTGACAGCGTTCGCGGTCGAAATCATGCCGCGCAGTCACGGCACACCTTCTCGCCATCGAGAGTTGGCGCGAGCCGGCTGCGGTGGCAGAGCAGGAAACAGCGACTGCACGTGAACGTCCCGAAGTCAGCGGGTGTAGCGCCTAAGGGGCGCCGACCCGATGAGGCTCCGCCACTTGGTGTCTGTTGCCCGATTGTGGCTGATGGCGCGAGCCCGAGGACCGTGGCGATCGGTTCCCCGTAGAGCAGGAAGTCGCGCACGGCGGGCGGGTTAGCCTCCTCCATGGCGGCTAACCCGTTGTGCTCGAGCAGATCACGCAGTAATGACAACAACCGGCCCAGCACATTGCGGCCGACCAGCAGGTGCGGATCGGATTTGGCCGGTACGGCGCCCCAAAGCGCGTCGCTGTGGCTGTCTTCGACGATGTGGCGTCGGTCGGTAGCCAGCAGCAGTAAACTAAACGTCGCCGGGTTGCAGGCCAGCTTGACCCGCAGCGACCACCACATGATCGGCACCCGCAACGCGTCGAAGTCCGGGCGCGAATCGGCCCGGTGCAGTTTGGCTTTCATCTTGGCCGCCATCGGGCTCGCCTGCGAGATGATCAGCTGCTGCACCTCTGGGCGGTGGGGAAACCTGCAAGCCTGATAGATCGCCTCTGAGGTGCGGATCGGCACACCGTTGACGATGAGCGGAAATCCGGCCGCCATGTTGGACAGACCACCCCATGGCTCGGTCGTCTTGCGAAACGTCACGCATTCGGATCGACGGTAGGTGATCGGGGCCGAGCTTTCGTCGAAGCTCGCCAGGGCGGCCGCATCCACAGACATCTCTCTCCCCGAGGTAGTAGGTGATCAATTGTCCGATCACCCGATTTCGTGACAGTTGCCAAGCTGCCGCCGTGTATCGAGAACCTCTCGACCGCAACGCAATAGGCGGCTCCTTTACTCGGGGTGATACAGCCGGGCCAACAGGACCGCCAGCCCCTCCTGCGAGTCGATATCGCGTCCCCGCACCCGGATCGTGCTGGAGTCGCAGATCCGAACGCGCCACTGCCGGGCAGCCCGCGATCGCGTGCGCTGGGGCTTGGCCGCCGGCGGCAGAGCCGCCTCCAACTCTTTTCGGGTCACTCCGGCGCGTTGGGCCGCAACCGAGACCCAATGCGCGCATTGGCCGCAGCCGCAGCGCTTTTCGCCGACGGCTCGGTGAAGCCGACCCTTGAGCAGGGCGACAGCGAACCGTAACCTGTCTTGTTCCACCATCAGATTCCTCCTGGCTGTAGGTACACGTCTCCCGTGAGACGCGGCCGCCGGAGATGTCTGAGGGCTAAAGCATTTGAGTTCCTTTCGAAGTCGAAGCCGTCCCTTACAGTCGCAGCATCGTGACTGGGCCGTACCATCCTCGAGCGGCCTTGGGAATTTCTTGGGATCTTCCACGCCGCAGCGCGCCAAGTCCCCGCCCTGAGAATTTCCCGAGGTCTGCGCCGCAGGCTGAACGGTACCCAGCACAACTGGCGCCCCGAACTAGCACGGCAACCACCAAAGGAGCACTAGAAATGACCAAACCCGATCTCACCCTCATCGGCGTACTCATAGACCGGTCCGGCTCGATGCAGGGGTTGAAGAGCGACATGGAGCCCGCGTTGGCGGGCTTCCTCAGCAGCCAGGCCGAGTTGCCCGGCGCGGCCCAGGTGAGCCTGGCCCAATTCGACGACGCCTATGAGCAGGTGTGGGCGCTGCGCGACATCACCGAAGTGCCGAGTTACGCACTGGTGCCACGCAATACGACCGCATTGCTCGACGCGACCGGGCAGGTTCATCACGGACGTCGGCGCCGAACTGGGCCGCCGCCCGGACCACGACCGTCCCGGCAAGGTCATCATCGTCATCATCACCGATGGCCAGGAGAACGCCAGCCGCGAATGGTCGCGTGAGGGTGTCCGCAAACTGGTGCAACAGCAGCGCGAGGGTTACGGATGGGAATTCGTGTTCCTGGGAGCCAACTTCGACGCCGTCGCCGAAGCCGGGCGGCTTGGCATTCCGCAATCGGCCGCGTTGACGTTCGCGCCGGGGGCCTCCCCGGCCGCCATGGCGAGCATGGGCAGCCACGTCGGCCGATTGCGCGCTGCGGGCCAATCAGCCTTTGGCGCCGAAGATCGCAGCAATGCAATGCCCCCGATGCCCCCGATGCCCCCGATGACCCCGCCGAGCCGTCGGAGTCGGCGGAGCTTTGGGCGCTCGGGACGATGACCGTGCCGCGATGTCCGGGCCGCCCCTTTCCGCCAATCGGTTTCATGTGCGCTGTGTCACACTGGCATGACCGATAGGCGAGAGTGGCGACAAGCGATGATCGCCTCAGGGGAAGGGGCTGGTGTGGTGCATACGCCGGTCTTTGATGCCGTCGCGCCGCCGCGGGTGGCTGACCATCCCGGGTTCGGATACATGTCGTCGCAGCGGGGTGACTTGCCGCTCGAGGAGGTGTGGTTGCACGCCGACATTGCGGGGCTGGCGGCGTCGGTCGATCTGCGTGCCACGTTCTGCAACGACGGCGCCGACCCGGTCGAGGCGACCTATGTGTTCCCCGTCCCCGAACTGGGTTCGGTGAGTTCGCTGCAAATCCGGACCGGATCCACGGTGATCGACGGTTGGCTGATGGAACGGGCCGAGGCCCGGAACACCTACGCGGTGGCCCGGGTTCAACGGGACGCTGCCGCGATCCTCGAACAGGAGCGCGAGGACGTCGTCACCATCAGGGTCGGCACGATCGCCCCCAACGAGCGTGTGCAGGTCAGGCTAACCCTGCACGCGCGATTGACCTACACGGACGGACAGGCCTTTTTCCGGTTCCCCCTGGTCGTCGCGCCACGCTACATACCGGGTGCCCGATTGCCGGGTGAACCGGTCGGCCAAGGCGCCGCCGAGGACACGGTCCTGGTGCCGGACGCGTCACGGGTCGTCCCGCCCGTCAATCCCGCGGGCCGGGTCAGACTGTCGGCCTCGGTCACCGTGGCCGCCGGTGGGTATGCCATCGAGGAGATCGGGTGCACGCTGCGAACACACATTTCCAGCATCGCGTCCGACCCGGCGGTGCGGATCGAGGCCTTGCCCGGACAACGGCTCGACCGCGACCTGGCGCTGCGGATCCGCACCGCCGCGCACCGCCAGCCGTCGTTGTCGCTGTTGACCAGTCTGGACGGCGACGGGCGCGAGGGCACCTTCGCCCTGACCTTGCTGCCACCCACCGTCGAGCCCGGACCCGGCGCCGGCCGCGACGTCGTCATTGTCGTTGATGCGTCCGCGTCGATGTCGGGGTGGCGACTTCCCGCCGCCCGCCGCGCAGCGACTCGAATCATCGAAATCCTCACGCCCGCAGACCAATTCAGCGTTCTAGTGTTCGCTGACCGGATCACCTGGCCGGACGGGGCCGGGGCCGGCCTGGTGGAAGCGACGGAGCGCAACCGGTTTCGCGCGATGGAGCTCCTGTTCACCACGGCCGCTGCCGGCGATCCCGTGCTGCTGCCCGCGCTCCAGGCCGCCGCGGGGTTGCTCTCCGATCCGCGGCGGCAATCAATTCTGGTTGTGATTACCGCCGGACAGGTCGGCAACGAAGACCAGATCGCTGCGGAATTCCGGCTGCGCGCCGCGGCTGTGCGCGTCCATGCGATCGGCGTCGGGGCGACGGTCAACGCCGGTCTGCTTCGCCAGCTGGCCAACCCAGGCCGCGGACAGGTGTTGCTTGCCGAAAGCGAAGACGCGCTCGACGACCTCACGCCGACGCTGCGCCGGCTGTTGGGGCCGGCGTTGTTGACCAATCTCGGGATCATCGGCGAGGGAATCCAGCTGATTCACAACACAATATCGCCAGCGCGTCCGCCGGAAATCTACTCTGGGGTTTCGGAGGTGATCACGGGCCGGTTCCGGGGCGGCGCGGCCTGGAGTATCGCCGTCTCTGGGACCGGGGCCGACGGGCGGCCGTGGGCCAACCGTGTGACTGCGGTTCAAGTCGGTGGGCGTGCGCTGACGCAACTGTGGGCCAAGGCATTTCTCGCAGACCTGCAGCGCAAGTATCTGCGCTGCCGAATCGAGGAGGCAGCGGGGCTGGAGCAATTGATTGTGTCGACGTCGTTGCGGTTCGGTGTGCTGAGCCGATTGACGGCCTTCGTCGCGGTCAGTAACGCACCGTCGCGGGCACTCGGTGCGCCGCGGGAGGTCATCCAATCCGTCGAGTTGCCGGCCGACTGGGTCGAACCCGAACCCGGCCTGTCGCCATACGCCATCGAATACGCGCGAATGTCTGCTTCCCAACGGGTTTCGGCAGCCGGCCAGGCCGAACAACAACCCGCGTCGGAACCGGAATCCCTGGCAGTGACGGGAAGTGGACCGATCGGTTACGCCGATGCACTGCCCGACGCGATGCCCCACGCGATGCCCGATGCACAATTTCCCGAGGCGTTGCCGCCGCGCGCACCCGCCCCACCCGCATCCCCCGCTCCGCCGCAGCAGAGCGCGCCCGCCCCGCCGCAGCCGAGCGCGCCCTCTCCTCCGATCCCGTCGGCCGCACCGCCGGTGCCGCGGGGTTATAGCGCACCGGGCGCAGTCCCACCGCACATGCCATCCCCCGGCGATTGGCAGAGATCGGGCCGGCCGCCCGGCGGATACCCCGGTCAGGCCCCGCACCTGCCGACCCCGGGGTCACCCCCGCACGGTGGTGGACGCGCACCGTCGCGACGCGGACGCTACGTCGGGGCGGGCGCGGCCGCCGTCGCCGCAGTGGCGTTGGTAGTCGGGGTTTTTGGGATCACGAGCCTGGCGCAACAACACAGCTCGACATCTAGCCGCAGCACGACCGCAACGCCATCCAATCGCTCGGCAACCGCCGTGGATCCCCGCACCGGGGCGCGGCTAACCGCCACCCTTACCCCGCAGGGCACCGGCAGCGACGTCGGCGCGCAGGTTTCCGGCATTCCCGGGGGAGTCGCGGTGCGACTGGTCGTGGTCGGTCGCGATGGTGTCCGCCACCAAATAGACCAATGGGTGATGGGCATCAGCGGTTCGGCTCGACACGCCACGACCAGCCTGGGCCCGAACGAGATCGCTTCCGTCGCAATTGAAGGCGCGGCCGGGCAGGCCTACGTCTCGGCGCCGATCACGTAAGGGGCGCCGTGGAACCACTCGAGGCACACGATCCCCGGCAAATCGGTCCGTTCACGCTGGACGGCCGGTTGGGCGGCGGCGGAATGGGAATCGTGTTCCGGGGCAGGCTGCCGAGCGGCAGGCTCGCCGCCGTCAAGCTCGTGCATCCGCATCTCGCCCACGAACGCGCGTTTCGGGAACGGTTTCGGCGCGAAATCGACAACGCCAAGGCGGTCGGCGGGTTCTTCAACGCGCCGATCGTCGACGCCAACCCGGACGCGACCATCCCCTGGCTGGCAACGGCTTACATCGAGGGACCGACGTTGGAAGACGCGGTCGAGGACAACGGACCGTTGTCGGCGGAGATGGCCGCAATAGTGATGGTCGGGCTGGCCGAGGCGCTCACGGCGATCCACCACGCCGGGGTCATCCACCGCGACCTCAAACCGTCGAACATCATCTTGGCCGCCGACGGTCCGCGCGTGATCGACTTCGGCATCGCCCGCGCGCTCGATGATTTCCGGATCACCAGCTACGGCGCCGTCATGGGGTCACCGCAGTACATGTCGCCCGAACAGGCAAGCGGGGAAGCCGAACTCACCCCGGCCTCGGACGTGTTCGCCCTTGGCTCGGTCTTAGTCTTTGCGTCCTCGGGGCACCCGCCGTTCTACGGCGGCCACGTGTTGGCCTTGCTGCACAACATCAGGTACACCGCGCCTGACCTCGAGGGCGTCCCACCCGCGCTGGCTCCGATCATCGCGGACTGCCTGGAAAAGGACTTCGCTCGCCGTCCGAGTCTGACGACGTTGCGGGGCCCCGACCCCGACAAGGACAAAGACGACCAACAGGAACGCCGAAAAGACGACCGCGAGCGTAGGGACCTGTGGTGGCTCAGAAAATCCTGAACCACCATTGACCCCGATACTCCTGCGCTGGAGCCCGTATGTCGAGCATGGACGAGTTCACGAAATCGCCGATCGCGCTGCGGTAGTGGCTACTCGGACGCGAATGGCATCTGGCCTCCGAGGCGCTCGATTTCGCGCAGACCTATCAAACCCGCACGCGCAAGGACGGGATAACGCCGGAGACGGCACATGAAAATCGTTCTGCCGTCGCAGATGGAGCTGCTGCGCGCTGTGTCGGCGACCAGCCCTCGGTAGCGGTTCCAAGAATTTCCCGAGACGCTCGTCCAACGATGATGCGCATCCGGCTCGCCTACGACCCCTGGAGGGATTGATGTACATCGAACCGCTCAGCACCGAATTGCTGGAACGCTACCTCGACCTGCGTGACCTGAAATTTTACCGTGGCCGCGACGGTAACGAGTTCCTGTTGCTCATGAACGGGGACAAGTCCCGGCTGCATTTCTACCTCAGCATCGGTGGCCCGGACCGCAACTTGTTGGCCGTCCGCGTCACGCCGGTGGAGAACTACGCCGCCGGCGAACGCGCCCGGCTGATGGAGCTGGTCAACGACTGGAACCGCGACACCCACTGGCCCAAGGCCTACGTGCGCGAGACGTCCGACCCGTCGCAGGTCGGCGTCGTCGGCGAGACCACCTACGCGCTGAAGGACGGCATTCACTTCGAAGCGCTCGCCCGCTTCATCGACTACACCCTGACGGGCGCTTTCGACCTTTTCGACAAGATCAACGAGGCGCTCCGGCTGCCATCGGCGCAGACGCTGGAAACCTGGCTGCGCGAAGCCAGCTAATGATCTGTCGACTCGCGGCGGGAAGCGCCCTGGCCCGCCGCGAGTCGACCCGGCCATCAGCACCCCAGCAAAAAGATCTACCCGGGACCGGCCCGATCGACTTATCCTGGCGTCGCGGGTCTTGGTGTTTTCTGTCGTGAGTTTTGGGTGAGAAGGAGCCCGCTATGAAACAAGTTGTGCCACAGCGTCATCGGGGGGCCAATGATGGCTGAAGCCCGTCTTGAAGCTCGTCCCGAGGCCCGGCTCGAGGCCCGTCTCGGCTGCAACGTGCTTGGGGCGCTACAGATGACCGTCGATGGCAAGGCGGTCGCATTGGGTACTCCGAAGCAGAAGGCCATCCTGGCAAGCCTGATCATCAACCGGAACCACCCCGTCGGCAGCGACAGGTTGATCAGCGACGCGTGGGAGGACCGTCCACCGGACAAGGTTGACGCGAACCTGCACGCATACATCGCCGAGCTGCGCAAGCTCCTGCGAAACGGTGGGATCGACGACAAGGCGGTGTTGGCCAGAAAGCCGCCTGGGTACCGACTGGCGCTGGCCGACGATCAATGCGATATCGGGCGGTTTCAGGCCAAGAGCGCCGCCGGCGTAAGGGCGCTCCAAGAGGGGCGTTTCCAACAGGGGCGGTTGTTCCTCGTTGCCGCCCTGGCCGAGTGGAAGGGGCCCATTCTCGCCGATCTGCGCGACCTGCAGTTCGCCCAAGTGTTCGCCACCGCCCTCGAACGCGACCATTTGTCCACGATCGAGAAGTGGGCAGAAGCCGAAATTGCCTGTGGGCGCGCGTCAGACGTGCTCGCGAAACTCGAGGAACTGGTAACCGAACACCCCTATGAGGAGCCACTCTGGGCGCAGCTCATCACGGCGCTGTATGTGAGTGACCGGCAGGTCGATGCGCTCGCCGCCTGCCGTCGGCTCCGGAAAATCCTGGGCAACGACCAGGGCGCCGACCCGGTGCCGCGAATCCAGGAGCTGGAAGGGCGCATCCTGCGTCAGGAGCCACTGGACGTCCAAGAGGCCGCCCAGATCGCCGCGCTGGAAACGCTCAGCGTGATCAGCCAGGTTTCGGGCGGATCCGCCGGGCCGGTGACGGCCTACCTGCGTGATGCCCGGAGCGGCCACAGTCATCCCCTCACCTCGGGGTTGACCAATATCGGCCGGCTCAACGACAACGACATCGTGCTCGCCGACATCGAGGTCAGTCGGCACCACGCCGCGATCGTCGACACCCGGGCCAGTTATCTCCTGGTGGATCTGCGCGCGCGCAACGGTGTTCAGGTCGACGGCGAGAGAATCAAGACCAGCGCTGTCCTCACCGACGGCTCGGTGATCCGGATCGCCGGATACGAGTTCGTGTTCGACATCCGCGCGCAGGAGCCGGGCTCATGACACAGGTCGAAGAGAGGCCGGCCGAGTCGCTGGTTTCAACGGTGACCTTGTCGGTGGTGCAGGGCCCGGCCACCGGCACCCGATACCGGTATTCGGAGCGCACCACCGCGATTGCCGGCCGCGCCGACGATTGCGACCCGCGCATAGACGAGCCGGGTCCGTGGCCCCTGGTGTCGCGTCATCACTGCCTGTTCGACATCAACCCGCCCGCCGTTCGGGTACGCGACTTCGGCAGCCGAAACGGCACTCGGGTCAATGGTGAGGAGATCGGCCGCCGGGAACGCGATTTGGTCGACGGTGACCGGATAACCCTGGGCGGCACAGTCTTACTTGTCGAGGTGACTGGTCCGCCACGGCAGCGGGTAAGTGACCACCTGGGGGGCGAAGTCGTGCTGCCCGAGATCAGCGGGTACAGCCTCCTCGAGGAGCTGGGCCGCGGCGGGCAGGGTGTCGTGTATCGGGCGCGTCAGCACCATTCGGGCGAGCTGATCGCGCTGAAGATGATGCTGGCGCAGGTCGCGGTGCAACCGCGGGCACAGGGCAAGTTCAGGCGCGAGATCGCCGCGGTCCAGGCGCTGGACCACCCCAACATTCTGTCCTTGTGTCAGGCCGGAAACATCGGGGCCGCTTTCTTTTTCACATCCAAGTATTGCTCTGGCGGCAGCATCCACGACCTGGTCGCCCGCGATGGCCCCGTGCCGCCGGACAGGGCAGTGCCCCTGGTCCTGCAGGCTCTCGACGGGCTCGACCATGCGCACACCGTGAAGCTGCCCGACGGGTCGGTGGGGCTTGTTCATCGAGACCTGAAGCCGGCCAACATCCTGCTCGACGGCAAGGGGGCCGATCCGGTGGTGAAGATCGCCGACTTCGGGCTGGCCAAGGCCTTCGATCGGGCCGGGCTGTCGGGGTTGACCCTGACCGGAGCTATCGAGGGAACGATGTCATTCATGGCGCGTTCGCAGATCGTGAACTTCAAACGCGTCCGGCCGGACGTCGATGTCTGGGCGATGGCCGCGACCCTGTATTTCATGCTGACCGGGTCACCCCCGCGCGAGTTCCCCTTAGGGGTCGATCCCGTCCAAATAGTGTTGGAGGAAGACCCGGTCCCGATCCGGGAGCGCAACCCCGCCATCCCTAAAGCGCTCGCCGCCGTGATCGACGCGGCACTGGTCGACCAACCTCGCGACGCGGTGACCTGCGCGGCCCAGCTCGCCGCGGCGCTTCGCGAAGCGCTGTAGCGCATGCCTCCCATCGAGTACGCCGGTCGCAGCGACACCGGGCGACAACGGGCCGGCAATCAGGATCGCTGGTCTGCGGATGCTGCGTTGGGCCTCTACGTGGTTGCCGACGGCATCGCGTGCAGCAACAACGGGGAGCTTGCTGCGCACGTCGTCACCCAGGTGCTGCCGACGTATCTGCAGCGCCACCTCGACCCGTGCGACATCGGGGAGGCCGACGCGGCGACGCGCTTGGGCCGGGCAGTCGCTGACGTTTCCGACGAACTATATGCGTTGGGCCGCAGCGATCGTCGCGTCACCGGGACGGGCACAACCGTGGTGGCCGCGCTCGTCGGCCCAGCCCGGGCAGTGATCGCCCATCTGGGGGACAGCCGGGCCTACCTGTACCGCGAAGGCGCGCTGCAGCGACTGACGGCCGATCACAACCTGGTCGAGGCGCTTGTCCACGCGGGAGAAGTCAGCGCTGCCGAGGCTGCCGCGCATCCGGGCCGTAACATGCTGACGCGTCACGTGGCCATGCCGCCGCCGGCGCTGCCGGATACCTGCGCAGTGGACTTGCGGCCGGGGGATCGGATCCTGTTGTGCAGTGATGGTTTACACGGCGTAGTGGACGGGATGGTGATCTCCGAGGTCCTCGATACGCGTAATGATCCCGGCGAGGCGTGCGACGCGTTGGTTGACGCCGCGAATGACGCAGGCGGACCCGACAACGTCACTGTTGTGGTCATCGACATCCCTGCCGGATATGACACGAATTGTAGTTAAATAGAGGAGCTTTCGTGGTTGCCATTGGCGTGCAGCGCGCTGCATCAGAGGGTTTCAGATCAATCGCGGCGCCAACTCGGCTTGCGTCAACAGCTCGGCGCCGGTGTAGCGGCGGCGGTCCGCCAACTCCATCCACTGCCCGCCGTCAGGGGATTCGGCAACCGCGTCGGGGTAAACCATTCGCCGCCAACGCAGCTTCTCCCGCACGTCGGACGGATCGAGCGGATCGACCCGCGAATAGTGCGTGATGCTGCAATTGCGCAGCGTATAGCGTGGGTCGCGATCCATCGCTTCCCACTCTTCGGGAAGCATGCGCTCGACACCGTAGCGGGCCACGTTGATGAAGTCGCCATGCGAAACCAGGATGACGCGCTGGCCGAAGTGCTCGCGGTGCAGGGTGCCCTGAAAGTCGCGGAAACGCCCGTACACGTCGGGCATGCTTTCGCCCCCATCGAAGCGGACGTACCACGGCGTCGCCTCGTGCAATTTCTGCGTCAACGGGAACTGCGACCGCCTTTCCGGCCTGGGCACGATGCCGTACACGCCCCAGCTGCGCTCCGCAACCCGGTCGTCGATGGTCCATCCGCCGCATGACTTACCACCGAGATACGCCGCGGTTTCGCGCGCCCGCAGAAACGGCGACACGTATCTGGCGTCGAATGAACCGACACCGCCGAGGTTTTCGTCGATCCACGTTTTCGCTTGCTTCGCCTGTTGGATGCCGAGGGCCGAAAGCCGCTGCTGCCAGTCCGGCCTGTCGTTGAGGTCGGCCGCCATCGGATGCGGGCTTGCGTTCTTATCCGCTGTTTGAATGATGTTCGCCTCGGATTCTCCGTGCCGGACGAACACCAAATCATTGGGCATTGCCATGCGCTCATCATCCACCCCGGCGTGCGGACCTTCGACAAAACCCTTGCGGGACGGGATCCCACATCACGCACTCGGCACGTCGATAACCACGCGGCGGTGTTGTCGGGCCCGCGGGCGTGATTCGCCGCGGTGATCAGGGCGGCGCACGCATCGCCGGGATCGCGCTGCGCACCAAGAATCCGTGTCGCCGTTCTTCGCCGATGACGCCTTGCAGGCCGTCGCTGCATAACAGGATCCGATCGCCAGGCCGCAGGCCCACGGCGGCGGTGTCAGGCGAGCCGGCGGGGTCATCGCCACATGCCGGGTGATCACGCCGCGGGCCGGGTGCCCGGCGGCATCGGCGGCCGCGATTTCTCCGGCGTCGACGAGCGCCTGGACCAGGCTGTGATCACACGTCAGCCGCCGCAGCTCCTGCCGGCGGTGCAGATAGGCACGGCTATCGCCCAAATGGGCTATCGCAGCGTGCGATTCGCTGGCCAAGGCGGCAACGAGGGCGGTGGAGGCCCCCCGGCGTGCCGCTGATCGGTGCGGCCATGGGCATGCAGGTCATCGGAGAGTTTGGCCAGCGCACGGCCCAGCCGGCTGAGCGCACCCACATCATCGCGGTCATCGCGTTGAAGATGGTAGGCCCTGGAAAGGGCGCCCGCTTCGGCTTCCTGGCTCTGTTCGCATCTCTGGACAACCCGACCTCGAACGCCCTGACGCGGAGAGTGCTCGACTGGAATCCCGAGCGGCCGGGGTTGATCGGACCCCGACCAGGGCCACTAATTCGGCGAGTGATGCCCGTCTAGTTCGTCGGGTCGTACTCGGTTGTCACCTGGAGAAGTCGCATGACCGGCGGCGGATCCAATTGCAGCGCATCGGACATGTGTAGCTGCCGGGAATTGGCGCTGAGGTTGTCCAGGATGGCCTGAAGATCGTCGCCTTCGAGCTCGTAGAGGGCGACATAGGGCCCGTCGCCGTCGACGGGGCGCAGCCGGCGTGCGGAGACGATCCCGTCGAGTGCCACGAGCTCCGCCAGATGGACCTCGTCGTACCAGGTGTTGTACTCCTGCTCGCGATCGGGCGAACTGGGCCGAGTCTCGACGTAGATAATCCCCTTGGCCATGTCCCGCCTCTCTTGCTACTCGTAGCGCACGGTGATCGACGCGGTGTCGGGTACGCCCTGGCACGTCAGAATGTAGCCGTCGGCCACCTCGTCATCGTCGAGCGCGTCGTTGACCCGCATGGTCGCGTGGCCCTCGAGCAGCCTGGCCATGCACGTGCCACAGTTGCCGGCCTCGCAACTGAACGGCGGGTCCAGGCCCGCCCGTCGCGCGCTTTCCAGTAGCGTCTCGCCGGGAACCAGTGGCAGCGACACCTTCTTGCGGTCCAGGTGGATCGTCACCGTGCCGCCGTTCGATGCGGGATTCGTCACCACCCTTGGCCGCTCCTGCGTCTCCTCGATGACCCGGGTGACCGTCACCGTGACCACCCCTCTCAGACTTGCGTTCTTCAGTATAGAGAATACTATTCTCATTAAGCGATAGGATATTTTCGGGCGCGGTTCGAGCAAGGTTCGAGCAAGGTTCGAGCAATTCAAGCGCGGTTCAAGTGTGGAATGACACGCGGGAGGAACGCGACGTGCGCATGGGTCTCGGGCCGGCGGCGCTCGTGTTCGAGGACCGGCGATTAGGCCTGCCCGAACTCGACGCGCTGGCTGACGGACTGGCCGCGACGCTGGCCAAAATCGGTGCCACCGCTGGTCAGCGGGTTGCCGTCATGTCGTCCAACCGTCCGGAGTTCGTCGCCGCGCTGCTGGCGATCTGGCGGCTGGGGGCTATGGCCGTGCTCATCAGCCCCGCGTGGAAGCGTGCCGAGGTCGACCACGCGCTGGCGCTGACGACCCCGGCCCACGCCGTCGGTGACCATACGGTCCTGGCCGGCCTGATGCCGATGCTGCACCTGGACGAACCGATCACCCCCGTCGAACGGGCGTCAGGGTCGCGAGGGCCTTTCGGACAGCACAACGACGCCGTGCTGGTATTCAGTTCCGGCACCACCGGGCTGCCCAAGGCCGTCCGGCACACCCACGCCTCCCTGGACGCCGCCGTCCGGCACTGGCGCGACGCACTCGGGCTGACGGGCCGCGACCGAATCCAGGTCACCACGCCGCCGTCACACATTCTCGGCCTGCTCAACATCCTCACGGCGCTGCGGACCCGGGCGTGGATCCGTCTGCATCCCCGATTCGACGTCGACAGCATGCTTCATCACATCGAAAACGACCGCATCACAGTCGAAATGGCGGTCGCGCCCATCGCGTTGGCCATCGCCTCGCACCCCGAGCTCGAGTCCTTCGACCTGTCGTCGCTGCGGTTCATCATGTGGGGTGCCACGCCGGTTAGCGCCGCCATCGCCGAGGCGGTGACCAAGCGCACCGGCGTCGGCTGGTTGCCCGCGTATGGGACCACCGAATTACCCGTCATCGCATGCAATCCCGTTGCCGCCGCACGCCTGGACTCCGTCGGGCGTCCCGTGCCCGGCGTGGACGTGCGGGTGGTGTCGCTGGAGACCGGCGAGCCGGTCTCCCCGGGGGAGGCGGGTGAGATCCAGGCGCGGTCGGAGTCGCTGATGGCTGGCTACCTTCCTGACGAGGCCACGCCGGAAGCGTTCTGCGGAGGCTTTCCAGGAGGCTGGTATCGGACCGGCGACGTCGGCCTGCTCGATGCCGACGGGTGGCTACGGATCACCGACCGCCTGAAGGAGATGATCAAAGTCCGTGGCTTCCAGGTGGCGCCCGCCGAGATCGAGACGGTGCTGCACGGGCATCCGGCCGTGAAAGACTGTGCGGTATTTGGTGTTCCGGACGGGATCAACGGGGAGGCGGTCGTCGCCGCGGTCGCGACGGACGCGCCCGACAACCCCTCGGTCGCGGCCGAACTGACCGCCTGGGTGGACGCCAAGCTGGCGTCCTACAAACGGCTGAGCCGGGTCGTGTTCGTCACCGATATTCCGCGGCTGCCCTCGGGCAAGGTGCTGCGCCGAGTCCTGAAGGAGCGGCATGGATGTACGTCTGACGGCTGAACAGCGGCAACTGCGCGACGCCGCCGCCAAGCTGGCCGACGATCTCGGGCCCGGGGCGGTCCAGGACCTCGCGGACGAGAGTCGAATTGCGCGCCTGGACAAGCAGCTTGAGGCGACGGGGTGGCGGTCGCTGCGATCCGACGGGGCCTCCGGCGTCGAAGTGGCCATTGTCGCCGAGGAATTCGGGCGCCGGCTGGTCGACGCGCCGTTTCTGGGGCCGGTGCTTGCCGACGATCTGGCCCGCCGTATCGAGGCCGGAGATGCCGGGGGCGGCGAACCGCGCGCGGCAACCATAGCCGTCGACGACCGCGGCATCGACGCGCGTGGGTACCGGCGGGCCTTGCTGCTCTCGGGCACCGCGGTCCTGGCCGCCGACCTGGACACGGCCGGCACCCGGGTCGATTTGACCAGGGCCGAGGCCGACACGGTCGGGTCGACGACGACTCTCGGCGAGGTGCCGGCCGAGGCCGCCGAACGATGGCGGGCGCTCGCGCTGGTCACCACGTCGGCGGACCTGGTCGGAGTCGCCCGGGGCGCGCACGCCGTCGCCTGCGACTACGCGAAAATCCGGGAACAGTACGGCAAGTCGATCGGGTCCTATCAAGCGATCGCCCACTTGCTGGCCGAAGGTGTGGCGCTGATCGAGGGATCGATCAGCATATTGAGGCATGCCGCGTGGGCAGTCGACGAACTACCGCCGCGCGAAGCGATTCGGGCCGCCCGCATCGCGAAGATCTACTGCGCGCGCGCCACCCGAACCGTCTGTGAGACCGCCGTGCAGGTACACGGCGGCATCGGCAACACTTGGGACTGCCTGGTGCACGTCTACCTGCGAAGGGCACTGATCTCGACCGAGCTATGGCCCGTAACGCTGAAGGAGGTCGACCTTGGACTTTCGTGACTCGCCGCAGGAGGCTGCCTTCCGGGAACGGCTGCGATCTTGGCTTTCATTGCACGCCAAGGAATTCACTGGTTCGGGCGATGAGTACTGGACCCGGCAGATCGAGTGGCATCACGCGCTGTACCGGGGCGGCTTCTTCGGCCTGTCCTGGCCGCGCGATTACGGCGGGCAGGAGCTGCCGCCGGTGTACGACGTGATCGTTGACGAAGAACTGGTGCGTGCAGGCGCCCCGCCGCGACCCAGCGTGGGCTACCTGGTGTACGGCATCGGCAGGCACGGCGGCGACGAACTGCGAAAGCGCTTCCTGCCCGGCATCATCGACGGCACCGAGCGGTGGTGCCAGGGCTTCAGCGAGCCAGGCGCCGGCTCGGATCTGGCGTCGCTGACCACCACCGCCACCCGCGACGGCGACAACTATGTGGTACAGGGACACAAGATCTGGACCAGCTATTCCGATGTCGCGGATTGGTGCCTGCTGCTGGCCCGCACCGACCCCGAGGCCAACCGGCACCGAGGGCTCTCGGCGTTCGTGATCGCGATGAAACAGCCTGGTGTGCAACAACGCCCGCTGCGCATGATGAACGGGATCACCAACGAATTCGGCCAGGTGTTCTTCGATGGCGCCACGGTACCGGCGCATCGGATGGTCGGTGCCCCGGGCGACGGTTGGGCAGTGGCCATGACCGTCGTCGGGCACGAGCGCGAGCCGTCGACCCTGGGCTATGCGGCCAGATACGGCAAGCTGGTCCGAGATCTGTTGGCGCGCAACGGCGAACAAGAAGGCCATGGCGGACGGGTGCCAGAGGAGCTGGCCTGGGCGGCGGTCCAGTCGGAAATGCTGACCCATCACGTGCGCCGCCGGCTCTCCGAGCAGCTGGACGGAGTGTCGCACGGGCCCGAAGGATCGCTGGACAAGCTGCTGATGACCTGGGTCGAGCAATCCGTCGGGCACGCGGCATTGGCGGTGCGGGGGGCCCGCGACCAGGACCTGCTCGGCGCCTACCTCTACAGCCGCGCGCAAAGCGTCATGGGCGGGACATCACAGATACAGAAGAACATCATCGCTTCGCGCATCTTGGGATTGGGAGCCTGACGTGTACGACATGCCCGCGGAAATCGATGTCCGCGCCGACGGGGCGCTGCGGATCATCACGCTGAATCGGCCGGATTCCCTCAACTCGGTCAACGACGATCTGCATTCCGGCCTGGCGCGGATATGGCAGCGATTGACCGACGATCCGACCGCGCGCGCCGCGGTGCTCACCGGGGCCGGCCGCGCATTTTCGGCCGGCGGCGATTTCGCGTATCTCGAGGAGTTGGCGGGCGACGCCAACCTGCGTGCCAAGACCATCCGAGACGGACGCGAGATCGTGCTGGGCATGGTCCGGTGCCGAATTCCCTTGGTGGCGGCCGTAAATGGCCCGGCGGTGGGGCTTGGCTGCAGCCTGGTTGCGTTGAGCGACATCGTCTACATCGCCGAAGACGCCTACCTCGCCGACCCGCATGTGCAGGTGGGCCTGGTGGCCGCAGACGGCGGGCCGCTGACCTGGCCGCTCCACATCAGCCTGCTGCTGGCCAAGGAGTATGCGCTGACCGGCATGCGCATCCGCGCGCAGCGCGCCGTCGAACTGGGGCTGGCCAATCACGTGGCAACCGATCCGCTGGCCGAGGCGATCGCGTGCGCCGAAAAGATCATGCAGCTGCCCCAGCAGGCGGTCGAAAGCACGAAACGGGTGCTCAACATCCATCTGGAGCGTGCCGTGCTGGCCAGCCTGGACTATGCCCTCTCGGCGGAGAACCAGTCTTTCCAGACCGAGGATTTCCGTTCCATCGTCACGAAGCTGGCGGCAGGCAAGAACTGACGCCGACCCTCGACGTCAGTCCTTGCCGGCCGCTACGCGGGCTTAGCGGGATGACTTCTGGCGGGCCTCGGCGGTCCGTGCGCCCGCACGCGCCGCCTCTGCCTGGGTCTCCTTCTTGGCCACCTCGCGATACGCCTGCGCCTTTTCCTGCTGGGCGCGGCCTTCCTTGCGGAGGCCCTCGTGGCTGATCACGATGCCAATGACCTCTTTGGCCTTACCGATCGCGTCATCGATGACCCCCCTGACGGCTGCCACCGGTCCACTGTTGCGCTCACTCATTCTTGAGCTCCTTTTCTTCTCGAATTGACGGTCTGGTACCACGTACCCGGTTAGGGGGGTTCGGCTAACGTCCTAGCCGACGAGCAAATTGTGGCGTCGGTCACGACGGCCGCCCACCAGCACCGTCGGGTTCGGCGGATTAAAAATCATCGCTGTGGCAGTGCAATTCCGCTGTCGTGCACGCGTGTCAGGCCCCGTGGCGGTGCGCTTGATGACCATCGTGGAGGCGGAGGAAGTCCCGCATCACCGCGTCGAATCGCTCCGGCTCCTCGATGAACGGCATGTGGGCGGACGACTCGAACAACTCGAACCGCGAGCCGGCAATGCGCTGGTGCATGTCGCGCATGTGTTCGGGTGCGCATTCGTCGAACCTGCCCGCAAGCAGCAGGGCTGGCAAGTCGATCTCGGGTAGGCGGTCGAGCACGTCCCAGTCCCGGATGGTGCCGACAATGCGAAAGTCGCTGGGGCCGAACATCGTCTCGAAAATCTCTGGCCCCATACCCCGAAACGCGGTTTCGAGTTCGTCGGGCCACGGCCGAATTCGGCAGAGATACGTCTCATTCCAGGTGCGTATCGCGGTCTGGTATTCGTCCGAATTCGTGGTGCCGGCGGCCTCGTGACGATCAATGGCGGATTGGGTGGCCGGGTCCAGCGCGGCCTTCAGCCGGGCGACGTTCTCCGCGAATTGCGGTATCGAAGCGATGCTGTTGGAGATGGTGAGGCTCACCGCTCCCGACCTCACGTCAAGGACGTACTGCTGCGCCAGCATTCCGCCCCACGAGTTACCGAAGACGTGAAACCGGTTCAGGCCCAACGCCTGTACCACGGCATCCATCTCGGCCACGGAGCGTTCTACCGTCCACAGGCCCACGTTCGACGGGCGTTCGGATCTTCCGCAACCGAGCTGATCCCAGAAGATGACCTCACGCTCATCGGCCAGGCGTTCCAGGGCGGTGATGTAGTTGTGCGGTAAGCCTGGCCCGCCATGCACCGCGAGCAGCGGCAGGCCCGGATTTTCTGGCCCCGGATTTTCTGGCCCCGGATGTTCTGGCCCGGTGCCGATTCGCGTGAACCAGACGTGTCCGCCCGGGACCGCGACTGTCCCCTCCCGCCTATTCATGCCTGCCGATTATTGCCGAGCAGACGCAAAAGCCCGCATTTCGTGCCGAAATTGGCGGCTTTTGCGACTGCTCGCGCGGTACTCGCCTTGCAACTGGCGCTCTCACTCTGCGAGAATGGTGTTCTCGTGAACTCGCCGAAAAGTGGGAAGAGTCGAAGTGGAGAAGACCTGTGCCCGAAGCCGTCATCGTGTCCGCCCTGCGCACCCCCATCGGAACCGCCCGTAAGGGAACGCTGCGCGACACCAGCGCATTCGACCTGGCGCATCACGTGATCGCGGGGGCGGTGGCGGCGACGGATCTGGACCCGACCCAGATCGACGACGTGATCCTGGGCGAGGGCCTCTACGGCGGCGGCGTTATCGCGCGCCACGCGGCCATCACCGCGGGTCTGGCGCACGTGCCCGGCCTGGCCAACAATCGGCACTGCGCCGCTGGTCAGGCGGCGGTGCAGACCGCGGCGGCAAGCGTGCGCGCCGGGATGGACCAACTCGTCGTCGCCGGCGGTGTGAACTCGGCGTCCACCTCGCCACGGTCGAAGATGCAGCTCGACGGTGAGTGGGTCGATTGGTTCCCGCCAACCCATCCGGACCGTCCCGACGCGCCGAACCTCGACATGTCCATCACCGTGGGCTGGAACGCCGCGGTGAAGGCGGGCGTCAGTCGCGACGAGATGGACGCGTGGGCGCTGCGCTCCCACCGCAACGCGATCGCCGCGATTGACGAGGGCCGCTTCAAAGAGGAGATCGTTCCGATCGAAACGCCGCACGGCCTCTTCTCGGTCGACGAGCACCCGCGCCGCGACACCACCTTGGAAAAGCTGGCCGCGCTCAAGCCGCTGCATCCCGAAATCGAAGGCTTTTCGATCACCGCCGGTAACGCCTGCGGCGCCAACGACGGTGCCGCCGTGTTGACCATAGCCAGCGACCGGACGAGCGGCCGGCTGGGCCTGCCCGCGCTGGCCACCGTCCGGTCCTGGGCGTCCGTCGGCGTCGACCCTGCGGCGACCGGCCTGGCGCCGGTGGAGGCGATCCCGAAAGCGCTTGCCCGCGGCGGGATTTCGATCTCCGACGTGGACCTGTTCGAAATCAACGAGGCGTTCGCCTCGATGTGTGTGGCCACCGTCAAGCTGCTCGATCTGGACCCGGACAGGGTGAACGTGAGTGGCAGCGGGTGCGGACTGGGGCATCCGGTGGCGGCAACCGGGGCCAGGATGCTGGTCACGCTGGTGCACGAGTTGCGCCGGCGCGGCGGCGGCATCGGGGTGGCGGCCATGTGCGCGGGTGGCGGAATGGGGTCCGCGACCGTCATCGAGGTTGCTGCTCCATAACGCCAATGGACATCGCCGACCTGATCACGGGCGCGCGCAACGGATCTCAACGCGCAGCCGGTCGGCTACTGAGCCTCGTCGAGGGCGAGCGGCGCAGCGAGGTGCTGGTCGGCATCGGTTCGTCAGCTACTCGCGCCGGCCCCGTCATAGGCATCACCGGACCCCCGGGCGCAGGTAAGTCCACGACGATCGCGGCGCTGGTGGCTGCCTACCGGGAGCGCGGCTGCCGGGTGGCCGTGCTGGCCGTCGACCCGTCCTCGCCGTTCAGCGGTGGCGCGCTGCTCGGCGATCGGATCCGAATGGCCGCGCACATCAACGACGCCGACGTCTTGATCCGCTCGCTGGCGACCCGCGGCCACATCGGGGGCTTGGCCGCCGCGGTGCCGGCGGCCATCCGCCTGCTCGGCGCGATCGGTTACGACGTGATCCTGCTGGAGACCGTGGGAGTGGGGCAGTCCGAAATCGAGATTGCCGCGGTCGCCGACCCGACCATCGTCATTCTCAATCCCGGGGCGGGCGACGCCGTCCAGGCTGCCAAGGCCGGCGTGCTGGAAGTCGCCGACATCGTCGCGGTCAACAAGGCCGACCGGGACGGTGCCGAACAGACCGTGCGGGATCTGCGGGCCGAACTGGGCCCTTCCGGGGCCCCGATCGTCAGCCTCATCGCCGTCCGGGGATCCGGCGTCGCCGACCTGGTGGCCGCGATCGACGACCACCACCGCGCCGATAGCCGAGCCCGCCGGCTGGCCCGCGCCCGGGCCCAGATCCTGTCATTGGCGCAAACAAGGCTGCGGACGCTGCCGAATCTCGACCGGCTCGCAGAATCTGTGGTCGACGGCCAGGATGATCCCTACAACGCGGCCGAGCGGCTGCTGTCTTCACCGTCGGAAGAACGGGACTAGCAAAGCCCGTCCCGTGTCCCCCGATTGGGGGACACGGCGTTCATCACGTTTGCGGACCGGTCGGCGGAGGTCCGCCAAGGCAAATCTCTCTACGTTGAGATGAGTTCGGCTGGGAGGGGCGCCGACGAGATCCAACGCTAGTTAGGAGACCCGTCACATGACCTACACACCTGATCTGTCGGCCACACCCGATCTGACGGCTGCGTCCCTGCGTGACCAGCTCGAGCTGTACCGCCGCATGTGGGTACTGCGACTGCTGGACATGGCACTGGAGGAGTCGCGCATCGACGGTCTGTGCGACGCGCCCGTGGAGGCGGCATTCGGCCAAGAGGCTATGGCCGTCGGCACTGCGGCCGCGGTTCGGCCCGGCGACATCGTCAGCACCACCATCCCGCATTTCCGGCACGCCCAGCAGGTCGGCCTTGCGCTGCCGCTGGGCCCGGCGATCGCCGAGATGATCGGCGGGAGCCTCGGTGCGGGCGCCGCCCCTGAGCCGATCGCCGACATGCCGGCCTGGAAGCGTGGGTTGTCGTCCTTTTCCGGCTCTGTGGATCAATCAACCATGTTTGCGCTCGGTGACGCCTATGCGCGGCAGCGGGCCGGTAACGGCAAGGTCGCGGTGTGCGTCATCGGAGATCGCGACGCGAACTCGGCCGAGTTCATCGCGGCAGCAAATACCGCTGTGTCGTGGCGGCTTCCGGTCGTGTTCGTCGTCGCGAGCGGACGCGCCGCGGCCGGCGGGCGCGGGATGCCCGTGCTGTCGGTCGACGGCAACGACGTTGAGGCGGTTCGTGACTCGGTCGCCGAAGCTGTGCAACGAGCCGGCCAAGGTGTAGGCCCCATCCTCGTGCAAGTGGACACGCACCGGACGAATGATGTCAGTGGTGTGGACCCATTGGTCGTCGCGCGGCAACAGCTGATCGGCGCCGGGGTCGACGTCAGCCGCCTCTACGAGGTGGAACGGGGGGCTCGCCGCCTGGTGGCCGAGGCAGAGGGCTTCGCGAAGACCATGCTGCGGGCACGGCAAGCGGCATCGGCTGGGCGGCCGGAGGCCTGCTCGACCGGCTAGGGCGCGTCTGAAGTTCTGCTGAGCAATGCCGAACTTCACCTAGGGCGTTCGAGTTCCGTTCGAGCCTGGTCGATTTGGTCGTACGCGTAGGTCGCCATCGCGGCAGCGGTGTCGTCGCGGTGATGATGTCGGCCCTGATGCTCGCCTACTACGGGCCCGTCGTGATCAGGGCTCCGTCCCGGCTGCAGACTTTCGGTTTCTGGGATACCGTCGCGGGTCTGCTGGCCTCGGCGGATGTCACGCTGGCGCCTGGGCCGCGCTTTTCCACCGAAAGCCGGCCGCAGTGCACCAGCAGCGGCAACCTCGGTGGCCAGGCGGGTCTTGCCGACCCCACCCGTCCCGGTCAACGTGACCAGCCGATGCGCCTTGACCGCGGCTTGCACCTCGGCGACCTCGGACTCGCGCCCGATGAAGCTCGTCGTCGCGGCGCGCAGATTCCCCGGACTCGCGTCGAGTGCCCGCAACGGCGGAAAGTCCGTGCGCAATCCGGCCGCGCGGAGCTGGAACAGCCCGATTGGGTTGGGCAGATCCCGCAACCGCCGCGGTCCCAAAGCCACCAGTTCAACTCCGGTCAGCAGACCCGCCCCCCGCGGCTCGGCCTCGCCGGTCGCGATCCCCATCCGAACCGGCAGCTCCAGCGCCCGCTGCGCGGCCGCCGCAGCGTCAACCGCACACCTCGGCGACGCGAACGCGGCAAGCACCCCGTCACCGGTGTGTTTGAACAGCCACCCGCCGTGCGCCTGGATCGCCTTGCGCAACACGTCGCCTGGGCGGCCAGCGCCGCCCGCATCGCGTCGGCGTCCGCTTCCCACCGACGGGTCGAACCCTCGGTATCGGTGAACAGAACGTCACAACTCCCGATGGGGCGACCGCCTGATCAGCGGACACCTACGCAGAATCTCACAACAAACACGCTCTTAGCTCGCGGATCGCCCGAGTCCGGCCAGCCCGGACCGTGGCGTGCAAACCCGCCGACGCGTTCGTCAGTTTGCTGCGGGGTCCGCGCGCCCCAATGAGTACGGTGTGCTGGTGACGATCACCCACGACGTCGAACTGGACCGGGTGCGCAAGGTCCACCAGTTGCGCTCGTACCGCATCGCGTCGGTGCTCCGCATGGGTGTTGTGGGGCTGATGGTCGCTGCCATGATCATCGGCACCGACCGGACTGAATGGCCCAAGCAATCCGTTTGGATCGGCATGTACGGAGGCGCCGCCCTGGGCGCTGCGCTATTGGCATTCGCCCCGATCCGTCAACTCATCGGGTTGGGCCAGGTGGCCGGGAGCGGCCGGCTCGAGCCTTTTGTGTACACCCTGCTCGACGCTTCGGCGCTGACGGGCTTTCAGCTGCTCTCCACCGACGCCGTCTATCCGCTGCTGATCATGACCCTGCTGCCGATCCTGTTGAGCCTTGATGTGTCTCCGGGCCGCGCCGTCGTGGCGCTGGGCGTCTCCCTGCTGGGCTTCGTGATCGCGGTGGTGGAGGACCCGGTGATGGTGGACGCGATCGGCTGGCCGGAGACCTTTTTCCGGTTCGTGCTTTACGCGTTCCTGTGCTGCACCGCGTTCGTCGTCCTTCGTATCGAGGATCGACACGCTCGCGCGGTGGCCGGCCTGAGTGCTTTGCGGGAGGAGTTGCTCGCCCAAACGATGACCGCCTCGGAGGATCTGCAGCGGCGGATCTCGGAATCGATCCACGATGGACCGCTCCAAGATGTGCTGGTCGTGCGCCACGAATTGGTCGATTTGGATACCGCACTGCCCGGCGATGAGCGCGTCGGGCGGGCACTGGCCGGTCTGCAGGCCGCGTCGGACCGACTTCGGCAGGCGACCTTCGAGCTGCACCCATCGGTTCTGGAACAGGTCGGGTTGGGCGCCGCGGTCGAGCAGCTGGCCGCATTCACCGCACAACGCTCGGGCATCGAGGTCTCCACCGAAATCGATTACCCGATCCGAAACTCGATCGACCCCATCGTGTTCGGGGTGGTGCGCGAGTTGCTGTCGAACGTAGTGCGGCATTCGCGGGCCAGGCATGCGTCGGTGACGCTCGGGATCACCGGTGAGAGATGCGTTTTGGATGTGGTCGACGACGGCATCGGAGTCAGCGACGAGACCGCGGCGCGACGGCTCGGTGAGGGACACATCGGCCTGGCGTCGCATCGCACCCGCGTGGACGCCGCCGGCGGGGTGTTTGTCTTCATGGACACGCAGGTCGGCACGCACGTCTGCGTGGAACTCCCCCTGAAGGATCAGTAGAGCTAGCACCCAGTGAGCAGCGCCTAGTTGAGCAACCCCTGCCGCATCGCCTCCGCGACGGCCGCCGCGCGATCGCTGACGCCAAGCTTCTCGTAGAGCCGTTGCACATGGGTTTTGACCGTCGACGGCGCAACGTATAGCTCACCCGCGATCGCGGGAATGCTTTGGCCGCGGGCAATCCGATTGAGCACCTCGCGCTCGCGTGCGCTCAGGACAGGTGCCGTGGGCGCGGCGCGCTGGCGGATTTCTCCGGCCAGGCCCCCGACCAGTGAGGGCGCCACGACGTCGCGGCCCTGCGCGCAATCGAGCACGGCCTTGACGATCTCGGTGCGCGTCGAGTCCTTCAGCAAGAACCCGGCGGCGCCCTGCTGCAGCGCCTGGTAGACGATGGCCGACTCGTCATGCGCCGACAGCAGCAAGACGCGGGTCGGCAAGTCATTGCTTCGCACCGCCGCCGCGACCTGCGCGCCGTCCATGCCGGGCATCCGGTAGTCCAGCAATGCCACGTCGGGCCGGTGCGCCTTGATCAACTCGAGCGCGGTCGTGCCGTCGTCCGCCTCACCGACAACGTTCACGTCACCGCTCAACGACAGCGCCCGCACCACACCCTCGCGAAAGAGCGGGTGATCGTCGCCAACAACTACACGCACCTTCTCGGGCGTCGCGGCGCCGGCCATGGCGGTGAGTGTAGCCGGTCCTCCCGGATATCCCGCGGTTTGCTCCCGAACTAACCAGGTCCCTCGCTATGCCACCAAGGAAATGTCGAGGATCCGCCAAGCCCGTCGTTCGACGATGTGCTTACGCCGTCTGACCAAACCAAGCATCAAACATCAATAATGGGGAGCGCAGCAAGATGTACCGCACTGGTGGGCTGGAAGCCGCGGCGCCGTCCCTCGGCCCCGAGATCGGAGCAGGCGCGGTCGCGGGCGCATCGCCGCGTGAAAGGGCCACGGAGACAGCCGGTTTTCCGGCGATCATCTGGCTGCTGCTGGGCGGGAACTTGGTGGTGCGTGCCGCAGGATTCGGCTATCCCTTCCTGGCCTACCACGTCGCCGGGCGCGGCCATGCCCCCGGAGTGGTCGGGGCGGTGTTGGCGGTCTTCGGCCTGGGCTGGCTGCTGGGCCAGCTGGTGTGCGGGTGGGTGATCGACCATTACGGGCGGCGCGAGACGCTGGTGGCCACCGGGCTGGTGGCGGGCGTGGCGTTGGTGCTGATGGCCGGGGCGCACAGCGTGTCGGCTCTGCTGGGCGGCGCCGCGGTGGTCGGCCTGGTCTACGAGGCACCGCGAACGGTGCTGGGTGCCTCGATCGCCGACTTGATCGCCGACCCTGCGCGGCGGGCAAAGATCGATGCGCTGCGGTTCGGCTCGATGAGCATCGGCGCCGGGATCGCCGGCGGGGCGGGCGGTCTGCTGGCGGGCTGGCTGGGCATCCCGGCCCTGTACTGGATCAACGGCATCGCCTGCGCGGCGTTCGCCGTCGCGGCGGCCCTGCGGATGCCGTCTTCGCCGCCGCCCTGCGCCGTGTCGACGGGGAAAATCGTTTTCCGGCAGACATTTTCCGATGCTCGGCTGATTCTGCTGTTCGGGTCCAGCGTGGCGGTCCTGACCGCGTTCATGGGCTTCTACGCGGCCATGCCCATGCTGATGGCCAGGTGCGGGTTGGGTCCCGGCGCCTACGGCGTTGCGCAGCTGGCCAATGCCGCGGCGGTGGTGGGGCTCAGTCCGCTGATCGCGCCGTGGGTGAGCAGAAAAGTCGAGGGTGGCCCGCGAGTCGACATCATGGCCGCTGCGGTGGTGTGGACGACCATGTGCGTGGCGGCTATCGCCCTCGCGCACACCGCGCTGGGCTTCACCGTGGCCGCGGCGGCCTGCGCGCCCGGCGAGATCGCCTGGTTCGTGGTCGGCGCAGGCATCGTGCACCGAATCGCCCCACCCGCGCAGCGTGGGCGTTACCACGCGGTCTGGGGTGTGGCGGGTGCGGTCGCGGCGGTCACCGCCCCAATCCTGGCCTCCGCCAGCCTGATCCACGGCGGTCGGTCGCTGGTCGCCGTGACGACCGCGACGGCGGGTCTGATAGGCGCGGCGCTGTGTGTGCCGCTGGCCCGCGCCATCGCTCGTCGCGCCCGGGCAATGAACTACTGAAGGTCCACGGACTTCCCGGTCGCGGCCGCGTGGCCCGCCCGATAGCCGAAAACCATTGCCGGGCCGATGGTTCCGCCGGCGCCCCCATACGCTCGGCCGGTCGCCCCGCCCATCGCGTTGCCCGCGGCGAACAGGCCCGGTATCGGCTCACCGCCGACATGCAGAACCCGGCCGTCGCGGTCGGTGCGTGGCCCGCCCTTGGTCCCCATCGCGCCCACGCATACCGGCACCGCGTAGTAGGGCGCGGTGTCGATCGGGCCGAGCGTCCTGCCGGCCGGCGTAGGAGCGTGCTCATCACCCCAATAACCGTCGTAGGCGCTGGAACCGCGCCCGAAGTCCGGGTCGGCGCCGGCGGCGACATGGCGGTTCCATTGCTCGATGGTGCGGATCAGGCCGTCGGCGTGGATGCCGGTCTTGGCGGCCAACTCGGCGAGGTCCGCCGACTCGCAGAACCAGTCCGGGACCGGATCCCCGGGGGCGATACCCAGGAATCCGTAGCGCTGCAGGTGAACCGAGTCGAAGACCATCCACCCGCGGTCGTTGACGTACCCGCCCCGGGGGTCGAGGTAGTGAAACGCGCCCGCCATCGAGTTGTAATCGCATGCCTCATTGACGAATCGCCGCCCGGCCGTGTTGACGATGATGCTCCTCGGGCGGGTTCGCTCCAGTCGTACGCTGCGGCTGCGTCGGTGGCCCTCGATGGTGTCGCCCGGGATTTGCACGATCGGGACCCACCATGCCTCGCCCATGTTGGCCAGGTCCGCGCCATGCGCCATCGCCATCCGCAACCCGTCGCCGGTGTTGTTCGGCGGCGAGACCGCCCCGTGCATCGGGCCGCGCAAGAAAGCCTGCACCAAAGCCGGATCCCATTCGAATCCGCCGGTGCCCAGAATGACGCCGCGGCGAGCGCGCACGTCCATGCGCTGCCCGGCCCGGGCGATGCGTACGCCGGTGATCTCTCCGGCCTCGGCGATGAGTTGCTCGGCCGGCGCCTTCGTCGCAACGCTCACCCCGGCGTCCAGCACGCCCCTGAGCAGCCCGGCGATCAACGCGGTGCCGGCCACGCACAGGTGGCTGGTCCGTTCGTCCACCGCCGCGTGCAGGCGGGCCCTGGTTTCGGCGTCGAAGCCGACGTTGGACCAATCGGCGGGGAACGACGTGATGCGGTCGGCCCAGTCGCCCAATTGGGACAGGTCGTAAGGGGCCGCGCCGAGCGAACGGCCCCCGGTCGGTTGCCCACCGGGCAACTCCGGCCGGTAATCAGGAAAGCCTTCGGCGATCTCGAAGCGCAGCCGGCTGTGTGTCTCGACGAAGTCGAGCATCGCCGGGCCGGTCCGGACAAACGTCTCGACCAGCGCGTCGTCCATCGAACCCAGTGACTGCGCGTTGAGGTATCGCAACGCGTCGGCGGGCGTCAATTCCCCTTCGGGGGAACGGTTATGGGCGGGGATCCAGACGATGCCACCCGACACCGCGGTCGTCCCGCCGACGGTCGGGGCCTTCTCGAACACCTCGACCGAGGCGTCGGCGACCGCCGCCGTCAGCGCCGCGGTGAGCGCCGCGCCACCGCTGCCGAGCACCACCACATCGACTTCGTGATCCCAACCCATGGCCCCTAATCCCTTCCCCAGCCGCATCAACTCAGCAGCGCGGACAACTGCTCGGCCGCGCGGATGACGGCGTCCTTCCCGCGCAGCACGACGTCCTCCCGATGGGAGATCAGGTTGATGCAGGTGGGCGGCGACGGCGCCGGGCGACGGACCGCTACGGCCAACCCGTACGTGTTCGGCTCGATCTCCCCGTACGTCATCACCCAGCCGCGCCCACGAGCCTGCGTCACCAGATCCCGTTCACCCGGGCGCGGCGGCATGCTCGCGAGCAGCGCGATCCCCGCAGCCCCGCGATCCAGCGGGTATCGACTGCCCTCGTGGAAGGCGAGCTGGTAGGCGAACTGGCTCGGCACGATCACCGCGATCGCCACCTGCTGATCGCCCTCTGCAACAAGCAAAGAGACGGTGGTGCCGAGTTCGTCGGCCAGTGCGCGCAGCGTCGGCTGACTCAGCTGCCGCACGTTGCGGTCGAACGAGGCGCCCAGCACGGCCAGGCCGGCCGCCGGCCGGTAGCGGCCGTCTTCTCCTTTGGCCACCAACCGGAACTGGGCCAGCGTCGAGAGCAGCCGATAGGCGATGGTGCGGTGCACGCCGACCCGGTCGGCGAGTTCCTGCACCGTGAGCCCGGTCGCGGAGGCCGCCACCATCTGCAGCGCGGTCAGCCCTCTGGCCAGCGTCTGAGAACCCTTCGCCGAAGCCGTCACGGTCTTGACAGACCCGCACGTGAGAGCCAAGCTCTATACATATCGCACATAAAGGTGCGATATTAGCACACCATCTGATCGAGAAAAGGGCCAGTGGCCCGCAACGGGAACGGAATTTCCAGCGGGTGGGCGGCCAGAGGGGAACAGTGGCGGAGTTCGAAAGCATCTGGAGCGATCTCCAGGGTGTCGATTTCTCGCAGGGCTACCTCGAGGCCGGGGGAGTGCGGACCAGATACCTGCGTGCCGGCGATCCCGGTAAGCCGGTGCTGATGCTGTTGCACGGCTCCGGTGGCCACGCCGAGGCCTACGTCCGCAACCTGGCGGCGCACGCGGAGCATTTCTGGACGTGGTCCATCGACATGCTGGGCCACGGCTATACCGACAAGCCGGGTCACCCGCTGGAAATCCGGCACTACGTCGAGCACCTGATGTCGGTGCTGCGCAACATCGGGGCCGACCGGGCCTGCCTCAGCGGTGAATCGCTCGGGGGGTGGGTGGTCGCCCGCGCCGCCGTGGATCATCCCGAGGTCGTGGACCGGCTGGTCCTCAACACGGCCGGTGGTTCCCAGGCCGATCCCGAGGTGATGGCGCGGATCATCGTGTTGTCCATGGCTGCCGCCGAGAACCCGAGCTGGGAGACGGTGCAGGCGCGCATCAAATGGCTGATGGCGGACAAGTCGAAGGACTACGACGACCTGGTCGCCAGCCGGCAACGGATCTATCGCCAACCCGGGTTCGTCGCGGCCATGCGCGACATCATGGCGCTGCAGGACCGGAAGATCCGGGCGCGTAACCTGCTGGGCCCCAAGGAATACGGGGCGATCACCGCGCCGACGCTGGTCCTCTGGACAAGCGATGACCCGACGGCCGACGTGACAGAAGGGCGCCGCATCGCGTCCATGATTCCCGGCGCGCGCTTCGAGGTGATGCCGGGCTGTGGTCACTGGCCGCAGTACGAGGACGCGAAGACCTTCGATCGGCTGCATCTCGACTTCCTGCTGGGCCGCTGATGGCGGGAACCCGGCGCCAAACAGAAAGCGCGGATGTCGACGTTGTTGTCGTCGGCGCCGGCCCGGTCGGGTTGACGTTAGCCAACATCCTTGGCCTACAGGGTGTTCGCACGCTGGTGGTCGACGAGCGGGACACGCTGATCGACTATCCGCGCGGGGTCGGACTCGACGACGAGGCACTGCGCACCTTCCAGTCCATCGGCCTGGTGGACCGCGTCCTGCCGCACACGGTGCCCAACCAGATTCTGCGGTTCTTCGATGCCAAGCGCCGGGTACTCGCCGAAATGGCCCCGCCCGACGCCCGTTTCGGCTGGCCCAAGCGCAACGGATTCGTGCAGCCTCTGGTCGACGCCGAATTGCTCAATGGCCTCGACAGATTCGAGCACGTGCAGGTGTGGTGGGACCGGCCGATGACGTTGTGCACGCAGACCGCCGACGCGGTGGCGGTCGAGCTGGGCGGTGATGGCATCGGGGGTGTGCGGGCGCGCTACGTGGTGGGCTGCGACGGCGGGCGCAGCGTGACCCGGCGAATGATGGGCGTGTCCTTCGACGGCACCACGTCGTCCACCCGGTGGCTGGTCGTCGACATCGCCAACGATCCGCTGGGCCACCCGAACAGCGAGGTCGGCGCCGACCCCGAGCGTCCGTACGCCTCGATCTCGATCGCGCACGGAATCCGCCGGTTCGAGTTCATGATTCACGCCGACGAGTCCGACGAGCAGGCGGAGGATCCGGCGTTCCTGACGCGGATGCTGGCGCGAATGGTGCCGTACCCCGACCGGGTCGAGGTGATCCGGCGCCGCATCTACACGCACCACTCCCGGATCGCCGGCGCCTTCCGCTGCGGCCGACTGCTGCTGGCCGGTGACGCCGCGCACCTGATGCCGGTCTGGCAGGGCCAGGGCTACAACAGCGGGATCCGGGACGCGGCGAATCTGGGATGGAAGCTTGCGGCGGTGGTGAACGGCCAGGCCGACGACAAGTTGCTGGACACCTACGACATCGAGCGGCGCAAGCATGCCCGCGCGATGATCGACCTGTCCACCATGGTGGGGCGGGTGATCTCACCGACCGACCGCAGGGTCGCCAGCGCCCGCGACCTCATCGTGCGATCGGCGTCAATTGTGCCGTCGCTCAAGCGGTATATGCTGGAAATGCGGTTCAAGCCGATGCCGCGCTACGAGCAGGGGGCGGTGGTCCACTCGTTGGGTCTCGACGCGCCGGGGCACCCCGGCTCGCCGGTCGGCACGCTGTTCGTGCAGCCCCGTGTCGATACCCGCAGCCGCCCGGATGTGCTGTTGGACGACGTGCTGGGTCCGTGGTTCGCCGTGCTGTGCTGGAACAACCATCCACGCAAGATCCTCGGCGATGAGGCGTTTGAGAACTGGAAAGCATTGGGCGCGCGCTTCATTGCGCTGCGTCCGTTGACCCAGCTGCAGTGGACCGGGCAGGACGATCCCGACGTCGTGATAGTCGGCGACCGTGGCGGCGACCTGAAGGCCTGGTTCGACGCCCATCGGGAATCGGTGCTGTTCCTGCGACCGGATCGCTGCATAGCCGGTGCCTGTATCGCTCAGCTCGCGCCCGAGCTCAGCGCCGCGTTGCTGGACGCCCTCGCGCTTACGCCGGAAGGGGGTGAATCGTCAAGTGCCACTGGCTCTCTGCTGTATCTCCCACAGCCCGCTGCTAGATCTACCGGGGCCGTCGCGGGACCTGCTTGACGATGTGCACGCCGCGATCGCGCGGGCGCGGGAATTCGTCGCGGACTACGACCCCGAACTGGTCGTCATCTTTTCTCCGGATCACTACAACGGGTTTTTCTACAAGGTGATGCCGTCGTTCTGTATCGGAATGCGCGCCAGGGGAGTCGGCGACTACGGCACCCACATCGGCCCGCTCAGCGTGCCCGAAGACATCGCGGCCGGCTGCGCCGAGGCCGTCCTCGGGTCCGACATCGACGTCGCGGTGTCGGCGAGCATGGACGTGGATCACGGCACCGTTCAGCCGCTGGAGAAACTCTTCGGCGCCGCCACCGCATGCCCGGTGATACCGATCTTCATCAACGCGATCGCCGTGCCGCTGGGGCCCCTGCATCGCTGCCGGGCACTGGGCAGCGCGGTGGGCAATTACCTGGCGAGCCTGGACAAGCGCGTGTTGGTGATCGGATCCGGTGGACTGTCGCACAGCCCCCCGGTGCCGACGCTGGCCACCGCCGGCCCGGCGGTCCTGCAACGCATCGTGCACGGCGAACCGATGACATCCGAGCAGCGGCAGGCCCGGCAGACCGCCGTGATCGGCGCGGCCAAGGACTTTGCGGCAGGCGGCGGCGAACTGCAACCGCTCAACCCGGCGTGGGATCACCACTTCCTGGAGATCATCGACGAAGGTCGGCTGGCCGAGCTGGATTCCTGGTCCAATTCGTACGTGGTGCACGAGGGCGGCGGCTCCGCCCATGAAATCAGAACATGGATAGCGGCTTTCGCGGCGCTGGCAACGGCGGGACGGTACCGGACGACGATGCGCTACTACAAACCCGCCGCCGAACTGATCGCCGGGTTCGCCATCAGAACGGCGATGCCGGCATGACTTCTTCGTCGTCAAGCGCTTCAGCCGCCCCAGCCGCATTCGATCACGTTGTCGACGTGCTCATCATCGGGTCCGGTGGCGGCGGGATGACCGCCGCGCTAACGGCCGACGCGGCCGGGCTTGACGTGTTGGTGGTGGAAAAGTCTTCTTACTTCGGCGGTTCCACCGCTCTTTCCGGTGGCGGAATCTGGGTGCCCGGCGCACCCGCGCAGCGCAGGGAGGGCTACGCCCCGTCGCCCGACGGTGTCGTCGATTACCTGCGGCTGATCACCGACGGGCTCGTCAGCGAGGCGCGGATCCGGCAGTACGTCGAGTCCTCGCCACAGATGCTGGAGTTCCTGGAGGGTCTCTCGCCGTGGCTCGAGTTCGTCTGGAAGCCGGGCTATGCCGACTACTACCCGGAGTTACCCGGCGGCTCCGAACTCGGCAGCACCATCAACGTGCCACCCATCGACCTGCGTAGGCTGGGCGACGACGAGCAGAAGCTCCTCAAGCCGCTGACGCTTGCTCCTAAGGGAATCTGGCTGGGTCCCAAGGAGCTTCGATCCTTCTACCGGATTCGTCAATCGTGGGCGGGAAAAGGCGTGCTGCTGAGGTTGATTGCGCGCATGGTCAGGGCGAGGGTGTTCGGCGAGCGGGTCGCGGCGATCGGGCAGTCCCTGGCGGCGCGGCTGAGATTGGCGATGAAGGAGCGCGCGATTCCGCTGTGGCTGGACTCGCCGATGGTCGAGTTGCTCACCGACGCTGATGGATCGGTCACCGGTGCGGTCCTGGAGCGAGACGGCGGGAAGCAGGGGATCGGGGCGCGCCGCGGCGTGATCCTGGCCTCCGGGGGCTTTGACCACGACCTGGCCTGGCGCAAGGAACACCAGCCCGTCTTGGAGAGTGCCGGGGACCAGGACTGGAGCTTCGGCAACCCCGCCTCAATGGGCGACGGGATCCGCGCGGGTGCGCGAGTCGGCGCGGCCACGGACCTGCTGGACGAGGCCTGGTGGTTTCCGGCGATCCAATGGCCGGACGGCCGAATGCAATTCATGCTCAACGAGCGGATGATGCCGGCGCAGTTCGTCGTCAATGGCGCGGGCAAGCGATTCATCAACGAGGCGGCGCCCTACATGGACTTCGGCCACGCCATGATCGACGGCCAGAAGTCCGGGGTCACCCACATCCCGTGCTGGCTGATCACCGATCGGCGGTCGTTCAACCGCTACGTCGTCGGCGGTCATCTGCCGATTCCGAAGATCCCGTGGGCGCCGGTGCCCACCGGACGCAAGGTCCCGGCGGCCTGGCTGGAATCGGGCGTCGTCAAGGCGGCGACGAGTTGGGCCGAACTGGCGGCCAAGATCGGCGTGCCGGCGGACCAACTTCAGTCAACCGCAAAGCGTTTCGACGAGCTGGCGCGCAAGGGCCATGACGACGACTTCAACCGCGGCGACAGTGTCTACGACAACTACTACGGCGATCCGACCCTGACCAACCCCAACCTGCACCCACTGGGGGATCCGCCGTATTACGCGTTTCGCATCGTCCTCGGCGATCTCGGCACCTCGGGCGGCCTGCTGACCGACGAATACGCCCGAGTGCTGCGGCCGGACGGCTCCGTCGTGCCCGGCCTGTACGCGGTGGGAAACACGTCAGCGGCGGTGATGGGCCGCAGCTACGCGGGTGCCGGGGCCACCATAGGCCCGGCCATGACCTTTGGCTTCGTTGCGGCCAAGCATGCTGCGAAGCAAGCCATTAGCTCTCATAGGAGGTAACCGATGAAGATCTCACTGTTCTACGAATTCGCCCTGCCGCGCCCCTGGGCGCCGGACGACGAGCGGCTCATGCTGCAGGACTGCCTGGACGAGGTCGAGGCCGCCGACAAGGCCGGCTTCTCCACCGTCTGGCTCACCGAGCACCACTTCCTCGAGGAATACTGTCATTCCACCGCCCCGGAAATGTTTCTGGCCGCCGCCAGCCAGCGCACCAAGAACATCCGGCTGGGATTCGGCATCATGCACCTGCCTCCAGCGGTCAATCACCCCGCCCGGGTGGCCGAGCGGATCGCCACCCTGGACCTGATCTCCAACGGGCGCGTCGAGTTCGGCACCGGGGAATCGTCGTCGGTCGGCGAACTCGGCGGATTCAACATCGACCCCGCCGACAAGCGGGCCCAGTGGGAGGAGGCCCTCGAGGTCGCCATCCGCTGCATGATCGAGGAACCCTTCACCGGATTCAAGGGCGAGCACATCGAGATGCCGGCCCGCAACGTGATTCCCAAGCCGATGCAAAAGCCGCACCCGCCGGTCTGGGTCGCCTGCACGCGGCCCGCGAGCGTCCAGATGGCCGCCCAAAAGGCTATCGGCGCACTGAGTTTCGCCTACACCGGCCCCGGACCGCTCACCGAGCGGGTCAACGGCTACTACAAGGAGCTCGAGGAGAATGGCGTCCCGGTCACCCCCGGGATCAACCCGAACATCCTGGCCATCGGCGGCGACCTGTCGATGATGGTCGCCAAGACCGACGAGCAGGCCCTCGAACGACTCGGGGAGGGCGGCGGATTCTTCTCGTTCGGCATCATGCACTACTACATGACCGGCGTGCATACCCCTGGGCGGACCGGCGTGTGGACCCGCTATCTCGAGGAGGTCGAGAAGGACCCGACGTTGGCCTACGGTCCCGGACGCGGCGCGATCGGCTCACCGGCGACCGTGCGCGAGTTCCTGCGCGGCTACGAGGACAGCGGGGTCGACGAAATCATCCTGCTGCTCAACCCGCGCAGCCACGCGGGCACCATGGAATCCATCGAGCTGATGGGCGAAGAGGTGCTGCCGGAGTTCATCGAACGCGACGAAAGGGCGGTGGCCGACAAAGCCGCCCGATTGGCGCCCGTCATCGAAAAGATCGAGGCGCGCCGGCGCGACCCAGCCGCGCCGCAGTTCGACGAGAACTACTCGTTCGGCGGCCTGCCCACCGGCCGCGGCGGTAAATTCACCGCCAGCGAGATTCCCGAGGCCATGGCCGAGATCAACGAGGGTCGCGTCCAGGCGGCGCAGCGCGCAAAAGAACAGCACGAGCAGCAGCGGAAAAAGTGACTCAGCACATCGACGAGCTGTGGCGCTACGACGGTCGTCGTGCGGTGGTGACCGGATGCGCGTCGGGCATCGGCGAACACGTGGTGCGTCAGCTCCGCGAGCTCGGCGCTGATGTCATCGGATTGGACCGGCGCCGGCCCGCGTTCGAGGTCAACGACTTTCGTGAGGTCGACCTCGCCGATCCGGCGTCGATCGATCGGGCCGTGGCGGGGATCGACCGGGTCGATGCGCTGTTCAACGTCGCCGGCGTCTCGTCGGGGATCGGCGACCCGCTGCTGGTTGTCAGGATCAACTTTCTGGGCCTGCGGCATCTCACCGAGGCGCTGATCCCGAGGATGCCCGCGGGCTCGTCCATCGTCAGCGTGTCGTCGCTCGCGGCCGCAGGGTATCGGGAACATGCGCGCACCGTGGCCCCGCTGCTCAACACCACAACGATGCGGCAGGGCATCGATTGGTGTCACAGTCACCCCGATGAGCTTGGCAACGGCTACCAGTTGTCCAAGGAAGCGATCATCCTCTACACCATGCAGAGCGCAAACCCGCTTGGCGCCAGAGATATCCGGATCAACTGCACCGGACCCGGGGTCACCGAGACCCCGATCCTTGACCAGCTGCGGTCGGCCTATGGGCAGGGCTTTCTCGACGACATCCCCAACGCGCTGGGCCGGGTCTCGGAGCCCGCCGAGCAGGCCGCCGTGCTTATCTTCTTGAATAGTGGTGCAGCCAGCTATATCTCGGGCCAGGTCGTGTGGGTCGACGGCGGGAATGTCGGTGCGGCGATCGCTCGTGAGCTCCAGGACGGTTGAGGAAGGAGAGACACCCGGAATGAACCAAGCCGACATGACGGACTTTCGCAAAGCCGCGCGCGATGTCTCCAACTGGGGACGGTGGGGAGCCGCCGACGAGCTCGGGACGCTGAACTTCATCACCGCGGAGAAGGTTGCGCAAGCCGCCAGCCTGGTCCGGCATGGCAAGGTGTTTCCGCTGGGCGTGGACTTCGGATCCTCGGGCCCGCAGGGCGCGTTCGAGTTTCGGCACAACCCGGTTCACATCATGACCGTGGACGGCGGCGACGTGAACACGCTGGCCAAATACGGGCCGAGGTGGCCGCGTAACCCGGTTGCGCAGCAGCTAAGCAGCTACCTGGCCGACGACAATCCGTTCCGCTTCAACGACGACATCATCATCATGCCGTTGCAGGCGGCCAGCCAGTGGGACGCCTTGCCGCACGTCTACTACGACGACCAGCTCTACAACGGTTTCCCCGCGGATTCGGTGACCAGCATGGGGGCCTACCACTGCGGGATCGAAAAGGTCGACGTCAAGGGCATCACCTCGCGCGGCGTGCTGCTGGACCTGGTGCGCCATCGCGGTGCGGAGGTCTTCCTCGAGCACGGAAACCCGATCACCCCCGAGGAATTGGATGACGTGGTTCGTTCGCAGGGGGTCACTCTCGAACGCGGCGATATTGTGCTGATCCGCACCGGCTGGTGGACGAGGTTTCTGATGACCGGCAACAAGACGGAGCCGTATTCCGGGCTGGACTGGCGATGCGCCCAGTGGCTGCACGATCATGAGATCGCGGCCGTTGCCGCGGACAACCTCCAGGTCGAGGATCCGGTGTCCGGAGTCGAGGGGGTGTTTCTTCCGTTGCACCTGCTCTGCCTGCGCGATATGGGGTTGATTTTCGGCGAGTACTGGGACCTCACCGCGCTGGCCGAAGATTGCGCCGCCGACGGCGTCTACGTTTTCCAGCTCGTCGCCCCCCCACTGAGAGTTGTTGGCGCCGTGGGATCGCCGGTGAATCCGATCGCGATCAAGTGATGGACTTTCGGCGTAAGACCACCGTCGTCGACGGCCTGGTCACCAGCTATCTGGAGGCCGGGGAGGGCGACCCGGTGGTGCTGCTGCACGGCGGCGAGTTCGGAGCCGGCGCCGAACTGGGCTGGGAGCGCAACATCGCCGCCCTCGCAACGCATTATCGCGTGCTGGCGCCGGACATGCTGGGGTTCGGGCAGTCGGCCAAGGTGATCGACTTCGTCGATGGCCGTGGGATGCGGATTCGGCATGTCGCGCGGTTCTGCGAGGTGCTTGGTGTCGGTTCGGCGCATTTCGTCGGCAACTCGATGGGTGCCATCAACCTGCTCGCCGATACCACGTCGGGCGCCGCGCTGCTGCCGGTCCGCAGCCTGGTGATCATCTGCGGCGGCGGAGAAATCCAGCAGAACAAGCACTTTGAGGCGCTGCAGCAATACGATGCGACGGTTGCGGGCATGCGGCGCATCGTCCAGGCGCTGTTCTACGACGCGTGTTATCCGGCCTCCGAGGACTACGTGCGCCGCCGCTACGAGTCAAGTGTGGCGCCCGGGGCGTGGGAAGCGTTGGCCGCGGCGCGGTTTCGGCGCCCTGGTGCCGCACCTCCTTCGGCACCATCGAGCGCGCGACCTTATGAGCGCATCGCGGTCCCAACGCTCGTCGTCGAAGGGGGACAGGACAAGCTGCTTCCGCCCGGCTGGGCCGCCGAGATCGCGCAGCAGATCCCGGGCGGCCGTTCGGTGGTGGTCGGCGGCGCCGGCCACTGTCCGCAGATCGAGCAACCGGCCGCGGTCAACGAGTTGCTGCTGGAGTTTCTGCGCGAACAGACGCCCTCGCGCGCCGAGGCGTTGGTCCACGACGGCCGGTAGCGGCGGCGTTGATACCCGGGACGCGTGGGTGTCACTTGGGTGTGGTCCTACCCGAAGGTTCGTGGTGCTGCAATGATGGCGGGCGTGGCGTGCGGTTCATGCGGCAGCGGCCTGCGCGAAGACGCCAAGTTCTGTCACGAGTGTGGTGCCCCAACTGCGGCTTCGGGTGTGGCGCAGTACAAGCAGGTGACGGTGCTGTTCGCTGATGTGGTGCGCTCGATGGACATCGCGGCCGCCCTGGATATCGAGCGGTGGCGCGACGTCATCACCGAGATCGTGCGGCGGTCGGCCGCGGTGGTGCGCCGCTACGGGGGGACAGCTGAGTACAACGGCGACGGGGTGATGGCGCTGTTTGGCGCCCCAGTTGCCCTCGAGGACCATGCTTTCCGCGCATGCCTCGCCGCCCTGGCCATCCAGGACGAGGCCAACCGGGTCGCGGCCGACGTGCAACGCCGCGATGACGTGGCACTGCGGTTGCGGGTCGGCCTGAATTCGGGTCAGCTGATCGCCGGTGAGACCGGGGCGGGGTCGCCGGGATACCGCGCCTCCGGCGAGGCGGTCGGGATGGCCCAGCGGATGGAATCGGTGGCACCCCCGGGCGGGGTAATGCTCTCTGAGTCCACCGCGCTGTTGGTCGAACACGCCGTGCTGCTGGGTGAACCCGAGCAGCTGCACATCAAGGGCACCGACGAACCGGTGCGCGCACGGCGGCTGGTGGCGATCGGCCCGCGGGATCGTCCGGTCGGGGGCGCAGAGGCAAGCCTGGTCGGTCGCGGCTGGGAGATGGCGGCCCTCGAAGCGATCGTGGAGCGCGCGATAGGTGGCCGCGGCGGTGTCGTGAATGTGGTGGGGCCGGCGGGCATCGGTAAGACCCGGGTGGCCCGGGAGGCCGCGGCGCTGACGGCCGGTCGCGGGGTCGAGGTGGTGTGGTCCTCCTGCGAGTCGCACGCCAGCGACGTCCCCTTCCATGCGGTGCGGCGCCTGCTGCGCGCGGTTAGCGGGCTCGAAGACCTCGGCGGCGCGCACGCGCGGGACCGGGTGCGCGAACGTATCGCGAATGCCGACCCGCAGGATCTGCTGCTGCTCGATGACCTGCTCGGCATCGGCGATCGCGATGTGCCGCTGCCCCAGGTCGACCCGGAAACCCGGCGGCGCCGGTTGACGGCGCTGATCAACACCGCGTCGCTCGCGCGCACCGAACCGGCGCTTTTCCTCATCGAGGATGCGCACTGGATCGACTCGGTCAGCGAGTCGGTGCTGGCGGACTTGCTCACGGTGATCCCGCAGACCAAGTTGGTGGTGCTCATCACCTCCCGCCCCGAGTACGACGGTGTGTTGCAGCGGCTTGCCGGGGCGCACACCATAGCCCTTGCCCCGCTGGGTGATTCGGACACGGCGGCGCTGCTGAGTGAGCTGTTGGGCTCGGATCCCTCGGTCGGTGAGCTGGCGCCCGTCATCGCCGAGCGGGCCGGGGGGAATCCGTTTTTCGCCGAGGAGATGGTGCGCGAGCTGGTGCAGCGCGGCGTGCTGGCCGGTGAGCACGGGGGCTACGTCTGCCGGGCCGATGTCGCCGAAGTCAGCGTGCCGGCCACGGTGCAGGCGGCCATCGCTGCGCGCCTCGATCGGCTGAGCGCTCCGGCCAAGCAGACGATGAACGCCGCATCGGTGATCGGCGCCCGCTTCGGGGCGGAACTGCTCGCCGCGCTGGGCATCGATCCGGTGTTCGACGAGCTGTTGAACGCGGAGCTGGTCGACCAGGTGCGGTTCACCCCGCACGCCGAGTACGCCGTCCGCCACCCGCTCATCCGCGCGGTGGCCTATGAATCGCAGCTGAAATCCGATCGCGCCCAATGGCATCGGCGCGTGGCCGCCGCGATCCAAGAACGGGCGCCCGACGCGGTGGAGGAAAACGCGGCGCTGATCGCCGAACATCTCCAGTCCGCCGGCGAACCGCGCGCGTCGTATGGTTGGCACATGCGCGCGGCCGCGTGGTTAACCAACCACAATGTCGGCGCCGCCCGGCTCAGCTGGGAGCGGGCATGTCGGATCGCCGATGCGCTACCCGTCGATGACCCCGACCAGATGTCGATGCGCATCGCCCCCCGCACCATGCTCTGCGTCACCGGCTGGCAAGCAATCCAGGGAACCTCGGGCCGCTTCGCGGAATTGCGGGAGCTGTGCGACGCAGCCGAGGACAAGATGTCGCTGGCCGTCGGCATGAGCGGGCTGGCAACCGAGCTCCTCTTCGCCGGGCGTTCGCGCGAGGGGTCGCGGCTGGTGTCCGAGCAGATGGCACTCCTCGAATCGATCGGCGATCCCGCCCCTACCATCGGGATGGCGTTCATCGCGTTCAACAACTGGTTCGACAGCGGTGAATTCGGCCAGGTCCTGCGGTGGACGCAAACTGTGATCGACTTGGCCGAGGGCGACCCCACCAAGGGCGCGGGCTTCGGTTTCGGATCACCGCTGGCGGCCGCGTTGGCATGGCGTGGTGTAGCTCGCTGGTGGCTGGGCCGTCCCGGCTGGCGGCGCGACCTCGACGACGCCGCCGCGATGGCCCGAACCAGCGACCCGACAACCCTCGCCATGGTCGTCAACTGGACGCATGGTCTGGCGATAAGCCACGGGGTGATTCGGGCGGATGACACGTCGCTGCACGTCATCGAGGAGGCGGCGCACACCGCCGCGGGAACCGCTGATCCCCCGGTGAGCGTCATCAAGTACGCGTTGGCTGTCGCGCTGCTGAATCGGGACGCCGTGGCCGACCGTCGCCGCGGGCTGGAAATCATGATGCAGGCCCACGACATGTGGCTGCACGAACCCGTCCCCTTCCTGATTCCGCTGGGAGAGTTGTGGATCGGACGGGAAGAAGCCAGGGGCGGCGACTACGACGCCGCAATCCCGATCATGCGCAAGGCCGTGGACGATCTGCACCGGGCGGAACGGCCCTTCTTTGGCGTTTTGGGCATCCGCCTGCTGGTGGAGACGCTGCTGGAGCGTGGCTCGGCGGGCGACCAGGCCGAAGCGCACGACGCGATGGAGTGGCTGGCGAACCTCGCGTCGGCCGGGCCCGATCAAGCCCCGGCGATGTGCGAGATCACGCTGCTGCGGCTGCGCGCGCTGCTGGCCCGCGCCCGCGGCGGCGACGATGCCTACCCGGACTTGGTGCATCGCTATCGCGTGCTGGCGGAATCGCTTGGATTCGACGGGCACATCGCCTGGGCGGAGACCATGGGCGAAGGCAATGATCGAGGGCATGATCGACGGTAGATCGGCGGTGTCTGGATGACGGCGGGCATGGCGTGTGGGTCATGCGGCACGGGCCTGCACCAGAACGCCAAGTTCTGCGACGAGTGTGGCGCCCGCATCGACGTGGCCGCTGACCCGGCCCAGTACAAGCAGGTGACGGTGCTGTTCACCGATGTGGTGCGCTCGTCGGACATCGCTGCGGCCGTAGACATGGAGCGGCTCCGCGACATCATGACCCAGCTCATGGATCGGTCGAAGGCGGTGCTGCGCCGCTTCGGCGGCACGGTGGAGTACTACAGCGACGGCGTGATCGCGCTGTTCGGCGCCCCGGCGGCGATGGAGGATCACGCCTTCCGCGCATGCCTGGCCGCACTGGCCATCCAGCAGGAGGCCAACCGGCTGGCGGCCCAGGTGCAGCGCCAAGATGGTGTGGCGCTGCGGTTGCGGGTGGGCCTGAACTCGGGCCGAGTGATCGCCGGCGAGATCGGCTCGGGGTCGCTGGGCTACATCGCGACTGGCGAGCCGGTCGGATTTGCCCACCGGATCCAAGCCGCGGCGCCGGCGGGCGCGGTGATGCTGTCGGAGTCGACCGCGCGCCTCGTCGAGCAAGACGTGACGCTGGGTGAACCGGAATGGGTGCGGATCAAGGGAGCCGACGAACCGGTGTGCGCACGCCGGCTCATCGCGATCGGGCCGCGGGATGGCGCAGCCGGACGCGCCGAGGTGAGCCTGGTCGGGCGACGCTGGGAGATGGCGGCCCTCGAGGCGATCGTGGAGCGCGCGATCGGTGGCCGCGGTGAGGTGGTCAGCGTGGTGGGACCGCCGGGCATCGGCAAGAGCCGAGTGGCGCGGGAGGCCGCGACGGCCGCGGCCGGTCGCGGGGTCGAGGTGTATTGGGCCTTCTGCGAGTCGCACGCCGGTGACGTCCCCTTCCATGCGGTGACCCAGCTGCTGCGCCACGGAAGTCCGGTGGCCGACGTCGATGGCCTTGATAATCAAGCCGCCCGCGCACGGATGCGGGCACAGCTTCCGGACGCCGACCCGCAGGATCTGCTGCTGCTCGACGATCTGCTCGGCATCGCCGAGCCCGGGGTGCCATTACCCGACATCGACCCCGATGCCAGGCGGCGCCGGTTGACCGCACTGGTGAACACCGCCGCGCTGGCGCGCATCCAGCCGGCGCTCTACATCATCGAGGATGCGCACTGGATTGATGCGGTCAGCGAGTCGATGCTGGCCGACCTCCTCGCGGTGATACCGCGCACCCCGTCGATGGCGCTGATCACCGCCCGCCCCGAGTATGTGGGGAAACTGACGCGGGTTCCCGGCGCACAGACGATAGCGCTTGCCCCGCTGGGAGATTCGGAAATCGTGACGCTGATCGGTGAGTCGCTGGGGTCGGATCCGTCGGTCGGCGAGCTGGCGTCGATCGTCGCCGAGCGGGCCGCCGGGAACCCGTTTTTCGCCGGGGAGATGGTGCGTGAGTTGGTGCAGCGCGGAGTGCTGGCCGGCGAGCGCGGCCGCTACGTGTGTTCGGTCGATGTCGCCGAGGTGAGCGTGCCGGCCACGGTCCAGGCGGTCATTGAAGCGCGCATCGACCGGCTGAGCACCGCGGCCAAGAAGACGTTGACCGCGGCGTCGGTGATCGGAGTCCGCTTCGAAGCGGAGCTGCTGGCCGCGATGGAGATCGATCCGGTGTACGACGAGCTGCTGGGCGCGGAGCTGATCGAACAGGTGCGGTTCACCCCGAGTGCCGAGTATGCCTTCTGCCACCCGCTGATCCGCGCCGTGGCCTACGAATCACAGCTGAAGTCCGATCGCGCCCAGTGGCACCGGCGTCTGGCCGACGCGATCGAAGCCCGCGAGCCGGAATCGGCCGACCAGAACGCGGCCCTGATCGCCGAACATTTCGAGGTCGCCGGCGAGCTGCACCCCGCATACGGCTGGCACATGCGCGCGGCGATGTGGGCGACCAACCGCGACCTCACCGCGGCGCGACTCAGCTGGGAGCGCGCCGCCGGAATCGCCGACGCACTGCCCGCCGACGAACCGGATCGGGCGGCCATGCGGATCGCCCCCCGCACCATGCTGTGTGCCACGGCATGGCGAGCAATCCAGAAACGCCAGGTCGGCTTCGCGGAGCTGCGAGAGTTGTGCAGCGCCGCCGGGGACAAAGTATCGCTGGCCATCGGAATGTCCGGGCTGGCGGCCGAGCACGTCTACGCCGGGCGCCCGCGTGAGGGGTCTCGGCTGGCATCCGAACAGATGGCGCTGCTCGAGTCGATCGGTGATCCCGACCCGACCATCGGGTTGGCGCCCGTGGGGTTTTGCTGCTGGATGGACGCCGGTGAATTCGGCGAGCTCATGCGCCGGTCCCAGATCGCTATCGACCTGGCCGGGGGTGACCCCGCCAAGGGCGCCGGCTTCGGTTTCGGATCACCGCTCGCGGCCGCGCTGGCATGGCGTGGCGTCGCCCGGTGGTGGCTCGGCCGTCCCGGGTGGCGGCAGGACGTCGACGACGCCCTCGCGATGGTCCGACACAGCGACCCGACATCGCGAGCCGGTATCGTCGCCTGGACCTACGGCCTGGCGATCCAGTACGGCGTACTTCGGGCCGATGACGTGGCGGTGCGCGCGACCGAGGACGCGGCGCGGGCCGCCGCGGACGCCAGCAACGATGTCGCACTGAGCCTGGGCGAATACACGTTGGCTGTTGGGCTGCTCAATGCGGACGACGGGGCCGACCGTGACGCCGACCGTGAGAGGGGCCTGGAACTGATGAGCCGGGCCCGGGAAACATGGCTGCGCTTGCATGTTCATTTCCTGCTGCCGGTCACCGAGCTGTGGGCCGCGCGCGAGACGGCCAAGCGCGGCGACCGCGATGCCGCTATTCCGGTAATGCGCACGGCCGTCGACGATTTGCGCCGGGCGGGAGACCTCGGGTACGGGGTGTGGGCCGCCGGCGTTCTTGCGGAGACGCTGCTAGAGCGTGGCACCGAGGCCGACGTGGCCGAAGCGCAGGGGTTGTTCGACTGGTTGGCGAACCTGCCCGCAGATGGGACCGATCAAGATTGGGCGGTGCGCGATGTTACGTTGCTGCGTCTGCGCGCGCTGTTCGCCGGGGCCCGCGGCGACGGTGCCGCCTACCGGGATTTGGTGAGTCGCTATCGAGCAACGGCGGAATCGCTTGGCTTCGAAGGACACACCGCCTGGGCCGAGGCGATGGTCGAGGACGCGCAATAGTCCGCAACACGCGTGTTGCCGTCGTCGCGCCAAAGTGTCGCAACGACATTGGCATCGTCGTCGTAGTCCGTCAGCGACTCCTGTATGTCGGCGGTCAGCACGGGATTCGGGCTGGATTCAACGAACGTGCGATAACCGTGTTCATACGACCACCGGACCGCCTGTTCAAATAACACCGGTTGCCGCAAATTAGCGAACCAGTAGTCGCCGTCGAGGATCGAGGCGTCCAGCCCGGCACCCGTGACCGCTGAGATGAACGCGATATCGCCGGATCTTGGCCGAAGCCCGGACAGCGACTCGCGCAGTTGCTCCCGCAACACATCCAGCCGGGCGCAATGCAAGGCGCTATCGATGCGAATCGACTTAACCGGCAACCGATCCCGCTCACATCGTGCCATCAGCTCGCGCAGCGCCGCCGCATTTCCGGTGACGACGGTCAACGACGGGCCGTTCTGCGCGGCAACGAAAATTAACTCACGCCATGGTTCGATCAACGCGCAAACCTGGTGAACCGGTTGTGCGATCGAAACCATGCCAACGGCTTCCGCGATCGCACTGATCGCCTCGCTACGCAACGCGACAACCTTCGCCGCATCTGGCAACGAGAGTGCGCCCGCAACGTAGGCGGCTGCGACCTCGCCCTGCGAATGGCCGAGAGCGGCGTCCGGCCGGATCCCCAGCGCCTGCCAGTGCGCGGCCAGCGACACCGCGACCGCAAACTGCACGGGGTGCGCTACATCGACCTGGTCGAGATTGGGAGAACCGACGCCGCCGCGCGCAGCCTCGAGCACCGACCAGTCGATAAACTCGGCGAAAGCGGCATCGCAGAGCCGCATCTGATGTGCAAATGCCGGCGCGACGTCCAACTGTTCGAGCGCCATGCCCGGCCCCCGCGATCCCTCGCCCGGGAACGATCCCTCGCCCGGGAAAACGAAGACGGTTCCGCCTCGACCGGCGAATCGTGCGGTAGTCATTCTCGCTTCCCATCTCTGTTACCGGGCGGGGACAGCCGTGTCGTTGGGTCCAGTCCCCTCGTGGGAATCGTCACGTGCACTCGGTTGGGCGAGCTCAGTAGCGCGCCACTGCAATTTCGTCGGGATTTCGGACTGCACTACTCAGAAGCCGCGTTTCAGTCGCGGCCGGGGTCTCGGCGGTGCGCCCCTACTTGGCCGTGGACTGACGGGGGAGCAGGGCAGCGAGTTCGTCGCGGTTGCGGGTTCCGGTCTTTGACATGGCCGCGTAGATGTGGCTTTCGACCGTGCGGACGGACAGCGTCAGTCGCGCGGCAACCTCGCGGTTGGACAGTCCTTCGCCGATCAGCATCACTATCTCGCGTTCACGATCGGTCAGCGGCAGCGGCTCGGTGGCCTGGCGAAGCGCCGGGGTGTTTAGCCCGCCGCAGCGTTCGGCGAGGGCGTCGGCACGCGTCGAGCATCCCAACGCCGATCCACGCTGACCATGGCGGCGGTACGTGAGGGCCGCCTGGGCTGCCGCGTCGACGGCGGCAACCACGTCCCCGACGCGCTCGAATTCCTCTGACACCGAGGATAATTCAGCGGCATCTCCGTCGCGCAGGGCGGCGGCGAACCGCGCTGCCAGGCCCACGCGTGGCCCTTCGACGATCGCTTCGAGCTCGCCCAACCGCTCAGCGCTGGAATGATCCCCGAATTGGGCGGCGCTCTGCCGGCAGATCACTTCCGCCGCGAATTGCCCGTTAGCTGCGGCCCTGTCGGCGGCCGACAGCAGGATCGTGATCGCCTCACTCACGGCGCCCTGGTTGGCGGCCGCCCACGCGCGGGCCACGCTCCTCTCATAGTCGAGCGAACGGAACGGGCGGAGCTGCTTGTCGAGGGCGGAGAGGGCGGCAACGGCATCCGCGGTCGAACCGCGCATCCCGAGGGCCGTCGTGTATGGGACGCAATAGCGGTATCCCCAGCCGATGGCGTGCGACGCGGAAAACCCCTCTGCCGCGGGTTCCAGCAGCGAAGACGCCGCGTCGAGGCGCCCGGCACCCAGGGCGGCCCGACCCGCCACGGCGGCACCGAGCAGTTGCGCCGCTCCGGGAAGGTCGATTGCCTGCCGGCGGACACGCTCGGCCACCTCGACGGCCTCGCCGATCCTGCCGGCCAGCAGCAGCGCCCCGACGTGCGAATCGGCAATGTTGAACCTCATCTGCGGGGCGTCGAAGGAGCGCGTCGCGACGGTGTAGCCCGCATCCGCAACAGCCACCGCCTCGGCCGTGCGTCCGGCTTCCGCGGCGATGGTGGCCAGCGCCCACGCTATCTCCGCGCCCACGACGGCCGGCAGGTCCGCCAAGGCGAGGTCCTTGGCCGTTTGCCTCGCCGCTTGCGGCTGGTCCATGGCGAACGAGTACACCGTGCGGAAGGCATCAATGTAGCTGCGAACCTGCGGCGAGGTGGCGCGCGACGCGCTTTCGATGACCTCTTTCGCACCCGCGGGGTCCCCTAGCGCCCAGAGCAGGTTGCTGGCCCGCAGAAACGCGAATCGGGCGTGCTCGTCTTCGGACAATTCGCTGGTGCGAACCTCGGCGAGCACCGCCTCGGCCTCCGCACCCCGACCATGCCACGAAAGGGCATGCGCGCGAACAAAAGTCGATTCCGGTCCCGCGCCGGCGCGGATCGCCGCCGACGCCAGTCGATCCGCGAGGGGGAGATCTGCCAGCCAGACCGCGCCGTGGGCCGCGCGGATCAGCAGCTCGGCGTCCGGTGTCAGGTCGGAGCCCAGACTCAGCGTGGCGCGGCGCACCACCACCTGGATGTCGTCGTCCGCGCCGGACTCGGCGAGTTCCGTGGCGACCAGTCCGCGCAGCCGGCGCAGCTTGGTGGCCGGCGCGCGCCTGCGGCGCACCTCGCTGTAGAGCGGATGCGCCAAACGCACCAGCACAGCGTCCACCGCAGGCTCGAGTGCGATCAGGCCACGGGTTTCGGCCTCCTCGATTGCGGCCGGATCGGTGATCCGGCTCAGCGCCGCCAATTCGATCGGCTCGCCAACGGCCAGTGCGTCGATCACGTCGGTAACGGGCGTGGCCAGGGCCCCGATGCGGGATTCGATGAGCTCGACCAAGCCGGGCGGCATCGTCGGATCGCCGATCCACCTCCAAGACCCGTGCCGTTGCACCAGCAGACCATTGGCGACATGCTGCTCGACGATGGTGCGCAGGTACAGAACATTGCCGCGGGTCAGGTTCCATAGCCGCTGAGCCGCATCGGGGTCCACCGGTCCGTCCAGCGCAGCGGCCAGCAGGGTCGTGATTTCCTCCAGCGACAGTGGCTGCAGGTCAAGCCGGTCGAACTGGCCAACCTTCGATATCTCCCCGACGGCGGCGGGAATCGGTTCGCCGGCGCGAACGGTGAGAATCACCTTCGCCGCGCCGCGCTGCACGATCTGGTGCACGACGAACGTCGACAAATCGTCGAGCAGATGCACGTCGTCGACGCACACCACGACCGGGGCGCCCGAAGTTGCCGTCGTCAGCGACTCGATCGCTCCCCGGAGCAACTGAACGGTATCGGTGACACCCGACGGTGCCCACGTGGCGAAAGCGCCAAGCGGAATCCCCCGCCCAGAAGACGTACCGACCGCCCACCGGCATTCGTATCCCTGCGACTTGGCAGCGGACAGGGCCTCGCGCGCGATTCGGCTCTTGCCCACACCCACCGCCCCGTAGACAACGAGGCCGGAGGCGTCCGACGCCGCGATCGCGGCCTCGATGGTCTGCATCACCTCCGTACGGCCAACCAGCGGCCACAGCAAACCCACGCGAAAAGCCTACGTGGCATCACCAGCAAACGCTTGCGTTGGTCCGGGCGTAGCGTTTCACCGCGAGCGAACTGACGGGTTGATCAACGACAGGTGTGCGACAGGGGGAAGCGGTTACATGAATTCGAATTCGGCGCAGATGGCGGGCAAGGTCGTCATCGTTACGGGCGGCGCGCGAGGACTTGGCGGCGCGTTCGCCGGCCACATCGTCGGGCGGGGCGGCAAGGTGGTGATCGCCGATGTCCTCGACGACGACGGCAAGCGGCTCGCCGACCAACTCGGCCCGTCAGTGCGTTATGTGCATTTGGACGTGACTGATCCCGCGGAATGGACGCAGGCTGTCGAGTACACCACCGCCGAGTTGGGGCGCCTCGACGGGCTGGTCAACAACGCCGGGGTATCGACCGGACAGTTGATTGAGCATGAACCCGTTGACCACTTCCGGCGGGTCCTCGAAGTGAACTTGGTCGGCGTGTTCAACGGCATCCAAGCCGTGATCCCGGCGATGCGCGCGGCGGGGGGCGGTTCGATCGTCAACATCTCCTCTGCCGCAGGGCTTTTCGGTCTCCCACTGACTGCGGGCTACGGTGCCTCGAAGTGGGGTGTTCGCGGGCTGACCAAGATCGCCGCGATCGAGCTGGCCGGTGACCGCATCCGGGTCAATTCAGTGCATCCGGGCATGACGTACACACCGATGACGGAGCACGTGGGAATCCAGCTGGGTGAGGGCAACTACCCGAACACCCCCATGGGTAGGGTCGGGCTGCCCGAGGAGATCGCCGGCGCGGTGGGCTATCTCCTCTCCGATGACGCCGTCTACACCACTGGGGCGGAGATCGCCGTCGACGGGGGCTGGACGGCCGGTCCCACCGTGAATTACGTCATGGGGCAATAGCGCCGGATCGGAAGCGTTTGGCGGGCGTGCGCGACCGCCGTTCAGAATAGGTAGTCCAGGCGGGTCTGCATCCCGGCGGCCTGGTGATAGGTGTTGTGGCAGTGCATCATCCACAAGCCCGGGTTGTCGGCGACCAGGACGGCATTGATTTTTTGCTTGGGCAGCACGATCACGGTGTCCTTGCGGGCGCCGGGCGACCCGTCGGCCTTGAGTAGCTGGAAGGTGTGGCCGTGCAGGTGGATGGGGTGATACATCATGGTCTGGTTGTCGAAGGTGATCGTCGGCCGTTGGCCCTGCTTCACGTGCAGCGGATTGGTCTTGCTGTAGGGCTCGCCGTTGATCGTCCAGTCGTATTTGGTCATGGTGCCGCCCAGCACGACCGGGAGGTTGAGGTTGGGCTCGGCCGGGCCCAGGTTGACGGTCGTGGTGGCGGTGAACATGTCGATGACACCCACCGTCTTGTCGAGTTCGGTCGGCCGGAACCCTGGGTCGGGTGTGCTGCCCGACCCGGTGACCAGCAGTGCGCGCGCCACGGCGTTCTTGCCTTCGGCGGAAGCGACGAGCGGGAAGACGCCGTCGCCGGCCGTCACGACGACGTCGTAGCGCTCGGCCATCCCGATCAGCAGGGCATCGACCTTGGTGGGTACCACGGGGTAGCCGTCGGTGTGGGTGACCGTCATCGAATGTTCGGCTAGCGCAACGCGAAACGTGGTGTCGGATCCGGTGTTGATGAAGCGGATCCGGATGCGCTGTCGCGGCTTGGCGTTGAAGGTCGTTGCCGCAGTGGGGATTCTGCCGTTGATCAGGTAATAGGGGTAGGCGATGTCCCCGGCGTCGCCACCGAGCAGGTCGCTTTTGCCGACTTCGCCACCGGGCATCCCCGGCATCCCCGGCATCCCGGTGGTCGAAGTCATCGCGGGCATCCCCGGAATTCCGCTGCTCGAGGTCGTCCCGGACGTCCCGGACGTCCCGGAAGACGTGGACGTGCCGGTCTTGGTCGGGGTGGTGGTCCTGGCTGGGCTCGTCGCGGTTGTCGTCGTTGTCGTCGTTGGCGCGGGTGCCGTGGTCGTCGGGGTCATCGACATGCCGGGCTTGCCGGGCGCGGTCAGGGCGTCGAAGAGCTCTTGGGGGCTTTTACCGACGCCATCGGTCCAGTCGTCCATGACGACAATCCATTCGGCGTCGTAGCTGCTGGCCTCATTGGGATCGTCGATGATGACCGGCAGATATAGCCCCATGTCCTCTTCGAGGCCGACGTGCGGGTGGGCCCAGTAGGTGCCCGCGAACGGAACCGAGAACCGGTACGTGAAGTCGTCGCCGGCGGCGATGTTCGGGGTGGCGGGCGCGGCGCCGTCCATGTCGTTGCGCAACACGATGCCGTGCCAATGGACCGAGGTCGGTTTATCGAGCCGGTTGGCAACCGCGATCGAGAGCTCGTCGCCGATGTTGGCCCTGATCAGCGGTCCCGGTATTGAGTCGCCGTACGCCAGGGTCTTGGCGGTGACCCCGCCCAGGTCGATCTCCGTGTGCTGGGCGGTCAAGCTGACGGTCACGGTGCGTCCCGTGTGCGGGCGCGCCGCCTCGGCCGCGGCAATCGCAGCGGCCATTTTGGCCGCCTGCGTGTCTTGCGGCGTCTGGGTCTTGGATCCGCCGCACCCGGCCAGCGTGAACCCACCGGCGATGCCGGCGGCCAAGAAGCCGCGCCTGTTCAGCAGCGCGCTATCGAAGGGGATGCCGCTGGTGGGCAGCACAGGCATTGATTGCTCCTCTTCTGCGATCGACTCGTCCGGGCTCCTACAACCCTGCTTCGGAGGGCGGCGTAGCGCAAGCGTGATCGATCTTTTCTGAGCACGCCGCGGCAGCACCCGGCCGGTGGCCCTGCGGAATCCTGCCCAACTGCAGCGCGGCGCCGGGTGCGGGGGCGGGATGGGCCGGCCCACGGCCTGCTGCGAAAACTACTGCGCTACTGCGCCTCCCGCAGGCTCCGGCCACGCCCCACGCGGCCCCGCGAGGAGGTGTGCCAAACTTGGGCGGGTCGGTTAGCGGGCCTGGCGGTTGACGCCGGCAACCACGACAAGGCGACACGGTTGCTGGGCCGCGGCGGACGCCATTTGCCGCCGCACCGGTGAGTTTCGGTTCCCCCTACACCGAGACACCTACGAGACGGCGCTCGCGGCCAGTCGCAAGGAGCTCGGCGACGAGGCCTTTGAGGCCACGTGGGCAGAATCCACCGATGACGCCCTTGCTTACGCTCTGCGCGGGCGCGGCGAACGCAAACGGCCCGCGACCGCCAGGGCGGCACTGACCCCGGCGAACCCGACGTAGTGCGCCTGGTCAGCGAGGGACTGCCGAGCGAAGACATCGCCCAACGACTGTTCACCTCCCCGCGCATCGTCCAGGCGCACCTCAGACACATGTATACCAAGCTTGGGTTCACCTCCCGAATGCGACGGGTGCAAGAAGCCCTGCGCACAATGGCTTTTCGTAGCAGGCCTCCGTAGTTTCAGCGCTTCCCGACAAGCGTCCCGGTGCGACTGCGCGTCAAAAAGAACATGATGATCGAGATTGCCAGGAAAATGGCCCCGAGAAACCAACCCATAAGGCACGAGGTTGCCGTACGGGCAGTGTGACCACTCACTCGAACGTCCAGCGATGATCCGACGGGATACTTGCCGAAACCCTGCTCGATCGGGCCGGTGTGCGCTACTCCGCCGATGCTCCACGTGCCCGTGCAGTCGACGCCGTTGCCGCCGCTGCAGTGAGTGACGGTCGCCGTCGTTGGTGTGCCGGATAGATATTGGTAGACCTGGACACTGCCGAGGAAGAGACTTGGCAGCGCGAACACCGCGAAAACGATCGTGAAGATCCATCCCATGACCGAGCGGCGATCGCGCCCGGTTTCCGCCGCGGCGGTCAGGTCCTGCGTTGAGGGGTTCCACTGGCGGGCATCCCGGTCGGGCCCGGCACTTGCTTCGTCTTCCAAATATGGCGCCAGGCCGAATGTCTCTACCAGCGTCAGCCATTCGGCGGCCGAGGTGGCATAAGTCGGTGTCTTCACCCAAGGCACCTTGCCGCGCCACCAAAACCGCAATCTGGACGGCGGCCAGTTCCACCAACCGGCGGCGAGTGCGCCACATCCGATGGTCAACGGGGCCGAACCGGGCACCCGCACGATCAGGACGGGCTGCGTGCGACCCGGGTCCTCCTTCCCGGCTGTGAACGCCGCGGGTGTCGCCGTCACCTGCGCGTGCGAAGCCGAAGCAAGCGGTGAAGTCTTCTTCGGGTCGATCATCGAGACCCGGATTGCTTCCTCGTCTATGTCAATGGCAAGGCGCCGCCTGAGACCCTTCCAGCCTCGGCGGTACTCGTACATCAGGCAGCGAATCGGTTCGTTCGGCACCGTCGGGCGCCGGCCCGACGCCCCGGGGCCCGGCGGTGGCGGATCGGCAGCGCGCCGCTGCTCGGCAAGCCGACGTTCGAGATCGGAGATGCGTTGCTCGGGATCGTCCTGCTCCATGCGTCGATGATCCCACCGCCGGCCGTCAACTAGCCCGCGGCGCTGGCCACGCTTACCGCCAGCCAGTCGGCGAAGCGGGTGGGGTAGAGGGTCACTTCCTCGCGGTCGACGGGAACGATGGTGCCGTCGTCGAGCACCGCACCGTAGTAGCGGGCCTCGGGGTCGGTCACCACCTGGCGCGCGTCGCCCGTTGCGGCAAAACGGATTCGGATGAAGTCGTCCATGCCGAGCTTTTCCGGACCGGCGATATTGATGATCCCGTTGACCGGTTGGTCGACCGCCGCACGCGTGACGGCCGTGGCAACGTCCGCGGCCGCTATGGGCTGGAACGCCCCGTGCGGCGCGCGGACCGTGTCACCTTCGGTCATCGAATCGGCAATGCCGCCAACGAATTCGAAGAACTGAGTCGCCCGAACAATCGAATAGGGCTGCCCCGATTCCGTGATCAGCTTCTCCTGGGCGACCTTTGCGCGCATGTAGCCGCTTTCGCCCGCCCGGTCGGCGCCCACGATCGACAGCGCGACGTGGTGCTGCGTGCCTGCGCTTCGCTCGGCGTCGAGCAGGTTACGGGTAGCGGCGGTAAAGAAGTTCAAGACATCGTCGTCGGCCCAGGACGGCGAGTTGGACACATCGACCACGGTGTGCGCGCCGGCGAGCGCTTCGGCGACGCCTTCGCCGGTGAGAGCGTTGACGCCCGAGCGCGGTGAGGCCGAGACCGCCTCGTGGCCCAGTTCGGTGAGCTGCGCAATGACCTGCGATCCGATGAGTCCGGTGCCGCCGATGACAACGATCTTCATGACCTCATGATCTTTCGGGTTTCTGGGATGACGTTTCCGGGATGACGTTTCTGGGATGAAGTTCTGGCTTCAGTCTGGTCCCGGACCCTTGCCTTCTTCAATCCTGGGGACTCCGCACGCGTTAAATCAACTGCTTGACTTAACCGGGCCTGCGCCGATTAACTCGTCGTGTGGCCAACGAACTGGACGGCAGGGTGGCGATCGTCACCGCCGGGGCCTCCGGCATCGGTCGCGGCACGGTGGAGCGGTTTGCTGCCGAGGGTGCCCGAGTCGTCATCGCCGACATCGAGACCGACCGGGGCGAGGCGCTAGCCGCCGCGCTGGGCTCCGATGCTGTGTTCCGGCGGACCGATGTCGCCGATCCCGAGCAGGCCGGGGCACTGGTCGCCGCCGCGGTCGAGACATTCGGCGGCCTGCACATCATGGTGAACAACGCCGGGATTTCGGGCACCACGCACCGCAAAATCCTGGACGACGACCTGGCCGATTTCCACCGTGTCATGGCGGCGAATGTGCTGGGCGTAATGGCGGGCACCCGCGATGCCGCCCGGCACATGGCCGCCCATGGCGGGGGGTCCATCGTCAACTTGACCTCGGTCGGCGGGACTCGGGCCGGCGGTGTGATGACTTACCGGGCGGCCAGGGCGGCGGTCATCGAGTTCACCAAGTCCGCGGCAATCGAGTTGGCGTGCTACGAGATTCGGGTCAACGCCGTCACGCCGGGCAACGTCCCGGCGACGAATGTCGACGACATCGCGAAAGCGGCGCTCTACTTCGCCAGTGACCGGTCGCGGTATGTCACCGGAACCGTGCTGCCGGTGGGCGGTGGTTGAGCGCTTGCGGGCAGAGCGTCCCTGCGCGCCGAACATGCTCTCACGGAGGACGTTTCGCGATTTTTCCGCCCCGAGAACGCGTTGGGTGAGGGTGGGGCCATGCGGGCGCACCCCGATGCGCACGTTCGACACCGGACGGTAGACCCGCGGCCGGCCATTTAAATCAATCACTTGACTTAATACTCGTCCGCGGGGTTGACTGGCTGCATGACTGCAGCCGGCAGGACTGTTCGCAGCGAGCGGGCCACCTCCACGCAGGAGGCGATCCTGGTCGCCGCCGAGCGGCTCTACGCCGAGCACGGCATGTTCGCGGTGTCCAACAGGCAGGTCAGCGAGGCCGCGGGGCAGGGCAACAACGCGGCGGTCGGATACCACTTCGGAACCAAGGCCGACCTGGTGAGCGCCATCGAGGAGAAGCATCGCGGGCCGGTGGAACGGCTGCGTGAGCAGATGGTCGCCGAGCTGGACGGTTCGGCCGGGATGCGAGACTGGGTGGGTTGCCTGGTGCGTCCGCTGACCGAACACCTGGCGGCCCTGGGTAACCCCAGCTGGTACGCCCGCTTTGCCGCACAGGCGATGACCGATCCGGCCTACTACAACATCATCGTCAAGGGTGCACTCAGTTCGCCGTCGCTGGTGCAGGTCGTCGAGGGCATCAACGGCTGTCTGCCCGACCTGCCCATCGAGGTTCGCTTCGAACGCAACGTCATGGCCCGAAACCTGTTGATGCTCACGTGCGCGGACCGGGAACGCGCGTTGGCGGCGGGTTCGTCAGGCCATCAATCATCTTGGCGGGCAGCCGGATCCGGACTTATCGACGCGATCGTGGGCCTGTGGCTGGCGCCGGTGACGCCGTACGAGTGAAGAGTCCTTGAATGAAAGTTGTTGTCGACCAGAATATTTGCGCATCGTCGGGGAACTGCGTCATGAATTCACCCGAGCTGTTCGATCAGCGCGACGAGGACGGCGTCGTGATCCTGCTGAACGCGAGCCCGTCGCCTGAACAGGCCGAGGGCGCGCGCCGGGCCGCCGAGGCGTGCCCGGCGCTGGCCATCCACATCGAGGAGTGATCGTGTCCGACGCACTGACTCGTACCATCACCGAACACGGGGTTCCGGATTATCCGATGGCCAGGAGGGCGGGCTGCCCCTTCGCCCCACCGCCGGACGTGATGGCACTGGCCGAAAGCAAACCGCTATCGCGGGTTCGGATCTGGGACGGCAGCACACCCTGGCTGGTTACGGGTTACGAGCAATGCCGGGAACTGTTCTCCGATTCGCGGGTTAGCGTCGACGACCGGGTGCCCGGCTTTCCGCACTGGAACGCGGGCATGTTGTCCACCGTGCACAAGCGCCCGCGATCGGTCTTCACCTCCGACGGCGAAGAGCACACCAGATTCCGGCGGATGCTGTCCAAGCCGTTCACGTTTAAGCGGGTGGAGGGATTGCGGCCGCGGATCCAGCAGATCACCGACGAGCACATCGACGCGATGCTGGCCGGCCCGCAGCCGGCCGACCTCGTCACCGCGTTGGCGCTGCCGGTCCCGTCGCTGGTGATCAGCCAGTTGCTGGGGGTGCCCTACGACGACGCCGAGATGTTCCAGGAGCGCGCCAACATTGGGCTGGCGCGCTACGCGACCGGTGAGGACACCGTCAAAGGCGCCGTGAGCCTGCACAGATACCTGGCTCGCCTGGTCGAGGCCAAGATGGAGCATCCTGGCGAGGACGCCGTTTCCGATCTGGCCGAACGGGTCAAGGCCGGTGAGCTCAGCGTGAAGGAGGCCGCGCAGCTGAGCACCGGGTTGCTGATCGCCGGGCACGAGACCACCGCGAACATGATCGGCATCGGCGTGCTCGCCCTGCTGCAAAATCCTGACCAGGCAACCGTTCTGCGCGATGCCGAAGACCCCAAGGTCATCGCCAACGCGATCGAGGAGCTGCTCCGCTACCTCAGCATCATCCAGAACGGCCAGCGCCGCGTCGCGCTCGAAGACATCCACATCGCCGGGGAGGTCATCCGGGCCGGCGACGGCATCATCATCGACCTGGCACCGGCGAACTGGGACCCGCAGGCGTTCGCCGAGCCGGATCGGCTGTACCTGCACCGCTCGGGCGCCGACCGTAACGTCGCGTTCGGCTACGGCAGGCACCAGTGTGTGGGCCAGCAGCTCGCCCGGGCCGAGCTGCAGATCGTGTACCGCACGTTGGTGCGCCGGGTCCCCACGCTGGCGCTCGCCGTCCCGGTCGCCGACGTCCCGTTCAAGGACGACCGGCTCGCCTATGGCGTCTACGAACTGCCGGTCAGCTGGTGAGCTCCCGATGAGTACCCTCGAAACTGCCGATCCGAATGGAGGCTCCGTCATGTCGACGTCGACAAGCACCGTTTCGCTATACCCGCCCGAAGGCTTTGGCGCGCCGAAGGATCGACGCGGGCACGCCATCGGCCGCGATGTGGGCCTGCCCGCCGGGACCGTGGTTTTCTCCGCGGACAACCACATCTCCCTGGCCGATGACATCTTCTACGAGCGGTTCCCGGACGACCTCAAGGAGAAGGCGCCGCGGATCTGGTACGCCGACGGCGCCTATCAAGTCGGGCGCAAGGGGCAGTCGTTCCTGCCGGGCGACTTCAGCGCGGTACTGATGCAGTACGACGACCTGCCGGGCGCCGCGAGCACCAACATCGAAGCCCGGATCCAGGAGTTGCGCGAGGACGGGGTCGACAAGGAGCTGGCTTTCCCCAACGCGGTGTTGGCGCTTTTCCACTACCCCGACAAGAAACTTCGCGAGCTGGCGTTCCGGATCTACAACGAGTACATCGCGGAGCTACAGGAACGCTCCGGTGGGCACTTCTACGGCGCCGGGCTGATCAACTGGTGGGATCCGCAGGGCACGCGACACACGCTGGACGAGCTGAAGTCGTTGGGGCTGAAGACATTCCTGATGCCGCTGAACCCGGGCAAGGACGACGACGGCAACCCGATCGACTACGCGAGTACTTCCATGAGCGGCGTCTGGGACGAGATCGAAGCGTCCGGCCTGCCGATCACGCACCACATCGGAGAGACCCCGCCGAAGAGCCCCTGCGAGTTCAACAGCGTCGTCGTCGGCATGATGATCAACATCGACGGATTCCGGGAAACGTTCTCCAAGTACATCTTTGGCGGCATCCTCGATCGGCATCCGGCGCTGCGGATCGGCTGGTTCGAGGGCGGGATCGCCTGGGTCCCGTGGGCGCTGCAGGACGCCGAGCACCTGGTCGCGTCCTACCGGCACATGTTCAACCGGCCGCTGGAGCACGACGTCCGGTACTACTGGGACAACCACATGAGCGCGTCGTTCATGGTCGACCCGCTGGGCCTGCAGCTGATCGACAAGATCGGGGTGGACAGGGTGATGTGGTCCAGCGACTACCCCCACAACGAAAGCACATACGGGTATTCGGAGAAGTCGCTGGCGGCCGTCGTCGAGGCCGTCGGGCCGGCCGACGCGGCCAAGATCGTCAGCGGCAACATCACCAAGTTCCTGGGTGTGTAAAGGTGATCCGGTGACGACGTTGGCGCCGGAGGTCAGGAGCTCCGGTACCCCCGCGGTGATTCCCGAATCGCCCGACCTGGCCCGAATGCGGTCCGAAACCGGGGCACGGCTGCGGTCGGCGATGGCCGACCGCGGGGTCGACGCGATGATCTTGTTGGGCAACAACGCCGTTGTCTACGCCACCGGGACCAGCTGGCCGCTGGGCGACGCCGGGCTGTCCTACGTCGAGCGGCCGGTGGCCGTGGTGCTGGCCGATGACGAATGGCCGCACCTGTTCCTGCCGTTCCGCGAGGGTGTCGCGCAGGAGTCGCAGTTGCCGGCCGATCACCTGCATGGGCCCGTCTATCTCGAATTCGACGAGGGGGTAAACGATTTCGCGGGTACGCTGGCAGACTTGATCCCGGCAGGGGCGGTGATCGCGGTCGACGAGTGCACCGGCGCCATGTCGCGTGCCGCGAAGACGTTGTTTCGGGGCGGCGCCCCGGTCGATGCCGCCGCCGTCGTCGGCGCCGCCAAGGCGATCAAGACCCAGGACGAATTGTCCTGCATCCGTACGGCCATCCGGATCACCGATGAGGCGATGGTCGACGTCCACAAGGCCCTGGCCCCCGGCATCCGTCAGATCGATCTTTCGGCGGGGTTCTTGCGGCGGGCCTTCGAACTGGGGGCCACGGCCAGCATGCTGGAACCGATCTGGCAGGTGATGCCGCACAGCAGGGCCGAGGGCGTGTGGACCACGCACGGCGACCTGGCGCTGCCGCTGCTGAGCACGGAGCGCGAGTTGACCGAAGGTGACGTGTTGTGGACCGACGTCAGCATCACCTACCGCGGCTATTGCTCGGATTTCGGGCGGACGTGGATCGTCGGCCGCGACCCGGCGCCGCGTCAGCGGGCGCAATTCGAGCGTTGGTCGGAGATCATGACCGCCGTCCTCGACGTGACCCGGGCCGGAGCCACCGCCGCCGACCTGGGCCGTGCCGCAACGAAGGCCAACGGCGGCGTCCGGCCCTGGCTGCCGCACTTCTATTTGGGTCACGGCATCGGCGTCAACGCGGCCGAAATGCCCATGATAGGAACCGATCTCGGCGACAAGTTCGACGAGAATTTCGTCCTGCAGTCGGGCATGGTGCTGGTGCTGGAGCCGGTGGTATGGGAGGACGGCACCGGCGGCTATCGCAGCGAGGAGGTCTTAGTGATCACTGATGAAGGTTGGACACGATTGACCGACTACCCCTATGACCCCTATGGCAACTGAAGTTCTGCCCGACGATCGCGCGCTGCGCTCGGGGCGGCGCCAGCGGGCGCTGGATCAGATGGCGGCGCACGACCTCGACGTCCTGGTTCTCGGTCGTCAGGCCAACGTCCGCTATGTCGCCGGCGCGCCGCAACTCTGGGTCGCCGGGACCAGGCCGTTCGGACCCACCTGTGTGGTGGTGCGCGAGACCGGTGCGGTTCATTTGCTGAGTACCTGGGATGAGGGCGTGCCCGATGACATCCCGCGCCAGAACCTGTACGGCATCTCCTGGAACCCGATGAACACCATGTCGGTGCTGCAGCGGATCGACGGCGCGGCCACCGCCCAACGCGTCGGAACCGACGCGTTGTCACCGGTTTTCGCGCAGCTGCTGCCGACGGCGTTTCCCAATGCCGAACTGGTCGACGGGGAACTCGCCATGCGCGCCGCCCGTCGGATCAAGACGGACGAGGAGGTGGCCGCGCTGCGCGACGCGATCGCGGTGGCCGAGTCGGGTCTGGCCGCCGCGGTGGCCGAGCTGCAGCCCGGGGTGCGCGAACAAACGCTGGCCGGGGTGCTGCTCGAGGCCCTGGCGGCGGGCGGGGTGTGCACCCCGTCGAATCAGGATGTCGCGTGGGCGACTTCCCGCGATCACCCGTGGCGGCGGGCCACCGGTGACGGCCGGGTTCGGGCGGGTGACCTGGTGGCCTTTTCCGCGGGAGTGCTGGCCGGTGGCTACATGGGTGAGGTCGGGCGGACCTGGCCGGCCGGCAGTGTGGCCGGGGCCGGCAATATCGGGGCGCTGTACCGACGCTGGGACGCCCTGTGGGCCAGGCTTATTAGTGTGTGTCGGCCGGACGCCGGCGCCGGCGAATTGCTGGCCGCCTATCAGGCCGCGGGGGAGTCGGCGCCGCCTATGCCGGTGGCGCGCGGGCTGGGCATGGGCTTTGACCCGCCCGTCATCTCCAAGCACCTGCCGGCCACCGCGGCCGGCGAACGACTGGAGCCGGGAATGGTGCTCGCCGTGACGGGCTATGTGTGGGAGCAGGGAGTCGGTGCCGTTTTCGGACGGGAAGCGGTGCTGATCACCCCCGACGGCCCGGAAGTGCTGACGTCGAGCCCGTTCTGGCAGGCATGAGTGGCGGGAGCAGGGGACGCCCCGCCTGATCAACAAGAACCGCCGCTGGCCGGTTATGCGGTCGTCGACCTATCCACCGGAATAGCGGGCGCGTACTGCACCAAGTTACTTGCCGACGGGGGCGCCGACGTCATCAAAGTCGAGGCGCCGGAGGGTGATCCGCTGCGGCGCTGGTCATCCTCCGGCGCGGCTATCGAGCGTGGCGGCGACGGCGCTTTGTTTGGTTACCTGGCCGGCTCCAAGCACAGCGTGGTCGCCGACCCGGACGCCGAGGCCGATGTCGACATGGTCTGCGGACTGCTGGCGGCGGCCGACGCGGTGGTGTGGTCTGCGGGCTCGAAAGTTGCCGAACACCAGCGCTTTACCCCCGCTGAGTTGCGCCGGGCGCATCCGCATCTGACGGTTACCTCGATCACCCCGTTCGGGTTGCAGGGTCCGTGGCGGGACCGCGCCGCAACCGAATTCACCCTGCAGGCCTGGTCGGGCGGAATCGTGGGGCTGGGTCGAGGCGAGGCCGACCGAGCGCCGGTGTTCGTCGCCGGCCAGGTCGGTGAATACCTGGCCGGAGCCTACGCGAGCGCGGCGACCCTGGCATCGCGGTCGCGTGGGGTCGGCGGCGAGGACCAAGAGGGCCCCGGCGAACTCATCGACCTGTCGATGCTGGAGACGCAGATCCTCTGCCTGACCTATTACCCGGTGACCTACTTCGAGATGCTCGGCCGGCCCTGGCGGGACGCCCGGCGGCGCACTGTTCCGGGTGTGGCCCAGGCGAAGGACGGCCTGGTTGACCTGGGGTGTGGAACCGCGCAGCAATGGTTCGACCTCTGTGTGATGGTCGGTCATCCGGAGTGGATCGACGAGCAATCGCCGCTCTCGATCACCGAACAGGCCAACATCCACGCGGGGGAGATCTACGCGTGGGTCCAGAACCATCAGGTCGCGGAAATCCGCGAGCTGGCAACAGCTTTCCGGATCCCCAACGCGCCCGTCGCCAATGGCGCGAATATTGCGGCATTGGACCACTTCCGGGAGCGCGGCTCATTTGTCCGTAATCCGCGGGACGGGTTCTGCCAGCCTGGCCACCCCTATCGGATGCGGCCCGCGCGGTTGCGCCAACCCGGTCGGGCGCCGCGGCTGGGTGAGCACACCGAGCATTATCGCGCCGCGACAGTGACTCCGCGGCCCGCGCCGACCGGATCGGCAAACCCGTTGCCGCTGAGCGGGCTTCGGGTGCTGGACATGACGACGTTCTGGGCCGGTCCGTGCTGCACCCACTTCCTGGCCATGCTCGGCGCCGAGGTTGTCCACGTGGAATCCGCCCGTCGTCCCGACGGCACCAGAATGATCGCCGGTGTGCCCGTCACCGAAGACCTCTGGTGGGAGAAGTCGCCGATCTTCGCCGCACTGAACACCAACAAGAAGGGGCTGGCGATCGACCTGCGGAGCCCCCGCGGGCCGGAGGTGCTGCGCCGGCTCGTCGCGACCTGCGATGTGATCGTGGAAAACTTCACACCCCGGGTGCTGGACCAGATCGGGCTGGACTTCATGGGCGTTCAAGCGCTTCGGCCCGACGCGGTCATGCTGCGGATGCCCGGGTTCGGGCTCGACGGGCCCTGGCGTGACAACCCCGCGTTCGCGTACGCGATCGAGTCGGCGGCCGGCCTGAGCTGGCTGACCGGCTATCCCGACCGCCCTCCCTACGAGCCGTATTCGATCGGCGACCCAAACGCGGGCGTGCATGCGGTCAATGCGCTGCTGCTGGCGCTGGAGCACCGCCGGCGCACCGGCCTGGGCGTCCTGGTCGAGGCGGCGATGGTCGATGCGGCTCTGGCCATCTCCGCCGAGCAAGTCATCGAGTATTCCGCCTACGGGGCGCTGCTGGAACGTGCGGGCAACCGGGGACCGACGGCGGCGCCGCAAAACCTCTACCGCACAGCGGATGTCGACGAGTTCGGCCGGCTCGACAGCTGGGTCGCCATCGCGGTGGCCACCGACGATGAGTGGCGCTGCTTACGGGGAGCGCTCGGATCACCCGCCTGGGCAACGAATCCGGTGCTGGCCACCGCATCCGGACGGCGCGGGCACGCGGATCTGATCGATGGACACCTGGCCGCGTGGTGTGAGCGCCGCAGCACTGACGACGTCGTCGCAACCCTCTGGGATGCCGGCGTTCCGGTGGCCAAGGTGATGCAGCCGCATCGACAAACGGAGCTGGATCAGCTGAATTTTCGCGGCTTCTTCGAAGACGTCGATCACCCGGTGTGCGGCCGGGCCAGGCTCAGCACCGTGCCGATGAGGTTCTCCGCCGGACCGGGCGCATTCCACACCCAGCCGGCGCCTTTGCTCGGTGAGCACAACCATGAGGTGCTCGCCGCGCTGGGCCTGACCGCATTCCAGATCGCCGAGCTGGAAGCCGACGGCACCATCGGCCGCGCGCCCGCCTGAATCTCGCCGGCGATTAGTGGCGCCATCCGTTGGCGGCCTGCTCGTCGAAAGTGCGGTCAATGCGCTCGAACCTGCGGCGGATGGAGGCGCGGGAGGCCTGGTGCGGAAGGACATACAGGCGATTGGCCTCAATCGCGTCGGCGGTGAGCCGGGCGACGTCGTCGACGCCCAGGCTGCCATCCTGCGACGGGAGCCGCCCGAGCGACCCCGGCACCGTTGGTGTTGCCGACACTCCGTTGTCCGCGTTGCGGATTCGCGCAGAGTTGGCAGCGAGCGGTGTTTCGACGACCATCGGGCAGAGTACCGACACGCCGATGCCGCTTTCCTTGACCTCGCGGGCCAGAGTCTCGGCCAGGGCGACAACGCCATATTTGGCAACGGAGTATGGTCCGAGGCCGGCATTGGGTACCAGGCCGGCGAACGACGCGGTGAAGGCGATGTGGCCGCCCGTCCCTTGCTCGAGCAACCTCGGCAAGAACGCCTCGACGGCATGGATCGAGCCCCACAGGTCAATGTCGATGACCCAGCGCCAGTCGTCGTGGGTCATCTGCGCGAGCGGTCCCGCGACGGCAATGCCGGCGTTGCTGAATACGACGTCGACGCGGCCGAGAAGGCGGAAGGACTCGTCCGCGAGGTGGACCATTTCGTCGAGGTACCGCACGTTGCATCGCACGCCGTGCGCGTCGACCCCGTCGCCGCGCAACCGCGCCACGGACTGTTCGAGCCCCGGCTCGTCGACGTCCGCGAGTACGACGCTGGCCCCGCGGCGTGCGAATTCGACGGCGGTCGCCAAACCGATGCCGCTCGCACCGCCGGTGATGACCGTGCCCCGCCCCTCGAATCGCCCGTCGAATCCGTCCATAGGACGGAACCCTATTTCAGGCAGCTACCCGCGTCGACGGGCAGAGTCACCCCGGTGATGTAGCGCGACTCGTCGGAGGCGAAGAACAGCACCGCGTTGCTGACGTCGATGGGGTCCACCCACGGAACGGGCAGCGTATGGAACATCTGGCAGATCGGCGCCATGTCGTCGGCGGTCGGGCTTTCCAGATCCGGCCTGAACAACCTCCAGGTCCCCTCGTTCATGATCATCGGGGTGCTGACATGGGTGGGGTTGACGGTGTTGACGCGAATCATGTGCTGCCCCAACTCCACTGCGAAGGACCGCATGATGCCCACGACACCGTGTTTGGCGGCGACGTAGCTGCCGCAGTGGGGGTAGGCCTTGAGCCCGCCCACCGAGCTGGTCAGGATGATCGAGCCGCCCTTGCCGCCCGCGATGATATGTGGCACAGCGGCTTTCACCGACTTCCATACGCTCGAGAGGTTCACGTCGATCATTTCCTGCCAGTCGTATTCGCTGGTCTTGTCCAGTGTGTCGCCGCCGTTGCCGATGCCCGCGTTGGCCACGATGACGTCTAGCCGGCCGAGCTGCTCGACGCCGGCGTCCACTGTCGATTTCAGCGCATCGTAATCGCGCACATCGACTTCGGCCGTGAAGATTCTGCGGTTGAGGCCCTTGACCAGGTCGGCGGTCTCGGCCAGATCCTCGGGCGTCGACGCCGGGATGGTGGTGTTCTGCACGATGGGCCTACAGACGTCGACGGCGATGATGTCGGCGCCTTCTTGCGCCAATCGCACAGCATGGCTGCGGCCCTGACCACGCGCCGCCCCGGTGATGAAAGCGACTTTCCCTTCTACGCGGCCCCGCGCATGTCCCGTCATCGCTACCCCAATTCCTGAGTTGATCTGATCGGCGCACCTCATCCACCAACGGGTGTTAACGGCGAATCCGTATCAGGTATCTGTAATTCTTGACATTAGAGAATGACATTCTCATTAGGCAAATCCGGTGCAGTATTTGCCCAGGCCGGTGCCTGGAGTTAGCCGGCGAATCCGTGCGAGCAGAAGTCCCACACCTCGTCGGCGGTGATGGGATGGACGGTTGCGTCATCGGTGCCGCCGCTGTACTGCGCGAGGAACATCACGGTCTGCATCGTCATGGCGGCCACCCGCCTGGGATTGATGCCGGCGCGCAATTCGCCTGCGCCGCCGGCCGCTTCCATGAGTTCGGTGAGCAACGCAATCAGCGGCGCGTTGGCCATCTTGACCTCGGCCGGGTGCGTGACCAGCAATCGGGGCGCAAAGTCGGTGAACAGCGGACGCTTGGCCGTCGGGTCGGGACGGGAGGCCTCATACAACAACTCGACGGCGACCTTCAGCCGCTCCATCGGGTCGGAGTGGCTTTCGGTTGCTGCGCGGATCTGGTCGGCCGACCGGCTCAGTGCGTCTTCGAAGAGCGCGAGCAGCAACTCGTGTTTGCCGTCGAACTGCAGGTAGAAGCTCCGCAGCGATTGGCGGGACCGGTCCACGACCTCCTGAACGGTGAAGTCCGTGCTGCCCTTTTCGATGATGATGGCCTGCGCCGCATCGAGGAAGCGCTGAACGCGCTGGGCGGCTCGCAGTTTGGCGGTCTTGATGGACCGCTCGACGGCGCGCTGCTTCCAGGCCGGCTCTTCGCTTGGGGTGGTCATCGCCGGCTCACCTGCTTGCCGCGAGGGAAGAACATGGTTGGACTGTACCGGAGAACGCCGTGACATCGCTGTGCTCAACCCCCTCGAGGGTGACGTTTCGGAGATTGTAACTTTCTCACGACGAGAATACTATTCTCTTACACGTGCGTATGGAAGCGTAATCGCACAGAACATAACGCGCCGTCCCGGAGAACCCGAAACCTCGATCGACTGGGCGCCGGCGGGCGCCTAAGACAGTCGGGGAGTGCCGTGCAGCTGACCTTTGACGCCGACGTCGAGGCGTTCCGCGCCGAATTCGTGGCGTTTCTCGACGGGAACCTGCCCAGCCTTGCCAACTCGGGCGAGGCGTCCGAGCGGCCCCGCTCCAGCTCGCATGTCCCGGAGTGGGCCCGCCGCTGGCAGCGGCTCCTGTTCGACAGCGGATGGCTGCTGCCCGGCAACCCGCCCGAATTTGGTGGGCGCAACGCCACGCTATTGCAGCAATACGTGTACATGGCGGAGTTGGGGCGGCGGCGGATCCATCAGAGTTTCAATCCGCAGGGCGTGGGCATCATTGCGGCGTCGCTGTTGACGTTCGGCACGCCAGAGCAAAAGCGGCGATGGGCGGTTCCGATTTTGCGGGCCGAGATCACCGCGTCGCTGGGGATGAGCGAACCGGGTGCGGGCTCGGACCTGGCGTCGCTGAAAACCCGGGCCGTGCGGCGGTCGGATTCGGAGGGCGACCACTTCGTGGTCAATGGGCAGAAGGTGTGGACGTCGGGTGCCCATGACGCCGACGTGTTGTTGACGTTCGTGCGCACCGATCCGGAGGCGCCAAAACACAAGGGCATCAGCGTGTTGCTGATCCCGACCGACACTCCCGGTGTGCTGCGCCGTCCGTTCGCGTCGGTCTGCGGCAGCGATGACTTCGATTTCAACGAGGTGTTCTTCACCGATGTGCGGGTACCGGCGGAGAATTTGGTCGGCGAGCTCAATGGTGGCTGGCGGGTGGCGACGGGTTCCCTTGGGCACGAACGCGTCATGCTGTGGATGGATTATGTTGACCTATTGCACGCGCTGACCGTCACGATCAACCCGTCCGGTGCGCTCGAGCGGGATCGCTACGCCAGCCTGGTGATGGATGCCCACGCGCTGCGGCTGCTGGGATCGCGGGCCCTGGCGCGCGCCGTCCGCGGGGAGGAAGATGTTCCCGCCCAGTCGGTGCTCAAGCTGCTTGGTTCCGAGGCGCTGCAACGCGCCGGCGAGGACGCGCTCAATGCTGTCGGCGCCGACGGGCTGGCGTACCGCGGGGTCACGGCGCCGTTCGCCCCGCTGGACCTGGACAGCCACTACCGCAGCTGGTTTGACCGTTATGTGCGCAGCTTCGCCGCAACCATCGCCGGTGGCACGTCGGAAATCCAGCGCAACATCATCGCCGAACGAGTGTTGGGGCTACCTCGACACTAGCGGAATTAGCCTGCGCCAATGTGCATCTCGCGACACGGGTCGTGAGATGCAGAGTCGCGGTGTGTGATCAACGTCAGCGCTGTCAATTCTGCTTGCTGTCCAGCCAGGCCCAGTAGCCAATGGCCACCAGCCCAGCCACGATTGCCACCCCGCCCAACGCCATGCCGGCCGTTGCGACGCGCAGATTGTTCGCTTCGCCGCGCTTGGCACGTCCTCGCCCGATATCGCCCGTGATGACGGCCGCGATACCGAATGCAACCCCGATCAACAGCCAACAGCTGATCAGCGCGACCAGGCCCAAGATCAGCGAGGCGACGCCGACTTCGTTCCGGGGCGCATCGGGGTCCCTCGGGGATCGTTGCGCTGGTTGGCTCATGTGTGCTGATTCTAGGCTGGCGGGGCCGGAATAGGGGGCATGGCCTGCGAAACACACGGCGCCACGGCGCTACAGCTGAGCCAGCCGTGGTGCGAATCCGTTGGCCCGCAGCGCTGTCCCGGCCTCCCGGGTCAGCTCGCGCGTGCTGCCCAGCAATCCATCCAAGATCAACGACCGCTTCGCGTGGCGGTGCAACTGGTGTTCGGCGGTGAACCCGATCCCGCCGAGCACCTGCTGGCAGTGCCGTGTGGCGGTCAGCGCCGCTTGGCCGGCCGCGGCCTTGGCCAGCAAGCAGGCCAGGTCGTCCGGTTGGTCGGTGGCCGCGTGCAGCGTCGCCTCGGCGCCTTCGATGGCGACGAGCGCCTCGGCCAGCCGGTGCCGGATCGCCTGGAACGAGGCGATGCGCCGGCCGAATTGCATGCGGTCCAGGGCGTGCTGGCGTGCGAGTGAGAGCATCGCGCGGCTGGTGCCCACGAGCCACCAGCCCAACGCCCGCCGGCCCGCGGCCACCGCCGCCTGCGGCAGTGGATCTCCCTCTCGCACAGGATGTATCGGCAGTTCGCCGTCGATCGCCGAACTCGAACCACTGGAACCACTGGAACCACTGCCGCGTTCCCAGATAACCCAGCGGCCGCCCGCGAACGGCAGCGGCAGGCTACCGCCGGTCGGACGCCCGGCCGCGCGTAGCACGACGTCGTTGAGCGCGGCTGCCTGCGCGCCGGTCTCTCCCAGCAGCCGGAACACCAAAGGAATTGCGATGTCGGGGATTTCATCGAGCATGTCCAGCCAGCCGAGGTCGGACAGGGCCGCCTCGAGCTTGGCGCCGTGGGCGGCGCCCATAGTGGTGCGCAGGGAGCCGGCCAGCATGCGCAGCGCCTCGGCGTCTGTTGTTATGTCTGTCATTTGCAGGGCTCACTCCTTTCCGAGATCGAGCAGCCGGCGGGCGATGATGTTGCGCTGGATTTCGGCCGTGCCGCCGTAGATGGTCGCCGCGCGCGAGTACAGGTATTCCGGGCGCCACGGCGTGTCTTCGAATTCCAGAGTCCCGGGCAGCAGGTCGCGGACGGTGTCGTAGAGCCGTTGCTCGGCGGTGGCCAGCAGCACCTTGTCGATCGAGGTCTCCGCCCCGAGCCGCTCCCCGTTGCCCAGCCGATGCTGGGTGGCGCGGGACCGGCAGCGCACCGTGTGCAGCGCGAGATACGCCGCACCCAAAGAAGAATCGTCTCGATCCTTCGCCTCGGCGATGAGTGCGTCGAATCGTGAATAGAGGTAAGCGATCCGCTGCCAAAAGCAGGTGGAGCGCTCGTAGGGCAGCAGGTCCATGGCCAGCCGCCAGCCGTCACCCGGTTTACCCAGCATCCGGCTCGCCGGGATCGCGACGTCGTCGTAGTAGACCTCGCAGAACTCGTCGACCCCATGCATCGTGCGCAGCGGCCGGATGGTGATGCCGGGCGTGTCCAGGTCGACGAAGAACGCCGTGATCCCGTCATGCGGGCTGGAATCAGCGGGTGCGGTGCGGGTGAGCAGGACGCATCGCGTGGAGAATTGCGCGAAGCTGGTCCACACCTTCTGCCCGTTGACGATCCAGTTGTCCCCGCGCTGGGTCGCGCGAGTTGCCAGCGAGGCCAGGTCGCTGCCCGAACCCGGTTCGGAGAAGCCCTGACACCATTGCTCGCGGCCGCTGAGCAGCCGCGGCACCATCTCCGCGGCGAGTTCGGTTGGGGCATAATCGATCATCGTCGGCGCGAGCACCTCGAGCATTGAGTATGGCCCGGGTTCGGCGAGCCGGCGGCCGACCACCTCCTCGCCGACGATCGCACGCAGGACCGCAGGCCCACCCAGGCCGCCTACCTGGACCGGCCAGCCGTACCGCATCCAATCGGCGTCATACAGGGCCCGGCTGACCCGGGCGAACTGCTCCATGTGGCCCTGCAGCGAGTAGTCGGGCCCAGGGGTCAGGTCGTGCTCATCGAGCCAGGCGCGCAGACCCTTCCGGAATTCCTCGACCCTGCCTGAATCGGTCACGGACTGGGCCGGTTGACGGCGTGCGGCCGCCCAGAGTCGTGCACGCCGCTGCGCCGGATGAACGTCATGGCGCGGGTTTTCAGCCGCCAACCCGCGGCGGTCCGCAAGTAGGTGTCGCGGTAGTAGCCGATACGCATGTCATGAGCAGAGTGTTCGATGAAGCACAGCGGTTGGGTGCCGCTGGCCGAATCGCCGTCCAGCTCCACTGCCGCGGTGCCGGTCATAAACAGGCCCTTTGGCGCGGCGGCGACCAGTTCGGGGAACCTGTCCAGCGTGTAGGTGTCGCCGAACGCGCTGTAGGTTCCGTCCGGTGTGAACACGCCGACGAGCCCGTCGATGTCGCCCTGGGTGATGGTTACCGCATACCGGGCTAGCAATTGCTGGATCTCTACCAGGTCGTCAGTTTTGGTTGGCTGATTTGTCGACATAGACCTTGCCGCCTTTCATGACAAAGCTGACGTTTCGGGTAACGGTGATGTCCTCCAACGGATTTCCCGGCACCGCTATGACATCGGCAAGCTGGCCCGGCGCCAGCCGGCCCCGGTCCGTGCAGTCGATGAGCTCGGCGGCGGTTACCGTGGCCGCGCGCAGCACCGCCAGCGGCGGCATCCCCCAGTCGACAAGGGTGACAAGCTCATCGGCGTTGCGGCCGTGCGGTATCGCGGGCGCGTCGGTCCCGACGGCGATCTTGACGCCGGCCTCGTAGGCGGCCAGTATCGACGTGCGCGACTTCGGGAACATCTCCGCGGCCTTGGCCTGCAGCTCGGGCGCCGCGTGGGAGACGTCCATGCCTTCGGCGAGGCGCCGCGTGCTCACCAAAAATGTGCCGTGCTCGACCATCAACGCGATCGCCTCGTCATCGACCAGGAAGCCGTGCTCGATGCAGTCAATGCCCGCCGCGACCGCGTGCTTGACGGCGTCGGCGCCGTGCGTGTGCGCGGCGACGCGCAGCCCGCGCCGGTGTGCCTCGTCGACGATCGCGCGCAGCTCCTCGTCCGAATAGTGTTGCGCGCCCGGCGGTCCGGTCAGTGACATGACGCCGCCCGAGCAGCACACCTTGATCAGCTGCGCGCCGTGTTTGATCTGGTAGCGCACCGCCTTGCGGATCTCGTCGACGCCGTTGGCGATGCCTTCCTCGACCGTCAGGTCCAGCACATGCGGGGCGAAGGCCGCGAACATCGTCGGATCCAGGTGCCCGCCGGTCGGGGTGATTGCGTGCCCGGCCGGCACCACCCGCGGTCCGTCGACCCAGCCCGCGTCGATGGCATTGCCCAACGCCACGTCGAGCAGGTACCCACCGGTCTTGACGAACAGGCCGAGGTTGCGGACCGTGGTGAATCCGGCGCGCAACGTCCGCCGGGCATTTCCGACCGCACGCAACACGCGCGTCGGAGGGTCGTCCTGGACCTGAGACAGCCCGGGCTTCTCCCCGCGCCCGCCCATCAGGAGGTTGACCTCCATATCCATCAGCCCGGGCAGCAGGAACGCCTCACCCAGATCAATCAGTTCGCCCTCGGGAGCGCCACCGACACCGGCGATCCGATCACCGTCGACCCGCAGGATGCCGGGCTCGACGATCTCCCCGGCGTCGACGTCAAGCAGCCCGGCGGCCTTGAGCGTCAACACCGTTCAGATCACCGGTTCCCGGATCAGCTCCACCCAGGCCGCACCGCTGTCGGGAACGCGCGGCTGCTTCCACGCCTCGACCGGAAACGACACCATGACCAGCGACTGCATCAGGTGCATCAGGGTCCGTGCGTCCTCGGGCAGGTCGGCCAGCGGAAACTTGTCGCAGTAGGCGATCACGTCGTTCAGGCGCGGGAACGCGACGTCGTAGAACGCCTGCATCTCGGTCATCGTGGACGCCAGCCGCTTGGCGTAGCGCTCGGGCTCTCCTGCCAGGTCCCAATCGAGATAGGGCTCTAGATCTGCGAATTCAGCGGGAAGCGCCATTGTTCGCATACTCCTTAACGTAGTCTCCGGTCACTTTGTGTAGGTGGCGGAGCAGGATCTCCTGATCGCACAGCGGAAAGTCCTTGATTACCTTGGTGCCGATCATGGTCTGGGTCGCCTCCAGGGTATTGGAGTCCTGAAGCGCGTACTCCTTGAAGGTCACCGCGGCCAATTCTTGGGCCAGGCGTTCGCGGGCGTTTCTCGGCGGAACGAAATACAGTGTGCACTCGAAGATGTGCTTGTCAACGGCGGTCGGCCAATAGTGGTAGGTCAGGAACCAGCCCGGCTCCCAGATCAACAGCATGAAGTTCGGGTAGAAGTGCCACGAGTCGATGCCCCACTGTTTGACTTTCTTCGGGTTGACCCCCCGGGGCAGCTCGTCGAGGTTCGCGATCACGTCCGGCTTGTCCCAGGGCCCGAATAGACCGCTGCGCAATACCTGGTCCATGGGCTTCACCATGGACATGTCCACGGGCGGCGCCTGACCACCCCAGGTGGAGATCATTCCGTGCGGGCTGGCCAGCTCGTAATACAGTGCCTCGAAACCGTATTTCATGATCTTGGCGGCTTCTTCCTTGGTGTACTGCCCCTGGTGTAGCACCGGCGCGTGGTAGAACTCGGCGAACGCGTCGATGAACAGCTTCCAGTTGCTGCCGACCTCGGCCCGGTAGGAGTAGGACTCGGTCATCTCGTGGAATGGGTAGCCCTCGATGCCCTTGGCCAGTGGTCCGAGATAGTCGGTGAGCGGCTTGGCGTTCTGATCGAGGTTGATGAAGATGAAGCCTTCCCACACCTCGCAGCGGACGGGCACCAAACCGAACTGGCTCTTGTCGACGTCGAAGAACTCGTCCTCCTGCTGGATGAAGGTCAAATCACCGTCGAGGCTGTAGCGCCAGGCGTGGTACTTGCAGGTGAACTGCCGGCAGGCGCCGGAGGTCTCCTCGTGCGGAAAGTCGTTCCACACCAGCTTGTTTCCGCGGTGGCGGCAGATGTTGTGATACGCCTTGATGGCCCCGTCTTTGGTTTTGACGACGATAACCGACATACCTGGGCCGGCGGACGGGAGTTCCTTGGTGAAATAGCTTCCGGTGCGCGGCAGCCGGTTGACCCGACCGACGTTGAGCCAGGTCTTTTTGAAGATCGCGTCGCGTTCGGCTTCGAAGAACGCCGGATCGATGGAGTCGGTGTAATCGACTGGTGCGGTACCCAGTTCGGGATAGTTCTCCGTCCAGCTTCCCGCGGCTGGTTTAGGGAAGTGCGCCAACGGTCTACCTTTCTAGCTCTTGTTCAAGCTCAACGCCAAAAGTGTTGAGGGCCATGGCCAGCATCGTGTAGGAGCCGACCGTGAAGACGTAGTCCATCCGCTGACGATCGTCCAGGCGCTCGCCGAGTGTCGCCCACGTCTCGTCGGACAACTGGGATTTCTCGTCGAGTTCGTCGACTCCGGTGAGCACCGCGCGCTCGAATTCGTCCCCGATTTCTTCCCCGGTCCAACTGTCGGGACCCCTTCGGACCGCGGCGATCTCGTCGTCCGTGATGCCTTCGCGTTTCGCCAGTTCCGCGTGATGCGACCACTCGTAGGCGCAGTCGCGACGATGCGCGACCCGCAGGATCGCCAATTCACGGATACGCGGCGGCAGCGTGGACGTGTACAAGAGGTGGACGTTGAAGCGGAGAAACGCCTTGGTCAGCGCGGGGTGGTTGACGAGCGTCGAGAGCACGTTGGAGGCGTCACGCGGGTTGCGGCGTTCAGCGGGCAGCATGGCGGCGAGCGCCTGGTCGACAGCCTCGTCCCACATATCAGCGGGCAACGGCGGCAGGCGCATGCCGCGGTCTCCTCTCGGCTAGCGAGAATCCGATTCTCATTTCCAACCAATAGACTTGCACGATTCCTTCCCGTGGTCAATGCTGGCGCGACTCGGCGCGCGGCCGTCGGTGGTGCGGGCCGCAACTTCGGGGGTCGGTGGGGACCGCCTGGCAGGTTGCGGTTCTTCCGTTACCGCGTTGTCGCTGGATGACAGGCAATTTGCCCCGCCATCGAGCGCGCGACGCGGCCGCGCGGTGTCCGCGCGGCTACCCTGGATGTTGATTCTCGCTTCGCGAGAAGATAGTTTTCAACACTAGAGAGCTTGGAGGCAGGTGGCGGCTCGCCGATGCCCGCTCGGTGGCTGCGCTCGATCCTCTAAAGACGCTCGAGGACCCAATGGAGAGGGGCACGGCCATGAACAAAGAGGACATGATCCTGATCAGCGTCGACGACCACATCGTGGAACCGCCGAACATGTTCAAGGACCATCTGTCGTCGAAGTACCTGGACGACGCGCCACGGCTGGTGCACAACCCGGACGGTTCGGACATGTGGAAGTTCCGCGACACGGTCATCCCGAACGTGGCGCTCAACGCGGTGGCCGGCCGGCCAAAGGAAGAGTATGGGATCGAGCCCACGGGTCTCGATGAGATTCGGCCGGGCTGCTACAACGTCGACGAACGCGTCAAGGACATGAACGCCGGGGGCATCATGGCCTCGATCTGCTTCCCGTCCTTCCCGGGTTTCGCCGGGCGCCTGTTCGCGACGGAAGACCCGGAGTTCTCGCTGGCTTTGGTTGAGGCCTACAACGACTGGCACATCGAGGAGTGGTGCGGGGCGTACCCGGCGCGGTTCATCCCGATGGCAATCCCGGTGATCTGGGATGCGGAGTTATGCGCCCAGGAGGTGCGCCGGGTTTCGAAGAAGGGCGTGCACGCGCTGACGTTCACCGAGAATCCGGCCGCGATGGGCTACCCCAGCTTCCACAGCGAGTACTGGAACCCGTTGTTTGAAGCCTTATGCGACACGAACACCGTGATGAATATCCACATCGGTTCCTCGGGCCGGCTGGCGATCACGGCACCGGATGCGCCGATGGACGTGATGATCACGCTGCAGCCGATGAACATCGTGCAGGCCGCCGCGGATCTGCTGTGGTCGCGGCCGATCAAGGAGTACCCGGACCTGAAGATCGCGTTGTCCGAGGGCGGCACCGGCTGGATCCCTTATTTCTTGGAGCGCGCGGACCGGACCTACGAGATGCACTCGACGTGGACGCATCAGAACTTCGGCGACAAGCTGCCGTCCGACGTGTTCCGTGACCACTTCCTGACGTGTTTCATCAGCGACAAGGTTGGCGTCAAGCTGCGCAACATGATCGGCATCGACAACATCTGCTGGGAGGCCGACTACCCGCACAGCGACTCGATGTGGCCGGGCGCCCCGGAGGAGCTGTGGGATGTGTTGTCGGTCAACAACGTTCCGGACGACGAGATCAAGAAGATGACCTACGAGAACGCGATGCGTTGGTACTCGTTCGACCCGTTCACTCATATCGCACCGGAGCAGGCGACGGTCGGCGCGCTGCGCAAGGCCGCCGAGGGCCACGACGTATCCATCAAGGCTCGGGGCCACCAGAAGGACAGCAGGGCGGGTTCGTCGTTCGCGGAGTTTGCCGCCAACGCGAAAGCGCTCACCGGCAACCAGGACTGAGCCCACCTCATGATGCCGAGCAGACGCAAAGGCCGCTGAAATCGATGGTTTTTGGCTGCTTTTGCGTCTGCTCGCGGTGAAAGGGGGCGCGCCATGGAGTTTGAGCTCACCGAAGATCAGGAGCTGATCCGCCGGTCGGTCGCCGAGTTGGCGCGCAAGTTCGACGACCACTATTGGATGGAAAAAGACCAGGCGCACGAGTTTCCGACCGAGTTCTATCGGGCGATCGCCGACGGTGGCTGGCTGGGGATGACGATCCCGACCGAGTACGGCGGCCATGGCCTCGGAATCACCGAAGCCACGCTGTTGCTCGAAGAGGTCGCCAGATCCGGTGGGGCGATGAACGCCGCCAGTTCGATCCACCTGTCGATATTCGGCATGCAACCGGTAGTGGTGCACGGCTCCGAGGAGCTCAAGGCGCGCACGTTGCCTCGGGTGGCGACCGGCGAAATCCACGTCTGCTTCGGGGTCACCGAGCCCGGTGCCGGCCTGGACACCTCGCGCATCAGCACATTCGCCAAACGCGACGGGGATCGCTATGTGGTCAACGGCCGCAAGGTGTGGATCTCAAAAGCGCTGGAATCAGATAAGATCCTGCTGCTGACCCGCACAGAGTCCTACGACGAGGTTGCGAAGAAGACCGACGGGATGACGTTGTTCCTCACCGATCTGGACCGCAGCCGGGTCGACATCCGCCCGATCCGCAAGATGGGTCGCAACGCCGTCAGCTCCAACGAGCTATTCATCGACAATCTGACGGTGCCGGTCGAGGATCGAATTGGTGAGGAAGGCAAGGGATTTCAATACATCCTGGACGGCCTGAATCCGGAACGGATGCTGATCGCCGCCGAGGCGCTGGGGATCGGCAGGGTAGCGCTGGACAAAGCGGTGCAGTACGCGAACGAGCGTGAGGTGTTTGGACGGCCGATCGGCATGAACCAGGGCATCCAGTTTCCGCTGGCGGATTCGCTGGCCAGGCTGGATGCCGCCGAGCTGATGTTGCGCAAGGCCACCTGGCTCTACGACAACGGCAAACCCTGTGGGCGCGAAGCGAATACCGCCAAATATCTGTGCGCCGATGCCGGCTTTGCGGCCGCGGACCGGGCGCTGCAAACCCACGGCGGCATGGGCTACGCGGAGGAGTATCACATTACGCGTTACTTCCGCGAGGCCCGGCTGATGAAGATCGCACCGATCAGTCAGGAGATGATCCTGAATTTCCTCGGGTCGCATGTCCTCAAACTGCCCAGGAGCTATTGATGGCCGCGTCCGAGGTGATGTGACGACCATGGCCGACGGGCCCGTGCTGCGCTGCGATGACCGCGATGGGGTGCGGACGCTGACCCTCAACCGTCCGCGCCTGAAGAACGCGATCAACCGGGAATTGTGGCTGGCGTTGCGAGACGCGCTGACCGCGGCGGGCGACGACCGCTCTGTGCGCGCGGTGGTGCTCACCGGCACCGGGGGGAGTTTTTGCTCCGGCGCCGATCTTTCGGCCCGCGACGACACCCATCCCACCTACCGGATGCGTCGGCTGACCGACGTGGCACTACTGCTGCATGAGCTCCCGGTTCCGACGATCGCCAAGGTGACCGGGGTGGCCGTCGGCGCGGGATGGAACCTCGCACTCGGCTGTGACCTGGTGGTGGCCACGCCGGAATCGAAGTTTTCTCAGATCTTTTCCAAGCGCGGCCTGTCGCTCGATCTCGGCGGCTCCTGGCTGCTGCCGAAACTCGTTGGCCTGCAACAGGCGAAGCGGCTCACGCTGCTCGCCGAGATGATCGACGCCGAGGAAGCCCGAGCCCTGAACCTGGTGACCTGGGTGGTCCCGGCCGCCGGAGATCGACGCCTTCGTCACCGACCTCGCCGGCCGGCTGGTGGCCGGTCCGCCGATCGCGCTCGCGCAGAGCAAGGCGTTGCTGAATGAGGGCTCCGGCAGCACCCTGCGTGAGGCGCTGGCAAACGAGGCCCGCGCGCAGGGCGTCAATTTCGCGACCGCGGACACCCGGGCCGCGTTTGCCGCGTTCGCCGAGCGGCGCGAGCCGACCTTTACCGGCCGCTGGGCGCTATCGAAACGGGATGGACCAGAGCAATCCGGGCAATCGGAGTAATCGCCAGGAGTGGAATAAGCCCGACTCGTTAGAAACCTTGTTTAGGTACGCCGAACTGGAGGTGCCGGGGTTCGCGATGCCCGAGTTGGCCACATTCGAGTTGAACAGTCCCGCGTTTTGGTCGCCGTGGTTAAACCCGCGTTGCCCTGGCCCATGTTGCCGATACCCGCCTGGAAGCCTCCTGCGCCCGCGTTGGCCCAACCGAGCTTCCCGGTAAAACGCCCGAGTTCTGGAGTCCGGAATTGCCCACGCCCGAGTTGAAGAAGCCCGGGTTGAAGGAGCCCGAGTTTCCGGAGCCCGAGTTGAAGAAGCCAGAGTGCCCGGCGTGGCCGGCGCCTGCCAACCCCGATGCTGCTGCCGCGCGCCAACCTTGGTCGCCGGCCCTGGACGAGCTGCATTGCCCCCAGCATAGATAGGTGCATCAGGCCGATCCGGGGCCGCCTGCCGAGGGCTCGGTCGACTCTCAGGCGATAGTGCGCGCGTCGACCTCCGGCAGTTCATCGAACCGTCCGGCGAGGTCAGTAGGCGGGGGTGCGGGCAGTCGTGCCGACCGAACCGCCGTTGCGAGCCCGTCCGGGTGTCATACATTGCGGGCAGTCGCTGCGGCCCGTTTAAGGCATGATTGGGGTGCGCCGCCGAGGGGCAGCGAAAGGTATTGTGATACTTCGCTATTAGAATGCTCAAGCTTCTTTTGAAAAGCCGGGAATAACACCGCAGGCCGAGTCCCTTCTGCTGGCTCGGCCGTCGTACAACTTTGCCGAAACGGTGTATGCGGAGGCGGAAACGGCGATAAAGTCAATCTCGCCGGGGGTTTGGTGTAGCGGATTAGGTGGATAGCGATGTCGTATGTCGTGGCGGCCCCCGAGTTTATAAGTTCGGCAGCAACCGATCTGTCCCATGTCGGCTCGACGCTTCGCGCGGCCAGTGTGCGTGCGGCGACCCAGACTACGGGGGTGCTGGCCGCGGCTGAGGATGAGGTGTCGGCGGCCGTTGCGGCGGTGTTCTCCGCCCACGGTCAGGCGTTTGAGGAGCTCAGCGCGCAGACGGCGGCGTTTCATGCCGAGTTTGCGCACGCGACGACCTTGGGTGGGTGCAGGTATGCGGCGACCGAGGCGGCCAGCGCAGCGGCCACGGCAGCCGCGGGGACGGACCCGCTGACGACCTTGGTCGATTTAGCCCAGCCCTTGGGGGTGTTCTCGCCCGTGAAGCTACTGACCGGGCGTTCGCTGTTCGTCAACGGCGCCAATGGGGCGTCGGGGAGCGGGAATGCCGGTGGGGCCGGCGGGTGGTTGATCGGTAACGGCGGCGATGGTGGGTCGGGCATGCCTGGCGGGAAAGGCGGTGCCGGTGGCAACGGCGGGTTGCTGTGGGGCAACGGCGGTGCCGGCGGCGCTGGCTTCTCCGGCGGTGGTGCGGGGGGCAGGGCGATCCTGCTGGGCGGCGGTGGCCAGGGCGGCGACTCCCTCTCCTTCGGAGGCGGCGGGAGTGGCGGCAGTGCCGGGTTCCTGGCGGGCAACGGCGGCGGTGGTGGCGCCGGCGGGTCAACCAGTAACGGCGGGATCGGCGGCCAGGCCGGGATCCTAGGCAACGGCGGCGCCGGTGGCAACGGCGCGGGGCCGACCGGCGTCGGAGGCAACGGCGGTAACGCGCTGCTGATTGGCAACGGCGGTCGCGGCGGGACCGGGATACCCGGCGGCGCCGGCGGCCAGGGCGGGCTCCTATTCGGGAACCCCGGCGCGAACGGGTAGTCGCCTGGTTGCGGTCGGACAGCCGCCCGCGTCGGTGTCGCCGGAGTTTACCGACATTGCACTGCCCGCCGTTTCCATTGCCCAGATTTGCGAAGCCGTTGTTCCCATTCCCAGGTTCGCGGAGCCGAAGTTTCCGTTGCCTAGGTTTGGATTGCCGCGGTTTCCGGCGCCCACGTTCCCGATAAGCGAATTCTGTGCCGGGGAATCGGCAGCCGGCGTCGGTAGGCTCTGCGGCGCTTGCTGCCACCAGGTCAATGCCGAGGGCGCCGTGGACCCCCCGCCGTGATACCCCACCAACGCGGCCACGTCTTGGGCCCACATCCGCTCGTGGTCGAAGTCAGCGGCCGCGATCGCGGGGGCCGTTCTGCCCGAACAGGTTTGACATCACCAACCGCACCAACCCGTTGCGGTCGGCGGCCACCACCGCCGGATGAATCGTGGCAGCTCTCGCGGCCTCAAACGCGCTGGCCACCGCCCGCGCCTGGGCCGCCGCAGCCTGCGCCGCCGCCGCAGCCTGCCCCCCCCGCCTGCGCCCCCCCCCAAGCCATCCGGCATACGGGGCGGCCGCGGCCGCCATCGCCGCCGAAGCCGGCTCCTGTCACGTTTGACCGGCCAGCGCCGAAGTCACCGACGCGAACGACGCGCGAACGACGATGCCGTCGAGCCCAACGCGGATGCCAGCTCGTCCCAGGCCGCAGCGGCCGCCGACATCGGCGCCGAACCCGCGCCGGAAAACATCCGCAGAGAATTGATTTCTGGAGGCTTACCAAGAAATTCCTTGCGATCCTCCCATTTCGCATGGTTCCCTGAGCGCGCTTTAGGCCGCCCGGGCGTCCGCCGTACCCGTCGCGCGGTTTGCTGATGTTCATGCCAACCTCTATGGCGGTACCGCACAACTCAGGCCGCGTGCACCGGGCGACGGCGCGCGTCGTTTACTAGAAGCCATGCGCGAAACAGTCATCGTTGGGGCGGTAAGGACAGCGATAGGCAAGCGCAACGGCGGCTTGTCCGGCATGCATGCCGCCGACCTGTCCGCGGTCGTCCTCAATGAGCTGCTGGAACGGATCGGGATCGGTCCGGAGGTCGTCGACGACGTGATCTGGGGATGTGTGTCCCAGGTCGGTGACCAGTCCAGCAATATCGGCCGTTATGCGGTCCTGGCCGCCGGCTGGCCCGAGACCATCCCCGGGACCACCGTGAACCGGGCCTGCGGCTCCAGCCAGCAGGCCCTCGACTTCGCCGTGCACGCGGTGATGTGCGGTCAACAGGATGTCGTCGTGGCCGGCGGTGTCGAGGTCATGAGCCGCGTGCCGCTCGGCGCGGCCAGGGCCACCGGGATGCCGTACGGTCCGAAAGTCCTTGCCCGCTATGACAATTTCTCCTTCAACCAGGGCCTGTCGGCCGAGATGATCGCCAAGAAGTGGGGGTTGTCTCGCAGCCAGCTCGATGAATACTCCGCGCAGTCCCACGAGCGGGCCGCCGCGGCCCAGGACGTCGGCGCCTTCATCGACCAGATCGTGCCGGTTTTCACCGACGACGGAGAAGTCATCACGGCCGACGAGGGTGTGCGACGCGGGAGCAGCGTCGAGAAACTGGCCGGGCTCAAACCGGCGTTCGTCGACGACGGGGTCATCCACGCGGGCAATTCCTCGCAGATATCCGACGGCGCGGCCGCGTTGTTGGTGACCACATCGGAGATGGCAATCGGGCTGGGGTTGACACCGATGGTGCGGTATTGCGCGGGCGCGGTCACCGGGGCGGATCCGGTGCTCATGCTCACCGGCCCTATTCCGGCGACCGAGAAGGTGTTGGCCAAGGCCGGTATCGGGCTGTCGGAAGTCGGCGTCTTCGAGGTGAACGAGGCCTTCGCGCCGGTGCCGCTGGCCTGGCTCGCCGAAACAGGAGCGGACCGGGGTCTGCTGAATCCGCTGGGCGGCGCCATCGCGCTGGGTCACCCGCTGGGCGCTTCCGGTGCGGTGCTGATGACGCGGATGGCACATCACATGCGCGACAACGGGATTCGGTATGGGCTGCAGACCATGTGCGAAGGCGGTGGTACCGCCAACGCCACGTTGGTGGAGCTCTTGGGCTGATATGTAGGTCGATTTGTCAAGGGGGCAGGGTGAAGCGGCGGCCGCGACCGTCGTCGTGGCCGCCGCTCCGTTGCCCAGATGAGGTTTCGTTGTCGGGGCGAGCGTGTCGTGTCGACGCGTGTCAGTCTGAAATGCGCGGATTGGCTACCGCAAGACGGGACCTTCGAGTCGGAGTTGGCCAGCGGGGTCTAGCGTCGAGCGTCATCAGCTGTGGGACAGCTTGATTGCTCATAGCCCAGTCGCGGATCACTCCAAGACGCTTGCCGCCTCTTCAGCGTTGCTCATCTGGACAATTATGGGATGCGGTCAGTCGGGCATGACCGCCAGCGACCAGCACCAGCCGGCCAGTTCTCGGGCGATCGCCACGTTGGCGATGACCGGGCGCTTCTTGCGAGCGTCGAATTCGACCCATCGGGTGTGTAGGCGCCGGTTGGCGGACTGGCCTCGAGCTCGCACCGCCGGCGAGGCGACTTCCCACCGGCGCCGAAGTCCGGGTCCGGGTCGGTATCGGGTGCGGTGATGCCAGGCCGCTTCGACCAACAGCCGGCGGACGTGTCGATTGCCGGTCTTGGTCACCCCACCCTGAGAGCGGCTGTCCCCTGAGGAGTACTCGCTGGGCACCAGCCCGACGATAGGCCCCGATGCTACGGCCGGTGAGTCGGTGCCAGTCGCCGATCTCGACAGCTAACCCGAACGCCGTCAACGTCGCGACTCCACGGATACAGCCCAACCGGTGCACCACGGGAGTGAACTCACTGTCGGCGGCCATCGCGGTGATCGCATCATCGAGTCGGTTGCGGCGATCCACGCAGGCCAGCATCGCGTCGTAGGCCGCGTCGTAGCTGAGCTGCAGTGCCGGGTTGTCGAACCGCTGAGCGCGTAACCAGAGCTCGTGTCGGCCAGTCCAGGCTTTTCCTCCGGCGTAGACGACTCCTTGGCGGAGAAGCAATTTGGAGACCCGGTGCCGGGCAGTCATTAGATCTCCGCGGCAGTCGTCGCGGGCCCGCACCAGGTCACCGGCGGCTTCCTGGCTGGCGGTGGGAAGGGTAACGGCGGTGATCTGTCCCAAATGCAGCAGACGGGCCAGATGCGCGGCATCGCGGTCTTGACCCGGTCCCCAGCGGGGCGGATCAACTTCGACGGGGCAGCCACCTCGCAGGCGATTCCAGCGGCGGTCAACGCCCGGGCCAAGCCGAACCCTGTCGGGCCCGCCTCGTAGGCCACCGCTACCGGGCCAGGCAGATCACCGAGCCAGGCCACGATCTCCCCGTGATCGGGAGTCAACCGTCGCTGGGACACCTCACCGGTGTCCCCATCCAAAGCACACGCGAAGACCGATCGTGCGTGCACATCCAAGCCAACGCTCGTACCCTGAGATTTCACTGGGGCCTCCCACATCTTGTGGCTCTACCGGCCAGGACCTGATTCCTGTCGGCAACCCACGTTCACATGTGAGTGAGGCCCCAGCCTCCTCATACCGTCTAGCGACCGGATAAGTCCTTCATTGAGCCCTTGTCGCGGCGGCGCAAACCAACCTACTGTGTGTTCATTAGGTTGTTTTGTTAACGAATCTGCTCATGAGGGAGTCCGGTGCCCGTCGCGCGGCGATACGACACGCTTCTCGCCAAGGGCGAGGACCGCAAGCAGCGCATCCTCGAGGTCGCGCAGCGGCTTCTGACGCGCAACGGCTGGCGCAACACGACACTGGCCCAGATCGCCGGCGAGGCCGGGGTCAGCCCCGCGGGGCTGCTGCACCACTTCGAGTCCAAGGAGCAGCTGCTGCACGCGGTGCTGGACGCGCGGGACCAGGATGACGACTCGCACGCCGACCGGGCCGGCGACTTGATCGCCCAGATCGCCCAGGTCGCCGACCGTTTCCACCGGGCACCCGAACTGGTGGGCACGTTCACCGTGCTACTGGTGGAGAACATCTCGCCCGACGCCCCATTGCACGACCGCGTGCTGGACCGGCATCGGGACGCGGTCGATATCGTCGCCGACCTCATCCGCCGCGGTCAGGATGATGGCCGGTACCGCGCGGACCTAGCCCCGAAAGTCAAGGCGGTCGAAATTCTCGCCTTCGTCCACGGAATGGAAACGACATGGTTGCTCGATCCTTCGATACCGCTGACCGAGGTGTTCAAGGGGTACGCGGAGACGCTGGCGCGGGACTTCGCTCCGCCGACGGCGAAGATCACGACATGAGGTACCGGCTCGACGTGGTCGCCTCCAGCGTGGCCGACGTGGTGAGGTTCGCCGGAGGGTGGCTCTTCGACCGGGCGATGGCGGGGTGGGACGTCACCGTGCTGCTCACCAACGAACCCTTCGAGCAACCCGGCGGTCGGCCGCTGCAGATCCTCGGAGTCCAGACGTTGGACCTCGAGTCCGCGCTGGCGTCGGTGCAAACTCGTCCCCGCCCCCAGGCCCTGGCCGTGGCGGCCGACCTGTTCGGCTGCGATTCGCGGGTGCGCCAGGGCGTGTTGCGGGCCCTCGATCATGGCGCCACCGAGGTCACCCTGTGGGGGGAGACCTGGCCGTCCGAGCTCGATGACAGCGTCGGGTTGGTGCAACATCCGCTGAGCATGGCCGCTCAGACGTTCAAGGCACGGGCCCTGGCGGCTGCGGGGGTGCCGGAGGCGTCGATCGGAGGCGCCGAGACGTTCCGGAGCGGAATGCTGGCCTGCCCTTCGGTCGCCGCCGATCTCATCCCCACCGGCTAGGAGTTCGGGCGCGCGCCGACCTCGCCCCGGCCGGACCAGGTACGACGTTGACGCCGCACACCCGCTATGGAAATGTAATGCTCATCTGTGAGAGGAACGTTCTCACTAGACGAGATTTGAACGGGGCCACGCGATGGTGAATGACTTCACCGAGATGGATTTCTTCCGCGATAAGGAGCTGGTCGAGGACCCGTACCCGTACTACGAGGCGCTCCGGCGGCGGTGCCCCGTCACGCGGGAATCCCGCCACGGGGTCACCATGGTTACCGGCTGGGAAGAGGCCGTCGGCGTGCTTAGCGATGCCGAGACGTTCTCGTCGTGCATTTCGGTGACCGGCCCGTTTCCCGGATTTCCGGTGCCCTTAGAGGGTCTCGGGGATACGGATATTACCGAACTGATCGAGCAACACCGCGACAAACTGCCGTTCAGCGACCAACTGCCCACTCTCGACCCGCCGACCCACACCAACCACCGCTCCCTGCTGATGCGGCTGATCACCCCGAAGCGCCTCAAGGAGAACGAGAACGCCATGTGGGTGCTCGCGGACCAGGTGCTCGACGATTTCCTGGCGTGCGGCGAGGGCGAGTTCATCAAGGGCTTCGCCGGTCCGTTCACGCTGCTGGTCATCGCCGACTTGCTGGGCGTGCCGATCGAAGATCGCGACAAATTCATCAAGGGCATCCGCCAGCACTCCGGTGGCGGCGTCGGGGGCACCGGCAAGGAAGCGCTGGCGCACAGTCCGCTGGAATTCCTCTACGCCCTGTTCTCCGATTACGTGCGGGACCGTCGCCGCGAACCCCGCGACGACGTGCTGACCGGCCTGGCGACCGCAACCTACCCCGACGGCTCGATTCCCGAGGTCGAAGACGTGGCGCGGGTCGCCAGCAACGTCTTCTCGGCGGGCCAGGAGACCACCGTGCGGCTGCTGGGCGCGGCGCTGCAGACCATGGGCGAGCGCCCCGACATTCAGGCGCGGCTGCGCGGGGACCGCAGCCTGATCCCGAACTTCATCGAAGAGGCGCTGCGCATCGAGAGCCCCGTCAAGGGCGACTTCCGGATGAACCGGGTGCCAGTCAGGGTCGGCGAGGTGGACCTGCCCGCCGGCACTACCGTGATGGTTGTGCAGGCGGCGGCCAATCGTGATCCGCGCCGGTTCGAGGACCCCACCACCTTCGATCCGGCGCGTAAGAACGCCCGGCAACACATCTCGTTCGGCCGCGGGATCCACAGCTGCCCCGGCGCGCCGCTGGCGCGGGCCGAAACCCGCGTCGCGATCGAGCGGCTGCTCGACCGCACATCTGACATCAGGATCGACGAGCGTGTTCACGGCCCGGCGAATGACCGCCGCTACCAATATGTTCCGACTTACATCCTGCGCGGCCTGACCGAATTGCACCTGGAGTTCGCACCGGCATGAAAGTCTCGGTTGACGACCAGTGCTGCCGCGGTCACGGCGTCTGCGTCACGCTCTGCCCCGAGGTCTTCACCCTGACCGAAGACGGTTATTCAGTGGCCATAACTTCCGATGTCCCAACGGATTTGGAGGCAGCCACCCGCGAGGCCATCGAATGCTGCCCCGAGCAGGCGATCAGCGAAAGCTGATAGCTGGTACCCGCTAGCCGTGCGGTGCGGGTAGCACGTGGGATATCCCGGGTGGCCGTAAACGCTTGACTGGCGCTGCAGCCACGGCGTTAGGCTTTGTATTCGCCGATCGGTCAATGAGGACCAGTAGGAGGACAGCGATGTCGTATCTAGTGGCGGTTCCGGAGATGCTGGCTTCTGCGGCGACGGATTTGGACGGCATCGGCTCGGCGCTTGGCGCAGCCAATGCTGCGGCGGCGGCCCCGACAACCGGGGTGATGGCCGCCGGCGCCGACGAGGTCTCGGCGGCAATCGCGTCACTGTTTGCCGGGCACGGGCAGGCGTATCAGGCGCTCAGCGCCGAGGTGTCCGCGTTTCACGCCCAGTTCGTGCGGGCCCTGAACACCGCCGGCGGTGCATATGCCGGCGCGGAGGCGGCCAACGCATCGCCGTTGGAGAGCTTGGGCTTGTTTTCGCCGTGGGAGCAGCTGACGGGGCGCTCGCTCGTCGGCAATGGTGCCGACGGGACGGCGATAAACCCGAACGGCGGGGCCGGGGGGTGGCTGTACGGCAACGGGGGCAACGGCTTCAGCTTCACCAGCGGCGCTACCAGCGAATCTGGCGGTAACGGTGGCTCGGCGGGGTTGATCGGCAACGCTGGGGCCGGCGGCAACGGCTGGTCAGGTGGGGCCGGCGGTGCGGGCGGTCGGGGCGGGGCGCTGGCCGGCAATGGTGGTGCCGGTGGGGCGGGCGGGGCTAACGCGTCGGGCGGCGGCGGCGTTGGCGGTGCCGGCGGCAATGCGGGGCTGATCGGAGCGGGCGGTGGCGGCGGGTCCGGTGGAGACGCATCGAGCTCTGTTGGGCCCGGTGGCAATGGCGGGACCGGCGGCCGCGGCGGCTGGTTGTACGGAAACGCCGGGACGGGCGGGGCCGGCGGAAACGCCAACCAGGGTGCCAGCGGCGGTGCCGGCGGTGCCGGCGGGGCCGGCGGCAACACGGGGCTGTGGGGCACCGGCGGCGCCGGCGGATCCGGTGGAGACGGCGGCCACTTTAATGGTGGCGGCTGGCTCGGCGGGAACGGCGGCGCCGGTGGCCACGGCGGGTTGCTGGACGGCAACGGCGGGGCCGGCGGTGCCGGGGGGGTTAGCGGGATCAGCGGCACCGGCGGGCTTGGAGGTATCGGGGGCGACACCGGGCTGATCGGCGTCGGCGGCGTCGGCGGCATCGGCGGGAACGGCCTTGGTGCCTTGGGTGAGTCCGGCGGGCAAGGCGGGGCCGGCGGCACCGGCGGATGGTTGCTCGGCAGCGGCGGGGCTGGCGGCGCCGGCGGGGTCGGCGGAGCCTCCAACCCCACGAACGGCGGGGCCGGCGGGGCCGGTGGGGCCGGTGGGGCCGGTGGGCTGGTCGGCAACGGCGGCGCGGGTGGGGGCGGCGGTACCGGCGGGGCGGCCATTCAACCCGGCTTTTCCGCCGGCCATGGCGGGGCCGGTGGGGCCGGTGGGGCCGGTGGGCTGGTCGGCAACGGCGGCGCGGGTGGGGGCGGCGGTACCGGCGGAGCGGCCAGTCTACCCGGCTTTTCCGGCGGCAGTGGCGGGCTTGGCGGGGCTGGCGGTAAGGCCGGGCTGATCGGCATCGGCGGTGCCGGCGGGAACGGCGGGGATGGATATGGCGGCCCGGTCATCGGCCCTGAGGGCGGGAACGGCGGGAACGGCGGGGCCGGCGGCGCCGGTGGGCTGCTGGTCGGCGCCGGTGGGGCCGGTGGTAACGGTGGGCTTGGCGGGCTCGCTGGCATTAGCCCCGCGGGCGGGGCCGGTGGAAGGGGCGGGGACGGCGGCAGTGCCGGGCTGCTGATCGGCAACGGTGGCGCCGGTGGCGCCGGTGGCGGTGGTGGGGTTGGCGGAGGTGCTGGCGGTCCTGCCGGTGGCGCCGGCGGCAACGGCGGTAACGGCGGCGCCGCAGCCATGCTGATCGGTACGGGCGGGTCCGGTGGCGCCGGTGGCACCGCCGCCAGTGGTGGAAACGCCCTCGGCGCCGGTGCATCCGGCGGTGACGGCGGTAACGGCGGCGCCGACGGGATGGTGTTCGGCAACGGCGGCTCCGGTGGCAAAGGTGGCGACGGTGGCGCCAACTTGGCCGCCAACATCGGTGGGACCGGTGGTGTGGGCGGTAATGGCGCCACCGCGAGCTTCATCGGTAACGGTGGCAACGGTGGGAACGGAGGCACCGGTGGGACCGGCGCCCCGGGCGGGCCCGGTGGGAAAGGTGGTAGCCCGGGATTCGCCGGGCCCATTGGCACCAGCGGGACGAGCGGAACGGACGGCCAACCCGGCTGACTGCGCTAACCCACTACTCCTTGATCGAGATCGCCTGCCGCGGGCATTGACGCACGGCGTCGCGCACGCGAGATTCGTTCTCCGGCGTGACCTCCGGCTGCAATACGGTCAGCATGTCGTCGTCACCGAGCTGGAAAACCTCCGGGATGATGCCCATGCACACCCCGTTGCTTTCGCAGAGATCCCAATCGACCTCGATTCTCATTTCGGTATCCTCACCGAACTACCCGAACCGGTACGTGCTTCCAGCCCATCACGTTTTGCATGTGCACCCGTTGACAGCCCGCCCAGTCCACCTCATATCGCGGCATGAAGTCGAGTAGCTTCTCCAGCGCGATCGCGCTCTCCATGCGGGCCAGCGCCGCGCCAAGGCAGCTGTGAATCCCGTAGCCAAAGCCCATGTTTTGCGCTTCGGACCGGTCGCGGTCGACGTCGAATTCGTCGGGATCGGTCCAGGCCGCGGGGTCGCGGTTGGCCGCGCCATTGATCAGGAATACCGGCTTTCCGGCCGGAATCGTGGCGCCGTGCAGGTGGACGTCCCGCATCGAGCGGCGCACCTGGTACTGAGACGGCGCCTCGTAGCGCAGCAGTTCTTCGACCGCCGCCGGAATCTTGCTGCGGTCGTCGAGCAGCTTCTGCCACTGGTCGGGAAACCGCGCGAACACCACCGGTGCGTTGCCAACCAGCTTGGTGACCGTCTCGGCGCCGGCGCCACCCAATAGCGTTGCAAATCCGGCGATTTCGATGTCGTCCAGCCTCGTCATCTCGCCGTCCTCGCGTTCGATCTCGGCCTCAACCAGCTTGCTGAACAGGTCGCCACGCGGCTCCTCGCGGCGTTGCTTGACCAGTTCGTAGTACAACATCGCGGTATTGACATTGGCTTGCATGCCCTGCTCGCCGACCTCAACCTGTCCCGGCTCCCGAGTCAGCGACTCGTCGATCCAGTGGCGTATCTGCTGCGCGTGTTCCTCCGGTACCCCCAGCATCGTCGTGATCACCTCGACCGGGAACGGACCGGAAAGCTGTTGCACCACATCGAAGTGGTCGGGATCGGCCGCGCTGAGGTACTTGTCGATCTTCTCGATCACCATCTGCCGCTGCGACTGAATGGCGCGCGGTGTGAAGACCTTGTTGAGCAGGCTGCGCATGTGGCGATGGTCGGGGGGGTCCATGAAGATGATCGACTGCGGCGGCCGCTGCCCGGAGCGCACCATTGACAGGTCGATGCCGTAGGCCGACGAGTACGTTTCGAAGTCCTTGAGTCCCGCGGCCACATCCTCATGCCGAGTCAGCGCGTAGAAGTCGTACTCCTCGTTGTAGTAAACCGGCGCCTCCTCCTGCATCCTCCGGTACGTCTCCCAGGCGCCGTTCCAGAATTCCTCGGAGAACGGATCGAAAACCACTCTCGACTTGGTCATTGCACACTCCTGGCTGACGAGCTGAGGGCCGAAAAAGTTACAGCTGAAGGCCCGACTGTAAGCCTAACGGTAGCGGCTTCGTGGCGCGCCGGAAAGGGGCCGGTCTTGATCGCGGTCGTCATCGCGGATGGTCCAATATGGCCAGTGCTGCATCGGCAGCGTCGAGAACGGCACCGCCGCGCGCCGCGGCCTGATCGGCTAGATCGACGATCAACCGGACGTCCTTTCGCAGTAGGGTGCCGGCGAGCCCGGCCAGCCGGGCCATCCCGCCGGTTCCGCCGATAGCTTTGAGCGCGAAGCTGTTCCCGCTGCTGCGAGAGACGACTTCGGCGAATCGGTCCGGTGCGACGCCGAGGGTCTCGGCCAGTGAAAGGGCAGTCGCCGCGGTACCCAGGTTGGCGGTGAACAACAGATTGTTCAGCAGCTTGGTGGTTTGGCCGGAGCCCACGTCGCCGAGGTGGACGATCGCATTGGCGTAGGTTTCGAAGATCGGACGGCAGCGCTCGACGACGTCGGCATCGCCACCGACCATCACCAGCAGATGGCCCTTCGCCGCAGCTGGCCAGCCGCCGCTCACCGGCGCGTCGATCACCGAAACACCTTGGACACCAGCCGTATTCGCGAGCTTTTTGCATGTGTTGGGGTGCACGGTGCTGTGCACCGCGATCACACTGCCCGGTTTCACTCCGGCCAGCAGCCCACTTTCGCCGCCGACGACTTCGTCGATGTCGGCGTCGCCTACGACGCACAGACAGACCAGATCGCTCGCCGCGGCCAGTTCGGCCGGTGACTCGGCGACGTTCGCCGGCGTTTCCGCGAACGGCTCGAGGGTCTCGGGTCTGCGCGCCCAGAGCGTTGTCGGGTAACCGCCTTCGACAATCCGGCGTGCCATTGGGCCACCCTGACTGCCCAATCCGATGAATCCGACTTTCAACCGGCCTCCAAGTCGACTTCCGGCTCTGCGCTCGGCGATGCTAGCGGCCAGACATTCCTGAACAAACGAAAAGACAGTCGAGTGGTAGTCGGCGGCGGCGTGGCCGAGGCTGATGTTGTGTCCCGCCTCGGGTTGCCTATGGACGACGAATCGTGGCGCTCCGGAGAACATGTGGCAATCTCCGCCAACGCTGAATCATCGGTCTGCCATACCTTTTCATGCTCGGCCACGCTGAAGTGGACCGGCACGCGCACGGCGGGGGCCAGCGTCGGGGAAGGTTTGGCGGGCCCAGTCGGACACCATCTGGTCCTCGTAGGCCGGGGCCGACGGAGAAATCGTGGCCCCGCCGAGGACCTCGGGCGGGTACAGCCGCTCCGGGTGCCACAGCACCTCGTACAGGCCCGCAGGGCGGCGTTCGCGGGTCGCCGTCTTCAGCAATTCTCGGGTCGAGGGGTGGTAATGCCGACCGGTGCCGGCCAATTCGATTCCGAGCAGATCGGCGCCGCGGTCGTCGGCGGCCATCCGCATCGCCAGTTCGCACCCGCCGGAATGGCCCATCAGGAACAGCCCGGCTCCGTGTGGCCGCTGTCCGAGGATCCGATCGACCGCGCCATAGCCGAGCTGGACCCGCTGTTCGGGCCGCATCATCGCCTCGGGATAAGGAGCGGAGCTGCCGTAGCCGGGCCGGTCGAGCGCCACGACCGTGAATCCCGCTGCCGCGCCGGCGCGCAGCAGGGACAACGACGGGTGGCCCGGGCAGTCGAAATACAGTGCGCTGGTGCCGCCGCCATGAATGGCCACGATCACGGCTTTGGGTTTATCCGCGGCCTCCCTGGGTTTGGCGACCAGCGCGGACATCGGCACGCCGTCGACGATCACCACTCTCGGGCGGGGAGCGTTCATGCGTCCGCCCGCAGCAGCAGCACACCGCTGGGAGTCAGCCCGCCGCTGCTGACCACGCCGACGCGGGCGTCGGCGACCTGGCGATCACCGGCCTCGCCGCGCAACTGGCTGACGGCTTCGTGCAGCAGACCCATGCCGTGGGTGCGCCCATGCGAAAGTTGGCCGCCGTGGGTGTTCAGCGGCAGCAGGCCGTCGCGGGCGATGTTCTTGCCGCCGTCCAGGAACTCCTTCGCCTCGCCGATCCCGCAGAAACCCAGCGCCTCGATCCAGGACAGGCAGTTCATGGTGAACCCGTCGTACAGCTCGGCCACGTCGACGTCGGCAGGCCGCAGCGAGGTGCGCGTCCACACGTGCGCCGCCTGGCCCAGCACCTGCGGCTCGTGCGTCAATGTGCTTTGGTCCCAATCGATCCGCTCGATGATCTGCGTTCCCACGGCCTCCACCAGAATCGGGGGCTTGGGCAGTTCGCGGGCCGCGTCGACGGCGGAGACGACAACGGCTATCGCCCCGTCGCACGGGACGTCACAGTCATACAGACCGAACGGTGTGGTGATCGGCCGCGCGTTCAGGTAGTCGTCCATCGTCATGGGGGACCGGTAGACCGCGGTCGGGTTGAGTTCGGCGTTGGCCCGCTGGTTCAACGCGATCCAGCCCAGCGTTTCTTTGGTCGTGCCGTACCGGTGGAAGTGTCGCTGCGCGTTGATCGCCAGGGTATGGGCGGCGGAGGTGGCGCCGAACGGGAACTGCCAGCCGCTCATGCCGCCCCCGGTTGGGCTGATCTTGCCCTGCTTCATCAGCTCGGTGTAGGTGGCTTCCCACAGGGTTCGGAAGCACAGCACGTGGCGGGCCAGGCCGCCGGCGATCGCGAGCATCGCGGCAATCACCGATCCGCCGGGCCCGAAGGTCTCGATGCCGCCGTTGTGCCACGTGGGCCGGATGCCCAGCGCTGCCTCCAGCGCGGTCACCCCGCCCTCGCCGAACCCGCCGAGATTGCCGCCGCCGGGGTAGGTGGACAGGCCGTCGATGTCGGCGAACGTCAGTCCGGCGTCGGCGATCGCCGCTTCGCAGGCCTGCACCGTCAACGACAGCGGCGGCTGCATCAACCGGCGGCCGATCGGCGACATGCCGATCCCGGTCAGCGCGACCTTGTCCTCGAACTTCTCTGTGGTCAGCATGGGCCGGACGTATTCGCCGAAGCGCTCCGGCGCGATCTCGTCGGCCGGCAGGGGAGCGGGTTGACCGTCCGCACTGGGCTTGAACAGCGGCAGCCACACGTCCCCGACCTGCTCGAAGACCACCTCCACCGGCTGGCCGAGCTCGAGTTGCTCGGGATCGCACTGCACGATGTTGGTGGTCAGCCGGACCCGGGGGTCCTCCGCGATCGACACCTGGGCGACCACGTACGGCGCCGGCAACCCGGGCAGGCTGAACCGGTGATTCACGGTGAATCCGGCCAGGGTCGCGTTGCCGGAGACCGCCCGCACGCCCATGTCGCGCGAGCGGCAATAGCGGCATACCGGCGCGGGCGGGTGGATCAGGGAGTGGCAGGTCTGGCATTCCTGCAGCCGAAGCGTGCCGTCGGCGCCGGATGTCCAGAAGAATTCGGTTTCCGCGGTGACCTGGGGCAGCGGGCGTCCCGGTGCTGCTGACACATCACCTCCGGGACTTGTGCAGTGCGCCAGAAAATACGGTACGCCCATTGTACTAATCGGAGAATTACGTTATCACCTCCCGTGGACGACCGCCTTCGCCCCGTGCGGCGCCACCGGGAGCATCGGCGCGGCGTTGTTAGATCCTGCTGGCGCCGGGTCATTCTCATTGCATGCGGGGTAGGTGCGGGATTTTCTCACTGGATCTGGGGCGCAGTGTTCAAGCCTCGGCGTTGTCGATGCTGCTTGTGCTGGGTGCGGCGACGGGCTGCACCGACGTCGTCGGCGGTTCGGTGCGTCCGGCGCCGGGGCTCGTCCCGCGCCCGCTCGCCGGGCACACCGTGCAGCAGGTCCTGCTCGACGACACCGCGCTGTCCCGCGTGTTCGGGCAGCCTTTTGAACCCGATCGCAACTGGCCGGCGCAGTCCGGAGGCAGCGAGGTGCTGACCGCGAAGAGCGGCGCGGCAGCCGAGTGCGACAGCGTGCCCAGGATGCTGCTCAAGAACAGCTACGCGGGGGCCGACGTGCGCGACGTCGTCCGCGAGAGCTGGTGGAATTCCGGCAGTTACGAGCAGCACATGGCGGTGATCAGTGTCCACGAAGGGGTGGTCGCCTTCCCCGCCGCCCGCGCCGCGTACGCGCAGTTCACGGCGTTTGCGCAGCAGTGGCGTAGGTGCAGCGGCGTGTCGGTGGACTTCGGCGACAACTACTTCACGTTCGACATCGGCCAAGTGCAGGAGAAAGATTCGGTCCTGCTGGCCTTCTTCGGGCAGCGCGGCTCCACCACGGTTCCTTCCGAACGGGCCATCGGGGTGCGGGCGAACTGCATCGTCGAGGTGGACGTCGCCTTTTTTGGCATCGAGCAGAACACGCCCACCGCGGCCGACGTCGCGCGGTTGATGATGGACAAGGTCAGCTCGCTGAGCTGACTCCCCGAGAGGCGCCGGTCAGCGCGTGAATCCCCATTGCGCTTCATTGGATTCGGTTTTGACGTGCGCGGCGGGATCGTCCTCGTCGAGCAGCGCCGGGTGGGCGACACTGGGTAAGCGGTCACCGATCTCGGTGATGGCGTGCACCGGGCAGTCCAGCAGCGCCCGCTTGACCGCGTCGCAATCTTGCTCGGCCACCGTGCCGTCGCCGGTCAAGGACGCGTATCCCCAGTCGTCCAGCGAGAAGTAGCCCGGCGCGTGCTTGGCGCAGACGCCGAAGCCGTCGCAAACGGTGCGGTCCAACCGGATCTTCATGCTTGCCTCACGGCTTCCGCCGCATACGGGCGGTCGGCGCGGAATGTCCCGCCCCGACAGTCCGGGCATCCGCCCTCGAGATGCCGCGCGACCTCGTCCGGAAACTCGTCCAGCAGGGAAGCCCCCACATTGCAGGCCGCGTCCAGCGTCGCGCAGGCGCCACGCCCGCGCAGCACCACCGACCAGCGGCGCAACCGGCCCAGGTCCTCGATCGTCGCGACGGAATCGCGCAGCGCTCCGGCGGCGGCGGCCATCGCCGCGGTGCCGTTGAAACACGACCCGCACTGCCCGGCGTTTTCGCGGTCGAAGTAGGCCAGCACCGACGCCGCGACCGCAACGGGGCAGTCGTCGGTGATCACCGAGATCGCCCCGCAGCCCAGCCCGCTGCCGAGCGCCCGCATCGTCTCGTGATCCAGCGTGGTCTTGAGCACGCGCCGATTCAGCAGGCCGGCGAAGTAGCCGCCCATCAGCGCGCCGCGCACCCGATCTGGCGAAATGCCATGCAGGGCGAGCAGTTCGGTGAACGGCAGGCCGTGCGGCAGCTCGTAGAGGGCGGGCGGTCGGTCGGCGCCGGTGATGGTCGCCAGGAACGTGCCCGGCGACGGCGGCGTGCCTTGCGAGCGGAACGCCGCCGAGCCGTGGCGCTGCAGGTAAGGCAGATTGGCCAGGGTCTCGACATTGCTCACCAGCGTGGGTCGCCCTTCGACGCCCGCTTCGAATGGGCGCGGCGGTTTATCTGTTGGCTTGGCCGGGCCGCCGTTGAGCGCGCGGACGGCGGCGGTCTCCTCGCCGGCCACGTATCCCGATGCCACCGTTCGTACTTCGACAGTGACCCCGCCGAACGTGTCCGCACCGAGCTCGCCCAGCGCGGCTTCGACGCTGCGGGCCGAGTCGGCGTCGGACACATAGACATAGGCGCGCTGGGCTTCGACGATCGCCGCGGCCAGCCGTAGTCCGTCCAACACCATGTGCGGCCGGTTCCGCAGCAGCCACCGGTCCTTGATCGAAGCCGGTTCTCCCTCTTCACCATTCGCGACCACGACGGCGCCACTGGCGGCCACGCCGCCAGAACGAGCGGCGCCACAACGAGCGTTGTCGCGGACCGCCCGCAGCTTCACCCCGAGCGGGAAGGCCGCACCGCCGCGACCGACAAGTCCGCTGGATTCGACCTCGCCCAGCAAGGCCTCGGTATCCGCGAGCGGGCGATACCCCCCGAGTCCCCGATACGCCGCGAGGTACTCCCGGGCCCGGCCGTGATGCTCACCTAAAAGTCGGGGTTCGCACCCGGGGGACGTGGCAACGGTAATGACGGCGGCTTGCCTGTTTTCCACGAGTTCCATGATCTAGCCCGCCGGTCTCGGGGTTAGGCTTGCGCGCATGCGAACTGCGGTGGTGCGGGTCAACGTCGACCCGGAAAGTGCGCTCCCACCAGCGCGGTTACGAGAGGGCATGGCGGTGCTCCTCGGCCTCGCTGACGAGATGGCCGCCGGTGTGGTGGAAAACGATCTCGCGGCCATGCCGGCCTCCCGTCGCGAGGTCGAGCTGCTGATCGAAGGCGATGACGTCGACGCGACCAAGAAAGTCGCAATCGCCTTGTGCGCCAAAGCTTTCGATACCAGCCCGGTGATGGGGGTAGTCACCTTTGTCAGCAGGGGAACCGACGACGACGCCCGAGGCGTCTTGTCCGCGTTCGGGCTCACCGGCGAGATTGCCCGCGCACCTTGCGATGACGGCTTCGACATCGTCTATGTGACGCTGCGTGAGGCGGACCTCGAGCGCGTCCCGGAGAGCCGAATCCATACGGCCCTCGAGGCGTCGCTCAATTGCGAGGTTCGCATCCGCACCTGGTAAGCGCATCGGTATCCCTCAGGCGCCCAGGAATTCGAGAATCGCCGGAGCCGCCAGCACCCATGTGTCGAACATGTTGAAGTGCTTCACCCTGCCCGCGGCGCGGTCTTCGGACGCCCGCTCCCACGCATCCTCGGGCCACGGCGGGTCGATGAGCTTCGACCCCTTGATCAAGCAGCTCACTTCCAGCGACGTCCGTTTCGGGTGATCCAAGTCGTTCTCACCGCCTCGGATGATCATGGTGGGAACCTTTATGCGGTCGAACATTTCGTCGTCCACACCGGGGATGGTCTGTCCCGGTTTGGATACAAATGCGTTGAGCCAGCGCATCATCACCTTGAGAAACTCGTCCTTGTCGAAGTCGAGGAAGCGCTGCTTGTTGGCCGGGTTCTGCTCGATGCGCTCGCGCCACTCGGTCACCTTCACCACGCCGTCCATCCCGGTGCCCCGCACCGCGAGGATGCTCGGGATGATGTAGAAGGACCCCAGCACAAAGGTGCCGTAGATGCCGCCGACGATGTTCCACACCACGAGTTTGGTGACCATCTCGGGGTAGAGCATCGTCGTCAGCATGGAATCCCTTGCGCCTCCGGATCCTCCGGCGAGGATGCACCGCTCGAAGCCAAGGCCGGTCACCAGCTTGTGCAGCGTCTCGGCGCGCATGTGCGACTCGCTCTGCCCGTAGAACTGCACATCGGAGGCTCCGCAATTGGGCCGGTCCCACAACAGCACCCGATAGCCGCCCGCCCCCAGCGCCTCGGCCAGGGGACGTAAACCCTCAATCTCCTTGCTGAACCGACCGCCCGGCGTCAGGGCAATGAGATCACCTGAGCCGCCGAGGATTTCGTAGACAACGTTCCCGCCGTTCACCTCGATAGCAGACAAGTCATTCTCCTGTTACGCCATTACCAAAACGTCATTGCCGACGACACGTACCGGGTAGGTCCGGATGCTCCACTCCGGCTTGACCGCGGTGGTGCCGGTGGCAAGCTCGAAACCCCATTGATGCCAGGGGCAGTAGATGTACTCGAGATCGCGCACCATGACCGCGTCGCCGGGCGCGGTCTCGTCGACGATGGTGCGCCCGCGGGCGCGCCCGGAGCACAGCGGTCCGCCTTGGTGTGGGCAGTAGTTCGCGATCGCATAGAAGGTGCCGTTGACGTTGTAGACGCCCACGCCGTGCCGGCCGATCGGTACCAACTTGTGTGTGCCCGGCGGGATCTCGTCCACCGTCGCGACGACGTGTTCGCGGCCCTGGGCAAGGCGAGGTCGCTTGATTTCTCCTGAAGTCAATTCAGAGCACCCGGGTCTGACCCTCGAGGACCGGGACCGTCTCCGGCAGGTGATAGGTGGCGATGCCGTTCTTGTACATCACCGCGTCCCGTGCGGCCTTGGGAAGGTGCTTGACCAGCCAGCGCGGGTCGTCGAACGTCCAGTGCGGGTAGTCCGAGGAGTACAGCAGGATCTTGTCGCACTCCATCCACTCGAGCGCGCGCGTCAACTCGGTCTTGTCCTCCGGGTAGTCCAGCGGCTGGGTGGTGAACTTGATGTGCTCCTTGACGTAGTCCGAGGGCTTGCGCTTGATCTCCACCCACGACTTGCGGGCCGCGTAAATCGAGTCCATTCGCCACATCAGCGGCAGGATCCAGGTGAACGCGTGCTCGACGAACACGATCCGCAACGTGGGGAACCGGTCGAAGACGCCGTCGAAAACCAGGCTCATCACCTGGTTCGCGGCCAGCAGCGAGTACGTCACCATGAAGTCGTGGTTGTAGCTGGGGAATCCCACCGGCGGGATCGGCAGCTCGTCGTAATGGCTACGCGATAGGTGGCAACTCACGGGCTTGTCGTACTTGGTGGCCGCGGCCCAGATCGGGTCGTATTTCGGGTGGCCCCACGACGGTCGCGGCTCCGCCTTGATCAGAATCTGCGCCATGTAGGGGTGCTCGGCCCAGCGTTCGATTTCGCGCGCGGTCGCGTCCGGCTCCTCAATGGCGCCGCAGATCGAACCGCGCCACCGCTCGTGCCAGTTGTTGTGGCCGTCCAGCCAATGGTGGGCCTGCCAGTCGTTCAAGGCGCACGCCATCGCGTGCTGCGCCTCCGGCAGGCGGGCCGGGTAGGCACCGGGCTCCAAGATCGCGATGTCGGAGCCCGCTTCCATGATCAGCTGGCGGAACGCCATGTCCGGGTCGCTGCCGGGGAATTCGCCGTGCGGCGGGAAGGTGTCCGTGCGCATCGCGTAGCTGTGCGCGTAGTCGGGTGCGTCGTAGTAGATCTGCTCACCGATATTGCGCGTGAGGAAGTACTTGCTGCGCCAGGGTTCGGGAATGTACTGGATGATCTCGCCGCGCTTGGGCACCGGGTGGACGTCGGAGTCGACGCAGCGAACGGCGATCCGCTCGGCGGCGGGAATCCGCTCGTGGGTGTGGGTGACTGTCATCTCGATCTCCTCGGTCTCCCCTTGACTTCTACTGTGCGCCCGAGCCGACGGCGATGTCTATGCCATACAGTTCGGCCGCGTTGCGCCAACAGAGCTTCTCGCGCTGCTCGGCGGACAGCGATTTAGGCAGCTTGCTGATGTCACCGCACTGCCAATGCGGATAGCTTGAGCCAAACATCACCATGTCGTCCTTGCCGGTGAAGCCGAACCACTCACCGGCGTACTCGGTGTCGCCGGGACCGTCGAGGCTGCCCTGGATGAAGTACACGTGACCGGGGATGTAGTCACTGGGGATCCGCGGGGCCCACGGCGTCTGCTCGAGGTGCGGCCGGCCGAACGTGTCCATCCGCCACATAAACGGCGTCAGGAAGTCCGCGGCGCCGTCGGCCCAGACGAACTTCAAGCTGCCGAAGCGCTCGAACACCCCCTCGGCGATCATGTTCATCAGGTGGTACAGGTAGTTCAGCGCCATGAAGCTGACGTATTGCTCATAGGTGCGGGTGTTCCCGGACGGCGTCGGTGGGTAGGCGATGCCCGCGCCGACCTCGATGTGCACGGCCACCGGGAGGTTCGCGTCGACGGCCGCCTCCCACAGCGGCCAGAACTGTGGTTTGCCGTATAGCTCGCGGGACTGCAACGGAATCCCGATCTGCACCACCCGCGGATGCGAGCGCCATTTCTCGATCTCGCGTACCGCGCCGGCGATGTCGTCGGGATTGACCCGGATGGTTCCGCGGAACCGGTCGCCGAACTCGTCGTGCTCGAGCCAGCGTGACACCATCATCTCGTTGTGGGCGGCGTGCAGCGCACTGCCCAGGTGCCGGTCCGGCATGATGCCGCGGCCCATCGGGTGCAGCACCGCCACGTCGACGCCGCGCTTGGAAAACAGCTCGGCGGCAACGAATGCCGGGTCCGAACCCGGGTACTTACGGTTCAGCCCCTCGGTGTTCGGCCCCTCGGTGTTCGGGGCGTACTCACCGCCCGGTGCGCCATACCAGTCCATCTCGTAGTCGGGGAAGCCGCGGCTCTTGAACGGCTCTTGGAGAACGGATCGCAGGTCCTTGGTGGACGGAAAGAAGATGTGCACGCTCGCGTCGATCACCGGCGTGCGTGTCCCGTCAGCGTGTTCGATCACGAAAGCCATCCTCCACAGACCCTCAAGACCTTGAAGGCCAGGTCGCCGGCATCTGGACTGAGCCCGGCCAAGTCATATGATAGACAATCTAACATTCGCGTAGGCTGCCAATCAATGGATTTCCTTCTAAGCGTCGTGATTAGTCATCTGCCCTGGTAGATGCCAACTTTTAAGGCATCGTTGGTAAGTGGCTTCTTGGATAAGTGTAATACCATTCTCGAACTGTTTCGACTGGTGCTGTCCGGGGGCGGTCGCGGACCCGCTACCTCTCCAGCGCCCGCGCGCATCCGGCGAGGATCGCGCGGAAGGTTAGCGAGCGGATCAGCGGCAAGGTGATTACCTCGATCACCTTGCCGCCCGCGCGAGCCGGAAGTGTGCAGCCGCTGACCCAATCGACATGGGTGCCGTCGCCGACGGGGTACAGGTGAGCGTGCCGCCCGGGTGTTGCGAGGGCGGGAAGAAGTGGACGGCGAGATAGGAGTAGCTGTGGGGCGGTCGTAGGCGGTGATCTGTTCGTGCACCCAAAAGCCGATTCCGGTCACTTCCCGAACCGCTCCCACGCCGGGACCCGAGAAGTCCTTTGCCCAGCCGGCCTTGCCAAACAGAGGGGACACGGTCAGGTTGGCCGGATCGAGCAGCCAGTCAAAGACCCGTTCCGGCGACGCCGAGATCGTCCGCTCCAAGTGCATCCGCCCCATGAAAGTTCACATCTTGCGCTGCCGCTTCGGGATGGACAATAGGTCGCCAACGGCTATCCGGACGGCCGGCCGCTTCCTCGGCCCACCGTGACATCGGCGGCCTTCTCGAAGGGTTTGATCACTGAGGTGAAATCGGAATCGGGGCCCTCGTCGCGCGCGGCAATCTCCCAGAGCCGACCGATCGCTTCGGCGACGTCGACCGGCACGCCGAGCGCCTTCGCCTCGTCGAGGTAGAGTCGCACGTCCTTGACCATCAACCCGGTGGTAAATCCGTAATCGAAAGTGCGCGGCAGGATTGCGCGTGGGAACTTGTCGCGGCTGGCGCTCGTTGCGCCGGAGCCCGCGTTGAGAATCTCGATCATCACGGCGGGGTCCAGACCGGACTTGACTCCCATCACAACGACTTCCGATGTTGCGATCAAGACGTTGGCAGCCAGAATATTGTTGGCCAACTTCATGGTCTGCGCGGAGCCGGGCTGATCGCCGACGTAGAAGGGCCGACCGAGCTCCTCGAGTGTGGTTCGTATCAAGTCGAATTCGTCGCGCGGGCCAGACACCATGAGTGCGAGCGAGCCGCTTTCGGCTCCGCCAACGCCGCCGCTGACCGGACTGTCGATCCTGACGATGTTCCTCTCGGCAAGAAGGTCATGGATCCGCAACGCCATTCGGCTGCCGACGGTGGACAGGTCGACATACCGCCTGACCCGCGATCCCTCGATCACACCGTCGGCGCCCACTGCCACCTCGAGCGACACCTGTGGGGTCGGCAGGCTGACCATCACCGTTTCGACTCGATCGGCGACTTCTCGTGCCGACGCGGCGGCTTGTGCGCCGAGAGCGACGACCCGGTCCACCGCCTCGGTGCGCGTGTCAAACACGACGAGTTGGTGATTGCCCTGGATGAGACGTCTCGCCACGGGAAACCCCATGTTGCCCAGGCCGATAAAGCCGATCTCCATGCCAGAGCCGCCTAGTGCTCGTCGAGCTCGGTGAACACTTCCCGTGCCAGGCGAAAACTGTCGACCGCTGCCGGCATGCCCGCATAGATCGCCACCTGCAGGAAGATCTCCCGGATCTCGTCGCGGGTGACGCCGTTGGTCAGTGCCCCCTTGATGTGGGTGCGTAATTCGTTGGGCCGGTTGAGGACCGAAATCATCGCCAGGTTGAGCATGCTACGGGTCTTGCGTGGCAGTTCGGCACGGCCCCACACCGCGCCCCAGCAGTACTCGGTCACCAGGTCCTGCAGGGGCCCGGTGAATTCATCGGCATCCGCGAGTGCCTTGTTGACGTACGCCTCGCCCAACACCGCAGAGCGGACTTCCAGGCCCCGTTGGTATGTTTCGCGATCCAATTGTCTTCTCCTTGCGACTGAGAGGCGCACGATCACCGTCTTGGTGGCGGTGAACGTGTCGAGCGCCTGGTAACCGTTCCCGCACCCGCGCCCGGATTTCTTAAAACCGCCGAACGGTAGTTCAACCCGACGGCGGCCCCGTAGGTGTTGACATACAACCATCGTGGGAGCGATTGCGCGAGCGGCTGGCATCACACGGCGAACGCTATACGCCCGCTATCCCGACGGGCGTGCCGTCTTCGTCGATATGATCCCCTGGGCGCTCGCCCGCCGCGGCGAGTGCGACCGGCAGGTCGTGAATCTGCTTCGCAGCCATAACGAGGCCGGGGCGATCGAGGTGGATGACCTCGAGTTGGCTGCCGGCCGCTTCATTGCGATGATCGAACATCTACCGCGCGGCTAGCTGATTGCGGTATGCACCGCACTTCCGAGGAGGAGGAGCGCCACTTGCGGCACGCCGTCAATCTGTTCCCGCGAGGCGTCGCGCGCCGCGACCGATCCGCCGCCCCGGTGTGACCGGTATGAAACCGCCCGACCTGGTCCTGGTGCACGGGGGCGCGCACGCCGCGGACTGCTGGGACCTGACGGCCGCCGAATTGGCTACACAGGCACCGGAATTGCGTGTCCTTGCGGTGGATCTCCCGGGCCGCGCCGGCAAGCCCGCGGATCCGGCTACCGTTTCGATCACCGACTGGGTGAACTCCGCTGTCGCCGACATCGACGATGCCGGACTCGGTGACGTTGTGGTGGTTGGGCATTCGATGGCCGGGCTGACCGTGCCGGGCATCGTGGCCAAGCTCGGCGCCGCGCGGGTGCGCGAGATGATCATGCTCGCCGCGTTCATTCCGCCGCAGGGATCTTCCGTGGTGGACACGCTGCGCGGGCCCCTGGCCCCCTTGGCGCGATCGGCCCGTTGGATCGAAAGGAAGTCGTACCCAATGCCTCCCGCTCTGGCGAGATATGCCTTCTGCAACGGCATGACGCGTGAGCAACGAAGGTTGACACTGAGCCAGCTATGCATGGAATCGCCAAACGTGATTTTCGAGGCGGTCGATCGCGGCGACATGCCGGACGTGCCGCGGACGTGGATTATGACGCTGCGCGATCGAGCACTCTCGACGCGGCAACAGCTCACCGCGATCGATTCGCTTGGCGGCGTCGACACGATGATCTGCCTCGACGGCTGCCACGACGTGATGTACAGCGACCCCGCAGGCCTGGCCGCGATCCTCGCCGACCGCTGCCGGCTACGCGCTCGAGGCTAAGTCTTGTCTGTCCTGTCACATCCGCCACATTGGCACCCGCGGGGAGAGGGGGATATGCGTTTGCCCGCTTGGGAGCGACAGTGCACGCGGGAGGGCCCATCGACCGAACCGTCGTTCCACTTCTCGAGTTCACCAAGATTGAGGTCGCGTGGTAAGCACTAGCCACCACGAGAAAGGTGCGCGGATGCCAGGATCGGACCCGTCTGTTCGCGAGCTTGTCGTGGTGTCCTGGGGTGGACCGTGGGATCGGGCACTCCGACGTGCGGTGTCGGATCCATTCGAAGCTGAAACCGGAATCGTGGTTCGCCATCGTAAACACGTAGGTCTCGATTTGCCCGACCAGTTGGTCGCAGCCGTGCGGCAGGGGACGCGGCCACCATGTGACGTGGTATGGGCGAATGCGGTCGCCTCGATGCGGGCGGCGAACGACGGCCTGTGCGAACCGTTGACGCCCGACGAGGTGCCCAATTTGATGCGGCTGCACCCACGGGCCAAGCCCGACGGTTTCGATGACTGGCCGCTGGTAATGGTCTATGCCGTGGTCTACGTGCTGGTATTGCATCGGGCCAGCTTTGCGAGCCCGCCGGATTCATGGAATGTACTGCTGGATCGACGACACCGGGGGCGGCTGGCGCTGTACCCAGACGGCAACGGCATCCACGCGGTGGCACAAGTTCTTGGCGGCGGCTCGATCGACGAGATCCCGCACGACATGGCCGCTTGCTGGAAATTTCTGCGCAGCATTCGCCCACAGGTGTCGGGGATGGACTACAGCGGAAAATTGACCGAACACCTGCGCACCGGAGAACTGGATCTATGTTTCCGCGCCCTTCCGAATGCCATTGGGTTCCAGCAGGCTGGCTTGGATGTTGATTGGGTTGCTCCGATCGAGGGGGTGCCCGACACCATGGATTGCCTGTGGGTGCCGCGCGGTGTGCCGGCGGACGAGGCGATCTGGGCCCGCCGCTACATCGACTTTGCGTTGAGCCGACCAGTGCAGGAACACTGGTGTCGTTTGCTGGGTGCGGTACCTGCGCGGCCCGATGCCCTGCCGCCCGCCATCCTGGGTGCCGCGTCGAGGACCCCTAACACGCTCGACGACCAGCGGTATCTACTCTATGTGCCGGACAGCATCAAGCTCGTCCACGCCGCCGAATGGCAGCGGGAGTTCCGGGCGATTTTCTCCCCCGACGCATTCGCTGACACCCCATAGGCGGGCGTTAGGCAGCGGCAGGCGGCCGGAGTTACACCGCGAGTTGCCATAAGGTCATTGGCTCCTTGGCTTTTCGTGTGTATTGGTCGGATGTCGGGCCGTGGACACTGTCAGACAACGCGCAGTCGCAGCGCCACGCGCAAGCGGTACGACGAAAGCGTGGCACAAACCGCCGAAACCGCGGTGTAGACGTTCAGTGAACGAGGGGCGATCCGCAAGTGTCCCTTCCCGCTTCCTCGTGCCCTGACCAGCGGATTGCACAAATTCTCAAAAGTCGCTCAACACCTCTGGATTACCGTTCGCTGCCTCAGCAATCTGCTCGTCGGCACCAAGGGCCCGGTTCGCGCAGGCATTGAACGGCGCCGGACTGGTGCACAGCTTGGAACATCGCACAAGAAGGGACTCGCGTGTACCCGTACTCCGGGCGCTTTGTTGCGCAGTTGTTCGACGACATCGCGGGTCTGATTCTTGGCGACGACATCGATGTCGCCTCGGTCCTCGATCGACAGCACGAGTTGGCGGCGGCTAATTCACCGATTATCGCCGAGTATTGGCGCACAACCAGATTCGGCCATCCGATTCCAGACAGCGCCTTCAAGCAATTGTCGCCGTACGTGTTTGCAGACCCGCCGCCGGTGCGGGAGTTCCATACCAGTGGAACGTCCGGCAGTTCACGGGGCTGTGTCGGGTATTCGCCGATGGGCTTGGAACTGATGCGGATGTCCATCCTCGACAACGCTCGACGACGCGTCATTTCGGGGCTGCACCGTCCAGCCGTGGTCCGGTTCGTCCCGGCAGTAGCCAGTGCGCCATCGATGGTGATGGCCTACGGCATGGAATTGATCGCCAACGAACTCGGTGATCCAGATTTGAGCGAGGTGGTGGTCAGCCAACGAGGGGTGGACTACGACATGCTGGCCGACGTCGTGGTTCGTGTGTGCAAGGCCGGGCTGCCGGCTGTGCTGATCGGCGGTTCGTCGGTCTTTGCGAACGTGTGTAAGCATTTCGCCCAGCAGGGCTTACATTTCGTGTTGCCGGCAGGGTCCAAGGTCGTCGACGCCGGCGGCTTCAAGCGACACTCGTCGGCACTGCACGTCGACACGCTGCGAGCGGCGCTGACTGACGTGTTTGGTATCGCCGCGGGTCACTTCGTGAATCTGTTCGGAATGACCGAATTGGCCAGTCAGCTTTACGACTTCGGTGACGATCCGATCGGTCCGTTGGGTGAACGAGTCAAGGGTGGCGGGCCCTATGTGCACGTTCGCGTTCGCCATGCCGAAACCATGAACGTGATCACCGATGGTCTCGGCCTGTTGGAGGTGATCGATCTGTGCGTGCTGGACAGACCACCGGCTCTGTTGACTGGTGACCTCGCGATCGCCACGCCCACCGGCGCCGCGGTCGTCGGGCGGATCCAGCGAAACAGCACCCGCGGCTGTTCAATTAGCCTTGACGCTCTGACCGCCCGCGAGGACCTTCATGTCTGAGTCCACGACGCCGGCACCCTCAACGGTGATCTCGCATCTTCCGACATGGGTGCGGCCTGGCGAAATCGAACGTGTAGGCCTGCCCGATCAACAAATCGATTACCACCTGGATCGCCCGCGGCTGGCGGCATGGCCCGCGGTTGCACAGCGACTTCGCGAGGCCGCCAATGGTCTTCGCGACCTCAAGATCGCAACAATCGTCGACGCCATCGACGCCGCCGCGGCGCATTGGTGCGACCGCGACTGGCCTGTCCGCCGCGCGGCTCGGGACGCTGTCGTCGCCGCCACCGGACTTTCCCCGGAGACCGTCGATCGCAGCTTCGACGTCGAACTGCGCAACTATCGCGCCCCGTCGTTGTGGGGGGTGCTGCACCGCGAATTCAGCAATCCGCAAGTGCTGGACGGGTTTTGCTTCGACGGCCATCTCGGTGGCCGGACAATGGCTATCGGACCGGCGCTGACTTGTCACGTCATGACTGGAAACGTTCCCGGCCTACCGGCTCTCAGTGTGGTACGCGCGTTGCTGGTCAAGTCGGCGTCGGTCGTCAAAGTCGCAAGCAGCGAACCGACGTTCGCAGCACAGTTCGTTGACACCCTGGCCGGGGTGGAGCCGCTGTTCGGCGATGCGATCGTGGTCACCTACTGGGACCAGACGGAGGCGGCGGTTCGAGACGCCGTGCTTGCCGAGGCGGATACAGTTATCGCCTACGGCGGAGACGAGTCATGCGCAACCATCCGCGCTCGCACCCGACTCGACCAACGTTTCATCGCCCACAACCACAAGTTGTCCGTTGGGTTACTGACCCGTGATTATCTGCGCGCGGCAGGTTTTCAGGCCGCCGCTGAGCTGGTGGCGCGCGACGCGTCGATGTTCGACCAGCACGCGTGTATCGCCGCTCAGGCATATCTGGTCGAAGGCGACATCGACACGGTGACAGCCTTCGCGGATGCAGTGGACGCGGCGATGCGCAGGTATGCCGCCGCCTGCCCCCTTGGGCATCCGGACGCCTCCGCGGCGGCGGCGCGCCAGATTCGGTCGATGGACCGGAAATACTGGGCGGCGCAGTCACCGCGGCGGCAGGTCTGGATTTCGCCGGACAGCCTGGTCTCAGTCGACGATGCCATGGCCGATTCAGCCGGCGGGGATCGAAGCCTGCAGATCGTCGCAGTACCCAATGTCAAACGAATGCTCGAGGTCCTGCGGCCATACGGAACATATCTGCAGAACATCGCCGTAGGCGCCGTCGAAACCGAAATATCCACTCTTGCAGCCAGACTCGCCTGCCTGGGTGCCACCCGTCTATGCGCGCCAGGCCGAATGCCTGATCCGAGTTTGATCTGGAAGCACGACGGCCGAGCATGCGTGGCCGAGCTCGTCGTGTGGTGCGACGTCGAAATGCATCCGTGGGCAACCGTCCACGAATCGAGAAAGGAGCACCGATGACCGACGGCGGTGGGCAGTTCGTCGCTTCGCAGATCACAGCACAGGACCGTGTTGAGATCATCGATTGCACATTGCGTGACGGTGAACAGGCACCGGGAGTCGGCTTCTCGATCGCCGAGAAGGTCGAGATCGGAATCGCACTCAGCGACGCCGGCGTCGACATGCTCGACGCGGGATTTCCGGCGAGTGATCCCGCCGAGATCGAGACGCTGCAAGAACTTCGTCACCGCGGCATCACGGCGACAATCGGTGCAACTGCGCGCCCGTTCCCCGGAGACATCGCGGCCGCCGAAAAGGCTTGCGCCGACGAAGTGTTCTTGTTCATGCCAACCAGCGATGCGCGCATCGAAAAGACACTCGGGATGGACCGGTCCGGTGCAATCGAGCTGCTGCGTAGCGGCGCCGAGAATATCGTCGCTCGCGGCATGGGGCTGAACATCGTCTTCGAGGACGCCACCAGGGCCGACCCGGGTTTCCTCATTACGGTGGGTGAACGGATAGCCGACGAGTTGACGATTCGGCGGATGATCCCAGCCGACAGCGTCGGCTGTGCGACGCCGGATTCGATGGCCCGACTGGTCCGCCAACTTCGGCACGCGTTCGGATCTTCGGTGGCCATTTGCCCCCACTGCCACAACGACTTCGGGCTGGCGACTGCGAACACACTAGCCGCCGTCGCCGCCGGCTCGACAAGCGTGACATGCACGGTGAACGGTTTGGGCGAACGAGCCGGTAATGCCGATCTCGCCGAGGTGGCCGCAGGCCTGAGCTACCTGCAGGGTCGTGAACACGGGGTTCGGCTCGCGGCCCTGCAGTCTCTTTCCGAGCTCGTCGAGCGTCGCTCTGGAGTGCACACCAGTTTCATCAAGCCGGTCACCGGACTCAACGTATTTCGGCACGAGTCCGGAGTCCACGTCGACGCCATGCTCAAGAGCGAGGACAGCTATGAATACCTTCCCTCGAAAGGCGTCGGGCGAAAGACGGAATTCGTCCTCGGCAAGAACTCCGGCCGCGCGCTGGTGCGGGTTCTCCTCGAACAAGCCGGCCAAGACATCAATGACAACACGGTGACCGGATTGCTCGCCAGCGTCAAGAGCGGGTACGCGCACGCGACGAAATCCGGCCATCGGCAACTCTACGAAATTCGCCGAATGTTCTTCGAAGAGCAGCTCTCTGGCGTCAGTCTGGATGAACTGCTACACCTACTCGGTAACTACGGCCAACCCGCGCGGGACTGACATGGGGCAGTCAATCAGCGACAAAGTTCTGCACGCGCACGCGGTCGACCATGAGCAAACCGCAGCCGTCCAGCAGGTTCGCATCGATGCGCTGCTCGGGCATGACGCGACCATCGGACTTCTCATGGAGCGGTTCGAACAGCGGGGCCTGCGGATCTGGGATCCTACCCGGGTGATCTTCACCAACGACCACTTCTCCCCTCCCGCGACGGTGGAGCGCGCGGAGATCTCGAAACGATTCCTAGATTTTTCGCGGCGCCATCAGGTCGGGAATCTTTTGGTGGACAAGGGCATCTGCCATCAATTGCTGGTCGAGCATCGGCTGTGTCAGCCGGGCAGCCTCATCGTGGGCGCCGACAGCCACACGATCATGGCCGGCGGTCTGGGCGCATGCGCAACCGGCATGGGGTCCACCGACATCCTGTTCGCGCTGGCCACCGGGACCACCTGGATGCGGGCGCCGAGCACCATAAAGATCACCTTCCATGGCGCACTGCCGCCGAATTGCAACGGGCGAGACATTGTCCTGCACCTGCTGGCCGAGTTGGGTGAGCACGGCGGTCGATATCGCTCGTTGGAATTCCACGACCACAGCGAGCCGAAGCTCGCCCAGGACGAGCGTTTTGCGATCGCCAACATGGCTGTCGAGATGGGCGGCAAATTCGGCATTTTCGTGCCCGACGAGATAACGCTCGACTATCTCCGGCAGCGCGATGGCGTTGCGCCGCCCACGGTCATCCTTCCCGATGTGGACGCCGCTTACGAGCGCGAGGTCGACGTCGATCTCACGCAGCTGCGTCCGATGGTCGCCAAACCTTGGTCGCCGGCCAACGTCGTACCCGTCGACACACTCGAGCGCACACCCGTCACCATGGCTTTCCTCGGATCATGCAGCAGTGGAAGACTTTCCGACATCCGGGTTGCCGCAGAGGTGCTGCGCGGCCGACAAATCGACGAACGGGTGCGGTTCGTCGTGATTCCCGCGTCGGTCGATGTGTTCAAACAAGCACTGCGGATGGGTTACGTCGAGGCGTTGACGGAGGCCGGTGCCTCGTTCAACCAGTCCAGTTGCGGGCCCTGTGGCGGAATCGACAAGGGCGTGCTCGGCGCTGACGACGTGTGCGTTTCGACGTCTAACCGAAACTTCCGGGGTCGGATGGGCCACTGGGATAGTCGGACCTATCTGGCCAGCCCGCGAACGGTCGCGCTGGCCGCGCTGCACGGCTATCTTGGGGGTCCGATCAGATGAATCCATTGAGTGGACGCGCGTGGGTATTCGGTGACGACGTCAATACCGACGTCATCCATCCCCCATCATTCTTTAGTCTGGATCGCGAGATCGTGAAGCGCGGATTGTTCCACGAGTTCGATCCGGGACTTCAGCCCGCAATTATGGCTGGCGACATGATCATTGGTGGCCGCAATTTCGGTTGCGGATCGAGCCGGGAGACTTCGATCCAAAGCCTCCTCCTCAACGAGGTCGCCGCGATTGTGGCAGTCGACTTCGCCCGCATCTTCTACCGCAGCGCGACCAACAATGCGCTTCCCTGCGTGACCTTCGCCGAACCGGATCACGGTCATCGCATCCAGCCCGGTCAACGCATCGAATTGCACTTCGACGATTGGACGCTGCGGACCGATAGCGGCGAGCGCATCGCCCTCGAACCGCCAGGCGCGTTTGTGCAGCGCATCTGGCAAGCCGGGGGGTTGCTCGAGACGCTCGGTAATTGGGGGAAGGTATGAACGGCTATTCACGCCGCTATGAGCTCGGCCTCAGCGAAAATCCTTTTCCACCACTTCCGTCGGTGCGTGATGCCATCGGCGAGGCCATGGCACGGGCGAACAGGTATCCGGAGTTCCTCCCCGGCCGTCTGGAACAGATCATCGCTAATCATATTGATGTGAGCCAAGATCAGGTCATGGTCGGTGCCGGAGCCACCGGTGTGGCCATGCAGATCGTGGACTCGGTCACCCGACGCGGCGACGAGATGGTCTACGCAACACCGACGTTCGACGGCTATGCGATCATTTGCCGAATCCTGGGAACCACACCGGTGGCAGTGCCATTGGACACGCTGGGTCGGCAGGATCTTTCCGTAATGGCGGCGGCACAAAGCAGTCGAACCGGGGTAATCGTTGTATGCCGGCCGCACAATCCGACCGGCACACTGGTCGACAGCTCTGAACTCGAGGACTTCTTGGACCGCGTCTCGCGGCAGGTAACCGTGATCCTGGACGAGGCCTACGTCGAATTCCTTGACCGTGCGGACACCGTCGATGCCCGCGGCATTGTGTCCAAGTATCCAAACGTCTTGGTGCTGCGGACGTTTTCAAAGGCGTATGGGCTCGCGGGACTCAGGATTGGCTACGCATTCGGTGCACAGGAATTGGCCGCACGAGTCCGGGCCCGGCAGCTGCCCTTTGCGGTTGGCGTGGTTGCCGAAGCCGCGGTCCAGGCATCGTACCGAGCCGAAGACGAGTTGGGCACGAGGGTCAGATCGATTGTCAAAGAACGAGACAAGTTACGAAACGCCCTGGTGGAAAGCGGGATTGCGGTCCCGCGCAGTTATGCGAACTTTCTCTACCTGCCACGTGCGGGCATCGCGGAAATTCTGTCGCGCGCGAACATCGGAGTGAAGGCCTACCAAGATGGTGCCGCGCGCCTTGCTGTCGGAGACCGTCCCGCCATGCGCGCGGTCCTGCGTGCGCTGCGCATACCGAAAGACCTCAATGCCGCTAAGCTCGACCGGTCAGGCGCTATGGCTCCTCACCAAGAGCCCTCCTTGGCCTGCGGCGCGTGCTGAGCACGACGGTGGTCGCTGCGGCTTATCAAAGTCTGCGCTTTCGCTCTTGCTGTAGCTACTAAGCCCTGAAAAACTCGGCGCGTTGATGCGCGGTCGGATTGGGTCCGCCATTGCCGGAACCTGGTCATTCGACGTCTTGTTCCGACGCAACGTGTTCAGCATGGCCGACAGCGCTGCACGCGATGTTGCATCGAGATTGGCTGCGCGAAGAGAGTGAACATGGTGGGTGCCAGCGGCGACGTCTGGGAGGTGATGTCGACCGCCCGCACGATCCGGCGGTTCACTGACGAGCCCGTCGACGACATCACCCCGGCGCGCTGCCTCGAAGCTGCCACCCGGGCACCTTCGGCCGCCAACGCCCAAGGCTCGCGTTTCGCCGTGTTGCGCTCGCCCGAGGGGCGGGCCGCGGTGGCCAAGGCCGCGGCTCAAGCCCTGCGGGTGATCGAGCCGGTCTACGGGATGAGCAGGCCGGCTGCCGAGGGCAACAGCCGCCGCGCGCGCAAACCTACCGGGCGACCTACGAATTGCACGATCGAGCGGGGGAGTTCACTTCGGTGCTGTTCGCGCAGAGGAACTTTCCGACGGCATCCGAACTCGGCGGGTCGATCTTCCCGCCCATGAAGGACTTCCTGCTGGCCGCCCGCGCCCAAGGCCTGGGCGCGTGCATGACCGGCTGGGGTTCCCACGGTGGCGAGCTGCAGCTCCGCGCGGCGGTTGGTGTTCCCGAGGACTGGATGATCGCCGGCCACATCGCGGTCGGCTGGCCGAGGGGCAAGCACGGGCTCGTCCGTCGTCGCGCGCTTGCCGAGACCGTGAACCTGGACCGCTGGGACGAGCCGGCCGGCGAGCTGGCGGCCCGGTCGCCAGAGTATGGGGGCGTCACCACCGAAGCAGCACCAGCTCGACGCTGACGCCGGGGCCCAGCCCGATCATGAGGCCGACCGATCCCGGCGGCGGAGCCGACTTGATGGTCTTCTCCAGGACGTGCAGCACGGACGCCGAGGACACGTTGCCGACCTCGGCGAGCGAGCGCCGGCTCAGTTCGACCGCGCTGTCGGGCAGCTTGAGGCCGTTCTGGACGGCGTCGATGATCTTCGGGCCGCCCGGATGGCAGACCCAGGCGGTGATCTCCTCGACGGTCAGTCCGTGTTCGGCCAGGAAGTAGCTGACGCTGCCGCTAATCCTGCGCTCGATCACCTCGGCGACTTCCGCCGTCAGCACGATGCGGAAGCCGTCCCGGCCCAGCCGCCAGCCCAGCGCGTGGCCGCTGTCCGGATACACCTCGCTGCGCGACGCGACGACTTTCAATCCGTCGGGTCCTCCCGGTCCTTCGGCGCCTTCGCCGGCCTGCCCGCCGGTGGCCACCAGGGCCCCCGCCCCGTCGCCGAACAGGCCGCTGGCCACGAAGTCCGCCGTCGTAACGTCCGTAAGCGGCCAGCTCAGCGAGCACAGCTCGACCGCCAGCAGCGCGGCGCGATGATCGGGCCAGGCCAGCAGGTAATCGTGCAGCCGGCCCAGTGCGGCCGCGCCGCCGACGCAACCCAGCCCGAAGATGGGCAGCCGCTTGATGTCGGGGCGCAGCCCGAGCCGGGGAATGAGGAGGGCGTCGAGCGACGGCACGGCCACGCCGGTCACCGACGTGACAACCAGCAGGTCCAGATCGGCGGCGGCCAGGCCGGCCGCATCCAGGGCCCCGCGCAGCGCACGCTCACCGAGGTCGGTCGCCTCCTTGATGTAGCGATCGTTGGCCCGCCCGACCCCGCGCAGGCCGCCGTACTCCGGCAGCGGCAGGACGACATGGCGGTAATCGACGCCGGCGTGACCGTGCAACCGCTCCAGCTGAACACGCTGCACCGGGCTGAGGTCCGCGAGCTCGGCCACCTTCGACGTCAACTCGGCCTGCGGATGCCGGTGCGCCGGGAAGTCGGACCGCACCGCCGTGATCCTGGTCATCGCGGTCGTCTCAGCACACGCATCCCCCATGACGAGTGATTTTCCCCCATGACGAGTGATTTTAGGTCTGTACATAACCGCCGGCGGCCAACAGCACGACATCGACGGCCGCGAGGCCGAACGCGGCGGCAAAAGGCACCCGGCCGGTGCCGACCGCGCCGATCACCGCGAGCAGGACGGCGGCGCCCAGTCCTGCCAGCGAGGCCCACTGGCGGCTGGAAGCCAGTACCAGCAGCACCGACGCCGACACCAGCAGCACCAGCGCGATTGCGCGCACGGACCCCGCGCCCCAGCGGGCGCCCACCCGCTGCGGCAGGCCGCGGACGCCGGTGGCCCGGTCGGCGGCGAGATCCGGCAGCACGTTGGCGAAGTGGCCGCCGAGGCCGACCAGGGCCGCTGCTGCGGTCGCATACCAGGTCGGCATGGGGTGACCCGGCAGCGTGCTCGCTGCGTACGCGGGTATCGGGCCGAACCCGAGGATGTACATGAGGCCGGACGCCGGCGTCGACTTCAGGCCGAGGTTGTACGCCCATGCCGCGCCGACGATCACCGCCAGGATGACCGCCGTTACGACGCCGATGGCCAGCGCCATCGCCAGCGCGGCCAGCAATGACGCGACGGCCGCGATCCGCACCGCCCGCACGCCGATGCAGCCGGTCGCGACCGGTTTGTCCGTCCGGCCGGCCGCGGCGTCGCGGGGCGCGTCCACAGCGTCGTTGGACCAGCCGATCGAGAGCTGGCCGAACAGCATGGCAGGTCCCGTCAGTATCGGCCCTACGCCATAGGGCGCCGCCTGCGCCGCCAGCAGGGCGGCCAGGGCAGTGATGGCGACCGACGGCCCCGGATGGCCGGCGATGATCAGTGCTCGGGCGCGGCTCAATACAGGAGGCGCCGTCCGTGCGTCGGCCCTAATCGTCGGTCTCCCCTCATGCCTGCGCCCATCCGGCGACAGAAACAATGAACCCGACTGAGATAGACCATTGGAATTGTAATGAACGTCGTGAAGGAGGGTAAAACGTGAGGCTTGCCCTGCGAGGCGCCAACCCAATCGAGTGGCTTGCCCTGCGCGCCGGCGTCGTTCCGACCGCCGCCGCCGAGGCTTGGGGCGGGATGGGCCTGTCGGCGATCCTCATCGCCGCCGTGCGTACCGGAATAGCCGCCCGCCTGGCCCGGCAGCCGTCGACGGCTGCGGAGCTGGCCGCTGACCTGGACCTCGATCCGGTGCCGACCCAGCTCCTGCTCGACTGCCTGCGATCGGGGGGCCATGTCACCGTCCGAGCCGGGCGTTACCGCCTCAGCCGCGCGTCACGGCGCTGGCTGGACCCCGAGTCCGGGCTGTCGGTCGCGCAATACGTGGCGGGTACCGCCGACTACTGGCCCTGGTGGGCGGGCCTGGACGAGGTGACCCGCAACGGACGGCCCGTCGGGCATCACGACGCTCCGCCCGGCGACCCGTACTGGCGGCGGTACGTCGGTGGCCAGCTGGAACTCGCCCGGCTCAGCGCCGATGAGGTAGCCAAAAAGCTTCGCCTGCCGGGCGATCCGCGATCCCTCCTGGACATCGGCGGTAGTCACGGCTGGTACTCGGCGCAGCTTTGCCGCCGCTATCCGCGGCTGAACGCGACCGTCCTCGACCTGCCGGGCAGCGCGGCGATAGGCCGCGAGATCATCGCCAACGCCGGGATGGCCGACCGGGTTACGCACCGGGAGGGGGACGCGACCACAGACGACCTGGGCGGCGGGTACGACGCCGTGCTGTGCTTCAACCTCGTCCACCACCTCACCGCGGACCAGACTGTCGGCCTCTTCGGCAAGATTCATGAGGCTCTAGCGCCGGGCGGGATGTTCGCCGTCATGGACGCCTTCGCCGAGCCGAGCCGCCGGGCCGCGGCCGCCGCGAACTTCCTCGGGCTGTTCGTCTACCTCAGCTCCGGGTCGCAGGTTAATACCCCGGCGCAGTTGCACGGCTGGCTGCGCGAGGCCGGATTCGGCGCGCCGCGCAGGATCCGCATTCTGCGCATCCCAGGCCTGGCCGTGTACGTGGTCAACAAGGCCCCACAGCCGGCATAGCTGCCGGCGATCATCGAGGCTGAAAGTCGTAGGCCCTCCTGACGCTGAAGAAGTGGGTCTTCAGCCAGTGTTGGGTTGGCGTGACCGGGCGGGGCCCGCCCGGCGTATCGCCCCTCTCGTCGAAATAGTAGCTATTGGACGAGGCGCAGTTTCCGGCGAAAAGTACGGTGCGGCGCCTGCGTTTCTCCATTAGCCGAAAGTCGCGGTCGTGGTGCCGCCGCTTGACCTCGACGACCTTTGCACCCCTCTTGCGGGCGGCACGCAGTACCCGCGATATGTGCGCCACCTGGTTCTCCAGCACACCGAAATAGTCGGCGCCGGCCGCCGAATAGGGGCCCACGATCATGAAGAAATTGGGGAAATCTCGGATCGTGGTACCCAGAAATGCCTGGTAGCGATTCTTTTCCCACCATTCGCCGAGATTCTTGGCCTGCTTGCCATAGATTTCAAAGGACGGCGTGCTGAAGCGCTCAAAGTATCGGTATCCGGTTGCGCAGATGATCGCGTCGACGCCTCGCAGGGTCCCGTCGTTGGTCACCAGGCCCTTTTCCTCGACGTGATCGATCGCGTCCGTCACGAGTTCAACGTTGTGGTTGTTGAATAATTTGTAGTAGGTATTCGAGAAGCTCGGACGCTTGCAAAAGAAGCTGTAGTCGGGGATTAGCTTTTCTTGGATCGACGGGTCGTGCACTTCCCGCCGAACATAGCGGGTCAAGAAGGATTCAATCTGGTGCATCACCCACGAAAACGATTTGTAGTTGTTGATGCCGGTCGCGAAGACCACCTCGTTAAGGGCCCAATAGATGACCCGCGCGGCTCGCGGTAGCAGCGGAACGCGGCGAAACAGCTCTTTGGTGCGCTCGCTGAACACGATGTTCGGCTTGGGCGACAGCCAAATGGGGGTCCGCTGATAGATGTCGAGTCGCGCGAGCCGGTCATAGATGGCCGGAGCTACCTGGACGGCTGTTGCGCCGGTGCCGATGATTGCGACATTCTTGCCTTTGAGGTCGTAGTCATGGTTCCAGCTCGACGTGTGCATCACCTCGCCGGCGAAGTCCTTCAGCCCCGGGATGTCGGGCAGCTTCGAGCCCACCAAAAGTCCAGTGGCAGCGATGAAGTAACGGCAGGTGAACGTCTCCCCGCTCGTCACGCGCACGGTCCAGATGCCCGCCGCGTCGTCGAACTCGATCTCTTTGACCTCGGTGTGGTAGCGGATGTGTTGTCGAATGCCGTACTTGTCGGCGACGTGATCGGCGTAGGCCTTGATCTCGCGGCCCGGGGCGTACACCTGTGTCCAGTCCGGCTTGAGCTCGAAATGGTAGCTGTAAGTGAAGGACGGGATGTCGACCTCAAGCCCCGGATAGGTGTTGTCCCGCCAGGTCCCACCGAGGTCTTCGGCCTTCTCCAGGATGGCGAAGTCGGCAATGCCGATCCGCTTGAGTTCGACCGCGACGCCGAGACCGCCGAAGCCCGCGCCCGCGATGATGACCTCATGATGGCGGGTTCCCACGTCGGGGGATCATACCTAGGGAATGCCGGGGTCGGGGCCCGGTCGCGTGGCCCGTAGGGGGTCGGGACGCACAGAGCGACGACGGCCGTGCCGCAACATCGCCCGCACTTCAGCGCAGGACGCCACGAGCAGGCGGGTGACGTAGGAGCCCAGGACACCGCTGGTGCCGATGACCAGTTTCTTCACGTCAGAAGTTGTTGGGAGCGAGCACGTCTGGGCCGTACTTCCTTTCGATCAGCCCCCACGGGTCGGCATACGGACCGCGATTTTCGAGGCGGCGCTGGACGACCAGCAGCCCGCGCATGGCGGGGCGGATCACCGGGCCGAGTGCTTTGAGCAACAGAGTGCGCTTGCCCGGCGCACCGGCCACCCACGCGACGGTGTCGGGCCAGTCGTGTTCCTGGTAGCCAAGCAGGGCTTGGGATTCGCCCGCGTCGTACCAGCCGGTGAAGCTCCAGCCGCGGTCGTCGTCGGGATCGCCGGGCAGGAAGGCCGATGGGCCCAGTCGGCCGATGCCCACGGCGGCCATCACGTCGTCCTGCAGGTCGGTCATCAGGTGTACGTGCGTCTCGTTGCCCGCGATCACGAGCACCTTGCCCGCGACGGCGTCGCGGCGGTCGACCGCGTTGGCGAATGCCAGCGCGACGTCGCGGGCGTCCACCGAGTGCATCCGGTTGTCGCTCGGGGTGGCCCGCACCAGCAGCAGGTAGTCGGCGTCGAAAGTGGCCGAGCCGTCGGGTGAGACCACTCCCACCAGCCGCAGCACGGCATACGGCAGACCGCTTTCCGCGATGATCGCCTCGGCCATGACCTTGTCCTCACCGTACTGGTCGATCGGATTGACCGGGGTGTCACCGGTGATGCGCTCCGGGTAGCGATACGGGTTCCGGGATCCGTATACCGCTGCGCTGGAGGCGAATACGATCAGCGGTGGCTCACCCAACGCGTGCGCCGCGGCCACGACGTTTCTGGTGCCGTCCACATTGACCCTGCGGGCCAGCCGCGGATTGCGGTACGACGGCGGCGAAACGATCGCCGCAAGGTGCACGATCGCGCTGGGTTGGTGGTGTCTTGTCACCTCTGCGACGGCCTCGGCGTCCACCAGGTCGGTGTAGGCCGGGATCAGCGTGCCGGGCAGCGAGGTCCCGAGGTCCGCTAAATCCGCCAGGATGGTCGCCGCGCTGTCGGTGCGGAGATCCATCGCGATTACCGTGTGGCCCCGGCCCAGCAGGATCTCGCTGCAGCGCTTGCCGACCTGGCCGAAGGCGCCGGTGACGAGCACGGTTTGGGGTGGCATCTGGTTCACCGGCCGAGCCTGCGTGCCAGGGTGGCGCCCACGCCGCGCAGCCGCGGTGAGATGCGCACGGAGAAAAGCGGATTGAAGATATCTTCGCGCAGTCGGGTCAGCGTCGAGGTCTTGATCAGCCATCGGCCGTCGACCTTCTCGTAGGTTTCGTGATAGTGACCGCGCCCGTTGAGATTGACGGCCGGCCCCAATCGCACGACATCCTCGAGTGCCCACACTCCGGTGGCGGTCGTCGCCGACGTCAGCGTGATCTCTGGGGCGTGCACCTGATGCACCGTGGGTTGGGACGGCTTCCCCAACGTCTTGCGAACGTAGGCCACGAACTCGTCGGCGCCGCTGATCAGCTTGCCGCCGCCCGGCGAGGTGTCGCTGACGAAATCGTCGGTGAACAACTGCCGCCAATCGTCCCACCGCTTGGTGTCCAGGTATCGGCAGTAGCGGGCCTTGAGCTGCTTGATCGCTTCGATCTCGCACAGCGTCGTTGCGGCATCCAGCATTTCGGTCCTTCCGCTACCGAGCTAAGTGCACGGCCTCCAATCCCATAGCACGGTTTCGAGATTACTACTTTCGCAACCGAGAATGGTATTCTCGCACGGGTGGACGACGGTCTATCGGTAGGAGGCGGGCCCCGCGATGCTGTTGGAGTTCGATGCTGATCAGCGGCTGTGGCAGCAGACCGTACGTGACGTCGTCAGCAAGGAGTGCCCGGCCTCGTTGGTGCGCAGCGTGGCCGAGGACGGCGCCGACCCCAGCCCCCTGTGGAAGGTCTACGTGGACCTCGGCTGGACCGAGCTCAACGACCCGGCCAGCGCGGTGGAGCTGTCGATCGTGTTCGAAGAGCTCGGCCACGCCACCGATCCCAGCCCCTTCCTGGCGACCATGAGCCAGTTCGCGCCGCTGGCTGCGGACCAGTTTGACCCGCACGAGTCGGGAGCCGCCGTGTACAGCGGGGTGTCGGCGCACCGGGACGCCGATGGCTGGGTGTTGAACGGCACGGCGCGCCATGTGCTCGAGGGTGATCGGGCCGACCGGTTGGCGGTGCTGACCGATGCCGGGGTGTTCATCGTGTCGGCCGATCAGGTGTCGGCGCGGCGCTGCGTGGTCTTCGACCCGGTCCTGCATGTCGCCGACGTGTCGTTCAACGAGGTCCGGGTGCCCGACGGCACCCGGGTGGGCGTCGACCGGGAGCGCGCCCACCATGTGGCGCTGATGGGCATGGCGATCGCGACCGTCGGCGCCTGCCAGCGCATCCTCGATCTGGTGCTCGAGCACGTCCGCAGCCGCCACCAATTCGGTGTTCCGATCGGCTCGTTCCAGGCGGTGCAGCATAAGGCCGCCGACATGCACGTCGCGGTGGAACGGGCGCGCGCGCTGTCTTACTTTGCCGCGCTGACGATCTCGGCCGACGATCCCCGGCGCCGGCTGGCGGCCGCGATGGCCAAAGCCTCGGCGGGGGAGTGTCAATCACTGGTATTCCGGCACGGCCTGCAGTTGCACGGCGCAATGGGCTTCACGTGGGAGAACGACCTGCAGTTCGCGCTCAAGCGGGCCAAGGCGGGTGAGCTCATGCTCGGCGGCGCGGCGGAACATCGGGCGCGGATCGCGGAGGAATATCGTGCAGCTGACTTTTGATCCCGACGTCGAGGCGTTTCGGGCGGAGTTTTCGGCTTTCCTGGACGAGCACCTGCCCCCCGCGAGCGAAACGGTCGAGCGTCCCCGGTCGGTCTCCCATATGCCGGCGTGGGCGCGGCGCTGGCAGCGGCTGCTGTTCGACAACGGCTGGCTGTTGCCCAGCCAGCCACCGGAATTCGGCGGCCGCAACGCAACCGTCTTGCAGCAGTTCGTCTACCTCGATGAGCTGTCCCGCCGGCGGATCTATCACAGCCTCAACCCGCAGGGCGTGAATATCGTTGCGGCATCGCTGTTGTCGTTCGGAAACGACGAACAGAAGCGACGCTGGGCCGTGCCGATCCTGCGGGCCGAGATCACGGCCTCGCTGGGGATGAGCGAGCCCAGCGCCGGCTCGGACCTGGCGTCGCTGCGCACCCGTGCGGTCCTGGACGGCGATCACTTCGTTGTCAACGGCCAGAAAGTATGGACCTCCGGCGCCCACGACGCCGACGTGTTGCTCACCTTCGTGCGCACCGATCCGGATGCGCCCAAACACAAGGGCATCAGCGTGCTGGTGATCCCGACCGACTCCCCGGGAATCGTGCGCCGGCCGTTCCCGTCCATCTGCGCCGCCGACGACCTCGATTTCAACGAGGTGTTCTTCACCGACGTGCGGGTGTCGGCGCAGAACCTGGTGGGCGAGCTGAACCAGGGGTGGCGGGTGGCCAACGGGTCGCTGGGCCACGAGCGCACCATGATGTGGCTGGGTTTCGCCGACCGCATGGACAACCTGATCGCCGATTTCCATCCGACGACGGAGCTCGAACGGGATCACTACGCCACCACGATCATGGACAAACAGGCGCTGCGCCTGTTAGGTTCGGTGGCGTTGGCCCGCGCGGCTCGTGGCGAGGACGACGTGGCCGCGGTCTCGGTGCTCAAGCTTCTCGGCTCCGAAGCCGAACTGCGCGGGTTTGAACACGCCTTCGAGGCCGCGGGACCGGACGGGCTCATCCACCCGGGACAGACCGGCCCGTATGCGCCGATGAACTTGGACCACTACTTCGCCAGCTGGTTCGAGCGCTACGCGCGCAGCTTTTCCGGCACCATCGCCGGAGGCACCTCCGAAATCCAGCGCAACATCATCGCCCAGCGCGTGCTCGGCCTGCCCCGCGGCTAGTGCAGTAGCGCGAGAGACCCCAAAATCGCACAAATGTCCGGGTATTTGCGTGATTTTGCGGTCTCTCGCGCGCTACATGCTCGCCTCGCGGTCGACGGCCGCGCCGGCTTCGGCCAGCAAGTCGAGCCTGACCGCCAGCGAAACCGTGAATTGGCTCTCCGGCTCTCGAATGTCCAGGCCGGTCGAAATCGAGGGTTTCGCTTCCCGCAGCCAAAACGGTGAGCCGGTGTCCGCGCCGAAATGCCATTGCATTGCAGAGCGGATAAACTCGTCCGCACCGCCTGGGCCCAGGCCCGTCGTGCCCGGGAAAAGCGCTTCGTCCCAGTTGTTCATCGATGTCCCTACTTTGCCGTCGATGAAGACGCAGCCGAAACCAAGAGCGGGCGCCGTCGCCACTGTAATCGCGTCGACCGTCACGCTAACGTGACGCGCGCCGCCAACCGTCACGCTAATGTGACGCTCGGCGGCCGGCCCGCCGCAGCGCACCGCAAACGCCGCTCGTGCTGCAAAAGAGCGCTAGTCGATGACGGCGGCTTCCGTGCGTTGGGTGACCGGCAGTGCCAGTTGCTGCTCGTCGCAGATGCGCTGCAGCTTGTCCAGCGTCTCGTCAAGTCCCGCGCCGACCCTGGGGCCGGGCGTGAAGGTGGCCGGCAGCTTGCGCATGCCCTGGATGACGCCGATGCATTCGTAGTGGACGGCGCCGTCTGGGTCGCAGTGGTAGTCGGGCATCCGGTCGAGGACAGCGGTCAGCATGGATTTAAACACCGTGCGCGCCACATTCGACCCCTTGCACCGGTGCAAGCCGAGGCCAAAGCTGAAGTGCCGGTTACCCTTACGATCGAGCACGATGTTGTCCGGGTCAGCGAAAAGCGCCGGATCACGGTTGGCCATGGCCCAGGAGATCCACAGCCGCTCGCCTTCTTTGAAGTGATTGCCGTCGAATTCCACGTCTTCGGAGAAGGTCCTCCCGTCACCCGCGGCCGGTGTGAAGTAGCGGAGAAATTCCTCGGTCGCAGGGTCAAGCAGGGCGTCGCGATCTTTGGACAGCCGCGCGCGCTCGTCGGGATGTTCCGACAGCCATTCCAGTGAGTGCGCGGTGAGTGCCGTGGTGGTATCGAAGCCACCGCCAATGACTAATCCGAGATTGCCCAGGATCTCCAGATCGGGCGCGGGCTCGCCGTCGATCCGCATCTGCAGCAGGCCGTTCACAATTCCGGGTCGGGGGTTCTCGCGAATCTCGATCATGTTGTTGACCATGTCGAGCCCCATCTCCCGGTGCATCGCGGTGACGCGCTCGATGTCGGGCGAGTGTTCCGGGGTGTACACCGCCGCGTGAACCGGCTCGCTGTACAGGTTCCACTTCTTCAGCCGAATACCCAGCATGGCCAACGTGAGTACCGCTGGTACGACGTTGGCTAGATCGTCGACGAAGTCGATGCTGCCGCCTTCGATCTTCTCGTCGAGACACGCACGAGTCACGTCGTGGATGAAGGGCTCCCAGCGCTTGACCGCGGCGGGCGACATGTAGGGGTTGAGCACGTTGCGGTAGGTGCGGTGTTCGGGTTCGTCCATCTCGAGGATGCCGCCGCGCACCACGCTGACGCGTCTGGCGGTCGGGATCGAGATGCCCTTGTAGCCACGGCGTTCGTTGTTGATGTCGTGGTCGTTGGAGACGGCGGGGCAGCGGGCGAGCTCGAACACCTCGTTGCTGCCGGCCGCGACCCAGTGCCCGCCATAGGTCTCCGTCCATGCCATCGGGCACTTGGCGTGCATCTCCTCGGTGATCTGCTTGAACTGGGACCGGTACTCCGCGGCGTTTCGGTCGAAGTGGTACTCAGGCTTACCGGGCTTATCAGGCTTCGTAGGGTCGCCATCTCTCGCGACGTCGTCGACAGTCAACGCGCGTTCTCCCTTTACGCCTCGTCGGTGACGATGATCGCCTGCTCGGGACAGGACTGCGCGGCTTCGCGAACCAGGTCCTGCTGCTCGGCCGGCACCACTTCACTGATCGCCGACGAACTGCCGTCGATGTCGCTGAGCTGGAAAGAATCCGGAGCGATCATCGAGCACAGGGTGTGGCCCTGGCAGCGTTCGGGGTCAACCCAGACCTTCACGGTGTCTCCTCATGGGTGTCTGCTCAGGTGTTCCGGCCGCCGTTGACACCCAATATCTGGCCGGTGATGTAGCCGGCCTCTTCCGATACCAGAAACGCGCACGCCGCGGCGATGTCTTCGGGCCTGCCCATCCGGCGGACCGGGGTCCGGGCGATACTCTGCTCGACGTCGCCCAGGAATCCCTGTGCCTCGGCGCTGCGCAACATCGGGGTGTCGATGAACCCCGGCGGCACGGCATTGACCGTGATGCCCTGCGGCCCGTATTCGAGGGCCAGCGACTTGGTGAGGCCGTTGACCGCGGATTTGGCCGCGACATAGTGCGCCATATTGGCCGTGCCGGAATGCGTGCTCGACGACGAGATGTTCACGATCCGTCCCCACCCGGCGTCCACCATGTCGGGCAGCACCGCCTGAGTAGTGTGGAAAACCCCGTTGAGGTTGACATCGATCACGCGCTGCCAGTCCTCGAACGTGATGTTGGTGAAACGCTTGAACCCGTCCAGGCCGGCGGCGTTGATCAGCACGGTGACCGGGCCCAGTCGGCCGCGGATCTCCGACAGCGCGGCGTCCACCTGCGATCGGTCCGTCACGTCGGCGGTGTAGGCGAGATCGGCGTCCGACGGTTTGAGGTCGATCGTTGCGACGTCAAGACCGTCGGCGCGCAGCCGACGCGCGACGGCCTGGCCGATTCCGGATCCTCCCCCGGTGACCACCGCGGTCTTCACTTGCCGGATATCCCTACCAGTAGGGCTTTCGTTGGAACGATGGCAGTCTCACGCACAAAGAATCTCCCTTACAATTGCGAGAATCGTACTCTCGCGCCGGAACGACCCGCAAGGCTGGCCCGAAATGGGGCCCGGCCTGCGGCGAAAGGCATAGCAGGCGCACGGCTGAGCGATTGCTCAGCCGTTGAACAGCGGAGACGCATTCCTAAGAATTTCTTGAATTCTCGAGATGCGAATGTAAGATTCGCCACGTACGAGAATGAAATTATCGTGACCAGCGCCACACCGGCACGACACCAGCACGATACTTGCGCCACACCAGGGGGCCGGGATGCCAGCGTTGCTCCTCGCGACGGAGATCTTCGCTGATGGGCGATCGGCCGCTGGCGGGACTGCGCCTCAGACCCCGCCTGAGCCCGCGATGGGGTCCGGCTCGGTACGGCGACACGCACTGCGACGCGCCCCGGGGGCCCGCGAATGAGGCCGCTGGAGGGCATCCGCGTTCTGGAAGTCGCGATGTACGGATTCGTTCCGTCGGCCGGTGCTGTGCTGGTCGAGTGGGGCGCCGACGTGATCAAAGTCGAGCACGCGGTGACCGGTGACCCCCAGCGCGGGCTGCGGCAGACCGGCATGCTGCGTGTCGAAGGCGACCCGAATCCCAACATCGAGCACGCCAACCGCGGCAAGCGCAGCCTGGGTCTGGACATGTCGGTGCCCGAGGGCAGGGAAGTGCTCTACGAGTTGGTCCGCCGTTCCGACGTGTTCCTGACCAGTTTCCTGCCCGACGCGCGGCAGAAGTTCGGCATCGACGTCGACGACATCAGGGCGGTGAACCCGAAGATCGTCTACGCCCGCGGCAGCGCGCTCGGCCCGCGCGGCGCGGAGGCCACCAAGGGCGGCTACGACATGACCGCCTTTTGGTGCCGGGCCGGAACCGCCGCCACCATCACCCCGATGGGATTCGACGGGATGATCAATCCCCCCGGTCCGGCGTACGGCGACACCATCTCCGGCACCAACCTCGCCGGTGGCATCGCGGCGGCATTACTGAAGCGCGAGCGCACCGGCGAGCCATCCGTCGTCGATGTGTCGCTACTGGGCAGCGGGCTGTGGGCGCTGGGACACACGGTGGCGTTGACGAGGCACCTGGGTCAGCGGATGGAGGCGCCGCCCCCCGGTATCCATGGGTCGCCCGTCAACCCCTTAGTAGGTGTCTATGCGACGTCCGACGGGCGCTACATTTCCTTGGTGATGATGCAGCCCGGCAAGTTCTGGGCCGACGTGTGCCAACACATCGATCGTCCGGAACTGGCCGACGATCCCCGCTTCGCCACAGCCGAGAAGATCGCCGCCAACACGGCGGAGGCCGTAGAGATACTGGCCAAGGCCATCGCGACCCGCACGCTTGCGCAGTGGAGCGCACGCTTTGCCACGCTCGCCGGACCCTGGGCGCCTGTGCAGGACACCCTGCAAGCCGCCGACGACGCACAGATCCGCGCCAACGAGTACTTGGTACGTGCCGGCGAACTCGAGTTGGTCGCCAACCCGGTGCAATTCGACCTCACCGCGCCGCATGCCGGGCCGGCGCCAGGATTTGCCGAACAGACCGACGAGATCCTGATGGAGCTCGGCCTCGATTGGGACCGCATCATCGAACTCAAGACGTCTAACGCCGTCACCTAGGACCGGAGCCGCCGATGCAGAACGCCACTTGTGTTGCCCCGCGCTGTCAGGGGCGTCAAATAACGGTTGTGCATTTTCCGTTCCGCGTGGACGCGGCATGAGTCATAATCGCCGGACGCCTCAGGACCCGGGGCTGGTGCGGCCCGCATTGCTTGAAAGCGCCAACTCGCGCGGCAGAACGGAGGGCCTAGCGTGATGCTTTGCGTGATGGTGGTATCCGTTTCCGCTGACGCCACGACGCGGCGACCGATGTCATCGACGGCTCGGATCGGCTTGGCGCACATCGCAGTTGGTTCGGTATCAGCCCTGGCGATGCCGGAGGGGCCTGGGGCCGATGGCTAGTAGGGGCGGCGCGGAGCGCTGGACCGGGGGCATTTCCCTGGGGCGCGGCTCCAAACCCATGCAGGCGGTTGGGGGGCTGTTCGCGATGTCGGCGGACGCCATCAAGTTCGCGTTCCGCCGGCCCTTCCAGTGGCGCGAGTTTTTGGAACAGTCTTGGTTCGTCGCGCGCGTTTCCCTGGCGCCGACGTTGTTGGTGGCCATTCCGTTCACGGTCCTGGTCAGCTTCACGCTCAACATCTTGTTGCGGGAACTGGGCGCGGCGGATCTGTCCGGTGCCGGTGCCGCGTTCGGAGCGGTCACCCAGGTCGGCCCACTGGTCACCGTGTTGATCGTGGCGGGTGCGGGCGCGACGGCGATGTGCGCAGACCTAGGTTCGCGAACGATCCGCGAAGAGATCGACGCGATGGAGGTACTGGGTATCAACCCGGTGCAGCGCCTCGTGGCACCGCGCATGCTGGCCTCGGGTCTGGTGGCGCTGCTGCTGAACAGCCAGGTCGTCATCATCGGCATCCTCGGCGGCTACGTGTTCTCGGTGTTCGTGCAAGACGTCAACCCCGGCGCGTTCGCCGCGGGCATCACCCTGCTGACCGGCGTGCCCGAGCTGATCATTTCGTGTGTCAAGGCAGCGCTATTCGGTCTGATCGCCGGATTGGTCGCGTGCTACCGCGGGCTCACGATCAGCGGCGGCGGGGCCAAGGCCGTCGGCAACGCCGTGAACGAAACGGTGGTCTACGCGTTCATGTCGCTGTTCGTCGTCAACGTCGTTGTCACCGCCATCGGCATCCGGTTTTCAACCAAATGAGCTTCGAGGGGGTGTAGGGAGACGCTGTGGCGCTCAAAGCCGTCTATCCGCGGCTGACTCGACAGCTGCAGAAGCCGGTCGGCACCCTGAGCCGAATCGGCGATCACACCCTGTTTTACGGCAGGGCAATCGCCGGGGCGCCGTTCGCGGTCACCCATTACGGACGCGAGATCGTTCGTCTGACCGCCGAAATCAGCATGGGTGCGGGAACTTTGGCGATGATCGGCGGGACGCTGGTGATCGTCGGCTTCCTGACGCTGGCCGCGGGTGGAACGCTGGCTGTCCAGGGCTATAGCTCGCTGGGCAACATCGGCATCGAGGCGCTGACCGGATTCCTGGCGGCCTTCATCAACGTTCGGATCGCGGCGCCGATTGTCGCGGGAATCGGCTTGGCGGCCACGTTCGGTGCGGGCGTGACGGCGCAGCTGGGTGCGATGCGGATCAACGAAGAAATCGACGCGCTGGAATCCATGGCGATCCGGCCGGTTTCCTATCTGGTCAGCACCAGGATCGTGGCCGGGATGATAGCGATCACGCCGCTCTACTCGATCGCCGTTATCCTGTCGTTCCTCGCCAGCCAGTTCGTGACGGTGGTCCTGTTCGGGCAATCGGGTGGCCTGTATCAGCACTACTTCACGACGTTCCTCAACCCCATCGACTTGTTGTGGTCGTTCCTGCAGGCCGTGCTGATGGCGCTGACGATCTTGTTGATCCATACCTACTTCGGCTTTTTCGCGAGTGGCGGTCCGGCCGGTGTCGGCGTTGCGACCGGTAATGCGGTACGCACCTCGCTGATCGTGGTGGTATCGGTGACCCTGCTGGTCTCGCTGGCCATTTACGGCAACAACGGCAACTTCCACTTGTCGGGGTAGGGGGGTCAAGGAGAGACGTGACGGAAAACCTCGGGCCGCGCCCGATGCACCGCTCTGAAACCGTTAGCGCCGCAGCACCCGTCGCGGCGTCGCCCGGCCGTCACTTCGGTGTCACTTCCTACGTTCGTCCCCTGGCGGGCTTGGCGACCGTCATCGTGATTCTCTCCGCCTTCCTGATCGCGGTGGGCCTGTTCCGCGGCGACTTCACCGACACCGTGCCCGTGACCGTGGTCTCGCAGCGTGCCGGCCTGGTGATGAACCCTGACGCCGCGGTGAAGATGCGCGGAGTCGAGGTCGGCAAGGTCTCCTCGATCGATGTGCGGCCCAACGGTGAAGCCGTCCTGAACCTTGCGATGCAACCGTCGCAAATGCATCTCATTCCGCACAACGTGCTTGTCGACATCGCGTCGACGACGGTCTTCGGCGCCAAATTCGTTGAGCTGCTACCTCCCGACAAACCCGAAGGGCAGCTGCAACCCAAGCAGGTGCTCGAAGGCAAGCATGTCACCGTCGAAATCAACACGGTATTCCAGCAACTCACGTCGGTGTTGGCGACAATCGATCCGGCCAAACTCAGCGAAACCCTGGGTGCGATAGCGTCGGCCGTCAACGGCCGCGGCCACAAGATCGGTCAGGCCCTCTCCGACCTGGACGCGTTTTTGACCAAGCTCGATCCCAGTCTTCCCGCGCTCAGCCACGACCTGTCGGTTCTGCCCGTGGTGAGTAACGCCTACGCCGACTATTCGTCCGACCTTGTCGCAACGGTCAAGAACTCGGTCAAACTCAGTCAATCGATCGTCGACGAGCAACGGAACCTCGACGCGTTCCTAATCAGCTCGATCGGCTTGGCCGACATGGGCAATGACGTGGTGGGCGGTAACAGGCAGGCGTTGACCGATGTCGTGCATCTGTTGTTGCCGACCACCGATCTGCTCAACGAATACCACCAGGCCCTGTGGTGCGGCATTGCCGGGTCGCTGGTGAACCTCCATTCGCCGCCGCCGCCCGAGCCGACGATCAAGGTGTTGGTATACATCGGATTCGGCGCAGAACGGTACCGCTACCCGGTCAACTTGCCCAAGGTGGCGGCGACCGGCGGCCCACAGTGCCAAGACCTTCCCTTGGTGCCCTTCGACGTTGCGCCGCCATTCGTGGTGGCCGACGTCGGCGCCAACCCGATGGAGTACGGCAACCCGCAACTGATGTGGAACTCCGACGCGCTCAAGCAACTGCTGTACGGGCCGATCGCGGGGCCACCCCGCAACGTGTTCCAGATTGGACAACCCGGATGACCGGCTCACGCGGAATGATCACGAAGTTCGGGGCATTCGCCGTCGTGATGATCCTCCTGACGGTGTTCCTGTTCTTCATCTTCGGCCAGTACCGAACCGGCTCGACCAACGGGTACTCGGCCGTGTTCGGCGACGTATCGCGGCTGAAGACCGGGCAGACGGTGCGGGTCGCCGGCGTCCGGGTCGGCACGGTCAACAGCGTCGGACTGCGTGCCGACAAGAAGGTTGTGGTGAAGTTCGACGTCGACCGCAACGTCGTGCTGACCACCGGCACCCGCGCCGTCGTTCGATACCTCAACCTGGTCAACGACCGCTACCTTGAACTCGTCGAGGGTCCGGGATCGACGAAGGTCCTGGCGGCCGGTTCGGAGATTCCGATCGAGCGCACGGCGCCGGCCCTCGATCTCGATCTCCTGCTCGGTGGGCTCAAACCTGTTACCCAGGGCCTGAATCCGCAAGACGTCAACCAGCTCAGCGCGGCACTCATCGAGATCTTCCAGGGCGAGGGCGGAACCTTGCAGTCGCTGCTGTCTAAGTCGGCATCATTCTCAAATGCGTTGGCCGACAACAGCCAAACGGTGCAGGAGTTGATCGATAACCTCAACGTCGTGGTGGGCACCATCGATAAGGACAACGCCAAATTCTCCGGCACGATCGACCGCCTGGAGAAGTTGATCACCGCACTTGACCAAGACCGCGACACGATCGGCACCGCCATCACCGCCCTGGACAACGGGACTACCTCGATCGCGGACCTGCTCGGCCGCGCCCGCGCGCCGCTCGCGGGCACCATCGACCAGCTGAACCGGCTCGCCCCGCTGCTGGACAAGGACAAGAACCTCATCGACATCTCGCTGCGCAAGTTGCCGGACAACTACCGCAAACTCCGCAGGCTGGGCGCCGCCGGTGCCTGGTTCCCGTATTACCTGTGCGGTCTTTCGCTGCGCGTCTCCGACCTGCAGTACCGGACGGTGGAAGTAGGCATAACCCACCAGGTCACCGGGAGGTGCGCGGAACCCGATGCTTAAATACCGCGGAGCAGGCCTCATTCGAGCCGGATTCATCGGCGCGGTCCTGGTGGCGTTGATCATCGCCGTCGGGCTGAGTCCCCAACAGCTGGTGGAGCGCGCCACCAGCGTTCGCTACCAGGCGCTGTTTGTCGACGCCGGTGGTCTCGCGACCGGCAATGACGTGACGATCTCGGGGATCAAGGTCGGCAGCGTGTCGAAGATGTCGCTGCAGCGCGGCGACGTTCTGGTGACGTTCACCGTGCAGGGGAAAGTCCAGCTCGGATCCGGCAGCACCGCACACATCAAGACGGGTTCGCTGCTGGGCCAGCGCGTGCTCACCGTCGAATCGGAGGGCGGCGGAACCTTACGTCCGATGGGCGTCATACCGGTGTCGCGGACCTCGTCGCCTTATTCGTTGTCGGACGCCGTCAGCGACCTGTCGAGTGACATCGCGGGAACCGACACCGCGGCACTCAACCAGGCGCTTGACACGCTGTCGACGACGCTGAATCAGGTTGCGCCGCAACTTGGTCCGACGTTCGACGCCGTGACCCGGCTGTCGCAAACCCTGAACTCCCGAAACCAGACACTGGGTGAGTTGCTCAAGGGCGCCGCCGATGTCACCGGCGTCCTCGGGCAGCGCAGTCAACAACTCAACACGCTGATCCTCAACGCCAACGACCTGCTGTCCATGTTGGTGGCGCGTCGGCAGGCGATCGTGCGACTGCTGGCCAGCACCTCCGCAGTGGCCCGGCAGCTGACCGGCGTGGTGCACGACAACGAGGCGAAGCTGGCGCCGTCGCTGGAACGGCTGAACTCCGTGACGGCGATGCTGGAAAAGAACCGCGACAACCTGACCAAGGCGTTGCCCGCCCTGGCGCAGTTCGAGCTGACGCAAGGTGAAACCGTATCCAACGGGTTCTACTACAACCCGTTCATCCCGAACGAATTCACGCTGCAGTTCTTCCAGTGGTTCCTCGATTACGCGTTCGGCTTCCGAGCCTACGGCGCCCCCGGTCAGCCACCGGACAACGCGGGGCCGCGCGCGCTGCTCCCATGGCCGTACAACATGGACCCGGGAGGGTCGCGATGAACCGGCTCAACGCAATTCCGCGCAGCAAGCGCAAGCGCTGGCTGGCGATCGGCTTGGCCGTGCTCCTCGTCGTCGGCGTGGGAGTCGCCATCCGCAACACCTTCTTTCGCCCAACGACGATCAACGCCTTCTTCACGACCGCCACGGGCATTTACCCGGGCGACGACGTACGGGTGTCGGGCATGAAGGTCGGCACCATCGACCGAATCCAACCGCAGGGCACCCAGGCGAAGATCGTGATGCACGTCGATCGTGACGTGGCCATACCGGCGGAAGCGAAGGCGGTGATCGTCGCCCAGAACCTGGTGGCGGCGCGCTACGTCCAGCTCACACCGCCCTACCGGACGAGCGGGCCCACCATGCATGACGGCGCGGTGATACCCGTCGAGCGGACGGCTATACCCGTCGAGTGGGACGAGGTGAAGCGGCAATTGATGCGGCTGGCAACGGAGTTGGGTCCCAAGAGCACCGTCTCGTCCTGTGAGGATCCCGCGCCGCTGCAGTGTCCGTCGGTTTCTCGGTTCATCGACAGCGCCGCTGACGCGCTCGGCAACGGTAACGGTGAAAAGTTGCGGCAGACGCTGACTGAGCTGGCGGGTGTGGGGCGGATACTCGCCAACGGCAGCGGCAACATCGTCGACATCATCAAGAACCTGCAGAGCTTCCTCGGCGCCCTGCGCGACAGCAACGTCCAGATCGTGCAGTTCGACAACCGGTTGGCCACGCTCACCAGCGTGCTCGACGACAACAAGTCCGACCTGGACGCGGCGCTGACGGACCTGTCGAGCGCGGTGGGCGAGGTCCAGCGTTTCATCGCGGGCAGCCGGGACCAGACCTCGGAGCAGATCGCGCGGCTGGCCGACCTCACGCAGATTCTGGTCGACAACAAGATGGCCCTGAAAAACGTTCTGCACGTGACGCCGAACGCGATCGCGAACGCCTACAACGACTATGACCCCGATGTCGGGAACGTTCGCGGCGGGCTTCCGCTGCAGAACCTCGCTAATCCGACGTGGGCCTTCTGCTCACAACTTGGGGCCTTGGAGAACGTCACCTCGGTCGAGTCCGGCAAGCTGTGCGGCCTGTACCTCAGCCCGGCGTTGAAGGTGTTCAACCCGTTGCTGTATTTCAACTTCAACCAGTTCCCGATTCCGGTCAACCCGTTTTTGGCCCCAGCGTTCGACCCGAAGAACGTCGTCTACACCGAGCCGCGGCTGGCGCCGGGCGGGGAGGGACCGAAGCCGACGGCGCCGGAGTTGCCGCCCGCGGTCTCCGCCTATTCGGGGCTGCCCGGCGATACACCGCCGGCGGCGCCGCCGCCACCGCCGCCGGGGCGGATTCCCGGAGCCGCGATGCCGGAGCCTCCGCCGCCGACCACGCCCGTCGAACCGGCGCCGGCCCCGGGGAACGTGAACGACATGCTGCTCCCGGCGGAAGGGACTCAGCCATGACCGGCCGTGTCGCCATTCCCGCGGTACAAAGAATGCTCGGCCTACCCGCGATTTGGAGGGGTCTCGGCATCGGCTGCTGCATCATGCTCGCCGCGACCGGCTGCGCGTTCAACGGCCTGAACTCGCTGCCGCTGCCGGGCGCGGTGGGACGGGGCCCGGGCGCCAGCATCTACCGCATCGAGCTCGCCAATGTCGGTACGCTGGAAGCGAATTCGCCAGTGATGATCGACGATGTCATTGTCGGCAGCATCAGCAAGATGACGGTGCAGAACTGGCACGCCTTCGTCGAGGTCTCGGTGAATCCCGACGTGACGGTCCCCGCAAACGCGGTGGCCAGCGTCGGCCAGACCAGCCTGCTGGGATCCATGCACCTGCAGCTGAATCCGCCGGCAGGCCAGGCGGGCAGCGGAAAGCTGCCGCCGTGTCAGCGCCCGATAGATAAGTGCCTTTCGATCAAGCTGGACCGGTCGTCGACCTATCCGTCGACCGAGCAGACGTTGTCGTCACTCTCGGTGGTCCTCAACGCCGGCGGGTTGGGTCAGTTCGGCGACATCGTCCACAACTTCAACGCCGCCCTGGGCGGGCGCGGCGGCGATATCCGCGATCTGCTCAATCGCCTCGACCGGTTCGTTGGCACCTTCGACCAGCAACGCGACAACATCGTGGCGTCGCTACAAGCGCTCAACCGGCTCTCCGCCACGTTTGCCAACCAGCGCGATGTGATCACCCAGGCACTCAACAAGATTCCGCCGGCGCTGGACGTGCTCATTACGGAGCGGCCGCGCTTCGTCGCCGCGCTCAACAAACTCGGGGTGTTCAGCGACACCGCCACCCGGCTGGTCAACGACGCGGGAAATGACTTGGTCAAGAACCTGCAGAATCTCGGGCCGGCGCTCGGGGCGCTCGCCGACATCGGGCCGGACCTCGACGCCGCCATTGCGTACGCGCCGACGTTCCCGTTCACCCAGGGATTCATCGACCGGTACATCAGGGGTGACTACGTCAACGGGACTTTCATCATCGACCTGACGAACGCAGGTCTGCGCAAGAGCATCCTGCTGGGCACCCACTGGGGCCGGCTTGGCGCGGAAGGCGTGCCGGGGCCCGCGGATCCCGAATACCTCCAATTCAGGTACGGCGCACCGCCGGGGCCGCCACCCGCCGGGGCGCCGGTGACGCAGCAGACGCTGCCGGGACCCCTGCCGGCCGGGTCGGCCGGGGTGGCCGGGCCCGGCGAACTGCCCGGACCGCTGCCATACGCGGTACCGTCACCCGGCCCTGGGAACGCTGCCACGCCATCGCCGGAATCGGGCGCACCCGTGCCGGGCGCGACTCCTACGGATGGGGGGCAGTAGATGCTGACCCGGTTTATCCGCATTCAGCTGGCGATCTTCGTGATCGTCGGGACCATCGGTGTGGCCGTGATGGTCTTGTGGTACGTCCAGGCGCCGACGCTGCTGGGCATCGGCAAGATGACGGTCACGCTGGAGCTGCCCGCCACCGGCGGGCTGTACCGCTTCAGCAATGTCACCTACCGCGGGGTCCAGGTCGGCAAGGTCACCTCGATATCGTTGACCCCCAACGGCGCGAAAGCTGTTCTTGCCCTTGATTCTTCGCCGAAGATTCCCGCGGACCTACAGGCGGAGGTGCGCAGCATCTCCGCGGTGGGCGAGTACTACGTCGACCTGCGGCCCCGAACCGACAAGCCGCCTTACCTGCACAACGGCTCGGTGATCGATACCAACAACACGACGATTCCGCAGCCGATCGGTCCGGTGCTCGATCAGTCCAGCGCCTTGGTCAACAGCATCCCCACGGGCAAGCTGAGCCGATTGCTCGACGAGTCGTACAAGGCGTTCAACGGCACCGGCTACGACTTCGGATCGCTGTTCGACTCCACGGCGCAAATCTCCGGGGACCTTAACGGCGTGGCCGACCGCGCCCGGCAGCTGACCGAGGACAGCGGGCCGTTCCTCGATGCGCAGGCCGAGACCGCCGATTCGATCCGGACGTGGGCGCGCAGCCTGGCCGGGGTCACGGGCCAGCTCGCCCAGAACGACCCACAGATCCGCACGCTGCTGCAGCGGGGGCCCGATGCCTTCAACGAGGCATCCAGGCTGCTTGACCAGATCAAGCCGACGCTGCCGGTGTTGCTTGCCAACCTCACCACCGTCGGTCAGATCGGGGTGACTTATCACGCGTCCATCGAACAGGTCTTGGTGTTGCTGCCGCCGTTCACGGCCGCCATTCAGTCGTTCCTCGGCACCAAGTCGCCGACCGGATTGGCTACTGGCGCCTTCAATCTCATCCTCAGTGACCCACCCTTCTGCACGGTCGGTTTCCTGCCGCCGAGCGAATGGCGCAGCCCGGCCGACACCCGCATCGTCGACACGCCCAACGGGCTGTACTGCAAACTGCCGCAGGATTCACCCATTGGGGTGCGCGGCGCGCGCAACTACCCGTGCATGGGGCAGCCCGGAAAGCGTGCGCCGACCGTCGAGATCTGCGAGAGCGACAAGCCTTTCGAACCGCTCGCGATGCGCCAGCACATCTTCGGTACCTATCCGTTGGATCCGAACCTCATCGCCCAGGGCATCCAGCCCGACGACCGGATGAACTGGAATCGCAACAGAATCTTCGGGCCGGTGGAGGGAACTCCGCTGCCTCCGGGAGTGGGTCCGCCGCCGGGAGCGCCGTCACCGTTCCCGCCGGGGCCGGCGACGATGGGTGAGGTGTCGCCCATCGCGCCGATCGACGTTCCATCCAATCCGCCTGGGGCCCCGGCCATTACGCCTGGCGTTGCGCCCAAACCGGCACCGGGTGTCACGCCGTCAGCGGCACCGAGTGCGTTCGTCGGCGGCGGGTCGGGGCCCGGCCCGTCCGTGGCGATAGCCCAGTACAACCCGCGCACCGGCGCCTACGTCGGCCCGGATGGCCAGGTCTATCGCCAGTCGGATCTGGTCACGCCCACTGCAACCAATGGGCCCAGAGCACCGAAAACATGGAAGGACATGTTCGCTACCTGACGCTTTGCACCCGGCTTCGGGTTGGGGCTTGTTAGGCGAGGGTTAATCGCAGGCTAATCGCGCGCGGTCACCCAATTTGGTCCAGCCGGAATGGCTGATCGATATACAGCGGGGCGTTGTTTCCGCAGGCTCCGCTCGGGCCGGTCGTCTTTTCCCTTCCGGCCAGAACGTGGGACCCGTTCACGACTTCGCCGGTTTCCGGGTTCGCGGGATAGAAAAAGATGACATCCCTGCCGACGAATGAGGTGCCGTCGGTACAGGTTTCCCAATTCGGGATGTCATGCTTGACGGTCCACATTTGCCCGTCGTGCATGGTCAGCGGTGCGCTCCAGCCTTGGTCGCTGGTCACCTGGCCGCTGCAGTCCTCGGCGGTGCTGCACGACGAGGTGATGGTCCAGGTGCTGCGCACCGTCTGCTCCACGTGCAGGACCGTGTTCGTCCTGGCCCAGTCGCCGACGACCGTGGCGGTGTACGTCCCGCTGATGGCTGCGTTATACGCCTGCGCGGGCGGTGCCGCGCCGACACAGACGGCTGTGGTCGCGGCCGCCAGTCCCGCGCATGCCGCCATACTCATTGAATGCATCACAGGCTCCTCGACGCGTAAGTGACGCCGTTTTCGAGTGAGTTCTCAAAGGCTAACACTTATCGCGGTTCGGGATAAGTGCGCTATGGATGGGGTGGTCCGACCGTCTCGAATTTCTCGATAAGCCAGGAGTCCTTGGCTTTTATCAGGGTCACCCGAAGGGTGCTCGATGTGACAATCGGTTCGGGCTTTTCCTTGCTCGCGGTTTTCAGTTTGATAAACATCATCACGACGGCTGAACTCGGGTGCAGTTCCGCCACCGCCGCCTTGACGACGGTGGCTGTCGTCGTCACTCTGCCGCGCTGCGCGGCCGGGCCCACGATTTGGTCCGCGAACTGCTGATAGTAGGCGAGATAGCTATCGCTGAGCCGCGATTTGGCATTGTTGATATCGCGGTCGAGGGTGTCGGGAGAGTAGGACAGCAGCGCGACCGCACCGTCGCTGGCCGCCTTGACGGCGCCGCGCGCGACGGCGTTGTCGGTCTGCATGTCCGGGCGGTACACGTAGTAGAAGTAACCCGCCGCGAAACCCGTCGCGGCAACGAGGATGACGGTCAATAGCATTGGGCGCCAACGCGCCAGGCAGCGACGCACCCAGCGCCCGAGCAGGCGCAAGCGCCGCCGCTCTGCTTCGTCGGATGCTCGGGTTCCTTGCGGCTCTTCGGGATCCCCTTTCGTCGGCTTCGTCGCCGTGGCGTCGACCGTCACGGGACGAACTCGAATCTGGCAATCTTGAGCTGCGTTCCCTCGCGTTCGACATTGACGACAAGGCGCCACGACCGCGAGACCGGTTTGGGTAGATCGGCCTTGGCGAGCTCCGTTTTCGCCGTGACCAGGACAACCGCCGCGTCCTGGGTCATCGATTGCACCGCGACGGCCTGCACCGTGCACTTCATGGTGGCCTTCGACTGCTGTACGGCCGCAATCAGGTTCTCGGCGCTCATCAGTACGCCGACCTTGAACATCCCGGTGGTGGACTCGCTGAAGCGTTGCACGTCGTCTCGGGCTCTGCTCGGATCGATCGTCATCATCGCCACGACGGCATTGCGGGCCGCCGTGGAGAACTCCGTGGCCAGCTCATGCTCCTGTAGGGCGCGACTGTGTTGCAGCGCCACATATCCGCTCGCCGTCAGTGCGCCGCAGATGACGACGGCCGCGGCCACGGCTTTGCGGCTTGGGCGGGGCAGCCGGGGCAGCCGGGGCGGCCTTGGCGGCCTTAGCCGAAACGGCCGGCGCAGCCGAAACCGGCGCGATGCTGCCGTCCCGGCCTGGTTGGCATCGGGATCCTCGGGGTCATCCTCCGGTGTGACGCGGTCGTCGCGTTCGTCGTCGGCGTCCTCGCCTTTGGGTCCGTCGCCTTCATCGCCAGATGCCGCCTCGGCCAGCCGGCGCAGCCGTACGGCGCGGGCACGCGCGGCGTCGGCACGGGCTTCCGCTTGGGCGAGCTCGTCCGCTTGCGGTTCTGGAATCGGCGCTGGGGCGCCCGCCAGCCGCGGACTGTCGACGTCGAGCGTCTTGGGAGAAGGCTCGCGCGGCGGCATGGATCACCCCCTTGTGCGCACCGGTCGGAGAGCCACATTATCACTGGCAGGGGGGATGCCAATGCCGTTGGTAGCGGCACCCGATTCCCTTGTTCTCCGAAAGGCAGAATTTCCTTCCCAATGTCCTTTCCGGCGTGGCAAAGTAATCTCGTGCGATTTATGGAGGCATCGCTCGCCGTCATGGTCGGCCCATTGGTGGGGCTGGGCGTGTTGGCGGCGCCGCCGGCCGCACCGGCGTTGGCGGGGCCGAGTAACTGCGACTATCCGGATTGCACGCCGGGGATCAGGCCGCACCAGGTTCTCGGTGCGCCCTGCGACAGCACCACCTACTTCGTATTCGCGACCGCCGACTATTACGTGTCCTTTGCCACTCAGCCGGGACGGCTGATGTTCTGCGGCTCACCGAGAAGGTATGAGCCGCGATGGTTCCGGTCACCTCCGATGGCCGGCATCAAGGACGAGAACTCGTCGTGCGTTGACTATCCCGAGTACTACGTGGCACAGGCGCCGGATGGCCTATTCCTGGTCTGCAATGCGCATGACGGTACCCAAATCTGGGAGCGCGGCGACACATAACCATTTCGGTAGTGGTAATGGCGTCCGCGTCGAATGTGCTCTTCAGGGTTGAAGCAGGCGGGAAAAAGCCCTGTGAGCACGTTGGGCGGTCCGGTTGTTAGGTCCGAATTGACGCGCTGATTCAGGGCAGCGTGTTCGGAATCTCCGGCCACGTTTGGAAGGGGCTGGGTCCCCAGTAATCGCGGTTATGGATCGTGCCGTCCATATCGCGATGGTGCGCGTCGTGACAGGTGGTCGAATCCCATTGGGGTCCCCATCCCGCAGCATCGAACGGCTGGCCCGGGCACCAGTGGTATCCCACGAACGGCCACGGGGGATCGTCGGCGCGAGCGGTGGTCGCGATGGCCACACTCGCTGATCCGAAGCCAATGAGCGCCATGATCGCTGCGGCAGCGAATCGCGCGACAGTGTGCATGCGAAAAACCGTACCTGAACTCGGGGAATTGGCACTAGGACGCACTCCCGGCTGAATGCTTCGGTGTAAGCGGTGCCGTCAGCCCTCGGCCGCGTCCATGAGCCGGCCGGTGATGCGCCGCAGCTGGGAACGCAGTGCCTCATCGTCGATATCGGCGACCAGCGGGCTGACCACCCCGACCGCGATGGCGCCCGACAGCATCGCTGCCAACACCCGGCTGTCGTCGCCGGCGTCGCCGACGAGCACGCTGTAGAGGCGCTGGATGAACTGCTGAAACGGCTCGTGGTCGCCGAGCAACCGAACGATGACGGGGTCGAACTGCAGGGTGCTTGCCGCGCCCCGGCGCTCGATCGCCATGTCGATGACCCTGTCCAGCAGCAACTCTCGTGCCCGGGAGGTATCGGCCTCGGCGGCCTCCAGCGCCTCCTCGAGACCGCCGAGTTCGCGTTCGGTGAGCGCGATGACGATCTGCTCCTTGGTCTTGAACTGGTGATAGACCGCCGCCTTCGTGACTCCGATCGCGTCGGCGATCATCTGCAGCGAGGTTCCGCCCACGCCATGATCGGCGATCAGGCCCAGCGCGGCATCCAGCACGCGTGTCTGTGCGGTGCTGCGCGCGATGAGACGGAACCGGCTGTCGGCCTGCGGGGGAGCCACGCCCAGAGCGTAGCCGATCGGCTATTGACTGTTGGATAGCCGATCGGCTAGCTTCGCTGACTAGCGCCGGAAGGAGTCACCGATGGCCGACGTCGGCGAAAACGTTGCGCAAGCCTCGCAATCCCCGCGAAACCTGAGACGCACGGACGGCGAGCTGATCCTGCTGTGGACGTTGCCCGCGGCGGTGATCATCTGGGGCGCCGCGTTTTTCCTTTTTCCGGCATTCACGCCGCCGATGTCACCGACGATGCCGGCCGACCAGGTTGCCGCGTTCTATCGCGATCCGTCGAACCTGCCGCGCATCCGCTACAGCATGATCCTGTTCAACTGGTTCGGCGTGTGCCTGGTGCCGATCGTGATCCTGATGGTGATGCAGGTCCGCCGGATGGCCCATCGCACGCCGATCTTTTCCTACGCCATGCTCGGCTGCCTGGCCGGCCCGCCAACCTTGTTCCTCGTCGCCAACATCTGCTGGCTGCTGGCCGCCTTCCGCCCCGAGCGCTATCCGGAGCTGACGCAGCTGCTCAACGACTTCGCCTGGATCACCTTCACCACCCTTGTTCCGTTTCTCATCGCGCAAAGCGTGATCCTGGCCCTGGCGATCTATTTCGACGATCCGTCGCGGCCGGTGCTGCCGCGCTGGGTGGCACATTTCAATCTGCTCGTTGCGGCCGCGCTGGTGCCGGCGGCATTCGTCGGCCTGACCTTGACCGGCCCCGTGGCGTGGGACGGGGCGTTGTCTTTCTGGCTGAAGAACATCGCCATCGCGGTGTGGATCGTTGTGATGGGAATCGTTTTGGGCCAAGCGATTTACCGGGAGCGCGCGGGAGCCGAGGCAGCATGAGCACACTGGCGCGCCAGCCCGCGTCGCCGTTCACATCGGCAGGACCGCCCAGGGGGTCGCTGCCCCGTCGGATCATCTGGCACTGCCGGCATGACCCGAAGCGCGAGCTGTGGCTGGCATGGTGGACGCTCGTCGTCTTCTACAACTTCTTCTTCGTCGTGTTCTTCGCGGTCACCCGCGTCCAGCCCCCGCCGTCGCCTTCTTGGGACTCCGTGCGGATCGTGCGGTGGTTCCACGACAACCACTTTGGGCTGCTCGCCGGGTTCGCCGTCATGTTCGTCGTCGGCGGAATGACGACGATCAACAACGCGCTCATCGCCTACTCGATGCGGCGCATGTCGGTGAGCCGCGCCTTCGCGTATTCGTATCTGGTGCTGTACTCACTGAGTGCGATCCCCGGCATGTTGCTGATGTGCGTCGCGATAACCGTCGGCGCCCTGCGCACCGACCGCAACCCCGAGCTGATCGCCTGGATTTATGACTTCGCCTTCTTGTCGTTCGTCGGAACCATGGGAGTCTTCCTGGTCGGCTCGCTGGTGTGGATGCTCGCGATTCTCATCGACAAGAACCGGGTGTTTCCCAAGTGGTTCGGCTATCTCAACCTCTGCAACGGCCTGACCGAGATCGTCGTGTCGCCCGCATGGATCTTCCGCAAAGGGGTGCTGGCATGGAACGGCCAAATCGCGTGGTGGCTCGACATGGTCGTTTTCGGTATCTACACGGGGGTTTTTATCTTCCTGCTCCGGCAGCTCATCCGGCGCGAGGACTTCGGTACCGGGCCGCTGCCCGACCTCGCGAAGGCGGCGTGATGGCCGACATCGTGGAGGCCGAGAAGCCCGCTGAGTTCGTGCCGGGCCAGCCCGACATGTGGGCGTTCGTGTTATTCGAAACGCTTTTATTCACAGGCTATTTCGGCTTCTACCTGTTCTACCGCGCGCGGAGCCCGGAGCTGTTCCTGCACGCCCAGGCGCAGCTGGACTTGCGTGTCGGGGTCTTCAACACGCTGATCCTGCTGCTGAGTTCCTGGTCGGTGGCGCGATGCGTGCAGTCTTCCCGCGCCGGCGCGTACCGCCTGGCGCGACGAGACGCCTACATCACGGCGTTCTTCGGTGTGGTGTTCATGGTGTCCAAGGTGCTCGAGTGGGCCAGACAGATCCACCTGGGAAACGACTTCCCCACCAACGACTTCTTCACCTACTACTTCTTCCTCACCGGAATCCACTTCGTGCACCTGCTGATTGGCTTTGTCGTCCTCGGGGTCGCCGTGTATCAGCTTCGAAGTCCGATGCGGGCGTCCCGGGCATCCCGGGAATCCCAGGAACTCGTCGAAACATGCGCTACCTACTGGCACACTGTCGACTTCCTCTGGGTGCTCATTTTTGCGCTGCTGTACGTGGTGAGGTGATCGGTGAAGGTCGGATTCAACAAGAGGCTGCTGGTCGTGTGGCTGATTCTGGCGTCGTTCACGCTGGCCTATCTGTTCATTGACTACTCCGCACAGCATGAGGGCGGTGCGCCAAGGCCCAGCGTGGTTGTCACATCGAGCGTGATCGTGATTGCACTTATCAAGGTGCGCATCATCTTTCGCGAGTTCATGGAGGTGCGCCAGGCCCCCGCCCTGCTGTGCCGCCTGACCGACGCCTGGGTGTTACTCATCGGCGTGAGCCTGTTCGCCTGCTACATCGTCGGCATGACGCTGCGCTAGCGCTGAGGAACCGTGTGCGGTGGCCGAACCGACTGGTCGCGGGCGCCGTCCACAAATGTCACGGTTTTATAACGTTCAGATCTCGTTTGGGTCTACACTACGGGCCGAACATTCGATGACACGTAGGCGGCGCCATGAAATTTGTGATCGCAGCACCCGCGACAATAGCTGCTGCGGTGTCGGATCTGGCAGGTATCGGTTCGACGCTGAGCGCGGCCCACGCGGCGGCGGTGTCCCCGACTGCCGCGTTGTTACCCGCCGCCGGCGACGAGGTTTCGGCGGCGATAGCGTCGCTTTTCTCCAGCCACGCCAAGGCTTTTCAGTCGCTGAGTGCTGAGGCCGGGACCTTCCACCAGCAGTTCGTGACAGCGTTGAACAGCGCGGGCAGTTCGTATGCCGCCGCCGAGGCGGCCAATGCCTCGCAGTTGCAGGCCCTGCAGCAAGAAGCCCTGGGTCTGATTAATGCGCCCGCCGAAGCCATGCTGGGGCGCCCGCTGATCGGCAACGGCACCAACGCGGCGGCGGGCAGCGGGCTCAACGGCGGGCCCGGCGGGCTGCTGTGGGGCAATGGCGGCGACGGCGGGTCCGGCGCCGCCGGGCAGCCGGGTGGAACAGGCGGCGACGCCGGGATGTTCGGCAATGGCGGTCGGGGTGGTGCAGGCGGGGCCGGCGCGGACGGTGGCGCCGGCGCTGTGGGCGGTGCCGGCGCTGTCGGGGGAGCCGGCGGCCGTGGCGGGCTGCTTTACGGCAACGGCGGCGACGGCGGCACCGGCGGTAATGGTGGTAGCGGTGCCACCGGCGGCCTCGGAGGTGTGGGCGGGTTGGGCGGTCAGGGCTCAGCATTGTTCGGCGAAGCGGGCACCAAGGGCACCGACGGTGCCACCGGCGCCAGCACCGGCGGTGACGGCGGTGGTGGCGGTGGTGGCGGTGGTGGCGGCACGGGGGAGTATTCGCCCTATGTCGACATAACGCTCTACCCGAACCCCGACGGATCCGGATACGACTTTGCGTCCGCCGCCCAGGCCGGGGTCAAAAACGTCACGCTCGCCTTCATCACCGCCGACCCGAACGGCCAGGCGGCATGGGGCGGCTATTCGGCGTACGACGTCAGCGGCGGTTCCCAGAGCTCCTACATCACCAACCAGATCGCCAACATGCATGCCGCGGGCATCACCGGGACGATCTCTTTCGGCGGCGCGGCCGGCACGGATCTCTCCGCGGTAAAGGGGCAGACCGCCAGTTCGCTTGCGCAGGACTACTTATCGGTGGTGAATTCCTACAAAATCTACAATCTCGACTTCGACGTCGAAGGTGCGCTGCAGGGCAACACGCAAGCGCTGACGACTCAGGCGCAGGCGATTGCGATACTGCAGCAGCAGGAGGCGGCCGCCGGAACGCCCGTCACGGTCTCGTACACACTCCCTGTGCTGCCAACGGGTCTGGTCGCGGGGCAGGGCGGGGGGTTGAACGTGCTGCAGATCGCCACGACTCCGAGTTCTTATGGCGTGGTGGACATCTCACGCGTGAACATCATGGCCATGGACTACTACGACCCGTCGGTCACCAACATGGGCACCGCCGCGATCGATGCCGCGACCGCCACCCATTCTCAGTTGATGACGTTGTATCCGTCGCTGACCAGTCAGCAGGCGTGGCACATGATTGGCGTGACGCCGCTGATCGGAATCAACGACGACCCGAGCGAGATCTTCTCGATCGCCAATGCCCAGCAGCTGACCACGTTCGCCCAGCAGAACGGTATCGGTGAACTGTCGATGTGGGAGTTGCCCCGCGACATCACTGGCACCTTGGGCTCAGTAGATGCCGTCGACGGCAGCGGAATTGCGCAAACCCCCTTCGAGTTCTCGAAGATCTTCGAGCAGATCGAAAGCGCGCCGCTAACCTGAGGGGCGCGCTGGTGGACCGGGGGAGTCGTGAAAGCGGCTGCCCGCCAGCGCCTTATGCCAACGTCTTACGCCAAACGCCTCACGCCGTCGGCGTGAAGGCGAGGTGGAGCTCGGTGAGTCCCCGCAGAATGTACGTCGGCGCGTAGTCGTACCGGCGATCGTCGGCCGGTCCGTGTTCGACCTCGTTGATCTTGATATCGGCCATCCGGTCCAGGATGCGCTCGATCGAGACGCGGCCCTCCACCCGGGCGAGCGGTCCACCCGGACACGAGTGCACCCCGCGAGCGAACGCCATGTGCTCGCGGACATTCTTGCGGTCGACGCGGAACTCGTGCGGGTCTTCGAACCGGCGCGGATCGCGGTTGGCCGCGCCCGGTAGCACCATCACCACGGTTCCGGGGGCGATGTCGACGCCGCCCACCCTGGCGGCCTTGCGGGCCAGCCGCGAGTCGCTTTTGACCGGGCTGTGCATGCGCAGGGATTCCTCGATGAACCCGGGAATCAGGCTCCGGTCGTCGCGCAGCTGTTGTTGAATGTCAGGCCGATCGCCCATTACCTGCATCGCGGCGCTGAGCAGCTTGGCCGTGGTCTCCTGTCCGGCGGCGAAAAGGAACGTCGCCGAACGGACCACCTCGATCACCTCGGGTGTGGAGCCGTCGGGGTACTTCGCCGTCGCCAGCGAGGTCAGCACGTCGCCGCGCGGTTCGCGGCGCCGGTCCTCGATGTAAGCGCTGAACTTCTCGTCCAGCCACTCCAGCGGGTTAACGCCGACCGACTCGTGGTCCAGGGCGCCGACCCGCCCGGGGCGATCGGCACCTAGGACGATGCGGAACTCCTTGTGGTCCTCCTCGGGAACACCGAGCAGGTCGGCGATCACCAAAGTGGCGAAGGGCTTGGAGTATTCGCCGATGAACTCGCACTCGCCGTTGGTGAGGAACTCGTCGAGCTGCCGGTCGGCGAGGCGCCACATGAACTCCTCGTTCTGCTTGAGCCTGCTGGGCGTCAGCAGCTTGCTCAAGATCGACCGGGCGCGCGTGTGGTCCGGCGGATCCATGGTGACCATGTGCTCGTTCATCGGAAAGTAGCCGCGATGCCGATCGATCTGCGGGCTGATGTCGTCGCCTTCGGGCTCGAAAGGCAATGGGGGAAAGGGCCCTCCGAGCGCGACGATGTTCGAGAACGTGTCGGGGTCCTTGTAGATCTCGGTGGCTTCCTCGTAGCCGGTGACGGCGACGACCCCGTGGTGCGGCAGGCGCAGCACCGGGTTCTGGCTGCGCAGGTAGTCGAAGTAGGGGTGCGGATCCGGGACCAGGGACGGGTCGGTGAAGAAGTCGATCGACTCGAAGGTGCTCATGGCGTGCGTTGCCTCCCATGGCCGGCCCGTCAGCCGGCCCTGCCGATTGGTGCTGTCAGTGCTGTCGGTGCTTCGTGCTTTCCAGGGCGAGATCCCCGCGCCGCCGCCCCCGATATCCGCGAGGTGCTGAGCATCTGCTTAGCATGGCGGTAATGTCATGGTCAAGGTCGCAGCGCGGCGCAACGATACGATCGGCACGAGCAAAGACCCGACCTTCAAAGCACCGAGAGCACGGAGTAACGGCATGACATCGGCCCGCAGAATCGGGGCGCCGGACGCGAAGAACCGCGCCCTGCTGCTCGACGCGGCCGAGCAGCTGATGCTCGAAGAGGGCTACGCGGCGGTCACCTCGCGCCGACTTGCCAACAAGGCGGGGCTCAAACCCCAGCTGGTGCACTACTACTTCCGCACCATGGAGGAGCTGTTCCTGGAGGTCTTCCGGCGGCGCGCCGAGGAAGGGCTGCAGGTGCAGGCGCAGGCGCTGCAATCGCCGCAGCCGTTGTGGGCGCTGTGGCGATTCGGCACCGACCCAGATTTCACCCAGATATCGATGGAATTCATGGCGCTGGCCAATCACCGCAAGGAGATGCGCGCCGAAATCGCTTATTACGCAGAGCGTTTCCGTGACGAACAGCGACAAGCGGTGACCGCTGCGCTGCAGCGCTACGACGTGGACACCAGCGAAATGCCGCCGGTGGTGTGGACGGTACTGATGACCAGCCTGTCGCGATTTCTGGTGCTCGAGCAGGCGCTCGGCATGTCCGGCGGTCACGCCGAAACCATCGAGTTGGTGGAAAGTCAGCTGCGCCGCCTGGAGGGGGAGCCGCGGCCGATCGAGGGTGTGCCGGCCGCGTGGGTGGTTCACCAGGTGCGCAGCGAACAGAGCGCCCCGCGCGGGCCGTCCTTGGACACGACGACGGCGCCGTCGACCGCCAGGTCACAGTGAATCTGCGGCGTACCTGGCTCATGGCCGGCGGTGACCGTGACCATGGCCCACTGGTTGGGGTCTAGCAGCGGCACCGTCTGGACCCACGGCTTACCCGGGCCGACGTCGGCGTGGGTCTGCGGTGTGAAGGTGTAGGGGTTGTGGCTGTAGTCGGAGAACAACGTCGGGTCCTGATCCTGGTAGAAGATGTCCACGTAGATCGGGTTCTTCGCCGACACGGTGTAGGTGACCTGGTGCCAGACCGGGTCCGCGTGCGCCGGTCCGATGCCCATCGATAGTCCGGTCAGTCCCGCGAGCGTCGTCGCGGTTGTGGCCACCAGGGCCATCGGTTTGTGCGTGCTGGTCATGTCGCTCCTCCAGCCGTCCGTCCCGGACCCGCGGTGCGTTTCATCACGCGCTCCGCAGCCTGCCAGTGTGCGTCGGCAACCCACAGCCGTGCAAAGGATGCTATCGCTTCATCAGGCGAAACTCCGCTGATTACCCGCTTTATCTCGGCCGCCGGGCGGCGGGCCAGCGAGCCGGCAATCGATCGCCAACCACCCTCGGGTGAGTCGAACGAAGCGCGCGGCAAAACGAGGTCCACCAAGCCAATGCGCTCGGCCTCGGCGGCGTCGAGCGCGATTCCAGAGCCCGCCAGCAGCAGCGCCTTGCTCTTTCCCACCAGCGCGGCCAGCCGCTCGGCGCCGCCCCAGGCGGGCATGATCTCGAGCTCGACCTGATTGAACGCGATCTTGATGTCGTCGGCGGCCACCCGGATGTCAGCGGCCACGGCCACCTCGGCGCCGCCGCCGAACGCGTGGCCGTTGAGCGCCGCGACCACCGGAGCCGGGAAGGCTGCGATCTGATCGCAGACGGACCGCATCCGTTTTGCCATCGCCGAGGCGTCCTCCTCGGTCCGCAGCGCGCTCAACTCCTTGAGGTCGCCGCCCGATACAAACGCACGCTCGCCGGCACCCTTGATCACTAGTGCCCGGGCACCCGCCGCCGCATCGAGCGCCTTTTCCAGCTGTCCCATGGTGTCTGGCGCGATGGCATTGCGGGCGTGCGGGCGATCGATGGTGATCACCGCCAGGCCATCCTCGAACTCCAGGTCCACCATGCGTCTCTAGCTCCTCGGCGAGCCTCGAAGAAAAGCCGATATTGGCATTCTCTCCTGCGGAGAATAACATCATCGTTGCAGGTCGGAGAAGCTTCGAATTGAGGTGGTGCAGTGCAGAACCGACTCGCTTTTGGTTTCGTGGCCGCCGCGGCGCTCGTCGCAACCGCTCTGTGCGCGTGCGGTTCTCCCCCGTCGCCGGCGCAGCTTGGCAGCACCGCATCGGTGACGATCAACGGGACGGACGTGAAGACGCCCGTCGTTCGGTGCTTCCAGCAGGAGTGGTTTCGGACGATCCAGATCGGCGACGACCTGGCCGGCGCCACGATACGGCTCGATGAGCGCGCGGAATCGATCATTACGGAGTCGGTGCGCATCCAGAATCTGGCCGGCTTTACCGGCATGTACGCGCAACACGACGGCGGCAAGGCGGACATGAACTTCAGTGCCGGCGCATTCACGATCAGGGGCAGCGCCGAGGGCTACAAGACCGACAAGCCGGGCGAACCGGTCACGGCGGACTTCAAGATCACCGCCAAGTGCTGACGGGCGAGATGCGCGAGATGCGGTAGTCAGGACTTTTCAGGGCTTCCTACCCGTCGTTCTGCGTGCGCGCGAGGGGCACCGTTGCGGCCGGTGCGCTGAGAGAATAGTATTCTCATAAATTGCGAATCAGGATTTCGGAGGATTCGGAGGATTCCATGGGCCAGTTGTCGCATCGGGAGGACGTCCCGTTTCCAATCTTTGATGCGGATAACCACCTCTACGAACCGCCGGAGGCGCTGACCAAGTTCCTGCCCAAGCAGTACAAGGACTACGTCCAGTACGTGCAGATCAACGGTCGCACCAAGATCGCTATCCGCGGCCACATCAGCAACTACATCCCCAACCCGACCTTCGAGGTCGTCGCCCGCCCGGGCGCCTGGGAGGAGTACTTCAAGTACGGCAACCCCGACGGCAAGACCAAGCGCGAGCTGTTCGGCGAGCCGATGCGCGCGATCCCGGCGTTCTTCGAGCCCGGCCCGCGCCTGGAGAAAATGAACGAACTGGGCCTGGATCGCACCCTGATGTTCCCGACGCTGGCCAGCCTGCTCGAGGAACGGCTGCGCGACGACCCGGTCGCCATCCACGTCCTGATCCATGCGCTTAATGAATGGCTCGACGAGGTCTGGGGCTTCAACTACCAGAACCGGATCTTCACCACACCGGTCATCACCCTGCCGATCGTCGAGAAGGCGATCGAGGAGCTGGAGTGGGCGGTGAAGCGCGGTGCCCGCTGCATCCTGGTCCGCCCGGCCCCCGTCCCCGGCTTCCGCGGCCCCCGGTCTTTCGCGGTACCCGAGTTCGACCCGTTCTGGGAGCGGGTCGTCGAGCACGACGTGCTGGTCGGCATGCACTCCAGCGACAGCGGCTACTCCCGCTACACCTCCGAGTGGGACGGTGCCGAGCAGGAGATGCTGCCGTTCCAGACCAATGCGATGGGCATCCTCAACGAGTGGCGGCCGATCCAGGACGCGGTGGGCTCATGGGTCATCCACGGCGCGCTCTACCGCCACCCGAAGCTGAAGGTCGCGATCGTCGAGGCCGGATCGAAGTGGATGACCCCGCTGCTGGACGGCCTGGCCGAGGTTTTCCGCAAGGCCCCGGAAGTCTTCAGTAGCGACCCAGTCGAAATGGTGAAGAGCCGCATCCACGTCAGCCCGTTCTTCGAGGACGGCATCGACGATCTGGTGAACCTCGTCGGCGTGGATCGGGTGCTCTACGGCTCGGACTGGCCGCACCCGGAAGGGCTGGCCGAGCCGACCTTCTACGTCAACGCGTTGCAACACCTGTCCGTCGACGACCAGGCAAAGATCATGGGCGGCAACCTGTCTCGTCTCGTCACGGTGTGACGGACGCCGTTCCGTGGCAGACCATCCCCGAGATGGTCTTGAGCGCGGCTGACCGGTTTGGCGACGCCGAAGCGGTTGTCGACGGTCCGCTGCGGTTGACATTCGAGGAGCTTGTCGGGCGAATACGTTGTGCCGCTGGCGCATTCGCCGATCTTGGAATCGACAAAGGTGAACGGGTCGCCATCTGGGCGCCCAACTCGGCCGAGTGGATCATCGCCGCCTTCGGACTGCTTACCGCGGGCGGCGTGCTGGTACCTGTCAACACCCGGTTCAAGACCGAGGAAGTGGGCGACATCATCGCCCGCAGCGGCGCGAAGGCCGTCTTGGTGCAGAAGGGATTCCTGGGCCGGGATTACACCGACTACCCAGCGTCCGCGGGGGCACCGGTTATCGACCTGAAATCGGACTTCCTCTCTAGCGGTTCGCCATTCGAGCGGGCGGTGGGCGGCACCGACATCGCGGACATCATCTTCACCTCGGGGACGACCGGCCGCCCGAAGGGCGCGATGATGAATCACCGCCAGACCCTGCGGATGTACGAGGAGTGGGCGACCCTGGCGGACCTGCGCGCGGGCGACCGCTATCTGCAGATCAACCCTTACTTCCACACGTTCGGCTTGAAAGCCGGACTCATCGCGTCGTTCCTGCGCGGCGCGACGATGCTGCCGGTCGCGGTGTTCGACGTCGACATGGTGGTGGATCTCGTTGCGCACGAACGCATCACGATGTTGCCCGGCCCGCCGACGCTGTACCACGCGTTGCTCACGGTTGCCAACAAGGCGAAGTTGTCGACGTTGCGCGCCGGCGTCACCGGTGCCGCCGACATCCCCGTCGAACTGGTCCGTCGCGTCCACGACGAACTGCCGTTCCAGACGCTGATGACCGGCTACGGGCTCACCGAGGCCGGCAACGTCACCCTGTCCCGCCCCGGCGATTCCTTCGAGAACGTCGCCACCACCGCGGGCCTGCCCTGCGACGGGGTGGAGGTGCGCATCGCCGACGACGGCGAGGTGCTGGCCCGCGGCTACGGCGTCATGCAGGGCTACCTGGACGACCCGGCAGCCACCGCGCAGGCGATCGACGGCGACGGCTGGCTGCACACCGGGGACTTGGGAATCTTCACCGGGGCCGGACGCTTGCGGATCGTCGGCCGCAAAAAGGACATGTTCATCGTCGGCGGTTTCAACGCCTATCCCGCCGAGATCGAGGGTTTCCTGCTCAACCACCCGGCCGTCGCGCAAGCTGCGGTCATCGGTGTTCCCGACGAGCGGCTCGGGCAGGTGGGCAAGGCTTTCGTGGTGCGCAGCGGCGCCTCACAAGACATCGACGCTGACGAACTGATCGGCTGGTGCCGCGACCGGATGGCGGGCTTCAAGGTGCCGCGATCGGTGCAGTTCCTCGACGCATTGCCCCTCAACGCGACCGGGAAGGTGGTCAAAGACCGACTGCGTTAGCCGCCGGGGTGTCATATGTCCAATACGAGAACCAGATGTCCACAGCTTGGGCGCCATTTCTTTGGGTTGTAATGCGGCGAGATGGCCGGTATTGGCCGCCCGCGGTGATAACGTGGTTCTCCTGGTCATGACGACCGCCGGTGGGTAACTGCGGGAACAAGAATGTCTGCGCGGGTTTGTGGGGTGTCACGTACGAGTAGGGTTGCCCAACGGCACGCGCATGTGGGGCCCACATGGGGACAACGTCGCCGCCCGTCGGTGGTTAGCAGCGAACTTGCCGCTGGCGGGCAAGCGGTAGAGGAGTTTGACATTGAGTCACGAGCAGCCTCGTTCCCGAGCTGGTGAGCGGTGAGGGGCGGCGTCCGCCACAATGTCGCTGACACGAAATCGGTTCCGGTGAACGAGGACGAGACAACCAGTACTTCAGCCAGTACTTCAGCATCCGAAATGCTGGCGCTGGCTGAGGAGGCCGAGGCGGAGGCCGCGGAGGCCGAGGCGCTGGCTGCCGCCGCCCGCGCCCGCGCCCGCGCCCGCAAATTGCGCCGCGAGGCCGACGCCCTCGAAGCCGCAAGACAACGGGCCGAACAACAATCGGTCTCCGAAACAGTCGAAGCAGAAGCTGAATCGGTTTCGGAAGAAACCGAAGCCAATGTGTCGGATTCCGTTCAGGCCGAGGTAGCCGGCGTACCGGATGCCGCAGAGACTGAGCCGGACGAGACTGAGTCCGCGGATACAACGGAAACCCTTGAGGCCGAAGACAAGACCGAAGCGAGTCCGGAAGACGCGGCCCAGGAACCCACCCAGGAACCCGAAGCCGCTCTCTGGTCCGCCGACGCGAACAAGCGGGCCAGACGCTGGCGGCGCCGGCTCAGGCGTGCCCGACGATCCACCATCGCCGCGAGCCTGGCCGCCATGCTTATCGTGGCCTCGCTGGTGCTGAGCGGATTCATGGTCAAGGAGCACCGCGATGCCTCGCAACGCCGTGAGCGCGAGGCCGAGTTTGTCGCAGCGGCGCGGCAGGGCGTCGTGACCTTGACATCCCTGGACTTCAATGACGCCAAGTCCGGGGTGCAGCGCATCGTCGACAACGCGACCGGCAGCTTCAAGGACGACTTCCTGAAGATGGCCGAAGACTTCGTCAAGGTGGTTGAGCAGTCGAAAGTGGTCTCGCGCGGCACCATTCAGGCCGCCGCAGTCGACCTGAACACCATGACACCCGATTCGGCGGTGGTGCTGGTCGCCGCGACATCGGAGGTCACCAATGCGGCTGGCGCCAAACAGGATCCACGGACCTACCGGCTGATCGTGACGATGACCCGCGACGGTGGTCAGCTCAAGATGTCGAAAGTCGAGTTTGTGCCGTGACCGCAGACGAAACCTCGAAAACTTTGGTCGCCGAGGAGGCGACGGATGTCGAGCCGACAGCGCCCGCCCCCGACGACGGCTCACGGCGCGGTCGACTGAAGGGATTCGCCGCCCGACTGAAGGGATTCGCCGCCCGACTGAAGGGATTCGCCGCCCGGACGAAGCAACTCGCGTCGGGACGGGTTGGTGCTGCCCTGACGGGCCTTCTGGTCTTGCTTTCGCTGTTGTTGCTGGCCTTCCTCTTCTACTTCTGGTACCGACCGGATCAAGCCACCGACGCCGCGGAGGCCAAGGCGGCCGTCTCCGCGGCCAGCGACGGAGCGGTTGCGATCCTGTCGTACACCCCGGAGACCCTTGACCGCGACTTTTCTTCCGCGAAGTCCCATTTGACCGGCGACTTCTTGTCCTACTACGACCAGTTCACCCGGCAGATCGTTGCGCCGGCTGCCAAGCAGAAGGCGGTGAAGACGAGCGCGGTGGTGCTGCGTTCGGCCCTCTCGGAGCTGCATCCCGACTTCGCCGTCGTGCTGTTGTTCGTCAACCAGAGCACGCAGAGCGCGGACCGGCCCGAGCCGACGCTGACTTCCAGCAGTGTGGTGGTCACGCTGAAGAAGGCCGATGGGAAGTGGCTCATTTCCCAGTTCAATCCGGTTTAGGGCCGGTTTAGGGCCGGTGTAGGACTCCGATGAGCGACGGCGACATTCACTCCATGGTGATCGCGTCGGACTATCGCGTCCCCGATCCGTCACGGGTGTGGCCGCTACTGGAGCGCAACAAATCGGCGCTGGCCGACATCGGCGCACACCACGTTCTCGTCTACACGTCGACGCATGACTACGGGCGCGTGCTGGTGATGATCGGAGTGCACAGCCGTGAGCCGATCGTGGAGCTGCTGCGTTCGCGGGTGTTCTTCGACTGGTTCGACGCCGTCGGCGTCGACGACATCCCCGCCGTCTTCGCCGGCGAGATCGTCGACAGGTTGATTGCGCCCGGAATCACGGGGTCGGCTCCCGGGGCGCCCGGCGTGGTGGTGGCCGCAATCGCGTCGGTCGACGACGTGTCGAACCTGACCGAGCAGGTCCACCGGGCGATGGACAGATTCACCGCAGCCGGCATCCGAAAGACTTGGGTTTTCCAGGCTTTCGACGATCATCACGAGGTCTTGATCCTGCAGGAGTTCCCCGACGAGGAGAGCGCGCGGAACTGGATCGACCATCCCGACGCCGCTGCCCAATGGATGTCCGGGGCGGGAGTCGGCGCCTACCCGCCGCTGTTCGTCGGCCGCTTCTTCGACACGATGCGCGTCGAGATTTAGGTCAGGCAGGTGTGACGATCCATCCTGGCTCACCCGAAGCCAAGTGTGGCGGGCGAGCTCCAAGGATTCCTGGAGATTTCCAGCAGGGCGCTCGTCGAACCTGGTCCGATGAAGAGCGATCTCAAATCCCGGCTCGCGATGGCCTGCGCCGGGTGCGTCATCGGCGCCCTGATGACGGTCGGTGTCGCGATCTGCGTGGTCGCGAACACCGTTGGCGCCGAGCAGCATTCGCAGTCTTCTTCGCACGATTCTCAACCTTGGTGGGCGGTTGCGCTGATATTGGTCGGAGTGTCGATCGGCTTCCTGTCGCAGTCCGGGGCGCGGCGAGTCGCTGAGCGCAAGAATCTCGACCCTCGCAAGTACGCCCAGTCCGGCGCGGTCGGGTTGATCCGAGCCATGGTCGCCAAACCGGCGGCGTCGGGTTTGCGTGCCGTGCGTTGTCCGCACTGCCGCACCGACCAGGATATTCCGCGGGCCCACTGCACATTCGGTTGCCGGTGCTGCGGTCTGATCAGCAGCGCTCCCCGGGTCAAGGGCCGCGCCTACGCCGGCTAGCGCTGCCCCTCGGGCGGTGCCATGGGTCCGACGAGCTGGGCGAGCAGCGGTGGTACCTCGAGCCGCGGCAACACCACCTCGACCAGAACCATGCGGTCCTTGTGGTCGGCGGCCGCGGTGAACGCATCGTCGAGTTCACCGTAGGTCTGCGCCCGGAATGCTAGGTGATCGGCCACCCCGAGGGCGCCGGGAATGTCGGTCCATCGCCAGCTGACGATGTCGTTGTACGGTGCCTTCGGGCCGTGGATGGCGCGTTCGACCGTATAGCCGTCGTTGTTGACCACGACGATCACGGGTGAGAGCCCTTCGCGGTAGAACGAGCCGAGCTCCTGGACGGTCAGTTGCGCGGCGCCGTCGCCGATCAGCAGCACCGTCCTGCGTTCCGGATGTGCCACCCCGGCCCCGACCGCCGCGGGCAGCGTGTAACCGATTGAGCCCCACAATGGTTGGCCGATGAAGGTGACCCCTTTGGGCAACCGGTGGTCCGCCATGCCATAGAACGAGGTGCCCTGATCGGCGAGTACCACGTTGCCGGGGGTGAGCGCTTGGCAAAGCCTGTCCCATACCATCTGCTGGGTGAGCGGCGCGTCGCGCGCCGGTGTTTGGATGGCCGGGTCGTCTGCCGGCGACACGACCGGCGGTGAACTTACGCCGCGCCGCTTGAGGATCGCGGTCAGCACGTCGAGCGCAGCGCCCATTTCCAGCGGCGCGAAGACGTCGCCGGCCACGGTGCTCTGGTACTGCCCGACGTCGATGGTCCGGGCCGGGTCGATCCGCTGGCTGAAGAAGCCGCTGACCATGTCGGTGAACACCACCCCGGCCGTCACCAGGACGGGTGCGTCTTCGATCGCGGCGCGCACCCATTCGGCGCTGGCCGCTCCCGCGTAGATCCCCAGGAAGGTGGGCGAGCTCTCGTCGAGCAAACTCTTTCCCCACATCAGCGTGGCGTGCGGCACTACATCGGCCGCCAGCAGGGCCTCGAGCTCTTTGACCGCCTGCAGGCGATGCACCAACAAGTCGGCGAGCACGGTCAATTGGTGATCGCCGATGAGTGCGGCGGCCGCGTCGGTGAACATCGACAGCGCGCGCGGGCTGGTGCCGCCGGTGTAGCGCGGCAACGCGTCGCCGGGCGGCTCGGTGGGGAAGCGCGCCACGTCGGTGGACAGCAGTATGTATCCGGGCAGCTTGTGTTCCCGTACCTCGCTGAGCACCCGGTCGATCTCTCTGCAGGCCGTTGCCGGCATGAGATTGGCTTGGGCGCAGGTGATCTCGCGGCTGATCCGGAAGAAGTGCTCGAAGTCGCCGTCGCCGAGCGAGTGGTGCAGCGCGCGGCGGGTGCCCTGCGCGTCCTTCGAGGGGCCGCCGACGATGTGCACGACCGGCACGTGTTCCGCGTAGCTGCCCGCGATCGCGTTGGTTGCCGACAGTTCGCCCACGCCGAATGTCGTTACGACAGCTGACATTCCGCGTAGCCGCCCGTACCCATCCGCGGCGTAGCCGGCGTTGAGCTCGTTGGCGCCGCCCACCCATCGAACGACCCGATGGGCGACGATGTGGTCGAGGAATGCCAGGTTGTAGTCGCCCGGTACGCCAAAGATCTCGGTGACGCCGAGTTCGGCGAGGCGATCCAGTAGGTAGTCACCTACCGTGTAGGCGGGCTCAGTCACGAACTCGACGGTACGCTCGCCCGAAACCGCTGCCGGGCGGACGCCGTTTCGCTATGGTGCGGCCATGGCAATCACAGAATCCCGCGACATCGTCATCGAAGCCAGTCCCGAGGAGATCTTGGACGTCATCGCCGATTTTGAAGCGATGCCCCAGTGGTCCGAACCCCACCAGAGCGCAGAAGTCCTCGAGACTGGAGACGACGGGCGGCCCAGCAAAGTCAAGATGAAGGTGCGGACGGCGGGCATCACCGACGAGCAGGTGGTGGCCTACACGTGGAGCGGCAACGAGGTGACCTGGACCCTGGTCAGCTCCGGGCAGCAGAAGTCGCAGGACGGGAAGTACACCTTGGTTCCCAAAGGTGGCGAGACCCTGGTCAAGATGCAGGTTACGGTCGACCCGAACGTTCCGCTGCCCGGCTTCGTGCTGAAGCGCGCCGTCAAGGGATCGGTCGACTCCGCGACCAAGTCGCTGCGCGATCAGGTCCTGAAGGTGAAGAAGGGCAAATAATCCCGGTGACTGACGGGGGGCCCCTGGCCGGGGTCAAGGTCATCGAACTCGGCGGCATCGGACCCGGGCCGCACGCGGGGATGGTGCTTGCCGATTTGGGGGCCGACGTGGTGCGGGTGCGTCGGCCCGGCGGGCTGACGATGCCGTCCGAGGACCGAGATCTGCTGCATCGTGGGAAGCGGATCGTCGATCTGGACGTCAAGACACACCCGGGCGCGCTGCTGGAGCTGGCGGGCAAGGCCGACGTGCTGCTGGACTGCTTTCGGCCCGGGACGTGCGAGCGGCTCGGCATCGGACCCGACGACTGCGCGGCGGTCAACCCTCGGCTGATCTTCGCGCGCATCACCGGTTGGGGGCAGGACGGGCCGCTGGCCCCGACGGCGGGTCACGACATCAATTACCTGTCGCAGACCGGTGCGTTGTCGGCGTTCGGGTATCGCGACCGGCCGCCGACGCCGCCGCTGAACCTGGTCGCCGACTTCGGCGGCGGCTCAATGCTGGTGCTGATGGGCATTGTGGCGGCGCTCTACGAGCGGGAACGTTCGGGCAAGGGTCAGGTGATCGACGCCGCGATGGTCGACGGGGTCAGCGTGCTGGCCCAGATGATGTGGACCATGAAGTCGACGGGCGCGCTGCGCGACCAGCGCGAGTCGTTCCTGCTCGACGGCGGCGCGCCGTTCTACCGCTGCTATGAGACCTCCGACGGCAAGTACATGGCCGTCGGCGCCATCGAGCCGCAGTTCTTCGCCGCGTTGTTGGCCGGTCTGGACTTATCGGCCGGCACCGACAATCAGGTGCCCAATCAGCTCGACATCGCTTGCTATCCGCAGATGCACGAGCTGTTCGCCAGCCGGTTCGCCAGCCGGACCCGTGACGAGTGGACGCGGGTTTTCGCCGGCACCGACGCCTGCGTCACCCCGGTTTTGACGTGGGGTGAGGCCGCGGAAAGCGACCATTTGCGCGCACGGTCGACGGTGATCACCGCCGATGGGGTAGACCAGGCCGCGCCCGCCCCGCGCTTCTCGCGAACGCCGGCCGGACCGGTTGGGCCGCCGCCGGCCGCGACCACGCCGATCGGCGAAATCGGCTGGTAACCAACTTTTTGATTTAAACCGCCCGCGAACCCGAAGGCGTTGCTAGCGTGGCATTAATGGCTGTACAAGCATCGCAAGAAGCTGTTATCGATGCGCCGCCGGAAGTGATCATGGAGGCGCTGAGCGACGTCGCCGTTTTAGCGGAATGGTCTCCGATGCACAAAAAGGTGGAAATCATCGACCGGTACCCGGATGGCCGGCCCCACCACGTAAAGGCCACGATCAAGATCATGGGGCTCGTCGACAAAGAGATCTTGGAATATCACTGGGGTCCCGACTGGGTGTGCTGGGATGCGGACAAGACGTTCCAGCAGCGCGGCCAGCATATTGAGTACACCGTCAAGCCCGAGGGTGTCGACAAGTCGCGAGTTCGATTCCACGTCACCGTCGAACCATCGGGGCCCATTCCGGATTTCGTCGTCAAACGTGCGGCCAAGCGCGTGCTGGAAGCCGCGACGGAAGCGCTGCGCGAGAGGGTTTCAAACACCGCACCTGCCGAGAAACGCGGCGATTGATTGCTACCTTTGTACCAGTGGCTGTACAAGCGTCCCGAGAAATCGTCATTGATGCGCCGCCGGAAGTGATTCTGGATGCGCTGGCCGATATTCCGTCGCTGCCTTTGTGGTCGTCGGTGCACAAAAAGGCCGAAGTTATTGACACCCATCCCGACGGGCGCCCGCACCATGTCAAGGTCGCGATCCGGGTGGTCGGGATCGTCGATCATGAAGTGCTCGAATTCCACTGGGGCCCGGACTGGATGGTGTGGGACGCCAAGAAGACCGCCCAGCAGCACGGCTTGCACGTCGAGTACACCCTGCGACGCGAATCGGAGACCAAGACGCGGCTGCGGTTCGACATCACCGTGGAACCGTCGGCACCGCTGCCGGAATTTATCGTCAATCGCGCCCGAAAGAAGATCCTGGAGTCCGCGACCGATGGCCTGCGCGATTTCATCATGAGTCGCGAGGGCTGTTAGGGCTCTTAGCGTCCGTTCCGCAGCGCGGCCAGTCTTTTGACCGCCTCGTCGAGGGTGTCGTCGCGTTTGCAGAAGGTGAAGCGCACCAGGTGATTCCACACGCTGGCTGGTTTTTCGGCATGGGCGGCCGCGGGTTCGCAGAATGCCGACATCGGAATGGCGGCCACCCCGACCTTTTCCGGTAGCGCGGCGCAGAACTCCGTGCTGTCGTCGTACCCCAGCGGCCGCGGGTCGGCGCACAAGAAATAAGTGCCGAAGCTGTCGTGTACCTCGAAGCCCACCTCTGTCAGTCCCGCGGCGAGCCGATCGCGCCTGGCTTGCAAAGTGCGACGCAGGTCGCCCACCCATGCGTCCTGGGTGTCCAGCGCCAAGGCCACCGCCGGCTGGAACGGAGCGCCGCCGACGTAGCTCAGGTACTGCTTGGCGGCGCGCACCCCGGCGATGAGTTCGGCTGGGCCGCAGGCCCATCCGATCTTCCAGCCAGTGCAGTTGAACATCTTGGCCGCGCTGGAGATGGTGACCGTGCGTTCGGCCATGCCGGCAAAGCCCGCCAGCGGCTTGTGCCGGTGGCCGTCAAACACCAGGTGTTCGTAGACCTCGTCGGTGATCACCAGAAGGTCCGCGGCCACCGCGACCTCCGCGATGGTGGCGAGCTCGGTGTCGCCGAGCACCGCGCCGGTTGGGTTGTGCGGTGAGTTGACGATCAGCGCCCGAGTCCGGGGTGTCAGCGCGCGGCGCAGTGCGTCGCCGTCGAGAGCAAAGCTGCGGCCGTCGGCGACCATCGGCACGGCCACTCGGTATGCGCCGGCCATGGCCACCACGGGGGAGTAGGAGTCATAGAAGGGCTCGATCAGCAGTACCTCGGAGTCCGGTTCGACCAGTCCGAGTACCGCGGCCGCGATCGCCTCGGTGGCCCCGACGGTGACCAATACCTCGGTGTCGGGGTCGTACTCGATGCCAAAATGGCGCAGGCGCTGCGCGGCGATGGCCTGGCGCAGCGGCGCGATGCCTATGCCCGGCGGGTATTGATTAGTGCCGCCGGCGATGGCATCTTGCGCGGCCTGCAGCAATGCAGGCGGTCCGTCCTCGTCAGGGAAGCCCTGCCCAAGGTTCACCGCGCCGACGCGGGCCGCTAGGGCCGACATTTCGGCGAACACCGTGGTCGCGTACGGCTGCAGTCGCGACACCGTCATGGTCGTCCAGCTTAGGGGTGCCGGGCCGGCCGGCGAGCGTCACTCTGGCGTGGCTGTCGGTGGTGGGCGTCGCGCTGGCGTGACGTTCGGCGGGTGGCTGCGGCGGGCCGGCCGGCGCGGGTCGGGCGGCGAGCGTCACTCTGGCGTGGCTGTCGGTGGTGGGCGTCGCGCTGGCGTGACGTTCGGCGGTGGCTGCGGCGGGGTGGCTGGCGAGCGTCACTCTGGCGTGGCTGTCGGTGGTGGGCGTCGCGCTGGCGTGACGTTCGGCGGCTGGCTGCGGCGGGGTGGCTGGCGAGCGTCGGGCGGCGAGCGTCACTCTGGCGTGGCTGTCGGTGGTGGGCGTCGCGCTGGCGTGACGTTCGGCGGGTGGCTGCGGCGGGCCGGCTGGCGGGCGAGCGTCGGGCGGCGAGCGTCACGCCAGAGTGGTGCTCGGTGGTGGGCGTCGCGCTGGCGTGACGTTCGGCGGGTGGCTGCGGCGGGCCGGCTGGCGGGCGAGCGTCGGGCGGCGAGCGTCACGCCAGAGTGGTGCTCGGTGGTGGGCGTCGCGCTGGCGTGACGTTCGGCGGGTGGCTGCGGCGGGTGGCGGGCGAGCGTCGGGCGGCGAGCGTCACTCTGGTGTGAGGTTCGGCAGTGCGCCGCGGGCTGGCTGACCAGCTAAGTCCGGCCCAACCAACAGGTTGGCCGAGCCCCCTGTTAGTGTGCCCCTACTGGACCTAGTCTTTAAGACGGATCTAAAACCCCCCTTTACTGGCGAACAGGAAGCCGACATGTCCGAAGAAGCCTTCATCTACGAGGCCATCCGCACCCCTCGTGGCAAGCAAAAGAACGGGTCGCTGAACGAGGTCAAGCCATTGAGCCTGGTCGTCGGGCTGATCGAGGAACTGCGCAAGCGCCACCCCGACCTCGACGAGAACATCATCAGCGACGTCATCCTGGGGTGCGTCTCGCCGGTCGGGGACCAGGGCGGCGACATCGCCCGCGCCGCGGTGCTGGCCTCGGGCATGCCCGTCACCTCCGGTGGCGTGCAGCTCAACCGGTTCTGCGCTTCGGGCCTGGAGGCAGTGAACACCGCCGCGCAGAAGGTGCGCTCGGGGTGGGATGACATGGTTCTGGCCGGCGGCGTGGAGTCGATGAGCCGGGTGCCGATGGGCGCCGACGGCGGCGCCATGGGTCTCGACCCGGACACCAACTACGAGGTGATGTTCGTCCCGCAGGGCATCGGCGCCGACCTGATCGCCACTATCGAGGGCTTCTCCCGCGACGACGTCGACGCCTACGCGCTGCGCAGCCAGGAGAAGGCCGCCGAGGCATGGTCGGGTGGCTACTTCGCCAAGTCCGTCGTGCCGGTCCGCGACCAGAACGGCCTGCTGATCCTCGACCACGACGAGCACATGCGGCCCGACACCAACAAGGAAGGCCTGGCCAAGCTGAAGCCGGCCTTCGAGGGCCTGGCTGCGATGGGCGGGTTCGACGACGTCGCGCTGCAGAAGTACCACTGGGTGGAGAAGATCAACCACGTACACACCGGCGGCAACAGCTCCGGGATCGTGGACGGCGCCGCTCTGGTCATGATCGGCTCCGAGGCGGCGGGCAAGTCGCAGGGCCTGACCCCGCGGGCGCGCATTGTCGCGACCGCCACCAGCGGCGCCGACCCGGTGATCATGCTGACCGGGCCGACACCGGCCACCAAGAAGGTGCTCGACCGTGCGGGCCTGACCGTCGACGACATCGATCTGTTCGAGCTGAACGAGGCGTTCGCGTCGGTGGTGCTGAAGTTCCAGAAGGACCTCAACATTCCCGACGAGAAGCTCAACGTCAACGGTGGCGCCATCGCGATGGGCCACCCGTTGGGTGCCACCGGCGCGATGATCCTCGGCACCATGGTCGACGAGCTGGAGCGACGCGACGCCCGGCGCGCGCTGGTCACGCTTTGTATTGGCGGCGGCATGGGTGTCGCGACGATCATTGAGAGGGTTTAAACACATGGCGGACAACACAATCCAGTGGGACAAGGATGCCGACGGCATCGTCACGCTGACCCTGGACGACCCGTCCGGGTCGGCCAACGTGATGAACGAGGCCTACATCGAGTCGATGGGCAAGGCCGTGGAACGGCTTGTCGCTGAGAAGGATTCGATCACGGGTGTCGTCATCACCAGCGCGAAGAAGACCTTCTTCGCCGGCGGCGACGTCAAGAGCATGATCCAGATCGGGCCCGAGAACGCTGGTGAGGCCTTCGATCTGGTCGAGACCGTCAAGAAACAGCTGCGCACCATCGAAACGCTGGGCAAGCCGGCGGTGGCGGCACTCAACGGCGCCGCGCTGGGCGGTGGCCTGGAGATCGCGTTGGCCTGCCATCACCGCATCGCCGCCGACGTGAAGGGATCGCAGTTCGGTTTCCCTGAGGCGACGCTCGGCCTGCTGCCCGGCGCCGGCGGTGTGACGCGCACGGTGCGGATGCTGGGCATCCAGAACGCGTTCGTGACCGTGCTGTCGCAGGGCACCCGGTTCAAGCCGGCCAAGGCCAAGGAAATCGGCCTGATCGATGAATTGGTCGGCGGAGTTGACGACTTGATCCCGAGGGCGAAGGCCTGGATTAAGGCGAACCCGGACTCGCACGAGCAGCCGTGGGACAAGAAGGGCTACAAGATGCCGGGCGGCACGCCGTCGTCGCCGGGGCTGGCCGCCATCCTGCCGTCGTTCCCGTCCCTGCTGCGCAAGCAGATCAAGGGCGCGCCGATGCCGGCGCCGAGGGCCATCCTGTCCGCGGCGGTCGAGGGTGCGCAGGTGGATTTCGACACCGCCAGCCGCATCGAGAGCCGCTACTTCACCACGCTGGTCACCGGCCAGGTCTCCAAGAACATGATCCAGGCGTTCTTCTTCGACCTGCAGACCATCAACAACGGTGGGTCTAGGCCCGAAGGTATCGAGCCGGTCAAGATCAACAAGATCGGCGTGCTGGGTGCGGGCATGATGGGCGCCGGCATCGCCTACGTGTCGGCCAAGGCCGGTTACGACGTGGTGCTCAAGGACGTAACCCTCGAGGCCGCGCAGAAGGGCAAGGGCTACTCGGAGAAGCTGGAAGCCAAGGCGCTGGAGCGGGGCCGCACCACCGAGGAGAGGTCCAAGGCGCTGCTGGCCAAGATCACCCCGACGGGCGACGCGGCCGACCTCAAGGGCGTCGACTTCGTCATCGAGGCGGTGTTCGAGAACCAGGACCTCAAGCACAAGGTGTTCCAGGAGATCGAGGACGTCGTCGAGCCCAACGCGCTGTTGGGGTCCAACACCTCGACGTTGCCGATCACCGGTCTGGCGACCGGCGTGAAGCGCCAGGAGGACTTCGTCGGGATCCACTTCTTCTCGCCGGTCGACAAGATGCCGCTGGTGGAGATCATCAAGGGTGAGAAGACATCTGATGAGGCGCTGGCCCGCGTTTTCGACTACACCCTGGCCATCGGCAAGACCCCGATCGTGGTCAACGACAGCCGCGGCTTCTTCACCTCCCGCGTCATCGGCACCTTCGTTAACGAGGCGCTGGCGATGCTCGGCGAGGGCGTCGAGCCTTCCAGCATCGAGCAGGCCGGCTCCCAGGCCGGATACCCGGCGCCGCCGCTGCAGCTGTCCGACGAGCTCAACTTGGAGCTGATGCACAAGATCGCCACAGCTTCTCGTAAGGGCATCGAAGACGCCGGCGGCACCTACGAGGCGCACCCCGCAGAAGCGGTGGTGGAGAAGATGATTGAGCTCGGCCGGTCGGGCCGCTTGAAGGGTGCGGGCTTCTACGAGTACCCCGAGGGCAAGCGCTCCGGGCTGTGGCCAGGCCTGCGGGAGACGTTCAAATCCGGTTCATCGGAGCCGCCGCTGCAGGACATGATCGACCGCATGCTGTTCGCTGAGGCGCTGGAGACCCAGAAGTGCCTGGACGAAAGCGTGCTGACCTCCACGGCCGACGCCAACATCGGGTCGATCATGGGCATCGGCTTCCCGCCGTGGACCGGCGGTAGCGCGCAGTACATCGTCGGCTACCAGGGGCCGGCCGGTACGGGCAAGGAGGCCTTCGTGGCCCGGGCGCGTGAGCTGGCGGCCAAGTACGGCGACCGATTCCTGCCGCCGAAGTCGTTGACGTAGTTTCTGCGCGAGCAGACGCTTAAGCCCCCGAAACAGCGTGGTTTTGGGGGCTTACGCGTTATCGCGTCTGCGAAGCGCCTTCAAGCGCCCTCAGCGCTGCGGTGCGAAACACCGGCACCGGTGTAGTCGGGTACGGGCATCGAGTCGTGCAATCGCGCGCCATTGGTGTTCAGCTTCGCCACCGCCCGGGATAGCGACACGGGCAGCAGCGAGACCAGCTGAGCCCCGCGGGTCAGCGCCCACAGTCCAGGCCTGGACCGCGGGACGAGGCTCATCGCGACGCCACGCGCGAACGTGCGGCTACGACGCACCGACTCGCCCATCACACGCTCGTAGGCGGCGAACGCGCGCGCGTAGTCGCCGCCCGCTTGTGCCAGCTCGCCGGCCAGCACGTACGCCCCGATCACCGCGAGGCTGGTGCTGCCGCCGACGGCGGGCCCCGGGCAGTACCCGGCGTCGCCGACCAGCGTGACGCGACCGCGCGACCAGGTGTCGAGCTGCAGCTGGGAGATCGAGTCGAAATAGAACGTCGGGGCGCGGTCCAGCTCCGCGAGCCAGCCGTCGACCTCTGGATCCATTCCGGCAAAGGCCTTGCACAGTAACTCCTTCTGCCGCAAGGCATCTCGATAGTGGTATTCGAGTTCGTCCTTGCTGCAGAACATGAACAGTGCGCGCGCGTCGTCCAGGGGTTGCGCGGTGTAGATCCCCGCAAGGCGGCCCAGACCGATGTGTATGACCATCTCCGATTCGTGCGCAAGCGCTTTCGGCACCGACTCCACTGCCAAATACCCGCCGAGGAAGCGGGTCAGCCCCGCCTCCTCACCGAAGATCAGGCGGCGCACGTTGGAGTGCAGCCCATCGGCGCCGACGACGATGTCGAACCTGCGCGGCGCCGCGTGCTCGAAGGTCACCTCGCCGTCGGGGGAGATGGCTGTGATCGAGTCGCCGAAGATGTATTCGACGTCGTCGCGGCCGGCGTTGTAATAGGCCTCGCTGAGATCGTCGCGCATGATCTCCACGTGTCGATCGGACGTGGCACCGACCACCTTGGTGAGGTCGATGCGAGCCGGCTTCCGCACGCCCTCGCGATACATCGTCAGCCGGTCGGTGCCGGTGGCGAGTGCCTCGATCCGCGGCAGCACGCCCATCTTTTCCGAGATCTCCATCGACGGCCGGAAGAGGTCGACCGCGTGGCCGCCGGTCTTTCGCAGCGCCGGCGCGCGTTCGACGATGGTGACATCGAAGCCGTATCGGGTGAGCCAGTATGCCAGCACCGGGCCGGCGATGCTGGCCCCGGAGATGAGAATCCGCATGACGACCTCCCTGACTATTCGAGGTTGGGCGAAGGTTAGGTGAGCCTAACACAACACTTACCTATCGGTAAGTCAGTTAAGCTTCCGGGATGACCAGGCCCCGGTCGGATACCCGCCAGCGCATCCAGGAGGCGGCGCGGGACCTGTTCTTGCAGCAGGGCGTGCAGCGCACCAGCCTGCAGGAAATCGCGGACAGGCTGGGCATCACCAAACCCGCGCTGTACTACCACTTCGACTCGAGGGAAGAGTTGGTGCGCAGCATCCTGGTGCCGCTGATCGACGAGGGCGAGCGATTCGTCGAGAACCAGGAGAGTCGCCACGGCGCCGACGCCCGTGAACTACTGGAGGGCTATTTCGATTTCCACTACCGGCACCGTCAGGACATGGTGCTGGTGTTGGCCGAATTGACGATGCTGGCCGACCTCGGCCTCATCGACAAGGTGCTGGGTTGGCGCGACCGACTCGGCAAGCTGGTGTTCGGCCCGCAACCGACGCTGGCACAGTCCACCCGCGCGGTGGTCGCATTCGGCGGCCTGCAGGACTGCTGCCTGCAGTTTCCCGACACCCCCTACGAGGCGTTGCGCGAAACCTCGGTGCAAGCGGCCCTCGCGGCGCTGGGTGTATGAGGCACGGTGGTGACGGGAAAATGGTTCTGGCGCAGGACCTCTCGCGGACCACTGGCCTCACGCGGTGCTTTGGTCCTGGGCGTTCTGCGTGAAGATATCGCCGGAGCTTGGGTTGTTGGGGTCGTCGTCGTTGACGGCGATGACCCTGCGGCCGGAGCCGCCCTGGTCGGACAGCCGGACCGACCCCGAAGCGACAGCATTTCCGGCGTCACCGGGCTGCGCTGCGTTGAATAGCGCGAGCGTCGCGACGGTTGCGGCTCCCGCGAATATCGCTTGGATGTAATGGATTTGGCGACGTCGAGCATCGGCTGATCGCTTGATGGTCATCCACCTTATTTATCGCCTCGTTGTCATGGGGAGGCTGGGTTCTTGTTATCGATCTGCTGTGACGTCATGGCGGAGCGGACTGGCGTTCCGGGCCGCACGGTCGCCGCGTTAGAGTCGCTAACTATGCGCTTTGGTCTCTTCATTCCGCAGGGTTGGCGAATGGATCTGGTCGGGATCGAACCAGAAAAACACTGGGAGGTGATGCGCGGCCTGGCCGGCTACGCCGACGACGGCGGCGTGTGGGATTCGCTGTGGGTCTACGACCACTTCCATACGGTTCCGTTGCCCAGCGGCGAAGCCACCCACGAGGCGTGGTCGCTGATGTCGGCATACGCGGCGACCACATCGAGAATCAAGCTGGGCCAGATGTGCACGGCGATGGGTTATCGCAATCCGGCCTACCTGGCCAAGGTGGCGGCCACCACCGACGTCATCTCCGGTGGCCGCGTTCAGATGGGCATCGGCGGCGGCTGGTACGAACACGAATGGCGCGCTTACGGTTACGGCTTTCCGTCGGCCGGGGAGCGGTTGGCCCGGTTGGACGAGGGCGTGCAGATCATGCGTGATGCCTGGCGCGACGGAAAGGTCAGTTTCGCCGGCAAGCACTACCAGGTCGACGGCGCAATCGTGGCACCGAAGCCGTTGCAGGACGGCGGGATTCCGCTGTGGATCGCCGGCGGCGGCGAGAAGGTAACGCTACGCATCGCCGCGAAATATGCGCAGTACACCAACTTCACGCCCGAGCCCGCCGCGTTCGCGCACAAGTCGGACGTGCTCGCGGAGCATTGCCGCAAGGTCGGCACCGACTTCGACTCCATCGTGCGCTCGGCCAACTTCACGACGGTCCTGGGCGCGTCGGATGCCGACGTCAAGGACCGGCTGCAGCGGGTGCGGGATCGCCTGCTCGCTCATGTGCCGGAGTCGGTGGCCGATGCGATGATCGCCGGCGGCAGCGGCCCGGATTCGGCTACGGGCACGCCCGAGCAGGTGATCGAGCGGCTGAGCAACATGCGTGACCTCGGGTGCGACTACGCGATCTGCTATTTCCCGGAGGCCGCGTACGACCGCTCCGGCATCGAGTTGTTCGAACGCGAAGTGATTCCGGCGTTGCGTTAGTGGTCTAACACGGACCGCTGGGAACCCCGCGACTTGGCGAAGTCTCCTGGGTGGGCATCGTTTGTGGGTAGGGGACCCGATAGGGAACTCCTACCGACGCACCCCCCAGGGATCCCAAGACCCCATTGGGAACGCACTGCGGCACTGTCTTAACCGCGGCCAGATTCGGGCGGTCCAAATTCGGTTTCGACGAGTTCGGTGGGACGGCGAAGTTGAAGGTTGACGTCATATCGCCGGTCACGCTTCTGCGCCAGGCGGTGAGGTTGGGCACCGGCACCCCGAACCGCGTTTCGAGCAATCGCAGCTGTGAGGTGTGGTCGAACGTCTCATGGGCCACCAGGCCGCCGCGGCTGTACGGCGAAATGACCAGGCATGGCACGCGATAGCCCAAACCTAGCGGGCCACGTATTCCGCCCGACCCCTTCACCTTGTCGATGTCCAGGCTGTTGGGAATCCACTCTCCGGGCGTGCCCTGCGGAGCCGTGGGCGGTACGACATGGTCGAAGAAACTGCCGTTTTCGTCATAGGAGATGATCAGCGCGGTCTTTTCCCAGACCGCCGGGTTGGACATCAACGTTCGCAGACAGTTCACGATCGTCACGGCGCCGAGCGAGACCGGGAATGCGGGATGCTCCGAGTTGGCGATTCCCGGAACCACCCAGGAAACCGCCGGCAGTTTGTTTGCGCTGACGTCCTCAAGGAATTGAAGCGGATAGGTCGGGGCCATGCCGTAGCGGGCCAAATCCGATCGCGGATCTTGAGCTTGCTTGAAGTCTGAGACGTTGCCACTGTCGCCGAGCGGAGTGCCGTTGAAGCTTCCTGGCCACTTGTTCTGGTAGATCTTCCAGCTCACCCCGGCGGCGCTGAGGTTCTCCGGCATGATGGTCCAGCTGAACTTGGCCACCGGCGTGGTGGGGTTAGAAATCACCGGCCCACCCTGCAAGCCATCGGGGTCGACGGTCGCACCGATCCAGTACAGCCGGTTGGGGTGGGTCTCACTGAGCAGCGAACAGTGGTAGGCATCGCAAAGTGTGAACGTGTCGGCCAGCAAGTAGTGGATCGGGAGATCCGCGCGCGTGAAATAACCCATCGTCACCGGGATGTTGCCCGCGACCCTCTCGGGGTATTGCGACACTAGCCATCGATCGTTGGCGCCGTTGTTCCACGCGGTATGGAGCGCTTCCCAGCCCTCGACGGGGTCGTTGGTGCATTCGCCGTCGAGCAGCGGACCCCGGGTGGTGTCGAACCGGAACGGGATCGTGACGCCGGTCGGGTCCTTTGCCTGCGTTTGGGGGTTCCAGCCCTTTTGCTGGTATGACGGCGACGCGCTATTGAATCCGTTGACGCCGGAGAGCGTGCCGAAGTAGTGATCGAACGACCGGTTCTCCTGCATCAACAGCACGATGTGCTCGATGTCGGTCAGGCGGCCGGAGCAGGGGCCAGCGCCGTAGGCCTTTTCGATCACCGGGCCGGCGAGGGACATGAAGGCCCCGGCAGTGGTGGCGGCGGCGGCTTTAGCCATGAATTGCCGCCGCGACATCCCGTCGATCGAATATTTGCTCATCGCCAGAGCCTTCGTGCGCTCATTTGAGCACCGTAGATTTCCGATCAAGATCGCAAGCGTTGCGGCCACCCGCGTGTCGCGTATTGGGACCTCATGTTTTGCAGTCGGCGCGGAGTGTCCCGGAGGCGCGAGGTGACGAAAGGCGAAGACCCGAACCGCAAGTTCTCGCGCTGAGCGATTGTCATGCGTCGTTAGCTCGGCTAGCGCATGCGGATAGCGAATGGGGTTCTAAGACAGGCGAAGTCGACGTCAGCGCGCTGCTCACGCAACAGGCGTGCCGCTGTTCGACGAGCAACTCACACGCTAAATATCGGTGGTCACGTACCTCGTCTTGACGGGAGGCGCGGCCAGCAGTGGGGGTAGCTCCGCGATCCGACCTTCGCCGGCACGGAATCGGCGGTAGGCCTCGTCGTGCTCGACCGACTTCCAGAGCTCGTAGACGAGCCAGTGCGTTTCGTCGTCCTGATCGACGAGGACTTCGATACCTAGGGCGCCGTCGAACGCCCGGGTATCTTTGAGCGCCCGGCCCATGACCTCGCGTGCCGCGGGCACCGCGTCGGGCTTGAGCTTGAGTTCAAGGATCACTGTGACCGGCATGGGCGCAAAGATAACCCAGGTCCCAACGGGACCCCATGTCGATGTCGATGTCGATGTCGATGCCGATGCGAGAATGTAATTTCCACTTTTGTCGAACGGTGTTGTACCTTTCAGTGAGCGCATTGTTGTGTGCAGACTGAGGATGGTCGCTGGAGGATCCGTCGATGCAGAAGGCACTCGCCCCCGAAATCTCAACCTGGCCGGACGAGAACCCGCAGCTCATCGGTAGTCGATGCGGCGACTGTGGCGCCACCACCTTCCCGGTCCAGCAACGGTGCCCACGTTGCAGCGGCCCCCAGATGAGCGAGTTGCTGCTGCCGCGCCGCGGGACGCTGGTGTCGTGGACCACCCAGAACTTCCCGCCGGGAGCTCCCTATGCCGGTCCGGCCGGCGACGATTTCGTGCCGTTCGGCGTGGGCTTGGTCCAGCTCGGCCTGGGACCCGACGCGGTGATCCGGGTCGAGGGCCGGCTGACCGAGAGCGATCCGGCCAAGATCGAGTTCGGCCAGGAGGTCGAACTCGCCATGGTGCCGTTCACCACCGACGCCGACGGCGCCGAGGTCATGACGTTCGCGTTCCGGGCCGTCTCAGGAACGTAAAAGGAACGTACGAAAAAGGAGCCTGGGATGACCAACGATGTCGCAATCGTCGGCGTGGGCCTGCATCCTTTCGGCAGGTTCGAGAAGACCGCGATGGAGATGGGTGCCGAGGCCATTCAATCCGCGCTGACCGACGCGGGTGTGGGTTGGGGGGACATCCAATTCGGCTTCGGCGGCAGCCACGAGGTGTCCAACCCGGACGCCGTGACCCGCCTGGTCGGGCTGACCGGCATCACCTTCACCAACGTGTTCAACGCCTGCGCCACCGCGGCCAGCGCGATCCAACAGACCGCCGACACCATCCGGTTGGGCAAGTACGACATCGGCATCGCCATCGGCCTGGACAAGCACCCGCGCGGCGCGTTCACCGACGACCCCGCCAAATTGGCGCTGCCGCAGTGGTATGCGCAAAACGGGCAGTTCGTCACCACCAAGTTCTTCGGAATGAAGGCCAACAAGTACCTGCACGATCACAACATCTCCCAGGCCACGCTGGCCAAGGTCGCCGCCAAGAACTTCCGCAACGGGTCGCTGAACCCGAATGCGTTCCGTCGCAAGGCGATTCCCGAGGAGCAGATCCTCAACTCGACGGTGCTCAACTACCCGCTGACGCAGTACATGTTCTGCGCGCCCGACGAGGGTGCCGCCGCCGTGATCATGTGCCGCGGCGATATGGCGCACAAATTCACCGACAAACCGGTCTACGTGCGAGCCACCGAGATTCGCACCCGCCGCTACGGCGCCTACGAGGTGCACGCCACCTTCGCCCCGCTGGACGAGGACGTCTCGCCGACGGTGTACGCGGCCAAAGCCGCGTATGAGGCCGCGGGCATCGGGCCCGAGGACATCGACATCGCGCAGCTGCAGGACACCGACGCCGGCGCCGAGGTGATCCACATGGCCGAAACGGGTCTGTGCGCCGACGGCGAGCAGGAGAAGTTGGTAGCCGACGGCGCCACCGAAATTCACGGATCGATGCCGATCAACACCGACGGCGGGCTGATCGCCAACGGCGAGCCGATCGGTGCGTCGGGCCTGCGGCAGGTGCACGAGCTGGTGCGACAGTTGCGCGGGGAGGCCGGTGAGCGTCAGGTGCCCGGCAACCCGCGCGTCGGTCTGGCGCAGGTCTACGGCGCGCCCGGTACCTCATCGGCGACCATCCTGTCGCTGTAGCACCTCGCGCGAGCAGACGCACAATCGCACGAAACGCAGTGCTTTCGTGCGATTCTGTGTCTGCTCGCCAGGGGTAGCCTATGGAGCCAGGAGGACCGGACGTGGGCGAAAACGCGAGGCGCGGCCGGCGCGAAACCGTGCGGAGCCTCATGTTGGAGGCCGGCGCCAGCCCCGCGCGGCTGCGGTTCGAACGCGCGACGGGGCCAACGCTGAGGGTGCTCGTCATCGCCGGGATCGCGCTCGCCGTCGTCGGCATCGTCGTCGGAGGCGGGCTGCTTTGGGTGGGCCTCGCGGTCTTCGTCGGCGCCGGATTTCTGGGTGCGGCGGTGGGGTGGAACAGGCTGCGCCTCATCGACAAGGTCCGGTGGCAGGACGGCACCGTCACGTTCCGCACGGTCGAACCCGGCGATGTCGGTGAAAGGGGTCAGCGCGTCGTCTGCGAGGTCGAGATGAACCCACCGCGTCGTACCGCCCGGTTGGCGGCGACAGTAGGACCACTGGACGTCGAGCGGCTGGTCGTCGGGGCGACGATGCGCTGCCAGATCGACCGCGCCGAGTTCCCGGTCGTGCTGCGGGCGTTCCCCTATGCCGCGTCCGATGCCCCGCTGCCGTCCGGCCGCGAATTGGCCTTCCGCAAGGCGTAGGGATGGCCAGGGGTCTCGCCGAAACGCTAGATCGCCGGGCCCAGCAGATCGTCCGCGTCGCGGATGATGTAACCGTAGCCCTGCTCGGCCAGGAAGCGCTGGCGGTGCGCGGCGTAATCGGCGTCCAGGCTGTCGCGGGCGACCACGGAATAGAAGATGGCGCCACCGCCGTCGGCCTTCGGCCGCAGCAACCTGCCCAGCCGTTGGGCCTCTTCCTGGCGTGAGCCGAACGTCCCCGAAACCTGCACCGCCACAGCGGCTTCCGGCAAGTCGATGGAGAAATTAGCGACCTTGGACACCACCAGCGTGGAGACCTCGCCGCGGCGGAAGGCGTCGAACAGCGCTTCGCGCTCACGGGTTCGTGTCGACCCCTGGATCACCGGGGCGTCCAGCTCGGCCCCGAGCTCGTCGAGCTGATCCAGGTACGCCCCGATCACCAGGGTCTGCTCGTCGGGGTGCTTCTCCAGGATCGACTTGACCACAGCGATTTTGGTGTGCACCGTCGAGCAGATCCGGTACCGCTCTTCGGGTTCGGCGGTGGCGTACGTCATCCGCTCGCTGTCGGTCATCGTGACCCGGACCTCGATGCACTCCGCCGGCGCGATCCAGCCCTGCGCCTCGATGTCCTTCCACGGCGCGTCATAGCGTTTCGGGCCGATCAGGGAAAACACGTCACCCTCGCGGCCGTCTTCGCGGATCAACGTGGCGGTCAGGCCGAGTCGCCGTTTGGACTGCAGGTCCGCCGTCATCCGGAACACCGGCGCCGGCAGCAGGTGCACCTCGTCGTAGATGATCAGGCCCCAGTCGCGGCTGTCGAAGAGCTCCAGGTGGCGGTACTCACCCTTCGTGCGCCGGGTGATCATCTGGTACGTGGAGATGGTGACTGGCCGGATCTCCTTGCGCTCTCCGGAATATTCGCCGACCTCGTCCTCGGTCAGCGACGTCCGCGCGACCAGTTCTCGCTTCCATTGCCGGGCCGCGACGATGTTGGTGACCAGGATCAGCGTGGTCGCTTGGGCTTTCGCCATCGCGGCCGCGCCGACCAGCGTCTTGCCGGCGCCGCACGGCAGGACCACCACGCCGGAGCCGCCCGCCCAGAAAGAGTCTGTTGCCAGCTGCTGGTAGTCCCGCAGCTCCCAGCCGTCTTGGTGCAGGCTGATCGGATGCGCCTCGCCGTCCACGTAGCCGGCGAGATCCTCGGCGGGCCAACCGATCTTGAGCAGCATCTGCTTGACCCGGCCGCGCTCGCTGGGGTGGACGATGACGGTGTCGTCGTCGATGCGGGCGCCCAGCATCGGCGCGATTTTCTTGTGGCGCAACACTTCCTCGAGCACCGCGCGGTCCAGGCTGACCAGCGTCAGACCGTGCGCCGGGCTTTTCGCCAGTTGCAGCCGACCGTAGCGGGCCATGGTGTCAACGATGTCGACCAGCAGGGGCTGTGGCACCGCGTAGCGGGAGAAGCTGACCAGCGCGTCGACCACCTGTTCGGCGTCGTGCCCGGCGGCGCGTGCGTTCCACAGCGCGAGCGGGGTGATGCGATAGGTGTGGATGTGTTCGGGCGCGCGCTCCAGCTCCGCGAACGGCGCGATGGCGGCGCGGGCCGCGCCGGCCAGCTCGTGGTCCACTTCGAGCAGCACCGTCTTGTCGGACTGCACGATCAACGGTCCGTCAGTCACTGGCACCGCTCCTCTTCATCGCTGCGTCCCCGCAAGCGGGCGGTGCCCCACTGCATCGCCCGCCGGCGCGGGTCATGCCGTCCATTATTCAGTCGTAATCCGACATCACCGAAGTGATGCGGTGGATGGCGAAGTCGCGCATCCGCCCGGACGCCGAATCGAAGCCCGAGAGCTGACCGCCTCGGATGGCGATCGGCGCCACCACTCGCTGGGTCGCCACGCCCGCGGCGTCGAGGTAGCCGATCACCAACGTGGCGTTGTTCCTTATCGCCCGCTGCAGCAGCGACAACGTGACCGCCGGGTCGACGCGGATGTTGCCGAACGGCGCGGCCGTCACCTTGCGAAGCACCGCGACGACCGCGTTTAGATTCTCACCGCTCGGACGGGGCATGGGGCGGTACGGGCGCCGGTGCTGGGGCACCGGCACCCTGGCCCCGCGGGGTCGGAAGTCGACGATGGCGCCGGAGGAATCCTCGGCGGCCGGGGCGAAACCCGCGGCGCGCAACGCGGCGAGCACCTCGGCGATCGGCGCCAGGGACACCGCAACCGTTGGGGCCAGGCCGCGCAGCTGCAGCCCGTCGGCGGTCGCCGCCACCGCCTGGGCCAGCAAGGCCGGGTCCTCGCACCGCACAAACGACGCGGCGATACCGATCCGGAGCTGGCCGTGCCGGCGCGCAACGTCGTCGATAAGGTACGTGAGCCCTTGCGGCACGGGTGTTTTGGAGTGATTCGCGAACAGTGCATGCATCCAGTCGCGGGTCTTGCCGACGTCGAGCGCATGCCGGATCGACTGCTCGCTGATTCGATACACCATGGCCGCCCCGGCCGATTCGACGGTAGCGACCGTGGCCAGTTGCTCGGCGAGGGCTCGTTGCAGCGGCCCGGGTACCACGACGGTCAGGTCTGCCTGCACCAGGAAATGGTCGATCGGCTCGGGCAGCGCCCGCGTCATAGCGTCGATCGCGGTGGCGGGGTCCGGATCGGCGGCCGAGGCTTCCGAGACTTCGTCCAGTAGCGCGCGGGCGGGCGCACTGATCGCCCCGCGCCCCACCAAACCCAAAGCGTGGCTCTCGGTCAGCAGATCGCCGACGGGCCCGGGTTGCAGCCGCCTGGCCCAGCGCGGGCGCCGCCAGATCAGCGCCGCGGACGCCTCGGCCGCATCGACACCGGCGCCGGCGGGCAACTCCGCCAGCAGGCCCAGTAGCAGCCGGCGATCCAGCGGGGCCGCCGTCGAGTACAGCGAGTCCGAAAGGGCGCCATAAGGTTTGGCGTCCGGACCACGGCTGCCGATCAGCGCCGGCCGACCCGGCAGGTCAAGCCACATGCTGGCCAGCAGGTGCCAACGCTCGGCGGGGGACATCGAGGTGAACCGGTCGGCGGACGCCGTCGGGGCCCAATACGGTGCCTCACCGGTGGCTGGTTGCGGATCCGGCATCCCGCTGGCGATCAATCCGGCCGCGGCGGCGACCTCGAGGATCAGCCCGAGCCGCGGTTCCTCGATGCCGGTCGTCTTGGCCAGCCGCTTGATCTCGCGAACTCCGAGCCCGCCGCTGCGTAGCTCGGAAACTGGCGCGGCGCTGATTGTTTCGAGCAGCACGTCGAGCTCGCGCAGCAGGTCGATGACGGCCCCGGCCGCCGCGGCATCGACGTCGGCGGGCGTGGTCGTCGACACCACCGGATCGGGCGCGGTCAACTGCATTGGACCGGGCTGCTCGCCGCGTAGCACCTGGCCCACGTGGCGGGGCAGGATCACGGTATCTTCGTCGACCTGGCGCAGCAGCCCCATCGCCAGCAGCTGCGGGACCGGGCGGTCGGCCGGGGCGCCCGGCGCGGCATCGCGAGTGCGCCCCATCGGCGACCCCTCGAGCAGTTTCTGCAGCACGTCGAGCTGCGCCTGGTCGAGCCCGTCGATCAGGGCGGCGATCCGCGCACTGGAAGGCGCGGGGTCCTCGAGCGTCACTTGCCCGGGATGCCATGGCAACGCTGAGCCGGCGTCGGCGGCCACCCGTACCGCCGTGTCACCCCACGCCAGCCCGCGTTGCCTGAGGTCGTCGAGCGCGGCGGCGACGTCGGCCGCGGGAGCGCGGTCGCCGATCAGCGCCAGCAGCTTGGCGGCCGGAACCGGCGCGCTGTCGGCGTGCAGCACCAGCAGCGCGTCGATCACCGCCAGGCGCAGGAAGTCGAGCTCGTCGGTGGCAGCCTTGACCGACTGACGTGCCTGGGCGCGCGCGGCGAGCGCGGCGATACTGCCGGGGGGTGGCTGGGCAAGGTCTGGCCGGAGCTCCAGCAGCCGGATCAGCGCCTCGTCGGGCAAGTCGGCCAGCCACGACCCCAGCGGGACATCCGGGGTGTTGTCGTTCATTGCCTGACCAGCGTAAGCCAGCCGCGGGACCACCGGTCGCGGCAAGTCGCGACCACGCACACCGAGCACACATACTTTGTGGCCCATGGGCGGCAAGACCTGTCAGAATGGATCGCGTGGCTGACAACGGTGAGACCAAAGGTGAGAGCAAGACTCGCAAAACCAGGTATGTGGACCCGGGCTGGCCGACGACGGATCCAGCCGACCATGCGGTGAGTGAACTGGTGACCGACCGCACGGGCGCGTCATCGCCCTTCGGGGAATTGGTGTTCCCGCTGCCCGCCGACGACCTGCCCTATTTGCACCCGGTCACCGTCGTCAATAGGTAGGTCCCCGGGGATGGCAGGGGCTTCCGAGTCGGCTCATCCCGGTAACAACGCCAGCGCGCCTTTCGGCTCCGGCGCCGGATCGGGCCCCTTGTCGCATCTGGACGAACGGGGGGCGGCGCACATGGTGGATGTCACCGAAAAGGCAACCACGCGGCGGACCGCCGTCGCGGCGGGTGCTGTGCGCACCTCGGCGCAGGTGGTGGGGCTGATCTCCGCCGGCGGGCTGCCCAAAGGCGATGCGCTGGCCACCGCGCGGGTGGCGGGCATTCTGGCGGCCAAGCGCACCAGCGACCTGATCCCGCTGTGTCACCAGCTCGCTCTCACCGGGGTGGACGTCGAGTTCAGCGTGGGCGAAGCGGATATCGAGATCGTTGCGACAGTAAGCAGTACCGACCGCACGGGGGTGGAGATGGAGGCATTGACCGCCGTCAGCGTGGCGGCGCTGACGTTGTACGACATGATCAAGGCGGTTGACCCGGCTGCGCGCATCGACGACATTCGCGTGCTGCGCAAAGAGGGCGGCAAAACCGGAACGTGGGTGCGCTGATGAGCGCCCGCTCGGCACGGGTCATCGTCGCCTCGACCCGCGCGTCGGTCGGTACCTACGACGACAAGTCCGGACCGATCATCGTTGAATGGCTTGAACAGCAAGGGTTCTCGACGGTGGAACCGGTGGTGGTGGCGGACGGGTCGCCGGTCGGCGAGGCGTTGAACGACGCGCTCGACGGCGACGTCGACGTGATTATCACCTCGGGTGGCACCGGCATCTCGCCCACCGATACCACCCCGGAGGAGACCGTCGCGGTGCTCGATGTCGTCATCCCCGGGCTGGCCGACGCCATCCGCCGTTCCGGCCTGCCGACGGTGCCCACCTCGGTGCTGTCGCGGGGGGTGTGCGGCGTCGCCGGACGCACGCTGATCGTCAACCTGCCCGGGTCGCCCGGCGGGGTCCGCGACGGTCTCGCGGTGCTCGGCGATGTGCTGGACCACGCGCTCGAACAGCTGGCCGGCCAAGACCACCAGCGATGACGCTGGTCCTGCGGGCCGCACTGGCCGACCAGCCGATCTCCCTCGCCGAACACCAGGACCTGGTGAGCCATCAGTCGGCCGGCGCCATCGTCGGCTTTGACGGCATGGTCCGCGACCATGACGGCGGACGCGGGGTAGTGCGGCTGGAATATTCGGCGCACCCGACGGCCGCGCAGGTCCTTGCCGAGGTGGTGAGCGAGGTGGCCGAGCGGTCCACCGGGGTGCGCGCCGTCGCGGCCAGCCACCGGGTCGGCGTCCTGCAGATCGGCGACGCGGCCCTGGTGGTCGCGGTGGCCGCTGACCACCGACGGGCGGCGTTCGAGACCTGCGCCGACCTGGTCGACACCATCAAGGCGCGGCTACCGGTGTGGAAGCATCAATTCTTCGACGACGGAACCGACGAATGGGTGGGCTCGGCCTAGGGGGCCTAAGGGCGGTCCGTAACGACCCGCCGAACCGGCCGTACTGTCTGGCTTACGCACATCAGGGTGGCGGGTGTAACTTCGTTAGAAGGCTAGAAACTGTTCCTGAGCTGCGGAAACATGGGGAACTACCTCGCGCTGGACGTCAACGTCATCTGCCTGCTCACCTTGGGCCTGTTCTTTGCGACCCTCGCCACCGTCTTGGCGGCGCGGGGGGTGGCCGGAGTCGCGTGCGTCGCGCAGCGGCTCTTTCGGTTGCGACGCGGGGGAATGCGGCCCGCCCGGGCTTCAGCGGCCCAAGCGGCCCAAGCGGCCCAAGCGGCCCAAGCGGGCCAGGCGGCGCAAGCGCCTGAAGCCGAAGCGGCAGAAGCGGTGATCGCAGAAGCCGAGGCAGTGCTGGCCGCGGCCCGATTACGCCTGCTCGGAGGGGCTGATTCCTGACCTGCCGGCTGCACGGTCGCAGCACCGAGGAGGTGCGTGGCCGACACGATGCCATGAGCGCACCTGAGTGCGGCAGTATCGACGCATGTGGAAGCGCCGAGCCCGACGGGATAAAGGGGCTGCAAAGGAGCCGATCGTCAACAATGTCGCCGAACGCAAGCGATACGAAGTCAGCGTCAACGGCGAAGTGGTCGGGTCGGCAGAGTACGTCGACACCGCCACCCAGCGCGTCTTCTACCGCACCAAGATCGGCGCCCAGTTCGCCGGACGTCGCCTGGACGACGCGCTCGCCGACGTGGCGCTGGCCGACGCCCGCGCGATCGGCAAACGCGTTGTGGCGCTCTGCCCATTTTTCGCCGCTTACGTTGACGAGCACGAGGACTTCGACGACATCCTGGACCCGGTCACCCCTCGGGCGCACGCGGTGGTGCGAGCCGAGTTGGGTGAACCCCGGTAAGGACGGCAGAGGGTAGAGACAGTAACGACGAAGCGTCAGACAGTCGGCTGCGGCTGTGCGAGCGCGTCCAGCGCGTCGTTGCCGTTGATGTCCTGACCCTGGATCGCCTGCCACAACTGCTGCGTGTAGCCGACCGTCGAGGTCTGTGCGGGCGGCGGAGCGTCCGCGGGGGGAGGCGTGTCGGCCGGGGGCGCGGGTGGGACCGCGTCCGCGGGAGGCGGCGCGTCCGGCGCGGGCGGAAGCGGGGGCGCGTCCGGGGCCGGCGGAGCGGGGGGCGGGGGCGCGTCGGGGGGCGGAGCTGCCAATCCGGGTGCGTCCAGCGGCGCGTCGATCCCCGCCGGCACCGCGGGAAGGACCTCGCGCGGAGACGGGCCGGACAGCCCGTGGCCGCACACCGGCCAGGCGCCGCGGCCCTGGGTCGCCAGCACCCGCTCGGCGATGGCGATCTGCTGCTCCCTGGTGGCGAGTTGTGCCGACGGGGCGTACTCGCCGCCGCCGTGTGAGGCCCAGGTGCCCGCCGAGAACTGCAGGCCGCCCTGGTAACCGTTGCCGGTGTTGATTCCCCAGTTACCGCCAGACTCGCAGCTGGCTACCTGGTCCCACTCGCCGTCGGTGGCGGCGGCCGCCTGGCCAGCGAGGGCGATGCTGCCGCCACCAAGTACCGCCCCGGTAAAGGCAATCTTGGCAACGCTGATACTCGATGTCGTGGGTTTACGGTGACGTCCACTCATACGCGCCGGTAATTCCTCTCGTGAGCACGCCTGCGAGGTCAGCTGTCGGGTTCGGGTTAGAGAGGCCACCCGGCCGACGTCGTATCCCAGTCGTATCCCACACAGGACGACGCGGCTTCACCCCAAGGAGTCGCCATTGGCTCCGGTTCGATCACGGTGGACCGATGGGTCCCCCGCCTCCATCCCAGAAACTGTGTCCCCCGCCTATTGGATGGAGCTCGGCGCTATAGGGAGGGAGATTCGCTTTCAGGTAGCTCGGCGAACCTCCGGAGACGCTAGCGGTTTATGTTGCCCTCGTCACGTCGGACGACACCCGGCGTTTCCCTTTCGGTCACTTACCAAAAACCCAGGAACACAAGGAGTTAGCGCAGGTCAATACCATGCGAGATTGCAACGTGTCCGGGCCGTTATCTTCCCGTTACGTGATATATCTCACACATTTACCCCCCCGCGAAGGGTGGTAAGACATCAATCGTGTTGCCGGTGTGCAACGCTTTGGTCTCGTCGCGGACGGCGACGCCGTCGCGCAGATACGAGCACCGTTGCAAAACCTCGGCCAACCGCGCGCGGCGCGCTGTGAGATTCTCGACCAATTCGGCCACCGAGGCGCCGGATCGCAGCATGATCGTCTCCGACTCGGCACCCGCGGCCGCCCGCGCTGCGGCGAAGTAGCGGACGGTCACCTGGATCGCGCCCTCGTGGCGATCTTGGGGGTCACCGGGGTCTTGAGCTACCGGGCTAGCCACCGATCGAGCTCATCGGGCGATCGGGCTGCGTGAAGCCGGGTTCGTTGATGCCGTGTCCGGCGGGCTTGCCCCACATGGCGGCGCGCCACGCTCCTTCGATGGCGTCGTCGTCGGCGCCGCACCGCAACAGGCCGCGCAGATCGGTCTCCTCGGTGGAGAACAGGCAGCTGCGGATCTGGCCGTCGGCCGTCAGCCGGGTGCGGTCACACGTCGAGCAGAAGGCGTGCGACACCGACGCGATGACGCCGAACTTCCCGGCCGGGGTATCCGGGCCGGTGTCGACCAGCCAGAGCTCGGCGGGGGCCGAGCCACGCGGCGCCGGATCCGGCCGTAGCCGGAAGTGTGGCCGCACCGCCGCCAGCACGTCGTCGGCGCTCAACGCGGCGTCGCGGCGCCACTGGTGCCCGGCGTCCAGCGGCATCTGCTCGATGACCCGCAGCTGGTAGCCGTGCTGCAGGCAGAACCGCAGCAGCTCGACGACGTCCTCGCGGCCGCTGCCGGGGTCGAGCACGGCATTGACTTTGACCGGCGCCAGACCGGCTTCGCCGGCCGCGGCCAGGCCGGCCAGCACGTCGTCGAGCCGGTCGCGGCGGGTGATGGCGGCGAAACGGGATCGGTCCACGCTGTCCAGCGACACGTTGACCCGGTCCAGGCCCGCCTGGGCGAGACCTGCGGCGCGGCGCGCCAATCCGACGCCGTTGGTGGTCAGCGAGATCTCCGGGCGCGGCCGCTGGCCCGCCGCCGCCGCGACCACCTCTTCTAGGTGGCGGGCCAGCAGCGGCTCGCCGCCGGTGAACCGGATGCTGGTGACACCGAGCCGGGTGACGGCAATTTTCAGCAGCCTGGCCAGCTCGTCGGATCGCAGTAGCTGCTCGCCGGGCAGCCAGTCCAGGCCCTCTGCCGGCATGCAATAACCGCAACGCAGGTTGCACCGGTCGGTCAGCGATACCCGTAGATCGGTGGCGACCCTGCCGTACGTGTCCAGCAGTGGACCAGCAGAGGGCACCCCCGCGGGGATGTGGGTGCGGCCCGGGACCGCCGGTAACCCGAGCGCGGTCGGCGTCATGCCGGTACTCGCTGGAATCGCGAGTCGACCGGAACGATTTCTTTGCCCAGCGGCGCCAGGGAGACCGGGATCAGCTTCAGGTGGGCCGCCGCCAGCGGAAGGCCGATGACCGTCACGGCCAGCGAGGCCGCGCTCATCAGATGTCCGATCGCCAGCCACAACCCGAACAGCAAAATCCAGATGACGTTGCCGATGAGCGTGCCGGTCCCCGCGCTGGGTTTCTCGACAATCGTGCGGCCGAAAGGCCACAACGCGTATGACGCGATGCGCAGCGCGGCGAAGCCGAACGGGATGGTGATGATGAGCAAAAAGCTGATCAGCGCCGCGACCAGGTAGCCTAGAGCCATCCAAAGGCCGCCGAAAACGACCCAGATGACGTTCAGTAGCAGGCGCATATCTCCTCCAGCGGTAATGCCACTTTACCGAGCCGCGGCCGAGCCGGGGGTGCTCGGCGGGCGACCATCCGAGTAGGATCAGAAATCAACTCCGCGTCCCGCAAGACGGGGCGCTTATTCTGTTGCCCATCCTAGTGATTTGTCAGACAAGCAGGTGAGACCAGTGCCGACAGGCAAGGTGAAGTGGTACGACTCCGACAAGGGGTTCGGCTTCCTGTCGCAGGAGGACGGCGAGGACGTCTATGTCCGCTCGTCGGCGTTGCCCGCGGGTGTCGAGGGGCTCAAGGCCGGGCAGCGGGTGGAATTCGGCGTCGCCTCCGGCCGGCGCGGCCCGCAGGCGCTGAGCCTCAAGCTGATCGATCCGCCGCCCAGCCTTGCCAAGACGCGCCGCGATGCGCCGCCCGAGCACAAGCACAGCCCTGACGAGCTGCACGGCATGGTCGAGGACATGATCACGTTGTTGGAGAGCACCGTGCAGCCCGAATTGCGCAAGGGCCGCTACCCGGATCGCAAGACGGCGCGGCAAATCTCCGAGGTGGTCAAGGCCGTAGCCCGGGAGTTCGAGGCCTAGCTCGAAGCAGGGCCCTCGTTAGTCGCGTCAGTTCGCGTCGGAAAAACTTACCTGCGCGTCACTAAGCTACTGGAGGGTAACTTAGACGTCGGTACGTCAAAGTATGCGGGCCGGCACCGGGCGCCAACGCTTCGATGCGGTTCCTGAGCAGGGAGGCTCTGATGGCGCAGCAAGCGCAGGTCACCGAGGAGCAGGCGCGGGCGCTTGCTGAAGAATCGCGCGAAAGTGGTTGGGATAAACCGTCATTCGCCAAGGAGCTGTTTCTCGGTCGCTTTCCGTTGGAGCTCATCCACCCGTTTCCCAAGCCGTCCGACGAGGAGGAGGCCCGCACGGCCGCGTTTCTCGGCAGGCTCCGGGAGTTTCTCGACACGGTCGACGGCCGCGTCATCGAGCGCGAGGCCCAGATTCCGGACGAATACGTGAAGGGCCTTGCCGAACTGGGCTGTTTCGGCATGAAGATACCGACGGAGTACGGCGGCTTGGCCATGTCGCAAGTCGCGTATAACCGCGCTTTGGCGATGATTGCGAGCGTTCATGCCAGCCTTGGCGCGTTGCTGTCAGCGCATCAATCGATCGGGGTGCCGGAACCACTCAAGCTGGCCGGGACTCCGGAGCAGAAGCGGAAGTTCCTGCCGCGATGTGCCGCCGGAGCGATCTCGGCGTTCCTGCTCACCGAGCCGGATGTGGGTTCCGACCCGGCGCGCCTGGCCTCGACCGCGACGCCGATCGAGGACGGGCGGGCTTACGAGCTGGAGGGCATGAAGCTGTGGACCACCAACGGCGTGGTTGCAGAGCTGTTGGTGGTGATGGCCAGAGTTCCCAAGAGCGAAGGGCACCGAGGTGGGATCAGCGCCTTCATCGTCGAGGCCGACGCACCCGGGATCACCGTCGAGCGACGCAACAAATTCATGGGATTGCGCGGTATCGAAAACGGGTTGACCAGGCTCCATAGCGTCCGAGTGCCCGCCGAAAACCTGATCGGCCGGGAAGGCGACGGCCTCAAGATCGCGCTGACGACGCTCAATGTCGGACGGTTGGCGCTACCCGCGACATCGGCCGGCAACGCAAAGTGGTCCTTGAAAATAGCGCGCGAGTGGTCGCGCGAGCGAGTGCAGTGGGGCAAGCCGGTCGGCAAACACGAAGCGGTCGCCACCAAGCTCGCCTTCATGGCCGCAACCACCTACGCGCTCGACGCGGTGCTCGAACTCTCGGGGCAGATGGCCGACGAAGGCCGCAACGACATTCGGATCGAGGCGGCGTTAGCCAAGCTGTGGTGCAGCGAGATGGGTTGCGTCGTTGCAGACGACCTGATGCAGATCCGCGGCGGCCGCGGCTACGAGACGGCGGAGTCGCTTGCCGCGCGCGGGGAACGCGCGACACCGGTCGAGCAGGCGGTGCGCGACCAACGGATCAACCGCATCTTCGAAGGGGCCAGCGAGATCATGCGCCTACTGATCGCCCGCGAGGCCGTCGACGCCCACCTGACCGCCGCGGGCGACCTCGCGAACCCGAAAGCCGATCTGCGGCAGAAGGCCACGGCGGCCGTCGGCGCCAGCGGGTTCTACGCAAAGTGGCTGCCGAAGCTGGTCTTCGGGGAAGGCCAACGGCCCACGGCGTACAGCGAATTCGGTCCGTTGGCGTCGCACTTGCGGTTCGTCGAACGCTCGTCGCGGAAGCTTGCCCGCAACACGTTCTATGCGATGGCGCGCTGGCAGGCCAACATGGATAAAAAGCAGGGCTTCCTGGGACGCATCGTGGATATCGGTGCGGAACTGTTTGCCATGTCCGCCTCGTGTGTGCGGGCCGAGGCGCAGCGTGCTGCGGATCCGGTCGTCGGCGCGCAGGCATACGAGTTGGCCGACCTGTTCTGCCAGCAGGCCACTCTGCGGGTCGAGGCACTGTTCGAGGCGCTGTGGACCAACACCGACAGCGCCGATGTTCGCCTGGTGGACAACCTGCTCGACGGCCGCTACACCTGGCTGGAGGAGGGGATCATCGACCAGTCGGAGGGCACCGGCCCGTGGATCGCGCACTGGGAACCGGGCCCGTCGACCGAACCCAATTTGGCTCGGCGGTTCCCGACGGCTTAGGAGCCGAACTCCAGCCCGAAAATGCCCCCGCGGGCCGCGGGAGCAGGATTGTGCTCATGGCCTCCTACGTTGCCGAAAAGGGCGAATTCACCCGCGACACCAAATACATCACCACCCGCATCACCGCCGACGGACGCGACGGCTATCCGGTTGAACCCGGCCGGTACCGGCTGGTCGTTGCCCGTGCCTGCCCGTGGGCCAACCGCACGATCATCGTCAGGCGGCTGCTGGGCCTGGAAGACGTTCTCTCCATTGGCTTTTGCGGCCCAACCCATGACCAGCGGAGTTGGACTTTCGATCTCGACCCGGGCGGTGTGGATCCGGTGCTCAAGATCCCACGTCTGCAGGACGCCTACTTCAAGCGCTTTCCCGACTACCCCAAAGGGATCACCGTCCCGGCGATCGTCGACATCCCGACCGGCGCGGTGGTCACCAACGACTTCCCCCAGATGACCCTGGACTTCTCGACGGAGTGGACCGCCTACCACCGCGACGGCGCACCGCAGCTATACCCGGAGCCGCTGCGGGCCGAGATCGACGAGGTGAGCAAGAGGATCTACACCGAGATCAACAACGGCGTGTACCGGTGCGGGTTCGCCGGCTCGCAGCAGGCGTACGAAGCTGCCTACGATCGGTTGTTCACCGCGCTGGATTGGGTCAGCGATCGCCTGTCCACGCAGCGATTCCTGGTGGGCGACACCATCACTGAGGCCGATGTGCGACTGTTCACCACCCTGGCCCGCTTCGATCCGGTCTATCACGGTCACTTCAAGTGCAATCGTTCCAAGCTGTCCGAGATGCCGGTGTTGTGGGCCTACGCCCGGGACCTGTTCCAAACGCCTGGCTTCGGCGACACCACCGACTTCGTCCAGATCAAGCAGCACTACTACATCGTGCACGCCGACATCAACCCGACCCGGATCGTGCCGAAGGGCCCGGAACTGGGTAATTGGCTGACGCCCCACGGCCGGGACTCGCTGGGCGGCAGGCCTTTCGGTGATGGCACCCCGCCGGGGCCGACGCGCGAAGTTGAGCGGGTGCCCGCCGGTCACGGCGCGGATGGGCGTCGTCAATGAGGCGTCTACAAGTCAGGCCTCAATAGGTAAGCCGCACAGACCATTCCGCGTGCGGCACGGGGCGGACCGTGGTGATGTCATTCAGTTGGCCCCCGTCGACCACCAACGTCAGCAACTGCACGACTATCCCGGTCAGTCGGCCGCGCTGTGGGTCGAGCGTCGGAATCGTCACCGCCAAGCGGGTATTCGGCCGGAAGAGGGTGGTGGTGGTGTTGGTGGGATCCTCATACACCTGCAGCAGTCGCCAGGGTGCCCGGCCGATGGCCTCGGGCACGGATAGTTGCACCGGGTAGTGCAGGTCGGCCGGTAGCTCGCCCTGCGTCTGCGGGGTCTGGCAGTCGTCGAGGTTGAGCACGTTGCAGTACAGGTACGGGCCCACGCGGACCGAGTGCCAATGCGTGTACGCGCTGATCTCGGGCGGCTGCGGGCCGGGCCGGCGAACCAGCAGCCACGCGCCGACCCCGGCGCCGGCGGCCAGCAATACCACCAGCACCGCGATCAATGCGGCTGCGCGCCGGCCCTTTTCGCGCTTCATCTGCGCACCGCCGCCGGGCCGCGGATGTCGGGGCGCACGCCCTCCTGCTCGACCATGACGGGCCGATTGCCGCCGAGGCCAGGGATCAACGAGTCGCCGCGGAAGCTCACGACCGTCTGGGCCAGACCCAAGATCAGCAGGGCACTGACCGCGGTGAACCCGACCGACAATTCCGTGTACACCATCACCCCCAGTGCACCTCCCAGCACCCAGGACAGCTGCAGGGTCGATTCCGAGCGCCCGAATCCCGAGGCGCGCGATTCCTCGGGCAGATCGTTTTGCAGCGAGGCGTCCAGCGACGCCTTCGCGATCGCACTGGAACCCGAGGTGACCAGGGTCGCGATCGCGGCCAGCACCAGGTTGCCGGCCACCGCGGCCGCCACGGCCGATACGGTGACCGCCGCCGTGCAGCGCACCACCAAGACGGCGGGCCTGCCGAGCTGCAGCCGTGCGGCGGCGAAGTTGCCGGTGAAATTACCGATCGCGGCCGCGGCCCCGATCATGCCCAGCGTGGCCACCTGATACCAGCCGTTGGCCTGATGCGCCTTGGCGTAAAACGCCGGATACAAGAACAGGAAGCCGACCATCACCTTGATAGTGCAGTTGCCCCACAGCGAGGTAATAATGTTGCGGCCCAACGGCTGTCGGACTGCGCGCCGCACCGGCTCGCTGTGGTGGCGATAGCTCAAAGTGGCTGGCACCTCACCCGCGGTCACCTCGACCCATTTCGGAATCCGCATCGATAACACGGCGCCGGCAATGCTGACCGCGGCGACCACGTACAGCGCGCCGGGCAGCTTGAACAGGTGCGTGAACACCCACTCGAAGCCGAACGCGACGGCGCCGCCGGCGATGGTGCCGCCGAGCAGACCGAACACCGTGAGCCGGGAGTTCACCCGCACCAGGTCGATGGCCGGCGGCATCACCCGCGGCGTCACGGCGCTGCGCAGCACGCTGAATGACTTGGAGAACACCATCATGGCCAGCGCGCACGGGTACAACACCATCGACGGGTAGCTGTTGGTGGCTCCGTCGTAGTTGAAGATCAGCAGCAGCGCCAAGCCCGTGCGCAGCACGAACGACACCGCCAGCGCGACGCGGCGGCCGTGCTGCAACCGGTCCAGCGCCGGGCCGATGAGTGGCGCGATCACCGCGAAAGGGGCGATGGTGATCAACAGGTACAGCGCGACCTTGGACTTGCTTTCGCCACTGGCCGCGGCGAAGAACAGCGTGTTCGCCAGCGCGACGGCCATGGCGGCGTCCACGGCGAAGTTCGCCACCACCGGCCACGTCAGCGCGGTCAGACCGGACTTGTCCGCGCCGTCGGCGGTGGCGGCCCGTTGAACCATCGAGTACATGCGCGAACCCATTTCGCGGCTGCGCTGCGCGGCGGCGCGCGTGACGGTGATGTGTTCGCCGGGCGCCGGACCGCGGGGCGGCACGCTGCTGCGGTCGGATTCCGGCTGCTGGCGCTGCTGGTGCTCGCGCCGAAAATGCTGGCGCTGCTGACCGTGCTGGCCCTGCTGGCCGTGCTCGCCCAGTGGCGGGAGATAGCGGTTCGCGCTGGGCATCGGCGGTGTCCGGCGCGCTCGCCGATAGTCGGGGTCGTCTGCCGGGTAGTTGGCCATACCCGGATGCTGGGCGGCCGACCCATTGCGGGTCGGCTGGCCCGGGTCGGGGGTGACCCGCCCCGGATCGTCACGCCGCCATCCAGACACGAACTCAATTCTGTCTTATGCCGACTCCCCACGTCTGCAGGCAACCAGATTGGCTCGTCAACCGTGTCTTCCGGCAGTATTGGAGTCGCATCGCAGAAAGGGGATAGCGTGACCGGACCCAGCGACGAGTCCGCCGTGGCCGTGGCCGAGTGGCCACAGGAGCTGGCGGCGCTGCTCACGGGTGCGTCCGACCAGGCCAGGGCTGCCGTCGCGGAGTTCAGCGTCCCGGAGGCGATCGGGGACTACCTGGGCGTCGGCTACGAGGATCCGAACACCGCCACCCACCGATTTCTGGCGCATCTGCCCGGCTACCAGGGATGGCAGTGGGCCGTCGTCGTCGCCGCGGTTCCCGGCGCCCCGCGCGCCACGGTCAGCGAGGTGGTGTTGGTCCCCGGGCCGACGGCGCTGCTGGCGCCCGAGTGGGTGCCGTGGGAAGAGCGGATCAGGCCGGGGGATTTGGGCCCGGGCGACCTGTTGGCGCCGGTCGCGGACGATCCGCGGCTGGTGCCCGGGTACACGGCCAGCGGTGACCCGCAGGTGGACGAGACCGCGGCCGAATTCGGGCTGGGCCGCCGTTGGGTGATGAGCGCCTGGGGCCGCTCCGCGGCCGCCGAGCGCTGGCACGACGGTGACTACGGTCCCGACTCGGCGATGGCGCGGTCCACCAAGCGAGTGTGTCGCGACTGCGGCTTCTTCCTGCCGCTGGCGGGGTCGCTGGGCGCGATGTTCGGGGTATGCGGCAACGAACTGTCCGCCGACGGGCGCGTCGTGGACAAGCTGTACGGCTGCGGGGCCCACTCCGACACACCGGCTCCGGCTGGCAGCGGGTCGCCGGCCTATGAGCCATACGACGACGGCGTCCTCGACGTCGTGCAGAAGCCGCCGGATCCCCCGGAACCCCCGGAACCCCCGGAATCGCTGGAATCCCCGGAATCGCTGGAATCCCCGGCAGAGTCCCTGGCAGAGCCGCCCGAGCCGGTGGAATCCGTGGAGACGCCGGAATCCGTAGAGACCCCGGAGGCCCCAGAGTCCCCAGTTACGGAGGCCGCCGGACCGCAGGCGCCGGTGTCCGACGAGGCCCCGGAACCCGGGACCGAGGCGACAGCGCCGCAGGACTAGCCGTTCTCGGCGGCGGCTTTGATCTTGGCCAGTGTGGCGTTCATGCCCTCGACCAATTCGCGCTCGAAGCTCGTGTGCCCGCCCAGCAGCGTGTTTATCGACGCGTTTGAAAACGCGGAGACGCCATTTTCGGCGTGCCGGCTCTCAATCACCCGGGTGCCCTGGCCGTTCGGCTCGAGCTCGTAGCTCCAGACGGTGCCGTTGGTGTTGACCCGGAACGCCAGTTTTTTCTCGGGGATCACCTCGATGACCGTGGACGTGGTGGTCCAGAACAGGCGATTGCGGCGGTTGAGGTTGAGGGTCCGGGTGCCCGGGCGCAGCGGGCCGAACGATCTCATCCACCGGCACTGGGGACTCCATTGCGGCATTCGCCGGAAATCGGAAATCAACGCCCAGACCTTCGCGGGGGGCGCGTCGACGTCGATCTGCGCCTGCAACAACGGAGCTACCATCGGTCCTCCCGGGTCTATCTGCGTCGAGTGCTTTTCTGGGTTATTTCGGGTCGACAAAGGTTTCGAGTCCGGCTTGTGCGCCGCGTGCGCCACGACGGGCGGCACCCAGCTGCCACGAGAAAATAGACGTTCCCAGCACCCCGGTCCCCAGCCCGGCCAGCGTCACCGGACGCCAGCTCTGCAGGTCAGGGACCAGAAACGCGGCGACCGTCGCGGCCAGCCAGGCCAGCGCACCACTCACGATGAACGGCCACACTCCGAGCAGCGCCGGCGGTAGCCGCGGCGGCTCGGGGTTGTGGCCAGGTTCGGCGCTCATCGCGATCAATGTAACCGGGCGCCGCCGCCTGGCCGGGCCCGAGGTCGCGTTGAGTCATCGATTTGTGCCAGCGCCGCCGTTTCTGATCCCGAGTCCTCGGGTTCCCATGTAACCTCGCGCCATGCCTGACAGCGATGCGCGGCTGGCCGCCGACCTGTCGCTGGCGGTCCTGCGGCTGGCCCGCCAACTGCGGTTTCGGAACCCGCAGTCACCGGTGTCGCTGTCTCAGCTGTCGGCGCTGACGACCCTGGCCAACGAGGGCGCGATGACGCCCGGTGCCCTGGCCATTCGCGAACGGGTCCGGCCGCCGTCGATGACCCGGGTGATCGCCTCCCTGGCCGACATGGGATTCGTGGACCGCGCCCCACACCCCGTCGACGGCCGCCAGGTGCTGGTCTCGGTTTCCGCGTCCGGCGCCGAATTGGTCAAGGCGGCCCGCCGTGCCCGCCAGGAGTGGCTGGGCGAGCGGCTCGCGACGTTGGACGGCGATAAGCGCGGCACCCTGCGCGAGGCTGCCGATCTGATCCTCGCGCTGGTCGACGAAAGCCCTTGAACGCGCGCCGTTGTGCCCCGGACCTGGATGTTCGCGACGTCGACGATCCCGACGATCCGCGGCTCGACGACTTCCGCGACCTCAATAGCGTCGACCGTCGTCCCGACCTGCCGACCGGCAAAGGGCTGGTGATCGCCGAGGGTGTGCTCGTCGTGCAACGCATGCTGGCATCGCGGTTCAGCCCGCACGCCCTGCTCGGTACCGGACGCAGACTGGATGAGCTCAGGGCGGATCTGGTAGACCTGGCCGCCCCTGGGGGCACGGGGTGCTCGGCGCCGTACTATCGCGCCTCCGCCGATGTCATGGCCCGGGTGGTGGGCTTCCACCTGAATCGGGGGGTGCTGGCCGCCGCGCGCCGGGTGCAGGAGCCAAGCGTTGCCCAGGCGGTCGACGGTGCCCGCACCGTCGCGGTCCTCGAAGGAGTCAACGACCACGAGAATCTCGGCGCGATCTTTCGCAACGCGGCGGGACTGGACGTCGACGCCGTGGTGTTCGGCACCGGCTGCGCAGATCCCCTGTACCGTCGCGCGGTCCGGGTGTCGATGGGTCACGCCCTGTTGGTGCCCTATGCGCGAGCGACCGACTGGCCCGCGGACCTGGCGATGCTCAAAGAGCGGGGCTTTCGGCTGCTGGCGATGACTCCACACCGCGACGCCACGGCGCTGCCGGAGGCGATGGCGGCGGTCCGCGATAACCGCATTGCGGTGCTGGTGGGGGCCGAAGGCCCGGGACTTACCGCGGCCGCACTCCGGCGCAGCGATTTGCGGGCAAGGATTCCGATGTCGCGCGGCACCGACTCGCTGAACGTCGCGACCGCGGCGGCATTGGCGTTCTACGAGCGGGCTAGGCTCGCCCGGTGAGCGACGAGCGGGACCAATCCGGGCCCTGGGGAACGGGTTTGACGGTGGCCGGATTCGTGGCCGCGGTTACCGGCGTGGCGATTGTGGTGCTCAGCCTCGGCCTGATCCGAGTGCATCCGCTGTTGGCGTTGGGGCTCAACATCGTGGCGGTTGGCGGTTTGGCGCCAACCCTGTGGGGATGGCGGCACACCCCGGTCCTGCGCTGGTTCGTCATGGGCGCGGCGGCGGGCGTCGCGGGCGCGTGGCTGATCCTGCTCGCGCTGACGGCGGCCGGGCGCGTTTAGCGCCGCACCCCGGAACGCACCCCGAGCAGCACATCCTCCCAAGCCGGAATGGCTGGCTTGCCCTTTCGGCTGCTCACCGGCTGGTCGCGCGGTGCGTTCTCCGGCGCCGCGGGCTCATCGAAGTCGAGGTGTGCCACCGGCGCCACCGGCCGAAGCGGACGGGTGAAGTCCGGGTCGATCAACTCACTGGCGGCGTCGTCGACAGCGGTGACCGTTCCGCCGTGAGCGCCGAGCGTGAAGCAGAAATGCGCGAGATTGTCGGACCGGCCCACCTGCCAGGCAAGCTGCACCGTCCAGCGGCTATCCTCGTTGCGCCAGGCGTCCCAGCTGAGCTTTTCCGGGTTCAGGCCGCGCATCACCAACGCGGCGGTCACGGTCTCCAGCAGCGTCAGCACCGCGGGACCGTCGGCGAGGACCGGGTGTGCGGCCGTCGCGAGCTCAGCGGCGCGCAACCGTTCCAGCAACACGGGGTGGGCGAATCGCCGAATCCGCGCGATGTCGGAGCCGGACGCCGCGGCCACCTGCTCGATGGACGCGCCGGCGCGGATGCGCGACTGAATATCCTTAGGGCTCAGCATGTTGGTGAGCTGGATTTCGAGCTGCGGTTGCTCCGGCGGCAACGAGTCACCACGGACCGCGGCCCGTAATCGGTCGTTGACCGGCAGTTTGAATTGTTCTGCGGAGCCGTCGCTCTCGCACAGGATGTATTTGCCGTCGGCGTCGAGCCCGACCACTATGAGTTCCCGCATGGCTTCTCCCTCGCAGGCTCCGTGCAAGCCAACACGCCACCTGTTACGCGCCAACTCTAGTGTGATGAGCGGCGTTAACCTCGCTGACACGCGGGCGCCCGGGGCGAAACGGAAGGACGGGACGCGGGGCGGGACGAGCGGGATGCGTCAGAGGCGCTCGACGACCCAGTCGACGCACGCGGTGAGGGCGCTGACGTCGTCGGGGTCGACGGCGGGGAACATCGCGATCCGCAGCTGGTTGCGGCCGAGCTTGCGGTACGGCTCGGTGTCGACGATGCCGTTGGCCCGAAGCACCTTCGCGACTGCCGCTGCGTCCACGTCGTCGACGAAGTCGATGGTGCCCACGACCTGGGAACGCAGGGCGGGGTCGGCGACGAACGGCGTGGTGTAGGCGCGCTCCTGCGCCCACGAGTACAGCCGCTGCGACGAGTCCGCGGTGCGCTTTACGGCCCAGTCCAGCCCGCCGTTGCCCAGCAGCCAGTCGAGCTGTTCGGCCATCAGCGCCAGGGTCGCGATCGCCGGCGTGTTGTAGGTCTGGTCCTTGAGGCTGTTCTCCACCGCGATCGGCAGCGAAAGGAAGTCGGGCACCCAGCGACCGGACGCCGCGATGGACTCGACCCTGGCGAGCGCGGCCGGGCTCATGACGGCCAGCCACAGGCCGCCGTCGCTGGCGAAGTTCTTCTGCGGCGAGAAGTAGTAGGCATCGGTGTCGGTGACGTCGACCGGCAGGCCACCGGCGCCGGAGGTGGCGTCGATGAGGACCAGCGCATCACCCGAGCCTTCGGGGCGGCGAACCGGCACTGCGACACCGGTCGAGGTCTCGTTTTGTGCCCAACCGATCACATCGACGGACGGGTCGCTCTGCGGCTCCGGGGCGCTGCCCGCGTCCGACTTGATGATGATGGGATCGCCGACGAACGGGTTCTTGGCGACGCAGGAGGCGAACTTCGAGCTGAACTCGCCGAAGGACAGGTGCAGCGAGCGCTTGTCGATCAGACCGAACGCAGCGGCATCCCAGAACGCCGTCGCGCCGCCGTTGCCCAGGATGACCTGGTAGCCCTCGGGCACGGAGAAGAGGTCTGCCACGCCCGACCGGACCCGCCCCACCAGGTTCTTGACCGGCGCCTGCCGGTGCGACGTGCCGAACAACGGGGCCGCGGTGGTGGTCAGCGCCTGCAGTTGTTCGGGTCGGACCTTGGACGGGCCACACCCGAAGCGGCCGTCGCGGGGTTTGAGGGCGGTAGGAATTTCAAGGGACTTCTCGAGCTGGTCAGCCATAAGCACCAGGGTAGTGAGCGGTCTATGTGTGACCCAGCACACACCGATTGCGTGACCACTGGTCAGGCCACAGTGCTTCGGGTGATTCTGGAGAATTCCCGGTACCAGCGGTACCGTTTTCATTACACGTGCGAATGTCAACCTCGTTGGGGAGGCTCCGATGGCTGGTGTGATGGCTAGGACACGAATGGTTCAGCGGTGGCGCCGAAACATGGAAGTGCGCGAAGACACCGAGTACGTGGACATGCTCGCCACACTGTCCGAGGGGTCGGTGCGGCGGAACTTCAACCCGTACACCGATATCGATTGGGAATCGCCGGAGTTCGCGGTCATTGACAATGATCCCCGGTGGATCCTGCCGGAGACGGATCCGCTGGGCCGCCACCCCTGGTACCTCGCCCAGCCCGAAGAACGCAAGATCGAGATCGGCATGTGGCGCCAGGCCAATGTGGCCAAGGTGGGCCTGCACTTCGAATCCATCCTGATCCGCGGGCTGATGAACTACACGTTCTGGGTGCCCAACGGCTCTCCGGAATATCGGTACTGCTTGCACGAATCCGTCGAGGAGTGCAACCACACCATGATGTTCCAGGAGATGGTCAACCGCATCGGCGCTGACGTTCCGGGCATGCCGCGCCGGCTGCGCTGGCTGTCTCCGCTGGTGCCGCTTGTGGCGGGGCCGTTGCCGATCGCGTTTTTCATCGGCGTGCTCGCCGGCGAGGAACCGATCGACCACACGCAGAAGAACGTTCTGCGCGAAGGCAAGTCGCTGCACCCGATCATGGAGCGGGTGATGGCCATTCACGTGGCCGAGGAAGCGCGACACATCTCGTTTGCCCACGAGTTCCTGCGCAAGCGGTTGCCGCAGTTGACCCCGATGAAGCGGTTCCTGGTGTCGCTGTACTTGCCGGTGATCATGCGGAAGTTGTGCCGGGCGATCGTCATTCCGCCCAAGGATTTCTGGGTGAAGTTCGACATCCCGCGCGAGGTCCGCAAAGAGCTGTTCTTCGGGTCGCCGGAATCGCGGAAGTGGTTGCGCGACATGTTCGCCGACGTCCGGATGCTCGCCTTCGACACCGGGCTGATGAATCCGATCGCACGGTTGCTCTGGCGGATCTGCAAGATCTACGGCCCGCCGTCGCGCTACCGCAGCGAGCCGCAGCGCCAACATCTGGCCGCCGCGCCCGCCGCCTAGCGCAACTGCGAGTTCCTCTATGCCGCATGTTATTACCCAGTCGTGCTGCAACGACGGGTCCTGTGTCTTCGCGTGTCCGGTGAATTGCATTCACCCCACACCGGACGAGCCCGGCTTCGCGACGTCGGAGATGCTCTACATCGATCCGGTGGCCTGCGTGGACTGTGGTGCCTGCGTGAGCGCCTGCCCGGTCGGCGCGATCGCGCCAGAGACCCGCTTGGAGCCTAGGCAGCTGCCGTTCGTGGAGATCAACGCGTCGTTCTACCCGGAGCGGCGCACCGACGTGAAGCTGCCGCCGACGTCGAAGCTGGCCCCGGTGATCCCGGCCGCCGAGGTTCGTCCCCGCGGCCGGCCCCTGACCGTGGCCATTGTCGGGTCCGGGCCGGCGGCGATGTATGCCGCTGATGAGCTGCTCATCCAAAAAGGCGTGCGGGTCAACGTCTTCGAAAGGTTGCCCACCCCATACGGACTGGTGCGCGCCGGGGTGGCGCCCGATCATCAGAGCACCAAAAGGGTCACCCGGCTCTTCGACCGGGTAGCCGGTCATCGCCGTTTTCGGTTCTACCTCAACGTCGAGATCGGTAAACACCTGAGCCACGCCGACCTGTTGGCCCACCATCACGCCGTGCTGTACGCCGTCGGCGCACCCGACGACCGCCGGCTAGACATCGGCGGAATGGGCCTCCCCGGCACCGGAACCGCGACCGAGTTGGTGGCGTGGATCAACGGCCACCCCGAATTCACCAATCTGCCAGTCGATCTCACCCACGAACGGGTGGTGATCATCGGCAACGGCAATGTCGCCCTCGATGTGGCCCGGGTGCTTACCGCCGACCCGGACGACCTGGCCCGCACCGACATCTCCGACCATGCGCTGGAAGCGCTCCGCGGCTCCGCCGTCCGCGAGGTGGTGATCGCTGCCCGCCGCGGGCCCGCCCACTCGGCGTTCACGCTGCCCGAGCTCATCGGGCTCACCGGAGCGTCCGACGTGGTGCTCAACGCCGATGACCACCGGGAGGTCGAGCGCGATCTCGCCACCGTCTCGGACAGTCTGACCAGAAGCAAGCTGGAGATCTTGAGCAAACTCGGTGACGCGCTGCTCCCGCCTGGTCGGCGCCCGCGAATCCGGCTGGCGTATCAACTAACACCCACGTGCGTGCTGGGGCAGCAGCGGGTTTCCGGTGTGGAGTTCTCCGTGACCGGCACGGGATCGATGGGTGCCGGCGATGTGCGTCTCGACGCGGGCCTAGTGCTGACGTCGATTGGCTACCGCGGCAAGCCGATTCGCGATCTTCCCTTTGACGAGGCGACGGCCGTCGTCCCGAACGAGGGTGGCCGCGTCCTGGCCGCCCCGGGTGCCCCCGGCTCCGGTCGACCGGTGCGCGGCGCGTACGTCGCGGGCTGGATCAAGCGCGGGCCGACCGGCTTCATCGGCACCAACAAATCGTGCTCGCTGCAGACCGTTGCGGGCCTAGTCGCCGACTTCAACGCGGGAAAGTTGGCAGACCCGGTGGCCAACCCGGAGGCGCTGGACAAGTTGGTGCGCGACCGCCGGCCCCAGGTCGTCGACTCTGCGGGATGGCGTGCCATCGACGCCGCCGAGACCGCCCGCGGCAGCGACGACGGACGCCCACGCAACAAGTTCACCGACGTCGGGAGCATGCTCGCGGCCGCGGCCACCGCCCCGCCGCCGCGACGCGGGCTGGCCGCCCGGCTGCGTGACTTGGGTTAGCTCTGGGTAACTCAGGGTTAGCTCAGGGTTAGCTCAGCAAAGCATCGTGAAGCGTTGAGGCGGTTGCGAAATCGCGCAACGTAGCACAAGTTGTCCGCGGTAACGAGGAGTTCTGCCCTTTTGCTTACATTCCTCTGATTTCCTCGGATTCGCCCTTAGAGTTGCCTCTCAACTCGCCGGGTCCGGTTGTGTATGTGCGTTTGCCAACGAGCGGAATCTCGGTGTGTGTTCGCGCCAGTTTGAGTCGGCTGGGCAAGGGCGTGCCATGGCGCGCCCTTGCCCAGCACCCAGGCCATGGCGCGGGTTTGTTATGGGGAATCGGGGAAATGGGGTAACGGTCGTGGGTCAGAATCCTGTCACTGCGGTGGCTGTCATCGGCATGGCGTGTCGGCTTCCCGGGGGGATTGATTCACCCGAGTTGCTCTGGGAGGCGTTGCTGGGGGGCGCTGACCTGATCACTGAGGTGCCCCGTGACCGTTGGGACGCCGACGAGTACTACGACCCCGAGCCGGGTGTGCCCGGTCGGTCGGTGTCGAGGTGGGGCGCGTTCATCGACGACGCCACGGGTTTCGATGCCGGTTTCTTCGGGATCGGCGAGCGGGAGGCAACCGCCATCGATCCCCAGCACCGCTTGTTGCTGGAAACCTCTTGGGAGGCGGTGGAACACGCCGGTCTGGTGCCGGCATCGTTGGCGGGCTCGTCGACGGGCGTGTTCATGGGCTTGTGTCACAGCGACTACCTGCTGCTTACCGGGGATGCGGGCGCTCTGGTAGAGCCGTACGCATTCACCGGCTGTGCCCACGGCATGGGTTCGGGGCGAATCGCCTACACGCTGGGCCTGCACGGTCCGGCGATCACCCTGGACACCTCGTGCTCCTCGGCCTTGCTCGCGTTGCATTTGGCCTGCCACAGCCTGCACGAGGGCGAGAGTGACCTCGCCTTGGCCGGGGGCTGCTCGCTGTTGATGGAGCCATCGGGCTCGGCGTCGGCGTCGGCGCAGGGGATGCTGTCGCCCACCGGACGTTGTCGCGCATTCGATGCGGCCGCGGACGGCTTTGTCCGTTCCGAGGGTTGCGCGGTGGTGATGCTCAAGCGGCTGCCGGACGCGCTGCGCGACGGCGACCGGATTCTGGCCGTGGTGCGCGGCACCGCCGCCAATCAGGATGGCCGTTCCCCGACGATCACGATGCCGTCGGCAGAAGCTCAGGCCGCGGTGTACCGGTTGGCGTTGGCGGCGGCCGGCGTGGACGCGGGCACGGTGGGCGCGGTGGAGGCGCACGGTACCGGGACCCCGGTGGGTGACCCGATCGAATTTCGAAGTCTGGCAAAGGTTTACGGTGCCGGAGGGCACGCATGCGCGCTCGGATCGGTGAAGAGCAACGTGGGCCACACCGAGTCCGCTGCGGGCGCGGTGGGGCTGATCAAGGCGGTCCTGCAGCTGCAGCACGGCGTGGTGCCGGGCATGGCGCACTTCACCCGGCTACCCGACGAACTTGCCGAGATCCCTACGGAACTCTTTGTGCCGCAGGCTCCCACGGCCTGGCCCACCGGTGAGGACCCCGAGCCGAGGCGGGCGGCGGTGTCGTCGTACGGAATGTCCGGAACGAATGTTCACGCCGTGCTGGAGCAGGCCCCCGAGACGGGGGCGCAAGGGGCGCAGCGGGGTGAGACGGCCGTTAGCGCGATGACGGAGCCGCTGCTGTTCGCCCTGTCGTCTACGTCGGCCGAGGCGCTGCGCGAGACCTCGCGTCGGCTGGCCGAGTGGGTGGAAAACCGCGCGAATCGCCCGGCCGCGTTAGCCGCCGCGGACCTGGCCTATACGCTCGCGCGCCGGCGCGCGCACCGGCCGGTGCGGACGGCCGTGATCGCCGGCAGCCTGCCGGAGCTCGCCGAACGCTTACGCGAGGTCGCCGACGGCGACACGCCGCACCAGGCCGCGGTGGGGCAGGACGACCGTGGTCCGGTGTGGGTGTTCTCGGGGCAGGGTTCGCAATGGGCGGCGATGGGCGCCGAACTGCTTGCGCGCGAACCGGTGTTCGCGGCGACCGTCGCGGAGCTGGAGCCGGTGATCGAGCGGGAGTCCGGGTTTTCGGTGACCGAGGCGATGTCGGCGCCCGCGGTCGTGACCGGCGTCGACCGGGTCCAGCCGACGTTGTTCGCGCTGCAGGTCGCGCTCGCCGCCACCCTGAAGTCCTACGGGGTGCGGCCGGGCGCTGTCGTCGGGCACTCGCTAGGCGAGGCCGCCGCGGCGGTGGTCGCGGGCGCGCTGTCGCTCGACGACGGTGCACGGGTCATTTGCCGGCGTTCCCGGCTGATGTCGCGCATTGCCGGTTCCGGCGCGATGGCGGCAGTGGAGCTGCCCGCCGAGCTGGTGCGCGACGAGCTCTCGGCCGGCGGCGTCGACGACGTGGCGGTCTCGGTGGTCAGTTCTCCGCAGTCCACCGTCGTCGGCGGGGCAACCCAGACGGTGCGTGCGCTGGTGGCGGCCTGGGAGCAACGCGGGGTGCTGGCGCGCGAGGTGGCCGTCGACGTCGCGTCGCATTCTGCGCAGGTCGATCCGATCCTCGACGAGCTGGCCGATGTCCTGGCGGATCTATCCCCGATGACGCCGGAGGTCCCGTACTACTCCGCGACTTCGGTTGATCCGCGGGAACTTCCGGCATGCGACGCCTTTTATTGGGTGGACAATCTGCGCCACCGGGTCCGATTCTCCGCGGCGGTGCAGGCGGCGTTGGAGGACGGCTACCGGGTGTTTGCCGAGCTGGCGCCGCACCCGCTGCTGACCCACGCCGTGGAGAAGACCGCCGAGAGCGTCGAGACGCCCGTTGCCGCATTGGCCGGCATGCGGCGCGAGCAGCCTCTGCCGCACGGGCTGCGCGACCTGCTGGCGGATCTGCACAGCGCGGGCGCCGCGGTGGACTTTTCGGTGCTCTATCCCGCCGGGCTGCTGGTGGATGCGCCGCTGCCGGCGTGGACGCACCGCGAGTTGCTCATCACCGGCGACGGCGAGAAGCGGCAGGCGCCGGGTGCCCGCACGGTCGCCGTGCATTCTTTGCTGGGGCCGCATGTGCGGCTGCCGGAGGAGCCGGAGCGTCACGCCTGGGAGGCCGAGGTCGGCACCGAGGCGCTGCCGTGGTTGGGTGATCACCGCGTACACGACGTGGCGGCCTTCCCGGGCAGCGCGTATTGCGAGATGGCGCTGGCCGCGGCCCGCGCGGTCCTCGGCGAGGCGTCCGAAGCCCGCGATGTCCGCTTCGAGGCGATGCTGCTGTTGGATTCCGAGACTTCGGTATCGGCCGTGGCCTCGGTGAAATCGCCCGGGGTGGTCGACTTCGTGGTGGAGACTCCCGACGAAAGCGCCTACGTTCGGCGGGCGAGCGCGGTCCTGCACGTTGCCCAGGATGCCCAGGATCCCCAGCCGCCGGCCGCGTACGACATGTCCGCGTTGCTCGCGGAACACCCGACCCGCCTCGACGGGGACGCGCTGCGGCAACGGTTCGACGAGCGCGGCATCCAGTACGGTCCCGCCTTCTCCGGACTGGCCGCCGCGCACGTCGCAGAACCGGGCCGCACGGTGCTGGCCGAAATCGCGTTGCCCGGTTCGCTTCGTTCGCAGCACAACGCCTACACCGTTCATCCCGCGCTGCTGGATGCGTGTTTCCAGTCGGTGGGGGCGCACGCCGAGTTTCAGATCGCGGGTGGTGGCGGTCTGCTGGTGCCGCTGGGTGTGCGCCGGGTTCGCGTCTATGCCCCGCCGCGCAACGCCAGGTACTGCTATACGCGGGTGACCGAGATCGACGCGGGCGGGTTCGAGGCCGACCTGGACGTGCTCGACGAGCACGGGACGGTCCTGCTGGTCGCGCACGGGTTGCAGATCGGCACCGGCGTCTCGGAGAGCGCCAATCGCGATCGACTCCTGAACGAGCGCCTGCTGACTGTCGAATGGCAACCGCGGGAGCTGCCCGAGCCGGAGGCTGCCGACGCCGGTGCCTGGGTGCTGATCTCCACCACGGCCGACGTCGTTGATGTCGGGTCGACCAATTTGACTCATGCGATGCGGCTGCACGGCGTGGAGTGCACGACGTTTCGCTGGATCCAGCCCGACGGGGTGGCCAACGTCGACCTGCTGCGCGCTGAGCTCGGCGCGGGCGGGGTCTGCGGTGTGGTCGTGCTCACCGAGCCGAACAACGCGGGCGCAGAGGAGGAGAGTGTCGCGCGCGGCTTGGAGTATGTGCGGCAACTGGTGCACATCGCGCGTGAGCTGCCCGACATCGGCGGTGCGGCGCCCCGCTTGTATGTCGTGACCCACGGTGCCGCGACGGTGCAGCCCGGCGACCGCGTCAACCTCGAGCAGGCCGGACTGCGCGGCCTGCTGCGCGTGATCGGCTCCGAGCATCCGCACCTGCGCACCACCCAGATCGACGTCGGTGAGCGGACCGATGCCGACCTGGTGGCGCGTCAACTGCTGAGCGGATCCGCGGAGGACGAAACCGCCTGGCGCGGCAACGACTGGTTCACGGCGCGACTGAGCCCCGGCCCGCTGCGCCCCGAGGAGCGCCGGTCCGTCGTCGTCGATCATGAGCGCGACGGGATGCGCCTGCACATCCGCACGCCCGGCGACCTGCAGACGTTGGAGTTCGTCGCGTACGACCGCGTTGCGCCGGGCCCCGGGCAGATCGAGGTCGCGGTCAGCACATCCAGCATCAACTTCGCCGACGTCCTGATCGCCTTTGGTCGATACCCGCATCTCCCATGGATGCCCGTGCCCCACCTGGGCCTGGATTTCGTCGGTGTGGTGACCGCGGTCGGGCCCGACGTCACCGAGCATCGGGTCGGTGATCGCGTGGGCGCCGTGGCCCCTGGCGCATGCTGGGCGACGTACGTCACGACGCTGGCCGACCTTGCCGTCAAGCTCCCGGATGGACTGCGCGACGAGCACGCGGCCGCGTCGACCGGAGCTCACCTGACGGCCTGGTACGGCCTGCACGATCTGGCTCGGATCAAGGCCGGTGATCGGGTGTTGATCCACTCCGCGACGGGGGGCGTCGGCCAGGCCGCCATCGCGATAGCCCGTGCGGCCGGAGCCGAGATCTTCGCTACGGCAGGCAGCCCGCAGCGGCGAGAGCTGTTGCGCAACTGGGGCATTGAGCATGTCTACCACTCGCGGAGCATCGAGTTCGCCGAGCAGATCCGCCGTGACACCGCGGGCTATGGCGTCGATATCGTGCTCAACTCGCTGACCGGCGCGGCACAACGCGCCGGATTGGAACTGCTCGCCATCGGTGGACGGTTCGTCGAGATCGGCAAGGTCGATGTCTTCGGCAACACCCGGCTGGGGTTGCTGCCCTTCCATCGCAACCTCAATTTCTTCTACCTCGACCTGGTGATGACGGTCCTCAACAACACCGAGCAAATGACCGAACTGCTCGACACCGTGTACACGCGCATCGGCGACGGCTCGCTACCGCTGCCGCAAAGCACGCGCTATCCGCTGGCCGAGGCGGCGACCGCACTGCGGGTGATGGCCGCCGCCGAGCACACCGGGAAACTCGTGCTCGACGTTCCGCGGGTCGGGAGTTCCACCGCGGTGCTGCCACCGGAACAGGTTCCGGTGTTTCGCGACGACGGCTCCTACATCATCACCGGTGGCCTCGGCGGGCTTGGGCTGTTCCTTGCCGAGAAGATGGCCTCTCCAGCGTCCGGGGCCGGCTGCGGCCGGATCGTGCTCACCTCACGATCTCAGCCGAACCAAACGGCGCTGGAGACAATAGAGCTGATCCGGTCGATCGGGTCGGACGTCGTGGTGCACTGCGGTGACATCGCGGAACCGGGTACGGCCGACCGCTTGGTGGCCGAGGCGACCGCCACCGGGCTTCCGTTGCGCGGTGTACTGCACGCGGCCGCGGTGGTGGAGGACGCCACGTTGGCCAACATCACCGATGAGCTGCTTGAGCGTGACTGGGCGCCAAAGGTTTACGGCGCCTGGCAGCTGCATCTGGCCACGATCGGCCAGCCGCTGGACTGGTTCTGCTTGTTCTCCTCGGCGGCGGCCCTGCTGGGCTCGCCGGGTCAGGGAGCGTACGCCGCGGCCAACAGCTGGCTGGACGCCTTTACGCATTGGCGGCGGGCGCAGGGTTTTCCGGCGACCGCGATCGCGTGGGGCGCCTGGGCTGAGGTTGGTCGCGCCACTGCGCTGGCGGAAAGCAGCGGAGCGGCGATCAATCCCGATGAGGGCGCCTACGCCTTCGAGGCAATGCTGCGCTACGACCGTGCCTACAGCGGTTACACCCCGGTGCGGGGAACGCCGTGGTTGACCGCGGTCGCGCAACGCAGCAACTTCGCCGAATCATTCCGATCCGCGAGCCAAAGGCGATCGGACACAAGCAAATTCCGGGCGGACCTGAACACGCTGCCACGCGACGAATGGCCAAACCGGGTTCGCAGTCTGGTCACCGAGCAGGTGAGCCTGATCCTGCGCCGCGGCGTCGACCCGGACCGTGCGCTGTCCGACTACGGTCTGGACTCGTTGGGCAACCTCGAACTCCGCAACCGCATCGAGACCGAAACCGGGATCCGGATCGGCTCCACCGCCATCACCACCGTGCGTGGATTGGCGGATCACCTGTGCGACGCCCTGGCCGACCTCGAGGCGGTACCGGTATGACGGGGCGATCGTGGTCGCGGTAGGGCACGTCACAGTCGAGTCAATCAACGACTGGGTGCCCGAACCGGGCTCGGTGGTGTCGTGGCGCCCCTCCCCGCGGGCGCTCGCCCAAGCACGGGAAGCGCCGATGGATCCGGTGCCGGCCAGCCACATACAGGCGTTGCACCTGCGCAACTTCTGCGCATACGCGGCCCGGGGTCTGCGGATGTCGAGGCTGCTCATCACCGCGTGGAACATCCCCGGCCAATGCGATATCCGCGAGATGACTTATGTCCTCAATGCGCATCTTCGCCGTCACGACACCTATCACAGCTGGTTCGAGCTGCCTGATGGCGAAGACGTCGTCAGGCGCACCCTGCGCGAGCCCGCCCGTATTGCGCTTGTCCCGACCAAGCACGGGGAGCTGACGGCCGAGGAGTGCCGGCACCAGCTAGTGGCCACCCCCGATCCCACACAGTGGGATTGCTTCCGCTTCATGATCATTCAGCGCGCGGATCACTTCACCTTCTGCCTGAGTGTTGATCATGTCTACATCGACGCGATGTTGATGGGCGTGCTATTCACCGAGATCCACATGATGTACGCCGCGTTGGCGGGGAGCAAGGCACCGCTGCGGCTGGGTGAGCCGGGCCGCTATCGCGATTACTGTGTGCGGCAACATCAATTCACCTCCGCGCTCACCTTGGACTCCCCACGGGTACGCACCTGGGTCGAGTTCGCCGAATCAAATGACGGAAGCCTGCCGGGCCCCCGATTGCCGCTCGGCGATGTGTCGGCGCCCTGTGCCGTAATGGGTCTGCAACTGCTGGACGCGCAACAAACGGTCGCATTCGAATCCGTGTGCGTGGCGGCGGGTGTTCGGTTCTCCGGGGGTGTTTTCGCGTGCGCGGCCCTGGCGGAGTACGAACTGACCGGCGCCGAAACGTATTACGGAATCGCTCCGATTGACACCCGCGTCGATGCGGCGGACTTCATGACGACGGGTTGGTTCATCGGAGTCGTTCCGATCACCGTTCCTGTCGACCCGGCCTCGTTCGCTGATACGGCCCGCGCCGCGCAGGCGTCGTTTGATTCAAACAGAGAACTGGCGCACGTTCCCTTCGATCGCGTCCTGGATTTGGCGCCCTGGCTGAGTAGGCCGCAGCAGGGCTCGCCCTTGCTGCTCCACCTCGACGCCGGCGTCCCGCCCTTGTCGGCGGTCGCCAACTCGCACTTGGAGGCTATGTGCGGTCGTCTCTGGTACGACGGCGGGACCGCGACCCAACTCGACATACGCGTCAACAGGTTTGAGAACGAGACCCAGGTGATGGTGGTGTTGCCGGACAATCCCGTCGCCCGCGAATCGGTCACCCGCTACATGGAGGCCTTAAGGTCCGTGTATGTCGGCGTCGCCGAGAGCCGACGGCAAGTGACGGCTCTGGCCCGCATCACCCGCAAATGACTGCGCTGAACGCCTCGGTGCCCCAGTGAAATTCGCGCTCGCGTTTCATGGAACGCGCGGCGATGTCGAGCCCGCGGCGGCCGTCGGCCGTGAGTTGCTGCGCCGAGGGCACACGGTGTGCGTGGCGGCTCCACCGAATCTGGTGGACTTCGTCGCGTCGGCCGGGCTTGCGGCGGTTCCCTACGGGCCCGACTCACAGCAGCAGCTGGACGCGGCGTTCTTCCGCAACTTCTGGAAGATCCGGAATCCGATTGGGGCGGTGCGTTCGGGCAAGGAGTATTTCAGCCAGGGCTGGGTGGAGATGAACGCCACGCTGGTGTCGCTGGCGCACGGGGCCGACCTGTTGTTGGCGGGCAGCAATTACCAGGAGGTCGCCGCCAACGTCGCGGAGCACTACGGCATCCCGCTTGCCGCGCTGCATACCTACCCACGGCGGGAAAACGGACAGCTCAAGCTCCTTCCGCTGGTGCCGTCACAGTTGGTCCGCAACGCACTTTCGGCGGCCGAGTGGATTTATTGGCGGATGACACGGGAAGCCGAAGACGCGCAGCGCCGTGCATTGGGCCTGCCAAAGGCGACAGGGCCCGCGGCGCGGCGGATTACCGGACGCGGATCGCTGGAGATCCAGGCGTACGACAAGCTTTGGTTTCCCGGGCTGGCAGCTGAGTGGGCGCAGTGGGAGGGCCTACGTCCGTTCGTCGGTGCGCTGGCGCTCGAGTTGCCGACCGCTGCAGACGAGGAGGTCGCGTCGTGGATTGCATCGGGCACGCCACCGATCGCCTTCTGCTTCGGCAGCTTGCGAGTCGACTCCCCGGCCGACACAGTTGCCATGATCAGCGCGGTCTGCGCGGAGTTAGGCGAGCGCGCGTTGATTTGCTCCGGGCCAAGCGATTTCACCCAGGCCAGCGGCCTCGACCACGTCAAGGTGGTGGGTCTGGTCAACTACGCTTCCGTCTTTCCGGCTTGCCGAGCGGTCGTCCACAATGGCGGGGCGGGGACCACGGCCGCGGGTTTGCGGGCCGGCATTCCCGTGGCGATCCTGTGGATCGGCGCGGATCAACCGATCTGGGCGAATCGAGTGCAGCGGCTGAAAGTTGGCTCCGCCCGGCGCTTCTCGCGCACCAGCCAGAAGTCCCTTGCCGCCGACCTACGCCGCATCCTCGAGCCGCGCTATGCTACCCGGGCCCGCGATATCGCCAGCCGGATGACCAAACTCGCCGAGAGCGTCACAATTGCCGCCGATCACCTGGAACTGACCGCGGCACAGGGGCGCTTGGCCAAGGCGCAGAAACGAATTCACAGCCGGTGACATGAGCCGCGAGCCTTGGCCAAACGACCGGCCCGTGCCTCCGTGGCCAAGCCTTCCCGGACTGACCGGGTTTAGCCGGTTTAACCGGTTTAGCCCGGCGCCTGCGCCGACATGGCCGCCTGGATTTCCTCGATGCTGACCTCGCGCACCGGCTGTCCCAGCGACCAGTGGTGGCCGAACGGGTCGGCGACCACGCCGTAGCGGTCTCCCCAGAACTGGTCGTCCAACGGGGCGACCACGGTCGCGCCGGCGTCCAGGGCGCGCTGGAACTTAGCGTCGACGTCGGTGACCGTCAGATGAATGGTGACGGCGGTTCCGCCCAACGACGTCGGCGTCATCGACTTGCCACCGGACATCTCCGGGAAGTCGTCGTTGAGCATGACCAGGAAGCCGTTGATGCGCAACGCGGCGTGGATGAGCCTGCCGTCGGGACCGGGTACGCGGCCCATTTCGACGGCATCGAAGGCCTTGACGTAGAAGTCGATGGCTGCGGCGGCGTCGTCGACGACGAGGTGCGGCGACAGCGCGGGTTCGACGGTGATCGGCATTAAGAGTCTCCTTACGGTTGGTGCCCCGGACGGGCTCACGGATACTGACCCGGGCCGCGACCGAAATTCACCGGGCTCATCGCGGCCGTGCCCATTCAACCGCGGGGTACCGACAACCTTTTCCGGTCGGACTCAGGCGCCGGAAAATCGGGGGGCGACGCTCAGGAACTCAGCTGCGCCTCGGCGGCTTTGGCGGTGACGACCTGGTCCCAGCCCTCGATGGATTGCGGCGGGCGCGGGCCGGGTCCCACATAGATGGCCGCCGGGCGGACCAGCTTGCCCAGCCGCTTCTGCTCGAGAATGTGGGCGCACCACCCGGCGGTGCGTCCACAGGTGAACATCGCCGGCATCATGTTCGCCGGCACCCGGGCGAAGTCCAGAATCACCGCCGCCCAGAACTCGACGTTGGTCTCGATGGCCCGATCCGGGCGGCGCTCGCGCAGTTCCGACAACGCGGCCTGCTCCACCGCCACTGCCACCTCGTACCGCGGGGCGCCCAGTCGCGCGGCGGCGGCTCGCAGCACCCGCGCCCGCGGGTCCTCCGCGCGGTAGACCCGGTGGCCGAATCCCATCAGCTTCTCGCCGCGGTCCAGGATCCCCTTGACCAGGCCCCGGGCGTCGCCGGTGTGCTCCACCTCTTCGAGCATGGGCAGCACCCGGGCCGGCGCCCCGCCGTGCAGCGGCCCGCTCATCGCCCCGATGGCCCCGGACATCGCGGCGGCCACGTCTGCGCCGGTCGAGGCGATCACCCGGGCGGTGAAGGTCGAGGCGTTCATGCCGTGCTCGGCCGCCGACACCCAGTAGGCGTCGATCGCCTCGATGTGCCTGGGGTCCGGCTCACCCTGCCAGCGGGTCATGAAACGTGCTGTGATCGTTTGGCATTCGTCGATTACTCGCTGCGGGACGGCCGGCTGGTAGATGCCCCGCGCGGACTGCGCGACGTAGGACAGCGCCATCACCGACGCCCGGGCCAGCTGGTCGCGGGCGGTGGGCTCGTCGGTGTCGAGCAGTGGCTTGTATCCCCAGATGGGCGCCAGCATCGCCAGGCCCGCCTGAACATCGACGCGCACATCGCCGGTGTGGATCGGCAGCGGGAACGGCTCGGCGGGCGGGAGCCCGTGGCCGAACCTTCCGTCCACCAGCAGCGCCCAGACGTCGCCGAAGGTGACCTGCTGGCTCACTAGATCCTCGATGTCGACGCCGCGGTACCGCAGCGCTCCGCCGTCCTTATCCGGTTCGGCGATTTCGGTGGTAAAGGCCACCACGCCTTCGAGGCCGGCGACAAAATTCTCGGGGACCACAGTCATGGGAAAAATTCTCCCATCTCACCTCCGGGCCAACGCTACCGGCCGGTAGCGTTGGCTCAATGGAAGGCCCAGACGACGCCCACCTCGCCGGTATGCGGGTGGAGTACGGATCCGTCGAGAAGGACGGCAGTCCCGATCTCGACGCGGACTGGCTCGACGAGGGCTGGCTTGCGTTGTTCCGCAAGTGGATTGACGACGCCGAGCGCGCCGGGGTCGCCGAGCCCAACGCGTTTGTGCTGGCCACCGTCGCTCGCGGCAGGCCCGCTAGCCGATCGGTGCTGTGCAAGAGCGTCGACGAGACAGGGATCACATTTTTCACCAACTATGACTCGGCCAAGGGCCGCGAGCTGGCGGGAACGCCATACGCGTCGGCGACTTTTCCCTGGTACCAGCTGGGGCGGCAGGTGCACATCCACGGCCCGGTGAGCAGGGTCGCTGCGCAGGTCACCGAGGACTACTGGTCCAAGCGTCCGCGTGGGTCGCAGCTGGGGGCGTGGGCGTCGCACCAGTCGCGGCCGATCGCGTCGCGTGCTGCGCTGCTCGACCAGCTGGCGGAGGTGACCGCGCGCTTCGCCGATTCGGAGCGCATCCCGGTGCCGCCGGAGTGGGGTGGGTACCGGATCGCACCCGAGCTGGTGGAGTTCTGGCAGGGCCGAGAGAACCGGGTGCACAACCGGATTCGCGTGATCGGCGAACGAGTCGAGCGCCTGCAGCCGTAGGTCGGTGACGTAGGGCGCCGCGGTGCGGCGGTTGTGTTCCACCGCCCTAGATTTCGCCGCCCGGGACGGGACAATTTTCACCCACGGCAACGAAGCTCGGCACCGGCTTGAGCCTCAATATCGCGGTCGCCGGATCACTGGTTCTGTACAAGCTCGCGGGGCTGCTCTGAAGGGGCGCCCGCCAGTGGACGAGCTCCGGATCTGCGGAGCCCACCCCGGGCAGGCGCGCTGTTGCGATAACGACTACCTTCAGCTGTGAACGCACGTAGTGTGGGGCAGCCATATCAGCCAGAGCGCAAAGGGGTTCTCGTGGCCGACACCGACGACACCGCCAATCTCCGTTACCCGGGCGGCGAGATCGACCTGCAGATCGTCCGCGCTACCGAGGGAAATGACGGGATCGCCCTCGGCAATCTGTTGTCGAAGACCGGACTCACCACGTTCGACAACGGGTTCGTCAACACCGCGGCCTGCAAGAGCGCCATCACGTACATCGACGGCGACGCCGGCATCCTGCGCTACCGCGGCATTCCGATCGAGCAGCTCGCCGAGAAGTCGACCTTCATCGAGGTCAGCTACCTGCTGGTGTACGGCGAATTGCCGAGCGCCGACCAGCTGGCCGATTTCACCCACCGCATCCAGCGGCACACGATGCTGCACGAGGACCTCAAGCGGTTCTTCGACGGCTTCCCGCGCAATGCCCACCCGATGCCCGTGCTGTCCAGCGTGGTGAATGCCCTGAGCGCCTACTACCAGGACGCGCTGGACCCGATGGACAACGAGCAGGTCGACCTGTCGACGATTCGCCTGCTGGCCAAGCTGCCCACCATCGCGGCTTACGCCTACAAGAAGTCTGTCGGCCAGCCGTTCCTTTACCCGGACAACTCGCTGTCGCTGGTGGAGAACTTCCTACGGATGACGTTCGGTTTCCCGGCCGAGCCCTACCACCCCGACCCCGAGGTGGTGCGCGCCCTGGACATGTTGTTCATCCTGCATGCCGACCACGAGCAGAACTGCTCGACGTCGACCGTGCGGCTGGTGGGCTCGTCGCGGGCGAACCTGTTCACGTCGATCTCCGGCGGCATCAACGCGCTCTGGGGCCCGCTGCATGGCGGCGCCAATCAGGCGGTGCTCGAGATGCTCGAGGAAATCCGCCAGAGCGGCGACGACGTCAGCGAATTCGTGCGGAAGGTGAAGAACCGCGAAGCCGGTGTCAAGCTGATGGGCTTCGGCCACCGCGTCTACAAGAACTACGACCCGCGGGCGCGGATCGTCAAGGAGCAGGCCGACAAGATCCTGTCCAAGCTGGGCGGCGACGACGACCTGCTGGGCATCGCCAAGGGTCTCGAGGAGGCGGCGCTCACCGACGACTACTTCATCGAGCGCAAGCTGTACCCGAACGTCGACTTCTACACCGGCCTGATCTACCGGGCCCTCGGGTTCCCGACCCGGATGTTCACCGTCTTGTTCGCGCTCGGCCGGCTGCCCGGCTGGATCGCGCACTGGCGTGAGATGCACGACGAGGGCGACAGCAAGATCGGCCGTCCGCGCCAGATCTACACCGGGTACACCGAGCGGGACTACGTCGCCATGGACGGGCGATAGTTCCCCTGCCGAGCAGACGCAAAAGCACGCTAAAACCGCCGGTTTTAGCGGCTTTTGCGTCTGCTCGCGAGCGAGGCCAGCACCGCCATCGCGGCGTTGTGGCCGCCGATGCCCGACACTGCCCCGCCGCGGCGGGCGCCGGAGCCGCACAGCATGATCCGCTCGTGGGCGGTGGCTACGCCCCATTGCCGGGCCGGGGTGTCCAGCGGGTCATCGTCGTCGTCGGCGAACGGCCACGACAACGCGCCGTGGAAGATGTTGCCCCCGGTCATCCGCAGCGTGGCCTGCAGGTCCAGCGTGGTCGTCGTCTCGAGGCACGGCCGACCGTGCGCGTCGGTCAGCAACACGTCCTGAATCTGTTCGGCCAGAACGGAATTCAGAGACGCCAGCACCGACTCGGTGAGCCGATCTCGGGCAGTTTCGGGGTCGTTGCCGGGATCGGTGACCAGCGAATGCGGTGTGTGCAGGCCGAACACCGTCATGGTGTGCGCGCCCGCGTCGCGCAGCGCGGCCGACAGGATGCTCGGGTCGGCCAGCGAATGGCAGTAGGCCTCGCACGGCAACGGATCCGGTAGCTGCCCGGCCGCCGCCCGCGTGTACGCCGCGTCCAGTTGGGTCCACATCTCGTTGACGTGGAAGGTGCCGGCGAACGCCTGCTCGGGCGTGACGGCGCCGTCGCGCAACCGGGGGAGTCGGCGCAGCACCATGTTGACCTTGACCTGCGCGCCCTGGGCCAGAGGCGCCGGCTCGGCACCGAGCAACGCGGCCAGCACGGCCGGCGTGACGTTGGCCAACACGAAACGGCCCCGGATCAGGTGCTCGTCGTCGTCGCTGCGGTAGCGCACATGGCCGTCCGGGTCGACGGCGTAAACCTCTGCGCCGGTAGTGATTTCGGCGCCGTGGCGGGCGGCCGCGGCGGCCAGGGCCGCGGTCACCGAACCCATTCCGCCGACCGGCACGTCCCACTCCCCGGTGCCCCCGCCGAGGACGTGGTACAGGAAGCAGATGTTCTGCGACAGCGCGGGGTCGTCGACGCGGGCGAAGGTGCCGATCAGCGCGTCGGTGGCGATCACGCCGCGGATCAGGTCGCTGCGCACCGCGTCGGCGATGGCGTGGCCGATCGGCTCGTCGACCAGGGCCCGCCACGCCGGTCCCGCATCCGGATCGCCGGTCGCCAGCACGTGCCGACGGGCCAGCTCGCGGGTGCGCAGCGGTTCGGTCAGCGTCGGCCAGAGCCGTTCCGTGATCAGCCGGCAGCGCCGGTAGAACTCGTCGAATCCGCGCTCGTCGGTGGCCGCGCAGCTGCCGGCGAGTGCCCCGTCGGATCCGACCAGCAGGCCCGATCGCCCGGCCGTGGCCGGGTCGGGGGTGTACGAGGCGAACCGCCGCGGGGCCAGGTGCACCGCTGCGCCCAGGTCGTCGAGGATACGGGGCGGCAGCAGGCTGACCAGGTAGGAATACCGCGACACCCGGACGTCGACACCGTCGAAGGCCCGCGCCGACACCGCGGCCCCGCCAACGTGCGCCAGCCGCTCCAGCAGGCGCACCCGCAGGCCCGCCCGGGCCAGGTAGGCCGCCGCGACCAGGCCGTTGTGCCCGCCGCCGACGACGACGACATCGAACTCACTTGTGTCGCCGCCGGCCATATCTAGCCGAGGTAGCCCTCGACCTGGTCGGCCGGACGCACTGCCGCCTCGCGCGGGTCAGCGCCGGTTTCGCGCAATGCGCGGCGCTGTCGCAGCAGGTCCCAGCACTGGTCGAGTTCCACCTCCACCTGGCGCAGGCGGGCATGCTCCTCCGACTCGGTGATCTCGCCGTGCTGCAGTTGCGCCCGCAGCTGTTTTTCTTCGGCGACCAGGTCGCGGATGTGTGCCAGGGTCTGGCTGTCTGTCGGTTTCGGCCCATTGCCCATCGCTCCAGTGTGCCCGACCGGGATCGCGGCACCGACTCGGTAGGCTGCATATCGCCCTGGCGGTGGGCCGAGCACCGGCGGGTCCCGCAAACCAACGGAAGGAGGGGCAATGGTGGATTTACTGGAATCGGACCGGCGGTCGCTTCGCCTTTCCTGGCTGATTGGTCTGGTGATTATTCCTTTGCTGATAGCGGCGATCGGCCACTTTGCGCTGGGCGAGGACCAGACCCCCAGCAGCCGGCCGCCACCTCAGCGGCGTCCACGCAGCCCGCGCCGTCCAGCACGTCGACCGCTCCGAAGCTGTCTCTGGCGGCGCTGTCAATCACCCGCAACGGCAACGCCATTACCGTGACCGGCGATATCCCCGACGACACTGCCAAAGCCGCGCTGATGAAGGCGCTCAGCGACGGCTTGGGGCCGGGGGTCAACGTCGTCGACAAAACCCGGATCAACCCCGATATCAAGGCGCTCGATTTCGCCAACGCGGGACCGATTTTCACTGCCAGCGCGCCGATCGCCGACTTCAGCCTCACGGTGGACGCCGACACGGTGACCCTGGCGGGGACGACCACGTCGGCGGACCAGAAGAACGCGATCGATCAGGCGGCCACGCACACCTGGTCGAATCTGAATGTCGTTGACAAGATTGTGGTTAACGGTCCGGTGCCCCCGTCGGGAGCTCCCACTCCGGCGGCGCCTCCCCCCGCCGACCCGTGCGCCAACTTGCAAGCGGCGATCAATGCCGTGACGGGCGGTCCGATTAGCTTTGACAACGACGGGTTTAGCCTGACCCCGGCCGACGACCAGATTCTGACCCAGGTAGCAGACAAGCTGAAGGCCTGTCCGGCGGCGCATGCGACGATCAACGGCTACACGGACAATTCGGGCAGCGAAGGCATCAACATCCCATTGAGCGCCCAGCGCGCCGGCGTGGTGGCCGACTTCCTCGTCGCCCACGGCGTGGCCAAGGACAACGTCGCCGTCAAGGGTCTGGGTTCGGTGAATCCGATCGCCAGCAACGACACGCCCGAGGGTCGCGCCAAGAATCGCCGCGCCGAAATCATGGTCAGCTAAGGAGAATTCGTCCATGGACTTCGTGATGCAGTGGTTGTGGTACCTGGTTGCTTTCGTCGCGGGCTCGGCGGCTGCGTGGAAGATTTACCCCGTGTGGGCCAAACGCGCCGCCGGTCAGCGCGAGCGGGAGATCGGTGCGGGGTGATGAGCCACGTGCATTGGGTGCTGTTCGCGCTGTCCTTTGTCCTGGGATTTGGGTTCACGTTTGCGCTGATGTTCCGCGCGGCGAAGCGGCAACCGGCGGAGCCGACGCCGACGCGTGGGCCGACGTTGGAGTCGGTTCCGCCGACGATGTTGAGCCCCACAAAAGAACCGCCGACGACCAAGATCCGGGCCGTAAAAGAGTTGCGCACCAAGAAGATTGGCGTCAGGAAAGAGGCGCCCACCACCAAGATCCGCGTCGCGAAGGACGCGCCGACGACCAAGGTGCCCTCCACAGAGGAGACCACCAAGATTCCCGTCGCGGAGAAGACCATGAAAATCGCCGCCGTGGACCCCACCACGAAGATCCCCGCCGTGGATGCGACCGCAAAGATCAAGGTGGTGCCCTATGCGCCGTACGGGCCGGGCTCCGCTCGCGCCGACACCGACGGCAACGGGCCGGCGGGCTGGCTGGTGAAGGGCCGCTCGGATACCAGGCTTTTTTACACCCCTGACGACCCGAGCTACGACCAGATCGTCGCACAAGTGTGGTTCAGGGACGAGAAGGCGGCCGCGAAGGCCCTGTTCACGCCCTGGAGCAAGAGCTCGAGAAAGTGACGGCCGGTTCACCGGAGACCTGGCCAAAAATTGCTCGCTTCCGGTGGGCGCCATCCTGCGTATCGTCAGTCCATGACCCAACGGTTGGAAACCCGACTCAACCCCCATGCACCAACAGTTCTGAGCCTGTTCCGGATCTTCTTCGGGCTGCTGTTCCTGTGTCACGGCACGTCCCTGATGTTCGGCATGCCGGCGGACACCATAGCGGCCAGTGGCTCACTCGTCTGGCTGTCCGGGGTGATCGAATTGATCACCGGCATCTTGATCACACTCGGATTATTCACGCGTCCAGCGGCTTTCGTCGCCTCCGGCGAGATGGCTGTCGCGTACTTCACCCAACACTTGCCGCACGGGTTCTGGCCGATCCTCAACCACGGTGAACTGGCGGTCATGTATTGCTGGGCGTTCTTTCTGCTGGTTTTCACCGGGCCGGGTGCCTACGCGCTAGACACCAGATCCGGGGCAAGGTATCTACGCAGGTCGCCCCGGACGGCCCGGTCGCCCCGGACACCCCGGCGCTGGCGTCGATAGCAACGTCGGCTGCGAGGTATGTTCGTCGGCGGGCTAGGTCGGGGCGGGAAGGCTCAGCAGCAGCCGCGCGCCGCCCAGCGGGCCGTCGTCCAGCGAGGCTGTCCCGCCATGCAAGTGGGCCTGCTGGGCGACCAACGCCAGCCCGAGACCCGACCCGGAATGCGAGGCCGTCGAGCCGCGGGAGAACCGCTCGAAGACCACCTCGCGCTCCGCTTCCGGCACACCGCTGCCGTTGTCGTCCACCGCGATCTCCACGCCGGCCCGCGAGCTGACCGCGGACAGCTGGACCCGGGTGGCGCCGCCGTGTTTAACGGCGTTGGCGATCGCGTTGTCGACGGCTAGCCGTAGTCCGGCGGGCAAGCCGATGATGATGCAGGTCGGTGACGGCACCAGAGATACTTCGAGTTCGGGATAGATCCGCATGGCGTCGTGGGCGGCGCGGTCGAGCAACTCGGTGATATCGACGGGCACGTGATCGTCCGACGTCGACAGTTCGCCCTGGGCCAGCCGCTCGAGGGCACCCAGCGTGGCCTCGATCCGCGACTGGGTGCGGATGACGTCGCTGAGCACTTCCTTGCGTTGGTCGTCGGTCATATCGAGGGTGGCCAGCACCTCGAGGTTGGTCCGCATCGCGGTCAGCGGGGTGCGCAGCTCGTGGGAGGACACGGCCGCGAAGTCGCGGGCCGACACCATCGCCTCCTTGGTCCGGTCCTGTTCGTCCCAGATGCGCTGCAGCATGCCGCGCATCGCCTCGGCGATCTCGACGGCCTCGCTGGCGCCGTGCACTTCGACCCGCGGCGCCTCGTCCCCGGCATCGATCAATCGGGTCTGCTGAGCCAACTGCTTGAACGGGCGCACCGCGAACACGGCCAGCAGCCAGGCGAAGACTGCCGCGGCGCCGATGGCGAATCCACAGATCAGCAGCACGCGGCGGTGCAGGTTGTTGGTCTCGGCGATCGTGGCGTCATAGGTCGCTCCGGCGGCCAGCGACGTCGGCTCGGGGCCCGCGATCTCAACCGTGCGCACCCGGTAGCGCACCCCGCGCACCCGGGTGTCCGCGTAGCCGTCCTTCAGTTTCGGCAGCGTGACGTCGGAATTCGACTCGACCACGTTGCCGCGCCGGACCGTGATGATGGCGTCCTGGTCGTTCGGCGAACGTGGAATCTCGTCGAGGCCGCGGCCCACGAACGGGATCGCGAAACCCGCGGCCTCGTCCAGCCGCCGGTCCAGCCGCTCCTTGCGGTCGTTGGTGATCCCCACCCAGACCACGATGCCCACGATGAGCACCGGGATCGCGGCGCCGATGACCGTGGCGACCACCACCCTGGTCCGCAGCGAGGGAGTTCGGGCGAATATCCGCGACAGGAGGTTCATTGCACCGTTATTGCATGCGCAGCACGAACCCGACTCCGCGGACGGTGTGCAGTAGCCTGGGGCCGCCGTTGGCCTCCAGTTTGCGGCGCAGGTAGCCGATGAACACGTCGACGACGTTGGTGTCGGCTGCGAAGTCATAGCCCCACACCAGCTCCAGCAATTGGGCGCGGGAGAGCACCGCGGTCTTGTGTTCGGCCAGCACGGCCAGCAGGTCGAACTCCCGCTTGGTGAGGTCGACGTCGACGCCGTTGACCCGGGCCCGTCGACCGGGGATGTCGACCTCCAGCGGGCCCACGGTGATGGTTTCCGATGAGGTCGACGCGACGGCGCCGCGGCGGCGCAGCAGCGCCTTGACCCGCGCGACCAACTCGGCCAGCACGAACGGCTTGACCAGGTAGTCGTCGGCGCCGGCCTCCAGGCCCGCCACCCGGTCGTCGACCGAGCTGCGCGCGCTGAGCACGCAGACCGGGACATCGTTGTCCATGGCTCTCAGCGCCGTGACCACGCTGACGCCGTCGAGCACCGGCATGTTGATGTCAAGCACGATCGCATCCGGGCGGGTCTCGGTGGCGCTGCGTAACGCCTCGGCGCCGTCGACCGCCGTCGATACCTCGAACCCGGACAGTCGCAGTCCGCGTTCCAGGGAGGCAAGCACGTCGGAGTCGTCGTCGACCACCAAGACCCGAGGCGAGGTGACACCAGTGTCCATGCCGCCCATTTTGCCGGATTGTTGCTTGTGGCGGTGGGAGGCCGCCCGCCGGGTTGCTCGCGAAATGGTTACCTTTTCGAGTCTGAGCTGCGACTGCCCGTGGCCATTGCCATGCCATGATCGAAAACAGGTGGTAGGCCGTGACATTCGAGGTCTGGGCGCGCGCAACGGGATCGGGAGACCAATTCGTCGTGACTGAAGCTCTGTGCGCCCCGGCGATTGCCGCCGGGCCGAGGCGCCCGCGGGCCGCGTCGGATCTAGGGCGCCTGCTGCCGTATCTGATTCCGTACCGCGCACGATGGATCGCCGTTGTGCTGGCCGCCGCCGCCAGCCTTGTTGCCACGGTGGGGATTCCGATGATGACGCGGGCGGTGATCGACGGTCCGGTGCGCCACCACGACCAACGCGGACTGTGGGTGTTGGGTACCGGGGCCGTGGCGCTGGGCCTGGGTGAGGCGGCGCTGTTGCTCATCCGTCGCTGGTTCACCGCGCACGCGACGATGGGCTTCGAGGCCGACATCCGCCGCGACCTGCACGCCAGGCTGCAGATTCTGCCGATGTCGTTTCACCAGCGCTGGCAGTCCGGGCAATTGGTGTCGCGGATCATGAACGACCTTGGCACCATCCGCGATTTGCTGTCGTTCGGCGTGGTGTTCTTACTGCTCAACATCCTGCAGATCGCCGTGGTGACGGTGTGCTTGCTGGCGATGTACTGGCCGCTGGGCCTGGTGGTGCTGGGTTCGCTGGTGCCGATCGTAGCCACCATCGGCCACTACCAACGCGAATTCACCCGGCTATCGCGGCAGGAGCAGGACCAATCTGGCCACATCGCAACGCATGTCGAGGAATCCGCGCTGGGCCGGGCGGTGCGGCTGGCGTTCGGTCGCGACGACGACGAGTTCGCCAGATTCGACGCCGAGGTGACCACGCTGTACCGCGTCGGCCGCGCCAAGGTGTCGGTGGCCGCGCGATTCTGGACCCTGTTGGAGGTCATCCCGAACCTGGCGCTCATCGTGTTGCTGGGTTTCGGCGCGTATGCGGCCGGTCATGGGTTGGTGACCGTCGGGACGCTGGCCGCGTTTATCACCATGACGTTGTCGTTGGTCTGGCCGGTGGCGGCGCTGGGCTTTCTGCTGTCGATGACGCAGGAGGCGATGACGGCGGCGAATCGTATCGCCGAGATCTTCGACGCGCCCGCCGCCTTCACCGGCGGGCCGCACCCGGATCCACCGCACGCCGGCTGGCTGGAACTGCGCGATGTGGGCTACCGGGTCCCGGACCCGCCCGGTGGTGGCGGTGGTGGCGGTGGTGGCGGCGAGGCGGGCAACTGGCTGTTGCGGCACGTCACGCTCAGTGTTGGGCCGGGGGAGACGCTGGCGCTGGTGGGTTCCGTGGGGTCGGGCAAATCCTTGCTGACCTCGCTGTTGTCCCGGGTCTACGACGTCTCAGAGGGACAGATTCTGCTCGACGGGCGCGACATCCGTGCGCTTTCGTTGCCCGCGCTGCGCCGGGCGGTAAGCACGGCGTTCGAGGACCCGACGGTGTTCTCGATGTCGGTGGCCGAGAACCTGCGGTTGGGTCGGGAGGAGGCCACGGATGCGGAGCTGGCCGCGGCCATCGACGTCGCATCTGCGCGGTTCGTCTACGACCTGCCGTTCGGGCTCGACACCCGCGTCGGCGAGCAGGGCATGCGGCTATCGACGGGACAGCGGCAGCGGTTGTGCCTGGCCCGCGCGATCGTGGCGGCGCCGACGGTGCTGGTGATCGACGACGCCCTGCCCGGGATTGACACCGCCGCGCTGCGCCGGGTCCTGGCCGGGGTCACCGGCATCGTGGTGGCGCGCCGGCCGTCGACGGTCCAGCTCGCCGATCGGGTGGCGCTGCTGGACAACGGCACCCTGACCGACGTCGGCACCCACGCCGAGCTGCTTGCGCGGGTGCCGCGGTACCGCGACCTGATGACGTGCCCACCGACGGAATTCGCGCACCGATGACCGAATTGGATACTCGGCCCTTCGCGGTCCAACGGCGCGACCCGGACTCCGCCCAACAAGATCCGGCACAGCACGACCCCGCCCTCGACGAGACGCTGGCGCACGCCGGGGCCGCGCGCGCCTTGCTGGGCTCACTGCTGCGGCCGCACGCCGTGACTTTGGGGCTGCTGCTGTCGGTGGCTGTGGTGGAAAACGCTGCGCGGCTTACGGTTCCGCTGCTGGTACGGCGGGGCATCGACCACGGGATCCCGTCGATCATGCATGGCGGCTCGGCGCGCGGGCTGTTGTTGACCGTCGCCGCGCTGTGCGGCACGGTGCTGGTGCACGGCATCAGCCGGCTGGTCTTCCTCAACGGGGCCGGGCGAGTTCGGCTTTCGGTGCTGCGGGAGTTGCGGCGGCGTGTGTTCCGGCATTTTCAGCGCCTGGACACCGCCTTTCACGATCGCTATACGACCGGCCGGGTGGTGAGCCGGCTGTCCAACGACGTCGAATCCGTCGAGGAAATGCTGGCGGCCGGGTTCGACTGCCTGATCACCACGGCGCTCACGCCACTGGGCGTGGCCGTGCTGCTCGTCGCTCTCGATTGGCGGCTCGGGCTGATGTGCCTGGGCGTGTTCCCGGCGCTGCTGGCCCTCGGCGGGTGGTTCCGCTTCGAGTCGTCGAAAACCTACCGTGTGGTGCGGGAGAGTACCGCGCTGGTCATCATGCAGTTCATCGAGACGATGGCGGGCATCAAAGTGGTGCAGGCCTTCCGGCACGAGCCGCGCAATCAGGTCGTCTTCGAAGATATCGCCGACCAATACCGGGTCATCAACGAGAAGGCCATGAAACTCATGGCCGTCTTCGCGCCGGGCGTGAAGGTGATCGGCAACGTCACGATCGGTGTGGTGCTGTTCTACGGCGGCAGCCAGGTGCTGCACGGGGCGATGACGATCGGAACGTTTGCGGCGTTCCTGCTGTACCTGCGGATGTTCTTCGAGCCGATGCACGAAATCACCTATTTTCTCAACAATTTTCAGGACGCGGCGTCGGCGCTGGAGAAGTTGGCCGCGGTGCTCATCAGGCGGCCGGCCGTCGAATTCGCTGAGTTGCCTTCTGGGGGCTCGGTGGGTGGCACGGTTGCGGGCACGGTCGCCTTTGACGACGTGCACTTCGGTTACGTGCCGGGCCGGCCGGTGCTGTCCGGGCTGTCGTTGACCGTGCCGGCCGGGCAGACCGTGGCGCTGGTCGGCTCGACTGGCGCAGGCAAGACCACCATCGCCAAACTGCTGGCCCGGTTCTACGACCCGACGTCCGGGTCGATCACCCTGGACGGTATCGATCTTCGCGATCTTGCCCGGGCCGATCTGCGCCGGCACGTCACGCTGGTCACGCAGGAGGGCTTCCTGTTCTCCGGGACCATCGCCGACAACATCGCGGTCGGCCGGCCCGGGGCCTCGAGTGCCGAAATCAGCGCTGCGGCGCGCGCGATCGGCGCTGACGAATTCATCGCGGCGCTGCCCGACGGGTATCAGACCGAGGTCACCAACGGCGGGGTGGTGTTATCCGCCGGCCAGCGCCAGCTCATCGCCCTGGCCCGCGCGCTGCTGGCCGACTCGGCGGTGCTGATCGTGGACGAGGCGACGTCGTCGCTCGACCTGGGGGCGCAGCGCGCGGTGCAACGCGCACTGCACACCGTGCTGGCCGGGCGCACCGCGTTGGTCATTGCGAACCGGCCGGACGCCGTTCCCGGCGCAGACCGGGTGCTGGTGCTCGGTGAGCGGGGGGAGATCGTCGCCGATGGTCGTCACCGGTAAACGAGCCCGCTCAAGCCCAATGCCAGCTGCCGCCGCACCGCCGGAACCCGCGCGGCCAGGCGCATAGCGGCGTTGCGCACCGGGCGCAACGGCGGCGGCAGCGTCGAGATCTGGGTCAGCCGCCCGGTCATCTTCAGCACCTTCTCCGCGCGTTGGCGCTGGGCTTGGCCATAGGAGTCCAGCACTGTGTCGGAACCGCCGCCAAGGGCCTCGGCGAGCGCACCGGCCAGGGCGACGGCGTCGGTGATCCCGAGATTCATGCCCTGTCCGCCGGCCGGGCTATGCACATGCGCGGCGTCACCGGCCAGCATTAACCGGCCTTGCCGGTACCGGTCGGCGACGCGATGGTGGATCCGGAACCGTGTTCCCCACAGCAGCTCGGTGACCACCGTCTGGCCCGGCCCGAAAGCCCGGGTGTCCAGCAGGTTCTGCACGAACTGTGGCGACGGCTCCCGTGGCGCGTCCCGGGTCGGCGCGACGATGCGGAAGATGTCGTCGGGCAGCGGGGCGAGCACGTTCAGGCCCTGTTCCGCGTAGAACAGGATCACCTCGTCGCGCGGCGCCTCGCCGGTCAGCCGGACGTCGGCGAGCACGAAGGATTCGGCGAATTCGCCTCCGGTGAAACCGATTCCGGCATGTTGGCGAACGACGCTGTTGATACCGTCGGCCCCGACTGCGTAGCGGGCCCGGATGGTCTCGCCGTCGTCGAAGGTGGCCGTGACGCCGGCTGAGTCCTGGGCGATGCCGGTGAGCGTCGTGGGGCGGATCACGTCGCCGCCCAGCTCGCGCAGGCGCTCTTCCAGCAGCCGTTCGGTGTCGGCCTGGGAGAGCATCAGCGAGTATGGGTGCTCGGTCGGCAGGTCGCTGAAGTCGATCGGCATCAGGATGCGTCGCCCTTGCCGCATGGTGAATCGCGGCGCGATCAGCCCGGCCTTGACCAGTCGGCGGGCCACATCGAGGCCTTCGAGCACCTCGAGGGTGCGGGCATTTATTGCGGCCGCGCGCGACGTGTTGGCGCCCTTCTGCAATTTGTCCGCCACCATCGCATCGACCCCGCGGGCAAGCAGGGCGGCGGCCAGCGTGAGGCCGGTCGGGCCGGCGCCCACCACCAGGACATCGGTGTCTTTCATGGTCGGCCCCTCTCTTCGTTATCTAGTCAACGCTTGTTGGCATAACCCATACTGGCGCGGCACCAGCGTTATGTCAACGGTTGTTGGCCTACACTTGTTGACATGAGGAGGTCGTCGGAGGAGACCAAGGCCGTCATCCTGGCGGCGGCCCGGGAGCGGTTCGGCACGTCCGGATTTCAGGGCGCCACGATTCGGGCGATCGCCGCCGACGCCGGGGTGGATCCCGCGATGGTGATGCGCTACTACGTCAACAAAGACAAGCTGTTCGCCGCCGCGGCCGAATTCGACCTGCGGCTGCCCGATTTCGCCGACACCGACCATGCCGAGCTGGGGCGGGAATTGGTGCGACACTTCCTGGCCCGCTGGGAGGGCGACGACGCGCTGGTGATCCTGTTGCGCTCCAGTGCCACCAATGTCGAAGCGGCACAACGGATGGGGGAGATCTTCGGGACGCAGTTGCAGCCGCTGGTCGCGAGGGTTGCCCCAGCTTCCGAATCGGGGGTGCGGGCCGGGCTTGTCGCGACGCAGATCCTCGGTATGGCGTTGTGCCGCTTCGTGTTACGGCTGCCGCCCGTCGTGGCGATGACGCGGGATGAGATCGTCGACTGGCTCGGCCCGACGGTTCAGCGGTACCTGGGGCCGGGGGATTACTGAGCTACGCGTCGCGTGGTGCCCTGGGAATCGCGTGCGATTGGCAGCAAAATCGCCACAATTGGGTGCGGATACGAGCGCCAAATCCATGTATACCGCGGCCAGATTTCTTTTCCGGTGTCGGCATGAACCAGAAGACCGGCCTCGGCGACGCTGCCCGCAAATACCGGACCCGGGGTGCCCACGACGGCGGCGCCGTTCGAGGCGGCGGTCGGCACTCAATCGCGGTCTGCAAGGCCGCCAGTGTCCTGACGATGTGGCCCTTTGCGATGGCGGCAAGCCGACCGCCGCCGGTTGATCCGACATCACCAAACCCTCGGGGATACAACCAATTCCGTGGTGCTGCGGGATAGGTCGATGCCCACGACGGTGATATTATCCGCCCGCAACTTGGATACGCCATCCAGCAGCGCCACGCCGCTGATTGTGATTTCGAATGGCCGCCGCAGATAGATCGTGGTCCCAGCGGCCCAGCCGTGCGCGCCCAACTCCTACTCCCAATCCAGAACCCACATCCGCACCGTCTCGCCCACCTGTCGTCGGTTATGCGTACGCCACCCATGGTCGGGGTGTCGGCTCAGGAAAATCTCAAGACGCTGCAGGCGTCGGAGCGCGCCGTGTGCGTCCGTTACGCGTCGCGCCGCAGCGGGGCCAATCCGATGCGACGGTACCGCTGCAGCCGGGACGCCAGGCGCTCGGCGGCGGGGATTCCGCGCAGCGCGTCGACCTCCGCGGCGATGGCCAGTGACAGTCGTCGGCAAAAGGCGGCCGGCTCGTCGGCGGCGTCGGGATGTTCGGGGACGATCGCGTCGACGATCCCGGACCTCAACAGGTCGGACGACCGGATGCCTTGTGCCGCAGCGAGTTCGGGCGCGTGAGCGGTGTCGCGGAAGACGATCGCGCTGGCGCCCTCCGGGGGTAGCGGCGCCAGCCAGCCGTGCAACGCCGCCAGCACCCGGTCGGCGGGCACCATCGCCAGCGCCGGGCCGCCGCTGCCCTGGCCCAGCAGCACCGAGACCGTCGGGGTATCCAGCGTGACCAGCTCGGCCAGGCACTGGGCGATCTGGCCGGCCAGCCCGCCCTGCTCGGCTTCGGCCGAGAGTGCCGGGCCGGCGGTGTCGATCACCAGCACCAGCGGCAGGCGCAGCTCCGCGGCCAGCGCCATGCCGCGTCGCGCAGCGCGCAGTGCGGCGGGCCCGACCAGCGTTCCAGTCACTCGCTGCTGGCCCAACACCACCGCGGGCTGGCCGCTGAATCGGGTCAGCGCCAGCAGCGTCGTCGCCGCCTCACCCTGGCCGGTACCGGACAGCAACACCGGGTCGGTGGCGCCGTACTGCAGCAGCTGCCCGATACCGGGCCGGTCTCCCCGCCGCGACGCCACCACCGAATCCCAGGCCGGCACGTCGGGTATCGGTTCGGGCGCCGGCGGCGCCGGCACCGACTCGGGGGGGTCGGCGATCACGGTCAGCGCCCGATCCAGCATCCGTTGCAGCCCGTCCAGCGCCACGACGTCGTCGATCACGCCGTGCCGTTGCAGGTTCTCCGCGGTCTGGACGCCGGGCGGGAAGGGTTCGCCGTAGAGCAGTTCGTACACCCGGGGTCCGAGAAAGCCGATGAGGGCGCCCGGCTCGGCGAGGGTGACGTGGCCCAGCGAGCCCCACGACGCGAAGACCCCGCCGGTGGTCGGGTTGCGCAGGTAGACCAGGTAGGGCAGGTGTGCCTGTTTGTGCAGCTGGACGGCGGCGGCGATCTTGACCATCTGCAGAAACGCGACGGTGCCCTCCTGCATGCGGGTGCCACCCGAGCTGGGCGAGGCCAGTAGCGGCAACCGTTCGGCGGTGGCGCGCTGTACGGCGGCGGTGATCCGCTCCGCCGCGGCCACCCCGATGGAGCCGCCGAGAAAGCTGAACTCGCACACCACCACCGCCACCCGGCGCCCGAATATGCGGCCCTCACCGGTGAGCACCGCCTCGTCCATGCCGGTGGCGGCCCTCGCGTCGGCCAGTTCCCGGGCGTATGCATCGGTCACCGGCTCGGATACACCCACCGCCAGCGGATCGGCGTCCCAGCTGGTGAAAGAGCCTTCGTCGAGCACTGCATCGCGCAGTTGGTCGGTCGTGACACGGCTCACAGCCACGAGGCTATATATCCTTGCCCCCATGATCGGTATCACCCAGGCTGAAGCCGTCTTGACAATTGAGCTGCAGCGCCCCGAGCGCCGCAACGCCCTGAACTCCCAGCTTGTCGATGAGCTGCGGGAGGCCGTGCAGAAGGCCACCCCGGACGAAGTCCGCGCCATTGTGCTGACCGGGCAGGGCACGGTGTTCTGCGCCGGCGCCGACCTCAGTGGCGACGCCTTCGCCGCCGACTATCCGGACCGGCTCATCGAGCTGCACAAGGCCATGGACGCGGCGCCGATGCCGGTGATCGGGTTTATCAACGGCCCGGCTATCGGCGCCGGCCTGCAGCTGGCCATGCGATGCGACCTGCGGGTCGTGGCGCCCGAGGCGTTCTTTCAGTTTCCTACTTCTAAATATGGTTTGGCCCTTGATAACTGGAGCATCCGGCGACTGTCTTCGCTGGTCGGACACGGACGTGCCCGCGCGATGCTGCTGACGGCGGAGAAGCTGACCGCCGACGCGGCGCTGCATACCGGAATGGCCAACCGGATCGGGACGCTGGCCGACGCCCAGGCGTGGGCGGCCGAGATCGCCGGCCTGGCGCCGCTGGCGATTCAGCACGCCATGCGGGTACTCAACGACGACGGCTCCATGGAGGAGCAGTTGCCGGAGCACAAGGAGCTCTTCGACAGGGCGTGGGGAAGCCAGGACGTGATCGAAGCGCAGGTCGCTCGGGTGGAGAAGCGACCGCCGAAGTTTCAGGGGGCTTGATCGTCATGGTGCGATCGGGGCTGCGGCTGGCAGCCGGCACGGCCGCGTTTGCCGCGGGGGGATGGCTGGTGCGGGCGATGCACGGTTCGTTCACCGCCGTTGGCGGTGATCCCGCGTCGATCGCGGCCGTTTGCGAGGGGTCTTCGAATTACCACGACGGCGTGTTCGAGAATCTCGACCCCGCGTCGCTGTACCTCATGGACCGCGAGGAATGGCGGATCATCCTGTGGGAGCTGATCGGGAGAGGGGCGAGCCGGCCGACGGGCCCGATCCCGCTGGCCGCGCCGGGGATTTATCGCGGTGACGCCAGCGCGCTGGCGGTGAGTTGGTTCGGCCACTCGACGGCGCTGGTGGAAATCGATGGCTACCGGGTGCTCACTGATCCGGTGTGGAGTAACCGCTGCTCGCCGTCGGACCTGGTGGGTCCGCAGCGGCTGCACCCGCCGCCGGTGCAGCTGGAGGGGCTTCCCGCCGTCGACGCGGTGATCATCAGCCACGACCACTACGACCATCTCGACATCGACACCGTGCTGGCGCTGGTTCGCATGCAGCGGGCCCCGTTCTTCGTGCCGCTCGGCGTGGGTGCCCACCTTCGGGCGTGGGGAGTGCCGGAACACCGCATCGTCGAACTCGACTGGAATCAGAGCGCGCAGGTCGACGAGCTGACCGTGGTTTGCGTGCCGGCGCGGCACTTCTCCGGGCGCTACTTCACCCGAAACAACACGCTGTGGGCGTCGTGGGCGTTGATCGGTCCGAGTCATCGGGCGTATTTCGGCGGCGACACTGGCTACACGAAGAGCTTCGCGCGGATCGGCGCGGACCACGGGCCGTTCGACCTGACGCTGCTGCCCGTCGGCGCCTACAACTCGGCGTGGCCGGACATTCACATGAACCCCGAGGAGGCGGTACGGGCCCATCTGGACGTCACCGACTCCGGCTCTGGGCTGTTGGTGCCCGTTCACTGGGGCACGTTCCGGTTGGCCCCGCATCCGTGGGCCGAGCCGGTCGAGCGGGTGCTCAAGGCGGCCGAGCCGTCGAACGTGCAGGTAGCGGTGCCGTTGCCCGGCCAACGGATCGATCCGGCCGGGCCGTTGCGGTTCAACCCCTGGTGGCGGCTCTAGCGCCGTCCTAGGGCGTCGAAGGGCCGCTCGCGCCGTTGCCGCCCGCGGTGCCGTTGGTGCCAGAGCCCGCGTTGCCGCCGCCGCTTTGGCCGCTGCCGCCGGTGCCGCCGGTGCCGCCGGTGCCGCCGGTGCCGCCCGAACCGCTTGCGCCGCCGGCTCCGCCGTCGCCGCCGTTGCCGCCGTTGCCGCCGCCGCCGCCGAGGGCGCCGGTGCTGCCGATGGCGCCGATGCCGCCCTGGCCGCCGCTGCCGCCCGCGCCGCCGCGGCCGCCGCTAATGCCGACGCCCGTCGAGGTGCCGCCGACGCCGCCCTGGCCGCCGTTGTTACCGTTGCCGCCGGCGCCGCCGGTGCCGTTGTTGGCCTGGCCGCCAAAACCGCCGGAGCCGCCGATGCCGCCGCCGCCGCCGTCGCCGCCGCGATTGCCGTCCCCGGCCGTGCCACCGGTGCCGCCGAAGCCGCCGTCGCCGCCGGTGCCGCCGGTGCCCGTGCCGTTGGTGGTGCCGGCGCGGCCGCCGCTGGCGCCGGCACCGCCGCCGCCGCCGTTGCCGCCGTTGCCGCCGCCGCTGGAGGTGCCGCCTTGGCCGCCCATGGCGCCGTTGCCCGCCTGGCCGCCGTTGCCGCCGCTGCCGCTGCCGCCGGCTTGGCCGAAGCCGCCGGCACCGCCGGCGCCGCCGCCGCCGCCGGCGCCGCCGATGCCGCCGTTTCCGGTGCCCAGTGCGTCGCCGCCGTTTCCGCCGACGGAGCCGCTGGCGCCGGTGCCGCCCGCTCCGGCGGACCCGCTGCCCGTGGTGCCGTTGCCGCCGACGGTGTTACCGCCACCCCCGCCGTCGCCGGCGGTGCCGCCGGCGCCGCCCGCGCCGCCGTTGCCGATGCCGTTTGCGAGGCCCCCCTGCCCGCCGATGCCGGCCGCGCCGCCGTTGCCGCCGCCGCCGCCGCTGCCGGCGGAGCCGCCGGTTGCCGCGCCGCCGTTGCCGCCGGTGCCGCCATGGCCGCCGACACCCCCGACGCCGCCGTTGCTGTTGGTTCCGAATCCGCCGTCACCGCCAACGCCGCCGGCGCCGCCTTGCCCGCCGGTGCCGCCGAAGCCACTGCTGCCAGTGCCTGAGCCGCCGGCGCCGCCGCCGCCGGCCTGGCCGCCGTTGCCGCCGTTGCCGGCGCCGTTGCCGCCGTCGCCGCCGGTGCCGCCGCCGCCGGCGTCGCCCCCCTTGCCGCCGTTGCCGCCATCGCCGATGCCGACTGCGCCGCCACCGGAGCCGCCAGCGCCGCCGGCACCGCCGGTGCCGCCGGTGCCGCCGGCACCGAGGCCGCTTGCGGTGCCGCCGTTGCCGCCGGTGCCCCCGGCGCCGCCGTCGGCGCCGGGGCCACCGTCGGCATCGCCGGAGGTCATGGAGCCGCCGCCGCCCGCGGAGCCGCCTTTACCTCCGGCGCCTCCGGCGCCGCCTACGCCGGCGACCGTGCTTCCGCCGTTGCCGCCGCCGCCGCCGGAGCCGCCGGAACCGCCCGGACCGGCGTCGGCGGAGTCGCCGGTGCCTCCGGTGCCGCCGTTGCCGCCGGCGCCGCCGGCGCCGCCGGTTCCGTCGCTGCCAGCGCTGCCTCCGGTGCCGCCGGTACCGGCGGCACCGCCGGCGCCGGACTTCCCGCCGTCGCCGCCGCTGGCGCCGTTGCCGCCGTTGACGCCCGTGCCGCCGTTGCCGCCGCTGCCGCCTTGGCCGCCGGCGCCGCCGGTGCCTCCGGTGCCGCCGGTGCCATTGGTGCCGCCGGTAATGCCGTTGCCGCCGACGCCGCCGATGCCGCCGTTCCCGCCGGCGAGCCCGATGACGCCGTCGCTGCCGGCAGTACCGTTCGTACCGGCCGCACCGGCGCCGCCGGTACCGCCCTGGCCGCCGGTCCCGCCGCCGCCCGCGGCGCCCGCGGTTCCGCCGTTGGCGCCGGCCGCGCCGCCGGCGCCGGCCGTCCCGCCAGCCCCGCCGTTGCCGCCGTCACCGCCGACCGCGGTGTTGCTCGAGCCGCCGGTGCCGCCCTGGCCGCCGACCCCGCCGTTGCCGCCCGCCCCGCCGGCGCCGCCATGGCCCTGCGGATTCCCGTTGGCGCCGCCGGCGCCGCCCATGCCGCCAGCCCCGCCCGCCTTTCCGTCGAAGGCCGTGTTGCCGCTTCCGGGGATGCCAGCCACCCCGTTGCCGCCGGCTCCACCAACGCCGCCCGCGCCGCCGGCGCCCCCGATGGCGCCGGCCCCGCCGGCACCGCCGTTGCCGCCGGCCCCGCCGGCCACGCCGATGCCGCCGGCCCCGCCGGCGCCGCCGGGTCCGCCGGCGCCCCCGGCGCCGTACCATTGCCCGCCGCGGCCGCCGGCCCCGCCGGTGCCGCCGGTCCCGCCGGGCACACCCGTGCCGCCGGCGCCGCCCATGCCGCCGTTGCCGATCAGCCCCGCGTTACCGCCGGCCCCGCCAGCCTGGCCGGGCAGGCCCTGGGCGCCGTTGCCGCCGTTACCGATCAGCCAGCCACCCGCGCCGCCGTTGCCGCCGGCATTGGTCGCGTTGGCGCCGTTGCCGATCAGCGGGCGGTTGAGGGCCTCCGGGTAAATCGCGCCGATCAGCACCTGCAAGAGGTTTTCGGACTCGGCGGCGGAATACGCTTGCGCGCTGCCCGTCATGGCGCGCATGAACTGGTCATGAAACGTGGCCGCCTGGGCGCTGATCGCCTGATATTGCTGGCCGTGCGCGCCGAACAACGCTGCGATTTGCGTGGACACCTCGTCGCCGGCCGCGGCGATCACCTGTGTGGTCGAGGCCGAGGCCGATTGGGTTGCCTCGGTGATCGCCTCGCCGATCCCGGCCAACTTGGTCGCCGCCGCCGCCATGGCCGCCGGCGCCGCGAATACATACGACATCGGTGGCTCCCCTTTCAGGAGGACATCTCGGGTTCAGCCCAGCCCATCAATGATGGCCGGACTGTAACGCCGTCTGGATAGCTCGTGTTGGGTTTGCAAGGCCTTCTCAAACCCGACTCAGGCTGTTGCTGATGTGGTGTCACGGGGGTGTCACGCCCTGGCCGCCGGCGGTTCCCTTGAAGCCGGTGCCGCCGCTGGGTGAGCCGGTGCCGCCGAGGCCGCCGCCGCCGGCAGCGCCGCCGCCGCCGCCCGCACCGCCGACACCGCCGTTGAGGCCGGACCCGCCATTTCCGCCGGTGCCGCCGTTGCCGCCGTTGCCGCCGTTGCCGCCGGGGAGGGTGTTGGTGCCCGTTGAGGCGCCGCCTGCGCCGCCCGCGCCGCCCGCGCCGGCCGCGCCGCCGAGGCCCCCGGCCACGGTCAGGCCGGTTGAGGAGCCGCCCTGGCCGCCGTTGCCACCGTCAGCGCCGCCGGCGCCGGTGCCGACGGCGCCGCCGTTGACGCTGCTGCCGCCGGCGCCGCCGATGCCGCCGACGCCACCCTTGCCGCCACTGCCCCCGATGAGGGCGTTGCCGCCGTTACCGCCGAGACCGCCGTTTCCAGCGGCGCCACCTTGGCCGGCGGCACCCTGCTGGTGGTTGACGCTGCCGCCGGCGCCGCCCTGGGCGCCGTTGCCGCCGTTGCCGCCGTTGCCGCCGATACCGGTGGTCGCTGCGCCTCCGTTACCGGCTTGGGCGCCGAAGCCGGCCGCGCCGCCGTTACCGGCGCTGCCGTTTTGGCTGGAGCCGCCACCGCCGCCGGTGCCGGCGCTCCCGCCGTTGCCGCCGAGGCCGCCATTGCCGCCGCCAGTTGAAGCACCGCCGTCGCCGCCTGCGGCCCCGTTGCCGCCGGCGCCGCCGCCGGCACCAGCGCCGCCGGCGTTCGCAATGCCGCCAAAGCCGCCGTTGCCGCCGGCGCCGCCGGTGCCGCCGCCGCCGCCGTTGCCGGTGCCGGCCGCGCTTCCGCCCTGGCCACCGAGACCACCGTTGCCGGCGCTGCCGGCGGCGCCGCCGTTGCCGTTGCCGATAGCCTGGCCGCCGGTGCCGCCATTGCCGCCACCGCCGCCGGTGCCGCCGCCGCCGGCGTTGCCGAGGCCGGTCGCGTTGCCGCCGTTGCCGGCGGCGCCGCCGAGACCGCCGCCGCCGGCGCCGCCGCCGTTACCGGTGGTAGAAGACCCATTGCCGCCAGTACCGCCGGATCCGGCCAGGCCGCCGTTGCCGCCGGTACCGGCGGTGCCGCCGACGGTTGCGCCGCCATTGTTGCCGCTGCCCGCGTCGCCGCCGTTACCGCCGCCGCCGCCGTTGCCGCCGCCGCTCGCGATGCCGCCGGCACCGCCGTTGCCGGCCGCGCCGCCGTTACCGCCGGCACCGCCGTGTCCGGTGCCGGCCGCGCCGCCACCGACGCCTCCGTTGCCGCCGTTACCGCCGGCACCGGCGCCGCCGCCGTTGCCGGTGCCGCTGTTGCCCCCGCCGTCACCGCCGGTGCCGCCGGCCCCGCCGCTGCCGCCGGCACCGGCCGGGCCGCCGGCAGTTGCCGTGCCGCCGCCGCCACCGTCGCCGCCGCTGCCGCCGTTGCCGCCGTGGCCGGCGGCGCCGGTGCTGACGGTATCGCCGGCGCCGCCGTTGCCGCCGGCGCCGCCTGTGCCGCCGGACCCAGCGCTGCCGGTGCTAGAGGTTCCGCCGCCGCCGCCGTCGCCGCCGTTGCCGCCGTTGCTGTTGCTGCCGCCGCTACCGCCGGCACCTCCGTTGCCTCCGCCGCCGGCGTTGCCGGCGGTGCCGGCGCTGCCGCCGAAGCCGCCGCTGCCGGCCAGCCCGCCGGCGCCGGACGTGCCGCCGCCGCCGCCGTCGCCACCGTTACCGCCGGCGACATTCGCGCTGCCGTTGCCGCCGATGCCGCCGGTGCCGCCGCCGCCGCCGTTGCCGCCGTTGCCGCCGTTGCCGTTGTTGGTGCCGGCCTGGCCGCCGCCGCCCGCGCCGCCGGCGCCGCCGGCGCCGCCGGCGAAGCCGGTGCCGCCGTTACCGCCGCCCGCCGAACCGGTCGTGCCGACGCTACCGGTGCCGCCGTCGCCGCCCTGGCCGCCGCTACCGCCGTTACCGGCGCCGCCGGCGGCGCCACCGTTCGCGCCGCCCGTACCGCCCAGACCGGGCGCCCCGCCGGCCCCGCCGACACCGCCGCCACCGCCGGTGGAGCCGGAGGCGGTACCCGACCCGCCGTTGCCGCCTGCGCCGCCAACCCCGCCGTTGCCGCCGATACCGCCTGTGCCGCCGACGCCCCCGATCGTCGGGTTGCCGCCGCCAGCGCCGCCATACCCGCCTGCGCCGCCCGCACCGCCGGCGACGCCCGCCGCACCGGTGCCGGCGCCACCGGACGTGCCGGCGCCGCCGGTTCCGCCGGTCCCGCCCGCGCCACCTACGCCACCGCCGCCGGTCGTCGAGCCGGAGGCTCCGCCCGCGCCCCCGATGCCGCCGGCACCGCCGGCCAAGCCCGCGCCGCCGGTCCCGCCGGTCCCGCCGGCGCCGCCGGCGCCGCCCAAGCCGGACAGCATCGCGGCCCTGCCGCCCGCACCCCCGTCGCCGCCGAGCGCACCGACTGTGTTCGCGGCGGCCGATCCGCCGGCCCCGCCGTTGCCACCGGCGCCACCCCCGCCCGTGGTCTGCCCGCCGTCCCCGCCGTGCCCGCCGACCCCGCCGGCGGCACCGGCGCCGCCGGCCCCGCCGTCGCCGCCCATGCCGCCCTGGCCGAAGGCCGCCCCGCCGCCGTTACCGCCGGCCCCGCCGGCGCCGCCGGCGCCGCCAGTGCCGCCGGCGCCGCCGATGGCACCGTTGCCACCCGTGCCGGAAATCGTCCCGCCGCCGCCGCCGGCCCCGCCGGCGCCACCGGCTGCGCCGGCCCCGCCGAGTCCGCCGGCGGCACCGTTGCCGCCCGAGCCGATCAGCCCAGCCTGGCCGCCGGCCCCGCCCACGCCGCCGGCGGCGCCGATCCCGCCGGCCCCACCGGAGCCGCCGTTTCCGCCCGTGCCGCTGACCCCGCCGCCGATACCGCCCGTGCCACCGGCCCCGCCGGCTACACCGGCCCCGCCGGCCCCACCGGAGCCGCCGTTGCCGCCCACGCCGTAGGCCGTCCCGCCGGCACCGCCGGCACCGCCGGCCGCACCGGCCCCGCCGTTGCCGCCGAGCCCGCCGTTGCCGAACAGGCCGGCCGCCCCGCCGGCCCCGCCCTGCTGGCTGGCGCTGCCGGCCGCACCGTTACCGCCGTTGCCATAGAGCCACCCTGCGTTGCCGCCGGCCCCGCCGGGGGTTGTCGCGTTGGCGCCATTGGCGATCATGGGCTTCCCCACCAGCGATTGGCTGGCCGAGTTGAGCCCGTCGACCAGCAGCTGCCCGAGGCTTGTGTTGGCTGCGGACTCGGCGGCGGAGTATGCGTTCGCGCTGCCCGTTAGTGTGCGGACGAACTGGTCATGAAACGCAGCGACCTCTTGGCTGAGCGCCTGGTACTGCTGGCCGTGGGCGCCGAACAACGCCGCAAGCTGCGCTGATATCTCGTCGCCAGCCGCCGCGACCACCTGCGTGGTCGCTGCAGACGCCGCCCGGTTGGCCGCGCTGACCGCCGATCCGATCCCGGCCAAATCCGCGCTGGCCGCCGTCACCATCTCGGGCGCAGCGAGTAAATACGACATCTGGAAGTTCCCCTCTCGGGACAACGACTGGGGATTCGGCTAACAGTCGATGGGCGCATGCTATCTGCCCTCTGGGCAGCACGTATCGGGATTGCCCTGCTTTCGCGGGTGTAACTTTTGATTCGGGCCGCTACCTGGCTTTCCGGTGCGGGCGGCGACCCCCGGATGGGGGAGTTAATAGGAGAGTTCTTGGGGGGTCCCGCACGGTCTAAAGTGCGGCCATGGCGAAACGCGCGGCGGCGGTCGCGATCGTGTTGGTCCTGCTGACGCTCCTGGGATGCCAGCCCGCACAACAGGCACAACAGCCCGTGACAAGCCCGCCTACCCCCCCGTCGTCCCCGTCGGTTGCCGCCCCGCCCAACGAGGTCTCGGGTGTGGACATTCCCGCCGGCCGCATCGACGAGGCCGTCGCAAGAGTCGACGGACTGGTCGCTGACCTGATGAAAAACTCCGGCATCCCGGGAATGGCGGTGGCCATTGTCCATGGCGGCAAGGCAATATATGTGAAGGGATTTGGCCTCAGGGACGCAAGCAAAGGCGACGCCGCCGGGAACCCCGAAAACAGGGTTGACGCCGACACCGTCTTCCAGCTTGCCTCGGTGTCGAAATCCGTCGGCGCCACGGTGGTGGCCCATGAAGTGACCGACAATGTGGTTACCTGGGACACGCCGGTGGTGTCCAAGCTGCCGTGGTTCGCGCTGTCCGATCCCTACGTCACCGGCAATGTGACCGTCGCCGATCTGTACTCGCACCGCTCCGGGCTGCCCGACCATGCCGGCGACCAACTCGAGGACCTGGGCTATGACCGCCGCCAGACGCTGGAGCGGCTGCACTCCCTGCAGTTGGCGCCGTTTCGAATCAGCTACGCCTACACCAACTTCGGGGTGACGGCGGGCGCCGAGGCGGTGGCGGCCGCGGCCGGCAAGCCGTGGGAGGACCTGTCCGACGAGGTGCTGTACCGCCCGCTGGGGATGACGTCGACCAGCTCGCGGTTCGCCGACTTCATGGCCCGGCCCAACCACGCCGTCGGCCACGTCAAGGTCGGCGACAAATGGGAGCCGCGCATGCAGCGGGATGCCGATGCGCAGTCCGCTGCGGGTGGGGTGAGTTCGTCGGTCAACGACATGGCGCGCTGGTTGACGATGCTGCTGGGCAATGGAACCTTCAACGGCCAGCGGATCGCGTCGCCGGAGTCCCTGCTGCCCGCCGACACCCCGCAGGTCGTGTCGGTGCCCGCGACGACACCGAAGGGGCGCGCCAGCTTCTACGGTCACGGGTTCAACGTCTCGGTGACCTCGTCGGGCCGCACCGTGTACAGCCATTCCGGGGCCTTCACCATGGGAGCCGCGACGAATTTCGTGGTGATGCCGTCCGAGGACCTGGCCATCGTCGCCCTGACCAACGCCGCGCCCATCGGCGTGCCGGAGACGCTGACCGCCCAATTCCTGGACTTGGTGCAGTACGGCCAGATCCGCGAGGACTGGCCGACCCTGTACCAAAAGGTGATCGCCCCGATGAACAATCCGGAGGGATCGCTGGTGGGTAAGCAACCCCCGGCCAACCCCACCCCGGCCAGACCGCTCGGTGAATACGCGGGCGTGTACAACAACGACTACTGGGGCCCGGCCACCGTAACCGAGCGCGACGGCGCGCTGCAGCTGACGCTGGGCCCGAAAAACCAGACGTTTCCCTTGGCGCACTGGGACAGTGACATCTTCACGTTCACGTTGACCAACGAAAACGCCCCGCCCGGGACGATTTCCAAGGCGACGTTCGCGGGCAACACGCTGAATCTCGAGTATTTCGACACCAGCAAGCTCGGAACGTTCACCCGATGACCTCGTCGCTGGCCGGCCTGAGCGATGCCGAGGTGGCGCAGCGGATTGCCGACGGCAGGAGCAACCGTCTTCCGGAACGCGCGGCGCGCAGCGTCGCCGAGATCGTCCGGGCCAACGTCTTCACCCGGATCAACGCGATCCTGGGCGTGCTGCTGCTGATCGTGCTGGCGACCGGCTCGGTGGTCAACGGGCTGTTCGGCCTGCTCATCGTCGCCAACAGCGTGATCGGCATGGTTCAGGAGATCCGGGCCAAGCAGACGCTGGACAAGCTGGTGATCGTCGGGCAAGCGAAACCGTTGGTGCGCAGGCGGTCCGGGACTCGAACGCTGCTGCCCGGCGAAGTAGTGCTCGACGACATCATCGAGCTCGGCGCGGGCGACCAGGTGGTGGTCGACGGAGAGATCGTCGAGGAGGAGAACCTGGAGGTCGACGAATCGCTGCTGACCGGCGAGGCGGACCCGATCGCCAAGGACATCGGCGCCCGGGTGATGTCGGGCAGTTTCGTGGTCGCCGGCACCGGTGCCTATCGCGCCACCAACGTGGGCCCGGCGGCCTACGCCGCCCAACTGGCCGAGGAGGCCAGCAAATTCACCCTGGTGAAATCCGAGCTGCGCAACGGCATCAACAGGATTCTGCAGTTCGTCACCTACCTGTTGGTGCCGGCCGGGCTGCTGACGATCTACACCCAGTTGTTCACCACCCACGCCGGGTGGCGGCAGTCGGTGCTGCGGATGGTGGGCGCCCTGGTCCCGATGGTGCCCGAAGGCCTGGTGTTGATGACGTCGATCGCGTTCGCGGTCGGCGTCATCAGGCTCGGCCAACGCCGCTGCCTGGTGCAAGAGTTGCCCGCGATCGAAGGGCTGGCGCGGGTGGACGTGGTTTGCGCCGACAAGACCGGCACCCTGACCGAGAGCGGCATGCGGGTGTCGGACGTTGTAAGCGTCGCTGACGTTGGCGCGGTGGGCCCGCCGGCCGGCGGGCGCGAGTCCGTCGCCGACGTGCTGGCCTCGCTGGCCGCCGCCGATGCCCGCCCCAACGCCAGCATGCAGGCGATCGCCGAGGCGTATCGGCGACCGCCCGGCTGGATCGCCACCGCGACGGCCCCCTTCAAGTCGGCCACCAAGTGGAGCGGCGCGTCCTACCGCGGCCACGGCAACTGGGTGATCGGCGCGCCCGATGTGCTGCTCGCTCCGGCGTCTGATCCTGATTCGGGGTCCGGGGCCGCCGAACAGGCCGAACGGATCGGAGCCCAAGGATTGCGGGTGCTGCTGCTGGCAGCCGGCGATGTTCCCGTCGACGATCCGCGGGCGCCGGGCCGTCTCACCCCGGTCTCGCTGGTGGTGCTGGAGCAAAAGATCAGGTCCGACGCCCGGGAGACAATGGATTATTTTGCCGCCCAAGATGTTTCGGTCAAGGTGATCTCCGGCGACAATGCGGTGTCGGTGGGCGCTGTGGCCGCCGAGTTGGGGCTGCACGGCGAGACGATGGACGCCCGCCTCCTCCCGGTGGACCAGGACGGACTCGCCGACGCGCTAGCCACCCACACCACCTTCGGGCGGGTGCGCCCGGACCAGAAGCGCGCCATCGTGCACGCCCTGCAATCGCGCGGGCACACCGTGGCGATGACTGGCGACGGGGTCAACGACGTGCTGGCCCTCAAGGACGCCGACATCGGCGTCGCGATGGGCGCGGGCAGCCCGGCATCACGCGCCGTGGCGCAGATTGTGTTGCTGGACAACAGGTTTGCCACGCTTCCCTACGTCGTCGGCGAAGGACGGCGGGTGATCGGCAACATCGAGCGGGTCGCCAACCTATTCCTGACCAAGACGGTGTACTCGGCGCTGCTGGCACTCTTGGTGGGCATCGAGTGTTTGCTCGCCAAACCGCTGCACGCCGATCCGCTGCTGTATCCGTTTCAGCCGATCCACGTCACCATCGCGGCGTGGTTCACCATCGGCATCCCGTCGTTCATCCTGTCGCTGGCCCCCAACAACGAGCGCGCGTACCCGGGCTTCGTCCGGCGGGTGCTGACGTCGGCGCTGCCGTCGGGACTGGTGGTGGGAGTCGCGACGTTCGTCTCCTACCTGGCGGCCTATCACGGCCGCCACGCGACGTGGCAGCAACAGGACCAGGCGTCGACGGCGGCACTGATCACGTTGTTGGTGACCGCGCTGTGGGTGCTCGCCGTGGTGGCGCGTCCCTATCAGTGGTGGCGGGTGGCGCTGGTGGCTGGCTCGGGAATGGCCTATGTGGTGATCTTCAGCCTCCCGTTGGCCCAGGAGAAGTTCTTCCTTGACCCGTCGAATCTCGCCGTGACGTCGACGGCGCTGGGTATCGGCGTGCTGGGGGCCGCGGTGATCGAGGCGATGTGGTGGATGCGGGCCAGGTTGATCGGCGTGCAACCGCGATTGTGGCGAGAGCCGGCCTTAGAGCGGCGTTAGACCGGCGTTAGGCCTGCCTTAGGCCAGCGTTAGGCCCTCCCAGCCCGGCTTCAACTACACGCTCACAATTCGGGAGATCCCGATAAATCTCGCGGGTGACACCACGGTGAATATCCCCATCACCGGCAGCATCACCGCCTTTAACATCAATCCCTTCACCATTGGCGCATTCGACACGAACCTGAAACTCGGCTTGACCATCACGGTTCCGCTCCCGTCTCCGCTGCCGGATGTAACCGTTCCGATCGAGATACCGCTCGACGGCGACATCGGTCCTATCGAATTTCCGGGAACCATAATCGACACCATCCCGCTGACTTTGGTCTTGGGCCCAACGCCGATACACATACCTATCGTGGGTGGCGGCGGTCCGATTGTCGTTCCGGTCATAAATATCCCGGCGGGACCCGGCCTCGGGAACTGGACGGACACTCTGTCTTCGGGCTTCTTCCACGGCGGTGCCGGCGGCGACTCGGGTTTCTTCAACACAGGTGGCCTCACGTCGGGAATACAAAACGGCATTCTCGGCGCCATCGGCAACTCGGGCTACAAGAACCTGGGCTCGCTGGAATCGGGCCTCGCCAATCTTGGCAATTCCGTCTCGGGCTTCTTCAACACGAGCTCACTGGACATGATGACCGCGGCCTTTAACTCGGGCCTGGGCAACGTGGGCCAGAATCTCTCGGGCGTGTTCTTCCAGGGCACCGGGCCGTAGCTGGTTTAGCTGGGCCGTTAAAAGGCAGGTAGAAGCCATTCATCTGGCCTGCAATGCGGGCCGGTCGGTGGGCGTCGCGCGTAACTCTGCGGGCTGGATAACCGCCGACCCGTCGTGCGCTCTCATTCGCGTGCAGCGAATTTTGACAGGGGTGCTAAATAGGCATTGGCCGCGACAAGCTAGGGTTCGACCAGCAGAAACTCACCGGAAAAGGACGACAGACATGGGAATCCTGGACAAGGCAAAGGACTTACTGGCGCAGAACGCCGACAAGGTCGAGACGGCCATCGACAAGGCCGGCGAGTTCGTCGACGACAAGACCAAAGGCAAATACACCGACGCCATCCACAAGGTGCAGGAAGAGGCCAGGAAGGCCACCACCTCGGGCGCCTCCGGCGACAAGGGCGACCAGTAGACCTGAGCGGATGGCCAAACTCTCCGGATCCATAGACGTACCTTTGCCGCCCGAGCAGGCCTGGAAGCACGCTTCCGATCTGGGCCGCTACAAGGACTGGTTGACCATCCACCGTGTCTGGCGCAGCGCCCTGCCCGACGTCCTGAGCAAGGGCACGGTGCTCGAGTCCTACGTCGAGGTCAAGGGCATGCCCAACCGGGTCAAGTGGACGATCGTGCACTACAAGCCGCCGGAAGCCATGACGCTCGACGGCGACGGCGTCGGCGGCGTCAAGGTCAAGTTGCTGGCGAAGGTCAAGCCAAAAGACGTCGGCTCCGTCGTCAGCTTCAACGTGCACCTCGGGGGCCCGGCGCTGTTCGGGCCGATCGGCATGGTCGTGGCCGCGGCGTTGCGAACCGACATCCGTGAATCGCTGCAGAACTTCGTCCGGGTGTTCTCCCCGCCGCAGAGCGCGACCGATCCAGGCCTGAGTGGCGATCGTGGCGCCCGTCGCTGACCGCCTGGCGCAGCTGATTCGGACCGCCATCGGTGTTGACAGCCCCCTTCGGATCCGCGCCTGGGACGGAAGTGAGGCCGGACCCGCCGGTGGCCCGGTGCTGGTGATTCGTTCGCGTCGCGCGTTGCGTCGATTGCTTTGGTGCCCAGGCGAACTCGGCCTGGCGCGCGCGTATATCAGCGGGGACATCGACGTCGACGGCGACCTGGCCGACGGTCTGCGTCGGGCCTGGCGGCTGTCCCGAGCCCGGCCGCGCGCCGCGGTGTCGGCTCGGACCGCGGCGGTGGCGGTGCTGTGGGCAGCGGGCCTGGGGGCGTTGGGGCCGCCGCCCAGAACCCCTGCCAGCGAGGCGCGGCTGTCCGGCCGATTGCACACCCGGCGCCGCGACCGGGCGGCGATCGCCCACCATTACGACCTGTCCAACGAGTTCTACCGGCTGCTGCTCGACGACCACATGGCTTATTCCGCAGCGTATTTCACCGAAGAAGGCCAGTCGCTGCACGGTGCGCAGACCGCAAAGCTGGACCTGATCTGCCGCAAGCTCGACCTCAAGCCGGGCATGCAGCTGCTGGACGTCGGGTGCGGCTGGGGATCGTTGATCCTGCACGCCGCGGAGCACTACCGCGTGCGCGCCGTCGGTATCACGCTGTCGGTCCAGCAGCGCGATTTTGTGGTCGACCGTGCTCAGCAGCGCGGCCTCGGTGACCGCGTCGAGGTCCGCCTGCAGGACTACCGCGACTTCGGTGAGCTCGCGGGGTCACGCGCGGTGTTCGACGCGGTGGCCTCCATTGAGATGGGCGAACATGTCGGGGAGCAGTTATATCCCGACTACGTCGGCGTCCTGCATCGCGCGCTCTACCCCGGCGGCAGGTTGCTGTTGCAGCAGATGTCCCGGCGGGCGGACGCCGCGCCGGGAGGGGGAGCGTTCATCGAGGCCTATATCGCACCCGACATGCACATGCGGCCGCTCTGGCAGACGGTGCGCTACCTGCAGGACGCCGAGTTCGAGATCCTGTCCGTCGAGGGGATGCGCGAGCATTATGTGCGCACCGCCGAGCACTGGCTCGACACGCTGGAGAACCACTACGACGAATTCGTGGCGCTGCAAGGCCAGGAAGTCGCACGGGTGTGGCGCCTCTACCTGGCCGGCGGCGGTCTGGCCTTCGAGGAGGGCCGGATGGGTGTCGACCAAATTCTGGTGGTTAAGCCGCGCTAGCCGGGAGTTACCGTGCCGCCGTTTTGGTGGCCGAGCCGTTCGAGCTCGTGTCTGCAAATCGCGAGCTGCCGGGGCCCAGGCTGCCCAAGCTCCCCGAGCCCGCATTCACGTCGCCCGAGTTCCCGAGTGCCATGTCTATCTGGCCGGCAATGAACATGCCGCGGCTGAACCTGTCCGCTTTGAGGCCGAAGCCGCCCGCGTCGAAGTTGAAGCCGCCCGCGTTGAAGCTGCCGGTGTTTTGGGTGCGCGCGTTGAAGGCGCCCACATGGTGGAAGCCCGAGTTCGCAAGGCCGGTGGTAGCGGTGCCCGAGTTCCCGAAGCGCGTGCTCAGCAAATCCGATCTCCCGACGCCGGTGTGGAAGAACCGTGAGTTCGCGAAGACGAAATTTCCGGTGCCCGAGCTCGGCGCACCGAAAGCCCTGTGATTGTCGCCGGTGAGCGCGATGCAGATGTCACTGCCAGCGCGATTCTCAAGGGGGAGGACCTTGTCGGTACTCGCGCCGACGTCCGGGTCCCCGGGCGACGCGTCCGGGCGGAGCAACAGGTGCGGCAGTTGCTGCAGCCATTGGTGCCAGGACGCCAACTGCGCGGCCACCGCCGACGCCCCGCCCTGGTAGCCCACCAGGGCGGCTACGTCCTGGGCCCACATCTGCTCGTACTGAGCCTCGGCCGCCGCGATCGCCGGGGTGTTTTGGCCCAGCAGGTTTGAGGCGATCAGCGAGACCAGCCGGATGCGGTTGGCGGCGACCCTTGCGGGGTGCACGGTGGCCGCTCGCGCCGCCTCAAACGCCATGACCGCCGCTTTGGCCTGTGCGGCGGCTCGGCCCGCCCGCGAGGCCGCCGCGGTGAGCCAGCCCGCGTAGGGGGCGGCCGCCCCTGCTATCGCCGCCGACGCGGGGCCCTGCCACGACTCGCTGGCCAGCCCAGAGATTGCCGAGCCGAAAAGATTTGCCGCTGAGCCCAATTCGTTGGCCAGGCCATCCCAGGCGGCGGCCGCCGAGCGGATCGGTCCCGGCCCCGTAACGGCGAACATCCGTACCGAATTGACCTCTGGTGGCAACACCGAAAAATTCACCACGACCCTCCTCGGTGGTCGCTGCTGCGCCGACCCTGCTGAGGTCACCGCCGTTGAAGCCGGCCGATCCCGTGCCTTCAACCAACGACGAGCCTTGACTGCCCGGATAGTTGCCTGAGTCATCGGTCGGGTCGTCAGTCAACCAACATGTTATGATCTCCGCTTCATTAAAGTGCCGGTTTTGCAGCGAAAAGTCCCGAACTTGCACCGCACCGATGAATTCTGGTTTGCTCGCCGGTCGGTATTGGTGCAACCCCCAACCCGGGATCACCCAAGACCGTGAGGAGATCACGATGCCCATCCGTGACGACGCGCCGCTGGGCGCACCATGCTGGATCGACCTGACCACGTCGGACATCGACCGCGCCCAGGATTTCTACGGGACGGTGTTCGGCTGGACGTTCGAGTCGGCCGGGCCCGAGTACGGCGGATACACCAACGCCGCTAAGGACGGCCACCTCGTCGCCGGCCTGATGGCCAACCGGCCCGAGGTCGAGTTTCCCGACCATTGGGGCGTCCACTTCCGCACCGCCGACATCAACGCCTCATTGGCCGCGGTCAAGGCCGCGGGCGGCTCGGTCTATCTGGAGGCGATGGAGGTGCCGGCCAAGGGCTACGTGGGCCTGGCGATGGACCCGTCGGGCGCATTCTTTGGCCTGTGGCAGCCGTTGGAGCATCGCGGCTTCGAGGTGATCGGGGAGGCCGGCGCTCCGGTCTGGCACCAACTGACCACGCGCGAGTTCGCCGCGGCCGTCGACTTCTACCGTGAGGTGCTCGGGTGGCGGACCGAGACTGTCTCCGACACCGACGAATTCCGTTACACCACAGCGTGGTTCGGCGACCAGCAATTGCTCGGCGTGATGGATGGCAGCAGGTTCCTGCCCGAGGCTGTGCCGTCCAACTGGACCACTTTCTTCGGCGCCGAGGATGTCGACAAGGCGCTGCAGGTGATCGCCGACAACGGCGGCGAAGTGGTGCGGCCGGCCGAGGACACCCCCTACGGTCGACTGGCCGCGGCGAGCGACCCGACGGGTGTCGCCTTCAATTTGTCCTCGCTGCAGGCGTAGGCGCTGCAGGCGCGGCGCCCTACCCCGCCCCGCCGAGCCCTGCCCTGCCCTGCCCTGCCCTGCCCTGCCCTGCCGAGCCCTGCCCTGCCCTGCCCTGCCCTGCCGAGCGTCACGCTGGCGTGACGTTCGGCGGTCGGTGCCACGCTGGCGTGACGTTCGCGACGGGCTGGGCCGAGCGTCACTCTGGCGTGACGTTCGCGACGGGCTGGGCCGAGCGTCACTCTGGCGTGACGTTCGCGACGGGCTGGGCCGAGCGTCACTCTGGCGTGACGTTCGCGACGGGCTGGCCGAGCGTCACTCTGGCGTGACGTTCGCGACGGGCTGGGCCGAGCGTCACTCTGGCGTGACGTTCGCGACGGGCTGGGCCGAGCGTCACTCTGGCGTGACGTTCGGCGGTCGGTGCCACGCTGGCGTGGGGCTCGCAGGGGGTTGGGCAGAGTGCCAATCGGGTTGGGCGAGCGGGGGGCGAGCGGGGGGTTGGGGCGAGCGGGGCAAGCGGGAGCTGGGCAGAGCGCGGGTTGGCGGAGCGCGGGCCGGGGCCCCAGCCGGCGTCGGCTACTGTCGAAATCATGACTCGCCGCCTGCATCCCGGTTGGCTGGTGGCGCTTTTCGCCGGCCTGGTGTGGGCAAGCGCATGGATGCCGTGGCTGACGACGGCGGAGAACGGCGGCGGCTGGGCCAACGCGATCGGCGGCACCCACGGCAGCCTGGAACTGCCGGCGAGCTTCGGTGCAGGCCAGCTCATCGTGTTGCTGTCGTCATCGCTGGTAGTCGCCGGGGCGGTCGCCGGCCGAGGCCTATCGCTGCTCTTCGCTTCGATTGCCGCGCTGGCGATTTCGTTGCTCATCGTGGTGGTCACGCTGTGGTACTACAAGCTCAACGTGCACACGTCGATAGCGGCCGAATACGGGCTCTACGTCGCCGCGGTGGGTGCGGTCTTGGCCGTGCTCTGCTCGCTGTGGGCAGTGGCCGACGCGCTGATCTCCGGTCAGAGAGACGGTGAAAGCTCAGGCCGGCGGGAACTCGTGCGTGCCGGAGGCGCCGCTGTCGGAGCTGCTGGAGGGTTCATTGACGCCGTACACGAAGGGCGCGAACACCACTTCGCGGCCATCCGGGTCGCGATAGGTGACGGCTCCGGTCGCTTCCCAGTACGGGTGCTGCTCAACCGGTTCCAGCGCCGCCCGCTGCAGGCGGGCAATCGCGGCCCGCTGGGCCTCCCGGTCGGGGAAGTACAGACACAGCTGTTCGTGATCGTCGACGGCGACCGGGTCGGCCGTATCGCTGGCCTCGACGATCTCCAGGGTCAGGTTCCAGCTGGGCATGCCGAAGATTGCACCGTTGCTGCCGTAACTCGACTCGAATGTCTCGTACAGCGGCAGCCCGACCAGCTCACGGTAAAACCGCACTGTCTCTTGGAAGTTCGACGAGCGGCGGGCAAAGCGGATCGCGCCGATCGACGCCAAGTGCATCGGCCAGTGCTTCGTCCGAGCCGAGCTGGGGTACATGGTTACAGTCCTACGGCGCTTGCCGCCGACTCCGCGGTATCCCAGCGCCGCAATTCCGCACCCGGCACCCACGTCGAATGCGTGCCGCTGGAAACCCGTTCCGGCAGTTGCAGTTTGCACACCGGGCCGTCGCCGACCCGGGCGGCGTCGAAGACCAGGCAGTACGACGCGTCGTCGTTCATGTCGGTGGTGATGGTGACCAGGTAGCCGTCGTCCTCGCCGGCGCTGCCCACCCGCGGCGCCATCTGCGCCTCGCTGCCGTACACGCCGTCACCGAACGAGTAGTGCTCCTGGTTTCCGGTGAGCAGGTCGTGCTTCACGAGCCCGTCGAACAGGAACCAGCCCGGCTTACCGCTGGCGGCATAGCTGTAGCGGTAGTCGGCGGTCAGGTAGTCGGGGTTCATGGTCCCGAACTCGGTGATGGTGTCGGACAGCGATTCCTCTTTCACCGCACCGGTGACCAGGTTGAGCCGCCACCGGTGCAGCCGCGACTGCAGGCGATCCAGCGCAAGGAAGCGGAAGATCTTCTCCCACTTGCTTCCACCGGTGTCCAGCGGTTGCGGGTCGTGTTCGAAGAAGCCGTCGAGCACGATCTCGTCGCCGTCCTCGTAGGCGTTGACGAAGTGCAGCACGAACGTCGGATCCGCCTCGAACCACCGGATGTCGGCGGTGCCGCCCCGGCGGGGGATCACCGCGAACCGCGAGGGCAGCTCCGGGTAGAACCGCGGCAGGTGCAGATTGTGCTCGAGCAGCGCGGGATCCCAGAACAGCGGGAAATCGTTGAGTATCGCGTAGTTTTCGGTGAAAGCCATGTCGTGCGGCAGCCGCGGGCCGGGCAGCGGGATGTCGACGTAGTGGGCCAGCTCGTTGCTCTCGTCGACGACGCCGTACCGCATGTATGGGTCTTGCTTGCTGTAGTTGAAAAACAGCAGTTCGCCGGTCTTGGGGTCGACCTTCGGGTGTGCCGACACGCCCCAATCGGACGGGAAGCGGCCCTTCCAGCTCTCCTTGCCCAACGTGTTGGCCGAGTACGGGTCGATCCGGTACAGGTCGCCGCACTGATAGAAGCTGGTCAGCGCGACGCCCCGGTGGACAATGACGTCGGTGCTCGACGCGTCCTTCATCAGGGTGCGGGCGCCCCAGCCCACCTCACGCTTGGCGTATTGCACTGGTTCGGCCAGGCCGGGCCACAGGGGTCCGCCCGCGTCGTTCTCGGCTGCGAAGCCCTCGGTACGAACAAAACGGTTGCGGTAGAAGGCTTTTCCGTCGCGGAAGCCGACCACGTGCAGCATGCCGTCGCCGTCGAACGGGTGATAGGTCTTGAACGCCGGGTGCAACGGGTTCTCGGTGTTGCGCAGGTAGATGCCGTCCAGGTCGCGGGGGATTTCCCCGGCCACGGCGGTCAGGTCGTCGGCGTCCCACTCGGTGGTCTGCGGTCGCCACGGACCGATCCGGTAGGGGTGGTCGTCGTCTTCGGGCAGGGTCGACAGGAACTTGCCGACGATCTCAACATCCATGTCAGGGCCTTTTTATCGATTAATTGGTAGTGGTGACAACGAAACTCACGGTGGTGGCGGTGCTGCCGCCGAGGTTCAACGTGCCGAACGTCCTGGCGTCCTCGACCTGATAATCGCCGGCGCCGCCGCTGACCTGTTTTGCCGCGTCGAGCAGCATCCGCACACCGGAAGCCCCGACGGGATGCCCGCCGCCGATCAGTCCGCCGCTGGGGTTGATCGGCAGCCGGCCGTCGATCTCGATCTCGCCGTTCTCGATGGCCTTCCAGGACTCGCCCGGGCCGGTCAGCCCGATGTGGTCGATGGCCAGGTACTCGCTGGGGGTGAAGCAGTCGTGCACCTCGAACCCGTCGACGTCATCGAGGGTCAGCTGCGCCCGGCGCAGGGCGTCGAGCACCGCGGCGCGCACGTGCGGCAAAACGTACGGCGCCAAGTCGCCCTGGGACGCCCGGTCCAGTTTCTGGCGCAGCCCCAGCCCGACGGTGCGATGTCCCCAGCCGTCGATGCGGCCGACCGGACGCGCATCGGGATGATCCCGCAGGTAGGCGTCGTTGACCAGGACCAATCCGGCGCCGCCGTCGGTCATTTGGCTGCAGTCGAACCGCCGCAAGCGGCCCTCGGTGACCGGGTTGGTGGCGTCGTCATCGGTGATCGGGTCGGGTACGCTCCAGGCGCGCGTCTGGGCGTTGGGGTTGCGCCGTGCGTTGGCGAAGTTGAGCTGCGCGATGGCCTTGAGGTGGGTGTCGTCCAACCCGTAGCGCCGGTCGTATTCGTCGGCGACCTGCGTGAACATCGACGGCCACAGGTAACGCGCCTCGGCTCCCTCGTGGCCGGTCCACGCGGCCGCGCCCAGGTACGCGGCGCCGGTGTCGCCGGGCACCGTCTTCTCCAGCTCTATCCCGACGACGAGCGAGATGTCGTAGGCGCCCGACCGCAGGTCGGCGATCGCCGCCAGCGTCGCCACGCTGCCCGACGCGCATGCCGCTTCGTGGCGCGCGGCCGGGGTGTCCCACAGGCCGTCGCACACGGTGGCAGGCATCGCCCCGAGGTGGCCCTGGTTGGCGAACAACTCGCCGAAGGCGTTTGCCACGTGGATGACTCCGATATCGCCCGCATCCACCTTCGCCTCGGCCAGCGTGCCCTCGACCACCTCCTCGGTCAGCGCCGCGAAATCGCGCTTTTCTTTGCTGAGGTTGCGAGCGAAATCGCTCTGGTAGCCGCCGAGTATCCACACACCTGTCGTGCCCTCCATAGGCGGCACCGTACCCCAGGTTGCGAGCATGTTGCGCATTTCTGCAATGAGGGGCGGCCCCGTCGGCTCTCGGGCTGAACCGACGGGACCTAGGCTGGCGCGTCAGCCGGCTGACGCGCCAGCCTCTCAGAGGGCATTGCCATCATTGGCGATTGACAAACATCGGTTCTCGAACTGTGTGGCCGTCCCGAGAAATGGCCGTGAACTGCGGAAACGCGGAAAATGACGGCTCAGGGCGAACGGCGTCCCGCCAGACTCGCTGGGCGCAGCGGCTTTAGCGGCACCGACAGAGCCCCGCACAAGTGCCGCGCGGCGCCGCCAGCGCCGCTGCGCCCAACGGGGGCCTTCGCTGTTTGCTCAGGCGGGCGAGGCCTGCAGCGAATTGGCGCGACGCGCGTCCGCGAGGTCGATGTTCGCCAAGTCCACGCCGTTGGTCTCGCGGGCGGCCAGCACGGCCACCGCGCTCACCGCGGCGCTGGCGGCCAGGTAGCAGGCGATGGGCACCGCCGATTTGTACGTCTCGAGCAAGCGATCGGCGATGATGGGTGCCAGCGAACCGGCCACGATCGAGGTGACCTGATAGCCCAGCGAGACTCCGGAATACCGCATTCGGGTGGGAAACATCTCTGCCATGGCCGCCGGCTGGGGTGCATACATGCAACCGTGCACGACCAGGCCGATGACGATCGCCAACATGATGATCGCGTTGTGGCCGCTGTTCATCATCGGGAACGCGAAGAATCCCCAGGCGCCTGAGCCGACGGTGCCGATGAAATAGATTGGGCGCCTGCCGAATCGGTCACTGAGATGTCCGGCGACGGGGATGACGACGAAGTGCACGGCATGCGCAACCAACAGCCACTGCAGGATGGCCGTGGTGTTGGCGTGCACATGCACCTTGAGATAGGTGATCGAGAAGGTGACCACCAGGTAGTACATGGTGTTTTCCGCCAGACGCATGCCCATGGCGGTGAAAACGCCACGCGGGTAACGCCTTAACACCTCGACGACACCCAGCGACCTGGCGTTGGCGGCCAGCGCCTCTTGCTGCGCTGCGACGAAAATCGGCGCGTCGGTGACCTTGGTGCGGATGTAATACCCGATCAGCACCACGATCGCCGACAACCAAAACGCGACCCGCCACCCCCAGCTCAAGAATGCCGCGTCCGAGAGCGTCCAGGTCAGCACCAGCAGCACCACCGTGGCCAGCATGTTCCCGCAGGGCACGCCGGCCTGCGGCCAGCTCGCCCAAAACCCACGGCTTCGGCTGGGACTGTGTTCGGCGACCAGCAGCACGGCGCCGCCCCACTCGCCGCCGACGGCAAAGCCCTGGAAGAACCGAAGCGTCACCAGCAGCGCGGGGGCCCAGTATCCGATCTGCCCGAACGTCGGCAGACAACCCATCAGAAAGGTGGCCGCACCCACCAGCAGCAGGCTGAACTGCAGCAGCCTCTTGCGTCCGTACCGATCACCGAGCTGGCCGAACACGATGCCGCCGATCGGGCGCGCGGCGAAGCCGACGGCGTAGGTGATGAACGCGGCCAGGATCGCGTCGAGTTCGTTGCCGCCCTTCGGGAAGAACACCTCGCTGAACACCAGCGTGGCCGCGCTGCCGTAGAGGAAGAATTCGTACCACTCCACGACGGTGCCCGCCATGGACGCGGCGACGACTCGTCGCAGGTAGGTCTGCCCGCCCCTTGATTGCTGGGGCCGCAATTCGTTCCCCACGGTTCTCCTCGGCACCCTGTAGCCGGTCGTGCCTGCTCGGGGGCTCCGGCCGGCGCGGATGGCAGCGTACCCCGCCGCGCGACTCGGCGCAGGCTACGCCGGCCGGCCCCTCTATTAGCGTCTATTAAGCGGCCGCTAGGAGCCGCCGGAGCCGCTTTGGCCGTTGGTGCCATTGGTGCCGTTGCTTCCGCCGGGTGCGGTGCCATGGCCGCCGAAGCCGCCTTGGCCGCCACCGCCGCCGGACTGCGAGCCGGCCGTGCCGCTGCCGCCGTTGCCGCCGTTGCCGGCGTTGCCGCCGCTGCCGCCGGTGAGTCCCGACCCGCCGTTGGAGCCGTTACCGCCACTGCCGCCGCTGCCGCCGGAGGCCCCGGAGCCCGTTCCGGTTGCGCTGCCGGCGCCACCGCCGTTGCCGCCATTGCCGCCGTTGCCGCCGTTGCCGCCGCCGGTACCTCCAATGCCGCTGACGCCGGCGCCGCCGATGCCGCCGCCGCCGCCGGACCCGGCATTGCCGCCGGCGCCGCCAGAGGCGTTGGCGCCGGTGCCCGCGGCGCCGGCACCGCCGTTGCCGCCGTGCCCGCCGTTGCCGCCGCCACCGCCGGCGCTGGCGCCGGTACCTACGCCGCCTGCGCCGCCCTTGCCACCGTTGCCGCCGAGCGCGCCGGCGCCCGCGCTTCCCGCGGCGCCGGCGCCGTTACCGGCCTGCCCGCCGCCGCCGCCCGTGCCGCCATCGCCGGCGTTGCCGCCCGCACCCGTGGACGTGCCACTGGTGCCGCCGATCCCGCCGTCGCCGCCCTTGCCAGCGGCGCCGCCGTTGCCGCCGTTGCCGTTGGTGCCGCCGGTGCCGGCCGCGCCGCCGACGCCGCCGGCGCCGCCGGTGCCGCCCTGGCCGCCGGTGCCGCCGTCGGCGCCCTGGCCGCTGCCGGCGTCCGCGGCCCCGTTGGCGCCCTGGCCGCCGACGCCGCCCTGACCGCCTTGGCCGGCGTTACCGCCGGTCCCGTTGACGCCGCCGGTGCCGGTCGCGCCGCCGGCGCCGCCTTGGCCGCCGGTGCCGCCCTTGCCACCGCCGCCACCGGTCGTGTCGTTTTCGGCGCTGGTGCCGCCGGCGCCGCCTTGGCCACCGGTGCCGCCCTGGCCGCCGGTGCCGTTGGTGCCTGTGCCGGTGTTCGCGCCGCCGACGCCGCCGACGCCGCCGACGCCGCCTGTGCCGCCGTTGCCACCTGTGAGGTCGGCGCCGCCTTGGCCGCCTGCGCCGCCCTGACCGGCCTGGCCGCCTGTGCCGCCGACGCCCGCGGTGCCCGCGGTGCCGGTGCCGGAGCCCGCAGCGCCGCCCACGCCGCCCACGCCGCCGTTGCCGCCGGTGCCTCCGTCGCCGCCCTTGGTGGGCGTGCCTGGGTCGCTGTCGCCCCCAGCTCCTGCGTTGCCGCCGACCCCGCCTGTGCCGCCCTGGCCGCCGGTGCCGTTGGTTCCGCCGGTGCCACCACTGTTGCCGCCCGCGCCGCCGACGCCGCCGCCGCCGCCCTTGCCGCCGTTGAAGCCCGTGGCGCCGGCGGCGCCGACGTCGCCATTGCCGCCGGTGCCGCCCTGGCCGCCTGCGCCGCCGGTGCCGCCGTTGCCGCCGTTGCCTGCCGCGCCGGCGCCGGTGCCGGTGGCGCCGCCTGCGCCGCCCGCGCCGCCCGCGCCGCCCGCGCCACCGACGCCGCCGTCGGTGCCGGCGACGCCGGTGGCCGTGGTGCCGCCACCGCCGTTGCCTGCGGCGCCGCCTTTGCCGCCGTTGCCGCCTGCGCCATTGGTTCCGCCTGCTCCTGCGTTGCCGCCGTTGCCGCCTGCGCCGCCGGTGCCGCCGGCAAAGCCGGTGCCACTGGCGGTGGCTTGTACATCGCCGGCCCCGCCGTTGCCGCCGGTGCCTCCTGCGCCGCCGGTGCCGGTGGTGCCCACGGTCCCGCCGCTGCCGCCGTTGCCCGCGGCGCCGCCGGTGCCGGCCGACCCGCCGCCGCCGCCCTTGCCGCCTGCGGCGCCGGCCTTCGTGCTGCCGACGCCGGAGGCGCCGTCGCCGCCAGACCCGCCCTGGCCGCCGGTCCCGCCGAGGCCGCCATTGCCGTTCGTGCCGCTACCGCTGGCGTTTCCGCCGACGCCGCCGGAACCGCCGTTACCACCGTTGCCGCCCTGGCCACCGGCGGTGCCGGCGACGGTGGCGGCAAGTGCGTTGCCGCCCTGGCCGCCCGTGCCGCCGGTGCCGGCGGTGCCGCCGGTGCCGGCCGTGCCGGTGCCGAGGCCCGAGAGGCCACCGTTGCCGCCCCGGCCGCCGTTCCCGCCGAAGCCACCGTTCGTGCCGCCTCCGCCGACGCCGCCGGTGCCGCCGAGGCCGCCTTGCCCGCCGTTGCCGTTGGTGCCGCCGGTAACGGCCTGACCACCCTGACCGCCGTTGCCGCCGATACCGCCGATCCCGCCGTTGAAGCCGGTTGTGTTGGCGCCGCCGACGTCGCCGACGCCGCCCTGGCCGCCCTGGCCGCCCTGGCCGCCGGCGCCCGCGACGCCGCCGGTGCCGGCCGTGCCGGTGCCGGTGCCCGCGACGCCGGCTGTGCCGCCGATGCCGCCGCCGCCGCCGGTGCCGCCCCGGCCGCCTGCGCTGGCGCTGCCGACTCCGCCGTTGCCGGCGGCCCCGCCTTGGCCGCCGGCACCACCGTTGCCGCCGTTGCCGTTGGTGCCGCCGGTGCCGGCCGAGCCGCCGGCGCCGCCGCCGCCGCCGGCACCGCCGGTGCCGCCGTTAAAGCCGGTGCCGCCGGCGGAAGCGCCCACATCCCCGGTCCCGCCTTGGCCTCCGGCGCCGCCGGTGCCACCGGCGCCCGCCTGGCCGGCCGCGCCGACACCGGTGCCGGCCGTGCCGCCGGCCCCGCCGCCACCGCCCGAGCCGCCGGCGGCGCCGTCAGTGCCGGATCCATTGCCGCCTAGCCCGCCTTGGCCTCCGGTGCCGCCTTGGCCGCCGTTGCCGTTGGTGCCGCCGGTGCCGGCCCCGCCGCCGTTGCCGCCCGCGCCTCCGGTCCCGCCGTTGAAGCCGGTGGCGCCGGTCGCGCCGACGCCGCCGTTGCCGCCGGCACCGCCCTGGCCGCCGGTGCCGCCGGTGCCCGCATTGCCTGCGGCCCCGGTCGTGCCGGCGCCGCCGCCGGCCAGGCCGCCGCCGCCCGCGTCGCCGCCGTTGCCGCCCTGGCCGCCGGCTGCGCCGTCGGTGCCGACACCCGTGCCGCCCGCGAGGCCGAGGCCGCCGGCGCCGCCGGTGCCGCCGAGGCCGCCGGCGCCGTTGGTGCCGCCGGCGTCCGCCGAGCCGCCTTGCCCACCGCCGCCGCCGGTACCGCCGTTGAAACCGGTGCCGCCGTTGCCCACAGTCCCCGCCGCGCCGGCACCGCCGGTTCCGCCGGTGCCGCCGGCGCCGCCCGTGCCGACCGTGCCCGCCGTGCCGGCCGCGCCCTGACCTGTACCGGCCGCGCCGCCCGCGCCCGCGGCGCCACCAGCGCCGCCCATGCCACCCGCCTGGCCGTCGCTGTTGGTACCCGCGACGCCGTTGCCGCCGGCCCCGCCCTGGCCGCCGGTGCCGCCGAGGCCGCCGTTGCCGTTGGTGCCGCCCAGCACCGCCGAGCCGCCCGTGCCGCCGGCGCCGCCGGTTCCGCCGTTAAAGCCGGTGCCGTTCAATATGCCGGTGTCGCCGTTGCCGCCGGTCCCGCCGGTGCCACCGGCGCCGCCAGTACCGACGGCGCCCACGACACCGGCCGTGCCTTGCGCTCCATCTGCGGCGCCACCGGCCCCGCCGACGCCGGCTGCGCCACCGATCCCGCCCGTGCCGCCGGTGCCGCCGGCGAAGCTTGAACCGTTGCCGCCCGCCCCACCCTCGCCGCCTTGGCCGCCCGTGCCGCCGACGCCGCCGTTGCCGCCGGTGCCGAACAGCGCGGACTGGGATTCGCCGCCGGCCCCGCCGCTGCCGCCGACCCCGCCGGCGCTGCCGCCGGCACCCGTCTGGTTCGAGCCACCTACTGCGCCGGCGCCGCCGGCGCCCCCGGCGCCGCCGGCCCCGCCGGTCCCGGCGAAGCCGCCCACCAGGTCCGTGGCGGCGCCGCCGACCCCGCCGTTGCCGCCGTTGCCGCCGGCCTGGCCAACTGCTCCTGCGCCGCCGATCCCGCCGGCCCCGCCGTCACCGCCGCGGCCGCCCAGCAGCCCGCCGCTGCCGCCGTTGCCGCCGTTGCCTCCGGTCGCGCCAGCTGCCCCGGTACCGCCGGCCCCGCCCGTGCCGCCGCGCCCGAACAGCCCGGCCGAGCCGCCGTTGCCGCCGTTACCGCCCGTCGCGCCGGATCCGCCGTTGCCGCCGTTGCCCCAAAGCCAACCGCCGTCGCCGCCGTTGGCCCCCGTGCCGTCCGCGCCGTTGGTGCCGTTGCCGAACAGAGGCCGACCCGTCGCGTCCGCCACGGGCGACGCCATGCTTGCGAGCGCGTGCTGGACGGCCTGCATGGGAGTGGCGTTGGCGGCTTCGGTGGCCGCGTACGTCGACGCACTCGAGCGCAACAGCTGCACAAACCGGTCGTGAAACGAGGCTGCCTCGGCGCTGAGCGCCTGAAATTGCTGACCGTGCGTGCCGAACAGGGTCGCGATTGCCGCTGACACCTCATCGCCGGCCGCGGCCACGATCGCGGTGGTGCGGCCGGCCGCCGCCGTGTTGGCGGCCTTGAGCGCCTCTCCGATCCCGCTGGCATTCGCCGACGCTGCGGCCAACGCCTCAAGTTCTGCAATTACAGACGACATTAACGAGTTCCCATCCCCTCAAGGCGACTCCAAGCACGATCTTGAAGTCAGCGCGCAAAACGCTACCCGGCTCGGATCGGCTTTGCGGCTGTTTGGCATCGTTCATAGCCGATTTGGGCGAGCGGCCGGCGGCCTGGAGCCGTTGGCGTTATCGGGCCGCCGCTGCCGTTGGTGCCATCGCCGCCGGCGGTGCCCTCGGTGCCATCGGGTGGGGTACCCAGCCCGTGCCACCTTGGCCGCATACGCCGCCGGACTACGGGTCGCCTCCGGCGCCGCCGGCCCCGACGCTGACGCAGAAGGGTACTGCGCTCCTGCCGCTTCATCCGTTTGGGCAGTGCCGGCGTTTGGGCAGGGCGCGCGACCTCAGCGGCACTGCGCGGAGCGCTTCGTGCGACGAGGGCCGCCCCCGAACGCCTACGGGTTACGGATTCCCGTCGCCGCCGGCCCTGCCGCCGGTCCCGGGGGTGCCGTTAGCTGCGGTGCCCGCGCCAGCCGCCCCGCCGGCTCCGCCGGTGCCGCCGGTGCCCTGCCGCCTTTACCGCCTCGTCGCCTCACCGCCGCTATCACCGTGCCGGTGCCGCTGGCCGCCCCGCCGCCGCCTCCGCCGGTGCCCGGACCGATGCCCGACGCCTCGCGTGCTGCGACCAGGAAAGTCGACATTTTTATCTCCTGCGAGTTTGTCTCCTGCGAGTTTGTCTCCTGCGAGGACGGCACCGGTGCCCGCGGCGACTTCTGTCACACCGCCGTCGAAATATTCGCGAATGGGTGGGGTCGCGACGAATATTTTTAGCTACTGCTGAGTTTCGGCGTGTACTGCGGGCAGTATGCCCTGATGCTCGCGCCGACGAAGAAGCCGCAATGATAGGCGGGCATTTGACTGCTGTTCAGCACGTCATTGGCAATCGCGGTCGGCGTCTCGCCGCTGTCGAGTTTCTGACAAACGGAACGACCGGCCTCGACCGCGTGCTGGGGAGAGATGTGGTCGGTGATGCCCTCGGACTTGAGCGCAGTCAGAAATGCGTTGTCGCTGTTGTTGTTGTCGGCATGGGCGGTCGAGATTGCGCCCAGCGGGCCGAGCAACGCGACCAGCACAGCCACTAAAAGGCGGATAGTCATTTCGAATTACCCCCAGGGATTTCGTTACTTGCTGACGGCGATGGGTTGCTCCAGGCCTTTCGGCGCTGGCGCCCGGGGTCTTACCGGGCCTGCGGGGCGAACGGCGCCGCCGACAGGCATGCCTAAAATCGCTACAGTGCAACAGCTTCCAGAAAGCCGCTGTCCTCTCAACGGCTTTCGGCAGGCCGACTTACGACAAGTCGCCCGCTAACGAAAGAAGTAACCAATTGCGCCGCCAGCCACACCGGCCCTCGGCAGAGTTCACATGCTGTCCACTGGCTGGTTAGCTGCCGGTCAGGACCACCGGGTGTCCGCCGAGGTGCCCGCCCGTTACAAGGTGTGCTTGTACCGCGGCAAGGACGGGACCGCTATTGCGACGCCAACGTCAGATGAACGATCAATGTCATGAACACTTTAGCCAACACCAACCAGACCCACGACGCCACGACGAACACCACACCAAACGCCGTGCTTGCCAAGGGATTCGGATTCCTGCGCCGTGCCCTGGCCGGCGCACTGCTGGTTTCGGCGATCACCGCGACCGCCGCCGGCCTTGCCGCCGCGGCCCGCGCCGACGCAGGCGCACCGTTCGGCGGCCCCGCGCAGGTGGGCGTCAACTGCAAGACCGAGCCATGGGGCTTCCTCGGCTCCCAGCGCCGCACCCTGTGCGACGGGCCGATATCCAGCGACGGCAGCTGGAGCCGGCAGCGCACCATCTGGGTCCCCGCCCACTACTCGCCGCAGTTCTGCACCTCCAGGAGCGGCAGCGACAGGTACTCGTCGTCGTACAGCGACTGCACGGGCGGCTACTTCACCAACGAGCGCCTGGTCAGCGACGAAACCTACCCAGTGCGGCCCGAGACGGTGCTGCACGATGAGCCAGGACATCTGGGCTAGCCAGGGGGCGGCGCGCAAGTGCCGTCCCTCACGGGCGGATCGCGGCGGATTGAGATCCGTTGTGCGACTGCCGCGAACGCATCGCGTACGGCGGCGGGTTGTTCGATCCAGGGGAAGTGGCCCGCCTCGGCGATGACACGCCAGATCACGTTCCGGGTGTGGAAGCGCTCCGCCTGCCACAGCGACTGGGCAACGATGCGGTCTGCCGAACCGCTCACAACGAGGGTCGGCATTGCCGTTGGCCACCACGCGGCCCGGTAGCTGCGATCGAAGTTCGAGTCCGACCACTGCGCAGCCCGTGCGTTGTAAGGCATACGTGCCAGCATCTCGGCGCCCCTGGCAACGCTTTGTCCGGTGAAGTTCCAGGGCGCGGATTCGACGGCAACGGCCCGCAGATTTTCGTCCGTAGAATCGGATTCGTAACGGGCCGTGGCCCGTTCGACGCCCGGTAGGGGATTGTCGCGCACCATCTCGTCGAACAGCGCCATCCACGACGCGTCGGGGGCGGAGCTAATCAGCACCAGCCCTTCCGCACACGCGGCCAACGCCGGGGTGGACAACAGGTACTCGCCCCCCGTGGAATGCCCGACAAAAACCGGATGGGCAACAGCGCGGGCCGCTTCGAGCAGAACCTGGGGCCAGACACTGTAGGGATCGGCGGGTGCTCCCGGGGCGTCGACGTTCGAGCCGTCGCCGGGGAGGTCGACCATCCAGGAACTGCCGGGGACGTCGACAGCGTCGACCAATTCCGACAGGCTTTCCGAACCCATCCCCGGGCCGCCGGGAAGAAACAGCCAGTCCAAATCCCCCGGGCGGCTGACCCGCCGGCGCAGCCGTACCCCGGACGCTGTCCACAGCACTGCGTTCAACGATGACGGCCCATCCGGACGCAAGCCGGTGACAACTCCGCTAGGCCTTCTCTAGGTCCGGCTCCTACACGTTGGGCGACGTAACCTGGCTGCCCAGGAACGGCGGCGTCTCCTGGCCCGCCAGGGCCACGAAGTTATATATCGGTGTCGTGTCATACGTGTAGTGAGCCGCAGTGGGACCGGCTACCAGGAACATTCCGCCGTTGTAGATCGCCTCCGTGATCGCAATGATCTCCGCAACCGTTGTGGTGGGGTTCACAAGTCGCAATGCCTCACGGAGGATTGCGAAAATATCTGGACTATTGGCATTTTGGACGATGTTGTAGATTTCCGTCTCGATTCGGCCGGGGTCCGCTTCGTTGTTCCAAGGGTCGGTACCGATCGGTGCATCGGTGTAGATGTCGTTGCCGTTGCCGATCGTGTTGACGAAGTCACCCCAGAAATGCGTGACCGGCGCGGATAGATGCGGTGCGACGTCCGCCGGCATTAGGCAAGCCGGCCCGGAGATGCCGCCCGTGACGACACCGTCCACGTTGCCCGGCAGCGGCCACCCTGCGAACTGGTTGCCCGACGCGAATCCCGGCAGCCGCAGCGGATTTCCCCAAACAGCCACCGCGACAATGCGATTCGCGAGCTGCGGATTCTGCCACGCTATCGTCTGCAGGAACTTGCAAACGACGATCGCGCCCTGTGAATACCCAAGCAGGATAATGGAATTGTCCGGGTACGACGGCTGGCCGTCCGGCGGATTGACCTGTGTGCAGAGCCTATTCAGCTCGGCGACACCGGCGTCCACGCTTGGCCCCATGGGGAACACGCTGGCCGGATAGTTGCCGACGGGCTGCCAGTAGAACAGATTTGGAAACGCGGCCGCCAGTGCGGAAGCCACGCATGCGGGTTGCGGTGGCGCGGTGTTCCACATGTCGGTGTTGCTGCCCGATACTGTCATCACGATGTGCGGCATTTCGATCCTTTCAGTTGTTCTTCAGACATGGATCACCCGTGGAACCGCCACGGCCATTAGTTATTTCAGTTCCCCGGCAACACAGATCCGCGCGACTAAACGGACGCTCAATTGTGAAACTGCGTGGGCCGCGTGACGGCCGCCGTTCAATGTGCCGTCGCTCGGCGAACTCTGGGCCGCCGGACGCCTGCGCGTCTCGGTTCGCGATACCGCCCGCGGCCGGGTGGACCGAGGCGGTGCGGAGGCAAGCCACCGACCGTGTGGTGAGCCGGCTGCGTGGCGAGCAGGCCCGGTGCCAGACGCCCTCGGTCGTGGTCGTGGCGAGCCGGGCTTCGAGCGTGGACTCCGTCACTGGGGACGGGTTCTCAGATCCCATCGCGTACCCCCCGCTGTTCGGCTCCCCCCAACGGCGCGAGGACCCTTCCTTCTACATTGCCACGATCCCGGCAAAATGCGCGATGGCACGACCTGTTTGTGATTGGTTGCGTCCAGCGCTGCGTCCCGCCCGGGGGGTGCCGCGCGATTTCTCACGCCCCGACGGCTTGCTCTAGGTCCTTCAGCGCCGTTTCCAGGTGACCGAGGAGCCGCTGCAAGTGCGGCACCGATCGGCGGCACCCCACGAGACCGAAGTCCAGGCTGTCGCCGCAGCTTGCCACGGTGATATTGAGCGCCTGCCCATCCATGGCAACCGAAAGCGGATAGTTGCCGTCGAGGCGCGCCCCGTTGCAGTACATCGGCTCTCGGGGACCGGGGACGTTGGAGATGCAGATGTTGAATGGCGGCGGCGCCAGGCGGAAGCCTGGAAGACCGCCGAGAAACATCATGGTGAATGTGGCCATCCCCACCGCCATTGCCTGCGCTTTGGGCAGCTGCGACAAGACCTTCTTGTTTTCCTGCATCGACCTGTGAATGACGTCCAACCGTTTTGTCGGGTCATTGATGTGGGTCGCCAGGTCGCAGAGCACGGTCGACACGGCGTTGCCGCCGCCGGGGTCATGCTCGCTGCGCACGTCCACCGGGACCATGGCGATCAGCGGCGAATCGGGCAGCGCGTCCAGATCGCTGAGATAAGACCGTAGGGCGCCGGCGCACATCGCCAGAACAACGTCGTTGACAGTCGTCCCGGCAGCGTCCTTGACCGCCGCGATGCGTTCCAGCGACCAGGACTGTGCCGCGCACCGGCGTGCCCCGCCGATCGGAACGTTCAGCATGGACCGCGGCGCCCGAAACGGCTGAGTAAGTTCCTTCGCTCCCAGCACGGCCCGCGCCAAGGCCAGCGTCGCCGGCACCTTCTGGGCCACCGACTGCGTCGTTTCGGTGAGCCTTTGCAACGCCTTCGGATGCAGGCGCGCATGCTCGCGGGGGCGGGGCGGCAACGCCCACGGAACCCGGATCTCGCTGTCGCCCGGGTCGGTGTTCAACGACCTCTGCATCAGCTTGAGCGCGGACACACCGTCCACCAACGCGTGATGAACCTTGGTGTAGACCGCGAAGCGCCCGTCCCTCGGACTCTCGATCACGTGCGATTCCCACAGCGGACGGTGCCGGTCCAGCAGGGTGCTATGCAGCTGGGAGGTCAGTTCCAGCAACTCCCGCACCCGTCCCGGCGCGGGCAGGGCGGAGCGCCGCACATGGTACTCGAGGTCGATATCGTCGTCGAATGTCCACGCGACGTTGACGAATCCGCCGAGCGTTTTCACCGGATGCTTGCGGAAAGTCGGCTGGATGTCCGCGCAGGCCAGCATCGACTCATAGGTATCCCGAACGAACTCCGGGCCGGCGCCCTGCGGCGGCGTAAACAGCTGCAAACCACCGACGTGCAATGGATGCTCGCGCGATTCCCCGATCAAGAACAGCGAATCCATGGGTGACATGAGTTTCATTGATCTCTCCCGACTTTGCGCTATGCAGCCGCAAGCGTGCCTTGGGGCCGAGGTCGCTTTCGCCGTGCTGACAATGCCCAATCTCCTCCGTATTCGCCGTGAAGTACACCCCGGATCCGGCGCTGCATTCCCTAAAGGCAGGCGCGGTGGGTACAAGCCACGCTTGTAACCCTGCAAGCGCGCGACCGCTACCACGGCGCCGGCGCCGAAGGAACGATCAATGTCATGAACACTTCAACAAACACCAACCCGGCCAAGCGCAACACGACCCGCGCCCTGCGCCGCAACACCTACGCCCTGGTTGCCGCGGCCATGGCGATCGGTCTGGCCACATCGGCATGCGACGGCTCGCCCAACACGGCCGCCAAGACGACGTCGCCGGCCACGGCAACGCAACTGCAATCGTTGATACCCACCCCGGCGAACACTCGGCTCACCGACGGCCCTGCGGGCATTTCGGACAGCGGCATCAACATGCATTTCCTGGTCAACGGATCGTCGACCGACGTCATGGACGCCTACAAGACCGCGCTCGAAGCTAAGGGCTGGGCGGTGACCGTGGTGAGTTCCGGTGGCTGGCACGGAGCCGGCGGCGCCACCTACACCGGGACCCAGGGCAACACCTTCGCCGTGTTCAGCGGCGGCGGCTCCGATGGCACGACCGACATCAAGGCCTGCGCGTGGCCGTCGAAGCCCTCGAACCCCAATTGCGGTGGCGGCAACCGGGGATAACGGAGAAGCCGGAATACGCGGGACGCAGGTGCGGGCGGATGGCCGCAGGGTGTAAATGGTGGAGTACGGATACCGCCAAGCTGTTGTCATCCGTTCCGACCGGTCTGTGGATCGGTGGCGAGGAGCGTTCCGGCGCCGCCACCTTCGATGTCCACGACCCCTCCGACGACCACGTGCTGGTCTCCGTCGCCGATGCGACAGCCGCCGACGCCATCGCCGCGCTGGACGCGGCGGTGTCCGTCCAGGCCGAGTGGGGCGCTACACCGGCGCGCGAGCGCGGCGAAATTCTGCGCTCGGTGTGGGAAATGATCAACGCCCGCGCCGACGAGGGCGCCACGCTGATGACCCTGGAGATGGGCAAGGTGCTGTCGGAGAGCATGGGCGAAGTGAAGTACGGCGGCGAGTATTTCCGCTGGTTCGCCGAAGAAGCCGTCCGCGTCCACGGCCGGTTCTCGCCCAGCCCGGCCGGCGACGGCCGCATCGTCGTCGCCAAGCAGCCGGTGGGGCCCTGCTACGCGATCACCCCGTGGAACTTCCCGCTGGCCATGGGAACTCGCAAGATCGGGCCCGCGGTGGCCGCCGGCTGCACCATGATCGTCAAGCCCGCGCAGGAGACCCCGCTGACCATGCTCTGGCTCGCCAAGCTGATGGACGAGGCGGGCCTGCCCAAGGGCGTGCTGTCGGTCCTGCCGACCAGCAACCCCGGTGAGGTGACGAAGGCCGTGATCGACGACGGGCGGCTGCGCAAGCTGACGTTCACCGGCTCCACCGGCGTGGGCAAGGCACTCGTCAAGCAGAGCGCCGACAAGTTGCTGCGGACAACGATGGAACTCGGTGGTAACGCACCGTTTGTCGTGTTCGACGACGCCGACGTCGACGCAGCCGTGGACGGCGCGATGCTGGCGAAGATGCGCAACGGCGGCGAGGCCTGCACCGCGGCCAACCGCTTCCACGTCGCCAACGCAGTGCGCGAGGAGTTCACCGACAAGTTGGTCAAGCGCATGGGCGAGGTGACGCTGGGCAACGGCCTCGACGCGTCGGCCACGCTTGGCCCGCTGATCAGCGCCAAACAGCTGGACAAGGTGAAGGAACTGGTCGACGACGCGGTCGACAAGGGCGCGACGGTCGCGATCGGCGGCGAAGTGCCCGAGGGGCCGGGCCACTTCTACCCGGCCACGGTGCTCACCGACGTCCCGCCGAACGCGCGCATCCTGCGCGAGGAGGTGTTCGGCCCGGTCGCGCCGATCACGGGCTTCGACACCGAGGAGCAGGGCATCGCCGTCGCCAACGACACCGAATACGGTCTGGCCGCCTACATCTACACCGCGTCGCTGGACCGTGCGCTGCGCGTGGCCGAGGCCATCGAATCCGGAATGGTCGGCGTCAACCGCGGCGTAATATCCGATACCGCAGCGCCTTTCGGCGGTGTCAAGGAGTCGGGCTTCGGTCGGGAAGGCGGTTTCGAAGGCATCGAGGAGTATCTCGACACCAAGTACATCGCGCTGTCGAAGTAGGCCCTTCGAGGCGATTTGTTGTTGGGCAAGCACGCTTCGGCATACGCTGGCATCTGGGGCTTCTGGAAAATACGGAGAGCAAAATGTCCCCAACGAGTCGCCTGCCGGCCGGGTTCGTCGCCTGCGCGGTCGCGGTCGCGTTGGCGCCGCCGGCCGGCGCCGAGCCGATGGACCCGATCCCGGGCAACGGTGTCTTTCAGGTGGGGGCCGACATCGCGCCCGGCCTCTACCGCACGGGCGGGTCGGCGTCGAACTGGACGGTGTGGATAAACAACGTACCGACCCCGGAGTCAATGTGCTCGTGGTTTACCTACACCACGCCCGATGCGAACAAAGAGCATGTGGCCCAAGCGAACACGTCCGTCGGTCCGATGTACGCGAGCATTCCCTCAACGGTCAAGGCCTTCGAGTCGCAGAATTGTCAGCCCTGGGCACGGGTGCCATAGCGTGGCCAAGGGTGGCGTTTCGCTCTCTGCGGCGACGTAACCGAAGCGCTTGGGCGCCAGGCGCTTTACGTCTCTAGCCGGACTCGCTCGTCGACCCCGCTACCAGATACGTCCCGTGCCCTTCGCAGACCAGATTGCCCTCGAACTTCAGCACCTCGCAGACCATGCCACCGTCTTGGTTGCGGTAGTTGATCACGACGGTGTCGATGCCCTGGTAAACCCCCTCAACGGTGAACCGGAGGTCGGGTACGCGTTGCAGGGCTGTCGCCCAGTATGCCCGGAGTGCAGACTTCCCCCGCACCACTCCCGCCGTTTCGGGCAGCATCTTGGCGGCCACCGGCGAGGTGAACACCACGTCGTCGTCGAAGTGCCGCAGCACCGCCTCGACGTCGTGGGCGTTCCAAGCCTGCACCCACTGCTGACTAAAGCCAATCGCATCGATGTCCACAGCGTGATCTTCCCTTGGCAGTGTTAGACGTTCGCCAGCCCGAGTACCGAGGCTGTCTTGGCGCGAATATCCTTGCAGGCGGCCGGGTCTTGGGTCAGGTCGATGCCGTAGGTCGGGATGATTGTCTTCAGTCGTTCACGCCAGCCGCCGGCCAGTTCAGCCGCGAAGCACTTCTCCAAAACCTCGAGCGCGATGTAGGCAGAGGTCGACGCGCCCGGCGAGGCGCCGAGCAGGGCGACGATCGAGCCGTCGGCGCCGCCGATCAGCTCGGTGCCGAACTCGAGCTCGCCGCTGTGACGCGGTGCAGGCTTGATGATTTGCACGCGCTGGCCCGCCACCGCTTCGCGCCAGTCGTGCCGCTTGGCCTCGGGAAAGAACTGCTGAAGGAGCGAGAACTGGTGCGATCCGGTCTGCAGCACCTGGCCGACCAGGTATTCGGCCAGTCGCCAGTCGTCGCGCGCCACCGTCAACATCGGCAGGAGGTTGTTCGGCTCGACCGAGCGGAACAGATCCGAATAGGAACCGTGCTTGAGGAACTTCGTGGAAAACCCCGCGTACGGACCGAAGAGCAGCGAGCGCTTGCCGGAAATCATCCGCGCGTCGAGGTGCGGCACCGACATCGGCGGTGAGCCCTCGGGGGCCTTCCCATAGACCTTGGCATGGTGACGGGCGCTGACGTCGTCGACGTCGCAGCGCAGCCAGACACCGCTCACCGGGAAACCGCCATACCCCTGTCCCTCGGGGATCTCGGATTTCTGTAGGAGCTCCAAGGCGCCGCCGCCGGCGCCGATGAACACGAACTTCGCTGATAAGGACAACTTTTCGTTGGTAACAGCATCCTTAACCGTTACGCCCCAACGGTCATCCCAGAGACGGCTGAGGCCAGTCACTGTGTGTTTGTAGCCGAGAGCGAAGCCTGGTTGGGTCTGCAACTGGTCGACGAGCAGATGCGTGAGTGCTCCATAGTCGACGTCCGTGCCGGTGAGCATCCTGGTCGCGGCGACGGACTGCTGCGCGTCCCGTCCCTCCATCACCAGCGGCACCCACTGGCCGATCTCGCCGTGATCTTCGCTGTATTCCATGCCGTGGTAGCAATGATGTGCCGACATCGCGTTGTAGCGCGCGCGCAGGAAGGCGACATTCTCCTCACCCCAGACGAAGCTCATGTGCGGGCAAGGCTCGATGAAGGCTCGGGGATCCGGGATGGCGCCCATGGTGACCAGATAGGACCACAACTGGCGCGACAGGTCGAACTGCGTGTTGACCTGCAGTGCCCTGGAAATATCGACGCTGCCGTCGGAAAGCATTGGCGTGTAGTTGAGTTCGCAGTTGGCCGCATGGCCCGTTCCCGCGTTGTTCCAGGCCTGAGAGCTTTCCTGCGCGCAGTCGTGCATGGTTTCGAACATCACGACGTTCAGCGTGGGATCGAGCTCCTTGAGAAGGGTGCCCAGCGTCGCACTCATGATGCCGGCGCCGATCAGCACCACGTCTGGCTTTTCTGGTATTGGGGCGTTCATCCGTTGTCTCCTTGCGTGTTTGCCGGTTTGAAGTGAAGGTCCTGCCCGTCCTCATAGATCACGTAGGCTCGGCGCCAGGGGTCGTCGCCGATGAGCCGCCACTTATGGCCGGTGCCGCTGTTGTCCTGCGCGAGAAGGACATCGCCGGGACGGATGACGAACGTAGCACCGGACTTCGTCTGGAACTCGAGGGTGCCGGACAGGGTGATGACGAAACGGGGCACCGGATCCTGATGCCATTCGTAGGATCCGCCCGACCGCGTCTCCTGGAATGAGAGCTCGCTGACGCGGATCTGCTCGCTTACGGAGTCGCCGCGCATTCCCTCGACGAGATCGATCCAGCCCTCCTCGAACAGCGAGTTACCGTCCTCGCCTGTCCACATGCGTACACAACGGATCATCGCTAGTTTCCTTCGACTACAACGCGGGGTACCTGAAGGGTCCGACTCGGTGGTTGACGCTTCAATCAGGTTGGTCCAACAGGGCGCTAAGGGCAAGCGAGTTAACTGTGGATTTCATCCATAGACCGCACGGTCGACAAACCCTAAGCGCACATCAATCGGGTAACTGGTACAGAAGATTAAGTAGTCGACTACTTAGCGCCGCCTGGTCATTTCGGGCGAGGATGCATTGACCAGTAGCGCGACCGGCTTGAGGGGGTAGGCAGACATGTCCTATGTGATCGTGGCGCCGGAGATGATGACCGCGGCAGCAACGGATCTGGCCGGCATCGAATCGGCGCTCAGCGCGGCCCACGCGGCCGCGGCAACCCACACGACTTCCGTGCTGGCCGCAGCCGAGGATGAGGTGTCGGCCGCCATCGCGGCGCTGTTTTCCGCCCACGGCCAGGAATATCAGGGGCTGAGTGCCCAGGCGGCGGCGTTTCATGACCAGTTCGTGCACGCCTTGGCCGCGGGCGCGAGCTCGTACGGAAGCGACGAGGCCGCCAACGCCGCGCCGTTGCAGGGCCTGCAGGACGTGCTGTCGCCGTGGAAGTTGCTGACGGGTCGGCCGCTGATCGGTAACGGGGCCAACGCCGCGCCGGGAACCGCGGCAAACGGCGGTGCCGCCGGATGGTTGATCGGCAACGGCGGCGACGGCGGGTCCGCGACCGTTGCCTTCAACGGCGGCAACGGCGGCGCCGCCGGTTTCCTCTTCGGCAACGGGGGGTCCGGAGGGGCCGGCGGGGGAGCGAACAGTGTGGGCACTACCGGTGCGGGAGGGGATGGTGCAGCCGGCGGACTGTTCGGTGGCGCCGGAGGAGCCGGAGGCGTCGGCGGCCTCGGCGGCAACAATCTCACTGGCCACGCGGGTGCCGGCGGCAACGGCGGCGCTGGCGGACTGTTCTCGCCCGGCGGGGCTGGCGGGGCCGGCGGCGCTGGCGGGTTCCGGGGAGACGGCGGTGTGGGTGGTCATGGAGGGAACGGGGGATTGTGCGCCAATGGTGGAGTGGGCGGTGCAGGTGGAACCGCTACACCGAACTCAGGCTTCGGCGGGGCCGGCGGCGCGGGCGGCAACAGCGGCCTATTGGGAGGGAACGGCGGCTCCGGCGGAGCGGGCGGCGGTGGCATCGCCGGCGGCTCCGGCGGGGCTGGCGGGGCCGGCGGCATATTCTTCGGACACGGCGGGGACGGTGGCGGAGGCGGCACCGGCGGCGCCAACGGTGCGAATCTCGGCGGCAGCGGGGGAGGCGGCGGCCACGGCGGCGCGGGGGGTGACGCCGGCTTCTTGTTCGGCGACGGCGGCAAGGGCGGTATCGGCGGCCTCGGCGGTGGCGGCCCTGCCGGCGAGGGCATCGGCGGCACCGGGGGCACCGGCGGCAAATCCGGGCTCATCGGTAGCGGTGGTGCCGGCGGTAACGGTGGTGATGGCTATAGCGGAGTGGCCATCGGCGGCGCAGGAGGCAACGGCGGCGACGCCCGGCTGATCGGCAACGGCGGCAGCGGCGGCGATGCGGGTGCCGGCAACACTCGTCAAACTCCGGGAGTCGGCGGCCACGGCGGGCTGTTGGGAGCCAACGGGGCGAACGGCGGCTAGCCCCTCGGTTAGCCCACGGTTCGCCCCGGCAAACCCCGTCTTGGGAACGCGTCGAGTCGACGCCGTTGTCATCCACAGCGAACTCGCGGCGGCTGATCTCCGACCAGTTCCGCCCTGCCCATTCCGAGCGCGATATACCAGTTTCAGAAGATCCACATATCAAACTCAGATGTTTCGAATCGGCCGGAGGAATAGGCATCCGGCAAACATCTACAAACCCAAGAAGCTGTCACCTCTATCAGCCCCACCCTGGCGTTGGGTCGTATTGGTGAGGCAACTTCGTTGCGTCACTGAGTAGCAGAGTCCCTGCGGCTGGCCAGGCTCATTAGTGGCGTTTGCGGCATCATGCTCCGCTTGGCGTCTGTACGCGAGCGAGCGAAGAACGGCTCTGTGCCGGCAAAGGCTGCGAATCTACGATTACCCCAGCACGTCATATCCGTAAGACAAAAGGAAACCGAAATGATCACGATCAAGCAGCTGGCTATCGCTTTCGTGATCGCACTCGCACTGGCGTGCCTGGCTGGCTCTGCCAGCACGGCACATGCCGACAACATACGGTGCCACTGCAGCCCAGGGCTAGCGCTGTGGTGCGAGGACCTAGACACAGGAGAATCCTGGCAGGCCACCGGTTACGACGCCCCGGAGTGCGGAGGAAACACCCCTTAAGTATCTAAGCCGCGAGCGGCAAAAAGCTTGTCGTAGCAAAAGTTTCAGTTGTCGTTTGAATGCGTCGGGCCAACTTGCGGGCCGTCTTGGTGATGCCTGCGGCAATTGTGCTGGCACAATCGCGCGATACGACGGACCACTCGGTCGGGAGGGGTACATGATCCGGCAGGGCGTGTATGACTAGGTTGTCGGCATTGCTTCTAGCGGTCACTGCGTTGTTCTTCGCCGAATGCAGCACCCCGCAGACGTTGAGCCAGCGCCAAGGGACCGGTCCGAGTGCCCAGCGAAGCTGATCAGTACTTCAAAGGCGCGTGTTGATTTTGCGTGTCAGCGCCAAGATGCGGCAAGGTGGTTCCCCGGTACTGGGCGATTCAGTGGGCCGTTGCGGCGGATTTCAGCCGTCGCAGGGTTTCAGCGTTGCCAGGCGTTAATGAGAACCGGCGGCTCAGGTCACTGACCACGCGGCCTGTTGACTGCCAAGTGGATCGCTAAGGAGCAATGCTCAGAACCTAATAGCTTGGTAGGGCGCTGGACGATTCCTGATCAGAACTCGGGGCTGGACCCCCTTCCACAGGCGGGAACGCCGGCTGCTCTGCGACCTTCCGAGTTAGCGGTCGGCCAGCGAATGTCGACGGAACGCCTGACCGATACCGGGGTCGGCTAGACCTGCCGGGAGAACGGTGAGGTCGGCGTGTCGTGACCGGCTGCTCCCCGGAAGGGGTTGGGGTGGGGAACGTGGTTCGAGCCCGCCTGCACGGTCGACACCTCATCGACGGGGAGCCGTTGAGCTCTGACAAAGACTGGGGGTCGTGCGGGTTGCTGGGATCGCGAACGGCTCAATCGGAGGTCAGGCCATCGCCAAAGATTGGAGTAGTCGACTACTCAACGCCATCCGGCTGTTTCGAGCGACTATGGATCGCGACCGGCAGCGCGAACGGCTAAGAGGGGTGGACAGGCATGTCGTACGTGATCGCGGCGCCAGAGATGATGACAGCGGCAGCAACGGATCTGGCGGGCATCGAATCGGCGCTCGGCGCAGCCCACGCGGCCGCGGCAACCCACACGACGGCGATCCTGTCCGCAGCCCGGGATGAGGTGTCGGCCGCCATCGCGGTGCTGTTTTCCGCCCACGCCCGGCAATACCAGGCGCTGAGTGCCCAGGCAGCGGCGTTCCATGACCAGTTCGTGCACGCCTTGTCCGCGGGCGCGAGCTCGTACGGAAGCGCCGAGGCGGCCAACGCCTCGCCGTTGCAGAGCCTGCAGGACCTGCTGTCGCCGTGGAAGTCGCTGACGGGTCGTCCGCTGATCGGCAACGGCGTCAACGGGAGGCCCGGAAGCGGGGCAAACGGCGGCGCCGGTGGATGGCTGATCGGGAACGGCGGCAACGGCGGGTCCGGCGAAAATGGCTTTAACGGCGGCAACGGCGGCACCGCGGGGTTCCTCTTCGGTAAAGGCGGGTCCGGGGGGAGCGGCGGCGGAGCAAACAGTGTGGGCACTGTCGGCGCGGGAGGTAATGGCGCCGCCGGCGGACTGTTCGGCGGCGCCGGAGGGGCTGGGGGTGCCGGCGGCGTGGGCGCCAACAACGCCGCCGGCACGGCGGGGGCAGGCGGCAACGGTGGCACCGGCGGGCTGTTCTCCGCCGGCGGGGCCGGCGGGGCCGGCGGCGCCCCCGGATACCGGGGGAACGGCGGTGCTGGTGGTCACGGCGGAAACGGGGGATTGCTGGCCAACGGCGGAATCGGCGGTGCCGGCGGAAGTGCGGGCGGAGGCACCGGCGGCGGCGGCGCCGGCGGCGCGGGCGGCGACAGCGGCCTATTGGGCGGGCGCGGCGGCTCGGGCGGGGCGGGCGGCGGGGGCATCATCGGCGGCGTCGGCGGGGCCGGCGGCAAGGGCGGCATATTCTTCGGCGACGGCGGGGAGGGTGGCACCGGCGGCACCGGCGGCGCCGAGGGCGCGGTGCTTGGCGGCGGGGGCGAAGGGGGCCACGGCGGTGCGGGGGGTGACGCCGGCTTCCTGTTCGGCAACGGCGGCGAGGGCGGCGCCGGTGGCCCCGGCGGCGGCGGCAGTTTCGGCGAGGGCCTCGGCGGCACCGGCGGCACGGGCGGCAAATCCGCGCTCATCGGCAGCGGTGGCGCCGGCGGTACGGGTGGTGATGGCTACAGCGCAGCGTCCACCGGCGGCGCTGGAGGCAACGGCGGCAACGCCCAGTTCATCGGCAACGGCGGCAACGGCGGCGACGCGGGCGCCGGTCCCACTCGCAAGACTCCGGGAGTCGGCGGCAGCGGCGGGCTGTTGGGAGTCGATGGGACGAACGGCAGCTAAGTCCCCAACCCCTCCTAGCCGGATTTCGGCCGGCCCATTCCATGCGCGACAAACCAGTCTCAGAAGACTTGACACATCAAACTCAGACGCTTCGACACCGCCCGGCAGAGTTGAGTCCCAGGCAAACTTTCACAAACGTTAGAAAACGTCCCCACGCCGGGTTACGATCCGGTCAATCGCGCGATGACGGGGCATCGTTCGAGCTGTCGGGGAAAGCGGGGGCGGCTGCGGGTGTGGTCCATGCTTGTCGCCTCGCCGAGGCCGCCAACGCGTCACCGCTGCAGGGCCTCGAGGACATTTTCTCGCCGTGGAAGCTGCTCACGGGCCGGGCCGCTGGCGGGCAACGGCGCCGATGCGGCTGCAGGCAGTGGGGCGGTGGCGATTGGCTGTACGGAAACGGCGGCAATGGTGGCTCCGGCGCGTGACCTCCGGGAATCCGCGGTCCGGTATTCCGTTGTCACGGTTGGAGCGTCGGTCACGTGGCGCCCTCTGGGGATTCTGAAAGGATTCTTGGAGCCGAGTTATCAGGGGTTTACGTGCCGAACTCCCCACTGCTGCTTGCGCTTTCGTCGTCAGCAGCACACGCATCTCCTTGGAGGTGCGGCGACGCAGTTGTCGGTCGGCAGTTGGCATAGCCGCAACTCCACGCCCATACCGGCTATCTTGCGTCGTCCGTGTGCCGCCTAAAATCCCTGCAACCGCGTAGATCTGGCAGTCGGCACCCGGACGCCCCCGCAAATTTCCCCCTTTGCCCGTCGTGGCCGGCCGTACGAGTTGCTGAGATGGCGCGGTGGGCGCAAAGTATCCGTCAGCGGGGGCAACAAAGGAGCGCTGATGACCAAGAAGCTGGCTGTAGTCCCTGCACTCGTGGTGGCAGCGTCGCTGACAACCGCGCCGGCCGCGAGCGCAAGCCCGGGCGATGCGGTCGTATACACGGTGACCTCGGATGCCCCGTTGGCGGTGGTGACGTACTACGACGCAACGGGTGTCCTGCAAACGCTGACCAATCAGCCGGTCCCATGGTCCGTTTCGTTTACCAACAAGGACTCCAGTCCCACTGCGCTCTTGAGCGTGAGCGCGAACCCAACCGGGCACGAGACGACTTGCACCATCAGCGTCAACGGAACGGTGAAGGACACAAAGTCCAAAACTGGCGCAGGTGACGACAACATCGTGCAGTGCATAGCGATGTGAGCGCCCCAGTCAGCCCGGGACCACAGCGCGGGTCGTTACGACCTATCCACCCGCTGACGTCATCTATCTGGAGCGCATAAATCTCATACAAAATCTCCCTCAATGACGCCTACTGCCCATGGCTGGAACCACCCGAGCCTCCGGCGGGGCCGGGGGCCATAGGTGGCGGCTGACGACCACACTCTCGACGCCCACACCGCCGCAGCGCCGGGAGGGGGCGGCGGAAGTCCCACGGGCACAACGGCGTCGAGTGACTGCGAGTGGTTCGTTGCGCAGCGGATGGCCCGCTGAGGGCAGTCGAACATCGCCGAGGAGCCGTCCACCGCTGCGTTCAAACGCTCGGCCCAACCGCAAGCGATTTTCGGCGGCTCAGGCTTAGCCTCATGGGCATGGATCGCTTCTGGCGGTGGGTGTGGGATCGGTATGGGCCGAGGTACACGTGGGCGCTCTACGCTCTCGCGGTGCCGCTGGCGATGCCGGTTTACCTTCTTTGGTCGTTTCTCATTGTTGCTGTCGAGAAGTCTGGTGACTATGTGGACGCGGCCGCGGTCACCGTTGTCTCCGCGACGGTGCTGGACTGGATGGCCTTGTGTCTCGGTCTGAGGGAGCGTCGCGTTGTGGAGCGGTGGGCGGCGGGGCAGGAAGTCGATCGGGAGAAGGCACTGGCCGCGACCTACGCCTGGACCCGGAAAATGGTTGGTCGAACGGTTACGGTCAACGCTGTCTTAGCTGGCCTGCTATCAGCCGTTGTCGGTGCTAGTGCCGGGGCGACCGGTTCGCGGCTAGTCCAGTACGTGGTCTTGGGCGTCGTTGTAGGAACGGACCTCGCGCTGATCACAGTGCACACACTCCCACAAAGGGTCATGCGGCCAGCCAGAGTCGCGATAGCCGGTGATTCGGCGATTGGTGACTCCCTGCCCCGGTCACATCCGACCTTCGCCGCCTGGTCAAACGTGCTCATGCTGGCGGTCATATTCGCGTTCGGTGTCTTTGGTGCGATGGTGGCGGCGGCGCTGGATCGGGCACCGAAAAACCCTGTCGTCTTTGGTGTGATCGGGCTGGGGTTGCTACTGGTTATCGGGGTGCCGATCACCGTCGGAGTCTTGTTTTCGCCGTCGCTGCAACCTATCCGCGACCTCGCCCAAGCAACTGAACGCGTTACGGCGGGGGACTACAACCAGCGCCTCCCGGTGGTTCAAGACGATGATCTCGGCGCGCTGGCGGCGTCGTTCAACCGTATGCAGGCGGGTTTGGCTGAGCGGCAACGACTTCAGGCGGCGTTCGGCACCTACGTCGATCCAGCCCTGGCGGCACGCCTGCTTGAGCAGGGTGACGATGTGTTCACCGGGGAGCGCCGACAAGTGACGGTGATGTTCATCGACATCCGCGACTTCACCCCGTTCGCCGAAGCCAACAGCGCCGAGGACACGGTCGCGCGCCTCAACGCGCTGTTCGAGATCGTGGTGCCTGCTGTCGTGGACGCGGGTGGGCATGTCAATAAGTTCCTCGGCGACGGCGCGCTGGCCGTCTTCGGCGCACCGAACGACCTCGCGGATCATTCCGATGCCGCTGTCAATGCCGCTGTTCTGATTCACCGCCTGGTCGCCGAGCGATTCAGCGGGGAACTTCGAATCGGCATCGGCATCAACACCGGGGTGGTGATCGCTGGAACCATCGGCGGCGGCGGCAAGTTGGAGTTCACCCTGATCGGCGACACCGTTAACGTGGCAGCCCGCGTCGAGCAACTCACCAAAACCACCGGCGACGCGGTCCTTATCACTCAGCAATGCGTCGATTCCTTGGCGTCTCGACCCTCAGGACTCATCGACCGCGGCCTTCATGTCCTGAAGGGAAAGTCAGCCGCCGTTCAGGTGTTCGGCCTCGACCCACGGGCCGTCGAGATACTGATTGACGTCGGCCGCAATGGTTGACCCTGGAATGTACTTTCTCCAAAGCGGAAGCCTTGATTCCGAAGGCTGAGCTGATTACTCCCACCCGTCCGGCCGAGCCTCGGGCGTATGAAGCCTTCATGTAGCGGTCGAGAAATGAAATTTTGCTAAGTCGATCTCATCGGCCACGGTTTAACTCCCTCATATAGGGAGTGTCAAGGATCAGCCGAAGCAACCGGCCGGAATTCCGCAGCCGCCGCCGCGCCGTACCGGCGAGCCCAACCGTAACGCGGGGCCGGGATGATCATCGTCCTGTGTTCAACTTGCGGCCCAATCGAAGGTCGTTTTCGGCGGCTCAGGCTTAGCCTCATGGCATGGATCGCATCTGGCAGTGGGCGTGGGATCGGTATGCGGCGCGGTACTCGTTGGCGATGTACGGCGTGTCAGTCGCACTGATGGTGCCGATCTACCTCTTTTGGTCGTGTCTCATCGTTGCTGTCGCGAAGTCCACCGTTTACGTCGAAGCGGCCGCCGTCACCATTTTCGCCGTGCCAGTGCTGTCTTACGTGATTGTGCTTCCCGGTTCGGGGGCGAGTCGCGTTATTGAGCGGTGGGCGGCAGGCCAGGAGGTTGATCGCCCGAAGGCACTGAATGCGACCTACGCCTACACCCGAGGGATGGTTGTTCGAGGGCTGGTGTTCAACTTCGTGTGGGTCGGGCTGTTTTCGGCGGTTATCGGTGCGATGGCTGGGGTGACTGGCGTGCGGCTCGTCCAGTACGGGATTCTTGGCGCTGCTCAAGGAGTTGCCGTAGTGGCAGCCAGTGTGCACGGCCTTGCGGAGGTAGTGCTGCGGCCAGCCCGGGTCGCAATCGCCGCTGACACGGGGATCGGCGACTCCTTGCCGCGCTCGCGGCCGACTTTTGCGGCGTGGTCGAGTGTGTGCATGCTCGCGGTCGTCTACGTGTTCGCTGTTGACGGCGCGATGCTGGCGGTGGTGTTTGTTCGCGCGCGTGAGGAACCCGTGCTCTTCGCCCTGATCGGGTGTGCGTTAACGCTCGGCTTCGCACTGCCCTTGACCGTTGCCACCACGTTCGCACCGTCCCTGCGGCCGATTCGCGACCTCGCCGAAGGCACTAAGCGAGTTGGAGTCGGCGACTACCGCCAACGTCTGCCGGTCGTTCAGGACGACGACCTCGGTGCGCTCGCGGCGTCGTTCAACCGCATGCAGGCGGGATTGGCTGAGCGGCAACGGCTTCAGACGGCGTTCGGGACGTACGTGGACCCGGCCTTGGCGGCGCGGCTGCTTCAGCAGGGTGACGACGTCTTCACCGGAGAGCGCCGCGAGGTGACGGTGATGTTTGTTGACATCCGTGACTTCACCCCGTTCGCCGAGGCCAACACCGCCGAGGACACGGTCTCCCGGCTCAACGCGCTGTTCGAGATCGTTGTCCCGGCGGTTGTCAATGCCGGCGGGCACGTCAACAAGTTCCTCGGTGACGGCGCGCTGGCGGTCTTCGGTGCACCCAATGACCTCGCGGATGATGCCAACGCCGCCGTGACAGCCGCGGTGTTGATTCAGCGCCTGGTCGCGGAGCGGTTCCGTGGGGCGCTTCGGATCGGCATCGGCATCAACACCGGGGTGGTGATCGCCGGCACCATCGGCGGCGGAGGCAAGCTGGAGTTCACGCTGATCGGTGACACCGTGAACGTGGCAGCCCGCGTCGAGCAACTCACCAAAACCAGCGGCGACGCGATCCTTCTCACTCAGCAATGCGTCGATTCCTTGGCGTCTCGACCCTCAGGACTCATCGACCGGGGCCTTCATGTCCTGAAGGGAAAGTCAGCCGCCGTTCAGGTGTTCGGCCTCGACCCACGAGCCTTCAAGATACTGATTGACGTCGGCCGTAATGGTTGACCGTGAACCGTACTTTCTCCAAATCGGTCAACACCATCCGGTCAACACGCTGACGACAACCCCGACGCCCACCGCCGACCGGCGCAGGTAGTGGGTCGCAGATGGAGGGGTGGGTAGACCCCCTCCTCCCGCCCCCACGGTCACACGGCCGAAACACGTCATGGGGATCTGTGAAATGCAGACGTAATCCGTTGTGGGGCAGGAGCAAACCGGCCACCCGGCCGCGCGCAACGCATCGCTCCACCTCGTCCAGTAGACGCCCTGCCATGATCGCCGAGTGATCCCCGTAAGCGTCTCGAACCGCATCCGGCCGACCGGTTTGCCGCCGTCGTGTGCAGTGGCTTGCTGGATCGCGGCGATGATGTCCTCGCGGCTGTACCCGCCCATGACCAAGCATCATCGTGAATCGAGACCGATCTATCGGAGAATCCGGCAAAGACACGAACCCCGTGCCTTGACCTGGGCGGATGCGCTGGTAACCGCTGCACGCGCTACAGAAGATCGCACGCGGCCGTCTCCCAAACCGGATAAAAACAGCCACTGACCAGGCGTTTCGCCCGTGCCCCCGGCAGGATTCGAACCTGCGACACCGGCTTTAGGAGAGCCGTGCTCTATCCCCTGAGCTACGAGGGCGGCAGGCTGAGCTTACCGGGAGCGCCGCGGTTAAGACGTCCCGCGGTGGCCGGTCACCGCAGCTCCGCGATCACCTTCGCAAAATTGCCGATGTGGTTGTCCTGCACGGTGAAGCAGGTGACGCCGTACCGGTCCCGGTAGCCGGACAACCGATCGGCCATTTCGCGTGGTGAGCCGCTGAGCACCGAGGTCAGCTCCAGCATCTCCGCATCGGACAGGTCCGATGCGTACCTGCGGGTCATGGACAGGTCCGGCATGGTCGAGCCTTCGCGCGGCACCGCCGTGATCGCCAGGTTCAGCTCCAGTCGAGTCGAATCGGTCACCGGCGGCATTGCGGACGAACTCGATGCGTTCGGCCAGCGGATCGTCGGCCTCGTGGACCCGTGAGCCGGTCAGCCCGATGATGTTGGCCTGCCGGGCGGCCAGGGTCATCACCCGGTCGCCGTTTCCGGCGATCAGGATCGGCGTCGTCGGGTGATGCTCTTTGAGGTAGGTCGTCATGTGCTCGAGGTAGTCCACCCGGCGTCCGGCGCTCGGGTAAGGCAGCTCGGCGGCGTCGAATTCCTCTCGGACATAACCGGTTCCGAGTCCCACCTCGACTCGGCCCTCGCTCAGCACGTCCAGCGCATGAATGTCACGGCTCAGGAGGGCCGGCTTGTAGAAGGCGGCGTTGAGCACATACATGCTCAGCCGGAGTTTCGTCGTCACCATCGCCGCGGCGGTCAGCGTCGGAAACGGCGCCGCCGCACCGAGATGGTCAGGCACGCAGATGACGTCGAATCCACCGTCTTCCGCCCGCTTCACGAGCTCCACCAGCGCCGCGCGCGATTTGACGAAACGGACACTCACCGAGAAACGAAAATCCTTGGCCACCAACAACCTCCACTCAACAATCGCAAAACAACTGGCAATTACCAGGAACGTGCCGCGTCCACCAAGCCTTGCACGAGGCCGGAAGTCACCGGCGACCAGCCGTCCGGCCCGGGCAGCGGGCTGCGCGGGCTCAGGCCCCTGACCCGGACCGACAGTTCCAGCTGCGCCCCGCCGTCGCGCACCCGGTTCACCGGGTTGTCTGGATGCAGGCCGCGCAGCTCCCGCGGAATGGCGTCCAGGTCGGTGACGACCTGGTAGCCGGGGAGCTTGATGTGGCGGGCCAGATGCGCTGCCAGCGCACGGTTTTTGCCCCCGGCCAGCAGCTGGGTGCTGCGCCCGATGCGGCCGTAGCCGTGCACCGAGACCACGACGTCGACGTGGTCGAGGAACTCCGCGAGGCGGGCCGACTCATCGGGATCGAAGCGAGCCGACGGCAGGTGATGCGGGTAGCGGTCGGGATGCCGAATCACGTATACCGACGCGCCGGCGGCCTCGGCGGCGCGTTCGGCGATCAGGTCGGTCATCTCTTCCAGCCCGCCGCCGTGGATGGCCAGGAACCCGAAACGGGACCGCAACCGGCTGACCTCGACCATCCCCGGCTCGCTCAGCAGCGCCGAAAGCGATTGCGGCCCATGCCCCGTCAGCAAAGCCGGCCGAGGCCAGTGTGCGGGATCCCACCGGCGCAGGAAGTCGATCCACCGCTGCGGCAGCCCGTGGTGCAGGGCGCCATCGATGATCCGCGGCAAATAGCCCGGCCGGGGCGGGCCGGGCGTCACCCGGTGGTCGATGTACACCCAGGCGGGTGACGGCCCGGTGTCGGTGTGCACGGTCAGTCTGTCGCGCCGGTAGCGCACCGGCACGCCCTCGGCGCTGTCCAACGTCGCCAGGTCGTGGTCGGAGATCTGCCAGAGCACGCCGTGCACCTCGTTGCCGACGAACGGCTCGACGGTGGCCACGCCGCGCTCGTTGATCAGCCATTCGTGGTCGCGCAGTATCGCGGGCCGCGGATCGGTGGCATCGGGGCAGCGCCGGAGCATCTGCCTGACGGACAGGTTCGACCCGTACGCGAAATAGGGATGCTGGCCGGCCGGCATTCAGCCGGTCACCGTGGGAAATCCAAGTCCTGGCCGGAGGTCTTGATCGGACGACATCGTTCCCTATTTTGCCGCACTCACATGACGTGCGCGGTGCACGTCAGCCGAACACAACCCCGTCGAGACCGGGGGTGCCCGCGACCCCATCGAGCCCGTCACCGCCGCCGCCGCTGCCGTGTCCGCCCGTCCCGGGCGCGCCGCCGCCGCCGCCGGCGCCGATGAATGGTGCCGATCCGCCGCCGCCGCCGTTGCCACCGTTGGCGCCGTTGACGGGCGTGCTGGCCATGAGGCTGGTGCCGCCGACGCCCCCGACCCCGCCAAGACCGCCGTTGCCGGCGAGCCACCCGCCGAAGCCGCCGTTGCCGCCGGCACCGCCCTGCTGACCTACTTGGTAGCCCGAACCCCCAGCACCACCGGCCCCGCCGACGCCGCCGCTGCCGGTCGCGTCTGCGGGACCGCCCAGGCCGCCGGGCCCACCGACGCCACCCAGCGACACCCCAGTGCCCCCGGCGCCGCCGGCGCCGCCGGCACCACCGGCCCCGTAGAACCACCCCCCGAGCCCGCCGGTACCACCGGCACCGCCACCCCCACCGTCCAATCCGGCGCCTCCATCACCACCGGCTCCACCGACCCCGCCGATGCCGAACCCGCCCTGGATGCCGCCGATGCCGCCGATGCCGCCGGTTCCGCCGACGCCGAGGGTCCCGCCGTCCCCGCCCGTCCCGCCGTGACCTCCGTCGGCTGCGGAACCACCGAAGAGGCCACCGGCGCCGCCGCCACCCCCGGCCCCGCCGCTTCCGGCAATGCCCACCGAGCCGGACGGGGCCGCCCCGCCGTCGCCGCCTTGCCCGCCGATCCCTCCGCTGCCCCACAGGCCGGGCGAGCCCCCGTTGCCGCCGATGCCGCCGTTGCCGCCATTCACACCGGCCGTGCCCGCCACGCCGGCCCCGCCGCCGCCGCCCGCGCCGCCATTGCCGATCAGGAAGCTCGCGGCCCCGCCTTCCCCGCCGGCCGCACCAAATCCGCCGGTTCCGCCGGCCCCGCCGTTGCCGTAGAGGAGCCCCCCGAACCCGCCGGCCCCGCCGGGCGCACCGGCTCCGCCGCTGCCGCCTGCCCCGCCGTTGCCGATCAAGCCCGCGGAACCACCATTACCCCCGGCCGTGCCTGGGTTGCCCGTCTCCGAAAAGCCGTTGCCGCCGTTGCCGGACAAGATGCCGCCGGGCTGACCGTTGGGACTGGCCGCCGTCCCATCGAGTCCGTTGCCGATCATCGGACGGTGGAACAGCGCCTCGCTCGAGGTGTTGACCGAGTTCAACAACTCCTGCCCCAGGGACGCCAACGGCGAAGCATTGGCCGCCTCGGTGGCGACATACGCGTTGCGCGCACCATTCAAAGTCTGGACAAACCCCGCGTGAAACGACGCCACCTGCTTGCTGAGCGTCTGATAGGCCTGACCATGCCCGGCAAACAACGCCGCAATGGCCGCCGACACCTCGTCGGCACCCGCGGCCACCACTCCGGTGGTCGGGGCCGCGGCCGTGAGGTTCGCCAGACTCAGCGTCGAACCAACGCGTTCCAGAGACGTGGCCGCCGTCGCGAAGTTTTCCGGAGCCGCCGACATGTATGACATTGCTGCCCTTTCGCCCGATCATCACCGAATAGCTCACCGATAGCCACAGAAAGCGTGTTCCAGATTATGCTCCACATCTTTGTTTCGCCGACCCAGCGATATGTGCCGAGAGTCGTTGCGGCCGAGTGCCCGCGACGGCCATTCGTCGTTATGGCATCGACTGGGCCCACGCGATATGCCCTTCGAAGTCAAGGGCTTTCGCCATGTCGCGATAGCGATCGCGATGGTCGCGATAGCCGGTCTCGTCACCGCGGGCACGGGCCAGCAGAGCCCGCAGCCGGAGCAGCCAGACGTCTCGTATCACGAGGCGCTCATCGGTGAGCACGGCCGCTAACCGTGCGATCGCGGCTTCGGCTTCGGCCGCGTCACTCTCGGCCCCGCGTTCTAGCAGCGTGTCCACCAAAGCACCCGTCGCCGGAATCGCCCACGCAAGCAGATGGCCGTCGAGGAACCGACGGTCGGTGGCGGCGCGGATGAGAGGTATCGCCTGATCGAGGTCGCCACGCCGAGCCCGCTCGCGCGCCAAGTAGACGTTCACGAGCGGTAACTCGCCCAGGATGTGTTCGCGGCGCAGGAACACGTCGCTGATCTCGGCCAGGAGCTGCTGTCCGCGGTCACGCTCGGGAGCCGTTTTCCGGTGCAGCAGCGCAACACCCAGCGTCATCCGCGCCATTCTCAACGCCAGGTCGTCACTGGCCCGTTCGGCATTTCGCAGGGCATCCTCGATCTCGCGCATCGCGTGATCGTCGGCCCTGCGCACGCCATCCGGTATGCCGACGAGGTAGACGTAGGTGACGGCCGTGGCATAGGAGTAGGGATCGGAGCTGCGGGCCATGGCCAGGCCGTGGGCCTGGTCGTCGCGCCATCCGGGAAGACCCAGGCGAAACCGGGCATTCGCCCGCGTCGTAAAGGCGAGCGCTAACGGAGACCCAGAAAGCAAGTTGCCTTTGGACGGATCACCGTCGGCTTGGTCGATAACCCCCTGCGACCAGCGCAGCGCGTCAGCATAATCACCACTTTCAAGCTTGGCGTAGATGGCCGTGCGGGATAGCCCGACCGTCAGGGTCGCGTCGCCGATCGACTCGATCAGGGCCATGGCCTCCGACGCCACCTGCGATGCCTCGAGCGTCCGGGCACGCACGGCGTGGTCCATCACCACCCCTGCCATCCCGATGGCCAACGATGCCTTGTCGCCGGCGGCCGCGCACAACTCGCGCAATTCATCGAAGATGGCCCCAGTGTGTTCGTGCACTCGAAAGGCGGTCGCGCACAACATGGTGCGCGGGGCAATGCGCATGGCTGCCCGGTTGGAGTCCTCGGCGGGCAAAGCGTCGGCGATCTTGCGGGCACGCTCCCAACGCAGTCGCGCCGCGTCGATGTCGCGGTCCCTCGCCCACTGTGCCGCGCGCATGTGCCAGCCGAACGCGCCATGCAAGTCACGACCGGCCTCCAGATGCTCGGCGATCAAGGACGCATTCTCATCAGCCGCAGCCGGGTCGCGTGATTCGATGGCGATCGCGATGCGTCGGTGCAACTCGGCGCGATCAGATTTCAGTTGGGCTTCGTAGGCCACCGTGCGAATCAGCGGGTGGTGAAACACAAACTCCGGTACGCGGGTGAACCTCACCTGGTCGATGAGTTCGGCCTCCACAATGTCCGCCAGGGCGGGATCAATCCCCAGTGTTTCCAGCAAGTCGAGGCTGAACCTCGAGCCGATGACCGCCGCAGCGCTCAGTGTGCGTTTCGCTTTCGGGTCAAGCCGGTCGATGCGCGCGCCGATGGTCGCCTGCAGAGTGGCGGGCACGCTCACCTCGCCGACCTCGGTTGCCGATACGTAGGTGCCGGTTTCGCCGCGCAGCACGCCGCGCTCGGCCAGTTCGCGCACGATCTCCTCGGCGAAAAACGGGTTACCCGCGGCCCTTTCGGCGATCTTTTGCCCCAGTTCGCCCACCGAGGAGTCCGGGCCGAGCAGTTCCGCGACCAGTGCCGCGGTCTCGGAGTCGGTCAGCGGAGCCAGGGCGATGTTCTGGGCGCCGGGCATTCGGCTCAATACGCCGGTGTATTCGGGGCGATAGGTGATCACTACTAGTGAGGTGGTTTGCGGGATGACGGTGAGGAAGTCGGCGAGCAAGGATTCGCTGACGACGTCCATCCAGTGGGCGTCCTCGATGACATAGATCACCGGGGCTTTTCGGGCCAGCGAGGCGCTGTTGACCAGCGCGGTCAACCGCCGGCGCCGGGCATCCGCGTGGATCTTGGGCAGCGGCACCTCGGGATCGGCGATGCCCAGCAAGTCTTCCAACAGCAGCATGTCCTCGGGGTCGGCGTGGGGGTTCAGCGCCCGCACCTGGGTACGTGCGGCCGCATCGTCCAGGCCACGCACACGGGTGGCCGCCCGCAGCAGTCGCGCCACCGCGTAGAAGGGGATGTCGCTGGTGTGCGATTGGCAGTAGCCGGTGAACACCTCGACCCCTCGGGCGGCGGCTACCTCGGTGACCTCGCGCACGAGGCGGCTCTTGCCGATGCCCGGTGATCCCACCACGCCGACCACCGCGCCGCGGCTCACGATGGCGCGCTCCAGCAGGCCCTCGACCGCCTCCAGTTCCCATCGCCGGCCGACCAGAGTCGACGCGGCACCCGCGGCGCGACGATCGTGCTCCGGTACGCCCAGCAGGCGCAGCCCAGCGACCGGTCGATCGCTGCCCTTGATGCGGACCATCTCTGGGTCGCTGAGGACTGCATGACGTCCGACCAGCCGCGCGGTCGCCTCGCTGAGCATCACCCCTCCAGGCGGCGCGACCGATTCCATCCGCTGCGCCATGCCCACCTGCTCGCCGATCGCGGTGTAACCGAAAGCGCCCGAACCGATCTCGCCCGCGATCACCTCACCGGAGTTCAGTCCAACCCGCAACTGCAGCTCGAGGCCGTCGCGGGTCTGCACGCCGACGGCAAGCCGCTTCGTCTCGTCCTGAACGCCCAGCGCCGCAAGGCACGCGCGAATTGCGTGGTCCTCCAACGCCACTGGCGCGCCGAACACCGCCATGATGCCGTCGCCGGTGAACTTATCGACCGTACCGCCGTAACGCTGTACCACTGCCGAAGCGCACTCGATCAAGTCGGTCATGATCTCACGCAGCCGCTCGGCGCCGACGGCCGCGGCGATGTCCATCGAATGAACGACATCGGCGAACAGCACAGTGACTTGCTTGTACTCCGCACGGGCAGCGGCTGACGGGCGTGCCGTGACGGGCGCACCACAGCCGTGACAGAATCGCGCATCCTCGCGCGGCTCGGTGCCACACGTGTGGCATGCGGTCGCTGTGGTCATCCGACCCTCCGCCGCTTCCGGTCCCCCGGGTTCCCGGTCACTAGCATAGAGCGGTAGGGGGTTGCCAGGACAGGCTGAATCAGGTTGGTGACGATGACCCGCCTCTGCCGGGGTGAGCTTGCCTGCCCTGCGTCGATTTGGCGCGGGTTTCTGTGGTTTTCTGGATATATGGGCGAGGTGCAACGTTGAAGTGGCTTAACGGTTCTGACGCCGTCTCGCTCTACAGCGAGACGCCGAACGCCCACATGCACCTGGTCGCAGTTGGGATCATCGAGTTACCCGAGGATGGTAAAAACTTCGATGTCCAGGCCTTCCGCAACGTTATCCGCGGTCGGCTGTACAAGCTTGAGCCGTTTAGCTATCAGCTGGTCAACATCCCGCTTAACTTCCACCACCCGATGTGGTGCGAGGCTGCGACGTCGACCTCGACTACCACATCCGGCCTCGGCGGCTGCCCGCGCCGGCTGGTCGTCGCGAGCTGGACGAGGTGGTCAGGGAGGTCGCGAGCACGCCGCTCGACCGCAGCCGCCCGCTGTGGGAGATGTACTTCGTCGAGGGCTTGGCCGACAACCGAATCGCGGTGGTCACCAAGATTCACCACGCGCTCCTCGACGGGGTCAGCCTGAAGAACTTGGTGGCCAGGGCAATGGATCTGCAGCCGGGCCCGCAACCAGGCCCGTGGACGCCGGACCCCGTCTCGACCAAGCGCCGCCTGATCCGTGTGGCGTTCGCGGATCATCTGCGCCAGGCCGGGCAGATCCCGCGGACGATCGGCTACACCGTGCAGGGCATGGCCCGGGTGCGGCGCAGCTCGCGCACGCTGGCAGAGGTATTGCGCCGACCCTGCACTCCGCCAACGACTTTCATGGACCATGTCGCGACCAATCCGCGGCGCAGACACGCCAGCACCACCTTGCCGTTGGCCGATGTCAAAGAGACCGGCAAGCACCTTGGGGTCAGCATCAACGACTTGGTGCTGGCGATGGCGACGGGTGCGCTGCGCACGTTGCTCTTGCGCCGCGGCGCCGCGGCCGTCCCCTTGCTGGCGACCGTCCCCGTCAGCCTCGACTTGTTCCCGGATCGGATTTCTGGAAATTTCCTCGACACGATTCCGGTAGCGCTGCCGGTTGACCTCAAAGACCCGCTGGCGCGGATACGACGCTGCCGCAAGAACGCTCTCTCGGCCAAGGAGATTCAGCAGCTCACCGGACCAGAGCTGGTCCAACGCTGGTTGACCTACACCCCGGCCGTGGGGTTGAAGGCCTTTTTCCGCATGGCATTTCGCCGCAAAGCGGGGAGTAAAATACCCCACTTTAGGGTCTCGAACGTTGCTATTTCGAACGTTTCCGGTCTCGTCGAACGCGGCCAGGTCGACGGCGCCGTGCTCACCGACTTCTACATGGTAGGGCCGTTGGCCCTGTGGAGTGGGCTCCTTATCACCGTGTGGAGCCATGTCGATCAGCTGAACATCTCGGTGTTGACGGACGACGCCACTCTCGAGGACCCCTACGAGGTGACTGAGGCCATGATCGCGGAATTCATCGAAATCCGCCGCAGCCCGGTCTTTCTGAACGGTTGACTGTGGCGACCGCGATGGCACCAGCCCCCACACGCAAGGGCGCGGCAGACTCCCCGCAGCGATGGACCGCCAAGGACCGTGAAAGAGGCCGTCCGTCCATGCCTCTCGGCAGCTGCTGAGAATTTTCACCAATCCCGACATCACTGACGCTGCAGCGGGGCATACCCTTCCATCGACGAAGCGGGCAACTCCACCAACACGAACACAACCAAACAGAGAGGTTTGGGACCATGTCAATCCGTATCGCCGTACTCATCACGGCAGTCGTCGCGACTTTTGGGACCACAGCTATCGTGTTGGCACCCCCGGCGGGCGCGTGCCCATCCGGGTACTACAAAGCTGCCTCCGGGGACTGCGTACACCGTCCGATCTGTGGTGTTACTTCACAACCACCCGGTTCGACCGCTCACTGCGCCGATGGCTGCTGGTCGTTCAGTGAAAACCCCAACGAGGATGAGACCTGCCACGGTCACGGCGGCGTCGCGAACTAAGGCAGGACCAGACCTTAACCTGCTCAAGGAGTACGCCCGACAGAAGGTGACGAGTCGAGTGCCCCACTCCCACAAGGTGAATGGCGTCAAACTCGGTCAATGGGCGGCATTCAGCGAAGCCAACACGCAAGGGAAAGCTCACCCGCTTACGGCACAGCCGCACGGAGGAGCTGCCAGGGTGGATGTGGAAGGTGACCTAGCTTCGGGGTCGCCCCATTCTGCTCCAACCTAGACTGTCAACGTTTCCTCCGGTCGTTTTAGCGATTCACTTGTCGCGCCGACGGGGACCCGTTTGGTGGTCCAGTCGGTATGCAACTTGGGGTTGGTGGGTCGTGGCCCACTTTAGGGCGAACTCGGTTGGGGTGAGTGCTCATCGGCGCCGCAATCTTCCCTGTTCTGGCTGATGCCGTTGTGGCGCTGAGATAATCGCGGGACGATCCGACGCGAAGGGTACGTTGTCAAGGTCTTACCGACGGGTCGGCGCGCGTCGCGGCCGAAGGTCCTCGATGCGGTCGAGGACCTCATCGAGGGCCGTTTCCAGAGGGGCGGGGTCGCGGTGAACCTGCGCGAGCAGGATGCCGCCTTGGACCGCGGCCAACAGTGCGGTCGCCAGGCGGTCTGGGTTGGCCCTGCGGCGCAGGTCTCCCCGATCCCACATGGCCTGAAGGCCCGCGCGGATCGCCGCTTCCCACTGGTCGAATCCACCGGCGAGGTCAGCTCGGCATTCCGGGAAGGGCTCGGCCAGCTCACCGACCAGCGAGCCGACCGGGCAGCCGCCTTCGCAGTTCTGCTGGCGATACGTGTCGACGACGAAGTCTCGCCAGGCGCGCAACCCCTCCATGCTGTCCAGGTCCCCCAGCGTTGCGAGCAGAGCCTGGATGCGGTGGGCGATGACGGCCCTGATCAGGGAGTTCTTGTCCCCGAAGTAGTGATACACCTGCGAAGAGCCAACGCCGGCCGCCTTCTGGACGTCGCCAAGACTCGTGCCGGCGACACCGTGGTCATATACCAGTTGTGCTGCTGCCGCCACGATCCGCTCCCGCGTGGCCCGTCCCTTGGGGGTGAGCCGGTGCGACTCGGTGACCGATTCCTTCGCTGCCATCACGTTGGCCAGGTCTGGCGAGATCCGTCGCTGCGGGCCCCGCTGCCCTGATCCCCCTTTCCAATTCGTCTCATGTTCGTCTCATGCTGTCGGGCGGTCTGCGCGGACTGCGCGCGGCTACCCTGAAGTCAGGTTAGCTTCAACACGGGTCAATTGTGAAGCACGCACTACATAAATGGCGGAGGCTACCTGCCGCCGCTATTACGGGATTCGAACGCCGTGGTGCGCATAGACGTGTTGGATGAACCGCGAATCGCACTCACAACGCCGCTCATCAAACCGTAGCTCCAGATCCCTACGCTGGACGACCGTCCGGTTGACATCAGCATACTTCAGCATAATTATGTAGTGAGCGACACAGAATATGTGCGTGTTGATGAGGCCCCCGCTACAGAAATGACGACGATGCCAGCCGACCAGCTCGTGCCAGCGCGAAGTCTTTATCGAAAGGAATAACGGCATGGCTGCGACGTCTTCCAAGGCGGTTCTGATCACCGGTGCCAACGTTGGGCTCGGAAAGGAGGTGGCGCGTCAACTCGCTCATGCGGGCGATTTCGACAGGATCTATCTGGCGTGCCGCAACACTGACAGTGGGCGGTCCGCGGCCGCCGACCTGGAGCGCCTCACGGGCAGGTCCATCTTCACGGTAGTTCGCATGGACATGACCGACTTGGACTCGGTGAGGTCCGCGCTGAGCACCTTGGATGACCCACTGCATTCCGTCGTGATGAACGCCGGCGGCACCGGCGGCCCCACACCGCTGGCGCTCACCGCTGATGGCGTGACCCATGTCTTCGGTTCCAACGTACTGGGCCACGTCGTACTGCTCGAGAATCTCCTCGCCACCGGCGCTTTGACCAATACCGCGGTCCTGGTGGGCAGCGAAGCCGCGCGCGGTGTTCCCTCGATGGGGATGGCGCGGCCCACGTTCGTAAACCACTCAGTGGAGGAGTTCGCCAGCGTCATCGACGGTTCGTTCTTCAAGCAGCACAAGTTCAATACGTTCCTCGCTTACGGACAGGTGAAATACCTTGGTGCGTTGTGGATGTCGGCACTCGCGCGACAGTATCCCGACCTGCGGCTGCTCACCGTGAGCCCGGGCAACACCGCGGGAACGGACGCCTTACGCGATATGGGCCCCGTCACTCGGGCCTTGATGAATCACCTTCTGTTGCCCTACGTCCTTCCCGCGCTGGGGCGCGGACACCGGTTGGAGACGGGTGCCCAGCGGCTGGCCGATGGCGTTACCGATCAACAGTTACGCAGCGGCGTGTTCTACGCCAGCGCACCAGGCAAAGTCGTCGGGCCCCTCGTGGATCAGTCGGAGATCCTCGCCGACTTCTGTGACCCCGCAATACAACTGCATGCCGACGAAGCCATTCACCGCTTCGCCCGATCATCGGGTCGGCCGCCGCGGACCCGCCGCACGAACTGAGCCGAACGGGCAGCGTGGTGATCCACAGTTGCTGTCAGATCGGCGGCGTCTTCCGCTGCGTCGATCCTGTTGGTCATCCTGGGGCCAGCAGCGATCACCGGCGAACCCACCCGCTTCTGCGAGCTGTGTTGGGTCGCCGCCACCCGGTATGCGGCCGCTGCGGTCACCTCGATCGGCCTGACCCCAAAACGCCACCCCGCCAAGGCCGAGAGTCACCCACCACACGCCGCGTCGGCGGCGGCCGAACTAAGACGACGAGCACATAGACCACGACAACGACGAGGACATTCTGTGACGACCCTTCAAGAAGCAGCATCACTATCCAGCCACGAACAAGGCCTGGTGGTCGTGTCGACGTTGCGAGCCAACGGCACCATCCAGTCGTCGCTGGTTAACGCTGGCGTGATAGCCAATCCCGTGACCGGGGAGACCATCTTGGCCTTTGTCGCGGTAGGCCCCGTCAAGCTGGCGAACTTGCGGGCTCGACCCCAAGTCACGGCCACCTTCCGCAACGGTTGGCACTGGGCGGCGGTCGAGGGGAACGCCGAACTCGCCGGACCCGACGACCCCCAACCCTGGCTGGACGCCGAAGGGCTCCGGCTGCTGCTCCGAGCGATCTTCACCGCAGCCGGCGGCGAACACAACGACTGGGACGACTACGACCGGGTGATGGCCCAGCAGCGCCGGGCAGCGGTGCTGATCCGCCCCGACCGGGTCTACGGCAATTGAGGGCCTGCTGCACGCATAGGTGACGTCTTGACCTGCCCCACCCGTTTGGGTTCCACACTCGGTGACTAACTGACAGCCTCTGCGAAAGGCTGACGGGCATGCCTAGTCCCTATTCGGCCGAGTTCCGCGCCCGCGCGATCGTGCTCGTACGGGCCGGCAAGCCACATAAACAGACCGCCGACGATCTGCGCATCCACCCGGTCACGCTGTCTAACTGGCTCAAACAAGACGACATCGACCGCGGCGTACGCCCCGGCGTCCCGACGAGCGAATCAGCCGAACTAAGAACATCAACACCCCTCCGAGCACGACTTGATGGTTGCTGGGGCCTTGCGTTCGGCGCGCGGGGCCAGCGTCCAAGATGGCAACAAACTGTGGAGGTCCGGCAGCAAAGCGGTGGTCAGTTCACTCTCTTTGCGTACGGCGCTCTCGGGTCTAACAGATCCGCTTCCAGGCACTATCTGAGCATGTCAACGGCTATTCCTAGCTACCCTTCAGCGTCAGATAGATCAGCAGGAGGTTGAGCAGACTCACTAGCACCCCGACCCCCCAGCCGAGGATGGTCGTGACGGGATGGTTTGCATCGCTCCCCATCAGCTTCCGGTTGCTGGTCAGCCTGACCAGCGGAAGCACCGCGAACGGGATGCCGAACGACAGAACCACCTGAGACAGCACCAGCGTGCGCGTCGGGTCGAAACCGGTCGCCAGGATCACCAGCGCGGGGCACAGCGTGATCAACCGCCGCGCCAGCATGGGAATCGACCACTGCAGCAAGCCCTGCATGATCATGGCGCCCGCATAGGCACCCACCGACGCCGACGCCAGACCCGACGCGAGCAACCCGACCGCGAACAGCACCGCGATCGCCACCCCCAGGGTGTCGTGGATGGCCGCGTAGGCACCCTCGATGGACGGTGTGACCCCGTGGTGCTGCAGGTTGATCGCCGCCACCAACAGCATCGCTGCGTTCACCGTTCCGGCGACCGCCATCGCCAGCAGCACATCCAGGCGGGTGACTCGCAGCAGCCAGCGCCGGTCGTGGCCCGCGTCTGGATGTCCGTGCCGGTCGAGGGCCAGACCCGAATGCAGGTAGACCGCGTGCGGCATCACGGTGGCGCCCATGATGGCGGCGGCCAGCAGCACGCTTTCGGTTCCGCGGAATCGCGGCACCAGACCGCTGACCACGTCGCCCGGCGGTGGCGTCGCGACGAAGAAACTGGCCGCGAACCCGATGGCGATGACGAGCAGCAAGCCGGTGATGACGCGCTCGAACCAGAGCTGGCCGCGAACGTCCTTCACCGCCAGCAGCAGCAAAGACACCGCACCGGTGATCAGCCCGCCCAGCAGTAGCGGCAGGCCGAACAGCACCTGCAAGGCGATGGCTCCGCCGACTATCTCGGCGATATCTGTTGCCATCGCCACGAGTTCGGCCTGTGCCCAAAAGGCCAGCCGCATGGGACGGCTCATCCGCTTGCCGATCGCCTCGGGCAGCGACCGCCCTGTCACCAGCCCGAGTTTCGCCGACAGGTACTGGACCAGGCCCGCCAGCACGTTGGCCGCGACGATGACCCACAGCAGCAGGTAGCCGAACTGCGCTCCGGAGCTGACGTTCGCGGCCACGTTTCCGGGATCGACGTAGGCGATCGCGGCGACGAAGGCCGGTCCCAGCAGATACCAGCTCGTCCTAAGCGACGCCTGGGTGCCCTCCGCCAAATTACCGACCCTCAATCGTTGACCCCCGATGGCAAGGTGAGGTTAACGAACGCGTGGTTGTGTGGGGAACCGCGGGTCTACCGACGCTCGCGGTGGGCGGAGTCTGCGACGTCAGGGAAGTAATGCGGGCATTCGCCAAAGCAACTCTGTGGTGGCGGACCGACAGGCGCGCCGAATGTGCCCTCAGGGTTGAAAAGTGGCCCCCGGAAGACCGCCGTGTGAGCACATTCGGCGCGTGGTCCTAACGGATGCGGATCAAACGATTTCACCGGGTGCCAGCAGCGCTGGCCTATGGAGCAGACCGGCACCGGGACCGCCAGGTCCGCCACGGCCAGGCCGGCCGGGGCCGGTTTCACCGGGCCCGCCGGGACGGCCAGGTCCGCCAGGTCCGGCAGGTCCGCCTGTTCCGCCCGGGCCGGGCTCACCGGGCCCCCGCTGACCGGGGACCAGCGCGGCACGCAACGCCGTGCCATGGCCCCATGACTGCGGCCCGGCCCAGCCGCTCACGCCCGGCTGTTGCGGGTTGGCGGAAGCGACCGCGGATCCCACGAACACTCCGGTGAGCGACAGGCCAACGGCGCACAGAACGCCCGCCGACACAGTGCGAATCCTAGACATGACCAACATTCGAATTCCCTTCTCCCTAGATGGAGGCCTGCGTTGTCAACGCTGAGAACTCAGGCTTGGACGGCGTGGCTGGCCCGCCTTGAGAAGGCCGTCGAAGACGCTCTTGAGAAGGCCATATTCGCCACGCCGTGCCGCCGGAACCGCACAACCTCAATTGTCATCTGCGGTTGACAATTGAAAAGACTACGGTTGATCTGTTTATGCTGTCAACCATGGTTGTCGCTTCTGGTTATCACCCGCCCCAGACCGATCTCGGCCAGGCACTGCGAATTGCCTGGTGGAGCTATGTGCAGCGGATCGACAACAAGATGGAATCCGGGGGCTATCCGGAGCGAAGTCATCCGATCAACTACCTGTTCGCCCTCTACGCCCAGCCGGAGCCGATGACAATTTCGGAAATGGGGCGACAGTTCACGATCACGCGTCAGGCGGCCAGCAAGATCGTCAGCGAACTGCGCCAGCGCGATTATGTGCGGGCCACCGTGTCGAAGACCGATCAACGTGAGAAGGTCGTCGAGCTCACCCCGAAGGCGATCGAACTGGTCACCGCGCGCCTGCGCGCGGCGGGCGAGCTGGACCGCGAGATCCGCGAGCGAATTGGCGACGCAGCGCTCGACGAGCTCTACAAGACGCTCGGGGCAGTAGGTGAAATCGCCGTCGGGAAAGGAGTTTTCGATCCCGTCGACCTCTACCGTTCACCCAGGTTGTGGTGAGCTACGCCACGACCGTTGTCATGAGCGCGCTTTGCCGAGCCGCTGCGTAGCCTTCCCTCGCTGATTAGCCAAAAATGCTGTAACGCAGCAACTTTGCAAAGGCACATTCCGCCAGACGCATCCTGATTTGCGCACAGCTCGGCGGGCGTCGTCTCGATGAATTGGGCGCGCGGTGGCCGTCTGCGAACCGATCTGCCAATCCCACGCAGCACGCCCGCGGAGAAGCGGCGAATCCTCGACATCGTCAAACTCCCTGAAGGTGTAACCCCTGACAAAGCCCCTGTTGTCGACGCAGAACAACTCAGGCCGGGCGACCTTGGTGGTCCGGCTGGCCGGTTGTTCCTGGCCGTGCGGGACTGCCGAGCGCCGCGGGAATTGTCATTCGCGGTTGACGATTACAAACGATAGCGGCAGTCCAGGCATATCGTCAACCATGGTTGTCGTGTTGTCCGCCACTTGGCTGTGCAACTAGGCCGCTACGCCGCTGCCTGCACGCCCGATCGACCGGCGATCCTAGAGCGCGTATTGGTGTCAGACCGGCCGCGGCGTGCGCATGCGGGCCATCTCGGACTCCAGTTGCTGCACGCTGATGTATCGCCCCCGCGGCTCGTCCCACACCGCTAGCTCACCGCAGATGAACTGGCTGTGGTCGGTGTTCACCACGGTCCAGGTGTGGTGGGTATGGCAATAGCCGACGCTTGAATTCGGCATTCTGGCTTTCCCCCTCACCACGACCCGTATCTTGATGGCCGGTCTACCCGCGCCGGCGACAACTCAAACTCGCATCCGCCAAAGCAGCCCACACACGGCTATACCGAACCTATGCTTCCGCCGCCGTCGACCCGAAGGATCTGGCCCGTCATATAGCCCGCGTCGTCGTGCAACAACATGCAGATCACATGCGCGATCTCGGCGGGGGTGCCGACCCGGCGCAGCGGAATGGCGTCGAGGAAACGAGCCTCACGGTCCGACCCGGCCGGGCTGCGTTCGCGGAACAGCTCGGTTTCGACGGGACCCGGTGCTATCGCGTTCACGGTGATCCCCGTTGCGGCAAGCTCGCCGGCCCAGATGCGTGTGCAGGTCTCCAGTGCGGCCTTGGCGGCGGCATATGGGGTGCGCTCGGGGGTGCCCAGCGTCGTCAAGCTGGTGACGTTGACGATGCGGCCCCAGCCGGCGTCCATCATGCCGGGCAGCACCGCCTGCACCACCTGCACCGCGGTGCGCACGTTCATGTCGTAGGTGAGGAAGAGGTCGTCCAGGTGGATCGAGCCAATCCGGCCAAAACGCGCCAGCCCGACGTTGTTGACGACGGCGTCGACACGACCCTCGCCCGCGATCCCGTCCAGGGATTCCGCCGTGGCGGCCCGGTCGCCGAGGTCGACCTCATGGAACTGTCCGGGAAAGTCCGATGGTTTCGTCCGGGCGACCCCAATCGGCTCATGGCCGGCGGCGGCCACGCGGTCGGCGACCGCGCGGCCGATGCCCTTCGATGCCCCGGTGATCAGAACCCGCCGCTTCGACATGGTTTCCCCTAGCGCTATTCGGGCCAGCTGTTGTTCACGATGATCTCAACGAAATCGTCGCCACGAAAGACGGGTCCTAGTGCGCGAGTGTGTGCGGCGGTGACGGCGGCAAGGTTGTCGGCGGACAGGTCGTCGTGACCGATGCCGAGCACATCGGTCTCGACACCGGCTGCCACCAAGGCGATTTCGCCCCTTTGGGTCGCTGTTCCTACTGCGCCCAGTCTGACCCTCGTCGCCCGCGGCGCACTATGCCCGATTCGATCCCTTGCCCCCGGCGTAGAGCCCGCGGCCGGTGACCAGCGGCAGGTCCAGCGTCGTCACGATGCCCGGCTTCGCGGCCACCACGGCCGGGATCGCGTTGACGACCCGCATCGCGGTGGCGACCAGTCCGGCGTGGTTGTGATCGCCCAGGTTGCTGCCCAGGCAGATGTCCATCGCGTACGACGGTTCGCCGGTGATCTCGATGCGGTAGGAGCCGCCCGGCTGCGCCGGCTGCGGCCAGTCGGGGCACAGGTCCTCGCGCAACCTGGTGACATGTTCCAGCACGACGACGGGGTCGCCGTTGACCAGGCCGAAGACCTCGAACCGCAACGCCGCTGCGCTGCCCTTGGGGATATGGCCCGATGCGATGTCGAAGTCCTCGGGCGCCGGCTCGCGGACGTACACCTCGGCGACCTCGTCCAGCGTAATGCCAAGGCCCGCAGCCAATTGCCGTACCACCGACCCCCACGCCAGGCTGAGCACACCGGTCTGCAGCAGCATCGGAATCTCGTCCATCGGCTTGCCGAAACCCATCACGTCGAACATCACCACGGCGCTGTCATACGTGGCGTAGTCGACGATCTCCATGCAGCGAATCTGCTGGATGCTTTGGCAGGTGCCGGCCAGGGCCAGCGGCAGCAGGTCATTGGCGAAACCCGGATCGATACCGTTGACATAAAGGCTCGAATTGCCTTCGCGGGCAGCGTCTTCCAGCGGCTTGATCAGCTCCTCGGGGATCACTTGCCAGGGGTACTGCAAAAACACCGGCCCACTGCCGACGATGTTGATCCCGGCCGCCAGGACGCGCCGGTAGTCTTCCAGCGCCTCGGGCAGCCGGTTGTCGGCCATCGCGTTGTAGACCGCGCACTGCGGGCCGGTGGCCAACACCGCATCCAGGTCGGTGCTGGCTTTCACGCCCGTCGAATCCGCAAGGCCGGCAAGCTCTGCCGCGTCCTTGCCGGCCTTGGCGTCCGACGACACCCAGACGCCGGTCAGCTCGAACTCCGGGTTGGTGATCAGCGCTCGCAGCGCGTGGACACCGACGTTGCCGGTGCCCAACTGGGCGACACGTATGGGCATCGCTACCTCCTCAGTAGGACCGCGAGAAGACACAAAATCGCACTCAGGCATTGCGTATCGTGCGATTTTGCGACTGCTCGCGAGTCATCGGTTCACAGGTCGGGGACGGGGATGTCGAGATTGGGGAAGGTGAGGCCGCCGTCGACCTCCAGCGTCTTGCCGGTGAGGAAGCTCCCCGCGGGAGACGCCAAATACACTGCGGCAGCGGCGATGTCGGCGGGATCACCGAGGCGGCGCATGGGCGTCACCTGCTCCATCGGCTTGCGCAGCTCGTCGTTGGAGGCCACCACGTCCAGCGCCGAGGTGAGGATCGACCCCGGTGCGATCGCGTTGACCCGGATCCGCGGGCACAGGTCCAGCGCGGCCAGTCGGGTGTAGTGCGACAGCGCGGCCTTCGCGGTGCCGTAGGCGGCGAAGCCGCGTCCGGCCAGCCGGCCCATGGTCGAGCTGATGTTGATCACGCTGCCGCCACCGGAGTGCTCGAGCATCAACGGCACCGCCGCGACGGTCAGCGCATGCGCGGTGACGACGTTGAAGGTGAACGCGTCCTTGAGGTCCTTGTTCGAGGTCGTCAGCAACGTGTTCGGCATGGTCCCGCCGACGTTGTTGACGACGATGTCTAGTCTCCCGAAGGCCTCGACGGCCTGGCCGGCCAGCTGCGCGGTCGCGTCGGGATGAGCCAGGTCGGCGACCACCGTATGGGCGCGCCGACCGGCGGCGCGGACCTGTTCGGCGACGTCGTCGAGCTGGGATTGCGTTCGCGATGCGATCACGACATCCGCACCTACTTCGGCGAATGCCAGCGCGATGGCCGCGCCGAGGCCGCGGCCGCCACCGGTGATGACGGCGACTTGGTCGTCGAGACGGAACCTGTCCAGGATCATTGCGGCCTTTCTTCGTCGAGTTGTCGGCCGAGCCGGCGGGACGCAGTGCCGCCTCAAGATGGCGGCATTTCTGAAACAGGTTCTAGTTTGTCATACGGGCGCGTAAATGTAACGGGCGGTAGCATCCGAGCCCCCGCTCAATCGACGCCGTACGGCGGGCCGAGGAACCGCCGCAGCATGGCGCGTTCGGCGGCGGCGTCCTTGAGGGGCCAGCACCACAGCGCCAAGAAGACACGGATGAGCCACTGCGCGGCGAGCGGGTCATCGCTGTCGGAACTCTCGATGAACTCTCGGAACTCTCGGAACCCTCGGAATCGTCGGAGCCCAGCATTTCGGCCGCCAAGCCGGTGACGGCTGGGGAACTGGTGATCCATTCGCTGACGGGAGTAGTGTGCATGGACCGCATCAGCTGCGCCAGCGGATCCGATTGCAGGCGTTGCAGGGCAACGATGGTGGCGGTGACCACCCGATCGGGGCCCGTGAGGTCCTTGATGGCTTCGCGCGTCGCGTCGACGATGCGCGCGGATTGCATAACGACTACGGCGTCGCGGATGGCCGCCTTGCCGCCGGCGTGTCGGTAGATCGTGGCGGGCGAGCAGTGCACCTCGGCCGCCAGGGCTTCGATGGTGAAGGCCTCGTAGCCGTGGCGAGAAATCAGGTCGGCGGCCGCGGCGTAGATCCGCTCGGCGGCCTCGCTGCGACGATCCCGTCCCACCAGCCAGTCATCGGATGGCATCCGACCATGCTCCTCCGCGCGGCGGCCCGGTGAAAACTTTCTCGCACCGTGAGAATTTATAGCCACGTTTTCTCAGGCCAAACAAGCTGGTGGCGCCCGACGGGCGGGCTCAATCGCGATCGGCCCCCGTCGGCGTAGGCCCTCATGGTCCCTCAACTTCCGCCCGCGCCGTTGACGCTGATCGCGGGCGCATTCAGCCTGAAGCCATGACGGTCGTGCACGATCCGGCCCAGTTCTTCGGCGCCGCGGCGCTGCAGGATCCCTATCCGCTGTATGACCGCATGCGCGCCGAGGCGCCGGTGCATCGGATCGGCACGTCCGTGTTCTACGCGGTGTGCGGCTGGGACGCTGTGCTTGAGGCAGTCGAGCGGGTCGACGATTTTTCGTCGAACCTCACCGCGACCATGGTCTACCACCAAGACCGCACCGTCACCCCGTTCGACATGGCACCGCCCGGCGGCCCGGCTCACATCTTGGCCACCGCCGATGACCCGCCGCACGCCATGCACCGCAAGATCCTGCTGCCGCACCTATCGGCCAAGCGGGTGCGGATCATCGAAGAGTTCGCCGCCCGCGCCGCCGACCGGTTATGGAACGAGAATCTTCGCGACGGTGAGATTGAGTGGATGAGCGCCGTCGCCAACCGGCTTCCCATGATGGTCGTCGCCAGGCTGCTCGGCCTGCCCGACGGCGACGTAGACAAACTCATCCGTCTCGGTTACGCCACCACCACCCTGCTCGACGGGATCGTCACGCCGGCACAACTCGAGGCGGCCGGAGTAGCGGCGATCGAACTGTCCGCCTACGTCCTGGAGCACTTCGAAAAGGCAAGTACCACTGCCGAACACGGCCTGATCGGCGATCTGGCCGCGCGCTACGCCTCGGGCGAATTGGAGCAGTTGCCGGCGCTGGGCATCATGCTCACGCTGTTCAGCGCGGCCGGTGAATCGACCGCCTCGCTGCTGGGCAGCGCCGCCTGGATTCTCGCCGATCGCCCTGAGGTGCAGCGGCAGGTCCGTGAAAACCCAGAATTGCTAGGCGCATTCATCGAAGAGGTGCTGCGCTGCGAGTCGCCGTTCCGTGGCCACTACCGGCACGTGTGGCGCGACACGATCCTGGCCGGGGTGCGGGTGCCCGCCGATGCGCACCTGCTGCTGATGTGGGGCGCGGCCAACCGCGATCCGGCGCACTTCGAGGCGCCAAATGAATTCCGCCTCAACCGAAGTGGCGGAAAGGGCCACGTCACGTTCGGCAAGGGTGTGCACTTCTGCGTCGGAGCCGCACTGGCCCGCCTGGAGGCTCGAATCGTGTTGCGCGACCTGCTGAACCGCACCAACTGGATCGAGGCCGCCGGCGTGGGCGAGTGGTTACCCAGCATCCTGGTCCGGCGCCGCGAGTGGCTGCGGTTGGCGGTCCAATGATCCCGTCAGGCCGCGAGTTCGACCACCCTGTCGTTGCCGCGGTCACCGACATAGATGTTCCCGCTCTTGTCCGTCGCGACCGACAGCGGCGTGTTGAGTCCGTTGAACGGCAGCGTGGTCGGGGCGGTCGCGTTGGCCACCAACTTCACCACCTGGTCGTTGTCATGTTCGGTGACGTAGACGTCGCCGGTGTTGTCGACCGCGATACCCCACGGCGCGGTGATGCCGGGGAACGGTAACTCCGTTTGCTGGTTCGATCCGGCGTCCAACCGCACCACCCGGTTGTTGTCGGTGTCGGTGACATAGACGTTGCCGGCGGAGTCGACCGCCACGCCATCGGGGTTCTTCAGGCCGTTGAACGGCAGGACGGTCTGGTTGTTGGACCCGGGCGCCAGCTTCACCACCCTGTTGTTACCCCGATCGGCGACGTACACGGCGCCCTGCGCGTCCACCGCCACACCCTCGGGGTAGCTGAGACCAGTGAACGGCAGCACCACCTGGCTGTTGGACCCGGCCGCCAACGCCACCACCCGGTTGTTGAAGTCGGAGACATACATCGTGCCGTTGTTGTCTACTGCTATGCCCTGCGGCTCGTACAGACCCGTGAACGGTTGCACCGTCGGCGTCTTCGACCCGTGCGCCAACGCCGCCACCCGGCCGAAAATGCCCTGGTTGGTGACGTAGACGGTGCCGGCCTTGTCCACCGCCACCCCGCCCGGGGAAAGGCGGAAGTTGAGGCCGTCGAACGGCAGCACAATCTGCCCGGTGGCCTGCTTGGACGCCGACGCGGGACGCGACACCAGGTACCCCGTCGCGACGCTGACGGCGACGAGCAGCACCGCGGCGGCGCCGAGGATGCTCCACAGCCTGCGTTTGTTGCGGGGCCGCGGCGGTTGGACCGCGAAATCGTTCGAGCGGCGCCCCAGGCTAACCCCGGAACTGACCCCCGCCGGGGGCCAGCTGTCGACGGCGGGATTCGGCGGCAGGGGAGCGACCATTGTTTCGCTGCCGCTGAAGGAGCGCTGAACGGGACCGGGCCCAGACGCCCGCGAGTGTTGCTGCTCGGCGCCCACGTAGTTGGTCCACAAGTGGGCCCCGGCGCCACCGACGCCACTGACGCCACTGACGCCACTGACGGCGCCGGCCAGGCCGTACGCGTTGTGGCCCTGCCGCAGAATCGACGCCTCTTGGACCTGCTCGGGTACGGTCAGCGCCTCGTGGGCGGCGACGGCCAGATCCCCGGCGGATAGATAACGCTCGTCCGGGTTTTTGGCCATGCCCCGGGCGATCACCTGGTCCAGCGCCAGCGGCACCCGCCCGGGGCGCAGCTGGCTGGGCCGCGGGGCAGGCTCGAGCAGATGCGCGGCGATCAGCCGCTCCACGCTGTCGGCCCGATACGGCGGCGCCCCGGTCAGGCACTCGCCCAACACGCAGGCCAACGCGTAGATATCGGCCCGGTAGGTGACGTCGTCGCCGGTGAACCGTTCCGGGGCCATGTAGTTGTAGGTCCCCACCGCGATGCCGCTCTGGGTCAGGCCCGGGTCGGCGGCGGCGCGCGCGATACCGAAATCGACCAGATACGCGAAGTCGTCGCCTGCGATCAGGATGTTTTCCGGTTTCACGTCGCGGTGCGTCACACCGTTGGCGTGCGCGGCGTCCAGCGCGGCGGCGATGTGGCGCACGATGACCACGGTCCGCGCCGGGGCGATCGGCCCGTAGTGCGTCAAGACGGTGCGCAGCGAGGCGCCGTCGATCATGCGCATCTCCACAAAGAACTGCCCATCGATCTCGCCGTAGTCGTGAATGGGCACAATGTGCGGCTCGGTGAGCCGGCCGGCGGTGTCGGCCTCGCGCTGCATCCGCGCGCGAAACACCGAATCGCCGGAATATTGCGGCGAAATCAGCTTGAGCGCCACCACCCGGTGCTTGCGGGTGTCCTCGGCCTCATAGACCTCGCCCATTCCGCCGCGACCCAGTAATCGCATCAGCTGGTAGGGACCGAACTGTGTCCCTACCCGCGAAATGGTGTTATTCACCGTTGAGGCTCCCTTCGCGAGGCCATGCAGTCCCACTGGCGCGATCGGCCGCGGAGCCCCCCGCGAGCAGTGTCACAGCGCCGAATCCGGTGGTTAACAAACGTTATGTCGCCTGCGGGTGGGCCTCAATAGAAATGCGCTTCTCACAGCTCATTCTGAATTACTCATAGCTGGCACTGATTTACCCCGCGGCAATAAATATCCAAAGTCATTCGAGCACTAGGGAATTCTGCTGTGGCGGTCAACGGCCATTGCCGCTTCGCTTCGCCCCACCGCCTCGGCTCCGTGCTTTTATGGAACAGGTTCCAGTTCTGCCGGGCCCGGTCACGAGGCGGCCCGGGGTCGGGTCAGTGGCGTTCGCCAACGGTGGCTCAAATTGCGGATCCGACCGTGTCCAGCGACGATAAGCAGGCAGATTCGCCGAACGTTAACTTTAATGCTGTTAACTTTTGTACCTGCGAGGATCCATGGTTAATCAGTATCGTGAGGATTGAATTGAAGCTCAACCGATTTGGCGCCGCGCTGAGCCTGCTGGCCACTGGTGCGCTGATGTTGTCGGCGTGTGGCAGCGACAACAACGCTTCCGGCGGAAGTGCGACACCGAGCGCGTCATCGGCGAATGTGAACTGCGGCGGAAAGAAGAAGCTCAAGGCCAGCGGCTCGACGGCGCAGGAAAACGCGATGACCCGGTTCGTGAAGGCCTTCGAGCAGGCCTGCCAGGGTCAGACGCTGGACTACACCGGCGTCGGGTCGGGCAACGGCATCAGCGAATTCACGGGAAAACAAACCGATTTCGGTGGTTCGGACTCGGCGATGGTCCCGAGCGAGCGCACCGCCGCCCAGCAGCGGTGCGGCGGTTCGCCGGCCTGGCACCTGCCGGTGGTGTTCGGCCCCATCGCCATCTCCTACAACGTCAAGGGCGTGACGTCGCTGATTCTCGACGGCCCGACCGCGGCCAGGATCTTCAACGGCGGCATCACGATGTGGAACGATTCCGCGATCCAGTCGCTGAACCCGGGTGTGGCCCTGCCGGCCGAGGCGGTTCATGTCATCTTCCGCAGCGACGAGTCCGGGACCTCGGAGAACTTCCAGAGATACCTCGATACCGCTTCCAACAATGCGTGGGGCAAGGGGGCCGGGCGGAAGTTCAACGGTGGCGTCGGCGAGGGGGCCATGGGCAACGACGGCACCGCGGCGGCCGTCAAGCGGACCGAGGGAGCGATCACCTACAACGAATGGTCGTTCGCCCAGGAGCAGGGGTTGGGCATGGCCAAGATCATCACGTCGGCCGGGCCGGACCCGGTGGTGCTTAGCGCCGATTCGGTGGGGAAGACGGTTGAATCGGCCTACATCATCAAGCAGGGCAACGACCTCGTCCTCGACACGATCTCGTTCTACCGGCCGAATGAGCTGGGCTCCTATCCGATCGTGTTGGCGACTTATGAGATCGTCTGCTCGAAGTATCCCGATCCGCAGGTCGGTATCGCCGTGCGGGCCTTCCTGCAGAGCACTATCGGCGCGGGCCAGAATGGCTTGGCGGACAACGGATATATACCCGTTCCGGACTCGTTCAAGTCGAGGCTGTCGGCCGCGGTCAACGCCATCGAGTAACCTGCGAAGGCATGACCCGATTCACGCCGGGCAGGCCGTCGGATCGGGCCGCGGCAACTTTCGCACCACCAGCGAGGAGCGCGCTGCGGGCAGCGCGGGGCGACCGGCTGTTCAAGTTCGTCGCCGGGGCCGCGAGTTCGACCATCGTGGTCGCGATCCTGCTGATCGCGGTGTTCCTGCTGATCCGCGCAGTCCCGTCGTTGCGCGCGAACCACGCGAACTTCTTCACCAGTGCCGAATTCAATGCCAACGACGCCGACCAGCTGATGTTCGGCATCCGCGACTTGTTCACGGTGACCGCGCTGAGTTCGATGAGCGCGCTGGTGCTGGCCGTGCCGATCGCGGTCGGCATCGCGGTCTTCCTCACCCAATATGCGCCGGCGCGCCTTGCCCGTCCGTTCGGTGCGATGGTTGACCTGCTGGCCGCGGTGCCGTCGATCATCTTCGGGCTCTGGGGGATCTTCGTGCTGGCGCCCAGGCTCGAGCCGGTGGCGGTGTTCCTCAATCGGAACCTGGGCTGGTTTCCGTTGTTTGCGCACGGCAACGTCTCCCTGGCCGGCGGGGGCACCATCTTCACCGCCGGCGTCGTGCTTTCGGTGATGATCCTGCCGATCATTACGTCGGTATCGAGAGAAGTGTTCCGGCAGACCCCACCCACGCACAAAGAAGCGGCGCAGGCATTGGGCGCCACCAAGTGGGAGGTGGTGCGGATGACCGTGCTGCCGTTCGGGCGCAGTGGCGTCATCGCGGCGTCAATGCTGGGTTTGGGGCGCGCGCTGGGCGAAACCGTGGCGGTGCTGATCATCTTGCGCGCGGCCGCCCGTCCGGGGCATTGGTCGCTGTTCGACGGCGGTTACACGTTCGCTTCCAAGATCGCCTCCGCGGCACCCGAATTCAGTGAGCCGCTGCAAACCGGAGCCTACATTTCCGCGGGGTTCGCGCTGTTCGTTCTGACGTTCGTGGTCAATGCGGCTGCCCGCGCCGTCGCCCGCGGGAGGGCCCACGCATGACCGTCGACACGCTCGACCGGCCGGTCAAGGCCGCAGTGCTGGGCCCTCTCGGCATGAAGCGTCGGATCAAAAACCACGTCGCGACAACGTTTTTCGTCGGGTCATTCCTCGCCGCGTTGGTCCCGCTGGTCTGGCTGCTGTCGGTGGTGGTCATACGAGGCTGGCACGCGGTGGCCCGGTGGGGTTGGTGGACCCACTCGCTGCGCGGCGTGCTGCCGCAGGAGTTCGCCGGCGGGGTCTACCACGCGCTGTACGGGACATTGACGCAGGCGGGGATGGCCGCGCTGCTGGCCGTTCCGCTGGGCTTGCTGACCGCGGTGTTCCTGGTCGAATACGGTTCCGGCCAGTTGGCGCGGGTGACCACCTTTATGGTTGACGTGCTCGCGGGGGTGCCCTCGATCGTGGCGGCGCTGTTCATCTTCAGCCTCTGGATCACCACGCTGGGATTCGAGCAGAGCGCCTTCGCCGTATCGCTGGCGCTGGTTCTGCTCATGTTGCCGGTGGTGGTGCGGGCCGGCGAAGAGGTGTTGCGGTTGGTGCCTCACGAACTGCGGGAAGGCAGCTACGCGCTGGGTGTACCCAAGTGGAAAACGATTCTGCGGATCGTCTTTCCGATGGCGATGCCCGGCATGGTGTCCGGCGTCTTGCTGGGCGTGGCGCGAGTCATCGGCGAGACCGCGCCGGTCCTGGTGCTGTGTGGGTACAGCCGCTCCATAAATTTCAACGTGTTCGACGGCAACATGGCGTCGCTGCCGCTGCTGATCTACACGGAACTCAAGAATCCCGAGCACGCGGGGTCCCTGCGGATCTGGGGCGCCGCCTTGACGTTGATCATCGTGGTCGCCGCGACGAACCTGCTGGCCGCGGCGATCCGCTTCGCGGCGGCCCGACGCCGCTGACTAGGACGTCGCTTTCGAGCCTGCCTTCTTGGCCGCTGCCTTCTTGGCTGGGGTCTTCTTCGCCGGTGTGTTCTTCGCCGGGGTCTTCTTCGCCGGTGTGTTCCCGTCGCCGGAGCGTGCCTTGACGCTGGCCTCCAGCTTGGCGAGCAGGTCGGAGACATCCTCGGTTTCGTCGAGCTCTTTGGGTTGGTCGTCGACGGTAAACGCTTCGCCGCCTTCGAGTTTGGCGTCCACCAGCTCCTGCAGTTGCTCCTGATAGGTGTCGTGGTAGCGGTCCGGGTTGAAGTCGTCGGCCATCGACTCGACCACCTGCTCGGCCATCTTCAGCTCGGCCGGCTTGATCTCGACCTTCTTGTCCAGCAAGGGAAAATCGGGATCGCGGATCTCGTCCGGCCATAGCAGGGTGTGCACCACCATCACCTCGCGCTTGCCGAAGTCCTTGACGCGCAACGCCGCCAGCCGCGTCTTGCTACGCAGCGTGAAGTGCACGATCGCCATCCGGTCCGTCTCGGCCAGCGTCTTGGCAAGCAGCACATACGATTTAGACGACTTCGAGTCGGGCTCCAGAAAATAGCTGCGGTCGTACAGCATCGGGTCGACCTCGCTCGCCGGGACAAACTCCAGCACCTCGATCTCGCGGCTGCGTTCTTCGGGCAACGTGGCGATGTCGTCGTCGGTGATGATCACCATCTGGCCGTCGTCGGATTCGAAGGCGCGGGCCAGATCAGCGTATTCGACGACCTCGCCACAGACCTCGCACACGCGCTTGTACCGGATGCGCCCGTTGTCCTTGGCATGCACCTGATGGAACTTGATGTCGTGGTCCTGCGTGGCGCTGTACACCTTGACCGGGACGTTGACGAGCCCGAACGCGATCGAACCCTTCCAGATGGAGCGCATGCAGTCAGTATGCCCATAACTTTGGGCGCGGTAACAGCTGGCCGTACCACCTGCCGACAGCTTGCCCATACGCCCACCTCCCCGCGACAATCGGGCAAGACAACCGTTCGACACGGCCGGGACCTCGCGACTCATCGCTCGGCTGTCGCGCGGAGGCGGGCAAATCGATATGCCCCCAGCTGCCGCGCCTAGCCGAAATCTTCTGGGGGATAGGTCGATTGGGCAAGAATGGCGGTGCGATCGGGTAGGTCGGCGCCGGAGCGGGCGATGGTCAGCGCCGACGACAGGCTTGCCGCCCGCAGGGCGGCCGACAGCACGTCGAGCCCGACCCCCCGCAGGTCGGCTCGCCGGCCGGCCCCCAACAAGCCCGATTCCCATAGCGTGTCGAGCAGGCCGACCATGAAGGCGTCACCCGCGCCGATGGTGTCCACCACCCGAACCGGCCGGGCGGCCACCCGGGCCTCGCCGGCCGCGCAGTAGGCCAGCGCGCCTCGCTCGCCCATCGTCAGGACCACGACGGCAGGTCCGGACGCCAGCCAGGTCCCGGCGGTCCGTTCCGGCGGTTGGTTGGGGTTGATCCAGCGCAGGTCCTCGTCGCTGACCTTGATGACGTCGCTGCGCTCGACCAGGTGCTCAATGCGTTCGCGGGCCGCATCCCGGTCCGCGATCAGCGACGGACGCACATTGGGATCGAAGGTGACCGTGGCCGACACGCGGTAGGCGTCGAGCAGGGCCGCGACCGCCAAGCACCCCGGCTCGCGCACGGCCGCGATCGATCCGGTGTGCACAAACAGCGGCGGCCCCACTTCGGGCGTGCCGGACAGTTGCCAGTCCAGTTCGAACGTGTAGCTGGCCGAGCCGTCCTCGGCAATCCTCGCCACCGCGGTCGGCGTCCGGGAACCCGAGACGCTTCCCGGAACAAGTTGTGCGCCAGACGATGTCACGTACTCGGTGATGCGCCGGCCGTGCGCGTCGTCGCCGATGTGGGTCAGGAAATCGATGCCGCGGCCCAGCTTGGCCAGTCCGACGGCGACGTTGAGCGGGCTCCCCCCGACATGCCAGCCGGCCCGCTCGACATGGCCCTCGAGCGTATCGATCAGTGCCTCACCGATTACGAGGCCGCGGGTCATGGGTGTCGCCCCACTTCGTGCAGCAACGCCTCCAGGGTTGCCCGCGCCCCGCGCGCGTGCAAAGAATCCAGCGCCCACCGGTACGCCTCGACGAACCGGGGTCGCAGCGCCAGGTTCCCGAACAGGGCCGTGTTCTCGATGAAGGCGTTCGGATGCGTGCCCTGCGAGCGTGCGGTCGCCATCAGTGACTCCGCCAGCTGGTCGACCACCTCGATCGGCTGGCCGCGCTCGTCGACTCCCTCGGCGTAGCGGGCCCAGCTGGCCACCGTCGCCGCGGCCAGCCGGACGGGCCCGCCGTTCTCCAGGTTGTCGCGGACCACCGGAAGCAGCCATTTCGGGATGCGATCCGACGAGTAGGCGCACAGCCGCGCCACGGTGTCGCGCACACCGGGGTTGGCGAACCGGGCGATCAGCTCTCGGGAATACTCGCGCAGATCGATTCCGGGCACCGGCGGCACCGTCGGGATCGCTTCGGAATCGAAATAGGCCAGCAGGAATTCGGCGAACAGCTCATCGCGCGCCGCGTCGTGCACCATGCGGTACCCGCACAGCCACGCGAAGTAGCACAGGCACTGGTGGCCCGCGTTGAGCAGCCGCAGCTTCATCGACTCATACGGGCCCACATCGTCGACCAGCAGCACGCCCGCCTCGTCCAGCGGCGGCCTGCCGTCGGCGAAGTCGTCCTCGAGCACCCAGCTGGTGAACGATTCGGCGACCACCGGCCACTCGTCGGCGACACCGAAGTCGTGCTCCGCCGCGGCGATGATCTCGGGGGTGGTGACCGGGGTGATGCGGTCCACCATCGAACACGGGAACCGGGCATGTTCGGCGATCCAGTCGGCCAGGTCGCGGTGCACGAGTTCGGCATGGTCGATGAGGGCCCGTCGCGCCACGAGGCCGTTGTGCTCGATGTTGTCGCACGACACGACGGTCGGTGCGCCTATGCCGCGGTCACGGCGCCTGGCCAGCGCCTCGACGATCAGGCCGAAGACCGAGCTCGCGGACCTGACCTGGTAGCCGCCCTCGGTGATGGTCATCGAGATGATCCGGGTCGCCGGCGCGGCCAGCAGCTCGATCGTCGACTCGGGGTCATCCGGCGCGTAGCGGTAGTCGACGATCGAGCCGATCACCCGCGCCTCCCGGTGGCCGTCGGGGTGCTCCAGGATCAGCGTGTACAGCCCGTCCTGGGCGCGCAGCACATCGCGCATGCGGCGGTCGGCCGGCATCACCCCGATCCCGCAGATGCCCCACTCACGCGCGAGGCCCCGCCGCAGCAACCTGTCGATGTACATGGCCTGATGCGCGCGGTGAAATCCCCCGACACCGAAATGCGCGATGCCCACCCCGATGCTGCCACGGTCATAGCCGGGTGTCGGAATCGGCAAATTCCGCAGGGTGCCATTCAGGGTGGCGTTGTTGAGCGCAACCACGCTCTCGACGGTACCGGGGCGCGGTCGCGACGAAGTACGTTGACAGCATGGTGTCCAGGGCTGCTCGGGGTTCAGCGGCGCGGCTGGTGAAGCTGACCAACGCCGACAAGGTGCTCTACCCCGCCACCGGAACCACCAAGAAAGACATCTTCGACTACTACACCGGCATCGCCGAGATGATGTTGCCGCACATCGCCGGGCGGCCGGCAACCCGCAAACGCTGGCCCAACGGCGTCGAGGCGCCGTCGTTCTTCGAAAAGCAGCTGGCGGCGTCGGCGCCGGACTGGTTGCCGCGCGCCAGCGTGACCCACCGGTCCGGAAAGACAACGTATCCGATCATCGACAGCCCCGACGGCCTGGCCTGGATCGGTCAGCAGGCGGCGCTCGAGGTGCACGTGCCGCAGTGGCGCTTCGTCGCCGAATGGACCCGCAAGGGCGCCGAGGAGCTCAAGCCCGGCCCGGCAACACGGTTGGTCTTCGACCTGGACCCGGGCGAGGGCGTGACGATGGCCGAGCTGGCCGAGGTGGCCCGCGCCGTGCGGGAGCTGATCACCGATATCGGGCTGACCACCTTCCCGCTCACCAGCGGCAGCAAGGGGCTGCACCTCTACACCCCGCTGGACGAGCCGGTGAGCAGTCGCGGCGCCACCGTGTTAGCCAAACGCGTTGCGCAGCAACTGGAAAAGGCGATGCCGAAGCTCGTCACGTCGACCATGACCAAAAGCCTGCGGGCGGGCAAGGTGTTCCTGGACTGGAGCCAGAACAGCGGCTCGAAAACCACCATCGCGCCGTACTCGCTGCGGGGCCGCGAGCAGCCGACGGTCGCGGCGCCCCGCAGTTGGGAAGAGCTCGACGACCCCGCGCTGCGCCAGCTGCGTTACGACGAGGTGCTGGCCCGGGTCGCCCGCGACGGCGATCTGCTGGCGCCGCTGGACCCCCTGCATGTGGCCGGCCCGGATCGGCTCACCAAATACCGCAGCATGCGCGACGCGTCCAAGACCCCCGAGCCCTTACCCAGAACGAAACCGGCTACCGGGCAGGACAATACATTCGTCATCCAGGAACACCACGCCCGCCGGCTGCACTACGACTTCCGGCTGGAACGCGACGGCGTGCTGGTGTCGTGGGCGGTGCCCAAGAACCTGCCGGAGACCGCGTCGGTGAACCACCTGGCGGTGCACACCGAGGACCATCCGGTGGAATACGGCTCGTTCGAGGGGGTCATCCCCAAGGGGGAATACGGGGCCGGCAAGGTAATCATCTGGGACTCCGGCACCTATGACGCCGAGAAGTTCAATGACCATGAAGTGATCGTCAACCTGCACGGCAGCCGAATCTCCGGGCGCTACGCGCTGATTCAGACCAACGGCGACCAGTGGCTGGCACACCGCATGAAGGACCAGCAGGTCTTCGACTTCGACGAGATCGCCCCGATGCTGGCAACGCACGGCTCCGTGGCTGCGCTGAAGGCGGGGCAATGGGCCTTCGAGGGCAAGTGGGATGGCTACCGGCTCCTGGTCGAGGCCGACCATGGCGCCGTGCGGCTGCGATCCCGCAGCGGCCGCGACGTCACCAACGAATACCCCCAATTGCAGTCACTGGCTGACGATCTCGGCGATCACCATGCGGTGCTCGACGGTGAGGCGGTGGTGCTCAACAAGTCGGGCGTACCCAGCTTCAACGAGATGCAGAACCGCGGCCGCGGTACCCATGTAGAGTTCTGGGCGTTCGACCTGCTCTACCTGGACGGCCGCTCACTGCTACGGGCCAAATATCAAGACCGGCGCAAGCTGCTGGAAACACTTTCCGGCGCAAGCAATCTCATCGTTCCGGACCTGCTACCCGGCGACGGAAGCCAAGCGCTCGAACACTCCCGAGCGCACGGCTGGGAGGGCGTGATCGCCAAACGGCGCGACTCCAGCTACCAGCCGGGGCGCCGTTCAGCGGCGTGGATCAAGGACAAGAACTGGAACACCCAGGAAATCGTCATCGGTGGCTGGCGGGCCGGGGAGGGCGGGCGCACCAACGCGATCGGTGCGCTGCTGATGGGCATTCCCGGCGCCGGCGGGCTGCGCTTCACCGGCCGGGTCGGCACCGGGTTCACCGAACGCGAACTGACGAAACTCAAGGCGACGCTCGCGCCGCTGCACACCGACCAATCGCCCTTTGATGCAAAGCTTTCCGCGGCCGACGCCAAGGGCGTCACGTTCGTCGAGCCGGTGCTTGTCGGCGAGGTGCGGTACAGCGAATGGACCCCTGACAACCGGCTGCGCCAATCGAGCTGGCGCGGCCTCCGGCCCGACAAGAAACCAAGTGAGGTGGTGCGTGAATGAAATGGGTTACCTATCAAGCGGATAACGGTGAACAACCCCCCAGCGAGCGAACCGGCGTTCTCTCCGGCGAAGTGATCCACGCCATGCCACCTGGGGTTACGCTGCTCGACCTGGTCGGGCGGGGCGCCGACGGGCTGCGCCGAGCCGGCGAGGACGCGCAAAGCTCGCCCGCGGCCGTCGTGCGACTCGACGAGGTGACGTTGCTGGCGCCGATCCCGCGGCCGCCGTCGATCCGCGATTCGCTGTGCTTCCTGGACCACATGCGCAATTGCCAAGCCGCAATGGGCGCCGGGCGGGTGCTCGCGGACACCTGGTACCGCATCCCGGCGTTCTACTTCGCCTGCCCGGCGACCGTGCTCGGTCCCTACGAGGATGCGCCGATGGCCCCCGGAACTGCTTGGCAAGATTTCGAATTGGAGATCGCCGCGGTCATCGGCACCGGCGACGGCAACCTGAGCGACCTGACTGTCGAGGAGGCCGAGCGGGCCATCATCGGCTACATGATCTTCAACGACTGGTCGGCGCGCGACCTGCAGCAGCTGGAGGGCCAACTGGCGATCGGGCAGGCCAAGGGCAAGGACAGCGGCGTCACGCTGGGCCCGTACCTGGTTACCCCCGACGAGCTGGAAAGCTACCGATGCGACGGCAAGCTGAGCCTGCAGGTGACCGCCCTGGTCAACGACACCGTGGTGGGCTCGGGCTCCACCGGCCAAATGGATTGGAGCTTCGGCGAAGTCATCTCGTATGCCGCACGCGGGGTGACGCTTACCCCCGGCGACGTCTTCGGCTCGGGCACCGTGCCCACCTGCACGCTGGTCGAGCACCTCAGGCTTGCTGCGCTGGAATCGTTCCCGGGCTGGCTGCGCGACGGCGATGTCGTCACGCTGCAGGTGCAGGGACTGGGGGAGACCCGCCAAACCGTGCGCGCCAGCGCCGCCCCGCACCCGCTGGCCCCGCGGCCCAACCCGGATGCCGCACCACCCCCGGCCAGGGTCAACCGCGCGCCTGCCCGGGTGCCCTACACCCGCGGGCTGCACGAAGTGGCCGAGCGGGTGTGGGCGTGGACGTTGCCGGACGGCGGTTATGGCTGGAGCAACGCCGGGCTGGTGGCCGGCGACGGCGCCTCGCTGCTGGTGGACACGCTGTTCGATCTGGCGCTCACCCGCGAGATGCTCGCCGCGATGCGGCCCCTCACAGATCGGGCGCCCATTACCGATGCGTTGATCACCCATTCCAACGGCGACCACACGCACGGCAATCAACTGCTCGACGCGTCGGTGCGCATCATCGCCGCCACGGGCACGGCCGAGGAGATCGCGCACGGCATGCCGCCCGAGATGCTGGCGATGACGCAGACCGGCAATCTCGGTCCGGTCGCCACACCGTATGCGCGAGACCGGTTCGGGCACTTCGACTTCAGCGGCATCCGGGTGCGCAACGCGGACCAGACGTTCGACCACGATCTCACCGTCGCCGTCGGCGGCCGGCGGGTGGACCTGCTGAACCTGGGTCCGGCTCACACCGCCGCGGACTCGGTGGTGCATGTGCCCGACGCCGGGGTGCTGTTCGGCGGGGACTTGTTGTTCATCGGCTGCACGCCGATCGTGTGGGCCGGCCCGATCGCCAACTGGGTGACGGCGTGCGACGCGATGATCGCGTTGGACGCGCCGACGGTGGTTCCCGGCCATGGTCCGGTCACCGATCCGGATGGGATCCGAGCCGTCCGTGGCTATCTCGTGCACGTCGCAGAACAAGCCGAGGCCGCTTACCGCAAGGGCCTGTCCTGGTCCGAGGCCGCGGACACCATCGATCTGGGCGAGTACGCGGCCTGGCTGGACGCCGAACGTGTGGTCGTCAACGTCTACCAGCGGTACCGCGAACTCGACCCCGACACACCGCAACTGGAGGTCCTGGCGCTGCTGGTGATGCAGGCCGAGTGGCTGGCCAAGCGGGGCTGAGCCTGACTTGGCGCGCCGGGACGCAATGCGGCGCATGCCACAAGACGGACAAAACTGACAAGACGGACGAGAAGCTATTGCCGTATCGCCCGTACAAAGCTGATCGTGGCGGGCGGGCCCTGCGGGCCCGCATCACCGAGTCCCGGCAGGCCGGCGGCCGCGAGGAGGTCCGTGAGCTCGGACCTGGCCGTCGTCCACCCCCGCTCGTGCAGGTGTGCGGCGACGTCGGTGTGCTCGCCTGGGTAGGTCAAGCTGGGTATGTCCAAGTCGAGTCCGTGCCGTCGCCAACCGTCGCTCATCTGCCGGGCCTGCTCCTGCGCCTGCTCCGAAGCATCGGTGATCGTGCCGAAGTCGGCGGCAAACCGGCTGCCCGGCGCGCTTAGCTCAATGACGTTGTCCAGCAACCGAACTTCGGCCTCGGGCGGCAGGAAACCGATCAGCACGCCCTCGGCGAGCCACGCGGTGGGCTCGGCGGGATCGAATCCGGCGGCGCGCAGGGCCGCAGGCCAGTCCTCGCGCAGATCGATGCCCACTGGACGGTGCTCGGCGGCGGGGACGGCGCCGAGCTTCGACAATGTCGAGAGCTTGAACTCGATCACCTCGGGCTGGTCTATCTCGTAGACCACCGTGCCCGACGGCCACGGCAGCCGGTAGGGGCGGGCATCCAGGCCCGACGCCACGATCACCGCCTGCCGCAGACCCGCGGCGGTGGCGTCGGCGAAGTACTCGTCGTAGTAGCGGGCGCGCGCGGCGAATGTGTCGGTCATCCGAGGAAATCCCATGCCCTGCTCGAGGTCGTCGGAATCCAGTTCGCCGCTGGCCAGCCTGGTGAATACGTCCAGCCCGACGGCGCGGACCAGGGGCTCGGCGAACTCATCGGTGATCACGGGCCGCGGATGCCTGGTCGCGGCCGCCCGGGCCGCGGCGACCATGGTGGCGGTGGCTCCGACGCTGCTGGCCAGGTCCCAGGTGTCGCCGTCGCTTCGTGTCATCCTTGCTCCTTTGCTCCCCTATCCGGATCCCGTCCGGATCCCGTCCGGACCCCGTCCGGACCCACCGTAGGCCGGGTCCCTGAACGTCCGCTGAGTCGCCTACGGTGCGGGTATGGCCGCCGTCGAACTCGAGACGCTCGAAGACAACATCGCCTGCGTCACCCTGAACCGCCCGGAGCGACTGAACGCCATCGACGGTTCGCTGATCGACGGCGTGGACGGGGCGCTGGATGGGCTCGAAACAGGCGACTTTCGTGCGGCGATCCTGACCGGCGCCGGCCGCGGATTCTGCGCCGGCGCCGACTTGAGCGGCAAAGGTGAGCCTTGGACCAAGAAGAGGCCGACCACCCCGGGGTTCAAGGTCAACTACGACGCGCAGGTCCGGCTGGCCGACCTCTTCACCCGCATCTACGAGCTGCCCATTCCGGTGATCGGCGCGGTCAACGGTGTCGCAGTCGGGGGCGGGCTGGCGTTCGCGCTGGTCTGCGATATCCGGGTGGCATCCGAGCAGGCCCGGTTCGGGTCGGTGTTCATCAAGGCCGGCTTCTCGTCGATGGACATGGGCACCAGCTACCTGCTGCCGAAGATCGTGGGCGCCGGGGTAGCGCGCGAGCTCATGCTGACGGGCCGCATCATCGACGCGGCCGAGGCCTATCGGATCAAGCTGGTGCACGAGGTGGTGGCGCCCGATGACCTGATCCCGGCGGCCCTCGAGCTGGCCCGTTCGATCGCGCAGAACAACGCTTACGGTGTGTGGCAGACCAAGATTGGTCTCAATGCCGCGCTGGACGCGCCCAGCTTGCGCCACGCCATAGAGCTGGAGAATCGCACCCAGATCCTTAGCGGTTTCACCAATAACCCGCTCGAGGCCGCCAGGGCGCACCAGGAGAAGCGCGCGCCGAAGTGGGATCCCCTGTAACGCTCAGAGTTTCGCGATTACGTTCTCGGCGAACATCTCCAGGTTGCGGATCTTGGTGTCCAGCGGCTCGGTGTCGTTGCCCATCATGTAGGGGATGCGGAAGCCCACGATGACGTCGGTCACGCCCTTGTCTTCGAGGCGCTTGATGCCGTCCAGGGTGTACGCGTCGAGCGAGATGACGTGGATCTCGAACGGTCCGGTCTTGCCCGCTTCCTCGCGAAACCGCTTGAGCTTGGCCAGAAGTGGGTCGAGCTCGGCCGGGTCGCCGCCGCCGTGCATCCAGCCGTCCAGGCGTGCCGCCCGCCGCAGCGCCACATCGGCGTGGCCGCCGATCAGGATCGGAATCGGCTGGGTGGGCGCCGGGCACATCTTGGTCTTGGGGATGTCGTAGAACTCGCCGTGGAACTCGAAGTACTCGCCGGTGGTCAGGCCCTGGATGATCTCGATGCACTCGTCCATCCGCTTGCCGCGCTTGGCGAATGGGACGCCCAGCAGCTCATAGTCCTCTGGCCACGGGCTGGTGCCCACCCCGAAACCGACCCGGTTGTCGGTCATCGCGGCCAGTGAACTGATCTGCTTGGCCACCAGTGCCGGCGGACGGATCGGCAGTTTTAGGACGAAGAAATTGAACCGCAGCGTCGTGGTCACCGCACCCAATGCCGCTGTCAGAACAAAGGTTTCGATGAATTCCTTGCCGTCCAGAAACTCGCGGTTCCCGTCCGCGGTGTACGGGTACTTCGAATCGGATTCGAAGGGATAGGCGATGCTGTCGGCAATCGTCATGGCGTGGTAGCCGGCCGCCTCGGCGGCCTTGGCGAGTGGGATGTAGAACCTGAAGTCAGTCATCGCTTCTGCGTAGGTGAACCGCACGTCATCCGCCTTCCTCGAACCGGCCGTCACCCGACACTAGAACGTGTTCTAATTCGGCCCGTACCCGGGTCCCGCGCAACCGTCTTTTAGAGCTGATTCTCGGGGCCGATGACCGCCCAGACCGTCTTGCCGGACGAGGTGGCTGTGCTGCCCCACGCGCGGGACAACGCGTCGACGATCGCCAGGCCGGACACGTCGATGCCCTTCGCGGGGGCGGGGAGCCGCAGGGCCGGCGCGGTGCTGCAGTCGGACACGGCGATGGTTGCCGTCGCGCCATCGGTTTCGATCCGCATCACCGGATCGCTTCCGGTGTGTTCCAGCACGTTTTCGATGAACACGTTGACCACCACCAACGCGACCGGGATGAGCGCCGGTCGCGACCACGCGGTGAGCCACTCGCGGACCAGCCGGCGTGACTCCCGCAGGCTGGTCAGGTGCGCGGGCAGCCGCGCGTCGGCGTGTCGCACGGTGCGATGCGCCAGCCGACTAACGGCCTTCATCGCGCCCTTCTCCGTCGCGTACACCGGCATGAAGCGGGTGACCCCGCTGCGTGTGATCGCTTCGCGGGTCGCGCGATTGGCGCAGACGAGCACCAGAGGAACGTCGGGCCGGGCGTCGGGTTGCCAGCGCGCGCTGATGAACGCCGTCCACGCCGATTCGGCGGGGACCTGAAGTGCGTTGACGTCCACGACCACGGCGGACGGGGCATCGAGCGTGGTGTTGGTGATGCTGTCGCGAAGCGCCGCCATGCTGCTCGCGTCAAGCACTCCCTCGACAGTGAGAACGGCTACCGACTGCTCGGTGCGCGTCGCCACGGCCAGCGAGCTGGGTGACTCGGCGATGGCACTCACCGGAGCGACCTCGTCGTGATCCGGCGTGCCAGATCCATCCTGTCGTCCGGTTCCATCTGCTGCTCCTCGAACTTCCACATGGCCGACTTGAAGATGCCGCCGTCATTGGCGGCCGGAACGCCTAACACAAACGCTTAACGCAGTTGACACGAGGGGACACGAGGGGAGTGGTCTCGACGCCGCCACACACTGGGATTCGCCGGCTAGCCGGACGGGGCAGCACATCGGTCAACAGCCGCGCAGCAGGGAGGAGGCGAGTCGGGCAAACCCCTCGACTCCGCCAGTCCCAAGCATCGTCCGCTATCACGCCGAACATGCCGTTCTCGTCCGCCTCGTCGTCCTAAACAGCCCGCACACCCACGGCGGTTACCCAGTTCACGCGTGGTCAACCTGGAGGGTGAGATAAAGCCCAGCGTATCCGTATTACCCCCATGCCGACACCTGGCAAACCAAAAAGTATGGCCGGGCGCGGCGCGAAAGCGCCGGGTCCGTTCTAGGTCGCGATCGGCGCCGGATACGGCGGCGCGCCCACGCCGGCGACCGCATGCGTGCCCCAGGGGGTTCGTTCGACGATGCGGGCCGGCGCGCTGCGATCGCCCACGGTCAGCGTCGCTGCCCGGGCCCGCTTGAGGGCGTCATCCGGCAAGGGCTGGGCCGGGGAAGTGAAAACCGTCCCCTGCCAGTGGTAGTGGCCGTCGATCGGGTCGATGCGGCCGGTGAGCCGGACCCGCACCGGGTGGCCGGTGCCGGCGATCGTCAGCGTCGCCGCGCCGTCGTAGACCTGCTGGTCGTCGCTGGTCGACAGGTCGAACGCCGATGCCACCGGGTGCGGCCGGACGGGTTTGAGGTAGATGCGCTCGTTGAACACCTGCTGCGTGCTGCGGCGCACCTCGATGCGGGTGCTGGCGGTGTGCTTCATCCGCTGCAGGCATGCCACGACGTAGCGTGCCTGGGCCTCGATATCGGGTCCGGCGATGAAGAAGTAGTTGGGGAAACCGTGGACGGCGACCCCGAGGAAGGGCTCCATGCCGTCCTGCCAGGCCTCCTGGATGGTGAGTCCGCCCGAGCCGACCAGCACCGCGTCGGGGGTGGCGAACCCGGTGCCGTAGATGATGGCGTCGGCGGGGTGATCGACGCCGTCGGTGGTGCGGATGCCCGACGCGGTCAGGGCGTCGATCGCCGACCCCACCAGCGTGGGCTGCGCGCCGTCGGCCGCCCGCCGGGCGCGGTGGAGCAGCCGGCGTCTGGCGAGGGTGATCCGCATCGCTATCTGGGGGACGACTCGCCGCGGTGGCAACGCGAAGACGGCGACCGCGGCCGCAGCTTGCGGCAGCTGCCCGATGTACCCGACGTAGTGGCCGGCGGTGGCGTCGGCGCCGATCACTGCGATGCGCTTGCCTGCCGGATCGAAATCGGTGTCCCACCGCGCGGCGTGAAACGATGTTCCGCGAAAATCATTGCTTCCAGGCAACTCTGGTGTCCACGGAACCCAGATCGGTGGGTGGGCCGCGATGACGACTCCGGCCCGGAAGGTCTCGCCGGCGGCGGTGTCCAGCGTCCAGGTGTCGGTGCCGTCGTCGAATACCGCGGCGACCACGTCATGGCCGGGCTGGTCCAGGACCGTGAAGTCGGTCATGCCGGCGGCCAGCAGTTCGGCTGCGGCGCGCTGCCCGGCGGCTCCCGCGCCGATGACGATCTGGGTCACAGAAACTTGCAGCGCTTCCAGCTGCGGCGCGCGATCGGGCCCATCAGGCCGACCTCGGTCAAAAACGCTGCGAGCGGGGCGAATCCGGCCACTTGTACTTCGTAGCGGTGGGGGTTGGCGCGAGCGGCCGCGCGTGCCCGCCGCGGGTCCAGGCCGGTGCGCGCGTACGGGACCGGGTAGCTGAACAGATAGCGGAAGAAGTACCCACCGAGCCCGTTGATGTTCGCCATGAACCACCTGTTGAACCGGGGCATGGACTGTACCCGCTTGCGCGCGCCGTCCCGGGCGAACTGGATGTGGCGGGCCTCCTCGGTGACGTGAATCCGCATGAGCCGCTGGACGATTGGCTGCAGCTCCGGGTCGTCCATCATCTGCCGCTGCAGCGAGTCGAAGATCTCTTCACCGATCAGCGCGGCCACCCACAGCATCGAGCCGTACTGGAACGCCAGCGGAAGGGAGTTGATGAACATCCGGTGCAGCCGACGTGGGCGTACCGGCTTGGCGCCGATGCGCTCGATCACCTTGCCGAACATGACCATGTGCCGGGTCTCGTCGCCCAGCTCGGTGAGCTTGTAATGCGTCGTCGGGCTGGTGGGGTCCTCGTGCAGGATGGTGCGCAACAACGATTGGTTGAGCATGTTCTCGAACCAGATCCCGGCCGACAGGGTGTTCACCAGTTCCTGGCGGGAGAGGTCGATCTGCTGCTCGCGGGTCATCTCGTCCCACATTGGGGTGCCGTACAGGGACACCAGCCTGGGCGGCAGGTAGAACTTGTCCGGGTCCAGCGGGGCATCCCAGTCGATGTCGACGATGGGCTCGTAGGACTTCTTGACCGAGCCCTTCAGCAGGCGCTCCGAGAACTCTCTCCGGCTCGGCTGACCTGGATTAGGCCCACCTGGCCGAACCGCAGTGGTCATCGCTGGCGTCCCTTCATTGGGTGCTTCAGTCGGTACCCATGGTACCGGGTACTTGGGGTGTCGCCTAGACATTCCCGGTTGCAATTGGATTGCCCCTTCGACTGACCCTGCGTTTGACCCTCGGCGGCGTTGCGGGCAACGTGGCCCGGCATGGTGAGTCGGCGGATCCACGTCATCGGCATCGGCGCCGGCGACCCCGATTTCCTGACCGTCCAGGCGATCGAGGCACTCAACGACACACAGGTGTTCTTCGCCAGCGACAAGGGCGATACGACGAGCGACCTGGTGGCGTTGCGGCGGCAGATCTGCGAGCGGTTCATCCGCGCACCCGGCTATCGATTCGTCGAGCTACCCGACCCGAAGCGGGCCGCCAACTTCCCAGACCGCGCCTACCGCGAGGCGGTTTCGGACTGGCATGCGGCGCGGGCGCGGGTCTGGTCGACAGCCATTCGCGCCGAACTGGGCCCCGACGACGTGGGTGCCTTCCTGGCCTGGGGGGACCCGTCGCTGTACGACAGCACGTTGCGCATTCTCGATACCGTCGCGGCCGAAATCGACATCACCTACGACGTCATACCTGGGATCACCGCGGTGCAGGCGCTTACGGCCCGGCACCGCATCCCCCTCAACGAGGTCGGCGAACCGGTCCTCATCACCACCGGTAGGCAGCTGCGCGCTCACGGATTGACCCACGGATTGATTGGTACGGCCGTCATAATGCTGGACGCCGAGTGCTCGTTCCAGGGATGCCCCGCCGATACCCGCATCTGGTGGGGCGCCTACCTGGGCACCGACGACGAGCTGCTGGTGGCGGGCACTATTGGCGAGGTCGGAACGCGGATCGTGCAGCTGCGGGCCGAAGCCCGGGCCCGGCACGGCTGGATCATGGACACGTACTTAATCCGCGCGTAATCAAAGGCGACACGCCCAACGTGGGCTTAAGCCGCGCCTAAGTATTTGCAATTAGCGCCCCGGGTGTGGTCGGGGTCACGTTACGATCACATTCTGCCGACTGATCCGGTGGTAACTGGGTGATCGTCGGGGCAATTGGAGGTCGGGGATGTCGTTTGTGATCGCGGCGCCGGAGTACGTTGCGGCGGCGGCATCCGACCTGGCCAATATCGGCTCATCGCTCGAAACGGCGAACATGGCGGCCTTGATGCCGACGTCGAGCGTGCTGGCCGCGGGCGCGGATTCGGTGTCGGCTGCGGTGGCGGCGCTGTTCACCACGCACGCCCAGGCCTATCAGGCGCTGAGTCAGCAGGCGGCGATGTTCCACAGCCAGTTCGTGCAGCTGATGAGCTCCGGCGGGACGCAGTATGCGCTCGCCGAGGCCCAAAACGCCTCGCCGCTGGCGGCAGCCGTGGCGGGTGTCGAGCAGGAGGCGGCGGCCGCGGTCAATATGCCCGTCCAGTCGCTGACCGGGCGCCCGCTGTTCGGCGACGGCGCGGCCGGGAGCACACCGGGCGGTGCCGGCAGCCCGGGCGGATGGCTGTGGGGCAACGGCGGCAACGGCGCGGCCGGGGCTGCCGGGACGGGTCAGGCTGGCGGCGCGGGCGGAGCGGCCGCGCTGTTCGGCAACGGCGGGACCGGCGGGACCGGCGGGTCCGGCGCCAACGGGGGCCTCGGCCAGGTCGGGAGCCAGGGCGGTGGCGGCGGGGCCGGCGGCAAGGGCGGCCTGCTCTACGGGCTCGGCGGCGCCGGCGGGATGGGCGGCAACGGTGGGGATGCCGGCGCGGCCGCCAACATGACCAGCAACGGCAACAACGGCGGCGACGGCGGCATGGGCGGCGCCGGCGGCCACGGCGGGCTGCTGGCCGGCCAGGGCGGTATCGGTGGTTTCGGCGGCAACGGTGGAAACGCCACCGGCGCCACCTCGTCCGCGCAGAACGGCGGCACCGGCGGGAGCGCCGGCAGTGGCGGCGACGGCGGCACCGGCGGAATCTTTGGCGACGGCGGGGCCGGCGGGAACAGCGGCAACACCGGTTCCTTCATCCCCAACGCCGCCGCGGCGGCCGGTGCGAGCGGCGGCGGCTTCGGTGCGGCGGCAGGCAATGGCGGCAACGCCGGCCTGTTCGGCAATGGCGGGGCCGGCGGCAATGGCGGTCAGGGTGGCACCGGCCAGACGATCACCACCGGATTCTTGGGTGGCCAGGGCGGTGACGGCGGCTTCGGCGGCACCGGCGGTACGGGCGGCCTGATAATCGGCAACGGCGGGCTCGGCGGCACAGGCGGGGCCGGAGCCGCCGGTGGGGCCGCCCCCAACCAGGTCGCGACCTTCAACGGCGGCGGCGGCTACGGCGGCTTCGGCGGCAACGGCGGCCAATCCGGGCTGTTCGGCAACGGCGGTAACGCCGGGAACGGCGGGAACGGCGGTAACGGCGCCGGCGGCGCCGCCAGCGGCCACAATGGCGGCAACGCCGGTCCCGGCGCGCTCGGCGGCTTCGGCGGGGACGCCAAGTTGTTCGGCAACGGCGGCGCCGGCGGCGCCGGCGGCGACACCGGCAAGCCCGGGGTGTACGGGGACGCCAGCGGCACGGGCGCCGTGTTCCAGACCGGCGTCGGCGGCAACGGCGGTGCCGGCGGCTACTTCTACGGCAACGGCGGTCACGGCGGGTTCGCCGGCAGCATCCCCGCGGGCTTTGGCGCCCCGGCGGAGAACGGGATCGGCGGCAACGGCGGTGACGCCGGGCTGATCGGCAACGGCGGTGACGGTGGGGCCGGTGCGGGTGCCATCCAGGGCGGCGTCGGTGGGACCGGCGGCACCAAGGGCTCGCTGTTCGGCTCGGCCGGGACTGACGGGCCAGCCGGCCCGGCGTAACCGGGTTTCGCCCGGCGTTAGACACGTTGCCGCTGGGATCGGCAGACTGGTCGGGTGCCCGAACTTCCCGAGATCGAAGCGCTGGTCGACCACTTGCGCCGGCACGCCGTCGGCCTGCCGATCGGTCGCGTCGACGTCGCGGCGCTGTCCGTACTGAAGACCTTCGACCCGCCGATCCACGCCGTGGTTGGTTGCAACATTGCGGGGGCGCGGCGGTGGGGCAAGTACCTCGGACTGCAGGCGGGCGATCTGTACCTGATCACCCACCTGTCCCGCGCCGGGTGGCTGCGCTGGTCCGACAAGCTGGCCGCGGCCCCGCTTCGGCCGGGCAAGGGACCGATCGCCCTGCGCGTGCACCTCGGCATCCCGGGTAGCGCGCCGGGCTTCGACCTCACCGAGGCCGGCACCCAGAAACGGCTGGCCGTGTGGCTGGTCCGTGACCCTCAAGACCCGAAGCAGGTGCCGGGGATCGCCGCGCTGGGTCCCGACGCGCTGGAGCTCAGCCCCGAGGACCTGGCCGGCGTCCTGGCCGGCAACACCGGCCGGATCAAGACCGTGATCACCGACCAGAAGGTGATCGCGGGCATCGGCAATGCCTACAGCGACGAAATCCTGCACGTGGCAAAGATCTCGCCGTTCGCTACGGCGGGGAAGCTCTCGGGCGAACAGCTGTCCAGCCTGCACGACGCGATGATCACGGTGCTGACCGACGCGGTGACCCGCTCCGTCGGCCAGGGGGCGGCGATGCTCAAGGGGGAGAAGCGCTCCGGACTGCGGGTGCACGCACGCACCGGGTTGCCCTGTCCGGTGTGCGGGGACACCGTGCGGGAGATCGCGTTCGCGGACAAGTCTTTTCAGTACTGCCCGACGTGCCAGACCGGCGGCAAGGTGTTAGCGGACCGGCGCATGTCGCGGCTGCTCAAGTAGTCGATATGCTGCCCGGGTGACTCGCCAGAAGATCCTCATCACGGGTGCCAGTTCCGGCCTGGGCGCCGGCATGGCGCGCTCCTTTGCGGCCAAGGGTCGCGACCTGGCGCTGTGCGCCCGTCGCACCGACCGGCTTTTCGAGCTGAAAGGCGAACTGCTGCAACAATATCCAGGCATCAAGATCGAGGTCGCCGCGCTGGACGTCAACGACCACGACCAGGTGCCCAAGGTGTTCGGCGAACTCGGCAATGAACTCGGCGGCATCGACCGCATCATCGTCAACGCCGGCATCGGCAAGGGCGCCAAGCTCGGATCCGGCAAGTTGTGGGCGAACAAGGCGACCATCGAGACCAACCTGGTGGCGGCGCTCGTCCAGATCGAAACCGCGCTGGAGATGTTCAACAAATCCGGTTCGGGGCATTTGGTGCTCATCGCTTCGGTGCTGGGCAACAAGGGGGTGCCGGGCGTCAAAGCGGCCTACGCGGCAAGCAAAGCGGGCATGCTGTCGCTGGGCGAGTCGCTGCGTGCCGAATACCGCAACGGGCCGATCAAGGTCTCGGTGCTAGAGCCGGGCTACATCGAGTCGGAGATGACCGCCAAGTCGAATAGCACAATGTTCTTGGTGGACAACGAAACCGGCGTCAGGGCGCTCGTCGACGCGATCGAGCGCGAGCCCGGCCGGGCCGTGGTGCCCTGGTGGCCCTGGGGCCCGCTGGTGCAGCTGATGCGGGTGCTGCCGCCGCCGTTGACCAAGCGCTTCGCCTAAGCGGAAGCCAACGGTGCATCTGGCGACTGAGCGTCAGTGCGGGACCGGCGTGTAATGGGCTGAGTCGCTGGTGAATTCGGGCTTGCCGTACGTCGCCAGCCGGAGCTTGAGGAGCCCGATGACGTACGCGTCGGTGATCTCGCGCAGCACCGGAATACGGCTGGCCTGGCTCACCGCGTTGAAACGACCGATGATGAACGGCGTGGTCAGGGCGACGCGCACCAGATCGATCGATCCGAGTGAGACGCCCATCGCCTCGGCGACGTCGCGGTCGCCACCGCAGAACACGCGGACGAACGTGAGCTTGCTGAAACTCTTCTCGACCGCGTCGGCGCAACGGTCGAACAGGGTGCTGTTGGGGCGCAGGTAGGCCGCCATCGTGCCGCTGACGAGTTCGCGGCAGATGCTGTCAAAGCCGTGGCGCAGCAATGCGGCGCGCGCGTGCATGACGTGGATGATGTCGTCGGGCTCCGCGGGCAGGAGCTCCTCCGGCAGGCCGAGCAGGAAGCAGCGATACCTGGCGAATTCGACGACGGCACGTTCCGCGGCGGTGAACTCCGTCCGGCCCTCGTGCCGCGCCTTCCGGGCCAGGAGGTACTGGCCGATCATTCCGGCTGGCATCTGGTCGACCTGCGGCACCGGCATGCCGTAAATCGCTTTGTCCCATTTGTCCGATTTCTTCAGCGCGTTGTAGCGGACCATCGAGTGCATCAACCGGACCATTGCGGCGGCCTCGAAGCCGGGGCCGTAACGGTCGAGCGCGCCGGGCAGCGTGGTGACGGCGAAGAAACTGGCCGTCTCGTTGACCCGCCGGGCGGCCCGCTTGCCCGAGAGCGCGCCGGTCAGGGCCATCGGTAATGCGGCGTAGGTGTTGGTGAACGTCGCGATGAACGCGCCCCGCGTGATGAAGGGGGCCAGCAGCGCCGCCGGGATGCGCTCCTGCCGGGCGCCTTCGCGCACCAGGTCGAAGTCGATCCAATCCGGGGTGGCTTCCATGGCGGCGATGAACGACTCGAGCTCGGGGGGCGCGTCGGGCACCGCCTCGATTCCGGATCGGCAGGCAGTCTTGAGCATGTCGATCAGCTGACTGACGCTGCGCGTGTTCATGAGGGCCGCGTAGGGATCGGCGACGATGTCGCCGAGCAAGGTCGCCGTGCTGATCAACTCGAGGACGCGGTCGTCTTGCAGGATCGGTGCGCGCTCTGCGACCCAGGTCGGCAGGGCCGAGTCGACGTCGGGCTCGGTGGCCAGGCGATCCGGCTGCTGGTCGAAGTCGAAGTCCCCATAGAGACCCGGCTGCAAGTCGCGCTGGCTTCGGACTCGCCGTGCGAGTTCGGGGTAGTACGTGACCATCGCAGCCCTCCCGCTGACTAAACGCCGCTAACTAACAACTTGTGAGTAATACTCACAAGTTGTTAGTTATGCTGTCAAGCGTGATTGCGAAGCGGCGCATGACTGCCGAGGGGCGGCGTGAGCAAATCCTCGACGTCACGCACGCGATCGTCGACGCCGAAGGGTTCCACGCCGCAACGCCGAACCGCATCGCCCGGCAGGCCGGCATCAATCGGTCGTTGATCTATCAGCTATTCGGCGACCCGGCGGGCCTGTTCGTCGCCCTGATCGACCGTGAGGCGGCGCGCGCGGGCGCGCAATTCGGCGCGGCGATCTCCGGATTGGACGCCGTCGCCGAGGATCAGACGCTGGTGGTCGCGTTCGACGGGGTGCTGGCCGCCGTCGATGAGCACCCGGCAACCTGGCGGTTGTTTTTGTTTCCGCCGCAGGGTGCTCCGCCGGAGTTGTATGCCCGCCTGGGCCAATCTCAGGCCGTCGTGCTCAAGTTCTTCGTCCGAGAACTGTTGCGCCACAATCCCGTGCTGCACGAGCCGGAATACACGGCGCGGATCCTGCATGCGTCCGGTCGTGAATTGTTGCAGCTGCATCTCAGTGATCCGCAGACCGCGTCCGCCGAGCGACTGCGCACCTTCGTGCGCCGACTCGGCTCGGAGCTCACGGGCCGACCCGTCAGGTCGTAGACAGGAGTAGACCCGCGCGAGCAGACGCAACAGCACCCGACACGCCGGGGAATTAGGTGCCTTTGCGTCTGCTCGGCGAATTTAGCCCGTGCGCCCGCGTTCGGTGCGGTAGCGGCGCACCAGCGCGTCGGTGGAACTGTCCGACTGAGGCGCGGGCGACGCGTCGCCGGTGATCACCGGAAGCAGCGCCTTGGCCTGCGTCTTGCCCAACTCCACACCCCACTGGTCGAACGAGTCGATGCCCCAGATCACGCCCTCGGTGAACACCTGATGTTCGTAGAGCGCGATCAGCTGGCCCAGCACCGACGGGGTGAGCCGGTTGGCCAGGATCGAGGTCGACGGTCGGTTGCCAGGCATCACCTTGTGCGGCACCACGTCGGCCGGTGTGCCCTCGGCGGCGATTTCTTCCGCGGTCTTGCCGAACGCGAGCACCTGGGTCTGGGCGAAGAAATTGCTCATCAGCAGGTCGTGCATGCTGCCGGTGCCGTCGGCGGTGGGCAGGTCGTCGGTGGGCTGGCTCAGGCCGATGAAGTCCGCCGGCACCAACCGGGTGCCCTGATGCAACAACTGGTAGAAGGCGTGCTGGCCGTTGGTTCCCGGTTCGCCCCAATAGATTTCACCGGTATCGGTGCTGACCGGCGTGCCGTCGGCGCGCGTCGACTTGCCGTTGGATTCCATGGTCAGCTGCTGCAGATACGCCGCGAAACGCGCCAGGTCGTTGGAATAGGGCAGCACGGCGCGCGATTGTGCACCCATGAAATTGGAGTACCAGAGCCCGATCAGGCCGAGCAGCGCGGGCGCGTTGGCCGCGAGCGGCGCGGTCCGGAAATGTTCGTCGACGATGTGGAATCCGGACAGGAAGTCGGCGAAGGCTTCCCGGCCGATGACCGCCATCACCGACAGCCCGATCGCCGAATCGACCGAATAACGGCCGCCGACCCAATCCCAGAACCCGAACATGTTGGCGGTGTCGATGCCGAAGGCGTCGACCAGGCGCTTGTTGGTGGAGACGGCGACGAAATGCTTGGACACCGCGGCGTCACCGAGCTCTTCGGTCAGCCAGCGGCGCGCGGCCGTCGCGTTGGTCAGCGTCTCCAAGGTGGAGAACGTCTTGGATGCGATGATGAAAAGCGTTGTAGCAGGGTCTAAGTCGGCAAGTTTAGCGATCAGGTCGGCGGGATCGACGTTGGACACGAAGCGCGCCGAAATCCCCGCGTCGGCGTAGTGGCGCAGCGCCTGATACACCATCACCGGACCCAGGTCGGACCCGCCGATGCCGATGTTGACCACCGTGCTGATCCGTTTGCCGGTGGCTCCGGTCCACTGGCCGCTGCGCAGCCGGTCGGTGAACTCGCCCATCGCGTCCAGCACCGCGTGCACGTCCTCGACCACGTTTTGGCCATCGACCGTCAGCTCCGCATCCCGGGGCAGTCGCAACGCCGTGTGCAGCACGGCGCGGTTCTCCGAGGTGTTGATGTGGGCACCCGAGAACATCTGGTCGCGGTGCTCTTCGAGGTTTGCTGCTCTGGCCAGATCGACGAGGAGCCGCAGCGTCTCTCGGGTGATCCGGTGTTTGCTGTAGTCGATGTAGAGGTCGCCGACGTCCAGCGTGAGCTCGCGCCCGCGATCGGGGTCGTCGTCGAAGAACTGGCGTAGGTGAGTCTCGCCGATCTCCTCGTGATGCCTGCGCAGGGCGTCCCACGCCGAGGTGGCGGTGATGTCGGGGATTGATCGCACGGAGGTCATGGTTCGACCCTAGTGCCGCCGGGTTCCGAGCGGCAGCCTCGTCGCTCGCCGCAACGGCTCTAGCCGGCGCCCAGGACTCGTAGCAGATCGGGCTTCATGGCCTGTAGTTGCGGACCCCAGTATTCCCAGGTGTGCAGGCCCTTATCGGAGAAGTTGAACACGCCATTTCGACCGCCGTGGGCCTGGTAGCGGCTCTGGAAGATCTTGTTGCTCAGCCGCGTGGCGTCCTCCAGGAAGTCGGCGCCCGGCTTGTTGCCGCCCAACTCCGAGGCGTCGCCGGTGCCGCAATAGACCCAGATCCGGGTGCCGTTGGCGATCAGCTTGTCGACGTTGACGGTGGGGTCGTTGGCGGCCCACGCCGGGTCGGTCGGCGGGCCCCACATGTCCTCGGCGCGATAGCCCGCGGCGCCCATCATCGCGACACCGACCAACGAGGGCCACTGCCCGGCGGACAGGTTGAGGAAGCCCGACATGGAGGCGGCGTAGACGAAGTTCTCGGGGTGCTTGGCTGCCAGGATCAGCGCCGCCGATCCCGCCATCGACACCCCCACCGCGGCATTACCCGACGGGCTGATCCCCTTGTTGGCCGCGAGCCACTGGGGCAGCTCCTGGGTCAGGAAGGTTTGCCACTTGTACGTCTGGACGTGGCCGCGACCCGAAGCGGGCCGGTACCAGTCGGCGTAGAAGCTCGCCGTCCCGCCGGTAGGCAGGATGAGCGATAGGCCCGACTGATCGAACCACTCGAACGCCGAGGTGTATTTGTCCCAGCCGTTGTAGTCGTCGGCGGCCAGCATGCCGTCGAGCAGGTACACGGCATGGGTTCCGCCGGTCTGGAACTCCACCTTGATCTGGCGTTGCATCGATGCCGACGGCACCATCAGGTACTCGATCGGCAGTCCCTGGCGCGACCACGCGGAGGAGCGGGCCGAGCTGGTGGACAGCCCGCCCAGCGCGGCGAGCAACGCTGCCGCCGATATGAACACCAGCCGGCGCATCGGCGAAACCCCAGCTGCTCCTGCCGTAATCATTTCCGGCGAAATTTACCGCAGCAAAGCGCAAATCCGCGGAATGTAACGACGGTAGTAACCGATTAGTGGCCGAGTCGTCCTCTACCCAGTCGCAGCAGCAGCATCGCCAGGTCCTTACCGTCGGGACCGAGCTCGCTGTAGCGTTCGATGACCTTCATCTCGCGGCTGTGTACCAGCCGGGTCCCGCCGGACGCCATCCGGACCTTGCCGATCGCCTGGGACACTTCGGCGCGCCGTTTTACCGCGGCGAGGATCTCGGCGTCCAGCCGGTCGATTTCTTCGCGCAGCTCGCCGATATCGAGCTGCTCGCCATCGACGGTCTCGGTGTTCATTTCTGCTGACTCCGCGTTCTCGTGATGTGGGGATTGATCGGGGGGCTGTGGCCTCATCCGGTATCGAACCTCACGAAAGAGATGAGCCCCGAATCCGGGCGCGGACCTCGGGGCTCTGCGAATGCAGTCACACCACGGGCACCGCTGGCGGGTACTCATAAAATCGGCGCTGTTCGTTCAGCACGAATCGATTCTAGCCACCAAAACCCGTACCGGTGCCAAAACCCCCCTGACCAGCCCGGCGCGACGCGCGTCCCGAAACGCCTGCCAATGGCCGGGGCGCCGAACCCCGTGGGCGTAGGATTCTTGGGCCGCTAGTTTGCTGAGGCACTCGCCAGCTAAGGAAGGACGTGGGGGATGAACTTTTCGGTGTTGCCGCCAGAGATCAACTCATTGCGGATGTTCACGGGCGCGGGCTCCGGCCCGATGCTGGCCGCGGCGACGGCCTGGGATGGCCTGGCCGCCGAGCTGGGCTCGGCGGCGTCGTCGTTTTCGGCGGTGACGTCGGGGCTGGCCAATCAGTCATGGCAGGGCGCGGCATCGGCGGCGATGACGGCCGCGGCCGCTCCCTATGCGCAGTGGTTGAGCGTCGCGGCGACCCAGGCCGCGGGGCGGGCCGGGCAGGCCCGCATGGTGGCGAGCGTCTTCGAGGCGGCCCGGGCCGCGACGGTTCATCCATTGCTGGTGCAGCTCAACCGAACCGGGCTGGTTCAGTTGGTCGTGTCGAACTGGTTCGGGCTCAACGCGCCGGCGATCGCGGCCGCCGAATCCGAGTATGAGCAGATGTGGGCCCAGGATGTCGCGGCGCTGGTCGGGTATCACGGCGGCGCGTCGGCGGCGGCGACGGCGCTGAACGCCATCTCGACCCCGAGCAACGTCGGCTTCGGGAACCTGAGCCTGGGCAACATCGGCAGCCTGAATCTGGGCTGGGGGAACACCGGCAACCTCAACCTGGGCAGCGGGAACTACAAAGGCAACCTCAACATCGGGTCCGGCAACTCCAACGGCAACGTCAACATAGGCAGCGGGAACAACGGCAGCTTCAACCTGGGTAGCGGAAATGCCGGCAACACGAACCTGGGCAGCGGAAACACCGGCGTCTCGAATATCGGCAGCGGAAACCAGGGCACCGGAAACCTGGGTGGCGGCAACGTCGGATCCTCAAACCTGGGTGGCGGAAACATCGGCTCGGGGAACGTGGGCAGCGGAAACATCGGCAGCTCGAACGTTGGCTTCGGTAACGGCGGCTCCAGCAACATCGGCAGCGGAAACGCGGGCAGCCTCAACATCGGCTTCGGAAACGCGAACAACGGGAATATTGGCCTGGGCAATAACGGCTTAGGTAATATCGGGTTCGGAAACAACGGCACTAATAACATTGGCATCGGGCTCGTCGGGAACAATCAGGTGGGCATCAACTTCGGCGGATTCCTGAACGGTGGCAGCGGAAACATCGGCTTGTTCAACTCCGGCGACAACAACGTCGGCTTCTTTAACTCCGGCAATGGAAACTTCGGCATCGGGAACTCGGGCAATTACAATACCGGCATCTTCAATTCCGGTGCGTTGAACACGGGCTTCCAAAACGCCGGCACCCTGGACACGGGCTTCTGGAACTCGAGTTCGCGGGACGTGGGTTTCGCCAATGCGGGCCAGTCCAGCATGGGATTCTGGAACTCGGGAGGATTGAACGACGGCTTCGGTAACTCGGGCACCTCGAACATGGGCGCCTTTAACGCGGGCTCGCACAATGTCGGCTTCGGTAACGCGGGCCTCCTCAATCTGGGCTACGGCAACTCAGGCAGCACGAACACGGGCTTCGGGAATGCGGGCTCCATGAACACGGGCATCGGGAATTCGGGCGCCTCTAATACGGGCTTCGGGAATTCGGGCGGCGAGAATACCGGCCTCGGCGCGGCCACCAATTCAGGGCTTACTAACTCCGGCTTCGGAAACACCATGGCCGGAAGCTCCGGCTTCAATAATACGAATGTCAATAGCTCGGGGTTCATGAACACCGGTGCCGGTAGCGCCGGTTTCTTCAACGACGGCGCCAATCAAACGGGTATACGAAACACCGGTACCAACAATACGGGCTTCTTCAACTCGGGCAACACCGACGTCGGCATCTTGAATCAGGGCCCTTTGGCCATTGGCTTCGGGAACGCGAACACGGGCGCCAACCCCGCTGTGGGCTTTGGAAACACCGGTAGCGGCAATGCGGGCTTCTTCAACTCGGGCACCAGCGACTCCGGGCTCGCAAACCGGGGCACCAACAACTCCGGGGCCTTCAACGCGGGCACCAACCAGGCGGGCTTCTTCCGCAGCTAGCCCCCGGCGCGCCCCGCGCGGGCCTAACGCCAGCCTCCGTCACCGGGCGGCGGTAGGTTTTAGGGCGATATGAGTGTGCACGCGATGGATGCCAGATCCCCCCGTCCGACCCCCGCGGATGCGGAGCAACTGCTCGACGGCCTGAACCCGCAGCAGCGCCTCGCGGTGGTGCACGAGGGTTCGCCGCTGCTGATCGTGGCGGGCGCGGGCTCGGGCAAGACGGCGGTGTTGACGCGGCGCATCGCGTACCTGATCGCGGCCCGCGGTGTGGGGGTCGGCCAGATTCTGGCCATCACCTTCACCAACAAGGCCGCCGCCGAGATGCGGGAACGTGTGGTCCGGCTGGTCGGCGACCGGGCCCGCTATATGTGGGTGTCGACGTTTCACTCGAGCTGCGTGCGGATCCTGCGCAACCAGGCGTCGCTGATCGAGGGCCTGAATTCCAACTTCTCGATCTATGACGCCGACGATTCGCGGCGGCTGCTGCAGATGATCGGCCGCGACATGGGCCTGGACATCAAGCGGTACTCGCCGCGGCTGCTGGCCAACGCGATTTCCAACCTGAAGAACGAGCTGATCGACCCGCATCAGGCTGTGTCCGACCTGACCGACGAGTCCGACGACCTGGCGCGCACGGTCGCGTCGGTGTACGGCGAATACCAGCGCCGGCTGCGGGCGGCCAACGCGCTGGACTTCGACGACCTGATCGGCGAAACCGTGGCGGTGCTGCAGGCCTTCCCGCAGATTGCCCAGTATTACCGGCGACGGTTCCGGCACGTGCTCGTCGACGAATACCAGGACACCAACCATGCGCAGTACGTGTTGGTGCGGGAGTTGGCGGGCCGCGGGTCCGACTTCGAATCGCAGGGGTCAGCCGACGACGTGCCGCCGGCGGAGCTGTGCGTGGTCGGTGATGCCGATCAGTCGATCTATGCGTTCCGCGGCGCCACCATTCGCAACATCGAGGACTTCGAGCGCGACTATCCCGACGCGAAGACGATCCTGCTGGAACAGAATTACCGTTCGACGCAGAACATTCTGTCGGCGGCCAACTCGGTGATCTCGCGTAATTCGGGACGTCGCGAGAAACGCCTGTGGACCGACGCCGGCAACGGGGAGCTCATCGTCGGCTACGTCGCCGACAACGAGCACGACGAGGCCAGGTTCATCGCCGAGGAGATCGATGCGCTCGCCGACCGGACCGCCCTGACCTACAACGATGTCGCCGTGTTCTATCGCACCAACAACTCGTCGCGGTCGCTGGAAGAGGTGTTCATTCGCGCCGGCATCCCGTACAAAGTCGTTGGGGGAGTGCGCTTTTACGAGCGCAAGGAGATTCGCGACATCGTCGCTTACCTGCGGGTGCTGGACAACCCCGGCGACGCGGTCAGCCTGCGCCGCATCTTGAACACGCCGCGGCGCGGCATCGGCGATCGCGCCGAGGCGTGCGTGTCGGTGTACGCCGAGAACACCGGCTCCACCTTCGCCGACGCGCTGCAGGCCGCGGCCGAGGGCAAGGTGCCGATGCTGAACAGCCGCGCGGAGAAGGCGATCGCCGGTTTCGTCGAGCTGCTCGACGACCTGCGGGGCCGGCTGGACTCGTCTCAAGGGGACCTCGGGGATCTGGTCGAGTCGGTGCTGGAACGCAGCGGATACCGCCGGGAACTGGAATCCTCCACCGATCCGCAGGAGCTGGCCCGGCTGGACAACCTCAACGAACTCGTCAGCGTCGCACACGAATTCAGCACCGACCACGCGAATGCGGCCGCGCTCGCGGCCGACGAAGAACTCAGTGAACTCGGCGAACTCAGTGAGGACGTCCCGGACACCGGCGTGCTGGCGGCGTTTCTCGAACGGGTGTCGCTAGTGGCCGACACCGACGAGATTCCCGAGCACAGCGCCGGCGTCGTCACGCTGATGACGTTGCACACCGCCAAGGGATTGGAGTTCCCGGTCGTGTTCGTCACCGGCTGGGAGGACGGGATGTTCCCGCACATGCGGGCGCTGGACAATCCCATGGAACTCTCCGAGGAGCGGCGGCTGGCCTACGTGGGCATCACCCGCGCTCGGCAACGCCTCTACGTGAGCCGGGCCATCGTCCGGTCGTCGTGGGGCCAGCCGCTGCTCAACCCGGAATCGCGGTTCTTGCGCGAGATCCCGCAGCATCTCATCGATTGGCGGCGGCTCGCCCCGAAGCCGTCGTTCAGTGCGCCGGTGAGTGGCGCGGGGCGGTTCGGGACTCCGCGCACGGCGCCCGCCCGCTCGGGGGCGAGTAAACGGCCGCTGCTGGTTTTGGAGCCCGGCGATCGGGTGACCCACGACAAGTACGGGCTGGGCCGGGTCGAGGAGGTCTCCGGTGTCGGCGAATCGGCGATGTCGCTGATCGACTTCGGCAGCTCGGGCCGCGTCAAGCTGATGCACAACCACGCGCCGGTGGCCAAGCTCTGACCACAGCGCCCTGTCGGCGGAACCGACTCTGCATCCATGGCGAAGAAGTTCGAGTAACCTCCGCCACCAGCGCAGAATCGACTCCTATTCGTGCAACCAGCGCTTGGTTTGCGGGTGGATCGCCAGGACCATGCTGGCCAGCGGGAGCACGGGAAGGGTGTGCACGATCCACGCGACGCGTGCGCCCGCGATGAAGACCCCGCCGTACGTCAGCAACGCGACGACCGCACCGGTCACGATGAGCCATCGACCGACGGGCCGATGCTGCAGCAGCAGAATCACCCCGGAAATAGTGGTCACCGCAAAGACCAGCGCCAGAAACCCGACGGCGATGCAGAACAGGCGGTCCGATCTCCACCAGCCGGCGATCAGGTCCGTGGCAACCACCGACGTGGCCCAGCCGCTGACGATGCTGAGTGCGCAGGCCGCGACGGCCGTGCGGCCGCTCGGCTCATAGTGCGGCGGGCCGGTCAGGCTTGGCTGGCGGTTTCGATGAGCGGCGCCCGCCGGCACGCCGGGGATGTGAGTTGTCGGCGACTCCGGGGTCTCCCGGATCACGGGAATCGGTTCGCTCGGCGCCCGCCGGATGATCCGGGTGCGTGCTTCCTCGGGCGAGGGGGCGGGGGAAGGCGCAGGGGCAGGGGCAGGGGTGTTGTCGGGCGATGGCGCGGGGTAGTCGGGCGTGCTCACCGGGTCAACCGGCGTAATTGCCGACGGAGAGGCCCCGCTTGGCCAGCCACGGCACCGGGTCGATGCGTTCGCTGCCACCCATCAGCACCTCGAAGTGCAGGTGGGGGCCGGTGGAATTGCCGCGATTGCCCATGGTGGCTATCTGGTCGCCCGCCATCACCCGCTCGCCGACGCTGACCAGCGTCGTGTTGACGTGACCGTAGAGGGTGACTGTCCCGTCGGCGTGGCGCAGCTTGACCCACATGCCGTAGCCGGCGGTCGGGCCCGCGTCGATGACGACGCCGTCGGACACCGCGTAGATGGGGGTTCCGATCGAGTTGGCGAGGTCGATGCCGGCGTGCAGCACGCCCCACCGGTAGCCGAAGTTGGAGGTGAATATGCCCTTCGTCGGCATGACGAAGAGCGGCTGCTGCAGCCGCGCCTCGCGCTGAGCGCGCTCCTGGGCGAACGCCACGCCCTTGGCGAGCTCCTCGTTGTGGGTCGCGGCGCTCGCGGCCGGCTGGACAGGGATGACCTGCACGCCCCGGGTTGGGTTGCTGCCCGCCCCGCCGGTGAGCGCCGACGCGTTTGCGGTCAGCACGGTGTCGGTCCTGGGGGCAACGGCATGGCTCGTCGCCGTGTGGGCCGCGGCGGCCGCCGCGCCCGCGGCCATTGCCGAGATCAGCAGCCGGCCCTTGGTGGCGCTGGTTGCCGGCTTGCGGTGTTGCCCGTGCCGCGGCAGGGGGATGACGTCGGTCGCCACGAGTTGATCCAGCAGCGCGTTGAGGTCGGATTTGCCGCTGGCGCGGACGTAGGGCTCGGGCGGGTCAACCAGCCGTATCGCGGTGAGATTGTCGGTGTCGTGCAGGTCGTCGAGCTCGGGAGCCAGCAGCACCCGGGATTCGCTGTCGAAGGCGCTGCCTTCCAGTTCGAGACTGTCCAAGTCCAGCTCGTCGAGGTCCCTTAAGTCCCCGCGGTCCAGGTAGTCCAGGTCATCGAGGTCGCCCAGGAAGTCGCCCAGCCCGTCGAGCGGGAGGATCTCGGTGATCTCGTTTCGGTCTTCGATCCATTGGTCCCGGCGGGCGCGTGCTGCTCCTGCAGTGGGGCGCGAATGGGAAAGCCGATGCTGCGACAACCTGAAATGTCCTCGGATCGTGACCATAACGTTATCTGGACCCTGAGACGGTATCCGCTAACGGACGGGGCTGGCAACCCACGGACCAAAACCGGCCAAAAACCGTCCGAGAATGTGACTTGGGTCACGTTACGGGCGGATGAAGATGGGGTGCCGTGTGCCTCAGGGGCGGGATGCGACGTTAGCAGCAATTCGGCGTGTGGATACAGTTCCTCAGTGCGAGTCGCCGGAAAAGACTCGCCTCCACATAGGCCAACACAAAGACGGTGAGCCCATGGATCTTTTCGAGTACCAAGCCAAAGAGTTGTTCGCCAAGCATGGCGTGCCCGGAACGCAGGGCCGGGTGACCGACACCGCGGAGGGCGCAAAGGCCATCGCCACCGAGATCGGCGCCCCGGTGATGGTGAAGGCGCAGGTGAAGACCGGTGGTCGAGGCAAGGCGGGTGGCGTCAAATACGCCGCGACGCCCGAAGACGCTTACCAGCATGCGAAGAACATTCTGGGCCTGGACATCAAGGGCCACATCGTCAAGAAGCTGCTGGTCGCCGAGGCCAGCGACATCGCCGAGGAGTACTACCTTTCCTTCCTGCTGGACCGGTCCAACCGGACCTACCTCGCGATGTGCTCGGTGGAAGGCGGCATGGAGATCGAAGAGGTCGCCGCCACCAAGCCCGACCGGCTCGCCAAGGTTCCGGTGAATGCGGTCACGGGTGTTGACCTGGCCTTCGCGCGTTCCATCGCGGAGCAGGGCCACCTGCCCGCCGAGGTGCTCGACGCGGCCGCGGTCACCATCGGCAAGCTGTGGGACCTGTTCGTCGCCGAGGACGCGACCCTGGTGGAGGTCAACCCGCTGGTGCGCACGCCGGACGACAGGATCCTGGCGCTGGACGGCAAGGTCACCCTGGACGGCAACGCCGACTTCCGGCACCCCGGCCATGCCGAGTTCGAGGACCGCGACGCCACCGATCCGCTGGAGCTCAAGGCCAAGGAGCACGACCTCAACTACGTCAAGCTCGACGGTGAGGTCGGGATCATCGGCAACGGCGCGGGTCTGGTGATGTCGACGCTCGATGTCGTCGCGTACGCCGGCGAGAACCACGGCGGCGTCAAGCCGGCCAACTTCCTCGACATCGGGGGCGGCGCCTCGGCCGAGGTGATGGCCGCCGGGTTGGACGTGATTCTGGGCGACTCGCAGGTCAAGTCCGTGTTCGTCAACGTCTTCGGTGGCATCACCTCGTGTGATGCGGTGGCCACCGGGATCGTCAAGGCGTTGGAGATCCTCGGCGCCGACGCAAACAAGCCGCTGGTGGTGCGGCTAGACGGCAACAACGTAGAGGAGGGCCGACGCATCCTCGCCGAGGCCAATCACCCGCTGGTGACGATGGTGGCGACGATGGACGAGGCCGCCGACAAGGCCGCCGAACTGGCGAGCGCCTGAGATAAGGAGAGATGACTCATGGCTATCTTCCTGAACAAAGACAACAAGGTCATCGTCCAGGGCATCACCGGCAGCGAGGCCACCGTGCACACCGCCCGGATGCTCAAGGCGGGCACCCAGATCGTCGGCGGGGTGAACGCGCGCAAGGCGGGCACCACCGTCACGCATGAGGACAAGGGCGGTCGGCTGATCAAGCTGCCGGTGTTCGGCAGCGTCGCCGAGGCGATGAAGGAGACCGGCGCCGACGTGTCGATCGCCTTCGTGCCGCCGAAGTTCACCAAGGACGCCATCATCGAGGCGGTCGACGCCGAAATCCCGCTGCTGGTGGTCATCACCGAGGGAGTGCCGGTGCAGGACACCGCGTACGCCTGGCAGTACAACCTCGACAAGGGCGCCAAGACCCGCATGATCGGCCCGAACTGCCCGGGCATCATCACGCCGGGTCAGGCCCTGGTCGGCATCACGCCGGCCAACATCACCGGCCCGGGTCCCGTCGGGCTGGTGTCCAAGTCGGGCACGCTGACCTACCAGATGATGTTCGAGCTGCGCGATTTCGGCTTCACCACTTCGATCGGCATCGGGGGCGACCCGGTGATCGGCACCACCCACATCGACGCCATCGAGGCCTTCGAGAAGGATCCTGAGACCAAGCTGATCGTGATGATCGGTGAGATCGGTGGTGACGCCGAGGAGCGCGCTGCGGACTTCATCGCGGCGAATGTGTCCAAGCCGGTCGTCGGTTACGTCGCGGGATTCACCGCGCCGGAGGGCAAGACGATGGGCCACGCGGGCGCCATCGTGTCCGGCTCGTCCGGTACCGCGGCCGCCAAGAAGGTGGCCCTGGAAAAGGCCGGCGTCAAGGTCGGCAAGACGCCGTCGGAGACCGCCGCGCTGGCCAGGGAGATCCTGGCCACCTTGTAACGGCAACCCTGTAGCGGTTTGCCCGCGAGGCCGTCGAGGCCGGCTGCCCGTCAGGTGGGTGTCTGGCCGGCTTGGCCGGCGGCGCCGAACAGCTTGCCGCCGGTGCCTGGGTCGCCGCCGGTGCCGTTGAGCCCCGTGACGGGGACCCCGCCATTGCCGCCGTTTCCCCCGTTGCCGATCAGGCCGGCGTTGCCGCCGTTGTTGCCGTGCCCGCCGACGCTGCTTACTTGGAATGTGTTCCCGCCGTCGCCGCCGGCGCCGCCCGAGCCGAAGAGGAAGCCGGCGTTGCCGCCGCCCCCGCCGGTGCCCCCGGCGTCCTCGCCCAACCCACCGGTGCCACCGGCGCCGCCGGAACCGAACAGTCTGCCCCCGGCCCCCCCGCCCCGCCGGACCCGCCGACGCCGCCGCCGCCGCCGGTACCGCCGGCCCCGCCGGCGCCGTTGAGCATGCCGCCGTTTCCGCCGTCCCCGCCGTCCCCAGCGACGCCCGTTGAACCCCCGCCGGTGCCGCCGGTGCCGCCGGAGCCGAAGAGGCCACCGTTGCCGCCTGTGCCACCCGTGCCGCCGTGGCGGTCGCCGAACCCGCCGTCACCACCCGCTCCGCCGAAGCCGAACAGGATGCCGCCGGTGCCGCCGGACCCGCCTGTTCCGCCGGTGCCGCCGCCTATGAGTGCGGTCCCGCCGGCGCCGCCTGCGCCACCGATGCCGAACAGTCCCGCGGCCCCGCCGTTGCCGCCGTTTCCGCCAGTGAGGGTGTCGACCCCGCCGCTCCGCCGACACCGCCGATGCCGAACAGCCCGCCTGCCCCGCCGGTTCCTCCCGCCCCCCGAAGCTGCCGGTGCCGCCGGCCCCGCCGTTGCCGAGCATCATCCCGCCAGCCCCGCCGTTGCCGCCGGCGGCCGGTACGATGGCCGCACCCCGCGTCACCGCCCCGCCCGTTGCCGAACAGCCCGGCGGCGCCGCCGTTACCACCGTTCAGATGAGAAGCGCCCCGAGCCGCCGTCTCCGCCGTTGCCCATCAAGACCGCCGGCTCCGCCGGTCGCTCCGGTCCCCGGGGCTCCGTTGGCGCCGTTGCCGATCAACGGGCGCCCCAGAAGCGCCTGGGTGGGCCCATTGAGCAGGTTGAGCAGACCCTGACCCACGCTATGTAGGGGCGACGCATTGGCGGCCTCGGCCGCCGCGTACTGGCCGCACCCGTTTCATCAGCGCACGAACCGCTGATGAAAGGACGTCGCCTGGGCGCTGAGGGCCTGATAGGCCTGGCCATGCGCGCCGAACATCGTGGCGATGGCCACCGACACCTCGTCGGCGCCCGCGGCCAGCACCCCCGTCGTCGGTGCAACCGCCGCGGTGTTGGCGTCACTGATCGTCGAACCGATATTTGCCAAATCCGAGGCTGCGGCCGAGACAAACTCAGGGACCGCTACGACAAACGCCATTTGCACCTCCGGTTGGGGGATTGCTGAGGTGACGATTCAAATATTGACCGTAGCGTTATCCAAGAGAACGCAAGCAAAGTTCAGGGAAAACGTCCGCCGCCCGGCGTGCCGATCCTGCGACTACGGCAACCGCTGCACGCTCGCCTAAGGCCCGCTCGCGAGTTGGGCGACGCCGGGTAGGGGTCAGCTCGTTAAGCCGGGCTGCCCGTCCGCGCCGAGGAGTTGCCCTCCTGCGCCGCCGTCGCCCGCGGTGCCCGAGTGATGGGTGGTGAAATTAAACCCGCCATTGCCACCGTTGCCGCCGTTGCCGATCAGGCCGGCCCTGCCGCCGTTGTTGCCGCTCCCGCCGGTACCGCTAAGGGTGTCACCGCCGGCACCCCCGGCGCCCCCGGAACCGAAGAGGATGCCCGCGTCGCCGCCGCCGCCGCCGGTTCCTCCGCTGCCGCCGAACCCGCCGAGGCCGCCGTCGCCTCCGTTTCCGGACAGCGTGCCGCCCGCCCCGCCGGCCCCGCCGAATCCGCCAACGGCGCTGTTGTTTTCGCCTGCCCCGCCAGCGCCGCCGTTGCCGTGCAGGAAGCCGCCGTGGCCGCCGTCACCACCGGTCCCGGTGCCCGCCGAGCCGGCCAGGTTGTCACCGCCCGCGTTGCCGCCCTTGCCGCCGTTGCCCAAGAATTGGGCATTACCGCCGTTGCCGCCGGCCCCGCCGCCCCCGCCGGTCCCGCCGTTCCCCCCGTCGCCGCCCGAGCCCATCAGCAGGCCGCCACTCCCGCCGGCTCCACCCTTCCCGCCGGCGAAGTTCGAGAGTTCTGCGACGCCACCGGTGCCGCCCGCACCGCCGGTGCCGAACAGCCCCGCCGACCCGCCGACGCCGCCCGCGCCGGCGGTAAAGCCAATTCCCTCGCCACCGGTACCGCCCGCACCGCCGTTGCCGAACAGCATGCCCCCGGCCCCGCCGTTCCCGCCAACGCTGCCGTTCGACCCGAGCGCGCCGGCTCCGCCGTTGCCGATGAACCCGGCGGCCCCTCCGTTGCCTCCGATGCCCCCTGAGCCTCCCAGCGCGGCTCCGCCGGGACCACCGTTGCCGAAGAACCCGCCGGCTCCGCCGTTGCCACCGCTCACGTGACTGTTGTTGCCCGATCCGCCGGCGCCGCCGTTGCCCCAAAGGATGCCGCCGGCTGAGCCGTTTGCGCCGCTGCCGGGAGCGGCGTTGGCGCCGTTGCCGATCAGCGGGCGGCCCAGCAGCGCCTGGGTGGGCGCGTTGATCAGGGCGGTCAGATCCTGGCCGATGGACTGCAGCGGGGTGGCGTTAGCGGCCTCGGCGGCCGCGTACCGCGTCGCGCCCGCGTTCATCAGCGCCACGAACTGCTGATGGAAGGTCGCCACTTGGGCGCTGAGCGCCTGATACGCCTGGCCGTGGGTCGTGAACATGGCGGCGATCGCCGCCGACACCTCGTCGGCGCCCGCGGCCACCACCCCGGTCGTCGGGGGCAGCGCCGACGCGTTAGCGGCGCTGATGGTCGAGCCGATGCTTGCCAAATCCGACGCCGCCGCAGATACGAACTCCGGCGCCGCGATCACGAATGACATCTGCGATCTCCAAAAAGGTTTTAGGGCAACGATCTAGCGATGCCACCGGGCGAGGTGTTGACGGGGTCGTTGTAAATGACTGTAGCTCCCGCATAGTCAACGCAAACAGCATTCACACGAAGATCCTCGGTTTGCGGTGCCGCGGTTTGCGGCCCCGGTTTCCGGTCGGGCTCAGCCCTGCGGTAGATAGTTAGACTATGGATCTGGACCCAAGTACCCCCGTCGTCGTCGGCGTCGGCCAGGCGGCTGAGCGCATCGACGACCCGGACTACCGCGGCATGTCGCCCGTCGAGCTGGCCGCTGCCGCCGCCCGGGCCGCCCTGGAAGACTGCGGTGCCGATTTTGCCTCGGCGGCGGCTGCCATCGACACGGTCGCCGGTGTCAGGCAATTCGAGATCTCCGGACCCGTTGCCAGGGCTCCGCTGGGGCGGTCGAACAACTACCCGCGATCCGTCGCCAACCGGGTCGGCGCCGACCCAACCCGCGCGATCCTCGAGATCGTCGGCGGCCAGGGGCCCCAGCACCTGATCAGCGAGCTGGCCGCGGAGATCGCCGCGGGCTGCTCGCAGGTGGCGATGGTCTTTGGCTCGGATGCGACGTCGACGCTGCGGCACTTCGCGCGCGCTGAAGCGAGGCCGGACTTCGCCGAGACCGTCGAGGGTGAGCTGGAGGACCGCGGCCAAGGCATCGACGGACTGATCTCGCGCTACACCGTCGTGCACGGTCTGATCGACGCGCCGACGCAGTACGGGTTGTTGGAGAACGCCCGGCGGGCCCGTATCGGGCTGGACCCGGCCGAGTATCGGCGCCGGATGGGTGAGCTGTTCGCGCCGTTCAGCGGGGTCGCGGCCGGCAATCGATTCGCCGCGGCGCCGGTGGAGCGCACGGTCGAAGAGCTGATCACCGTGTCCGACCGCAACCGGATGATCTCCGAGCCGTATCCCCGGCTGATGGTCGCCAGGGATCAGGTGAACCAGGGTGCGGCCGCGCTGCTGATGTCGGTCGCGGCGGCGCGGCGGCTGGGGGTGCCCGAGGCGAAGTGGGTGTACCTGCACGGGCACGCGGACATGGAGGAACAGGCGTTGCTGGTGCGGCCGGATCTGGGCATGCCCCGTCGGCGCTAATGGCGGTACGCGAGGCGCTGGCGATGGCCGGCGTCGGTATCGACGACGTCGCCACCTTCGACCTGTACAGCTGCTTCCCGGTGCCGGTCTTCAACATTTGCGACGGCATGGGAATTTCGCCGGACGATCCGCGCGGGCTAACCCTGACCGGGGGGCTACCGTTCTTCGGTGGCGCCGGCAACAACTACTCGATGCATGGTATCGCCGAGACGGTGGCCCAAATGCGAAGCAGACCAGGGCAATTCGGCCTCGTCGGCGCAAACGGTGGCATCATGAGCAAGTACTCGGTCGGCGTCTACTCCACCACCCCGGCGCAGTGGAAGCCGGATCGCAGCGCGCAGTTGCAGGCGCAGGTCGCCGATTGGCCCACCCAGCCGGTCACCGAGAAGGCCGACGGCGACGCGACCATCGAGACCTACACGGTCCGCCGTGACGGCGGCCGGCCGACCGGGATCGTCATCGGCCGGTTGGCCGGCCGGGATCATCGCGACAGCCGGTTCCTGGCGACCACCGAGGACGACGAGTTGATCGCGCTGCTGATCGGCGGCGATCCCCTCGGACATTCGGTCCGGGTGCGCTCCTTCGACTACGGCAACCGCTGCACCCTCGCCTGAGGCCTCGCCGGGGGAGGGAGGCCGCGGCGCTCAGGCGACAGAGGCGAGTTTCCCGGCCAGGCGCTCCACATAGCCGGCGACCTCGTCTTCCGGGCGGTCGGGCAACCCGAACAGCACCTCGGTGACCCCCAGGTCGGCCCATCGCGCCAACTTCTCGGGCACCGGCTTGAAGTCCAGCGCCACGATCTGCGGAGCCCCGTCGCGGCCCGCGGTGGCCCAGGTGTCCTGCAGCAACTTCACCGGCTCGTCGATGTCGAAGTCGCGCGGAGTGGTGATCCAGCCGTCGGCGCTGCGGGCGATCCACTTGAAGTTCTTTTCAGTGCCCGCGGCACCCACCAGCACCGGAATGTGTGGCTGTATCGGCTTGGGCCACGCCCAGCTGGGTCCGAACTTGACGAACTCGCCGTCGTAGGCGGCTTCTTCCTGGGTCCACAGCGCCCGCATCGCCTCGATGTATTCGCGGAGGCAGGTGCGGCGACGCCCGGCCGGCACGCCGTGGTCGGCGAGTTCGTCGGTGTTCCAGCCGAAGCCGACGCCCAGGCTCACCCGGCCGCCCGACAGATGGTCCAGCGTGGCAATGCTTTTCGCCAGCGTGATCGGATCGTGTTCGACGGGCAGCGCCACCGCGGTGGACAGCCGCACCCGCGACGTCACCGCGCAGGCCGCGCCCAGGCTCACCCAGGGGTCCAGCGTCCGCATGTAGCGATCGTCCGGCAGCGATGCGTCGCCCGTTGTCGGATGGGCCGCTTCCCGCTTGACCGGGATGTGGGTGTGTTCTGGGACATAGAACGTCGCAAAGCCGTGGCCGTCGGCAAGCTTTGCGGCTGCCGTCGGAGTGATGCCACGGTCGCTGGTGAAAAGCACGAGCCCGTAATCCATGGACAGAATTAGAACGTGTTCTACCTGTGGTGGGCAAGCCGCGGCCGCGCAGAAACGGCGGTCGCCCCGGCAGTGCCAGGCCCGTGCCAGTCGAGGGCGCCCCAACGTGCGCTAGCGTTGATTAACCGAATCGCGTCGCAGACGGCGCGCCAGGGACCACAGCGTCGCACCGCAGCAGTGGCGCCGTGACGGCACTGGAAGCAACAGGAGGATTCATGACCTACTCGCCCGGTAGCCCCGGATATCCACCCGCGCAGCCGGCCGGGGGCTACCCTGGCGCCGCCGCACCCTCGACACCCTCGTTCGCCAAGGCCGACAGCGGCGAATCCAAGTTGCCGATGTACCTGACCTTAGCTGTGGTGGGGCTTGGCTTGGCGGCGTATCTCGCGGGGTTTGGCCCGATGTTCAGCCACGACATGGGCGCGGGCGGTGTTGAGAGCGCCGTCGACGACATCGCGGTCGACCTTGCGCTGCTGGCCGGGCTGCTGGCCGGGCTGAGCCTGCTGCCCAAAGCGAAGATCAACCTGGGGGTCGTCGCAGCGATCGCGGTACTGGGTCCCCTGCGGTTGATCGCTGACGTGTTCAACGCGTCCAACGGTGTCTCGGTCGGCTGGGGGCTGTGGCTCGCCTTGGCATTCAGCGTGCTGCAGGCGATCGCCGCCGCTGCCGCGCTGCTGCTGGAAGCGGGTGTGATCACGCCGCCGGCGCCACGGCCCAAGTACGATCCTTACGCGCAGTATGGCCAGTACGGGCAGCAGTACGGTCAGTACGGACAGCAGCCGTACTATGGCCAGCAGGGTCAGCCGGCGCCCGCCCCGCAACAGACGCCGCAACAGACGCCGCAACAGGCGCCGCAGCAGTCTCCGTATGGCTCGCAGTACGGCGGCTACGGGCCGGGCCAGGGGCCGACGCAGACCGCGATCCCGACTCCGTCGAGCGGTGGGTTCAGCGCACAACCGGCTGCGCAGTCGGGGCCGCAGCCAACCCTGCACCAGACGCCGACCACCCCGCCGACCGGCTTCCCCAGCTTCAGCCCACCGCCATCGGTCAGCGCGGGCACCGGGTCGCAGGCTGGTTCGGCTCCGGTCAACTACTCAAATCCCAGTACTGGGAGCCAGCCGTCGTTTGGCCAGGGGCAGCAGTCGTCGTCGGGATCTGGGGCGGCCCCGGTCTAACCGGGCGCTTTTGCGCCTCGCCGGGTACGCGCGCCAAGAGTGACACGGGTGGAGGAAAACCGGGCAAACCGGGCAAACCGGCCAGCGGGTGCTCGGCAGGCGCGTGACCTTCTCACGGTCGCGTTCGGGCCGGCGCTGGTGGCACTGGTCATCGTCGCTGCGGTCACGCTGCTGCAGTTGCTGATCGCTAACAGCGACATGACGGGCGCGCTGGGCGCCATCGCCAGCATTTGGCTCGGTGTTCATGACGTACCGATCTCGATCGGCGGCCGCGAACTGGGCGTGATGCCGCTGCTGCCGACCCTGTTGATGGTGTGGGGCACCGCGCGCAGCACGGCCAGGGCCACCTCGCCGGGTTCGTCGTGGCTGGTCGTCCGCTGGGTCATGGCGTCGGCGCTGGGCGGGCCGTTGCTTTTGACGGCCATCGCGCTGGCGGTCATCCATGACGCGTCGTCGGTGATCACGGAGCTGCAAACCCCCAGCGCTTTGCGCGCGTTCGTCAGCGTGCTGGTGGTACACGCGATCGGCGCCGCGATCGGGGTGTGGTCACGGTTGGGGCGACGGGCGTTGAGGGCGTCGCATCTGCCGGACTGGCTGGGTGATTCGCTGCGCGCCGCGGCGGCCGGCGTGCTGGCGTTGCTCGGGCTCTCCGGGTTGGTGACGGCGGCGTCGCTGGTTGTGCACTGGGCGACCATGCAGCAGCTCTACGGGATCACCGATTCGATTTTCGGCCAGTTCAGCTTGACCGTGCTGTCGATGCTCTACGCCCCCAACGTGATCGTCGGCACTTCGGCGGTCGCGGTCGGGTCCAGCGCGCATATTGGCTTCGCGACCTTTAGTTCGTTCACGGTGTTCGGCGGTGATATCCCGGCACTGCCGGTGCTGGCCGCGGTTCCCACACCACCTCTGGGGCCGGTTTGGGTCGCGCTGCTCATCGTCGGCGCGTCGTCCGGCGTGGCCGTCGGGCAACAATGCTCCCGGCATCCGTTGCCGTTGCTCCCGGCCGTGGCCAAGCTGCTGGTCGCGGCGGTGGCCGGGGCGCTGGTGATGGCATTGGTCGCCTACGCCGGAAGCGGCCGGCTGGGCAACTTCGGCGACGTCGGTGTGGACCAGGGCGCGTTGGCGGCGGGTGTCTTCTTCTGGTTCGCTGTCGTCGGCGGCGCCACGGTGGTGATGGCCGGCGGGATCAGGCGCCGTCCCAGACGCGGCAAGCCCGTGCCTGCGCACGCTGCGCAGGCCGCCGAGCCCGAGCCCGATCTCGAGGAGTCGTTGGGGCATGCGGGGCCTGCGTGGCCCGCGTGGCCCGACGACGAGGCGCTGGACGACGAGGCGCTGGACGACGAGGCGCTGGACGACGAGGCGCTGGACGACGAGGCGCTGGACGACGACACCGGCGCGGCCGAGACACCGCCTCCTGTCGCGCGCGACCCCGCGGAGTAGCCGTTGCCTGCTCGGGCGCCGAGCGTCACGCTAGCGTGAGGCTCGGCGGCGAGGGCTGCGCTGGCGTGACGTTCGGCGACTGGGGCCGTGAGGCTCGGCGGCGACGGCCACGCTGGCGTGACGCTCGGCGGCGACGGCCACGCTGGCGTGACGCTCGGCGGCGACGGCCACGCTGGCGTGACGCTCGGCGGCGACGGCCACCGACTAGGCTCGCCATCGTGCAGGAACCGCTCCGTGTGCCCCCGAGTGCACCGGCGCGGCTGGTGGTGCTGGCGTCGGGCACCGGAACACTGCTGGGCTCACTGATTGACGCAGCCGTCGGCGATTATCCGGCGCGGGTGGTCGCTGTCGGGGTGGATCGCGACTGCCGGGCCATCGAGGTCGCCGCGAAGGCGTCGTTGCCGGCCTTTACCGTCAGGCTCGCCGATCACCCCGACCGCGCCGCGTGGGACAAAGCCATCACCGACGCCACCGCGGCGCACCGGCCCGATCTCGTCGTCTCGGCTGGGTTCATGAAAATCCTTGGACCACAATTTCTTTCACGATTCTCCGGACGCATCCTGAACACCCATCCGGCACTGCTGCCGGCATTCGCCGGTGCGCACGGAGTCGCCGAAGCGCTGGCTTACGGCGTGAAAGTCACGGGCTGTACGGTGCACCTGGTGGACGCCGGGATGGATACCGGGCCGATATTGGCGCAGGAGTCTGTCCCGGTGCTCGACGGCGATGACGAACAGACGCTTCATGAACGCATCAAGGTCATCGAGCGGCGGCTATTGGTGGACGTGGTGGCCGCGATAGCCACGGGCGGCGTTACCTGGATCGGCAGAAAGGCGACCATAGGATGAGCAGCGACGACGCAAGAAGGCCGATCCGCCGCGCGTTGATCAGCGTCTACGACAAGAGCGGGCTGATTGGCCTTGCGCAGGGCCTGGCGGCCGCGGGCGTCGAGATCGTGTCGACCGGATCAACGGCGAAGACCATTGCCGACAAAGGGATTCCGGTGACACCTGTGGAGAAGCTGACCGGCTTCCCCGAGGTGCTCGACGGCCGGGTCAAAACCCTGCATCCGCACGTGCACGCCGGCCTGCTGGCCGACCTGCGCAAGCCAGAGCACGCGGCGGCCCTCGACCGGCTCGGCGTCGCGGCGTTCGAACTGGTCGTCGTCAACCTGTATCCGTTCAGCCAGACCGTCGAGTCCGGTGCCGGCGTTGACGAATGCGTCGAGCAGATCGATATCGGTGGGCCGTCGATGGTCCGGGCGGCCGCCAAGAACCATCCCAGCGTGGCGGTGGTCACCGACCCTCGCGGATACGACGGCGTGCTCGCCGCGGTGCGCGACGGGGGATTCACCCTCGCGGAGCGGAAAAGGCTGGCATCGCTGGCATTTCAGCACACCGCGGAGTACGACATCGCCGTCGCCAGCTGGATGGAATCGACGCTGGCGCCCGAACATCGCGGCCAGTTGGAGCCCTCCTTTCCGCGCTGGTTCGCCCGCAGCTGGCACCGCTCGGCGATGCTGCGCTACGGCGAGAACCCGCATCAGCAGGCCGCGCTCTACTGCGACCCCGGCGCCTGGCCGGGCCTGGCGCAGGCCGAGCAGCTGCACGGAAAAGAGATGTCCTACAACAACTTCACCGACGCCGACGCGGCCTGGCGGGCCGCCTTCGACCATGAACAGACGTGCGTGGCCATCATCAAGCACGCCAACCCGTGCGGCATCGCAATCTCGTCGGATTCGGTCGCGGACGCCCACCGCAAAGCCCACGAATGCGATCCGCTGAGCGCCTACGGCGGGGTCATCGCCGCCAACACCGAGGTCAGCGTGGAGATGGCCGAGTACGTGAGCACCATCTTCACCGAAGTGATCGTCGCGCCCGCCTACCAGCCGGACGCCCTCGATGTGCTCACCCGGAAGAAGAACATCCGCGTGCTGGTGGCCTCCGAGCCGCTGACCGGCGGCAGCGAGCTGCGCCCGATCAGCGGGGGACTGCTCATGCAGCAGCGCGACCAGCTCGACGCGCACGGCGACAACCCGCTGAACTGGACCCTGGCGACCGGCGTTCCGGCCGGCCCGGCGATGCTGACCGACCTGGTCTTCGCCTGGCGCGCCTGCCGCGCGGTCAAGTCGAACGCGATTGTCATCGCCGGGGACGGCGCCACCATCGGCGTCGGCATGGGGCAGGTCAACCGCGTCGACGCCGCTCGCTTGGCCGTGGAACGCGGGGGCGACCGCGTGCGTGGCGCGGTGGCGGCGTCCGACGCATTCTTCCCGTTCCCCGACGGACTCGAGACGCTTGCAGCCGCCGGAGTCGCGGCGATCGTGCACCCGGGAGGCTCGGTGCGCGACGACGAGGTGACGGCGGCGGCGGCCAGCGCGGGCGTGACGTTGTACCTCACCGGTGCGCGCCACTTTGCTCATTGAGGGTCTGGCCGAGGGCTAGGCGCTGACGGCACGGGTCGTACGACAAATCGCAGCAGGTTGCTCATGACGGGCCTGCGATTTCCGTGCTTGCTCGCCGGTCGCGGACCGGAATGGCATCCGAATTGGTTAGGCCGATGGCCGTCCTATCCAATTTGAGAGGAATGAAATGCGCGAGATAACTAAACGAACAGCTACATTTTCTATTGCAATTGCGGCGTTTGGTCTGATCGGGTCCGCGTGCAGTCACGCGAACAACAGCAGCGGAGCTTCAAGTTCAGCAACGTCCTCCGCGACCACCTCGGCAACGTCTTCCACGGCGGGAGCGTCCGCGACGACGGGCGCGCCGGAAACGGGCGCGGCGACAACCATCCCGGGCGCCAACGGCACGCCGTACACGGTGCAGGGACCCATTCTCGCGAAGTACCAGACCCTTACGGCCGATCAACTGAAAGACTTGGGCAAGCCGTACGATAACGAGCAAAAGACCAAGGACGGTAGCGGTGTCTACCAGCAGTTCGACGGTGGCGTGCTCATTTATCGGACTGGTGGGCAGGTCTATTTCGTTTGGGGCAAGATTCGCGACGCGTGGAATGCGCAGCAGGCTTCTCAGGGCAAACTGGGTTATCCGACCTCTGACGAGCAAGTCCAACCCGACGGGTCGTATAAGTCGACGTTCGAGCACGGCACGATCACGTGGAAAACAGGAGATGCGGAAGCCACCGTCACGATGAGCTAAACGGGTCTTAGGGTTCGCCGTTCCGGCGGACGAGGGGCACCGGCCGAAGGTCGGGCAGTCGATCCGATTGCCCGGCCTTCGTGCGTCAAAGCGCCGGAGACAATGCGGTATCGGCGGCACCGTCGTCGCGTGGAGTGGTGACATCACCGAGCAATCTGCCCCGTACGGTTAGCGAATTGGGGGCCGCCGGCCATCGTGAGCGGGACCAGGCCCCTGGCCGTCGGCGCCCGAATTGTGAGCCACGTCGCCACATTTCGTTGGGTATTTTCCAAACCGAGCCTTGATCGGCTCTCGCGAACGTGCATAGCATCCCGGGTGGGCTCGACCCCCGAGCCCACCCGAGCCCGGAGGACTGCGATGCGCGCGATGACAAAACGAACGGCGGCATTCTCTGCCGCGATCACGACGCTTGTGCTAATCGGCGCGGGGTGTAGCGCGACCAAATCCACCACTCAAACAAGTAGTTCGGCCTCGCCAACGTCGGCCACATCGTCCGCTACTGCCGGGTCATCGACAACCGCCTCCCCGAGTGCGGCCGCGAGCACGACGCAGATGACGGGTGCCAGCGGAACGCCGTTCAGCGTTGGGGGGCTCATTCTCCTCAAGTACCAGTCGCTGGACGAGAAGGCACGCAAGGACCTGGGGGGACCGACGCACGATCAGGTGGCCAACACGGATGGCGGCGTGTGGCAGCCATTCGATGGCGGCGTGATCATCTACAAGACACCGACAGTGGCCTATGTCGTATGGGGCAAGATCCGCGACGCGTGGATCGAGCTCGGCGGCTCGCAGGGCAAGCTCGGGTATCCGACCAGTGACGAGGTCGACACCCCCGACGGCGTGAAGAAGTCGACGTTCGAGCACGGCACGCTGACCTGGAAGCCGGGTGACGCCCGGGCCGAAGTCAGCTACAGCTGACGGGCTTCAGCCAGGTCAGCCGCAGGCCGGGCGCTCGTTACGGGCGTCCGGCCTACGCCTGTCGGGACCTGTCAGGAGAGGTTGCAGTGCCTTCTTGGCGGCACCGTCGTAGCGTGGAGAGGTGACTTCACCGAGCGATCTGCCCCGCACGGTCGGCGAGCTGCGTGCCGCCGGCCACCGTGAGCGGGGAGTCAAGCAGGAAATCCGGGAGAATCTGCTGACCGCGCTGGCCGAGGGGCCGGATGTGGCAGACGTGTGGCCGGGCATCCTGGGGTTCGACGACACCGTGATTCCGCAGCTGGAGCGGGCGCTCATCGCGGGCCACGACTTCGTGCTGCTCGGCGAGCGCGGCCAGGGCAAGACCCGGCTGCTGCGGGCGCTGACCGGCCTGCTGGACGAGTGGACGCCGGTGATCGCCGGGGCCGAATTGGGCGAACACCCGTACACGCCGATCACGCCGGAGTCGATAAAGCGGGCCGCGCAGCTCGGCGACGCCCTGCCGGTGGCCTGGAAGCACCGCAGCGAGCGTTACACCGAGAAGCTGGCCACACCCGACACCAGCGTCGCCGACCTGGTTGGTGACATCGATCCGATCAAGGTCGCCCAGGGCCGCACCCTGGGGGACCCCGAGACGATCGCCTACGGACTCATCCCGCGCGCACACCGCGGCATCGTCGCGGTCAACGAACTGCCCGACCTCGCCGAGCGCATCCAGGTGTCGATGCTCAACGTGATGGAGGAGCGCGACATCCAGGTCCGCGGTTACACGCTGCGCCTGCCGCTCGACGTCTTGGTGGTGGCCAGCGCCAACCCCGAGGACTACACCAACCGGGGCCGCATCATCACCCCGCTCAAAGACCGATTCGGCGCCGAGATCCGCACCCACTACCCGCTGCAGCTGGAGGCGGAGATGGGCGTCATCGCCCAGGAGGCGCACCTGACTGCGCAGGTGCCCGACTACCTGATCCAGGTGATGGCACGGTTCGCGCGGTACCTGCGGGAGTCCAATTCGGTCGATCAACGGTCCGGGGTGTCGGCACGGTTCGCGATCGCCGCGGCCGAGACGGTCGCGGCCGCCGCCCGGCACCGCGGCGCGGTGCTGGGCGAGACCGATCCGGTGGCCCGCGTCGTCGACCTGGGCACGGTGATCGACGTGCTGCGCGGCAAGCTGGAGTTCGAATCCGGCGAGGAGGGCCGCGAACAGGCGGTGCTCGAGCACCTGTTGCGCCGCGCGACCGCCGACACCGCGTCCCGGGTGCTCGGCGGCATCGACGTCGGTTCGTTGGTCGCCGCGGTCGAGGGCGGGGCGGCGGTGACGACGGGCGAGCGGGTGTCGGCCAAGGATGTGCTGGCCGCCGTTCCGGGGCTGCCGGTCGTGGACAGCATCGCCCGCAAGCTGGGCGCCGAATCCGAGGGCGAGCGCGCCGCGGCGCTCGAGATGGCGCTCGAGGCACTGTATTTGGCCAAGCGAATCGACAAGGTATCCGGGGAGGGGCAGACCATCTATGGCTGAACCTGCAACGCCCTCCGCCGGAGGGCACTCATCCCGATACTCGGCGTATACCGGCGGGCCCGACCCGCTGGCTCCGCCGGTGGATCTGCGCGAGGCGCTCGAGCAGATCGGACAGGACGTCATGGCCGGCACCTCGCCGCGCCGTGCGCTTTCCGAGCTGCTGCGGCGTGGCACAAAGAACCTGCCCGGGGCCGACCGGTTGGCGGCCGAGGCGAACCGGCGCCGTCGGGAGCTATTGCGCCGCAACAACTTAGACGGAACCCTGCAGGAGATCAAGAAGCTGCTCGACGAGGCGGTGCTGGCCGAACGCAAGGAGCTGGCCCGCGCGCTGGACGACGACGCCCGGTTCGGTGAGCTGCAGCTCGAGGCGCTGCCGGCGTCACCGGCCAAGGCCGTCCAGGAGCTGTCCGACTACAACTGGCGCAGCGCGGCGGCGCGCGAAAAGTACGAGCAGATCAAGGATTTGCTTGGCCGCGAGATGCTGGACCAACGCTTTGCCGGCATGAAGCAGGCGCTCGAGGGCGCCACCGACGCCGATCGCCAGCGCGTCAACGAGATGTTGGACGACCTCAACGACCTGCTGGACAAGCACGCGAGGGGACAGGACTCCCAGCAGGACTTCCAGGACTTCATGGACAAGCACGGCGAGTTCTTCCCGGAGAACCCGCGCAACGTCGAGGAGTTGCTGGACTCGCTGGCCAAGCGGGCCGCGGCCGCGCAACGCTTCCGGAACAGCCTGAGCCAGGAACAACGAGACGAGCTGGATGCCTTGGCGCAGCAGGCCTTTGGCTCTCCGGCGCTGATGCAGGCGTTGAACCGCCTCGACGCGCACCTGCAGTCCGCGCGCCCGGGGGAGGACTGGAACGGGTCCGAGCAGTTCTCCGGCGACAATCCGTTCGGCATGGGCGAAGGCACCCAGGCGCTGGCCGATATCGCCGAGCTGGAGCAGCTGGCCGAGCAACTGTCGCAGAGCTATCCGGGCGCCACGATGGACGATGTCGATCTCGATGCGCTGGCGCGCCAACTCGGCGACCAGGCCGCCGTCGACGCGAGGACGCTCGCCGAACTGGAGCGCGCGCTGGTCAATCAAGGCTTCCTGGACCGTGGGTCCGACGGGCAATGGCGGCTGTCCCCGAAGGCGATGCGCCGGCTCGGCGAGACGGCGTTACGCAATGTGGCGCAACAGCTTTCCAGCCGCCACGGCGAGCGTGACCACCGGCGCGCCGGGGCCGCCGGCGAGCTCACCGGTGCGACGCGGCCGTGGCAGTTCGGGGATACCGAGCCGTGGAACATTTCCCGCACGCTGACCAATGCGGTGCTGCGGCAGGCGGGAACGGCGACCTTGAACGGCCCCGACTCTGGGCCCGCGTCTGGGCTCCGGATCACCGTCGACGACGTCGAGGTCTCCGAGACCGAGACCCGCACCCAGGCCGCGGTCGCGCTGTTGGTGGACACCTCATTCTCGATGGTGATGGAGAATCGCTGGCTGCCGATGAAACAAACCGCGCTGGCGCTCAACCACCTGGTGTGCACGCGGTTCCGGTCGGATGCCTTGCAGATCATCGCGTTTGGCCGCTATGCCCGGACGGTGACCGCCGCCGAGCTGACCGGTTTGGAAGGCGTCTACGAGCAGGGCACCAACCTGCATCACGCGCTGGCGCTGGCGGGCAGGCACCTGCGCCGGCACCCCAACGCGCAGCCGGTCGTGCTGGTGGTGACCGACGGTGAGCCCACCGCCCACCTGGAGGACTATGACGGTGAGGGGACCTCGGTCTTTTTCGACTACCCCCCGCATCCGCGGACCATCGCGCACACCGTGCGCGGATTCGACGAGATGGCCCGGCTGGGCGCGCAGGTGACCATCTTCCGGCTCGGCAGCGATCCCGGGCTGGCGCGCTTTATCGACCAGGTCGCGCGGCGGGTCGAGGGCCGGGTCGTGGTGCCCGACCTCGACGGGCTGGGAGCGGCCGTGGTGGGCGACTACCTGCGGTCGCGGCGGCGTCGTTAAGGCGGCGCGGGTCAGACTTCGACGACTCGCCCCCCGCGGACATACTCGATGCGCGTGCGGCCATACGACGCGACCGGCTCCGACGGGTACGTGTGACCGTGGATCAAGACCCTCGGCTGCACGCGGTCCAGCCACTTCCGCAGCGCGTCGATACCGATATGGGCCGCGTCCTCGTGGTCGTTGATTCCCCGGGGTGGGCAGTGCGTCACCAGGACGTCGGCGGAGCGCAGTCGCCGGACCAGCCACCGGTACTGCCACTGGGTGTAGAGGACATCGGTGGTGCCGGGCTTGTATCGGACGCAGCCCTGCAGGCCGGTGAACGAAACCCCGCCCACGACGGCCCTTTTCAGATGCAGGTTGGTGATACCGAGGTCTTTGAGGTACCTACCGTCGCAGTGGTTTCCGTAGACGCCCAAAACGGGCACCGAGAGGCTCTCGACTCCCGCGAGATCGTAGCGGGTGAGATCGCCGGCGGTGACCACCGCGTCCACGTCGTGGGCCGCAACGTAGTCGGGAATTCCCATCCCCAACTTGGGGGTTACGTCAGCGATCACCAAGAGCCGCAATTGATCCCACCCTTCCCGCCGAGCCGGCCGCCGATTCCTCGCGGCGCGTCCGCGCCGATACTCTGACCCGTCGAGGTTATCTGCGGTTATCCAGGGATGCAGCCTCGGGGCTAGCCAACCTTCGGCATGATCTCCTCAGCCACCCACTGCATGTGTTCGAGGTAGGCGTCGAAGTCACCGACGGCGGGCGGGTTGACCCACGTGTCCGTGACGCCGAGGTCCGCGAGCCTGTTGCAGCTGTCAATAACCTGCTCCGTCGACTGACCGAATTCCGCATTGGGGTCCGTGACGATCGCATGACCTTCGCCGATGCTGAGCGCGGCCAGGCTGTAGGCCACGGCGAAGGGCCGGTCATCGAAACCGGGCTGGGACCGCAGATACTCGATCTTCGCCGGTAGCTCTGCCGGCTTGGTGAGCCATGGCGCCCAGCCATCGCCGAAGCGCGCCGCCCTCCGCAGCACCGCGTCGGCATCGCCACCCATCCAGATGACCGGCTTGCGGGCAGGTTTCGGTCCGAACGACACATCGCTGAACTTCACGAATTCACCTTCCATGCAAGGCGATTCACTGGTCCAAAGTTCGATGATCGCGGCCAGGTACTCGTCTGCCATGTGTCCCCGCTTGGCAAACGGAACGCCCATGGCGTCATATTCCTCCTTCAGCCAGCCGACGCCGAAAGTCACTTGCGACCGGCCGCCGCTGAACCAGTCCAAGGTGGCGATTTGTTTGGCTGCCGATACCGGGTGATGCAGGGGGAGGATCGTCACCATCGAGCCGACCCTGATGGTCGACGTAGCACCGGCGACGAATGCCTGGGCGGTGGTCGCATCGAAATAGTGATCGCCGGACAGCTCAACGTGCGAGGTCGGTATCAGGAAATGCTCTGGAAGTACCACCATCGAGTACCCGAGCCGCTCGGCTGTTGTTGCCACGCGGGCGATGGCGCGCCCGTTAAGAGATCGCTCCCACGGTTGGCTGATCGCTGACACCTGCATGCAATTGGGCAACAGAACAAAGAAACGCATTGGGGCATGCCTCTCTAATGTGATTCGCGATTGGGAATGCGGCTGGGCCAGTCGCACCCAGTGAGTTCGGCGGAGAGTTCCCATAGCCTGGCAGCGACGATCGCGTCGCGGGCTTTACCACGCGGCCGGGTGACTGTCGTGCGGCCACGCAGGATCAGCCGCGGCGCCAGGTATGTTCCGCTCGGCTGCTCCGTCGTCACCGCTTGCAGGGTGGCCCGTGCCGCGTCGGGCGCGCTTTGCAGCAGGAATGGAAACAGCCGGTGGTCTCGTAGCCAGCCCAGCGCGCCGGTGCCGTACCTCGTGATGTCGGTATCGGCTCCCCCCGGATCGGCGATGTAGGCGCGAACGCCGCGGCGCACTAGCCCGTCGACGAACAACATCCCCGCGAGTTTGGATTGAGCGTAGGCGGCCCACATCGAGTACTCGTGGGTGTGCCAATTGAGATCATCGAGGCGGACGCGGCCGAGGGCATACATCGCACTTCCGACGCATATCACTCGATCCGTGATCTTGTCCGCGAGCAAGCAGGTCAGTGCGAAGTGCCCGAGGTGGTTGATGCCAATGTGGGCTTCGAAGCCGTCGGCGGTGCGGGTGAGGGGCAGCCCGAGCACCCCGGCGTTATTGATCAGCACGTCAACGGTTTCCACGCTGTCAGCGAAGGAGCGGACGCTGGCCAAGTCGGATAGGTCCAGCTCACGGACGTCAACCGCACCACTCATGCCGGTGGCGGCCCGCCGCGCCTTTCCGATGTCGCGGCAGGCGATCAGCGTGTCATGCCCGGCCGCGGCCAGGGCGGCGGCCGTCGCCTTGCCGACGCCGCTGTTCCCGCCCGTGATGATGATCCGCATGCCGAAAGACTCTGCAACGCGCCGCGGCAAACAACGTCGGGGTCAACTCGTAGATGCGGGCTCGGGGGGGCCGTAGATTCGCTGTATGCATCCGCGGCCCCGGCAACCCGTGCAGGCCGTGAAGCATCTCCCTGTCCAGTTCACCAGCTTTGTCGGCCGCGCGGCGGCACTGGGCGAGGTGCGGCAGCTGGTCGTCGACAACCGGCTGGTGACGTTGTGCGGCGCCGGCGGCGTCGGCAAGACGCGGCTCGCGATCGAGATCGCGCCGATGTTGGCGCCGCATTTTCCCGACGGCATCTGCTATTGGGACCTTGCGCCGATCGGCGATCCCGCCGTGGTGCCGATGACCCTGATCCGCGCGCTCGATATTGTCGACCAGCCGGGACGGTCATCGTTGGAAACTGTCGTGCGGTGCATCGGCGATGCTCGCGTGCTGATGGTCATCGATAACTGCGAGCACCTGATCGATGTGTGCGTTTCGACAGCGGTGACCCTGATGACGGCTTGCCCGGGATTGTCCATTTTGGCAACGAGTCGTGAACCCATCGGAGTGGCGGGCGAAGTCACATGGCGAGTGCCGACCTTATCCCTGGAGGACGAGGCGGTCGCGCTGTTCGTTGACCGAGTGCGCTTGGCACGGCCGAGGTTTGCGATGGGCGCCGACCGAGCTGTCGTCCTGGACATCTGCCGTCAGCTCGACGGCATGCCGCTGGCGATCGAGCTCGCCGCGGCGCGCATGCGCGCTATGTCGCTCACCGAGATCGGCAACAGCCTGCAGGACAGGTTCGGTCTGCTGACCGCCGGCGCGCGTACCGCACTGCCCCGCCATCAGACATTGCGCGCATCGGTGGAGTGGTCCCATGCGCTCCTGACGGAAGCTGAACGGGTCCTGTTCCGTCGCTTGGCGGTGTTCGCTGGCGGCTTCGATGCCGCCGCGGCGGCGGCGGTCGCCGGTGACGACGACGACGGCGGCAGCACTATGGGCGAGCTGCTGAGCCTGGTCGACAAATCACTGGTCCAGGCGGAGGAAAATCGGGGCGGCACGCGGTATCGGCTGCTCGAGACTGTGCGCCAGTACGCGATGGAAAAGCTCACTGAGAGTGACGAATTCAGCGTGATCCGGGCTCGTCACTGCACCTACTACTCGGGCCTTGCCGCTGACGTGGACGAGCCGTACCGCAGCGGCCGACAGCAGCTGATCGATCGGGTGGAAGCCGAGATCGATAATCTCCGAGGCGCATTCGGCTGGTGTCGCGATGTCGATATCGCCGCCGCGGTGCGGCTCGCCTCGTCGCTGCAACCGCTGTGGCTCGGTCGTGGTCACACACGCGAAGGGCTGGCCTGGTTCGAATCGATCGAGGGCAAGATCGCGACGTGCGCCGACGAGTCAGCGGTGGTGCGAGCCGTGGCAGATCGAGCGATGATCGATGGATGGATGGGCCAGTTCGCCGTCGACGAGAACCTCGCGGTGGCACAGAAAGCGCTACGCCTGGCACGCGATTCGAATGATCCGGCCCTGCTGGTGCGTGCGCTGACCGCCTGCGGCTCGCTGCTGGGTTACAACGCGGCGGCGGCGCGACCCTATCTCGCCGAGGCGACTGGAATCGCGCGCGGGCTGGGCGACCGTTGGCGGCTAAGCCAAATTCTCTACTGGCAGGCCGTAGGAGCCATGGTCGCGGGCGATCCGATCGCGGGTCGCGAAGTGGCCGAGGAGGCGCTCGAGATCGCCGACGCGATCGGCGATCGCTTCGTCGCACTCGTGTGTGGCGTTTGGCACGGCTTCGGGTTGCTGTGGCAGGGACAGGTAGTCGACGCAATCACCCGATTTCAATCCGTTGTGGCCGAAAGTGATTCGCGCAGAGACCCGGCCGCCAGGGTCGTCGGGCTGCTGAGCCTGGGGCAGGCGTTGGCATATCGCGGCGACATCGCCACGGCGCGCGCTGTCGTCGACGAGGCCGTCGCGGCCGCCGCAGAGTTCGGAGAAGTCTACGCAGGGACGAGTCATGCAGCGGTGACATACGTCGCCCTGGCGGCGGCGGACATCGGGACCGCGGCCTCGGCGGCCGCGGCGGCCTGGCGGTATCTGCGCGCCCAACCCGATTTGGCCGCGATGTACGGCGCACTGATGGCGCAGGCCGCTCTAGCCCACGGTGACGTGGCCGCGGCGCGGGAATTCGCTGGCGACGCCGCCAGTTCGGCGACAGGTTGGCACCGGATGGTCGCGTTGATTGCGCGAGCGCGCACGGCGCTGGCTCAAGGAGAATTCCGGGACGCCGAGCGCGACGCGCAAGCCGCATTGGCTTGCGGCGCAAGCACAAAAGCCTATCTCTGTATAGCCGACGCAATCGAATGCAGCGCGATCGTGGCGGTCGAATTGGGAGATCACCTGCTGGCAGCGCGGCTTGGCGCAGCGGCCGAATCGGCTCGGAAGCAAACCGGGGAATCCCGTTTCCAGACTTTCCAACCCGGCTACAGCTCGTTTTTGGACGCGCTTCGCGGCGCGATGGGCGAGGAGGAGCTGGCGTCCGCATGGGCGGACGGTGCCAAACTGACGATCGAGGAAACCATCACCTATGCGCGACGGCGTCGCGGCGCCCGCAAGCGCCCGTTCAGTGGGTGGGCGGCACTAACTCCCACAGAGCGCGAAGTCGTTCGACTCGTGGGCCGAGGGCTCTCCAACTCTGAGATCGCGAACAAGCTCTTCGTCTCGCCGCGCACTGTCGAAACCCATCTCACGCACGCATACGCGAAGCTGGGTGCGAAGTCTCGGATACAACTCGCGCAGGAAGCTTCCCGGTATGTCTGACCGAGCAGCGCACTAGTAGCGCGGCCTGCGGGCCTTGCGCTTGATGCCCACGCCGCCCCAGAGCGAGAAGCCGCGAATCTTCACCGTCGGCGCACCGGGCGTGCCCTGGCCGAGGACCTTGTGGTCGAAGCCGCCCATCAGGGCGTGGCCTTTGATCTCCACGTTGACTTCGGGTGGCAGCAGGATGTTCTGCATGCCCATGACCGAATACGCATGGATTTCGACCTCGGTGGAGGTGAAGTCCGCGTAGCGCAGATCCAAGAGCCCATTGCCCCACAGCGTAAAGGTGGTCAGCTTCTTCGGAACGTTCCATCGGCCGCGGCGCTCGAAGCCGCTCATCATGGCAAGCAGCAGCATCGACGGCGCCGGGTTGGGCTTGCCGCCCCGGCGCGGGTTAACTACCGAGCCCGGTAGGTCGGCCCGCAGCTGATCCAGCTCCTCATATGTGGTCGCCGAATATGCCCTGGTCAGCCGGTCTTCGTAGTCCTTCATCTGCAGGCGGCCCTGCTCGGCCGCATAGGCCAGCAACTGCGCGAGCATGATGCGATCCGTGTCGCCGGCGCGCGACGAATCGTCGCCCGCGCCCTCCGCGTCGCGTTGCGCATAATTGCTCATCACACACGAGCGTACGACGTCCAGGTTTAGCTGCAAGTGGGGTTGGCTAAACTGCAACCTTCCTCCCAGGCTGCGCTTACCTACCAGCAGTAATTCCCCAAATTTTCGGCGGCGTCAGCCCGACGGCATGACCCAGCTGGGTGGCCGCTTTTGCAGGAACGCGAGCATGCCTTCGCGAGCCTCGTCGGACACGAATAGCCGGGCCGACTCCTCGGCGAGCCGTTCGGCGTCGCGGTCGAAGCCTTCGAGCACCGCGGCCGTGGTGAGCGCTTTCGACGCGGCGAGACCCTGCGGCGAGCCCTGCACCACCTCGGCGACGAGCGCGGCCACCGCGGCGTCGACGTCGTCGGCCGCCATCGTGATCAGTCCGATCGCCGCGGCCTCCTCCGCGCCGAATCTCTCGCCGGTGAGGTAGTAGCGGGCCGCGGCCCGCGCGGACATCTTGGGTAGCAGCGTCAGCGAGATGATCGCCGGGGCGACGCCGATCCGGGCTTCGGTCAGCGCGAAGGTGCTGCGCGGACCGGCGACCGCGATATCGCATGCACCGACCAGACCGAACCCGCCGGCCCGCACGTGCCCGTCGATGGCCGCGATCACCGGCAGCGACGACGAGACGATGGCCCGCATCAGCGCGGCCATTTCCCCGGCCCTCTCCACCGCCATCTGAGACGGGTCGCCCCCGCTGGCTTGCGAAAGGTCCGCCCCCGCGCAGAACGTCCCGCCGGTGTGCCCGAGCACCACCGCGCGCACCTCCGGATCCGCCGTGGCGTCCCGTAGCCCCTGATGCAGTTGGCCCACCAGCGCGGCGGACAGCGCGTTGCGGTTGTGCGGAGAGTTCAGCGTCAGCCGGGCGAACGCGCCGCCGCACTCGGCCGGGCCCGCGTAGTCGACGAGTCGCTCCATCAGTTTGACCGCGTCATCAGTACGAACGGGGCAGGCCCAGCGAGGTCTGCGCGACGAAGTTCAAGACCATTTCGCGACTGATCGGGGCGATGCGCCCCAGCCGCGCCGATGCCAGCATGGCGGCGACGCCGTACTCCTTGGTCAGCCCGTTGCCGCCCATCGACTGGACGGCCTGGTCGACCGCGCGTGTCGATGCCTCGGCCGCAGCGTATTTGGCCATGTTGGCGGCTTCGGCGGCGCCCCCGTCGTCGCCCGCGTCGTAGAGCGACGCGGCCTTCTGCATCATCAGCTTGGCGAGCTCGACCTCAATGTGGCACTGCGCCAACGGATGTGCCAGGCCTTGGTGCGCGCCGATCGGCGTCGACCACACCTGCCGGGTCTTGACGTAGTCGACCGCCCGGGACAGCGCGAACCGGCCCATGCCCACCGCGCTGGCCGCGCCCATGATGCGCTCCGGGTTCAGGCCTGCGAAAAGCTGTGCGATCGCGGCGTCTTCGGCGCCGACGAGCGCGTCGTAAGGCAGCCGCACCTCGTCGATGAACACTTGGAACTGGCGTTCGGGGCTGATCAGTTCCATCTCGATCGGGGTGTAGGTGAAGCCGGGCGCGTCGGTGGGCACCACGAACAGCGCGGGCCTGAGCGATTCGGACTTAGCCCCTGTGTCTTTGTAGGCGCGGGCCACCACCAGCACCGACTGCGCCTGGTCGACTCCGGAGATGTAGACCTTCTGGCCCTTGAGGATCCAGTCGCCGCCATCGCGGCGCGCGGTCGTGGTGATCTTGTGCGAGTTGGATCCGGCGTCCGGCTCGGTGATGGCGAACGCCATCGTCAAAGTCCCGTCGGCGATGCCCGGGATCCAGCGCTTCTTCTGTTCCTCGGTACCGAACTTGCTGATGATGGTGCCGTTGATGGCGGGTGACACCACCATCAGCAGCAGCGCGCTGCCGGCGGCCGCCATCTCCTCCATGACCAGCGACAGCTCGTACATTCCGGCGCCGCCACCCCCGTACTCTTCGGGCAGGTTCACCCCGAGGAAGCCGAGCTTGCCGGCTTCCGACCACAATTCGGTGGTGTGCTCGTGTGCGCGCGCCTTCTTAAGGTAATACTCGGCCCCGTAGCCGGATGCCCAGGCCGCGACCGACTTGCGCAGCGCCTGGCGTTCCTCGCTTTCGATGAAACTGGTATCGGTCACTGTGGATCTCCTTCTGATTCGACGCGGGCCAAGACGGCGCCGACTTCGACTTGTTGACCAGTACTGACATTGAGCTCGGCGAGTACGCCATCGGATGGAGCAGCGATGGTGTGCTCCATCTTCATCGCCTCCAACCAGATCAGCGGCTGGCCCGCGGTGACGGTGTCGCCCGCCTGGGCGCCGAGCCGGATCACGTTGCCCGGCATGGGCGCAACCAACGAGCCCTTTTCGACCGCGGATCCGGGTTCGGGGAAGCGGGGCAGGGCGACCAGGTGTACGGGTCCGCGCGCCGAGTCGACGTAAACGTCGGAACCATAAGTGGTGACGGCGAAGCTGTGGGCGACGCCGTCCTCGCTGAGCACCACCTGGTCCGGGCTGGCCGAAACCAGCTGCACCCCGGGATCGCCCGGCAGGTCCAATCCGGTCCTGCTGAACCGGTATTCGATGCGTTGCTCGGTGTCTCCGCTGTCGCGGTAGGTCTTGGCCTGATAGCCCGATGCGATGTTGCGCCAGCCGCTGGGCACCGAGCCGAACGCTTTCGCCGTGGCCCGGTTGTGTGCGGCGTCGGCCAGCGCGGCCGCGATCGCCGACAGCCGGATAGTCGCGGCGTCGGCCAGCGGCGCGGACAATTCGTCCAGGCCGTGCGTGTCGAAAAACGCCGTGTCGGTGGCGCCGTCGAGGAAAGCGGGGTGGCGCAACACGTTGACCAGCAGCTCGCGGTTGGTGCGCAGCCCGTGCAGGCGGGTGCGGGCCAGCGCGTCGGCGAGCACCAGGGCCGATTGCCGCCGCGTCGGCGCATAGGAGATGACCTTGGCCAGCATCGGGTCGTAGTGGATCGACACTGTAGAGCCGTCGACGATGCCGGAATCGAGCCGGACGCCGGTACGCCGACCGAGCGAATCGAACTGGCTGCGAACCGCGGGCACATCGATCGTGTGGACCAGGCCGGCCTGCGGTTGCCAGCCGTGTGCGGGGTCCTCGGCGTAGAGTCGGGCCTCGATCGAATAGCCCTTGGCCGCAGGCGGTTCGGCGTCCAACCTGCCACCGTCGGCAACCATGAGCTGCAGCTCGACGAGGTCCAGGCCGGTGGTCTCCTCGGTTACGGGGTGTTCAACCTGCAGCCGGGTGTTCATCTCCAGGAAGTAGAACTCCCCGCTGTCATCGGCCAGGAACTCCACCGTTCCCGCGCCCGCGTAGCCGATCGCGCTGGCCGCCAGCCGGGCCGCGTCAAACAGCTTGGCGCGCATGCCCGGTGTGCGCTCAACCAGTGGCGACGGGGCCTCCTCGATCACCTTTTGGTGGCGGCGCTGAATCGAGCATTCCCGTTCCCCGACCGACCAGACGGTGCCGTGGGTGTCGGCCATCACCTGTACCTCGACGTGATGCCCGGTGGGCAGGTAGCGCTCGCAGAACACCGTCGGGTCACCGAACGCGGACTGCGCCTCGCGTCTGGCGGCCTCGACCTCGCCTGGCAGCGAGGACAATTCGCGCACCACCCGCATCCCGCGGCCGCCGCCGCCCGCGGACGCCTTGACCAGCACGGGCAGCTGCGCCTGCGTGACCGTGTCGGGGTCGAGTTCGTCGAGCACCGGCACTCCCGCGGCGGCCATGAGCTTCTTGGACTCGATCTTGGACCCCATTGCCCGCACCGCGTCCACCGGCGGGCCGATCCACGTCAGGCCCGCTGCCCACACCGCGGCCGCGAATTCGGGGTTCTCCGAAAGGAATCCGTAGCCGGGGTGCACGGCATCGGCGCCGGCGGCCCGGGCGGCCGCGATGATGGCGTCGGCATTGAGATAGTCGTTGGTCTTCGCCAGGCGCACCCGCGCGTCGGCCTCGGCCACGTGCGGCGCGCCGGCGTCCGGGTCGGTGTGGACGGCGACGGTGCCCAGGCCCAGGCGCCGGCAGGTGGCGAACACCCGCCGGGCGATCTCGCCGCGGTTGGCAACCAGCACTCGAGTGATCGGCATGCTATTCACATCCTGAAGACGCCGAAGTTCGACGTCCCCTTGATCGGGCCATTGGCGATGGCGGACAAACACATTCCCAGTACGGTACGGGTGTCGCGGGGGTCGATCACGCCGTCGTCGTAGAGCATGCCGGACAGGACCATCGGCAGCGACTCGGCTTCGATCTGGCCCTCGACGGCGGCCCGCATCGCGGCGTCGGCCTCCTCGTCGACCGGCTGCCCGCGTCCCGCGGCGGCCGCGCGCGAGACGATCGACAGCACGCCCGCGAGCTGAGCGCCGCCCATCACCGCGGATTTGGCGCTGGGCCACGCGAACAGGAATCGGGGGTCGTAGGCGCGCCCGCACATGCCGTAGTGGCCGGCGCCGTAGGACGCGCCGATGATCAGGGAGATGTGCGGCACCGCCGAGTTGGATACGGCGTTGATCATCATCGAGCCGTGCTTGATCATCCCGCCCTCTTCGTAGTCCTTGCCCACCATGTAGCCGGTGGTGTTGTGCAAGAACAACAGTGGCGTGTCGGAGCGGTTCGCCAGTTGAATGAATTGGGTTGCCTTCTGGGACTCCTCGCTGAACAGCACGCCGCGCGCGTTGGCCAGGATTCCGAGCGGATACCCGTGCAACCGGGCCCAGCCGGTCACCAGCGACGACCCGTACAGCGGTTTGAACTCGTCGAAGTCGGAGCCGTCGACAATGCGGGCAATCACCTCACGGGGATCGAACGGGATGCGCAGATCCGAGGGCACGATGCCGATCAGCTCTTCGGTGTCGAACAGCGGCTCGGTCACGGGTTTCGGTGCGGGCCCTTGCTTGACCCAGTTCAGCCGGGCCACGATGCGACGCCCGATCCGGATCGCGTCGAGCTCGTCGTGCGCGAAGTAGTCGGCCAAACCCGATATGCGGGCATGCATTTCGGCGCCACCGAGCGATTCGTCGTCGGATTCTTCGCCGGTTGCCATTTTCACCAGCGGGGGACCGGCCAGGAACACCTTCGAGCGTTCCTTGATCATCACCACGTGATCGGACATGCCCGGCACGTATGCGCCACCGGCGGTGGAGTTGCCGAACACCAGCGCGATGGTGGGGATGCCGGCCGCCGAAAGCCGCGTCAGGTCGCGGAACATCTGACCGCCGGGGACGAAGATTTCCTTCTGGGTGGGCAGGTCGGCGCCGCCGGATTCCACGAGTGAAATGACGGGCAGCCGGTTTTCGAAGGCAATCTGGTTGGCCCGCAAGGTCTTTTTCAGGGTCCACGGGTTGCTGGTGCCGCCTTTGACGGTGGGGTCGCTGGCGACGATCATGCACTCGACACCTTCGACGACACCGATACCGCTGACGTTGCTGGCGCCGATCTGGAAGGCGCTGCCATAGGCTGCCAGCGCGCTCAACTCCAGAAACGGGGAGTCTGGATCGACGAGCAACTCGATGCGCTCCCGGGCGGTCAGTTTGCCGCGCGCGTGATGGCGCTCGACGTACTTGGGACCGCCGCCCCCAAGCGCTTTAGCGAGTTCGGCGTCGATCTCGTCGAGCCGTGATGTCGCCGCGGCAGCGGCGGCCATGTAGGCGTCGGCACTTGGGTCGAGAGTGGACTGCAAGACGGTCACGATTGATACCCCAGGAGTTTGGCGGCCAAAGCGGTCATGATCTCGGTGGTTCCACCGCCGATGCCGAGGATCCGCATGTCACGGTATTGGCGTTCGATTTCGGACTCGGCCATGTAGCCCATGCCGCCGAACAGCTGGACGCCCTGGTTGGCGACCCATTCCCCGGCCTCCACCGCGGTGTTCTTGGCGAAGCAGACCTGCGCGATCAGGTTGGTCTCACCCGCCAGCTCACGCTCCACCACGCTGCGTGAATAGACCCGGGCGACGTCCACGCGGCGGGCCATCTCGGCCAGTGTGTTCTGCACCGATTGCCGGGATATCAGCGGGCGGCCGAACGTCTCGCGGTCACGGCACCATTGGGCCGTGATGTCGAGGCACCGCTGCGCGCTCGAATAGGCCTGGGCGGCAAGGCCGATCCGCTCAGCGACGAACGCCTGCGCGATCTGGCCGAAGCCGCTGTTCTCGGCTCCCACCAAGTTGGCCACGGGAACCCGCACGTCGTTGTACGACAGCTCGGCGGTGTCCGAGGACCGCCAGCCCATCTTGTCCAGCTTGCGGGTGACTCGGAAACCAGGAGTGGCCCGGTCCACTACCAGCAGCGAAATGCCCGCCGCGCCAGGGCCTCCGGTGCGGACCGCGGTCACGACGTAGTCGGCGCGCACCCCGGAGGTGATGTAGGTCTTGGCGCCGTTGACCACGTAGTGGTCGCCGTCCCGGATGGCCGATGTGCGCAGGTGCCCGACGTCGGAGCCGCCGCCGGGCTCGGTGATGGCCAACGAGCCGATCTTCTCGCCGGCCAGTGTCGGGCGCACGTAGGTGTCGATGAGTCGCTGATCGCCCGACGCGATCATGTGCGGCACCGCGATCCCGCAGGTGAACAACGACGCGAAGACGCCGCCCGGCGCCCCGGACTGATGGATCTCCTCGCAGACGACCACCGCGTCCGCGCCGTCGCCGCCGCCGCCACCGACGGCCTCGGGAAAGTTCGCTCCCAGTAGCCCAGCCTCGCCGGCGCGCCGGTGCAGGTCGCGCGGCAGGTCACCGGTGCGCTCCCACTCGTCGGCGTTGGGCAGGATCTCGCGTTCGGTGAACGAGCGGACGGTTTTTCGCAGCTGCTCGCGCTCCGGCGTGTTCCAGATACTCATAGGAGGCTCTCCGGGATGTCGACGTGGCGGCTGCGCAACCATTCGCCCAGCCCCTTGGCCTGGGGATCGAATCGCGCTTGGTAGGCGACCCCCTGGCCCAATATGCCCTCAATGACGAAGTTGACCGCCCGTAGGTTGGGCAGCACGTGGCGGGTGACGGCGCAATCGGCCGCCTCCGGCAGCAGTTTCCGAAGCAGCTCGACGGTCAGCGTATTAGCGAGCCAGCGCCATTGGTCGTCGGTGCGGACCCAGACCCCGACGTTGGCCGATCCGCCCTTGTCGCCGCTGCGGGCGCCGGCGATCAGGCCCAGCGGCACCCGCCGGGTCGGACCGGCGGGCAACGGGTCCGGCAGCGGCGGCGGGTCGACCGGCGCCAGCTCCAAAGTATCGGTGGTGCAAGGGATCTCGGCGCGAGCGCCGTCGGCGTCCACGGCGACATGTGGCACGTCAGCGGCGGCGACGTAGCCGGCGGTGAACACCCCGTACACCTGGCCGTCGCCCGGCGGGGCGGTGACGGTGAATCCTGGATAGCTCGCGAGCGCTAATTCGACAGCGGCAGAGGAGAACTGGCGTCCGACGTTGGCGGGATCGGGGTCGCGGACAACGCAGTGCAGCAGCGCGCTGGCGGCCTCTTCGGTGTCGGCGTCCGGGTGGTCGGTGCGCGCCAGCGTCCACTCCAGCTCGGCGGGCTTGACGGTCAAGCTGGATTCCAGCTGCCGTCGCACCAACTCGGCCTTGGCCTCGATGTCCAGCCCGGTCAAAACGAAGGTCACGGAGTTCCGGAAACCGCCGATGCTGTTCAGCGACACCTTGTACGTGGGCGGCGGCGGCTCGCCGATCACCCCGCTGATCCGTACCCGGTCGGGGCCGTCCTGGGACAGTTCGATGCTGTCCATCCGGGCCGTGACGTCGGGGTTGGCGTAGCGGGCCCCGGTGATCTCGTAGAGCAGCTGGGCGGTGACGGTGTCCACACTGACCAGGCCGCCGGTGCCGGGGTGCTTGGTGATCACCGACGAGCCGTCGGCGTTGACCTCGGCCAGCGGGAAGCCCGCGTGGACGAGGCCCGGCGATGCTGGGATCTCCGTGAAGAAGGCGAAATTGCCGCCCGTGGCCTGCACGCCGCATTCGATGACGTGGCCGGCGACCACGGCGCCGGCGAGTTGGTCGTAATCGGTGCGGGCCCAGCCGAAGTGTGCGGCGGCCGCCCCGACGATCACCGAGGCGTCGGTCACCCGGCCCGTGACGACGACGTCGGCGCCGGAATTGAGGCAGTCGACGATGCCCCACGAACCCAGGTAGGCGTTCGCCGTCAACGGCGAGCCCAACCCCAGCTCCGCCGCGCGCGCCAGCAGGTCGTCGCCTTCGACGTGAGCGATCCGGGCCGGGATGCCCAGGCGCTGCGCGAGGGCGCGAAGCGCGTCCGCCAGCCCGGCGGGGTTGAGGCCGCCGGCATTGGCGACGATGCGCACGCCACGGTCGCGGGCCAGGCCCAGGCAGTCCTCGAGCTGGGTGACAAACGTCTTGGCGTAACCGCGCTCGGGGTGCTTCATCTTGTCGCGACCCAGGATCAGCATGGTCAATTCCGCCAGGTAGTCGCCGGTGACGTAGTCCAGCTCGCCGCCGGTGAGCATCTCGCGCATCGCCGACAGCCGGTCGCCGTAGAAACCCGAGCAGTTCCCGATCCGGACGAGACCAGCAACCATCGGCGTCCTCCCTTCATTGGGCTACCGACCAAGCTACCAACCAACCGGTAGGTTAGCCGGTACCGGTGGTGCCACGTCAAGGGTGCCTCCGCGTCCGCACGCCGGTAGCGATGCCGACGAAACGCCCCCGCGGGCCGCGCGACGTTGGCCCCCAAAGAGGCCCTTTCGCGTTGCTCGTCGGAGTAAAGTCGCGTTTCGCGACAGCGCGCCGAGCGCCCCGCCCGGGCTGCCGCGACCGGGGTGAAATGTCCTTTGTGATCGCCGCAGCGCAGACGCTGGCATCGACGGCCTCGGATCTGGCCGCCGTCGGGTCGACGATCAGCGAGGCCCATGCGACAGCGGCCGTCTCCACCACCGCGTTGATCCCCGCCGCCGGCGATGAGGTGTCGGCGGCCATCGCGTCACTCTTTTCCAGCGATGCCCGGGCGTATCAGTCGCTGAGCGCTCAGGCGGAGACCTTCTATCGGCGGTTCGTGCAGGAACTGAACAGCGCGGGGAGCGCGTATGCGGCCGCCGAGGCGGCCAACGCCAACGCGCTTGCCAATGCGTTTTCCCTGCAGACCCTGCAGCAGGACCTGCAGAGCCTGGCGGTGTTTAGGCCGGTGGAGAACCTGACGGGTCGCCCGCTGGTCGGCAACGGCACCAATGGGGCGGCGGGGAGCGGGCAAAACGGCGGGCCGGGCGGGATCTTGTGGGGCAACGGCGGCAACGGCGGGTCGGGCGCGGCCGGGGGGCCGGGCGGCAACGGTGGTGATGCCGGGCTGCTCGGTAACGGTGGTCAGGGCGGTGCCGGCGGGGCGGGCACGGTCGGTACGGCGGGCACGGTCGGTACGGCGGGCACGGTCGGTACTGGGGGCTCTGGGGGCTCTGCGGGCGGCACGGGCGGCAACGGCGGCAACGGCGGGACCGGCGGCGTGGGTGGTCATGGCGGGCTGCTGTTCGGCAGCGGTGGTGTCGGCGGCCAGGGCGGCGCCGGCGGTGTTGGGGGCAACGGCGGGATCGGCGCCACCGGTGTCGCCGGCACGGCCGCCACCGCCACCGGCGGTACGGGCGGCAACGGCGGCAGCGGCGGCGCCGGCGGCCTGGGCGGGGCCGGTGGCCAATCCTCGGCCTGGCTGGGCCATGCCGGGGCCAACGGCACTGGCGGTGCCGGCGGCCAAGGCGGCCAGGGTGGGCAGGGCGGCGCCGGCGTCGCCGACACCGGCTCCGGCGCCGGCGCCGGCGGCCAAGGCGGCAGCGGTGGGGCCGCAGGCCTGGGCGGCAGCGCCGGGAGCGGCGGCGTCGGCGGCAGCATGGGCGCGGGCGGTACCGGTGGGGTCGGCGGGGCCGGCGGCAACGGCGGACAGGGCATCCAAGGTGCGGCCGGCGACGCCGATCTCAACAGCGGCCAGGGCGGCCAAGGCACCAAGGGGGGTGCCGGTGGCCACGGCGGCCAGGGCGGTGCCGGCGACGGCGGCACCAACGGCACTGGCGGCGCGGGCGGCATGGGCGGCCAAGGCGGGCAGGGTGGGAGCGGAGCCGCCGCTACCGGCACCGGCGCCGGCGGCATCGGGGGCACCGGCGGTGTCGGCGGTACGGGAGGTGCCGCCGGCAGCGCGGGTACTGGCGGCGCGGGCGGGGTCGGCGGCGCAGCGGGCATCGGCGGTGCCGGGGGCCAGGGCGGCAATGGCGGCGTGGGCGCTCAGGGCGCCGCGGGCGTCAGCGATGCCAACAGGGGACAAGGCAGTCAAGGCACCGCAGGCGGCGCGGGCGGCAATGGCGGCAGCGGTGGGGCCAGCGGGGCTCCCGGCGGCGGAGTCGGCGGCCAGGGTGCGGGTGGGCAGGGCGGCAACGGCGGGGTCGGCGGTCAGGGTGGTCAAGGCGCCGCCGGCACCGATAACAGCGGCAATGTCCTGGTGGCCGGCGGTACGGGGGGGACCGGCGGCACGGGTGGTACCGGCGGGGCGGCCGGGGCCGGCGGTGCGGGCTCGACCACAGGGCCGGCCGGCAGCGCGGGGTCCGGTGGCGCTGGCGGCACCGGTGGTACCGGCGGAGGCGGCGGCCCAGGCACATCGGCGTCGGCCGGCGGCGTGGACGGCGGGCAGGGCGCCGCCGGCGGCGCCGGTGGCGTCGGTGGGACCGGCGGGAAGGCCGGCGGGGCCGGTGGTGGCCAGGGTGCGGGTGGTCAGGGCGGCAACGGTGGGGTCGGCGGTCAGGGCGGCCAGGGTGCCCCCGGGACCGATTTCAGCAGCGCAGTCGGGGTGACTGGCGGCACGGGTGGTGCCGGCGGGGCGGGTGGTGCCGGCGGGGCGGCCGGGACCGGCGGGGCGGGCTCGATCAAGGGGGCGGACGGCAGCGCGGGGTCCGGTGGCGCTGGCGGCGACGGCGGCGACGGCGGGGCAGGCGGCCGTGGCAGTGCGGGGATACTCGGCGGCGCCGGTAGTCAGGGCATGGCCGGCGGCGCGGGTGGTACCGGCGCGGCCGGCGGCGCGCCCGGCGCCGGTGTCGGTGGTGGCCAGGGTGTGGGTGGTCAGGGCGGCAGCGGTGGGGTCGGTGGTCAGGGTGGCCAGGGCTCCGACGGCACTAATAACAGCGGCAGGGCCGGGGTGGCCGGCGGTGCGGGCGGTGCCGGCGGCACGGGTGGTACCGGCGGGGCGGCCGGGACCGGTGGTGCGGGCTCTATCAATGGGGCGGACGGCAGCGCGGGCTCCGGTGGCGTCGGCGGGACCGGCGGCAACGGTGGCGGCGGCGGAATCGGCGCCCAGGGCGCAGCGGGGGTCTCAGGCGGCGCCGGTGGTCAGGGCGCGACCGGCGGTGCGGGTGGCGGCGGTGGGGCCGGCGGGGCGCCCGGTGCCGGGCTCGGCGCCAGCAAGGGTGTCGGTGGCGTGGGCGGCAACGGCGGGGCCGGCGGCCAGGGCGGGCACGGCGCCGCCGGGACGAATAACAGCGGCAATGCCGGGGTGGCCGGCGGTGGGTGGCGCCGGCACGGGTGGCGCCGGCGGTACGGGTGGTACCGGCGGGGCAGCCGGCGCCGGTGGCGTGGGCTCTATCGATGGGGCGGACGGCAGCGCGGGCTCCGGTGGTGCCGGCGGGACGGGTGGGAACGGCGGCGGCGGGGGCGTTGGCAACCAGGGCACCGCGGGGGTGCTCAATGGCGCCGGTGCCCTGGGCGCGGCCGGCGGTGCGGGTGGCGCCGGCGGGGACGGCGGGGCGCCCGGCGCGGGGCTCGGCGCCAGCAAGGGTGCCGGTGGCGTGGGGGGCAACGGCGGGGTCGGTGGCCAGGGCGGCCAGGGCGCCGCCGGGACGAACAACAGCGGTAATGCCGGGGTGCCCGGCGGTGTGGGTGGCGCCGGCGGTACCGGTGGTGCCGGTGGCGATGCCGGCACCGGTGGTAGCGGGTCGAGCGACGGCGCCGACGGCACCGCCGGGTCCGGCGGCGCTGGTGGGACCGGCGGGAACGGCGGCGGCGGCGGGCGCAGGCACCCAGGGCACCGCGGGCGTGCTCGACGGCGCGGGGGCCCGGGGCGCGACCGGCGGCGCGGGTGGCGCCGGCGGGGACGGCGGGGCGCCCGGTGCGGGGCTCGACGGCAGCAAGGGTGCCGGTGGCGTGGGGGGCAACGGCGGGGCCGGCGGCCAGGGCGGCCAGGGCGCCGAAGGCACCGATAACAGCGGCATGGTCGGGGTGGCCGGCGGTACGGGTGGCGCCGGCGGTACCGGTGGTACCGGTGGCGACGCCGGCACCGGTGGTAGCGGGTCGAGCGACGGCGCCGACGGCAGCGCCGGCTCCGGTGGCGCCGGCGGAACCGGCGGGAACGGCGGCGGCGGGGGCGTTGGCAACCAGGGCACCGCGGGGGTGCTCGACGGCGCCGGCGGTCAGGGCACCACCGGCGGCGCGGGTGGCGCCGGCGGCGACGGCGGGGCGCCCGGAGCCGGCGTTGGCGGCAGCAAGGGTGCCGGTGGCCAGGGCGGCAACGGCGGGGCCGGCGGCCAGGGCGGCCAAGGTGCCGAAGGCACCGACAACAGCGGCAATGCGGGCGTGGCCGGCGGTACGGGTGGCGCCGGCGGTACCGGTGGTGCCGGTGGCGACGCCGGCACCGGTGGTAGCGGGTCGAGCGACGGCGCCGACGGCAGCGCCGGCTCCGGTGGCGCCGGCGGAACCGGCGGGAACGGCGGCGGCGGGGGCGTTGGTAACCAGGGCACCGCGGGGGTGCTCGACGGCGCGGGGGCCCAGGGCGCGACCGGCGGCGCGGGTGGCGGCGGCGGCGACGGCGGGGCCCCCGGTGCCGGACTCGGCGGCAGCAAGGGTGCCGGTGGCCAGGGCGGCGACGGCGGGGCCGGCGGCCAGGGCGGCCAGGGCGCCGCCGGCACCGACAACAGCGGCAATGCGGGCGTGGCCGGCGGTACGGGTGGCGCCGGCGGTACGGGTGGTACGGGCGGCGACGCCGGAGCCGGTGGTAGCGGGTCGAGCAACGGCGCGGACGGCACCGCAGGGTCCGGTGGCGCCGGCGGGACCGGCGGCACCGGTGGGGCTGGCGGCCAAGGCATTGCGGGGGCGGCCGCCGGCAGTACCGGCGGGCAGGGCGCGACCGGCGGCGCCGGTGGCGGCGGTGGGGCCGGCGGGGCGCCCGGCGCCGGGGTCGGCGGCGGCCAGGGTCCGGGCGGTCAGGGCGGCGGCGGGGGGATCGGCGGCGAGGGCGGGCAGGGCGGCGACGCCCCGGGCGGCGGGGCCAACGGCGACGGCGGTGAGGGTGGTATCGGCGGGGCCGGGGGCACCGGCGGCAACGGCGGCGACAGCACCACCGGGCCCGGCGCCGCCGCCGGCGCCGGAGGGCAGGGCGGCAGCGGAGGCACCGGCGGGCAGGCCGGCGACGGCGCCGGCGCCGCCGGCGCCGCGGGTGCCGGTGGCCAGGGCGGCATGGGCGGCACCGGCGGCGAAGGGGGCTCCGGCAACAACGGCGGCGTCGGCGGCAATGGCGGCAACGGCGGCAGCGGCGGTAGCGGCGGCGTGGCGGTTGGCAGCGGCGCCGGCGGCGACGGCGGCAGAGGCGGCGACGCCGGGGCCGGCGGCACCGGCGGGGTCGGCATCAACTCGACCCCCACCGGCAGCGGCGGCGATGGCGGGAACGGCGGCGCAGGCGGCCAAGGTACTGCCGGCGGCGCGGGCGTCAACAGCGCCGGTGGCCTCGGAGGGAGCGGCGGCGGCGGCGGAAACGGCGGCGCCGGTGGTAGCCCCGGGCTGGGCTCCACCCGGCAAATCAACACAGCCGCCGGCATCACGTTCGGCAGCGGCGGCAACGGCGGCGCCGGCGGCAATGGCGGAGCCGGTGGCGTCGGAGACAGCGGCCCCGCGGGCGACAACGCCGGCTTTGTCGGCGGTAATGGCGGCACTGGCGGCCAAGGCGGTCAAGGCGGCGCGGCCAACTTCCCGAACGGTGACTATCACGGCTTCTTCGGGTCCAACGGCAACGGCGGTGCGGGTGGCAACGGCGGCGGCGGCGGCACCGGCGGCACAGGTGGCACCGGCAGCAGCACCGTGGGCGGCACCGGCGGCGGCGGCGGCAACGGCGGGGCAGCCGGCGCGGGCGGTGCGCCCGGTAACGGTATCGACGCCCAGCCGGGGAACGCGGGGCTGCCCATCGGCACCGGCGGTAATGGAGGCACCGGCGGGGCGGCCGGCGCCGGCGGCAACGGCGGACAGGGCGACACCAGCTTCGATGGCGGTCAGGGCGGCAACGGTGGCCAGGGCGGCGGCGGTGGTGGCGGCGGCGATGGCAGCGGCAACTACAACGCCCAAGGCAGCAACGGCGGCAGCGGCGGCACCGGCGGCGCGGGTGGCGCCGGCGGCACGGGCGGCACCGGCGGGGCGGGCGCCAACGGCGGCGCCGGCGGTAATGCGGGCCAGGGCGGCAACGGCGCCGGCGCGGGCAGCGGCGGCACCGCGCAATCCACCGGCACGGGGTCTTACGGCGGCTCCGGCGGCTCCGGCGGCAACGGGGCCAACGCGGGCGCCGTCGGCTCCGGCGGCGCGGCCGGGTCCGGCGGCAGCGTCGGTGCCGTCGGCAACGGGGCCAACGGCGGGAGCGGCGGAAGCGGTGGCAACAGCGGCTACGGCGGCCCGGACGGCAACTACGGCACCAACGGCGCCGGCGGCACCGGCGGCCTCGGCACCGGCCCCGGCGGCACCACCGGCAGCGCCGGCACCAACGGCGCCACGGGCGGCACCGGCAGCAGTAACTTGACCAACGCAACCGTCCCGCTGCAGATGCTCAACGTCACCGAGCCGATCATCTACATCTCGGTCAACGGCGGACCCATGGTGCCCGTGCTGGTGGACACCGGATCCACCGGCCTCGTCATCGCCAGCCAATTCGTCCCGACGCAGGGCCTCGGCGCCGTCCATCGGGTCGGGTTCGGCCGGCTACACCGGCGGGCTGAACTACAACTACACGACCTATCAAACGACGGTGAATTTCGGGAACGGCATCGTCACCGCGCCGACGGGAATTGACATCGTCACCTCGTCGTCGCCTGATCTCCTGACCTATCTGGCCCCCGACGGTGGCGCATACGGGATTTTGGGCATTGGGCCGAACAACGGGTTCCCGGGCACCAGCAGCCTGGTCACGGCGCTGCCGGGCCTTCTCAACAACGGCGTGCTGATCAACGAAACGCAGGGCACGCTGACGTTCGGCCCCAACCCGTTACCCAGCCATGTCGCGGTTTCCGGGGCCCCGACGAGCACGGTGGATGTGCAGATCAATAACGGACCGATGCAAACCGTTCCCGTCGCGATCGACTCCGGCGGCGTGTACGGCAGCATCCCGTCGTCCGTGCTGGGGACCGGTCAGACCTCCGGAAACGTGCCGGCGGGAACGATGATTTCGGTGTACACGCCCGACGGTCAGACGCTGCTGTACTCCTACACCACCACCGCGTCGAACAGTCCGTTGGTGACCGACGGCGGCACGATGAACACCGGCTACATGCCTTTCCAACAACAACCGGTGTACGTCAGCTACGACCCCAGCGGCTTCGGGACCACAGTCTTTGACACCTGATGTATGGGTCGACGGAGTTTGCTGTGCGCGCATTCCGGTCGCTGAGCGCGGTTGGCGGAGCAGAGCCGGGGGTCAAGCCTCGGCGCGGTAGGGCTCACCGAGAAAGTGCCGGCGTTGCTTGCGCGCTGGTGCATTTTGCTGGCCCGGGGCTGCCGAAGTCGGCCCCCGGCGGCGCCCGTCAGAGTAAAGTCGCTTTTCGCGACAGCGCGCCGAGCGCCCGCTTGGGCTGCCGCGACCGGGTGAAATGTCCTTTGTGATCGCAGCAGCGGAGACGCTGGCATCGACGGCTTCGGATCTGACCGCTGTGGGGTCAAGGATCAGCGAGGCCAATGCAAGCGCGGCCGCATCCACCACATCTTTGCTGCCCGCAGCTGGCGATGAGGTGTCGGCGGCCATCGCGTCGCTCTTTTCCAGCCGCGCCCTGGACTATCAGTCGCTGAGCGCGCAGGCGGACATGTTCTACCAGCGGTTCGTGCAGGCGCTGAACAGCGCGGGGAATTCGTATGCTGCCGCCGAGGCCGCCAACGCGTCGCCGTTGGCCGACCTGCAGGATTTGGCCGTCTTCAAGCCCGTCGAGTTGCTGACCGGCCGGCCGCTGATCGGCAACGGCAGCAACGGCGCGGCGGGCACCGGTGCTGCCGGCGGCGGTGGCGGGTGGCTGTGGGGCAACGGTGGCAACGGCGGGTCCGGCGCTGCCGGGCTTTCGGGCGGCAACGGCGGTGACGCAGGGCTGTTCGGCAACGGCGGTCAGGGCGGGGCCGGCGGGGCGGGCACGACTGGCGCCACGGGCACGGCGGGTACTTCGAACGCCGCGGCCGTTACCGGCGGCATCGGTGGCAACGGCGGCGCCGGCGGCGCCGGCGGTCACGGCGGGCTGCTGTACGGCAACGGTGGTGTCGGTGGCCAGGGTGGCGCGGGCGGCGTCGGGGGCACCGGCGGGTTGGGCGCCCCCGGCACCGGCGGCACTCCTACCGGCGGTATAGGTGGCGACGGCGGCACCGGCGGCAACGGGGGCGTGGGCGGGGCCGGTGGCCAACCCTCGTCGACGTTCGGCCAGGCCGGAGCCAACGGCAATGGCGGGACCGCCGGCCTCGGCGGCCAAGGCGGGCAGGGCGGTGTCGGGGTCGCCGACACCGGCACCGGGGCCGGCACCGGCGGCACCGGCGGCACCGGCGGGGCCGCGGGTCTTGGCGGCAGCGCCGGCGGCGTCGGCGCCAGCGTGGGCGCGACGGGTGCCGGCGGGGCCGGCGGGGTTGGCGGCACAGGAGGCCAGGGCGCCCAAGGCGCCGCGGGCGTCAGTGGCTTCAACAGCGGCCAGGGCGGTCAAGGGACACCGGGCGGCATGGGTGGCCACGGGGGCCAGGGCGGTATCGGCGACGGCGGCACCAACGGCAGTGGCGGCGCCGGCGGCGTGGGCGGCCAAGGCGGGCAGGGCGGTGTCGGAGCCACCGACATTGGCAGCGGCGCCGGCCAAGGTGGCGCCGGCGGCACCGGCGGTGGCGGCGGTGCCGGCGGCAACGCGGGCAGCGGCGGCAGCGGCGGCGCCAACGGCGCCGCCGGCAACGGGGGAATTGGGGGCCAAGGCGGTACCGGCGGACAAGGCGCCCTGGGCAGCGCGGGCGTCAGCGGCACCAACAACGGCCTGGGCGGCCAAGGCACCCAGGGCGGGGGCGGCGGCACCGGGGGCACCGGCGGCGCCTCCGGCGGGGCCGGCGGCAGCCAGGGCGCGGGCGGGCGCGGCGGCACCGGTGGGGTGGGCGGCCAGGGCGGGCAGGGCGCCGCCGGCACCGACAACAGCGGCACTTTCAACGTGGCCGGAGGCACGGGGGCCACCGGCGGCACGGGGGGCACCGGCGGGGCCGCCGGCGTCGGCGGCAACGGATCGATCGCCGGGGCGGCCGGCACCGCCGGCTCCGGTGGAGTGGGTGGCACCGGCGGTACCGGCGGGGCCGGTGGCCAGGGCACTCAGGGGAATGCCGGCGGCGGTACCGGTCTGCAGGGCGGGACCGGCGGTCAGGGGGGCAGCGGCGGCGCGGGCGGGGCGGCGGGTAACGGGAGTGGTGGCGTCAGGGGCGTGGGTGGCCAGGGCGGCGTCGGCGGGGTGGGCGGCCAGGGCGGCACCGGCGGCACCGGCATCGACAACAGCGGCACGCAAGGGGTGACCGGCGGTGTGGGTGGCATCGGCGGGGTCGGGGGCACCGGCGGGATCGGCGGCGCCGGCGGCACAGGCTTTAGCGCCGGCGCGACCGGCAGCGCCGGCTCCGGTGGCGCCGGTGGCACCGGCGGCACCGGCGGAACCGGCGGCCAAGGCTCTACGCCGACGAACAACCCTGGCGGTAGCGGTGGGCAGGGCGCGGCCGGCGGCACCGGTGGTGGCGGCGGCGCCGGCGGGGCGGCAGGTGCCGGGGGCGGCGGCAGCCAGGGCGTCGGTGGGCAGGGCGGCACCGGTGGGTCCGGCGGGCAGGGCGGCCAGGGCGCCATGGGTACCGACCACAGCGGCGACGTCGGCGTGGTCGGCGGGCAGGGCGGCGCCGGTGGCACCGGCGGCACCGGCGGGGCGGCGGGGGCCGCCGGCACCGGCTCGAGCCTCGGAAAGGCCGGCAACGCCGGCTCAGGTGGTGTGGGTGGCACCGGTGGCACCGGCGGTGGCGGCGGCACGGGCGCGGCGGGGGCCGCCGCGGGCGATGCCGGTGGCGTGGGCGCGGCCGGTGGCACGGGCGGCAGCGGTGGGACCGGCGGGAAGTCCGGTGGGGCCGGTGGCAGCCAGGGTGCCGGCGGCCAGGGCGGCCTCGGCGGGGTCGGCGGCCAGGGCGGCCAAGGCAGCGCCGGCACCCAGGAATGGCCGGTGGCGCGGGCGGCACCGGCGGTGCGGGCGGTACCGGCGGGGTCGCCGGGGCCGGTAGCGGGTCGGCCGCCAAGGCCGGCTCGGGCGGGCAAGGTGGCATCGGTGGTAACGGCGGTGCCGGCGGCGGGGGCGCCGCAGGCGCGGCCGGTGGCGGAAACGCTGACGCGGGCGCGGCCGGCGGCACGGGCGGCAGCGGCGGGGACGGCGGGGCGGCCGGTGGAGCCGGCGGTAGCCAGGGTGTGGGTGGGCACGGCGGCAACGGCGGTGGCGGCGGCCAGGGCGGCCAGGGCGGCGCCGGCACCGACAACAGCGGCGTCGTCGGCGCGGCCGGCGGCACCGGGGGTAACGGTGGTGGCGGTGGCACCGGCGGCGACGCCGGGGCCGGCGGCGGCGGGTCGATCTCCGGGTTGGCCGGCAACGCCGGTTCGGGCGGGCAAGGCGGGGCCGGTGGCAATGGCGGGGCCGGCGGTCAAGGCAACCCGGGCGCAACCAACGGCGGTACCGGTTTCCAGGGCGCGTCCGGCGGTGCGGGGGGCAGCGGTGGGGACGGCGGCGCGGCGGGTACCGGGGCCGGTGCGAGCCAAGGTTTGGGTGGGCACGGCGGCAACGGCGGGCTCGGTGGCCAGGGCGGCCAGGGCGGCGCCGGTACCGACAACAGCGCCACTCTCGGCGTGGTCGGCGGCACCGGGGGTGACGGCGGGGTCGGTGGCAACGGCGGGGCCGCCGGCGCCGGCGGTAGGGGGTCGACCAACGGGGCAGACGGCAGCTCCGGGTCTGGCGGTACGGGTGGCACCGCCGGGGTCGGCGGAGCCGGCGGTCAAGGCAACGGGGGCGCCAGCAATGGCGGTACGGGTTTCCAGGGCGCGGCCGGCGGTGCGGGGGGCAGCGGGGGCGCCGGTGGAGCGGCCGGCACCGGGAGCGGTGGTAGCCAGGGCGCCGGCGGGCAGGGCGGCAACGGCGGCCTGGGCGGCCAGGGCGGCCAGGGCGGTATCGGCACCGACAACAGCGGTACCGCCGGCGCGGCCGGCGGTACCGGGGGCGCCGGTGGATTGGGCGGCACGGGCGGGGCCGCCGGGGCCGGTGGCGGCGGGTCGAGCATGGGCGCGGTCGGCACGGCCGGCGCCGGCGGGCAGGGCGGCCAGGGTGGCCAGGGCGGCGCCGCTGGCACCGGTGGCACCGGTGGCGCCGGTGGTGGCGGTGGCGTCGGCGGCACCGGCGGGGCGGCCGCGGACACGGGGACCAACGGTCGCGGCGGGCAGGGCGGCTCCGGCGGCGCCGGCAGCACCGGCGGCATCGGGGTCGCGGGCACCGGGAGCGCCGCGGGCAGCACCGGCGGTGCCGGCGGCCAGGGCGGCGGCGGCGGCACCGGCGGTCAGGCCGGCACCGGCGGCGGCGCGGCGGGCACCGCCGGCACCGGCGGCGCCGGCGGCCAAGGTGGCACCGGCGGCGGTGGCGGCGGCGGCGGAACCACGGGCAACGGCGGCGCCGGGGGCGCCGGCGGCAACGGCGGAACCGGCGGCGACGGCGCCAAGGCCACCCCCGGAGGTAACGGCGGCAGCGGCGGCGCCGGCGGCAATGCCGGCGCCGGCGGCACCGGTGGCAACCCCGGAGCCGGGGCCAACGCCGGCGGCAGCGGCGGCACCGGCGGCAACGGCGGCGCCGGCGGACAGGGCACTAACGGGGCAACCGGCATCGGCAATGTCGGTGGCAACGGCGGCAGTGGCGGAGCCGGCGGCAACGGTGGCCCCGGCGGGGATCCGGGCAACAGCCTCAGCAAACAAACCGCGCAGGCGGCCAACGTGTCGTTCGGCACCGGTGGCAACGGTGGGGCGGGCGGCAGCGGCGGTGCCGGCGGCGCCGGCGACACCGGCGTGGCCGGCGGCAACTCCGGCTTCGCCGGCGGCAACGGCGGCTCCGGCGGCCAGGGCGGGCAAGGCGGTCAAACCTCCGCGGCGAGCCCGACCATACCGCCAGACCAGCACGGCTACTTCGGATCCAACGGCAACGGCGGCCCGGGCGGCAATGGCGGGGCCGGCGGCACCGGCGGTAACGGCAGCACCGGCAGCAGCAGCATCGGGGGCACCGGTGGGACCGGTGGCAACGGCGGGGCGGCCGGGGCCGGCGGCGCGCCCGGCAACGGCTACAACGCGCAGCCTGGGAGCTCGGCGTTGCCCATCGGCACCGGCGGTGCCGGCGGCATCGGCGGGGCGGCCGGCGCCGGTGGCACCGGTGGGCAAGGCGGCACCGGATTTAACGGCGGCCAGGGCGGCGGCGGCGGCCTCGGCGGCGCCGGCGGTGCCGGTGGTGACGCCAGCGGCAGCAACTACAACGCCCAAGGCAGCAACGGCGGCAACGGCGGCGCCGGCGGGCTGGGTGGCACCGGCGGCCAAGGTGGGAACGGCGGCACCGGCGCCAACGGCGGCAACGGGGGCAGCGCCGGCCAGGGCGGCAGCGGCGCCAACGGCGGCAGCGGTGGCGCCTCCCTTTACACCTCGACCGGCTCGTTCGGCGGCTCCGGCGGGTCCGGCGGCGCCGGGGCCAGCGGCGGCGCCGCGGGTGCCGGCGGCTCCGGCGGACTCGGCGGCGGCAGTGGCGGCGCCAGCGGAATCGGCGCCGGCGGCGGCAACGGCGGCAACGGCGGCAACGGCGCCAGCGGCGGCCCGGACGGCACGTACGGCACCAACGGGGCCGGCGGGACTGGCGGGGCCGCCACCATCGGTGCCGGCGGCGCCGGCGGTACCGCCGGCAACAACGGCGCGGCCGGCGCCACGGGCGGCGTAGGCGTCAGCACTTCGACCAACGCGAGCGTCACGCTGTCCATGGCCGCTACCACCGAACCGATCGTCTACATCTCCATCAACGGCGGAACGCCGATGCCCGTGCTGCTCGACACCGGATCCACCGGCCTTGTCATCGACAGCGCAGCCCTTGCGACGTCGGGCCTCGGCTCCTCCATCGGGTCGGGCATCGCCGGCTATAGCGGCGGGCTGAGCTTTAGCTACAACACGTATCAGGCGACCGTCGGTTTCACTAATGGTCCCAATTCCCCGGCGGTCGTCACCACCCTGCCGACCGGCGTCAACGTCACCACCACTTCGGCGGGGGCTTGGAGAACTTCTTGTCGGCAAATGGAAGCAACTTTGCCGTCGGCGTTTTGGGAGTAGGGCCGAATAACGGCTTCCCGGGCACCAGCACCGTGCTCACGGCGTTGCCGGGCGTGCTCAATAACGGCGTGCTGATCAACGAGCCCGCAGGCACGGTGGTGTTCGGTCCCAACCCAATATCCAGCACCGGGAATATCCCGATTGCCGGATCCCCGACATCCACCGTGGTCGTGCAGTTCAACAACGGTTCCACGTTCAACGGCGGGGCTACATCGAGCACCGTGCCCGTGATGTTCGATTCGGGTGGTGTAACCGGAACCATCCCGTCATCCGTCTACACGGGGTCGGTCGTGAACGGAGCCGTGCCGGTGGGAACCACCATTTCGGTCTACACCGCCGATACTCACACGCTGCTGTACTCCTACACGACGACTGCGACCAACACCCCGACCGTTACCGGCACCACTATGAACACGGGGTACGAACCGTTCGCGCAGGGACCGGTGTACGTCAGCTACAACCCCACCGGTTACGGGGCGACAACCTTCGATGCCTGACGCCTGTCCGACCCCCTCGACCCACGATTGGGCCGGGCCGTCTTCACCAGGTATCCTTGGCGCAATTGTCGCCGCGCCCATGTGCCGTGCGGAAGCTCCCACCAACCAGTAATGGTGATATAGAGGAAGGCCTGACCATGGCTGTGCCCAAGCGCAGGATGTCGCGCTCGAACACCCGAAGCCGGCGCGCGCAATGGAAAGCCACCCGGACCGAGCTCGTCGGAGTCACGGTGGCGGGCCAGAAGCACAAAGTGCCGCGCAGGCTGCTCAAGGCGGCCCGCCTCGGCCTCGTCGACCTCGACAAACGCTAACCGAAATACCGGCGCGCCTCTCAGGCCGCTCTCAGGCGCTGGGACGAAACTAGTGGCCGTGCGGATACTTGTCGTCGACGACGATCGCGCAGTGCGCGAGTCGCTGCGCAGGTCGCTGTCGTTCAATGGCTACTCGGTGGACCTCGCCCACGACGGGGTCGAGGCCCTTGAGATGATCGCCAGCGATCGCCCCGATGGGATGGTCCTGGACGTGATGATGCCGCGGCTGGACGGCCTGGAAGTATGCCGCCACCTCCGCAGCACCGGCGACGACCTACCGATCCTGGTGCTGACCGCCCGCGACTCGGTCTCCGAGCGGGTGGCCGGCTTGGACGCCGGCGCCGACGACTACCTGCCGAAGCCGTTCGCCCTGGAAGAACTCCTGGCGCGGATGCGGGCGCTGCTGCGTCGCACCAAGCCTGAGGACGACGCCGGGTCGGTGGCGATGCAGTTCTCGGACCTGGCCCTGGACCCGGTGACCCGCGAGGTCACCCGCGGCCAACGCCGGATCAGCCTGACCCGCACCGAATTCGCTTTGCTGGAGATGCTGATCGCCAATCCGCGCCGTGTTCTCACCCGTAGCCGCATCCTCGAGGAGGTGTGGGGATTCGACTTTCCCACCTCGGGTAATGCGCTGGAGGTCTATGTCGGGTACCTGCGCCGCAAAACCGAGGCCGACGGCGAGCCACGGCTGATCCACACGGTGCGCGGGGTCGGTTACGTGCTCCGGGAGACGCCGCCGTAATGCTTGGGTTCCATCGTCGTCGGCGCCCGCCCCTGCCGGCCACCAGTTCGTTGTCCCTGCGCTGGCGGGTGATGCTGTTGGCGATGTCGATGGTGGCGATGGTCGTGGTGCTCATGGCGTTCGCGGTCTACGCGGTGATCTCGGCCGCGCTCTATGGCGATCTCGACAACCAACTGCAGAGCCGGGCGCACCTGCTGATCGACAGCGGTTTGCTGGACACCGACCCCAAAACCGCCATTCAGGGCATCGCCTATTCGTCGGACGTCAACGCGATGCTGATCGACCCCGGAAAGTCGACCTATAAAGCCGAAATGCCGGGCGAGACCCTGCCGGTCGGTTCGCCGGAAAAGGCCGTCATCCGCGGCGAGTTGTTCATGTCCCGGCGCACCGCATCGGATCAGCGAATTCTGGCCATCCACCTGCGCAACGGCAGCTCGCTGCTGATCTCCAAGAGTCTCAAGCCCACCGAAGCGGTGATGACCAAACTGCGCTTCGTGCTGCTGCTGGTCGGCGGCATCGGCGTTGCGGTCGCCGCGGTGGCCGGGGGAATGGTCACCCGTGCGGGGCTGCGCCCAGTGGCTCGGCTGACCGAAGCGGCCGAGCGGGTGGCCCGCACCGATGACCTGCGGCCCATCCCGGTGTTCGGCAGTGACGAATTAGCAAGGCTCACAGAGGCATTCAACTTGATGCTGCGGGCTCTGGCCGAATCCCGGGAGCGGCAGGCGCGTCTGGTCACCGACGCCGGGCATGAATTGCGCACCCCCCTGACCTCGCTGCGCACCAATGTCGAACTGCTTATGGCCGCAATGGAACCCGGGGCGCCGCGGCTGCCCGAGCAGGAGATGGTCGGCCTGCGTGCCGACGTTCTGGCTCAGATCGAGGAATTGTCTACGCTGGTAGGCGATTTGGTTGACCTTACCCGCGACGACGCCGGCCAGGTGGTGCACGAGGCGGTCGACGTGTCCGAGGTCATCGATCGCAGTCTGGAGCGAGTCAGGCGACGGCGCAACGACATTCACTTCGACGTCCGGGTGACCCCATGGCAGGTCTACGGTGACGCCGCCGGGCTGTCGCGCGCGGTGCTGAACATGATGGACAACGCCGCCAAGTGGAGCCCGACGGGGGGCCACGTCGGCGTCACGCTGCGGCAGCTCGACCCGTCGCACGCCGAGCTCGTGGTGTCCGACCATGGCCCCGGGATTCCGCCGCACGAGCGCCGCCTGGTGTTCGAACGGTTCTACCGGTCGACGACCGCCCGCGCGTTGCCGGGTTCGGGCCTGGGGTTGGCGATCGTCAAGAAGGTGGTGCTCAATCACGGTGGGTTGCTTCGCATCGAGGACACCGTGCCGGCAGGGCAGCCCCCGGGAACGTCGATTTACGTGCTGCTGCCCGGGCGGCCGATGCCCGGTTCGGGGCACCCCTTGACGCCCATGGCCCCGATGGCCCCGATGGGCGACGCCAAGACCGACAAGATGACGCTGTCCAGGTCCCGGTTCAGGTCCCAGGAGAAGACCCACGACAAAACCGACCCGGTGGTACCCGTCACCCAGGCGAACTCTCGGGATTCGACGAACGTTATCTCAGTTGACTCTCAGTCGACGCAGGCAAGGTAGTTGCAGTTAGTGTTGAGAAAATCGCGCAACAATCGAGCCCAGTGCAGGGCCACGTGAGCCGAAATAGCCAATGTAGAGGAAGAGCGACTTAGCGACATGACGAATGACCCGAGGTATTCGCCACCGCCGCAGCAGCCGGGATACCGCGCTGGGCCCAATCAGCCCGTGCCCCCCGCCTATGCCCAGGGAAACACCTACAATCCCCAGTTCGACTGGCGGTATCAACAGCCACAGCCGTCGCAGCAGTACCGCCCGTCCTACGAGCCCTACGCGCCCCCCAGTGGCACCGGGACCGGACCGGTGCCCGGGCTCGCCGGTACCGGCGCGGGCCCGGTGCCCGGGCTGGGCGGTACGGGAACTCACCAGGTGCCGCCGATGGGCGCCACCGCAACGGGGCAGGTGCCCAGGATCGGTGCTACCGGGCCCGGCCCGGTGCCCGGGATGGGCAACACCGGGACGCACACGATGCCGGGGATGCTTCCGCCGATGCCCCCGCACATGGTTCCGGAACGCCAAAGGCGTTCTCGAGCGGGCCTGTTGACGATCGGGGCCCTGACCATCGCGTTGGTATCGGCCGGCATCGGCGGCGCGGCGGCCACGGTTGTCGAGCTCGGCACGCACAACACCGGCGGCGGCGGTGGCGGGCTCATCGGTGGTGCAGCCCCCAGCGTTCCGGCGGCGAACATGCCACCCGGCAGCGTCGAACAGGTCGCCGCCAAGGTGGTGCCCAGCGTCGTCATGCTGGAAACCGATCTGGGCCGTCAGTCGGAGGAGGGCTCGGGCATCATCCTGTCGACCGACGGGAAGATCCTGACCAACAACCACGTCATCGCCGCCGCCGCCCCCAAGGCTCCTGGCGCCCCCGGGGGTGGGACCCCCGCGGCAGCGGTGCCGAAGACGACGGTGACCTTCTCCGACGGGCGGACCGCGCCGTTCACGGTGATCGGGGCCGATCCCACCAGCGATATCGCGGTGGTTCAGGTGCAGGGCATTTCCGGGCTCACCCCGATCTCGATGGGCTCGTCGTCCGATCTGCGGGTTGGGCAGCCGGTGGTGGCAATAGGGTCGCCGCTGGGCTTGTCGGGCACGGTGACCACGGGAATCGTCAGCGCGCTGAACCGGCCGGTCTCGACGACGGGCGAGTCGGGCAACCAGAACACGGTGCTGGACGCGATCCAGACCGATGCCGCGATCAACCCGGGTAACTCCGGCGGCGCGCTGGTGAATATGAGCGGCCAGCTGGTGGGCGTCAACTCGGCGATCGCCACGCTGGGCGCGGATTCGCAGGATGCCCAGAGCGGCTCGATCGGCCTGGGCTTCGCGATCCCGGTCGACCAGGCCAAGCGCATCGCCGACGAGCTGATGAGCACCGGCAAGGCCACCCATGCCTCGCTCGGCGTGCAGGTGACCAATGACAAGGGCACCCCGGGCGCCAAGGTCGTCGAGGTGCTGCAGGGCGGTGCGGCCGCAAATGCCGGTGTGCCCAAGGGTGTGATCGTCACAAAGGTCGACGACCGCCCGATCAACAGCGCCGACGCATTGGTTGCTGCGGTGCGGTCCAAGGCGCCGGGCGATAAGGTCTCGCTGACCTATCAGGATCCCTCGGGCAGCAGCCGCACGGTTTCGGTCACTCTCGGTAAGGCGGACTAGTAATGAGAGTCGATGCGCCGCTGACGGAGCTCGGATATACGGTTGCACCCATGGAAAAAGGCGCGGAGTTGGTAGTCGGTCGGGCACTTGTCGTTGTTGTCGACGATCGCACCGCTCACGGCGACGAGGACCACAGCGGACCGCTGGTCACCGAGCTGCTGACCGAGGCGGGGTTCGTTGTCGACGGCGTGGTGGCGGTCGCGGCCGACGAGGTCGAGATTCGCAACGCGTTGAACACCGCGGTGATCGGCGGGGTGGACCTCGTGGTGTCGGTCGGCGGGACCGGGGTCACACCCCGCGACGTCACTCCGGAGGCCACCGTTGACATTCTGGATCGGGAAATCCTCGGCATCGCTGAGGCGATCCGCGCTTCGGGGCTGTCCGCGGGGATCGTCGACGCCGCGTTGTCGCGCGGTCTGGCCGGGGTGTCCGGAAGCACGCTGGTGGTCAACCTCGCCGGCTCGCGGTACGCGGTGCGCGACGGAATGGCGACGCTGAATCCCTTGGCCGCCAAGATCATTGGCGAGTTGTCGAGCCTGGAGATCTAGGCCGGATCCAAGCGTGGGGCTGTCGGGCGACCCGGTACGAATCGCCCGACAGCTCGACCGGCCTCTCAGGTGTCCGCGCGCGGACCGTGCTCCGGGGGCGGCGACAAGGCGACCCCGCCATGCTTGCCCGACGAGCCTCCGTTGCTTTGCGCCAGCAGGTCGCGGATCTCGGTCAGCAGGACGACCTGCGCGTCGTCGGCCTGCTCGACCTCGCCCTTCTTGCGGAATGTGTTGTACGGCAGCACGACGAGGAAATACACCACCGCAGCGACCAGGATGAAGTAGATCCCGGCCGACAGTAAGACATTCAGGTCGATGGGCTGAGGGCCGCCGATGTTGAAACTCAAGGCGTTGAGCTTGGCGTCCGGCTTGACGCCAATTCGCTCGATCAGCGGTTGGATAATCGCGTCGGTGAAGCTCTTGACCAACGCAGTGAACGCCGTACCGATGACCACCGCGACGGCCAGGTCGACGATATTTCCGCGCGAGAGAAACTCCTTGAACCCCTTGAGCATGGCAAGGCCCTTTCTGAACTCGGACACAGGTTGCTACGAATCACGTGCCGAACATCGGCCAGGAGTCAATGCAGGGTGAGGGTAACCGCCTGACCCAACGTCGAGCCTGCCACCGTGTTCGCCACGCGAGCCGGAAGCGCAACTAACACTACGCGGTCACCATCGGCGACCTGGACTTTCTCCTTAGCCGACACGAGGACTACGACGGCGTCGGCGGCCACCACCCGGCTGGCCGCCGGGCCGGCAACCGGAGAGTCGTTTGCCGGCGCGGCCAGCACGTCGACGACGTCGCCCACCCGGACCAGGTCGATCAGGGCGCTGTCCGCCAGATGCAGCGGCACAATGCGGGCGCCTGGCCCGGCCGTCGACTCGGCCAGCCGGCTCCCCAGTAGCCGGACGTCGGTGAGCACCTCACCCCGGCGCGCCGGGCTGGCCAGCGTGGACCCGACCACCGCGCCCAGGTCGGCGCTTGATCCGTCGGGAACCGTTGTGGCCGAACGACTTTCGAGCCGGACGTCGTCGGCGGTCAGCGCGGTGCCGGGGCGCAGGTCGCGCGCGGCCACCACCACGTCGGTGCTGTCACCGTCCGGATTCGAGCGGGCGGCCGCGACCCCGGCCAGCACCACCAGCCCGCCAGCCGCGACGCGCCGTGCCAGCACGGTCCGCGTCCAGTCCGGCCGCAACGACGTCGATATCCGGCTGAACAGGCTTGGATTCAGCGATGATTCCCGCACGCCGCAACGGTAGGCGCGGCGCGGCGCGGACGATGCCGCCCAGAACTGGCGTTGTGGATAAACCCGCTAGCTCGAGGCGCCCGCGGTGGACGGAACCGAGCTGCCGGTCGACTTCTCGCCGGATCCGGACTTCTCGCCGGAGCCGGACTTCTCGCCGGAACCGGACTTCTCGCCGGAACCGGACTTCCCGTCCGACCCCGAGTCGCTGGACCCCGAATCGCTGGACGACCCGTTAGTGGCGCTTGTCTTTTTGCCGGACTCGCGGCTGTCCGTGCGGTAAAAGCCGCTGCCTTTGAACACCACTCCGACCGAGTTAAAGCGCTTGCGTAGCCGGCCCGCGCACTGCTCGCAGGTGGTCAGTGTGTCGTCGGTGAAGGCCTGCACAATGTCGAAGCGGTTGCCGCACTCCGTGCACTCATAGGTGTAGGTCGGCACAAAAACCTCCGGAAGATAATAAGCTTGGCTAGCACTCTAGCCTGTTAAGTGCTAGAACCGCCACGTGATGCGTCTCATTCCCGTTTAAAAGCCCTACGCATGCAGCGCGCTCAGCCCCCGCCGCGGCGTGAGCGCGTGGGTCATCCGGACGTCGTGCTCCTCGGCCGGCAGCTCGCTGACCAGCTCGTCGTCGCGGACCACCGCGATCAGCCAGGCACGCGGGTCGCGGCCGGGCAGCGAGCGGTCATAGAACCCGCGGCCCCGGCCCAGCCGCACCCCCCGCAGGTCGACCGCCAGCGCCGGAACAAGCACCAGCGCGGCCTCGGCCAGCGCGGACTCGGGCAGCCAGGGTTCAGGGGGCTCCAGCAGCCCCCAGCGCCCGCGAACGAGTCCGTTGAGTCCGTCGGTCGGGTACTCGCCCCACCGCAGCGGCAGGGGAGTGTCGTCGGCGGCGGTGCGCGCAACCGGCAGCAGCACCCGTCCCCGCCGCCGCAGCAACACATCCAGCATCTCGACAGACCCCGGCTCGGTGCTCACCGGCACGTACGCGCAGACCGTGCAGTCGCTGTTCACCAGCAGCTCCACCTGATCGCTGAGCATCCGCGCCTCGGCGGCCCGAACCTCGTCGGCAACGCGCCGCCGCGCCAATAGCAGCTGTTCTCGCCACACCGCCTTGGTCCCGGTCGCCATGCCCTCAACGATGACAGCCCCCGCTTAACCGCCGCCATGCCGAATCGGCAGAGATAGTCAGGTTATGGTGTGTGAACGATGTCACGCCCCGATGCAGTCCCGATTCCATTCACGGCGATCGTGCCGGCGGCTGGCCTGGGCACGCGTTTCCTGCCGGCCACCAAGACGGTGCCCAAGGAGCTGCTGCCCGTCGTCGACACGCCCGGCATCGAGCTGGTCGCCGAGGAGGCGGCCGCGGCCGGCGCCGAACGGCTGGTGATCATCACCTCCGAAGGCAAGGACGGCGTCGTCGCGCACTTCGTCCACGACCTGGTGCTCGAGGGCACGCTGGAGGCCCGAGGCAAGAAGGCCATGCTCGCCAAGGTGCGGCGCGCGCCGGCCCTGATCAAGGTGGAGAGCGTCGTCCAGGCCGAGCCGCTCGGGCTGGGGCACGCGGTCAGTTGTGTGGAGCCGGTGCTGGCGCCCGACGAGGACGCCGTCATGGTGCTGCTGCCCGACGACCTGGTGTTGCCGAGCGGTGTGCTGGAGACGATGTCGAAGGTCCGGGCCGAGCACGGCGGCACGGTGCTGTGTGCCATCGAGGTCACGCCCGAGGAGATCAGCTCCTACGGCGTCTTCGACGTCGAACCGGTCGACGGCCCCGCGTTTCAGGACAACCCCGACGTGCTGAAGGTCAAGGGCATGGTCGAGAAGCCCAAGGCGGGCGACGCTCCCTCGATGTATGCCGCGGCGGGTCGCTATGTGCTCGACCGTGCCATTTTCGATGCGCTGCGCCGCATCGACCGTGGTGCCGGTGGCGAGGTGCAGCTCACCGACGCGATCGCGTTGCTGATCAGTGAGGGCCACCCTGTCCATGTCGTGGTGCATCGCGGTTCCCGACACGACCTGGGAAATCCCGGCGGGTACCTCAAGGCTGCGGTTGACTTTGCATTGGATCGTGACGACTATGGCCCGGATTTGCGGCGATGGTTGGTGGCGCGATTGGGCCTGACCGAGCAATAGCAGGGCGACTGGGTGGTCGGGCCCGGTTCGCCTGATATGGCGCCCGCTAGGGCTCGACGGCAGAGAGGCACGCTGTGCGTTCGGTGGAGGAGCAGCTGGCCCGGATAACAAGCGCTGCGGTGGCGCCGCGGCCGATACGCGTCGCGATTGCCGAGGCGCAGGGGCTGATGTGCGCCGAGGAAGTGGTGACCGAACGGCCACTGCCCGGCTTCGATCAGGCCGCGATCGACGGCTACGCGGTGCGCAGCGTCGACGTGCTCGGGGTCGGCGAGCCGCGCGACATCGAGGCTCCGGCCGACAATGGGGCCCTGGCCGATGAGGGGGCCGCCGAAGCCGACGAGGGCGGCGGGCTGACGCTGCCCGTGATGGGAACCATCGAGGCCGGTACGCGCACACCCAGCAGGCTGCAGCCCCGCCAGGCCGCCCGGGTGCAGACCGGGGCACCGCTGCCGACGCTGGCCGATGCGGTCCTGCCGTTGCGCTGGACCGACGGCGGGAAGTCGAAGGTGCGGATCCTGCGCGGCGCCCCGTCGGGGGCCTATGTGCGGCGCGCCGGCGACGACGTCCAGCCCGGTGACGTGGCCGTGCGCGCCGGAACGATCATCGGCGCGGCCCAGGTGGGGCTGCTGGCCGCGGTGGGCCGCGAACGGGTGCTGGTGCACCCGCGGCCGCGCCTATCGGTTCTGGCCGTTGGTGGCGAGTTGGTCGACATCTCGCGCACCCCCGGACCCGGACAGGTGTACGACGTCAACTCCTATGCGCTGGCCGCGGCCGGCCGGGACGCCGGCGCGGAGGTGAACCGCATCGGCATAGTCAGCAACGACCCCAAGGAGCTTGGCGAAATAGTCGAGGGCCAGATCAATCGCGCCGAGCTGATCGTGATCGCCGGCGGGGTCGGGGGCGCGGCGGCCGAGGCGGTGCGGGTGGTGCTTTCCGAGCTCGGCGAGATGGAGGTGGTGCGGGTCGCGATGCATCCGGGATCCGTCCAGGGCTTCGGGCAGCTGGGCACCGAGGGTGTACCAGTGTTTCTGCTGCCGGCCAATCCGGTCAGCGCGTTGGTGGTCTTCGAGGTGATGGTGCGCCCGCTGATCCGCCTGTCGCTGGGCAAGCGCCAGCCGATGCGCCGGGTCGTGCAGGCCCGCACCCTGTCGCCGATCACGTCGGTGGCCGGCCGCAAGGGCTACCTGCGCGGCCAGCTGATGCGCGATCAGGACAGCGGTGAATACCTGGTGCAGGCGCTCGGCGGAGCCCCCGGGGCGTCGTCGCATCTGCTGGCGACGCTCGCCGAGGCAAACTGTCTGGTCGTGATTCCCAGCGGGGCCGAGCAGATCCGCATCGGCGAGATCGTCGATGTCGCCTTCCTGGCTCAGCGCGGCTGAGCCCGACGACTCCCACCCGCCCATGAACCTGCTGCGCTCCGTCGCTAAGCACCCGGGTTGGCCGATGGACATCGGTCCGCTGCGGGTCCCGGCGGGCCTGATCCGGTTGCGCGCGGTGCGGATGCGTGACGGCGCCCAGTGGAGTCGGATCCGGCTTTCCGACCGCGACCATCTCGAGCCGTGGGAGCCCAGCACGGAAGGCGATTGGACTATCCGGCACACGATCGCCGCGTGGCCGTCACTGTGCTCGGGTTTGCGGTCGGAGGCCCGCAAAGGCCGCATGCTGCCGTACGTCATCGAGCTCGACGGGCGGTTCTGCGGCCAGCTGACCATCGGCAATGTCACTCACGGCGCGCTGCGATCGGCATGGATCGGTTACTGGGTGCGCAAGTCGGTGACCGGCCAGGGGGTGGCCACCGCGGCGTTGGCGCTGGGTCTCGACCATTGCTTCGGTCCGGTGATGCTGCATCGCGTCGAGGCCACCGTGCGTCCGGAGAACGCGGCGAGCCGGGCCGTGCTGGCAAAGGTCGGATTCCGCGAGGAGGGCCTGTTGCGGCGCTACCTCGAGGTCGATCGGATGTGGCGGGACCACCTGCTGGTCGCGCTGACCGCCGAAGAGGTGTACGGGTCGGTCGTGTCGACCCTGGTGCGTTCCGGGCGCGCCAGCTGGCCCTGACCGCACGCCGCCCTGGTTTACCGCGGTAAACCGTCCGAACCAGTTTGTGACTCGCGTGACACAAGTGGCGTGTGGTGCTTGTCTGACACAAATTACAGGTGTGTAATTGTGCTGGTCGCATTGACCGGCCGCGGAGGCCACCCCGATCGGCCTCGCGGGAAAGGAGCAGGTCATCATGCCAAGCATCCCCCAATCATTGCTCTGGATCTCGCTGGTGGTGCTCTGGCTGTTTGTGCTGGTCCCGATGCTGATCAGCAAGCGCGACGCGGTCCGTCGCACCAGCGACGTCGCCTTGGCGACACGGGTGCTGAACGGCGGGGCCGGTGGCCGGCTGCTGAATCGGCGCGGCCCGGCGGCGGGGCATCGCAGTGACCCCGACTGGACACCGGAAGACTCTTGGGAGCAGGACCCCCCTGAGAACGAGTTCGAGGGTGACGCCGACCTCGACGAAGACCACGACACCGACCAGATGGCGCCGCCAAGAACCCCGGTGGTCGTGAAGGCCGCGGTGGCCAAGCCCACCGAGCCCGACTACCTGGACGTCGACGTCGTCGAGGATTCCGGGGCCCTGCCGGCGGGCGCCAGCGCCCAGGTGACCGAGCCGCTGCTGCTCGCCGTCGACGGCAGGGTTGCCGCGGTCGCTGCGGGCGGATCGGCCGGCCAGGACGCCCACCGGGACGAGGCCCCCCGGGACGGACAGGACGCGCAAGAAGACGGGCAAGACGACCGGTACGAATACGTCGAGGACGAATCCGGTCTGGAGCCCGAGGTGGACGACGTCGAGGACGACGAGGGATTCGCGGCGCCGGTCGCACCCGCGGTGTCGCGGCGGCGTCGGTTCGACAACAGGACCGCGGCCGCTGTCAGCGCCCGCAAGTACGTGTTCCGCAAGCGACTGCTGACGGTGATGGCCGTGGTCTTGGTCGTTTCGGCCACGGCCGCGTTCGAGGTGTCGACGACCGCGTGGTGGATCTGCGGCGCCGCGACGGCGTTCACGGTCATCTACCTGGCGTATCTGCGCCGCCAAACCCGCATCGAGGAGAAGGTGCGTCATCGCCGGGCGCAGCGGATGTCGCGCGCACGGCTTGGCGTGGAGAACGCCCGCGACCGCGAGTTCGAGGTGGTCCCGTCGCGGCTGCGGCGCCCCGGCGCGGTGGTCCTCGAGATCGACGACGAGGACCCGATCTTCGAGCACCTGGAGAACGCGGGACCGATGCGGACCTTCGGCTGGCCGCGGGACCTGCCGCGGGCCGTCGGCGAGTAGAGCCCTTGAGGCGGCTGGTGCCGCGGAACTGGTAGCCTGCTACCGGTCAGGGGCTATGGCGCAGTTGGTAGCGCGTCTCGTTCGCATCGAGAAGGTCAGGGGTTCGAATCCCCTTAGCTCCACAGAGTTTCTCAGCACGTAAATCGTTATTTGTCGGGTAGCTCCCCGCTGGCCTTCAGGCCTTGGGACCGCAGTGGGACCGTAGCAGCGCAGATCGCAGCGTCGAGGTCTGTGGCGACGTCGTCGAGATCCTCGTCGAACAGTTCGGCGACCATCGCCCGCCTTGGTAGCGTCAGCTAATCATGTGAGTCTGACGGGAGTCTGCTATGGCTGGTAGGTTCGATATCGACGGTGCCGGCAGCATCTCGCTCAGCAGGCGTAGCGTGGTCGCACTGTCGGCGGTCGGGGTCCTCACGGCTGTGCTCCCGTCCTGCAGCAGCCACCATAAGACCAGCAGCCACTCGCAGAGCAGCAAACCGCAAACCAGCAGCCCGCCGAAAGGCGACGACCCCGAAGAACTCGAGAACGAGGGATACGATCCCCGCTCCGGAGAGCCGACGACGAACGAACCACCGCCCAATCCCGGCGAGTTGCCCAAAGCGGCGTCCGTGAAAACAGAGTTCCTGCCTCCGGTGGCCCATCAGTACTTCGGCGATTGTTATGCGTGGAGCGCGATCTACGGGCTCGCGACGTTCTATGCGGCCCGCAAAAGCAAGACGCCCCCGACGACCCCCGACCTGCAGGCAGCGCCGGATTACGCCAATGTCCGATATGCACAGGCCAACAAGATTCCTACGGACTCCTGCCCCGGCGGCAGCGTGAGCAAGTGCCTGGACTGGCTTCGGTCGAACGGCGGCGCTCCGTCGCTGGCAGCCGCTCCCAACGTGCCGAAAGAAAGCAGCAGAGAAGCAACGTGCAAAAAGGATTGGTCGACCTACGGCACGAAGGTCGTCCCGCCGGACCCGCGCTTTCTCATTCCGCCTTATAAGACGATTCAGCTCAAAGGTAACGATGGCCTGAAGAGCTTGCGCACCGTCATCGCAGCCGGCTTCCCGCTCGCTTACGGCACCGTGTATTACACCGACTTTTTCGCCTACAAGGGCAGCGGGGTCTATACGGGCAGCGGCGAGATCAGGAAGCAGAATGGCAAGCCGGTGGGGCACGCGATGATGGTCATCGGGTACGACGACGCCAAGAACGCAGTACGGATCCAGAACAGCCACGGCACGAGTTTCGGCGACAAGGGATACATCTGGATGGCCTACGACACCTTCCAGAAATGCTGCCAAGGGCCGGCCTTCTACGTTCCGGATGCCTAGACGAGCCGCGCGACCTCGAACGATACCGATCCAGCGTCGCTGAAGAAGACCGTCTCCAGGCCCGCGGGCGTCAGTCCACCAGCAGCTTGCGCGAGCCGGGCGGCCGGTTCGTGGGTCAGGCCGCCGAACATTACTTGGTTTTTTCAGACACCTAAGATTCGTTGTTCGAATCCCGACGCCCGCCGGCCTCGACGGAATCGCTCACGCGTCAGCCAGAGCAGTCGATCGCGACTTCGAGAGCCGTGCAGATAGCGCGCATGCGCGTCTCGGCGAGTCGACCTCGCCGATCCACCAATACCCCGACCGAGACACCTTCGGCCGAGTCCAGATTCACCGCGGAACGACGCGGGATCGAGTCGGAGCACTCGTCGCAACGTGCACGACGACCGTCCGGGGCTTGGCCAGCGTGGTTGTTCTGGAACCGGGTTGCGCGCGCGCTGCTCAATAGCCCAGCGTCGTTCCGATAACTGGCTGCGGTCTGGCGCACCGCTCCGGATGGCACGATGCGGTCGCACTCGGCCCCGATCACCAACACAGGGGCGGTGACCGCCGCGAAATCGACGACGGTGACCTTCGAAAGCCTTGCCGCGGCAGCGAACGTCTCGCAGATAAAGCGCCCGGATTCGCAGACCAAACCGTCATGTATCTCGTGGACGACGTCCTCGGACTGAGTGTGGGCGAAACAGCGTCGAAATTGCTCGAACGTCGGGGGGGGGCCACGGCTTATTCCAGGGACGTGGCCGCAGCAAATGCCGCAAGAACATGCGCACGCTGGTGCCGGTCGCACCGACGATGCCCGCGGCCGCGCCGGGGCACGCTGCCACCAGGCCAGCCGGGCGTGTACGCGCAGCGACCAACTGTGCCAGCAGCCCGCCCATCGAGTGACCGACCAGAAGCGGTTGGGAATCAAGCGAATTCACGAATTCCACCAAGTCGTCGGTGTAATCGCGAAGGCTCAGCAACGCGATCTTCATCGCACCCTCGTCCAAGGGCAGCTCGTGGTGACGCAACGTCGGGGTGTGCGCGGTGTAGCCGCGCTCTTTGAATGCGGCGCGTGCCGAAGCCAGCATCTCCCCGCGGCCCCAGGAGCCATGAATCAAGACGACGTGTTTGCTGGCCATGAAACTAAAGCATGGCAGCCAATGTGCCTCGCGTTCAGCCAATTCGCTAGCGGGTTGTCGCGTGTGATGCGTCACACATGACGCGCCACGCTGGCGGCAATCGCGGTGCACCGCGACAGGACGAACGCCGCCCTGGCCGTATTTTCCCGGGTGAAGGACCTGACGGGCGCCCGCTATTCGGCGACGGCGCCGACGGCACGGCGACGAGCCCCAATGGTGCGAACGGCGGGTGGTTGTACGGCCAACCGGCAGAACAAAACCCGGACAAAGCGGCCCGGGACGGCGACGGCGCCCGTCTATGTCTGCGACACGGGCAACCGGCATTCGTCGTTGCATTCTCAATTACGAACAGCCAGTTAGCGATATATGGGCCAAGCCAGAAGGTAAGCGCCGATGGCGTTGTCGATCGCCTTGCCGTACTCATTCGGAATATGGCCTGGCCCGTAGTTCTCGCTCAGGGCGTCAATAAGCACATCAACGACAGCGTCGCTGTCATCATTGGTCGGCTGCTGTGCCTCGCGAAGCGTGGCGAGGAGACCGGGGTTACGGCGCTCCAACTCTGCCACGATGAGAGCACGGGCCTCCGGTGGAACAGCGTTGAGCACTTTGCTCACGGATTTCTCCATCCATCGCGACTATTTGCCCACGCAGTTATTACTTGGCCATCCTTATTCAGGATTACCGTTGCATCTTTACCAACATATGTGTAGGCGCCGCCATACTGATCCGACCTAAATTTCGGCGGTCCGATGGGATGCTCAACGGCGTCCTGCAGTGCCGCGTCGCTGACGCCATGACCCTCTCGGCCATTCACTTGCTCAGCTCCATGATCTGTGAATCCAGTTATCTGCGTCGGTGGCGGAAACGGCGGCTCCTCGTTGCTGGCGGTGGTTGCTCTGCAGGTGGGGGCGGCTGCTCTCCACCTCCTATCGGTATGCTCAAGTCCCTTAAGCGGGCTCTGATTTGGGCCTGTCTTTCAACGAGAGGACCCCTCTGGGCAACGCAGATCTCGTATTGCGCCTGGGGCAGCGGCCCGACGTTTTCAACGCCGCATCGCGCGTTCCATGCAGCTATGTCAGCGTTTACCTTGGCCCATTCTGCGCGCGCCTCGTCGGCGGCCATGCTTTGGAGGATCGAACGCCGGCTCGGGTGGTTGCGGGTGCCGGCATTCGAAACACGCGCCGTCAGCTGATGAGCGACAACGTTCCGACGAGGCTGGCGTTGTCGTTGGTGACGTATACGTCGCCGGCGGTGGTGCCGGCGGGGCTGACGGCCACCCCCTGCGCGCCGGCGAAGCTCAAGCTGTTGATGGTGTCGGTTCCGTCGGTGGCGGTGTTGATCACCGTTACCGAGGACGGGGTCTGGAAATTGGCGACGTAGACGTCGGTGCCAGTGGGGTTGATCGCCACCCCTCGGGGATCGGGGCCGGCGGTAATGGTGGCGACGACGCTGTTGTTGGCGGGGTTGATCACCGACACATTGCCATTGCCGACGGCGAAGTTCCCGTCGGCGACGTAGATGTAGCCCGCCTCGGGGCCGGCGGGGCTGACCGCCACCCCGTTCGGCCCGGAGGTAGCGCCGAGGTTGATGGTGGCGGTGACGGCGTTGCTGGTGTTGATAACCGACACGGTGCCGCTGTCGTTGTTGGTGACGTAGACGTCGCCGGCCTTGGTGCCGACGGGGCTGACCGCCACCCCTTCCGGGTTAGTGCCGACGTTGACGGTGGCGACGACGCTGTTGCTGGTGTTGATTACGGACACCGTGCCGCTGTCAAAGTTGGCGACGTAGACGAAGCCGGTCTTGGGGCCGGTGGGGCTGACTGCCACCCCTTGCGGGGCGAGGCCGACGTTGATGGTGGCGGTGACCATGTTATCGGCGGGGTTGATCACCGACACCGTATTGCTGCCCTGGTTGGTGACGTAGACCTCGGTGCCGTTCGAGTTGACCGCCACCCCAGTCGGATTGGAGCCGACGGAGATGTTGGCGATGACGGTGTTGCCGGGGTTGAGCACCGACACCGTGTTGCTGCCGCTGTTCGCGATGTAGACGTCGCCGGCCTCGGGACCGGCGGGGACCACCGCCACCCCGTAGGGCTTGGCGCCCAAGCCGGAGATATTGGTGACGCTCTGGCCGGTGCCAACGTCGCCGTGGGCGCCCAGGGCGCCCGCACGGCCGAACAACAGCGAGCCTCGGCCGCCGGCACCGCCAACACCGCCCTGGCCAGGAGGACCGCCGGGCGCGCCGGGCCCGCCCGTCCCGCCGGGACCGCCGTTACCGCCATTGCCGTACAACAGCCCGGCGTTACCGCCGGCCCCGCCCGCGCCGCCGCTGCCGCCGGCGCCGCCCCCCACGCCGACCACCCCGGCAACTCCAGACCCGCCGGCCCCACCCATGCCGCCGCTGCCGATCAGGCCGCCCTTACCGCCTCCGCCTCCGGCGAGGCCGGACCCGTCCGGTTCGGAGTAGCCGGTTCCGCCGTTGCCGTACAACCACCCGCCGTCCGCACCATTGGGGCTCGTCGCCGTGCCGCCGGCGCCGTCGCCGAACAGCGGGCGCCCCGTCAGGTCCTTCACTGGGGAAAATACGGCCAGTGTCTGCAGGTCCTGGCCGAGGCTTTGCAGTGGCGAGGCGTTGGCCGCCTCGGCGGCCGCATACGCACCGCCGGCGCGCGCTAACGCCTGGACGAACCGTTCATGAAACACCGCCGCCTGCGCACTCAGCGCCTGAAAGCCCCGACCGTGGGCGGAGAACACCGCCGCAATGGCCGCCGACACCTCGTCCTGGGCCGCGGCTAGCACCGCCGTCGTCGGGGTCGCCGCCGCGGCGTGAGCCAACCTGATCGTCGAGCCGATGTCGGACAGATCCGTTGCGCCCGAAGCGAAAAGTTCTGGGGTTGCCACTATTAACGACATCTGAAACCTCCAACCGGTCATCACGACCTGACTGGAGTCCGGTCGTCACCGATGCCCCGGAGAGCGGAATTTTAACGCCCCAAGATTCAAATAACCCCTGGTGAGAGCTGGGAAGTTCCTGCCAGATTGCGGCTGCAATGGCGGCCAAAATCGGCATCGATGTGGCCAACTCGACGGCGACGCAAGGCACGCATTCGGCTCCATCCGCCGTGCAGACGGTCAGGCGATGATCGGGATCGTCAGGGCCGAGGTCCCCGGGCCCCAGTGCACGACGGCGCGGCCGCGGCGGCTTGGCGCGTAGCGTGCCGGCAAGTGCCCGAACAGTGGGTTGAACGGCTCAAGGTAACACCCGGACACCAGCAGCCGCAGTTCGTCCCCTGCGCGGAATAGCGTTGATGAGGCGCTGAGCGCAATGTCGGCGTCCACCACCTCCCCGGCCCGCAACGGCTGCACAGAATCGAACGAGTGCTCGGGTTCGTGGGGGCGGGCTGACGTGTCTAGTTTCCGCAATGCCAGGCGTAGCCGGCCGTCGGCGATTCGATCGCGGCCGTAGCCGTAAGAGCCTTCGAACGGCACATATGTTCCGCCGCTCCACTTTTCGGCGCCGACGAACAGGTGGGCGTCGTCGGTGCCATCCAGGGAGATACGTAGCCGCAGGCTCATGGGACCGGTGATCTCGACGGCACTGTCGAATCGGTGCGAGAAGGCGATCGTTTGGCGACGCAGCCGAAATGCCGCGATGCCCTTGATCGTTGGTGCGGCCTCGGTGAGTGTGCCGTTGTCGCTCAGATGCAGCGTCGTCCACCGGGTGCGGGCCAGTGGCCACTCGTGCTCGGCGCGCACGGCGACAACGGCTTCGCGGCGCTCGCGGACCTCGAGGCGAACCCTGGGCAATGCGGGCACGTCGAGCGCGCGCAGGTGGCGATCGAAGAAGGCGGCCTGTGTGCGCTGCGCCTCCTCGCTGTAAAAGACTGCCCACTTGCCGCCGCGATGCGTGTATGCGGTGCGTTCCGCCGATCCCGCGCACTGCACCAGTCGCCACGAACCCTGGCTATGCAGGTCGTGGTCAGAAAAGCTCGCGCAGGCCAGGATTGGCACCTTGATTTGCGCGAGGTCAGGCGTGATGGCCGCCCACCAGGAGTCACGCAGCGGATGTTGTTGTCGCTGCGCCCCAAGGTCGACAGACAAGCGGGCGCGGCGCCGGGTCATGGCCGCCCAAATCACCGTGAAACCGCGTTCGGGGATTCCGCCCGGCATCATGAAGTCGCGGTAGGGGTCGGTGAATCCTTCCCACGGGCAGATCGCGGCGAGGTGCGGCGGGTGCAGGGCGGCCGCCTTGTACTGCGATATCGCGAGATAAGAGACTCCGAGCAGGCCGACGCGGCCGTTACACCAGGGCTGCGTTCCGGCCCACTCCACCAGGTCGTAGACGTCGCGTGCCTCTTCGTCGGAGAACAGCGACCCAACGCCGTCGGAAGTACCGGCCCCGCGGGAATCGGCGTTGATCACAACGTATCCGCGCGCGACCCACGCCACCGGATCCGGTGCCTCCCAGCCGGTTTCGCTTGAAATCTGGAAAGGCTCAGGCTGGTTCATGATCCGGAACTGGAAACTGAGCCGCCAGCCTCGCCGCGTGCGCCGCGGGAGTGCGTCCTTTCCGTACGGATGCACCGACATGATCACCGGGAACGGGCCGTCACCCGGCGGCCGATACACGTTGGCGCGCAACGTGATGCCGTCGCGCATCGGCACCTCAACATCGTGGTCCTTGATCAGGTCGGCGGGCGCCGGCACCACCGTCACCGGCGGGCGGAGGAATGCCCGGATTCGACGGCGGGCGTAGGTTGCGGCGCCGGGTCGCCTCCGGGGTCGGTCGTATCGAGTCGTCATGAAATTCCCTATGCTTTTAAATATCACTCTAATGCTCTTGAATGGCAGTCTAAAGCTTCGAGTACGATGTGTCCATGAGTGAGCGAACGGCCGACTCGGGCATGAGTCGCCAACGTCGCGTGGGCGCCGCCTCGCGCGAGCAGACCGCGAAGCGGATTCTCGCCGCCGCCCATGAAGAGTTCGTCACACAGGGGTACGCGGGCGCGACCGTCTCGCGGATCGCAGCCCGCGCCGGTGTGACAGTGCAGACGCTTTACCTCGCCTGGGGCAGCAAGCGCGCGCTGCTGCGCGCGGACCTCGAACGGACCCTCGGCGACGGTGCCCCACATCCCGACACCGCCCTCGACCGCTTCGCCGGCTGCTCGCCCCCAGAGGTCATGCAACGACTGGCGGGCCTCTTCGTCGAGATCGCACAGCGGTCAGCGACGGGTTGGTCGCTGTACCGCGATGCGGCCGTCAACGATGCAGAAGTCGCGGCTGACTGGCACGACCTTCAACGCCGCCGTCACGCCACTATCAAAGCCGTTGTCGCGCATATCCCTCGAGACGCCCTGCGACCCGGCCTCACCCGCGCCGCAGCGGTCGACACAGCCTGGGCGCTAGTCAGCCCGGACTGCTACCACCTCTTGACGACTCATGGTGGTTACGGCCTCGCCGGATTCCAGGACTGGCTAACCCGAACGCTTAAGGCCTCGCTCCTTCGTTAGACCCAGGCGGCTGCCGTGGCGCGGGGCGAGTTTGCCGAATCGGTCGATGATGTGGTGGCGGCTGGTTCGACGCGATGGCAGCCGCATCCTTGAACGGCTGAGAAGGAAGCGCCACCAACTGTTGGAATCAACTCGGCAGCTTCGGCACCGCTCGCGAGTGCTACGTAGCGATCAAGCCGCTGCAGGACGCAAGCGGATGTGATGGGGATGCGAATCGATTGGGCAGCCTGTCGGGGGTGGCTGCGACAGCCGGTGGCGGGTATCCGCAACGGAACAACGCAGTTGGCTAGGTCAAGGTGGTAGGACGGAGACATGACGAGTCCTCCGCATCAGGCGCAGTACGACCAAGGTCGTGACCGCTGGCCGCCGATGGACGTGTCCGCTTTACCGACCGCTTTACCAACCGCATTACCGACCGAGCATTATCCGGCGGACCCGAAAGTGCGACGGTTCCGCGTTGGCGATCCGCTGGCGATCGTCCTGGTCGTCGTCATCGTGGTGGCGTTGGTCTTCAGCGGCCTGCTCGGCGGCGAGCTGTACGCGCGAAACCGCGCCGACAATGCTGTCGCCGCGGCGACCGAGTGCGTGGTGCAGGACAAAGTGAGCGTGTCCTTCGGGGCTAGCCCGTTTCTCCTGCAACATTTGACGCGCCACTACGGCAACATCTCAATCACGACTGCGGGCAACCAGATCCGCGATGCCAAGGGCATGAAGGCGCAGGTGAGCATCAACGACGTGCGACTACATGGCGCCGGCAATTCACAGGGCACGATTGGGGCGTTGGACGCCTCGATCACCTGGCCGTTGGACGGCATCAAGCAGACCGTCCAGAGCTCGATCCCGTTGTTGGGCAACTTCCTCGATGGCGTCAAGACCAATCCGTCCGACGGCACGATCGAGCTGCAGGGCGGGTTCCTGGGCAGCATTACCACCAAACCACAGGTCAGGAACAACGGAATCGAGCTGCAGGTCGTCAAGCTCAACGGACTGGGCCTCACGTTGCCCAGCGAGTCGGTGCAGCCCGCGTTGGACGCGTTTGCCAACGAGCTGACCAACAGCTACCCGCTAGGCATCCACCCAGACAGCGTGCAGGTCACGGATAGCGGTGTGGTGGCCCATTTTTCGACGCGCGACGCGTCCATCCCGCAGGACAACCGCTGCTTCGCGAATCTGTAAGCCGCTCGCCCAGCCCGTCGAGCACCCATTCGGGGTGCCGGCTAGCCCGAGTCGGATAGAACGCCGGCGGCCTCGCCGGTAGTGCCGCGGGCGTGAGCCAGGTCGGCCAGCCGTTCGTAGGAGTGGGAGAGGTCGCGGCGATAGTCGGGGTTTTCTGGGGCCAGTGCGACCAGGTCCTCGCGGATGGCCAGGGCCTGCCGGTCCAGGCCTTCGGCCTCGCCGCTGTTACCGGTGTCGCGCGCCAGGTCGGCCAGCCGTTCGTAGGTGATGGAGAGGTCGCGGCGGTAATCGGGGTTTTCGGGGGCCAGCGCGACCAACCGTTCGTAGGCGATGGACAGGTCGCGGCGGTAGTCGGGGTTGTCGGGGTCCAGCGCGACCAGGTCCTCGCGGAAGGCGAGGGCCTGCCGATTCAGGCGTTCGGCCTCGCCGCTGTTGCCGCTGGCGCGGGCCAGGTCGGCCAGCCGTTCGTAGGCGACGGACAGGTCGCAGCAGTAGTCGGGGTCGTCGGGGTACATCGCGACCAGGTCCTCGCGGATGGCCAGGGCCTGCCGGTTCAGGCCTTCGGCCTTGACGCTGTTGCCGCTGGCGCGGGCCAGGTCGGCCAGCCGTTCGAAGGAGAGGGCGAGGTCGCGGCGGTAGTCGGGGTCGTCGGGGTCCAGCCCGACCAGGTCCTCGCGGATGGCCAGGGCCTGCCGGTTCAGGAGTTCGGCCTTGACGCCGTTGCCGCTGTCGCGGGCCAGGTCGGCCAGTCTGCCGTAGGAGAGGGCGAGGTCGCGGCGGTAGACGGGGTTGTCGGGAGCCAGCTCCACCAAGTCCTCGCGGATGGTCATGGCCTGTCGGTTCAGGAGTTCGGCCTTGACGCGGTTACCGCTGTCGCGGGCCAGGTCGGCCAGCCTGCCGTAGGAGAGGGACAGATCGCGGCGGTAGTCCGGGTTGTCGGGGGCCAGCCCGACCAGGTCTTCGGCGACGGCTAGGGCCTGTCGGTTCAGGAGTTCGGCCTTGGCGCGGTTACCGCTGTCGCGGGCCAGGTCGGCCAGCCTGCCGAAGGAGAGGGACAGGTCGCGGCGATAGACGGGGTTGCCGGGGGCCAGCGCGACCAGGTCTTCGCGGATGGTTAGGGCCTGCCGGTTCAGGCGTTCGGCCTCGCCGCTGTTGCCGCCGTCGCGGGCCAGGTCGGCCAGCCTGCCGTAGGAGAGAGACAGGCCGCGGCGGTAGTCAGGATTGTCGGGGTCCAGCGCGACCAGGTCCTCCGCGATGCTCAGGGCCTGCCGGTTCAGCCGTTCGGCCTCGTCGCTGTCACCGCCGTCGCGGGCCAGGTCGGCCAGCCTGCCGTAGGACAGGGACAGATCGCGGCGGTAGACGGGGTTGCTGGGGGCCAGCGCGACCAGGTCCACGGCGATGGTCAGGGCCTGCTTGTGTAGGCGTTCGGCCTCGAAGCTGTTACCGCCGTCGCGGGCGAGGTCGGCCAGCCTGCCGTAGGACAGGGACAGGCTGCGGCGGTAGTCGGGGTTGTCGGGGTCCTGCGCGACGAGGTCCTCGGCGATGGTCAGGGCCTGCCGGTTTAGCCGTTCGGCCTCGTCGTAGTCACCGCTGGCGCCCGCCAGCCTGCCGTACGAGAGGGACAGGCTGCGGCGGTAGTCGGGGTTGTCGGGGTCCTGCGCGACGAGGTCCTCGGCGATGGTCAGGGCCTGCCGGTGCAGGCGTTCGGCCTCGTCGTAGTCACCGCTGGCGCGGGCCAGGTCGGCCAGCCTGGCGCAGGAGAGGGACAGGTCGCGGCGGTAGTCGGGGTTGTCGGGGTCCTGCGCGACGAGGTCCTCGGCGATGGTCAGGGCCTGCCGGTGCAGGCGTTCGGCCTCGGCGCGGTTACCGCCGGCGCGGGCCAGGTCGGCCAGCCTGCCGCGAGCGAGGGACAGGCCCCGGAGGTAGACGGGGTTGTCGGGGGCCCGAACGACCAGGTCCTCGGCGATGCTCAGGGCCTGCCGGTGCAGGCGTTCGGCCTCGGCGCGGTTACCGCCGGCGCGGGCCAGGTCGGCCACCCTCCCGTAGGCGAGGGAAAGGTCGCGGCGGTAAACGGGGTTGTCGGGGGCCCGCGCGACCAGGTCCTCGGCGATGCTCAGCGCCTGCCGGTGCAGGCTTTCGGCCTCGTCGCTGTTACCGCTGTCGCGGGCCAGGTCGGCCAGCCTGGCGCAGGACAGGGATAGGCCGCGGCGGTAGACCAAGTTGTCGGGGGACAGCGCGACCAACTGCTCGGCGATGGGCTCGGCGAACAGGCGTGCGGCGCTGACGGCCAAGGCGGTGCGCGGGGGTCGGTCGACGGTTCCGCTGGCCTGCTGCGCAGCCCGGCACACCAGCGTGTAGTGAGCTGCCCCGGCCACCGCCGCGGTCAGGTCCCGCATGACTGGGTCGGAGGCAGCGAGTCGAGTCAGGATGTCGAGGGTGCGTTCGAGTTGGAGGTCCGATGCGCACTCGAATACGTCTGCGAGCAGCTGTCGGCCGACCCCGTCTTGCTGACACAGAATGTCGCTGATCAGGGCCTCTCCGAGACGGTCGGGCCGCAGCGGGTTCAGGCGCCCCGGACCGTCGTAGAGCCTGGCGACCCAGTTTTTGGTAGACGCCCGTACCTGCGTGAGGTGGCTGTCGCCGCCGTGCACGAGCGACATCAACGAATCCGCGTCCTCGTCGGTGTCTGCCCCACACAGGGTGGCCAGCGCGACGGCAAGCCGCATCTGCTCGACCGTGAGACCGTCGGGTGCGGTTTGCCGCCAGTACCGTTGTTCGTGGTCGAGGATCCGCTCAACCAGGGTGCGCCCGGGGCGATCCGGTATGGCCGTTATGGTCTCTTCGGCCAGCGCGCCGTCGAACGCCTCGAACAAGACGTCCAGCGCTGTGCCGTAGCGCGGGTCGGTCAAGTCGACAGGCGCCGGCGTCGGCTGGTCGGTGGACATCGGGTACCAGGCGCGGTGGAATCGGCGGAATGCCTCCGCGTAGAGGGTTTGACCGTTTTCGAGACTTAGCGCGGCGGCTGCTGCCTCGGAGTCCTGGGCGTCGCCGAGGGCACGGAGCGCACTGGGCGACGCCTCGCGCCGCAGCTCATCGAGCGGGTCGACTCTGCGGCCACCACGATCCGTGGCCAAAAGAAGGAGCCGGGTCGGTGTCATCGCGGTGGAATGCTCACGCAGCGCGGCGATGAGGTGGCGCAGCGCCTGGGCACTGACATCTTCGGCGTAGTCGATGACCACCAGCTGCGGCGCGCGCGCGACCGGCGCCGCATCGCCGCTGCGCCAGAACTGCGCGACCCAGCCCTGGCTCATCATCTGACGACACAGTTCGACGGCGAACCGGGTCTTGCCGGCCCCGCTGACTCCCGGCACGGTCAGGATGGAGAACGGCTCGGCCGCATCGCACCAACTCTGCGCCTTGGCGAGCTCGAAATCGCGAAACAGGTACGGCACCACCCCGAAGCCGGCGAGCAGGAGCTCCGACGGCTTCGATTTGGCGCCTCGCACGAAATCGGCCCACACCGGTTCGGGCGCATTGGCGGGATCGATCGGAAGTATCCGCTGCCACGTCATGCGATCGGCCACCGCGGCCAGACGGTTGCGTTGCGCAATATCCCGGCCCGCGTCGGCGAGCTCGCCTCCGATTGCGAAGTTGCTGGTCAGCAACGCCTCGAGCGGCGACGCCCAGCCACCAAGATCGGTTGCGCTGTGTTGCGGTCCCGCGACCACGCCGACGATCGCCCGGCGCGACGGGCAAAGCAGCGGCGCACCCGCAATGCCCGGCGCCAGCTGGCCCTTCTTCAGCAGCAGGTAGCCATCGGCGTCACGGCCCTCGTAGTCGAATGTGCGGGGTGAGCCGACCGGTCGCTCGGATTGCCTGGTCGGAAATCCGAACGCGTGGCACGGTTGATCGCCGACGGGATCGGCCGCCAGCAGCGGCGGGCACGGATGATCCAGCCCGGCGTCGACGCCCAGCACCGCGAGGTCGGGGAACGGCCAAGGACCTTGGCCGGTATCGACCGGTCGCTCGCTGCGGACCAACACGGTGGCCACGATTGGCGTCGCACCGAGGTCATCGGCGGGGACTAGGTGTACCCGCGGATCGTCGCCGACGACGTGCGCGCAGGTCAGCGCCCGGCCCGGCGCGACCCAAAACCCGGTTCCGAGCACATCCCCATTCATCGACTGCACACGCACGACATACCGCCGCAGCGCCAACGATTCGACTGGCTGATACATGTCGGCTACCGGGTGTTCGGCGTGGTCGGGACTAGGACAGACTCCGTCAACAAGACTCCTTGACTACGACAGAAGGACGCGAGCAAAACCATACGCGGAGATCACGCACTTGCAGGCCAAATTCACACCAGGTCGCGGACGGGTCGTGATCATCCGGGCATCCGGGCATCCGGGCATGCGCGACGCAATCTATGAACGGCCATGAGATGAGCATCCGTGTTCGGGTACGGCACCCCGAATGAACTCGCGGTGGCCACTGGCACCCGCCGGCATTCCTTGCGCGCTGGGAGAGGCTGTTCGGGTTCTACTGTGAGAACGGGTTATGAAGCCGCACAGGTAGATCCGCGAAGTCGGAGATGTTGCGCGTTACCAGCGTGAGGTCGTGTGCGACCGCCGTCGCGGCGATCAGCGCGCCCGCGACGGCCAAGGTTTGTTGGGCACCGATGTGCCCCCACGCTCGCGCTACGGTCACATTGACCGGCAAGATCCGGTCGGAGAACTGGCTGCTGAGATTGTCCAGCCAAGTCCGTAGTTCGCGGGCTCGTTTGGCATCGGTCCCGGCCAGCCGCGTGATGCCGAGATCGAGCTCGCCGATGACGACGGAACTCAGCCAGGCGGCGCCGGCGTCGACATGAGTAAGCCAGCTGAGCAGTCCGGGATTCGGCCGCAGTTTCCGGGTCTCGGATACGACATTCGTGTCGAGCAGGTAGGCGGTCACTCGCGAAAGATTCAGCTGGTGGGGTCCCTTTCGATGGTCCGTCTGGGCAAGTCGATCTCATCTGACCGCGGGCCAGACAGCAGGGCGTCGATCAACGTGGGCGACGTTGCATCTGGGTGAGTAGCGCGGTATTCCGCGATGTCGACGACGACCGCGACCTCCTGACCGTGCCGGGTGATGAATTGTGGTTCGCCTTTTTCGGCAGCGCGGATCACCTCGCTGAAGCGTTGCTTTGCGGTTTGCACCTGCCAATTCGCCACAAGGGCCAGCGTAACATGCAGTCTAGACAGTCTAGACATAATTCGGGAGGTAGGTCGTCGCGATCAACTTCTCGTCACGCCGTCGACAGGTCCTCCGCGGGTAGGTGCACGGCGCCCTTTCGACGGGCCGGGCCGCAATAATTGCCAGCCTTTGCTCAAGACCGCACGGCCGCAAGACCGCAAGACACCTGCAGCCACCGCGATCGCGAACGCCTAAAGCACGGCAACGCCGTCGATGAGCGGGCGGTCGCGGGGAGCCGGAGCACGGTCGGCCATCGACTCTGGTGCCTTCACACAGCGCCGCGGGACTCCGCTTGAAAGCGAAGTCCCGCGGCCGGTCAATCCGCGTCGACTAGCGCCACCGAGTTGAGGCGCCTTCACCCGTCTCCAACCAGTGAGCGCACTCCTCGCCCGGCGCTGCTAGGGCAACGCGGTCGAAGCGTCGAACGTGTGCCGGGCTCAACTCGGTCCGGTGGTCACGTTTGAGCCCTTTGTGGAAGAAGGCTTTGGCGCTGGACATGTGCCTGCCGCCAAACGGTGCCATCTTCTCGGCGCGTTCGCTCATGTAGTCGAAGGAGCAATGCTCGACGATGGCGTCCATGCGTAGCGAACTGGCGTCGATGGAGAAGAACTCAGCGAGGCGCGCGACCTGACCCGGGAGGTCTTGCTTCAGCTGCGAATAGTGCAGGAGCAGTACGTTCGGCTCGTCCCGAAGCTCCCACCAGGACTTCATGATGTCGAGCAGGTCGCAGCAGCCAAACCCGTTGGTGGCCAGCCACCGATCGAAGAACTCCCGCATGTCTTCGGGAATCACCAAAGGCGTTGGTTCGCCTGACCATTCGGCGTGACTCTGGTTGATCGTCGACATCGTCGACATCGTCGACATCGTCGGCTCGGAGAAGTTGTAGAGATAGTGGTGGAAGCTGATGCCGAGATCCTTGCCATTGCGACCGACGAACACGTAACGGGCACGGGCGCGATCGGAAGGGCGTCGGCGGGCAAGTGGGACTTCATCACGCGGCGCCTCGCGGCCTCGCGCTGGTCCTTGAGGATCTTGAGCATCCCGGCGTGGTCACCCCAGCTGGAGTCGAGCCAGGGCGACGTGTCCGAAAGTCCCCCGTCCTTCTCCTCGGCGTGGCCATCGAGGTCCCATCGGCCGATCCAGTTGCCGCACAATCACGAGTCGAAATCATGGGTGATTCAGCACCACGTGAACCATGGGGGAGTTCTGGTCGTTTCGGCAACAGTCAGAACCTCGCAAAGGGGCGCAGCGTCCGGCGGCAGCGCGCACTCTCGACGAAAGGTTAACGACCACTGCATCTTTCCCCACGTCCGACGCGGCCACGCGATCAGCCGACAAGCCATCTGCTCCGCAGGGACCGTTGGCCGCCACTACGTGACGTGCGGTTCTGGCGAGCCCCACCGCCATGATGCGTCGAATTCGCGTTACGCACTTTCAACCATCTGCCGGATAGTCAAACCGAACTGCCGTCCGTGGACAACTGGACATCGCCGATACACAGACGATTTCCAGCGGACTGCACTGACACGTCCAGCCAGCCTTGCGCTGAGCTTCAGGCAACCATCCTCCACGCAACCATCCTCCACGCATGCCCGCTAAAGAGCGGTGCCGCGCGTGCTTTCAATACAACCGCCGCCAACGGGCCCCTGGCTGAAGATATGCTGCCGTTGTCCGTATAGGTTGGTGCGAGAGCTTGGGACTCAAACCGGTCGGCGTGCCGCCGTCGGACCGAGTCGACCTCGGATCATGCGATGGCGTTGACCGCGGTCGACAATCGCGATTTGAACGCGTCGGGGATGGGGATGTATCCGTTCTCCTCCAAGCCGGTCTGGCCTGCGCCAATGGTGCTTTGCAGGAAGGCCTTCACGGCCATTCCGACCTGAGAATCGGGATACTTCGAGCACACGATCTCGTACGTCGCCAGCACAATCGGGTAAGAGCCGGGCTGGCTCGGCCGGTAGAACGAAATCGTGTCGAGAACAAGGTCGTTGCCCTGGTTGATGATTCCGGCCGAGGCAATCGTCTTCTTCACCGAGTCCGCGGTGAGCGCTACCGGGTCCGGCCCGGCCGATGTGATGATCTTGGCCATGCTCAGGTGTTGCGACTGGGCGAATGACCACTCGTTGTAGGTGATCGCCCCTTCGGTTCTCTTGACGGCCGCGGACGTGCCGTCATTGCCCATGGCGCCCTCGCCGACGCCACCCTGAAACTTCTTTCCGACACCCTTGCCCCACGCGCCGTTGGACGCGGTATCGAGATATTTCTGGAAGTTGTCCGAGGTCCCCGAGTCGTCGCTGCGGAAGATGACATGGATCGCCGCGCCGGGCAGGCTGACACCCGCGTTCAGCGCCTGAATCGCGGGATCGTTCCACATGGTGATGCCGCCGTTGAAGATCCTGGCCAACGTCGGACCGTCGAGAGTCAACGAGTTCACACCATTGACGTTGTAGGTGATGGCGATCGGGCCGAACACGACCGGCAGATTCCAGGCCGGCGAACCGCACCGTTGCTGGGCGGCGGCATACTCCTTCGGCGACAACGGTGAGTCCGATCCGCCGAAATCGGATTGTCCGCCGGTAAATTCGCTAATCCCGGCGCCTGAACCATTGGCGGTGTAGTCCAGCGTCTGACCCTGACAGGCCTGCTCGAACGCCCTGACGAACCGGGTCATGGCGTTCTCCTGGGCCGTCGACCCGCTCGCCTTCAGCGTCTTCTTTCCGCCGCAGGCCACGTTTGCGTTTGTCGCCGAGGTGCTTGCCCGCGTGCTTGGACCAGTCGCGTTCTTGTCATCGCCACACGCCGACACCATCAGCGCTCCTGCAGTCACAACGCTCAGTGCCACGCCGAATCCGTTGAGTTTCAATTTAGCTCCTTTGCGTTGATAACCGAACCACGATCACGGCCACCAGTAGCCACGCAACTTCTATGAATTCTTCGAGAGGTCGCCAGCGCGGTTGAGGCGTCTCTTCGAGACCTCCGCCAACAAATTCAAACACCAATGCGGCGGCGGCCGGTAGACCCTTCGCTTACATTGCGGCCCAATGTATGTCAGCGCGGGACTCCCGGCCCAATATCTCAGGTCCCCTCCCGCCCGCAGGTGTCGAGCTGGTGAACAAGACGTGTACAGTCACGCGCCAATCTGGAACTCGGGTCACGGCGGGGGACAATTGTGCTCTGAAGCCGAACTGCGGTCATTGGCGGCTCAAAAATGACTCACGCATTGCGTCACAAGAACTCTCACTCAAGGGAGCACCCGAAATGATTACCCGCCCGCTCGTAGCTATGGCGACCGCATCGATTGGCCTCCTGGTCGGAGTGCCGGTCGCTCATGCCGACACAATCGACGACCACTTCCTGTCGCAGCTGAAGTCCGAGGGCATCACCGACCACGTATCGGGTGCCCACGCGATCGAGGCCGCCCATTTTGTGTGCGTGAAGCTCGACAACGGTGCGTCGCCCACCGAGGTGGTGGCTGACGTGCTGAACAGCAGTAGTATGCCGGTCTATCATTCCGGCTTCTTCGTCGGCGCGAGCATCGACGCGTATTGCCCGCGCCACAAGGCCGAAATTCCAGCCGGTTAGCCGACATCGGCGAGGCCTCCGCACCTGGGGCGTACGTCGGGCTGTCGGTCGTTCGATGCCAGTAGCTGGTCTGCCCACCTCCCCTTATCCTGTTTGGGGCCATCAAGCCGCGGTCAACTATTCAACCTCCGATTTCTGTCAGACCCCTGAGTGTTTCCCGCCAACTCGTCAATAAACGGGTGTCATCGGCGTTCGAGCGCATAGGCTGCTGTTTCACTGGGGGACGTCATGAAGGAGTGCGAATAACGTTACGGGGGTTGGGCACATGAGTTTCTGTGCGACTCTCGCCACAAGCGCGGCGGCACTGCTAGCGCTGCCCGCAAACGCGATGCTGATCCTGCGTGCAGCGCGTAAGTCGGTCCGCGAGGACAGCTATGTCGGCTGCACGCAATAACCGGCCTCACGGCGCCCGTCCTGCGAAATGGCAAGGCGCGGCAAGATATCCCGGCGGCATTCAAGGCGTATGTTCGCGAGGATGCCGGCGGGGTGCAGCAGCCTTGAAGAGTTGGCGAGTGGTGATTGCCGCTGGCTGTGTGGTAATCAATGCGGCCGGATGTGCGTCGGGCTTGCCGGAGGGCACATCGGCGAGGGCGCCAACGACGTCAGTGGTCAAAGACCCGTCGATCCCGGGGGTCGGAGCTAGGCGGGCCGATTGGGATGCCTCCCACACGCCAAATCCGGCCTTCAACAACGAGATGGTCTATGGCGAGAACTCAGGCCTGCCATCGTATCTGGCGGCCAATGGTGCCGTTTACATTCAGGTATTCGACCTCGGGACCGGAAGGATCCAGAGCTACACGCTGAATATGCAGGCATCCAGACGACACCAGGCTATGGCGCGGGTTCGACAAGAGTTGCCTTCGGACGCGAAGGTGCTCTGGGACCTGAAACTCAACCACTGTTCACGGGTGGCATTCTCTAGCGCGACGTTAGATGCCGCCGGACATTACATGGCCGAGGTTCAATTCGATTTCCTGAAGGCCGACGCAAGGACGGCGGTGAGCCCACACGAGTTCAACCGGGCCTCCTTTCAGCTTTACGAAACCGGGTCGCCGCCAAACCCCGAAATCACCTGTGGTCATCGGCTCCGCGGATCGATTGTCGATTTACGGGCTGGAACTTTAAGGCCGGCAGGCCAGGCCAACGGTGCTATCCAATAGTTGGGCTCTCCGACGACGACGTGTTGGGCCGGCCGGCGGTCGCTTGCGACGCAGCGGTGGGGGAGCCGCGCGGCCTCAGTTCCTCAACTGTTGGAGAGTTGTTGGTGACATCGGGGCCCCGGCGCCCAAGGCGCGCCCCGAGCATCCCGGATTCCCAGATTGAACTGTGCAGTCCAAAGGTGTTGGTGCGGTGAGGCTTTACCGGGCCAGGCGCATGACATCGGCTGCGGGAGGTAGGCCCTCTCAGCAGCGGGTGACGCCACCGCCGTGTCCGATCAGCGCCCCAAAGACCCACAATGGCGCGAAGGTACAACACGAGACTTGGACAACAACTCCCAGCGCGCTGTGAAGACGATCAAAGTTTGGTGTGTGTCGCCAGACATGGTCGTCCTGTCTGCAGTGGCTACTTCCCGGGGAAGCAAGCAAGTGGCTTCCACGCCCCTCCGGTCCCAGGGGAAGAAGAAGGCCGGCTTAAATAGGAATCTAACCACCTTCTCGGAAGACAAAACGCGGTCAGGGAAGGTGATCTGCTCGGTTTTCTCCGAGTGGTCTACCACGATTCGCTTTGGTGCGAAGTTGCGGTAGGCGTTGCCGAGGGGAATACCTGAACTCGCTGAGGTACCCCTGCGAGGAACTGGGCCTATTGGACCTCCGTGGCCCGCCGCTCTCGCCCGATGGACTGCAGCACCGGATCGCCGACCGCTGACTGAAGCAACACCGTCGTCGGGTTGGGCGCTAACACGTCAGCCGGGTTATGGAGTCCCAGGGCCCCGGATCCAGTTTGACCGGCGTCCCTATGCCAGTAGACGTGCCGTGGGCGACGCCATCGCTGCCAACGGTTCCAGTGAAGTGGACGTAGGCCTTGGAGCCGGACCAGGTGATCGTGAAATCGACAGTGCGGCCGTTGATTCCGCCGGTGATGTTGCCCTGCGAGGTGCCTTGTGATGTCCGGACGAGGGCCGTCGGTCCGAGCGCCCCCCCGCCGGCGTCGACGGTCACGTCGTAGCCGGTGGAGTGGTGAAGGTTCAGTTGACCCGCAGGCACGGTGCAGTTCGCATTGGCGTATGCCGTTGGTAGCGCGAGGAATCCAGCGGTGACGATCGCGGCCGCCGCAACGCCGAGCGTCGAGCCGATCAGCTTCGTGCCGTTCGTCTGCATCGTGCCCCTTCTGGTCAGGAGTGCTTGGGGAGTCCGAGCATTACGGCGGAGGCGCATCAGTCGTGCACATGTACTTGTCCGGAAACCTCACGCACCCCGGCGGCAGCGGCTGATTTGGGTCATAACCGGCCGCGCCGTTCGGCACGACGTGCAACCACCCGCGATCCTGGCACAGGTAGGAATCACCACCCCAACCACCAGGCCGGACCGTACCGTTAAAGCACGGGTCGGCGTGCGCCACCACTGGGACGCTGAGAAACACCGAGACCATCAAGGAGCACACCGCGACGACGACCGCCCTCATAACACATTGATGGTAGTCGCAAGCCGGCGCGCCGAGTTAGCTGAACGGCAGATCGGCAGGGCAGGGCGGCGCATCGAAGTCCCGCCCCCCTAGCGCTCAGCTGGTGAGGTCGACCCGCGTGCCGGCTTCCTGGTCAAGGCCGAAGACCCGCACGGAGGCGGACTTTCCTTTCAGGGCGTGGAGCCCCCGGTCGACGAGCGCGGGCGGGCGAGACGCGAGGGCATCGACGCACTGGCGCGTGAGCAGGATCGTGTCGCCGGTGGTTTTGGTGAGTTGCTCGACGCGGGCCGCCACGTTGACGGTGTCACCGATGAGGGTGAACTCGAGCTTGCCGCCGCCGCCGATGGTTCCGGCGATCACCACACCGGTGTTGATCCCGATGCCGATGCGAAGCTCCCCGCAGAAACGCCCGGTGACCAGACGATCAATCAGCGCGGCGGCCCGCACGGCGGCGTCGGCGTGCCCGGCGAGGTCGTTGGGGGCGCCGAAGACGGCCAGCGCGCCGTCGCCGAGGAACTTGTTCACGTGCCCGCCCGCATCGACGACGGCAGGCACCACGATCTCGAACAACGCGTTGAGGCGGGCTACCGCGTCCTCGGCAGTGTTCGCCTCGGCGAAGGGAGTGAAGTCGCGGATGTCGACGAACATCACGCTCACCTCACGGCGCTCCCCGGTGAACACGTCGTCACCCTGCTTGAGTAGTCGATCCGCCAGGGCTGGATCGACATAGGTGCCGAACGCTCCCTGAAGTCGTTGCCGCTCAACTAATCCGGCCTGCATGCGGTTGAACGACGCTGCGAGCACGCCGAGATCGTCGTCTTGAACCACCGGCAGGCGCTGGCTATAGTCACCGGCCGCAACGCGTTTCGTTCCTTCGGCAAGATCCTCAATTGGTTTAAGGACCGGCGAGAAGGAGGCGAAGACCGTTATTGGAACGCCGAGTCCCAGGGTCAGCGCGAATCCGATCACCACCCAGAGCGCAGGAATTTGATTCGGCCGGTCGAACAGAGCCGTGAACATCGCGCCAGAGACGGCGAAGGCAAACGCGACCCCGAGCATGGAGAGGCTCGTCCAAGTGGCGAACGTAGGGCGAGATCGCGGAAGGGACTCCCCGATTCCGTTGCCGCCGGCGAGCGCGGCCCTGACCGGGCGCATCGAGGCCTCCGCCAAGCTGTGCAACCCGATCAGGTAGCAGGCCGGCCCGAAAATGGCACCCAAGATCCCATACTGGCCCAGCCGCGGCCCGGTCGCGCCGGCTATGACACCGACAATGACCGCCAACACGCCGGCCACGACCGCGGTGACTCCCAATGAGCGAGCGGTCCCCTGACGAGACCACACATATGTGGCCTCCAGCGCGCTCGCCCGATCGACCTCTTGGCCCGCAGCCCAACGCTCGACAAGCCGCCACGCGCCCAGGCCGGGCAGCACCAGCGCGTACACCAGCACCAGCGCCGCGACAACGGCGACACCGGCCGATTCGGTGTAGCGATTGGACTTCTCGAAAGCCACGATGACGAACGACAAGATCAGGTAGACCGGGAACGCGATGGGGAAACCGATCACCCAGCACACCCACGAGTACCTGCCTCGGTGCCGATCCCACGCCCACTGCCAGATGCGATCCATCCAGGCAGACTAAACGGCTGGCAATCGTGAATTCGGCAAGATCATTACAGCCCGCAAAGAGAGGTGCACCTGATGATCAAGCAAGCTGGCGGAGTCTCCGTTGCGTTATTCGTGGTCGCCGCAGGTATTGCGGCGGCCTCGGTGGCCTCGGTGGCATCGGTGGCAGTGGCCCCGATGGCCGTGGCGGACACCTTCTGCGGCAAGTCCAGCCGCGGGGCGTCGGTTTATGCCGGCAACCCCAACACCTCGTGCGAATTCGCCATGAGCACTGCCGAGGCTTATCACGCCCATGGAAGCGGCTCGAATCCGTTCAGTGTCTACAGTCCGGTTACCGGGCAGATCTACACCATGACGTGCACCGTCGCCGGCTCGGTATGCCAGGGTGGCAACGATGCCCTCGTGTACTTGCGCTAACCGTCGTCCCCGCCGTACTGCGGAATCCACAACGCAAGCAATCCTTTTCGGCGGACGTAGGCTAATGCCGTGACCATCCCGCCGCCGCCGGACATTCTCCGCAGCCTGCCCCTGGCAGATCAGATCCTCGACTCTCATCGCCAGCGCGCCCACGGCGACGAAGCCGGCTACGCCGCTTACCGGGCGCACGTATACCGCGTCGTCAACCTCGCTCGTGCGCTCGCTCCCCGCGAACCCGACTCCGACGAAAAGCTCTCAATCGCCGCAGCGTTTCATGACCTGGCCGCATTCGACACCCTCGACTACCTGGTGCCGTCGATCGCCGCGCAGGATGCATGGCTGCAAGAGACGGGTCGGGGGAATTGGTCCGACGAGCTGGCGCTCGTTGTCGCCCAACATCATCGGCTTTCCCGATACGGCCCGGCCCGGCCCCACGCAGCGCTTGTGGAGGCCTTTCGGCGGGCAGATCTCGTCGACGTCAGCCAGGGTCTGATCCGATTCGGTATCCCGAGTTCCTACGTCCAGGAAGTGCGCGCGGCTTTCGACGCCAGCGTCTTCTTCACGCGCGTCGTCCCGTCGGGCGCGTGGCGGGCGGTCCGAAAATTTCAGCAGCCAGGTTTCCTGCGGCCGCGCAACGCATTGGTCCGCTCCGGCCACGCGGGTGCCGATCGCTGAGGCCTCGCTCGGGATTAGCGGATCCGCGTCGGAATCGTAATCGCAAGCGAACGCAAGAATTTCGCATCGCGTTGCCGCTGTCCGCCGGGTTGGGTGAGCTGCTGTGCAGCCTGCGGCACGCGTCGCGCACCCGAGGGGCCCTTTCACTGGTGCGCCCTGGGGATCCGCAGCCGCCGCCAAAAATAAAAAATAGGAAACACCTAACCAAAACAAAGCCCCGCAAAAGTTTGCGCGATCAGCCTAATAAGCACGCTGAATGGAACTGGCGAGCAAGGCGGTTGCGATGTCCCCCATGGGTTTCGAAAGTGCGGTCGCGTCCGGGCGGGTTCACGCTGGCGCGCGAAGAGTGGGGATCGCCGGCCTGGCCGTCCTTTCGACCGTCGGCCTGGGTGTCGACCCTGTAGCGAAAGCCGCTCCGGTGTTGCCGGGATGCCCACAAGGGACCGCGACGGGGCCGGGGTGCGGTTCGCGTGCGTTTCTGGCAGATATCAGTGCTGCCGGCCTTGGGGACAGCGGCGGTAACCAGGTGGCGCTGGATCAGGGCCTGGACATCTGTGGCCTGATGGACGGTGGCCTCAGTCGAGGCGACATGGTGCGACAGTTCGCGGCGCTGAACCCGGCGCTGGGCCCGGGTGGTGCGGCACAGGTCGTCGGAATCGCCATCCGGGACCTGTGCCCGTGGCACAGTTAGGCGCTCGCCGACGCCGCGCTGGCTAACCTCGATTTTGCATGGAAATTGGTGCGGGCTCGGTCTGATGTCGAGTTGTGTTGCTGGGTACTGATTTTTGTGTGATGGCGTGGTGGAGTTGTCCCGTGTCGCCGGGTGGGGCGGGCTTTCCTGGGGCCGGTGGGTCTTTCGTGGTCGACGGGGCGGGTGATGGGCTGGTTATCCGAAGGCGGTGCGTAGGTGTTGCCAGGCGGTCGTGATCGCAGATGCCCATCGCCAGGTGGCGTCGAGGCGTAGCCGCAGTTGGCGGGCGCCGCGGGTGATGCGGGCGGCGACGTGCAGGACGCGGTAGCGGAAGGTGGTGATTTCGGCGCGGGCCAGCGCGGGGTGGTCGGTGAATCCGATGAGCTGTGCCCACGTGACCAGATCGGCTGCGGCCAGGATGATTTCGAGCCAGGCGGCGTTGGCGCTGAGGGAGTGGCAAGGCAGGTTACGCAGGCCGGTGGCTTTGAGTTCGCGGATGCGGTCCTCGACGCGGGCGTGCTGACGGTGCCGCACCTCCAGGCCCGCCACTTGCCCCCCGATGGCTCCGGGGGGTGTGTCGGTGATGAACGCGGTGACCCGCATGCCATCGGCGTCGGTGAACCGTAACTGTGCGCCGGGGTGGGGGCGTTCTTTTCGCAGGATCAGCCGGGTTCCGGCCGGCCACGATGACAGGTTGACCAGCCCGGTGGCCTCGGCAACCCAGGCGCCGTCGCGGATGCCGTCGTCGGTGTCGATCGCCGGATACCAGGCCTGGCCGAGGTTGAGCGTGTCCACAGCGTCCTGGACACGCCAATCGACGGGGTACCCGAAGGAGAAGCCCACTCCCGCCGCTCGGCAGGCGGTGGCGAAGTCGTGGGTGGCTCCGGCGGTGTCGCAGCGCACCAGTACCCGCACAGGATCGGGGTCGTTGGGATGGTCGGGGTCGGGCCGGAACCGTGGCGGCAGCGACGCCAGCGCCTGCGCCAGGACACTGACGTGGTCGGCAGCGGTATTGGAGCCGGCGTTGCCGGCCCGCAGCAGCCCGGCCAGCGCTTCCCCGCCGGCGATCTCCGGGCGATCCAGAAACGCCAGCAGCGGATGATGCCCGAACGACTTCTTCCAGGTCGCAGCGGCGCCGGCTTTGTTGTCGGAGTGGTCGATGACCAGGGTCGCATCGATGTCGATATGCAACCAGTCACCCGCGGTGGGGGCGCCGCCGGCCTCCCACGCCGCCGCACGCGCGCCGGCCCGGGCCGCACGCACCCCAGGCAGGTGCGCAGTGTCGATACGTTCATCGACGCACCGCCACATCGTGGTCGTCGACGCCTTCGCACCGAACACGTGCTCACGGTCGGCGCACAGCTGGCCGACCCCGTCGATACAGTCCGCGCCGTCGGCGACGGCGGCGGCCAGATCGGCGAACACCTCTCCCGGCGCGTACACCCAAGGGCCCCGGTAGGTGTCCGCTAAAGCAGCCGTGACCTGCGTTGACAGCCCTGTCAGGTCGGCGAGCTCACGCAGCATGCCCATCCCGGCGTGCGACACCACGCCATGGCCGTCGGCGGAAACTTTCACCCGCGGTGTCACCGCGATATTCTTCACTTGCGAGGTGCCTTCCAGCCGGAACGATTGAACCCTAGACAAGTCCAATTATTCCTTGCAGGACAGGCACTTTCGCTTATCTACACCCCGTCACGCACAACATTTCGCGAAAAATCCGGGCTAACGTCAGAAGGCGGGTGGTCGTGGCGAGGGCGCCGCGCGAGCCGACCGCGGGCTGGATCTTCTCGTCCCGCGCGCCCGCAAACCCCTCGGCCGCCGCTGAATCGGGTAGGCCAGCCCACCGGACGAGTCAGACCGTGAGCAATTCCGATGGCCCGCGGCCCAGGTCGAACCGCGGATTGGCGGACCTGGCACTGAAACGTCAAGAGCCGCAAGCCTGCCGGGCAGACGGTATGCATTCATTTCGCGCCGCAGCACGGCCGCTAAGTACGAAAACCCTGCAGCGTAGCACCTGAGCGCGGTATTTGACTCCGCTTTAAAGAATGTTCTAGCAAAGGTTTAGCGGGGCATAGCAGTGGGGAATAGGCGGAGCCGGATCCAACGATCCGCTCTGTCGTACTTGTGGCTTTACCTACATGGAGGTGCGGGGTGGCGTTTGTGTTTGTGCGACCGGGCGTGATCGCTCGGGCGGCGTCGGATTTGGTGGGGGTTGGGTGGGCGGTGGATGAGGCGCACGCGGCGGCCTCGATTCCGACGACGGCGGTGGCGGCCGCTGCGGGTGATGAGGTGTCGGCGGCGATCGCGACGTTTTTCGCCGGTTATGGGCGGAAATATCAGACCGCGGCCGCGCAGCTGAAGGCGCTGTACGCGGAGTTCGCCCAGTCGGTGGATGCGGCGGGGGCGGCCTATGGGGCGGCGGAGGCGGCCAATGCGTCGCCCCTGGCAGGTGTGGACCAATTGGCGCAGGAGCTGGGAGTCTTCTCGCCGGTCAAGGATCTGACGGGGCGCCCGTTGTTCGGTGATGGCGCCGACGCCGCGGCGGGTTCGGGGCTGGCCGGTGGCGATGGTGGGTGGATTTTCGGCAGCGGCGGCAACGGCGGGTCCGGCGCCAACGGCAGCAACGGCGGGGCTGGTGGAGCGGGCGGGTCGGCCGGCCTGTGGGGTCACGGTGGTAACGGCGGTGCCGGCGGTAACGCCACCGGCAACGGCGGTGCGGGCGGGACTGGCGGGGCCGGCGGGGCCAATGGGTTGATCGGTGGCGGTAGTGGCGGCACGGGTGGCGTCGGCGGTAACGGTCTAGCTGGCGGGAGCGGTCAGACCGGCGGTAATGGCGGGGCTGGCGGTGCCGGCGGCGCTAACCAGCAAGTGCTCTCAGTGAGTGGCGCAGCCGGGGATGGTGGGGCTGGTGGAACCGGTGGGTCTGGCGGCGGTGGCGCTTCCGGGGGTTCGACGGTGCCTGCTACAGCGGGTGCCGTCGGCGGGGTCGGTGGCGCTGGCGGGGCTGGTGGTGCCAACAATGCGCTGGCGGGCGGGACGGCTGGTGGCGGCGGCCATGGCGGCACGGGTGGCGGTGGCGGCACCGGTGGGGCCGGCGTTGGTCCGAGTCCGGCGGCCGGCGCTATCGGCGGTGCTGGTGGTGCCGGCGGCGACTCGGGCGCCGGTGGGTCCGCCGGGTCCGGATTACTGGGACACGCTGGCGCTGCGGGCACCGGTGGCGACGGCGGGACTGGTGGGGCTGGCGGGACTGGCGGGACTGGTATCGACGGCGCCATTGGTAGCAAGGCAGGGCTCGGTGGTAGCGGGTTTGCCGGCGGGGCCGGCGGCACGGGTGGCGCCGGTGGTAACAGCGGCGCCGGGGGCACGAATGGCAACGGCGGTGCCGGAGGCAACGGCGGGGCCGCCGGTGGCGGTGGGCTCGGCGCTTCTGGCGTCAGCTCGGGTGCGGTCGGTGGTACCGGCGGGGCCGGTGGTACGGGCGGCGACGCGGGCGCCGGCGGGGATGCGGGCACCGGCGGCACCGGGGGTGCTGCTGGTAACGCCGGAAAAGGAGGTGCCGGCGGTGCCGGGGCTAACGGCGGGGATGGCGGCACAGGCGCGACCGGATCAGGTACCGGCTTTGCCGGAGGCGCCGGGGGCGCTGGCGGCGCGGGCGGTGCAAGCGGTACCGGCGGCACCAACGGAACCGGCGGTCAAGGCGGCGTCGGCGGCGCCGGGGGTACCGGCGGTGTCGGCAATGGCGGCATAGCCGGTGTGCAGGGCGGTGTCGGTGGGGCTGGAGGCGCAGGCGGCGACGGCGGCGACAGCGGTATCGGTGGCAGCGGCGGTGGCGCGGGCGACGGGGGTCACGGCGGCCTTGGTGGTACCGGCGGTGCCGGCGGTGCCTCAGTGGCCGTGGGCAGCGGTGGCGCAGGTGGTACCGGCGGCGTCGGCGGCGCGGGCGGGGTCGGCGGCGACGCGTACGGCGGCGGAACGGGCGGGGCGGGCGGCATCGGCGGCACCGCGGGCGCCGGCGGCGCCGGAGGCCAGCACGGCACCGGGGGCAGTCTCGGCACGAATGGTGCCGGTGGCACCGGCGGCGCGGGCGGTGCGGGCGGCAATGCGACCGGCGGAAATGCCGGGGCGGGCGGCACCGGCGGCGTGGGCGGGGCCGGCGCCGATGGAAGTAAAGCGCTCAGCTGGGTGGGCGGAAACGGCGGCACCGGTGGCGTCGGCGGCGCCGGTGGCGGCGCAACGTTCGGCGCGGGCGGAGACGGTGGCGACGGTGGTGACGGCGGCGACGGCGGCCTGAACTCGACGGGCGCGGGTGGAAGTGGTGGCACGGCCGGCAAGGCGGGCACCGGCACCACCGGGAATGGCAGCCCGGGCAACAACGGTAACCCCGGCACGTAGCGCAGCACCCAATAGACCGCGGCGCCGGACGCGACCGGGACCGCGCGCGTCCGGTTTCCGCAGATGTACCCGGGGTCCGCGCCCCTGGGTGAGTGCGCTGACCTGCCGCCTAGCCCGCGACCGACGTGTTACCCGCCCAACATCAACTCGGCTGCCAGGGCGGCCATGCACACCGCCGACACGATCGAAAAAGCTGTCCAGTCAGCTCTTTTCGGCCGCGAGGAGGCCGCCGAGATTTGACCGGTACCACCGCGGGCGGTGATCGCGTCGCCCATCTCGTCCGCGCGCCGCAATGTCACGGTGATGACGGCCACCATCAGGTCGAGCACGTCCGCCACCAACTGTCGGAGACGGGCCCAGCGGGTCAGCGGTCTCTCCTTAGGCCGCAGCCGGCGGGCGGCGTAGAGCACCCGGAATTCGTCGATCAGCATCGGAAACGTGCGCAGTGCCAGCGCCAAGGCGACCGACCAGTCGTCGACCGGGATCCGCAATGGCCGCAGCGGGCGCCCCAAAGTGGCCACCGCGGGGGCGATTTCGGCGACGTTGGTGGTCCACGAAACCAGCGCGCCCAGGCCGAGCAACACGATCGACAGCGCCGTGAGGCGCAGGAAGTCCAACAGGCCGCCCAGTCCGAGCGAGGCGGTGCCCACGTGGATCTGCGGGCTGCCGCCGGCCACTGCCGCGGTGACGCCGACAATGGCCAGCAGGATCCACAGCCAGCGCGGCACCGGCGGCAGCACGCCGCGGGGAATACGCGCGGCCCGAACTCCAGCCAGCATCAGCGCGCCCGACAGTCCGATCGCCGCCCATCCGGGGAAGACCGCCAACAACATCGAAATACTAAACAACACAACCAGTTTGGTGCCGGCCCACAGATCATGGATAGCGGAACGCCCCGGTACCGGACGCAGCAGCACAACGGGGCGGGGTCGACGTCGGGCGGGATGCCGCGCCGGAGACGTCGCAATCGCGCGATCCCGCGGTGCTGGATTCCGCGGGGCTGAATTCCCATGTGCCGGTGCCAGTTCCAGCAGACCGTCGCGCAGGTGCAGGGTGCGCGGGCACAGCTCCTCCAGTCCGGCGAAGTCATGCGAAATGACCACAACGGTCAGGCCGGTGTCCCGGCGCCGATCCGCGAGTAGCCGCACCAGACCGCGCTGGCTCGCGGCGTCCAGCCCGGCCAGTGGCTCGTCGAGGATCAGCACGCGCGGCGACCGCGCCAGCAACCCGGCCAGCACCACGCGGCGCATCTGGCCGCCGCTGAGCTGGTCGATGCGCCGCTTCGCCAGCGCCGCATCCAGGCCGACGACCGCCAGCGCCGCGCTCACCCGGGCGTGATCGTCGGGCGAAAAGCCGCCCGCCGAAGCTACTTCCAGGTCGACGCGGCTGCGCATCAACTGCAGCCGGGCCGCCTGGAATTGCAGCGCTACCGCGCCGACCTGCTCGGAGGCGAGGCGATCGTCGAGCAGACAGGTCCCGCTTGTCGGTACCGTCAACCCGGCCATGATCCACGCCAGCGTCGACTTGCCGGAGCCATTGCCGCCGTGGATCAGCAAGCCGTCGCCCTCGTGCACGACGAAGCTGACGTCGCGGAGTGCGGTCTGTGCCCAGGGGGTGCCACCCCCGTGTTCGTGGCCGACGCCCGTGAGTTCGAGGACCGGCGCGTGCGGCTGGTGGCCCAGCGCGACCGTCGACGCGGGCGCGGCCGCGGTCTCGACCATCGCGGTGTTATCCAGCGATTCGCTGAGGTTGATCGTGCGGTCGGCGTCCTGCGCCTCGTTGTTGTAGTGGGTGATGTGCACGAGGGCGGTTTGGTGGCGATCGGTCAGACCGGACAGCACCGAGAGCAGCGCATCGCGCCCCTGCGGGTCGACCATGCTGGTGACCTCGTCGGCGATCAGCAGCGCCGGCTCCCGCGCCAGCGCCGCGGCTACGGCCAGGCGCTGCAGTTCACCGCCGGAAAGGCCACCGGTGTCGCGTTCGGCGAGGCCGGCCAGACCGACTTCGCCGAGCAGCCGGCCGACATCGATGGTCGCGCCGGGCGGCAGCCCCCAGACCACGTCGTCGGCGACCCGCGTGCCCAGCACCTGGGTTTCCGGGTGCTGCATGACGACGGCGGTGCCGCCGAGCTGACCGAGTCCCACCGCGCCGGGGCGCTCGACGCTGCCCGACGTCGGTTCGCGGCCGGCCAGGATCAGCATCAGCGTGGTCTTCCCCGCGCCGTTGGCCCCGATGACGGCAACGTGTTCGCCCGGCGACACGTCCAGGCTGACCGCACGCAGCGCGTCGTGGTCGGCGTGCGGGTAGCGCAGCCGTACCCCGTCCATTCGCACCGGGACCGGACGGATCGGCCCGGTGCCGAGCGGTGCGTCCAGTTTGTGCACATCGGGAATGCCGCGCAGTCGCTCCAGCACCCGCGACAGCGCCCACCAGCCGATCACCGAGGCGCCCGTGATCATGACGACGGCGTATCCGAGGACCAGCCACTGCCAGTGATTCAGCGCCTCGGCGAAGAACAGCTTGAGCTGCCGCGCGGCCGGCGCAAGCGCGGCTACCCGCGCCATGAGCGCCGCGGCCCCGTCCGCCGCGGCCGAAATCGCGTGGAACACCAGCTGCCGAAGCCGCACCAGGACGGTCAATGCGACGACCACAGCGGTACCGAGAACGGCGCCGGCGCCAATCGACACCGCGATCACGGTGGGCGCGCCGCGGCGGCGGCGTTTCGCGACGCCGGCCAGCCCGCCGACGTAGGCGCAGAGTGTGACCGCCCCGAGGCCGCCCAGGCCGACCACCAGGAAGCCGATCACAGCGGCGGCGACCGCCCCGGTGATCAGAACGCGAATCCGGTAGCGATACGCCAGCAACCCCATCGGCACCGCGCCCAGCAACCCCAGTCCCCCCGCGTGCGGGAGGACGACCGCGATGATAGCGATCGCGGCGCACAGCGAGCCCATCACCGACGCGTGCGCCAGTTCGCTGGGTCGTAGCGAGCGAGCCCGGTCCGGCGGGATCGCCGCGACGGGCACGGTCACCTCACGAGTATGCCAATCGTCGGCGCCTGAAACCGCTAAAGATGCGTCCGTTCAAAGGACACGCTTAACCGGACAGCCATCGCGGAATCGGCCGCCATCCTCGGCTCAGGTCACGGGTGGGTGACCAGATACGTCTCGTTGGTCAGGCCGGCGGTGAGTTCGTCGACGTCGAACGGGCGCTCGAGCCGCGCGCGGAACGCGTCCCGGTCAACGAGGAGGCTGATTTCCGCGGTCTGGCGCGCGAACAGCCTTGCGATGCGGGGGAAGAGCCAGCGCATCATCGCCCGCTCGGCCACGGTGCATCGCGAAGCACAGTAACCGACGTGTCCAACCTCATCGGTGAGGATTTCGGTGTAGAGCAGCTCGACCCGTTCGGCGACTTCGGGCTCGTCGGCGAACAATTCAGCGCCGACCCGGCGCAGCTCATCGAACATCACGCAGCCCGCCATCTCCGCCGCCCCGACGAACGCGATCCCCAGCCGCTCCGGAAGGAACACACCGGTCTTCACGAATTGGCGCATGACGAACGGTGGGGGGACCACCTGAAAGGTCAGGTCGAATGCGTCCAGCACGTAAGCCAGCAACCGGGTGTGGTAGTGCTCCTCGAGCTCGAGGTACACCCGTTCTGGCGGGGCGTCCTCGTCGCTGTTGAGTCCGTAGGTTTCCCCGAGGCCGACGCCGAATCGCTCGGCCTGGTTCAGCTTGGCGGTGGCGAGCAGAAACAGCATTTTCCGGTCCAGGCCGGGCTCGGGCCGGCGGCGGCGCAGGTTGCGCTGGAAGGTCGCTCGGTCGGCGGGGTGAATCGACCGGACGGGGTTGGCCTCGATGCGGGCGAAGAATTCGTCGCGATTCGCCAGGCGCCGGTTCAGCAGATCGGCATCCCCGTCGCGCCTCTTCAAGAAGTCCCGGTACCCTTCGATTCCGTTGCCATTCATCGTGATTCGACTCCCTTCACCATGGTCGTTACGTACCGCACCGATACGGCGTCCGACGTCGCGGAATCCAAAGCGCCGGTAGCCAGCAGCGCGAACAGCCCGGTCAAAAAGAACATCGCGAGCTCGCCAGCGTTCTGTTCCGTCGAGACCCGGCCGGCGTCCTGCGCGCGGCTGATCGCGGCAATGACGAACTCCGCCAACGGGTGTTCGGTCAGTTGATCCTCGGCCGGTCGAGTTGCGGAGAAGTGCAACCCCAACATGTCGCGGAAGACCACCGGCCCCAACCGGCGCTCGGCGGCCGCCACATGCCGAACCAGCAGTGAGAGCACCGAAACCAAGTCACCGCCATCGTTTTCGGCCTGTGCGCCGTCGAGGTTCTCGACGATCTTCATCTCTTCGTTGCGTTCCAATTCGACCAACACGTGTTCCTTGGTCGGGAAGTGGAAGTAGAAGGTGCCCCGCACTACCCCGGCTGCGTTGGCGATGGCGCTGACGTCGGCGCCGGCGAGCCCGGACCGGCCGATCTCGGCCAGCGCGGCGTCGAACAGGCGTGCTCGCGTTTCCAACCGTCGGACCTCTCGAACGCCTTGAATGCCCGGGCCGGGCGATCGAGACTCCGTGAGGGCGTTTGGCGAACCCATGAACGCACGATACGCGGATTCGTTGCCGCCCGTCAATGACGATCGTCAATGACGGATGCCAATGACGGGTGTCAAAGTCACGCCCGAGCATCGTGCTATACCTGACCGAGGCTCGGCATCTCTCGCCATCGCCAAGGGAGGTCTGTCATGTCCAACCGCTACTTGCAGGGCGTCTTCGCTCCGCTGCACGAGGAATTCACGCTGACCGATCTCGAGGTGTCAGGGACGATCCCGGATTATCTGGACGGGCGGTACCTGCGCAACGGGCCCAATCCCATCAGCGAAATCGATCCCGAGCTCTACCACTGGTTCCTGGGCGACGGCATGGTGCACGGCATCCGGATCCGCGACGGCAAGGCCGAGTGGTACCGCAACCGCTGGGTGCGCGGACCCGCGGCAACCAGGGCGCTGGGCGAGCCGGCACCGACCGGGCATTTCGGTGTCTCGGATATCGGCGCCAACACCAACGTGATCGGGCACGCCGGCAAGACCCTCGCGTTGGTCGAAGGTGGAGTGTCCAACTATCAGCTCAGCGACGAGTTGGACACCGTCGGCGTATGCGACTTCGACGGAACATTGACCGGCGGGTATACGGCCCACCCCAAGCGCGACCCGGAAACCGGTGAGCTGCATGCGGTCTCGTACAGCATTAACCGGGGCAACACGGTGCAGTACTCGGTGATCGGCGTCGACGGTCGGGCCCGCCGTACCGTCGACGTGACGGTGAGCGGCGGCCCGATGATGCACGACTTCTCGCTGACCGACGGCCACGTTGTGTTCTACGACCTGCCGGTCACGTTCGACAACGCGCTGGGCGCGGAATTGACCATGCCGCGCGGCTTGCGACTGGCCTCGCGACTGATGCTGTCGGCCGTGGTTGGCCGGGTCCGGATCCCCGATCCGATCACCGCGCGTATGCCCCGGATGAAGGACTCCGACAGGCGATTCCCGTACTCCTGGGATCCTAAATACCCGGCGCGCGTTGGCGTGATGCCACGCGAGGGCGGCGATGCCGATGTTCGCTGGTTCGACGTGGAACCGTGTTATGTCTTCCACCCGATGAACGCCTACGACGACGGCGAGACCATCGTTCTCGACGTGGTGCGGCACCCCAAGATGTTCGACCTCGATCACACCGGGCCCAACGAGGGAACGCCGACTCTCGATCGCTGGACCGTCGATCTCGCGGACGGCAAGGTGCGCGAGTCGCGATTCGACGATCACGGGCAGGAGTTTCCCCGCGTGGACGAGCGCCTGGTCGGCAAGCGGCATCGGTACGGGTACGCGCCGGCGATCGGCGAGGGTGTGGCCGGCGGCGACGCCCTGCTCAGGCACGACTTCGTTGCCGGCAGCACCGAGTCGCGCTCGTTCGGCGCCGGAAAGTCGTTGGGCGAGTTCGTCTTCCACCCGTCAGCGCCGGATGCCGCCGAAAACGACGGCGTGCTGATGGGCTATGTGTATGACCAGTCCAGCGACCGCAGCGAGCTGTCGATCCTGGACGCGCAGACCCTGCAGGACGTCGCGAGCGTCAAGCTGCCCCATCGAGTGCCCGCCGGATTCCACGGCAACTGGGTGCCCAGCGCCAACTAACCTACCGCGCCGGGGCCGCGTCAGCCGGGCTTTCCCGCGGCGACGAACTGCAGCACGCGCTGCGCGTGCTGTTCGATGTCGACCAGGCCGGCCGAGGCAAACAGGTCGACAAAGGCGCGTTCGTCGAACATCGTCAGGCCGATCGTGTCGGCGACGGCGGTCAAGACGCGCCCGATCGGCAGCGCCTGGCCCGTGTAGCTGGTGAGAATGGCGATCCGTCCGCCCGGCCGCAGCAGCCGCACCATCTCATGAGCGACTGCGAACGGCTCGGGCATCAGGTACAGCGCACCGAAACAGCAGACTGCGTCGAATGTTTCGTCGTTGAACGGCATGTGGTGTGCATCGGCGCGGACATAGCACGTCCGGGGCCCGCTGTTGTCCTGCACGGCGCGAGTCAGCATCGGCTCCGCGAGATCGAGTCCGACAGCGAGGCCGTCGTCAGGCAGTTCCGCCGCCAGCGGCCCGGTGAAATTGCCTGGGCCGCAAGCGACGTCGAGTAGAAGCTGAGCGCTTGACAAACGCAGGGCCGCCGCGGCGCGGCGCTGTTCGGCTCGCGTGGTGACGCCGCTGGCCAGGTAGAACGACGTCGGCCGCCACAACCGCTCGTAGACAGTCGCGACGAACGGGCTGTTCATGGCGCGTTGAGCGACCGTCGAATCCGGGGACTCCGTCGACTTACCCAGCACGTCCAGGAAACCGCGCCGCAGCGCGGCGTTCCGGTTGAGCAGACCGCGAGTCAGCTCGAGCGGATCCTGGCCCATGCCCGTGAGGCTAGTGCTACTGCGGCGGGCCTGCACCTCTGGCCGGGGGCTACCCTGACCCAGTGACCGAGTTGATCGGCGCCCGCGCGGAAGAACTCGCGACCCTGCACATCTTCGACGGATGCCCGGTCGAGGACTTGATGGAGTTGGCGGCGCGCGTGGAGCCGCTGCGGACCGCCGCCGGCCAGGTGCTGATGCAACAGGGCGAGCAGGCCGTGTCGTTCCTGCTTATCTCGTCGGGCACCGCCGAGATCCAACAAGTCGGCAGCGACGGCGCGGTGGCGGTCGGACGGGCGCGGGCCGGCGAGATCGTCGGCGAGATCGCGCTGCTGCGCGCGATCCCGCGGATCGCCACGGTCACCGCGACCGAGGCGCTGACCGGTTGGATCGGCGACAACGACGCCTTCAGCCGGCTGGTGCACATCCCTGGGGTGATGCCCCGGCTACTGCGGACCGTGCGCCAGCGCCTCGCCGGATTCATCACACCGATCCCGATACGGGTCCGCGATGGGACAGACCTGCTGCTGCGTCCCGTCCTCCCCGGCGACGACGAACGGACCGTACACGGCCACATCCAATTCTCCAGCGAGACGCTGTATCGGCGGTTCATGACGGCTCGCGTCCCCACCCCGGCGCTGATGCACTACCTGGCCGAGGTCGACTACGTCGACCACTTCGTCTGGGTGGTGACCGACGGGAGCGACCCGGTGGCCGACGCGCGCTTCGTTCGCGACACCACCGATCCCAAGGTCGCCGAGATCGCGTTCACCGTCGCCGACGCCTATCAGGGCCGAGGGATAGGGACCTTTCTGATCGGCGCGCTCGCGCTGGCCGCCAAGGTCGACGGGGTCGAAAGATTCTCCGCGCGAATGCTTTCCGACAACACCCCGATGCGCGCGATCATGGACCGCTTCGGCGCGGTCTGGGAGCGCGAAGACATTGGGGTCATCACCACCGTGATCGATGTGCCGCAAACCCGCGACCTGGGCCTCACGAAGGCTATGGCCGAGCAGATCAAGCGCGTTGCCCGCCAGGTGATCGAGGCGATTGGTTGATCGCTGCGGTGGCGCGGTCCTGGTTCGGCGCGGTGGCGATCCCGTTGATGGCGCCGGTGACGCTGCTGGCGGCCGGATGCGCTCATCCGAGTGCGCCCGGACCCGGTCTGGCGTCGCCCGCGAAATCTTCGACGCCCCATGGCACTGCGGTCAACCCAACCAACGTCAGGCGGATCGGTCACGAGCTGCCGCCAGGCTACGAGGTGACCAGCGGCATCCCGAGCGCCGCCTCGCCACGGTTGATCTGGGGGCTGGGGGCGGACGCGACGTCCAAGCCGCAACAGTGTGCGATGCTCGCCGACCCCGGCAATGGACGCGATCAATCCGCCCAGGGTGTGTCGGGGTCCGGTTCGGGCGGCATCGTCGACGCGGTGGTCGTGGCCCTGCCCGGGTTGCCGGGACCCGTGACGCCGGACCAGGGCGTCGTCGCCGCGTGCGCTCAGTGGACCATGGTCGGCGGGCGGACCACCGCCGACGTTCGGCTCACCGACGCTCCTGCGATCGACGGCGTCGAAACCCTCGGCATAGTGACCGACGTCCGGACACCCGTCGAGTCGGGCACCGAAATCGATTCGCGGGCTTATACATTCACCGCTTATCTGGGCGCCTACTACGCGTTCACCATATTGACCGTCGACCCCGGCTCGGCCCTGCCGGCACTGTCACCGCAATTCGCCGCCGATCTCCTGGTCAAAACGGTGTCCACGTTGCGCGGCTGAGCGTCCGCTTTGGGTAGATTGGCCACGATGTTCAAGGTGGCGGTCGTGGTCGCATCGGTGTGCTTGCTCGCCGCCTGTTCGTCGGACGCGAATAGCGCGTCGACGAAGGCCGACATCGCCAAGGTCTCCGGCGTGAAGTCGAGCTTCGGTCCGGAGTTCAAGGTCGCCGACGTCCCCGAAAGGGCGATCGATCCGAAATTTTTTGCCGCCCGAAAGCTGCCCGAGGGGCTGACTTTCGATCCCGCCAACTGCGCGAAGTCGGCGGTTGGGCCGGACATGCCCCCCGATCTGCAGGGCAATATGGCCGCGGTGTCCGCCGAGGGCAACGGCCTCCGCTACGTCGTCATCGCCATGGAGACCTCCAAAGAGCTGCCGCTGCAGGACCCGGGGAAGGACTGCAGCAAGGTGGCGTTCTCGGGGGCCCAGCTGCGGGGCGGGATCGAGGTCATCGACGCACCGCACATCGACGGGACGCACACCCAGGCCGTGCACCGCGTCTTGCAGGCGGTGTACGGCAACGGGGCGCACACGGGTGAGCTCTACGACTACACCGCGCAGTTCGGCGACTACCAGGTGATCGTTATCGCCAATCCGCTTGTCGTGCCGAATCAGCCGATGGCCAAGGTCGACACGCAGCGCGCCCGCGACCTGCTGGTCAAGGCGGTGGCCTCGATCCGCGGCTGAATGTCTAGCGCACGTCGCGCGGCCGGAACTGGATGCTGACCCGCGGACCCGCGGGTGCCGACGTCTTGGGAACCGCGTGCTCCCAGGTGCGTTGGCACGAACCGCCCATCACCAGCAGGTCGCCGTGCGCCTGCGGCAGCCGCAGCGACGGGCCGCCGCCACGCCGGCGCAATGCGAAAGTGCGTGTGGCGCCGAGGCTGATGATCGCGACCATGGTGTCCTGCCGGCTGCTGCGACCGATGGTGTCGCCGTGCCAGGCGACGCTGTCGGAGCCGTCGCGGTAGCAACACAATCCGACGGTGGTGAACGGTTCGCCCAGCTCGCCGGCGTAGATGTCGTTGAGCCGCCGACGTAGCCGCGCCAGCAGCGGATGTGGGGGATCTTCGACGGTGAGGTCGTGAAAGCTCACCAGCCGCGGCACGTCGACCATCCGGTCGTACATCTGGCGCCGTTCGGCCCGCCACGGCACCGTCGACAACAGCGCGTCGAGCAAGGCATCCGCACCCGTCAGCCAGCCGGCGCGGATCTCGATGAACGCGCCGTCACCGAGTTGCCTGCGCTCCGTGTGCTCGAATAGCGAGCCCTGGACCGGTGTGCCCACGCCCGCGAGTTTATCGCACATTAGTTCGACTGCGCGGGAACGGCCGGACGGGCCGCTACGGTGCTACGTGTGAGTGTCGTCGAGCTGGGCACCAATTCCGAGGTGGGGACGCTGCGGGTCGCCATCCTGCACCGGCCGGGCGCCGAGCTGCGGCGCCTGACGCCACGCAACAACGACCAGCTCTTGTTCGACGGGTTGCCGTGGGTCTCGCGCGCGCAGCAGGAGCACGACGAGTTCGCCGAGCTGCTCCGGGGCCGCGGCGTCGAAGTGCTGCTGCTGTCCGACCTGCTGACCGAAGCGCTCCACCACAGCGGGGCGGCCCGGATGCAGGGGGTGACCGCCGCCGTCGACGCGCGCCGGTTGGGAGCGCCTTTGGCGCAAGAACTTTCGGCGTATCTGCGTGGCCTCGATCCGGTTCGGTTGGCGCATGTGCTGACGGCCGGCATGACGTTCAACGAGCTGCCTTCGGGCACCAGGACCGACGTGTCGCTGGTGCTGCGCATGCATCATGGGTCGGATTTCGTCATCGACCCATTGCCGAACCTGGTGTTCACCAGGGACTCGTCGATGTGGGTCGGCCCGCGGGTGGTGATCCCGTCACTGGCGCTGCGGGCTCGGGTGCGTGAGGCTTCGCTGACCGACCTCATCTATGCCCACCACCCACGGTTCACCGGCGTGCGCAAGGCCTACGAGTCGAGGTCCGCTCCCGTCGAGGGCGGTGACGTGCTGTTGCTCGCCCCGGGCGTGATCGCCGTCGGGGTGGGTGAGCGGACCACTCCGGCCGGTGCGGAAGCGTTGGCGCGCAGCCTCTTTGACGACGACCTGGCAAACACGGTGTTGGCGGTGCCGATCGCTCAGAAGCGCGCGCAAATGCATCTGGACACGGTCTGCACCATGGTCGACACGGACACCGTGGTGATGTACGCGAACATCGTCGACGCGCTCTCGGCGTTCACCATCCAGCGCACGCCGGATGCAGTGACCATCAGCGATGAGGCCCCTTTCGTCGAGGCGGCAGCCGCCGCCATGGGGATCGACAAGCTGCGGGTCATCCATACCGGATTGGATCCCGTCGTCGCCGAACGCGAACAGTGGGACGACGGCAACAACACCTTGGCGTTGGCGCCCGGTGTCGTCGTCGCATACGAGCGCAACTCGCAGACCAACGCCCGCCTGCAGGACGCGGGCATCGAGGTGCTGACCATTGCTGGCTCCGAATTGGGCACCGGCCGTGGCGGGCCGCGCTGCATGTCCTGCCCGGCCGCCCGCGACCCCATTTGACGGTTGCGCGCGTTGTTGTGCGTCGAGATTGCCGCCATGGTTGTGGTTGGGGCGTCGATCGCAGCCCTCACGGCAATCTGGGTGATGCGCGGCGCGCCAGCCCGTGTTGCGCGCGCGTTGTTGTGCGTCGAGATTGCCGCCATGGTTGTGGTTGGGGCGTCGATCGCAGCCCTCACGGCAATCTGGGTGATGCGCGGCGCGCCAGCCCGTCACGCGCCCGTCGAATGATGTCGTTCGGGTGATCCTCGTTTATCACTTTTATTACGTGCCAGCCAAGACAGTCGAACATCTCAGCACGGCGAATATCTTTCACATATCGCCGCCGATCGGTGCGATGATCGTCGCCGTCGTACTCGACGGCGACCTTCGGCTCTTCCCAGCCCATGTCGAGGAAGGCCACCCGGTAGCCGTCAGTGACCCTGATCTGCGTGACGGGCCTGGGTAAGCCGGCGTCGATGAGGAGGAGCCTTAGCCAGGTTTCTTTTGGCGACTGCGCGCCGCCGTCCATCAGCGAAAGGACCGATTGACACTTGCGCACACCTCTAGCTCCTTTGTGGCGGGCAATCAGCGGTGTGACATCGGCTGCGGTGAGGCCCGTCGCGGCGGACAGCGCGTCGAGATGAGTCACTGCACCAAGGCGCGGCAGGTGTCGGGCCAGGTCGAACGCCGTGCGCGCCAGGCTCGTCACCGGTAGCCCGGCGCGTGCGACGACGTCCTCGTCGCTGCATCGTTCCCGGCGCACGATGACACCCGGCGGCGGGTGGTTGAACGGACCCACTACCTCCACCGGAGTGAAATCGTCGACCCATTTCGCCCCATGGAGTGCCGTTGCGGCCCGGCCGGCGATTATGCCCCGACGACCGGACCATAACCAGGCCGCGTGAATGTCGTCCCTCAGCGTCCTGTGCGCATCCTTTGGGAGGTAGACATCGGGATGTAACTGCCTGAAGTTCCAACGCAATTGGCCGCGCGTCAGGGCACCGCGCGCTATCGCTTCGCTTCCGAGAAATACCGCTACCACGCGACGATCATGAGCACTGGCACTGACATGCCCGTCGAGATTGCCACCATGGTTGTGGTTGGGGCTGCAATTGCAACCCTCACGGCAATCTCGGTGGGGAGCGGCGCGGGGAAGCCACAGCGCGAAAGCCGACCAATCAGCGCCAGCTGGGCAGCCAGATCTCCATATTCCACGTCTCCTGCGCGATGGGCAGGCCGGTCAGCACCGGAAATAACCAGGCGAAGTTGGTCACCACCAGGGCCACATAACAGGAGACCACGATCAGCCCCAGGGTCCGCCGCTCAGAGCTCAGGGAGCCTCGAGAGCCCAGAGAACCTTGCGAGCGGGGACCGCGACCGCGCGGGTACAGGATGTCGCCGAGGATGAGCGCGATGGCCATCACCAGGAACGGCGCCATGGTCGCCGCGTAGAAGAAATACATTTGCCGGTCGATGTCGGCGAACCACGGCAGCCACCCCGCGCAATAGCCGGTCAAAACGGCGGCATAGCGCCAATCGCGCCGAACCAGCGTTCGCCACGCCGCGTACGCCAGCACCGGCACCGCCAGCCACCACATAGCGGGCGTGCCGACCAGCATCTCCGCCTTGACGCACGACTGGGCGCCGCAACCGGCAACGTTCTGCTGATCGATGGCGTACAGCACCGGCCGCAAGGACATCGGCCAGCTCCACGGTTTGGATTCCCACGGGTGGTAGTTGCCCGCGGAATTCGTCAGGCCCTCATGGAACTGCAGAGCCTTGGCGTGGTAGTACCACAGCGAGCGAACCGCGTCGGGCAGCGGGAGGACCCCATCGCGGCCAATCGTCAGACCGACCTGATGCCGGTCGATCGCGGTCTCGGACGCAAACCACGGCGAGTAGCTGGCCAGGTAGACCGCGACCGGAATGAGCCCCAGCGCATACCCGGTGGGGAACAAGTCGCGTCGAAAAGCCCCGAGCCAGGGCCTGGTGACCTGATATTGACGCCGGGCGGCCACGTCGAATGCCAACGACATGACGCCGAAGAACACCACGAAGTACAGGCCGGACCACTTTGTTCCGCAAGCCAACCCGAGGAGGACCCCCGCCAGGAAGCGCCACCAGCGCACACCCAGCCGCGGGCCGCAGTCCGTCTCGCCGGCGCGTCCCTGCGCCAGCGCGAGGTGCATCCGCTGCCGGACCTGATCGCGGTCGACGATGAGCGCGCCGAACGCGGCGACCACGAAGAAAGTGAGATAGCCGTCCAGCAGCGCGGTGCGCGCGGCGACAAAGCTGACGCCGTCACAGATGACGAGCAACCCGGCGATCGTGCCCACCAGTGTCGACCGGCTGATCCGCCGGACGATCCGCATCACCAGCACCACCATGACCACGCCCAGCAGCGCGCCGGTGAACCGCCAACCCACCCCGTTGTAGCCGAAGATGGCTTCGCCGAGGGCAATCAGTTGCTTGCCGACCGGCGGATGAACCACCAGGCCGTAGCCGGGGTTGTCCTCGACCCCGTGGTTGTGCAGCACCTGCCAGGCCTGGGGCGCGTAATGCTTCTCGTCGAAGATCGGTGTGCCGGCATCGGTCGGCGAGCCCAGGTTGATGAACCGGGTCACCGTGGCCAGCAGGGCGACCACGCCGGTCGCGACCCAGCCGCGGATGTCGTCGGTCGGACCGAAATCCGCGACCGGAACCACCGGACCGGGGCTAAGGATGGGTGCGACGCGCTCCTGGACGGCGACGGGCGTTTCGCTGGGCGGGGCAGTCATCGCTGTCGATCGTAGGCTGTCGGTCATGTCTTATGGCCGCCTGTTGCTCGCTGCGACCCCGTTGGGCCAGCCGTCGGACGCATCGCCGCGGCTGAGCGACGCGCTGCGTCGCGCCGATGTGGTGGCGGCCGAGGACACCCGGCGGGTGCGAAACCTGGCCAAGGCGCTCGACGTGGCGATCGGCGGCCGGGTGGTCAGCCTGTTCGACCAGAACGAGGCCGCGCGCGTGCCGGCCCTGGTCGACGCGGTCCGGGCCGGGGCGACGGTGCTGGTGGTCAGCGACGCCGGAATGCCGGTGATCAGCGACCCCGGCTATCGGCTGGTCGTAGCGTGCCTGGACGCCGGCCTACCGGTGCAGTGCCTGCCCGGTCCGTCCGCGGTGACGACCGCGCTGGCCGTGTCCGGTCTGCCGGCGGACAAGTTCTGCTTCGAGGGCTTCGCGCCACGCAGGGGCTCGGCGCGCCGAACGTGGCTGGCTTCGTTGGCCGACGAGCGGCGCACCTGCGTGTTCTTCGAATCGCCGCGCCGGTTGGCCGCCTGTCTGGGCGACGCGGTCGAGCAGCTCGGCGGTGAGCGCACGGCGGTGGTCTGCCGGGAGCTCACCAAGGTGCACGAGGAAGTGGTGCGGGGATCGCTTGACGAACTGGCGAGTTGGGCGGGGAACGGCGTGCTCGGCGAAATCACCGTCGTACTGGCCGGTGCGACCCCGCGCGCCGACCTGCCGTCCCTGGTGGCCGAGGTAGAGACCCTGGTCAAAGCGGGCATCCGGGTCAAGGACGCCTGCGGCCAGGTGGCCGCGGCGCATCCCCAGGTGCGCTCGCGTCAGCTCTACGATGCGGTGCTGCGCGCCCGCCAAGCGGACGGCTGACCGCCCTAACTCACAGGTGCGGGAGCGACGGCGGTGCCGGCAAATTGAGGTGCGGCGGCGGCGGGAGCTGTACGGCCGGCAGCGACGGGGGAGCGGGCAGCGACGGGAGACCCGGAACGCCTGGCAGCGAAGGCAGACTCGGCAGACCCGGGACGCCTGGCAGCGACGGCAGGCCCGCCAGACCCGGAACGCCCGGCAATGCCGGCAGACCGGGCAGCGACGGCAGACCAGCCACACCCGGGACGGCGGCCAGCGCCTCGACACCCGGGACGGCGGCCAGCGCGGACAGACCCGGCACGGCCGCCAGCGACGGCAGACCGGGGAGGCCCGAGATGGCCGGCAAATGCGGAAGCGACGCAAGCACCGACGGGATGGTGGTCAGGCCCGCCTGCAGCGCCGGCCCAGCCGCCTGTATCGCCTGGGTCACCCCGGGCGCCAGCAGCGAGGCCAGTCCGACCGTCGTGACCAGGCCGGGTATCCCGCCGCCTCGGTTGAGAATTGCAAGTGTGCCGAGCAGCCCGATGCCGCTGACGCCGACGCCCGCCGCGATGCTGGCCGCGGTGACGACCCCATTGACCACCGAGGGGACGACCCCCCAGGCCCCGTAGCCGCCCAGGAGCGCGCCGGCCGCGCCGTATAGATCGCCGACGCCGGGTATGCCCAGCCCGTCCAGGCCCGGAACCCCGGGTAGCCCCGGCACATCCAGGCCCGGCACCCCGGGAATCCCTGGCACATCCACGCCGGGCACCCCCGGCACGCTCGCGGCCGGCAGGCCGGACACGCCCGGGATCGACGCCGCGGGCACGCCGGGCAGGCCGGGGACTCCTGGCGCGCTCGGCACCGCCGCCAATGGCACGCCCGGCTGGGAGACCCCCGGTACAAACGCGGCGGGAGCGCCCTGCGCAGGCAGGGCCACCGCCGGCGCCATGGGCCCGGCTCCACCCGGTGCGGCCGCCGCCGCCGCTGCCGGCAGTCCCGCCGGTGCCGCCGTCTGCGGCATCAGCACCGAAGCGAGTCGCTCGCAGTGCGCGCCGGTTGCGCCCGTGTCGCAGGCCGCCCCGCTTTGCCCCGGCGGGCTGACCGAACTCAGCGGGGTGATCGCTAGCGTCCCCCCCAGCATCGCGGCTGCCGCCGCGCCAAGGATGGCGATTCTCATAGGGCCCCCAACTCGCAGACGACCCGCGATCGGCACGAGTCAATGGCCTTGATCCTAGGCAAGGTGGGCGCTCGACGTGCAATTATCGCCAAATCCGCTGGTTAACCGGCCTGCGCAGCGGTCGCTGTGGAAGGATGCCCGACGATTATGGGAGCGGCCTTGTGCAGGCACTCCTGCCATTCGGCGTCGGGATCGGAGTCGGCCGTGATCCCGCCGCCCACCCCGAGCACGGCGTTACCGATGGCGTCGAACTCGACGGTCCGGATCGCGACGTTGAGCTCGCACCCGGCGATCGGGGACGCCAACCCAACTGTGCCGCAATATATCCCGCGACGATGCTGCTCCCACTGGCCGATCAGCTGGCGCGCCCGCAGTTTGGGGGTCCCGGTGACCGAGGCCGGCGGGAAGGCCGCGTCCAGCAGCGCGGACGGCGACAGCTCGACGGGAACCTGGGCCGCCACCGTCGACACCAGGTGCCACACGCCGGGTGCGCGCCGCACGACCAACAGCTCGGGCACGGTGACCGTGCCGGTAATCGCCACCCGGCCCAGGTCATTGCGGACCAGGTCCACGATCATGATGTTCTCGGCCACCTCTTTGGCCGACGCCCGCAACGCCGCCGGCCAGGCATCCAGCGGCAGCGTGCCCTTGATGGGGCTCGAGGTCACGACGTCGCCCCGGCGGGCCAGGAAAAGCTCCGGGGACAGCGACGCCACCGCACCCCACGGTCCGGCCACGTAGGCGGCGCGCGCCGGCGAGCTGCGCGCCACGGCGTCGACGAAGAAGTCCAGCGGGGCCCCGGTGACCTTGCCGGTGAACTGGGTGCACACGCACGCCTGGTAGATCTCGCCGGCGCCGATCGCGTCCAGGCAGGCCAGGACGCCGGCGCGATGGGCGGCGTGGTCGGCGGCGTCCCAGTCGATCCGGCAGCGCGGTTCGGCGGCCGGCGCCGGTGTTGTTGCCAGGGCGCCGGCCAGCCAGTCCGGCATCGGCGCACCCGACAGGCTCTCGTACCACCACTGCGCGTCGCGGTCGCGGCGCAGCACACAGTCGGTCCAGCCGCCCGCTGCCTCGGGGATCCGGTTCGGCCGCCCGTCGGCCCCGGGATCCGGGTAGGAGAGGTAGCCGACCCACCCGCCGCCGAGCGCCGGCGAGCGGGGTGCCTCGGCCGGTGGGCGGATCGCGAACGCGTCGTCGACCCTTACGGGTCGCACCGACAGGCTCGGCGCAATCACGGCCAGCGCGCCGAACCAATCGCCGGTCAGCGCGGCCGGCGGGGCCAGATCGAGCCGGCTGGTGGCGTCGCCGATGGCGCGCAGCACCTTCGGCGCGCCGCCAAGATCGCCCAGCCGGTCGATTCGCACCGCCCTAGCTTGACAGAACGGTGGATTTCCCCCCAGATTTCCCGGCCCAACCGCAGCTGAACTGGCCTTTAATCGCGGCTGATCGCGCGGGCCGCAGAGTTGCGCGCCAGGGTGGTGAGCTTGTCGGGGTTGCGCATCACGTAGAAGTTGGTGATCTTGTCGTCGACGATCTCCACCGTGATCACGCCCTCGAGCTGGTCGTCGAGGTACAGCAGGACGGCCGGAGCGCTGTTGCACGTCACCATGTCCAATCGAGCCCGGCCCGCCGTCCTGCGCACCAGCCCGGCGATGGCCCTCGCCACGCGCTGGGCGCCAACCACCGGTTTACGCGCCGCGCTCACCTTGCCGCCGCCGTCGGCCGTCCAGGCGACGTCGGGCGCGAGCATCGCCATCAGCGCGTCCACATCCCCGCTGGCCGCCGTCGCCAGGAACTGCGCGGTGATCTCCGCGTTGCGTTGCGGGTCCATCGCGTCGAACCGCTTCCGTCGGGCGCGCACGTGTTCGCGCGCCCGGTGGGCGACCTGTCGTACGGTCGGCGACGGTTTACCCACGGCTTCGGCGATCTCGCCGTAGTCGAAGCCGAACACCTCCCGCAGCACGAACACCGCCCGCTCGTCCGGGCTCAGCGTCTCCAGCAGCACCAGCATTGCCATCGACACCGATTCCGCCAGAACGACATCCGCCGACGGGTCCTGCTCGTCGAGCAGCAGCGGCTCGGGCAGCCAGGGGCCCACGTACTCCTCACGGCGACGGGCGTCCGCCCGCAACGTGTTGAGCGCCTGCCGGGTGACCAGCCGTGCCAGGTAGGACTTGGAGTCGTGCACGGTGGATAGATCGACGTTCGCCCACCGCAGGTAGCTGTCCTGCAACACGTCGTCGGATTCGGTTGCCGAGCCCAGGATTTCGTAGGCGATGGTGAACAGCAGCGGGCGCAGCAGGGTGAACCGTTCTGCGTGCTCACCATCGCCGGGTGTGTGCGTCATCGCGGCGCGACCTGCTCGACTTGCGCCGGCCTGTTGCCGCCCTTGAGCCAGAAGTAGCTGCCGGGTTTGGCGGCCTCGCGCCGGATGGACCACACGGTGCCCTTGCAGACCGCTTCCTTCAGCGAGGCGGCGACCCGGCCGCCGAGGTACGCGTTCATCGGGGTGTCGTCGGTGTGGGCGAGCTGGACCGTGGCGTGCACGCGGCCCACGCTGATGCATTGCCCGACGAACGCCTGGTTGAGCGCCGCCGGCGCGGTCCCCGCGATGCGGCTCAGCACGGTGTTGGCCGCCTGAACGCCCAACGGCCCAGCGGCTTGGCAGCTCATCCGCAGCGGCTGGCCCGAGGGGGCGGCGGCGTCACCCGCGGCGACAATCCGGTCGTCATCGACGCTGGTCAGGGTTTCGTCGGTGACCAGCCGGCCCACCGCATCGGTGGTGAGCCCGCTGCGCGTCGCCAGGTCGGGCACCCCGAATCCCGCCGTCCACACGGTCACCGAGCTGGGCAGCACGCTGCCATCGTCCAGTACCACCGAGTCCCAAAGCACCTCGCTGGCGGCCTGTTCGAGCAGGTTGACGCCGAGGCCGCGCAGCTGCTTGGCCACCGACCGCCGGCCCCGCTTGCTCAGCGACGGCCCGAGCAGCCCGCCGCAGAGCAGCGTCACGGGGCGTCCCTGTTCGGCCAGCTCGGAAGCCGTTTCGATACCGGTCAGTCCGGCGCCGACCACGGTGACGGGTGCGCTGGTCGGCGTATCGGCAAGCGCATAACGCAGCCGCCGCGCGCTTTCCAGGTCGGCGACCGAGTGGGCGAAGTCGACGGCACCGGGCACCCCGCCGAGCTTGGCGGCCGGCGTGCCGGTGCTGCCCACGGCGTAGATCAGGTAGTCGTAGTTCAGCGCCGCACCGGAGGTCAGCAGGACCCGCCGGTCGTCGGTTGCGATCCGTTCGACTGCGTCGACTTCCAGACGAATTCCGTCGCCGAGCAGAGTGCCGTAGTCCACGGTCGCGGCGCCGGTGTCGGCCACCAACTGGTGCAGGCGGATTCGCTCGACGAACACCCGGCGCGGGTTGACGAGGGTGATGTCGATGTCCGCGCGCAGCCGCAGGCGATTGGCGGCCAGCGTTCCGGCGTATCCGCCGCCGACGACGACGACGCGTGTCATGTCAGTCATGTGTGTCTCCTCTTCTAGGCGTATGCCCTTGAGACACCGCAGGGCGACCGTCCGTGACAGGTCGTCCCGCAATTGTGAGCTGTCTCACTCCCTTGACCGCGACCCACCATGAACACGAAGTTTCCCAGGTGCACCCCGCGGGTGAGCAAACGTGGCCGAGAGTGCGGCAGCTACGCGCGGTGGTCCTGCTATTTGCCTCGGCGGAGCCGGGCTGCGGGGGCTGACGGGGCCTGACGGGGCCTGAGGGGGGCTGACGGCGGCCGACGGCGGTTGATGGCGGGCTGAGCCTAATCGGCGCGGCAGTTGCGTCACGGTGTTCTGGGGGTGTGCCGCCGCGTCTGGGAGGCGCGAACCACGCGCAAAAGCGGCCGGGCAAACTGTCGGATTCCTGGACAAAGCCGCAGGCAGGGTGCTTCATCCCGCGTCGTCTGAGCGTCAATAACCGGCCTCATTTCGCGGGACCGCGACCGTTGGCGCGTGTTAGGCTTTTGTTCAATTCGTTGCCTGCCCCGGGCCGAATTAACTACTACGCAATAACGCCAACAATGGGGTTCTCCAATGCGCACCGGAGTGCATCGGGAGAAGCAGTCTTGAAGACGACCATCCCCTGATTGGGCCCGTGCCCAGCCGGGACACGTGCCATACCGGAGGGGCCCCGTTGCCGCGCAGCCTGGATCTTGTCGTCACCTCCGTCGCCACGCGGCTGATGGAGGCCACAGCATCCACCGCGACCCAGGTCAGCGAAAAGGTCCTCGCGCAGCTCGTTGAACAGTTCGATGTGGACGCCAGCTTCTTGCGCCACCACGACCACGACATCCGGGCTTCGGTGTTGGTAGCGGAGTGGCCGCCGAGGGTGGAAGTCCCAGACCCGGACCCGATGGCCGTTGTGCATTTCACCAGCGCCGACCCGGTGCTGGCGCAGTGCGAACACGGCCGCAAACCCATCGTGATACGGCCGGACCCGGCCAATCGCTCCTTCCAGCGCTGGCTCAGCGGGGCCAAAGTGCCCACCGCGCCCTCGGTGGCCGCCGCACCGCTGGTGTCGGGCGACGTGACCACCGGCGTGCTCGGCTTCGTCAAGTTCGGAGCCAGGAAGTGGAAGCAAGAAGAGATCAACACGCTCGAGGCGGTGGCCGCGCTGTTCGCGCAGCTGCAGGCGCGTATCGCGGCGGAGGAAAAGCTCCGCTATCTGGCTGAACACGACGATCTGACCGGGCTGTACAACCGCCGTGCGTTGGTTGCCCACCTTTCCGAGCGGCTCGCGGCGGGCAACCCCGGGCCCGTCGCGGTTCTCTACCTCGACCTCGACCGGCTCAAGCCCATCAACGATTACCTGGGCCACACCGCCGGCGACTGGTTCATCAGGGTGTTCGCGCAACGCATCCGGGTGTGCGCGGGCAATCAGAGCATGATCGCCCGGCTGGGCGGGGACGAGTTCGTCGTCATCCCGGACCACCCGATGGCAGCCGGAACCGCGGAGTCGTTCGCCCGTCGCCTCGGGACCATGCTGCGCGAACGCCTTGCCATCGGCGGCCACATGATCACCCGCACGGTCAGCATCGGACTGGCGGTCGGCATGCCGGGGCGCGACAACAGCACCGATCTACTGCGCCGGGCCGACGAGGCCGTGTTGACCGCCAAGCGCGGGGGCGGCAACCAGATCGCGCTGTCCACCGACGACATGTCATTGAAGAGCGCCTTCCGCAACGACATCGAGCTCCACCTGCAGGGCGATATCGACAGCGAAGCGCTGCTGCTGCACTACCTACCCGAGGTCGACCTGTGGACCGGCGCCATCGTGGGGGCCGAGGCGCTGGTGCGCTGGCGGCACCCGATTTGGGGGCTGCTGCTGCCCGATTCGTTCATCGGGGTGGCCGAATCGACCAACCTGGCCGGGGAGCTGGGTCGGTGGGTGATGCGCAGCGCCTGCGCGGAATTCAGCCGGTGGCGGTCCAACGGCGTGGGGCAAAGCGCCATTTTGCGGATCAACGTGTCGCCGGTCCAGCTGATCACCCGCGGCTTCGTCCGCAGTGTCGCCGACACCATCGAGGAATTCGGGATCGACGGCGGATCGGTCTGTCTGGAGATCACCGAGCGGGCGGTGGTGCACGATATCGAAACCACCCGCAAGACCCTGGCGGAACTCAAGGAGGTCGGGGTTCAGATCGCCATCGACGACTTCGGCACCGGCTATGCGGTGTTGTCGCACCTGAAGTCGCTGCCGGTGGACATGCTCAAGATCGACACCGGATTCGTCCGCGACTTGGGCACCAACGCCGGTGACCTGGCCATTGTTCGCGCCATCATCGGGCTTGCCGAGGCCTTCGGCCTGCAACTGGTCGCCGAGGGGGTTGAGACACCCGCTGCCGCACTGACTTTGATGCAACATGGATGTCACCGGGCGCAGGGGTTCCTGTTGTCGCGCCCCGTCCCGGGCAACGCTATGGAAGCGTTGCTGTCCGCGCGCTGGATGCCGATGCCGTTCCTCGCCGATCGCGAGGCGTTGTCGCTCGGCGCGATCTGACACTGGCGGGATGGTTTGTGCAGCTTGACGAGTAAGACCGTGCTGGTTGTCGCGTGCGCGGCGCTGGCCCTGAGCGGATCACTGAACGGATGTAGCCGCCCGCACCTCAATCCCGGGCCGCTGAACGCGATGGTCAGTCCCGCTATACCCGCGACCGCGCAGGAAATACCCAACCCGCTGCGCGGCCAGTATGAAGACCGCATGGAACCGCTTTTCCCGCAGGCCAATCCGGCCCAGCGGCGGTACCCCGCCTGGCCCAAGTCGTACGACGCCAGCCTCCGGGTTTCTTGGCGACAACTGCAGCCCGTCGACCCGCGCACGCTGCCCCCGGATGCCCCCGACGACCGCAAATTCGACTTCAGCGTGATCGACGACGCGCTAACGAAACTCGCCGACCGTGGCATGCGGCTAACGCTTAGGGTGTCGTCCTACAACTCCTGTTGCGATGCCGCGTATCCCAACGACACGAATATCGGGATTCCGGACTGGGTGCGCGCCCTGCCCGGCGCCAGCACCACTCTCCCAGGGCCGCCGGCGGGCTCGTCGACACACGGCGTGACGCACGTGGTGCCGAACTGGAATGATCCCGGCTACCTCGCCGGTTTCGAGCAGCTCCTGGCCGCGCTCGGACGTCGCTACGACAGCGACGAGCGGCTCGGCGTTTTCGAGTTCTCCGGCTACGGCGACGCCGGCGACGGCGAAATCGCTTATCTGCGTGACGCCTTGGGCTCGCCCGGGCCGGGGCCCGACGAGAGCATGGCGCAGCTGGGCTACTACAGCCAGTACCGTGACCAGGGCATCACCGTCGACTCCATCCGAAAGTTGGTCGCGGCCAACGTAACCGCCTTCCCCCACACCCAGATGGTGGTCGCCGGTGGAAATCCCGAAATCGTGCGGCAGATGCTCGCCGACGACGTCACCAAGAAACTGATCGCGCCGGCGGGCATCAGTTCCTATGCGCTCGGCATCGCGGCACCGTTGCCGGCGTGGGCCTCCGACGACTCATCTTGGTATGTGCAACATAAGGATTCGTCGGTTAACGATCTGCGAAAGCGGCTCGCGACGGCGCCGGTGATCACGGAGTGGGGCGGCCAGCCGCCGGACAAAACCAGCCTCGTCGACTTTTACACGAAGGGCCTCTACGACGTCGTCAGGTATCACGTGTCGCTGACCTCGAGCGCGAACTTTCCGGACAAGGGTTCGACCACGCCGATGGATGCCAAGCTATACCAGCTGTGGGCCCAGGCCAACGTCGTCGCAGGCTACCGGTATTCGGTGGATGCGAAGCCGGGGTCGCAATCACTGCAGGGCAACGTGGCGACCATCTCCGTCGAATGGACCAACTACGGCGCCGCGGTGGCCACCGAGAATTGGGTTCCGAGTTACAAATTGGTGGATTTCTCGGGCGCCGTAGTCCGCACCATTTCCGCGGCGGTCAACCTCAAGGCGCTGCTCCACGATGACTCCAGCCAGAAGAGCGACACGGTGGCCCCCGCGTCGACCACCGACGCGGTGCACGTCGATCTGGGTGGCCTGCCGGCGGGGCACTACACGGTGCAGGCCGTGGTGGACTGGCAGCAGCACAAACCGGGCGGAACCCACGTGGTGAACTATCCGCCCATGGCGTTGGCCCGGGACGGCCGCGACGGCTCCGGGATGTATCCGGTTGCCACGCTTGACATCGCGCGCGACGCGCAGACTTTGCCCAGCGGGCCATGATGCGTCGCGGGCCGCAGTCCTGCTCGAAGAGTTACCGGACTTGTGGGATTTACGGTGAGACGGCGTGCAGCGTCGGAAGCGGAAAGACGAGCTGGCCGTCCCACTCCGCAATGTAGCGAAGTTGCTGGGTCACCTCGGGTTCGTGGTTCCACGGCAGCACCAGAACAACGTCCGGGCGGTCCTTTGCGATGCGCTCCGGTTCATAAATCGGTATGCGCGTGCCCGGCGTGAACCGGCCGTGCTTAAAGGGATTGCGGTCGACGGTGTACTCGAGCAGATCGCCGCGGATGCCGCAGTAGTGCAGCAGGGTGTTGCCCTTGCCCGGCGCGCCGTAGCCGACGACGCGTTTGCCCTCGGCCCGGCACTGCAACAGGAACCGCAACAGCTCGTGTCGGGTGGTCTCCGTGCGCGAACGCAGTTGCAGGTAGCCGTCGACGCAATGCAGTCCAGCTGCTTCCTCCGCGCGCAGCACCTTTTCCACCCGTTGGGTCGGCGGTCCCGCGACCTCGGCTGAGCGCGCCCAAAGCCGGATCGACCCACCGCGGGTGGGCAAGAGCTCGACGTCGACGACGGCAAGGCCGGCCGTGGCCAGCGCGTTGATCGCCGAGAGCACTGTGTAGTACTGCGAGTGTGCGTGAAAGATCGTGTCGAACTGCCCAAGGTGCACCAGGTTTAGTGCGTGGTTCACCTCGATGCTCAGCCAGCCGTCGTCGGCGAGCAGTCCGTCCAACGATCGGGTGAAACCGCGCAGATCGGGTATCTGCGCGTAGATGTCGTTCGCGATGACCAGGTCCGCCGGGCCGTGTTGGGCGCGAATCTCGCGCGCCAGCTGCTGATCCAGGAGCGCCGTCACCGTGGGTAGCTTGCGGTCGCGGGCGGCGGCAGCGGCGTTGGCCGAAGGTTCGATTCCCAGGCACGGGATGCCCGCGGCGGCCAGATGTTGCAGCAGGTAGCCGTCCTTGCTGGCGACATCCACCACGAATGAGTCGGGTCCGAGATTCAGGCCCCGGACGGCTTGGTCGACATAACCCTTCGCGCGCTTTACCCAGCTATCGGAATACGAAGGAAAGCAGGCATGTTCGATGAATGCGTCCGAGGCCGGGAGGAGCGCCGGTATCTGCAGCAGCAGGCAGTCCTCGCAGACCGCCAGGTGCAGTGGAAACGTCGCTTCCGGTAGATCGAGTTCGTCGGCGGTGAGGAATTTCTCGCAGAGCGGGGTCGAGCCGAGGTCCAAGACGCTCAGCAGCCGGTCCGACTGGCATAGGCGGCAATTCATGCCGCTCTCGATTCTTCGCGTGCCGCTTGGTATTCCGGCTGGCGCGGGGTAACTGAATGTCATCAACGGCGAAGGCGCGGGTTCGCGGTAGCGAATCCGCCTTGCGCTTAGGCGGCCGGGTAGCTTCACGATGCGAATTCACATTTCGGTGCTGGCGACCAGAAGTGCTGTGGCCGTTTGCAAGTCGGCCGCGTGTGTGGTGCGAGCGATCTGCACTGGCTCGGAAGTAGCTGCTGAACTCTCCCGTCAGCGGCGCGACTTCCTAGGCTCATCACATGTCTTTCGGTCGGATTCGGGCGGGGTCCTTGGGCCTTGGGCCGGCTAATTGACTGAATAGCCTCCGCTGGGGCTCAGCATCGCCTTCTCGATCACGAAGGCCTCGGCGTAGCGGGAGCGGCACTGCACGCCGCGCACCCGCAGCAGCCCGAGGAATGCGTCGTCGTCGAACCAGTCGCTGCTGGACTGAGACGGGTAGCATTCCCTGAGCATTCGCGTCTTCTGTTGCGCGAGGTCGTTCGGAATTGGTACGTAAATAGTGGGATTCGGCAAGTCCGCCTCCCATTTGAGGATTTCATAGCCCAGCACCACTTGCGACTTGAACTCGGTGGGGAGGATCTCCGCGGTCAGGCGCCGGTCCTGGTGGTAGTCGCTGCGCTGTGGACCCAGCACGATATCGGGCTTGCAGGTGCCGCGGAACTTGGCGATATGGTGCTTCGCCAGTCCCCAGTGGTCGGGCAGGTAGCCGTCGGGAAGGTCGGCAACCGTCAACCGGACGTCGGCTTGGGGGCACATCGCGGCGAACGCGTTCTTTTCCTCGACCTCACGCTCGGTGCCGGCGCCGGTCAACACCAGCGCGTGCACCACGACACCCGGATTGCGTTTGGCGATCTGCATCAGCGTGGCGCCTGCGCCAACGGCGATGTCGTCACAGTGCGCTCCAATGGCCGCAACGCATTTGATGCCGCCAGTCGTCAGCGGGATCATGTCGAACGCCTAACGTGTTCGGCGGGCGGAATGCTCAAATCGACGTCGATGACACCGATCGGAAGATCATTGCCTTCGATCCTCCGGGAAGACGAGGGTGGCGCCGTCAGCCGGCGGCCCCGTCGGCTGTTCATTGATCGGCCACCGCCGACACGGCCGTGATGGGCCGCGCGATGGGCTTTGAGGCATGAACACGTTGTCGAGCGGCCTGCACGAGATGCCCGGAAACGCCATCGTGGTGGTCGCGCAACACAGTCCGTAGCACTCGGATGCCGTCACGGATCGCGTGCAGGTTCGATTTTCCGCTCCGGCGGGGCAGTTCGATGCTGGGAACCTCGGTGATACGCAAGCCCGCCTGCATGGCACGCACGGTCATTTCCGCCTCGATTTCGAAGCCGGTCGCGGTCAGGTCCAGGGCCTCCAGGTAGCGACGGTCGAACGCGCAGAATCCGTAGCAGAGATCGGTCAAGTGCCCGCCGTACAGCGAGTTGAACACCGCGAGCAGGAACTTGTTGCCGAGCCGCCGGAACGGAGTGATGTCCAAAGACGATCCGCCGCTGATGAAGCGCGATCCTTTGACGAAGTCGTAACCGTTGGAAAGGAAGTGGACGTAGTGGGTGATCTCGCTGGGCAACATGCTGCCGTCCGCGTCCATCATGACGATGATGTCGCCGCTCGCGGCCAGGAAGCCGGTGCGCAGTGCGCTACCTTTGCCCGCACCCTGCTGCGGCACCACCCGGACGTCGGGCCGGCACCGACGAGCCGTAACGAGCGTGACGTCGGTCGAATTGCCATCGACGAGAATGATTTCCGTCACCTCGTCGACGATCTGCTCGAGGACCCAGCTGATGTTGCGGGCCTCGTTCCGGACCGGAATGACCAGGCTGACTGTTGGATCCGAGATCGGCGGTGGTCGGTGGTCGGAGCCATGGAGCAGATGGAGCGGATGCTCGTTGGTGCCCGTCGATTCCGACGGCTGCCGCCCAGACACGCTGTGTCCCAATTCGGCCGAGCTTGACGATGAAATGCTGGTCATGATTCCGCTTCCAACCTGTAGGTGACGTGCTGCGCGCCGCGCAGTCTGAGTGAGAAGAACGGCGTGGGTTTGGCGTAGCCGAAACCTGTTGTGGCACTGGTCCAGTCACGACCAGCCTGTGCACCGCACGATCTAGTTGGGTAGCTCAGCGTGTTATCCGCCGTCTGCCTAGGTCCCATGCTGGCTCCTAGTGGAAGCAGGTCGACCCGGGACGTGAACGCGGTGCCAACCCCGCCCGAGTGCGACGTAACCATATACCGACCATGCACTTCGTAGGGAGCATACATACTTCTAGTAACCCTGTAAAGCGATAAACAAACCGTAGATCTGGTGGTTAGTACTTAAAGCATGCATGCGCATAGGGACAGGGGGTCTCTACAGACCACAGACAGGGTGCGTACGGAGCGGCGGCCGGGGAGTGGCGGGGGAACTGCGGGGCGCCAGGGGATGCCAGGGGATGCCAGGGGATGCCAGGGGATGCCAGGGGGCGCCAGGGGATGCCTGGGGATGCCTGGGGATGCCTGGGGATGCCAGGGGATTAGCGCAGGGGATTTAGCGCGGGGGATTAGGTGCGCCGGCGCGCCCGGCAGGGTGCACCTCGGTCGACCGACCGGAGAACCGACCTAGCCAATCGATCGGCCGATTACAGCCAATCAGGCGATACTTGGCCCGGTCAGGCCCGGTCAGGCCGGGTCAGGCCGGGGCGCGGGGTGCAGGGGGGTTGCCTGTTCTGATGATTTCACCTTCGCGAGTTGCTACTGTGCCTTGCATGGCGGATCGGCGGTCGGCAGGCGGGGGCTTGGCCGACCGATCCCGTCGTGACGACGCTGGTACGGGGGAAGATATGGATGAAAGTCGGCAGGTCGAGCGGCGGCGTTCTGGGAGTTCTGAAGATTCACCGATGGACATCCTGACGCGGTTGCCCGCCCTGGTCGTGCTGGAACGGCTCCCCGTCCCCACGCTCGCCATGGCGCGCGACGGCATCATCTTGTTCGCGAACACTGCGTTTGCAGAGATGATGGGCTACGAGCAGGACAGCCTGGCGGGGTTGGCGTTTCCCGACGTCTTCCACACCGCGCCGGCCGCGCTAGGCGCACTTTCTGGCGTCGAGGCCCTGGCCAATCTGGTGGTGGAGCTGCGACATGGCGAGGGTTGGACGGTGCGGGCCAAGATGAGCAAGTCGGCGCTGATGCGGCGCAATGATCCGGTGGTGCTGGTGACGTTTGAGAATTTGACCGAGCGACTCTGGGTTGACGAGCACTAGTACGCGTTTGACGGCTGACTCCTGACCAAGCGGCCCGGGCCTCTGCACGTCAAAGCGGAATTATCTCAGCGGAGACCTTTTTCACGGCGAGCCCGTGGCGGCGCTTGATGAACTGGGCGAAGTAGTCGATCCGGTCGGGATTGGTAAAGCTCGGTAGCGCCAGTGTCCAGGCGTTTTGGAGGTTATCGAGGTGGTTCTCGGGCCGGTCGAGATCGCTGATTCGGCGCACACCCGCCCACAGCGCCACCAGCATTTTGGCGATGTCTTCGGGATCGTGCTGGTCGACGACGTCGCCCTCGGCGACTGCCTTTCGGATCAGGGTGGTGACGAACTCAATCCACGTCTGCCACAGGGCGGTGGTGTTATCCAGGGTCTCCAGCAGTAGGACGCCGGCCCGGGCCACCTCGTCTTGGGTATTTTGCACCGCAAGGAGATAGACAAGGTCGATCGCTGTTTCCAGTCCCGACATCTTGCGGGCAAGCAAGTCGGTGACCGCTGCACGGCTCATCTCGTGGAAATCGTCGACGATCGCCATCGCCAGCGCTTGCTTGGAGGGGAAGTGAAAGTACATTGCCCCTTTGGTCAGCTCGGCCTCAGCCAAGATGTCGTCGAGGCTGACCAAGTTGTACGGGCGGTGGCCGAACTCGCGTGATGCGGCGGCAATGAGTCGATGGCGGGTGGCGCCGGCCCGTTTCTCGGTGGCCTCGGTCATCACGCTTCCTGTCTCGTTGCGGCTGCCGCGTGGCGGCGCGAATGCTTCGCGTCCAGAGAACTTCCGGCCCCGAGCCAGTCCCTTCGATGGTAAGGGACGGTAGCGCGCCTAATGTGCCCACGCGCCGGGGGTGGTGTGCTCCTCGCGAGAGCCATGCCCTGGTCAGTAGCCCGCACTTTACCTACTCCACATGTTTCTCATAAGACTACGGGTCTGTTAACGGGATTACCTCATGCCGACTAGTATGTATACTGCCGATCCGAATGCATCGCTAGTATCAAATTGGTTCGGCGCGCCACCGTGTCGGTCCAGGCCGGACCAGCCTGGGGCAACTGGTCGGCCGCCGCTGGCTGTCTGATTTTTCCGACGGGCGTGCACGTACCGTGACCACAAACTCCGAGATGGACCCGAGATGGGCGTTCTATGCCGTCGAGGTCGAGCGTGTGATCCACGCCTGGGGCTCACCGATTACTCCGGCCGCCCGATCAACCCAGTCCCGATCAACCCGGCGGCGATAGTGCCTGCGTGGACGGCAGTCCGGGGGTTGAGCAGGGGTTCACCGCTAAATAGCCCACTAGATAGCCCAACCAAATCGCCCACCAAATCGCCCAGGTAGCTGTCGTGACCCCAGGTAGCTGTCGTGACGAGGTGGCCCACTCCGTGGCGTTCTGTTGGGGTGCCGATGGGGGGCAACCAGCGCGCGGTCTGTTTTCAGGGGTGGTTCCGCGAGATTAGGGACGTTTTAGGGTGAGACAACTGAACTTTGAGTCTGATAATGATTGCTTCGTATCCACTTGGTATGTATCCTCTCTGTCAGGGGCAACATCGGTATATCCATAGGGGTCGCACCACAGCGTTGCGGTAACCGCGGCCCAGGACTGGGCCCGTCTGCTTCGGTCAGGAGGAGCACATGTCATTCATGACCACGCGCCCGGACATGCTGGAGTCCGCGGCCGAAGACCTGCAAAGCATCGGCTCGGCGGTGGCCGCCGGGAACGGGGCGGCGGCAGGCCCGACGACCGGGGTTCTGCCCGCGGCTGCAGACGAGGTATCGGCCCTCACGGCGGTGCATTTCGCCGCGCTCGGCGAGATGTACCAGGCGATCAGCGTCGATGCCATGGCAGTTCATGAACTATTCGTCAGCGCCCTGGGGACCAGCGGCGTTTCCTACGCGGCCACCGAGGCGGCCAACGCCGCCGCGGTCGACTGACGCTGGTAGGGGCTCGGGGGTTCCTTTGATTGATTTCGGAGCGTTTCCGCCGGAGTTCAACTCGGCACGGATCTATGCAGGCCCGGGTTCGAGCCCGATGCGGGCCGCCGCGGCCGGGTGGAGCGGGTTGGCGGCCGACTTGCAAGAAGCAGGCTCGGCATACGACTCGGTCATCGCGGAACTCGCCACCGGCTGGCTGGGCCCGTCGTCGATGGCGATGGCGTCCGCGGCCGCCTCGTACACCACGTGGATGAACGCGACCGCCGGGCAGGCGGAGTTGGCGGCCAGCCAGGCCGAGGCGGCGGCTAGCGCGTTCGATACGGCGTTCGCGATGACGGTGCCCCCGGCGCTGGTCGCGACCAACCGGGCTCAGCTGATGATTCTGGTCGCAACGAATTTCTTCGGTCAGAACCTCGCCGCGATCGCGGCCAATGAGGCGCAATACGCCGAAATGTGGGCTCAGGACGCCGTGGCGATGTACACCTACGCGGCGAGTTCGGCGAGCAGCACCGCAGGGACGACGCCGTTCAGCACCGCGCCGCAGACCACCAATCTGGCCGGAGTGGCCGCGCAGGGGGCCACGAGCGCCCAGTCCGCTTCGGCTTCTAGCTCTAGCGTGGCGTCCTCGCTGTCGGGATTGCTCTCCGAGATTCCCACGGCGCTGCAAAACCTCTCGTCGTCCGTTTCGTCGACATTTTCGTCGTCGGGACTCTCGGGCATCGTGGGTGATCTTCTGGGTGGGACTTCCGCCGCTTCGGGGGGAGGGTTCCTCAGCGGATCGACCGCAGGCAGCATTTTGCAAAGTGTGGCTACGGATTACCTCTCCATCCCGGGGTGGGCGGCGATGTTTATCGGGAACGAGGCGCTGGGGCCCCTGATGGGTACGCCGATAAGCAACGCCGTCAACTCTGCGATGACTCCCGCAGCGGCTGCCGCCGAAGCCGCGGGGACGGACGCAGCCCAAGCGGCGGCGTCGGGCATCGGGGATATGGCAGGCATGGGCGGGTTGGCCGGTATGGCTCAATCGGTGCCGGTCGGCGGGCTGTCCGTGCCGATGAACTGGGGCTGGGCGGCGGCAGGTCCGGGGGCGTTGCCGGCCAATCTGCAGATGGTGGCGCCGTTGGCGGCGGGGGACGCCGACTTTGCCACGGGGCTCGGCTTCCCGATGATGCTCGGCGGCCTACCTCAGGGTGCCGCGGGGGGCGCGGGCGGTAAGGCCGCCGGAAGGACTGGGCTGCCCGTCGCGACCGTGATGGCGCGCCCGCCGGCCGCCGGATACGGGCCGGCCGCGGCGGCGTCGATGCCGGCGGCTGCCGTACCCGCCGAACTCGCGCCGCCAATCCCGGGATACCGCCCGGCCATCGTGTACGTACCGACGGGCGGACCTCCGCCGGCGAGGGTCGTGTGACGGGAAATGCGTTGTCGACAACGACCGAGCAGGAAGCGACGGCTCGATTGTGAGCGTTGAGGCGGCACCAGTTTCGTCTGATCTCGGTGAGATCGATGATCTCCCGCCAGAGCCGGCTCACAAGGTTCCCCCCAACGGCATCGCCAACGCCGTGCTGGTCGTGGCGGCGGGCGTTTTGCTCGTCGCCCTTGCTTATGCGCGGTCGCGTGGCGGAGGTCCGGGGTTCGCCATGCCCTTGTTCTGGGCCGGGCAACTGCTCACCTTCGGTTTCGTCGCCGTTCGCGTACTGAATCCGTCTACTTCATCTCGTGAGCGCGAATTCTTGGTGGTTCTGTACGCCGCTTCTCAATCCGTGATCAGGTGGGCATACAGCCCGGATATGTTCACGTGGTACGACGAGATACAGCATCTTGGTTCACTTCTCAACGTCCTCTCGACGCATCATCTCTTCCACACGAATTTGGGGCTGCCGATCAGCCCTCGATACCCGGGCCTGGAGAATGTCGCGGCGGAGTTGGCCCAGGTGTCCTCGACCGGCCCATTCTTCGCCGGGGTCATGATCGCCGGCCTCGCGCATCTCATGCTCGCGGTTTCCGTTTTGTTGCTCTTCCGAGAGGTGACTCACTCGTCACGCATAGCGTGCATCGGCGTATTGGTGTACCTGCTGAGCCCGCAGATTCACTATTTCGACACGTCATTCGTCTACGAAACGTTGGCACTGCCGTTTCTGGTTCTGTCGCTGTACTTTGCAATCCGATTCGCGACCCGCGAGCACGGCCGGAATCAGAACTTCGCCGGGCTCTCGGCCTGCGTATTGGTCGTGGTGATTACGCATCACCTGACCGCACTTGCGACGGTCGCCATTTTGGGCGCCATTACATTCGCGGCCTGGGTGTTTCCCCGAAGTCGCCATCTTGCCAAGCCTCTTGCGAAGTGTGTGGCGTCAGCGGCAGCCATCGTCGCAGGCTGGATGTTCTTCGTCGCGCCGGGCACCGGCGACTACCTCGAAGAGGCCGAAACGAGTGTCGTCAGTGGAGTAGCCAGACTCGGGCGGGTCGAAGGAAAGGCTGCGCTGCCAACAGACGTCACGGTCCCACTGTTGGATCGGCTCTGTAACCCCGGTGGCGTTGCGCTAATACTCGTGCTGCTCGCCGTGGGCGTCCGCCTTGCCCGTTTCCGGCCGCCAGTGGAGCGGTTATTCCTCTTGCTCGCACCCGTGGCTTATGTAGCGATGATCTCAATACGCCTAGGTGTGGGCTCGGCGGCGGACGGTGGGAAGCCGGACGGGGCTGAGCTGGCGGTCCGTTCGCTCACCTACGCTTCGCTATTCACGGCGGTGTCGGTCGCCGTGGTCTTGGACCGTCTCGTAGCGACAGCTGCTGTCCGCTACCGCGGGCTATTCCTCACGCCGAGTGGGCTCATCACCGCAACCGCAATCGCCGTCGCACTTCTGCTGCACTCGACGACCACCGGTCTGCCGCAGTGGTGGCAGCGGCTTCCAGGCGTGTTCCGGATCGACGGCAGGTCAAGCGGGATCGATGCCATAGCCATAAGCAGGGCCGAATGGGCGGGAGCATACCTGCAACACGGTTCCCGTTATTTTGGCGACATTACGTCGGTCTACGTCCTCGGGCCAATCGCCCAGCTGGACCCCATCAACGGCCCTGGATCGGTTTACGACACCGACCGCCTCATTCCGGAGGATTCTGCGCTGATCGACGGTCAGCAGGCCACCTACCTGGACGTCGACATGCGAATGGCTCAAGAGGCGCCCATTGTTCGAAACTATTTCACCACCGATGTCCTGAATGGGCAAAGACTAACGCCAATTTATGACGCAGACCTGACGAAATTCGACGGTGTGCCAGGCATATCAAGAATCTACGACTCGGGCTCCGGTCACTTCTACGACCTACGAGGCATCAAGGGCATATATGGATAGCTTCGAGTTCCGCAAAATTGACTACGTCGCACTGGCCGCTGTGGCGTGCTACGTCATAGCCGTCATGCCATTCATTCCGAGTGCGATAACGGCGGTGGCGGGATCGGTCCTCTGCTTCCTGCTGACCGGAGTCGCCGTGGCGGCCGCGATCTTTCCCCGCCGGATGGGCGGCCCTGCGCGGTTCGCAGCGGTAATAGCCTGCACGTTGTCGACGGGCATCATCGGCGGCCTGATTATTAACTATGTTCCGGGTGGCCTGGTTCGATTTAATTGGATTACGTTTGCGCTGGTAACCACGCTCATCGCCTGCGTCGTTGCGCGCGCGCGCGGCGCCGGCGCTGAACTGGAGTGGAAAGATTTGCGTGTCCTGCCCCTGACTTGGGCTTCCGGCGCGAAACTGGCTGCCGCTGCGGTCATCCTGGGCGCAACAATAGTCATATCCATCAACACCGCGAGTCATGGGGAAAAGCCCTTCACCGAAGTGTGGTTTGTCCCAGGTGGTCCAACGCATTCCCCCGTGCGGGCGACGAGCGCTGTATTCGGTATGAAAAGCCACGAGGGGGCGACTGAAGAATTCACAGTCGTCGTCAACACGGGTAGCCAGACGGCGACGCGCCGGGTGAAGCTCGCCCCGAAGCAGGTCTGGACGCAAACCTATGCCGTCGACGGCGAAAGGCCCGTCGCCACCGTGTATCGGGGCGACACGGGAAGTCCTCCCTATAGGACGGTGTGGTTTGCTACGCGGTGAAAACGTGGCCGCCAGCAGCGGTGCGGCGCAGACCCCACGCAAGTGGTGGCCGCGAAATGGTGGTCTGGCAGCCGAACAAGGCAATAACTCGACGGCCCCGGACTCCAGTGCCCGCATTGTCATCACGATCGCGCTCTCGCTCTTCAGCACGACGGTGGCGACCGCGGGCCTGGGCTTCGTGTTCTGGGCTTTGGCCGCGCACATCACTACCACCGAAGTCGTCGGTCGCTCGTCTGCGGTGATCTCCGCGATGCAGCTCATTGCCACGTTCGGCACGCTTGGCCTGCAGACACTGCTGATCGCTGAACTTCCCAGGCGCGACGGTGCCGACGTGAAACGTCTTGTGGTTACCAGCCTTGGGATCGCCGGCTGCTTGGCGTTCGCGATTGCGGCGGTATACGCGGCCGTGAATCACCTGGTCGCCCAGAACAATGACTCGATTTACGCCACGCCACTCGGCATCATGCTCTTTGGTGCCGGCACCGCCATCACGACGGTGGCGATTGTTCTGGATGGCGCGCTGGTTGGCGTCCAGCAAAGCGGGCGGCAGGCGTCACGCAACCTGGTGTTCTCGCTCGTCAAGCTGCTCGCGCTGCCGGTCGCGGCGTTTGCTGTCGGCCTGTCGCCGCGAGTCGTCTTCTCGGTTTGGCTGCTGGGCAACCTCGTCTCGCTACTGGCTCTGGCGCTGCGAAACAAGGCACGGCGGGAATGGTTGACGACAACGCCGTCCCTGCGTGGGTTTTCGCCTATGTGGCGCACCGCCGGAGGTTATTACTGGATCAACGTCGCCACGCATGCACCGCTCCTGGCGATGCCGGTGATGGTTGCCGCCCAGCTAGGCGCGCAGGCGAATGCGGGTTTCTATGCAGCTCTCCTGTTGGTGAGCGTCGTTTGGATCATTCCGAACCATCTTGCTACCGCGATGTTGACGCTCGACGGGGGAAACGCCGAGCACTTCGGTCGTGGGCTCAAGACCGCGCTCCGGCTGTCGGGGGTGGTATCCGTTCTCGCGACCGCGGGAGCGCCCTTCCTCGCGCGTCCGGTCCTGGCAATTTTCGGGCCCGGGTATGAGCAGGCCAGCGGCTGCCTCATCGGGCTCGCGGCTTGCACATTCCCATTCGCTGTCAAGTCGATCTACATCCCGGTGCGTCGAACACAGGGTGCGCTGGGCAGGGCCGCGTTGGCGGCATCCCTTGGTGCGGTCCTGGAACTGGCAGCTGTCGAGCTGGGGCTCAAGCTTCATGGCGTGACTGGTGTTGGAATGGCGCTTGCCGCGGCAATGGCGTTAGAAGCGGTATTCTTCTGGCCGACCATCCATAAGGAGCGAAATTGGTCTGGCCAGCGGGTCAAAGGCTCGGTGCGCACGCGCCGCGGTCAGGGGGGAGGAAACCTAAAAATGCCCAGCGATGTTGGTCGGCGATTAAACCCGGTCTCGAGCAAGGTGTTTGCACGGATAGTGGTGAATCGCAGCGCCTAGGCGCCGCGAAGGGTTTGGAGCCTAAGAACCGAACACCCGCAACCCGCCGCGGCGCAGGGGCGGAAGTTGGGGACCGCCGGGTCAAATTTCGCGTCGACCGGGTCAATCCCGTTCCGCCTGCTTGGATTTGGTGAGCGTATGTCATGTGAGTATGGCCCTGAGTTTTTCGACTTCGTGGCCGGCAGCGCCGGCCCATCTGCCGGTCCATTCCTGAATTCTTTCGTTCGGGTCGCTTTCGACGGAGCTTCTCCAATATCCGTACTCGACGTCGGCTGCGGACCTGGTGTATGGCTGGCGGAATGGAGCCGTCTCGGGGCGACGCAGATCATGGGGGTGGACGGGGATTACCTTCCGCGGAGCGCGTTGGTTATTCCCGCAGACGCTTACCGGGCGATTGACATATCTCAGCCGTTCGACCTGGGACAGAGCTTCTGCCTGGTGTTGTGCCTCGAGGTCGCGGAGCACATTCCGGAGGTGCACGCCGACACTCTGATCGACAACCTTTGCAGGCACGGCGACGTCATCGTGTTCTCGGCCGCGATTCCAGGTCAGGGCGGTGACTTCCACGTGAACGAGCAGCCCTATGAGTATTGGCGCAAGAAGTTCGCGGCACGGGGCTACGCGGTATTCGACTGCGCTCGTCGTCCGGTGGTCGCCCTGAAAGAGATTGGACCGTGGTACCGGTTCAATACCTTTCTGTTTGCTAATGAAAATGGCCAATCCCGGCTTTCGGATAGCGCGCGACAGAACATTGTTCAATCTTGCAGCCGGCTGGCGATTGTCGCGCCGTGGCGGTGGCGGATGCGTTGCTACCTACGCGCGCACCTGCCTCCATCCGTGTTGCGCCTGGCCACGACCACTCGCCGCCTGGTTACGCCGCGACAGTAGGAAGTCCCAGAAAGGCCCAGAAACGCATTGGAAAGTCTCGTGGAAATGCTTGGAATGGTCCCGGAAAGGTGAAGGCGCTTGACCGTTCTCCTCGGACTCCCGGGTTCTATGTCCGGTTTTTCGCGGCCGCTGGGCAGACGGCGATCTTGGCACGGTCCGGATGTTCTTAACTTGCTAAACTGGTCGGAACGTAAATACTCCAACCGGCTCACCCCAAGCCATGACCGCCGACGACCGGCACCGTCGATTTGTCGGCAAGTGAGAGGAGTTGGCTTGGGAATTACAGGGCCCAAGGGAAAACTCCCCCGCCGATGGAGTAAGCGATGCGCCCGCTGCGGCTGATCATCGGCGGTTTCGTCATTGCACTCACGCTGGCAATTGCGTCTACAGCCATGCTGAAAGCGCACGAGCGGCAGGAGCACCACGAGCGCCACGAGCGGGGCCAAGCGGTCGAGCAACGCGGAATCGCGTTGCCGACTTGGCGGATCAACGGTTACGACGGCGCGGCCACCACGGAGGCGATCGGCGACATCGCCGGTGTCGGCGCCACCTGGATTCAGTTCACCCCGACCTGGAATATGGCCACCGGAACGTCCTCCGCGGTCGACGGCATCTACAGAGTCACCGACGCCGCTCTGCAAGCGGCAATCGACGTCGCCCACAGCAAGGGCCTCAAGGTTCTGTTGAAGCCGCATGTGGACCCCCGAGACCACACAAACCGCTGGGAAATCAACCCATCCAACCGGACGGCATGGTTCGACTCCTATCAGGCGATGATCACCCACTACGCATCCATCGCCCAGCAGAAGGGCGTCGACGAGTTCTCGGTCGGCTGCGAACTCGCCACCATGTCGGGTCCCGCGGATCGCGGCGCGTGGCTGACGGTCATCAATGCAGTCAAGGCCATCTACGGCGGTCCGCTCGTCTATGCGGCCACCAGCGATGAATACCCGAACGTGTCGTTTTGGGATCAGCTCAGTGTTATCGGGATCGATGCCTACTTCCCGTTGAGCACGCAGCCGACGACGGATGTGTTGGCACTGGAGGCGGCCTGGATTCCGATACGAAACCAGATGTCGGCGTTCGCTGCCGGCGTCGGGCGCCAAATCCTGTTCACCGAGGCCGGGTATCCCAGCCAGGCGGGCGCGGCGGTGAACCCATGGAACAACGAAACCAGCCGTACGCCGTCGCAGCCGCAGCAGGCGGCCGCCTATGAGGCGTTGCTTGGGACGTTCACCGGCGAGCCTTGGTGGGCCGGCGTGTTCTGGTGGTCGTGGTGGACCGACAACGGGGTTTATGACCCGCTTGACTTCGCCCTCAAGGGCAAACTCGCTGAGTCGGTGTTACGGAACTGGTGGGCTCCGACCGGGCGTCACCAAACTGCCAAAACTTATGACCAGGCGTATTCGGGGACTAAATGATCGACTCGCGCTCGACCGACCCACCCGCCGCGTCGCGGAGCCTGGCCCTCGGCTTCGGCTGCGCAAGCCTGTACGGGCTGCCCGGGCGGCGGGACAGGCGTGCGGTGTTGGAACGCGCCTACGACCTCGGGATCAGGCATTTCGACGTGGCGCCCATCTATGGGCTTGGGATAGCAGAAGCCGAGTTGGCAGATTTTGCGCAGGCGCACAACGACATCCGGATCGCGACGAAATTTGGCATCAGGCCGACCGCGGTCGGTCAGCTCGCCGGCTATGTCCAGCCACCGATCCGGCGCGTGCTGCAGATGTCCTCCGCCGTGAAATCCAAAGTCAAGCAATCCGGCGGCACGCCGGACGCCGGCGCTGTCGGACGAATTCTCTATTCACGCTCGGATTACTCTGCAGCGAGCGTTCGCAGTGCTCTGGTTTCAAGCCTGCGGGCGCTGCGCACCGAGCGAATCGACTACTTCCTGCTGCACGAACCGGTCGGTGTGCCGGCCGATGACTACGAGGATCTCGTCGACTATCTGCAGGCCGAGCGCAGCCGAGGCGCGATCGGGTACTGGGGTCCGGCGGGCGATCTATCCGGAACGGACGACGTAGTGCTGGCGGCCCTGTGCTCGCGGGCCCCCGCGCTGCAGTTTCCCTACGACCTCATCGCCGGACATGCGGGACCCCGGCCGGAGCCAGGCCGGCCAGTAATCACGTTCGGCTTTCTCTCCGGAGCGCTGCCGCGCGTACAGGACGTCCTAAGGTGTGAGCCGAAATTTCGGGGGGAGTGCAGCGAATTGCTCGACGCCGACCTCTCGGATGCGGCAACTGTGGTCCGGCTGCTGGTGCGCGACGCGATGGCGCACAATCCGGCCGGAACGGTGCTGCTGTCGTCGACCAAGACGGCCAACCTCGAGATGGCCTGCGCCGCTGCGGATGTCGCTCTGCGTAACGAGGCCCAGGTGGCCGGCATGATCCGGGACAAGTGCCTCGATATGCGAGCTGCGCAATGATCATCTGCGGAAACGACATTGAGCACGGTGCGCGGCTGAATGCGGGTTTAGTTGTCATCGGGGCTGGGCCGGCGGGCATCGTTTCCGCGCTTGAGGCGGCGCGGAGAGGCGTCGACGTCCTGGTGATCGAGACCGGCAATAGAAAGCAGAGCCCGGAGTATCAGAACCTGTCCGTGGCGCATCGGCAGCAGCCGGATTCGCACGCGCCTGTCGAACTGACGATCAGCCGCCAGCTGGGTGGTACGTCGTCGATCTGGGGTGGGCGGTGCGTTCCCTACGATCGCGTCGATTTCGTCGAGCGCGATGTCGCGCCGGATTCGGCGTGGCCGGTGACCTACGAGGATGTGCAGGGCTATTTCGAAAGGGCCTGCCAGTGGATGCTGTGTGGGCGCTCGGCCTTCGACGTCAACGGCCTAGAGCATCTACCCCGACACATGATCGCGGGCCTCGAAGACGGTGCGGTGACCACGTCGTCGCTTGAAAGATGGTCACTCCCAACTGATTTCGGAAAAGTCTATTTCGACGAACTCCGCGATACGGCCGGCCTCAGGGTGATTACCGACGCGACGTGCGTGCGGATCAACCTCGATGACGACAACGCGCGCGCAACGGACATCGACTGCAGGACCCTTGCGGGGCGCGCATTCACCGTCGCGGCCGACGACGTAATCGTGGCGGCGGGGGGGTTGGAAAGCACCCGATTGCTGCTGTCTTCACCGGGTCCGGGAGGCAGGAGCATCGGCGACCACTCCGGCCAGCTGGGTCACTGGTACATGGCGCACCTCGAGGGCGCGATCGCCGACCTGGTGCTGTCCACCCCCGCCGAAAGCACCATCTACCGATACGAGCGTGACGTCGACGGTTCCTATGTCAGACGCAGATTTGCGTTCACCGAAAGCTACCTGGTTGAGCACGGCCTGCCCAACATCTCGGGATGGATCGCCAATCCGGAGCTGGCTGACGCCTCGCACGGCAATGCCCAGCTGTCGTTCACCTATCTGGCGCTGATCTCACCGCTGGGCTTCTTGTTAGCGCCCACCGCACAACGACTTTCACTGACCGGCCGCAAGATCCCGGGAACGCCCTACGGCATGGCGAAGCGATCGTCGGTGTGGGCGCACCTGGGTAACCTGCTGCGGCATCCGATCGAAACCCTAAGATTCATCGCCGACTTCGGCATCAGGCGAATGTTTGCGCGGGGCCGTAAACCCCCAGGCTTCTTCGTGGGCAACGCCGCGAATCGCTACCCGTTCCAGTACCACGCCGAGCACCTACCCCACTACGACAGTCGCGTCCGGCTTGCCGAGGACGTCGATGACCTCGGAATGCCGAAACTCGACATCGACATCCTGTTCACTGGTGACGACATCGAGGGCGTACTGGCTGCCCACCGGCACTGGGATAGCCACCTGCGCGCCAGCGGTGTGGGGCGGCTCGAGTATCGCGCCGACGATCTCGCGGCGGCAGTGCGCGAGCGTTCCGGCGGCGGTTTCCATCAAATTGGCACAACCCGCATGTCGAAGGACCCCGAAAAGGGCGTCGTGGATGAGAATCTCACTATCCATGGCCTCCCTAATGTCCACGTCGTGAGCAGTTCTGTGTTCGTGACGTCCGGACAGGCCAACTCCACCTTCATGATCGTGGTATTCGCGATCCGTCTCATCGAGCGGCTGTATCCCCATTGGGGGCTGCGCAGTGCGTGACATCGAGCGTGCTGAGCTGCGCGCACCGGCGTGGGTGATCGACATCGACCTCGCGCGCGACGACGACTCAGCGATCGATGTCGCGCGGTTCGCGACGGCGTGGTGCCTGGTGCGCCGCAACGGTATTCCGGTGGCGACGCGGTTCCTGGACATCGAAGCCGACTCGTCGATCGCGCTGCCGAACCTACGCGACCGGTTCGCCGCGCTGAGCCTCCCGGGGCCGGTCGACTCGCCAGAACCGCGCGACGCCTCGCTCACGGTGGTGATCTGTACCCGTGATCGGCCCGAAGGGCTGATGAAAACCTTGGCCAGCCTGGCCGGGCAGTCCGACTCGGGGTTCGAGGTGCTGATCGTCGATAACTCGCGCGACGGCGGGGTTGCCCGCGCGCTGAGTGGTTTCGAGGGGCTGAGTGTGCGTTGTTGCCATGAGCCCGCACCGGGCCTGTCACGTGCCCGGAACCGCGGGCTGTCCGAGGTCCGCACCGACCTCATCGCCTGGATCGATGACGACGAGGTGGCCGACCCCGACTGGATCGCCTGGATCAAGCGGGGATTCGCGTTCCCCGATCGACCCGACGCCGTGGCCGGCGTGATGCTGCCTGCCGAGTTGGAGACGGGCGCCCAGGTCGACTTCGAACGCTACGGTGGGTTCAACAAGGGCCGCGGCATCGAGCCGGTTCGGCTGGTTGCCGGCGGACCGTCGGTGCTCGATCCGCTCTACCCACTGCCCAACTTCGGGGCCGGCGGCAACATGGCCTTTCGGACCGGGATGCTGCGTGCCATCGGCGGCTTCGACAATCGGCTGGGCGCCGGGACCGCGACCCATGGGGGCGAAGAGACGCGCGCCCTTTCGCTCCTGCTCGAGACCGGCTCGACGATCCTGTATTGGCCACCGGCGATCACCTGGCACTACCATCGCCGGACCGATGAGGCGTTGGAGAAGCAGTTTTTTGGGTATTCCGCAGGTCTTACCGCGTTCTACATGAGCATGATCCTGACATCGCCGAAGTACGTCTGGCGGATCCTCAGGTTCGTCCCACGGGGGATAGGGCGAATAATGGCAAATCGCGGCTCGGGTCAGCCGGACGAGCCAACCGGGGGAGTCCCCGAGAATCTGCTGCGGGCGGGCCGCAGCGGCCTTCTCCAGGGGGCTTGGTTGTACCTGCGCGAGGTCTGGCGACAACGCCGCACGGAAATGGTCAGTTGACGCCATGGGTGACGTGCGACCGGTATGGCGAAGTCCGCAGGAAGGGGACGATTCCACCCTTCAATCGGACAAGAAGTCGGTGTTCCAACGGACACGCCGACCGCCACGACGTGGCTCGTACCGATATGTGGGCGGCGCCGGTGGCGGGCCCACCTCGAATGGCGCCAGCTCGAACGGCGCCAGCACGAATGGCGCCGGCGCGAATGGCGCCAGCTCGAATGGCACTAGAGCGAACGGCGCCAGCGCGAATGGCTCGCGGCCGGCCGATTACGAGATCGACCAGCCGCCCAGTCCCCCCGCACCAGCACCGCCCCAGCAGGACTTCCAGGCACCACCCCCGCGGGAAGAACTCGAACCGCCCCGGCAGCAACAACCCGAACCTGAACGGTCCCTGCAGAAGCCATCCGAGCCACCCCTGCCGGAGCAACCCGAGCCGTGCCTGCGGGAGGAACCGGAGCCGTCTCTGGAGGAGCAGCCAGAGCCGTCTCTAGAGGAGCAACTCGAGCCGTCGCTCCGGGAGCAGCCCGAGCCGTCGCTGCGGGAGCAGCCCGAGCCGTGTCTGCGGGAGCAGCTCGAGCCGTCGTTGCCCGAGCAGCCCGAGCCGTGCCTGCGGGAGCAACCCGAGTCGTCCCTGCGGGAGCAATTCGACCTGTCGCTGCGGGAGCAGCCCGAGTCGTCGCTGCGGGATCTATTCGAGCCGTGTCTGCGGGAGCTAGCGGAGTCGTCGCCGCGCGAGCTATTCGAGCCGTCCCTGCGGGGGCGATTCGAGGCGCCCCTTCGGAGGCCCCTCCAGCCGTCTGCACTGGAGCACCTTGAACCGTCCCCGCGGCAGCAACCCGAGCCGTCCCCGGAGGAGCAACTCGAGCCGTCCCCGGAGGAGCAACCCGAGCCGTCCCCGGAGGAGCAACCCGAGCCGCCCCCGCGCGAACAGGCCAAGCCGTCCCCGGAGGAGCAACCCGCACCGTCCCCGCGGGAACAACAGGAACAAGAAACCAGTCGCGAGCTCACCCGGAGCAGGAAGCGCTCGCTCGCGCGACTGGCCCGCATGCATCCCGGCCAACTCGAGGCGTTGATGTTGGTGGTGCTTGCGGTCATGGGGGTCGGCCTGTTTGCGCTGGTCTACTGGGTGAACATGCCGCTGCACGACACGGCTTCACCGGTCGGTACGACCCCGAACGCGGTGGCAGTCGACCCAAGCACCAACACCATCTACGTCACCAACAACCTCCCCAACACACTGTCGGTGGTCGACGGGGACACCCACGAAGTCGTCGCCACCGTGCCGGTCGGCGCGCACCCGGACGGCGTCGCAGTGGATGCGGAGACCCATACCGTCTACGTCGCCAACTCCGACTCCCACACGGTGTCGGTGATCGACGGGCCGACGCACGCCGTCGTCGCCACCGTGCCGGTCGGCAACACCCCGATGGGGGTGGCGGTGGATCCAGAGACCCACAACGTCTACGTCGCGAACAACGGCCACCGTTCGGTTTCGGTGATCGACGGGACGACCCATACCGTCATCGCCACCGTGCCCGTCGGCGGCGGTCCGGTCGCGGTGGCGGTGGATACGAGCGCCAATACCATCTACGTCACCAACTCCGGCGACCACACCGTGTCGGTGATCGACGGGTGGTCGCACACGGTTGCCGCCACGGTGTTCCTGGAAAACAGCCCTTACGGGGTGGCCGTGGATCCGGGCACCCACGCCGTCTTCGTCTCTATCTACGGCCATCCCACGGTGTCGGTGATCGACGGCCTGACAGACGCAATAGTCGACGAGGTGCCAGTCGGCAACAGCCCCTTCGGGGTGGCGGTGGATCCGGGCACCCACACCGTCTATGTCACCAACTTCGCCGACCGCACGGTGTCGGTGATCAACGGGTTGACGCACGCCGTCACCGGCACGGTGACCGTCGGTGACAGCCCGGACGCGGTGGCGGTGGATCACAAGACTCACGTTGCCTATGTCACCAACTACCTCAACCACACGCTCTCGGTGATCAGGCGCCAATAGCCGATTGGATGGGGGCTATCGGATGCGCATTCGTTCAGCCGCTTCGGCGGCCGGGCTAAATGCGCCGAATTTTTGTATTTGGGCCCGCGACGGCACAGATATATAAGGACGCCCGGACGGCATGGTCCGAGGAGTCCGACGACTATCCGCGCTGACGAGTCCTCCCCAAGGCTTGTGTCTCAACGGCTGCAACCAGGCTAGGGAGGCGCGCACTAAACGCGGCACTAAACATGCTTAAAGATAGAAGCCCTGAGTTGGCTTCCTGGGCTGTGGCAGATGGCTGCTGGACCGGACTGCTTCGCACCCGCCGGTCTGTAGTCGACGTGGTCCCCCGGGCACTCGTATGCATTCCGTATGAAAGTAAACCAAAAGTTGAGGGGTTCCTTGCAATAAGTCCAATGGTATGTAAGATACCCAATAGAAAGCCTAGCAGTATGTAAGTCATCGTTTCAGTTGCATCGCCGGTATATCCGCAACGTCGAGCCCAGGCCCGCGATAAACCGCGATGGGTGTTCGGGGGGACCTGCCTCCATGGGAGGAGCACATGTCGTTTGTGACCTCGCAGCCGGAACTGCCTGCGCTCGCCGCGAGACACCCGCGCGGCGCTGCTACGGCTCAGGGGATCAATGTGCGCTGGATGACTAGATCCGAGTCGGTTCCGCTGCCCCTGTCGGTTTCGCAGACTTGGCTGTGGTGCGTGAGCCGACTCGCGCCGGAGTCACCCGCCTGCAACGAGGTGATCACGATCCGCAAGACGGGTGCGCTCGACGTGGAGGCACTGCGCTGGGCGTTGACCGAGGTGGCCGCGAGGCACGAGGCGTGGCGCACCACCTTCAGGACCGTTGCCGGTGTCCCGCATCAATTCATCTGGGAGCCGGCGGCGGTCGAGCTGCCCCTCACCGATCTGACCGACCTGGATCCCGAGGACGCCGTTCGGCGGGCCGCCGACATCGCCGCCGCCGAGATGCTGCGGCCCTACGACCTTGCGAACGGGCCATTGATCCGTCCGCAACTGATCCGCATCACCGCGGACGACCACCGGCTCTACCTGGGTCTGCATAATCTCGTTTCGGACGGGACAACCCTGAACCGAGTCGTATTCCCGGAGCTGACGGCCCTGTATCGCAGCTACACGATGGGCGTGCCGTCGTTGTTGCCCGACCCGGAGGCCCAATACGCCGACTACACCATGTGGGAGCTGGATTGGGTCCGCGGGCCGGAGGTGGCCAACCGAGTAGGCAACTGGCGCAGGCGACTTGCCGACAGCACCCCCGCCCAGCTGCCGCTCGATCGCCCGCGACCGCCGTGTCGGACGTTTGCCGGCGGGGCCATCCCACTGTCGATTGAGCGCAACACCGTTGACGGGCTGCGCCGCGCCGCTCGCGCCGCGGGCGGCACCCTTTTCGACGCGGTGGCCGCCGCATACGCCTGGTGGCTGCACCTGTATACCGACTCGACCGAGGTCGTCTTCGGCATCCCGCATGACCTGCGCGACCGCGATGACCTGTCCGATGTGGCCGGCCACTGCGTCACCCCGGTGGTCCTGCGCTGCGACGTATCGGTCGACGAGTCCTTCTCCGCACTGGTGGGCAGAATCCGCCGCGCGGTCACCGAGGCGCGCAGCGATGTGGTGCCGTTCGAGACCCTGGTATCCGACCTCGGCGTACCGCGAGATCCGCGCAACCATCCGCTCTTTCAAACGGCGTTGCTGTTTCAGCCGGAGTTGATGTCGTCGGCTCACGACTGGTCACTGCAGCTGATGGATTCCGAGGTACGTGACGCCGTGGGGTCCGCGAAGTTCGACATCAGCATCGAGTTGGACGAGCGGCCGGACGGGGATGTCTCGGGAGGGTTGGTCTTCAGTTCGGACTTGTTCGACCGTCAGACGGCGCGCGAGATGGCGTCACACTGGCGCGGCATGCTCGATGCTTTCGCGGCCGCGCCCGAAATGCCGATGGCCGAACACGATCTGGTCACCCCGGCGCAGCGGCAGCGTCAGCTGAGCTGGAATGTGACTACCCCACAAGACTTTTCGTCGCAATGCGTGCACGAGGTCATCGGTGCACAGGTCGAACGCACGCCGGACGCGGTGGCGGTGCAGGTCGACGACACGTCCCTGACCTATCGGCAACTGGACGATCGGGCGGCGGTCATCGCAGCGAGCTTGGCGCACGCGGGCGCCGGGCCCGGCATGGTGGTGGCCGTGCTGCTGGAACGCACGCCCGATCTGGTGGCGGCCATTCTGGGAGTTCTCAAATCCGGCGCGGCAGTTCTGCCGCTGGATCCGCGCCAGCCGGCCGCACGGAAAACCTTCTGCATCAACGACACCGACGCGAGGATCGTTCTGACCGATCGTCCGCTGCCGACCGGATGCAACGCCGTGTCGGCCAGAGTCATCAACCTTGGCGAGCTGGGAGGCGCCCGGTCCAGCACGCTGTCTTCGGTGTCTTCCGGGGACCCTGCCTACGTGGTCTACACCTCCGGGTCCACCGGTCGCCCCAAGGGGGTGCTGGTCGAGCACCGCAGCGTCACCAACCTGATGGGCACCATGTTCCAAACGATGGGTGTCGCGGGCTCCGACACCGTGCTGTCGGTGGCTTCCGTCAGCTTCGACCTCGCGCTCGGCGACATCTTCTGCGCGCTGGCGTGCGGGGCGCGCCTGGTGCTCGCCACGGCGGCGCAGGCGACGAACCCGTCCGCGCTGAGCCGGCTGCTCGCCGACAGCGGCGCGACCTACATGATGGCGACACCAACCACCTGGGGAGCCTTGGTGGCCGCGGGCTGGCGCGGCAACCGCGCTGTTACGGCGGCCTCTGGCGGCGAAACGCTCACCGACGGGTTGGCCGAGGCCCTGTTGCAACGGTGCAAGGCGGTCTACAACGCCTACGGCCCCTCCGAGGCCACGGTCGCCACCAACTACGCGCGGGTGACCGCGGGAGACGCCATCACGGTGGGCAGGGCGCTGCCGAATGTGCGGGTGTACGTGACCGATCTCCGCGGGCGTCTCCAACCGGTCGGCGTTCCCGGGGAGATCGTCATCGGCGGCGTCTCAGTGGCTCGCGGCTACCTCAATCGTCGCGGTGAGCAGGCGCGTCGGTTCGGAGACGATCCCTTCCACATCGGTGGGCGGGTCTACCGCACCGGTGATCGTGGCAGGTTCTTGCCGGATGGCCGGCTGCAACACCTCGGTCGCTTCGACGACCAGCTCAAGATCCGCGGGTTTCGCATCGAGCCGGGCGAGATCGAGTCCACCCTGTGCGAGCACCCGGACGTGGGCTGCTGTGCGGTGGTCGCTCGCGAGGCGCCCAACGGCGAGCAGCAATTGGTCGCCTACCTGGTGGGCGAGCCGGGGTGCCCGAGCGACGCCGAGGCGCGCGATTGGCTGCGTGGTCGCCTGCCCGAGTACATGGTCCCCAGCGCGTTCGTGCATCTGCGCGCGCTCCCGACGACGGCGAGCGGCAAACTCGACAAGTCGGTACTGCCCGCACCGTCGCCGCGGGAAACGGGCCGCCCCGGTGCCCACGCTCCACGCAACGGCACCGAACGGCGTGTGGCCGCGCTGTGGGCCGAGCTGTTGGCCATCCCCGTCGTCGACGTCAACTCCGACTTCTTCGATATGGGCGGCCACTCGCTGCTGGCGGCCCGGCTGATCGCAGAGGTTCCTCGGGTTTTCGGGGTGGAGCTGTCGCTTGTGGCGTTCCTCGACAAAGGTAGGACCGTTGCGCAACTTGCCGAGTTGCTCGACGCGGAAAGCCCCAGCGGGACTGAGGAAGTCGCGTCCGGCCCGCCGCTGCATTTCATCTTCGCGAACCTTGTGTCCGGGATGAGCATGCGACACTTTACGGCGCAATGGGGTGCCGACCTGCCGGTACACGCGTTGATCCCGGATCAGCCGGGCGGACGGTTCGACCCGACCGTGACCATCGAACAGCATGCCATCCAAGCCCTTTCGATGATCCGCAGCCGGCAGCCGGATGGTCCGCTTGCGCTCGCCGGCTACTCGATCGGTGGGCTGGTGGCCTACGAAATCGCCCGCCAGGCTATCCAAGCCGGCCAGGAAGTCCAGTGGTTGGGCGTTCTCGATGCGGCCGCACCGTCGTTGGAGCGGCTGCTGCGGGCGCAGATGACGCTGCGATGGCAGTTCCGCCGGATTCGCGGGTTGCCCGCGCGTGAGCGGTGGTCCAAATACACCGAAGTCGCGGGCCGGGTGCTCCGGGGTGGCCCGAGTGCGGTGTGGCCGAGGAACGATTTCGACTATCGCGGCGCCACGGAGATCGCCTGCCGCTATCAGCAGCCTGGGCACGAGGTGCCGATGCATCTGTTCGTCAGCGGCGACTCGGCGGCCGAGGTGGAGTCAGATCTATTGGGGTGGGGTGAATTTCACAACGGAACCGTTACGGTGGATCGTTTTTCCGGTGACCACTTCGCGATGCTCCATCTGCCCAGGGTGGAAGAGCTCGCGGGGCTGATGTTCGATTCGCTTCGTCAAGCGACAGGTTCGACGAGCGAGGGACGCCCGGTGGCCGCTGATCGGCATCGTCTCAGGTCCGTTCCGGGCGTCCCCGGAAATCCCGAAAAGCCAAGGCTTCCAACGGCAGAACGGTTGCCGCGGGAGCGTGAGGTCGCCCCTGAGGTTCGGAAGGGGGATGGCACATGGGGGAGGTCCTGATGGATGTGGTCGGGCGGGTGGAACGAGCCGCTCGCGCGCGTCCGGATGCATATGCGCTGAGCTCGGCGGAGGGGAACCTGTCGTATGCGAACCTGTGGTTGCGGGCGCTCGCGCTGGCGGGTCGGCTGAACGAAGCGGGCGTACGGCCGGGCGATCCCGTTGCGCTGTGCTTGACTCGATCGATCGAGCTGGTAGTTGGTGCGCTGGGGATCCTGGCCGCCGGGGGCTGCTATGTGGCGCTCGACCCGGATTATCCCGTCGACCGGCTGAGATGCATGCTGGCCGATTCTGGTGCCGCGGTCGTCGTGGCGCACGCGGATGTGGCTGCGCGCCTTGGCGCAGCGTGCGCGATCGAGCCACTGCAACATGCCGCGTCGGCATTGGACGACCCGGCACCGGTCGCGGACGGGGATTCGGCCTACATCGTCTACACCTCAGGGCCCCCGGGCCGTTCGAAAGGCGTCATCATCGAGCATACCGGCCTGGCAAATCTTATTGACTGGCACGAGAAAGCCTTCGGCATAACCGAATTCGACCGAACCGCGCTGATATCGAGTCCGGGCTCCGACACGGCCGTCTGGGAGATCTGGCCGTGCCTGGCCGCCGGCGGGTCGCTGCACGTGCCGCCGGAGCGGGTGAAGGCCGATCCCAGCGCACTGCGGGATTGGCTGCTGGCCGAACGCATTACGAAAACTTTTGTGCCGACGGCGCTTTGCGAGGCGATCATGGGGCTCGACTGGCCCGATATCGCCCCCTTGCGGGTCATGCTCACCGGCGGCGACGTGCTGCACACGCGCCCGCGAACGGGCTTGCCGTTCCGGTTGGTCAACAACTACGGCGTCCCGGAAGCCACCGTGGTGTCGACCTCGGGCACGGTGAAGGCCGGCAGTGCAATGGGCGGGTGCCCCGACCTACCGACTCTGGGCTCCGCCATACCTGGGGTCAAGCTGATGGTGGTCGACGCCGATGGTCAGCCCGTCCCGCCCGGCAGCGCCGGCGAACTCATCATCGGTGGTGTTTCGGTCGCCCGCGGCTACGTGAATCATCCAGACCTCAACCGGGCCAAGTTCTTTGTCGACGCGGCGGGCTGCCGTCATTACCGCACAGGCGATTTGGTGCGCTTGCGCGCCAGCGGCCAACTGGTTTACCTCGGTCGACTCGACGAGCAGGGGCACGTCCGGGTCGGCATGTGGGGTAAGTGGGTCCCCTAAGGATTTTCTCGTCGTGACCGTAACGCCGGTGCGAAATCTCTCGACGGGTTTTCGCACTCGCGTTCCGCTGGCGAAAAAATCAGCACCGCCCTAGTGGCCCGGGCGAGTAATCATGTCCCACCGCGAAGGCCCGCAGTGAGATGCCCCGGCCCGCCCAGTACCCGACATGAGGGACGTTGGGTGCGGGGTGCATGAGCCCGAGGAGCGAGTCGGCGCGGAACCCGATCCGCAGGCCGACCGCCTCGCCGGATCGCAGCCCTCGGTAAAGCAGCGTCGATGACAGCGGCATGCCGCGGAGCGGCTTGGCGGTGACGGTCGCGCGCAGGGTGCGGATTATCTTGCTGAACGGCACCCGGCGCGGGTCGGCCACGCCAAGCACGCGATGTGGTGGCGGCTGCTCGACGGTCGCGAGCACACAGTGCGCCATGTCTTCGGCGTGGACGGTGTATTGGTAGGAGTCCGGGCGCAGCATCGGCACGACGGGCAGACCGGCCACCTTCCTCAACGCGCCGATCATGCCGCCCCCGACGTCGCAGCCGTCCCCGCCGCCGGGGGGGACGCCGTGAACGAGGCCTAGCCGCAACGACGTTCCGCCTTGCGCGGCGACCAGGTCCTCGCAGGCCAGCTTGGTTTGGCCGTAGATCTGCTGGGTGCCGGCGTAGGCGGACATCGAGGAGATCAACACGATCGGGATCTCGCCGACCGCGCGGATGAGTTGGTCGGTGCCGCGCAGGTTGATTCGTTCGATTTCGGCCCGGTCGCGGGCACGAAGGTCGTAGGCGCAGTGGACGACCGCGGCCACGTCGTCAGGCAACCGTGCCGCGGGTCCATCCTCCAGGGAGTAGGGCACGTAGTCCCATCCCTTGTCCGCTGGGGGCGCCGAGCGCTGCAGCGCGACCACCCGGTAGCCGGCGGCGGCGAACACGGCGGCCAATGCGCTCCCGACGTACCCGCTGGCGCCGGTGATCGCGACTGCGCGGTTAGCGGGGTCAGACATGCCGGCTCGCTGACACGATCCGGTGAGCGTTGGCCATCACCGTGAGCGTGAAGGTGGTCGATGGCACCGACGGCAATACCGAGCCGTCGATGAGGTGGACATTGCGGAAATCGCCGATGCGACCCAGCACATCCGAGCCAATGGATCCATTGGGTGCGATGGAGCCGTTGCGGTGCGGGAAGGTGGAGCCGAAGTGGTAGCTCTTGCCCGGCCCGGACAGCCGCACCATCGGCAGCACTGGGAACAGATCGAGCTTGGGCCCCAGCGCGCTCAGCCGGCGCAGCACCGAGGCCATCATCGCCGGATGCCGCTCGGACACGACCCGCACCGCGATGTCCGGCAACGCACCCTCGTGCCGGCCACGCAGGTCAACCCGCATCCGGGGCGACCGCCACGACGGCAGGTATCCGAGCGCCGCGGTGAGTCGCCCGAGCACGGCCCCGCTCCACGCCTGCGGGAGCCAGCCGGGGAGCGCCTCCGCGATCGCCGGGTTGTAGGGGTAGCAATGGATCTGGGAGGTCGTATACGCCTCGTCGTCGTATTTCAGTAGCAGGTTGAACTGGTTGAGCGTGAAGTCGCGCTGTCCGCGCGGGTCGCCGGTGGAACGCCGGGATACCAACGGGACCAGGAACTGCTGAGACTCCTGCAAGGCCACCTCATTCGGCGGGGCGGGCAGCGAGTTGAGCGCGATCCGCGTGGTGCCGAGCCCACCTGCGCCCACGAAGACGCGGTCGGCCTCCAGGCGAAGCTCCCGCCCGGTGGCGAGGTCGATGCCGCGAACCGACGGCGTGCGGCCGGCCGGCTGATCGACCGCGGTGACCAGCACGCGCGAGATGTGCCGCACCCGACCGCGGGCGACGAAGCGGTCGATGGTCTGCCGCGCGGAGTAGATCAGCGAGTACGGGCAGCCGGTCATGCACAGCCCGCAGTTGACGCACGAGTTCGAGGCCAGCGCCAACCGCGCCTTGCCCACCACGATGCCCGCCGCGCGGATGACGTCGCGATGGCGCTGGTAGCGGTCGAGCACCGCGACCGCGCGCGCGGACAGGGGCGGTAGCGGTGCGCCCGGCGAGAGCAGGGGGAAGTCCTCTGCATAGTCGTCGGTCTCGGCGGCGAGCGGCACCTCGTCCAGCACGGCGCGGTAGTGCGGCTCGATGTCGTCCCACCCGAACGGCCAGCGGTCGAAGGTGGACCGGGAGAACGGCATGATCTGCGCGCCCCAGACCGTCGAGAACCCGCCCAGGGCGCCCGACACCGCGGCATGGTTCCCGCGGTCGGGCATGGCGAGCCCGCGCTGCTGCCCGCGGTCGACGAACATGTGGTTCGAGCCGTAGGCGCGCTTCTCGGGGATCGCAGAACCGGAGAGTTCCGCCGGCCCCACGCTGACCAATTCGCGGTCGGCGTTGGCCCACTGCGCCGGTTGCAGCGCGCTCATCCGGTCCACCGCCGCGGCCCTGTCGTCGGCAAGCTGCTCGCCGATGTCGACGACGGTGATTTGCTCGGACGGGTCGTCGGCGAGCGCGAGGATCGCCGCCGCCGCCGCCGGCCCCGTCCCGACGATGAGGTTATGCATGGCCGGTGGCCGGGACGGCGGCGCGGGCCCGGCGTACCTGGTCAGCGTCGAGGCCGGTCGTCAGGATGTCCGGTTGGCGACCTAGCGCAAGGTGCACCCTGCCGGTGATGTAGCCGGACGCGGCGAGTGCGAGGCCGGCCGCCGCGACCAGCGCCTGGCGCAGGCGCTCGGGCCGGCCCATCAGGGCGGCGAGCAGCGCCGGGAAGAGCGCCAGCAGGACGCCGATACCAAAGCGCAGCTCGGCGCCGATGTTGCCGCTGTCGCCCATGTCGACCAATGCGGCGACCTTCTTGCGGTTCACCGAGAAGCAGCGCCGCCAGAAATACGACCACGTCATCCTGTCGGCGGGGACGAAGTGATTGACCTCGGCGCGCGGCTCGTAGAGGACGGCGGCCGGCCCGTGCGCGTGGGCGATCCGATGGGAGAGGTCCATGTCGTCGAAATCGTCGAAGTGGAAGCCGCCGACGGCGAGCATCGCATCGCGACGCACGCTCATGCTGGTGCCGATCAGGTGGCGGGTGGGAGCCAGTTCGTCCGGCAGCCCTCGATAGTGGCAGCCGAACACCCACTCGAATTCGGGCGGGAACCAGGATGGCCGGGGTGCGCCGTAGTTCGGCTGTGCCACGCCACCGACGGCGACGGCTCCTGGGTGCGCGGTGTAAACGGCGAGCAGCCGCTCGAGCCAGTCAGGTTCAGCTTCGGCGTCGTCGTCGAGGAAGGAGACGACCTCGGCGCGGGCGAGCAGCAGCCCGGTGTTGCGCGACGAACCCTGGTGGCTGTCGAACTGGCTCGCGGCGACGACGATCTCGATGGGCGAGTCGCCTGCCCGGCCGTTGTTCGGGCTTTCCGGGTACCACTGCTGCCGGCACCGGGCGACCAGTGCGTCGTTGTGGTCCACGACGATGATGAGTTGCCGCGGGGCGACGGTCTGCGCGAGCACAGACTCGACCGCCCGTTCGATCAGCTCCCACCGGTCCATGGTGTAGGTGCAGATGACGACGTCCACGCTTGGCGCGGTCGCGGTGGCAGGCGCAGCTGTATCCATTGGGGCCATCGGGACCCCGGACTGCCCGAACTGCCCGGACTGCCTGGTTACGAAAAACACTACGTCTCCCTAACAGGACCGAACCGACGGCGCGGGATCACGCGTGGGATCACGCGACAAACCGATCATCAAACCAATCATCGAAACAAACGTCAGTATACATACTCTTCGGATGATTGCGAGGCCTTAACGCGGCGAACGGTATTATTCGACCGAATTGTTCACAAGCCTTCTTCTGGGGCCTTCTGGGGCCTCGGGGGCTTTCGGGGCTTTCGGGGGTCAGGGGCCGGGCGACGGCTGGGGGACATCAGGGATCACCAGCGTCGCTACCAGGCCCCGGTGATCCGAACCGGGAACCGTGATCGAGTGCAGCGAGGTTGCCTCGCAGTTTCGAGTCACTACGTGATCGATTGTGATCAGCGGCGGTAGCCGCCGATCGCCGGGGAAGGTGGGAGCAAAGCCCGCCCCGGATTGTTCCGCCGCATCCCGATAACCATTGGTCAGCAGGGCGCGGAAGGGGCGCATGTCCATTGTGCTGTTGAAGTCGCCGGCGACGATCACGCACCCGCGGCCCGTCTGCTCGGCGACCTCCCGGAAGGTGACTGGCAGCCGGTCGTAGTCGTGCCGCCAGTCGTCGATCGGCTGCGGCCAGGGGCCGGCGATGTGTGCCACAACGACGGTGGGATCTATCGGTATGCCCGTGACTTGGACACGCGCCGTGATGAACGCGTTGGCGTAACCCTTGATCCGCTGGGTCGAATGCAGCGGCCATCGACTCCATAGGCCGACGCCGGAGGCCTCGCCGCGCGGTTCCAGCCACCGGTACGGGAACGTGGCGTCCAATCCGGCCGCGGACAGGCGATCAACTTCCTTCGGGGTCAGCTCCTGGACGGCGAGGACGTCGGCCCGCTCGCGAGCCGACCTCACCAGAGAGTCCGGGTCGGCCTGCCCCTCGCGAATGTTCGCCGAGATGATTCGGAGCCCGACGCCCGCGGTTGAGGTGTCGGACCCGCGGTAAAGCGCGAACTGGACCGCGAGCGTCGCCACCGTCAAGCCGACGGCGGTTACGGCGAGAACCCAGCGCCTGGCCAGCATCAGCAAGACCGCCGACGCCGGTGCGCACAGCATCAGGTACGGCGACACGGTGGCCGTCAGCAAGACGACGTGGGTGGTGATCGGCACATACCGCGACGCCAAGGCCAAGCCGGCAACGGCGGATGCGACCAGGCCCAGGGCCGTCAAGCTCGCCCGCAGCGTCCACCGCCGCTGATCGCCGCGCGCCATCACGTCGTTGCGCCGGGCTCACTGAGCGTGTTGCGGCGCCGCGCCCACCAATGCCGGCCCCAACCGGACGGCCAGCTCGTCGTGGTCGCGCAGCGCGCGCGCCGGCAGCGACAAGAGCGGGCGCTGCGTCGGGGCCGGCAGGCTCGCGCGCACCGCGACCAACTGGCGGCCGGTGAGCCGGTTCAGCCCGGCCCACGACTCCTTATCCAGCGGCTCCTTGGTGTGGTAACGCACCCACGTCGACACCGCGACCCCGCCGCGGGCCGCGATGAGTCGGATCGTCACCACCGTGGCGTCGGTGTTGTTCAGCCACAACCGGTCCAGCGTCTCCGATGTAATGTCCCGCGGCGACACCCAGAAGCTGGCGACGTACTCGTCGTCGTGGTTGAGCTGACCCCAGCCCGGCCGGGTCCCAGCCGGATGCAGACCCGCGGCTATCGCGGCGTCCACGTCGGAGAACTCCTCGGCCGACAACGGCCGAGCCGCGCAGCGCCGTCCGGCCAGATCGCCGGCGAGCCGCTCGGCGGCCGCCGCCAGGGTCGAGGCCACCGAATCGCGGGTCGCCAGGGCCGCGACGTTGCGCTGCGGATCCATCCGCAACACCAGCCACGTGTTGTGCTCGACATCCGCGGGTTGATCGGCCGGGCTTTCCGGGCCTCCCGTGCCTTCCGGGTTTGCCGGATCGGCGTCCCCGGCGACCCGTCGCTTTCGCACCGAGACGACGTCGATCCCGTCGAGCCGGACATCGAACTGGCGCAGCCCCTCGGCCACCGCACCCACCGGCAACGTTCCCGACGACACCGCCTCGTGCTGATGCCGCCCCGCTGCGTCCGGCCGTCCGTCCACGGCGACAACCGCGACGAGGTGGCCCTGGTACTCGCGCACCCCGACCACGTCGCGGCTGAAGCGGCGCCGGTGGTCGACCGCCGGGGTGCATTCCGGGGTCAGTGTCGCTTCCGGGTCGGTGGCCGAATCCCGCACCCTGCGGGCCAACAAATCCCACGTCAACCTGGCCAGCGCCGATGCGATTACCGAGGCGAAGGTGATCCCGCGGTGGGTGCAGATCGTCGTGATCGTGATCAGTGCAGCGATGGCGACACCGACCCACCACGCGACCTTCTCCGGTGCGCCCGGGAAGTGGCTGGCCAGTATCAGCACAGCGACATCAGCGACGAAAACCGCGGTGACCCGCGGCCACGAGAGAGCCAGCCCGAGCTGGCGCTGCGCCTTCATCGGCCACCCGGCGATCGCCGTTTCAACACTGTCCAACCACAGAGCTGCTCGGTCACCAGCGTCACGTGCGCATCCTCTCCGCCGCGTCCACCCCAGAATCTCGGGGTGGATGTATCTCCCTGATCTGCGCGATAGCCAAACCGATGCGATGCGGCCTTAAGGCGTTTGCTGATCTTCGTTGTTGAAGCGTCTTCGGTCCCGAGAAACCAGTCGCCAGCAATGACACGGTTCCCGATACCACGCCCGGTCAGTCTAGCGGCCGCGACCTGGCCCGCGCTTGTCATGTCGCGCCGAGACTATGATCTCGGCGAATCGTGAGACTATAAGTCCGTATAATCGTTCCGTTCATACAAATAGTATGTATACTAGCCGAAGCGCTGAAGAAGCGGTGTCGGGAAGTCCGGAGGTGAAAGTGCGATGGCGCGCCAGGTTCGAGCCGAAGCCACCCGCCGCAAGATCCTCGATGCCGCGATTGACGTGTTCGGTGAGGTTGGCTATGCGGCCGCCGGATGGGGCACGATCATCGAGCGCACCGGGATGACCAAGGGCGCGCTATATCACCACTTCGATTCCAAGGAAGCGTTGGCGTCGGCCATCATCGAGGAGGGCTCCGACACCCTCCTCTCCGCTTTCCGCAATGTGTGCGGGGCGTCCTCGCCCGCGCTCGAGAACATGATCCATGGCACGTTCACGGTCGCGAACCTGCTCAGCTCGGACAAGACGGCCCGCGCGGCCGAGCAGTTGACCGCAGCCCTGAGCGGATTCAATGACGCGGCCGCCCGCTTCTGCGAAGGTCTGGTGACTCTGATGGCCGCCGAGGCCGGGCGGGCAAGCGCCGAAGGAGACCTTCGCCAGGACGTCGATCCGGCGCTGGTCAGCGGGTCGATCGTGGGTACCATGTTCGGAACTCGATTGCTGTTCAATACGATTGCCGCCAAGGGGCTGGCCGGGGGAAATGCGACCTCGGTTGCCGGCGACCTCGCCGGGCGGACGGGTCAAATGTGGGAACTGCTCCTCGCCGGCATCGCCACCGAGGCGTCGCTGCCGTATTTCCGTCAGTTTCTCGCGCGCGAGGCGTTACGCCATACGCAGGGGAATGCGCGGGCTGGGGGGCCAGGCCAGGGCCCGGTCGCGGTGGGGTCCGAAGTCGGCTAGGCCACGCTAGGCCCAGCTAGGTCTCAGCTGATTTCTCCGTCGCGAGCCGCACGCCGCTACGAAATCCCCTGAAATCCCCTGAAATCCCCTGAAATCCCCCGAGTTTTTTCGCAACAGCCCGAGTGGCGTTGGGCTCACCGGAAAATCAGCGCCGCCTGAGTGCGGCTCACTCCAGGTCAGTCCGCCTGGTCGGGTGGCTGGTAGCGCGGAAACACACCCGTCGGCGCCGGTAGCACCGTGCCGGGGGCCAGCCGTGTGCCGAGCGCCGCGAACGTCCGCAGGTCGTCGGCCTGGCCGAGCAGGTCCAACATCGTGGCGGCCGACTCCGGCATGACCGGCTGGACAAGCAGCGCCGCGATCCGCACCGCCTCGCAGGTGGTGTACAGGACGGTCCGGAACCTGGCCTGATCCGCCGCGGACTCGCTCTTGCGCAGCACCCAAGGCTGCTCGGCGGAGAAGTATTTGTTCGCGTCGCCGAGCATCAGCCAGATCGCTTCCAGGGCCAGGTGCATCGCCTGCACTTCGAAGTGCGCGCGCACCCGCTCCAGCAGGCCGTCGGCGGTGGCCAGCAGCTCGGTGTCGGCGGCGGTGAACTCCCCGGGTTCGGGCACCACGCCGCCGAGGTTCTTGGCCACCATAGACAACGACCGCTGCGCCAGGTTTCCCAGCTCGTTGGCCAGGTCGGTGTTGATCCGGGTGATGATGGCCTCGTCGCTGTAGCTACCGTCCTGGCCGAACGGGACCTCGCGCAACAGGAAGTAGCGGACCTGGTCCAGCCCGAACGTATCGATCAAGGCTTCCGGAGCGACGACGTTGCCCACCGACTTGCTCATCTTCTCGCCGCGATTGAGCAGGAACCCGTGGGCGAAAACCCTTCGCGGCAGCTCGATTCCGGCCGACATCAAAAACGCCGGCCAGTAGACGGCGTGAAACCTGATGATGTCCTTGCCGATCATGTGCAGATCGGCGGGCCAGTAGCGGCGGAACGACTCGGAATCGGCAGCGGGGAAGCCGACCCCGGTCAGGTAGTTGGTCAGCGCGTCGATCCAGACGTACATGACGTGACCGGGATGCCCGGGAACCGGCACCCCCCAGTCGAACGAGGTGCGCGAGATGGACAGATCGCGCAGCCCGCCGGAAACGAAGCTGACCACTTCGTTGCGCCGCACCTCGGGAGCGATGAAGTCCGGGTGGGCCTCGTAGTGGGCCAGCAGCTTGTCGGCATACGCCGAGAGCCGAAAGAAATAGGTCTGCTCCTCGGTCCAGGTCACCGGGGTGCCGGTCTCGACCGCGATCCGGCTTCCGTCGACCTCCGCGGTCTCCGCCTCGGCGAAGAACCGCTCGTCGCGAACCGAATACCAGCCGGAGTAGGTATCCAAGTAGAGGTCGCCGGCGGCTTCGATCCGTCGCCAGATCTCCTTGGACGCCTCGTAATGGTCGACATCGGTGGTGCGGATGAACCGGTCAAAGGAGATGTTCAATTTCTCCTGCAGGCGCTGATACACGTCGGAGTTGCGGCGAGCCAGCTCGGTGGTGGGCAGCCCCTCCGCTTCCGCGGCCTGAGCCATCTTGAGGCCGTGCACGTCGGTCCCGGTCTGGAAGCGCACGTCAAAGCCGTCGAGCCTCTTGAACCGCGCGATGGCGTCGGTGGCGATGTACTCGTACGCGTGCCCGAGGTGCGGCGCGGCGTTGGGGTACGTGATCGCGGTGGTGACGTAATAGGGCTTCATCGAGACTCCACCCTATTGTGTGGCGGGTGAGCTCCAACCGCGCACCGAGAGCAGAACGGCCGCCCGCGCCCGAGCCACTGACGCCGCTGATCGACGCGCACACCCATCTGGACGCGTGCGGTGCCCGCCCGGACATGGGGGCCGAGGGAGTGCGGGAGATCGTCGAGCGCGCCGCGGCGGTCGGTGTCGTCGCGGTGGTCACCATCGCCGACGACCTGGCCTCGGCGCGCTGGGTGACCCGCGCCGCCGAGTGGGATCCGCGGGTCTACGCCGCCGTCGCCCTGCACCCGACCCGCGCCGGCGCGCTGACCGACGCCGCCCGGGCCGAGATCGAGCGGCTGGCGGCCCATCCGCGTGTGGTCGCCGTGGGCGAGACCGGCATGGATCTGTACTGGCCGGGTCGCCTGGACGGGTGTGCGCAACCGGACGTGCAGCGGGAGGCCTTCGCGTGGCACATCGACCTGGCCAAGCGCATCGGCAAGCCGCTGATGATCCACAACCGGGAGGCCGACGCCGAGGTGCTCGACGTGTTGCGGGCCGAGGGCGCGCCCGAAACCGTGATCTTTCACTGCTTTTCGTCGGACGCCGCGATGGCGCGTCGCTGCGTCGACGCCGGCTGGGTGCTCAGCCTGTCCGGGACGGTCAGCTTCCGGAACGCTCGCGCGTTGCGGGAAGCCGTCCCCCTGATGCCGGTCGAGCAGATTTTGGTGGAAACTGATGCACCTTTTTTGACGCCGCATCCGTACCGGGGGGCAGCAAACGAACCGTACTGCCTGCCCTACACCGTTCGGGCCCTGGCTGAGCTGGCAGGTCGTTCGCCGGAAGATGTGGCGCGGATCACCACCGGCAATGCTCGCCGGGTCTACGGACTGAGCCCCGAATAGCCTTTCACCCGCCAGATTCCCGCCGCCGGCCGATTTCCGGAGTTGCCCTCGCGAGGCCCGTTCGTTACCGTCTTGTGATCATGTGGGGGGCCTCTGGCCCCTTTTTGTCGTTAAGAGCTGAAAAGGTCGTTTAAGTGGTGGCTGACTTCGGGGTAAACGGGCGTTGAGTGTACTGAGCAAGCTCCAGCAGAATCCGTCGCCGATGTTGCGACTTGTTGTTTCAGGGCTGCTATTGGTCCTGGCGTTCGCCGGGGGCTACGCGGTCACGGCGTGCAAGACGGTGACGCTGACCGTGGACGGAACCGCGATGCGGGTGACGACCATGAAGTCGCGGGTCATCGACATCGTCCAGGAGAACGGGTTCTCCGTCGGCGAACGCGATGACCTGTATCCGGCCGCCGAGGTCAAGGTCCACGCGGCCGAAAACATCGTGCTGCGGCGCAGCCGGCCGCTGGAGATTTCGCTGGACGGCCGCGACGTCAAGAAGGTCTGGACCACCGCATCGACCGTGGACGAGGCGCTGGCCCAGCTCGCGATGACCGACACGGCCCCCGCCGCCGCCTCGCGCGGCAGCCGTGTCCCGCTGTCGGGGATGGCGTTGCCGGTCGTCAGCGCCAAGTCGGTGCAGATCAACGACGGCGGCGCGGTGCGCTTCGTGCACCTGCCGGCGCCGAACGTCGCGGGACTGCTGGCCGCGGTCGGCATACCGCTGCTCGAGAGTGACCAGGTGGCGCCCGGCGCGTCGGCGCCGATCATTGACGGCATGCAGATTCTGGTGACCCGCAACCGCATCGAGAGGGTGACCCAGCGGATTCCGTTGCCGCCGAACTCCCGTCGTATCGAGGACCCGGAGATGAACATCAGCCGGCAGGTCGTCGAGGATGCGGGTAGCCCGGGCGAGCAGGATGTGACCTTCGCGGTGGCCACGGTCAACGGTGTCGAGACGGGCCGGCTGCCCGTCGCCAACGTCATCATCACCCCGGCCCGCGAGGCCGTGGTGCGCGTCGGCACCAAGCCGGGCACCGCGCTGCCCACGATTACCGACGGAAACATCTGGGACGCCATCGCGAGCTGTGAGGCCGGCGGGAACTGGGCGATCAACACTGGTAACGGGTACTACGGTGGCGTGCAATTCGACCAGGGCACCTGGGAACGCAGCGGCGGCCTTCAATACGCACCCCGCGCCGACCTCGCCAGCCGGGAAGAGCAGATCGCAGTTGCAACGGTGACGCAGCAGCGTCAGGGCTGGGGTGCCTGGCCGGTGTGCAGCGGAAGAGCGGGTGCCCGCTGACCATCCGGCTGCTCGGGCGCACCGAGATCAGGCGGCTGGCTAAGGAACTCGAAATTCGGCCACGGAAATCCCTCGGCCAAAATTTCGTGCATGACGCCAACACGGTGCGACGTGTGGTCACGACTTCCGGGGTCGGCCGTGCGGACCGAGTCCTGGAGGTCGGTCCTGGGCTCGGATCGCTCACGCTGGCGCTGCTCGACCGCGGCGCCACCGTGACAGCGGTCGAAATCGATCCGGTGCTGGCCGCTCGGCTACCGCAGACCGTTGCCGAGCACTCGCACAGTGAGATCGGTCGGCTGACGGTATGCAATCGTGACGTGTTGACCTTGCGCCGCGGCGATCTGGCTGCCGGCCCGACAGCCCCAACAGACCCGACAGACCCGACAGCCCCGACAGACCCGACAGCCCCGACAGCCCCGACAGCAGTCGTCGCCAATCTGCCTTACAACGTTGCCGTTCCGGCGCTTCTGCACCTGCTGTGCGAATTTCCATCCATCCGGACCATGACGGTGATGGTGCAGGCCGAGGTCGCCGAACGGCTTGCCGCCGAACCGGGCGGCAAGGAGTACGGCATCCCCAGCGTCAAGGTGCGCTTCTTCGGCGGGGTTCGCCGCTGCGGGATGGTGTCGCCGACCGTTTTCTGGCCGATCCCGCGCGTCTATTCGGGGCTGGTGCGCATCGACCGCTACGAGACGTCGCCGTGGCCGGCCGACGCCGACTTCCGGGATCGGGTATTCGAACTGATCGACATCGCATTTGCGCAGCGGCGCAAGACGTCCCGCAACGCGTTCGCGGAATGGGCGGGCTCGGGCAGCGAGTCTGCGAATCGATTGCTCGCCGCCAGTATCGATCCCGCTCGTCGCGGCGAGACGCTGCGCATCGACGACTTCGTGCGGCTGCTGCAGCGCTCCGAGGGCCGAGACGCCGGCCCGAACGCGGGGCTGCGGAACGTTTTGGGGCCGGCTCCCGCGGGCTGACGCCCGGCCGGCGTTTGGGTCGGCCTGCCCGCCGCGCGTGGTGCACCGCAGGCAGCGATAGTCTGCTGCGGTGGCTGGCAATGTCTGACGGCAGCACCGCTGAGTTATGGGTGCCCACCGGTTCGGTCACCGTTCGGGTGCCCGGAAAGGTCAACCTGTACCTGGCGGTCGGTGATCGCCGCGAGGATGGCTATCACGAGCTGACGACGGTGTTTCACGCCGTCTCGCTGGTGGATGAGGTGACGGTGCGCAACGCCGACGTGCTGTCGCTCGAGCTCGTCGGGGAGGGCGCCGACCACGTGCCCACCGACGAACGGAACCTGGCCTGGCGGGCCGCCGAGATCATGGCCGAGCACGTCGGCCGGGCCCCCGATGTCTCGATCCTGATCGACAAGTCCATTCCGGTGGCCGGAGGGATGGCGGGTGGCAGCGCGGACGCGGCGGCGGTGCTGGTCGCGATGAACTCGCTGTGGGAACTCGGCGTGCCTCGTCGCGATCTGCGCGTGCTGGCCGCGCGCCTGGGCAGTGACGTGCCGTTCGCGCTGCACGGCGGCACCGCGCTGGGCACCGGTCGCGGCGAGGAGCTGGCAACCGTGTTGTCCCGCAACACCTTTCACTGGGTGCTGGCATTCGCCCAGAGCGGGCTCTCCACTCCCGCGGTGTTCACCGAGCTGGACCGCCTCAGGGCGGTCGGGGACCCGCCACGGCTGGATGAACCGGGGCCGGTACTGGCGGCCCTCGCCGCGGGCGATCCGGAGCAGCTGGCGCCGTTGCTGGGCAACGAAATGCAGGCGGCCGCGGTCAGCCTGGACTCGGCGCTGCGGCGCGCGCTGCGCGCCGGTGTGGAGGCGGGGGCGTTGGCGGGCATCGTGTCCGGCTCGGGTCCCACGTGTGCGTTCCTGTGCGCATCGGAGGAGTCGGCGATCGATGTCGGCGCTCAGTTGTCGGGGGCGGGCGTCTGCCGCACCGTGCGGGTGGCCGCGGGGCCCGTCGCCGGCGCCCGCGTGGTGCCGTCACCGGTGACCGACGAGTGACCGGCCAGTGACCGATCAGCGACCCGCCAGCGAGCTATCAGCGACCGAAGTGTGAGATTTTCCGCAAAATCCGCCCGAAGCCGTCGCGAGTTTGGTAGTTCTTTAAGAGAAGCTTAAGATGTTGCGCGGTGACGAGTAGAGATGGGCAACAGCAAGCGCAAGTGATTCCGCTGCCCGCCGGGCCCTCCGGCGGGCGGTTCACGAATTTCTGGAATCTTTGCGCAACTGAACGCAAGGTTGCTGATTCATCACTGGTTCGAGACCTAACTGTTGCCCAACTGTGCGTGTGTGCCTTCGCCAAAGTGACACCGCCCGGGCGCAACATGAAGTTTCGGGCCATTGGGGAAAGCGCCGGAACCGAGGAGGTTTTGTGAGCAGGTTTACCGAGAAGATGTTCCGGAACGCCCTCCAGACGACCAGGGGCATGGTGACCGGTGAACCACACACCCCGACTCGGCACAGCTGGGGCGAGGTCCACGAGCGGGCACGCCGCATAGCCGGCGGTTTGGCCGCCTTCGGCGTGGGCCACGGGGACGCGGTAGGCGTGCTTGCGGGCGCACCGGTCGAGATCGCTCCGACCGCTCAGGGCCTGTGGATGCGCGGCGCCAGCCTGACCATGCTGCACCAGCCCACCCCGCGCACCGACCTGGTGGTGTGGGCCGAGGACACGACGACTGTCATCGACATGATCGAGGCCAAGGCCGTCATCATCTCCGACCCGTTCATGGTGGCCGCGCCCGTGCTCGAGGAGCGGGGCATCAAGGTCGTGACCGTCGAGCAGTTGCTGGCCTCCGACCCGATCGACCCGATCGAGGCCGACGAAGACGACCTGGCGCTGATGCAGTTGACGTCGGGATCTACCGGATCTCCTAAAGCCGTGCAGATCACGCACCGCAACCTGTTCGCCAACCTCGAGGCGATGTACATCAGCGCGGAGTACAACGAAGAAACCGACGTGATGATCAGCTGGCTGCCGCTGTTCCACGACATGGGCATGATCGGCTTTTTGACCGTCCCGATGTTCTTCGGCGGCGAGCTGGTCAAGGTCACCCCGATGGACTTCATGCGCGACGTCCTGCTGTGGGCCAAGCTGATCGACAAGTACCAGGGCACCATGACGGCCGCCCCGAATTTCGCGTACTCGCTGTTCGCCAAGCGGCTGCGCAAGCAGGCCAAGCCGGGCCAGTTCGACCTGTCCACGCTGCGCTTCGCCCTGTCCGGCGCCGAGCCCGTCGAACCCTCCGACGTCGAGGACCTCAACGAGGCCGGTGCACCGTTCGGGTTGCGGCCCACGGCGATCCTGCCCGCCTACGGGATGGCCGAGATCACCCTCGCGGTCGCGTTCTCCGAGTGCGGCGCGGGCCTGGTGGTGGACGAGGTGGATGCGGACCTGCTGGCCGCCCTGCGTCGCGCCGTGCCCGCCAGCAAGGGCAACACGCGCAGGCTGGCGTCGCTGGGGCCGCTGCTGCCGGGCGTCGAGGCGCGCATCGTCGACGACGACGGCAACGTGCTGCCCAAGCGTGGCGTCGGGGTGATCGAGCTGCGCAGCGAGTCCGTCACCCCGGGCTATCTCACGATGGCCGGCTTCATGCCCGCGCAGGACGAGCGTGGCTGGTACGACACCGGCGACCTCGGCTACCAGATGGAGAACGGGCACATCATCGTGTGTGGCCGCGTCAAGGACGTCATCATCATGGCCGGCCGCAACATCTACCCGACCGACATCGAGCGGGCCGCGGGCCGCGTCGTGGGCGTGCGCCCGGGCTGCGCCGTGGCCGTCCGGCTCGACGCCGGGCACTCGCGCGAGACTTTCGCCGTCGCCGTCGAGTCGAACGCCTTCGAGGACACCGCGGAGGTTCGCCGCATCGAGCACGAGGTGGCGCACGAGGTGCTCAAGGAGGTCGACATGCGGCCGCGCAACGTCGTCGTCCTCGGCCCGGGGACCATTCCGAAGACGCCGTCGGGCAAGCTGCGCCGGGCCAACTCCGTCACCCTGGTCACCTAAACCCGCGCGAGCAGCTGTCCGGGGGGGCTAGGCCCCGCGGACAGCTGCTCGGCAGTACCTACCAGGCGTGCACGCGGTTCTGGGCGGGCTCTAGGCCCAGTTCGATCAGCAGCTCGGTGGCGTCGGCGGCCTGCTCGCAGATCGCGGGGACTTCGGGGCGCTCGGTTGCACTGAAGCTCTCCAACACGAACGCCGCCGGGTCCTTGCGTCCAGGCGGGCGGCCGATCCCGATGCGCACCCGCTGAAAGTCTTTGGTGGCCAGCGCGGCGGCGACCGAGCGCAGCCCGTTGTGGCCGCCTTCGCCGCCGCCCATCTTGAGCCGGATGCGACCGAACTCGAGGTCGAGTTCGTCATGGATCACGACGATGTCGGCCGGCGGCACCGAATAGAACTTGGCCAGGGGCCCCACCTGGCGACCGGACTCGTTCATGTAGCAGCGCGGCTTGGCCAGCACCACGGCATGCCCGGCCAGCCGACCGGTCACGACCTCGGCGCCGGAACGCTTGTGCGCCTTATACGTTGGCCGAACATTTGGGGAGCCCATCCGCGCGGCAAGCAGGTCGGCAACCATGAACCCGAGGTTGTGCCTGGTTCGGGCGTAGGTTTCTCCGGGGTTGCCCAGGCCGACCACCAGAATCGGATCGGCCACGTCGTGAGCCGCCTACTCGGACTCGTCTGCTTCTTCGCCAGCCTCTTCTTCGGCTGCGCCCTCTTCTGCGCCCTCGGCTTCCTCGCCCGCGCCCTCTTCCTCCAGGTCCTCGGCGGTCGGCGCGTTCACCACGTTGACCACCAGCATTTCCGGGTCGGAAATCAGGTTGACGCCCGGGGGCAGTGGGACCTGCCCGGCGGTGAACTGGGTGCCCGGTTCGGCGCCCTCGATGGACACGGTCAACTGCTCGGGAATCGAGAGCGCCTCGGCCTCGATCTCGATGGCGTTGGCGTCCTGGGTGACCAGGGTGTCGGGTCCGGCCTCGCCCTCGACCACGACGTTGACCTCGACGACGACCTTCTCGCCGCGACGCACGACCAGCAGGTCGGCGTGCTGGATGCTGCGGCGGATCGGGTGGATTTCGAGCGCCTTGGTCAGCGCCAGCTGTTCCTTGCCGGCGATGTCGAGGGTCAGCACCGCGTTGGTGCCCGAGTGCCGCAGCACGGCCGCGAAGTCGTGTCCGGGCAGCTCTACGTGCTGCGGGTCTGCGCCGTGACCGTAGAGGACGGCGGGAATCTTGCCGTTGCGCCGGGCACGCCGGGACGCGCCCTTGCCGGTCTCGGTGCGTACCGAGACGCTCAGCCGGTTGACTGTTGCCTTAGCCATGATGTCGCTCCTGTGTGCTCTCTGCCAGGTTCTGCGGGCACGGCCAGGGTCTCGACGGTATGTCGGTCGCCGTCGATAACGGTGTGATGGAAATCCGTGCGGACCGCCATCCACCCTCGCCGTGACGCCCGGACAGGTTAACGCATCTGCGCCTCAGAGGGGAAATTTGGTGGCCGTGAGCTGCTCGGACAGCTCCCAGAGCGCGGTCGCGGTCGATGTGTTGCGGGCGGCGCGGCTGCGTCCGGTCGGCTGGGTCGGGCCAAGGAAGCCGAACTTCGGGCCGACGAAGGTGTTGCCGGGCAAGTCCTGCGACGCCGCGTACAGCGTTTGCCGGGCGCCGAAATCGGCGTCGGTGGACAGCACCCGGGTGCCCGCCAGCAGCACGGCGTCGTTGAGTTTGTTGCCCGAGTGCCCCTGCAGGTTGGTGTGCGAGTAGCCCGGGTGCGAGGCCAGCGCTCGCAGCGGCGACCCGGCCGCCGTCAGCCGCTGCTGCAGCTCGCCGGTGAACAGCAGGTTGGCGAGCTTCGCCTGGTAGTAGGCCCCCCACGCCGAATATCGCCGGGTCTTCCAGTTGAGGTCATCGAGATCGATGCGGCCCGGCCAGTGCAGCAACGAGGACACCGTCACCACGCGGTCGGTGACCTTGGGCAGCAGCAGGTTGGTCAGCGCGAAATGCCCGAGGTGGTTGGTGCCGATCTGGCTTTCGAAGCCGTCGGCGGTCCGCGCCAACGGGGTGGCCATGATGCCGGCGTTGTTGATCAGGACGTCGACCTCGTCGACCCCGTCCGCGAACCGACGCACCGACGCCAGATCCTGCAGGTCGAGCTGACGCACTTCGACCGGGCCGGCGCCGGGGCCGGTCATCTGCCGGGCGGCGGCCTCGCCCTTGCTGACCGTGCGGACGGCCAGGATGACCTTGGCGCCGCTGCGGGCCAGCTCGCGGGCCGTGACCGCGCCCAGCCCGCTGTTGGCCCCGGTGACGATGGCGGTGCGCCCGGCGAACGAGGGGAGATCGGCGGCTGTCCAGGCTGTCATGCCTCACAACAGTAGTAAGCGGGGGGCGCTCAGTGCTCTAGGTCGAACTGTGCTCTACGTCGAACTCCAGCGGCACGGTGAGGGGCCCGGTGATCCCGCTCATGGCTCGCCACGGCGCGGGGCCGGTCGGGCGGGCGTTGCGCATCCGCTGGGTGAGGACCCGAAGCGCCTCGGTCAGTTCGAGGCGCGCCAGATGGGAGCCGAGGCAATAGTGCACGCCGCCGCCGAACGTCAGCATGGGCGGTTGGCCGTCTCGGGTGATGTCGAGACGTTCCGGGTCGGGGTAGACGGCGGGGTCGCGGTTGGCCGACGCGGTGTTGGCCACCACCAGGGTGCCGGCGGGAATGCGCACGCCGGCCAGTTCGACGTCGTCCGCGGCCTGGCGGGCGGTGCCGAAAATGATCGGGCAGTAGCGCATGACTTCGTGGACCGCGTTGGGCGCCAGCTCGGGGTGGCGGGCGAGCAAGTCCCACTGATCCGGGTGGGCGCTGAGGACCCGCACTGCCGCGGCGAGCTGGTTGCGGGTGGTGTCGGTGCCGGCGCCGAGCAGCGTTGCGGAGAGCATCAGCAGCTCGTCGCGCGTGAGCCGGTCACCCGGAAAAGCCGGGTCTTCGCAGCGGATGAGGTCGGAGATCAGGTCGTCGGTCAGCGAGGCGCGCCGCCGGTCGATCAGGTCCTCGAGGTAGGCGTCGAGCTGATCCCACGCCGCCAGGATCGCCGGGCCGTCTTCGACGACGTTCCACTGGAACAACTTCTTGATGTCGTCGACCCATTCGGCGAACAGGTGCCAGTCCCGGGCCGGCGCGCCCAGCAGCGCGCAGATGACCGGCGTGGGATACCGCCGAGCGATGTCGGAGACCACGTCGCAGTGCCCGACGGACATGACGGGGTCAACCAGCCCGGTGATGACCTCGAGGATCACCGCGCGCATCCGCTCGGCGCCGCGCGGCGCGAACGCCTTGGCCACGATCCGGCGCAGCCGGTGGTGCCGCTCGCCGTCGAGACCCAGGATGTTGCTGGTCGCCCTGTCCCACAGCGGGCCCGAGGTGACGCCCTGCAGGTCGAGTCCGAGGCCATGGGCGGTGACGAATCGGCTGTCGCGCAGCACAGTGTGCACCAGCTCGTAGCTCAGCACCTCGGGTCCGTGCAGGCCCATCGCGATCGGGGCCTGCTCGCGGGCCTCGGCGATGGCGCGGTGCGCGTCGTCGGGATCGGTGAAATGGTCGTAGGCCAGCGACGGCAGCCCCGCGCCGAAGACGTCGGGGCGGCCGCTGAGCTGGACGGTGTCGACGGACTCGATCGTCACGGGGTCCTCCGGTGGGATTCGAGGGTTGGGTTCGAGTCGACTATCCGGCGCGGTGGCCCCAAGACCATCCGCCTCAGCGCGTAGATCTACGCGGTCGGGGTCGTAAATACGCGAGGCCGGCGGCTGCGAATTGCGCGTTGGTGCGGATGTAACGCGTAGGCCCGGCCGCGATGCTGGCTAACATGAGCCAACATGCGGTGATACCGCCGCTGACCTGGAGTGAATTGGGCGTGAGCGAGTTGCTGCCGACCGGCACGGTGACGCTGCTGTTGGCCGACGTCGAGGGCTCGACGCGGTTGTGGGAGAGCCAGCCCGAGCAGATGACCGCCGCACTGGCGTTGCTGAACCGCACGGTCGACGAGGCGGTCGCCGCTCATGACGGGGTGCGCCCGGTTGAGCAGGGCGAGGGCGACAGCTTCGTGGCCGCGTTCGCCCGGGCGTCGGATGCGGTGGCCTGTGCCTGGGCGCTCCAACGAGCCCCGCTGGCTCCGATCAAGATCGGCATCGGCATCCACACCGGCGAAATCCAGCTGCGCGATGAGTCCAACTACGCCGGATCGCCCTCGCCCAAGGTGAGCCCGATCGGGCCGAACGAGATGCGCACGATGCCCTCGTTGCCGCCGCTCGCACGCGAGGGTATTTAAAGGTGGCCGACAGTCTGGAATGCCTAGCCCGCCTGGCGGCCGACGGCGGCAACCACCCACATGCGGCGCGCATACTGGGCGCGGCGGACGGCATCCGCCGGCGCAATGGAGAAGCCCGCTTCCCGATGTAGCAAGCGGACTACGACGCCACGATCGTCGATATCCGGGAAGCGTTGATGCAGAACGATTTCGACGCGGCGTGGGCCGAAGGTGCCGGCCTGTCTACCGAGGAGGCGATCGCCTACGCGCAACGCGGCCGCGGCGAACGCAAACGGCCGACGAGTGGCTGGGCGTCGCTGACACCCATGGAGCGTGACGTGGTGGGCTTGGTCCGGGAAGGGTTGGGCAACAAGGAGATCGGCGCGCGGCTGTTAATCTCTTCGCGCACCGTGCAGACCCACCTCACCCACGTCTACGCCAAGCTCGGCGTGACCTCGCGCGTCCAGCTCGTCCACGGGGCGGTAGGCCGCGCCTGATTGCGCGAGCAGACACTGAATCGCACCGCGGAGCCCTCGCGGGTGCGATTCTGTGTCTGCTCGCGCGATGAGGTGCGATTACTTTGCGGCGACCACGAAACCCTTGATGATCGCCTCGATGTCGGACGAGTCCTTCACCGCTTCGTCGGCCAGGCTGGTAATGGTGAGCTGAACCAGATACCGCTGGTTCGCCGGCGGCGAGCCGGTGGCGATGACCATCCGGTTGTAGCTGTGCAGGCGCGTGCCGCCTAGCGCGTAGCTGCCCTGGACCATCGACGAGGGAAAGCCGTTGAAGTCCGCCATCGAGGCGTCAAGCTTCTTGAAGTTCTCGAAAGCCTGGATGTCGCCATTGGCGTGCTTGATCGCCTCCGGGACATTGAAATCCCCGCGCAGCCGGAACACCTCCAGCAGGGCCGCCGGATACTGCCCGCCCTTGGAAATGATCACCGCCTTCGGGGAACCCTTCGGATTGTCGGTCACCTTCCAGCCGGGTGGTGTGGGGATCGAGACGGTCAGGTCGGTCAGCGTGCTGGGCACCACCGAGTCGCCGGCGACGCCGATGCTTTCCAAGTACTTCGCGAACGGCTGCGGCTTTTCCGTTGTCGGGGCGGCGCTGCTGGCCTTTGTTGCAGAAGATGTCCAGATCGACTGGTAGTCAGGCGCTTTCGGCGCGCAGCCGACCGCCAAAACCGTGAGCGCCAGCGCGGCCGCGGCTAATCGTGCGCTCACAGAATCTCGCGGACCGAATCGATGGGCCGAGCCAGCCGAGTGCCCTTCGGGGTGACGACGAACGGCCTTTCGATGAGGATCGGATGCTCGGCCATGGCGTCGAGCAGGTGGTCGTCGGTCGCGTCGGCCAGCCCGAGCTCGGCATACAGAGGTTCCCGCTTGCGGACCGCGCTGCGCACGTCGATGCCGGCGTCGCGGATCATGCGCACCAACTCGTCCCGGGACGGCGGTGTCTTGAGGTACTGGACGATGGTGGGCTCAAAACCACTGTCCCGCAATAGGTCCAGCGTCTTGCGGGACGTGGTGCACTTGGGGTTGTGGTAGATGACCGTTTTGTCTGGCTCACCAGCCATCAAGCGTCTCCGTCGAATAGCCCTGTGACCGAGCCGTTTTCGAAGACCGCGCGAATGGTGCTGGCCAGCAGCGGCGCGATGGACAACACGGTGAGCTGGGGGAAACGCTTCTCCTCGCCGATCGGGAGCGTGTTCGTCACGATGACCTCCCTGGCGCCGCATCCGGCCAGCCGCTCAGCGGCCGGGTCGGACAGCACGCCGTGGGTGGCCGCGATGATCACGTCGGCGGCGCCGTCGTCGCGCAGCAACTTGACCGCGCCGGCGATGGTGCCGCCGGTGTCGATCATGTCGTCGATCAGGACACAGGTGCGCCCCTGCACCTCGCCGACGACGCGGTTGGACACCACCTGGTTCGGCACCCGTGGATCGCGGGTCTTGTGGATGAAGGCGAGCGGAACACCGCCCATTGCGTCGGCCCACTTCTCGGCGATGCGCACCCGGCCGGAGTCCGGGGAGACCACCACCATGTTGCCGTCCGGGTAGTTCTCCTTGATGTAGCCGGTCAGCAGGGTCTGCCCGCGCATGTGGTCGACGGGCCCGTCGAAGAAACCCTGGATCTGGTCGGTGTGCAGGTCGACGGTGACGATCCGGTCCGCACCCGCCGTTTTGAGCAGGTCGGCGACCAGCCGGGCCGAGATCGGCTCCCGGCCCCGGTGCTTCTTGTCCTGCCGGGCGTAGGGGTAGAACGGCATGACGGCGGTGATTCGCTTGGCGCTGCCCCGTTTGAGCGCATCGATCATGATCAGCGCTTCCATCAGCCAGGTATTCAGCGGTGCCGGGCACGATTGCAGGACGAACGCGTCGCACCCGCGCACCGACTCGTCGAAGCGCACGAAGATCTCGCCGTTGGCGAAATCCCGCGCCGTCTGCGCGGTGACGTGGACGTCGAGTTCTTTGGCTACCTGCTCGGCCAGCTCGGGATGGGCGCGGCCAGAGAAGAGCATCAGATTTTTGCGATTATCGGTCCAGTCGTGGCTCAACGTGCTGCCCTCGCCGTATCGGGGAAGAGGAAGGGATCAAAAGACTTGAAGGCCCCATCGTACGTAGCGAAGGGTACCGGCAGATCGCCGGGTTGCCGCTAACTTAATCCACGGTGTCTATTCGGGTTCGGCTGTTTCCTCGGCCCGTTCGGTAGCCTTTCCAGCGCTTTCTTGTGCTCTTTGGGCTCTTTCCGCTGCTCTTTCTGCGGCCTGGGCCGCAGGGGTGCCCGGCCGTTTGTGCTGCACCCAGTTCTCTATGTTGCGTTGCGGTCCCGCCGACACCGCCAGCGCGCCTGGTGGGACGTCGTCGCGGAGCACCGTGCCGGCGCCGGTGTAAGCGCCGTCGCCGACGTTGACCGGCGCGACGAACATGGTGTCGGAACCGGTGCGGACGTGCGAGCCGACGGTGGTGCGCCGCTTGGTCATGCCGTCGTAGTTGACGAACACGCTGGACGCGCCGATGTTGCTGTGCTCGCCGATGTCGGCGTCGCCCACGTAGGTCAGGTGCGGCACCTTGGTGCCGGTCCCGATGTCGGAGTTCTTCACCTCGACGAATGCACCCAGCTTGCCGTCGGCGCCGAGCACCGTGCCGGGCCGCACGTATGTGAACGGGCCGACCGTGGCGCCGGCCCCGATCGACGCCGACGTGCCATGGGTGCGGACCACGGAGGCGGCATCGCCCACGATCACATCGGTCAGGGTGGTGTCCGGGCCGATCACGCAGCCACCGCCGATTTGGGTACGCCCGAGCAACTGGGTCCCGGGGTGGACGACGGTGTCGCGGCCGATCGTGACGTCGACGTCGACCCAGCTGGTGGCGGGATCGACGAATGTGACACCGGCCATCTGGTGGGCGGTCACAGTCCGGCGGTTGAGCTCGGCGCTCAGTTCGGCCAGCTGGACCCTGTTGTTGACGCCGGCCACCAGCGCGCTGTCCTCGACGTAGCGGGCATGCACGGTCCGGCCGTCGGAGCGAAGGATGGAAATGACGTCGGTCAGGTAGAGCTCCTGCTGCGCATTGTTGGAGTTCAGGTAGCGCAGCGCCCATCGCAACGCGGCGATGTCGAAGGCGTAGACGCCTGCGTTGACCTCCTGGATCAGCCGTTGCGAAGGCGTCGCATCGGCGTGTTCGACGATCGCGGCCACTTCGTTGTTCTGGGTGCGCAGGACGCGGCCGTAGCCGGAGGGATCGCTGAGCATCGTGGTCAGCACCGTCGCGGCGGCCGACTCGGCACTGTGCGCGGCGATCAGGTCGCCCAGGGTGTCGGCGTCCAGCAGCGGTGTATCGCCGGAGGTCACGACGACCGTGCCGGCATAGTCGTCGGGCAGCGCGGACAGGCCGCACAGTACGGCGTGACCGGTACCGCGCGGTCGATCCTGAAGGGCGACGTCGATCGTGCGTCCAAGGCTGTCGGCCAGTTCGGCGACCAGCGGCGCGATGCGCTGGTGTTCGTGGCCAAGTACGGCGACTACATGCTGTGGTGCCAGCTTGCTGATCGCGTGCAGCGAATGCGACAGCATGCTGCGACCGCCGAGGGTGTGCAGCACCTTCGGGGTGTCTGACCGCATTCGGGTGCCCGGGCCGGCCGCTAAGACCACGACCGCGGTGTCACCACGAATTGCCATCACTGTGTCCCTTCCGCCCGGTCCCGTCCGCCCGCGAGTGCGCGTGTCTGCTCATCGACACGGCGTCAAGCGTGTCATTTTGCGCGCGCTCGGGGCAAAGAGCGGGCCCCATGGTGGGCTCCGTCGCCAGGACTCGAACCTGAACTCTCAGAACCAAAATCTGATGTGCTGCCGATTACACCACGACGGATTGCACGCGCACGGCCAGCCGGCGCCCGCGCCACCAGAAGACTCTAATGCAACCGATACCCTGATTAACGTGGCTGTGCTGGACAAGGGGCCGGACAAAGAGGTGCGGGCGCCGCGCGCCCGGATGACCGGCAACGAGCGCCGGCTCCAACTGATCGGCATCGCGCGCTCGCTGTTCGCCGAGCGCGGCTACGACGGCACCTCGATCGAAGAGATCGCGCAGCGCGCCAATGTCTCCAAGCCGGTGGTGTACGAGCATTTCGGCGGTAAGGAAGGGCTGTACGCCGTCGTCGTCGACCGGGAGATGTCGGCGCTGCTGGACGGCATCACCTCGTCGCTGACCAACAACCGGTCCCGGGTGCGCGTCGAGCGGGTCGCGCTGGCGCTGCTCACCTACGTCGAGGAACGCACCGACGGCTTCCGGATCATGATCCGCGACTCGCCGGCCTCGATCAGTTCGGGCACCTATTCCAGCCTGCTCAACGACGCGGTCAGCCAGGTCGCCTCGATCCTGGCCGGCGACTTCGCCCGGCGCGGTCTGGACGCGGACCTGGCCCCGCTGTACGCGCAGGCGCTGGTGGGTTCGGTGTCGATGACGGCCCAGTGGTGGCTCGACACGCGGGAGCCCCGCAAGGAAGTTGTCGCCGCGCATCTGGTCAATCTGATGTGGAACGGCCTGACTCACCTGGAGGCCGATCCGCAGCTGCAGGAGGATTAGCGCTGCGACGAGGCCCAGGCGTCGAGGGTCGCGGGCAGTTGCTGGCGGTCAGCCGAAAGGTCGATGCCCAGCGCGGCGAGGACATTGAGCAGCATCCCGGTGGCCAGGAAGTCGGTCGCCATCACTGCGTCGACCCCCTCGATCGAGGTGATGAACCGGAATAACTTCGCCTTCTGGGCGGCGACAATCTGACGGTGTCGCTCGTCGCCGACCGCGCCGGCATACATCTGTAGCTGAAAATGCAGCTGGCACCGCGTCGAGACGCTATCGGCGAGCAGCTGCCGATACCGGCGGCCCATCGCCGCGATGGCCGCCGCGCCCGAATGTCCGGCCGCAGCATCGCGCAACGCGGCTTCCGTTTCGGCGAAGGCCTGCTCGACGCACCGCGCATACAAACGGCTCTTGTCGCCGAAGAGTCGGAACAGGTATGGCTGCGACACGCCCGCTTCGCGCGCGATCGCCTCGGTTGACGTGCCGCTGTACCCGCCGCGAGCGAACTCGGCGATGGCCGCGCGGACGACCTGCGCCCGCCGCATCTCCGCGCTCATCCGGCGCCGGGGCGTTTGATCGTCGACGTCGACGGGTGACGCCACGGGTTAGCGGTTGGCTTCGCGCAACTGGTCGACCAGCGATGTGCTCGCTTCGGCCGGGGTCCAGTCCTGCGCGAGACCCGTTCGAACGACTCCGTCGATCTCGATCGCCGAGTAGATCTCGTCGCCCGCGTGCTGGGTGAATTCCACCCTGAATAGTAACGGATCGACCCCGAGGATCTCCTCGGTGGCCTGAAACAGGGCCGCGCCCAACTGCGCGCGCTGCTCGGCGGGACGGCCCCGGCGGATGTCGCAGGACAACACCGCGGCGGGGCGGGGTTCGTCTCCGCATCGCCACACGCCGCCGTCCAGCTCGCGGATCGTCACGTCGACGAGGTCGGGCGTGGTTTGCATGGTTTCGGCATAGACCTGACCGAAGCGGCGGGCCAGCTCGCGCTTGACCTCCACGGGATAGGACCAGGCGGTATCGAGTTGCAGGTGCGGCATGGCAGTGAGCATAGTGAGTACTCACTAACTTAGCAAGGCGTGGCGCGGCGGGGTATGGGCCAGGCCAGGTTGGTACCGTCCCGCTGTGGGCACTAAGGCCGAGCGCCGGGCGGCGCGCGACAAGGTATCCGCCTATCACGAGGCGCGATTGGCCGATCTCGTCGAGCACGTCACGGCGGCCCTCGACCGCTACCGCCTCGGCGAGATCGATGCCTACGACGTCGACGAGACGATTCACCACTACCACCGGGCCGCCCGCGAGCTGTGGAAATTCTGCTGGTCCGGTGGGGGTGGGTCACACACCGAGATGATTGCCGGCATTCTCGATCGGATGGTGACAGACGGCGAAACGATCGACTGGTGGGAGCGGGGCGCATCGCGGCAACGCGAATAACCGGGAGCGTTCGCCCGTGTTGTGCGGTTAGGAGCGACCGACGAGCGCGCGGGCGTCCTTGATCAACAACAGCAGATGCAAGGGGTCGGTCGGTGAGGGCTCGAAGTCGAAGTGGCTGTAGAACGAGCGCGCCTCATCGTGTAGGGCGTGCACCAGCATCGCCCGTACCCCGATGAGGTCAGCTGCGTGCACGCTGCGGGTGATCGCGTCGCGCAGCAGGTGCTTGCCCAGCCCTTTTTTCTGCTCCTTGCGGTCGATCGCCAATCGGGACAGCAGGATGACGGGCACCGGATCTGGCATGTTGCGGCGCACCCGCCCCGGCGCCGAGCTGCGCTCGACGGAGGCCGATGCCAGTGCGTTGAACCCGACCACGCGGCCGTCGCGGCACGTCACAAAGCAACGTGACGCTCCCTCCGCGTGGTTGGCCAAGGCCCGAGTGCGCAGGTAAGTGTCGAGGCTGGGCTCGCCGCTGTCGAACGTGGCGACATCGTCACCGTCGCGGATTGGGCGCGGTGCGCTGTAGCCGCTCACGCCTCGGCGGTAAAAATCGGTTGTTCAGCGAATAGCTGCTCCAGCCGCGGCTTGCGCGACACCGGCCGGTCCAGCACGGCCAGAAACTCTGTCCATGCCGCGTCATCGAGCACAAACAGCCGGCGACCGGCCAGGACATCGCGGGCATGCGCCAGCGTTGCCGTGACCGTGAAATTGGTGAGATCGGTCCCCTCTACCTCGGCGGCACGACGAATCAGCGCGTCCTGCTCGGCGGTCAATCGCACAGCGAAACGTTCCGTCTTCGTAGCCATACGCCCGATTGTGTGCCTATCGGGCACACAAGTCAACGGCTGCTCGTGCGTGCGACCCGGCAAGGAATGCTTGGGGGCGACCCTGCAGCAAACGCCGTGATTCCCCTATTCCCTCAGCGGGCGACGCCTGCGGCGGAGAATAATCACCGGCATGAAAGCAGCACTTGTGGGGTTGGCAACGACGCTATTGCTCTGGGGCGGCTCCGGACTGGCCGCGCCTTCCGCCGAGGCGGATGTTCAAGGCCCGTGCCCCGCCGGCAAAGCCTGTACCACCTGGTGCCCAGGCCAGCCCAACCCGGCGGGCAGGCCGGTTCCCTGGGACACCGGCGTGTGCCACGACTACTACTGGGACTCCTACGGCGTGCACGACATCGGCACCGGTGTCCTCTACAAGTGGAATGAGATGGGCTGGTAGGGCGCCTGGTTCGCCAGGGGCTAACCGCAGTCGCGCGCGAGCATGTCGCTGATCGTTTCGCGGCGGACCAGCTCGCGGGCCCGACCGTTTTTGACCGCCACCAGCGGCGGCCGGCCGACCATGTTGTAGTTGGACGCCATGCTGTGGTGATAGGAGCCGGTGCAGGCCACGGCGAGCAGGTCACCGGGGTGCAGGTCGACCGGTAGCTCGACGTCACGGGCGATCTCGTCGTCGGCCTCGCAATGCCGGCCCGCAATGGTGACCCGCTGCTTGGCCCCCAGCGAATGCCGGTTCGCCAGCGCGACCGTGTACCGGGCGCCGTACAGCGACACCCGGGGGTTGTCGCTCATGCCGCCGTCGACGGCGACGAACGTCCGGCCACCCGGTTGGGTCTTGACCGAACACACCCGATACAGCGTGACGCCGGCGCGGCCGCTGATGGCCCGACCGGGCTCCACCACGATGTTCGGCCGCGGGAAATGCTCGGCGGCGCACGCCTCGTCCACCGCGTCCTCGATCGTCCGGGCCAGCTGGTGCAGGTCGAGCTCGCGGTCACCGGGGCGGTAGGCGATCGCGTGGCCGCCGCCGATGTTCAGTTCGGTGAGGATGACGCCATGCCGGGCGCGGATGTCGGCCAGCGCGGCGATCATCCGGTGAATCGCCTCGCCATACAGGGCGGGGTCGACGACCTGCGAGCCGATATGGCAGTGCAGCCCGACCAGGTCGAGGATCGGATGCGCCAGCACGCGCGTGACCGCGCCGGCGGCACTGGAAACTTCACCACCGCCGAGCGTGAAGCCGAATTTCTGGTCGCTGATGCCACTCATGCCGCTGACGCCGTCAGTGATGGCGCGGTGCCCGTGCATGCCCCCGCTTCCTGACAGGTCGGGGGTCACCCGGATGAGCACCGGCTGACGCCGGCGCGCCAAACCGGCCAGGTAGGCGATCTCGATGAACGAGTCGACCACGATGCGACCGACCCCGACGCTCACCGCGTCGCGCAGCTCATCCGGTGATTTCGCGTTGCCGTGCATGACGATGCGGGACGGATCCACCCCGCCGGCCAGCGCGACGGCCAATTCACCGGCCGAGCAGACGTCGACCCCGAGTCCCTCTTCGCGGGCCCACCGCGCCACCGAGGTGGTCAGCAGCGACTTGCCGGCGTAGACGACCTCAACACTCCCAGCGCCGCGCAGGGCGCGGCGGTAGTGCCGGGCACGACGGCGGAAGTCGGTCTCGTCGATCACGTAGGCCGGGGTGCGGAACTCGTCGGCGATGTCGGACAGCGGAACGCCGCCGATGCAGAGCCGGCCGTCCTCGTCGGAAGTCGCGGTGGCCGGCCAGACCGCCGGATCGAACCGGACGGGGGCCGCCTTCCCGAGGGAAGGCAGGATATCGAGCAATGTCATGACACCAAGGTGCGTCCGGCCGGGCCCGGGTTTCGCTTTCCTTACGATCTCTTGACGGCGCCGGGCGCAATATTGACAAAGTTCGGTGCCCCAACGGTGCCCAACTGGGTGCCGCCGGATCGCGCCCGGGAACGCGCTGACCAACCACCTCACATCTGACTCTGCGGTGAGGGCCCGATTCTGAGGAGGCGAGAAGACCTCACCCGCACCGCAGAGTCATTGCATCAACGCCAAGACGTAGCACGCCTGCTTGTTCGGAGGCCTCATAGAATGGGCGAATCATGACCGCACCGGGGCCTGCTTGCCCAGATACCCCGATCGCGGGGCTCGTTGAATTGGCGCTCACCGCGCCGACGTTCCAGCAGCTCATCGAGCAGACGGCTGACCGGCCCGCTGGCTTGACCCTGGTCGGCCCCGCCCGCGCGCGGTTGTTCGTCGCCGCCGCGCTGGCGCGGCAGGGTCCCCTGCTGGTGGTGACCGCCACCGGGCGCGAGGCCGATGAGCTGACCGCCGAGCTGCGGGGCGTTTTCGGCGACGCGGCGGCCCAGTTCCCGTCCTGGGAGACCCTGCCCCACGAACGGCTCTCACCCGGGGTTGACACAGTCGGCGCCCGGCTGCTGCTGCTGCGCCGGCTGGCCCATCCGGGCGACGCACGGTTGGGCCCGCCGTTGCGGGTCGTGGTGACCGCGGTGCGCTCGCTGCTGCAGCCGATGACGCCGCAGCTGGGCCTGGTGGAGCCGGTCACCCTGCGCATCGGCCAGGAGGCCGCCTTCGAGGGTGTGATCGCGCGGCTGGTCGAGCTGGCATACACCCGGGTGGACATGGTCGGCCGGCGCGGCGAGTTCGCCGTGCGCGGCGGGATCCTCGACGTCTTCGCCCCGACCGCCGAGCACCCGGTGCGGATCGAGTTCTGGGGCGACGAGATCACCGAGATGCGGATGTTCGCGGTGGCCGATCAACGCTCAATTCCTGAGATCGAGGTCGACACGCTGGTCGCCGTCGCCTGCCGTGAACTGCTGCTGAGCGACGATGTGCGTGAGCGGGCCGCGGGGTTGGCCGCGCAGTTGGCCGCGGGGCGGCCGAAGGGGGAAGCGGCCATCACCGGCAGCGTCGCCGACATGCTGGCCAAGCTGGCCGAGGGCATCCCGGTCGACGGCATGGAGGCGCTGCTCCCGGTGCTTGCGCCCGCAGAAGGACGGGAAACTGAAGAAGGCGGGGCCACCGGGGCCCCCAGCCTGCTGACCGATCAGCTGGCCGACGGCACGCCGGTGCTGCTGTGCGACCCGGAAAAGATCCGCAGCCGGGCCGCCGACCTGATCAAGACCGGCCGCGAATTCCTCGAGGCGTCGTGGTCGGTCGCCGCACTGGGAACTGACGCACCGGTAGACGTCGGGCAGCTGGGTGGTTCGGGCTTCGCCGAGCTCGACGAGGTGGCGGCCGCGGCGGCCGAATCCGGTCATCCGTGGTGGACGTTGAGCCAGCTGTCCGACGAGTCGGCGATGGAGCTGGACATCAAGGCGGCGCCCTCGGCCCGCGGGCATCAGCACGACATCGACGGCATCTTTGCGATGCTGCGCGCCCACGTCAGCACCGGCGGCTACGCGGTGCTGGTCACGCCCGGGACCGGGACCGCGCACCGCGTGGTGGAGAGGCTGGCCGACTCCGACACCCCGGCGGCCATGCTGGAATCCGGGGTGGCATCCAAAGACGACCTGAAAGCCGGTGTCGTCGGCGTGCTCAAGGGCCCGCTGCACGACGGCGTCGTGATCCCCGGGGCCAACCTGGTGATCGTCACCGAGACCGACTTGACCGGCAGCCGCGCAACGGCGGTCGACGGCAAGCGGCTGGCGGCCAAGCGGCGCAACACCGTCGACCCGCTGGCGCTCACCGCAGGCGACCTGGTGGTGCACGATCAGCACGGCATCGGGCGGTTCGTGGAGATGGTCGAGCGCACCGTCGGGGGGGCGCGTCGCGAATACCTGGTGCTGGAGTATGCCTCCGGCAAGAGAGGGTCTGGCACTGAAAAAAGCACCGACAAGCTTTATGTCCCAATGGATTCCCTGGATCAGCTGTCGCGGTACGTCGGCGGACAGGCGCCCGCGCTGAGCCGGCTCGGCGGCAGCGACTGGGCCAACACCAAGACCAAGGCGCGCCGCGCGGTGCGCGAGATCGCCGGCGAGCTGGTCTCGCTGTACGCCAAGCGGCAGGCCAGCGCCGGACACGCGTTCGGGCCGGACACCCCGTGGCAGGCCGAGATGGAGGACGCCTTCGGTTTCACCGAGACCGTCGACCAGCTGACCGCGATCACCGAGGTCAAGGGCGACATGGAAAAGCCGGTGCCAATGGACCGGGTGATCTGCGGGGACGTCGGGTACGGCAAGACGGAGATCGCGGTGCGGGCCGCGTTCAAAGCAGTTCAGGACGGCAAGCAGGTCGCCGTGCTGGTGCCCACTACCCTGCTCGCCGATCAGCACCAACAGACGTTCACCGAGCGGATGGCCGGGTTCCCTGTGGTCGTCAAGGGCCTGTCCCGGTTCACCGACGCCACCGAATCGCGCGTGGTGATCGACGGCCTGGCCGACGGGTCGGTGGACATCGTGATCGGCACGCATCGGCTGCTGCAGACCGGCGTGCGGTGGAAGGACCTCGGCCTGGTGGTGGTCGACGAAGAACAGCGGTTCGGCGTCGAGCACAAGGAGCACATCAAGGCGCTGCGCACCCACGTCGACGTGCTGACCATGAGCGCCACCCCGATCCCGCGCACACTGGAGATGAGCCTTGCCGGGATTCGCGAGATGTCGACAATCCTGACGCCGCCCGAGGATCGCTACCCGGTGCTGACCTACGTCGGCCCGCACGACGACAAGCAGATTGCCGCGGCGCTGCGCCGCGAGCTGCTGCGCGACGGTCAGGCGTTCTACGTGCACAACCGGGTCAGCTCCATCGACTCCGCCGCCGCCCGGATCCGCGAGCTGCTCCCCGAGGCGCGGGTTGTCGTTGCGCACGGGCAGATGCAGGAGGACCTGCTGGAACGCACCGTGCAGGGGTTCTGGAACCGCGAATACGACATCCTGGTGTGCACCACGATCGTGGAGACCGGGCTGGACATCTCCAACGCCAACACGCTAATCGTCGAGCGCGCCGACACGTTCGGGCTGTCCCAGCTGCACCAGCTGCGCGGCCGGGTCGGTCGCAGCCGGGAACGCGGCTACGCCTACTTCCTCTACCGGCCCCACGTGCCGCTGACCGAGACGGCCTACGACCGGCTGGCGACGATCGCGCAGAACAACGACCTGGGTGCGGGCATGGCGGTCGCGCTGAAGGACCTCGAGATCCGTGGCGCCGGGAATGTGCTGGGCGTCGAGCAGTCCGGGCATGTTGCGGGGGTCGGCTTCGACCTGTACGTGCGGTTGATAGCGGAGGCCGTTGAGGCATATCGAGCGGCGTACAAGGCCGCAGCCGACGGTGAGACGGTCACCACCGCCGAGGAGCCCAAGGACGTCCGGATCGACCTACCGGTGGATGCGCACCTGCCGCCGGACTACATCGCCAGCGACCGCCTCCGACTGGAGGGCTACCGGCGGCTGGCCGCCGCGGCGGACAACGTGGCCGTCGGCGCCGTCGTGGAGGAGCTGACCGACCGGTACGGGCCGCTACCGGAGCCGGCCCAGCGGCTGGTGGCTGTGGCGCGATTGCGGCTGCTGTGCCGCGACGCCGGCGTCACCGAGGTGAGCGCCCCGTCGGCGGCGACCGTGCGGCTGTCCCCGATGACATTGCCTGATTCCGCCCAGGTCCGGCTGAAGCGGATCCATCCCGGCGCGCACTACCGGGCGACCACCTCGACCGTGCAAGTTCCCATTCCTCGATCCGGGGGGCCCGGCGGTTCGGTCGGAACGTTAGGCGCCGCGCGCATCCGCGACGTCGAATTGGTGCAGATGGTGGCCAACCTGGTCACTGCACTGCAGGGGAAACCGCAGCAAGAAGTTGGTATGACGAGTGAGGATCGGCGCTCATGATAGTCGTCCTGTGCGACCCCCGCCGCCCGTCGCTGGTGCCCGTCGAAGCCGTCGAGTACCTCGCCGGTGAGGTGGAATACACCGAGGAGATGCCGATCGCGGTGCCCTGGTCGCTGCCCGCGGCGCGCCCGGTGCACACCGGGGACCGCGATGCTCCAGCGCGGGTATTGCTCTCGTCGGACCCCGATCACCCGGCCGTCACCGCTCGACTGGCGGCGGGCGCCCGGCTGATCTCGGCGCCGGAATCCCCGCGCGGCGAACGGCTGGTGGATGCCGTCGCGATGATGGACAAACTGCGGACAGCCGGGCCCTGGGAAAGTGAGCAAACTCACGACTCGCTGCGCAGGTACCTGCTGGAGGAGACATACGAGGTGCTGGACGCGGTCCGCAGCGGAAACGCCGACCAGCTGCGCGAGGAGCTCGGCGACGTATTGCTACAGGTGCTCTTCCACGCCCGCATCGCCGAGGACGCGGCGCAGCTTCCGTTCACGATCGACGATGTCGCCGGCGCACTGATGCGCAAGCTAGGTAACCGGGTGCCGGGAGTGCTTGCAGGCGAATCGATTTCGCTGGAAGACCAGTTGGCGCAGTGGGAAGAACGCAAAGCGGCGGAGAAGTCGCGCAACTCAGCGATGGACGATGTCCATACCGGACAGCCGGCATTGGCATTGGCGCAGAAGGTGATTCAGCGGGCCGACAAAGCCGGGTTGCCTGCCGACCTGATTCCCGCCGAGATCATCGCGATTTCCGTGGCAACCGATGGCGATGCCGAAAATGCCTTACGCACAGCCGTTTTAGAGTTCGTGGACACCGTCCGGAATGTCGAGCGGGCGATTGCCGCCGGGCGCCGCAGCGAAGACGTCGCGGAACAGTTCGACGTGGCGCCGCTCGGCAAGGTCAGTGAGCAGGAGTGGCGCGCCCATTGGCCGTCCGCGCCCTCCGGTGAATCTGGCGAATCCGTGGCCAACGCGCAGCCCGCGGCGCAGCAGCCGGCCGAACAGGAGCCCTACCATCGGGAGTCGGACGAACGGGAAGAGGACGGCGGCCCGGACGTCGACGAAGACGCCCGCGCCGACGCGCCCAAAGCCTCCAAGAAGCGCAAAGGCCGTCGATAAGCCCGAGATGGGAAGTGGTCACCGGCGATCGTCATCGTCGGCTGGAATCGGCGGCGAGCTCGCGTGCCGGGGCCCGAACGGACGGGCCGGCCGGCGAGCCCATGCGAACATGAACGTGGCCGAACAGGGAGGAGGGGAGTTGCAGGCTAGCACCGTGTCGCCGAGACGTTGGTTGCGAGCGGTCGCCGTCATCGGCGCGACCGCGATGCTGTTGGCGTCCAGTTGCACCTGGCAGCTCAGCCTTTTTATCCCCGACGGCGTGCCGCCCCCGGCCGGGGATCCGGTGCCGCCGGTGGACACCCACGCCAGCGGACGGCCCGCCGATCAGTTGCGTGCGTGGGCGGAGAAGCGCTCCCCGCAGTTGGAAATTCCGGTGATCGCGTTGGAGGCCTACGCCTACGCCGCCCGGGTCGCCGAGGTGGAAAACCCGAAGTGCCATATCGCCTGGACGACGCTGGCGGGCATCGGACAGGTGGAGAGTCACCACGGCACCTATCGGGGTGCCACGCTGGCGCCGAACGGAGACGTGACGCCGCCCATTCGCGGTGTTCGCCTCGACGGCTCCGGCGACACCGTGCGCATCGTCGGCGACTCGGACGGGACGGGGGACGGTACGGACGCCGACGGGGTGGCGCGGGCCATGGGGCCGATGCAGTTCATTCCGGAGACCTGGCGCCTGTACGGCGTGGACGCCAACAACGACGGCGTCATCAGCCCGGACAACATCGACGACGCCGCGCTGACGGCAGCGGGTTATTTATGTTGGCGCGGAAAGGATTTGGCGACACCCCGCGGGTGGATAACCGCGCTGCGGGCCTACAACAACTCCGGCGTGTACGCGCGGGCGGTCCGCGACTGGGCGACCGCCTACGCGGCGGGTCGCCCGCTGTAGCAGGATGAATCGTTGACCCGGGCCGTACGCTAAAGGGCGGTCCGGGACAGGTCCAGATATCAGCGATATTCAGGGCAGCAGCTACGACACAAGGAGAAAGCCCAGTGCCGATTATCGAGCAGGTCGGAGCCCGCGAGATCCTCGATTCCCGCGGCAACCCGACGGTCGAGGTCGAGGTCGCGCTCATCGACGGAACGTTTGCCCGCGCGGCGGTGCCGTCCGGCGCGTCCACCGGGGAGCACGAGGCCGTCGAACTGCGCGACGGAGGCAAGCGCTACGGCGGCAAGGGCGTCAAAAATGCCGTGCAGGCTGTGCTCGATGAGATCGCCCCTGCGGTGATCGGCCTCAACGCCGACGACCAGCGGCTGGTCGACCAGGCGCTGGTGGACCTCGACGGCACCCCCGACAAGTCCCGGCTGGGTGCCAACGCGATCCTCGGCGTGTCGCTGGCCGTTGCCAAGGCGGCCGCGGATTCCGCCGAGCTGCCGCTGTTCCGCTACCTCGGCGGCCCGAACGCGCACATCCTGCCCGTCCCGATGATGAACATCCTCAACGGCGGCGCCCACGCCGACACCGCCGTCGACATCCAGGAGTTCATGGTGGTGCCGATCGGCGCCCCCAGCTTCGTCGAGGCGCTGCGCTGGGGCGCCGAGGTGTACCACGCGCTCAAGTCCGTGCTGAAGAAGCAGGGGCTAAGCACTGGCCTGGGCGACGAGGGTGGATTCGCTCCGGACGTGGCCGGGACGAAGGCGGCGCTGGATCTGATCTGCTCGGCCATCGAGTCGGCGGGGTTGAAGCCCGGCGCCGACGTGGCGTTGGCCATCGACTCGGCCGCTAACGAGTTCCACAGCGGCGCCAATGGCTACACCTTCGAAGGCCAGTCCCGGACGGCCGAACAGATGACCGAGTTCTACGCCGGCCTGGTCGGCGCCTACCCGCTGGTGTCCCTCGAAGACCCGCTGTACGAAAACGATTGGGACGGTTGGGCGGCGCTGACTGCGTCGATCGGCGATCGAGTGCAGATCGTCGGTGACGACATCTTCGTCACCAACCCCGAGCGGATCGAGGAGGGCATCGACAAGGGCGTGGCAAATGCGGTGCTGGTCAAGGTCAACCAGATCGGCACGCTGACCGAGACGCTCGACGCCGTCGCGCTGGCCCACCACAGCGGGTACCGCACCGTGATCAGCCACCGCAGCGGCGAGACCGAGGACACCACGATCGCCGACCTGGCCGTCGCCGTCGGGAGCGGCCAGATCAAGACCGGCGCGCCCGCCCGCAGCGAGCGCGTCGCGAAATACAACCAGCTGCTGCGCATCGAGGAAGCGCTCGGTGACGCCGCGCGGTACGCCGGCGATCTGGCATTTCCGCGCTACGCCCCGGAAGCCAAATAGCTTGACGGTCAACGGGAAACGCGCTTAATGCCCGACGCGAAACGATCCCGCTCGGCGGCGTCGCGCCCGGGGAAGGCCGGCGAGTCGGCTCGGGCGCGTCGCGCCACCAACAGCGCCAAGCCCGCCTCTAAACCCGTCAAGGCCGCGCCCGGTCTGGGCCGCAATACCGCGACGTCGCAGCGCACGCAGCTGGAGGACGTCGTCGAACCCATCAAGCGGTCGGTCACCGAATCCGTCGAGCAGCGCCTGGAGCAGCGGCTGGGCTTCACCGCGCGGCGGGTGGCGGTGCTGGCCGCGGTGATGTGCGTGCTGACGCTGACCATCGCCGGCCCGGTACGCACCTACTTCGCGCAGCGCACCGAGATGGAGCAGTTGGCCGCCACCGAGGCCGCGCTGCGTACCCAGATCGCCGACCTCGAGCAGCGCAAGGGCAAGCTCAACGACCCGGCCTACATCGCCACTCAGGCCCGCGAGCGCCTGGGCTTTGTAATGCCTGGAGACACCCCGTTTCAAGTGCAGCTTCCGGCGACGGCGGCGGTGTCCCCGCAGCCGGGTGCCGACGCGGCGAAACCGGCAAAGAGCGACCCCTGGTACACCTCGCTGTGGCACACCATCGCCGACGCGCCGCACCTGCCGCCCGCCACCGTTCCGCCACCCGGGGTACCCGGTCCGGCTGGGCCGGCTGGGCCAGCTGGGCCGCCCGGGCAGCCCGGTGGTTGATCGTGCCGACCTGGAGGCCGTCGCGCGTCAGCTCGGTCGCGAGCCGCGCGGGGTGCTCGAGATCGCCTACCGTTGTCCGGACGGCGAACCCGGTGTGGTGAAGACCGCGCCGAAACTTCCTGACGGAACACCGTTTCCGACGCTGTACTACCTTACGCATCCGGCCCTCACCGCGGCCGCGAGCAGGCTGGAGACGACGGGACTGATGCGCGAGATGACCGAGCGGCTGCGGGTTGACGGCGAACTCGCCGCCGCGTATCGGCGGGCGCACGAGTCGTACCTGGCCGAACGCGATGCGATCGAGCCGCTGGGAACCACGTTCTCCGCGGGGGGCATGCCCGACCGGGTCAAGTGTCTGCACGTGCTGATCGCGCATTCGCTGGCCAAGGGTCCGGGGTGCAATCCGTTGGGCGATGAGGCGCTGGCGCTGCTGGCGGCCGAGCCGGCGACCGCCGCGCTGCTGCAGGCGCAGGCGTGGCTGTGAGCCGGGTCGCCGCGATTGACTGCGGCACCAACTCGATTCGCTTGCTGATCGCCGACTTAGGCGGGCAAGCGGCCGTGCCGCTGCGCGATGTGCACCGTGAGACGCGGATCGTGCGACTGGGGCAGGGTGTCGACGCGACGGGTGAGTTCGCGCCGGACGCGATTGCCCGCACCCGGGCCGCGCTGACGGACTACGCCGCGCTGCTGCGAGCGCAGCGCGCCGAGCGGGTGCGGATGGTCGCGACGTCAGCCGCTCGCGACGTCGCCAACCGTGACGTTTTCTTCGCGATGACGGCCGAGGTGCTCGGCGCCGTGATCCCCGGCGCGGTAGCCGAGGTGATCTCCGGGTCCGAGGAGGCCGAACTGTCCTTTCGCGGTGCCGTAGGCGAATTGGACAGTGCCGGAGCGCCTTTCGTTGTGGTCGACTTGGGTGGCGGCTCCACCGAGATCGTGAAAGGCGACGGGGCGGAAGACGGGGTGCTGGCGAGCTACTCGGCCGACATCGGCTGCGTCCGGCTTACCGAACGTTGCTTGCACTCTGATCCGCCGACTCCTGGGGAGGTGGCGGCGGCCCGCGAGGTGGTCCGCGAACGACTCGAGGCCGCGTTGCGCGCGGTGCCCGTCGAGGGCGCCCGGACCTGGGTAGGGCTGGCCGGGACCATGACCACGCTGTCCGCGCTGGCCCACAATATGACGGCGTATGACGCTGCGGCCATTCATCTTTCGCGGGTCGCCGGCGGTGATCTGATGGCGGTCTGTGACCGGCTGATCGGCATGACGCGGGCCCAGCGCGCCGCGCTGCCGCCGATGCACCAGGGCCGGGCCGATGTGATCGGCGGCGGCGCGATCGTGGTGCAGGAGCTGGCGCGCGAGCTCCGGACCCGGGCCGGCATCGACGAGCTGACCGTCAGCGAACACGACATCCTGGACGGGATCGCGCTGTCGATTACGGCTTGATTCACATCCGCCAGATGCGTAGCCGCTCCCGCCGCATACTCGTTTGCCCACCTCCGAGCGACAGCACCGAGCTTGGTAGAGAAGACCTTCCGCGCGCGTGCGGCGGGCGACTGCTTTAGACTTCTAATCCTTGCACGACGCGAAAGGCGTTGCCGTATGCCAGATATCACTGTCCCGCCGCCTTTGCTGGCGACGTCCGACCTGCGTGGTGCGACGGCGGGCGGCGTCGGTCGGCGTCGTCGTCGCGACATTGCCGAGCGGGTGGGCCGTCGACCATCGATTCCGTGGTGAGTCAGGGGCAACGGCGTGCCGGCGGGCAACTGTCGGCATGGGTGCCGTTGCGCAGTAGCGTCTTTCGCGGCCTGTTTGTTGCGCAGTTGGCTTCCAGCATCGGGTCGTGGATGCAAAGTGTGGCGGCGCAATGGTTTTTGGTGGAGAGGCACAGCAGTGACGTCGTCGTGGCGCTCGTCCCGACGGCGAGTCTCGGGCCGACGTTGCTGTTGGGATTGTTCGCCGGTGTGCTCGCCGACCTGTTCGACCGGCGGCGGCTATTGATAGTCCTGCAGTCGTATGCGGTGCTGGTGGCGCTGGCCCTGGCGGTGCTGACCTATCTTGGTCGGCTGGGCCCGACATCGCTGTTGCTGTTTACGTTGGCGATCGGTTGCGCTTCGGCACTCACCGCGCCGGCGTGGCAGGCGATTCAGCCCGAGCTTGTTCCGCGTGAGCAAATACCGGCCGCGTCGACCCTGGGCAGCGTGTCGGGCAATGCCGCGCGCGCCATTGGACCGGCAATCGGCGGCGTCGTCGTGGCGGTGGCCGGCCCCTCCGCGGTTTTCGCGATCAACGCCGCATCGTTTGTCGCGGTGATCTTCGCTCTGGCGGCATGGAAGCGACCCAAGCAGAACGCGCTGATCGAGCGGGAGCACTTCGGCCCGGCCACCCTCGCCGGACTGCTATTCGTTCGTAACGGTCCCAATTTCCGCAGGATCTTGTTGCGCGCGGCCCTTTTCCTGTTTCCTGCCTCGGCCTTGTTGGCGCTGCTGCCGGTGGCGGCCGCCCGTAGGTGGCACCTGGGGGCGAGCGGCTATGGTATCGCGCTGGGGGCCATCGGTTTCGGGGCCGTCCTGGCAGTCGTGGTGGTCGGAAGGCTTCGCCAATCAGTCTCGGACAATGTGCTTTTGGCGGTCTCTTCCGCGGTATACGGTTGTGCGCCGCTGGCCGTGGCCTGGCTGCCCTTCGCCGAGTCGACTCCAATCTTGGCGTTGTCGGGGATGGCGTGGCTGATCACGTTGACAACGTTGAACGCGGCGGCACAATTGTCGCTGCCGCGTTGGGTTCGCGCCCGCGCGTTGGCGGTGTACCTACTGGTCTCCACGGGATCTCAGGCAATCGGCTCCTACCTCTGGGGTGCCATCGCCACCCTGGAGGGGCTGCACATCGCCCTGACTTGCTCCGCCGCGTTGCTCGGCGTTGTCGCCCTCAGTGTTGCCGCGTTTCCGTTGCGCCCGTCCACCGGGCTGCTTGCCGTCGACGTTTCGACCGCGTGGCCGACACCGACGATCGTGTTTGAGCCGTCCCCCAAAGACGGACCGGTGCTGGTCACGGTTCGCTACGAGGTGTCGGCCGAGCGCCTTGCGGATTTTGTCCGGGAGATGGGCGCGGTCAGGCGATCACGGCTGCGAACGGGTGGCCACAGTTGGCGGCTCTATCACAGCGTCGGACAGCCGGACACGTTCCTCGAAAGGTTCACGGTCGCGTCCTGGACCGAATTTGAGCGGCAGCGCACGGAGCGTTGGGTGGAATTCGACCGCGAGGGCATCGCGAAGGCGATCGGCTACACCGTCGACTGCGCCCGGCAGTACGACTACTACGTGCCCGTGCGCGTGCAGCAATGAGTTGTCACGCCTCGAAGCGGTACCCCATACCCGATTCGGTCAACAGGTGTCTGGGGTGCGACGGGTCGTCCTCGAGTTTGCGGCGCAGCTGCGCCAAATACACACGCAGGTAATGGGTCTCGGTGGCATACGCCGGTCCCCACACCTCTTTGAGGAGTTCCTCGCGGCCGATCAACTTGCCGCGGTTGCGCACCAGCACCTCGAGCATGCCCCATTCGGTCGGCGTCAGATGCACCTCGCCGCCGTCCTTGGTGACCTTCTTGGCGGCGAGATCGACGGTGAACGAGTCGGTTTCGACAATCGGCTGCTCCAGCTCGGATGCCGCGGCGTTGCGGCGGACCGCGGCACGCAGCCGGGCCAGGAACTCGTCCATCCCAAACGGTTTCGTGACGTAGTCGTCGGCGCCCGCGTCCAGGGCCTCGACCTTGTCCGACGAATCGGTGCGCGCCGACAACACGATCACTGGCGCCGTCAGCCACCCGCGCAGGCCTTCCAGCACTTCGATGCCCGAGATGTCGGGCAGGCCGAGGTCCAGGATCACCACGTCGGGCCGATGCTCGGCGGCGGCGCGCAGAGCACCGGCACCGGTGGACGCGGTGATGACCTCGTATCCGCGCACGGACAGGTTTATTCGCAGCGCCCGCAGGATTTGTGGCTCGTCGTCGATGACCAGCACGCGGGTCACAGTTCACCGTCTCGCTGTGGTGCCGCCAGATCCACGACGACGGTGAGCCCGCCGCCCGGCGTGTCGCCGGCCGCGATGGTGCCGCCCATGGCCTCGACGAACCCGCGCGCCACCGACATGCCCAGACCGACGCCCGTGGTGTTGTCGTTGTCACCGAGCCGCTGGAAGGCCTCGAAGAGCTGATCCTGTGTCCCGTAGGGGATTCCGGGGCCCTCGTCGATGACATTGATCAGGACGCGATCGCCCACCCGGCCCGCGTTGACCCGGACCACGCAGTTGGGCGCGTATCGCAGCGCGTTGTCGATGAGGTTGGCGAAAACCCGTTCGAGCAGCCCGGCGTCGGCCATCACCACCGCATCGCCGACGTCGACCTTCACGCGATCGATGGCGGATCGATTGAACCCGGTGGCGCCCTTGCCGATACTGACCAACGCTCGTTGCGCGGTCTCCTCGAGATAGACCCGCCGTAGGTCGGGTCTGATTACGCCGGCGGCCAACCGCGATGAATCGAGCAGGTTTCCGACCAACGCGGTTAGCTGGTCGATGGATTCCTCGATGGTGGCCAGCAATTCGGCGGTGTCCTCGGGCGAGAAGGCGACGTCTCCCGCCCGCAGGCTGGACACCGCGACCTTTGCCGCCGCCAGCGGGGTCCGCAGATCGTGGCTCACCGCTGAGAGCAGCGAGCGCCGCAGCTCGTCGGCTTGCATGATCGCCGCCGTGCGGCCGGCCTCTTCGGCCAGCTCGCGCTGCCTGATCAGGCCGGCGGCTTGGTTGGCTACCGCGGTCAGCACCCGGCGGTCGCGTGCGGAGAGTCGCTTACCGGCCAGCAGCATCCAGAATTCCGAGAAGTCCTGGTCGCCGACCTCGATCGCGGTATCGGCGGAATCAACCGTGCTACACGGGTCTTTGCCCACGCCGGCGACGATATAGCCGCCATGCCTTCCACCGAAGTGCTTTCCGCCGACACGGTCCTGGTCGCGGGGCTCGCGCAGCACGCTGACCGCACGCTGCGAGTAGGTCTCTCGCACGCGCTCCAGCAGCGTTTCGAGATCCGCGCCGCGCAGCACCGAGCCCGCGAACAGCGTCAGCAACTCCGCCTCCTGGGACGCTTGCCGGGCTTCCCGGGTGCGTTTGGCCGCGCCGTCGACGAGGACGGCCACCGCGACCGCGATCAGCAGCAGCACCAACTCGGTGATCGCGCTGTTGGGTTCGGCGATCGTGAAGCTGTGCCGCGGCGCAATCAGGTAGTAGTTGAGCAGTATCCCGGACAGCACCGCCGAAAGGGCAGCCGGGGCAACGCCTCCCAGTAGTCCCACCAACAGCACCCCGACGAAGAACAGGGCGCTCTCACCGCCGTTGTCCAAATACGGGTCCAGCAGGCTCACGGTGACCGCGCAGATGGCCGACGGGACGATGACGGCCGCCAACCAGCTCGCGATGCGTCGTTCCCGGCGCGAGAGCGTTGTTACCCGAATGCCCCGCCTGGCTTCCTCGTGGGTCACCAGGTGCACGTCGATCTTGCCGGATCGTTCGACGACCGTTGGACCGATGCCCTCCTCGAAAATGCGCGCCCACCGGGACCGCCGCGACGTGCCGATCACCAGCTGGGTGGCGTTCATCTCGCGAGCGAAATCGAGCAGGGCCGTGGGTGTATCGTCACCGACGACGGTGTGCACGGAGGCGTCCAGGCTGTTGGCCAGCTCGCGGATCTTGTTCATCCGGGACTCCGACAGGCCGGCCAGTCCGTCGCCGCGGATGACGTGCACCACCATGAGCTCCGCACTGGATTTCGACGCGATCCGGGACGCCCGCCGTACCAGGGTCTCCGACTCCGGACCGCCGGTGACGGCCACCACGACCCGCTCCCGCGTCTCCCACATGTCGGTAATCTTGTTTTCCGCCCGGTACTTGGCCAGCGCGGTATCAACCTGGTCGGCCAGCCAGAGCAGCGCCAATTCCCTTAGCGCGGTGAGGTTTCCGGGGCGAAAGTAATTGGAAAGCGCCGCGTTGATGCGCTCCGGAGCGTAGACGTTGCCATGGGATAGCCTGCGCCGCAGCGCCTCCGGCGTGATGTCTATCAACTCGATCTGCGCGGCCTGCCGCACGATCGAATCCGGGATGGTCTCCTTTTGTTCGATTCCCGTGATCTGGGCGACGACGTCGTTGAGGCTTTCCAGGTGCTGGATGTTCACGGTGGAGATCACCGTGATGCCCGCGTCGAGCAGCTCCTCGATATCCTGCCAGCGTTTTTGGTTCTTGCTGCCCGGGGTGTTGGTGTGGGCGAGCTCGTCGACGAGGACCACCTGCGGGTGGCGTGCCAGCACGGCGGGAACGTCGAGTTCCGGGAAGCGGGTTCCGCGATACTCGACGTAGTGGGGTGGGACGAACTCGATTCCCTCAAGCAGCTCAGCGGTTTTCCGACGTCCGTGCGACTCGACGACCGCCGCCACCAAGTCGGTGCCGCGCTCCAATCGCCGGTGCGCCTCACCCAGCATCGAGTACGTTTTGCCGACGCCGGGAGCAGCGCCGAGGTAGATGCGCAGCTCCCCGCGTTTGGGCCGGTGGTCCCTGGCGCCGAGGTCACTCACGTTCACCATCATCCCCCCGGCGGCGCAAATTCGTTATTACGCGGGCAGGCTCGCGTCACCGGCGCTAACCGGTCACCGGATAGTTACGGTCCAACGCGACGTTGAGCTCCAGTACGTTGACTCGGGCCTCGCCCATGAACCCGAGATCCCGCCCGTACTGGTTGGCGCGAACTAGGGCACGCACCTGATCGGCGCTCACGCCGCGCGCCTTGGCGACCCGCGGGACCTGGAGGTCGGCATAGGCCACTGAGATGTTCGGGTCCAGACCGCTGCCGCTGGCGGTGACTGCGTCGGCGGGCACGGCCGGGTTGGCGGGCGCGGCGCCGCGGATCGGCACGATCTGGCCGAGCGAGTAATCCTCACCGTACTTGGCGCACTCCACCCGCACGCCTTGGTAGGTGACCAGGAACGGCGTCTGCGTCGTCTGGCACGGCTCGTTGACGCTGACCACCCGGGTGGGGTGGATGACGTTTCCGCCGGCGTCCCGGGGGCCGATCACCGAAAGTACCGCGCCGACACCGCCGCCCGTGCAGAACGGCCGCGACCCGTCCACATTATCCAGCTGGCCCACGGCTGCGCTGCGTTGGCACACCTGCGTCAGCAGGCTCGGCTTGAAGCCCGCATCCGACGCGGACTTGCCGGCGGCCAACTGCGCCGGATCGGCGGGTGTGTCGACGATGCTTTCCGGCCCCAGGTTGCTCGCGCTCGAATTCAGCGGGTCGTAGCCGGTGCCGGCCGCCGAGGGGCGGCTCTGGAAGTACTTGGGCAGCGGGTTGCCGTCCTTGTCGGTGAAGAGCTGACCGATCAGCCGGCTGCCGACCGGTTTGCCGTTGACGGCCAGGATCGACCCCTCGGCGTGAGCGTGCAGTCCGGGAATCTGGGCGACCAGCCAGATGAACAGCGGGTAGGCCAGACCGGTGATTACGGTCAGCACCAGCAGCGCGCGGAAGGCCGCCAAGTGCATGCGGACGAAATTGGAGAATTTCATTTCAGGACATCCCGGGGACGAATTGGATGATCAGGTCGATGGCCTTGATCCCGATGAATGGAGCGACGATGCCGCCGAGCCCATAGATGTAGAGGTTGCGGCTCAACAGTTTTGAAGCGCTGCTCGGTGTGTAGCGCACGCCGCGCAGCGACAACGGGATCAGCATCACGATGATGATCGCGTTGAAGATCACCGCCGACAGGATCGCCGACTGCGGGCTGTGCAACCGCATGATGTTGATGGTGTCCAGCCCGGGGAACAGTGCGACGAACATCGCCGGGATGATCGCGAAGTACTTCGCGATGTCGTTGGCGATCGAGAATGTGGTCAGCGCCCCGCGGGTGATCAGCAGTTGCTTTCCGATCTCGACGATCTCGATGAGCTTGGTGGGGTCGGAGTCGAGATCCACCATGTTGCCGGCCTCTTTGGCGGCCGACGTGCCGGTGTTCATCGCCACGCCCACGTCGGCCTGAGCCAACGCCGGCGCGTCGTTGGTGCCGTCGCCCGTCATCGCGACCAGCTTGCCGCCTTGCTGCTCGCGCTTGATCAGCGCGAGCTTGTCCTCGGGCGTGGCCTCGGCGAGGAAGTCGTCGACACCCGCCTCATCGGCAATCGCCCTGGCGGTCAATGGGTTATCGCCGGTGATCATCACCGTCCGGATGCCCATCTTGCGCATCTCGTCGAAGCGCTCACGCATGCCCTGCTTGACGACGTCCTTGAGGTGGATGACGCCCAGCACGGCTGCTTCGCCGCCGCAGCCGTGGCTCTCCCCGACGACCAGCGGGGTGCCGCCGCCGGCGGAGATGCCGTCGACGATCTCGCCGAGCTGGGTGGGAACCTTGCCGCCTTGCCCGCGTACCCATTCCGCGACCGAGCTGGCGGCCCCCTTGCGCAGCTGGTGCCCGTCGAGGTCCACGCCGGACATCCGGGTCGCGGCGGAAAAGGCCACCCACTGCGCGTGCGCGAGCTCGCCCGGTGTGCGCGCGCGCAGCCCGAAGTGTTGTTTGGCGAACACGACGATCGAGCGACCCTCCGGGGTTTCGTCGGCGAGGCTGGACAATTGCGCCGCGTCGGCCAGCTGCTCGTCGGTAACGCCGTCGAGCGGGATGAACGCGCCGGCTTGCCGGTTGCCCAGGGTGATGGTGCCCGTCTTATCCAGCAGAAGTGTGTTGACGTCGCCGGCGGCTTCCACCGCGCGCCCGGACATCGCGAGCACGTTGCGCTGCACCAGCCGGTCCATGCCGGCGATGCCGATGGCCGACAGCAGCGCGCCGATCGTGGTGGGGATCAGGCACACCAGCAGCGCCACCATCACGATCCCAGTTACACCATTTGCATTGAGCGCCAAGGTGTTCGGGACGCCCGGGTTGTTCATCTTCGAGTAGATCGCCAACGGCTGCAGGGTCGCGACGGCGAACACGAAGATGATCGTCAACGCGGCCAGCAGGATGTTCAGCGCGATTTCGTTGGGGGTTTTCTGCCGGTTGGCGCCCTCGACGAGCGCGATCATCCGGTCGATGAAGCTCTCGCCGGGCTTTTGGGTGATCTGGACGACGATCCGGTCGCTCAGCACGGTGGTGCCGCCGGTGACCGCCGAGCGATCGCCGCCCGACTCGCGGATGACCGGCGCGGACTCACCGGTGATCGCCGATTCGTCCACCGACGCAATGCCTTCCACCACGTCGCCGTCGCCCGGTATCACCTGCCCGGCCTCGACCACGACGATGTCGCCCTGCTGCAGCAGGGGTGCGGCAACTTCTTCCTCGACGGCGTCCGTGGCAGAAGGTGCGCCGGGGGCCCAGTTCTTGAGCCGGCGGGCCATGGTGGAGCTCTTCGCCTTGCGCAGCGTTTCGGCCTGGGCCTTGCCGCGGCCTTCGGCAACCGCCTCCGCGAGATTCGCGAAAAGCACTGTCAGCCATAGCCATATCACGGTCAACCAGGCGAACCATGATTCGTTGGCGATCGCCAATATGGTGCTCCAGACGGCGCCGATCTCGACGATGAACATCACCGGGTTGCGCCACAGGGTGCGCGGGTCGAGCTTGCGCAGCGCATCCGGTGCCGACTTCAACAGCATCTTCGGATCGAGCAAGCCGCCCTGTACCCGTTTGGCGCCGACGGAGGTCCCGGAAGTACCGGCCGGCGTCTGCTCGGGCGACGCCGACAAATCAGTGGTGGTCGCGGCCATCAGTGGATTCCTTCAGCGAGAGGCCCGAGCGCGAGCACGGGCAGGAAAGTAAGGGCAACGAGGATCACCGTGACGCCGGCGACCATTCCGACGAACTGCGGCCGATGGGTGGGCAGTGTGCCCGCCGATTCCGGGGTGGTGCCCTGCTTGGCGAGCGAGCCGGCCAGGGCCAGCACGAGCACCATGGGCAGGAACCTGCCGAAGACCATCGCCAACCCGAGGGCGGTGTTGTACCAGTCGGTGTTGACGCTGATTCCCGCGAATGCGGACCCGTTGTTATTGGCGGCGGAGGTAAACGCGTACAAGACCTCCGACAGCCCGTGCGGGCCAGTGTTGAGCATGCCGGCGCGTTCGCCCGGTAGCGCCATCGCGACGGCGGTGCCGATCAGCACGATCAGCGGCGTGACCAGGAAATAGCTTGAGGCAAGCTTGATTTCGCGCGGGTTTAGCTTCTTGCCGAGGTATTCCGGTGTGCGCCCGACCATCAGTCCGGCGACGAAGACGGTGATCACCGCCAGGATCAGCATTCCGTACAGGCCCGATCCGGTGCCGCCGGGCGCCACTTCGCCGAGCTGCATGTTGAACATCGTGATCATGCCGCCGAGGCTCGTGTAGGAGTCGTGGAATGAATCGACGGCACCGGTGGAGGTCAGCGTCGTCGCATCGGCGAACACCGCCGAGTTGGCGACGCCGAACCGCTGCTCGACTCCCTCCATGGCCGTCCCGACCGAGGTGGGCACGGTGCCGTGGTGCTGTAACTGGAACCACAGCATGAGCGTCGTGCTGATCAGGGCCAGGCTCGCCATGACCGAAGCAATCGCATAGCCCTGCTTCTTGCTGCCCACCATGCGCCCGAAGGTGCGCGGCAGCGAAAAGCTGATCACCAGCAGCAGGAAGATCTCCAGCCAGTTGGTCCAGACGGTCGGGTTCTCAAATGGGTGCGCGGAGTTCGCGTTGTAGAAGCCGCCGCCGTTGGTGCCGAGCTCCTTGATGGCCTCCTGGCTGGCCACCGGGCCGCCGGGGATGGTCTGCTGGGTGCCGCCGAGGGTCGTCACAACGTGGTCGTTCAATCCGAAGTTCTGGATCGCCCCTGCGGCGATCAGCAGGATCGCGCCGACGATCGATATCGGCAGCAGGATGCGCAGCACGGTGCGCACGAGGTCGACCCAGAAGTTGCCCAGATCGCCGGTGCGATTGCGGGCGAACCCGCGCACCAGTGCGATCGCAACCGCCATGCCCACGGCCGCGGAGACGAAGTTCTGCACCGCCAGCCCCGCCATCTGCACCAGGTGGCCCTGCGTCGATTCGCCGGAATAGGCCTGCCAGTTGGTGTTGGTCACGAAGCTGACCGCGGTGTTCCACGCCAGTCCGGGGGTCATCTTGGTGGCCGGATCGTGCAGGTGCAACGGCAACTTCGGCTGCACCAGCTCGAACGCGAAAAGGAAGAGGATGCTGATCGACGAGAACGCCAGAACGCTTCGCGCGTAGGAGCCCCACGTCTGCTCCGCGCGCGCATCGACACCGATCAGCCGATAAATCAGCTGTTCGGCCCGCAGATCCTTCTCCGACGTGTACACCCGATACATGTAGTCGCCGAACGGCACATGCACCACCACCAGTGCCAGGACGAGAACGGCGACGAAGATCAACCCGGCTGTCGTTGTGTTCACTAAAACCTCTCTGGAAACAGCAGGGCGCCAGCAAGATACAGCGCGAGAACCACGGAAAGGGCCAAGCCCACGATGTTTTCGTAGCTCATAGCCGCTCCACCAACTTCTGCGCCAGGCCGAGCAGGGCGAACACCGCCACCGTCAGCGCGATGTAAATCAGCACGCCCATTACGTCTCCGTTCCGCGTCAGCCGGGTCAGTCGGATGGTCACATCAGCGCCACACCGAGTCAGCCGCACGGCATTCCACGGCGGTCATCGGGGGGCAAAGTCAGGTTGAAAGTTAGCCGGGCCCGCCCGGGCCCGGCCTTTGGTTGACGCTTTCCTAACGGCGTCGGCGGGCACCTTTACGTTTCCTTTACGCCCCGCCATGATATGCGTCACGTTCCCGGTCTGCAGCCATCAGCAACCATCTCAAGGGCGGTGCGACGCGCCGCTGGGGCCGGGATTGTCGATCATCGGAAGCCGCAACCGGAAAACCGTTCGGCCGTTGGCGGACTCGGCGGTGACCGAACCTCGGTGCGCCTTGACGATCGAGGCGACGATGGCCAGGCCCAGTCCGCTGCCCGACCCGCTGGTGCGGGGTTTGTCCGCGCGGACGAACCGCTCGAACAGCCGGGGCAGCATCGACGCGTCGATGTCGGGGCCATCGTCGTCGACCGTCAGTTCGGCGCATGGCGCGTCCGGGCCGCGGCGGTGACGGGTGATCCCCGCGATGACCGTTACGCCGGGCGGTGTGTGCATCCGGGCATTGTTGAGCAGATTGCTGACGGCCTGGTGCAGCCGCGCATGATCCCCGCGCACCCACACCGGTTCGTCGGGCAGGTCCTTGACCCAATGATGCGTCGGCGCTGCGACGGCAGCGTCGTTCACCGCGTTGATGACGAGGTCGGCGAGGTCCACGTCTTCGGTCTGCAGGTCTTCGCCCTCGCCCAGCCGCGACAGCAGCAACAGCTCGTCGACCAGCGACGTCATCCGGCGCGCTTCCGACTCGATGCGGGCCAGCGCGTACTCGGTGGTCGGCGGCAGTGCCGAACTGTCTTGGCGGGTGAGCTCGGCATAACCCTGAATCGCTGCCAGCGGGGTGCGCAGCTCGTGGCTGGCGTCAGTGATGAACTGCCGCATCCGCAGGTCGGAGTCGGCGCGATGGGCCAGCGCACTATCCACGTTGTCCAGCAGCCGATTCAGCGTGTGCCCGACGATTCCGACTTCGTTGTCCGGGTCGGTGTCCTGGGGGCGTACCCGCACGCTGATCCGGTGGTCGTCGCTGGAGAGAGGCATCGCGGCGACCTCGGCGGCGGTCGCCGCAACCCGCCGCAACGGGCGCAGGGTGTACCCGACGACCCACACCGTGAGTATCGCGGTAACCACCAGCGCGCTGGCCACCAGCACGCTCGTGGTGATGTTCTTGCGCGCGATGATCTGGTTGGCCAGTGTCAGCGATACCCCGACGACGAGCACCTCGGATCCGTCGATGCGGCAGTCAACCCGGAACGGGCCCAGGCTGCCCAGCTTTTCCGTATGGGCCGGGCCGTCCACCCAGCTCTGCGCCTGGATAGCGCGGACGACGTCGGGTGGCGCCGCGCGAGGTTCGTCCTCGGAGAAGACCGCCGAGCCGACCACCACGCCGTTGTGCAGCACGGCGATGAGGTTCCCCGGCGTTTGCCCGGTGAACTCCAACAGCGCCTGCGCCACCGGCGGGGTGCCTGCGTGCGCCGACGTGTGCTCGCCGTTGCGCCACCGGTCATACGAGTGGGTGAACGCGTGCAGGGATTCGGCAACCTCCGCGTCGTTCATGGTGGTGACGTAGCCGCGTAGGCTGAGCACCGAGACGACGCCGACGGCGACCAGCACCACGGTGACGACAACCAACACACCCATGAGCAGTTGGCGGCGCAAGGAGCGCGGGAACCACCAGGGAAGATTTCCGGTCGGAGCGGATGGGTCTTCGGTCAACTCGGCCGGGGTCATTCAGTGGACATTCACGGGGTCATGCACCGGGTCATTCCGGTGGCCGCAGCATATATCCAACCCCGCGGACCGTGTGGATCATCGGGTCCCGACCCGAGTCGATCTTCTTCCTCAGGTACGAGATATACAGGTCGACGATGCTGGTGCGTCCGGCGAAGTCGTAGTTCCAGACCCGGTCGAGAATCTCGGTACGGCTCAGCGCCCGGCGGGGATTGCGCATGAGGAAGCGAAGCAGTTCGAACTCGGTCGAGGACAGCGAGATCTGCTCGCCGGCGCGGCTCACCTCGCGGCTGGCGGTGTCCACCCGCAGGTCGCCGACCTTGAGGGCCTCGGCCGCGGGGGGGCTTTGTTGGCTGGCGCGCCGCAGCAACCCGCGCAGGCGGGCCACCAGTTCCTCCAGGCTGAACGGCTTCGTCATGTAGTCGTCGGCGCCGGCGGTCAGGCCGGTCACCCGGTCCATCACCGAATCGCGGGCGGTGAGGAACAGCGTGGGGGTGTAGGCGTCGGATTGGCGAACCCGCTCCAGGATCCGCAGCCCGTCCATGTCGGGCAGCATGATGTCGAGGACCAGCACGTCAGGGCCGACTTTTTCGAACTTGGCCAGGGCCTCGCGTCCGTTGTGGGCGATGTCGACAACCCAGCCCTCGTAGTGCAGCGCCATCTTCACCAGATTGGTCAGCGCCGGCTCATCATCGACCAGCAAAACCCGGATCGGAGATCCGTCGGTGCGATAGAGCCGGGGTAGTTGGCCCAGGATTGCTTGGCGTGGTCGCTGGCTACCCGCGTAGCTCGTCGTTGCGGTCATGCCTCTAGCTTCTCCCAGCACACATACCTTTGTCACGGTCTTCATAGGGTACTCAAATGTGAGCGTGCCGGGTGACCGCGGGTCGAGGGCCGCACAATATCTATTTCATATGCCTTGCTGACACTGACTCGAGTTAAATAACGCCGCGAAAAATACTGTGATATGGAGGCGCTGGTGACATGGAACATGTTAATGCGATGACATAGTTCGTCAAATCATGGGTGCGCAGGAGGATTGCGTCGACTAGCGCGATTTGGCGGTCCGGCGCCCACCTTCGCAGGACCCGGGCGGTTGCGTGACTGCGCGACAACGTCGAGTTCCGAGCCATCGGTCAAGGCGGCGTGACGCCAAGTTGCGAATTGTCGGGAGATTTGACCGCTTTCGCGACGAATATCTGCGCGGGAACCGTAGGAAATGCCAAGCGTAAAAAATCGGCGAATTGCCGGAATACGTTTTCGATAGCCCCCATGATTACCGCCAGGGATTTGGCCACCAGCCGTCCCGTCGCCCGGTCTGACGGCGGCGCCCGCCAAGGTCTCGGCAACGATCACTACACGCACTGCGTCGCACTCGGCGTCACCGACCAGCAAGGTCGGGGCACCCGCGTCGATGGTTGCTGGGTTGGCGCTGACCCGCCCCGGCGAGAAGTTGCTGGCGGGGCCGCCGCGCAGGCGGCGCATGGCTCTGAGCAGCAAACTCAGCCGGGGCCCGCGACCCCGCGGGGCGCCTCCCGTCGGATGGGAACGGCCGGCCACCAACCCACGGGACCACACGGCACCACACACCACCACACGGCACCGCGCGGGCAATAAACACCGCCGGCGTGTTCATCGGTGGCGGAACGGAAGAAACGAACGGACCAGACAAATAAAGGGCCGCACACCATTCGGTGTGCGGCCCTCTATTTGCTGTATGCGATCAGGCCCAGCTGGAGCCGACGGCGCTGTCCGTGCTGGCCATGTTGCTGCCAGCGCTCTGCACCTTCTGGCCGTGCGAGTTGGCCTGCTCGTAGATCACCTGGAAGTTGCGACCCAGCTGGGTGATGAACTCCTGGCAAGCCACCGAACCGGCGCCGCCCCAGAAGTCACCGGCAGCCAGCACATCGCGAACGATGGACTGGTGCTCGGCCTCCAGCGATGCGGCCTGGGCACGAATCAGGGCGCCGTGCGCGTCGACGTCGCCGAATTGGTAATTGATGGTCATGTCTTACGTCCTCCTAAGTTTGAAAGTATTTGGGCAGCAGTAGTTTTGGACTATTGAACGGAAGGCTAGCTGCTGAGGATCTGCTGCGAAGCCTGCTCTTGCTGCTCGTAGTTGTTGGCGTCACGGACCAGCCCGTCGCGCACACCGTGCAGCATGTTGACGATGTTGCGGAAGGCCTGATTCATCTGACCCATGGTGTCGTAGGAGGTCGCCTCGGCCTGACCACTCCAGCCCGAGCCCGAGATGTTCATCGAGGACGCCCACATCCGGCGGGCCTCGTCCTCGACCGTCTGGGCGTGGGTCTCGAAACGACCTGCCATGGCCCGCATTGCGTGCGGGTCAGTCATAAAGCGTGCCATGTGTATATCTCCTTGTTGTAGTTTCAGCTTCTTCGAAGTTGTCGCTGTTGATCGGTGCGGTGGTTGCCCGTCTGGGATAGGTTACGGCCTACCGCCTGGCCGTTGGCCTCAAACGCCGGATATGTCCTCCCTTTTTTTCGGCATCGCACGGTGACCCGTTTGCAGATAGCACGATGCCCCCTTTAGGCACCGCATAACACGGCCGTTGTGTATCACACACCAATCGGTTTGGGCATGACGATCGGCTTGACCCCGTACCGCGGGCCGGCGCCGTATGCACCGGCGCCCTTGGCGGCCGCGGCCGCGCCCGGCATCCCGGGCATCGCCGCGACCGGCCCGGCGTCCTCGGCAGCGGTCCAGCCGCTGCCCCCGAGCGCAGTGTTGGCGGAGGCCAACGTTGCCGGGGTGGCCGAAGTCCAGCTGGCCGGCACCGACAAGCCGCCGACCGCCCCTGCCTCGCCCAAGCCCGCGGTCATCGCGCCGCCCATGCCGCCGATTGGCGTCACTGAGCCCGCCAGCGCGGCTTCCGCCCCGACGGCGGGCGCGACGGCGTCGGCGGCTGCGGCCGCCGCCGGCGCCGCCGTGCCTGCCGCCCAGACGGTGTGCGCATATGACGCCACGGTCGGGATGGTGTTACCGACGAACCATGCCGCCGTGACACCGATCTGCTGGACGAAGTTGAAGTTGAACAGCGTGCCGCCCAGGCCGTCCACCGCGTTCAGGAAGTCCTGCACACCTTGAGGCAACGACTGAAATAGTTGCTGACCAAAGGGCACCACGCTACCGGCAGTAAAAATCGACCCCAACCCCGCCAGGGGCGAGGCGGCGGCGGTCGCGGTGGAGTTCGCGTTAGAGGCGCTCGCCGCCGCGGCCTGGATGCCCGGTCCGGCCGGGTTGGTGTTCGGCGTCGCGGGCGTCAGCGGCTGAAGGGCGCTGGTGGTTGTCGCGGCGGCCGCGTAGGTGTACATCGTGGTGGCATCCTGGACCCACATTTCCATGTACTGGGCCTCGGTCGCCAGGATCGCGGGCGTGTTTTGACCCAAGACGTTCGTAGCCACCAACGCTGCCAGCTGAGCCTGATTGGCGGCGATCACCGGCGGTGGCACCGTCGCGGTGAACGCTGCCTCGTAAGCGGCCGCCGAGGCGGTCGCCTGGGCACCCGCCTGCTCGGCCGCTGCCGCCGTTTTGGTGAGCCACGCCACGTAGGGCTGGGCCGCGGCGGCCGCCGCCGCCGAACCCGCGCCTGTCCACTGCTCGGTGGTCAGCGATGTGATGATCGACTCGTATTGTGTTGCGGTGGTGCTCAACTCCGCGGCCAGGTTGCTCCAGGCCGTCGAGGCGGCCATCAGCGGGCCCGAGCCGGCGCCGCTGTACATGAGCGCGGAGTTGATCTCAGGGGGCAGAAGTGCGAAATCTAAGACCATTTTTCTTCATCCCGTTCTTTGTGACCGAATTTGGTTTTGGTTGGCTGGCTGCGACGGCGTTGGGGCCCGGACCCTAGACGGCCGCCGGCTTGGGCATGACGATCGGCTTGACGCCGTAGCGCGGGGCGCCGAAGCCGGCGCTGTTGCGTCCGGCTGCGCCCATCCCGGGCATTCCGGGAATGATGGCCCCGGTCCCGGCCTGCGGCGCGGCGGCGGTCCAGCCCACGGTCTGGATCGGTGAAGCGAGGGCCCCCGTCGGGGCCACACTGGCCCAGGTCGGCGGCACCGACAGCTTGCCGACCAGTGTCGCCTGGCCCAAGCCCCCCATGCCCCCACCCATCGGCATCGCGCCCACGCCACCCATCCCCGCAACCGGGGTGACGTTGGACGCCGCGGTGGCATCGGCGACAGCACCCGCGTCCGCGGCGGGAATCGTTCCGGCGAGGTTGGAGAGGTCCTGGGGCGCAATCAGACCGCCACCGGCCATGCCGAGGCAGTCGGACATGGCCGAGGCCCAGTTCCCACCCTCGAAGCTAAGGAAGTTGGCTCCATTGCTGGAGAGGCTGAACGGGCTACCGCCGAAGCTGGTTGAGGGGCCACCAAGGAAGGTGGCCAGGTTGGTGATGGCGTTGTCGATGGACTGGCCCGGGCCGTTCGCCAAACTGGACGCGGCCGCGTTGGCGGCCTCGGTTTCCGAATAGGTGCCGGAGCTGAGCCCCAGCGTGTTGACGAACTGCTCGTGAATGGCCTGAGCTTCGGCGGCGATCTGCTGGTAGAGGGTGCCGTAGGCCCCGAAGAGTCCCGCTTGTATCTGGGATACCGAGTCGGAGGCTGCGGGAGCGATGGTTGTGGTCGGTGCTGCAGCGCCCGCGTTCTGCGCGGTCAGGTTGGTACCGATCGCCCCTAGCTTCGCCGCCGCGGCGAGCAACTCTTCAGGCACTGTTGTCAGAAAAGACATTTATCGCTCCTCATCTGGATGAACTGCCGACCCAAGGTGCTGGGCCGACCCTGTGCGTTGGCGTATGGGCCCCTGTGTATCCGCGTAAGGCTAGTGATCCCCGCGTCCACATTCCCGACGGGGAGGGGTACGGTCGCGGGCGTTTACGGCTTCTTAACGGAGGCGCGCGCACTTTTAACAGGCTCTTACGGGTCGACATAGCGGTGTCATCTTGTCCCGCCCTGCAGCAAACGTATAGGTCGCGCGGCGCGCGGATTTTAGGGTAAACGCGGCGCTGTCGCACGTCCTGACAATCGCGAAAATCGCTGTGGCCCGGATGTGCCAGGTCGGGCTGCGCGCGCTAGATTCGCCGCCGGGCCCCCATAGCCCAATTGGCAGAGGCAGCGGACTTAAAATCCGCACAGTGTCGGTTCGAGTCCGACTGGGGGCACCCACCCCGCACCCACATATCAGTAGCTCAGAACCCGGTTCGGAGATCCGACCCGCCGCCTGGTACGCCGAGCGTGCCACGAGGTGTCACAACCCGATCGAAACGGCGTCACGCAGACGAATCGGCTTGATCCGCAACCCGTCCAGCATTCGGCTCCGGCGGAACCACAACAGGTTCGGGTGGTGAGGCCGCCCAGCCTGGTCCATAGCCAGATAGTCGCGATCCGGTTGCCAGTTGTTACTTCCCGCTCAGGTGATGCCCGTAGGTGTGCCGCCTTGAGAACGTCGAGCGTCATCCGCGCCACCGTGCCCGGGCAACCGTTGCGCCGCTTTCGGGTTGGCCCCCGCGGAGATCGCCAGACTCGGGCGGTCCACAAGCTGAGAAATTGTCGGTTGTGACATTCTGCTGGGGTGTCCGCCGGCGCGGCGACTGCCTCTTTTGGGGGTGGTGACGTTCTTGTTCACCGACGACGTTCTTGTTCACCGACTTCCGTCGGACGCAGTCTGGTGACCCGGTAGCCGCTCGTATTCACCAAATGCTGCTCAGCCTCTATATTCAGCAGGCCGAGGGGCGACTGTCCTAGGGGTGTCTAGGGGGTAGCGATGCTGATTTCCGGGATGTCTGGCAACGAGGTCTACTGCCTCGCGCAGAAAGGGCTCTTTCCGGGCGAGATCGTGGTGGGCAACAGCGTGTGCTCGATGGGGTTCGGCGGTGGGATCGCCAGGTTCGGGCAGACCCTCGCCGGCGGCGAGATCACCACGGTCACCGAGCTCATCTCGGCCGGCCGGCATGCGGCGATCCATCGTATGGAAGAGGAAGGCCGCGGCCACGGCGCCGTCGGCGTCACCAGCGTCGTCACCGAGCTCCGCACCCTCGCCGGCTATACCGAGTTCCTCGCGCAGGGCACTTCCGTGCACACCCAGGGCGGCGCCGGCGGCTCCCGCCTCTTCTCCAGCGCCGCCTCGGGGATGGAGCTGTACTGCCACCTCGATGTCGGCTACCGTCCGGTCCGCTTCGTGATGGGCAACATCGCCTACGCGCTCGGGCTCGGCCGCGGCATTACCGGATCGCTGCGGACCTTTGCCCAGGGCGAGGTCCACGAGTTCTCGCAGATGTACAACGCGATCCGCCACCATGCGCTGGAGCGCCTGCGCGCCGAGGCCGCGGCTGCGGGGGCGAACTCCGTGGTCGACGTCGTCATCCAGATGCTGCCGTACGGCCCCAGCGCCCTCGAGCTCCTGCTGACCGGCACAGCCTCTTACCACCCGGGCATCTCGAGGGGACCGGTATCGCCCGAGCAGGTGGTGACGTCGGAGCTGACCGGCGAGGAAATCTGGAATCTCGCCGCACTGGGCTACGCCCCGCTGCAGCTCGTGATGGCCACCTCGGTCTACTCGCTTGGACTCGCCGCGGGCATCGGCACCCGGCTCAGGAGCATCAGCAGGGGCGAACTGCCCGAAGTCACCAAGCTCATCTACCGCGCCCGCGAGAACGCGCTCGAGCTGCTCAGGCGCGAGGCGACCCGTATCGGCGCGGAACGCGTGATCGGCAACAAGTTACGGATCGTCGAGCTCGCGCCCGGCTTGATCGAGATCATGGCGATTGGCACCGCGGTGCGCCGCGTCGAGGAAATGCGGCCGGCCAGCGAGGCGCTCATCCCGCAGGCGCTCATCGTCGAGCGCGACACCATCGAGGCCAAGCGGACATTGCAGGAGTCGCGCTTCGCGGCCGTGAATGTCGGCCGGACCCTGGCGCAATCGTCGTCACAACGCGGCTGCGCGCTTTCGGTGATCCTCGTCGTCCTCATCCCGATCCTCTTGATGATCATGTCCGTGGTCATTCGGGTCCTCACGCGGCGGTGACGACCTACTGACGTATCTGCGGGGGACTCGAACGTCAAAACCCACACAGCTATCGCGCACGGCAGTTCAAAATTGACGCCCGCGAAACCCAAATTTTTTTGCTAGGCGCACGTAAATCGTGAGATCTGCCGCGGGACTTGCTTAGCCAACGATGGGAGCAGCCAACGATGTCGTATCTGATTGCCGCACCGAAAGCACTTGCCACGGCGTCGACGGCACCCCCGGCGGCCCCGGCCAACACGGCTGGCCGGGCCTGACCCCGACTGACCCCGGCGCTCACTGCGCTGGAAACGGCCACTCATACACTGGCCATTCGTGGGCATGCTGTGTGGTTTCGCGCCGTGGATCGTCTATTGGGTGCTCGTCGGCAACGTCCCCTTCGGCGCCGCGGCGTTGGTGGCGCTGGCGATCGCCCTGGCGGCGTTTGCCGTCGGGCGCGCTATGGGAAGGCCCGCGAGCGTCATTGAATCTGGTTCTGTCGCAACATTTTTAATATTGACGGTGGTCGCTTTTCTGCTCAGCGGGTCGCTTAACCAGAAGTGGCTACTGCCGCTCGGCAACGCCGGGATCTTGCTCGTCGCGCTGATTAGCGTGCTGATCGGAAAGCCGTTCGTGCACGAGTTCGCCGCAGCCGAACAACCCGCCGATGTGGCCAAGACCGACCTGTTCGGCCGGATGACCAAGGTATTGACCTGGATCTGGGTGGCCACGTTCGCCGGCATGACGGTGTCGTCGTTGGTCCCGTCGGTCGTGGACGGCAACGCGACGCTGCGCGACACGAAGACGCCGATGTCGTTCGTCTGTTACTGGGTGATTCCGTTCTCGCTGTTCGGACTCGCAGCCGTGGCTTCACGATTCGTGCCCGACCGGATGCTGGCGGGCATCGACGACATGGCCCGCGAAACCTCGTTCGTCGCCTACGACGAAGCCACCATCGATGAGCTGTATTACCTTGCCCAGGAACACGCCAATCGCGAGGTCGGCGCGGGCAAGGAGGCCTACAACGTGAAGGTCGGCGGGATGGGAACCCCGCTGACCGGGGACGAGTCGCGCAAGTCGTGGCCGTCGACCTACAAGGTGCGCGACAAGCGCCACTGAGCTTCAGTCAACGGGCCGCAGCCGAAAGACCCGGATCTCGCGGGGCGCGCAGTTGGCGCGATACCGCTCGTAGCCCGCATAGAAGTCGGTGGCCTTGGCCCACGCGTCCGCGCGGGCGTCGCCGGTGAGCAGTTCGGCCTTGAACTGCGCCGGTGGACCCAAGAACTCCACCGTGCAGTCGGGGTGCGCCAGCAGGTTGGCACTCCAGGCCGGGTGCTTCGGCCGCCCGTAGTTGGACCCGATCGCCAGTAGCCCGTCGCCGTCGTCGAGCAACGCCAGCGGCTGGGTGCGCGGCTGTCCGGACTTGGCGCCGGTGCTGGTGACCAGGCCGACCGCGTTGAATCCGGCCGAGCTCAGCCGGCCCTTGGTTCGCGGGATGAGCGCCTTGTCGATGCGCGGTGCAACGTGCAGCAGGAACTGGTAGCCGACCGGCGACATCAGGGCGCGCTCTATCAGCGCCTCGTCCAGGCGTATCTGCCGACCGCGAATCGGGCTGTACCGGGTGAGCGCCACGGGTAGACAGTACTCGCTCGGGTGGCAAGCTTGAACCGTGAACCCGTTGAGCCCAGATGCCATACGCGCAGAGACAATTACGATCACCGGCCACGGCGGCGACGAGATCGAGGCATACCGCGCGATGCCCCTCGCCGAGGGGTCGCGTGGTGGTGTCGTCTGGATCCACCACATGCCCGGCTATGACCGGGAGACCAAGGAATTCGTCCGCCGACTGGCCGTCGAGGGCTATCACGCGGTGGCGCCGAACCTGTATTCACGCGAGGCCCCGGGCGCCGCTCCGGACGACGCCGCCGCGGCCGTGCGGGCGGCCGGCGGGGTGCCTGACGAGCGCCTGGTCGGCGACGTCGCCGGCGCGGTCGAGCACCTGCGTTCGTTGCCGGGCGCGAACGGGAAGTTCGGCGTCATCGGGCATTGTTCGGGCGGGCGGCACGCCTACCTGGCGGCGTGCTCGCTGCCGCTGCACGCCGCGGTGGACTGCTACGGAGCGTTCATCGTCGAAGACCCGCCCGAGGGGATGCCCAAGGCAATGCAGCCGATCCTGCACCTGGCTCCGAAGCTGAGCTGCTCGTTGCTCGGTCTGTTCGGTGTCGAGGACCGCTTCCCGACACCCGACGCGGTGGCACAGTTGGACGCCGAACTGACAAAGCTGGACAAGCCGCACGAATTCCACTCCTATGAGGGCGCGGGCCACGCGTTCTTCTCGGTCGACCGGCCGGTGTACCGCGTTGAGGCGGCGGTGGACGGCTGGCGCCGCATCGGCGAGTTCTTCGCCGACCACCTCCAAGGCCCGGAAAGTTAGGTATCGCAACACGATGTGCACCTATCTCACCGAACACATCGAGATCGACGGCAGCGGCAAAGGCGCGACGGGCTGGTTCGGCGCCAACCGCGCAACGGTGTACGTCGACCATCCCGTCCATGCGCCGTACGGCCACACCGTCAACATCGACGTCATCAACCCGCAGCTCGGCCCGGCCGCCCGGGTGGCCCTCGAACTCACCGAGGAAAGCGCCCTGGCTTTGGCCGACGCCATCCGTACAGCTATCTCCCACGCGCCGGCCGGCCTGGCGTCCAAGGACCAGTAGGTGAACTATGACGACCGACGCTGAGCAGCGTGACTACCCGCAGAACGCCGCCGCCCGGGGCAGGATCGAGCCCGCGCCGCGCCGGGTTCGTGGATTTCTCGGCCACCAGCTGGTCTTCGACACCATCGCGGCCCGCTACGTATGGGAAATCCCTTATTTCCCTGCGTATTACGTCCCTCTGGCGGATGTGCGCACGGAGTTCCTGCGCGACGAAAACCACCCGCAGAAAGTGCAGCTCGGGCCGTCGCGGCTGCACTCCCTGGTCGGCGCCGGCCAGACCCACCAGGCGGCGGCGCGGGTGTTCGACGCCGACAGCGACAGCCCCGTCGCGGGCATGGTGCGATTCGAATGGGACCCGCTGCGCTGGTTCGAGGAGGACGAGCAGATCTACGGCCACCCGCGCAGTCCGTATGTGCGGGTCGACGTGCTGCGCTCGCACCGGCACGTCCGGGCGGAACTGGACGGCGTCGTGCTCGCCGACACCCACTCGCCCGTGCTGCTATTCGAAACAGGTTTGCCCACAAGGTATTACATCGATCCGACCGATATCGCGTTCGAGCATCTGGAGCCCAGCCCGACGCAGACGCTGTGCCCCTACAAGGGGGTCACGTCGGGCTACTGGTCGGTGCGGGTCGGCGATTCCGTGCATGCCGACCTGGCGTGGACGTATCACTATCCATTGCCCGCCGTCGGCCAAATCGCCAACCTGGTGGCGTTTTACAACGAGAAGCTGGACATCATCGTCGACGGTGCCGCCCTGGCCCGGCCGAAAACCCAGTTCAGCTAGCCAACTTTCACCCGAGCGGCGCTGAAAAAGCGCAATAGCGCCAGACGTCCCGTTTCTCGACCGGGCATTTGCGGCGTTATTGGCCCAATGGCGGCCCGGCGGACGGCAGCAAGCCAATGCGGCCGGTGCGTCCGAGAAGTCCCGGACACCGGATGTGCTGATGTCGGCCGAATTACGCGCATTCGGTCGCGAACAGGTAAGCTGGTCAGCAAAATTATCGGAAACGTCACGGGCTGCCAGCATTTCCACAAATAACCACCAGCATTTATCCAGAAAAATTGCAGCCAACAGTCAGCTACTTCTCAATATGGCCGTTATCCTGGGGGGGCGGCGGGGGTGTTGACGGTGGCCCGTCTTTGCTCTTGGCTCCCGCCGAAACCTACTGGTAGAGGCCTCGCGATTCGGCCAGGCGCGTGCGCGTCTTCGCACGCCGAAATCAATATTTAAACGTTTGCACACGCGCCCGAAACATTCCCATTCGATGCTTCCACCCGTCTGCGACATCACTAATTGCCTCAGCTGATACCACTCGGCCGTTATGAAAGCCGGTTGTTAAGGCCGGCTGTAAGCCCGTTGGCTCGAATTAGGGGAGTTTCTGAACCATGGTTCCCTATCCCGATTGGATAAATTCCGGAGACAACGCCTGGCAGTTGGTGGCGGCCACGCTGGTCGGCCTGATGAGCCTTCCGGGCATCGCCGTTCTGTATGCCGGCATTGTCCAGAAGAAATGGGCCGTCAACACCATGCTCATGGCCTTCACCGGGTTTTCACTGGTGCTCGTCGTGTGGGTGCTGTGGGGCTTCAAGATGGGCTTCGGCGAGCCGATCAGGCTCTTCAAGGACATCCCGGTCCTGCGGTCGGTGGTCGGGATCCCGCACACGATCCTGGGCACGAACAACATGGACAGGGCCTCGATTCCGCTGTTGGGCGACAGCAGCATGCCCAAGTTCAATTTCTCCGAGACAACGCTGGCGTACTTCCAGTTCGTGTTCGCCGCCATCACCCCGCTGCTGTTTCTCGGCAGCGTGGTCGGCCGGATTAACTTCAAGGTGTGGCTGATCTTCGTGCCGCTGTGGTCGACGTTCGCCTACTCCGTCAACGCCTTCCTGTTGTGGGGCGGCGGCTGGTGGGCGGAGATCGGTGCCCTGGACTACTCCGGGGGGTACGTGATCCACCTTGCCGCCGGGACAACGGGATTCGTCGCCGCCGCGGTGATCGGTCCGAGGCTGCAGCGCGACCGGGAACGCGCCGTGCCGAACAACCTTCCCATGGCGGCGGTCGGCGCCGGCGTTCTGTGGCTGGGCTGGAACGGGTTCAACGGCGGCGACCCGTACTTCGCGGGCGCGGACGCCTCGATCGCGGTGCTCAACACCAACCTGGCGACCGGCTGCGCGTTGCTCACCTGGGTGATCTGGGACATCTTCGCGAGCAAGCAGCGCAAGCCGACGTTCCTCGGCGCGGTCAACGGGATGATCACCGGCCTGGTGGCGATCACCCCGGCGGCCGGCTTTGTGAACAGTTTCGGAGCGATGATCATCGGCGTCGTCGCGTCCTCCCTGGTCTGGATGTCGTGGAATTGGCTCGGCAAGACGCGTCCGTTCAAGAAGGTCGACGACACCCTGGGCGTGTTTCACACCCACGGCGTGGCGGGCCTGGCGGGCGGATTGCTGGTCGGGGTCCTGGCAGACCCGAAGGTCATCGAGTACCTGCCCGGCGGGGGTCAGAGCGGCTTCAGCGCCTCCGGCTGGCTATACGGTGACCATCCCAAGCAGATACTGATCCAGCTCGGTGCCGCCGCCACGGTCATCTTCTGGGACGCGCTGGTCACGTTTGTGATCCTCAAAGGCCTTGGCCTCTTTATGAAATTGCGGTTGCCGGACGAAGTCCTGGAAACCGGCGACCTCGGCGTGCACGACGAAGAGGCGTACCCGGACGAAACACGCGTCACGGGCCGGCGGGTCGACATGGTGACGTCGCGCGCCGCGGCGGCTACGCAGGCCGAGCCGGTAGACGACTGACGGCCGCGAGACGACCATGAAACTCATCACCGCGGTCATCAAGCCGTTCACCCTCGACGACGTCAGGCATGCAATCGAGGCCGCCGGCGTGCTGGGTCTGACCGTCACCGAAGTCCAGGGTTACGGCAGGCAACGTGGGCACACCGAGGTCTACCGGGGCGCCGAGTACGACGTGGCCTTCGTCCCGAAGGCCCGCGTCGACGTCGTCGTCGACGACGAGTTCACCGACCGAGTCGTCGACGCCATCATCAAGGCGGCCCGCACCGGGAAGATCGGAGACGGCAAGGTCTGGGTCACCTCTGCCGAGCGACTGGTCCGGATCCGGACCGGGCAACGCGATCATGACGCGCTCTGAATCTTTTGCACGCGTAACGACCTGAACGCGCGCGAACGACAAAATGTGATATTCGCCTCGTTTGTCGCTGAACCTAAGAGTTTCTTATCAGGACGCCCTTTCGCAGCTGACGCCCATTGTTAGCTGTAGCGGTAAAAATACTGCTCAATGCTCATGAATTGCTTTGCCATCTACCGAGTGTCGGCGAGCCGGTTATTGGCAACCTGTGTGGAGCCTAGGTTGACCGCGTGATGTGGGTAACAGCGCCTAATTTGAATTCTTTTTGGTCGGAATTTGCCCGCTAGACTTCTTCGAAACAGGCGCAAAAACGCGCGTTTTGGCGGCATTTCTAGGCCGCCCACGTCGCACAGGGTTGTCGCGACGGCCAGTGCGCACAACGAGGTCCAAACACAGCAAAGGCGGTGTCAGCATGAACGACCTGTACGGACGTGACGGCCAGGACAGCAAGGTTCTCGACTTCGCCGACGCGGGCTTGCCCGTCTCCACCCAGATTCCGGTGCGCAGCGGCCCGATCAGCGGCATCGTCGCGACCCCCGACGGCAGCCGGCTGCTCGTCACCAACTACGGCAGCGACACCGTCTCGATCATCGACACCGACACCTGCCGGGTCGTGGAGACCGTCGACGGCGTCAACGAGCCCTACGCGATCGCGATGGGCGACGCGGACCCCGACCGCGCATATGTGACCACGGTGTCCCCGGCGTATGACTCGATCGCGGTGATCGACATGCCCACCAACACGGTGACCGCGACGCATCCGCTGGCGCTCAGCGTCAGCGACCTGGCGGTGGGCCCCGACGGGCGGTACGTCTACGCCAGCCGAAACGGTGTTCGCGGCGCCGACGTCGTGGTCCTGGACACCACGACGGGCAACGTCGAGGTGATCGAGCTCGGCCCGGGAACCACCACGGCATGCGTGCGCGTCAGCTCGGATGGTGCTCGCCTGTACGTCGGCACCAACGGTCCGGACGGCGGGCGGCTCGTGGTGCTTGGCGCGAAGTCCGACGATTCCGCTGCGGGACGCGCGCGCTGGCGCAAGAAGGGCTCGAAAAAGCCCGCGCGGTCCGGTGGGGCGGCGCAGACGGGCTGGAGCGTGCTGGCCACCATCGCGATCGGACTGCCCATCCGCGACGTCGCGCTCAGCCCCAACGGCACCAACGCCTATGTGGCCAGCTGCGGCGTCGACTGCGACGCGGTGGTCGACGTGGTCGACACCCGCAAGAACAAGATCACCGCGACGCGCAAGATCGGCGAGATCGGCGGCATCCTCACCGGGCTGACACTGTCCGGCGACGGCGACCGTGCCTACCTGGTCAGCGACGACGGCATCACCGTGCTGTGCACACTCACCCACGATGTCACCGGCACCGTTCGGGTGGCCCAGCCGTCGTGCGTGGTCGAAAGCCTGGACGGGACGTACCTCTACATCGCCGACTACTCCGGCGCGGTCATCGTGGCGCCGGTTGCCTCGGCCATCGGTGCCATAGGTGCTGACGTCGAGAGCGACGCCAAGACCTCAGTGACCTCTGAAACCCCGGTGGAATGGGAGATGCCCGAGCTGCTCGCCTACGAGCCGGCACTGGCCTAGCGGCCCAGCCTCGCCAGCGGGCCACCATACAACCCAACAACACCCGGCCTGTTGACAAAGATAGGTGGCGTTTTGCGCTGAGCCTGCGTGGCGTCGAGGAGCTGATGGTGCCCGCGGTGTCATGCTCACCTGCGAGACGATCGTGCGACACGAGGTCGCATGTGTCGAGAGCACTGCTCGAATGTGGGTTCGGATGAACGGATCGTCCCAGGCGAATGTTCGATGCCTGTCCCCGCTTCGCCGTGCGCCACTGGTAACGGGGGTATGGAGCTCGGAGTTCCAAGCCCAAGGGCTGCCGTACCATCCGGCGGCTACAGGTGAGGGGAAGAGCGGACGGGTGAACGTGAGTGAACCCCCGATGATGGCTCCTGGCGTAGGCCTCGGCGATGGAATGTGGTAGCCGTGGCGGGGGCCCGCGCCGCCGACCACGACGGACTCGACGCCGCGCGCGGCTCCCGGGAGCCGAACAAATAGCTAGCCCGAGAACACGGTCAGCGACGACGCCTCGGCGCCGTCGACCACTGAATAACCTTGTTCCACATGGCCTTTCGGGGCACTCTCGCCGAAAGAGACAATATGTGGCTTGCGCCTGCCGCGGCAGCGCGGACAGCCCACGAATCGGCCACCGCCATATGTCCTAACCGGCCAAGCCTTGTGGCCATGGCGCGGTGTTGCCGGCTGAGATTGCGGTGGGCGGCCTCGTCGCCGCGGGCGCTGGCCAGCAGCGCGCGTAGCCGCAGCACCCAGATCTTGAGGTCCACCAGGTCGATCGGGGCGGCCGCCAATCGCTCGATCGCGGTTTGGGCTTCCTGCAGATCAGCCTCGCCGCCGCGGGCCAGCAGCGTCTCCACCAACACGCGGGTCGGAGGAATGCACCAGGCGAGTTGTCCCGCATCGAACAGGTCGTCCACGGCTGCCCGCGATGCCGCGATGGCACCATCGGGGTCTCCACGCCGGCCCTGCCCCCAGGCGATGTAGGCCTCGATGAACGGTACCTCGGATAAGGTCCAGTGCCCGTGTAGGCAGATGTCGCGAAGTTGTGTGAGTGCCGTCAGTCCACGCTCGTGGTCTGATGGGGAGTCGCGGTGCATCAGCGCCAGGCCCAGCGCGTATCGGGCGTGGCCCAGCGCGAAATCGTCAGCGGATCGTTCGGCGATCTGCAGCGCCTCTTCAATGAGCTCCAGCGCGGCGTCGTCGGCCAGCAGCGCCCCATCGCATATCCCTAGTGCGTATGAGAAGGCGATGACCATGGCATGGGTCGTCGGGTCCGTCTCACGGGACATGGCGGCGGCGATGGGGAGGTCAGGCAGCACCTCCGCCAGTGGGCGGCCCAGGCCCCCAGCGCTGACCGCGCGCGTGGCGTGGGCGAACGCCAGCGGAGACCCCATGATGAAGTTTCCTTTGGTGGGGTCGCCGTCGGCCAGCTCGATGACGGCCTGTGACCAGCGCAGCACGGCGGCCCATTCGCCGGTCTCGATCTTGACGAGTGTCGGTATCCACGACAGGCCGACCGTCATGTCCGGATCGGCGATCGCCTCGACCAGGGCCATGAGTTCGGATGCCAGCGCCGAGGCCTCCCGCACGTGGGCATGAATCCAGTGGTCCATCACCTGCCCGGCCATGCCCATCGCCAACGATGCCTTGTCGCCGGCGAGCGTGCTCAGTTCGCGCAGCTCCTCAAAGCGCGCAAGGGAGTCTTCCGCATGGACTCGGTAGGCGGTGCCACATAGCAGGGTGCGCGGGGCGATACGCATCTCGGTGCGCCCCGGATCGTTGGGGGGCAACGCGTCGGCGATCTTGCTCGCGCGCTCCCAACTCAGCCGCGCCGCGGCCATATCGCGGTGTGTCGACCACGCGCCGGCACGCATATGCCAGCCATAGGCGAGCTGCACATCGCCGGCTGCCTCCAGGTTCTCGGCGATCACCGCCGCGTTCTCCTCGACCGATCCCGGGTCGCCGGCCTCGATGGCCGCGGCCAGGCTCCGGTGCAGCTTGGCGCGGTCTGATTTCAATTGTGATTCGTAGGCGACCGCTTGGATCAACGGATGGCGGAATGCGTACTCGGCGCGCGGGGTGAACCTCACCTGATCAATCAACTCCGCGTCGATCAGCGCCTCGATGGCCGGATCGATCCCCAGGCTGGTCAACAGATCCGGGCCGAACTGTGAACCGATTACCGCCGCGGCGCTCAGCGTTTGTTTGGCCTCGGCTTCGAGGCGATCGATGCGCGCGGTGATGACCGCCTGCACGGTGGCCGGCACGCGGACCTCGGCCACATCGGTGCCGCACCGGTAGCCACCGCGCTCGCCCTCCAGCACACCGCGTTCGGCGAGATCGCGCACCATCTCCTGCGCGAAAAACGGGTTACCGGCGGTCCGTTCGGTGATCAGCGCAGCCGCCGCGCCCACCGAGGGATCCGCGCCCAACAGCTCACCGACCAATGCCGAGATATCCACATCACCCAGTGGGTCCAGCGCCACCGTCTGCGCGCCGGGCACCTGGGCGAGCGCCCCGTGGTAGTGCGGGCGGTAGGTGATCAGCGCCATCGCCGGAATGTGCGGGATCACCTTTAAGAACCCTGCCAGCATGGATTCGCTGACGGCGTCGATCCAGTGCGCGTCTTCGAGGATGTAAAGCCTCGGCTCGGTGCGCGCCAGCGACACCGCGTTGATCAGCGCGGTTAACCGCCGCCGCCGCGCGGCCGGGTCGATGGGCGGCAGCACGGTATCCGGGTCACTGATGCCCAGCAGGTCATACAGCAGCATCAGATCCTGCGGGTCGACTCCGTCGGGAACCTGGCCGCGCAGCCGCGTCCGCGCGGCCTCACCGTCAAGATCGCTGATCCCGCCGATGGCCCGCAGCAGCCGGGCCACCACATGAAACGAGATGTCACTGGCATGGGATTCGCAGAAGGTCGAAAACACCTCGACACCATTGCGGCGCGCGATCGCGGCGGTCTCCTGAACCAGCCGGCTCTTGCCGATGCCCGGCGGCCCCGCCACGCCCACGACACACCCGTGGCCACCGATCGAACGATCCAAGATGGCTGTGGCGGTGTTCATTTCCCACTGACGTCCCACCAACGTGGTCTCAAACCGGCCGATGCTCCCTGGCTGCGACGCCACCCCCAGCAGCCGCCGCGCGGGCACGGCGTCCTTCGCGCCCTTGATGTTCACCATCTCCGGCTCACCCAGCACCGCCGCGCCCTCGATGAGCCGCGCGGTCGACTCGCTGAGCATCACCCCGCCCGGCGGCGCCACCGACTCCATCCGCTGCGCCAGGCCCACCTGCTCACCAATCGCGGTGTAACCCTTGGCGCCCAAACCGATCTCACCGGCAATGACCTGGCCGGAATTGAGGCCTATCCGGAGCCGCAGGTCCACACCATGGTGGCGCTCAACCTCGACCGCCAGAAGCTTGACCTCATCCTGAATACCGAGCGCCGCGAGACAGGCGCGCAGCGCGTGATCTTCCAGCGCCGTCGGTGCGCCGAAGATGGCCATGATGCCGTCCCCGGTGAACTTGTCGACCGTGCCGGCGAACCGCTGCACCACCGCCGAAGCGCGGTCTACCAGGCCGGTCATGATCTCATGCAGCGGCTCCGCTCCGACGGCTGCCGCAATGGTCATCGAGTGAACCACGTCGGCAAACAAGACCGTCACCTGCTTGTACTCAGCCGACTGGGTGGCCTGCGTGAGTCGCTTACCGCACTCGCCGCAGAACTTAGCCGTCGGGCTGGACTGCGCGCCGCAGGAACCGCACACCGGTCCCGTTGCCGTCAGTCCACCGCCGCCATCCCCGCTGGGATCCACGTCGGTATCATTTCACTGCTGATCAGGGATGTCCGCCATATCGCTGTGCTGTCTCCGCCACGAAGTTTTTAGACCCTCATTTGTCGTCTATTCCGAGACCGTTGTGTGGCACGGCTCTCTTAGCCGTTCAGGGCATGGCCTGAGCCCGGCGCGATATGCCCCTCGAAGCCAAGCGATCTCACCATGTCGCGGTAGCGATCCCGGGGGTCCGCGTAAACTGCTGCATCGCCATGAGCCCGCGCCAGGAGAGCCCGCGGCCGCAACAGCTGGATGTCGCGCATAGCTAAACCGTCGTCGGTCGGCGCCGCTAACCGCTCGATCGCGTATCCCAATGCCACGAGCTTGTCGTGGCATTGTCGCCGCGGATCTTTCCCTTCAAATCAGAGACCCAGCGTTCCAGCACGCCGCGCCAATCGTCGATAATCCGGGCCCGCGGAGCCGCCGCCGGCAGACCGGCGTCGCGGTCTTCGACGGCTTTCTTCACGGCCCTCCCGGATCGTGACCCCGGACTGCCGCCGGGCCGATTTCATCTGATGAATCAACTGCCGTGTAGTCGAATCGTGACGCGTCCGACTCGATTCCGGTTGCGCTCGTCGGTAGTACGCGAGCCTGGCACGTTATCGGCGCGAGCAGCAAATCGCGAAATACTCTGTTGATCAACGAAATAACCGATACGTAATGGTTTGCCAGACAAGCCTATTAATGTTGCGGTGCATCTCACCTGAACAGTTCATCTAGGAATGCTCTTGAGTCGTGCGCTCGTGGTCGCTAGACGACGGCAGCCTGTTGGCGCGGCCATCCGCCGTACAACGAACGGGTAACCCCCACCGACTACGGATCGTCGTAACGTCACTGTGACGAAAGCAATAGATGGAGGATGCCAGGCCGATGCCTTTATGTCGGCCGCGGCGCAGTCCCGGCGCAACCACAAGCGGGTCAATAGCCGAAAGCATGACCGGCAGGCCCTTAGCTGATCACCACCACGAACGACCAATCCCGGCAGCATCACACGGGGTCAACAACTTGACGATGCCGTCCGGGGTGCTTTCGCGGGTTTTGACGCCGCCGTCAGAGTCCGCCAGGGTTTGTGTGAAACCGACATGAAGTCGATGTGAAAGCGTACGCTCCGCGAGAAGTGGCACTTGAGTGACCTGAGCGGCGGCTGGGTCATGCCCCCTGCTTGGAGGTGCGCTATGTCGTATCTAACTGCAGCTCCGGAGATAGTTGCCTCGGCAGCTTCGGATTTGTCCAGTCTGGGGTCGACGATCACGGCCGCCAACGCGGCCGCGGCGATGCCGACGACAGGGATCGCGGCCGCCGCCGACGACGAGGTGTCGGCGGCTATCGCAGCGTTGTTTGGCGCGCACGCCCAGGACTATCAGGCGCTCAGTGCGCAGGCGGCCGCGTTTCATGCCAAGTTCGCGCAAACCTTGACTGGGGCGGCGGGCGCCTACGCCGCGGCGGAGGCGGCCAATGCCTCGCCGTTGCAGAGCATTCAGCAGGATCTGCAGAGCCTGGCGGTGTTTTCCCCCGTCGAGCGGTTGACGGGGCGCCCGCTGTTCGGCCCCGGCACCACTGGGGCTGCGGGCACTGGGCAGGCCGGCGGGGGCGGCGGGCGGATTTTCGGCAACGGCGGCAACGGTGGGTCCGGTGGGCCCGGGCAGGCCGGCGGTGCCGGCGGTAGCGCCTTCCTGTTCGGCAACGGCGGCATGGGCGGGGCCGGCGGGCTCGGCGCCACGGGCACCTCGGGCACCGCGGGCGCTGCGGGCGGCCTCGGCGGTGCTGGCGGCACCGGCGGGGTCGGTGCGGCCGGCGGGGTCGGCGGTAGCGGCGGGCTGGTGTACGGCGCCGGCGGGGCCGGCGGCCAGGGCGGTACCGGCGGTACCGGCGGCACCGGCGGTGCCGGCGGCGACGGTGCGACCGGTGTGTTTCCCACCAACAACGGCACGTCAGGCGTTGAGCCTGCCCTGTTCGGTTGGTCTTCGTGAACCTGAGCAGGATCGAGTGATTGAAGCCCTTGCAAACTAAACTAGCACTGCCTTTTGGTTCAGAATTGACCTGGGCTGAGGCGTGAGAATGCCCTCTATGAGAGTGCGTTTGGGATGCAACATGATGCACAAAACCCCAAAACCCCGCAACCGCTCTCTGACCTTGGGTGAGTAGACCCAGGGAATTTCGCCCTGAGTCTCTCGCAGAACCGTACGTGACGCTCTCGCGTCATACGGCTCCCATTACCCGGCCCTGTTTCCGGCAACACTCCAGTGGAAGAACATTTCTGGGTGAACGCTCTTCATGTGGCGGAGCCAGTCCGCGCTACCCTGTTTATGACGCGATAGGTTTTTGTATTTCCGTCTGGCCCATGGTGCAAGCTTCCTGTCAATATACCCAAGCAGCTTGTACATCACCGTCCGATAGAATTCCCCATAGTAGTTCCACCACCCACGTATCACCGGGTTATATTGCTGTGCCAGTTCGGCCAGCGTGCCCGGAGTCTGGCGATGCAGTCTCCATTCACGCACAGTTTGCCGCATTCGCTTCGTGGTGATTTCGCTACTCTGATTTGGCCCCTTTCGATGGCTTGATCTGGCCCCACCTTGAGGCGGAACCCGTTATCTTGTTTCGGGGTTTTAACCCCGGAAACGAGGACGGCTTGGCCACAAGGAGGAGCAAGGTGGAACTATACGAGCAGATCCGGCGGGAGTACGAACATGGCGCCGGAACGATCCGCGCGGTGGCGCGGAAGTTGGGAGTTCATCGACGGGAGGTGCGCCGGGCTTTGGCCAACGCGATACCTCCGGATCGGAAGAAGCCGCGACGGGAGCGTATCAGGCTGGCCCCGGCGATATCGTTTATCGACTCGATTCTGGAGGCTGATCGGCACGCTCCGCGCAAGCAGCGTCACACGGCTCATCGCATCTGGACGCGGCTGCGGCAGGAGAAGCCGGAGATCGTTGTAGGCGAGTCCACGGTGCGCGAGTATGTAAATCTGCGCAAGCAGGCGCTGGGGTTGCTGTGTCACGAGGTCTTCGTGCCACAGTCGTACCAGTTTGGCGGCGAGGCGCAGGTGGACTGGTACGAGATCCAGGCAGCGTTTGATGGTCAGTCGGCTGATCTCCATCTGCTCGGCCGTCACCCCAGCCTTGCCCGGAACCTCCTTCAGCCTGCCCTCGCGATGCGCCTTGACCCAGTTCGACAGCGTCTGCTCCACTACTCCCAAACTGCGTGCTGCCGACGCAGTGCTCTGGCCCGACTCGACAAGCCGAACTGCTTCCTGCTTGAACTCCAGTGTGTATCTGCCTCGTTTCCCGTTCCTCATCCACGTTTCCCTTTCCGCTATTAAAGCAGCTGGCTAAGGGATACGTTTTGCGCGGGCAAGGTCACTCCTGGGGAGAATAGCTTGAGTATGCTGATCGTATTTGCTACGCTTTGAATCACCCTCCAGAGGGCAGCCTCTCGCAAAGATAGGCGGAGATCGTTGAAAAAGTAATGGTTCTACAGGAACCTTTTCCGCGGTGAATTCACCGCGGCCTCATTGAAGCTCCCATGTTGTTCCGGCGTCACCATAGGTATTGCCCTTTCCGCGGTTAATCCGACGCGGCCTCATTGAAGCTGGGTATCAATATTACAGGCTATCGCTCCGGGAGGAGCTTTCCGCGGTAGAGTCACCGCGGCCTCATTGATGCCACGTGTGCTCGAAGCCTTGCGGTCGCATTGCGATTAACCACATGAATTGGGCGTTGAGCATGATCACGTGGCCACTTCATTAGAACCAGCCGCCCGCTCGCCAGCCTTGAAAAGCCCGAGGCCGTAGTGGCATCCGAAACCAAAGGCGAGAGGCCCATCCGTCGGCTCGGCGAATGTCAATTTCATAAAACACCCAAGCCGGTCAGGCTGCACTAAGCCTCGACGCGACCGAATCCGCTGAAACTTGACCGCGGGCTTATGATCCAGCACAGTCACATTGGCGAGGGACGGATAAGTGCTACGTCGAGCAATTTCGCGCTTGATTTGTTCGGCGGCCCCAAAATTGCGTTTGCTGTGCCATGGCATTAGATAAGGCGTGACGCTAATCCACGTCAGGGAGCGTCTCAACAAAGCGGATCCGGCTGCGAAGTCTCGCGGTGGGGCGATATCTTCGAGCGCCAGGCGCCATTCCTTGCGCCCACGCTCATCTTCCCCGTCGGCTCGACCATGAGCTAGCCACAGTTTATGAAGCAGATCAAGACGCCGGCGAGCCTCCATCGAAAACCCATGTCGGCAAAAGACGATTAGATGATCGATCTCGCCGTCTTCGTCGGCATCTTCTGGCAAAAAGAATGAGTGGCCATGAGCTGGGTCGTCGCGCTGAGGGCCGTCGGCGTCGCGTCCCGAGAATTCCAGCGGCGGATTGCCGCCACCGGACATCAAGGCCGCCCGCGCGAGTTCACCGATTCTGAGCCCCTCTTCGATACGCGGCTGTGGCCTGCCCGCCAGAACAAACCGCGCAATTTCCGGCCTGCCCGGCTGTCCCGCGGCAACAACTCCCCGTGTCACTGAGAATAACGGAAGTGGCCCAACAGGCGGCCTGTCATAGACCATCTTGCAAAGCGGCGGTGGGCTCGACCAGCCCGCCTTCTGCCACTCGCTGGAATCAACGGATAGGGCATCGGAAAGACGTTCACGCAGGATGGCTTCCACAGCGCCGCGCTTTGGTTTCGTCTTCCGAGCTATGCTTGACAATAGCTGGGAGCGCAAGCCGGCCCATTTGGCTGGCGTCAACGGCACCGCAACATCAACAGGAACATCTGTGTTGGACCTATGATCCGGGGAACGCGGGCGGGAGTTGAACTCGCCTGCCCAATCATCGGCCATTCGGGCAATAGCCCAGCTTTCCGCTCGGCCGAGATAACCGATTTGATCGAGCAGATTCGAGCAAAGCTCCCTTTGTTCCTTGGGGAGAAAAACACCCGGCCACGCGATGACAAGCTCGGCATCGTGATCGAACCGCAGGAAGCCGTCATAGATCAGTCTCCTGTCTGTCGGCGCAGGCATATAGGCGCGCAGGTGCGTGTGGACCGCCGGAGGTAAACTGTAAACTGGAAGTTCAGCGGCAAGAGCGTCGATCAGGTCGTCAAGCATCTTCTTCGGAAACCGTGCATGATCCGCCTTACGCCACCAGGTCGCGATCAGGCCGCGGAGGATGCGCACCGGTTCGGGCGGCCATGCCACGTCCGCTTCATTGGTATGCCGGCCCCAGGGTGTCGCGTGGTACCTTCCGGCCGGGAAACTGAAAGCAAAGGCAATCATTCGCTGTCTCCCCCTTCCGTGTCATTTTCGCCATCAACAACTCTTTTGCCTCTGGCGCTCTTTTTAGGCTTGGGCATCCAGGTCACGATGGTGACAGGGGGATGGGCGAACAGTTCTTTCTTTGTTCCCGCTGCGATCAGGCTGGGCAACTCCCCTTCGAGGTCGGCAAGCTCGGGGAGATGGAAAGCGACCGGCTGGATTACTTTGAGTGCGACAAGATTCAAGTCGCAGGCGGTGCGTAGCCGCAAACCTTCGGCCAGGAATTTGCGAATCTTGAACAAGGCCAGCGCGATGAGCAGTCTTTCTGCATCATGCCCGAGAGCGAAGGCGCGGATTTGCGCAAGGTCGAGGTTGAAATAGGCCGTGATGGGCGCTGCAGTGAATTCTTCGCGTGAAAAGGGAACGTTGCCATAGCCCTTCGATGAGCCGCCGCCCTCCGTTCTTCCAGTGACGTCTACGCGGTCGTTCTTTACGCCGCCGCTCGACGCAGTTTGAACATTTTGCGCTTCAATAAAACCCGAAAGGGCTCGCGGCGTACGAATCACGCCGGCGATCTTCTCGAGAAAAATACCGTGAAGTAGGCTGTTCGGATCGTATTTCAACAAGACCGGGTAGACCTTCCCGCGCATGTCGATGGGGCGTGCCGCCTTTTCGTCGTAGCCGATCTCCTCTTTCAGGGTGTCAAACCAATCAGAATTCGCGATATAAGGAGAATTCAGCCGGTGTGCCTCCAAGATGCTGTTCGTGAGCGGCTTACCGTCTTTGTCAATCACCCTGACGAGCGGCAGGCCTTGGAGCGGGCTCACCCAATCATCGGTCCCATCGTCCCAACAAACACCTTCCAGACGGTTGGCCACGCTCTGCGCGGATTCGATCAGCAGCATCTGTGTCCCATCTGGCGCTTTGTAAATCGCAGGACCAAGGTTGGGAAACCCGGTAGGTTGAAAACGCGTCCCCTGTAAGGGCGCCAGTTCGGCCTCAATCAATAGACGCGGGGCGGCGTCGAGTAAAGAAAAATCGAGTGGCATTGATTTCCTTCTCCTTGTCTTTCGAGAGCTCGGGATAGGCACGCTGAATAAGTCGCCGATAGCTGCTGGGCGCGATCGGGACTAGAAGAGCCGCAGCGAGCCTTTCAGGATCGACCGCCGAGGTGGGCTTTCTGCAAGCGAAAACAGCTGACAGTCCCGCGCCATGCGCCATGGCCTGCGCACGTTTTACTGCATCATCGATGCGCCCAGCCCGAATCAGCCGGACGAGCGACAGCGGATTGAGCAGGCGTTTTTCGCCCACTGGCCCCACGCCATCCGGCGCGAACAACGGCTTTAGCGCGCGATAGGCGAACGGCAATGTATCTTCGTGCGCAACGGCCGAGGGTGCACCCCTCCGCGCTGTTGCCCAGGCGAGACCAGCCACAAGAGCGGCGATGCGCCCGTCGTCCGTCTGTCTGGCAAGAAACGCGGCGACCGCGGCGAGGGGTGCAGAACGCCAACCGCAAAGAGTTAGTTCTGCTTTACCTTGATCGGCAAAATGGCGGCGTTGAGCCTCAATTACGCGACGCTCCAGAACCGACGCCATATCACCAACCAGATTGCGTCCGGTCCAGACAGCAAGAGCCTCGGCGTCGGTGCTCTGGCCCCAGATCCACCACTCTTTCTTTTTGTCCCAACCGAGCGGCGCCAGATGACGGCAGAAGGGCAGGCGAAAATCGTCCCCAGCGAGGCTCGCCAGCGCCTCGCCCAGCGCGAATTCCGATGAACCGTCATCTCCAGCGATGGCCCACTCTTCCGAAAGCCGTGGAGGCGGGGGTATGCTTTCACCCAGCTTCGGCCCACGCGCCACTTTGAGCATGAATGCGCCCAATGCGATCAAAGCCTCCTGCACTGCGTCGCATGACCCCTCAGCGGCGAGCCGGAACAGCGCGTCATCCAGAATTCGGCCCACCCATGAAAGCGATGCCGGCGCATTTTTGTCACGACAGGCTGCACGAGCCCGCGTAAGCCAGCCGCCAGTATCCAATTCTGAGATGAGAGAAGCCCGTCGATTCTCCTGCACGCGCACCCGACCTAGAGGTGTGGCCAAGAAGGCCTTGCCGGCACGCATCAGGAACCCATACCGAACAAAAGCGTCGATCCCGCGAGTGACCCCGAGTTCCGCTGCTGCGCGGGCAAAGTCGAGGCCGTGACGAGCGGCACGGGCTCCGAGCACCGCTCGCCCCTCAGACATCAATTGCAATAGCTCTCCGAAGTAGCAGCCCGCGTCCACAAAGGCGCCCAGAATTCCGCACGCGAGTCCGGCTCATCCGCGAAGGCCGCACTCCCGGAGCCCGCACCGACCATGCGGGTAGTGAAAGGAAAGGAAAACGCCCCGTGATCCTCGGCGTAACGGCGAACCATCGCGGCAGCAAATAAGAGCGCTCCTTCCACCGTCAGGATGAAATCCCATGGATTGATCCGTGAATCCGCATCGAATCCGGTGCTGGCATTTACTCCGCCCGACGAACCCGGAGAGAATTGACCGACGGCACCCTGTTCGAGATTCGCCGACGGCGCATAAAATAGCGAAGAAAGGAGCATTTCCGCGCTTGTTTCCGATTTGGCATGAAAGACCTGAACCACCCGCCGCATGAAATTGTTCGAAAAATCAAGACGCCCGTCATTTCCTCCGGTTCCGAGAATCGGCGGAAAGCGCAGTCCTTCGGTTGTCAGGGCAATCGCCCCGTCGAGCCAGCGGCAAGCCTCGTCCGACAATCCGGCACGCAGATCGACGATGAAGGCGGCCTTTTCCTCTTCCTTTGGCGCTTGTGAAAGACCTTTTCCCGCAATCAATTCTTCACAAAAGCGAATGGCGTCTTTGTAGCTGTTCGATCTGAAAGAATGGTCGATCTTGATTGCATTGAGCCCTTTTGATTACCTTTAGGCCAAAATCCGCTATCGCCATTCCATGGCGCAACAACTGGGGTCGGCCGGTAAGTCCCAATCAAGAAACCTGGTTAGTTCCCTTTCGCTCAGCGCTGTTCGCAGCACGAACCGCTCATCGCGCCAGAAACCCCGTGCGTTTTCGTCCGCCTGCTCGGCGATCAGGCGCAGAACGCCAAGCCCCTTGAGGTAGCCGGCCAGCGGAACCGGGGAGCATCCCTCAGAAAATGATCACAAGTCATCATGACAGGCCGCCTCCTCCTCTGCCGAAGCCCGCCAGTCGGCTATCCGCAGCAGCGATTCAAGCCAGGCCAGCCGGAAGGGACCATACTGCTTCAATAGCGTCTGAGTGCGCGCTTGCCAGCTCGATTTGCATCGTCCCTCACCCAACTGCATGATATCGAGGTCGAGCGTTGTACCGGAATGGTCATGGCACCGAGAGTTGTTTCTCGCAGCACATCGCCGTCGACTACGCCGCGGGCAAACAGCTTGCCGGCCTCGGCAGGGCGTTCGATCGGTAAAGCGCGCAGGCGCGTGCGCACCTTGCCATGGTGGGCGGCGATCAGATACGCGGCGAGACTGGCCTCTTCGTCCCAATCGTGATGAGCAAGATACGCGAGCGCAGAGGCCAGCTCGTGCCGGAAGAACTTCCGATTGCGCCCACCTCTCTTGCGCCCATCGTAATCCGGCGTCTTGGCGATGGGCGCTTCATCGTCTGACAGACCGCAACGGGCTTTGAATACATCGTGCGCCTTTCCTAAGTCGTGCCAGAGGGCGGCCTCGATCAGAATGTCTCGTTCCCGGTGGCAATCACCCAGCTTGAGCGAGTTCGAAAGGCGGGTCGCCTGGTCGCGCGTATGGACGCTGTGCCTCGAGAGGCTCACGTTCACCTTGGCGACGCTATCTGGATCGTTGGCCATGGCTTGTTCCGGACTCGCCGATACAGGTATTTCGATAGGATTCACTGTTTTCGGAGAATCTGCCTCAAAACCCTTCGCCGGATGGTAGCCCCCAGATTTGGCGTCAATCCAAGCGTCCTCCCAGGGAACACTTCGCGCTCATTCGCGATAAGCCGCCAATTGCCTGCGAGCCCATCCCAGCGCCAAGCTCTGACATCTTTACGCTTCACCAACTCCTTCGCACCACTGATTGGAACCGGGCACAGTTCCTCACGCGAAGGCGTCTTCGCGTCAGCCGGTGGGCCGGCTTCTTCCACATCTCGCCAGAACAGCCTGACATCGGTGTCGCCGGCATCGCGCACATAGGGCGAGACTCGACGTCGAAGCCGGAGAGATCGGATTCGGTATCGAACAAGTCCAGGAGATCGCGCCTGCGGATCACGGCGCCGCGCAGAGGCGCGGAAGGAGGTATGTCAGCCAGCTCCGAGGGCTACAGGCTGACAAACTTTCGAGTATCTTCCGCGCATTCCTGAAATCGCCAGGCG
>CAVZTC010000005.1:0-1388557 GCA_963778135.1 uncultured Actinomycetota bacterium | reverse complement strand
AAGAGGCCGAAGCCGCATTCGCCTCCGGTGTGCTGGACAGCATGATCGGCCGCGAGGACCTCATGGACGACGAGGACCAGCTGCTCGCTCAGGACATGCTGTACGGGGAGGATCTCGCCGACCGTTTCCACGAGCGCGACACCCGTGAACTCGCCGAACGCGCTGCGGCGGACCGGGACTGGACCTCCCGACACGTCGTGGTCGACGAGGCCCAGGAACTGTCCCAAATGGACTGGCGAGTGTTGATGCGGCGCTGCCCCGGAAAGTCGTTCACCATGGTCGGCGATCTCGTCCAACGCCGGTCGCTGGCCGGGGCCACCTCATGGGACTCGATGTTGGAGCCGTTCGTGCCCGGGCGCTGGATCTACCGCTCGCTGTCTGTCAACTACCGCACCCCCGCGGAGATCATGACCGTCGCTGCCGCGCTGCTCGCCGAGTTCGCGCCCGGGATCCAGCCACCGGAGTCGGTGCGCGCGTGCGGCGTCCAACCATGGTCCAGGCGGGTCAGCAAGGACGAACTGCCCACTGCCATCGAGGAATTCGTACATGACGAGGCGCCCGCGAGGGCACCAGCGTGGTGATCGGGCCGCCGGGTCTGTCGGGCGCGGTACCGGTCTCGGAAACCAAAGGCCTGGAGTTCGATGCGGTCCTGGTCGTGGAGCCCGACCGGATCCTTTCCGACGGCCCGCGCGGAGCGGCCGAACTCTACGTCGCCCTCACCCGCGCTACCCACGTCTCGGCGTCCTGCACTGCGGCCCGTTGCCGCAGGTCCTGCGCGGACTCACCGAAGGTGCCGCGCCCTTAGGGGCTAAGAACTAGATGCCGTTATGTAGTCGCCGGTGCAGATGTTGTAGTGCCCGGCCGGGTCGAACGTCTGTCCCTTGCCCGGGAAGTACCATTTCGCCGCCTGGTACATCAGCTGCCCCTGGCAGGTGCCGAGGTTGTAGGCGACGATCGTCGCCGATTCTTTGTACGATTCCGCGACGGACGCGCCCGCCGAGCTCATCGTTGGACGTTCCCGTCCCCGTGGCCTGTTCTCCGCCCCATGAGGACCACGTGATGTCAAAGATGTCGCCCGTGGGGTCGCCACCGTTGTTGACGCTCGCCGGCTTTACCGTTCCGTAGCCCTTGGCGCTCGGGTTCCAGACGCGCCCGAGGGTTGGTTGTGGGTCGGCCGACGCGGAGGGTGCCCCGACGACCGCCAGTCCCATCATAATCACGACGGCGGCGGCCCTCAGTGCTGTGGATCCGATCATCCAGATCCCCTCCCTTGATGTTGCTGACGGGAGGGAACGTAGCACCGCGGCGACCCGAAGCGACAGATGGTACTTCCGCTCATCCGGCCGACGCTGCGCGATCAAAGGTCGAAGATTGTGGCGCCGACGTTGGGATCGAATAGTGGCGGGATCCCGGGGCTGCCGCTGTTGGGGCCGTTGGCGATGTAGATCAGTCCGTCGGTGAAGGGGACGAACCCGGTATTGAAGACGTTGGTGCCGGAGACGCCTCCCGGGGTGACCACCGGGCTTTCGGTGGGGGTGGAAGTGAACTGGTAGAGCAGTGTTTGTCCGTTGCTGGTGTAGACGGATATCTGCGTTCCGGGGGGCAGGACATTGCCGAAAGATACGCCCAGGTCGCCGTCCGTCAGGGGGACGACGTTGCCGCCGACCAGCGATGACGGGACCGACCCGAACTGGCCGCGCGAGTCGATGGCCGCGGTCACGGTTGTCAGCGGTCCGTTGTTGATCCGGACGTCGAGTGTGGTGATGGGGCTCCCGGGAACCACGACGTCGACGGGCAGCGGGTTGGCCCCGAACTGCAGGTAGCCGCCGGGCGCGTCGACCAGCACACCCTGACTGAGTTGGCCCGGCAGCGCGGTGGTCACCGGATTGCCGGGCAGCGTCGCGCTGGGGCCGATGCCCAGGATTCCCTGGCCACCCGACCCGCCGACGGGCAGAAGGTTGGTGAAGGGCGGGATATCGGGAAAGGCCAGTGTCACGTGGAAGCTGGAAATCTCGAAGGGCGCCAGCCCTCCCGGCAGCGGAATGTTGATGGGGTTGAGCAGAGTCAAGCTCAGGTGTTCGATGCTGAAGATAGGAACGCTCACTTCGGTTGGCGCAGTGACGATTCCATTGCCGAGATTAATCGTGGTGTTAAAGCTGATGGCGTATTCGGTCAGGCTGTGCACGTTGGTGCCGTAGGTAAACGTCCGAAATCCGGTCGGCAAGCCCAGGTGTTGGAGTCCGATGTCGTTGATGGGCAGGGCAAGACCCGCCGATCCGGTGTCGATCTCGACGGGCACCGTGGGTCCGCCGTTGACCGAGATGTTCACCTGGCCCGCGACACCCCCGGCGTTTCCCACGATCGCCGTCGTTGTCGTCAACGGCACGATTCCGCTCACCGGTGCACCAGCCCCGACGGCCCCGTCGTCGCCCAGCAGCCAACCGCCCAGGCCCCCGGCCCCGCCGGCGGCGCTGGGTCCGCCGGCGCCACCCGTCCCGCCCGAGCCGACCAGGCCCGCGTTGCCGCCGGCTCCGCCGAGACCGCCAATGCCGCCCGCACCGCCGGCACCCCCGTTGCCGATCAGCCCGGCCGCACCGCCGGCCCCGCCGGCCAACCCCGCCCCCGTTTGGGAAAAGCCGGCGCCGCCGTTGCCGTACAACAGCCCGCCTTCCCCTCCGTTAGGATTTGTCGCGGTCCCGTTGGCTCCGTTGGCGATCAGCGGGCGCCCCAGCAGGGCGACGGTGGGCGCATTGACCACACCAAATACGTCTTGCTCGAGCGTCTGCAACATTGGGCCGTTGGCCGCCTCGGTTGTCGCGTAGGAGCGCGCCCCAGAACTCAGCGCCTGCGCGAACCGTTGATGGAACGCGCCGGCCCGGGTGCCAAGTGCCTGGTAGTCCTTGCCGAACCCGGCGAACAGCGCCGCCGTCGCGGTCGAGACTTCGTCGGCGCCGGCGGGCAGAAGCTCGGCGGTGGAGGCGGCAGCCGCCGCGTGCGCGGCATCCATCGCCGAGCCGATGCGGTGCAGCTGGGTCGCCGCGGCCTCGACCCATTCCGGCTGTGCGACCAGAAATGACATGTCGGTTCCCCTCTGGGTCTCCGCACGAAATCATCTGCGCAAGAGACTATTTGAATGTCATCGGGCGGGCACCACCGCCGACCGGCTTTGCAGGCAACCCCGTGAGTGCCCGCCGTATTCCGTTCCGGAGCAGTTGTAAACAACGAATGTTAGATGCGAATGAACAAATGCACGCTCCAGTTATATGCAGTTATGTGCCTACGCGTGGCTTGTCGCTGAAAAGTCGCTCCGAGGTGAGCCTTGCGCGGAGTAGTCCGCCGAGGGAACGCCCAGGCGCTTAGCGCCTTTCGTCAATGAACAGCGCCATCGACGCGGTGAATCCGTGCAACGCGTTGCGGCCGGCAATCGGGCCGATCTCCCCGGCGGCGAAGAAGCCCGCGAGCGGAATCTCGCCAAGCAGTTCCTCGATCGTCGACGCGTCGTGGTCGGCGACCCCGAACATCCGCCGCCCACGCCCATTGCAGGTGAACAGCAGCGCGCCAACCGGCCGCCCCGGCAGCTCCGCAACCGCCCGCTCCACGGCCAGGCGCAGGTCCTTGTCGGCCCCCGCCGCGTCACGGACCTGAAACTGCACGGTCGCGCCCACCTGGACGGCGTCGCCGATCTCGATCACCCCGGTCGAGGCGTCGGCGGCAAGCAGCCCGCGGATCAGGAAGTCGCCCTGACCTGGAGTGGCCAGATGCTCGTCTACGACGATCCCGATCCCCAGCCCGCGGCTGACCAGTTCCTGCTCGTCGTTTGGCAGCCGCTCGACGATCTCACGCAGGCGCTGCAGCGGCGGTCGGCCGCCGAGCTCGGTGATCAGAGCGCCGTCCGCGCCGGTGACGGTGTATGGGTCGCCGATCGGCCGGCAGCCCTGCGACACGATCGGGGTGCCCCGGATACCGTCGCTGCCGGGCAGCCGCACGCCGACGAGGCCTGAGGTGAGCACGTCGTGGTCGCGCAACAGCCGGGTGTCGCCCGGTCCCCGCCCGCCGCTCACAACGCCGCCCACTGCGGTCGTTCCCGGCAGGTCGGTGTTGAGGTGCTCAACGAGCAGGCTCGACGGGAACGTGTACGGGTCGGGCAGCAACAGGTGCAGATCGTGCGCGCTGCGGTCGAACTGGTGGCCGGTGAGCAGACCGCCGGAGCCGGTGCGCACGAAGTCCATCTGGAACGTCTCGGCGGCCAGGCCGGTCGCCAGCCATACCGCCACCGCGGGCCCGTCCTCGATCTCATGCTTGCCGGCGACGATCCCCTGGGCGATGCAACCGATCAGCGCGGGCGGCCCGACCATGTCGTGCACCGCGTTGAGAACCTCCGCGGCCTGATCGGCGTGTGATCGCGATGCGAGCAGCACGGCCAGTGACGGCGCCTCACCCGCGAGCTCGTCGCGCGCGTGCGCTGCCGCCTCGCCGGCGGCCTGCCGTGCGTCGGGCGCGGTGGAAACCCCAACTGCGATCCGCACCCTCCCATGATGCGCCGCCCGGGGCCCGATCGTCGCCACCCGCCGCGCCCCGCAGTCGTTACACTGGCTAAGTATTGTTTTGGTTCGACGGGCATTGGAGAACTTGGTCAACATGGCAACAGCGCAACGTCGGGGGCTCAATGACGCGGTTACGCGGATGTGGAGTTTCCTGGCCCCGGCTTACGACCTGCCGATCCTGCAGCAACAGGTCTATCGTCCGCCGCACGACGACGTCATCGCGCAGCTGCGCGCACACGGATCCCGCAGGATCGCCGATATCGCCTGCGGGACAGGGATTCTCAGCGATCGAATCGAACGCGAACTGCACCCCGATGAGATCTACGGCGTCGACATGTCCGATGGCATGCTCGCCCAGGCTCGCGCCAGATCCAACCGGGTGACATGGCTGCGCGGCCCGGCCGAGCAGCTCCCATTCGACGACGGAACGCTCGACGCCGTCGTCACCACCTCGGCGTTTCACTTCTTCGACCAGCCCGCGGCGTTACGGGAATTCCATCGCGTGCTGGTCCCCGGCGGGATGGTGGCCGTCGTGGCCCTGAGCGCGCGGCAATCGCTGCTGCAGGCCCCCTCGACCAGCAGGTGGAAACCGCACCACAACGCCTCGCCGGCCGAGTTTCGGGAATTGTTCGAAGGCGCGGGGTTAGTTGTCACCGAGCAGCACCGCATCCAGCGGCCGGTGTGGATGAGGCTCCTGGTCGACGTGCTCACCGTTGGAACCAAAAGCTTGTAGCTCGGGTTACCGTCAGCATGGCGGGGGATCGGTATCCCATTCGGTCAATGTCCAACCGCTGGAAGGATTTCCGGTGACCACCACGCGGCCGACGTTCGGCAGCGGCTTGCTGGTCAGCAGTGACAGGTCGGGATTGCGCACGTTCATCAGCACCCAGAGCATGATCGCCGCGGAATGCGAGAACGCGACCGGGTTCTGTGCGCCGCTGTCGTAGATGCGTTGAACGGCATCGTCGAAGCGGGCTTCGAATTCGTTGCCGTCGATCGAGCCCGGGATCCGCGCGTTGCGGTCACCCTGCAGCCACCGCTGCGGGGCGGCGAACAAGGTCTGTGCCGCGTTGGACTCGGGCTGGCCCTCGTATTGGCCGGCCTCGATCTCGCGCAGCCCGGGCAGGACGTTGACGGGTTCGCCCAGTGTCTGGGCCGCCGGTTGGGCCGTCTGCTGGGTGCGGATCATGGTCGAGGCGTAGATGCCGTCGTAGTGGTTGGCGCTTAATTGCCAGCTCGCTACGGTCGCCTGACACCATCCTTTGGGGGTGAGTTCTGGACCGGGGGTGGAGGTATCGATCAAGCCCGACGCGTTGCCCGCCGATTGGCCGTGCCGCACGAGCGTCAACGTGATGTTGTGCGGGCCCGCCGCCCGCGCCGATCCGCAGCCCGCGGCCACCGTCGCGACGAAAAAGGCAGCCACCAAACACTTGACGGTCAAGGCGATTTCGCCGGTATAAGTCGACCGTAGGCCGTCACTCGATGGCGTCACGCGAAAAGTCTAAAGCTTGCCGAACTCCTGTGCCGCACAGGTCGGTAGCCCCACTCGGGGCCGCCACACGGCGGCATCGGAGGCTACTGGGTATGTGAACCCGGGCTGTCGCGTTGTTAACTTGTCTAAGCGCCCTCGCGAGTCACAAGGTCGTTTCCGGGGTGGGGCAGGAAGGGTGTACTTCGATGGCGGTCGAGTTCCGGATACTCGGCGAAATCGAAGCTCGAGTCGACGGGCGGCGGCTCGAGATTGTTCAACCCCGCCAGCTGTGTGTGCTGGCCGCGCTGCTCGTCGATGTGAATCGCAGCGTCCCGGTGGACCGGCTGGTTGTTCGGCTGTGGTCGGATCGGCCGCCGTATTCAGCGCGCAGTTCGTTGGCCAGTCACATATCTCGGCTGCGGCGCCTGCTGGCCGGCGTCGACGGCGTGGCAATTTCGAATACGTCGGGCGGATACATGCTCGCCGCGGATGCGCTGTCGGTGGATTTGCATCGCTTCCGCGAGTTGGTTGCCCAGGCGCGAACGACCCCAGACGCGGTTGCGGCCGCCGCTTTGTTTGATCGCTCATTCGAGCTCTGGCGTGGTGCACCCTTCACGTCGCTGAATACGCCGTGGGTCAACGAACTTCGGGATGCCCTCGTCGTCGAGCGGCATTCGGTGGAACTGGATCGCAACGACGTCGCGCTGCGTGCCGGACGCCATGCCGAGCTGTTGGCTCAGCTGGCGTTGGAGCAGGCCGCTCACCCGCTCGATGAGCGGTTGGCCGGGCAGTTGATGCTGGCCCAATACCGTTGCGGCCGACAGGCCGACGCGCTGGATACCTATCGGCAGGTGCGCCAGCGACTCGTCGACGAGCTCGGTGTTGATCCGGGCCGGCTGTTGCGGCGGGTGCAGCAGCAGATACTGGCCGGCGAAACGGACGAGCCGGTGACTGACCGGGGCGGTCCGAGTGAGCCCCGCAGGCACGCTGTCGAGCCCCAGGATTCGGGTCTTTCGCGACGCGTGACGAGCTTTGTTGCCCGCCGACAGGAGTTGTGCGGCGTCGTCGATGCCCTGCGCGAGGGTCCGTTGGTGACGTTGGCCGGGGTCGGTGGTGTGGGCAAGACGCGACTGGCGTTGGAGGTCGCGCGCCGCGAGCACGAGCGTTCCGGTGGCCGGGTGTGGGTCTGTGAACTGGCGCCGTTGGAGCACGGTGACGCGGTCGGTCACGCGGTTGCGGCGGCGGTGGGGTTGCGCCTGCAGCCGGGCCTGGACATCGAGCAATCGGTGATCGAATACCTGCGGGGGCACGAGGGCCTGTTGCTGGTCGACAGCTGCGAGCATGTCGTGGCGGCCGTGGCCGGGTTGGTGGAGCACATTGTGCGCCGCTGTGCCCGGGTTTCGGTGTTGGCGACCAGCAGGCAACCGCTGAGCATCGAAGGCGAGCGGATCGTGGAAGTGCCACCGTTGTCGGTGGAAGACGCCACACAGTTGTTCGCCGAGCGAGCGCGGGCCGGTCGGCCGGACTTCAGGTTGGAGGATCAGCCGACGGGTGCGGTGGCCGAGATCTGCCGGCGGGTCGACTGCCTGCCGTTGGGAGTGGAACTCGCGGCGGCGCGGATGCGCGTGATGAGCGCTGCCGACGTGGCTCGGCGCCTTGACCAATTGCATCATTTGCCCGGCGGTGTGCGGGGAGCGCCGTCTCGGCAGCAGAGCTTGACGCAGACCATCGACTGGTCGTATCGGTTGCTCACCGAATCCGAACAGGCGTTGTTTGCCCGGCTTTCGGTGTTCGCGGGTTCGTTCGATCTGGAGGCTGCGCACGGGGTGTGCAGGGCCGATGGCGCTGGTGAGGACAACACGCTCGAGTTGCTGGCCGGTCTGGTCGACAAGTCGATGGTGACCGTGCGCAGTGCCACTCAGCGGACCCGCTATGGCGTATTGGCAACCCTGCGGGCCTACGGGCGTGAGCGCCTGCAGGACCAAGGAATCGCCGATCGCTATGCGATGCGGCACGCGGCGTATTTCACCGAGCTGGCCGAGCGTTGCGCCGTTGGCCTGCTCGGTGCCCAGGAGCGGGACTGGGTGGAGCGGGTGCTGCCCGACTACGACAACCTGCGGGCGGCATTCGGGCATGCGATGGCGGACGGCGACATCGACCTTGCGCTGCGCCTGGTCGCATCCGCGTCCGAACTGGCAGCCCGGCGGCTGGGCTACGAGGTCTCCGATTGGGCCGAGCGGGTGGCGGCCGCCGCCGATCCTGACCATCCGATGTTCGCCACGGTCATCGGTACCGCCGCGCGGTGTGCCTGGGCGCAGGGTGACTTTGTCAACGCGCGACGCCTGGCGAAGCTGGCCGACGGCCGCGTTCCGGGCCGCGGCGCGGCCCGATTCGCCTACCCCGCGGACGTCGTTGCCGATGTGGCCATCTTTCAGGGCGACCCAAGCGGCGTTCATGGTTACTGGGAGAGCGAGGCCGCGCGCGCCCGGCGTGACGGCGATCCGATCCGGTTGGTGCACACCGCCTCCTTACTCGCGTTTTGCCGTCGCATGCTGGGCGACCTGGATGCCGCTCTGTTGGCCGCGCGGGAGGCGGCCGAGGTTGCCGACACCACGGCCAATCCGACCGCGCGCTCGTCGGCCTACTTCGCGCTGGGCTTCCTGCTCAAGAAGTCCGAGCCCACCCGCGCCCTGGCGCTGCTCGAGGAGGCGGCCCGCCTTGCCGAAGCGGTGCGGAATCTCTGGTGGTATGGACTCGCGCTGACTGAGGCCGCGGGAACCCGTGCCGTGCACGGCGATCCCGCAACCGCTGCAGCGACATTTGTCGAGGTGCTCGACCACTGGGACAGGGTGGGGGACTGGGCCTATCAATGGGTTGGGCTGCGCTACGCCACGCGCTTCTTGGTTCGGATCGGCGCCGACGACGCTGCCGTATTGCTGCATTTCGCACTGCTGAGGGCGGGCAAGGCCTCACCGCTGCACGCGACCCAACTGGAGGTCCTCGCCGACCGCCTAGGCCAAGACCGCTTCGAGGCCCACCGCGCATCGCCCGCGGACGGCCCGGCCGCGGTCATGCTGGCGCGCTCGAGTCTGCAGCTGTAAAGACAGGTGGCCTCGTGCCTTGCGCACGGTCAATTAGGGCTGTGAACTGCTGTTTCCAACGAGTTGCAATGTTCTCTCAACGTCGATCCGACATAGTGGGACACGACGATCGAACCACCTGTCTATACTGCATTGCGACGACGCCGTCGATCTGAACCGGATTGCGACGACGCCGTCGATGAGACCGGTGCTCGGACCTTCATCCGATTGCATGTGCGTGGAGCGCACATCTTCCTCAAGGAGCGATCAAGCTGTGTTGAATCCCGGGCTCCCCGATCTCGACTTGATCATTGATTCCGCGGAACGGATCGTCGCGCGGGATGGAGTACACGCCATGACGATTCGGACACTCACCGAGGCCACCGGCGCCTCGATCGGCTCGATCTACCGCGTCTTCGGATCGCGGGGCGGGCTGCTGGGTCGTCTGTGGATTCGCGCGGAGCGCCGCTTCATGGCGTTGCTGACGAGTCTGATTGATGAGGCGCACAACCGACCCGGTGGTGATCCATTCGAGGTAGTGTTTGCGGCGGCCGAGGCGTCGCTGCTGTACCCGCAGCAATATCCTCGATCGGCGGCGTTGCTGATGTCGGTGCGTCGCGACGAGGCGTTGAGCCACCGGATGCCTCGCGACGTCGTCGAGCAATTGCAGGCGCTGGACGGCGAGCTTTCCGAAGTCATGTCGCGGTTGGCGATTCGGCTGTGGGGCCGCGACGATCCGCAAGCGGTCGACCTGATCGCAACCTGCATCATCGATCTTCCGAAGTGGACTGTCTTGCGCGGCAAGCGATACCGCGGCAATCAGTCGCGCGAATACGTGCGCGCAGCCGTGCGGGGCGTTCTGGAGGTTGGCCCGCAGCCGGTGGCGTCCGACCGCGATTTGGTCATGGTCGGCGCTCGCCGCGGTGGGGCGGCCTGAATTGCCGATGATGTCCCCCGCGAGGCCAACCGCGCCGGTATCGTGTCGTCACTATGACGGCGGGGCAGGAAGTACAGATCGAGGCCGACTACCTGGTGGTGGGGGCCGGAGCCATGGGAATGGCTTTCACCGACACGCTGATTACCGAGACCGAGGCAAGCGTGGTCGTCGTCGACCGTGCCCATCAACCCGGCGGACACTGGACCACCGCATACCCCTTCGTGCGGCTACACCAGCCGTCGTCGTACTACGGGGTCAACTCAAGACCGTTGGGCAACAACACGATTGACCAGGTCGGGTGGAACCAGGGGTTCGGCGAACTCGCCACCGCCGGCGAGGTGTGCGCCTACTTCGACGCCGTCATGCAGCAGCAACTGCTCCCCACCGGGCGGGTTTCCTACTTCCCGATGAGCGAGTACCTAGGCGGGGGACGTTTCCGAACCCTCTCGGGTGCCGAATGCGCAGTCACCGTGAAGAAGCGAGTCGTTGACTCCACCTACCTGCATTCCGTCGTGCCGTCGATGCGGCCCGTGCCGTACGCCGTGGCGCCGGGCGTGGACTGCATTACCCCCAATGAGCTGCCGAGATTCACCACACGCGAGCGATACGTGATCGTCGGCGCCGGCAAGACAGGCATGGACGCGTGCCTGTGGCTGCTGAAAAACGGTATCGCCCCGGAAAAGCTGACCTGGATTAAGCCACGCGACGCCTGGCTGTTGGATCGGGCGACGGTGCAGCCCAGCGACACGTTCATCGACGAGTTCCGGGCCAGGTTCGCCGGGAATCTCGTGGCGATCGGCCAGGCCGAGTCGATCGAGGACCTGTTCGACCGGCTGGAGGCCGCGGGGAGCTTGCTGCGGCTGGACCCCTCGATACGGCCGAGCATGTACCGGTGCGCGATCTTGGCGCCCGCCGAACTCGAGCAACTGCGTCGCATCGATAACGTGATCAGAATGGGTCACGTCCAACGCATCGAGCCCGGCACCATCGTGCTCGACGACGGATCCGTTCCCTGCGCGCCCGGCGCGCTGTATATCGACTGCACCGGCGACGGGCTGCCGCAACGCCCGGCCAAGCGGGTTTTCGACCCCGGCTGCATCACGTTGCAGAGCGTGCGGGGATGCCAGCAGGTGTTCAGCGCGGCGTTCATCGCCCACGTCGAGACCGCCTACGACGACGACGCGGCGAAAAACGAACTCTGCGAACCGGTTCCGCACCCCGATTCGGATCTGGACTGGTTGCGATTGACCGATGGCGACCTCCGCAATCAGGGCCGCTGGCTCGACGATCCCGACCTGATGGACTGGCTCAGGTCGGCGCGGCTGAACCTGCTTGCCGACCTGACGCCGCCGCTGCCCGATCCGAAGGTGCGCGAGCGCGTGGTGGCGGGGCTGCAAAAGGGACTGGGCTCCTCGCGCGCGAAACTCGAGAAGCTGCTCAGCATGGCTGAGCTCAATGTGGGGTGCGAATAATCCGGCGACAAATCCGCCGAGAAGGTTCCGCCAGCGCGATGAAGACGATCACGATCACTGAGGCCAAGGCCCATCCCCCGCGGCCGTGTCGATTGGCGCAATTCGTGGCCCGCAAATGGGCGCACCTGCAGCCAGTAGTTCTCGAGCACCCGATGCGCCAGATCGGGAATCGGCACCCTCAGCACGTCGCCGGGCTCGAATGACCGGGGTCGACCGCCCACAGGCTATTACACAGTCTTGTGCGACTGTCGAGAAAATGTAACAGTGGCGAACATGCCGGACACGCATGTCGTCACCAACCAGGTTCCGCCGCTGGTTGACCACAACCCCGCGACCTCGCCCGTGCTCGTCGACGCGCTGATCCGTGAGGGCGGGCAGTGGGGCCTCGACGAGGTCACCGAACTGGGCGCGATCGCCGGCGGGGCGCAGGCCCAACGTTGGGGGGACCTGGCTAACCGCAACCGCCCGATCCTGCACACACACGACCGGTACGGCCACCGCATCGACGAGATCGAATTCGACCCCGCCTATCACGAGCTGATGCGTACCGCGATCGGGCACGGCATGCACGCCGCCCCGTGGGCCGACGAGCGGGCGGGCGCCCACGTCGTGCGCGCGGCCAAGATGCTGGTCTGGACCTTTGAGCCGGGTCACGTGTGCCCGATCTCGGCGACCTACGCCGTCGTCCCCTCGTTGCGCTACAACGCCGACCTCGCGCAGGTCTACGAGCCGCTGCTGACCAGCCGCGAATACGACCCCGAACTCAAGCCGGCCACCACCAAGGTCGGCATCACCGCGACCATGTCGATGACTGAGAAGCAGGGCGGCTCGGACGTGCGGGCCGGCACCACTCGGGCCACCCCCAACGCTGATGGCAGCTACACCCTGGTCGGCCACAAGTGGTTCACCTCGGCGACGATGTCCGACATCGTCCTGGTGTTGGCCCAGGCCCCGGGCGGGTTGTCGTGCTTTTTTCTGCCTCGGGTGCTGCCCGACGGCGGCCGAAACCGGATGTTCCTGCAACGGCTGAAGGACAAGCTCGGCAATCACTCCAACGCGTCCAGCGAGGTCGAATACGACGGCGCGCTCGCCTGGCTGGTGGGGGAGGAGGGGCGCGGCGTGCCGACCATCATCGAGATGGTCAACCTCACGCGGCTGGACTGCACGCTGGCCAGCGCCGCCAGCATGCACACCGGGCTGACCCGGGCCATCCATCACGCCCAGCATCGCAAGGCGTTCGGTGCCTACCTGATCGATCAGCCGCTGATGCGCAACGTGCTCGCCGACCTGGCCGTGGAGGCTGAGGCGGCCACGATGGTGGCGATGCGGATGGCCGGCGCTACCGACGGTGTCGTGCGCGGGGACCAGCGCGAGGCGCTGCTGCGCCGGATCGGGCTGGCGGCCAGCAAGTACTGGGTGTGCAAGCGCGCCGTCCCACACGCCGCCGAGGCGCTGGAGTGCCTGGGCGGCAACGGCTACGTCGAGGATTCCGGAATGCCTCGGTTGTACCGGGAGGCGCCGCTGATGGGCATCTGGGAGGGGTCGGGCAACGTCGGCGCGCTGGACACGTTGCGCGCCATGGCCACCCGACCGGAATGCGTCGAGGTCCTCTTCGACGAACTTTCCACCACCGACGGCCACGACGCGCGGCTGGATGCTCACGTGGCGGCCCTGCGGGTCGCGCTGGGGGATCTGGAGACCATTCAGTACCGCGCCCGCAAGGTCGCTGAGGACATCAGCCTCGCGTTGCAGGGCTCGCTGCTGGTGCGCCACGGCCACCCCGCCGTCGCCGAGGCTTTCCTGGTCACACGCATGGACGGGCAGTGGGGAGGTGCGTTCGGCACGCTGCCGACGGGGCTCGACCTCGCTCCGATCCTCGAGCGCGCGATGGTCAAAGGGTGACGTTCGACCGTTCAGGGCGCCGCCGGTCTGACGGGTCGGACCCGTGCCAAACTCGCGCTGTTTGAACTTTTCGAGGCGGTTTGGACGCGGTTGAATCTAAACACCGATAAGTTTGATCAATACCGGGACATGCAACACCGGCGTTGAGAATTTATGCTATGAGCCAGCCGATGGTTCGCGGACTACCGATAGGAGGACAGCACGATGTCGCTTCTGGCGGTGATCCCGCAGTTGATCGTGACGGCGGCGACGACCGTGGAGCAGGTGGGTGCGGAGCTCACCGCGGCCGACATCGAGGCGGCCGCCAACACCACCGGGATAGCGGTCGCCGCGACAGATGACGTATCACTGGCCGTCGCGGCGTTCTTCTCGGCCCACGCGTCGGACTATCAGGAACTTGCGTCTGAGGCGCAGCAATTCCATCAGGATTTTGCTGACGCCCTGAAGGGTGCCGGAAGTTCGTATTCGGCCCAGGAGGCGGCCAACGCCGCGCCGATGGAGAGCGCGCCAGCGGAAGGCGGGGGCGGTGCGTCCGCCCAGCTGCTGCAATCCGGCCCGCTCTTCGGGGGCCGCGCCGGCGGTGCGGTGCCGTGGCGAGTCGGCGGTGGGGCGTCGTTCGGCGGCGTCGGCGCAGGCGGCGCCGCCGGGATGTTGTTCCCCGCTGCTGGGGCCGGTGGGCAAGTCGGGGTCGCCGGTGCACGTGAGGAAGAGGCGTCCACACGTCGCCTCGCCGAACGATCCCGCTTACCGCTAACCGAGGAGGAAGCAGCACCTGCCGCAGGATCTCGCGAGGCTGCGCGCGGCCCAGAGACTGAACCCAGTGAGCAAAAGAGCGAGTCTCGATCCGAGCGCCGGCACGAGGGCCCCCTGACAATAGCGCGCCCCGACACATCGCGGCTGACCAACGGCGCTGAGCGCAAGGTCTGGCAGGCCCTGACCGAACAACTCGAAGCCGAGGACCTCGTCATCATCGGCCAGCGTGTGACCGACCACCTCAAGGACCACGAGATCGACTTCATTGTCGCCATCGAGGGGGCCGGGATTGTGTGCGTCGAGGTCAAGGGCGGCGAGGTCTGGCATGACGGCACGCACTGGTGGCAGAAGCGACGCGGCAGGGAAGTCAAGATCGAACCGGTCCGCCAGGTCCGTGAATCCTGCTATGCGCTGCGCAACTTCGTCGAACGAGACCCACGCTGGACCCGCGGCCGGCTGCGGTGGGACCACATCGTCGTCCTGCCCAACACCGACGTGCCGGAGGACTTCGCGCTGCCGGAGTGCCCGCGGTGGAAGATCATCGACCGAAGCCAGCTGTCCTCTATCGCGCGGCGGCTGCGTCACGTCCTCGTTTACCAGGAACTCGACCGCCCGAAGCTCGACAAGAAGGGCATCGTCCAGCTGCAGGCCGCCCTGGGTGGCCGCGGATTTATCCAGCGCAAAGACTCCAACCTGCGCATCGTCGAGAACCAGGACGAGGACGCCGTAGCCTGAGGCGCCGTCTGAGGTCTACCCGGGCTGACCGTTGTCGCCCGCGTTGCCGGCTGACCCGCTGATTCCAGAATCGCCGTCGGGGACGCCGACCCCGGCGGCGCCGCCGCTGCCCCCTCCGCCGGCGGCCCCACCGGTACCAAAAGCGCCGGGGATGGGCCCACTCCCGCCGTTGCCACCGGTGCCGCCGTCACCGCTCCCCATTGCCGCCGTTACCGGCGGGCCCCTGCGTGGAGTTCCCGCCGGCGCCGCCGGCCGCGGCATCACCGCCGGCCCCGCCACCGCCGCCCGCGCCGCCGGCCGCCACGCCGCTCCCGCCGTTGCCGCCGAGACCGCCGTTGGCGGCAGTCCCGGCGGCCCCGCCGAAGCCACCGAAACTGTTCACCCCGGGGCCGGCGGCGCCACCGACGCCGCCGACCCCGCTGACACCGGCGTCTCCGCCCGTCCCGCCGTCACCGCCGGTGCCGCCCGAAGACGTGGCCTGGCCGCCCTGACCGCCGGCCCCGCCGGTACCGGCCGCCCCGCCTGCGCCGCCGCCACCGCCATGACCGCCGTCGCCGTTGACACCGGTAGCGACCGCGCCACCAGCACCCCCGCCGCCGCCGGCCAGGCTGGCCCCGCCAGTCCCGCCGGCCCCGCCGGTGCCATCAGTCCCGGACGCCTGACCGCCGTCGCCGCCGGCCCCACCGGCGGCGGCAGCGCCGCCGGCCCCGCCGGCCCCGCCGATGCCGAACGACATTTGGGCCGCGCCGCCGGCGCCCCCGACGCCGCCAAGGCCGCTGGCCCCACCGGTCCCGCCGACACCGCCGACACCGCCGACACCGGTGGCCGGGGCACCGTCGCCCCCGTCGCCGCCGACGCCGGCCATCCCGCCGGCGCCGCCGGCACCGGCGCTGCTGAACAACCCGTTGGTGGCGCCGCCGGCGCCCCCGGCCCCGCCGTCACCGGCGGCCCCGCCGTCGCCCCCCGCGCCGCCAGCCAAAACGTCGATCCCGCCGTCGCCGCCATCACCGCCGTTCCCGGCCGTCCCGCCCGCACCCCCGAGACCACCCGCCGCGCTGTGACCGCTGGCCGCGCCGCCGGCCCCGCCGGCGCCGCCGTCACCGCCGTGACCACCGCCCCCTCCGGTGACGCTGGCAGCGGTGGCGTTCCCGCCAGTCCCGCCCGCACCGCCGGCGCCGCCCTGTCCACCGTTGCCGCCCGTACCGGCGACGATGCCGTTGCCGGCCTGTGCTCCCGACTCGCCGCCGGCGCCGCCCGCCCCGCCGTCGCCACCGTCGTCGCCGTCGCCCGGCGTGGCGCTCCAGGCGCCATTGGCGCCGGCAGCGCCGTTGCCGCCGTCCCCGCCGTTGCCGCCGTTGCCGACCAGCCCGCCGTCGCCGCCGGCCCCGCCCTTTCCGCCCGCGAGACCCGGGGTGGTGGCGGTGGCACCGCCCCCGCCGTTGCCCCCGTTGCCGCCGCTCGTAGCCGCACTGCCCTGTTCTCCGACCTGGCCGACGACGCCACCGGTGCCGGTGTCGCCGGGCGCCCCGCCGGTGCCGCCGGCACCGCCACTGCCGGGATCACCGCCGGCGCCGCCGTCGCCGCCGACACCCGTGCCGGCACCACTGAACGTGCCGAGCGCGCCGTTGCCGCCGTCGCCGGGTGCGCCGCCCGCGCCGCCCGTGCCGCCCGCCCCGCCGTCGCCGTTGGTGCCCACGCTGCCGATATGCAGGGCCGCGCCGGCCAAACCGCCGGTCCCCCCTGCGCCACCGGAGCCCCCGCTGCCGCCGCTGCCGGCGTCGCCACCGGCAGCACCCGCGGTCACGGCAGTCGCGCCATCGCCGCCGGCGCCGCCGGCACCACCCGTGCCGCCGACACCGCCGACGCCGCCGGCCCCGCCGTTGCCGATGAACAGGCTGCTGTTGCCGCCCCGACCGCCGGAGCCGCCGACGGCGCCAACCCCGCCCCCAGTGCCGTCGGTGCCCGGGAAGCCCGACACCCCGTCGGTGCCGGCTGTCCCGGCCCCGCCCGCGCCGCCCGCTCCGCCGGTACCGCCGTTGCCGAACAGCCAGCCCACGGCGTCGCCGCCGGGCCCGCCGGCGCCGCCAACTTGGCCCATGCCGCCGGCGCCGCCGGTGCCGCCGGTGCCGCCGATGCCCATCAGGAACCCGCCGTTGCCGCCGTCGCCGCCCGGCGCGGCGTTGGCCCCGGCCCCGCCAGTGCCGCCATTGCCGACCAGCCCGGCAGCCCCGCCCAAGCCGCCCTGACCGCTCGCAGCGGTGCCACCGGTCCCGCCATCACCGAACAACAACCCGCCGGGACCGCCGGCTGCCTGAAGAACCGTTCCGCCGCTGATGCCGGTGGCGCCGTTGCCGAGCAGATCCCGCCCGATCAGCGCCTGGCCGATCGGGTTGATGAACGTGTTGTCGATGAATTCACCGAAACTGCTTGTGATCCAGGCCTGCCCGATGGTGTAGGTCGGCTGATAGATCAGCGAGTTGAACACATTGGCGAGCGTCAGATTCGTGAACGACCCCACAGCAGTAGCATTCGCGGCCTCGGCGCCGGCATACGCGCCCGCGGCGGCGTCCAGCGCCGCTACGAACCGAGCCTGGTAAGCCGCCGCGCCTCGGCTAAGCCGTTGATAGTCAACGGCGTACGAGGAGAACAGGGCCGCGATCGCGGTCGACACCTCGTCCTGGGCCGCGGTCAGTATCCCGGTGGTGGGGGAGACCGCCGCCGCGTGAGCTGCGGCCAGCTTGGATTCGATAGCGGCTAAATCCGTTGCTGCAAAGGCGATTACATCCGGTCTGATGATCAGAAACGTCATGACCCACCAACCGCATCAATGCCGCTGGCCGGTGAGCCCGCGCGCGATCCACAGCGCCAGGGCCATGATCGTCAGGGTGGGGTTGGAGCCGCTGGAGGTGGCGAACACGCTGCTGTCGGCGGCATACACGTTGTCCATCTGGTGCATTCGTCCATTCACGTCGACGACGCTGGTCGTTGGGTCCGCGCCCATCTGCATGCCGCCCATCGTGTGTTCGCCGGTCGGTGGCGACACGCCCCCCAACCCAGTCGCCAAAGCCTGGGGTACCGCGGCGAACAGCTGCGCGCCCGACGCCCCGCACATCGCGGCGAGCAGCGGCACGAAGAAGGTTTGCGAGACCTTCTCGAACTTCCCTATCTGGTAGGTGATTCGGGGCGCCGGCTGGCCATTGATATCCTTGATTGTCGGGTCCAGGGTGACGTTGTTGGTCAGGTACGGCATGTCGGTGGCAAAACAATCGACGCCGGCGAGCCGGTCGCGCAGCAGCGAGGCCTTCATCAGCGCCTTGAACGGGTGGCCAAAGATCTGCGTATTCGGTAGCAGCCCAAGGATTGTCTGGTAATAGTTGGCCTCCGCGATAGGGAACTGGCTGCCGCCGAGCTCGCACAGGCCGGCACGGATGTAGGGCAGCCCTGCCAACCGGGCGAAGGCTCGGGCGCCGGGGAAGTCGGGATCGTTGAAGTCGAACACCACCTGCGTGCACGCGCGGCCCTTGTAGGCGTGGACCCGCTGATTGAGGAAGACGGCAAACCCGTCGTAGAAGTTTTGAAACATGATCCGGGTTCCGATGCGGCCGTAGGGGTCTGGAAGCCCGGACAGCAGCGCCAGGTGTGGGCTCAGGATCGCCGAGCAGGCCAGGATAATCACGTCGGCGGTGTCCCCGCCGGTCTGGCCGGTCGCGTCGACATAGGTGACGCCGGTGGCCCGCCGGCCGGTGAAGTTGATCTGCAGGACTTGCGTGAGCGGCCGCAGGTTCGTCCGCCCGGTCTGCAGCGCCCGCCGCAGCGCGACCAGATTGACCGGCTTGGCGGAGACCGGGCAGCCGTACCCGGAGCAGAACCCGCAGTTGTTGCACACCGGGCTGCCGTTGTATTCGATGGTGTTGGCCGCCATCGGAAAGAAAAAGGGATGCAGCCCAACGCGTTTCGCCCCGGCGGCCAGCAGCATCGACGAGCGCATCTGCGCCCCGGGCGGCATCGGGTAGGGATGTTCCTGCGGTTGGTGCTTCTGCACACCCGCGGGTATCGATCCGACATCGCCCTGAACCCCGATCAGGTCCTGGATCTCGTCGTAGTAGGGCGCGATGTCGCTGTAGGAGAGCGGCCAGTCCGCCATGTCGGCGCCCGGCACCGGGCCGAGCAGCGACAATCCCTTGAAGTCGATGTCCCACAGCCGCGTGCATTTGGTGTCAGAGTGTGGGAAGGTGCCGCCGACCTGGTTGGAGAGGTCGTTGACGTCGCCGACGAAGGTTTGCGCCGCGTTTTGGCTGGAGTTCTGGCGGAAGGTGCGCGGGAAGGCGATGGGGTCGGGCTGCTCGAAGTAGCGGTATTCGCCCTTGAGCTCGTCGTTGGAGTGCAACGTCGGGAACGGCCCGGTGCCGCCGAGGTTGTTGTAGTAGTTCGGCCCCTTTTCGAATATCTCGACGTCCCAGCCGGCCTCCGCGAGCACCATCGCCACTATCGAACCGCCCGCGCCCGAGCCGACGATGATCGCCTTAGAGGCCATTGACGCCCGCCGTTCCGCCCATCGCGGAGAACGCCTGCTTCCAGCCGCCCTTCAGCAGCGTGTCGATGATTCCACTGGTACCGACCAGGTCCCATTCCGGCGCCTCGACCTCGGCGTTGGTGTAGCCGTTCGGCTGGTTGTCCCCGGGCCACTTGATGTCCTGCCAGCCGACCAGGCTCGCGTTGCCCCCGTACTCGGGGACGGAGTACATCGCCTCGACGGTGTGGCCGAACAGCACTTTGGTGAAGGACACCGCCTTGCCGTGGGCCAGGATCAGGTCCTGGCGCACCTTCGCCACCGACGTGAAGTCGCCGCCGGCCAGCTGGTCGAGCAGCGCGATGCCGTTGGTGTACTGCGTGCGATAGTCCGCGATCCGCTGCTGCCACCCGTAGGTCTGGGCGCGGTCCAGCGGCACGAACTGGGCCATGAAGTCCTGGGTTCCGCCGGCGCGGTTGCTCCACGGCCCGCCCGCGTGCACCGCGGGCGGCGTGGACGAGAACGCCGACAGCATGGTGTCGATGAAGCCGACGACGTTGGCCTCGGCCGCGCCCGGGCTGCCGCGCTCGAGTGGGCTGTCTCCCGGGCCGGGGATGAGGCGGCGGGTGGCGGCGTCGAGCACCGCGGCCTGGTGCGCGCTCAGGAATTGGTAGGTGGCGGCCGACGCGGTCGGGAGAACGCCCGGCATGGCGGCCAGCGGCAGCAGGGTCAGCCCACCAAGAACCGTGCGCCGGGACACCGGCGCCGACGAGCCTGATCCTTCGATTGGCTGATCGCCGGGCACGGGCGGATTATGACGCAAAATATGTGTCTCACCTGGGAAAGGTGTGTGTGACGGCGTGTCGGCATCGCGCCGGTCGCCGACAGCGGCACCCAATTCACGAGATCGGGATGGTCCTCGCTGGAATACGTTGGTGACCTCGAAACGCTGCCTGTCGATGAGGACGCGGCCCGCATGTGGGCGCGGTTGCGGATTCACCTCGCCGAGACGGATCGGCGTGTCCGGATCAATGATTTGTGGATCGCGGCTATCGCGGCATCACGAGCACTGCCCGTCGTCAGCCAGGATGATCACTTCGCCGCTCTGGATGGCGCGGCCAACCTGACCGTCATTCGGGTCTGACCGGCAAGCCCGAACGCTGCCCTCCGCCAAATCAGTTGTAGGCCGTGCTTCCCTCGACAGGACGCGTGGTGCTGACGATCTTGGCGATGCAGTGGTCGCGATCAAATCCTGCGCTCTTGCACCAGGCCAACGCGCCCGCAGGACTTTGAAAAGTAATGCCCACCACGGTAACCCAGAAGTCTGACGCCGAGAACGTTGACCAGTCGCCCGACCACAGCAGCCTCACGTTGGCGTACTGCTGCCGGAGCTGTTGGTGCTCCTGGAGGGTCATGGCGTTATCCCACACCTTTCCGGAGTCGACAACTCCGGGCCGCTTGGAACTCAGTTGCGGAACCCAATGGTCTGCGAGTTGCGCGCTGACGTACGGGCGGTCCTCATTAGCGATTTGCCGCAGTTGCTGCGCGGGATCTTGCGGTACGGAGGTCGCCGAATAGACCGGCGTCGTCGTTGTCAAAGACGGCTCGGCGCCATACGTGGTTGGGGTGCTGTACGCGACCGTCGGCGAAGGGGGGCCCGAGTCGGAGTTCCGGTTAACAACAACATTGATCACGATACCGACAATCGCCAAGAGCAGCACTGCTGCGACCGCAAGGAAAGCCGTCATCACCGCCCTGCCCGCGCCCGTCCCCGGATCTTGCGGGTGAACCACTACCCCCGGACCCGTTGGCGGATAACTGACTACCGGGCCGCCGGATTGCGGGGTGAAAGGCGACTGGCCGACCGGCATCACGAAATTTCGGGGAGCCAGCATCGTGTCCGCGTTGAGAGGCAAAGGCGGGCCGGCTGACAGCGCGCGTTTGGCTGCGCGTCCCAGTGCTCCCGCGCTGCCGTAGCGGTCGTCGGGTTCTTTTGCCATGCCGCGAGCGACGACCGCGTCGAGGGCCACCGGCACCCGGCGATTCGCGGCACTTGGCTTCGGGGGCGGCGACGAGAGATGAGCCGCGATGACTTGGTGGGTGTCACCCGGGAACGGAATGCGGCCCGTCAGCGCCTCGTAGAGGACACACGCTAACGCGTAGACATCTACCGCGGACGTCGCCTCGTGTTCGCGGAATCGTTCGGGCGCCATGTACGCCCAGCTGCCGACCTGATATCCCGCCCTCGTCAGGCGCGTGTCACCGCGGGCCTCGGCGATACCGAAGTCCACCAAATACGCGAAGTCTTCGGGAGTGACAATGATGTTCTGCGGTTTGACGTCGCGGTGGATCAGTCCCTGGGCGTGCGCTGCGTCCAACGCGGCCCCGATCTGCCGAATGATGTCGACAGTTCGCTCCGGTTCCAGGGCGCCCGTTTTGAGGATGTCGTGCAACGTCTGGCCATGGACCAACCGCATGTCGATGTACAGGGTGTCGTCGATCTCGCCCCAATCGTGGATCGGGATGACGTGCGGCTCTTGCAGAATCGCCGCCGCACGCGACTCCCGCAGGAACCGCGCGCGAAATGTGTCATCTTCGGCGTACCGATCGTCAAGGATCTTCAGCGCGACGGTTCTGCCCTTGTCGGTGTCGTACGCCTCGTACACCTCACCCATGCCGCCCTTGCCGAGCAGATCGCGGATTTCGTATTTGCCAAACGTCCCGCCCACGAGCGTCTTCACAGCCGCACCCTCCCTCTCCAACCCCCGGTTAAGTATCCGCCGAGGCGGCAGGGATAAACACGGGTTAGCAGGTATTTTTCTTAGCTCTGTGCTCGTGTGGTGCCCGCACGGGTCGCCAGTGGGCTGACCTAGCCTGCGGGCGGGCTGTTTGTATCGCGCGCTAAAGTCCGACCGCGAGCAGACGCAGAATCGCACTGTCCAGAGCCCGACGATGCGATTCTGCGTCTGCTCGCCGAGGCTCGCCGAGGCTTACTTCTTCGGGCTGAACGGCTCGGTTCCCAGCGCGAGTTGAAGTCCCTTGATTCCGGAATGCTGTTGCGCGTAGGTGAGTTCGTGCGAAAGGTCGCCGATGCTGTTGACGACGGGCAGGCTCAGGCCCAGCGTCGACAGCGTGCCAACGGCATTGCCCTTGTCATCGAGATAGCCGCTTCCGCTGTCGCCGGGAATCCCCGGGTCATGCTTTTGCGACGTCAGCTGGTGCGACCACCCGCCGACGGACGGGTCGGTCGCCTTGGCCGTACCTCGCTGCCGGGCGAATACCTTGATGCCGAACCGCAGGCTGGAGTTGCCGTAGCTGTAGAGGGTCTCGCCGTCGGTGGTGCCTGTGGTGTTGAGCCCGGCAGGACCGCCCCACTGCGGGACGGTCGGATTCACCGTCGAGAGGCTGTCGGCGGCGATCTTGACCAGCGCGAAGTCGTTGTATGCGCAGGTGTTGGAGTCCTTTTCGCCGCTGGATTGCATGGTGACCCAGCTGCTGTAGGCGAGCTCGCCCTTACCCACCTGCTCGCCGCGCTTCTTCGGCGTGCCGGGCTTATTGAACGTAACGGCGGTGCCGACCGGTTGGCTCGGTGTGGAGCAGCCGTTGATGTCTTTACTGCTTCCCTTGGAGGCGCAGTGCGCGGCCTGCCCGATGTAGACGTTGTGGTCGTCGTCGGTGAACACGAAGTTGGTGGTGCACTGATCGTCGCCGGTGTAGACCTCTATCCCCGGTGTGATGAGCGCGGAATCCCTTGGAGCCCAAGTTATTCCGGGCTGACCCGATGGGGCGGTGGTGGGCGCGTTCCCGGCGGGTGTCGTCGCTCCCGACGTCCCCGACGTCGGCGAGGTCGCGCCCTGCGCGGCAGGCTTAACACTCGACGAACCGCAGCCCGACACCGTCACGGCGCAGGCAATGGCAACGGCAACAGCAACGGCGCCCGTAGTGGCGAGACGCTTCACGGGATCACTCCTTCGGGCGGGCCATGCCTAGGTCTTGTCACCGCCACTTGCGCATTGTGCCGGATCGCGCGGGTCCATTCCGGATATCGCGCAACGCAGTCGGAGAAACTCAATCCGCGAAAAGTGTCACTTGCTGCGGCCTTGGTTGCTCCTACCGACGAACGCAGTCCAATAGGGGACCGCAGCAGCTCAGGGAGGACACCATGAAGAACGCATCGACCACCCGCAAGGTGACCCTCTTCTGGCATGTGGCCACGCTCACGGTGTCGCTGGCCATCGTCGGGTCGGCCCCCGCCATCGCCCGCGCCGACCCGGGCGGAAGGGTCGTCATCGGCAACGCGGCCAACACCAACGTCGGGCAGCCGACGCGCGTCAACCCCACCTTGCCCGCACACGCGCCGGTGCTGAACGGCAACGAAAGCTGACGCCTGCCGCCATGCGGGGAGCGCCACGACGACTAACCTCCGGCTGGGTTGGGTACTTTGTCTTTTCACCCGGAACGGAGCCAGCATGAGCGCAAACGTGCAAACCAAGACCATCACGACGCATGTCCCCGCCCGGCTGGACCGGCTGCCGTGGTCGAAGTTTCACTGGCGCGTCGTTGTGGGCCTGGGCGGTGTGTGGGTCCTCGACGGGCTCGAGGTCACGATGGTCGGCAACGTGTCGGCCCGGCTCACCGAGAAGGGCAGCGGCATCACGCTCAACGCCGCCGACATCGGCATGGCCGCGGCGTTCTACATCGCCGGGGCCTGCGTGGGCGCGTTGTTTTTCGGCCACCTCACAGACCGCTTCGGGCGGCGCAACCTGTTCATGCTGACCCTGGTGGTGTATCTGACGGCCACCGTGGCGACCGCTTTCGCTTTCGCGCCGTGGTATTTCTTCCTCGCGCGCTTCTTCACCGGCTCGGGCATCGGGGGCGAATATGCCGCCATCAACTCGGCGATTGACGAGCTGATTCCCGCGCGGCTGCGCGGTCGGGTGGACCTGATCATCAACGGGACGTACTGGCTGGGTTCGGCCGCCGGGGCGGCCGGCGCCCTGGTCCTGTTGGACACGTCGAACTTTGCTGCCAACATCGGGTGGCGGCTCGCCTTCGGCATCGGTGCGATTTTCGGCATCTTCGTTCTACTTGTGCGGCGCAACGTCCCGGAAAGCCCGCGGTGGCTCTTCATTCACGGGCGCGACGACGAAGCCGAGCGAATCGTCGCCGACATCGAAGCGGACGTGCAGCGCGAAACCGGCGAGGCGCTTCCCGACCCACCCGGGCCGCCGCTGAAGATCCGTCAGCGCCAGACGATTTCGTTCCCCGAGATCGCCAAAGTGGCATTCACCCTCTATCCGCGGCGCGCGGTCCTTGGACTGGCGCTGTTCATCGGGCAGGCGTTCCTCTACAACGGCGTGACGTTCAATCTCGGCACTCTGTTGAGCGGGTTCTACGGAGTACCGTCCGCGAAAGTGCCGCTGTTCTTCATTCTGTGGGCGCTGAGCAACTTCGTCGGCCCCCTGGCGCTCGGGCATCTGTTCGACACCGTCGGGCGCAAACCGATGATCACCGCGACCTACATCGGTTCGGCTGTCGTGGCCGTTGTCCTCGCGGTGCTCTTCGTGACGCAGACCGGCGGCGCCTGGACGTTCATCGGCGTGCTGGCGGTGGCGTTCTTCCTGGCGTCGGCGGGTGCCAGTGCGGCCTACCTGACCGTGAGCGAGATCTTCCCGATGGAGACGAGGGCGCTGGCAATCGCGTTCTTCTACGCGGTGGGCACGGCGATCGGGGGCATCACCGGGCCGCTGCTGTTCGGTCAGCTGATCAGCTCCGGGCAGCGCGGTCAGGTGATGTGGTCGTTCCTCATCGGTGCGGTGGTGATGGCGGTGGCTGGCGCCATCGAAATGTGGCTCGGTGTCGCCGCCGAACGACGCCCGCTCGAAGAGCTCGCCCTGCCCCTGACGGTCGCCGATGCCGAGGACACGTAACCTTGCTCTGCAGTGACAGCGCGCAAGCCCCCGTCGACCCGCCTGTCGGTTCAGGACTGGCTACAGGCGGGCTACACCCTGCTCGCCGAACAGGGGGTGCGGGCGCTTAAAGTCGAAAGCCTCTGCCAGCAGGTGGGGGCCACCCGCGGCAGCTTCTACTGGCACTTCGAGGACATGGACGGCTACCGGGCCGCACTCGTCGAGTCGTGGAATGAGTTCCTGGACCACGACCGGCGCGGGCTGAGCGAACTCGATGCGCTGCCACCGCGAGAGCGGTTGTCCGCCACGATGCTTGCCCTGATGAGCCCGCAGCACTGGGCGCTCGAACGCGCGATGCGCGAGTGGGCACGCACCGACCCGGTTGCGGCCGACAATGTCCGCGCGGCCGACCGCCGCCTCATTCGCTCCGTCGCAAAGGCCTACGCCGACTATGGGTTTAGTATCGACGACGCCAGGCTGCGCGCCGAGTTCACCTTCGCGACCGGCATCGGACTGCTGCACCTCGCCGGCACCGCGGAACAGGCGCAAAAAGCCGCTCACCGCGAACGGTTTCTGGACCTGATGCTGGCCGATCCGAAGTAGGTCAGATCATCGCGGTCGGAGAAATCTGCGCCCCAATCGCTAACGCGCCGGCCAACTCTCGACTCATGTCGTAATCGAACACAACATGGCCCGCCGCGATGTCCACATCGCGCTTGGCGCGCTGCATCGGGTTCGACAGGAAGTGAGCGCTGGCACCGGACGCCTCCAGGAGGTCGGCGATGATCGCCCGGCTCTCGTGCACCGTGTGCGACGCCGCCAGACGCGCGTCGGCCCGCACCGACCGGCGCACCCGCCCTCCGCCGGTAACGATTTCCTCGATCCCGGCGGCGGTCTCGGCGATCAGCGCCCGCAGGGCGCGCAGCCGCACCCTGGCATCCCCCAACCTGATCTGGGCGGCGGGCTGATCCTTCTGCGCCACACCGCTATACGCCAGGACGCGCCCGCCGAGCCGCTCCGCGTAGAGTTCCGCCACCCGTTCGGCGGCCCCGAGCACCGGCATCGACGCCGTCAGCGCGAGGGCGGGAACCAGCGGCCACCGGTACGTCGGCACCCCATGAGCGCGGGCCCCGGGCGCGGTTCCGCCGTAGATATCGGCCACCCCGACGAGGCGGTGCAAAGGCACGAACACATCCGTGATGATGACGTCGTGGGACCCGGTGCCGCGCATACCCGCGGTATGCCACACGTCGTCGACTTCGACCTGGTCGGCCGGCACCAACGCCAGTGCCGGCTCGATCCCGTCCTGCCGCTCGATGATCGCCCCGACGAACACCCAATCGGCGTCCATCGCTCCCGTCGCCCACGACCACCTGCCGGTCAGGCGCACTCCGCCATCCACCGGGCTGCCGCGACCCGTCGGCGCCAGCGGACCCGGCGCCAGAACCGGTCCCGAGGCGAACACCTCCTCCTGGGCCATCGGGTCGAACAGCGACAGCAGCCAGTTGTGCAACGCGTAGAAACCCAGTGTCCACGCGCTCGAGGCGCACCCGTGGGCCATCCGCCGAACCGGTTCCAGCAGTTCGGGAAGCGACGCTTGAATGCCGCCGAACCGGGCCGGGAGCAACAGCCGGAATAGCTCGGTCTGCTTGAATTCGCTGATGGTTGCCGCGGGCAGGCGGCGCAGCCGCTCGGCCTCGTCGGCGCGCTCGGCCAGCCGGGAAACGAATTCGTCGGTGATGTCGCGCAGTGGGCGGCTATCGGCCGCGATCATGCCGTCGACCGTATCAAACGTTTTTTGTATGCACGGGGCTCGAACTTGACTAACAGAGCAATTGCTCTGTTATCGTGTCATGATGGCGCGTCCCCGGGTATACGACCAGGACCAGATCCTCGATGTCGTGGAAGCGCTGGCGGTGGAGTCCGGGCCGGCCGCCGTCACAATCCGGGCGGTCAGCGCCGCGATCGGGGTTTCCAACGGCGCTGTGTATCACACATTCGGTTCCCGGGCGGGCCTGGCGGGTCGCGCCTGGCTGCGCGCCGGGCACCGATTCCTCTGCACGCAAACGGGTTTGGTCGACGCCGCGCTGAGTGCACCGGACGGTGGTGGGGTAGCCGCGGTGGTGGCCGCGGCGGACGCGCCCGCGGTGTTCGCCGAGCGGCACCCGGCCTCCTTACGGCTGCTTTTCACAGTGCGCCGCGAGGAGCTGCTGGGGCCCGAGGCGCCGACCGAGATCGCCACGCAATTGGCCGAATTGGACACCCAGCTGGTGGCGTGCATGATTCGACTGGCCCGCGCGGTATGGAATCGCAAGGACGCAGCGGCGGTGGATGTCATCACCGCTTGCATCGTCGACCTACCGACCGCGATCCTGTTGAGCCGCAACCGAATCGACGATCCGGATGCGCGGGAACGGTTGCGCGCCGCCGTCCGCGCGGTACTGGCCGTAGGTGCGCCGCCAAAGCGGCGCTGAAGATGACACGATACCGCCCGGACAACGGAAGGCAAGGAAACCGATGACACCGACAGTGAGCTGGGACGACAAGATCGCCGTCGTCAACTTCGGCGAGGATGAGAACCGATTCTCGCTGGACTTTCTCGACGCGGTCAACGGCCATCTCGACGAGATCGAGGCCGCCGAGGCGCAGGGATTGGTCACCACCGGGGGCAACAAGTTCTACACGAACGGCCTCGATCTGGACTGGCTCATGGCCCACGGCGACCAGACGGGGTACTACGTCGGGCGGGTGCAGGCGCTGTTCGCGCGGGTGCTGACGCTGCCGATACCGACGGCCGCCGCGATCACCGGTCACGCCTTCGGCGCCGGCGCCATGCTGGCGATGGCTCACGACGTCCGGGTAATGCGTGCCGATCGCGGGTTCTTCTGCTTCCCCGAAGTCGATATCCGCATTCCGTTCACCGACGGCATGGCCGCGCTGATCCAGGCGAAGCTGACCCCTCGGGCCGCCATGGCCTCGATGACCACCGGCCGGCGGTTCGGCGGGCTCGACGCCGCCGAGCTCGGCATTGTCGACGCCACCGCTGGCGAGGGCGCGGTGGTGAGCGCGGCCGCCGACCTGCTGCGTCCGCTGGCCGGCAAGGATCCCGGCACTCTCGGCGCGATCAAACAGACCATGTTCCGCGCCGCCACCCGGGCGCTGGTCGACTAGCGCGGCGAGCAGACGCAGGATCGCACGCGAAGGGCCCGTGTAGTGCGATTCTGCGACTGCTCGGCGCCGATTGTTACCATCGCGCGATGGGCAACATGGCGCGGCGCAACGTGCTGAAGCTCGCCGGGGTCGTACCGGCGGTGCTCGGCGTGGGCGCGGCGTTACCGGCCCCGCGCGCGACGGCCGCCGGTATCGCCGGAATGGCCGTGTTCCTCGACCCGGGCCACAACGCCGTCAACGATGCCTCGACCACCCAGCAGGTGCCTAACGGCCGCGACGGCACCAAGGTATGCAACACGTCGGGTACCGCCGCCGACGACGGCTATCCGGAGCATGCGTTTACCTGGGCCGTCGTCGGGCTGATCCAGGGCTCGCTCGCTCAGCTGGGCGTCCGCACGCAACTGTCGCGCGACAACGACAGCTCGGCCGGACCCTGCGTCGATCGACGCGCCGCGCTGGCCAACTCGATGCACCCGGACGCGATCGTCAGCATCCACGCCGATGGCGGCCCGCCGTCCGGCCGGGGATTCCATGTCAACTACTCCAGCCCGCCCCTCAACGACGTCCAAGCGACCGCGGCACTTCAGCTGGCGCACGCGATGCGCGATGCGCTGGTCGCGGCCGGCTACACCCCATCCACGTACATCGGGTCCGACGGGCTCTACGGCCGGGCCGACCTCGCAGGCCTGAACTTCGCCGAGTACCCGGCGGTCCTCGTCGAACTCGGCAACATGAAGAACGCGGACGAGGCGGCCCAGATGGAAAGCGCGGACGGTCGGGCGAGATATGCGGCCGCGGTCACCCAGGGGATTACGGCCTTTCTGAGCGCCAAGGCCGGGACCGGCTAGCGGTGACGCTCACGGGGATGCCCGGTGGGCGACGCCGCGCCGCTGACCGAACCCGACGAGCCAGACATTCCGCACATGCACCGACCAGGCGCTGGTTCACCCGCACCCGACTCGTCAGAGCGATCGCGATTGTCGTGACGCTGGTGGTGATGGCCGCGATCGTCACGTTGGCCGCCGTCCTCACCTATCGCCACGCCGGTCCAGGGCGACCCGCGTCACCGACCCCCGCGCCGGTTCACCCGTCGTTCTCGGCGACGCCGGCGACCCCGGCTACGACTTTGGCGGCGTTGGTCGCGGAGTTCTCCGAGTTGGAAAGCAGCCTGCACGCCAAGATGGGCATGGTGGTCAGCGCCGTCGGCACCGGCCAAGACGCGATTACCTTGGGGGACTGGGACCAGGGACCGGCCTGGTCGACGATCAAGGTGCCGCTGGTTATCGCGGCATACCGGCAATCCGATCCGCAGCAGGTCACGGACGCGATGAAGGCCGCGATCACCGAGTCCGACAACGCGGCAGCCGAAAAGCTGTGGGCGCAGCTGGGCGATCCCGCCACCGCCGCCGCGCGCGTGCAACAAATCTTGCAGGAAACCGGCGATCCGACCGTCGTCGAATCACGAAAGGTGCGGCCCGAATTCACCGCTTTCGGGCAGACCATCTGGTCGCTGGTGAATCAGGTGCGGTTCACCGCGAGTGCGGTCTGCAACGGCGCGAACGACCCGATATTCAATCTGATGAGCCAGGTCGAGCCGGACCAGAGATGGGGGATAGGCCGCACCGGCCTGTCCGGCGTCTTGGGCGCCGAGTTCAAAGGAGGGTGGGGCCCGTCGCCGTCCGGCAAATACCTGGTTCGTCAGATCGGCGTGCTGACCGTCCCGGCGGGGAAGATCGCGGTGGCAATCGCGGCCGAGCCCACGTCGGGCTCATTCGACGACGGCACCCACGATCTTGACGAGGTCGCCAAGTGGCTGACCAACCACCTGGGGTCGCTGTCGGTCGGAGAGTGCGGGCGATGAGGCGAATCGTGCGGATTGACGCATAATCCCTACTGGAGGAGATGACGTTGACTGCAGAGGACTCGCGTGTCGGCACGACGTTCGGCAAATACAAGATCACCGGCGTGCTCGGCAAGGGGGGAATGGGCGAGGTCTACGAGGCGTACGACAACGAGATCAAAAGGGCCGTCGCCCTAAAGATCATCAAAAGCGAATACGCGGACGACCGCCGATACCGGATGCGGTTCGAGCGAGAGTCGCACGCCGCGGCAAAGTTGCAAGAACCCCACGTCATCCCGATCCATGGCTACGGCGAGATCGACGGCTGCCTGTTCATCGACATGCGTCTGGTCCGCGGAGCCGACTTGCAGAGTTTGATCGACAAGGCACCGCTCAATCCGCCCCGGGCGGTGGCCGTCATCGCCCAGATCGCGGCGGCGCTGGACGCCGCGCACGCCGAAGGCCTGATTCATCGTGATGTCAAGCCGCAGAACATCATTGTGACTCCGGCCGATTTCGCGTACCTGGTCGATTTCGGCATCGCCGAAGCGATGGGTGAAACCGACACCCGACTCACCGCAATGGGTGCCAAGATCGGCTCCTGGGTCTACATGGCGCCCGAACGATTCACCGACCAGGATCTGACCCCCTCCGTCGACGTCTACTCCTTGACATGTGTTCTCTACGAGTCGCTTACGGGTCAGACGCCCTTTCCCGCCGTCTCCCAGGACGCGCTCGTCGCGGCGCACCTGACGTACCCGCCACCTCGACCCAGCGTCGTGAACCCGGCGATTCCCCTAGCCTTCGACGACGTCATCGCACGCGGCATGGCCAAGGAACCCGACGACCGCTACGGCAGCGCGGGCGCATTGGGGCGCGCGGCCAATCGGGCACTGCAGGGCGCCGGCCGCACGGTAGTGCACCCGGTGGAATCCCCACCGACACAGCCCCGGTGGCAGCCCCAGCCCCAGCCCCAGCCCAGCCAGCCTTGGTCGCAGCCGCAGCCGCAGCCGCAGCGGCAGCCGCAGCCGCAGCCGCAGCGGCAGCCCGATCCGCCAAGTTTCCCGCCGAGCGGACCGGTACCCGTGGCGTCCGGCGAGAGGCCGACCGGCCGCGGATCACGCTGGCTGGTACCGACCGTCATCGCGGTGTCGGCTGCGCTGGTTCTTGGAGCGATTGGCGTGGTCATCGGTCTGCTGGCGAAGTTGAATTCCGGACAATCCCCATCCCCGTCCGCCGCGCCGACGCTTTCATCCGGGCCAATCACGTCGGCCACGTCGTCGAATCAAACTACGTCGTCCCAGTTTTCGCCCATTCCGGTCCCGTCGCGCCCGGGGGTGGCGGTACCCCCGCCGATCGTGACCGGCCCGGATGAAAGCGTCACTCACACGAGTTGCGACCTGGGCTATCGGCTCAACAACGTGAGCGGTTTCGGGACCCACGCGGGGCGGGGGTCGGCGCCAACGTCGTGCTACTTCGCTAACACGGTATTGGTCACCTACTGGAACGCGTACGGCAATGCCAACACCTCGGCGCGGACGGTATCGGCGCCGGGAGCCGTCGACTGCTATACCGTCGCGGGCGCGGTCTGCGATCCGAACAACAAGGCGGACTTCCTGTTGCAGTGCAGCGGAGATGGCTCCAACCCATGGATCAAGTGCACCGGTGGCAAAGACGCGGTGGTGTATCTCTGGTAGCACGCCGGTGAGTCGCATCGGACTCTGCCGCTGAAGGGCATACCCGTTTGCCCGCCTTCGAGCGACAACGTCATCGGACTGCTCGAAAAGCCTTGGTGCGCTGAAATCTTGTCGCTCGGAGGCGGGCAAACCGGTGTCCCGAGGGAGCCGATACTGCTGTGGCGGCCTTGACTTCCGTGTCGCGGGTGGCGGGTCATTTCGAACCGCCCATCCGCGCCATGCATGGTTCGCGGTGCCGGAGCAATCATCGCCTAGGACAGTGCATTTCATACAAATTAGGCGGATCAACGCGGGATGTGTCCGCTCGTCAGGCGCCACGCCGCAGTCGACGCAGCGCCGATGTCCACGGGCGGGCCCCGTAGCGTATGCTCCCGCACGACAAAGGGTTCGGCGTGGTAGCACGTCGTGGCAGATCCCGACCGCGGCCAGCAAACCATCTGGCTCGCGCGACTGAAATGGGTGGGACCAGTTACATGACTGATCGAACGTTGGAAGAGCGCTGGCGGCAGCGCACCGAGTGGCCACTCGCCGTGGTCGCTTTCGTATTTCTGATCATCTACTCGGTGCACGTGCTGATCCACCCTCGCGGCGACGAGGCGCGCATTGTGTGGATAGCGAGCTGGATTGTTTGGGGTCTGTTCGTCATCGATTATTTCGTTCGCCTGAGCCTCGCCGCCGACCGTCGACAATGGTTCCTGGCCCACCTCGTGGACTTGGCCATTGTCGTGTTGCCGCTGATGCGACCGCTGCGGATGCTCCGGCTGGTTGTCCTGATCGGGGCGTTGCAGAAGGCCGTTGGCAATGCCGTTCGCGGCCGGATCTTGATATACACCATCTCGGCTGTGGTTCTGATGATCTACGTGGCCTCGCTGGCCATCCTCGACACCGAACGTGATATCCCGGGCGCAAGAATCACGTCGTTCGGAGACGCCGTCTGGTGGGCCATCAGCACCGTGACCACCATCGGCTACGGCGACCTTTACCCCATCACCGTCACCGGGCGATTGATCGCCGTGTTGTTGATGATCGGCGGCATCAGTCTCATCGGTGTGGTCACTGCGTCGCTGGCTTCGTGGATAGTGCAGCGGGTCGCGGAGACGGACAGGGCGACCCAGGCGGCCACGGCCGCGCAGATCGATGAGCTTCGCGACGAAATCCAGGTGCTCGCCGCGGAACTGCGGCGAACCCCGAAAGACGCTAAAGCAACTGGGCAAGCACCGTCACGATGATGAGAACCATCGTGCCGATGCCGACGATGTAGACCTGGCGGCGCGGCGTGATGCGCGCCGGGAGGGGGCGCTGCTCCAGCGTGCGCTGGCGTTGCAAGGCGATCACGCAAGTGCAAGCCGCCGCCGCGGCCGCCAGCATCGCCGGGATCAACCCCGCCAGCCCGTCGCCGCTATGCAGGTTCTTGATCGTCAGCATCGCGCCGTTGATCAGCAGCGCGAACGACGTCCGGGTCCAGGCCAACGTCGTGCGTTCCGCCTGCGTCTCGCGAAATTGGTCCGGAACTTGGCTCAACCGGTGACCGCCTTGGCGACCACCAGGCCGAGGCAGACGATCCCGACCAGGGTCAAACCCAGAGCGAGGTAGCCCGGCGTGGGGTGACGGGGCAGGGGCAGGCCGCGTCGCATGGCGCGGTCGGCCTGTCGCCAGCGCAGCAGCCCCATGCCGCTGGTCAGGATTGCCAGCGTCGCCAGCACCACGGCGAGAACGTGGCGCGCGCCGTGGACCGTCAGCTCCGGAATCAGTTGGACCAGCGCGACCGCCGCGGCAAGCAGCCCCAGCGAGGTGCGCTGCCAGGCCAGAAAAGTCCGCTCGTTGGCCAGGGTGAATCGGTAGTCGGGCTCGGTCTCGGTGACGTCCTCGACTGCCGGCGTGTCGGCGTTGTGGATTTTGTGGACCACTAGCAACCTCGCTGGGCGGTTGAGAGCAAGCATTTCGATACTGGAGATTTTAACTAACCAGACGACCGGTCATGCCACGTTTGGGCGTGTCCGGACCGGGTTGCCATGATGAGCTCCATGGTGCGGGCGCTGTTGTTCGACGTGCAGGGGACCGCGACGGACTTTCATTCGACCGTCTGCGGTGAGGCGCAGCGGATCAGCGCCGGTCGCCACCCGGCGACTGATTGGGCGGACATGGTGCGGCGTTGGCGGTCGGGCTACTTCGCCGCGCTGGAGGCGCGGGGCGGCGACGACGGATGGGTCTCCGTGAGTTCGGTGTATCGCGACGCGCTCGACACCGTGCTGGACGAATGCGGCATCCACGGACTCTCCGCTGCCGAGCGCGACGAGTTGACGCAAGCGTGGCAGCGCCTGGTGCCATGGCCGGATGTGGTGCGCGGACTGACCCGGCTGAAAACCGCCTTCACGTTGGCCACACTGTCGAACGCCGACGTGTCGGCGGTGATCAACATCTCCAAGCGCGCGGGCTTGCCGTGGGACGGCGTCTTTGCCGCGGAGATGGCCGGGGTGTTCAAGCCCGATCCGGCCACTTATCGCATGGCCGCCACCTACCTCGGTCTGGACGCGGGCGAAATCATGATGGTGGCAAGCCACAAGTACGACATCCGCGCCGCCGCCCGGCTCGGCTTTCGAACCGCGTTCATAGCGCGGCCTTTGGAATTCGGTCTTGGCGGTGTGGCCGACGTCACCTACTCCGACGAGTTCGACGTCAACGCGTCCGACTTCCTAGACCTGGCAGCACAACTCGGCTGCTAGCGTGCTCCGCCACCAAACGCAGAACGACGTTCCCGCCCACTCAACCTCGAGGCCGCACGCCTGCAGCCGCCGACTCAGGAAGCGGCCACCGCGGCGAACTAGGAAGAATTCGTTGAGATTCGCCATGGCGCGGACCCAACCGATGCGGAAGAACCCGACGGGCGGCCCGGCGCGGATCAGCGGAACCAGCCACCCGAAATCCATGGTCCGGGCCCGGCGAGCAGGTCGTGCTCCTCGGCCATGTTCAGTGATGCACCGAACCGGTGAGGGGTTGACCGTTAGCGGATTGGAGCAGGCAGATGACGGTGCTCGGGGTGGGATCGGCGCCGGTCCGATCTTGGAACGAGTCGATCAGATACGTCACCGAAAGGGGGCTGCCGTCAAGGGATTGCCCGGTGTAGGGCGCGACCCCGGCGGCGCAGGCCCGATTGGCAACGTTGGTGATGGCGTTGTCGACGGCCACCGGGGCACGCAGATACACCTCCGCCAAATGCGCCGTCGCACAATCGACTACCGTGACGGCTACCCTGCTGCCATCCGCCGGCGGAAGGTCGGCCACGCATTCGCCAACCTGTAGGTCGATCCACTTCTCGGTCCGCGGGCCCTGCGGTGAAAGGGGGGCAGTGGCGATCGCGGCTCGCGCCGGGGCGCTCGCCGGGGGTGCCGGCGGCCCCGACTTTGATGTCGTGCCGGCATGGACACCATTGCTGGCACAGGCCGCCAGCAGCGCAGCCATGCCGCACAACGCAGGAATGCTTCGCACCCGCATATCCGTGCAGTCTAGGCATCCACGCGCCGACGAGGAAGGGTGTTCGCGCAAGTCAGGGCGCCCACGACACCGCGTGGATCGGCATCCCCGGCTAACCGGGCATCCGGTGATAGCGTTCCCGGATGACTGCTGCGCTACCGGTTGCCGAGAAGATCCGGACGCGATATCGGGCTGAAAGGCAACGTTTCTCGGAAGCGCAATACGTGTTGCGGCCTCCGGAGCGCCTACGCGTGCAAGCCGAAGGGCTCGCCGCCTACCTGAGCCATGGCGACAGCGTTCTCGACGTTGGGTGCGGGACCGGATTGCTCTCCGCGCACGTGGAGGAGATGTACGGCGCGCGGGTGTGCGGGGTGGACGTGATCGACTCCCGGCAGGCCCAGATACCGTTCCAAAAATTTGATGGAACGTCAATCTCATTCCCGGACAAGTCGTTTGACCACCTCGTGCTGAGCGAGGTGCTGCATCACAGCCATGACCCCATGGCCCTGGCCAGGGAGTGCGTTCGGGTCGCGCGCCGCAGCATCATCGTGTTCGAGGACATGCCCGACGGGCTCGTCGGAAAGTCGATCCTCTACCTGCACGTGCGGATCTTCGCGCGGCGCCACGGCTATCCGTTCAAGGCGGCGAGCATCCGCGAATACCGTTCCGCGATGCTGTGGCTGCGCGACAACACCTCCTGCGTCGCGCGGATCCCGCAGGAGCCCGAGTGGTTCACGGTGTACCCGCGCATTTTGTTCGTCAACGACGTGACCGACGTGACCGACCCGGTTGGAACCGGCTAGGCGCGAATCGCTTCCACCGTCCAAGCGGGCATAACGGGCGCCCTGGTGAGCCCGTGGTCGGCCTGGCCGATGCTGCGCAGCAGCCACTGCACGCGGACAATGCAACAGCCCATCCGCACCATGGCGAAGATCTCGTACCACCGCAGCGCCTGCAGTGGCCGCCCGATCATCTCCTCGTAACGACTTACGAGGACCGCGCGGCTGTCGAAGCCGGGCAACTCAGGGTCGGCGTTGATCCCGTTGACCTCCATCGTCTGCCGGCGGGTGGCCAGCCACCAGGCGAAGTCGGTCTCGGCCGGGCACAGGCAGGCCTGCTCCCAGTCCAGCACGCCGACGACCTGGCCGGCGTCGTCGAAGATGGCGTTGGACAATCGGGCGTCGCCCCAGCACACCGTGAGCTCGGGCGGCTCCGGCGGCTGGTGGCGATCGAGCCAGTCGAAGGCCTCGGTGATGAGCGCGGGAACCTGCTTGTCGGTGGCCCAGTCGATGTAGTCCCGCCACCAGGTGAGCTCCGCGTCGTTGCCGGCGCCGGTCGGGCGCTTCAGCCACGACGCCTCCCCGATGGGAACCCGTTGCAAGCCAACGAGTGTCGCGAGGAACGAGTCGTGCACCCGGCGCTGAACGGCGACGCCGGCGCCGTGCAGCCAGCCCTTGATCGCGTACGAGGTGTCCGACGGCGTGTGGCCGACGATGCGCGGCATGACCAGAAAGCTCGACCCGAGCCACGAACTGTCCGGCTCGTAGTAAATGGGCGACGGAGTTTTTATCGCGTAGTCGCGCAGGAGTTGCTGGGTTCGGGTCTGGCCGGCCAAGTCGTAGTCGGCGTAGATGCCGCCGCCGGTGGGCGGGATGCGCGCCACGAATTCCCTCGCTCCGCGGGGGTTGCCGTGGAGGTTGGTCGTGCTGAACAACAGGCTCTCGCTGGACCATCCCGCGGCGCGGTTGGCCGCACGCAATTCGCTAACTTCGACGGGCTCGCCGAACCTATGCTCGAACCACCGGCTGAGCTGGGCCCGCGTCGCGGTCAGGTCGCGTTGGCGAAGGGACAGTCCGGCCATAGATAGACATTTACATATGCGGTATCAGATGTAAACTAGCGGAGCCTTACGTCTTGACCACCAGATGTAAAGCATGGGAGAGGGAGATCCCGATGGCCATCCACCTGCCGCTGACGTACGGAGACATCAGTGACACCGCCCGGCCGTTGGCCATCGCCGTGCATGGCTTTCCGGATACCCCGCACACTTGGCGCCACCTGGGTCCGGTGCTGGCCGACCATGGCTACCGGGTGGCGGCTCCGTGGCTGCCCGGCTACGAGGCGCCCGCGTCGGGGCCGATCAGCGTCGGCACGTACGTCCGACAGATCCGCGCGGTACGCCGGGCCCTCAAGGGTGACGACCGTGCGGTCCTCATTGGCCATGACTGGGGCGCTTACACCGGATATGGCGTCGTGGCAGGCGATCCGCGCGCATTCAGTCGCTTGGTCACGCTGGCGGTACCTCCGGCGCCAGCGCTGGCTTCCTCTCTATTCAGCTACGCCCAGATCAAACGGTCGTTCTACATCTGGTTCATCCAGCAAGTGGGGCTCGCCGAAGCCAGCTTGCTCCAGCCTGGGTTCTGGGAATCGCTGTGGTCGGACTGGTCGCCGGGATACGATGCTCGGCAGGATATTTCGTGGTTGCGGGAATACGTCTCCGCCGAGACCATCGCCGGTGTGATCAGCCCATACCGCGCGACGTTCAACCCCGAGTTCGCCGATCCCGATGCCGAAGCCGAGACTGCGGCCACGCTGATCGCCCCGCCGATACCGACGCTTTACCTGCATGGCTCGAACGACGGCGGGCTCGGTGCTGAGATCGTTAGCGGCGCAGCCGATCACCTTCCGGCTCCGGGATCGGCGTTCGAACTGATCGACGGTGTCGGGCATTTCCTGCATCTCGAGCAGCCGGACCTGATAGCCGAGCGCATCTGCTCCTGGCTGGGCGCTAGCTCGCCGTCGCCGGCCGCGACACCCGGGGCGGATTGATGCCGGCGGCGTGCCGCAGTTCGGAGAGGAATTGCTCGGGGCCCTCGTCACCCACGGCGCCCCCAATAAGGTAGTGGCACACAGCGACCCGTACCACTGTTGCCGCAGCCAGTCGGGCGTCCTCGCCGGAGATCAGGCGCGCGATCCGCTTCTGCAGGATCGGCATCACCCGCTTCATCTGGACGAGCACGTGTTCGGGTTCGGTGTCGACCAGAAAGCCCAACGAGTAGGTGCGCTGGAAGTCGACGACGAATTGCAAAGCAGCATCTAGTCTTTCGTGACCACGCAGACCCGCCATCGCCGAAGAGAATCCGGCGTCGAAGTTGTCCTGCTCGTACAGGCCGAACGCGTCGAGCAGCGCCTCCTTGGACGGGAAATACCGGTAGAGAGTCGGCCGGGACACCTTCGCTTCGGAGGCCACCTCCGATAGCATCAGCCTCTTGCGCCCACTGCGTGCGAGCACCGCGAAGGTGGCATCCAGGATTCGCCGCCGGGTCGACGAATCGGCGCTGTGAGGCAGGCGGGTGGCCACTCGCGGTACTTTACATCCTTACCTCAAAATGTCACACTGATCGGCGTCGCATGCGAGGCTCCCACGTCAAGATGGGGCGGCGAAGGATCATGGAGTTTGGTCGGCCGCGCGATCGTCAGCATCCCTGTCCGGGTGTCGGTCTGCCCTCCTCCGAGCCCTAACGAAGAGGTGAATCCCTTGCTGTCAACCAACTACGGCGAGTCTGGTGCCCGAGGATGAACTCCTGACGCATCAGATCGTGGACACGTTCGCGACGGTGAGCCAATCGGATCCGTCGTGGACGGAAAAGATCTGGACTACCGCCCATGCGCGCGACAATTCGCTGCAGGTTGTGTTGGGCGTCGGCAAGTACACCAATAGGGGAGTGTTCGACGGCGCGGCAGGGGTGTGCCGGAACACCGAGCAGTGGACCGTGCGCGCCGGCCGGCGCCTGTCCGCGGACCCGTCGGGGACCGACGTCGGACCCATTCACTACGAAGTGGTCGAGCCGCTGCGAGCAATCCGCATCAGTTTGGACAAGAACGAGCACGCCCCGATCGCGTTCGACGTCGTCATCCGCGGTAGTTTCCCACCGGGGCTGGAAGACCCGTGGCCCGACCGCAGCCCCGACGGATACCGGGTGACCCATAATGTGTTGCGCTACCACCAGATTGGCGTCGCGTCGGGCTGGGTCGAACTCGAGGGTGTCCGCACCGACATCGACCCGGACAAGTGGATCTCGATCCGCGATCACTCGTGGGGTCTGCGTCCCGGCGTCGGCAAACCCATCCCCGGCCTGCCCCGGGGCGGCCGCCGCATTGCCCAGATGTTCATGACGTGGTGCCCGATGACGCTGACCCGGCCGGACGGATCGGCCTACTCGCTGTTCGTCTTCTTCCAGCAGGAAAAGGGCGACGGCTTCGAATCCACTCGATACCAGGCAGAACAGCAGAACGACGACGGCACGGCACACCGGTTCGCGGCCGTCGAGCAGGAGCTACATTTCAACGACGGCAACCGCCGCTTCACCCATGGAACCATCACGCTCACCGAAACCGACGGCAGCAAAAGGCGTTTGACGATCACCGCCGCCGGCCCGACGGGATTTCACCTCGGTACCGGCGGCTACTACGGTTGGAACGACTGGGTGTACGGGCAATGGGTGGGCGAACTCAAGGTGGAGGGCGATCACGTGACGAATTGCGACCACCCCGATGTCGCCCGCCAAGTGCACCAGCTGCGCGATCTGCTGGTGCGCGTGGAGGATTCCGTCGGCGGTGGGGTGGGGGTGGGCAACGCCGAAACCTTCGCGCTGGGCGCGTTTCCGGAACTTGGCCTCAGCGCAGAGAATTCGTTTCTTTAACGATCGCCTCAGGCCGGGGGAGTCCAGGCGACCGGCAGGTGCTTGATGCCGTGGATGAATTGCGACAGCAGTCGGGCGGGTTGGTCCGTCACGACGATGTCGGGTATCTCGCGGCGCATCTGGTCGAAGGCGACCCTGATCTCGCGGCGAGCCAGATTCGCGCCCAAACAAAAATGGGCACCGCCGCCGCCGAAACCGACATGCGGATTGGGGGTGCGCGCCACATCGAAAAGCCACGGATTGGCGAACTTCGACTCGTCGCGGTTGGCCGAGTTGTACCAGAGCGTGGCCTTGTCGCCCTCCGCCATTTTGGTGCCGCTCAGCTCGATGTCCCGGGTCAGGGTGCGTCGCATGTAGACGACCGGCGAGGCCCACCGCACGATCTCCTCGACCGCGGTGGGAGCCAAGGCGTCGAAGTCGGCCCACCACTTGTCCCGCTGCTCGGGATAGCGCGACAACGCCAGCATGCCGTGGCTGATCGCGTTGCGCGTCGTCTCGTTGCCGGCGACCACCAGCAGGATAAAGAACGACGCGATCTCCGACGACGACAGCCGCTCGCCGTCGACCTCGGCTTCCACCAGGCTCGACGTCAGGTCGTCGTGGTGGTTGACGCGGCGATCCTCCGCCAGCGCGCTGGCGTAGGAGCCGATGTCCATCGAAACCCGCATGAACTCCTCGAAATCGGTTGTCAGCTCGGGGTCGCCGAAGCCGAGGATCACATTTGTCCAGTGGAAGACCCGGTCGTGGTCCTCCTCGGGAATGCCCATCATGTCGCAGATGACCTGCAGCGGCAGCGGCCCGGCGAGCTCGGTGACCAGATCGGCCTGTCCGTCGGGATGATTGGCGATGAGCGACGCGACCAGCTGATGGGCCCGTTCACGCACCGAGGCCTCGATGCGGGCCACGACCTTCGGGGTGAATGCCCGGCTGACGATCGAGCGGAGTCGCTGATGCCTCGGGTCGTCGAGCACGATCATCGAGCCGAAGTACTCGGCCAGCTCCGGTGTCTGGTCGTTGATGGTGATGTTGGGGCTGGAGCTGAAGATCTCGGGATGCCTGCTGGCGTAGAAGACGTCGTCCAGCTTGGTCAGCGCCCAGTGCCCGTTGCCCGCGGTGAACCCTTCGTACTCGATCGCTGGCCAGAACGAAATCGGCGCCTCCCGGCGGAGGGTCGCAAAGGCGGCGTCGCGAAAGTCGTCGTCGTGCCCCCAGAACTCAAGCGACTGGAGCTGGACATCGGCGAGAGGTACCTCAGGCGGCGGCGTTCCGTTTTCTCGAGTCGCGATTCCTGCCCTAAGGCTCACCGGAACTCCTTCGCCCTTGAAGAGGTGACTACCCGCGAGCCTAGTGGCGATCGCAAGCGCGGCGGAGCCGGGCGCAGCGGGTCGACACGCAAGCAGCGGGTCGACACGCAAAGGGCCTAATGCGTGCAGACGGTTCGCCCCGGCGCTCCCGTTGCGGTGTTGTCGCTCACCGTGTTGCCGTCGACCAGAATCTTGCAGGTGACCGTGCCCTGCGCTTGCGCGCTGAGGACGAACACCTGGCCGCCGAAGGAGGTGAACTCCGTCGACCACGGCAGCTTCACGTTCACCTCGTGCTTCTGACCGCTGACCAATTGGTAGTTGATGGTTTCGGCGACGCCGGGGCCGCTGATCTCGTACCGCACTGTAGGCAGGTCGCCCGAAGCGTTTGCCACGCCGCAGGTGCCGGCGAACCCGAGTAGGACTGCGAACACGATCGAGGCTCTGGTCATGGTTGTCCATGTTGTCATCCCGTAAGACCGCACGCGAGGGGTTTCGGGCCGCGGCCTAGGGTGAATCGGGGGCTGGGGCTCGTGATCGGAAGGTGGCTCATGTCGGAACATGGAGAGAAGCGAGCCTCGAAAACAGTAGTCGTGTGGGGCACCGGCTTTGTGGGCCGGATGGTGATCGCCGAGATCGCCAAGCATCCGTTGTTCGAGTTGGTCGGTGTCGGCGTCAGCAACCCCGACAAGGTCGGCCGCGACGTGGGCGATATCTGTGGGCTGCCCGAACCGCTGGGCATCACCGCCACCGACGACGTCGACGCGCTGATCGCACTGAAACCCGACGCGTTGGTGCACTACGGCCCGACCGCGATGCGCGCCAAGGACAACATTTCGCTGATTACGCGCTTCCTGCGGGCCGGCATCGATGTGTGCTCGACCGCGATGACGCCGTGGGTTTGGCCGACCATGCACCTCAACCCGCCGAACTGGATCGAGCCGATCACCGAAGCCTGCGAGGCGGGCCGGTCGTCCTGCTTCACCACCGGCATCGACCCGGGCTTCGCCAACGACCTGTTCCCGATGACGCTGATGGGCCTGTGCTCGGAGGTACGGCGAGTGCGTGCGTCGGAACTGTTGGACTACACCAACTATGAAGGCGACTACGAAGTCGAGATGGGCATCGGCCGCGAGCCCGAATACAGCCCGATGCTGGAAAACCGCGACGTGCTGATCTTCGCGTGGGGCGCCACCGTCCCGATGATCGCCCACGCCGCCGGCATCACGCTCGACGAGATCACCACCACCTGGGACAAGTGGATTACTCCCACCGAGCGCACCACCGCCAAGGGCGTCATCAAGCCCGGGCATGTCGCGGCCGTCCGTTTCACCATCAACGGGGTCTACCGGGGCGAGACTCGCATCCAACTCGAACACGTCAACCGCATCGGGCTCGACGCCGCCCCCGATTGGCCAACCGGTCACGACAACGACGTGTACCGGGTGGACATCGAAGGGACCCCCAGCATTTTCCAGGAAACAGCGTTTAGGTTCACCGACGGCTCGGGTCGCGACCCCGCCGCGGCCGGCTGCCTGTCGACCGGCATGCGCGCGCTCAATGCGGTCCCCGCGGTCAACGAATTGCCGCCCGGCTGGGTCACCCCGTTGGACCTGCCGCTTATTGCCGGCGTGGGCACAATCCGCTGACCAGGGCACATTTGTGGGCACAATTGTGGTCGTTTTGTCATACAGCTCACGCATAGCCGACGCAGAGGTTGGCTATAGGTTTTAGCGACACACTTTTGAGGTACACGGGGTGCCGGGGGGCGCGCCGCTGGACACGGGATTGGATATATGGCCGAAGTAGCTACGCCCGCGCTGGGCTTGTCGATCGGAGCCACCAATCTGGCGGCAGTCACCGCCGATCATGCCATCACCCGCAAACCGGTGCTGACGCTGTTTCGGCAGCGGCCGCCAGAGGTGGGTGTGCCGTCGGAAAACCCCAGACTGGACGAACCCGGCCTGGTGATCGCCGACTTCGTGGACCGGGTGGGTGACCCGGTCGGAATCGTCGCTGCCGACGGCTCGCTGCACCGCAGCGAGGCATTGGCCGCCGACGGGTTGCGCGCGCTTGCCTACGCGGCGACCGGTGGGCGCCCTCTGCCCGAATGTGCTGCGGTGACCTATCCGGCGCACTGGGCGCCCAAGGCGGTGGATGCGCTGGATTCCGCGCTGACTCGGGTGTCGGAATGGTCGACGCGCGCGCATCCGCTCACGCTTATCCCGGATTCCGCGGCGACGCTTGCCGCCGTGCGAGCCAACCCGGGGATTCCGGCCCGCGGGATCGTCGCGTTGTGCGATTTCGGCGGCAGCGGGACCAGCATCACGTTGGTCGACGCCGCCGGCGGGTATCAACCCGTAGCGCCAACCGTGCGCCACACCGACTTCTCCGGCGACCTGATCGACCAGGCGCTGTTGACCAGCGTCATGGCCGACCTGCCGCAGACGGGCTCGTTCGACCCGTCCGGCACGTCGGCGATCGGCTCACTGGCCCGGTTGCGTGCGGCCTGCCGAACCGCGAAGGAGCAGCTCTCGTCGAGCACGGTGACCACCCTCTCCGACGAGCTACCGGGGTTGCTCGGCGATGTCCGGCTCACCCGGAACGAACTCGAAGACGCCATCCGTGACTCACTGAGCAATGTGATGGCCTTTCTGGAAGACACCCTGGCGCGCAATGGAATCCGCGGGTCCGACCTGGCCGCCGTGGTTTCGGTGGGCGGTGGGGCGAACATTCCGGTGGTTACCACCACGCTGTCGGGACGGCTTCGGGTCCCGGTCGTCACGACGCCGCGTCCGCAACTGGCGGCGGCGATGGGCGGTGCACTGCGGGCCGCGCGCGGTCCCTGCGAGACCAGCGCAACCCTGTTGACTCCGGCTGCGCCGGCACTGCCGGCGGCTATGGCGGCGGTGGCGCCGGCTGCGGGGGAAAAGGCGCTGGCCGGGGCAGCAATAGCGTCGATGTCCACGATATCCGGGTTGTCGATCGGCTCCGAGCGCGGCGCCGGGCCGGTGTCGGCCAACATGATGCCCGCGCTGGCATGGTCGGATGAAGGCGATTTCTCGCGCGAACTGCCGGTGGCTAGTTCTTCCGGTTCTTCCGGCGGCGGTCCAAACCCCGGCGGCGCGTCGGGGAACACGAGCTATCCCGGCTATACGGGCTACACGGGCTACACGGGGGCCCGCCCGGCGCTCAATTTCGAGCACGACGCGAGCCCGATCTCGGTCAAGGAGCCGCCGATCATCCCGTGGTATCGGCTGCCCGCGGTGTTGCTGATCGGCACGGCGGTGGCGGTGCTGATCGTGGGTATTGCGGTGGCGATCGGGCTGAACTCCGGGAACCAGCCGGCGACGACGCCGACGCCCGCGCCGGGCGTGATCAGCACCCCGGCCCCCGCTGCCCCGGCACCGGCTTCCTCGGCGCCGCAGTCCGGGCCGTCAACCCAGGCACCCGAAGCCAGCCAGCCCCAGGGGGCGCCGCCCGCGGCACAGCCGTCGGACGCGCCGCCGGCGGACGCGGGCACTCAGGCACCGGCGGCCCAAGTCCCCGCCGCCCAAGTACCAGCACTCCCAGCCCCCGCGGATGTTCCCGCGCCGCAGGTACCGGCCGTGCCGCCGGCCGTGCAGGTCCCACCGGTGGTCCCGCACATCCCCGCGGTTCCGATTCCGGCCCTCCCGCGAATCCCCGGGATCAGCGCACCCGTCCCGGGACTCGGCGGACCCGGGATAGGCACTGCGCACCCGGCGGTGCACGGCCAGCCTTGATGCGGGCCGTGATCCGCCGGCGCCGCTCAATAGCTACTTCCCTGCAGCCGCCTCGTCCTTAGCCGCGTCGTCCCTCCGGCGGGCCCTGGCGTGGACTTCCTTGACGACCGCCTCGTTGCACTCCTTGTCGTCGGCTATCATTTCGTCGGTCATGTACTCGGGTGCCCCGTCCTCGGTTGCACCGTCGTCCGCTGCCTTGGCGTTCCCCGCCGGTCCGTCCTTGCCGTATTTGGGGTCGCCGTTGTCGTCGAGCCAGTCGCCAACCGCGGTGCCGGAGACGGCTCCGCCGGTACCGGGCAGCACCAGCGTCGGCCTGTCCGAGTCGTACGCATGCATCATTTCCGCGGCCTCTTTCTTGGTGGCTTCGTCCGGCTCCGGTGCCTCGGACGAAGCCCCTGGACCTGCGGTTGGGCTGTCCGGCCTGTTTTCTTGCTGTGTGCTCATGCTCTAACCCTTTGGTTTTGCGGTTTCCGCTTTTCGAATTCCCTTCGCCAGGGGTTACCCGCTGTGCCGGTGTGCCGAAACTCTCGTTTAGTGCGATCGTTCGCGCTTGGCCAGCACGATTGACGCGAGTGGGATCGGGATGGGCTGCGGCGCGCTCGCTAGGCGTTCGGCCACGGCGGTCTGCAGTTGCAGAGTGAATTCGGCCGATCGCGGGTCGCTGACCCCGCCGTCCAACGCGTCGGCCAGCATCGGGAAGAGCGCCGTCCGCGCGAATGCCGCCCATCGTGCGCCGAAAGCCTCTGCGTCGCAATCGGATTGGAATGTGGTGAAGAACCGGTCCTCGGCGTTGAACAGCTCGAGATGCTCGATCGTCAGGCCCTCGAACCGTCCGCTCGGCGCGAATGGAGCACGAAAGTCCTTCTCGTTGCGCGCAATTGTTGGAATCACCATGCGCCGCAACTCATCTTGACTCAATAGACCTTCGCGCGCCTGATCCTTCACGCCGGCCAGAATCGCATCCAGCAATGGTTCGTACCCGAAATCGCCGCGCTCGTCGAGAGCCATGGTCAGCACCACCAGCCGACCGCGCGGGGCCAGTTCGCGCCCACGAAACGCCACGAAATCATGCCAATCGACGGCCGCCTGGCGGGCATAAGCGGCGCGGGCCGCGTCGTCCAGGCGGTGTGCGACCTGCACACGATCACTCAGCTCGGCCGGAATCCGGCTCAGCCACTGGGTAGCCCACGACGTCCAGCCCAGGTTGACGGTATTCGACGGCAGGATCTGGTGGTAGAACGACCGGCCGATCGCAGAGGCGAAACTGGCTGTGTCGCTCTGCAGGTAGCTATCCGCGTCGTTGGCCAACGTCGCGAACAGGGCGGTGAAATCGTTGTCCGGAACATCGGTGTGCGCCACCATGATTGCGTGGTCCTGGCGGGTGCGCCGGCGCAGCACGTCAATGGCCGCGCAGATCGGCTTGAGCGAGTTGTGCCCATTGGCGGTGCCATAGTCGGCGATGACGATCGGCTGTGGAGCCGTGGGCAGCGATACCTCTTCAGCGGCCCGCTCGAACAACGCGATGGCAGGTGCGAGGCCGGCCGCGCGCAGCCGCGACGACTGCGTGTATGTGGCGCTTTCCTTCGGCTCCGGCCGAACGACGATGCTCGATTCGGGCATCCGACGCCGTGGCCCCATGCTCAACCGAAGATCAATTCGACGAAGGGTAGCTGACCGCGGTGAGCTGCTCGGAAAGTTCCCACAGCCGCCTGCAGTCGTCTTCGTTGCGGGCCCGCGCGGGCACCTTCGCCAGCCTGACGCCGCCGCCGAAGGCCTCGTATGGGCCGTGAGGTCCGTAGAACGCGCCGCCCTGGGCCTGCGGCGTGGCGGCTGCGTAGAGCGCGGGCAAGATCCCCTCGTCGATCTCCTGCCACAGGAACGGCGCGAAACGCCAGGACGCCTTATAGAGACGCTCCATGAGTGCGGGCTTCTCCCGGCCGTGCGATGGTCCGCTGATCTGCAGGTTGGTCTTGGTCAGGCCGGGGTGTGCGGCGTTCGACATGACGCCCCAGCCGCCCGCTCGGCTACGGCGGTCCAGCTCGAGGGCGAACATCAACACGGCCAGCTTCGACTGGCCGTAGGCCGACATGGGGGCGTAGGACTTCTCGAATTGCGGGTCGTCGAAGTGGATTTTGCCGCTCTGCCGGGCCGCAAGGCTGCTGAGCGACACCACCCGCGCGCCGTCGGCGGCGCGCAGCAGCGGCAGCAGGTGTGCGGTCAGCGCGAAGTGCCCGAGATGGTTACTGCCGAACTGTAATTCGAAGCCGTCGGCGGTGGTGTCACGTTCCGGCGGAGTCATCACACCGGCGTTGTTGATCAGGATGTCGATAGGTCGGCCCTCGGCGTTGAGTTGCTCGCCCAAGGCCGCGACCGAGGCCAGCGATGACAGGTCGAGGGCCTTGATGGTCAGCGTGGCGTCGGGGACGCTGCCGCGGATCTCCTCGATGGCCGCCTCGCCCTTGGCGCGGTTGCGGATCGCCATCACGACGTCGGCGCCGGCCGAGGAGAGCCGGCGGGCCAGCCCGAACCCCAGACCGCTGTTGGCTCCGGTGACGATTGCGAGTTTCCCCGACAGATCGGGCACGGTAGCGACGAGATCGGTGGCCATGCTTATCACTCCTTATCCGGTGGGCGCATGTCCTAGTGTGCGGCATTCTGGTCAGCATGGGGCGGTGGATCCCTGGCTGGGCGGCGGGGTGGTCGTTGGGGCGATACCGGCGCTGGCCTTTCCCGCCCCGTCGTGGTGGTGGCTGGCCTGGTTCGGCGTGGTGCCCTTGCTGCTGGTGGTTCGGGCGGCGCCGACGTCCGGGTCGGCGGCCGTGCGGGCGTGGTTCGGAGCCGGCGGGTTTGTGCTGACGACGCAGCACTGGCTGGCGTCCAACCCGGCGACATTGCCGACGTCCCGGCCCGTCAGGCGGCCAGCGAGACGCTGACCACCACGCTTGCGGGCCAGCGGGCGGACTTGGTGGTTTGGGGTGAAAGCAGCGTCGGGCAAGACCTGACCAGCCACCCCGAGGTCCTGGCCCGGCTCGCGGATCTGTCCCGGCAGGTCGGCGCGGACCTGCTGGTCAACGTGGACGCACCGGCGCCGAACGGCGGAATCTACAAGTCGGCGGTGCTCATCGGTGAACACGGGATATCGGGCACCTACCAGAAGACCCGGCTGGTGCCGTTCGGTGAATATGTCTCGCTGCGGCCGCTTTTCGGCTGGGTCGCCCGCCACAGCAAGGCCGCCGACCGGGATCGGCAGCGGGGGAGCGGGCCGGTGTTGTTGCAAGTCGAGCGCGCTCGCCAGATCAACATCGGACCCTTGATCAGCTACGAGACAACGTTCTCCGACCTTGCCCGGCGCGAGGCGGCGCTGGGTGCCGAGCTGCTGGTCTATCAGAGTTCCACCTCGGCATTTCAGCAGACGTGGGCGCAGCCGCAGCTGGCCGCGTGGCCCGCGGTGCATGCGGTCGAGGTGGGCCGTCCGGCGGTGTACACCGGATTGTCCGGCGGCAGTTCGGCTTTCGACTCGCGCGGCCACCGGCTGGCGTGGTGGGCGTCGAGCTACCGGGGCGTGATCGTGGTCAGCGTTCCGCTGGGATCGAATGTCACCTTGTACCAACGGCTGGGCGACTGGGTGCCGGTGCTAGCGCGTGGGGTCGCCGGCGTCGGCTTCCTGGTGCTTTGCCGTCGCGGGCGTGACAAACTGCCAGGATGACTAGCAGACGGCTCGCGCGGATTTCGCTGGCCGCCGCCGGCCTGCTCTTGCTGGTGTCGGTGGCCGGCTTCATCGTCACGCTAGTGCTCAACCTGTTCTTCCTGGACAAGTACAACGCGTACGGCGAGGTGGCGATCCCGGGGTCGGGCAGCGTGCACCTACCCGCCGGCCAAGCCACCATCAGCCTGCATGCCCTGGTGGTCGGCGACAATAACGGCCTGCCTGTGCCGCCGCTCGGGGTCACCATCACCCCGCCCGATGGCGTGCCGCAACCGGTACTGACCGAAAGCATCGGCAGCACAACGACGGTCAACAATGACGCGCACATCCGGGTGTGGAATGTCCAGGTGCCCGCCGAGGCCACCTACAACATCACGACGGATGGCCAGGTCGGTGGATTCATCAACCCGCGACTGGCTTTCGGCCATCAGAGTTCGTATGGCTTCTGGGTGTGGGCGTTCGTCGGCTTGTTCGTGGTGGGCCTGATCGATTTGGCCCTCTCGGCGTCCTGGGTGGGTCGTACTCGGAAGAAGGCGGTGGCGGCCGCGGTGAGCGCGACGCCCCAATTCCCGATCGTGTCGGTCGGCCCGCCCCGGCAGCCACCCACCCCGACGCCGCAGGTCAACGACTCGGATCCCCGCCTCGAGCGACTCAAAACACTTGCGTCACTGCGGGATTCCGGGGCGTTGACCGAGGAGGAGTTTCAGAGTGAGAAGCGCCGAATCCTCGGCGAATAGTTTCGTTTCGGGTCGGGAGCGCGCGTGTCTGTACGCCAACACGCCGATACGGCCGGCATTTTGCGGACCCTCGCGGGCAAGGCCGCGGGCAGAAAACTCAGTGGCCCCGGGCCACCCACTCGTCGTAGTGGACGATCTCGTCGCCGACGGTAGTGGTGTCTCCGTGACCGGTGTAGACGACGGTGCCGCCGGGTAGCACGCCGAGGCGTCCGGAGATCGACTGCAGAATGGTCGGGAAGTCGGAAAACGAGCGTCCGGTTGCGCCCGGCCCACCCGAGAATAGGGTGTCGCCGCTGAACACCGCGGACAACTCGGGGGCGTACCAGCACACCGATCCGGGCGAGTGGCCCGGGGTGTGCAGCGCTCGCAACTCCGTGCCGCCGACCCTCAGGGTGTGCCCGTCGGCCACAGCGCCAAAGTTCTTGTCCGGATGAGTCATTCGCCACAACACATCGTCGGCGGGGTGCAGCAGCACGGGTGCGTCGAGCGCCTTGGCGAGCTCGGGGGCCACTGTGACGTGATCGTTGTGGCCGTGGGTGCACACCACCGCGAGCACATTGCGGCCGGCGACGGCGTCCAGAATCGGCGCCGCGGTGTGGGCGGCGTCGAAGACGACGACGTCCGAGTCGTCGCCGACGATCCAGATGTTGTTGTCGACTTCCCAACTGCCACCATCGAGTTCGAAGGTGCCGTGGGTGACAACTCTCTCGATGGCCATCAGAGGATCACCACCGAGCGCAACACCGTACCTTCGTGCATACGGTGGAATGCGTCCTCGATGTCGCCCAGCCCGATGCGTTCGGAGACGAACTCGTCCAGCGGAAGCCGGCCCTGCAGGTAAAGGTCGATGAGGGTGGGGAAGTCGCGCTCGGGCAGGCAATCGCCGTACCACGACGACTTCAGCGAGCCGCCGTGCGAGAAGAAGTCGATCAGCGGCATGTCCAGCCGCATGTCGGGTGTCGGCACACCCACCAGCACCACGGTTCCGGCCAGGTCACGGGCGTAGAAGGCCTGCTTCCAGGTCTCGGGCCGGCCGACGGCGTCGATCACGACGTCGACGCCAAAGCCGTCGGTGAGGTCCTGAATCGTTTTGACTAGCCCCATTTCGTTGTCGAATTCGCGGGCATTGACGGTGTGCGTGGCACCGAACTTGCGAGCCCAGTCCAGTTTTGTGTTGTCGGTGTCGACCGCGATGATCCGCCTGGCGCCGACCAGCGCGGCTCCCGCGATGGCGGCATCGCCTACGCCGCCGCACCCGATCACCGCGACGGTGTCATTACGGTCGACCGCTCCGGTATTGATCGCGGCGCCCAGCCCTGCCATCACCCCGCAGCCCAGCAGGCCGGCGACCGCCGGGTCGGCCGACGGATTGACCTTGGTGCATTGGCCGGCGGCCACCAGCGTCTTGTCGGCAAACGCCCCGATGCCCAACGCGGGCGTGAGCTCGGTGCCGTCGGTCAGCGTCATTTTCTGTTCGGCGTTGAAGGTGTCGAAGCAGTAGGCCGGCCTACCGCGTTTGCAGGCCCGGCACTGGCCGCACACCGCGCGCCAGTTCAGGACCACGAAGTCGCCCGGCTCGACCGCGGTCACTCCCGGCCCGACCGCCTCGACGGTGCCCGCGGCTTCGTGACCGAGCAGGAACGGGTACTCGTCGTTGATGCCGCCGTCGCGGTAGGTCAGGTCCGTGTGGCACACCCCGCAGGCGATGATGTCGACCAGGGCCTCACCGGGTCCTGGGTCTGGGACCACGATGTCTACCAATTCGACGGGCTCGCCCTTTTTGCGTGAAATCACTCCGCGCACTGTCTGACTCATGGACACCAACCTACTGTTCGGGGTCGTGCCCTGGGTGGGCCCACCGGTGTAGCGTCGCAGAGCGTGACGACGCAGGGGACCGGGCGCGAGACCGCCGAGCAATTCACCGAACGGATGGTCACGACCATCGACAACGCGAGCCTGGCACTCCTGCTGAGCATCGGGCATCAGACCGGCCTGCTGGACGCGATGGCCGGGCTAGCGCCCGCCACCAGCGCCCAAATCGCCGAAGCCGCCGGCCTCAACGAGCGCTACGTCCGAGAGTGGCTGGGCGGCATGACAACTGGGCACGTCGTCGACTACGACGCCGAGGCAGGGACCTTCTCGCTGCCCGCCCATCGCGCCCGCGTGCTGACCCGCGTCGCCGGACCCAACAACCTCGCCTTGGTGGCCCAGTTCGTCCCGCTGCTCGGCGAGGTCGAGCAGCAGGTTGTCGGCTGTTTCCGCGCAGGTGGCGGGGTGCCCTACAGCGAATTTCCGCGCTTCCACACGTTGATGGCCGAGACGAGCGGCGTGGTGTTCGACGCGGCACTGATCGATGTGGTCCTGCCGCTGGTCGACGGCCTTCCGGAACAGCTGCGGTATGGATTGGACGTGGCCGACTTCGGTTGCGGCAGCGGTCATGCGGTCAACGTCATGGCCCGGGCGTTTCCGGCCAGCCGCTTCACCGGCCTCGACTTCTCCGATGAGGCCATTGCGGCCGGCACCGCGGAGGCGGCTCGCCTGGGCTTGGACAACGCAAGCTTCGAGAGCCACAACCTAGCCGGCCCGGGCATGGCCAAAAAAACAGCCACGTACGACGTCATCACGGTGTTCGACGCCATCCATGACCAGGCGCAGCCGGCCCGCGTGCTGGAGAACATCCATCGCGCGCTGCGGCCTGGCGGCGTGCTGCTGATGGCCGACATCAAGGCATCGAGCCGGCTCGAGGACAACGTCGACGTCCCGATGAGCACCTACCTCTACACGACGTCGCTGATGCACTGCATGACGGTGTCGCTGGCGTTGGACGGCGCCGGGCTGGGCGCGGCGTGGGGAACGCAGCTGGCCAGCTCGATGCTCGCCGATGCCGGGTTCGCCAACGTGCGGGTGGTCGAGGTCGAGTCGGACCCGATCAACTGCTACTACATCGCCCGGAAAATCGCCCGGAATCAGGACGCGAAGTGACGCGCCCGACCTGATGGCCGCCTTGAAAGCTCTCGCCGCTCTCGACGACTGGCCGGTCCCGGCCGCCGCCGCGGCGGTGATCGGCCCCAACGGAGTCCTCGACACGCACGGCGACACCGGGCGCGAGTTCGTGCTGGCGTCGGTGACGAAGCCGCTCGTGGCCCGGGCCGCGCAGGTCGCCGTCGAGGAAGGGGTCGTTGATCTGGACACCGCGGCCGGCCCGCCCGGCTCCACGGTCCGCCATCTGCTGGCGCACGCGTCGGGCCTGGCGATGCATTCCAACACGACTCTGGCCAAGCCCGGTACGCGCCGGATGTATTCCAACTACGGTTTCACCGTGCTGGCCGAGACGGTAGAGCGGGAGTCGGGGATCGAGTTCGGCCGCTACCTCACTGAGTCGGTGTGCGAACCGCTCGGCATGGCCGCGAGCCGGCTGGACGGCGGCGCGCTGGAAGCCGGGTTCGGGGCGACCTCGACGGTCGCCGATCTGGCCGCATTCGCCCGTGATCTGCTGCGGCCGTCGACGGTCTCGGCGCAGATGCACGCCGACGCGACCACCGTGCAATTTCCCGGACTCGACGGCGTGCTGCCCGGATACGGCGTGCAGCGGCCCAACGATTGGGGGCTGGGTTTCGAGATCAGGGATGCGAAATCGCCGCATTGGACGGGCGCCCGCAATTCGGCGCGGACGTACGGCCATTTCGGCCAATCGGGCACCTTCATCTGGGCTGATCCGGAGGCGGAGCTGGCGCTGGTGGCGCTCACGGACCGGGATTTCGGCGAATGGGCGTTGGGCGTGTGGCCAGCGCTTTCCGATGCGGTGATAGCCGAATACGCCTGATCGGCCCCTGATCGGCCCATCTCAAAAAATGCACACTAGCGCAACATAGGTCCCACGAGGCACAATAGACACGCACGGCTCAAAAATATCAAGGCAAACATCCTGTTCGTCGGGTTCACCAGGTCGTTGGGGAAGACGTCCCTCGTGGAACCGAAGGAGCAGAAGATGCGCGCGTCGAACCAATTCGCCGACGCCACGGCAGGCGTGGTCTATGTCCACGCTTCGCCCGCGGCGGTGTGCCCGCATGTCGAGTGGGCGTTGTCCTCGACTTTGGGGGCCAAGGCCAACCTGGTGTGGACCCCACAGCCGGCGATGCCCGGGCAGCTGCGCGCGGTGACCAACTGGATCGGCCCGGTAGGCACCGGCGCCCGGTTGGCCAACGCGTTGCGCTCCTGGTCGGTGCTGCGCTTCGAGGTGACCGAGGACCCCAGCGCCGGAGTCGACGGCCAGCGCTTCAGCCATACCCCGCAATTGGGATTGTGGAGCGGATCGATGAGCGCCAACGGCGACATCATGGTCGGCGAGATGCGGCTGCGGTCGATGATGCGGCAGGGCGCGGACACCCTGGCCGCCGAACTGGACTCGGTGCTGGGGACGGCCTGGGACGAGGCGCTCGAGGTGTATCGCGACGGCGGCGACGGCGCCGAGGTGACCTGGCTCAGCCGGGGAGTCGGCTAGGTCGCGGGGTCGACTAACGCCCCGTAGGTGATGGAGCGCGATATCGCGCGAATATCGGGGACCGGATAGGGGCGGCCGGTCATCGCGTTGCCGGCGTCTTGCTGCTGGACCATGCCGACAACGATGACGTCGTGGGTCGGGTCGACCCAGAACCAGGTTCCGTGGACGCCGCCCCAGTAGCAGGTGCCGGCACCGATGCCGCCGCCGTTGAAATCGGCCCGCGCCGGGTCGAGCACGATACCGACGCCCATGCCGTAGCCGACGCCCGCGAATGGCTGCTCGAAACGCATCGGCACACCCTCGGGTAGCAGGTTGCTCGTCATCAGCGCGACCGACGTCGGCGCCAATATCCGGACGTCCTCGAGCCCGCCGCCATTCGCCAGCAGCTGCGCGAAGCGCAGGTAGTCCTGCGCCGTCGAATACAGCCCCGCGATCGACAGCAGGTATCTCGGCTTCTCCCCGGCGGCGGTACCGGCCAAGACCGGAAACGGCGATTGGTCCGGCGCCAGACCCAGTTCGAGGCTCTCGTCCAGGGCGTAACGCGGCGCGATGCGGTCGCGGTCTTGCGGCGCGACGCCAAAGCCGGTGTCTTTCATACCCAGTGGTCCGAAGATCCGCCGTTCGAGGAAGGTGTCGAGCGCCTGGCCGGTCAGCCGCTGGAGGATCACGCCCTGAAACTCCTGCTGCAGGCCGTACCGGAACAGCGTGCCCGGTTGTGCTTCGAGCGGAAGTTTCGCCATCTTTTCGACCATGTCCTCATTGGTGCCGCTGAAAAGGCCGGCGGCGGCGTACATCTCATCGAGCTCAAGATTGGTGCTGCCCACCGGCGCGCCGAAGGCGAAGCCCGCGCAGGACGCCATCAGATGACGCATGGTCATCGGGCGATCGAGCGGGACCAGCTCGTCATCCTTCAGCACTTGCATGTCGGCGAACTCGGGAATGAACTTGGTGACAGGATCGTCGAGCTGCCACCTGCCCTCTTCGTAGAGGGTCATCATCGCGACTGCGATGATCGGCTTCGTCATCGATGCGATGCGGAATATGGCGTCGTCCCGCAGCGGCGAACGACTTTCGAGCGACTGGTAGCCGTAGCTCCCGAACTTGACTAGCTTGCCGTGGCGGGCGATGGTCACGCTGATCCCGGCGTAGTGACCGGCGTCGATCTCCGCCCGCATCGCGTCGTCGAGGCGGTCCAGGCGCTCAGGGGAGAAGCCGACCGACGCCGCAGAGGTTATCTGCAATGAAGTCATGAGGCGCTCCTCGCGAACTCGGCGATATCGCAAGCGGTATCGCGGCTGATGTCGGGACACATGACGGGCAGGATCTCGGTGCCGTGCACCGTGCCCATGACTTGGCGGCAGCGCGCCGAAACGCCGCTCTGCAGCAGAAGTCGGTAGAAGCCAATGCCTTCGTCGCGCAACGGATCGCACTCGTTGACGCTGATCACCACCGGAGGCAGGTCCCTGACATCGTCGGGCGCGGCCATGCCGGGCCAGGCGAGGGGATTGCGGGCCTCGAAGGCGTCGATGCCGTAGGCCATGGTGCTGCGGTTCTCCTGCACGAAGATGAAAATCCCCTCGTTCTCGAGGGATGAGGGGTTTTGCGGCAGCGGCCACTCCCCGGCAATGAATGGGCACATCGCGTAGAGGCCCCGGATCAGGCCGAGCTCGCCGTTCTGCTTCAGCGTCATCCCGGTGGCGAGAGTCAGGTTGCCGCCGCCACTTTCGCCGGCGACGACGATGCGCCCCGGGTCGATGCCGAGCGCGCCGGCGTGGGCGTGCACCCACTTCAGGCCCGAGACGCAGTCGTTCAAGCCGGCTGGAAAGGGAGCCACTTCGGGCGCGGAGGAGGGGTGCACCGAATTGCGGAAGTCCACCATGGCAACCGCGACACCACGGGCGGCGATCATGCGGCCCCATGTTTTGTAATTGCCGAGGTAGCAGGAACTGAACTGCATGCGCCCGCCGTGGATGTAGTAGACGCACGGCAGGGTCTCGTCGTTGTCGGGCCGGATGTACTGGATCTTGATCGTGTTTCCGTCTGGCGTTGAGGTAAACGGTTCGGTGCGGACGGTCAGGCCGGCCGACGGGGCGACGACCTCGCTGTCCATGGCATTGAAGAGGGCGTTGACGCGGTCTTGGGCGGCCAGCGCCGCCGGGGTGTTCTCCTGTGCCAGAAGTTCCTCCCGGCTCGAGACATTGGGTCTGACCGAACCCAGGTCGATACCCGCGAAGAACGCCTTGATCCGCGGATCAAGGCGGGGATCGAGCTCAAGCTTCGAGTTCGCGCGATACTCCCGTCTCGTGTCACCGCGCGCAGAAGCCGCCGTCGACCGGAAATACCTGTCCGGTCACGTAACTGGCCTCGTCGGAAAGCAGCCAGACGACGGGATCGGCGATCTCTGCGGGCTGGCCGATCCGTCCCATTGGAACATCCGGGGCGTGGTTCGGGTCGTCGCCGAATCCCTTGGCCAACATCGGCGTCTCGATCGGGCCAGGGGCGACCGCGTTTACGCGAATGCCCCGCTGGGCGTAGTCCAGAGCGGCCGACTTGGTCATGCCGGTAACCGCATGCTTGGTGGCCGAATACAAGGACCAACCCGGATAGCCGTTGAGCCCGAACGTTGAGGATGTGTTCACGATCGAGCCGCCACCGGTTTTGAGCATCTGCTCGATTTCGTACTTCATGCAGCAGAAGACGCCCTTGATATTCACGTCGATCAGGCACGATGCCGTTTCGATGTCCTGCTCGTGCAGGGGCCCTTCCCCACCGGCTGTCCCGGCGTTGTTGAAGGCAAGGTCCAGTCGCCCGAATTCCCCGACGGCCCTCTGCACCAACGCGTTTGCATCCTCCGGTTGGCTCACATCGGTCGCCTGAAATACGGCACGTCCGCCAGCCTGCTCGATGGTCCGAACAACTTCCTCGCCGAGCGTGGCATCACGGTTGCCGATGACAAGCAAGGCACCGGCTCTGGCCATCGCTAGGGCGGTGGCCCTGCCGATGCCCGTTCCGCCTCCGGTCACAATTGCGACCTTGGCGTCCAACGATGCCATATCGGCTCCTTCGCTCGGGTAGTTCGCTCGGGTAGCGCTTAGAGCAAATTTACTGCGTTAGTGAACCGTAACCCGTGTTGGCATCTAAAGCAAGAGTCTTGCGTTAGAGTGGGGCGATGACTGGGCGAGTGGGCCAGCGCCGACCGGGCGGACGCTCCGCGCGGGTCCGCGAGGCGGTACTCGAGGCCGCTATGAACGTAGTCGCCGAGGGCGGCGCCGCTGCGGTGAACATTGGCGAAATCGCTCGGCAGGCAGGGGTTCACGACAGCTCGATCTATCGGCGGTGGCCCACCAAAGAACACCTCGTCTTCGATGCGTTGGTCGACTACAACCGGGAACTTCTGCCGATACCTGACACCGGATCCCTGCGCTCGGATCTGGTGGCCTACCTGGCTGCGGTCACCGACTACTCGGCGACCCCCCTTGGGCAGGCGCTGATCAAGGCCATGGTCGGGACACACGACGACGCGGCGATGGCGGCCAGCCGTGCGGACTTCTGGCGGTCCCGGCTCGATCAGACGCGCGTCATGTTCGACCGCGCCGTCGCTCGGGGCGAGTTGCCCTCCGACACCGACTCATTCGCCGCCCTTCAACTCCTGACTGGAGCGATCTACTTCCGGCTATTGCTGACCCGCCAGCCCATCGATGGCGACGTCACCGGTCACTTCGTCGACGTCCTCGTAAACGGGCTCGCGGCCGCAGATCGCCATCGCCGTACACGTTGATGCCCCGGCAGCCGACCTGGATCGTCCGGGCCACCGTTTGTTGGAAGGCCTTATGCGCGTTTGGGCCGCAGCACCTGCAGAGCGCCGGGGGCCACGGAGATGTCGGCGGGCAACGGGCAGGCAAAGTCGCCGTCGGCGTACACGTTGATGCCCGGGCACTCGACGTGGATTGTCTTGGCCCGCGCGGTGGTCACCTCGTCCAGGTCGACATGGGTTCCTTTGAAGATCGTGGGGAACAGTCGCAGGAACCGCGTCCGTGACCCAGCCTGCACCATGGTGATGTCAAGCAGGCCGTCGCTGCGATCGGCGTTGGGGCACACCTGCAGCCCGCCGCCGTAGCTACGAGTATTGCCGAACGCGGCCAGCGTGAGACCGGTCTCGATCTCCTCGCTTCCGTCGAGCACCAACCGGAACGGCAACTGCCGCAGCTGCGACAGTTCGGCGACCATCGCGATGTAGTAGCGCAGCCGCCCGTGCGGCCAGGTCATCCGGTTGGCCCGATCGGTAACTAGGGAATCGAACCCCGTTGCCGCCACGGTGCCGAACCACTTGTCGACCCCTTTACCGTCGCTAATCCGGCCCAGGTCAATCGTTTCCGTCCAGCCGTCGACGACGATGTCCGCCGCGGCCGCGGGATCATCTGTGGGGATGCCGAATTCACGGGCGTGATCGTTGCCGGTGCCGGCCGGGATGATGCCCAGCGGGACGTCGGTTCCCGCCACCACCTGCAGCGCGTTGGTGATGACGCCGTCGCCGCCGGTGACGACGACGGCGTCGGTGCCCTTCTCTAGCGCCGCGGCGACCAGATAGCGTGCGTCTTCGGCATTTTCACCGACGATCTCGATGACGTCCATCCCGCGATGGTGCAGCCGGGCGATCGCCTTTTGCGATGCCTCGACCGCGGCGCCATGCCCCGAGAGCGGGTTGGTCAGCGCGGTCACCTTGCTGATTTCGCGTCGGCTCAGTTGCCCCGCGACGGGCTGCCCGGGGTTGTCTGCGGTCACGGAATCAGCTTGCCGGGATTGAGAATTCCGGCCGGGTCCAGCGTCGCCTTGATTGCGCGCAAGAGCTGCACACCCAGATCGCCCACTTCCTGGTCCATCCAGGCCCGGTGGTCGGCACCAACCGCGTGGTGGTGGGTGATGGTTCCGCCGGTCGCCATGATCGCGTCGCAGGCGGCCCTCTTGGCGGCCCACCACTGATCGAGGGGGTTGCCGCGCTGCCCGGCGATGACGGTGAAGTACAACGACGCGCCGGAGGGGTACACGTGCGACACGTGGCACAGCACCAGCGCCGGTGTGCCCGATTCCGCCAGCGAGGAGGTAAGTGCTTCGGTGACAGCGGCTTTCAGCGCGGGAATATTGGACCAGTCGGTCGCGGTCTCAAGGGTCTCGCAGAGCGCGCCCGCGGCGAGCAGGGAGTCGCGCAGGTATGGCGCGGCGAACCGGCCGCGCTCCCACGCCTGCGCCGGCCCCTCACCCAGCGACTTGCCGCCCTTGGCCTCCAATAACGCGCGCGTCTCGGCGTGCCTGCTCTCGGCGTGCTCCGGGGTGCCCTCGAATAGGGTCAGCCCCAGGCAGCCACCGGTGATCGTGTTTTCGCCGATCGCCTCGGTGGTGGCGAGGTTAACCCCGGTCTCGGCCTCGTCGGAAAGCCGCACAACCGTTGGGCCGGTGCCGGTTTGGGTCACGGCCCGCAGCGCGGCGACCCCGGTCGCGAAGTCGGGGAACGACCACGCCTCGTAGCGGGTCGTCTCCGGTACCCGGTGCACGCGCAACCGCACCCTGGTGATCACGCCGAAGAGACCTTCGGAGCCGATCGCCACCTGCCGCAGGTCGGGGCCCGCCGCCGACGCCGCCACCCGGCCCAGATCCAGCACCCCCACCGGGGTGATCATGCGCAGCCCGAGAATCATGTCGTTGAACCGCCCGTAGCCGGCCGAGCCTTGGCCCGACGACCGGGTCGCGGCGAAACCACCGATGGTGGCGAACTCCCAACTCTGCGGGAAATGCCCAATCGAGAAGCCATGTTCGCCGAGCAGGCGTTCGGACTCTGGGCCGCTGACGCCGCCGCCCAATTCGGCGATGCCGGATTCCTCGTCGAGGGAGTGCAGCTGGTCGAAGCGCCGCAAATCCAGCGACACCACGGAGCCGAACTCGCCACGGGTGGGATCGAGCCCACCGGTGACGTTGGTGCCCCCGCCGAACGGGATGACGGCGATGCGGTGTTCGGAGCAGTAGCGCAGGATCTCGGCGACCTCGTCGTCGGTGCCGGGCAGCAGTACCGCGTCGGGCGCATCCTGGACTCCGCGGTCCTTACGCCGCAGCATGTCTGGGGTCGACTTGCCGCCGGCGCGCAGCAGCCTGTCGCGGTCCGCGGTTCGGGAGAACTCGGGGCCCACGATCTTGGCCAGGGCGTCCTGATCCTCCTGCGACATCGCGCACGGCCGCAGCTGCACCTGGTCGGGTTCGAGTTCGACCTCGGGTTGTTCCTCCAGGCCGACGACCTGTTTCAGCAAAGCCCGAACGCCGTCGGAAAGGGGCTTGGCCGCGGCGGGATCTCCCCACGCGTTCCATTTCATTGGTGGGAGGAGTTCCTCAAGATGCGTCATGCGTCACACTATTACACATGCTGTCAATGAGTAATGCTGCTTCGGATACCGGGGAGCGGATACTTCAGGCAGCGGCCAGCTGTGTGGTCGATTTCGGCGTGGATCGAGTGACCCTCGCCGAGATCGCGCGGCGCGCGGGCGTCAGCCGCCCCACCGTATATCGCCGCTGGGCGGACACCCAGTCCATCGTGTCGACGCTGATGACCTCACACATCACCGAGGTGATGCGTGAAGTGTCACTGGACGGGGCGAACCGGGAAGCCTTGGTCAAACAGGTTGTCGCGGTGGCCGACCGGCTGCGCGGCGACGATCTGGTCATGTCGGTGCTGCATTCGCAGCTGGCCCGGGTCTACATCACCGAGCGCTTGGGTACCAGCCAGCTGTTCCTGATAGACGGGTTGGCGGCCAGACTGGAAGTTGCCCAACAAACGGGCACCGTCCGCGCCGGCGACCCGCGCCAACTCGCGACTATGGTGCTCCTCATCGCGCAGTCGACCATTCAGTCGGCTGCCATCGTCGCGCCGATCCTCGACTCCTCAGCACTGGCCACCGAACTCACCTACTCACTGAACGGATACCTCGCCTGATGCCCAATTCGACCGCTCTCAATGCCGCCCGGCGAACTGCCGAGCTGACCGCACTTGCCGACGGTGAACCGCTGGACGTGATTGTGGTCGGCGGCGGCATCACCGGCGTCGGCATCGCCTTGGATGCCGCGTCACGAGGCCTGCGGGTGGCGCTGGTGGAAAAGCACGATCTGGCGTTCGGTACCAGTCGCTGGAGTTCCAAGTTGGTCCATGGTGGCCTGCGCTACCTCGCGAGCGGCAACATCGGCATAGCCCGGCGCAGCGCCATCGAGCGCGGAATCCTGATGACGCGCAACGCCCCTCACCTGGTTCAGCCGATGGCCCAGCTGGTTCCGTTGCTGCCGGCGATGAATCACACCAAGCGCGCGCTGGTGCGGGTGGGATTTCTGGCCGGTGACTTCTTGCGGGTGTTGGCGGGTACGCCCGCTTCGACGTTGCCCCGATCGCGCAGAATTTCGGCGCAGCGCGTTGCCGAGATGGCTCCCACCGTTGCGCGTGATGGCCTTGCGGGTGGCCTGCTCGCCTACGACGGGCAATTGATCGATGACGCGCGACTGGTCACCGCCGTCGCGCGCACCGCTGCGCAGCACGGCGCACGGATCCTCACCTACGTGGCCGCATCGCAGGCCACCGGTACCTCGGTGCGGTTGACCGACCAGCGCACGGGACAGTCGTTCGACGTGTCGGCCGGTGCGGTTATCAACGCGGCCGGCGTGTGGGCGGCCGAGATCGATGATTCGCTGAAGTTGCGGCCCAGCCGCGGCACCCATCTCGTCTTCGACGCCAGCGCCTTCGCCAATCCGACTGCGGCGCTGACTGTTCCGATTCCCGGTGAACTCAATCGCTTTGTCTTCGCGATGCCCGAGCAGCTGGGCCGGGTCTATCTCGGGTTAACCGACGAGGACGCCCCGGGCCCGATTCCCGATGTGCCGGAACCGTCTTCGGCGGAGATCAAGTTCCTGCTGGACACGGTGAACACCGCGTTGGGGACCGCGCTTGCTCCCAGTGACGTCATAGGTTCCTACGCGGGGTTGCGGCCACTGATCGACACCGGCGGGGGCCGCACCGCCGATGTGTCCCGCGACCACGCCGTGGTCGAGTCGCCGTCCGGCGTCATCAGCGTGATCGGCGGCAAGCTGACCGAATATCGCTACATGGCAGAGGACGTGCTGGATCGCGCAATCCGCCTGCGGCAGCTGAATACCGGGAGTTGCCGCACCCGCGATCTGCCGCTGATCGGAGCCCCGGCGAATCCCGGGCCGGGTGATCCGCAAGGCTCGGTGGCCGGTTTGCCGAAGTCGCTGGTGGCCCGTTACGGGGCCGAGGCGGCCAACGTCATCGCATCCGCCAGCTGCGACCGGCCAACCGAACCGGTCGCCGACGGCATCGACGTCACCCGGGCGGAGTTCGAGTACGCGGTCACCCACGAGTGCGCACTGGATGTCGGCGACATCCTGGACCGGCGGACGCGGATCGGCCTGGCGCCGCGCGATCGCGAGCGGGTAGTCGGCGTGGCGGAGGAGTTCGTCGCGGCCAACAAAAAATGACATAGACAGTCATTTTACAGTAACATTCACATTATGAGTGTTACCAACGAACATGTGCCGGTGCTCATCGTTGGAGCGGGCGTCGGCGGCCTGGCCACCTCCGCGTTGCTCGGCAAGCATGGGGTTCGCTCGCTGCTGGTCGAAAAGCGCCGCGAGGTATTCATTTACCCGAAAGCCCGCAATCTCAGCTTCCGCAGTTTGGAGATCCTGCGGGGGCTCGGTTTGACCGACGAGGTCCACCAGGTCGCCGATGGCGTTTCCGGCATGGTCGTCAAGCCGACGCTGAACAGCGCGCAGGAAGCACCGGCGATCGACATCGACGCCATCTTCGCGCCCTTCGCGGAGCTGAGCCCCGAGCCGCCCGGGCAGTATTGCCCGCAGAGCAAGCTGGAGCCCATTCTGCTGGCCGATACCCGCAGGCGGGGCGGTGAGGGTCGCTACGGTTCAGAACTGGTGTCCTTCGAGCAGGATGATGCCGGCGTGACGGTGGTTGTGCGCGAACGGGATTCGGGGGAGACCTACACCGTACGCGCCAGCTATCTTGTCGCCGCCGACGGTGTGCACAGCCCCATTCGTGACTCGCTCGGTATCACCACGTCGGGGTGCGGCGCACTGCCGATCTATGTCGTCTTCACCTATTTCAAGGCGCCGTGGCGGAAGTTCGTGCCAAGCCTGGGCGACGGGGATGGCGTGCAAGTCAAGAACGCCGACGTGGACGGGATCTTCCTGGTGGTGGAGGGTGACGCTGGCATGTTCATCACCACCTACTTGCCCAGCGAGGGTGAAACGGCGGCGCAATTCACGCCGGAGCGTTGCGCCGAGCTGCTCACCCACGCTTTCGGTGAGCAGCTCGACATCGAGATCAGCGAAGTGGCATCATGGCAACCGTACGAGCGGGTGGCCGACCAATTCTGTTGTGGAAGAGTCTTTCTCGTCGGCGACGCCGCGCACACCATGCCGCCGTTCAAGGGGGGCGGCGCCAACACCGCCATTCAGAGCGCGGACAACCTGGCGTGGAAGCTGGCAGCTGTTCTGAACGGCGCGGCCGGGCCTGCGTTGTTGAGCACGTACCAGGCGGAGAGGCACCCGGTCGGGCGATTCAACGCGCGCCAGTCACTCACCGGCCCATCCCTTGCTCTGTTGCGGGTGGATGACGACCGACCGCGATTGCCGCCGGAGGAAGAGGCACCGATGTTCGCTTTGTTGGCGGGCTACCAATACCGCTCGGCGGCAGTCGTTTCCGGGGAACACCCGCCCACGGATCCGGACGCCGTGGCGCTGGTGGAGGAGTTGCGCGGCCAGCCCGGCACCCGGGTGCCGCACGTGTGGGTGGGTGACGGGGTCTCGACGCTCGACCTGCTCGGTCCCGGGTTCACCGTCCTCGCCGGGGACGAGCGATGGTGTGCCGCTGCGGCTTCGGCGTCGGTCGCGGCGCATTGCGTCCGCAGCGATGAGTGGGCGGTTGCGACTGGACTTGCGCCCGACGGGGCGCTGCTTGTCCGGCCCGACGCCTTCGTCGGCTGGCGGGTGGACCAAATCCCCAGTGACCCCGAGGCCGAACTACACCACGCACTTTCCGCGATGTTGCACTCGCGAGCGTAACCGCGCTGCGAATTGCAACGCGAAATTTCGCAGTGCGGTTACGGTCGGGGTCCCAACAACAGGAATTAAAGCGGGATGTTCTTGTGGCGGCCGCGGCGCGTCGGCGCCTGGGCCAGCGCTTCGGTGAGCTTGCTGCGGGTGTGCGCGGGGTCGATCTTCTCGTCGACCACCCCGATGTCGATGGCGCTCTCCACGCCGCCCGCGATCCGCTCGTGCTCTGCGGCGAGCTCGTCGTGCAGCGCTTCGCGCTCGTGCTCCGGCGCGGCGGCCAGCTTCCGCTTGTGCAAAATGCCGACGGCCGCCTTGGCGCCCATCACCGCAACCTCGGCGTCCGGCCAGGCGAACACCTTGGTCGCGTTCAACGAACGGGAGTTCATCGCGATGTAGGCCCCGCCGTACGTCTTTCGCGTAACAAGCGTGACGCGCGGAACGGTGCACTCGCCGAACGCGTGCAGCAGCTTGGCGCCGCGGCGCACCACGCCGCCCCACTCTTGGTCGACGCCGGGCAGGTAGCCGGGGACATCGACAACCACGATCAGCGGGATCCCGAACGCGTCGCAGAGCCGCACGAAACGCGCCGCCTTCTCGGCGCTTTCGGAGTTCAAGCAGCCGCCCAGTCGCAATGGGTTGTTGGCCAGCACGCCGACGGTGCGGCCGGAGAGCCGGCCCAGCCCGATCACCATCGAGGGTGCCCAATTGGCCTGGAATTCGTCGAACGGCGTGTCCTCGTCCAGGATCGCGGTCACGATCGGACGCACCTCGTAGGCCCGACGGGCGGACTCGGGCAGCAATGCGTGGATGTCGGTGTCACCGGCCTCGGCCTTGCTGCGGTCGAAATGCCCTTGCTGGCAGAACAATCCGACCAGCCGGCGGCCGCGCTCGTAGGCGTCGAGCTCGTCGTCGGCGACGATGTGGCACACCCCGGACTTCTTGTGGTGGGTCTCCGGGCCACCGAGGGAGGCCATGTCCACGTCCTCGCCGGTGACGCTGCGCACCACGTCGGGTCCGGTGACGAACACCCGGCTTTCCGGGGCCATCACGATCACGTCGGTCAGCGCCGGCCCGTAGGCGGCACCGCCGGCGGCGAAGCCGACCACGACCGAGACCTGCGGAATGTAGCCGGAGGCGCGAATCATGGCCTCGAACACCGTTCCCACGGCGTGCAGCGCCCGCACTCCTTCGGCCAGTCGCGCGCCACCCGAGTGCCAGATGCCCACGATCGGGCTCTGCTCCTCGATGGCGGTGTCGTAGGCGTTGACGATGTGCGCGCAGCCCTCGACGCCCATGGCGCCGCCCATCACGGTGCCATCGGTGCAGAACGCGATGGTACGCACGCCGTTCACGGTGCCCGCCGCGGCGAGGACGCCGGAGCGGTCGCGCTCGTGCAGCAGTTCGACGCTGCCGTCGTCGAAGAAATTGCTCAGACGCAGCAGCGGGTCGCGGGGGTCGAGCGATTCGCCAACCGCCTCGGGGGCCATGATTGTCATCGCAGGTCTCCTGTTGGTCCGGTCTTGCTCTGGTTTTATCGGACGGGCCTTGTGTTTCTCTTGCGTTGTGCTAGTACCGCCCGAAGGCGATCGCTACGTTGTGGCCGCCGAATCCGAATGAGTTATTGACCGCGTATTGGTAGTTGCCGGTGCGCGGCTTGCCCGCCACCACGTCCAGGTCGATCTCTGGATCGAGGTTCACCAAATTCAGTGTCGGAGGAATCACCTGATCACGCAACGCGAGCACGGTCAAGATGGACTCCACCGCACCGACCGCACCGACCGAGTGACCGAGGGCGGCTTTGGGTGCATACACGGCTGGGTGGTGACTGCCCAGCGCGTTGTTGATGGCCCTGCCTTCGGCTACGTCACCGACCTGGGTGCCGGTGGCGTGGGCGTTGACATGATCAATATCACCGGGCGTTAGGCCCGCCAGCTGAACCGCCCGCGAGATCGCATGCCCGGCGCGTTCTCCGTTGGGGTCCGGTGCCACCATGTGGAAGCCGTCCGAGGTGATGCTGGCCCCCATGATCCGAGCCAGGATGTTGGCCCCGCGCGCCTTGGCGGTCTCTTCGGTCTCGATGAGCATGAGGGCGCCGGCCTCGCCGAACACGAATCCGTCGCGGTCCTTGTCGAACGGGCGACACGCACCGGCGGGGTCGTCATTGTTCGTCGACATCACGATGCGCATCTGGGCGAACCCGGCGATGGGCACCGCCTCGATCCGTGTCTCAACGCCGCCGCAGATCGCGGCGTCGGCCTCGCCGAAGGCGATCTGCTGCCACGCACGGGCGATGGCGTCGGATCCGGACGCGCATGCCGAGATCGTCGTCATCACCCCGGCCTTGGCCTGCCGCTCCAGCCCCACCGCCGCTGCGGCCGCGTTGGGCATGTATTTCTGCACGGTCAGCGGGGAGACCGCCCGCAGGCCACGAGCGCGCATGTCGTCGTAGCTGAAGACCAGCTCCTCTGCCGAACCCATGCCAGTGCCGATGGACACCATCAACCGGTTGGTGTCGATCTCGGGCGAGCCGGCGTTCTCCCATAGGCGGCGGCTCATAACGGTGGACATCCTCTGCAGGTAGCTCGACCGGCGCAGCTCCACCCGCGTCAGCAGGTGGTCGAATTCCTCCAACAGGTGCCCGCCGATGCGGACCGGCAAGTCGAACTCCTCGATAAACGGGTCTTCGAGGGTGCGGATCCCGCTGTGGCCATCGAGCAGCAACTTCCACGTCTTCTCCGCGTCGGTCGCCAGTGCGGTCGTCATGGCGATGCCCGTGACGACCACGTTAGGCAGGGCCTTGCCCGTAACTAGTTCCGACGATCTCGTCATTGGTCTAGCCAACGTCCCTTCCGTGCTTAGTAGCGCCCGAAGGCGAGCGCCACGTTGTGGCCGCCGAACCCGAACGAGTTGTTGATTGCGTAACGGAAATCGCCGTAGCGAGGTTCGCCCGCGACTACATCAAGGTCGATCTCGGGATCCGGGGTCTCATAGTTCAGTGTGGGGGGGATGACGCCGTCACGCAGGCTCAGCACCGTGAGCAACGACTCGAGTGCCCCAACAGCGCCGATGGAGTGGCCGAGCGCCGACTTCGGCGCATAGACCGCGGCCTGGTCGCAGCCGGCGGCCCGGATGGCGTTGGCCTCCGCGGTGTCCCCGATCGGTGTCGCCGTCCCGTGCGCGTTGACGTGGTCGACGTCCGACGCCGACAGGCCTGCGAGCTCCAATGCCCGCGTCATCGCCCTGCCGGCACGCACGCCGTCTGCCGCGGGCGCCACCATGTGGAAGGCGTCCGAGGTGATGCCGGCACCCAGCAACCGGGCCAGCGGTTTGGCGCCCCGGGCCTTGGCGTGTTCCTCGGTCTCGATGACCATCAGCGCACCGGCCTCACCGAACACGAAGCCGTCGCGGTCCTTGTCGAACGGCCGCGACGCGCGCTCGGGCTCGTCGTTGCGGGTCGACATGGCCCGCATCATCGAGAACGCGGCGATGGGCAGCGCTTCGATGGGGCCCTCGACACCGCCGCAGACGGCGAAGTCGGCGTCACCCATCACGATCTGCCGCCACGCGTGGGCGATGGCCTCCGAGCCCGACGAACAGGCCGACACCGGGGTCATCACCCCGGCGCGGGCCCCGAGCTGCAGGCCCACCACCGCCGCGGCGCCGTTGGGCATGATCATTTGGACGGCGAGGGGCGACACCTTTCGGGGGCCGCCCTCGTTCATCAGGTCGTAGCTCTCAATGACCCGTTCGGCGCCACCCAGCCCCGTGCCGACCACGACCGAGAACCGGTCGGGATCGACCTCGGGGCTGCCCGCGGCCTCCCACACCTGGCCGCTGAGCAATTTGCCCAGCCGCTGGACGTACGACATGCGCCGCATGTCCAGCCGACCCATGTGGTTATCGACGGGTTCCTTGAGGTGGCCACCGATCTTGACGGGCAGATCCCACTTCGTGACGAAATCGTCTTCGAGGACGTGGATGCCGCTCTCGCCGGCTAACAGGCCCTTCCACGTGCTCTCGATGTCCGGCGCGATCGCCGTCGTCGCCGCGAGGGCGGTCACCACAACGCTGGGGTAACCGCCATTAGCAGTGGAAGGTTTGGTCACTTGCTGTCTGCTTCCAGCCTCGCCTTGACGTTGGCCACGGCCTCGGGGTTCTCCGCCTCGAGCTTGGCGCGCAGCGCTGCGGCAGCCTCGGGGTCTTCTTCCTCGAGCTTCTGGATGTAGGCGACGACGTCACCGACGGTACGCAGACCGGCGAGGTCCTCGTCGGGGATCTTCACGCCGTACTTGTCCTCGGTCTGCACCGCGATCTCAACCATCGACAGCGAGTCGATGTCCAGGTCGTCGACGAACGACTTCTCCGGGGTGACCTCGGACGGCTCGATACCGGTGACCTCTTCGATGATCTCGGCAATACCGGCAATGATTTCTTCCTGACTAACGGCCACGACGTGTTCCCTTCGTAATATGTTGTGTTCGAATCGAATTGACGTATTCTACGTTGTTCTGGCAAAGGCGGCAGTTTCGATGTTTGCCAACTCGTCCAGATCTGCGGGTGACTTGACGGCGCGAGCCGGAACTCCCCGAAGTTCGCGTTTTGCGATGCCGCTGAGGGTACCCGCGGGCGGGAACTCCACCATCGCCGTGATGTTGTGCTCACGCAGGGTCGCGTTGCACAGGTCCCAGCGCACCGGCCGGGTGAGCTGAGCGACCAAGGTCTCCATCGCCGCGGCGGCCGAAGCGACCGGTTTGCCGTCGTAGTTGGACAGCACCGTGGCGGTGGGCTCGGCAGTCGCGATGCCGGCCGCCGCAGCGGCGAAGCCATCGAGGGCCGGCGCCATGTACTCGGTGTGGAACGCGCCGGCGACACCGAGTGTGCGGACCCGGGTCCTGGCCGGCGGGTCCTCGGCGAGTTTCTCCAACGCGGTCAGCGGGCCGGCGGCGACAATCTGGCCGGCGGCGTTGCGGTTCGCGGCGACCAAGTCGAGCTGCTCGAGGCGGCTCAGCACCTCGGCCTCGTCACCGCCGAGCAGCGCGGACATGCCGGTCCTCTCGGCGGCGCAGGCCTTGGCCATCTCGGCGCCGCGGGTAGCGGCCAGCGAAACGGCGTCATCTGCGGCCATCACGCCTGCGATCGCGTAGGCGGCGATCTCACCGACGGAATGCCCCGCGACGATAAGTTCCTCGGCGGCCAGCAGCCCGCGCCGTGTCAGCTCCTGGTGAGCGAGCAGCGCGGCCGCAACGATCAAGGGTTGGGCGATGGCGGTGTCGGTGATCTCCTCGGTCGAGGCGGTGGTGCCAAGACGCTCAAGATCCAGGCCGCAGGCATTCGACCACGACGCGAGCTGGTCCGCCGCGCCGGGCAGTTCCAGCCACGGCGACAGCATTCCCTCGGTCTGGGAGCCCTGTCCGGGTGCAAGCAACGCAATCACGTGTCTAAGAGAACACTGTGGAAACGGTTTTGCACGGTGTAACAGATTATGAACCTGGTCTTAGGTTTTTGTATGTTCTCCACAAAATAGCTCCGTAAGCTACATGTTTGAGACCGTCCCGCGATGTGTTGGCTAAATCACTATCGGCCAAATGAGCCCGCCAGACCCCCCCTGACCGGTGCGGAAAGCTGGGACATCGCGTTGTTGGCGACACTCGGTTGAGGTGTCGGGTAGCTAAGTTGACCGACCGTCGCCGCGACTCGCAGCACGTATGCGTCCCGCGGTTGGGTGGGATCGCGCCCGGTGAAATCGGTAATGCGCTTGAGGCGGTATCGCACGGTGTTTGGATGAACGAACAACTTGCGGGCGCAGGCCTCGATCGCGCCGCCACAATCCAAATACGCGTCAAGCGTCTCAATGAGAGTGGGGCCGGCGTCGGCCAGCGGCCGCATCACGTCCGTATGCAGCGCCACGATGGCGGACGGATCGCCCATCAGGGCGCGTTCTGGCAGGAGCTCTCGTGCCAGCACGGGCCGGGGCGCTCCGCGCCAGCCGGTGACCGCGTTCATCCCGGATATCGCCTCGCTGGCGCTGTGGTGGGCCGCGGTGAGCATCGGTGCCGTCGGTCCGATGACGACGGGGCCATCGGAGAACGCTCCGAGCAGGTCACCCAGGAATTTCTCGGTCGGCGACAGGTGGCCGGACACGATCGCCACCAACCAGGTGCCGTGCACGTCGGTGAGCGCGGCCCGGCCGTGCCGGGCGGCGATATCGCGCACGTCCTGACTGGCCCGCTCACTTTCGACCTCGCCGTTTGAGCCGTCGCGGCCGGGCCCTGGGGTGCCCACCACCACCGTCGCCGGCGCGGTGGTGTCCCAGTTCAGGGCGGCCGCCCGGGACAGCAACTCGGGGCCGGTGTCGCCGCGCACCACCGCGTCGACGACGCTGGCCTCCATCCGGCTGTCCCAGGTGCCACGCGCTTCGGCCGCGTCGGCGTAGGCGGTGGCGGCCGTGAAAGCGAGGTCGCGGCTGTACTTCAAGATGCCGACCGTCAGCGCGGTCAGCTGCTCTTCGGAACGGGCCAGCAGCGGCACCACTTCCTCGAAGAATTCCATGGTGACGCGCACCATGTCGACGGTGTGGCGCAGTGCGATTCGCCTGGTCAGGTCCTGGGGGACCAGTTCGAACGCTTGCGCTGTGTAGCTCACGTCGCTGTGCGGGTCGTGCATCCACTCGACGAAGTTGACCACCGCCGTCTGCACCACCAGCGCCACGCTGGCCCGCTGGGACGCTTCCAGGTCGGCGAAGAATGGCAACCTTTCCTGCATCACCGCGACCGCCTGGGTGGCCAGCCGGCCGGAGTACTGCTTCAGTCGTCGCAGCAGTGATTCGGGCACGGTGTCCAGGAGCTTGAGCGGCGACCTGGGTAGCGCTTGTGCCGCGGGCGGCGGGGACTCGTTGTCCGTCATCCCTAAAACTTACGCCGGGTTTCTGGAAGTTTCCCCCAAAAGCGATGGGCGGGGTCTTGTGGGTATCTTATTGCGCTCTTAGCGCCGGCGAGCCCGTTTTTGGCGAGTCCAGGCGGCTTTGGGGGGCTTTAGGGGGGTCAGGCAGAGCCCGGATCGGAGGTCTGCTCCGGCGCGGCCAGCACATCGTCGATCTGGTACTGCCGGGCGGCCGCGACGGCCACCGACCGGTCGATGTCCCCGTCGCGCGCCAGTGCCTCCAGCACCGCGACCACCTGTGATTCGGCGTCGGTGTTGAAGTAGCGCCGAGCCGCCGGCCGGGTGTCGGAGAAGCCGAACCCGTCGGTGCCCAACGTGACGTACGTGCCGGGCACCCACGGCCGGATCTGCTCCGGAACCGCGCGCATCCAGTCCGACACCGCGATCACCGGCCCGGCGACGTCGGCGAGCACCTGCGTCACATAGGGCACGTCGGCCGGGCGGTCGGGGTGGCGCAGCTTGGCCTTCTCGATGGACACGCCGTCGCGGTTCAGTTCGCCCCAGCTGGTCACCGACCACACGTCGGCGGCCACGTCCCACTCGGCGGCCAGCATCTCGGCCGCCTGCATCGCCGCGGGCATGGATACCCCTGATGCCAGGATCTGCGCCTTGCTGGTGCGTCGCTCGGTGGCCGCGTGGTAGCGGTAGATCCCGCGTAGCATGCCTTCGGGATCGAAGTTGTCCGGCTCGGGCGGCTGCACGTACGGCTCGTTGTAGACGGTGATGTAGAAGTACACGTTTTCCGGGTTCGGCCCGAACATCCGCGACAGCCCGCTTTCGATGATGTAAGCGACCTCGTAGGCGAAGGCGGGGTCGTAGGCGACGACCGCCGGATTGGTGGCGGCGAGCAGCAACGAGTGACCGTCGGCGTGCTGCAGACCCTCTCCGGTCAGAGTTGTGCGCCCTGCGGTCGCACCGAGCACGAACCCGCGCGCCATCTGGTCGGCCGCGGCCCAGAAGCCGTCGCCGGTGCGCTGGAAGCCGAACATCGAATAGAAGATGTAGAGCGGGATCATGGGCTCGTCATGCGTCGCGTACGACGTGCCGACCGCGGTGAACGACGCCGTCGAGCCCGCCTCGTTGATGCCCTCGTGCAGGATCTGGCCGATTTCACTTTCCTTGTAGGCCAGCATCAGTTCGGCGTCCACGGCGGTGTACAGCTGGCCGTTGCGGTTGTAGATCTTCAACGACGGAAACCACGAGTCCATGCCGAACGTGCGGGCCTCGTCGGGAATGATCGGGACTATGCGGTGGCCAATCCCATCTTTTCCCGTGTCCCGCAACAGTTCTTTGAAAGTGCGCACCAGCGCCATGGTGGTGGCGACCTCTTGGTGTCCCGATCCCTTCTTCAGCGGGGCATAGACGTCGCGGCTCGGAAGCTTCAGCACCCTGGCTTTGGTGCGGCGCTGGGGGACGAAACCGCCGAGGGTGCGGCGCCGGTCCAGCAGGTACCGAATCTCGGGGGCGTCGGGACCGGGGTGGAAGTACGGCGGCAAGTACGGGTTCTCGTCCAGCTCAGCGTCGCTGACCGGAATCCGCATCGAGTCCCGGAAGGCCTTGAGGTCGTCCAGCGCAAGCTTTTTCATCTGGTGGGTGGCGTTGCGGCCCTGAAAGTGCGCGCCCAGTGAGTAGCCCTTGATGGTCTTGGCCAGGATCACCGTGGGCTGTCCCTTGTGATCGACGGCGGCCTTGTAGGCGGCGTAGACCTTGCGGTAGTCGTGCCCGCCGCGCTTGAGGTTCCAGATCTCGGAATCGGTCATCTGCTCGACGAGCGCCTTGGTGCGCGGGTCACGGCCGAAGAAGTGGTCGCGCACGTAGGCGCCGTCGTTGGCCTTGTACGTCTGGTAATCACCATCGGGCGTCGTGTTCATCAAGTTCACCAGTGCCCCGTCGCGGTCGGCATGCAGCAGGGCATCCCATTCGCGACCCCACACCACCTTGATGACGTTCCAGCCAGCGCCGCGGAAGAACGACTCCAGTTCCTGGATGATCTTGCCGTTGCCACGCACCGGGCCGTCGAGGCGCTGCAGGTTGCAGTTGACGACGAAGGTCAGGTTGTCCAGCGCCTCGTTCGCGCCCACCTGGATCAGCCCCCGGCTTTCCGGCTCGTCCATCTCGCCGTCACCCAGGAACGCCCACACGTGCTGATCGGAGGTGTCCTTGATGCCGCGGTCGTGCAGGTAGTGGTTGAACCGGGCCTGGTAGATGGCGTTCATCGGGCCGAGGCCCATCGACACCGTCGGGAATTCCCAGAAGTCGGGCATCAGCCGTGGGTGCGGATAGGAGGGCAACCCGCCGCCTGGGTGGCTGTGCTCCTGGCGGAACCCATCGAGCTGATCTGTGCTGAGCCGCCCCTCCAAGAAGGCGCGCGCGTAGATGCCGGGAGACGCGTGGCCCTGGATGAACACCTGATCGCCGCCGCCCGGGTGCGACTTGCCCCGGAAGAAATGGTTGAAGCCGACCTCGTAGAGCGCCGCCGACGACGCGTAGGTCGAGATATGCCCACCCACGCCCACACCCGGCCGTTGCGCGCGATGCACCATGATGGCCGCGTTCCACCTGATCCAGGTGCGGTAGCGGCGCTCGACGTCCTCGTCGCCGGGGAACCACGGCTCCAGCTCGGTCGGGATGGTGTTGACGTAGTCGGTGGACGTCAGCGCGGGGATGGCCACCCGCTGCTCGCCGGCCCGTTCCAGCAGTCGCAGCATCAGGTAGCGCGCCCGCGCCGGCCCGGAGCGCTCCAGCAATTCGTCGAAGGACTCCAGCCACTCCGACGTCTCTTCGGGGTCGATGTCGGGCAAATAGGACGCCACACCTTCGCGGATCACCCGAACCCGGTCGGGTTCGCTTGCGCTGCTTGGGTTTTTGGCCAGATCGGTGCGCGCGAACTCGGTGGTCAACTTCGCTCCTGTGGTTGGTCCTGTGGTTGGCGGGTTGTCTGAGTGGACGGTGGTCCCTTTATCGTGCCGCACCGGTGTCCCGGGCCGGTAGCCGCAGTCCGGTCGCTTTTTTGGGCGCGGACGCGGGCAGTCGTCATGGCGACCCGGTAACGTCATGAGCCGTGCTCAGCGGATGGCGTGCCTTGGGACACCTCGTTGCGGGAAAGGCTCCCAAGCGGGGTGCCTTGGCACTCGGCTGCATAGCCGTGGTGTCGATGGTTGTCGTCGCGTGTACCTCCGTCACCGGCGGCACGGCGTCGCCCGACACGAAGGTCGCCCCGGCCTACCGCTCGTCGGTGGCGGCGTCGGTGTCGGCCTCGTCGGCGACGTCGCGGGTCAGGGAGTCGCAGCGGCAACAATCGCTGACGACGCAAGCGGTTCGCAGCACGTGTGAAAGCTTTGCCAGCAGCAGCAAGACCGCGATCGAGCAGGTGAACAACTTCGTCTTGGCTTACAACCAGGGCCGTGCCACCGGACCCACCGAAGGACCGGCCATCGACGCGCTCAACAGCAGCGCCTCGACGGTCGAGGGCGGCCTCAACGACAAGTTGTCCACGGAGTTGCGGGACGCGCTCAACGCCTACATCGATGCTGCTCGCTCGGTGGCGAACGCCATCGCCACCCACGTCGGGTCGGCGGAATTCAACAAGCGGGTCGACCAGATGAACGACACAAGGACCAAGGCCGCCAAGATATGCGTGGCCTCCTTCTGAGGCGGCCGTATGAGTCGGCGTCGGGTTGTGCGACGATAAAGCGCGTCGCACGGCGCGCTCGGATGGTTTAGGAGGTTCCACGGTGGTCGCGGCGGATCACGCCCCGGGCTACGCCCGCAAACTGGGCATCCAACGAGACCAAGTTGTCCAGGAGTGGGGCTGGGACGAAGACAGCGATGACGACATCCGCGCCGCGGTAGAGGAAGCGTGCGGAAGTGAGCTGCTCGATGAGGACACCGACGAGGTCATCGACGTCGTGCTGATGTGGTGGCGCGACGGGGACGGGGATCTGGTCGACACGCTCATGGATGCGATCGGCCCGCTGGCAGAAGACGGGGTGATCTGGGTGGTGACCCCCAAGACCGGCAGGCCCGGTCACGTGCTGCCCGCCGAGATCGCCGAGGCGGCCCCCACCGCCGGCCTGATGCCGACGTCGTCGGTCAACTTGGGTGACTGGAGCGCCAGCCGGCTGGTGCAGCCAAAATCGCGCGCCGGGCGGCGCTGATGCTGCCAGTCGGGAGCAGTGCGCCTGACTTCACGTTGCGCGACCAGAATCAGCAGCCCGTCACCCTCAGCGACTACCGCGGTTCCAAGGACGTGCTGCTGGTGTTCTTCCCGCTGGCGTTCACCGGAATCTGTCAGGGCGAGCTGGACGAACTGCGGGACCACCTGCCCCAGTTCGAAAACGACGACAGTGTGGCGCTGGCGATCTCGGTCGGCCCACCACCCACCCACAAGATCTGGGCCACCCAGAGCGGTTTCCTGTTCCCGGTGCTGTCCGACTTCTGGCCGCACGGCGAGGTCAGCCAGGCCTACGGCGTGTTCAACGACGCGGCCGGAATCTCCAACCGCGGCACCTTCGTCGTCGACAGGTCGGGGATCATTCGGTTCGCCGAGATGAAGCAGCCGGGTGAAGCCCGCGATCAGCGAATCTGGACTCAAGCCTTAGCGGCCCTGAGGAGGCCTGAGGGGGCCTGACGTTTTGCTGACGTTTTGGGTGAAGGGGCAGTGGGCGTGTAGCCTGCGGCGGGCACATAGGGCGCGTAGCTCAGTGGTAGAGCTCTGGTTTTACACACCAGCGGTCGGCGGTTCGATACCGTCCGCGCCCACCGATTCGTTGCGGGTGTGCGCCATACGGTGCCTCAATCGCTCATGGCGGGCGAACCCGTCGTGCCAAGAGTGTGCGAGGGGATTCGCACACCGAGTCGATGTTCCGAGGGCTGTTGGTTCTCCTGCACGGGCCCAATCATCCTGCGCCCGCACTCGGGACTGCTGCGCTTGCGCTGCCTTGCCGAGGCGGCGGATTGCCGTTGGAGTAGGTCTCGGGCCAAATCGGGAACCGTCCTCGTTGATCACGAGGAGGCGGTGTTGGGTCGGTTACTCAGGGTAAGTCCCCTGGCTTGGTGGGGTTTCGGGAGCCGGGGGTGATGGCGCCGGGCCTGCTGGCGGGTGTGTCGCTGCCGGGGTATGGGTGGGCCATCGCGTTGTGGTCAGTGAGTTACCGACCAAAGTGACTCACAGAAAGACATACGACGCGATGACCCAGGACCATTCTGCCCTGCTTGCCCAGCTCGATGCGCTGAAGTCTGCTGATGTCGGCGCGGTGTTCGCCGAGTTAATCCGCGCCGGGCTGCAGGCGCTGATCGAGGCCGAGGCCACTGAGGCGATCGGCGCCGGCCGCTACCAGCGCAGCGGTGAGCGCACGGTGCACCGCAACGGGCACCGACCGAAAACGGTGTCTACGACCGCCGGGGATATCGAGGTGCAGATCCCCAAGCTGCGGGCCGGTTCGTTCTTCCCGTCGCTGTTGGAGCGGCGTCGCCGCATCGATAGGGCGTTGCACGCGGTGATTATGGAGGCCTACGTGCACGGCGTGTCGACCCGCAGTGTCGATGACCTGGTCGCGGCGATGGGTGTGGAATCCGGTGTCTCCCAGTCGGAGGTTTCCCGGATCTGCGCCGGCTTGGACAAGGAGATCGAGGCGTTTCGCACCCGCAGCTTGGCCCACACCGAGTTTCCGTACGTGTTCTGCGATGCGACGTTCTGCAAGGTCCGTATCGGGGCGCACGTGGTCTCCCAGGCCCTGGTAGTGGCCACCGGGGTGTCTATCGAGGGCACCCGCGAAGTGCTGGGCACCGCCGTCGGGGACAGCGAGTCCTACGAGTTCTGGCGCGAATTCCTCGCCTCGCTGAAGGCGCGGGGCCTCTCGGGGGTGCATCTGGTCATCTCTGATGCGCATGCCGGGTTGAAAGCTGCTGTGGCACAACAGTTCACTGGCTCGTCGTGGCAGCGGTGCCGGGTGCATTTCATGCGCAACTTGCACACCGCGGTGGCGGCCAAACATGCCCCGGCGGTGACTGCGGCGGTCAAGACCATCTTCGCCCACACCGACCCGGCCGAGGTGGCCGTGCAGTGGGACCGGGTCGCTGACACCCTGGCCGGCTCGTTTCCGAAGGTGGCCGCGATGATGGCTGAAGCCAAGACCGACGTGCTGGCGTTCACTGCGTTCCCGAAGGCTCATTGGCAGAGGATCTGGTCGAACAATCCGAGCGGTTGAACAAGGAGATCAAGCGCCGGGCCGATGTCGTGGAGATCTTCCCCAACCCGGCGGCGTTTCTGCGGCTGGCCACTGCGGTAGTCATCGAAGCTCACGACGAGTGGCAGGTCACCCGCTGCTACCTCTCCGATGTGTCCATGGACGAACTCCGGGCCGTTATCGCCGAGAAACACGCCGCGGCAGCGCTTGCCAAACAACACCAAATCGCCTAGCGTTCAACATGACTCGTTGATCGCAACGCGTAAAACACGCCGGATCCGAAGTCCACCACTCCCTGGGACGCTATCCTCTGCGCGTAGCGGCGGCCTGCCAATCGCCGAGGCGTTCGTCGAATGGCGATAGCGAACTCGGCTCCCAAATCCCCGCCGACCGCGTACAGTTCGATGCGCCGTTTGAAGATTTGCGCTTGGCATGCGTCGCCCCGGGGGCTGATTGGAGCCAAGATGTCTTCCTACCTGATCGCAGCACCTGAGGTGTTGGTCACGGCGTCAGCGGACTTGAGTGGGATCGGGGCCGCGATCAAAGAATCCACTTCGGCGGCGGGGCCGTCGATGATCGGGATTGCGCCAGCCGCCGCCGATGAGGTGTCGGCGGCGATCGCGTCGCTCTTTTCCAGCCATGGGCAGGGCTTTCAGGCGCTCAGCGCGCAGGCGGCGACGTTTCACGCCGAGTTCGTGAGCCTGCTCAACGGTGGTGCAGCTCAGTACTTGAGCACCGAGATAGCCAATGCAGCGCATACCTTGGCGAACGCGGTGAATACACCGGCGCAAGCCCTGCTGGGCCACCCGTTGATCGGAACCGGCCAGAGCAACGCGGTAGCCGCCACAGTAGTGCATGGTGGCAGCAAGCTATTCCCGACAACGACGACGACCGACACCATGCCCTATGGCACTGGCGGCGCGCAGACACAGGTGACTAACAGCGTGGTCCTCCCAAACCTTGGACCACTCGCTAATGCAGTTGCAACCTATGTTCCAGGATCATTGGGCAGTAATATTTCATCGGCTATTTCCGGGCTTTCCGGAACGCCCTATCTCGCTAGCACCACGGTGTCGGGCTCGGATTCCTCCGGACACATCGTTAACGGCGTTAGTTACACCACGGCGGGCGGCTTCGGTTACGGGCTGGCTGGCAACACCGCTGACGGTAGCCAAAGCCAGTTTATCTCCATTCCAGGCTTGCAGTATTCAACAACGACCGACAGCTCCGGGGCTGGTTCAATAAGTGCGCACGTTTTGGACACTGGCTTCGCGGTGGCAGTGAACCCACAACAAGGCATTTATACGGGGAGCCTGCAGGTCGGCCTGGGCCTCAGCGATGACTTGAAGCTTGGCAGTCTCACGGGGACGGTGCAGGTGGACACCGGATCCCCTAATCTGTCCGGCGATCTATCCTTAGCCCTTCCGCTTAACTCGCTTAACGAGTCATTGCTCGTGAACCCAGCCGAGGGCATTTACACCTATAGCCAATCCGGTTGGCTTGACACCCCTTTCGTAGGCACCAGTACCCCTATCAATATCGCTCTCAACCCCGACGGTGTTTCCTTCATTGGCTCGTACCCGCCCAGTGTAGACCCTGCTGCGTACCTAACGAATCTGACGAATGGAGTGAATTTTTCAAGTCAAAATGTAGCGGTGAATCAACCCCCGGCTGATAACCCCTTCGCTCAATTTATAAATAATATCGACACGAATATAAATTCTCTATTCGGCACCGGCACTGGCTACTATGATGGCAATTTGCATAGCGGCTATATTGATGGAATCTATGGGGGAACTTATCCTACAAGTACTTTTATTTCAGACGACTGGCCTGGCTACTATGATGGTAGCTTTCATAGCTTCTATTATGATGGATTTTATTGTGACTACAATAGCTATAATGGCAGCTATTACATTTGGGGGCTCTAAAGATTTGCACGTAGGCCGCTGTTCGCCGAAGCCGCCAAACAACGACAGGGCCTCGGCCCGGCGAGTTTCGAGGTTGAACGCCGTCAACGAATCGTTGAAGGCGACGGCTGCCGTCCGTGGGAACCGGCAAAAGTCTGCGCCCCGGCCAACAATTGACCGGGGCGCAGAACTGGTTCGCCTTCAGACGGGGGAACCGTTACAGGCTGCTAACCGGGTCGTCGGCTCGAACGTGTGTGTGGGTGGCCGGATCGCCAGCGCGATCTTGCGGGTCGTACGGTAGTTAAGCCCAAAGGTTTTTGACGCGGAATTAATCGACGCTCCGCCGCGAATCGCGGCCAATACCCCGACCACAGTGTCAACCGGCTGCAGAGTCACCCCGGAGGTGACGAGTTCGCGCGCCAGTTCCGTATCCGCCTGCACATCCGAATTGTGCACCGCCTGCTTAGGCATCGGCTTCGTCACCGCCGCCTTGGACGCCCGCTGCTTAGGCACCGCCTGCTTATGCACCGCCTGCTTAGGCACCGCCTGCGGCACTGGTTTAGGCACCGGTGCCTTAGGCACCGGTGCAGCCTGCCCAGCCCCCCCGCCAGTTCGGCGCACAGGCTTGTCGCCGAGCGCCACGAGCATAGTGGTCGAGATAGCAATTGACGCATCGACCACTAGGGGCAGAATCCAGGCCGTTGCAGCGCTATACCCAATGGCGATCATCAGACCGCGCTGAGCAGCGAACGACAGGGCGAAGGCCCCCACACCAATCAGAACGGTCGCTGCAACAGCGACGCCATAAACCCGACCACCGACGCCCGCCCGGACAGCCAGGCCGATGCCATGAGTGCATGCGAGCAAGGCAATAGGAGGAACGGCAGCTGCGGCGATCTGAATACAAACATGCGGAATCAACCCGAGAACAGCGTGCGTAACATTCGCAGCGAGACTGATCGCAGCAGCGCCAAACAATGTACTCCAGAAGAAGCGGATTGCGCGCTGGTGCGGCGTCTTAGTTGTACCCATCGCCTTTATTCTCTCAGCCGTCTCGTTAACGGTCATTGCGACACCTGGCCTTCGGTGAGATTGTTGTCGGTGTCCGGCGGTAGGGTCAGGGAACTGTCCAGTTGTTCTCTAACGATCTTGGGCAGGTCCGCTACGGTCGCGGTTGCGTATTCGCGATAGGCAATTTGCTCGCAGTGCTCGTCCCGGTACACCCCGACTGCAAAGCCGACGTTGTGCTCACCTACCCGCTGCCGAGTAGGCATGTCGGTAATGTGCGCTTCGTGCCCGTGCGGGCTGCCGGCTGCGTCTGTGAGATAGACAGCCACGCCGGATTCAAATTCCCCGACCAGGGCCGTGCAACCGCCGCCCGTGTCGCAGAGTTGAAATGTCACACCTAGCGACTCAGCCAGAACGTCAACCATCGGACTATACAAATTAGGCATTTCGTTCTCGCTCATTGCAGCGAGCCCGCCAGCCCGAACTCTTTGAGCAGGAAGTCGGGCACGGTGCGAGATCCGCCGTCGCCGTCGTCGCCGCCGGTCAACACCACCGTTCCGACCAGGACATCCCATCCAAGCCAGCGCGGGTCGAGGCGGCACAGCAGTTCGGTCGCCACCTGGTTGACGCGCTCGGGCCAATCGCGCTGCATCTTGCTCTCCTCGTTGGCCCAAAAGCTGACTTCGCCGGATTCGATGCCGACGTGTTCGATCAAGCCGCCGACCGCCTGCTGGAGCGGACGCAGCGTTTCGCCGCGCGTCATCTCAATCAGCCGCACACCGCCGCCTTGTTCGATGACGATGGCCTGTAAAGTTGACGTGTTCGTTCCTTCCTTGGTTGAGGGTTTTGAACACGGTGAGGGCCGTCTGACCACGGCCCCCACCGCCCGAAATTTGCTGACTGTCAGTCGACTTCGCCACGGCTGCTAAACGCGACGGGCCTGTATGTGGGCACCGTGTTCTCCGGCTGCCCGGTCTTGTCGCGCAGAGCGTCCTGCTCCGCACTGACCAGCTTCTCGATCAACACGTCATCGATGTTCATCATGTGTGTTTCCTTTCGTGGGTTTCTCCCGCCAGTCGATACCGGCGGGTTCGTGGGCCAGAATTAGCCCAACGTTTCTATTTCCCTAATACGGGCACCGTGTTGCGTGCGATCAAATACCACCTCTTGCCCAGTGGTCGGCGGGCGTGGTCCGGTCGACGTGTCTCGTTGATGACCGCAGGATCGTGAAACAGGCAACCGCGCACGTACTGCAGGCCGTTCGGCATCGTCGCGACCTCGGAAGCCGTGTGCGCCGTCCCCATCAACGGCATCGCTTCGACTTCCCGCCGTGTGTGCCATTTGCGGGACGGTTTGGTGGGCCGCATGTCGTGCCGGGTCGCCCCGTCCGGCCACACTTCGGACACTTCGGGATACTGTGCGGCGCAACGCTTCGCCAACTCATCCAGCCACGCATCCGACTCGTCGCACCACTTTCGCCACAACTCATTCGACCCGTACTGGCGGACAGGTGGGGGTGGCATCGTCCGTTTCACGGCGTCGATCGTCTTCTGTTGGGCTATCGCTTGCTTAGCCCAGCCGACCCATTCGACGGTCACGTGACGCCGCACGAACTGCGCACTCTGCTTCCGTAGCTGCCGGGTGGTTACATCCATCGGAATCGCAAACAGGTCACCCTGCCGCACCACTTCACGCCCCAACTCCCGAGCGGTTTTCACACTCTCAGGTGCGAGCGCGTCGATCGCCTCATCCACGGTGCCCACCGGATGAGGCAGCTGCGAAAGGAAATACAGCGGCACCCGTTCGGCGCGGTCGAAAGACGAAATAAACATCAACCGTTCGGGTTGTCTGTGGCGTTCGGCGCTAAAAATTGCGTCTCCAAGCCAATGCCGTGGGGTAAGTCCCCTGGCTTGGTGGGGTTTCGGGAGCCGGGGGTGATGGCGCCGGGCCTGCTGGCGGGTGTGTCGCTGCCGGGGTATGGGTGGGCCATCGCGTTGTGGTCAGTGAGTTACCGACCAAAGTGACTCACAGAAAGACATACGACGCGATGACCCAGGACCATTCTGCCCTGCTTGCCCAGCTCGATGCGCTGAAGTCTGCTGATGTCGGCGCGGTGTTCGCCGAGTTAATCCGCGCCGGGCTGCAGGCGCTGATCGAGGCCGAGGCCACTGAGGCGATCGGCGCCGGCCGCTACCAGCGCAGCGGTGAGCGCACGGTGCACCGCAACGGGCACCGACCGAAAACGGTGTCTACGACCGCCGGGGATATCGAGGTGCAGATCTCCAAGCTGCGGGCCGGTTCGTTCTTCCCGTCGCTGTTGGAGCGGCGTCGCCGCATCGATAGGGCGTTGCACGCGGTGATTATGGAGGCCTACGTGCACGGCGTGTCGACCCGCAGTGTCGATGACCTGGTCGCGGCGATGGGTGTGGAATCCGGTGTCTCCCAGTCGGAGGTTTCCCGGATCTGCGCCGGCTTGGACAAGGAGATCGAGGCGTTTCGCACCCGCAGCTTGGCCCACACCGAGTTTCCGTACGTGTTCTGCGATGCGACGTTCTGCAAGGTCCGTATCGGGGCGCACGTGGTCTCCCAGGCCCTGGTAGTGGCCACCGGGGTGTCTATCGAGGGCACCCGCGAAGTGCTGGGCACCGCCGTCGGGGACAGCGAGTCCTACGAGTTCTGGCGCGAATTCCTCGCCTCGCTGAAGGCGCGGGGCCTCTCGGGGGTGCATCTGGTCATCTCTGATGCGCATGCCGGGTTGAAAGCTGCTGTGGCACAACAGTTCACTGGCTCGTCGTGGCAGCGGTGCCGGGTGCATTTCATGCGCAACTTGCACACCGCGGTGGCGGCCAAGCACGCCCCGGCGGTGACTGCGGCGGTCAAGACCATCTTCGCCCACACCGACCCGGCCGAGGTGGCCGTGCAGTGGGACCGGGTCGCTGACACCCTGGCCGGCTCGTTTCCGAAGGTGGCCGCGATGATGGCTGAAGCCAAGACCGACGTGCTGGCGTTCACTGCGTTCCCGAAGGCTCATTGGCAGAGGATCTGGTCGAACAATCCGAGCGGTTGAACAAGGAGATCAAGCGCCGGGCCGATGTCGTGGAGATCTTCCCCAACCCGGCGGCGTTTCTGCGGCTGGCCACTGCGGTAGTCATCGAAGCTCACGACGAGTGGCAGGTCACCCGCTGCTACCTCTCCGATGTGTCCATGGACGAACTCCGGGCCGTTATCGCCGAGAAACACGCCGCGGCAGCGCTTGCCAAACAACACCAAATCGCCTAGCGTTCAACATGACTCGTTGATCGCAACGCGTAAAACACGCCGGATCCGAAGTCCACCACTCCCTGGGACGCTATCGTTACTCACGCCGCCAGGTACTTTCGGACGCTCTGGTTCGGCTAGCGGTGCGGTGATGTATCACGCGAGCCGCGGGCACAGCTGATTATCGGATGACCATAGGCGGTCGAGTGCTGTGATGACGGGCTTGCCGAACACCGTTTGGCCGCTAGGAATATGCGGCCCCTTCTGGGTGTGCCCGAAGGTAGGCCGGCTCTTACGCGGATCGCTATCACGGCGGCCGCACCTGGCGCGCTGGGGAATTGGTTGTCCGTTCAAGCGCCGCCGCCCACCCGACACCGAGTCTGGGGCCGCCACACGCAGGAACCCGCGCGACAAGACGCTATCAACGCATCGCACCGGGGTCTCGCCGGTTACCAGCCGCGTTTTGGGGTGGTCTTCTAGCTGGAAGTAACAAGAACGACGCCGGTCACCAGCACGATGGCACCGATTGCACGGAGCGGGGTGATTGAGTGCGCAGCGATCCCGAACCACCCAAGGTGGTCGATAAGTATCGACGTAAGAAGGTTGGCGCTCACGGTCAGCGCTGCATAGGTTCCGGCGCCAACCGTCCCTATAAACAGCAGACCAGCGACCACCGCAACCGAGCCGACGATTCCGCCTAGCGGTGCCCACCAAGGCATGCTGGCAAGCCCCGCGGCGGTCGGTAGTGGCCGAGTGCGTATCGCAGCGATCACGAGAAAGACCGGCACAATGAGAACGAAAGACACCAGCGTGGCGAGCCATGGGTTCACTAGAGAAACGCGAAGGGCGTTATTCATTGGTCCGCCCACTGCCTGTAGCACCCCGCCAACGACGATCAACGGAAATAGCCATAAGGTGCTGGAAGCGGTCATCAACAGACTCCTTCAATTTCGTGCGGCTGGCTTCGAGCGGCGACGGCGGTACACGTCCGGTTGGATACGCGAGGGCACTGCCGTGAGAGGCATTGTGAGACAACCAAATCTGGCTCACCTCTGATCGGAGGAAGACCGGCACCTTGTGGCAAATTCATGTTGGGAAACTCTCGTATGCAGCTTCCCCTTGTGGCGACTCGTTCGGATTGGCGATGAGGGGCAGCTTCCCGTCGACCCCAAAGATCGACTCTACTGGTGCGGTTGATCCGGTTCGCTGAGCGTTCTTCTGCTCCGTTGCGGACGTGCATTCCCAAGCGTGTACAAGCCGAGAAACGAAGTTGGGCGGCGATGTGCCGCCAATTCGCGAAACCTTGGCCCCTATGGGCTTTGGTCTGGTCGATCCGGGTGTACTGTCCGACCTACGGCGGGCTAGGAGACGGGCTGCATACCCCGTTTGAAGGTGGACAAAGGCTTTGCAGCCTGAGACGTTAAGAAGTCAGCGTCCAAATCTAGCCCTGTCCACCGCCTACGTGAGAACCGGGCAGCGCGTCAGCGGCACGGACAGTCCCAGTCGGGTAGGTGCCCGGGTGGCTGCGGCGCCAAGGCCACGCCGATCCCGGTTTCCATGTCGTCAACGCGTCCCACGAGGTGATCCGTGATCCGCCGATGTTACGCCGCCGTGACACTCGTTGGCACGCGACTGTTTTCGATTCTAGCCGAATAACGAAAAGCATTGCCAGTTAACGAAGTCTTTATGCGTGTGTTGGTTGTGGGTCGTTGCGGGGCGTACCGTCCAGTTTTGGACGTGCTAGAAGGGCTGCATCGATATCGAAAGGCGGATAAGGCCATTTGCGGCCGGAGATGTCTCAGCCAAGCGTCAGAAGCTAGTCTGTCCCCGCCCACTTCAAGCCAAACCGCTTAGTTGCGGGCGTTTTCAGCCTTGTTCATGTTCGGATGGTCGCCCTACGAGCGCCACAGGAACCCTCGCACCTCACGAACTCAGGTATCCCGTCGACGTCGAAGGGAAGGGTTGTGGCAACCGCAAGGAGGTACGGATTTCGTGGCGCTCAACCGAGAGGCCCGTGTAGTTATCTCCGCCCACAACATCCGCGCGGCGTCCGTGCTGGCCGACCGACGGCCTGCTGGGCAACGACACCTGCCTGCGGCTGCCCAACACAATCACCGGGTTCGCCCTCAATGCGTCGTGCGCGGTCGTCCTCGACGTGACCCGATTATGCTTGCCGAATCATCCATTTGGGCGGTATTGACCGCCGCACTGGTACGTCAGGCTCAACTGGCCTTGTGTTCCGTTGATGCTGGCGTTTCAACACGCTGCGGGCCGAAAAACCCTGGCAGCAAACGGGATCATCCGGGCGATGCCCGTGCACCCAAGTGTCGAGTCCGTGATCTGGGCGCTGCCCCCTCCTGCGACGGCCAGCGACGACAGGATCACATCGCGCTGCCGGCCAGCACCGCCCGGGCGCGCTCCCTCGTTGCCGACCGCGTGGAGCGCTGGTCGGTCGTGCGACTGCTGCCCGAGGCCAACGCTGTCGCTTCCTTGCTCCTTGAAAATCTACTTGAACACACAGATTCGGCACCGCAGATCGTGGTCGACACCGATGGGTCGGCGGTCACGGTGGCAGTGAGCGACTCAAACACCGCATCGGCCACTCGCCACGAGGCCAGCGCCGGGATCGACCAGACGCGCCACGGCACCACGCGCGCAACCGCCAAGCGATGCACACCATCGTGACCGCTAACGGCGACAGCCCCCGCACCATGCACGCCGTCGCCGCAAACACTGAACGAAATTTACTGCCCGCCTCCATGGCGGCCTTAACGGAGCGAGGACGGGTGGACATGGCCGCACAGGATTGGTGGGATGCACCCGAGGTTCATCCGTCGCAGATCCGGGTCGGTGACATCATCGGCACGACGAACCCCAGCAATCGACGCTGCACAGTCAAGCTGATCGGGGAGCCGCAGAAAGCTCCGCGGCAGTGGACATTTTTCAGCCGCGATACCGAGGGCCTGCAGCACACGGGCACGTTTGGGGAAGACGACGTAGTGCGCAGGTACCTGAAAAACTAATGGCACGGTTATAGAACTCTGTGGGTGCCTCTTTTCGGCACACAACACTTAAGACATCCGAGGTGCTGCTTCCTGTGAATGAGCGATCCATTCCTACAATGTTGCGCCAGTGTGTCAATCTGCAGCCCGATAGCACCGCGTTCACTTCATCGATTACGAGGATTGGGCCGGTGTTGCCGAAACCCTGACGTGGTTGCAGTTGTATCGGCGGGTAATGAACGTGGCACAGGAACTCAGGCATTCCACCACCGTTGGTGACCGCGCTTTGATATTGGCGCCGCAGGGCGTTGATTACATTGTTGCTTTTCTTGGTGCATTGCAGGCCGGAGGCATCGCTGTGCCGCTTTTGGTTCCGCTGGGTGGCGCCAGCGATGAACGTGTTGGTTCGGTGCTGCGCGACGCGTCGCCGACGGTCATTCTCACGACCTCTTCTGTCGTTGGTGATGTTGTCCAGCATATTAGGGCGCAGATCGGTGAATCTGGCCCATCAATCATCGAAGTCGATCTACTTAATCTCAATGCTTCCGCAAAATATGATGTTGATGGGGAAGACTTTCCGGCCACCGCGTAGTTGCAATATGCGTCCGGATCGACCCGCCAACCTGCTTGGGGTTATGATTTCGTATCGGAACCTGCTGGCGAATTTCTCACAGCGGATGGCTGGCTATTTTGCGGACCGCGGCGGCATAGCGCCACTGGATTGCACCATTGTGTCGCGGCTGCCGTTCTCCCACGACATGGGCTTATTTTGGGAGTTTGCGCACCGATTATCGGGGGATTTCGGACCGTGCTGACCAGCCCTGGTCGCCATCATCGAACTCAAGGCGCGGGGTGACTCTGATGAGGCTGTGCTGGGCAACCTCGGTGTCGTGAAGCGTGAAGTCACCGCGGCGATATCGACCTCGCATGGCCTGAGCGTCGCGGACCTCGTCCTGGTATCTCCTGGCTCGATCCCGATCACTACCAGCGGCAAGGTCAGACGGGCCGAGTGTGCACAGCTGTACCGCGGCGATCAGTTCAGCCGCTTGGACGCCCAGCAACACGACCAACATGTGCCGGCTGAGCTTCGGTGCAGGCCGTGCGTACGGAACTACAAAGCCCGGGCTAGCGACCCCGCCCGAACATCCCCGGTTCTGCGGCGCAGATGGTGTCGTAGCCCATCCCGATAGTCACCCGCAAGTCCGGTTCGATCGAGCTGCGCAGCGGCTGCGCTTGCCGCGGGGTTGCCCAGGAACTCGTCGTGCGTTTGCCCACCGCGACCCAGACCTGCCCTGGCGGGCCTATCTGGCACGGTGGAACTCTTCGAATCCGGGCGCCGCGGCGTAGTTCTGAATTCGATCGCACTCAGCGCTGAAGAGCCGTTCCAAGTATTCACAGAGGATCAGCCAAGCCCTGTCGCCGAATCTTTTCTTGACAGTCGAAGCTGCCACGTGGCAGCCAGAGCGGAAAAGAACGAGCGGACATGACCATTACCGAGGTCGCGGTCAGGGCGGTGCCGTCCGGCCAGACCAAAGGCGCCAAGGAGGCGAAAGAGCCCAAGGGGGCCAATGAGTCTCCCGTCGTCGCTCTCGCGTTGGCCCTGGTGGGCATCTACGCCGGCTCGCTTGTGAGCAGCGCTCGGCCACATCTGAGCAGCCAGACATCGCTGATCCACGGCTGGGTGCCGATGACGGTCCAGGTCGTCGCCGCGATCGCGGTGGGGCTGGCGGTCGGCAGGCGGTCGCGTCGTTGGCGGCGGTGGTGGCTGCCGCTGTCTGCCGCCGTCGGCGCTATGGCGGCCTGGGCGGCGCACTGGTGTCTTACCGACACCGGATCGGCGCCGCGGGCCCTGTACGTCTGGATCATGCTGGCCGGTACGGCCACGGCCGTCTCGATTCTGGGCTGGCGCGGCGCGCGTTGGTGGCGGCGTGGGGCAGCGATCCTCGCCGTGCCGCTTTGCCTGCTGTGCGCGCTGTTGGCCCTCAACAGTTGGGTCGGCTACTTCCCGACGGTGCAGAGCGCCTGGAATCAGCTCACCTCCGCTCCGCTGCCGCACCTGACCGACAAGGCCACCGTCGCCGCATCGGCGGGCAAGGGTGCCAAGCCCGCCCACGGTAGCCTGGTTCCGGTTCAGATCCCCAGCGACGCATCGCATTTCAACCATCGCGAAGAACTGGTGTATCTGCCGCCGGCATGGTTTGCGAGTAGTCCGCCGCCGCGGCTGCCGGTGGTGATGATGGTCGGTGCCATGGACAACACACCGGCCGACTGGGTGCGCGCCGGCGACGCGATGGATGCCGTCGACGCCTTCGCGGCCGCGCACGACGGCAACGCGCCCGTGCTGGTGTTCGTCGACCCCAGTGGGGAGTTCGGCAACGACACGGAATGCGTCAACGGCAGCCGCGGCGATGCAGCCGATCACCTGACTAAAGACGTTGTGCCCTACATGATCTCGAACTTTGGAGTCAGCCCCGAACCGTCCCACTGGGGCGTTGTAGGATTTTCGATGGGCGGGACGTGCGCGGTGGATTTGGTGGTCATGCACCCCGAACTGTTGCGCGCGTTCGTCGACTTCGAGGGCGACTTCAGCCCTAACGCGGGAAACAAGGCGCAAACCATCGCGGACTTATTCGGCGGCAACGCTGACGCGTGGGCGGCATTTGACCCGACGACGGTGATGAATCGCCACGGCCGCTACACCGGAGTGTCCGGGTGGTTCGCGCTCGCGTCGGGTGGTTCGCCGACACCGGGTCGCGATGTCACGGTTGCCGATCCTGCCGCGATGGAGCGTGCTGGCCGCGGGGCCGCCGACGAGGTGGGTGACCCGGCGGCGGCCGCCTCCTCCCTGTGCGCGCTCGGGCGCGCGAACGGCATCGACTGCGCGGTGGTCTCCCAACCCGGGGCGCACGACTGGCCGACCGCCGGCGCGGTCTTCGCCACGGCGTTACCGTGGCTGGCCGGCCAGCTGGGAACTCCCGGGGTGCCCCGGATCCTGTTGCCCAGCGCGCCCGGGACGCCCGGGTCCTCCGCGGCCTGATGGCGGCAGCTTGATGGGGATGGCGTCGCCGTCACCCAGGCGCTGCTGTCGGCCCTGCTCCGCAGTACGGACCGCGTGGTCAACATCAGCTCCGTTGGCGGCAAGATCGCCATGGCCACCTATGGTCCATATGCGGGAACGAAATTCGCACTGGAGGCGGTCAGCGACTCGTTGCGGCGCGAACTCGCACCGTTCGGCGTGCACGTGGTCGTGATCGAACCGGGCGCCGTGCGTACGGAAACGCCGGGCCGGGCGATCGCGGGAAGCCATGAGCTGGCATCGACCATGACGCTCGAGCAGAACCAGCGCTACGGCGCGCTGATGCACGCGATTGCCGCGCAGGCCGCGTCGCGCGCCGATTCGGGCTTGTGCCGGTAAGGAACCCGCCATTGCCGGTAAGGAACCCGCCGTTAGCGCCGTTACCGCCATCATGCACCGAGGTGGATTCCCGCCCTGTCACGCGGCTCGTTCGTCGTGGCTTGGCTGCCGCTGATCAGTGGTTGTTGATCCGTGCGGCTTGGCTGGCCGGTATCGGTGCGAGGTCACTGGTCGTCGGCTTCGGCCTCATAGTCAGCTTCGTCGCATGGTCAATTGTGCTGCGCAACTCGTGATTCGTATCGGCCGGTCGTTGTCGGCCCGCCTGCGGCCATGGCCGAGCCGCAGCGTTCGACTCCGCATGCGATGTGGTCACGGTGGCGGCTCGGATTCGGGCGGTCCCGAGGGTTTTTCGGCGAGGACGGAGATCGCTCCTTTGGCTTCGTAAATTGCCAGGTGCACGGTGCTGGGGTCCTCCACGCCGTGTTGGCGCAGCGCCGCTCCCAGGTCGGCATCGGTGAGTCCGCAGCGTTTGAGGCTGGCGAAGTCGATGCGGCCATCGCGGATCAGAACGCGGGGCGGGGGGTCGATGAGCCGTCGCAGCGCGGGCCAAAAGCGCAGCCGACTTAGCGCCCCGTGCGCGAGAAGCAACGTCAGCATAGCCGTCGCCCCGACGGCCCATGACGTGTTGGGCGCGGTCGCGGTGCGGCCGATGATCGCGCCGACCGCAACGGCGGTGATCCAGTCGAACGGGGTGAACTCGGCGATGGTTCGACGCTGACTTACACGGAACGCGACCGCGGCGGCAACGAACATGAGCAGCGTTTTGACCGCAGTCCCGGCCAAGACCGGCCACCGGTCAAATAATACTTGGCCTGTGAAAACGGTTTATTGCCTTTCGAATTCGTCGGCGCGCATCCCGCGTTTGCAAGCGGGTGCTAGGCGCCGTCGGCGGGTGGGGAAGTGGATTCGGTCAGGCGGTAGTAGGCCGAGGTGAACGCCGCGGCGCCGCGCATTAGCGCGTCGCGTTCGTCGTGACTCATTTCGTCGACAACGGCGCGGAGCAGCGCAACGCGCAGGTTGACGAGGTCGTCGAGCATGGCCCGTCCTGCCTCGGTGAGTGTCAGGATGGTCGCCCGGCGGTTGTGCGGGGCGACGGCTCGGGTGATGAATCCCGCCTCGGCGAGGCGGTCGCTGAGTCGGCTGGCGCTGGACGGCACCAGGTTGAGGTCCTGGCCCAATTTGGTGACCAGGCTCGGGCCCAGGCGCTCCAAGGATTGCAGCGCCCTCAGTGGCGCCAGCCCGATGCGCTTTTCCATTTGTTCGAGGACCGTGACGTTGAGAGCAAGCAGGCCCCGTGTCGCGCGCTCCAAGGCGGCGGCGTCGTACTCGTCGCGCGGTCCCGACTGGCCACCCGGGTCGGATGCTGCTATCGCCCTCACGGTCATTAGTCCAGGAGTCTACATCGCAGTGGATGCTATTCATTTAGCAAATTATCAGGTTTGGATGTCATCCATTCTGGATACACTGCGACTGAGGCCGGATACGGGGTCTGAGTACATCGATGGGAACCACGGGAGCGGGTGTGGCGCGATTTACGCGAGGTTCGGTACCTGATGCGACATCGCACTTGCGCCGGGTCAGCCTCAATGCGTCGCACTGGCGGAGGGCTAGATGGCTGCTGGCCGCGGAAGCACTCGCAACTGGGATCAGCGGCGCGGCCGGCCTCATCCGAATTTTTCTTGTCGCGCCCGCCGACGTCGGGTTCTCTGTGTTTGGGATACCCCTCACCGAGAAGCTGAGTTGGGTGCTGCTGGGCCTAGCCGTATTTGCCGCAGTGGCGGCGATTCGCCATCGGCTGGCGCTGTTGTTCAGCGCCGCGACGAGCATCGGTGCACTCATGCTGGTCGTGATTTCCGCGGTGGCCGCGGCTCATCATGCGCCAAGCCCGACGGGTTTGACGGCCGTGGCAATCCTGTTGTGGGCGGCGCTGTTCTGCTATAACTTCGCCGTCGGCATGTGGCTGGTCCCCGACCAGATCGCCGGTCCCGCGTGGCTGCCACGGAAACGCGCGGCAGGGCGCGTAAAGGACTCCAAGCGAGAGCCCGGATGATGGGCGCCGGCATCACGGATCCGCATGTGCTGCGCGAGTATGCGCTGCTGGCCGACGGGGAGCGCGGCGCGTTGATCGGACCCCATGGGGAGATCAGCTGGATGTGCGCACCGCGATGGGATGACGACGCCGTATTCGCCATGCTGATCGGGGGGCGTGGACTGTTCGCCATCACCCCGATGGAGCGCTTCGTTTGGGGCGGCTACTACGAAGACGGCAGCCTGATCTGGCGCTCCCGGTGGGTGACCACCGACGGCATCATCGAGTGCCGCGAGGCGTTGGCCTTCCCGGGTGACCGCGACCGCGTGGTGTTGATGCGTCGGCTGATGGCGATATGCGGGGATGCATGTGCGCAGCTGGTGTTCGCCCCGGCCGCCGGATTCGGCTGCCACGGAATGAGGCGTCTCGCTCGCGACGACCACGGTTCCTGGCATGCCCGGGTCGGCGACTTGCAGGTGCGGCTGCACGGCGCCGCCCACGCCACCCCCAACCGGCACACCGACGGCCTCAAGTCCCTGCAAGCCGAGCTCAAGCTGCCGGAGGGCTCCGTCCACGATCTCGTCCTAGAAATGTCCAAGACCGCTGCCACCCAGCCACTGCCGGATGCCGACTCGCTCTGGGCGGCCACCGAAAGCAGTTGGCGTAAAACCATTCCCCCAATGAGTTCGAGTATCGCGGTGCGTGACTGCCGCCACTCCTACGCTGTGCTGCGAGGTTTGACGAGCGCTGGCGGCGGGATGGTCGCCGCAGCGACGATGAGCCTGCCCGAGCGCGCCAACCAGAGCCGCAACTACGACTACCGCTACGTCTGGATTCGCGACCAGTGCTACGCCGGCCAAGCCGTGGCCGTCGACGGTCCACACCAGCTTCTTGACGACGCCGTGAGCTTCGTGGCGCAGCGGATCCTCTCCGATGGGCCCGAACTTCGACCGGCCTACACGATCACCGGCGGCTCGGTGCCCGACGAGCGATCACTGCAGCTACCCGGATACCCCGGTGGCAGCGACGTTGTCGGCAACCACGCAAACAAGCAGTTTCAGCTGGACGCCCTCGGTGAGTCGCTGCTGCTGTTCGCGGCCGCCGCGCACCACGACCACCTCGATAGCGACGTCTACCGCGCGGTCGCCACCGCGGTCACCGCCATTGCCGAACGCTGGCAGGACCCCGATGCCGGCGTCTGGGAGCTCGAGGTGCGGCCCTGGACGCATTCGCGGCTGACGTGCGTTGCTGGGTTGCGTGCGATCGCCGCGCATGCCGCGCCCAACGATGGAGCAGCATGGAGCGCCCTGGCCGACACCATCCTGGCCGCCACCGCCGACAGCCAGCACCCCAGTGGCCGCTGGCAGCGGGCACCCGACGACCAACGCGTCGACGCGGCGTTGCTCGTCCCCGCAATCCGCGGCGCGGTGCCCCCGAATGACCCGCGCAGCATCGCCACGCTGGCCGCTGTGTGCGCCGAACTGGAACACGACGGCTTCGTCTACCGCTTTCGCCACGACCAACGTCCGCTGTCCGAGGCCGAAGGCGCGTTCCTGCTGTGCGGATTCTGGACCGCGCTGGCCCACCACCAACAAGGCTTTGCGGTCGCGGCCAGCCGGTATTTCGAACGCAACCGTGCCGCCTGCGGCCCGCCCGGCCTGTTGTGCGAGGAGTACGACGTGGTGCAACGCCAACTGCGCGGCAATATCCCACAGGCGTTCGTGCACGCACTGCTCATCGAAACATCGCTACGGCTGGCGCAGCCACCGGGCCGCGTCAACGGCGAAAGCATTGCGTTGGGACACATCGATCAACCCAGCAAGGAGCAGCTATGACCACCTTTGCGCCACGCACCGTGGTGATCACCGGAGCGAGCGCCGGTATCGGGCGCGCGGCCGCGCGGGCATTCGCCGCACGCGGTGACCGCGTCGCGCTGCTCGCGCGCGGCGAAGCCGGCCTTTCGGCTGCCGCCGACGAGGTCCAGGCCGAGGGCGGCCAAGCGGTATGCATCGCCACCGACGTCGCCGACTTCAGCCAAGTCGACGCCGCGGCCAGCCAAGTCGAACGGGTCTACGGCTCGATCGACGTGTGGGTCAACGTCGCGTTCACCTCGGTGTTCGCTCCGTTCGCAGAGATCACGCCCGAGGAGTACCGCCGGGTCACCGAGGTCAGCTACCTGGGCTTCGTGCACGGCACCACGGCTGCGCTGGCTCGCATGCGCCGCCGTAAAGCGGGCACGATCGTCCAGGTCGGATCCGCGCTCGGCGCCCGGGCCATCCCGCTGCAATCGGCCTACTGCGGTGCCAAACACGCCATCAATGGGTTCACCGAATCGTTGCGCACGGAACTGCTGCACGAACACAGCAACATCCACATCACGGTGGTGCAGATGCCGGCGCTGAACACCCCTCAATTTTCCTGGGTGCTGTCCCGGCTGCCACGTCATCCGCAGCCCGTGCCACCGATCTACCAGCCCGAAGTGGCAGCCCGCGCGATCGTGTTCGCCGCTGACCATCCCAGGCGCAAGCAGTACTGGGTGGGGGCCAGCACCGTCGCCACCATCCTCGGACAGCGGGTGATGCCGGCGCTGCTTGACCGCTACCTCGCCAAAACCGGCTACTCATCCCAGCAAACCGGGCAGCGGGTCAGCCCCGACCGCCCGAACAACCTGTGGGAACCGCTCGACGGCAGCACCGGCGCCGACTATGGCGCCCGCGGCGTCTTCAACGACCGGGCGCTCAAGAGGTCGCCCCAGCTGTGGCTGGCCGAGCACTCGAGGACGTTGTCGATCGCCGCCGCCGCGGCGATGACCGGCGGCGGTATCGCATGGGCGCGTCGTCGGCACTGATTTCACGCACTGTCTGTCGGGGTCGGTCACACGACAGAACGATTGGAGGAGAACACATGTCAGAAACCGTCGCCGATGTCTTGCTGGCCCGGCTGCGAGAGTGGGGGGTGCGTCAGGTCTTCGGCTTTCCGGGAGACGGCATCAACGGCCTGTTGGCGGCGTGGCAACGGGCCGACAACCACCCGCAGTTCGTCCAGGCCCGGCACGAGGAAATGGCCGCGTTCCAGGCCGTCGGATTCGCCAAATTCTCCGGCCAGGTCGGGGTGTGCGTGGCCACCAGCGGGCCCGGCGCGGTGCACCTGCTCAACGGCCTGTATGACGCCAAACTCGACCACGTCCCAGTGGTGGCGATAGTCGGGCAGACCGAACGCTCGGCGATGGGCGGGTCCTACCAGCAGGAGATCGACCTGATCAGCCTGTACAAGGACGTCTGCAGCGACTACGTCCAGATGTGTACCGTTCCCCAACAGTTGCCGAACTTGATCGACCGCGCGATCCGCATCGCGCTCAGCGAGGCCGCCCCCACGGCCATCATCGTGCCCTCCGACGTGTTCGAGCTGTCCTATGAGCCGCCGGGGCACGCCTTCAAACAGGTGCCGTCCAGCCTTGGGCTCGCTCAGGCTCGCATCGTTCCCGACGACGAGGTAGTGCGCAGGTCGGCCCAACTGCTCAACGCCGGCCAGAAGGTGGCCATGCTGGTCGGGCAAGGCGCGCGCGGCTGCGCCGACGAGCTCACCGAGGTTGCCGATCTGCTCGGTGCCGGTGCGGCAAAAGCGTTGCTGGGCAAGGACGTGCTGCCCGATGATTTGCCGTGGGTCACCGGCTCGATCGGCCTGCTCGGTACCACGGCGAGCTGGCATTTGATGCAGGGCTGCGACACGCTGCTGACCGTCGGGTCGAACTTTCCGTACACGCAATTTCTGCCCGACCTTGACCAAGCGCGCGCCGTGCAGATCGACCGCTCCGGCAAGTGGATCGGGATGCGCTATCCGTACGAAATCAACCTCGTCGGCGACGCCAAAGCCACACTGCAGGCACTGATTCCGTTGCTCGAACGCAAATCCGACCGGTCCTGGCGCGAGCAGATCGAAGAGCATGTGGCCCGCTGGTGGACAACCGTGCAGCGCACCGCGATGACCGATGCCGACCCGGTCAACCCCATGCGCATCTTCTGGGAACTCTCCCAGCGGATGCCCGCCAACGCGATCATCGCCGCAGACTCCGGATCATCCGCGAACTGGTATGCCCGCCATCTGAAATTCCCTGCGGGAGTGCGGGGTTCACTATCGGGCACGTTGGCGACGATGGGTCCCGGGGTGCCGTATGTGATCGGCGCGAAATGGGCCCATCCCGACCGGCCGGCGATCGCGTTCGTTGGCGATGGCGCCATGCAGATGAACGGCATGGCCGAATTGATCACCGTCAGCAAGTACTGGCGACAGTGGTCGGACCCGCGATTGATCGTCGTGGTCCTGCACAACAACGATCTCAACCAGGTCACCTGGGAGATGCGGGCGATGGAGAACTCACCCAAATTCGAAGCCTCCCAGTCTCTTCCCGACGTTGACTACGCCGGCTTTGCGCGCAGCCTGGGACTGCACGGTGACAACCTCGACGACCCCGGCGCACTAAGCGGCGCCTGGCTGCGGGCGCTGTCCGCTGACCGACCGACTGTGCTGGATGTGCGTTGTGACCCCGATGTTCCGCCGATCCCGCCGCACGCCACCTTCGATGAGGCCATATCGCTGGTCCAAGCGGTGCTGGGGGGCGACAAGGACGCACGAGGATTCATCAAGCAGGGCGTCAAACAGAAACTGCAGCAATACCTGCCCGGCGAGAAGAAGGACCGCTCGTGAATCCCATCCGCGCAGCAGCACATGCGATCCGCACCGGCCGTTTCGAACGTACGCTTTCGGCGCTGACCGCCGTCGGCGCCGCGGTCACCACCGCCGAGATCTACTTCTCCCACGACGGCGCCAGCTTCGGTAACAAGATGATGTATTGGCCGGTGATCATCGTGCCGACCGCGGTGCCGGCCGGGTTGGCGGGGTTCTTCTCCCGTCGCGCGGCGCGCACGTTGCTCCCCGCGACCAGCGCGCTGATCGTCGCCAACGGCATGCAGGGCGCATATCTGCACCTGCGCGGCATCCGTCAGCGGCCCGGCGGGTTAACGAAATACAACATGGAATCCGGCCCGCCGGCGTTCGCCCCGCTGCTGGCGTCGCTGGTCGGCGGGATGGGGCTGCTGGCCGCGCTGCTGCGCCGTGAGGACCTGCCGCTGCCCGGCGACGGGGGGAGCTGATGGCGTTTCGCCCACCCGGCCAGGACGGAGTCACGCCGCAAAACCAGGGCAGGTACCCGGGTTTCGACGTGCTGGCCCGCGCTGATGAGTGGGACCAGGCGACCGCCGGCGTCGTTTTGGCGCGTCTGGCGCTGCCGAAGATGCTGTCGTTTTTCACCCCCGCCGAGGTGGGCGTGGCCGCGCCGCTGCTCGATCTGATACTCGCCCAGGACGCCGACCCCAAGGTGCCGGTGTTGGCCCTGATCGACGCCCGGCTGGCCGTGGGCGAGACCGACGGCTGGCACTACGACGACATGCCCGAAGACGGACGGGCTTGGCGCGACAGCCTGGCCGGCCTGGACAGCGACGCCCGCGGCCGCTTCGGCGGGGGCTACGCCGAACTCGCCCGGCCGAAACAGGCAAGGCTGCTCCAAGGCGTCCAAGACCTGGCCGACAGCGGCGGCAATTGGCATGACTTCGCGGCGGGGCACGTATGGAGTTTGTGGACCCGGTACGCCTGCACCGCGTTCTATTCGCATCCCTGGGCGTGGAACGAGATCGGTTTCCCCGGGCCGGCCTATCCGCGGGGTTACCTCAATCTGGGCATCGACGCTCGCGAACATTTTGAGGTCGCCGACCGCGACGACGCGGATCCCGTTCCTTTCGCGGCGCGGGTTGAGCGTGCCCGCCGGGCCGACGCCGACCTGCCGGATGACGCACCGGACAGGCGTGCCCATGCGTGAGATGCACACCGTGCGGGAACGCAACGAATCCGCCTGGCTCATCCCGAACAACGGCAGCCGCACCAACCATCGGTTGCGCGCCGATATGCGCCGCTACCAACACCACGACGAGGTCGACGTGGTTATCGTGGGCGCCGGCGCCGGCGGCGCCACGCTGGGCCAGCGGTTGGCCCGGGCGGGCTGGAGCGTGGTCGTCTTCGACGCCGGCCCGTTCTGGGACCCCGACACCGACTGGGTCAGCGATGAACGCGGATCGCACGGCCTGTATTGGACCGATCCGCGCCAGATCGGCGGCGCCGACCCAGTCCCGTTGGGATCCAACAACTCCGGGCGCGGTGTTGGCGGGTCGATGGTGCACTACGCCGGGTATACGCCGCGGTTCCACCCGTCGGATTTTCACACCGAAAGCGCCGACGGTGTCGGCGCCGACTGGCCCATCGAGTATGCGGATCTGCGTGCCTACTACCACCAGATCGAAGCCGAACTGCCTGTCGCCGGCGAATATTGGCCCTGGGGCGATCCGCACCGCTACCCGCACAGCCCCCACCCGGTCAGCGGCAATGGCCTGATCGCGCTGCGGGGCGCCCGCGCGCTGGGCATCGACATGCGGGTCGGGCCGGTCGCCATCCCCAACGGGCGTTTCGGCAACCGGCCGCACTGCATCTACCGTGGCTTCTGCATCCAGGGCTGCAAAGTCAACGCCAAGGCCAGTCCCCTGATCACCCACATCCCCGACGCCTTGGCGCACGGCGCGGAAATCCGCCCCGACAGCCACGTCAGTCGCGTCCTCGTCGATGACGAAACCGGGCGAGCCACCGGCGTCGAATACCTGCACAACGGCGCGCTGTATCGGCAACGCGCCCAGGCCGTCGTGGTCGCGGGCTATGCGATCGAGACACCGCGGCTGCTGCTGGTGTCGGCCACCGACCGCTATCCCGGCGGGTTGGGCAACGACCACGACCACCTCGGGCGGCACCTGATGGTGCAGGGAGCCCCTCAGGTCGCGGGACGCTTCGATGACGACATTCGCATGTTCAAGGCGCCGCCGCCGGAAGTCAGCAGCGAACGCTTCTACGAAACCGATCCGGCGAAACCCTACCGGCGTGGATTCTCCATCCAGACCGTCAGCCCGCTGCCCATAACCTGGGCCGAACACGTTGCTGCACAGGGTCACTGGGGAAAAACTCTGCGTGAATACATGCGCGACTACGTACACTGGGCGACCCTCGGCGCGCTGTGTGAACTGCTGCCCCAACGCGACAACCGCGTCACCCTCGCCGACGAGACCGACCGCCACGGCCTGCGCGTCGCCCACTTCGCCTACACCCAGTGCGAAAACGACAAGCAGCTCATTGCCGCGGCCACCGACGTGATGTCCGACCTGCTTTGCGCCGCCGGGGCCCAAGAGGTCATATCCATCGAGCGCTACGCCCACCTCGTCGGTGGGGCCCGCATGGCGACCCGTCCCGAAGACGGCGTGATCGACGCCGAACACCGAGTGTTCGGGGTGGACCGGCTCTACGTGATTGACGGCAGCGTCATGCCCACCCAGGGTGCGGCCAACCCCGCACTGACCATCATGGCGCTGGCCGCGCGGGCGGCCGACCTGATGACCCGCCACGCCACCCGATCCTGATCAGGCACTGATGAATTCGCACACCATCGACCGGCTCGACGTCGACACCTACACCGTGCCAACGGCCGGACCCGAAGCCGACGGCACCTTAAAGTGGAACGCCACGACCGCCGTGGTCGTGCACATTCGCTCCGGCGAAGCCGCCGGGCTGGGCTGGACGTACAGTTCACCGGCCGCCGCCACGGTCATCACTTCCCACCTGCGTGACATCCTGGTTGGTCGCGATCCCTCCGACATCGCCGGCGCCTGGGCCGTCATGCACACTGTGTGCCGCAACTTCGGCACCCGCGGCCTGGTCGCGCAGGCCCTTAGCGCGGTCGACATCGCCCTGTGGGACGTCAAAGCCCGGCTGCTCGACCAACCCCTCGCCGTGCTCTTCGGGCGATCGCGAGATGCGGTGCCCATCTACGGATCCGGGGGCTTCACCAACCTCGACGAACAGCAACTCGCCGCACAGGTCAACGAGTGGCGCGACGCCGGGTGCACGGCCATGAAGATCAAGATCGGCCAGGACTGGGGCGGCGAGGTCGGCAGAGACCTAGAGCGCGTGCGCCTGCTCGGCGACCTGGCCGGCGACGGAGCATCGCTCATGGTCGACGCCAACGGTGCCTACACCGCTGCTCAGGCGCGCCGGGTCGGCGCCGTCCTCGACGACCTCGGCGTGACCTGGTTCGAAGAACCTGTCAGCAGCGACGACGCCGAAGGCCTCGACAACCTGCGCCAGTCGATGCGCTGCGACATCGCGGCGGGTGAATACATCGCCGACCTGTATGACGCTCGGCGCATGGCGCCGGTGGTCGACTGCCTGCAACTCGACGTCACCCGCTGCGGTGGGTACAGCGGCTGGCTGGCTGCCGCGTCCGTCGCCGCCGCGCACAACCTCGATGTTTCGGCCCATTGCGCACCCGCGCTGCACGCGCCGGTGGCCGCCGCCATACCCCACCTGCGCCACACCGAATACTTCATCGACCACGCCCGCCTGGAGCCGCGCCTCTTTGACGGTATCCCGGCGGTCGCCGGCGGCCATTTGCACCCGGACCTGTCGCGACCCGGCCATGGCATGACCGTCGCGACGAGCGCAGAACGCTACCGCGCATCGCGTTGACCCGGAGAGGGGTATCGGCCATGAACACGCGAACCGAACCGAGGCGGCACCGCGGCATCGAGATGCTCCGCGGAGCCTGGGGCGCTGCCTTGCTGGCCGCCCCCGACCGTGTCCTCGGCGTCGTCCATGGCCTGCGGGTGGACTCGAAAAGCCTTGTCGTCGCACGCATCCTGGGCGCCCGTCAGCTGACCCAGGCGGTGTTGTCCGGATACCGCCCGAGCCCCGAAGTGCTGGCGATGGGCGTGTGGGTCGACACCGTCCACGCATTGACCGCCCTCGGCCTCGCCGTCTTCGACCCCGCCCGCACACGGGCCGGCTTCGCCGATGCCGTCGTCGCCGCAGTGTGGGCCGCCGGCGGCTACCACGATCTCGAAGGCGCCAGCGCGACTGAGCCGGCACACCAACGGACACGCGACCAACTCGCGCTCGCTATCCTCGACCGCGCCCCAGCGGCACGGCTGCTGCGAAAAAAGATCGACCGAGCCCGGGGAGAGTGACGCGACGCGTCCCGGGCAAGTTGCACCCGCGAGGTGAGCCCCAACTCGCTGTTGATGTGGGTGAGGCGGGTCTGCACGATGCGCGACCGGCGCGCTTGCGTTTACCCCGGCCGCGTTGGGCGTAGGCCCAACACCATGAATCGCCGAGATCCCGCGCGATGGCGGCTTGGCGGGGGTGCGCGCCTGCGTCGCGTCCGATGAATCTCGGGGCCCCATCGTCGCGCAACGGCCCAGCTCCGTGCGGGCTGGCGCGGCTAGATGACCACATTGTGTGGGCTTCGTTGTCGGCCGATGAGCTGGTATGGCAGTGTCGGGGACGTGGACGAGCCATCCGACTTTCAGGGCGCCAAGGCGGTGCCGCCGACAGGGGGGCGGACGGCACCGCCCGTGCGGTCGCTGTCGTCCGATCAGCAGCCGGCGACCAGAGCGGATCTCTACGCCGCGGTGGATGCGTTACGCGCCGACATGCGTGAATTGCTCGATAGCGTCCGCAAGCTGATTCAGGAGGCGGACAACCGCGTGAGCGACCTTGAGCGGGCGGAGGGCGAACCCGGCGAAAGGCTGCCCAAGGATTTGTGATCGGCCCGTCCCGCCGAGATTCGTAAACGATACCAGGGCAAGGCCTTTCGACGTTCAACTCACCGGTGCCCGATTTGCGTCAGCTGCGGTGCACGCGGCGCCGCCGGATGTTGTTCGCCGAATGAACCCACCGGCGGCACCCTGCGGGTTAGCCTTCGGTCGTGGTGGACAGTCGTCGTCTGAAACTTGCCTTCAAAGGAGCGGTTGTGGCCGCCGTCGTCGTGCTGATTGCCGGCTGCGGGGGTGGCGAGAAAACCGCGGGGCCGGCCACCACGTCGTCGTCGGCGGCGTCGTCGGGGCCCCCTGTCGCGCCGAGCGCCCTCGACGCGCTGCTACTCAGCCCCACCGAGATCGGCGCTGCCGTCGGCGCTCCCGACGTACCGGTCAAGCGAACAGATTCGCAAATGGCCGATACCAGCGCCGGACGGCCGGAGAAGAATTGCGGATTCACCCAGCCGGTGGAGAACTCGGTTTACGCCAATACCGGGTGGAACGCCGTGCGTCAGCAAGAACTCCAGGAACCCGGTGAGGAGTTCAAACATCACATCATTCAGGCGGTGGTGTCGTTTCCCTCCGCCAACGACGCAACGCGCTTCTTCACCGCATCGGCCCAGCTCTGGCCGCCCTGCGCCAACCAGCAATACCGCGTTACGGCGCCCGGCAAGCCGGACGTGACTTTCGCCGTGGGACCGGTCGCGAACACCGATGGCACCCTGAGCACCACCGACACGTTGATCGGCGACAAGAAGTGGGCTTGCCAACGCGCGCTTACGAGCAGTAACAACGTCGCCATCGACATCGTGGTGTGCAGCGCCGATAGCCCGCCAGAAGCGGCGGTCAACATCGCCCACCAGATCGCCGCCAAAGTCGACAAGCAGTAGCGGATCCATGGGGTAGCTGTCGTCGATCGCGCATCGGGCGGCAGTATGAAGCGGGTGAGGCCGTTTCGCATCGATGTTCCCGACGACGTACTTCATGATTTGCGGTCGCGTTTGGCGCGCACCCGATGGCCGGAAGCCGAGTGCGTGGACGATTGGAGTCAGGGCATTCCGCTGGCGTACACCCGTGGCCTGGCCGACTACTGGGTCAACGAGTACGACTGGCGTCCGCGCGAGGCCGCGCTCAACCGCTTCGACCAGTTCGTCACCGAGATCGATGGATTGGACATCCATTTCATCCATCAGCGCTCTCCGCACGAGAAGGCGTTCCCGCTGCTGATCACGCACGGTTGGCCTGGCTCAATTGTCGAGTTTCACAAGGTGATTGAGCCGCTGACCAACCCGACGGCGCACGGTGGGCGCGCCGAAGACGCCTTTCACGTGGTGTGCCCGTCGCTGCCGGGATACGGCTTTTCCGGCAAGCCCAGCCGCACCGGGTGGGGTGTCGAGAAGATCGCGGAGGCCTGGGAGACGCTGATGCTGCGCCTGGGGTACGAGCGCTACGGCGCCCAGGGCGGGGACTGGGGGGCGGCGGTCACCACGCAGATCGGCCGCAACGGTGGCGCTTCTGGAGGCCACTGTGCGGCCATCCATCTCAATATGCCGGTCGGCATGCCCACGGCCGAGGCAATGGCCAATCCGACCGCGCAGGAGCAACAGGCGATGGCCCAGCTCGCCGAGCACCGCAAGTGGGGCACCGGCTATTCCAAGCAGCAGTCCACGCGGCCGCAAACGGTCGGATATGGGCTGGTCGATTCGCCGGTGGGGCAGCTCGCGTGGATCGTGGAGAAGTTCTGGGCTTGGTCGGACTGCGACGGCAACCCCGAGAACGTGTTCAGCCGGGATGAGCTACTCGACAACGTGATGGTGTATTGGGTGACAGGAACCGCCGCTTCCTCGGCCCGGTTGTATTGGGAAAGCTTTCGGGTGTTTCGGGGCGGGCAACGCGTCGAATTGCCCACCGGCGTAGCCGCTTTCCCGAGGGAGCTGTTGAAGGCCCCGCGCAGCTGGTGTGAGCCCGTCTACAACATCACGCACTGGACGGACATGCCACGCGGTGGCCACTTCGCCGCATTCGAGCAGCCGCAGCTGTTCGTCGAGGACCTGCGCGCGTTCTTCGCCACGATCCGGTAACACGGTCCGGTGAGTTGCCGTGGTCAGACGATCCGGCGGCCCCGGCGCGCGCGGGAGCGCATGTCCCACAGATAGAGCTGATAGCCGAAGATCCACGCCTGGTGTGGAATCACCCGGTCGGCCAGCCGGAGGGCGGACAGCAGCCAAGCGAACCGGCGCTGCTGGCCCCGTGACCAGTCCAGCTGCATCATCGCCCGGAACTCCGGCGCCAGGAATCCCGTGGTGGCGAACAGGTTTAAGGGTCCCGCCAGCGCGCGCAGCGGCCACGGCAGGAACGCCACCGAGGCCACACCGTGCAGGTGCTCTCGCACGGGTGGGTCGATGTGCAGCTCGTCGAGCGAGCGCTTCCAGTACTCGTCGAACGCGACCCGGTCCGTCGGCCACATGCGGTCCGGCACCTGCAGCGTGGTGGCCAATTTCTTGGCGTCGCGGTAGACGGCGTCGGCCGTCGCGTCGTCGAGCGGGCCATGCAGGAACTCGTGCTGCTCGACAAAGAACCGGTACAGGCACGCGGCCACCCACAGCTGCAACTTGGGGTCGAACGCGTTGTAGGACACCGGACTCGACGATGTCGATCGGACCTGCCGGTGGACCGTGTCCACGGCGGCGCGGATCAACGCGCGGTCGGATTCGGTCCCAATGGTGGCCACCGCCAGGTAGGTCCCGGTGGTGCGGGCCCGTTTGAAGGGGTGCTTGTACACATTGCCGCTGTCCACCGGGCTCTCCAGCACGCCGTAGCCGACACCCGGCAGCGACAGCTGCATGATCACGTTCGCGGCCGGCAATAACAACGCGGCCGGGTTCAGCAGGTCGGCGACCCGGTTTGCGGGCCGCTTCATTGCGGATCCTTCCCCATGAGTTCGAGTACACCACGTGTGAGAGGCTGCCGGAGTGGTTGCGTCGACGCGACAGGCCCGGATCGCCGGCGTGCTGGCCGGCTACCTGGCCGACCTCGCGCTGGGGGACCCGAGGCGCGGTCATCCCGTTGCGGTGTTCGGGCAAGCGGCCGCGACGTTGGAACGGCTGACCTACCGCGACGGCAGGGTGGCCGGCGCAGCGCACGTGGGCCTGCTGGTCGGTGCGGTGGGCGTGCTGGGCCTGGCGGTGCAGCGGCGCGCCCGACGGGGGTTTTGGTCGATGGCCGCCACCGCGACGGCCACCTGGGCGTCGCTGGGCGGAACCTCATTGGCGCGCACCGGCCTGGCGATGTCCGAGCTGCTGGAACTCCCCGACGACTCAGGCGTCGAGGCCGCCCGACGGCTGCTGCCGTCGCTGTGCGGGCGCGACCCGGCGCGGTTGGACGCGTCGGGCCTGGCACGCGCCGCGCTCGAATCGGTCGCGGAGAACACGTCCGACGCTCAGGTGGCGCCGCTGCTGTGGGCGGCGGTGGGCGGGGTGCCCGGGGTGTTGTGCTATCGGGCCGTCAACACATTGGACGCGATGATCGGCCATCGATCGCCGCGCTATCTACAATTCGGTTGGGCCGCAGCGCGATTAGACGATGGGGCCAACTACGTCGCTGCGCGGGTTACCGCGGCGCTCGTCGTGATTTGCGCGCCGATCACCGGGGGATCGCCGTCGGGCGCGCGGCGTGCCTGGCGCCGCGATGCCGCCCGGCATCCCAGCCCCAACGCCGGGGTAGTGGAGGCCGCCTTCGCCGGAGCACTCGGGGTGCGGCTGGGTGGGCCCACCTACTACCACCACGAACTGCAGATCCGCCCCACCCTCGGCGATGGCCCGCAGCCCACGGTGGCCGATCTGCGCCGCGCGGTGGCGCTGTCGCGGGCGGTGCAGGCCGCGGCCGCGTTGTTGCCCGCTGTCTTCGATTTCTGCCGATGAGGGTGGGGTGATAGCGGGCGGCCGGGCCCCGCGCGGCGCGCTTTGGCCGATCAACGGCGCAGAGCCAGTCCTACCGCCGCCGACCGTAGCGGTCGGCGAGTTTTTCCTCGACTGTCATCGGAGGCGCGAGGGCCGGCGCTTGCCCCGAAGCTGGTGGTGCGCCCAGCTTTTCCCTACGGCGGACCCGGATCTCGGAGTAGGCGAAATACCCCAACATAATCGGCGCGATGATACCGAATGAAATCCACTGGATGCCGTACGACAGGAACGGCCCGGCATCAAGGTGCGGGACGCCGATCACGCCGAGCCCGCCGGGCTGTTCCTCGACGAGTTGCAGATAGGACCCGGCCAGCGGGACTCGGGTCAGCGCAGCGACCTGTGCGGTGTTGATCGAATACACCTGTTCGACACCATCATTGGAGAACGGATCTTTGCCCTGCACGGTCGGCTCGGAGTCGCGCAGCCGCGCGGCGATGGTCGCGGTTCCCTCGGGCGGGCGGGGGAAGGGTGGCACATGGGAGCCCTCCAGCGGCCGTAAATAGCCGCGGTCGACCAGCACCGTCGGTCCGCCGTCGACGACGAAGGGCGCCAGCACCTCGAAGGCCGGGTCGCCGTCCACCACCCGCAACCGGGCGAGCACCTGCACGTCGGCCAGGTAATGCCCGGTCGCCGTCACCCGGCGCCACTGCGCGTTCGGCGCCGACGAATCCTGCTGTGGCAGCAGGGTATTCACCGGCACCGCCGGGGTGTTGAGCGAGGATTCGATTTGCTGGTTCTCCCGCGAGGTCCTGGTGTTTTTCCCCAGCTGCCACGGCGCGAGCACCATGAAGCACAGGTAGGTGAAGACGACGACAACTAGGACCAGGGCTATCCAGCCCGGCCGCAGCAGGAACGCCAGGCGCGCCAGGAAGCGGGGCATCAACCGTCTCCGCTCTGGGCGAGTTGTTCGTCGACCCAGGCGTGCAGGCCGGGCAAGGCCGCCTCGATCACGGCGAACACCTCTTCGAAATCGTGGTGGTTCCCGTAGTAGGGGTCCTCGACGTCGAGCGCGTAGGCACCCGAGCGGGGGTCGAATGATCGCAGCATGCGGAGCCGCTGGTCCTCGACTCCAAGCTGGCGCAACAGACGAACATGATTGCGCCCCAAGGCCACCACCAGATCAGCCGCCATGTGGTCGGCGCCGAACTGGGCGGCACGGTGGTCGGTGGGGTAGCCGTGGCCATGCAGCACCCGGGCGGCCCGCACGTCGGCGCCCTCGCCCACATGCCAGTCGCCGGTGCCCGCGCTGGTCACCCGCACCGCCTCCCCGAGCCCACGCCGCCGGATCTGGTCGGCGAACATCTTCTCGGCCATCGGTGAGCGGCAGATGTTGCCGGTACACACGAATGTGACGTGCAGTGGATCAGACACCGTTAAACACCTAACGCCCTCCGCAGCTCGTCGATGGTGGCGGCGTGGATCACGCCGGTTTTGGTGAACCCGTCGGGGAAGTCGTCCTGCCCGTAGCCCCAGCCGACCACCACGGTGTCGATACCGTGCGCGGCGGCGCCGTCCACGTCGTGGCTGCGGTCGCCGACCATGAGGACCCGCTCGGGTAGCGGCTGCAACTGGTCGAGGGCGTGGGCGAGCACCTCGACCTTGGTCTTGCGCGCACCGTCGGGGCTGGCGCCGGCGACGACCTCGAAATGCTGGTCGAGCCCGAAATGGGCGAGGATGCGCTGCGCCGTCGGCTCCAATTTGGAGGTGGCCACGGCCAGCCGCACGCCGGCGTCGCGCAGATCGGCCAGCAGGGCAGCGATTCCGTCGAACAGGCTGTTCATCGCCCAGCCCCGGGCACCGTACTCGGCCCGGAATGCCGCGAACGCCTCCTCGGCGGAGTCGTCGAGCAGCATGTCGCGGAAGGTGTCGTCCATCGGCGGGCCGACGATCCGGGCGGCCAGGTCGCCATCGGGTACCGGCGCGCCGATGTGGTTGAGCGCGTGCAGGAAGCTGGCGACGATCCCTTCCGCCGAGTCGGTCAGGGTGCCGTCGAGGTCGAAGATCACTAGCTGCGGGGCCCGAACTGTGCCTGTCACAGCCCCATTGTCCTTGATGGGTGTTCTGCAGACGCTCCCGAGGCGGCGCACTAGTGTTTCACGGATGGCGAGTCTGGACGCGAGCACGCTTGCTGCGGCGCGGTATCACGGTGATCAGGCCGCCGCGCCCGGCCTGCTGGATTTCGCGGTCAATGTCCGGCACGCGCAACCGCCGGATTGGCTGGTGCACCGGCTGGCCTCGCGACTGCCGGACCTGGCCCGCTACCCCAGCATCGACGACCTGCGGACGGCCCGGGACGCGGTTGCCGAACGGCACCGCCGGTCGAGCGAGGAGGTGCTGCCGCTTGCCGGGGCGGCCGAGGGGTTCGCGTTGCTACCCAACTTGCTACCGGCCCGGGCGGCGATCATCGCACCCTCGTTCACCGAGCCGGCAGTGGCGCTGGCCGCGGCCGGAGTCCCGGTGGATCACGTGGTGCTCGAGCCGCCGTTCGGACTCGCCGGTGTGACGGTGCCCGCCGACGCCGACCTGGTGGTGGTCGGCAATCCGACCAACCCCACCTCGGTAGTGCATGCCCGCGAGCAGCTGCTCGCCCTGCGCCGGCCCGGCCGGATTGTCGTGGTCGACGAGGCGTTCGCCGATTCGGTTCCCGGCGAGCCCGAGTCGCTGGCCGGTGACTCGCTGCCCGATGTGCTGGTGCTGCGCAGCCTGACCAAGACGTGGTCGTTGGCCGGACTGCGGGTGGGCTACGCCCTCGGAGCGCCAGATGTGCTGGCACGGTTGACCACGCAGCGTGCGCATTGGCCGGTAGGCACACTGCAACTGACGGCCATCGAGGCGTGTTGCGGCGCCGCCGCGGTTGCCGACGCCGCGGCGGGTGCGCTCGAGTTGGCGGGGTTGCGCGCCGAGATGGCGGCCGGCCTGGAATCGGTGGGCGTCAACGTGGTCGACGGCCGGGCGCCGTTTGTGCTGTTCAGCACGCCGGGCGCGGAGGTGATCCGAACGCAGCTACGGAACAAGGGAATTGCCGTTCGGCGGGGCGACACGTTCGTCGGGCTGAACGAACGGTATCTGCGCGCGGCGGTGCGCCCGGAGTGGCCGGTGCTGGTCGAGTCCATCGCCGAAATCACTGAAGCGATCGCCGAGGTGCGCCGGTGAGTGTGCGGCTGGCCGACGTGATCGAGGTGCTGGACGAGGCCTATCCGCCGCGGCTGGCCGAGTCGTGGGACTCAGTCGGCCTGGTGTGCGGTGATCCCGCGGATGTGCTGGACTCGGTGACCATCGCTGTCGACGCGACGCGGGCGGTCGTCGACGAGGTTCCCGATGGCGGTCTGCTGCTGGCACATCATCCGCTGCTGTTGCGGGGGGTCGATACCGTCGCGGCAAGCACACCGAAGGGCGCGCTGGTGCACCGGTTGATCCGAACCGGGCGTTCGCTATTCACCGCGCACACCAACGCCGACTCGGCATCGCCCGGTGTCTCCGACGCGCTGGCCGAAACCCTTGGCCTCACGGTCGAGGCGGTGCTGGAGCCGCTGGCGGGACCGAGTGATCTGGACAAGTGGGTCATCTACGTGCCGCGCGAGAACGCAGATGCATTGCGCGAAGCTTTGTTTGGGGCGGGGGCGGGTCACATCGGCGACTATTCGCACTGCAGCTGGAGTGTCGCCGGCATCGGCCAGTTCCTGCCGCACGAGGGAGCGTCGCCCGCGATCGGCAGCGTCGGCACCGTCGAGCACGTGGCCGAAGACCGGGTCGAGGTCGTCGCGCCCGCGCGGGCGCGGGCAGCCGTGCTGTCGGCGATGCGCACCGCGCACCCCTACGAGGAGCCGGCGTTCGACCTCCTCGCGCTGGTGCCGCCGCCGTCCGACGTGGGCCTGGGCCGCATCGGGGCGCTGCCAAAGCCCGAACCGTTGCGCGCCTTCGCATCGCGCGTCGCCGCCGCGCTGCCGCGGACATCCTGGGGAGTGCGCGCCGCAGGGGACCCCGACGCGCTCGTGTCGCGGGTCGCGGTCTGCGGCGGCGCCGGGGACTCGCTGCTGGGCAGGGCGGCCGCCGCGGATGTGCAGGCCTACGTCACGGCTGATTTGCGCCACCATCCGGCCGACGAGCATCGCCGGGCCTCGGACGTGGCGTTGGTCGATGTCGCGCATTGGGCAAGCGAATTCCCTTGGTGCGGGCAGGCTGCCAACGTTCTGCGGTCGCGTCTGTCGCTGCCGGTGCGTGTGTGTGCTATCCGCACCGACCCGTGGAACCTGGAACACGAGGCCTCGGAATGAGAAGAGCATGACAAGAGTATGAGATCTGAATGAGACCTGGAGATCGCCCATGAAAGCCGAATTAGCACAGCAGCGTTCGCTGCTCGAGTTGTCGCAGCTGGACGCCGAGCTGTCCCGGATCGCGCACCGCGCCAACCATCTCCCGCAGCGGGAGGCCTACGAGCGGATACGGCTAGAGCACAACGCCGCCAATGACCGGCTCGCCACCGTGCGGATAGCGGTGGAGGACTTGGATGCTCAGGCTTTGCGGCTCGAGTCGGAGATCGACGCGGTGCGCCAGCGGGAAGACCGCGACCGGTCATTGCTGCGGTCGGGTGCGACCGACGCCAAGCAGTTGTCGGACATCCAGCATGAGCTCGAAACCTTGCAACGCCGGCAGACCAGCCTGGAAGATTCCCTGCTGGAGGTAATGGAGAGCCGCGAGGAACTGCAGGCACAGCTCGCGGCCGAGGCTGGGGCGATCGAGACGCTGCAGGACGACCTGGACGGCGCCCAACAGGCCCTCGACGCCGCGACCGCCGAACTCGACGAGGCGCGTGCGGAACATGTCTCGCGCCGCGACGCGCTGACCGCGAGTCTGGATCCCGCCCTTTCCGCGCTCTACGAACGGCAGCGCGCCGGGGGAGGGCCGGGCGCCGGTCCGCTGCAGGGCCACCGGTGCGGCGCCTGCCGGATCGAGATCGGCCGAGGGGACCTGGCGCGCATATCGGCGGCGGCCGAGGACGAATTGGTGCGTTGCCCGGAATGCGGTGCGATCCTGTTGCGGGTCAAGGTCCTTCAGCAGTGAAGGTTGTCATCGAAGCCGACGGCGGGTCGCGCGGTAATCCCGGACCGGCCGGATACGGCGCGGTGGTGTTTGACGCGGACCGCTCGACCGTGCTGGCGGAGACGAAGCAGGCGATCGGCCACGCGACAAACAACGTGGCCGAATACCGCGGCCTGCTGGCCGGTTTGGAACACGCCGCGGCGGTGGGCGCCACCGAGGTCGCGGTCTTCATGGACTCCAAGCTGGTGGTGGAGCAGATGTCCGGGCGGTGGAAGGTCAAGCACCCCAGCCTGGCTGAGCTGCATGCCCAGGCTCGGGCGCAGGCGGCACGGTTCGACCGGGTCAGCTATACGTGGATTCCGCGGGAGCGCAACAAGCACGCCGACCGGCTGGCCAACGAGGCGATGGACGCCGCGGCCGGGGTCGACGGCGAGGTAGCCGCAGACCCGGTGACGCAGCCGGCTGTGCCCGCGAAAACCGTTGCCCCCCAATCTGCACCGGGCTGGACGGGCGCCCGCGGCGCCCTGACCAGGCTGTTGTTGCTGCGGCACGGGCAGACTGGTTTGTCGGTGCAGCGCCGCTATTCCGGGCGCGGCAACCCGGAACTCAGCGAAGTCGGCCGACAGCAAGCCCGCGCGGCGGCGCGGTACCTGGCGCAGCGCGGAGGAATCGCCGCGGTGATCTGCTCGCCGCTGCAACGGGCTTACGACACTGCGTCCGCGGCCGCCGACGCGCTGGACCTCGACGTGCGCGTCGACGATGACTTGATCGAGACCGACTTCGGCGCCTGGGAAGGGTTGACGTTCGGCGAGGCCGCCGAACGCGATCCGGAGCTACATCGTCGGTGGCTGCGGGACACCAGCGTGGCGCCGCCGGGCGGGGAAAGCTTCGACAATGTTTCGGTGCGGGTTCGCGGTGCGCGCGAGCGGATCGTCGCCGAGCACCAGGGCGCGACTGTGCTGGTGGTCTCGCACGTCACGCCGATCAAGACGCTGCTGCGGCTTGCGCTGGACGCCGGGCCGGGCATCCTGTATCGGCTGCACCTCGACCTCGCGTCGCTGAGCATCGCCGAATTCTATTCCGACGGAGCGTCTTCGGTGCGGTTGGTGAACCAGACGGATTATCTACAGGCCTGCTGAGAGATCGGCGTCACAGGTCGGCGATGATCTGCTGGCGCTTGGCGGCATACGCGGACCCCGTTACCGTCCCGGTTGCCCGCAGCGTCTCCAGTTCCTGCAAGTGCTGCGTGCCGGGTTTCGAGGGCCACAGTGGGTGGGCCGACGCGATGCGATGACAGCCGTTGTTGCCCTTGTTATTTCACGCAGGGAATCTTGTCGCCGGTCATTCGGGTGAGGTTGGTAGGAGCCGGCGCTTGGGTGCCGGTCGCGGTGGCCGGCACGGGGGTGACGGAGGTCGTTGCGGGAATCGCAGAAGTCGCAGGCGGCGACGCCGACGGGTGACCGAGACTGTCAAATCGGTAGGAGTCCGTTCCGGCGGTCAGTCGCACGGTGTTGGGTGCGACGCTGTCGGATTCGGTGGCGATGATGCCTAGGTCATCGGCTAGCTCGGTAGCGGCTGCCTTAGCGCCGTGTCCGTAGGCGATGGTACTCGTCTGGCTGGTGGAGTCAGCTGTGCCGACCGTCCCCTTAGTGAAATGCCCTGTTGCCAAGGATGTTTCGAGCGCCGCGGCCTCACCTTGCCGGCCCGAGGCATTGATTACGTCGAGCACGACGCTGCCTGCGGCCAACTGGGTGCCGACGCCCGGTCCCGTTGTGGCGCTGGCGCTGCTGGTCGATGGCGCGGCGGGCGAACCGGTGGTCACCAGGTTGTGCACGATGGAGCGGATGGTGGGTACGTCGATGAAATTGACGTCCTCACCATCTGAAATCGTGCCGAATCCTTCGACCGGCAGCGTGTACAGCGTGACCGGCCTGTTGAGCAACGCCGACGCGTTCCGCGCGAGCTGTTCCAGATCGAAACCCGAGTCGACGGCGACGTTTTGCCTGGCGACGTCCAGCAGGCCGCGCAGCCGGGAGGGGGAGGTCCCGCCCTTACGCAGCGCATTGACCAGCGAGACGATGAAGGCCTGCTGGCGTCGGCTTCGATCGAGGTCGGTGAACGCCGCATCGTTGCTGTCGCGGCGTTGCCGCACGAACGCCATCGCCTGGGCGGCATTGATCTGCTGAAGACCTTGATGAAAATCCGCGCCCGAGTAGTAGCGGTCTGAGGTGTCCTCGTTCAGGCACACCGTGATGGGTTCGACCAGCCGGGCAATCTGAAAGAAGCCGGCCAGGGTGATTTCAACGAAATGGTCGATCGGGATTTGCAGCAGCCGCCTGACCGTGCTGATCTCGGCTTTACGGCCCGCCTCCCGAGCCTGTTGTTCTTTTGCCCTCGCGTCTTTCCCCGCGTCTTTCCCTTGAGGCGCGGGGGTGCTGGAGCGCTGGTTGGTTGAGCCGCGGTCCTCCAGCGCGTGCTGATAGGCGAAGCTGTAGGCCTGTTTGACCTTGCCGCGGCATTCCGAATACGAGCATCCGGCCAGATCGACAAGGTCGTCGCGGGGGATCGAGATCGCCGTGGCCGGGCCGTCTCCGGCGGGCAAATGCAAGACGATGAGCGCGTCCGCGTCGTTGTCGCCAATATCCTCGTCGCCGGCATGCAGCGCTTGGTAGATGTCCGGCGGCAGCGGCTGGCCCTGCTGGTCGCGACGGCTATCAAGCCCCATGATCAGGATGTTTTGCTCAGGTCCGGACGATGAGGGTTCACCGGCCAAGGCATCGGATGTGGTGATGCCGGCCGCTGCGTGCCGAAAGGTGACCCATGCAATTCCGCCGCCCACGACCGTGGCCGCCGACACCAGGGCCGCGAGCACCTTGGCGGCGGCCGCCAAGCGTCCACGGCGCCGGCGCTGGGGCTCGGCCGTCGGTGGAACCGCTTCTACATCGCCGGAGGGGTCGGCTGGATTCGTCATTACAGAAGAGAGAATAGCCAGGTCGCGGCGCTTGAAACAGCGTTGGCCGAGGTCGAGGGGCCGGGACCGGCGCGATTCCGCTACCGACGATGGCCAGCGGCTTGCTCGATGCGGCGATCTCCTCGCTGCCGGCAATCGACGGCCGCAAGCTCGTTACGTCAACGTGTGGCACCACACCACCGGGTGTGGCGACCACTACCCGATGGCCCGCTCCGGTGAGTTCGGCGCATGGCGCTTGCGAACTCCTCGGCCGGGTAGCCGGTGGGATGTCTTGTGTCGTCGGCGAATGTCCAATAACTTGCGCCGGTCACCATGAACAAGATCGTTGCTATCAGCAGACTTTACGGCGCTGCCGTTACTTTCCGCGCGCGCCGCCGATGGTCCGACCGAGATCAAGTATTCGCGTACTCGGGACAACTGGACGCCGCGGCGTGATGATCGAAAGATGATGACCGATCCAGCAGAAACGGACCACCCGACGCCCGGCGTCGACGTCCTGGTCGTGGGCGCGGGTATCGCGGGCCTGTATCTCGCCTACCGGCTGAGCCGTGCCGGGTACCGATTTCGCGTGTTGGAGGCGGCCGACGACATCGGCGGCACGTGGTATTGGAACCGCTATCCGGGTGCCCGGGTCGATGTGCCCAGCGTCGACTACATGTACACGTTCGATCCCGACTGGCAACGGGACTGGCAATGGTCGGAGAAGTACGCCACCCAGCCGGAGATCCTGCGCTATTTGAACCATGTTGCGGACAAGTACGACCTGCGGCGCCACATCACCTTCACGACGCGGGTCCGGCGGGCGCGCTGGGACGACGACGCGTCTGTATGGCGGGTGGATACCGACGCCGGGGAGGCGGTGAGCTCCCGTTTCGTCGTGATGGCCACGGGCTGCCTGTCGATGCCCAAGCCGGCCGAGGTCGACGGGCTCGAGCGGTTCGCGGGTGAGGTCTACTTCACCAGCCGCTGGCCGCATCGGCCAATTGACTTCAGCGACAAGCGAGTCGCGGTGATCGGCACGGGTTCCTCGGGCGTTCAATCGATTCCGATGATCGCACAGGAGGCGCGAGAGCTGGTGGTGTTTCAACGCACTCCGAACTTTTCGATCCCCGCGCGCAACGGCCCAGTGCCGCCCTGGAAGCTCGAGCAGCTGGCAAATGAACCCGAATACCGCGCGGCAGCCAAGGTTTCGCCCGGCGGCATTCCGATGGAGCGCAGCCTCACTCCGACATTCAGCGTGTCGGAGGCCGAACGCCAACAACAATATGAAGGCGCCTGGCAGGGTGGGATGCTGTTCGAGTCGATCAACGTCTTCGCTGACGTGCTGAGCAACGCCGCAGCGAACCACGAGTACGCCGAGTTCTTCCGCAACAAGATTCGCTCCATCGTCGACGATCCACAGACGGCGGCCGACCTGTGCCCGACCGATCACCCCATCGCGACCAAAAGACCGTGCCTCGACTCGAACTACTACGCCACCTACAACCTGCCGAACGTGCGGCTGGTCAACGTCCGGAAACATCCGATCCGACAAATCACCGAATCAGGCATCGATACCGCCGGCGAGTCGTTCGCCCTCGACGCGATCGTCTTCGCCACGGGTTTCGACGCCCTCACAGGTGCGATAACCGCCGTCGACATCAGGGGCCGAAATGACCTGTCGCTGAAGGACAAATGGGCCGACGGGCCGCATACCTACCTCGGGTTGACCACCGCCGGATTTCCGAACCTGTACTTCATCACCGGTCCCGGGAGTCCCTCGGTGCTCACGAACATGGTCGTCTCGATCGAGCAGCACGCGGACTGGGTGCTCGACTGCATCGGTCACCTGGGTGCGTCCGGCTTCGAGGTCATCGAGCCCACCGAAACGGCCGAAGCCGGGTGGACGCGACACGTCAACGACTGCGCCGACATCACCCTCTATCCGGCCGCGAACTCCTGGTACATGGGCTCCAACGTGCCGGGCAAGCCACGGGTATTTCTGCCCTACTGCGGAGGCTTCGACTTCTACCGCGCCGCCTGCGACGAGGTGGTCGCCCGGAACTACCTGGGCTTCACCATGTCTGGCCGCACTGGCTCGCGGTGCAACGACGGAGTGGTGCGTCGGTTGCAACCGGACGTCGAGATGGTCCTCAACACGGTGGCGGCGCTGGATCTACCGACGTTTGAATCGATGCCCCCGGCAGCCGCCCGCGCGTTCTACGCGCAGTTGTCGACGGCGCGATCACCGGGACCCGATGTGGGCGAGATCGTCGACGATGTCCTGCCGGGCGCCGCAGACGATCTCGCGTACCGGCTGTACCGGCCCGCGACCCCGAGTCCGCACCCGATCGTCGTGTACTTCCATGGCGGCGGCTACGTTTTCGGTGACGTCAACGCGGATGATCCGCTCTGCCGCGACCTCTGCGTGCGGACCGACGCGGTCGTCATCTCGGCGGACTACCGCCACGCGCCCGAGCACCGATTCCCCGCGGCGGTCGATGACGCCATGGCCGCGGTGCGGTGGGTCGCCGACAACGCCGAGGTGCTCGGCGGCAGACCGGGACAACTCGCCGTGTGTGGCTGGAGTGCGGGCGGCGGGATCGCGGCAGTGGTATCCCTGTTGGCGCGAGACGCGGGCGGACCGAACATCCTGGGGCAGGCGTTGTTGACGCCGGTAACGGACGGCGACATGGCGCGCGCATCGTTCACCGAGAATGCGGACGGTTACGGTCTCACGACGCCGCTGCTGCGGTGGTTCGTCGAGCACTACATCGACGCAGGGGATCGAAACGACCCCCGCTTCGCGCCGTTGCGTGCCGACGACTTGTCGGGGCTGCCGCCGGCCATCGTGGTGACGGCCGAGTTCGATCCGCTGCGCGACGACGGCGCGGCCTACGCCGCCGCGCTCGATGCCGCGGGCGTTCCGACGGAGCATCTCCGCGCCCGCGGCCACACCCACCAATCGGTGACGATGGTGGACGTCATCATCTCGGGTGCGCCGGTGCGCGCACGGATGGCGGACGCGCTGCGCCGGTTCTTTGCGACCACGCGCACAGCCGAGCTCGCCTCGTGAGAAGTGCTGGCAGTCCACGGTGCCAGTCCGATTGGGGACACCGCTGCCGGCATCCGGACGCCGGTCCGCCATGGGGTTCTACGCGCTCGACCAAATCGACCGGGCCCGAACGGAACTGAACGCCGTTCGGCGAATACACTGACCCACCAGCAAACCGCCGGACGGCCGCGGCCGGGTTTGGGAGCAGGTGGGTTGGCAACTTACCGGCCGACCGGAAGGACATATCGTGCTGCAGGGGATCGCCCGACTCGCCATCGCGGCTCCGAAACGCATCATCGCGGTCGCCGTGTTTGTCTTGATCGGCACCGCGATCTTCGGCATCCAGGTGACCAAGAGCCTGTCGGCGGGCGGCATGCAGGACCCGACGTCGGAGTCGTCGCGGGCGGCGGCGCTGCTGTCGGAGAAATTCAACCAGGGCGACATGGACATGCTGATCACCGTCAGCTCGGACGGCGGCGTGCAGAGCGCGGCGGCGCGCGACGCCGGGATGGATATCGTGCAGCGCCTGCACGCTTCCCCGAACGTCGGCCAAGTGGCGTCCGCGTGGACCGCACCGCCGTCGGCGGCATCGTCCCTGATCAGCAAGGACGGCAAGACCGGGCTCATCGTCGCGGGCATTTCGGGCGGGGAGATCGACGCTCAAAAGCACGCCAAGACGCTGGCCGGCGAACTTGTGCACGATCGCGACGGTGTCACCGTTCGCGCCGGTGGCGTCGCGACGGTCTATTGGGAGGTCACCGCCCAGACCGAAAAAGACCTGCTGCACATGGAATCGATCGCTGTCCCGTTGAGCTTCTTGGTGCTGATCTGGGTGTTCGGCGGCCTGGCCGCGGCGGCCCTGCCGATGGCGGTCGGGGGCTTCGCGATCCTCGGCTCGATGGCGGTGCTGCACACCGTTTCGCTGTTCACCAAGGTGTCGATCTTCGCCTTGAATCTGACGATCGCGATGGGTCTGGCGCTGGCCATCGACTACACGCTGCTGATATTGAGCCGGTTCCGAGACGAACTGGCCGACGGCGCCGACCGGAACGAGGCCCTGAGGCGCACCATGGCCACCGCGGGCCGCACGGTGCTGTTTTCGGCGATGACCGTCGCGCTGTCAATGGTCACCATGGTGCTGTTCCCGCAGTACTTCTTGAAGTCGTTCGCGTATGCCGGGATTGCCGTGGTCGCGTTCGCCGCGGCGGCGGCCGTGGTCGTAACGCCTGCAGCAATCGTTGTGCTCGGACGTCGACTGGACTCGCTGGACGTACGCCGGCTGCTGCGGCGGATACTGCGCCGGGCCAAGTCCCAGCCCCTGCCACATAGGAAGCCCGTGGAGCAGACGTTCTGGTATCGCACAACGAAATTCGTCATGCGCGGGGCGGTGCCGATCGGGATCGCGGTCGTCGCGTTGCTGCTATTGCTCGGTGCTCCGTTCCTTGGTGTGAAGTGGGGCTTTACCGATGATCGGGTGCTGCCCGCGTCGGCGTCGGCACGTCAGGTCGGCGATCGACTGCGCACAGACTTCGCGGTGGACTCGGCGACCAACGTGACTGTGGTCATCCCCGACGCGACCGCGGTCAGCCCCGACGATCTGGGCCGGTATGCCGCCGCATTGTCGCAAGTTCCCGATGTGTCGTCGGTGTCCTCGCCGGCGGGCACGTTCATCAACGGAGCGCCCGCTGGGCCGCCGTCGGCGCCCACCGGGATCAAGGACGGCAGCGCGTTCTTGACCCTCGGCAGCACGGCGGCGTTGTTCTCCGACGCGTCTGCCACCCAACTCGACCGGCTGCACGCCGTCCCGACACCGGCCGGCAAACTGGTGCAACTGGCGGGTATTGCGCAGATCAACCGCGACAGCGTGCACGCAATCGAGGTGCGACTGCCTATCGTGCTTGGCATCATCGCGGTCATCACACTCGTGCTGCTGTTCATGCTGACGGGCAGCGTCGTGCTGCCCCTGAAGGCCTTGCTGCTCAACGTCCTTTCGCTGACCGCCGCGTTTGGTGCGCTGGTGTGGGTCTTCCAGGACGGGCATCTCGGCGGCCTCGGCTCCTCGTCGTCCGGCACGCTGGAAGTCAACATGCCAGTGTTGCTGTTCTGCATTGCCTTCGGGCTGTCGATGGACTACGAGGTGTTCGTGGTCGCGCGGATCCGAGAGTACTGGGTCGAATCGGCCCGTACCCCGGCCGACAATGACGAAAGCGTCGCGCTGGGCCTCGCCCGCACCGGGCGCGTGGTCACCGCGGCGGCCCTGCTGATGGCGATTTCATTCGCTGCGTTGATGGCGGCGCAGGTGTCGTTCATGCGGATGTTCGGGTTCGGGTTGACGCTGGCGGTGCTGGTGGATGCGACGCTGGTGCGCATGGTGCTGGTGCCCGCGTTCATGCACGTGCTCAGTCGCGCCAACTGGTGGGCGCCGAAACCGCTTGCCCGCCTGCATGATCGGTTCGGATTCAGCGAGGCCGTGGGTCAAGGTGGCCGCGAGGCACGAACCGCCGTCATCTCGAACTAGACGAGCGGCCTGGTGTTATCCGGTTCTCATTGCTGCAGGATGGGGCGAATCAACTCCAGCACCTTCGGGTCTTCGATGGTCGACGGCATTGGCGCGTCCTTGCCGTGGGTGATGTCCCGCATGGTTTTTCGCAGGATCTTTCCCGAGCGGGTCTTGGGTAGCGCGGGAACCACATCCACCTGTTTGAAGCAGGCCACGGCTCCAATCTCGTTGCGCACCTTCGCGATGAGCTCCTCGGCAAGACCGTCTGCCGACGCGCCATGCTTGAGCACCACCAGTGCGCGCGGAACCTGGCCCTTGATGTCGTCGGCGACTCCGATGACGGCGCACTCGGCGACCGCCGGATGCGCGGCCACCACCGCCTCGATGGGGCCGGTCGACAGGCGATGCCCGGCGACGTTGATCACGTCGTCGATGCGGCCCATCACGTAGAGATACCCGTCCTCGTCGAGGTATCCGCCGTCCCCGGTGAGGTAGTAGCCGGGGTGCTCGCAAAGATAGGAGGCCTCGAAGCGGGCGTCGTCGCCCCATAGCGTGGGCAGTGTGCCCGGTGGCAGCGGCAACCTGATGCAGATCGCGCCCTCTTCACCGGCTTGGCAGGCGGACCCGTCGGCGTGCAGGACGTGCACGTCGTAGCCCGGCATCGGCAGCGTTGGCGAGCCCGGCTTGATCGGAAACCGCTCGATGCCCACCGGATTGGCCGCGACGGCCCAACCTGTTTCGGTCTGCCACCAGTGGTCGATGACCGGGATGCCGAGCTTGTCGGAGGCCCACGTGTAAGTGTCCGGGTCGAGGCGTTCGCCGGCTTGGAACAGATACCGCAGCGCGGACATGTCGTACTTGGTCAGGTGTGTGGCCTCGGGGTCTTCTTTGCGGATCGCGCGGATCGCCGTCGGTGCGGTGAACAGCGCCTTGACCCGGTGCTCGGATGCCACCCGCCAGTACGCGCCGGGATCCGGTGTGCCGACCGGCTTGCCCTCGTAGAGCAGCGTCGTGGCACCGAGCAGCAGCGGCCCGTAGACGATGTAGGAATGCCCGACGACCCAGCCCACATCCGATGCCGCCCAGAAGACTTCGCCGGGATGGGTGTCGTAGATGTGCCGCATGCTCCACAGCAACGCCACGGCGTGTCCGCCGTTGTCGCGCACGATGCCCTTAGGCTTGCCGGTGGTGCCGGAGGTGTAGAGCACGTAAAGCGGGTCGGTGGCCGCTACCGGCACCGCATCGGCGGGCTCGCTGTTGGCCAGCAGCGCGTGCCAATCCAGGTCGCGCCCCGCGGTGAGCGGGCAGCGGTGCTGATCTCGCTGCACGATGACGCAGCTGCGGGGTTGGTGACGAGCCGACAGCAGGGCCGCGTCGAGCATCGGCTTGTATTCCACCAGTCGCGACGGCTCGATTCCGCAGGAGGCGGACACGACGACGGCTGGGCGCGCGTCGTCGATTCGGCTGGCGAGCTCGTGTGCGGCGAAGCCGCCGAACACCACTGAGTGCACCGCGCCGAGCCGTGCGCATGCCAGCATCGCGATGACCGCCTCGGGAATCATCGGCATGTAGAGCACCACCCGGTCGCCCTTGGCGACGCCGAGGGTGCGCAGCGCGCCGGCGAACCGAGCGGTCTGATCCAGCAGCTCGCCGTAGGTGTAGGTCCGCTTGGCGCCGGTCAGCGGCGAGTCGTAGATCAGTGCGGCCTGTTCGGCGCGGCCGTCGGTGACGTGGCGGTCCAGCGCGTTGGCGCACGTGTTGAGCGTGGCGTCGGGAAACCACCGGTAATACGGCGCACGGCTATCGTCGAACACCTGCTGCGGGGGCCGCAGCCACGACACCGCCTGCGCGGCCTGCGCCCAGAACGTTTCGGGGTCGTTGATGCTGGCGGTGAACAGTTCTCGGTAGCCGCCCATGCCCGCTCACTTTCTGTCTTGTCGGAGCACGGTACCTCGAAAGTCGGTCGCGGTTTGCTCAGTGGTGGTGGGGGAGCAGTCACTGCGCGGTAGGGCATTGCGTCCGTCGCTCAGGTCAATCGCTCGATTCCCGGGTGGGTGTCAAAGCCGCGATCGAAGCTCATCAGTTGGGCTATGTCGTATCGCGCCATGATGGCGACGTGCAGCGCATCCCTGGCGGACAAGCCTGGATAGCGCAGCAGCGTGTCCTTAGCCTGCTCGACGTCGACGCGTCCGATGGGCAGCACATCGTCCACGAGCCCGAGGACGGCATCGAAGGCGGGCTGGATCGCCTCGCGGCGGTTGATCGCCACGTAGCGGTGGCAGATCTCCTGCAATACTTCGGCGTCGGTAACCAGCCGTTCGCCCGCGGAGAGTGCCGACTCAAGCAGACGCTGCGCGTCCAGCTTGTGCGGGTGTGCGGCGCCCACAAGGTACATGGGGATGTCGGAGTCGACGAAGATCACTGCGCAGTTTCGGGCAGCGCCGTGTATCCGCGTTCGGTCTCTGCGAGCATTTGCTCAATGTCGGCGGTCGGAAACTCATGACGCACCGCGGTGCGCAGAGCGCGCAACTTCGCGTCGAGATCGCCGCCCGGCTCCCGCTCCCGTGCTTCCCGCAGCGTCCGGCGAACCCAGTCGGAGACGGTCGTCCGATGCCGACGCGCGATCTCTTGCAGGTGCTCCCACTCGTCGGTATCGAGGACAACCTGAAGACGCTTGCTCATAGTGTGAGTATAAGTTACTCACACAGGAGTATGGCTGTCACTGTGCACGCCGAATCGGCCACACCCGGTCGGCGGATTCACTACGAACGAGTTAACGACTGACGACGCCAGCTCGGTCGGCGGTGGTCGCGCATCCAACGATCTCGGCTGCGGCTAGCTCGCCGATCGTCAAAACCGAACTCTTACTAGATGTTTCGCCGCCTCGCGTGGCCGTCTTTGATCCCTTTGTCGTCCATCTCCCTAACCGCGCTCTTGCACCGTTCAGATTTTCTTGACCCGCCGCGGTTGTCAGGCCATCGTAAGTCGATATGACGCCGATCACAGTTCTGCTCCCATGAAGGCGGTCGTGCTGCGCCAGGTCGGGCAGCCCACAGCGGTGGAAGAGATCGCACTGCGGAGCCTCGGCCGGCGCGAGGTCCGCGTCCGGCTGATCGCTAGCGGCGTATGTCACAGCGACCTGTCGCTGCGCGACGGGTCCATACCGACGCTGCTGCCGTGCGCACTCGGGCACGAGGGTGCCGGGGTCGTCACCGAGGTGGGCGACGCCGTCGCCAACGTCGCCCCGGGCGAGCACGTCGTGCTGACCTGGATCGTGCCGTGCCGGTCCTGCCCGCACTGCCTGCGTGGTGAGACCCACCTCTGCGCGCACGGATACGACCACGCCTACGGCAAGCCGTACGCCAAAAGCGGCGCCGGCCCGGTGTGGGCGGGAATGGGTGTCGGGTCGCTGGCCGAAGAGACGCTGCTACCGGCCGCGGCGGTGGTGCCGGTCGACAAGTCGCTGCCGCTCGATCAGGCGGCGCTGCTGGGCTGCGGCGTCACCACCGGGGTCGGCGCGGTGGTGCGCACCGCCGGCGTCCGCCCCGGCCAGAGCGTGCTGGTGATCGGCTGCGGCGGGGTAGGGCTGGCCGCGATCCAGGGGGCCCGGCTGGCCGGCGCGGCACCCATCATCGCCGCCGACCGAGTGGCCGCCCAGCTTCCGGCCGCCGTGGCCAACGGGGCGACGCACACCGTCGACGCGAGCGAGGCCGACTTGACCGCCGCTGTCAAAGATCTCACCGGCGGCGCCGGGGCTGATCACGGAATCGAGGTGGTCGGCAAGCCCGTCACCATCCGCGCGGCCTACGACGCCACCCGCCGCGGCGGCCGGGTCACCCTGGTGGGAGCCGCCGGCATCAAAGCGGAGGTGATGTTTCCCGCGCTGTCGTTGATGACCGACGGCAAGACGATCCAGGGCAGCGTGTACGGCGCCAGCGACCCGGCCCGCGATATCCCGGTGCTCGCCGAACTCGCGCAACGGGGCCAGCTCGACCTCGAGGCGCTGGTGACGCGCCGGATCGGCATCGACGACGTAGAGGCGGCGTTCACCGACATGTCCGCCGGTCGGGGAGCGCGCAGCCTCGTCTGCTTTGGGTGAAGCGGCTGCGGCCGCTCGGCTACTGCGGGGCGGGCGGGGCGGCCGGCAGCGAGGGCGCCGACGCGGGGGATTGGAGCGTGGGCGGCGGGGTCAGCGTCGTCGTCGGCGTGGTCACCACCACCGTCACCGGATCTTGTTTGAAGGTCGTTTGGGCGCTCGAGAGACCGGTCGTGCCGAAACCGATGACCGCTGCGGCGGCACAGCCAACGCCGGCAACAGCAAAGCCGGCGCCCACCTGCTTGAGCTGGATCTTGCGATCTATCACCTGAAGCTCCTCCTCGTATGGTCGTCTCGGTGGATCATGCTTGCAGTAGGCTGGCGGTCTGGCAAACTCCTCGCCCGTCGATGCAGAATTGTCCCGGCATGCGGTATCGGTGTGACCGTAAGGCGGTCGCTGGCCCACCGTCCGTCGTGGCGGATGGTAGGTTCGTGCTTCGCTCAAACCGGGCAGAGTTTTACGGCATCATCCGCTGAGGAGCTGGATTGTGGCCAACGGCGAGCTAACCGCACGCGAGGCCGAACGCGTTCTGTGGGACGTCATTGTCGTGGGTGCCGGCATGGGGGGTGGGATGCTGGGCTACTCGTTGGCCCGGTCAGGCCGCAGGGTGCTGTTCGTCGAGAAGGGACGCTCGACGCTGCCCGGAGTGCCAGGGACGATTCGCTCCGCGCTGCCGGAGGTGGCCGAGCCGCGCGCGAGCCGTTCCGCAGCCGCCTACTACGACGCGTTGGCGCGGGCTGGACGCTCAACTGACGAGATCAAAGACATCAGCGGGCCATTCGCCCGGCGGATGGTGCCGTTCATCGGCAGCGGGACGGGAGGATCGTCGGCCCTCTACGGCATGGTTTGTGAGCGATTTTTCGCACGGGATTTCACTCCCCGGCAGAACTTCCGCGACCCCGGCGACTCCACCGTGCCGGAAGCCTGGCCGGTCACCTACGACGAGATGAGTCCCTGGTACGCGGCGGCGGAGAAGGTGCTGGGGGTTCGCGGCCAGCCCGATCCCCTGCGTCCGGAGGCGGCCGAGGCCGGTCTGCCTGCGGCGCCGCCGTTTTCGGCAGCCAACCAGCCGTTGGTCGACCATCTGGCAGGTCGCGGATTGCATCCTTACCACCTGCCGATGGCCTGTGCCTACACGGACGGTTGCACCACCTGCCAGAGCTATCTGTGCTCCCGGTCGTGCAAATTCGACGCCGGCCGCAACGGCGTGCAGCCGGCCATCGCCGAGCATGGCGCCCAGCTCCTGACGGAATGTCGGGCCGTGCGCCTGGAGGCGGATCGCACGCAGGTCCGGCAACTGATCTGCGAGGATCGCCTCGGCACGCTGGCCCTGCGGGGCAAGGTCGTGGTGCTCGCCGCCGGTGCGCTGGTCAGCCCGGTGCTGTTGCTCAATTCTCGTTCGGGCGATTGGCCGAGCGGGTTGGCCAACGGCTCGGACTTGGTGGGGCGCAACTTGATGCGTCATCTGATCGACGTGATCGCGATCTGGCCGCAAGTTGCCGCCACGTTCCCGGGCCAAAACAAGGAGATCGGGCTAAGCGATTTCTATTTCTGGGAGGGGGAGAAATACGGCACCGTGCAGTCCTTCGGCTCGGCGCCGATGGAGATGGTGACCGGCGGCCCGCACTGGTATCAGAAGGCGATGCGCCTGGGGAATCCGGTGGCGGGTCCGATCTACGAGCAGATCTTTACCCGAGGACTGATCCTTGCATCGATCCTGGAAGACCTGCCGTATCTGGACAACCGCGTGCTGCCGATTGATGGGCCGAGCCCGGACGGCCGACAGCGGCTGCAAATGCGTTATCGTCTGCACGCTAGTGAGGTCGAGCGCCGCAGACGGCTGTTGCGGCACTTGAGGTGGGTGGTGTTCCGGCGGTTTCCCAGATTGACCCTGCGCAGGGCCAACAACAACAAAACCATCTCCCATGTCTGCGGCACGTGCCGCTTTGGCGCGGATCCCAAATCCAGCGTGTTGGACCCGCAGAACCGAGCGCACCAAGTCGACAACCTGTACGTGGTGGACGGCTCGTTCTTCCCGTCCAGCGCCGGTCTGAATCCCGGTCTGACTATCGCGGCCAACGCCTTGAGGGTGGCCGCGCACATCAATCAGGTTCATTTTCCCGCCTGAGAATTTGCGTTCGGAGCAGTTCGCCAACTTTCTGAGGCAATCTTCACTTCCGAGATATTGTGGTCCCGGCCATCTGGTGCAGACGGGAGGACACAGCATGGATCAGGGCGACAATTCACCCAACCGCCTGGAGCGCCGCAAGCGGAAGACTCGCAACGCGCTGATGAACGCGGCGCAAACGTTCATCGCCGACGGCAGGCTCAACGTGCCGGTGCAGGACATCTGCCAGGCCGCCGATGTCGGGGTCGGGTCGTTCTACAACCATTTCGACACCAAGGAAGAGCTCTTTCAGGCGGCCGTGACTGATTACATCGATACCCGAGCGGCACTGTTGGACTCGGTGACGGAGTCGATCGAAGACCCCGCCGAGAAGTTTGCCGCTCGTTACCGGGTGACCGCGCGGCTGTTTCGGCTGCGCCCCAGCGAAGCCCGGATCGGAATTGTCCTCGGGACGCAACTGATGATGTCCGACCGCGGATTGGGACCGCGCGGGATACGGGACATTCGGGCCGCGGCCGAGGCGGGGCGATTTACGGTGACCGATCCGGAATTGGCGATGGTGATCGCCGCGGGTGCGCTGTTGGGTCTCGGGCAGCTGATCAACGACCGGCCCGACCGTGACGACTCGCAAACGGCGGACGATGTCACCGAGAGCCTCCTCAAGCTGTTCGGTATGCCGGACGAAGAGGCGCATCGGATTTCCCACCTACCGCTGCAGAGCCTTGTGGACGTCCGCAACGTCGATGACGAGTTCAGCGAGACAGGGTGATTGCCTGCTCTGGGCAGTTTTGCTGACCGGTGACCGCGTGATCCTCTAGTTCACCAGAGACGTTCTCGATGACCACGACGCAGTGGCCGGCTTCGTCGGCGTCGAAAACGTCCGGCGCCAAGCTGTAGCAGCGCCCGTGGCCGGTGCAGCGGTCGGCGTCGACAGACACTCGAGTCACGGCTGTTAAACCGAGTTCGAGCCCACGGACACCGGGAAGATAAGCGGCAGCGACTCCACCGACCTCAGCGCGGCGGTATAGGCCAGCTGGGTGCCGGGTTTGATCTCGTAATCGGGTATGCGCCGGTGGAATTCGCGCAGTGCCACCCGCAGTTCCATGCGGGCCAGGTGGGATCCGAGGCAGCGATGCGGACCGCCGCCGAATGCGCGGTGCCGGTTCGGATTGCGGTGGAAGTCCACCAGGTCGGGATCGGGAAACTCGGCCGGGTCGGTGTTCGCCGCCCCGAGCAGCGGGCTGACCCGTTCGCCCTTGCTGATGGGGCATCCGCCCACCTCGACGTCCTGCATGGCGACCCGGGCGACGCCGGGCACGGGGGTCTCCCAGCGCAGCAGCTCTTCGATCGCGCTGGGCAAGATGTCGGGCTGCTCGACAAGCTCGTGACGGTGGTCGGGGTGTCGGGCCAGATACACGAAGAAGCAGTCGAGTGAGTCGGTGACCGTATCCAGTCCGGCGATCAGGAACAGGAAGCAGATGTCGAGGATCTCCTCGCGTGTCAACGGTTCCCCGGCCACCTTCGCCGTGATCAACGAGGACAACACGTCGTCGCGCGGGCTTGCGATGTGTTCGTCGATGGCGCGTTCGAAGTACTCGTAAATCTGTTGCGCCACGCCGGCCGCGACGTCGTGGCGATTGTCGTAGGCGGTGGCGCCCGGCGGGCGGATCACCCCGTCCTTCCACTCCAGAAACTGATCGAGGTCCTCCAGCGGCAGGCCGAGCAACTGCAGGAACACGGTGCAGGGCAGCGGCACAGCAAACTCGGCGTGAAAGTCGCAATCGCCCTTGTGGGCGAAACGGTCGATCATCTCGTTCACCAGCTCGGTGACGCTGGGTTCGCGTCGGGCCATTTCTCGCGGTGTGAATAGCGGATCGAGGATGCGACGGTACTTCGCGTGTTCGGGAGGGTCCACCTGCAACGGAATGAGCGGCCGGATGTTGCCGAGATCGACGGCGTCCATGTTCGACGAGAACAGCTCGGTGTGCTTGAGGGCCATCTCGATGTCGGCGAGCCGGCTCAGCACGACTGCCTGCGGGGCCCGCATCACCGGGCATGATTCGCGCAGGGCCTTGTACATCGGTTGGGGCTCAGCTAGACCCGTCACGGACTGATCGACGAACCGTTCGGTTTCTGTCATCCCGTCAGCCTTACACCAACGTCAGTATTGGGCAATGGTGCAACACCGCATTGCCGGCAGCTGGCCAGCAGAATCCGCGGCGAGTACCGTGTCCCTCGCGGACGAGTTGGCTGGGCGACCGCGGCTCACTTGGGTCGAGGAAAGTCCGGACTTCACAGAGCAGGGTGATTGCTAACAGCAATCCGAGGCGACTCGCGGGAAAGTGCCACAGAAAACAGACCGCCACCCCCGCGGTGGTAAGGGTGAAACGGTGCGGTAAGAGCGCACCAGCATCCCGGGTGACCGGGGTGGCTCGGCAAACCCCACCCGAAGCAAGGCCAAGAAGGCCGCACGCGAGTGCGGCCGCGCAGGCGTCTGAGGGCTGCTCGCCCGAGCCTGCGGGTAGGCCGCTTGAGGCACCCGGCAACGGTGTGTCCAGATGGATGGTCGCCGCCGTGCTGCCGTTGCTCAAGCCGCGGCGGCGTGGAACAGAATCCGGCTTACAGGCCAACTCGTCCGCCCTAAGTCTGCAGTTCGATGAGATCGAGAACGCACTTTCCAATTTCAAGGATGGGCTTGAGCTGTTCCTGGTCGCCACACTAGATCGACTTGATGCGGGGTAATTAGGCCGTTCGAATCGTCGATTGTGACGTCCAGCGTGGTTCGACGGTCTGGCCGGGTAGAACTGCCGGCGTCCGTGGAAATAGAGGAAATACCAGCCTTTCAAAACTCCCTATCGGAATCACCGTGACCGCCGACAGCGCCTGTGGGTGTCCAATCGCCTACTCTGTGAGAACCGGGGGCCCGGGATTGGCGGAGGGTCGGCGTGACGGCCATAGCAGCGTGCCGGACGTGTGGCACCAAGCCGCGTGAGGGTGCGAAATTTTGCGACGGCTGTGGTGCGCCAGTAACGGCTAACCCTACCCGTGCTGAGTACAAGCAGGTCACGGTGCTTTTCGCTGATGTTGTTCATTCGATGGACCTCGCGGCTGCTGTCGGGTCGGAGCGGCTGCGCGAGATCATGGCCGACCTCGCCGACCACTGCGCCGCAGTTGTACAGCGCTACGGCGGGACGGTAGACAAGTTCACCGGCGACGGGATCATGGCGGTGTTTGGTGCGCCGGCAGCGTTGGAGGACCATGCCATCCGGGCCTGTCTGGCGGCGTTGGCAATCCAGCAGGAGGCCAAACGCCTCGCCGGCGAGGTCCGCGACCGTGACACCGTCGAGCTGTGGCTGCGAGTGGGACTCAACTCCGGTCAAGTGATCGCCGGTGAGATCGGTTCGGGGCATTTCGGTTACACCGCGGTCGGTGAGCAGGTTGGCATGGCGCAGCGGATGGAATCGGTTGCCCCGCCGGGCGGAGTGATGCTCAGCGACTCGACAGCGCGACTGGTGTGTGGCACTGCAACGCTTGGCGAATCGGAGTTGGTTCAGATCAAGGGTGGCGACGCGCCAGTGCCGGCTCACCGGCTGCTGGGCGTGCCGGAGGGGCGTCACGCTGTCGGGCGTGCTGAGTCGAATCTTGTTGGTCGGCAATGGGAGATGTCCACCGTCGAGGGCTTGTTGGACCGCGCCATCAACCGTCACGGCGCCGTGGTCGGCGTGGTGGGGTCACCCGGAATTGGGAAGAGCCGTTTGGTGCGCGAGGTTGCCGCGATAGCCGGTCGGCGCAATGTGGAGGTGTTCTCCACATTCTGCGAATCGCACGCGACTGACGTTCCGTTTCGTGTCGTGGCCCGGCTGTTGCGCACCGTGGTGCAAGTCAGAGGCCTCGATGATCAGGCCGCTCGGGGACGTCTGCGCGAACGGTTTCCCGATGCCGATCAGGAGGACATGCTGCTGCTGGATGACCTGCTGGGCATCGCCGATCCCGAGGCGCAGCTGCCCAAGATCGACCCAGACGCTCGGCGGAGGCGGTTGACCGCGCTGGTCAATGCCGCGTCGCTGGCCCGCCACGCCCCGGCTCTCTACGTTATCGAAGACGCTCATTGGACCGACGCGGTCAGCGAGTCGATGCTGGCCGAGTTCCTCACGGTGATCCCGCAAACGCCATCGCTGGTGCTAGTCACCTACCGACCGGAATATCAGGGCGCGTTGACCCGACTGGTCGACGCCCACACCGTTGCTCTTGCGCCGCTGAGCGATTCAGAAACCACGGCGTTGGTCTCCGCGCTGCTCGGCCCCGACCCATCGGTTGGTGCAGTGGGCCAGAAGATCGCCGAACGGGCCGCTGGTAACCCGTTTTTCGCCGAAGAGATCGTGCGCGAACTGGGCGAGCGCAGCGTGCTGCGCGGGCAGGCCGGCGCATACGTGTCGACCGCAGCTGTCAGTGACGTTAGCGTGCCCGCCACATTGCAGGCGACCATCGCCGCTCGCATCGACCGGCTCCACCCGAAAGCTAAGCGCACGCTGAGCGCCGCGGCGGTTATCGGCTCACGGTTCAGCCCGGGCCTACTGGAAACCCTGGGCATCGGTCCCATCCTGGAAGACTTGTTGGCCGCCCAGCTCATCGACCAGGTCAAGTTCACCCGGCAGCCCGAGTTTGTGTTCCACCATCCGCTGATTCGTGCAGTTGCCTACGAAGCACAGCTCAAGTCGGATCGCGCTGAGCTGCACAGGCGACTGGGCGCCGCCATCGAATCACGTGACCCGACCGCAGCCGAGGAGAACGCGGCCCTGATCGCCGGACATTTGGAGGCCGCCGGTGATCTGCACGCCGCCTACGGCTGGCACATGCGCGCGGCAAAGTGGGCGACCAATCGCGACATAAGCGCGGCGCGGCTGAGTTGGGAGCGCGCCCAAGTGATCGCCGACGCATTGCCCGCCGATGACGCCAGCCGGGCGGTCATGCGCATTGCCCCGCGCACCATGTTGTGCGCGACCGCCTTTCGGGCCCATGCACAGTTGGCCGATGCTCGCTTCGAAGAATTGCGGCAATTGTGCGCCGCCGCCGGGGACAAGGCGTCGCTGGCCATCGGGATGGCGGGGCTGGTGATGGATCATGCGTTCCAGGACCGGCTGCGCGAGGCGTCGCAGCTGGCATCGGAAGCCATGGCCCTCATCGAGTCGGTCAACGATCCGAATCTCACTGTGGGGCTTTCCTTCACGGCCATCTACGCAAAGGGTGAAAGTGGAGAGTGGTGTGCCGTGCTGCGGTGGTCACAGCGGGTCATTGACCTGGCCGACGGTGACCGCTCAAAAGGCAACTTCATTATCGGGTCTCCGTTGGCGCACGCCTATACGACGCGGGCCATGGCCCGTTATTGCCTGGGTCGTCCCGGATGGCGAGACGACGTGCGGGAGGCACTGGACATGGCCCGCGACACCGACCCCGTGACCTACGTCAGGGTCGTGATGTACGTCTACCTCGTGGGAATACCGGGTGGCGTCCTTGGGGCCGACGATCGGGCGTTGCGCGAGATCGAGCATGCCGTTCACCTTGCCGAACGATCCAGTGACGACCTAGCGTTGGCCCACGCCCGGGTGACACTGGGCGTTGCGCTGGTGCACCGCCCAACGGCCCCAGAGAATCACCGCGGACAGAAGCTCCTGGCCGAGGTTAGCGATGTGTTTAAGCGGCGGGAGCACAACCTGGCCGAATTGGCGATCGTCAACGTGTATTCGGCACGTGGGCGGAGTCAGCGTACAGATCGCGATGACGCCATCCCGATAATGCGCGCCGCCGTCGACGATCTGGTCCGCGAGGGGAAGGTGCTGGCGTGGGGCATTCCGGCGACGGGCGTCCTGGCAGAGACACTGCTTGAGCGCAGTTCCGACGGTGACGTCGCCGAGGCCGAGGCCGCAATCGAGCGATTAGCGGCCGCGCCAGCCGATGATCGTCTGGTGGTACGCGACATCTGGCTGCTGCGGCTCCGGGCGTTGCTGGCGCGGTCCCACGGCGATGCCGCAGGGTATGCGCAGTTCCGGGATCGCTACCGCGATATGGCGAAAACACTTGGCTTCGAAGGGCATATCGCGTGGGCCATTGCGATGGCAGACTGAAGCAGCCCAAGCCCTAGCCGAGCTTCTCCGAGAAGCGGGTCGGGAGCCCCCGCCCGCGAGCGGGGTCGTGCAGCCGCTAGGGCTACCGGCTAGCCTCCGAGCGGTTCACTGCTGCTCTCATACCACCGGGCCGTAATTTCGGAGCTTACGACGCGCTTGGTGTCGGAGGCTTGGATGTGCGCGCTGACCAAATCGGCGTAGTCGCCGTCGAGCAAGAGGCTCAACAGGAACCGAGACGCTTCGGTGTCGCATTGCAGCGCGTCCTGCGTCAACTCGGCTGCTTCTTCGACTAATGCGGGCCGCAGCTCGGGCGGCTCATCGATCCGTGCATTCCACTCCTCGTACGGCTGCTCCACCCGCGCGGCCGCGAGCGCCTCGACCGCTTCTGATCTTCGATCGAGTAGCGTGTCGTGCGCCTTTTTTACTCGTGCGCCCAGCGCCTGTTGGCGGAGCCACAGCAATCCAATGTCATCATCGGTCACCTGTGAATCCATGACCCACCTCGACGCTGCTGTGTTTGTTTCCGGATCGCGCATTACAAGAACACGGACCTCGTATCGCGCGAATCGTGTTGAGGCAGAATCTGTGAGGTAGTTCAGCACGACTGGGTCGAGCCGACCGCCGAGGGCTTGCCGCCAGCTCGCATACCACTGCCACTCGACCGGCGTCAGCTCCGCAAGGTCGTCCTCCCGGACTGCGGGATTTTCAACGAGCCTGACCAATACCTTGTCGTCTCTCTCCGACGCGTAACTGGCCGAGTCGTCCGTCGACTCGGCTGTCTCCGAATCGAAAGCCTCGAACAGCTTTTGCTCTTGATCCTCGTCAGCCGCGGCGCGGCGAATCAGAGGCGCGGCAAGCGAAATTAGGTTCATGACGGCACCGTCACGATCCTACGCTGCCAGTACGCTTGACCGACGTTCGGCGCGACCGGTGATCTGCCACTGAGGGCCAGTCGCGGAACATGCGGAAGCGGCGGCTTCGGCGGACGAACAGGTTTTCTCGGGTCGCCGGGGGGGATGACGAATTCCTCTTCGGGAACAACGGTGATTCGCACGTCAGGGAAGCGATTTGAGAAGCCTTTCTTGAGCCTGCGCCTCTGAGGCGGCCGTGGCGAACCCGCCGTCCAATCGCTGACGCACAGCCAGGTGTCTTTCGGATCGGTGTACTTCCAGCCGTTGTCATGCTCGTCCGGTTCACACATGACTACGTCGATACCAAACTCTTCGCGGAAGTCGTTTCGCAGGCCATGCAACCAGTGGTCGGTATGTACCGTGAGGATCGCCTTCTCGTAGTCATTTTGAAGTCTCAACCAATCCAGATACAGAGCCGCCTTACTCGGGTCCCGAGCGTCGAACACCCTCCAGGGGTCTTTGGGGTTGTCGGGGTTAAACCATGAAACCAACCCGACACGGCCATAAATCGCCGTGGACAACGGCTGACGAACTCCGGTCACATAGACGGCCCTACCCCAGGTGTAGTCCTTCTGGCCCATGTAGAAGCGGTGCTTCTTCGCGGCCGACTTGTAGCTAGCCGCCCACTCGGACGCCATGTATTTCATTGCCAGGGGGCGGCGGCGCTTGTCGTCCTCCTCGTCGTCCTTCACCGGTACCCGGTTGTAGTCGACGAATTTCTTCCATTCGCCGGCTGAGGCTCTAATTGCATTTTCGATGGCGTTCCGCACCTCGTCCCGCGACCTCTCAACCGATTCCGTCATCGCGCTCCCGTCCGTTTCAGCTCCTGTGTCGATTTAGCACTTTGGGATGGCTCGATTGCGCACTTTACTGACTGCTGCGGGGGTAGAAAAGGGGCATTTCGGCCAGAGATCGTCAGGGATCAACCAAGCGAAAGAACAGGTCGGCCGAGCCGCCGCGTAGGAATTCACCGTTGATCCACCCGAGTACTTCAGCATCCTGTCGATGGCGGCCATAGACGTATTCCCAAAACAATGCTCATCACCACGGGGTATCAGTGCACCGCTAAACGGCTCAACCGCCCACCCAACAGAATGCGGCCTACAGGCCGACTCGCCTGCCTTCGCCCAGGGGTCAGTGCTTCGCTTTGCGGACCGCTTCGGCGAGTTTGCGCAGCGCGGCGTCGAGTTGCTGACGGCAACCCTCGGCCAGGTCGGCCTCGCGCTGGTAGAGCAGCCCGTAGGTGAAGGTGTCCTCGCCGGCGGCGCGCGCGGCTTCGACCTGTGCGATCAGATGTTGCCGGCTCACCACGCTGTCTTGATGGTCGCCGAGCAGCGTCTGGATGGCCTTCGCCCGCTCGGCCACCTTTTGCGCCCCGGTGACCCCCGCGGTGTAGCGAAGTCGCTTGGCGCGCTTGCGGATCACGTGTAGCGCCTCGTCGACTTCGTGCCCCGGGCCCTCTTCCTGCGCTTCTTCATTGAGGGCCTCTTCGGCCTTGGCGGCCTTCCTGACCCGCTTGTAGGCCGCGTCGATGGTCACCGGGGCTTGTTCCTCGCCCTCACCGGCGGTCGGGATTTCGGCCACCATCGCGTCCAGGGCGTCGAGCAGCCGGAAGTAGCGCTGCGACCGCATGGCGATGAGCGAACGGCGCAGCCCGGTCTGGTAGCGCCGGCGGGCGCCCACGACCAGACGTTCCCGGACGGGCCCGCGCACCAGGTCGGGCGCCAGCCCATCCAGCTGGTTCTGATAGCGCTCGGCGAGCACCTCGGCGTCGCGCGCGATGCCGAGGACGCCGGCCAGCTCGCGCAGCTCGTCGAGGACCCACGCGGTGTCGGCGCTTGCGAACGAATCCTGGGAGTCGCGCAGCAGGCTGCGGATCTTGCGAGTAGTCACCCGCATCTGGTGCACAGCGTCGTCGGTGTCGGAGCGCACGGCGCGATCCCACACCAGTAGCCCTTCGACTTGCGCGGCCACCGCGCGGTGTACCGGGTCGGCGGGCAGTCGGGTGTCGTTGGACTGCGAGGTCGTGCCGAGCACCCGGGCCAGTTTGGAGCCGTGGCCGGCGGGCGCGGCACCGGCGTCGAGCAGCCGATGGCTCAGCCGGCTCAACAGGTCGCTGCCGGCGGCCCCAGCACTGGCGAGGTTGGCGTCGAGCAGCTCCAATTCCCACTCGCGCCAACGTTGTTCGTCGGGGGCGCTGCCCGAGTCGTCGGGACTGGGCGTCCACGCGATGGCCGCGACGACGTGGTCATCGGAGAACTCCGCGAGCGCGGTGCCGTCGACGTCGTACAGCACCTGGCTTTCGCGTTTGGTGCTGATCCGCGCGACCGGCGCAACCGGGCGATCGCGCACGATCGCCAGCACCACATCCAGCAACTCGCCGGGCACGGTGTCGTCGGGCCCGCCCAGCGGCGCCCGGATCTCGGTGCGGGCGTCGGGCCCGGCCGGCAACTTCAGGTGCCAGCCGGCGTCGTGCCCACCGGTGCGGCGGCGCAGGGTGATGTTCTTGCGCGCCAGGTCCTGCGCGGGCGTGTCGAAGTACACGGCGTCCAGCGATTGGATCGGTGACGTCTGGACGCGAGCTACCGCGGCGATGCCCTCGAATGACGGCGACATTGTCGACTCGACGACGTCGAACTTGCGTTCCACCTCCAGGTGGGTGGACGTGTTTGGCTGGTTCGCGGGCATTCTGGGCTCCGGTGCGGGTGCGTCGCCACGGTCTTGTATCGGGGCAGGCATCCCAGCGTGCCATATCTCGATGACGCGTTGGGCTCATGTCCCGCGGCGAAATCGCTTATGGTTTGCGTTGCGGGTGACCGTTGCGGTTACGGTTTTTCGGATACCTGATGAAGGAGCTGTCCATGGTGTTATTCGGCTCTGCCACCTCGCGCGTGGTTGCTGGTGGAATTGCTGCGGGGGCGATCAGCGGCGCACTGCTTTTGGGCGCTATCGGGGCATCTGGACTGGCTCTGCCGAGAGCGGGGGCGGACCCGGAACCGGCGCCCGCGCCGCCGAACTGCACGGCGGCCGACCTGGCCCAGGTCTCGGCGGGTGTCGCGGCGGCCACGTCGGTGTACCTGTACCAGCACCCGGACGTCAACGCGTACTTCACGAGCTTGAAGGGTCAGCCCCGCGACGATATTCGTGATCAGCTGCAGCAGTATATGGACGCCAATCCGCAGGCCCATGCTGACCTCGAGGCGATTCGCCAGCCGCTCACCGATTTCCGGAGTCGATGCGGGATGCAGCAATAACAGCTAGAAGCAGTGCTCGTCGGCCGGGAACGCGCCGCTGGCTACTTCGTCCGCGTATTGGATTGCGGCACGGCGTAATTCGCTGCCGACGTCCGCGAACCGCTTGACGAAGCGAGGGGGCTTGCCGCCGCTCATCCCGGCCATGTCCTGCCAGACCAGGACCTGGCCGTCGCAGTTCGGCCCGGCCCCGATCCCGACTGTGGGAATCGTCAGTTTGCCGGTGATCTGAGTGGCCAATTCGGCCGGCACCATCTCCATCACCACGGAGAATGCGCCCGCTTCGGCAACGGCGATCGCGTCCGCGATGGTCTGTTCCGCGCCGTCGCCACGGCCCTGGACCCGGAAGCCGCCCAGGCTGTTGACGCTTTGCGGCGTGAAGCCGATATGGGCCATCACCGGGATGCCCGCGGCGCTCAGGCAGGCGATCTGCTCGCCCACCCGCTCGCCGCCCTCGAGCTTGACGGCGTGCGCGCCGCCCTCCTTCATGAACCGGGTGGCCGACGCCAGCGCCGCGGTGGGTCCCGCTTCGTAGCTGCCGAACGGCATGTCGGCGACGACCAGCGCGTGCGGTGCACCCCGGACGACGCCGCGGACCAGCGGGATCAGCTCGTCGATCGAGACGGGCACCGTGGTGTCGTAGCCGTACACGACGTTGGCCGCCGAATCACCGACCAGCAGCACCGGGATGCCGGCCTCGTCGAAGATCTTGGCGGTCGAGTAGTCATAGGCCGTGAGCATGGCCCACTTGTGGCCCTCGGCCTTCATTTTCTGCAGGTGGTGGGTGCGGATTTTGGTCCGTGGCATTGTTTGCGCGGACGAGTTTGCGCCATAGACATTCTGCTCAGACATCGCTGTCCCCAGTCATCGTTGTACCTAGTGTTGGTCGGATCGATCCTCGTGGCCCGACAGGGTCCCCGGGTTCGTATTGACCCCCACAGTCTGCCATTTCTGCCGCGCGCTTGCACTAGGGGATCGGTGTGACGCATGCCATCGGCCGACGTCGTTGAGCCGCCGGTCAGACGCCGCTGAGCAGGAACGCGCGTCGACTCTGGCAGCATAGGTGAGCATGTGCCTGCCTCGCCGCGACAAGATCGCGCACACGATGCTGACCTGGACGGCGATCGCGGCCGTCGCCCTGGTTGCTGCGGGCTGTGTCCGCGTTGTCGGCGGGCATGCCGTCATGGCCGGGCCGCGGTTGGGTCAGCCGGTGAAGTGGTCACCCTGTCGGGTCACCGGCGGGTCGGTCAAGATCCCCGGCGGCACGCTGTGCGGCAAGCTCGCCGTGCCGGTCGACTATGACCACATCGACGGGGACGTGGCGACGCTGGCGATGATTCGCTTTCCCGCGACGGGTAACAAAGTCGGCTCGCTGGTGATCAACCCCGGCGGCCCCGGCGAGTCCGGTATCGAGGCCGCGTTCGGGGTCATCCAGACGTTGCCGAAGAAGGTGCGCGAGCGGTTTGACCTGGTCGGGTTCGACCCCCGCGGGGTGGGCTCGTCGCGGCCCGCGATCTGGTGCAACTCCGATGCCGACAATGACCGGTTGCGAACCGAGCCTCAGGCCGACTACAGCCCGGCGGGTGTGGCGCAGATCGAGGACGAGACCAAGCAGTTCGTCGCACGCTGTGTCGAGAAGATGGGCGACAGCTTCCTGGCCAACGTCGGCACCGTCAACGTCGCAAGGGATCTGGATGCCATCCGCGTGGCGCTGGGCGACGAGAAGCTGACGTATCTCGGCTATTCGTACGGCACCCGGATCGGCGCGGCCTACGCCGAGGCCTATCCGGAGAACGTGCGGTCGATGATCCTCGACGGCGCGGTGGACCCGAATGCGGATCCCATTGAGGCGGATCTGCGTCAGGCCAAGGGATTCCAGGACGCGTTCAACGACTACGCCGCCGATTGCGCCAAGCAATCGACCTGCCCGCTGGGCACCGACCCGGCCAAGGCCGTCGACGTCTACCACAGCCTGGTCGATCCTCTGGTCGACCCGAATAACCCGATGGTCGGCCGGCCGGCACCCACGAGGGACCCGCGCGGACTCAGCTACAGCGACGCCATCGTGGGTACCATCATGGCGCTGTATTCACCGACGTTGTGGCATCACCTGACCGACGGTCTGTCCGAGCTCGTCCAGGGCCACGGCGACACCCTGCTTGCTCTGGCCGACATGTACATGCGCCGCGACTCGCACGGTCATTACAGCAACGCCACCGACGCGCGGGTTGCGATCAATTGCGTTGACCAGCCCCCCATTACGGACCGGGCGAAGGTCATCGACGAAGACCGCCGCTCCCGGGAAGTCGCACCGTTCATGAGCTACGGAAAGTTCACCGGTGACGCGCCGCTGAGTACCTGCGCATTCTGGCCGGTGCCACCCACCAGCAAGCCGCATCAAGTCACGGCGCCCGGGCTGGCGCCGACCGTGGTGGTGTCCACCACCCATGACCCGGCGACGCCTTACAAGGCGGGTGTCGACCTGGCCAAACAGCTTGGCGGCTCGCTGCTGACCTTCGACGGAACCCAGCACACGGTCGTCTTCGAGGGCTCGAACTGCATTGACGACTATGTGAGTGCGTATCTGATCAACGGGACCACGCCGCCGCCGGGGGCGAAGTGTTGACCAGCCTGTCACACCCCCGTCACACCCCCTGTGCACCCCGTCGCCGAACGTGCTGTGAGGGCGGAAAAACCGTATGAATCCGGGCGCGACCGATCGCCCGGAGAGCGCGTTGGGCACACAGCAGCACTGTGCCGTCGGGAGCCGACGGGCGACACGCTCGGCGGCACCGGAGAAGTGACCAAGGCGTGACCGTTTCGCGCCGCGACGGGTATTCGAGGGTGAAACGATGTCTGCCATGTCGCGCCTGAGACCGTTGTGCTCGGCGCTGTTTTCGTTGGGGCTGTTGACATCTGCGGTGATGGCACCGCTGGCGGGCGCCACTCCTGAACCCGGTGCCGGCCAGACCAACAGCCCCCAGCCGAGCGCGACACCACAGCTGACGTGGGGGAGTTGCGGTGATTGGGTCGAGGACGCCAACGCCATCCCCACCGCCAAATGCACCACGGTGCCGGTCCCGGTCGACTACAACAATCCCACCGGGCCGCAGGCCAAGCTCGCGGTGATTCGTATTCCGGCGACGGGCCAGCGGATCGGATCGCTACTGGTCAATCCCGGCGGGCCGGGGGCGTCAGCGGTCGATTTGGCGGCCGGGATGGGCCCGGATCTGGCAAACACCGACATCGCCCGCCACTTCGACCTGGTCGGTTTCGATCCGCGGGGCGTGGGTCATTCCACCCCGACGCTGCGCTGCCGCACCGACGCCGACTTCGACGCCTTCCGTAAGGACCCGATGGTCGACTACAGCCCGGCCGGTGTCGCGCATATCGAGCAGCTCTACAAGCAACTGGTGCAGCAATGCGCCAACCGGATGGGCAGCGCGTTCCTGGCGAACGTCGGCACCGCGTCGACCACGCACGACATGGACATGGTCCGTCAGGCGTTGGGTGACGATCAGATCAACTACCTCGGCTACAGCTACGGCACGGAGCTCGGCACCGCCTACCTCGAGCGGTTCGGCGACCACGTGCGGGCGATGGTGCTCGATGGCGCCATCGACCCGACCGTCGGCCCGATCGAGGAAAACGTCAACCAGATGGCCGGGTTCCAGACCGCGTTCAACGATTACGCCAAAGACTGCGCCCGCTCGCCCGCCTGCCCGCTGGGCACCGACCCGGCGCAGTGGGTCAACCGGTATCACGCCCTGGTCGACCCGCTGGCGCAGAAGCTGGGTAAGACTTCGGATCCGCGTGGCCTGGGCTACGCCGACGCGACCACCGGCACGATCGACGCGCTCTACACCCCGCAACGCTGGAAGTACCTGACCAGCGGCCTGCTGGGGCTGCAGAAGCGGACCGACGCCGGTGACTTGCTGATGCTGGCCGACGACTACAACGGCCGCGGCCGCAACGGGCACTACACCAACGACCAGGACGCGTTCAACGCGATCCGTTGCGTCGACGCGCCCTCACCAACCGATTCGGCGAGCTGGGTGGCCGCCGACCAGCGGATCCGCGCGGCGGCGCCGTTCCTGAGCTACGGGCAGTTCACCGGAAGCGCGCCGCGCGACGTGTGCGCGTTGTGGCCGGTGCCGGCGACGTCGACGCCGCACGCGGCCTCGCCGGTGCCGCTCGGCAAGGCCGTCGTGGTCTCCACGACGCACGATCCGGCGACCCCGTACCAGGCCGGGGTCGACCTGGCCCGCGAGCTGGGCGGCCCGCTTATCAGTTACGACGGAACCCAACACACCGCGGTGTTCAACGGCAACCCCTGTGTCGACAACGCCGTGATGAGCTACTTCGTCGACCTGACGGTGCCACCGGCCTCGCTGCAATGTCGGCCTTAAGGCAGCTCTAACCTGTGCAATGCGTCTGGGCTGGCCCTGGTAACACGAAATTAACAGCAGTTGCCTAGTGTTCGAGTCATGGATCGACAGAAGGAATTCGTCCTCCGCACGCTAGAGGAACGAGACATCCGCTTCGTCCGGCTCTGGTTCACAGACGTGCTGGGTTTCCTTAAGTCGGTCGCGATCGCACCCGCTGAACTGGAGGGCGCCTTCGAGGAGGGCATCGGCTTCGACGGATCCTCGATCGAGGGCTTCGCGCGAGTGTCGGAATCCGACACGGTGGCGCACCCCGACCCGTCGACCTTTCAGGTGCTGCCGTGGGCCACGGCCGCAGGCCACCACCACTCGGCGCGGATGTTCTGCGACATCACCATGCCGGACGGCTCGCCGTCGTGGGCGGACCCGCGCCATGTGCTGCGGCGTCAGCTGCAGAAGGCCAACGACCTGGGTTTCTCCTGCTACGTGCATCCCGAAATCGAATTTTTCCTGCTCAAGCCCGGCCTAGAGGACGGGTCAGAGCCCATTCCGGTCGACAACGCTGGCTATTTCGACCAAGCGGTGCACGACTCCGCCTCGAACTTTCGCCGGAGCGCCATCGAGTCCCTCGAGTTCATGGGCATCTCGGTGGAGTTCAGCCACCACGAAGGCGCGCCCGGCCAGCAGGAGATCGATCTGCGCTTCGCCGATGCACTGTCGATGGCCGACAACGTGATGACGTTCCGCTATGTCATCAAGGAAGTCGCGATCGAGAACGGCGCGCGGGCGTCCTTCATGCCAAAGCCCTTCGGGCAGCACCCCGGCTCGGCGATGCACACCCACATGAGCCTGTTCGAGGGCGACGTCAACGCCTTCCACAGCGACGACGATCCGCTGCAGCTGTCGGACGTGGGCAAGTCGTTCATCGCCGGAATCCTGGAGCACGCCTCGGAGATCAGCGCCGTCACCAATCAATGGGTCAACTCCTACAAGCGGCTGGTGCAGGGGGGCGAGGCGCCGACGGCCGCGTCGTGGGGCGCTGCCAACCGGTCCGCGCTGGTGCGGGTGCCGATGTACACGCCGCACAAGACATCGTCGCGGCGGGTCGAGGTGCGCAGCCCGGACTCGGCGTGCAACCCCTACCTGGCGTTCGCCGTGCTGCTGGCCGCCGGGTTGCGTGGCGTCGAGAAGGGCTACGTGCTGGGGCCGCAGGCCGAGGACAACGTGTGGGATCTCACGCCCGAGGAGCGCCGTACCATGGGGTATCGCGAGCTGCCCTCCAGCCTCGACAGTGCGCTGCGCTCCATGGAGGCCTCGGAGCTCGTAGCGGAAGCCTTGGGGGAGCACGTCTTTGACTTCTTCTTGCGCAACAAGCGCAGGGAGTGGTCCAACTACCGCAGCCATGTCACGCCCTACGAGCTGAGAACTTACCTTTCGCTCTGAGTTCGGCTCAAGTTCGGTGTAGCCGACTTCTCTGCCGTTGGTCCGGGCGGTGGGCTGATTGCGCTACCGTCGTGGGCGTGACCAAACCTGCGACGGAGCGCCCCAGGCTGCCCGGCGTCGGGCGGCTCGGATTGCTCGACCCGCCCGCGGCCGGGCATCTGGCGCAGCTGGGTTGGTACGCGCACGATGACCGGGCGCACGTCGAGTTGCTGTGGTCGCTATCGCGCGCACCCGATGCTGATGCCGCGCTCAAGGCCCTGGTCCGGCTGTTCGAGAACCCGGACACCGGATGGGACGAGCTCAACGCCGCCCTGCTCGGCGACCGCAGTCTGCGGGGACGGCTGTTCGCGGTGCTGGGGTCGTCCTTGGCGCTGGGTGATCACCTGGTTGCCCATCCGCAATCGTGGAAGCTGTTGCGGGGCAAGGTCCGCTTGCCGTCCGCCGACGAGCTGCGCAAATCGTTCGACGCGTGCCTCACCGAGTCGATGGACGGGGCGACGCCGGCCGCCGTCGTGCCGCGATTGCGCAGCTTGTACCGGGACCACCTGCTGGTGCTGGCGGCGCTCGACCTGGCCGCGACGGTCGAGGACGAGGCGGTGCTGCCGTTCACGTTGGTCGCCGCCCACCTGGCTGACATGGCGGACGCCGCGATGGCGGCCGCGCTGCGGGTCGCCGAGAACACCGTCTGCGGCGATCGCACGCCGCCCCGGCTGGCGGTCATCGCGATGGGCAAATGCGGTGCCCGCGAATTGAATTACGTCAGCGACGTCGATGTCATCTTCGTCGCCGAGCGCGCCGACCCGGTCAGCACCCGGGTGGCCGGCGAGATGATGAAGGTCGCGTCGACGGCATTCTTCGAGATGGACGCGGGGCTGCGACCGGAAGGGCGCGCCGGCGAGCTGGTCCGCACCCTCGAGTCGCACACCGCCTACTACAACCGCTGGGCGAAGACGTGGGAATTCCAGGCGCTGCTGAAAGCCCGGGCCGCGGTCGGCGACGCCGAACTCGGCGACCGTTACCTGGCCGCGCTGATGCCGATGGTCTGGGTCGCCTGCGAGCGTGAGGATTTTGTGGTCGAGGTGCAGGCCATGCGCCGCCGCGTCGAACAGTCGTTGCCCGCCAACGTCCGCGGCAGGGAACTCAAACTCGGCACCGGCGGATTGCGCGACGTCGAGTTCGCCGTGCAGCTGTTGCAGTTGGTGCACGGCCGCGGCAACCCGTCGCTGCATGTGTCTTCGACCGTGGATGCCCTGGCTGCGCTCAGCGAGGGCGGCTACGTGGGGCGCGAGGATGCGGCGAACATGAAGGCGTCGTATGAATTCCTCCGGCTACTCGAGCACCGGCTGCAGCTGCAACGGCTCAAGCGCACCCACATCCTGCCCGAGGAAGGCGATGACGAGGCGTTGCGCTGGCTGGCCCGGGCGGCCCACATCCGGCCCGACGGCCGGCATGACGCGGCGGGGGTGCTGCGCGAGGAGCTCAAGCATCAGCACGTGCGGGTGTCCAGGCTGCACGCCAAGCTCTTCTATCAGCCGCTGCTGGAGTCGATCGGGCCCGCCGGGCTGGAAATCGTCCACGGGATGACGTCGGAGGCGGCCGAGCGCCAGCTGGCCGCGCTGGGCTACGAAGGCCCGCAGACGGCACTGAAGCACATGTCGGCGTTGGTCAACCAGAGCGGACGGCGTGGCCGTGTGCAGTCGGTGCTGCTGCCCCGGCTGCTGGACTGGATGTCGTACACCCCCGACCCCGACAGCGGGCTGCTCGCCTACCGGCGGCTCAGCGAGGCGCTGGCCACGCAAAGCTGGTACCTGGCCACGCTGCGTGACAAGCCCGCGGTCGCCAAGCGGCTCATGCACGTACTGGGCACTTCCGGCTATGTCCCGGATCTGTTGATGCGCGCGCCCGAGGTCATCCAGGCTTACTCGGACGGGCCGGCTGGGCCGAAGCTGATGGAGACTGAACCTGCCGGCGTGGCCCGGGCGCTGATCAACTCGGCCGGCCGCCACGCCGACCCGATGCGGGCCATCTCCGCGGCGCGTGGGCTGCGCCGACGTGAGCTGGCCCGGGTCGGCTCCGCAGACCTGCTGGGCTTGCTCGAGGTCACCGAGGTGTGCGCGGCGCTCACCTCGGTGTGGGTGGCGGTGCTGCACGCTGCCCTGGACGCGATCATCCGGGCCAACCTGCCCGAAGACGGCCCCAATAAGGGGAAAGCGCTGGCGGCCATCGCTGTCATCGGCATGGGCCGGCTGGGCGGTTCCGAGCTGGGCTACGGGTCCGACGCCGACGTGATGTTCGTCTGCGAGCCGGCCAGCGGTGTGGAGGATTCGCGGGCGTTGCGGTGGGCGGGTTCGGTCGCCGAGCAGGTTCGGACCCTACTGGGGACTCCCAGCGTCGACCCGCCGCTGGAGGTCGACGCCAATCTGCGGCCCGAGGGCCGTGCCGGTCCGCTGGTCCGCACGCTGGGTGCCTATGCCGCCTACTACGAACAGTGGGCCCAGCCGTGGGAGATCCAGGCGCTGCTGCGCGCACACGCTGTGGCCGGCGACGCAGATCTGGGTCAGCGCTTCCTGCTGATGGCCGACAAGACCCGCTACCCGCCCGGTGGCGTGTCGGCGGAGACGGTGCACGAGATCCGGCGGATGAAGGCCCGCGTCGAGTCCGAGCGGCTGCCGCGCGGCGCCGACCCGAACACGCATACCAAGCTGGGCCGCGGGGGACTGGCTGACATCGAATGGACTGTGCAGCTGATGCAACTGCGGCACGCGCACGAGATCCAGGCCCTGCACAACACCTCTACCCTGCAATCCCTGGACGCGATCGCCGCGGCCGACTTGGTCCCCGCCGACGAGGTGGACCTGCTGCGGCAGGCTTGGCTGACCGCCACCCGGGCCCGCAACGCGCTGGTGCTGGTTCGTGGCAAGCCCACCGACCAGCTGCCCGGACCGGGGCGCCAGCTTAACGCGGTTGCCGTGGCCGCGGGCTGGCCGACCGACGACGGCAGCGAATTCCTCGACAACTATCTGCGGGTGACGCGGCGGGCAAAAGCTGTGGTGCGCAAGGTGTTCGGGAGTTGAGTCAAAACCCGGCCGGGTTTGGGGCCACGTTCGAGGTGTTGAGCGCCGCCGAGCTTGATCGGGTGAAGACCCTATATGCGCCGCTGACCGAGGCCGTTCGGGAACTGATCGACGCCACCATTTGGACCCAGGCCGACGACGACGTCGTGGCCGAGGCCCGGACGGCGATCGAGGCGGTGACCCGGTCGCTGCGCGAAAAGACCCGGCCGGCCGGCATGAGCTATCTGATCGACGGGCATCCGCTTCCGTTGGGTAACGCCGCAATTGGGCTGTGCAATCCGATAGCGCCACCGATGGTCGTCCACCACGAGGACGACGGGCGGTGCTGGAGCGAGTTCGTCCTCGGGTCGGCCTACGAGGGCCCGCCGACCCTGGTGCACGGGGGAGTCAGCGCCCTGCTGCTCGACCATATCCTCGGGGAGGCGGCCAGCCAGGGCATGACCAAACCGCGCTTCACCGGAACCATCACGGTGAAGTATCTGCGCGGGACACCCCTGGGACCGTTGCGCGCCGAGGCCTACGTCGAACGTACCGAGGGCGTCAAAACCTTTGCACGGGGCTTTATCTCGGATGCCCAGGGAGTCACCGTCGAGGCGAACGGGGTCTTCATCATGCCTTCCTGGGCGCGGGAAACCGAGTGAAGTTCTACGTCAGCAGCGCCTTCCTCAATACGCGTGAGATCATCGAGATCGCCAGGGCTGCCGATGAACTCGGCTATGACGGCGTCGGGATCCCGGACCACGTCGTCAACCTGGAGTCCCTGGACACCCCATATCCGTACACCAAGGACGGGCAGCGCCGGTGGCAGCCTTTCACCGACTGGCCCGATCCCTGGGTCCTCGTCGGCGCGCTGGCGCAGGTCACCACGCGATTGCGGTTCGTCACCACCGTCTACATCCCCGCGATGCGCAATCCCTACTCGGCGGCGAAAGCCATTGGCACCGCGGCGGTTTTGGCGTCCGGGCGGGTGGAGCTGGGCGTCGGCGTCGGCTGGTGCCGAGAGGAATTCGCGTTGATGGGTGAGCAGTTCGCGGCTCGCGGCGCACGCACCGACGAGATTCTCGAGTTGATGCGGGCGCTGTGGGAACCGGGCTGGACGGAATTCGACGGCGACTTCTATTCGACACCGCGGCTGGAGATGCAGCCGACCCCGCCGCCCATACCGATCTACGTCGGCGGGCTCAGCGACGTCGCACTGCGCCGTGCGGCTCGCCACAACGGCTGGATCGGTGACCTGATCAAGACGGACCGGGCCATCGAGGCGGTGGGCCGCCTGCGGCAGCTCCGGGCCGAAAGCGGTTTGTCGATGGATGATTTCACCGTTCTGACGCCGCTGACCGACGCGTTCACCACCGCCGATTATCAGCGCGCCGCCGATGCCGGCATCACGGGCATCATCACCATGCCATGGATGTTCTACGCTGGGCCGGACGCGACGTTGGCCGAAAAGGTCGACGGCATGCGGCGTTTCCGCAAGGACCTCGCGCTCGACGGTTAGCACCCGTTCGGTGCGGCCCACGTGGCTGGTACGGTCGACGAGCCGAACGGAATTGGGGAGGAAACATGGGCAAGACAGCGCGCGTCTTGGCGGCCGCGGCGATGATAATCAGTGCCGTCGCATCGCAAGCCGCGGAGACGGCGATCGCGGGCGCCGACACCAACTTGCAGTCGCTGGTGCCGGTACCGGCGAACACCCAGAGGGCCGACGGTCCGAACTCCATTCACGACAACGGCATCCATCTGCACTTCTTTGTCAACGGATCGCCGACCGATGTGATGAACGCATACCAGCCCGCGCTTCAGGGGAAGGGCTGGGCGGTGACCGTCCAGAATTCGGGTGGCGGCGGCGGGGGTGGCGGTGCGACGTACACGGGCACCAACGGCAACAGCTACGGCGTGTTCACCGGAGGTGGCTACGGGAGCACGACCGACGTCGACGCATGTGTTTGGCCGGCCAAGCCCCCGACCACCGACTGTGGTAGCGGCAACCGATAATTTCTGATCGGCTACCCGGCCCGAAAATCCCCGACAACCCCCGACAACCCCCGACAACCCCCGAAAACCCTTGTCGCCGAACGTCGGGGACACGGCAGCGGGTTTCCGATAAGAGCGTTGATCGGCCCTGCCCTCATGCGACACTCCGTCAATGGCATTTTCAGTCGTAGTCCCCGGACCAAATGGCCCCACCGCGCACAACTTCGGCGACGAAGCCGCGTACGCGATAGATAGCGGGGTGCTGACCATCCAAGACACACCCGGCGGCATGACTGCGCGTCATCTCTCGCCCGCTGCTTGGATTGAGGTTGCGGACGGCCTCGCTCCGCTCTTCTGACTAATCCCGCCACGCCCAGACCGCTAGATGGGCAAAGACGAAACCACCCGGCCGCAATCGGCCTGATCGCGGCTCGGGTGGGCGTCGTCTGGCCTAGCACACAACATAAAGGTCCGGTCAGCGGACCAGGTCACCCTTGGCCACCGGCGAAAATTGGCCAGGTTGGCGTTACAATCGGCACATTGTCGACAGATTCGAGCTAGCCATGAATCGCGCGTGGCGCCTGTTAGTAGCATTCGCCATGGTGGCCGCCATCGGCGGTCTGTTCGGTTCCGCAACGGCAGTTGCCGACGATGCCGCCATCGCGTACAGCCCCTCGACAGGCAAATTCGAAATGGTCTGGGACGCGTCGGATGAGCAGATCGCCGTCGATGACGCGGTTGCCAAATGCAACCGTAGCGCCGGCGCAGCCGACTGTGCGGCCGTGGTCGTCTCCGACGGCTGCGTTTCGCTGGTGGCGTTACCCGGCGACGCCGGAAAGTTCTTGGGAGGCTGGGGTACAAGTCTTGCCGACGCCGACGCCCACGCGCTGCAGGGTCTCCCCGGCGGTGTCGTCCTAGACCACGCGTGCAACGACGGACCTTCGTGGGGAAACGGCACTGTTTACTGAGCACTAGGCCGAGTAGTCGGCACCGCACCACCCACACACCCAGACTGCGGCAGTTGCAATGGACCCGTTTAATTGCAACGGCCCCATACAAGTAGTCGACCGCCCCAGCCCATCCGGGCCACCCGCGATGCAGTGGTCGACTACTGCAGACCGCGCTGTTGATCGGTACGAGGCTGGATTGCGCTATACCTGGTCATTACCCAGCTGGGCCACAATTTCCAGGTGATCTACGAGCAGGCCGACGCTCATGGGCAAAAGGTGCAAAGCGCCGGCGACAACATGGCCGGCACCGTTGTAGGGATCGTCTTTACACGTCTTTAAACGTCTTTAAACGTCTTTAAACGTCGTAGTACAAAGCGAATTCGTACGGATGCGGACGGATGTTGACCGGCTCGATCTCGTTTTCGCGCTTGTGGGTGATCCACGTTTCGATGAGGTCGGGCGTGAATACCCCACCCTCGGTGAGGTATTCGTGGTCTTCCTCCAGGCGGTCGATCACATCCGCCAGCTGGGTGGGTGCCTGGGGAATGTTCGCGGCCTCCTCCGGCGGCAGCTCGTAGAGGTCCTTGTCGACCGGGGCCTGCGGCTCGATCTTGTTCTTGATGCCGTCCAGCCCGGCCATCAGCATCGCGGCGAAGGACAGGTACGGGTTGCCCGACGAGTCGGGGCAACGGAACTCGAGCCGCTTGGCCTTCGGGTTGCTGCCGGTGATGGGAATACGGACGCATGCGCTCCGGTTGCGCTGGCTGTAGACCAGGTTGATCGGGGCCTCATAGCCGGGAACCAGCCGTTTGTAGGAGTTGACCGTCGGGTTGGTGAAGGCCAACAGCGACGGCGCGTGGTGCAGCAGGCCACCGATGTAGTGGCGGGCGGTGTCCGACAGGCCGGCATATCCAGTCTCGTCGTACATCAGCGGGCTGCCGCTCTTCCACAGAGATTGGTGGCAGTGCATACCGGACCCGTTGTCGCCGAACAGCGGCTTGGGCATGAACGTGACGGTCTTGCCGGCCTGCCATGCGGTGTTCTTGACGATGTACTTGTACAGCTGCAGGTCGTCAGCCGCGTGCAGCAAGGTGTTGAACTTGTAGTTGATCTCGGCCTGGCCGCCGCTGCCCACCTCGTGGTGGCCCTTCTCCAGGGAGAAGCCGGCGTTGATCAGATTGGTCAGCATCGTGTCGCGCAGGTCGACGTACTGGTCGTTGGGGGCCACGGGGAAGTAGCCGCCTTTGGGGCGGACCTTGTAGCCGAGGTTGGGGCTGCCGTCGGCCTCCGTCGGCTCTCCGGTGTTCCACCACCCGGAGATCGCGTCGACTTCGTAGAACGAGCCGTTGGTGCGCGAGTCGAAGCTGACCGAGTCGAAGATGTAGAACTCGGCCTCGGCACCGAAGTAAGCGGTGTCCGCGACGCCGGTGCTGATCAGGTAGTTCTCGGCCTTGCGGGCGACGTTGCGCGGGTCGCGCGAGTAGGCCTCGAGTGTGAACGGGTCGTGCACGAAAAAGTTGATGTTGAGCGTCTTGGCCGCCCGGAACGGGTCGATGACTGCGGTATCCGCGTCGGGAAGCAGGAGCATGTCGGACTCGTGGATCGACTGGAACCCGCGAATCGACGAGCCGTCAAAAGCCAAACCATCCTCGAACACGCTCGCGTCGAAGAACGAAACCGGAATCGTGAAGTGCTGCATGATGCCGGGCAAATCACAGAAGCGGACGTCGATGAATTCGACGTTCTCGTCCTTGGCGAGTTTGAAGATGTCGTCGGCCGACTTTTCCGTCACAGAATGCTCCTTTGCTTGGTGATCCGGGGCCTGACGCTATGAAGTTGTTGTTGCCCGCGAGTCAAGCTGGCGTTGCGCAGAGGTTACGTGACCCTGGCGACCGCAACATAGGCCGGGGTCACCGGCGAGTTCTATTGTGGGGGCCATGGACCGCAAGATCGTATCTGGTCCGGTGCAGCGGGCCACCGGCCCGTCCCGGACCAAGGCGCCGGGGTACCCGGGTGAGACCCTCCTCGGCCTGCCGGAGCGCGGGCCGGGCTCGCTGGCAAGGATGGGGCGCCGGATGTCGGCGCTGCTGATCGACTGGCTGCTGTCGTACGGCGTGGGGGCGCTGTTCCTGGGGTTTGGCGTTATCTCCAAGGAGACGTTGGCGACAGCGGTTTTGGTCATTTGGCTGGTGCTCGGCGTGGTGGCGGTGCGGCTGTTCGGTTTCACACCGGGCCAGCTGGCGCTGGGTCTGCAGGTGGTGACGGTGGACGGACGCCGGCTGGGGATTGTGCGGGCGGTGGTGCGGGGGCTGCTCATCTCGGTGGTCATCCCGCCGCTGTTCACCGATTGGGACGGGCGCGGGTTGCAGGACCGGGTGACCGGCACAGCCGTCGTGCGGCGCTAGCGGGCTACCTTCGGCGCACGGTGCGCTGCACGCCTTTCATCTTGCCTGCGTTGGGCAGCGGCCCCTTCGGCAGGACGCCGGCACCGGCCCGCGATCCCAGCGCGGCCAACCGCGACTCCAGCGTGTCCATCTGTTTGGTGGTGATGTTGGCCGGGAGGCGGGTGAGGTGGCGCTCCAACTTGGCCAGCGGCACTTCGCCCTCGCCGTTGCCGACGATGATGTCGTAGATCGGCACGTCGCCGACCAACCGAGCGGTGCGCTTTTTCTCCTGCGCCAGCAGCGGTTTGACCCGGGCCGCCGAGCCCTCGGCGACGAAGATGACGCCCGGCCGGCCGATCACCCGATGCACCGCGTCGAAGTGGCCGGTGGCGGCCACGCCCGGGCTCACCCGCCACTTGCCGCGCAGGTTGTCCAGCGCCCACGCCGCCGCGCCGGTTTGGCCTTCGGCCTTGCGGAACACCGATCGCTGGGCCCGGCGGCCGAAGATGATGAACGCCACCAGCAGGCCCAGGACCACGCCGAGCGGGATCATCGTGATCATCGTGAAGCCGCCGGCCCACAGGCCGACCCCCACCGAAGCGCCCGCGATCAACACGAAGGCGCCGATCATGTACGGCAGCAGGCGCTTGTCGTCGCGGCGCTGCATGTTGAACGCCTGCCACAGCTGGCTGCGGCGCTCCCGCGCGGCCGCCTTGCGGGCGGCCTTTGCCTCCGATCGGGCGGCCTTGTTCGCGGCGGTATTTCGGGGTTTAGCCATAGTCATCAAGGATACGAGGACGCGCGCGCCTGTTCGTACAATCGGCCTGCCCGGTAGGACGATCGCACCAACGGCCCGGCCAATACGCCCGAAAAACCCAGCTCTTCGGCGTATTTCGCGTGCTCAACGAACTCCTCGGGCCGCACCCAGCGCTCGACCGGATGGTGCCGCGCCGACGGCCGCAGATACTGGGTGACCGTGACGATGTGGCAGCCGGCCGCACGCAGATCGGCCAGGGCGGTGCGCACCTCGTCGGGGGCCTCGCCCAAGCCCAGGATCAGATTGCTTTTGGTGACCAGGCCGAAGTCGCGAGCGGCGGTGAGTACGTCCAGGCTGCGCTGGTAGGTGAAGGCGGGCCGGATCCGTTTGAAGATGCGTGGGACCGTTTCGACGTTGTGCGCCAACACTTCCGGGCGGGAATCGAAGACCTCGGTGAGCCGGGCGGGCTCGCCGGCGAAGTCGGGGATGAGCAGTTCGACGCCGGTTTCGGGATTGAGCTCCTTGATGGCGCGCACCGTGGTGGCGTACAGCCAGGCCCCGCCGTCGGGCAGGTCGTCACGGGCGACGCCTGTGACGGTGGCATAGCGCAGGCCCATGGTTCGCACGCTCTCGGCGACCCGCCGGGGCTCGTCGCGGTCCAGTGCGGCGGGTTTGCCGGTGTCGATCTGGCAGAAGTCGCACCGGCGGGTGCACTGGTCGCCGCCGATCAAGAAGGTGGCCTCCCGGTCCTCCCAGCATTCGAAGATGTTGGGGCAGCCGGCCTCTTCGCAGACGGTGTGCAGGCCCTCGCGCCGGACCAGGCTCTTCAGCTCGGTGTACTCCGGCCCCATCCGGGCCCGCGTCTTGATCCACGGCGGCTTGCGCTCGATCGGGGTCTGCGCGTTGCGCACTTCTAGCCGCAGCAGTTTGCGGCCTGCCGGAGCCTCGAAAGCTGGCAAAGTCACGCCGTCGATGCTACGCGGGCGGCGGTATGGTCGCTTACCGCCAGTGAACCGTCCAGCGCGGCGCAGACGGCCTGGGCGACCGCCGAACGGAGATCGTCGACGGCAACCCGGCGCCCCAGTTCGGCGGACAACGAAGTGACCCCGGCGTCGCTGATGCCGCACGGGACGATGCCGCTATACGCCGTCAAATCGCAATCGCAGTTCAGCGCGAACCCGTGCATCGTCGTCGCCCGCGACACGCGCACCCCGATGGCGGCGACCTTGCGTTCGGGCCGGCCCTCGCTCGCCGGCAGCCACACGCCGGATCGCCCTGCGACCCGGACGGTCTCCAGGCCCACGCCCGCAGACACCTTGATCAGCGCTTCCTCGAGCCTTCGGACGTAGTTGACCACATCGAGCGGCTCGGCCAGCCCGATGATCGGATAGCCGACGAGCTGCCCCGGTCCGTGCCAGGTGATCTTGCCGCCGCGGTCGGTGTCCACGACATCTACACCGAGAGCGCCTTGGGCATCGAGGCTTGGCCGTTCGTGCGGTTCGGTGCGGCGTCCCGCCGTGTAGACGGCAGGGTGCTCCAGCAGCAGCAGGGTGTCGGGGCCGCCGGCGACTCGGGCGTCGGCCAGGTCGCGCTGCAGCTGCCAGGCGGTGCGGTAGTCGACAGTCCCCAGCTGCCGGACATCGATCGCGGCCGCGTTCGACCGGATGGAATCCGTCACGTGGCGAGGTTACCCCCGTGGCCACGATTTCGGGCACCGAGCGTCACGCTGGCATGACGCTGGGCCGCGACAGTCACGCTGGGGTGACGCTGGATGCCCCGGCCCGGGCGGGGCGATGGCGGGTACTGATCGTCCCGGATCGTTTGAGCCGATGATGGTGCCCGCGAAGGCACTAACTAATCACCGACACCGTGCCGCTTTGTTGGTTGGTGACGTAGACGTCGCCGGTGGTGGGGCTGACCGCGATCCCACCCGGATAGCTGCCGATGGGGATGGTGGCGGTGACGGTGTTGGTGGTGGGGTTGATCGCCGCCACCGTGCCGTCCGTGCCGTCGGTGACGTAGACGTCGCCGCCCGGGTTGACCGCCACCTTGTACGCGGAGCCGCCGACGGTGATGGGTGATCCGGTGAGGGTGTTGGTGGTGGGGTTGATCGCCGCCACCGTGCCGTCCGTGCCGTTGGTGACGTAGACGTCGCCGCCCGGGTTGACCGCCACCCCGAATGGGGAGCCGCCGACGGTGATCGGTGATCCGGTGAGGGTGTTGGTGGTGGGGTTGATCACCGACACCTTGCCGGTGAGTTCGTTGGCGACGTAGACGTCGCCGCCCGGGTTGACGGCTACCGCGTACGATCCACCGCTGCCGAGGGAGATGGTGGCGGTGACGGTGTTGGTGGTGGGGTCGATCACCGACACACCGACTGCACTGGTGACGTAGACGTTGCCGCCCGGGTTGACCGCCATCCCGGACAGATTGGTGCCGACGGGAATCGTGGCGGTGACGGTGTTGGTGGTGGGATCGATCACCGACACTGTGCCGCTCAGTGCGTTGACGACGTAGACGTCGCCGCCCGGGTTGACCGCCACCGCGCCTAGACCATGGAAGCTAGGGTCAGCGAAGGTGTTGACGGTGCCGGCCGCCCCGCCTGCGCCGCCGACTCCGCCGGCCCCCCCGGCACTGCCGGAGGGGCCGGCGCCGGCGTTGCCGGTGCCGGCGGACCCGGCAAAGCCGGCGGTGGCCGCGCCGCCGACTCCGCCGGTGCCGCCGGTGCCGCCTGCGCCGCCGACGCCGCTGAGCCCGCCGTGACCACCAACGCCGCCGTTGCCGCCGTTGCCGCCGGCCACGGTAAAGGTTCCGCTGTCCCCGCCGTTCCCGCCGCCACCACCCAGGCCGCCGTTACCGGACAGCCACCCACCAGCACCGCCCGTGCCGCCCGCCCCGCCGGCCCCGCCAGCCGCACCAACCCCGCCGGCCCCGCCGTCCCCGCCGTTGCCGAACAGCCCGGCCGAACCGCCGGCCCCGCCGGCCTGCCCGGCCCCGCCGGCTTGCCCGGGCGCACCAGATCCACCGTTGCCGCCGTTGCCGAAGATCCAGCCGCCGCCCCCGCCGGCCTGCCCGCTACCGGCCGCCGCATCGGCGCCGTCGCCGACCAGCGGGCGCCCGGTCAGCAGTTGGACCGGGGAAAGCACCGCCAGGTTCTGCAGGTCTTGCTCGAGGCTTTGCAGCGGCGCGGCGTTAGCGGCCTCGGCGGCCGCGTAGGCGGCCCCGGCACTGTTCAGGGCCTGCACGAACTGGGTATGAAACGCCGCCGCGCGTGCGCTGAGTGACTGAAACAGCCGGCCGTGGCCAGAAAACAGCGCCGCGATCGCCGTCGACACCTCGTCTTCTGCGGCGGCCAGCACCTTGGTGGTGCGGGCCGCTGCCACCGAATGGGCCGCGGTCAGTGTCGAACCGATGTCCTCCATGTCAGAGGCCGCCGTCACAACCCACTCTGGCGTCACGTTCACATACGACATGTCCCAAGCTCCGATCGGCCAAGCCCACTTTGGTGCGGCGGCTGTGCCTGCCCATCGCAGCAATGCGCGTTGGTGCCGACGAGCAGACCGGTGACGTGGCTAAAGGTGATCCCGAGTTGCTGGGCGAATTTGGAATATTTGTGCAATCCGCTGGTCAGGCCATGCCAAAGCGGGGACCCGACACAGTCGATGGGGTCGCTAGTTGCTGCGCTTGTTGCGCCGGACGATCGCCGTAGTCGTTGACGGCAACGGCGTCGCCGGGCCGCTGAGGGCGTGGCGGTGACCGGTCTCGAGCCGTCGCGTTGGCACACGAACGGCGCACTTTGCTGTTGCGGCGCAACGCCGTCGGGCGCGGACGACGCCAACGCCCAAGCTGAACGCTGCCAGCGACGTATGCTAGCCAAGGCCCGTCACGCCGCGATTGTCGTGCTCATTGGCAGGGAGGGTGTGCTCAGGTGACGGTCGAGTTCCGGTTACTCGGCGATGTCGAGGCTCGTGTTGACGGGCGTCGTCTCGAGATTGGTCATGCCCTGCAACGCTGCGTGCTGGTCGTGCTGCTGGTTGATGTGAACCATCCAATCCCGGTGGAGCAGCTGGTCGAGCGGGTGTGGTCGTCGCGGCCGCCGGCGTCGGCGCGACGTTCCCTGACGAGTTATGTGTCGCGACTGCGGAATTTACTTGCCGACGTACCGGGCGTGACGATCGCGCGCAAGCCGGGCGGCTATGTGCTGACCGCGGATGCCTTGTCGGTGGACCTGCATCGATTTCGGCTGCTGGCGTCGCAGGCCAGAGCCACCGCGGACCCGGATGAGGCGACAGCGTTGTTCGACCGGGCCCTGGGCATGTGGGACGGTGAGCCGTTCGGGTCCCTGGACACCACGTGGGTCAACGATCTTCGCTTGATGCTGCTGGCAGAACGCTTCTTGGTGGAGCTGGACCGCAATGACGTGGCGCTGCGCGCCGGGCGGCATGGCGAGTTGCTGCCCGAGCTGATCGCCACGCAGGCTGCCCGCCCGCTGGACGAGCGCCTGGCCGGGCAGTTGATGCTTGCGCAGTACCGCAGCGGGCGGCAACGGGAGGCAGTCGAAACGTACCGTGCGATGCGTCAGCGACTCGTCGACGAGCTTGGCGTTGAGCCCGGTCCGTTGCTGCGCGAGACGCATCAGCGGATCCTCAGCGGTGAAACCGACGAGCCCCCCGCTGCGACGGCCGGGACAGTCGAGTTTCAGTTGCTCGGCGATGTCGCGGCTCTTGTTGACGGTCGGCAGCTGGACATCGGTCATTCCCGCCAGCGGTGCGTCCTGGCCGCGCTGCTGGTCGACGTGAACCGTCCCATCGCGCTGGAGCAGCTGATACAGCGAGTCTGGTCGGACCGGCGGCCACGTGCGGCCCGCATCTCCTTGGCAAGTTATGTGTCGCGGTTGCGGACTCTGCTTGCCGATGCCCCCGGGGTGCGGATTTCGCGTGGGCCGGGCGGCTATGTGTTCAGCGCGGATCCGACGTCGGTGGACCTGCACCGGTTTCGCGACTTGGTCTCTCAGGCCAGGGCGACCGCAGACCCCTCTGAAGCCACGGTGCTGTTCGACCGCGCATTGGACGCATTTGGTGGTGACCCTTTTGGGTCGCTGGACACGGGGTGGATCAACGAGGTCCGTGGCGGTCTGGTTGGTGAGCGGCTCTCGGTTGCACTAGACCGCAATGACGTCGCGTTGCGCGCCGGGCAGCATGCGGAATTGCTGCTGGAGTTGACCGAGATGCAGGCTGCCCGTCCGCTGGACGAGCGCCTGGCCGGGCAATTGATGCTGGCCCAGTATCACAGCGGGCGGCAAGCCGATGCGCTGAACACCTACCGCGAGATACGCCGGCGACTCGTCGACGAGCTCGGCCTTGACCCGGGTCCCGCACTGCGCGAGGTGCATCGGCAGATTCTCCGCGGCGAGACCGAGACCAGTGAGATCAGCCAAACCAGCGAACGGGTGGCCGGCGTGGGCGCGGGACGGCCGGACGGTTCGGAGTCATCGCGGGTATCGCGACCCCTCGTGTCGGCGCGGCACGATTCTTCTGATCAGTTGCGGCGGGTGACGACATTCTTCGGCCGCGCGCCGGAGCTGGCCGATGTCGCTGATGCGCTGCACCACGGCCCGTTGGTGACGTTGACGGGGTCGGTGGCGTCGGCAAGACGCGACTGGCTGTTGAGGTGGCGCGCCGCAGGCAGGAGGCGTACGGCGACGACGTGAGGATCTGCGAGCTGGCGCCGCTGGATCACGCCGAAGCGGTGGTGCACACGGTGGCGGCGGCGCTGGGGCTGCGGCAGCAGCAGGGTCTGGAGGCCGAGCAATCGGTGATCGAGTATCTGCGGGCGCGTGAGGTGTTGTTGGTGGTGGACAACTGCGAGCACGTCTTGGAGGCCGCTGCCCGATTGATTGGGCAGATCGTGCAGAGCTGCCTGCGGGTGTCGGTGTTGGTGACCAGCAGGCAGCCGCTGGATATCGAGGGGGAGCGGATCGTCGGTGTCGCGCCGTTGTCGGTGGCGGATGCGATGGTGTTGTTCGGCGATCGGGCGCGGGCCGGCCGGCCGGATTTCGATCTGGATCAGCAGCCGGCGGGCGCGGTCGCCGAGATCTGTCGGCGGGTGGATTGCCTGCCGCTGGGTGTGGAGTTGGCGGCGGCGCGGATGCGGTTGATGAGCAGTCGGGACGTGGTGCGCCGGTTGGACGATTTGCATCTGCTGCGGGGTGGGGTGCGCGGGGCGCCGCCTCGTCAGCAGAGCCTGATGGCGACGATCGACTGGTCGTATCGGCTGCTCACCGAGCCCGAGCAGGCGTTGTTTGCGCGGCTGAGCGTGTTCGCGGGCTCGTTCGATCTGGAGGCGGCCCATCAGGTGTGTGGGGTCGAGCGGTCCGGCGAGGACGACACCCTGGACCTGCTTGCCGGTCTGGTGGATAAGTCGATGGTGGTGGTGCGCAGCGCCACCGACCGGACGCGCTACGCGGTGTTGGCGACGCTGCGCGCCTTCGGGCGTGAGTGCCTGCAGGAGCACGGGATTGAGAAGGACTTGGCGCTGCGGCATGCGGTCTACTACACCGAGTTCGCCGAGCGTGCCGGTGCGGCCATGCAAGGGCCTGATGAGCGCGACTGGGTCGAGCGGATGCTGCCCGACTACGACAACCTGCGCCTCGCGTTTGAGTGTGCGATGGCCGGCGGCGATGTCGATCTCGCGATGCGATTGGTGACGTCGTCGTCGGAGGTTGTCGGCGTGCGGGTGGGTTATGAGGTGGCCGGCTGGGCCGAGCGCGTCGTCGCCGTCGCTTCTGCTGAGCACCCGTTGTACGCCGCGACGGCCGGTGTCGCCGCGCGGGGGGCCTTCAATTGCGGTGACGCCGATCGGGCACGTGCACTGGCCGCCCTGGCCGATGGGCGCGCTCCTGGCCGCGGCACGGCGCGGGTCGCCTATCCGGCGGATGTGCTCGCTGACGCGGCCCTGTTTGGGGGTGAGGTGGCGCGCGCTTTGGAGTATTGGGCGGGCGTGGCGGCGCGGGCCCGCGGTGACGTCGATCCGATCCGGCAGGTGCATGCCGTCTCGGCGCTGGCGGTCGCGCACGCTGTGCTGGGAGATCCGGATGCCGCGCTGCCCGACGCGCGGGAGGCGGTGGCCGTGGCCGATGGCACGGGCAACCCGACGGCGCGGTCGATGGCGTATTTTGCGCTGGGCTATCTGCTTAAGAAGTCCGAACCCGCGCGGGCGCTGGTGTTGTTCGACGACGCGGCGCGACTGGCCGGCGAGGTGCAGAATTTCTGGTATTTCGGCATCGCCCTGATGGAGGCCGCCGCGACGCGTGCGGTGCACGGCGATCCGGCCATCGCCGCGCGGATGTTCATCGAGGTACTCGATCAGTGGGAGCGGGCCGGTGAGTGGGCCGAGCAGTGGGTGAGCCTGCGTTACATCACCCGGCTGTTGGCGGCTCTGGGCGCCGACGACGATGCGTTGTTCCTGCATTGCGCGGTGGTGCGGGCAGGTAAGCGCCCGCCGTTGCGCGCGGAGCAGTTACGCGTTCTGATCGACCGCGTCGGCGCGGACCGTTTCGACGGCTACCGTGTGTCGGCCGCCGACGGTCCCGGGGCGGTCGCCCGGGCGCGGGTGGTCCTGCGGGGGTACGACGAACGCGCGGCCGAAACCACTGGAACCACTCAAACCACTGAAACCGCGGGTGTTTGAACCGGTGATCGTGCCCAGGAGGGCACTAGCTAACCACCGACACCGTGTTGTAGGCGGAGTTGACGACGTAGACGAAACCGGTGGTGGGGCTGATAGCAACCCCTGCCGGACCGGCGGGATTGCCGAAGGGATTCCCGATTGCGATGTTGGCCATGACGGTGTTGGTGGTGGGGTTGATCTCCGACAGCGTGCCGTTGTCGCCAATGGTGGTGACGTAGACCTCGCCGGTGACGGGGCTGACCGCCACCGCGTACGGGTTGGTGCCCTCGGGGTACCCCGGGTAGCCGACGGGGCCGGCGGAGGTGACGGCGTGGGTGGTGGGGTCGATCACCCACACACTGCTGCCGGACTCGGTGGTGACGTAGACGTCGCCGCCCGGGTTGACCGCCACCCCGAGCGCACCAGTGACGGGGATGAATGACCCTTGCACGGGGTTGTTGGTGGCGGAGTTGATCACCGAGACCCCGCTGTAGCTGGTGACGTAGACGTCGCCGCCCGGGTCGACCGCCACCCCTTCCGCGCTACCGGCGGCGTCTAGGTTGATGGTGGTGACGGCGTTGGTGTGGGGGTCGATCGCCGACACCGCTTCTATCGCCGATTGCCCGACGACGGTATAGCCGCTGACGTAGACGTCGCCGCCCGGGTTGACCGCCACCCCGGTCGGGCTGTCGACGACGGAGATGGTGTTAATGACGGCGTTGGATTTTGGGTCGATAACCGACACTGTGCCGTCCAGGGAGTTGGTGACGTAGACGTCGCCGCCCGGGTTGACCGCCACCGCGTCCGGACCGTGGCCGACGGTAATGGTCGCGACGACGGTGTTGTTGTTGTTAGGGTCGATCACCGTCACCGTGCCTTTGACACCAGCTCCGAAGGGGTCGTTGACGACGTAGACGTCGCCGCCCGGGTTGACCGCCACCGCCCTCGGAATGTTGAAGCTGGAGCTGGTGATGGTGTTGATGGTGCCGGAGGCCCCGCCCGCGCCGCCGTCACCGCCGGAACCCCCGGCACTGCCGGAGGCGCCAGTGCCGGCGGCGCCGGTGCCGCCGGCACTCGCAATGCTGCCTACTCCGCCGGTGCCGCCGGGGCCGCCGGCGCCGCCGGTGCCCCCGGTGCCGCTGTTGCCGCCAACGCCACCGGTACCGCCGGTGGCGCCGGCCACGCCATAGGCCACGCCGGCCCCACCGGTCCCGCCCTGACCGCCTCGACCCCCGGTGCCGTCGGCGCCCGGGCTGCCGGGGTTGGTGCCGCCGGTGCCGGTCGCTCCGCCGGCGCCGGCCGCCCCGCCACTGCCGCCGGTGCCGCCGACGGTGGCGGCATTGCTGCCGTCAAAGGCATAGCCGGTGCCGCCCTGGCCGCCTTGGCCGCCTTGGCCGCCCACCCCGCCGCTTCCGTTGGTGCCGCCGGCGAAGGAGGTGCCGCCGGTGCCGCCCGTGCCGCCGGCCGCGCCGGAGTGGCCGATGCCGCCGATATTGGCGCTGCTGGTGCTGGTGGCGCCCTGGGCGCCGGCCCCCCCGGTTCCGCCCGTTCCGCCGGTGCCGCCGGTGCCGTAGGCGCCCGAGTTGCCGGAGTTGGTGCCGCCGGTGCCGGCATCCCCGCCGGCTCCGGCCACCCCGCCGTCGCCGCCTTGGCCGCCGGCGGTGGCGTCATTGCTGCCGTCATCGGCGTAGCCGGTGCCGCCCTGGCCGCCTTGGCCGCCTCGGCCGCCGACCCCGCCGGTGCCGTTGGTGCCGCCGGCACCGGAGATGCCGCCGGTGCCGCCGGTGCCGCCGGCCGCACCGGAGTGGCCGATGCCGCCGGTATTGCCGCTGCTTGCGCTGGTGGCGCCTTGGGCGCCGGCCCCGCCGGTGCCGCCGGTTCCGCCGGTGCCGCCGGTGCCGTAGGCGCCCGCGCCGCCGTCGGTGCCGCCGGTGCCGGGATCCCCGCCGGAGCCGGCAGCCCCGCCGGCGCCGCCGCTGCCGCCTGCGGTGGCGTCGTCTCTGCCGTCATCGGCGTAGCCGGTACCGCCTTGGCCGCCTTGGCCGCCGGTGCCGCCGACCCCGCCGGTGCCGTTGGTGCCGCCGTTGCCGGAGCTGCCGCCGCTGCCGCCGGTGCCGCCGGCCGCACCGGAGTGGCCGATGTCGCCGGTGTTGCTGCTGCTTGCGCTGGTGGCGCCTTGCGCGCCGGCGCCCCCGGTTCCGCCGGTTCCACCGGTGCCGCCGGTACCGTAGGCGCCCGCGCTGCCGCCGGTGCCCCCGGTGCCGGGATCCCCGCCGGCGCCGGCCGCCCCGCCGGTGCCGCCGGTCCCGCCGAGGGTGGCGTTGTTGCTGCCGTCATCGGCGTGGCCGGTGCCGCCTTGGCCGCCGGCGCCGCCTTGGCCGCCGACCCCGCCGGTGCCGTTGGTGCCGCCGTCACCGGAGTTGCCGCCCGCGCCGCCCGTGCCGCCGGCCGCACCCGCGTGGCCGATGCCGCCGGTATGGCCGACGGTGCCGGGCAGACCGATGCCGCCGCCGGCCCCCCCGGTGCCGCCCGATCCGCCTGTGCCGCCGGTGCCGTAGTCGCCCACGCTGCCGCCGCTGCCGCCGGTCCCAGCCCACCCTCCGGCGCCGGCAGCCCCGCCGGTGCCGCCGGTGCCGCCGGCGGTGGCGTCGTCTCTGCCGTCATCGGCGTAGCCGGCGCCGCCCTGGCCGCCTTGGCCGCCTTGGCCGCCTTGGCCGCCGGTGCCGTTGGTGGCGCCATTACTGGAGTTGCCGCCGGTGCCGCCCGCTCCGCCGGCCGCACCGGAGCCGCCGATGCCGCCGGTATTGCCGCCGCTTGTGCTACTGGTGCCCTGGGCGCCGGCCCCCCCGGCGCCGCCCGTTCCACCGGTACCGCCGGTGCCGCCCGCGCCCGCGCTGCCGCCGGCGCCGCCGGTACCGGCCGCCCCGCCGACGCCGGACGCTCCGCCGGCGCCGCCGGTGCCGCCGGCGGTGGCGTCATTAGTGCCATCATCGGCATAGCCGTCGCCGCCCTGGCCGCCGGCGCCGCCGTCGCCGCCGGCCCCGCCGCTGCCGTTGGTGCCGCCGACACCGGAGGAGCCGCCCGCGCCACCATCGCCGCCGTGCGCACCCGAGCCGCCGACGCCGCCTGCCTGGCCGAGGGTGCCAGGTAGGCCTATCCCGCCGGCCCCACCGGCGCCGCCCTGACCGCCTTGACCGCCGGTGCCCGCGGCACCGTTGGGGCCGGCGGTCCCGAACGCGCCGGCGGCGCCGCCGGCACCGCCCAAGCCCGCGTTACCGCCGGCCGCGCCGTCACCACCGGCGCCGCTGGCAACGCCGGCGCCAAGTCCGCCCGCACCGCCGTCACCGCCGGCCCCGCCGGACCCGCCCAGACCGCCGGCACCACCGCTGCCAAACAAGAGCCCGCCGTGGCCACCGGCACCGCCGGCCCCGCCGTTACCGCCCGGGGTGCCGTTGCCGCCGGCGGTGCCCGCTGGGCCGCTTGCTCCCGCGGTTCCCGCGCCGCCCGCCCCGCCGCTACCACCCACGCCGCCGTTGCCGAACAGCCCGGCAGCTCCCGCCGGCCCCGCCGGCCTGCCCGGCCTGCCCGGCGGGCGCGGGCGCACCGGACCCACCGTTGCCGCCGTTGCCGAAAAGCCAGCCGGCGTCCCCGCCGGCCTGCCCGCTACCGGGCGCGGCATCGGCGCCGTTGCCGAATAGCGGGCGCCCGGTCATCTCCTGCACCGGGGAAAACGCCAGGCTCTGCAGGCTTTGCTCGAGGCTGTCCAGCGGCGTGGCGTTGGCCGCCTCGGCGGCCCCGTAGGCGGCCCCGGCACGGTTCAATGCCTGCGCGAACTGGGCGTGAAACGCCGCCGCGCGCGCGCTGAGTGCCTCAAACGCCTGGCCGTGGCCGGAAAACAGTGCCGCGATCGCTGTCGACACCTCATCGTTGGCGGCGGCCACCACCGCGGTGGTGCGGGCCGCTGCCACCGAATTGGCCGCGGTCAGTGTCGAGCCGATGCCCTCCATGTCAGAGGCCGCCGCGACCAACCACTGCGGCGCCACGTTCACATATGCCATGTCCCAACCTCCGATCGGCCAACCCCACTTCGGTGCGGCGGCGGTGCCTCCCCATCGCAGCGATGCGCGTTGGTGCCGACGAGCAGACTGCTGACGTCGCTAATGGTGATCCGGAGGTGCTGGGCGAACTATGAACATTTGCGCAATCCGCTGGTCGGGCCATGTCGAGCCGGGACGGCACACCGGCGGATCGCCCGCCGTTCAATGGGCGTCTATACGGCGGGTTCGGCAGTTTCGGTCACGCGTTGGTGGTAGCGGCTGGCGCGCACGCCGACATGAGGCTTGGCCGACCGGACGTTGGGCCACAGCGGGCACTAACCAATCACCGTCAAAGTGTTATCGGAGGCGTTGACGGTGTAGACCGCGCAGGTGGTGGGGATGAATATTTGCGCCGCTTCACGTCGTCGCAATGCGTGCGGAACGCAGCAGCGTCCCGCCCTATGCCTTCGCTGGATTCCTCAGCCCAGACACCAGCCCGTGCAATTCGCCGGTCGCGTGTGCGAAGCCCTCGGCGATCCGGTTGACGGCGTATTCGATGTCGCCTTGGGTGTGGTTGGCCATCACCTGCATCCGGAAACGCGCTTCGCCCTTGGCCACCCCGGGGAATTCGATGAGGTTCGCGACCAGCCCGGTGGCGTGCAATTGCCGACTCACCAGCCGGGCCATCGCCTCGGTGCCCATCTTGACGCAGACAATTGGCGACGGATCTCCGTAGGTCTCAAAACCCTTATCGGCCAGTTTGTTTCGCAGTTGCAGCACATTGTGCAGGTTCCTGGCCCGCAGCTCCTGGCCTTCGGGGCTGTCGACGATATCGAACGCCTTGAGAACAATCGCCGACTGGATCGGGGACAGCGCGTTGGAGAAGATGTTCGGTGAGGCATACATGCGCAGGTATTCGGTCACCCGGCGATGCTGGGCCGCCACGAAGCCACCGTTGGAGGCAAAGGTCTTCGAGAACGAGCCCATCACCAGGTCGATCTTGCCGATCATCGACTGCATGCCGAGGTGGCCGCGCCCGTCGGGACCCATCGCCCCCAGGTCGTGAGCGACGTCAACGACAAGGGTCGCGCCGAAGTCATGCGCCAGCTCTTGCAACGCCACCAGGTCGGGCGTATCGGAGTTCATCGAGAACAACGACTCGCTGACGACCATGATCCCGTTCCTGGTGTCATGCGCGCGGATCGCTTCCAGCTTCGCCCGCACATCGTCGACATCGTTGTGCCGGAACAGATGCACATTGCGGGTCGCGGCCTGCGCGCCCTCCTGCAGGCAGGCGTGCGCGAGCCGGTCGATGACAACGTGATCGTCAGGCCGCACCAGGCCCTTGATGACCCCAAACCCAGCAGCCCAGCCGGTCGGGAACAGGCTGACATGCTCGGCATCGACGAACTGCGAGATCCTGCGTTCCAGCGCCAGCGACACCGACGTGTTGCCGACCAGCACCGACGAGCCCGCGCTGTGGACGCCGTACTCGTCGATCGCATTTCGGGCCGCGGCCTTGATGTCGGGATGCCCGGACAGCGAAAGATAGTCCTGCGACCCGAAGTTGACCCCCGCGAGCCTTCTGCCGGCGTCGTCGTACACGACGGCATGGCGCCTGGGACCCGCTTCGGTAGACCGCCCGTATGGCCACAGTCGGCGGGTTCGTCGCTGATCTTGCCATTGATAGAAGGGGCCAACGCGGTCGATGATGTTGGGACCGCTGAGCGGACGGAAATCCTGCATGCTCCCGTCCAGGCCGGCCGGGTCCGTAGCTATCGACTCAGTAGCCGCCGTCGCCGGGCGTTCGGTAGTGGTCACGTGCATACCTCCTAGAGGAATTCCAAGCCCACGTCGGTGCGGCGGCTGTGCCTAGCCATCGCGGCGATGCGGGTTGGTGCCGACGAGCTGACTACCGGCGTAGTCAACGGTGATCTAGAGGTGCTGGGCGAATTTTGAATATTTGTGCAATCCGCTGGTCGGGCCATGCGGAAGCGGGACGGGACACCAGCGGATCGCCCGCCATGCACCCAGCGTCCGCACCCCGGATTGGGCGGTTTGGGCCATGGATTCTGCGTACCGCTGCAGGACCGCACGGGCTCGGGCGACCGCCCAGGTTGCGCTGCGGCGCAACGCCGTCGGCGCCGACGACGCCAACACGGCAAGCCGAACGCCGCCAGCGACGTATGCTACGCAAGACCCGTCACGCCGCGATTGTCGTGCGCATTGGCAGGGAGGGTGTGCTCAGGTGACGGTCGAGTTCCGGTTACTCGGCGATGTCGAGGCTCGTGTTGACGGGCGTCGTCTCGAGATTGGTCATGCCCTGCAACGCAGCGTGCTGGTCGCGCTGCTGGTTGATGTGAACCACCCAATCCCGGCAGAGCAGCTGGTCGAGCGGGTCTGGTCGCAGCGTCCGCCGGCGTCGGCGCGACGTTCCCTGACGAGTTATGTGTCTCGGCTGCGGAATTTACTTGCCGACGTACCGGGAGTGACGATCGCGCGCAAGCCGGGCGGCTATGTGCTGACCGCGGATGCCCTGTCGGTGGACCTGCATCGATTTCGGCTGCTGGCGTCCCAGGCCGGTGCCACTGCGGACCCGGATGAGGCGACAGCGTTGTTCGACCGGGCCCTGGGCATGTGGGAGGGTGAGCCGTTCGGGTCCCTGGACACCACGTGGGTCAACGATCTTCGCTTGATGCTGCTGGCCGAACGGTTCTTGGTGGAGCTGGACCGCAATGACGTGGCGCTGCGGGCCGGGCGGCATGGCGAGTTGCTGCCCGAGCTGATCGCCACGCAGGCTGCCCGCCCGCTGGACGAGCGCCTGGCCGGGCAGTTGATGCTTGCGCAGTACCGTAGCGGGCGACAAGCGGAGGCAGTCGAAACGTACCGTGCGATGCGCCAGCGACTCGTCGAAGAGCTCGGCGTTGAGCCCGGTCCTTTGCTGCGAGACACGCATCAGCGGATCCTCAGCGGTGAAACCGATGAGCGCGTCGCCGCGCCGGGCGCAGCATCGTTGCCGCGGCCCGAGCCGGCTCACCCGCCGCAGCTGGAACGGCGGGGTTCGGGCCATTCGCGGCGACTGACCACTTTTATCGGGCACCAGCGGGAGGTGGCCGGCGTCGTCGATGCGCTGCGTGAGGGCCCGCTGGTGACGCTCACCGGGGTCGGCGGTGTCGGCAAAACGCGGATGGCTTACGAGGTCGCGCGCCGGCAGGAGACGGTCGGGGAGGAGGCCTGGATCTGCGAGCTGGCGCCACTGGATCACGGTGCGGGGGTGGGCCACACCGTTGCGGCAACCCTGGGGCTGCGCCAACACCCGGGCCTGGACATCGAGCAATCGGTAATCGAGTATCTGCGGGCGCGTGAGGTCTTGTTGGTGCTCGACAACTGCGAGCACGTTCTGGAAGCAACCGCCAGGTTGGTTGGGCGGATCGTTGCACTGTGCACGGGCGTTTCCGTGTTGGCGACCAGCAGGCAGCCGTTGGGCGTGGAGGGTGAGCGGATTGTCGTGGTCCCGCCGTTGCCGGTGGAAGACGCGACGCTGCTGTTCGGTGACCGCGCCAGGGCCAGCCAACCAGGCTTCGACCTCGATCGGCAACCGCCCGGAGCGGTCGCCGAGATCTGTCGGCGGGTCGACTGTCTGCCGCTGGGCGTGGAGTTGGCGGCGGCGCGGATGCGGGTGATGAGCAGCCATGATGTAGTCCGGCGCCTCGATCAGCTGCATTTGCTGCGTGGTGGGTCGCGAGGGGCGCTACCTCGTCAGCAGAGCCTGACCGCGACGATCGACTGGTCGTATCGTCTCCTCGACGAGACCGAGCAAACGTTGTTTGCGCGGCTTTCGGTGTTTGCTGGTTCGTTTGACCTGGAGGCGGCCCACGGCGTGTGCGGTGCCGATGGGGCGTGCGAGGACGACACGCTCGAAGTGCTTGCCGGCTTGGTGGACAAGTCGATGGTGGTGGTCCGCAGTGTCGCAGATCGCACGCGCTACGGCGTCCTGGAAACGCTGCGAGCGTTCGGGCGTGCGCGCCTGCAGGAGCAAGGAACCGAGAAGCATCTGTCGATTCGGCATGCGGCGTATTACACCGGGCTCGGCGAGCGCGTCGGGGCTGGGCTGCAGACCGCCGAAGAACGGGACTGGGTCGAGCGGATGCTGCCCGACTATGACAACCTGCGCACGGCGTTCGAATGTGCGATGGCAAATGACGACATCGATCTTGCGCTGCGATTGATCGCGTCGGTCTCGGAGTTGGTCGCCCTGCGGAACGGCTACGAAGTGGGTGGCTGGGCCGAGCGGGTAGTCGCCGTTGCCGATCCCGGCCATCCCCAGTTCGCTGCGGTGGTGGGTATGGCCGCCCGGGGTGCCTGGACCGATGGTGACTACGACCGAGCGCGACGGCTGGCAGACCTCGCGCGAGCGCGCGTTCCCGGTCGCGGGGCCGCGCGTGTTGCCTACCCCGCGGACGTGCTCGCGGACGTGGCCCTCTTTGAGGGACACGCGAGTGGTGTTCTGGCGTACTGGGTTGGTGAGGCGGAGCGCGCGCGTCGCGACTCCGAGCCGATCCGGTTGGTGCACACGGTCTGTGTACTCGCCGTCTGTCACGGTGTGCTGGGCAATTCGGATGTTGCCTTGCCCTACGCGCGCGAGGCGGTGGCCGTCGCCGACGGCACGGGCAATCCGACGGCGCGCTCGACCGCGTACTTTTCCCTCGGCTACGTGCTCAAGAATTCCGAACCTGCGCGTGCGTTGGCACTGTTCGACGATGCGGCACGGCTGGCCGGCGGGGTGCGAAACTTCTGGTGGTACGGCGTGTCCCTGATGGAGGCGGCGGGGACCCGCGTGCTGCATGGCGATCCACTCATCGCGGCGGAGATGTTCATCGAGGTGCTCGACCACTGGAACCGGGTTGGCGACTGGTCCCAGCAGTGGCTCGCGCTGCGCTACGTCACCAGGTTGCTGGCCCTGCTGGGCGCTGACGACGATGCCCTGTTCCTGCACTGCGCATTGCTGATGGCAGGCAAGCCTTCGCCGTTGCGCGAATCCCAACTGCAAGGCATGGTCGACCGCCTGGGCGGGGACCGTTTCGAGGTCCACCGCGCATCGGCCGGCGACGGTAGCGCCGCGGTCGCCCATGCGCGGTCGGTCCTGCGGCGCTACGCCGAACGGGTTGCTGAGCCGGTGTAACGGGCGCCGCCCGCGACGTGCGACGTATGCTAACCGGGGCTGACACGCTGCGTCCGTGGTGGGCCTTTTGCGGAGAGGGTGTACTCCGGTGACAGTCGAGTTTCAGTTGCTCGGTGACGTCGCGGCTCGTGTCGACGGCCGGCAGCTCGACATCGGTCATTCCCGCCAGCGGTGCGTCCTGGCCGCGCTGCTGGTCGACGTGAACCGTCCGGTTCCGCTGGATCAGCTGGTCGAGCGGGTCTGGTCCGACCGGCCGCCGCATGGGGCCCGAATGTCCTTGGCGAGTTATTTGTCGCGGTTGCGGAATGTGCTTGCCGATGCCCCCGGGGTGCGGATTTCGCGTGGGCCGGGTGGCTATGTGTTCCGCGCGGATCCGACGTCGGTGGACCTGCACCGGTTTCGCGACTTGGCGTCTCAGGCGAGGGCGACCGTAGACCCTTATGAAGCCACGGTGCTGTTCGGTCGCGCATTGGACGCATTTGGTGGTGACCCTTTTGGGTCGCTGGACACGGGGTGGATCAACGAGGTCCGTGGCGGTCTGGTTGGTGAGCGGCTGTCGGTGGCACTGGACCGCAATGACGTCGCGTTGCGCGCCGGGCAGCATGCGGGGTTGCTGCTGGAGCTGACCGAGATGCAGGCTGCCCGTCCGCTGGACGAGCGCCTGGCCGGGCAATTGATGCTGGCCCAGTATCACAGTGGGCGGCAAGCCGATGCGCTGAACACTTACGGCGAGATACGCCGGCGACTCGTCGACGAGCTCGGCCTTGACCCGGGTCCCGCACTGCGCGAGGTGCATCGGCAGATTCTCTGGGAGACCGAGACCAGCGAGGTCCGCGAGACCAGTGAAACGCGCGAAAGGGTGGCCGGCTTGGTCGCGGGATGGCCCGACCGTTCGGAGGTAGCGCGTCCTCCGTTGTCGGCGCGGCCCGATGTCTCGCATCAGATGCGGCGGGTGACGACATTCGTCGGCCGCGCGCCGGAGCTGGCCGATGTCACCGATGCGCTGCACCAGGGTCCGTTGGTGACGTTGACCGGGGTGGGTGGCGTCGGCAAGACGCGACTGGCTGTTGAGGTGGCGCGGCGTAGGCAGGAAGCGTACGGCGGCGATGTTTACGTCTGCGAGCTGGCGCCGCTGGATCACGCCGGAGCGGTGGTGCACACGGTGGCGGCGGCGCTGGGGCTGCGGCAGCAGCAGGGTCTGGATACCGAGCAATCGGTGATCGAGTATCTGCGGGCGCGTGAGGTGTTGTTGGTGGTGGACAACTGTGAGCACGTCTTGGAGGCCGCTGCACGTTTGATTGGGCAGATCGTGCGGAGCTGCCTGAGGGTGTCGGTGTTGGTGACTAGCAGGCAGCCGCTGGATATCGAGGGGGAGCGGATCGTGATCGTGGCGCCGTTGCCGGTGGCCGACGCGATGTTGTTGTTCAGCGATCGGGCGCGGGCCGGGCGGCCGGATTTCGATCTGGATCAGCAGCCGGACGGCGCGGTCGCCGAGATCTGTCGGCGGGTGGATTGCCTGCCGTTGGGTGTGGAGTTGGCGGCGGCGCGGATGCGGTTGATGAGCAGTCGGGACGTGGTGCGCCGGTTGGACGATTTGCATCTGCTGCGGGGTGGGGTGCGCGGGGCGCCGCCTCGTCAGCAGAGCCTGATGGCGACGATCGACTGGTCGTATCGGCTGCTCACCGAGGCCGAGCAGGCGTTGTTTGCGCGGCTGAGCGTGTTCGCGGGCTCGTTCGATCTGGAGGCGGCCTACGGGGTGTGTGGGGTCGAGGGGGCCGGTGGGGTCGAAGGGTCCGGCGAGGACGACACACTCGACCTGCTTGCCGGCCTGGTGGATAAGTCGATGGTCGTGGTGCGTATTGCCACCGAACGGACGCGCTACGGCGTGCTGGCGACACTGCGTGCCTTTGGGCGGGAGTGCCTGCAGGAGCGCGGGATTGAGAAGGACTTGGCGCTGCGGCATGCGGTCTACTACACCGAGCTCGTCGAGCGTGCCGCTGCCGAAATTCAGGGGCCCCACGAGCGCGAGTGGGTGGAGCGGATGCTGCCCGACTACGACAACCTGCGCATCGCGTTTGAGTGCGCGATGGCGGGCGGCGACGTCGATCTGGCGATGCGGTTGGTCACGTCGTCGGCTGAGCTTGTCGGCGTGCGGGTGGGTTACGAGGTGGCCGGGTGGGCCGGGCGTGTCGTCGCGGTCGCTTCTGCTGAGCACCCGTTGTATGCCGCGGCGGTTGGTGTTGCCGCGCGGGGTGCGTTCAATTGTGGTGCGGCCGATCGGGCGCTGGCATTGGCGGCCCTTGCTGATGGGTGTAATCCGGGCCGCGGCACGGCGCGGGTGGCCTATCCGGCCGACGTGATCGCTGATGCTGCCCTGTTTGCGGGTGACGTGGCGGGCGCTTTGGAGTATTGGGCGGGCGTGGCGGCGCGGGCCCGCGGTGACGTCGATCCGATCCGGCAGGTGCAGGCCGTTTCGGCGCTGGCGGTCGCGCACGCTGTGCTGGGAGATCCGGATGCCGCGCTGCCCGACGCGCGGGAGGCGGTGGCCGTGGCCGATGGCACGGGCAACCCGACGGCGCGGTCGATGGCGTATTTTGCGCTGGGCTATCTGCTCAAGAAGTCCGAACCCGCGCGGGCGCTGGTGTTGTTCGACGACGCGGCGCGACTGGCCGGCGAGGTGCAGAATTTCTGGTGGTTCGGCATCGCCCTGATGGAGGCCGCGGCGACGCGTGCGGTGCACGGGGATCCGTTGAGCGCTACGGGGATGTTCATCGAGGTGCTCGATCAGTGGGAGCGGGCCGGTGAGTGGGCCGAGCAGTGGGTGAGTCTGCGTTACATCACCCGGCTGTTGGCGGCTCTGGGCGCCGACGATGATGCGTTGTTCCTGCATTGCGCGGTGGTGCGGGCGGGCAAGCGCCCGCCGTTGCGCGCGGAGCAGTTACGCGTTCTGATCGAGCGAGTCGGCGCGGACCGTTTCGACGGCTACCGTGTGTCGGCCGCCGACGGTCCCGGGGCGGTCGCGCGGGCGCGAGTGGTCCTGCGGCGGTAGGACAAACGCGTGGGCGGAACCGCCGAAACCGCGGTGTGACCGGCCGTTGAACGGCCGGCGGTCCGCGGGTGTCCGGTGCGGTCTGCTCGTCGACACCGACGGGCATCGCTGCCAACGGAAGGCGCGGCTGCGCCGCCGATGCGGTGGCCGACCGGGGCCGGGCCGAAAGAGGGGACTAACTAATCACCGTCATCGTGTTGACGGCGCTTACGACGTAGACCTCGCCGGTGGGGCTGAACCCCAGCCCGCTCGGATGGGGGGGTACGCCGTTGGGATCCCCCATCTGGATGGTGGCGAACACGGCGTTGGTAATGGGGTTGATCACCGACACCGAGGCGTGGTTGCCGATGCCGTCGCCGATGTTGGTGACATAGACGTAGCCGTTGGTGGGGCTGATTGCCACCGCGTTCGGCTGGTAGCCGTCGGGGACGGTGGCGATGACGGTGTTGGTGGTGGGGTCGATCACCGAAACGCCACCGCCGCCGGTGACGTAGACGTAGCCGCTGGTGGGGCTCACCGCCACAGCGTCGCCGCCGACGGGGAGGGCGCCGGTGACAGTGTTGGTGCCGGGGTCGATCACCGCCCCGCTATTGACGTAGACGTCGCCACCCGCGTTAACCGCCACCCCTTGCGCGTAACCGAGGCTGCCTAGGGAGATGGTGGTGATGACGGTGTTGGTGGCGGGGTCGATCACCGACACCTTGTTGTAGTCGGCGACGTAGACGTCGCCGCGCGGGTTGACCGCCACCCCGTACCCATAGACGTTGGTCAAGGTGGCGATGACGGTATTCGTGGAGGGGTCGATCACCGAGGTGCCGCCGTATTGGCTGGTGACGTAGACGTCGCCACCAGGGTTGACCGCCACCCCGGTTGGGTAGATCCCGACGGTGATGGTCTTGATGACGTTGGTGGTTGGGTTGATCACCGACACCGTATTGCTGTTACCGTTGGCGACATAGATGTAGCCGCGCGGGTTGACCGCCACCGCGACCGGGTTGTTGAAGCTGGGGTCAGTGATGGTGGTCAGGCTGCCCGAGTCCCCGCCGGTGCCCCCGGCGCCGCCGGAACCCCCGGCGCTGCCGGAGGGGCCAGTACCGGCGGCCCCGGTGCCGCCGGCACTGGCAACGCTGCCCATCCCGCCGACGCCGCCGTGCCCGCCGACGCCGCCGAGGCCGCCGGGCCCGCTGTTACCGCCAACGCCACCGGTACCGCCTGCGCCGCCGAACATCCCATAGGTCATGCCGGCCCCACCGGTGCCGCCCTGACCGCCTTGACCCCCGGTGCCGTCGGCGCCCGGGCTGCCGGGGTTGGTGCCGCCGGTGCCGGTCGCCCCGCCGGCGCCGGCCGCCCCGCCGGTGCCGCCTGTGCCGCCGGCGCCGGCGTCGTTGCTGCCGTCATTGGTGTAGCCGGTGCCGCCTTGGCCGCCTTGTCCCGCCTTGGCCGCCGACCCCGCCGCTGCCGTTGGTGCCGCCGTTGCCGGAGTTGCCGCCGGTGCCGCCCGTGCCGCCGGCCGCGCCGGAGTGGCCGATGCCGCCGGTATTGCCGATGGTGCCGGTCAGGCCTATGCCGCCGCCGGCCCCCCCGGTACCGCCCGTTCCACCTGTGCCGCCGGTGCCGTAGGCGCCCGCGTTGCCGGAGTTGGTGCCGCCGGTGCCGGTCGCCCCGCCGGCGCCGGCCGCGCCGCCGGCGCCGCCGGTGCCGCCGGCGGTGGCGTCATTGCTGCCGTCATCGGCGTAGCCGGTGCCGCCTTGGCCGCCTTGGCCGCCTTGGCCGCCCACCCCGCCGCTGCCGTTGGTGCCGCCGTCACCGGAGTTGCCGCCGGTGCCGCCCGTGCCGCCGGCCGCGCCGGAGTGGCCGATGCCGCCGGTATTGCCGATGGTGCCGGTCAGGCCTATGCCGCCGCCGGCCCCGCCGGTACCGCCGTTGCCACCTGTGCCGCCGGTGCCGTAGGCGCCCGCGCTGCCGGGGTTGGTGCCGCCGGTGCCGGTCGCCCCGCCGGCGCCGGCCGCGCCGCCGGTGCCGCCGGTGCCGCCGAGGGTGGCGTCATTGCTGCCGTCATCGGCGTAGCCGGTGCCGCCTTGGCCGCCTTGGCCGCCTTGGCCGCCCACCCCGCCGCTGCCGTTGGTGCCGCCGTCACCGGAGTTGCCGCCGGCTGCCGCCGGTGCCACCGGCCGCACCTGAGTGGCCGATGCCGCCGGTATTGCTGCTGCTTGCGCCGGTGATGCCTTGGGCGCCCGCTCCACCGGTACCGCCCGTTCCACCTGTGCCACCGGTCCCGTAGGCGCCCGCGCCGCCGCCGGTACCGCCGGTGCCGGCGTCCCCGCCGACGCCGGCCGCGCCGCCGGTGCCGCCGTGTGCCGCCGAGGGTGGCGTCATTGCTGCCGTCATCGGCGTAGCCGATGCCGCCTTGGCCGCCTTGGCCGCCTTGGCCGCCCACCCCGCCGCTGCCGTTGGTGCCGCCGTCACCGGAGTTGCCGCCGCTGCCGCCGGTGCCACCGGCCGCACCTGAGTGGCCGATGCCGCCGGTATGGCCGACGGTGCCAGGCAGGCCTATGCCGCCGCCGACCCCCCCGGTGCCGCCCGATCCACCTTGGCCGCCGGTGCCGTAGGCGCCTGCGTTGCCGCCGGTGCCGCCGGTGCCGGCAAACCCGCCCGCGCCGGCCGCGCCGCCGGTGCCGCCGGTGCCGCCGAGGGTGGCGTCATTGCTGCCGTCATCGGCGTAGCCGATGCCGCCTTGGCCGCCGGCGCCGCCTTGGCCGCCGACCCCGCCGCTGCCGTTGGTGCCGCCGTCACCGGAGTTGCCGCCCGCGCCGCCCGTGCCGCCGGCCGCACCGGCGTCACCGACGCCGCCAGCCTGACCGATGGTGCCGGGCAGGCCTATCCCGGCGCCCGCCCCACCGTCGCCTCCCGAACCGCCTTGACCGCCGGTGCCGTAGGCGCCCGCGCTGCCGCCGGTGCCTCCGGTGCCGGCCGCCCCGCCGGCGCCGGCCGCCCCGCCGGTGCCGCCGGTGCCGCCGGCGGAGGCGTCATTGCTGCCGTCATCGGCGTAGCCGGTGCCGCCTTGGCCGCCGGCGCCGCCGTTGCCCCCGACCCCGCCGCTGCCGTTGGTGCCACCGGGACCGGAGGCACCGCCCGCGCCGCCCTGGCCGCCGGCCGCACCCGCGCCGCCGAGGCCGCCAGCCTGGTCGAGGGTGCCAGGCAGGCCTATCCCGCCGGCCCCACCGGCGCCGCCCTGACCGCCTTGACCACCGGTGCCCGCGGCACCGTTGGGGCCGGCGGTCCCGAACGCGCCGGCGGCGCCGCCGGCACCGCCCAAGCCGGCGTTACCGCCGGTCCCACCGTTACCACCGGCGCCGCTGGCCACCCCGACGTCGCCGGCACCGCCGTTACCGCCGTTACCGCCAATCCCGCCGGACCCGCCCAGACCGCCGGCACCACCACTGCCGAACAACAGCCCGCCGTGGCCACCGGCCCCGCCCGCCCCGCCGTGACCGCCGGTGCCAGCGTTGCCGCCGGGGGTGCCCACTGGGCCACTTGTTCCCGCGCTTCCCGTGCCGCCGGCCCCGCCGGCCCCGCCACTGCCGCCGTTGCCGAACAGCCCGGCAGCTCCGCCGGCCCCGCCGGCCTGCCCGGCCCGCCCGGCGGGCGCGGGTGCACCGGACCCGCCGTTGCCGCCGTTGCCGACAATCCAGCCGCCGTCCCCGCCGGCCTGACCGCTACCGGGCGCCGCATCGGCGCCGTTGCCGAACAGCGGGCGCCCGGTCATCTCCTGCACTGGGGAAAACGCGAGGGTCTGCAGGCTTTGCTCGAGGCTGTCCAGTGCCGTGGCGTTGGCCGCCTCGGCGGCCCCGTAGGCGGCGCCGGCACGGTTCAATGCCTGCGCGAACTGGGCGTGAAACGCCGCCGCGCGTGCGCTGAGTGCCTCAAACGCCTGGCCGTGGCCGGAAAACAGTGCCGCGATCGCTGTTGACACCTCATCGTTGGCGGCGGCCAGCACCGCGGTGGTGCGGGCCGCTGCCACTGAATTGGCCGCGGTCAGCGTCGAACCGATGCCGTCCATATCAGAGGCCGCCGCGACCAACCACTGCGGCGCCACGCTCACAGATGACATATCTCAACCTCCGAAGCATGGGTGCCGGCGCGCAGACTGCTACGGGCAGACTGCTGACGCGGCAAACGGTGATCCGGCGGTGCTGGGCGAATTTTGAATTTTTGTGCAATCCGCTGGTCAGGACATGCCGAAGCGGGACGAGACACCAGCGGGTCGCCCGCCGTTCACTGAGCATCTACACCGCGGGTTCGGCGGTTTCGGTCACGCGTTCGTCGTACCGCTTCCGGACCGCACGCGCGCCCGGGCGACCGCCGCGTCGCTGTCTGCGCCGAAGGCCGTGCGAGGCACAGTGGCGCCAAAACCGATCCCGATGCGCGCCTGGGCCTACTCGGCCGGTGCTGGCAAAGACGCCTAATCGTGGTCGCGGCGCGCGGTTGCGTAGTCGAGCGCTTCGCCAATGGTGTTGTGGTGGAACTGGAAACCTGCCCGCTCCAACGCCCCGGGAATGGCGCGCTGACCGATGAGCAGTCCCTCGTCGGCGAACTCTCCGAGGGCGGCCCGCACCGCGAAACCGGGCATGATCAACGGGGTCGGGCGGTTGACAGCGCGGCCGAACGCCGTGGTGAATTCGGCGTTGGTGACGGGTGCGGGTCCGGTCAGGTTGACCGGGCCGGCAAGCGTTGGGTGCGAGATGGCGAACAGCAGCGCGCGCACCTCGTCTTCGAGGCTGATCCACGGCATGTATTGCCGGCCGCTGCCCAGCCGGGCGCCCAGCCCCGTCGAGAAGAGCGGTCGCATCTGGCGCAGCGCGCCGCCGGACGGGGCCAGCACCACGCCGGTGCGGGCCAGCACCACGCGGGCGCCGGCGTACTGCGCGGGCAGCGTGGCTGCCTCCCAGTCCACACACAGCTGGGCCAGGAAACCCCTTCCCGCCGCATCGTTTTCGTCGACGACGCGATCCCTGGTGTTGCCGTAGTAGCCCACCGCGCTGGCGTTGATCAGGGTCTCGACCCCGGCGTCGGCGACGGCGGCGGCCAACACCTCGGTCGGGGCGATGCGGCTGTCTCGCAGGCTCTGTTTGAACGCGCCCGACCACCGGCGCTGGCCGATGTTGACACCGCACAGGTTGACGACGGCGTCGACGTTGACCAGGGCGTCAGCATCGAACTCGCCGCTCTCGGGATTCCAGTGCAATTCTTCGGAATTCGCCGGTGTGCGCCGCACGATGCGCAACACCGGATGGTCGGCGGCGCGCAACGCCGCGGCCAAGGCCGAGCCGATCAGGCCGGAGGAACCCGCTATCGCGATAACGGCCTTCCGACCGGCTTGAGACACGTCCGCAAACCCCTTTTAGAGTCCTAGATCGGCCTCGAACGCTCCCTCTTCCAGCCGGTGCTTGATGGTCGTGAGGAAGCGTCCGGCATCGGCGCCGTCGACCAGCCGGTGGTCATAGGTCAGCGGGAGGTAGCAGATCGAGCGGACCCCGATCGATTCGTTACCGCCGTCGTCGACGACGACCCGGGGGCGTTTGACGATGGCGCCGGTGCCCAGCATCGCGGCCTGCGGCGGCACCAGGATCGGGGTGTCGAACAGGGCGCCCTGGCTGCCGATGTTGGTGATGGTGAACGTGCCGCCGGACAGCTCGTCGGGCTTCAAGTTGCCCGACCGTGCCCGGGCGGCGATATCGGCGATCGCGCGGGCCAGCCCGCCCAGCGACAGGTCGCCGGCGTTGTGGATGACGGGGGAGAGCAGGCCCTGGTCCGTGTCGACGGCGAAGCCGAGGTGCTCGGCGTCGTAATAAGTGATCTCTTTGTTGTCCTCGTTGTAGCTGGCGTTGATGTTCGGGTGGATCTTCAGGGCGTCGATCACGGCCCGGGCGATGAACGGCAGGTAGGTCAGGTTCACGCCTTCGCGCTCGGCGAACGACGCCTTCGCCTTGGCCCGCAGGCCCACGATCCTGGTCATGTCGACCTCGTGGGTTTGGGTGAGTTGTGCTGTGGCCTGCAGGGATTCGCGGGTCTTTTTCGCGGTGATCTGACGGATCCGGCTGGCTTTTTGCGTGGTGCCGCGCAAGTGGGCCAGCGCGGGCGCCGGGCTGGGCGCCTTCGCTGCGGGGGCCGGGGGAGCTGGGGCCGCGGGAGCAGAAGCGGGCGCCTTCTTGGCCTCTTCCTTCTTCTCCGCCGCGGCCAGGACGTCCTGCTTGCGGATGCGGCCGCCGACCCCGGTGCCGGTCACTTGGCCGAGGTCGATGCCGTTTTCGGTGGCAAGTTTTCGCACCAGCGGCGTCACATACGGTGTGCCGTCGGCTGTGGTCTCGGCCGCGGGCGCCGGGGCGGGCTCAGGCTCGGGTTTCGGCTCGGGTTTCGGGGCGGGGGCGGGCGCGGCCTTCGGCGCGGGCGCGGCCTTCGGCGCGGGCGCGGCCTTCGGCGCCGGTGCGGGTGTGGGTTCCGGCTCGGGCTTGGGTTCGGGGGCAGCCGGCGCGGGTGCCGGCGTTGGGGGGGCGGCCTGGGCTTCCCCGGCGCTCGCGCCGATCCGTGCCAACTCACCACCGACAGGGACGATGGCATCCTCGTCGGCGGTGATGCTGACCAGGACGCCGGCCACCGGCGACGGGATCTCGGTGTCGACCTTGTCGGTGGACACCTCCACCAACGGTTCGTCGACCTGGACGGAATCCCCGACCTTCTTGAGCCAACGAGTCACCGTGCCCTCGGTCACCGACTCGCCGAGCTCGGGCATCAGCACCGGCGTCGCGGTGCCCCCGCCGGAGGCGGCCGGCTGCGCCGGCGCGGCCGGCTCGGGCTCGGCCGCCGGCGCGGCCGGCGCGGCGGGTTCCGGCTCGGGTTCTGGTTCGGGTGGCGCCTGGACCTGGGGTTCCGGTTGGCTGGGCGCCGCCGGCGCCGCTGCTGGACTAGCTGAGCCTTCTGAGGCGTCGCCGATGATGGCCAGCTCCCCGCCAACCTCTACGGTGTCGTCCTCCTGGGCGACGATCTTGGTCAGCACGCCCGCGGCCGGCGACGGGATTTCGGTGTCGACCTTGTCGGTCGACACCTCGACCAGAGGTTCGTCGAGTTCGACGGTGTCGCCTTCTTGCTTGAGCCATCGGGTGACCGTTCCCTCGGTGACGCTCTCACCAAGTGCCGGCATCTGGACGGAGAAGGCCATCTTTTGACTCCTCGATGGGTCGTCGGTCGGCTCAAATCGACATCTGGCTTACCACATCGCGGTGCGGGTGGATGTGGAGCTCAACCAGATGTCGGAACTATCCTGTCATGCGCGTTCGGCGGCACACATTTAGGTCGAACGGGTTGCCGTCGCGCCAAGTCGCAGTGGGTGGAGGGTCGGATGCCGGCAGGACAGCGGGTACCCCAGCAATTCGTCGAGAGCGCGGACGGCGTTCGTCTCGCCGTCTACGAAGAAGGCAACCCCGACGGTCCGACCGTCGTACTGGTGCACGGCTTTCCAGATTCACATGTGTTGTGGGACGGGGTCGTTCCGCTGCTCGCCGAGCGGTTCCGGATCATCCGCTACGACAACCGCGGGGTCGGCCGGTCATCGGTGCCCAAACCCGTCTCGGCGTTCACCATGTCCTGCTTCGCTGACGACTTCGCCGCCGTTACAGCCGAATTGAGCCCCGGGACGCCGGTGCACGTGCTGGCCCACGACTGGGGCTCGGTGGGTGTGTGGGAGTACCTGAGCCGGCCCGCGGCGAGCGACCGGGTCGCCTCGTTCACCTCGGTGTCCGGCCCGAGCCAGGACCAGTTGGTCGATTACGTGTGGAACGGTTTGCGGCGGCCCTGGCACCCGCGACGGTTCGCGCGTTCGATCAGCCAACTGCTGCGGTTCAGCTACATGGCGCTGTTCTCGATTCCGGTGCTGGCGCCGCTGTTCCTCCGGTTGACGCTGTCGATCCCGGCGCTGCGGCGCAACGCTGTCGACAACATCCCCATCGAGCAGATCCATCATTCCGAGAACCTGGCCCGCGATGCCGCGCACTCGGTAAAGACCTACCCCGCCAACTACTTTCGGGCATTGTCCAGCCGGCCGCGTGACCACATCGTCGATGTGCCGGTGCAGTTGATCGTCAACACCAAAGACCGATACGTGCGGCCCTACGGGTACGACGAGGCCGCGCGCTGGGTGCCGCGGCTGTGGCGTCGCGACATCGAAGCCGGCCACTTCTCGCCGATGTCGCACCCGCAGGTGATGGCGGCCGCGTTACACGACTTCGCCGACCTCGCCGAAGGCAAACGGCCCAGCCGTGGGCTGCTGCGCGCGCGGGTGGGACGTCCCCGCGGTCGGTTCGGCGACACGCTGGTGTCGATCACGGGCGCCGGCAGCGGAATCGGCCGGGCGACCGCGTTCGCCTTCGTCGCCGGCGGTGCCGAAGTGGTGGTCAGCGATATCGATGAGGCCGCCGTCAAGGACACCGCGGCGCAGATCGCCGCGCGCCGCGGCATCGCCCATGCGTACGTGCTCGACGTGTCCGACGCCGACGCGGTCGAGTCGTTCGCCGAGGAGGTCTGCGCCGCGCACGGCGTACCCGAGATCGTTGTGAACAACGCCGGCATTGGCCAGGTGGGGCGGTTCCTGGACACCCCGCCCGAGCAGTTCGACCGCGTGTTGGAGGTCAATCTCGGCGGTGTCGTCAACGGCTGCCGGTCATTCGGTCGGCGGCTGGTTGAGCGCGGCACCGGCGGACACATCGTCAACGTGGCCTCAATTGCCGCCTACACCCCGCTGCAGTCGGCGACCGCCTACTGCACGTCGAAGGCCGCGACGTACATGTTCTCCGACTGCCTGCGGGCCGAACTCGATGCCGCGGGCGTCCGGCTGACCACGATGTGTCCGGGGATCATCGACACCAACTTCGTCCAAAGCACCCGCATCAACGCCCCGGTCGGCCGCAGCGGGCAGATCGATGGGCGGCGGGGACAGCTACAGAAAATGTTCGCGCTGCGCCGCTACGGCCCGGACAAGGTCGCCGAGGCCATCGTGTCCGCGGTCGAGGAGGACAAGCCGATCCGGCCGGTCGCGCCGGAGGCCTATGTTCTCTACGGCCTTTCCCGAGTGCTGCCGCGTGCGCTGCGCGGCACCGCCCGCGTCCGGCTCATCTAACCGGGCGCCGCGACGCTGTATCCGGTTCTTGGAGTTCGCCGCAGTCGAATTGGGGCTGACTAGTCGAATATTATCGCGCGATCCAATCATTCGGCATGGATGTCCGACAAATTGGACATTCTGGATCCGAAGTTTAGTTTCGGGATGAAGTGGCGAAACTCCCGTGCAGCTGTTCTAATTGCCGTTAACTGACTCGTCAGTTTGATTTATAAGCATTCATCATGGGGGCGCGGGGCTTGTTGTACATGCGTCTTATCAATGGGTCCCAACCGACAATTAAGGTGGCCGACGTGACAGCATCCATCCCCGGTTTTCCGCAGGCCAGCGAATGGATCGCAGCGGTGGGCCGCGGCGGCAACGGCAGGCGATCGGCGTGCGCCCGCGGTTACCTGCGTGGTGCGCTCGCCCGGTTTGACGTCCGGCCATGAGCCCGTCCAACGGACGGGCGCCCCTCGTAGCGCCTCTCGGGACTTGCATTCCGGCCATGCTGCGCGAGCGCGCCGATCGAGCAGCGCGACGAGATCGCGTTCACATTCGTTGACTACGAACAGGATTGGAACGGCATCGCGCAGAGCCTGACCTGGTCGCAGCTGTATCGGCGAGCGCTGAGCGTCGCACAGGCGCTGGGAGTCCGCGGGTCGACCGGTGACCGGGCGGTGATCATGGCACCGCATGGGCTGGACTACATCGCCGCATTTCTGGGCGCCATGCATGCCGGCCTCATCCCGATTCCGCTTTCGGTTCCGCTGGGGCGCGCCGACGATGAGCGCGTCGCTTCGGTGTTGCGCGATACGGCGCCTGCCGTCATTCTCACCAGCTCCTCCGTCGTCGGCAGTGTCGCGAAATACGCGGATCCGAAGCCCGGCGAATCGGCCCCGCTAATTGTCTACGTTGATTGGCTGGACCTCGACTGGAAGAAAGAGCTCTGCGCCGGGCGCGAAAGTTGGCCGGACGCCGCATATTTACAGTCCACATCCGGATCGACCCGACAGCCGGCGCGGGTTATTGTGTCGCACAGGAATCTATTGGCAAATTTCCAACAGGTCGTGTCGGATCTGGTTGACGAGCGGGGAATGGGTGCGCCGGCTGACACCACTATCGTCTCGTGGCTGCCATTCCACCACGACATGGGTTTGATGCTGGGCATCTGCGCACCGGTTCTCGGCGGATTCCCCGCGGTGCTGATGAGTCCGACGGCGTTCCTGCAACGGCCGGCCCGCTGGATGCAGCTGATGGCGAAACACGGTCACGTGTGGTCGGCAGCCCCGGACTTCGGTTTCCAATTGGCGGCCGACCGAACAACACACCACGACATGGCGGGTCTCCAGCTGCGGGGCGTGCAGGGCATCGTCAACGGCGGCCAACGCATACCTTCCGCGACGCTGAACCGCTTCACGGACCGTTTCGCCCCCTACAAGCTGTCCGACACGGTGATCCGACCCTCGTATGGACTGGCCGAAGCAACGGCCTACGTGGCGACCCGCCGACCGGCCGGTCCACCGCAGGTAGTCGGATTCGATGCGGAGAAGCTGGCCGCCGGCTATGCCCGCCGGTGCCGCAACGAAGGCGGCACCGAACTGGTCAGCTACGGCGTCCCGCAGTCCCCGAATGTGCGGATAGTCGACCCGGAGACCCGAATGGAGTGCCCGGCCGCGACCGCGGGTGAGGTCTGGGTGCACGGCGCCAACGTGGCCATGGGCTACTGGGGCAGGCCTCGAGAGACCGAGCAGACCTTTGGCGCCAGGCTGGCCACACCCTCGCCCGGGACGCCCGCGGGGCCCTGGCTGAAAACGGGTGACTTGGGCTTCTTCTCCGAGGGCGAGCTGTTCATCTTGGGTCGGCTCAAGGATCTCTTGGTGTTGGGTGGGCGCGATTACTATCCGGAGGACATCGAGGCGACGATCGAGCAGATAACCCATGGCCGGTCCGTGGCCATCGCGGTTCCGGATCGCCGCGGCGACAAGCTGGTCGCTGTCATAGAGCTCGAGCGCCGGCGGAACTCGGGCGCCCATGCCGCGCACGGCCTCCGGGCACTCCAGGGTCACGTCGCCGTGGCGATATTGGAGGCGCACGGTCTGAGCGTCGCGGACGTCGTGGTCGTATCGCCCGGTTCCATTCCCGTCACCAGCAGCGGGAAGGTACGACGATCGGCCTGTGTCGAACGGTACCGACGCGACCGCTTGAAGTGGGTGAACGGGCTGTCTTGTGGCGGCAATTGATCTCGATCATGGTGGTCGCGTTAACAGTGTGAAAATTATGCGGCGAAGAGGTTTATTTGACGCCAGGCGAATAAGAAGTCCAACTTATTGGACGGCTGTTCCGGTATTCGGATAAGCCCGCGCAGGTGAGGGCCCTCAATGTATCTTAGTATTTCTAAATGCCCCGCAATCCGGATATGGTGTTGGCGTGTACCCTGACGACTCTGGCAAAGACCTCGCAACCGTCCTTTCGTACCTTGCGGGACGCTCCCTGAGTAGGGAGGAGATCTGGACGGCGATGCAGCTGCCACGGTCCACCTACTATGACCAACTGGACAAAGGGACCCTGATCACCGCCGACAATTTGCGCACTGCCGCAGGCAATCTGGGCATCAATCGCGCGGAGTTGCTGACTCGGTATCGGTTCATCGATCCCGAGGAGGTCACCTCCCTGGCCGAGGAGATTCGCGGACGTGCCTACCATCCGACGGCCATGTTGACCGACGTGGCCGTGACCACCGCGAATAGGCGGGCATCGATTACCGAATTGAGACCGCGGCGCGACGCCCCCCCGCTATAACTGTCCACCAACTCGAGACAAGGTATGGGTTTAGCCCGTGGCTCTTACCATTCTCATCGCCATCACCCTTGCGTCCATTTCGTGGAGTCTTTGGATACGGCGCGTCACTTGGCATTGCCGGTGGGAGGTGGCCGCCACGCTCAATATCGCACTGCAGGGATGCGCGGTCGCGTTTATGTCGCCGTGGGCCTCCGAAACCCTCGGGGTAGCGCTGCACAATCTCACGGGCGAGTGGAATCTGCAGAATTACATCGGGCACGACTGTTACGTCGTGGCCGCCTCGGCGATCGTCTACAACGCGCTCGGTCGGCTCGGTGACGACAACGTTTTCCAGGCGTCGTTCAAGCAGTATGTGGAGCGGCCGGCGACGCTGTGTATTCCGTTGTTGCTGGCCACTTTCTCGCTCAGTTATGGCAGCCGTACCTATGCGCGTGATTTTTTCGAACTGCGCACCGACTTCTGGCTGACCGTGTACTGGCTGCTGCTGTGCGCAATGTTGGCCTACCTCCTGGGGTTCGGCTCCCGCGCGTTGCTGATCCTGCGACAAGACCCGCGGTCGAGGCGGATCGCCAACGTGTATTTGTTCGCATCGGCCAGCGGGATTGCGGCGTGCGTGGTGCGAACCGCCACCGCGCTGGTGCCGCCGCTACAAGAGGCGGTGGGCGCCGGCCCGGTGTGGTTGTTTGCCTGCATGTGCGGCTTCGTCTTTGCGCTGACCTCCGCGTACGCCTGGCGGGAAAAGGTCAAATGGTTTCACCGGTCGGCCGTCCGCCGATAGCGCGGCTTCCGCGCGATCCAGCCCTGCCAGCCCTGATCCAGCCCTGCCAGCCCTTCCGGCACTTTTTCGCGCGTCCGGGCGACCAGCGCCCCGCCGATTCCGATGAGCCCGATGATCGCCACCGGTATGGCCCAGCCGCGCCGGCTCGACAGCGACGATTGGCATTCGCCCACGTAGTCGTTGTGCGGGATGAATTGGTTGAGCACCGGAATGTTCGCCAGGGTTCTGTCGTTGGCGCTCCGTGCCGCCGAGAGATCGCCCATCGCCGCGTTGCCGCAACGAATGGAGCCGCCGCTGCTGTCGGACACCGACACCGGTACCAGCAGCCCGATCAGGCCGGCCAGCAGGATCGCGGCACTTATCGCGATGATCGCCCGTCGCGCAGTCATAACCGGCCTCCCGTCGCACCGCGGTGGGTACGGGATTAGCCGAAGCGTCGGATTTTTAAACCAGGCTTATTTGACCCAGGCGCCGATAGCGAACCACCCAACCCTCGGGGTAGACGCCGTTTGGAACGGTGGGCGATCCGCCTGTGTCCCGTTCCGCTTCCGCGTGGCCTGACCAGCGGATTGCACAAATATTCAAAATTCGCCCAGCACCTCTGGATCACCGTTACCTATATCGGCAGTCTGCTCGTCGGCACCAACGCGTATCGCTGCGGAGGGGAGGCACGGCCGCGGCACCGAGGTGGGCTTGGCCGATCGGAGGTTGGGACATGGCATATGTGAGCGTGGCGCCGGAGTTGGTGGCGGCGGCGGCCTGCGATATGGAGGGCATCGGTTCGACGCTAACCGCGGCCAATTCGGTGGCGGCGGCCCGCACCACCGCGGTGGTGGCCGCCGCCGAAGACGAGGTGTCGGCGGCGATCGCGGCGCTGTTTTCTGGCCACGGCCAGGCGTTTCAGGCGCTCAGCGCGCAAGCGTCGACGTTTCATGCCCGGTTCATGCAGGCCTTGAACAGCACCGCGGGCGCGTACGCGGCCGCGGAGGCGGCCAATGCCGCGCCGCTGGAAAGCCTTGAGCAAAACCTGCAGAGCCTGGCGGTGGTTTCCCCGATAAAGAACCTCACAGGGCGCCCGCTGGCGGGCGACGGCACCGACGGGGCGCCGGGGACGGGCCAGGCCGGTGGCAACGGTGGCTGGCTCTTCGGCAGCGGCGGCACTGGCGGGTCGGGTGCACCCGGGCAGCCGGGTGGGGCGGGCGGGTCGGCGTTCTTGTTCGGCAGCGGCGGGGCGGGCGGGGCCGGCGGAGCCGGCACCACCGGCGGCAGCGGCGGGGCCGGCGGGGCCGGCGGCGCCGGCGGGAAGTTCTCCGGCAATGGCGGTGTCGGCGGGGCCGGCGGGGCCGGCGGACCCGCGGGCGGGGCTGGCGGGGCCGGCGGCGATGGCGGCGCTGCAGGCGGTGCTGCCGGTTCCGGCGGGGACGGTGGTGCGGGCGGGATCGGCGGCCTCGGTGCCTCCAACGGCACAGGCTCTATCAACGGCGGCAACGGCGGGGCCGGCGGTGCGGGCGGGGCCGCTGGCCAGCTGCTGAACAACGTCAGCATCAACTTCGACGCTGCGCTCAATGAGGCGGACAACATCATCCAGAGCCTGCCGCCGCTGCCCAGCATCAGCTTCGACTTCAACTCGTCCACCGGGGGGTACAACCTCAACCTGAACGTGCCGTCGCTGCCCGACCTCACCCTGCGTCTGCCGAACATCAACTTCCACATCGACTCGAGTAGCGGGGGGCTCGACATCCACCTGAGCCTGCCGGCGCTGTCGCTGAACAACAACGGCGGCAACCTCAACCTGAGCCTGCCGCCGCTGCCCCATCTGGGCCTGCCGTCGTTGCCGGGGCTGCCGGCGATCACGTGGCCGGGGCTGTCGGCGCTGTCCACCATCGGTGCCGATATCAGGTCGTTTACCGACACGCTCATCAGCAACCTGGGCCTGCCGCCGCTGCCCCACCTGAGCCTGCCGCCACTGCCCCATCTGGGCCTGCCGCCGCTACCCCACCTGAGCCTGGGGCCGCAGTCCAGTGTGAGCCTGGAGTGGCCGGGGCTGCCAGCGATCACCTGGCAGCTGCCAGCCGTGCTAACCGGCGGCCACGGCGGCAACGGCGGCATCGGCGGCGACGGCGGCACCGCCAGCCTCAACGGCGCCCTCGGCGGCGTCGGCGGCAGCGGCGGCGCCGGAGGTACCGGCTTCAACGCCGGCAATGGCGGCGGCGGCGGCACAGGTGGCTCCGGCATCCTCAACAACCCCACCAGCGGCACTATCGCCGGTGGCGGTGGTGGCGCCGGCGGCGCCGGGGGCAGCACCTATTTCCTTGGCGACAACGCGGGTACCGGCGGTGGTGGCGGCGCCGGCGGTGCTGGCACCACCGGCGGCGGCGGCGGGGCCGGCGGCGTCGGCGGCAACGGAGGGACGTTCTCCGGCGCTGCCGGTGTTGGCGGGGCCGGCGGCGGCGGCGGCTCTGGCACCGCTGCGGGTGGTGCTGGTGGGGCCGGCGGGGATGGCGGGGTAGCCAACGCGGTGCTGAGCCAGGGCGGGGCCGGCGGCGCGGGCGGGGCCGGCGGCATCGGCGTCGCCGGCGCCATTGGCTCGATCAACGGCGGCGACGGCGGGGCAGGCGGTGCGGGCGGGGCCGGCGGCCACGGTGCGCTCTCATACGGCAACGGCGGCAATGGCGGTGTCGGCGGCGATGGCGGTGCCACCATCTTCTCCGGCGCCGTCGGCGGGGACGGTGGCGCCGGTGGCGCCGGTGGCTTCGGCTTCAACGGTGGGGTCGGTGGTAACGGCGGTGTCGGCGGCGCCGGCGTCCTCGACACCACCACCAGCGGCGCCATCGCAGGTGGCGGCGGTGGCGGCGGCGGCGTCGGGGGCAACACCTATTTGTTGTTTGGCGGCACCGCGGGCGCCGGCGGAGATGGCGGTGCCGGCGGGGCGGCACAAATACTCGGCTCCAGCGTCGGCACCCCCAGCGTCACCGGAAGCATGGGCGGTCACGGTTCCCTCACCGACCAGTTGGATTTCGGCGGTGACGGTGGCGGTGGTGGCGGCGGCGGTGCGGTCAACGTCGGCGCCACCGCGATCACCGGCGGCACCGGCGGCAACGGTGTAGGTAGCTTCGCATTCGGCGGCTTCGGCGGCGCCGGAGGCGCCGTCACCGGGACCGCCGCCAGCGCGGTCGACGCCGCCGGTGGGGGCGGCGGCGGTGGTGGGGGTGGCTACGGAGGCCCCGGCGGCGACGGCGGCGCCGGTGGCGGCGACGCTGGTGGTGGCGGCGCGGGCGGCACCGGCGGCACCAGCAGCACCGGTGGCGTTAACGGTCAGAGCGGCGCCGGGGGCGGCATCGGAGGCATCGGCGGCTTCGGCGGCTTCGGCGACGACAGCGGGGGCGGGGGTGGCGGCGGTGGCGTCGCCGACGTCTACCGGGGCAACGGCACCGCCACCGGCGGCCGAGGTGGTGATGCCCCCTAGCAGCCCCTTAGCTGCTGCCTCGAAGCGCAGAAGGGCACTGGGCGAGGTCCACTCTTGATTAACCCCTCGCTAACCCTTCGCCCCGTTCGCCTACCCCTTGTTGGAGATGTCGACGAGCACCGCGAACATGGTCCGGGTCGGCACGCCCGTGGCGCCCTTGGGTGTATAGCCCCACGCGCCGCCGGTGTTGTACGCCGGACCGGCCACGTCGATATGCGCCCACTGCACCCCGTCGGCAACGAACTCGCGCAGGAACACCCCGGCTACCAGCATCCCGGCGAACCGCTGCCCGCTCACATTGGCCAGGTCGGCCACCGTCGACTTCAGGTCGTCCTTGAGCTCGTCGGGCAGTGGCATCGGCCAGCCGTTCTCACCCTCCTGCTGCGAGATCGCCGCGACCCGGTCGCGGAACTCGTCGCTGCCCATCACCCCGGGGATGCGGGCGCCCAGCGCCACCGTTTGCGCACCGGTCAGCGTGGACGTCTCGATCAGGTAGTCCGGCTCGTCCTCGCACGCCCGAACGATCGCGTCGGCCAGGATCAGCCGGCCCTCGGCGTCGGTGTTGAGCACCTCCACGGTGGTTCCCCCGTACTGGGTCAACACGTCTCCAGGGCGCTGCGCGGTGGCCGACGGCATGTTCTCGGCCATCGGCACCGTGGCGATCACGTCGATCGGCAATTCCTGTCGCGCGGCCAGCACCACGGTCGCGATCACCGCGGCGGCACCGCCCATGTCCGAGGTCATGTAGTGCATCGACGCCGCCGGCTTGATCGAAATCCCGCCCGTGTCAAAGGTGACGCCCTTACCGACCAGGGCCACCTTCTTGGCCCGCTTTGGATTTTTGGCCAGCTGCGAACCCCGGTGGATCAGCCGCACCAGCCGCGGCGGCCGCGACGACCCCTGGCCCACGCCGATCACCCCGCCGTAACCGCCCTTCTGCAAAGCCTTGTCGTCGAGCACCTCCACCTCGAGGCCCGCTGCCTCAGCCAAAGCCTTTGTGCGCTTGGCGAATTCGGCCGGAAACAGGTGGCTCGGGGGAGTGTTGACGAAGTCGCGGGCGGTGGCAACCGCGGTTGCGACGGCCGCGCCGTACGCGCTCTGCTTCTTGGCGTCCCTGGCTTCGGAGGCGCTGGATAGCACGGTGATCTTGCGCACCCCTGGCTCTTTCGGCTTGGTCTTGTCGCTGCGGAAGGCGGTGAACCGGTAGGCGCCCAGGATCAGCCCCTCGACGGCGGCCGAGCAGATGTCGTCGCCGGGCAACCCGGCCAGCGTCGTGATCACCGACTCGGCGCTGCCGAGCGAGCGCGCGGCCACCCCGGCGGCGCGACGGATGGTGTCGGCCGGCCACTGGGACCGCGGCTTACCGAGGCCGACCGTCAGCACGCTGCCGACCGGCAGCGACGGCACCACCAGCCGGTGCACCTGGTCACTGGCGCCGGTCGCGTCCAGCGCCTTCAGCCCGGTCTCGATGTCGGCGATCTCATCGGCGGTCAGGAACGGCTCGGCGCCGGCAATGGCCGCTGGACGCCCGGCCGCTTCGTCGTCCCCGGTCGAGGTGACGGCGACAAGCAATACCGCCGAACCCACGCCACGTTTCGGCAGCGATGTGGCGACGTTGACGGACGGAGACTGGTAACCCGGTTCGGTGCTCACGGGCAACTACCCTAATCACCGGGATCGGGGCTTAGCTCGGTAGCGTCCCCGCCGCGCAGATCGAACGCGGTCACCGGGTCCTCAAAACCCTTGAGCAGCAACGGGCCGTGGGCCTTGGCGGGCCAATCCGGCAAGGCGTCACGCAGCTCGGACGTGGCCAGGATCTGTCCAGGTGCCGCTGCCGCCACCAATCGGGCGGCCAGGTTGACCGGGTTGCCGAAGTAATCCCCGTTGATGGCCAGCACGCTGCCGTACGCGAGACCCGCCCGCACCTGCAGTCCTTCCTCGCGCGCTTTCGGGTGGCCGACGAGATCGGCCGCCGCCCGCACCAGCCGCTCGGGCGTCGCGCTCACCCACATCACCTCGTCGCCGATGAACTTCACCACCCGGCCGCCGTCGGCGTGCACCACGTCCGACACGGCGCCGGCGAATTTGTTGAGCAGATCCGACAACTTCGCGGGCGTCAGCGACTGGGTCAGGACCGTGAAGCTCGACAGATCCGCAAAACCGACGCCACAGATCACGCTCGCCGACGTGTCGCGAAGGACACCCTCGAAGTGCGTTCGGGCGCCGGTCAGATGGTGGCGGTGCACGGTGTCCATGAGCGCCCCGAGCCGCGGGATGAACTCGGCGGCCGCGCGGTAGGTCTGAGCCGTGGCGAGCTCGTCGCGGGTGTGGGTCATGTGGATGTCCGGCATCGCGGCGCGGATCATCGTGGACTCGGCCTCGGCGAGTCGGGCCATGGCTGCGCCCAGCACACGCAGCATGCCGAACGCGCCGCTCTCACCCACCGCCGTCTTGAGCGCGAGCCAGGTCGCCAGGGCGTCGACATCGGCCTGGCTCAGCGCGGCAATATCGGGACCGGCGATGGTCAAGCCGAGCAAGGCCCACGCTTGCGCGACGTCGTCCGCCGGTACCCCGAGCTCATCGGCCGCTGTCGCAACGGTGTAGATCGGCGGCCCCGACCACTGCAGGACATCGCCGGCGAGCCCGAACAGCCGGCCGCGTCGCTCGGCTTCGGCCATCTCCTCGACGGTGAAGCCAAGCCCGTCCAGGTACTTGATCAGGTCGGCCCGGTCGCGCGGATTTGCGATCCCAGCAGACTCAAGCGCTTCGAAGTCCAGCGAATCGGGCACCTCCCGAGTCTGCCAGCTAGGGTGGGACGCCGTGAGCGACGACCTGCAGCAGGGACCGTTGGAAGACCGCCATCGCGAGCTGGGCGCCAGTTTCGCCGAATTCAGCGGCTGGCTGATGCCGGTGTCGTACGCCGGCACGGTCAGCGAGCATAACGCCACCCGCACCGCCGTCGGCCTGTTCGACGTCAGCCACCTCGGCAAGGCCCTGGTGCGCGGGCCGGGCGCCGCGCAGTTCATCAACTCCGCGCTGACCAACGACCTGCGCCGGATCGGGCCCGGCAAGGCGCAATATACGTTGTGCTGCAACGACTCTGGCGGCGTCATCGACGACCTGATCGCCTACTACGTCGACGAAGACGAGATCTTCCTGGTCCCCAACGCCGCCAACACCGCCGCGGTGGTCGACGCGCTGCGGGCGGCCGCTGAGGCCGGCTGGGGGGCTGGTTCGGGGGCGGGTCTGACGATCACCAACCAGCATCGGGACTACGCGGTGCTGGCGGTGCAGGGACCGCGATCGACCGACGTGCTGGACGCCCTGGGGCTGCCGACCGGCATGGACTACATGGGCTACGCCGATGCCTCGTTCTCGGGGGTGCCGGTGCGCGTCTGCCGCACCGGCTACACCGGCGAGCATGGCTACGAGCTGTTGCCGGCCTGGGACTCCGCGGGCGTGGTGTTCGACGCGCTGGTGGCGGCGGTGTTTGCGGCGGGCGGCCAGCCGGCGGGGCTGGGTGCCCGTGACACGCTACGCACCGAAATGGGCTATCCGCTGCACGGGCATGAGCTTTCGCTGGACATCTCGCCGCTGCAGGCCCGATGCGGCTGGGCGATCGGCTGGAAGAAGGACGCGTTCTTTGGCCGGGACGCGCTGCTGGCCGAGAAGGCGGCCGGGCCACGGCGGTTGCTGCGGGGTCTGCGCATGGTCGGTCGCGGCGTGTTGCGCCCCGGGCTGACGGTGCGCTCGGGTGACGTCGGCGGCGCCGGGGGGGTTGAGGTCGGGGTCACCACCTCGGGAACGTTTTCCCCGACGTTGCAGGTAGGCATCGCGCTGGCGCTGATCGACGCTGATGCGGGGATCGAGGACGGTCAGCGGCTCACCGTGGACGTGCGCGGCCGCGCCGCCGAGTGCGAAGTGGTGCGTCCGCCTTTTGTTGCGGTCAAGACTAGATGACCTACATACGCGTTCGAACGGCAAAAACCCATTCGCAGGCGGATATACAATCGGCGCATGGCCAGCGGTTCCCTTGAGTTCACGGTGTCGCCCTCGGCGAACGCGACGACCGATGCAGAGCGCGAACTGATTCTGCAGGATCCGGGCTTCGGCAAGTACCCGACCGACCACATGGTGTCGATCGAATACACCAACGGCCGTGGTTGGCACGACGCGCAGGTGATCCCGTACGGCCCGATTCAGCTGGATCCGTCGGCGATCGTCCTGCACTACGGGCAGGAAGTGTTCGAAGGTCTCAAGGCGTACCGCTGGGCGGACGGGTCGATCGTGTCGTTTCGGGCCGATGCCAACGCCGCCAGGCTGCGTGCGTCGTCGCGGCGGCTCGCGATTCCCGAACTGCCCGACGAACTTTTCATCGAATCCCTTCGTCAGCTCATCGCCGTGGACAACGCCTGGGTGCCTCTGGCCGGCGGCGAGGAGGCGCTGTATCTGCGGCCGTTCGTTTTCGCCACCGAGCCGGGGTTGGGCTTGCGGCCCGCCAAGCAGTACCGGTACATGGTGATCGCCTCACCGGTGGGCGCCTATTTCAAGAGCGGCATCAACCCCGTCAGCGTGTGGGTGTCGACGGAATACGTGCGGGCCTGCCCGGGCGGCACCGGGGCCGCGAAATTCGGTGGTAACTACGCCGCGTCGCTGGTGGCGCAGGCCCAAGCCGCCGAAAACGGCTGCGAACAGGTGGTATGGCTGGACGCCGTGGAGCGCCGGTATGTCGAAGAGATGGGCGGGATGAACCTCTTCTTCGTGCTGGGCAGCGGCGGGTCGGCGCGCCTGGTCACCCCGGAGCTGTCCGGGTCGCTGCTGCCGGGTATCACGCGGGACTCGTTGCTGCAGTTGGCCATTGACGCCGGATTCAGCGTCGAAGAGCGCAAGATCGATATCGACGAGTGGCAGAAGAAAGCCGCGGCCGGCGAGATCACCGAGGTGTTCGCCTGCGGCACCGCCGCCGTCATCACCCCCGTCGCGCACGTGAAATACGGCGACGGCGAGTTCACCATCGCCGAGGGCAAACCGGGCGAAGTCACGATGGCCCTGCGCGACACGCTGACCGGGATCCAGCGGGGCACCTTCGCCGACACCCACGGCTGGATGGCCCGGCTGGCCTAGAACCGCGCCAATCCGGTGAGCGCCACGGCGCTCACCGTCGTCGTCAGCTCTATCGCGGCCCCCAGCACGTCGCCGGTGATGCCACCGAACCGCCGCACACAGTGCGCCACCAGCGCCGCGCCGCAGGCCACGGCCCCAAGCACCGCGACCGGCCCGTGCCACAGTCGCGGACCCGCCAGCAGGGCACCGGCGACCAGGACCACTAGCCACACCGCCACCACCGGCACCGGCTGGGTCCCGGCGACCCGCGCGCCCAGGGCGCTGCCGTCGGCCGCGGGCACCGAGCGGCGACAGGCCAGCACCGCGGTGACCCGGCCGGCGGCGACCGCCACGATGATCGCCGCCGGTCTCAGCGCCGAGAAGGCCAGCCCCTGCAACGCGATCACCAGCACCAAAGCCGCCACCCCGAAAGGCCCCGTCGACGAGTCGTGCATCACCGCGACGGCGCGCTGCGGCGGCCCGTAGCAGCCCAGCCCGTCGGCCGTGTCGGCGACGCCGTCAATGTGTAAGCCGCGGGTGGCGACCAGCAGGGCGGCCACAGCGAGCAGCCCGGATATCGGGTGAGACGGGCCCAACGCCAGCGCGCCGGCCCACGAGACGGCTGCGGCCAAAGCCCCCAGCAGGGAACCCACCACCGGCAGCGCCGTCATGGCGCCCCGGCCCATCGGCGCATCCGCGACACCCGGGACCGGCAGGATTGTTCCGAACGCGAAAGCCGTTGCCAGCGAGCGCATCACGGCGCGGTCCGGGTGGACACACCGGCTTCCGTGAAGGTGGCCATCGACGACAACGCGGCCACCGCGGCGCGCAGCACCGGCAACGCCACGGCGGCGCCGGTACCCTCACCCAGCCGCATCCGCAGGTCCAGGATCGGCTCCATGCTGAGCGCCGCCAGGGCCAATGCATGGCCCGGTTCGGTGGAGACATGGCCGGCCTGCCACCACAGCCGGGCGCCGGGCGCCAGGTGTTCGGCGCACATGGCGGCGGCCGTCACCGCCATACCGTCGAGCAGCACCGGAGTGCGCCGCACCGCCGCCTGCGCGCAGAAGCCCGCCATCGCGGCGAGGTCCGCGCCGCCGCAACTTCGCAGCAACCCGACCGGGTCGCGCGGCAGCGACCGCATCCGCGTCCGGAACAGGGCATCGCGCACCGCGGCCGTCTTGCGTGCCCAGCCGGCGTCGTCGATCCCGGTTCCATATCCGACGACCGCGACCGGTTCGGCCTGTGTCAGCGTCGCCACCACGACCGCCGCCGGCGTGGTGTTTCCGATTCCCATGTCGCCGGCGATGAGCAGGTCGGCGCCCGAGTCGACCTCCTCGTCGGCGATCTGCCGGCCCGCCGCGATCGCGCGCGCGGTCTCGTCGTCGGACAGCGCGTCCTCGATGGCGATATCCCCGCTGCCGCGCCGCACCTTGTGCGCGCTGACGTGGGGCGACAGCGCGTCCGACTCGAACGGGGCATCCACCGCCAGGTCGGCGACCCGAACCGTCGCACCGGCGATGTCGGCCAGCGCGTTGATCGCCGCCCCGCCGCCGTCGATGTTGGCGACCATCTGCGCGGTGACTTCGGGTGGGTAGGCCGAGACCCCGGACCGGGCGACGCCGTGATCACCCGCAAAGACCACCACCCGGACGCGCTGGAACTGCTGTGGCGGGCACCGGCCCTGGCAGGACGCGACCCAGATGGACAGCTCCTCGAGGCGGCCCAGCGCGCCCCGCGGCTTGGTCAGGGTGTCCTGGCGGGCGCGGGCGTCCGCGGCGGCGACCGCGTCGGGCGCCGAGACCGGTGGGAATTGGATCACGTCGCCGACGCCTTGATGGGTACCGGCTGGCCGGCGACTACGAGCACCACCCGGTCGCACAATTCGGCCATCCGCTGATTGAGGGTGCCCAGCTCGTCGGCGAACCGGCGGCCCGACGCGGTGGCCGGCACCACCGTCAACCCGACTTCCGGGCTGACCAGCACCAGCGCGGAGGCGAACGCGCCGACGGCGGCCAGCACGTCGCGCACGGGAGCCGCCACCGATCCCTCGTCCCAGGCGTGATGGCGGTCCAGCGTGCTGGTCAGCCAGGCGCCCAGGTCGTCGACCAGCGTTGGGACGCGCGGCGATGCGCGCAGTTCGGTCGCGATGTCGTCGGTTTCCACCGTTGACCAGTGCGCGGGCCGGCGGCCGCGGTGCTCGGCGATCCGGTGCGCCCAGTCGGCGTCGGATCCGGCGGCCGGCCCGGGCGCCAGGTAACGCACCGGCTGGTCGGGCGCCAATGTGTTGGCTTGCGCCATCAGGGCTTCCTCCGCCCACCGGGATTTGCCCGACCTGATCCCGCCCAGCACCAGGGTGCGCACCGGGGTCAGACGGCTTTCACGCTGTTTTTGGCCAACTTTCTAACCAACTTCACTGCCGCGCTCGACTTGCGGGCGGGGCGCGCGCATCCTGCGCATCTGGGAAGCCCGGCCTGCAGCGTAAACGCCTAGCTTCCAACGACTTTCGGTATTGTTTGGAAACTTCTCGTCGACCATCCTGCTGACCTTGCGGCCCAGCATGATCGCATCGACGCCCATGAGGAGCATCAGAGCCAGCATCGCGGGAGATAGGTAAAGCTGCACCCGCGGGACCGCGAACCCGGCAAACAGCAGGAACAGCGCCGACGGCATGAATAGCCCGAGCAGGTTGCGCCGGGTGTCCACCACGTCGCGAACGTAACGGCGGACCGGCCCCTTGTCGCGTGCCAGCAGGTATTCCTCGTCGCCGGCCATCATGCGGTCCCGGCGATCGGTCATCTTTGCCCGGTTGGTGACCCGGGCGGCCCTGCGTTCCTCGCGGCTGAGCTTGGGGCCGGCCAGCGTCTTGCGTCGGGCCCGTGCCTCCGAGGCGGTCATGGGCGCCGGTGCGATGGGGCCCTTTTTCGAGTGGCCACGGGCGGCGTCGCGTTTGGGGGTGGGCCGACCCTTCGGGTCGGTCGTTCGCGACCCACGAGACCGTTCATCCGGCGATGAAGCGGCTTCCTCAACCGTCGTTGGCTCCAACGCACCCTCTTCACGGTCCTTCTTACGGCCCAGCAGCTTCACAGTCGCCAGGTTACTTCGCGGGCCGTCCAACCCGGAATGGCCCCCGAACGACGTCCAAATGACCTCCGAATTAACATAAATGAACTGAGAAAGCGGTGCCGTTGTGCATGTCCAGCGAGTCTGTTGGACCTACGCTTACCTGTGATGAACGGCTACCGGTGATGGATGGCTCGATGGCGACGAATGCCAGCGCTGACCTGGCCCCAGGCCGTATTCAGCTACCAGCGATGCTGGTGCTGGTGGCGCCGGATTGCTACGGCGACAGTCTGTCCGCGGTGCAGGCCGCCGCCGCCATAGCCACCGGCTGGACCCGGTCACGTCCCGGGGACCGGTTCATGATCGCCCCACAGTCCGACGGCGGCCCGGGATTCGTAGAAGTGCTGGCCAAGCGGCTGGGGGAGATGCGGCGACTTCGGGTGTCCGGGCCGCTGGACACCCAGGTAGACGCCCAATGGGTGTTCGATCCCGCGTCGACAACCGCGTACCTCGAGTGCGCGCAGGCGTGCGGCCTGGCGCTGCTTGGCGGGCCGCCCACCCCGGAAACCGCGCTGGCGGCCCACAGCCAGGGCGTGGGGCAGCTCATCGCGGAGGCACTGCGGGCCGGGGCGACCCGGATCGTCGTCGGCCTGGGGGGCAGCGCGTGCACCGACGGTGGGCGGGCGATGATCACCGAGCTCGGCGGCCTGCAGGAGGCCCGTCGACAGCTGGCGGACGTCGAGCTCATCGCCGCCTCCGACGTCGAATATCCGCTGCTGGGGCCGTGGGGTGCGGCAAGGGTGTTCGCACCGCAGAAGGGTGCGGACACGGCCACCGTCGCGAAGCTGGAAGTCCGTCTCGAAGCGTGGGCGCTGGAACTGGACACGGCGGCCGGACGCGACGTGAGCGCCGAGCCCGGCGCGGGCGGCGCCGGCGGCATCGGTGCCGGACTGTTGGCGCTGGGTGGCCGGGTCGAGTCCGGTGCGGCGATCATCGCCGCCCACACCCATTTGGCCGAAGACCTCGAGGTCGCGGACATGATCGTCACCGGCGAGGGTCGGTTCGATGAGCAGTCCCTGCACGGAAAGGTGGTTGGCGAGCTCGCGGCTGCGGCCGGTCCGTTGGGAATCCCGGTGGTGGTGCTGGCGGGGCAGGTGAGCTTGGACAAATCCGCGACCCGAATGGCGGGCATCATGTCGGCCCTCTCCATCGCCGACTACGCCGGTTCGGTGCGGTTGGCGCAGGCCGACGCGGCCAATCAGCTCATGGGTCTGGCATCCGTTGTGGCGGAGCGACTCGGGAATAGCGGCGCAGCAAGGTACCGTTGACCTAACGGACTTACCCCGACTGGACTTGGGCTTCGGCTATCGGGGCCCGGCTATCGGCCGCCGGTGCGAGCCCGCCCACCAATTGAGGCATGTAGGAGATGCAATGACGGTGCAGAACGAGTCAACCGCCAAGACCCACGGCGTGATGCTGACCGAGGCCGCGGCCAGCAAGGCGAAGTCCCTGCTGGACCAGGAGGGACGCGACGACCTGGCGCTGCGGATCGCGGTACAGCCGGGTGGATGCGCGGGGCTGCGCTACAACCTCTTCTTCGACGACCGGGCGCTCGACGGCGACCTGACCGCGGAGTTCGGTGGCGTGACCCTGACCGTGGACCGGATGAGCGCGCCCTACGTGGAAGGCGCGTCGATCGATTTCGTGGACACGATCGAGAAGCAGGGCTTCACCATCGACAACCCCAACGCCAGCGGGTCGTGCGCCTGCGGCGACTCGTTTAACTGATCGAACGATCGCGAGCGCGGCTCAGTTGCGCGAAGCGGATCGCCACTAATACCTGTAGCGCACGGGCTAGTGCACGGCCGGGTTGCGCAACACGTACGAGCACACCTCGATCTGGTTGCGCTGGAAAAGCAGCTGCGCGACGCCTTGCAGTTCCGCGCGCATCGGGCCGCCGGTTGCCGGCGCGGTGCGCATGGTGAACAGCACCTGGGCCTGATACTGCGACCAGTACACGATCTTGTCGATCGAGGTCACCTCCACCTGGGAGAACTGCTTGCGGAACGCGTCGCTGTTGAGCCTCGCCAGGGCCTGGTCCGATCGCTTGTCATGCACGGCGTCGTAGAGGCCGCACATCGAGTTCTGGGCGATCACCTCGACGTCGCGGCGCTCCAGCGCGTCCAGATATCCCTGAACCGCCGTTTTGACCGCTGCCTCGGAGAATGTGCCGCCAGTGTTGGCCCCGTTGGTGCGGACCCCGTACACGATCGCCGCCGTCAGCCCGGCGACCACCGCGATAGCCGCCAGCAGGCCGATGATGACCCGCTTGGACCTTCGCGTCGGGCGCGTCGGGTACGACACCGGCGGCGGCACCACCCCGGCATACGTGGCCGACTGTGGTGCCGGGGCGGTTGGGTGGAGCTCATCGGGGTACTCCAGCGGCCGGGGCTTTCCGGGCGTGCCCTCGGCGTAGGGTGCTCCGTCGGCACCGACAGTAGGATTCGGCGGTTGGGGACCGGCCATCGTGGTTCTCCTACGGTGGTGGACGGGCGAGCGCTGTAGGCAGGCTAGCGCAATACCCGCTCGCGGCCGTGGATGCATCGGGCCAGCAGCGGGGGCGTTTTCCGATGGGTAGGCTGGACGGCCTTACGAACGAAGGGTGGCTATTTCGTGACGATCGTGGTGACCGGTTCAATTGCGACCGACCATCTGATGAAGTTTCCCGGCCGGTTTTCCGAGCAGCTGCTCGCCGATCACCTGCAGAAGGTGTCGCTCAGCTTCCTGGTAGACGACCTGGTGATTCATCGCGGCGGCGTGGCCGGAAACATGGCTTTCGCCATCGGCGTGCTGGGCGGTGACGCCGCGCTGGTGGGCGCGGCAGGCAAGGATTTCAGCGAATACCGCGGCTGGCTGGAATCCCACAATGTCAACTGCGACCACGTGCTGATCTCCCAGACCGCCCACACGGCGCGTTTCGTGTGCACCACGGACCTCGAGATGGCCCAGATCGCGTCCTTCTACCCGGGGGCAATGTCCGAGGCCCGTGACATCTCGCTGGCCAGCGTGGCATCGACCCTGGGCACGCCGGAACTGGTTGTCATCGGGGCCAACGACCCCGACGCGATGTTCGTGCACACCGAGGAGTGCCGCAAGCTCGGGCTGGCCTTCGCCGCCGACCCGTCGCAGCAGCTGGCCCGGCTATCCGGCGACGAAATCCGCAAGCTGATCGACGGTGCCACGTATCTGTTCACGAACGACTACGAATGGGACCTGCTGCTGTCCAAGACCGGCTGGACCGAGGCCGACGTGATGGCGCAGATCGACCTGCGGGTGACGACGCTGGGCGCCAAGGGCGTGGATCTGGTGGACCGCGACGGAACGTCCATCCATGTCGGTGTGGTGCCCGAGACCAGCCAGACCGATCCGACCGGCGTCGGCGACGCATTCCGGGCCGGTTTCCTGACCGGGCGCAGCGCCGGTCTCAGCCTGGAGCGTTCCGCTCAGCTGGGCTCGCTGGTCGCCGTGCTGGTGCTGGAGTCGACCGGCACCCAGGAGTGGAACTGGGATCATGGCGTCGCGACGACACGGTTGGCGGGCGCTTACGGCGACGACGCCGCCGTCGAGATCGCCGCCGTCCTGGCATAGGACTGCTCGCGGGTTAAAGCTGCACCGGGTACTGCGGCTCGCTGATCTCCGGAACCACGCTGTGCTCGACGAAGATCGCGTGCCAGAGCAAGAAGATCAAAACCGTCCACAGCCGGCGGCTGTGATCGCTGGTACCGCAGCGGTGTTCGTCGAGCATGCGGCGCACGGCGGCCAGGTCGATTAGGCCGAACAGGCGGCTCGCCTCAGCCGAGTCCACCATCGCGTACGCCCACTCCAGCAGCTCGCCGGCGCGCAACCAGTGCCGAATCGGGACCGGGAAGCCGAGCTTGGGGCGGTGCAGCACATGCGCCGGGACGATGGGTTCCAGCGCGCGCCGCAGCGCGTACTTGGTCGTGGTGCGGGTGATCTTCGCCTGTACCGGCAACTGGGACGCCACCGCGAAAACCTCGGGATCCAGGAACGGCACCCGAAGCTCCAACGAGTTGGCCATCGTCATTTTGTCGGCCTTGACCAAAATGTCGCCGCGCAGCCAGGTGAAGAGGTCGATGTGCTGCATGCGGGCGACCGGGTCCCAGCCGGCCGACTCGGCGTACAGCGCCGCGGTGACGTCGGTGTGCGTCCACTCCTCGCGGAACCCGGCCAGAACGTCGCGCAATTGTGCGTCAGAGAAGCTGCGCGCGTTGCCGTAGTAGCGCTCCTCGAGGGTCAGCGATCCGCGGTGCAGCAGGCTCTTGCCGCGCATCCCCTCGGGCAGCGGTTTGGACACCTTGCCCATCGAGCGCCGCAACGGCCGGGGCAGGTAGTCGAACGGCTTCAACGACAGCGGCTCGCGGTAGATCGTGTAGCCGCCGAACAGCTCGTCGGCGCCCTCGCCCGACAGCACCACCTTGACGTGCTTGCGGGCCTCGCGGGCGACAAAGAACAGGGGGATCAGTGCGGGGTCGGCAACCGGTTCGTCGAGGTACCAGACGATCTCGGGCAGCGCGGCGACGAACTCGTCCGGGGTGACCACCTTGGCGATGTGGCGGGCGCCGATGGCCTCGGCCGAGGCGACCGCGACGTCGATTTCGGAGAATCCCTCGCGCTCGAAGCCGGTGGTGAATGTGATGAGCCGCGGGTTGTGTCTGATGGCCAGCGCCGCGATCGCGGTGGAGTCGATGCCGCCGGACAGGAAGGCGCCGACCGTGACGTCTGCGCGCATGTGCTTGGCCACCGAGTCCTGAAGCACCGCGGTGATCTCGTCGTAGCGGGCCTGCTCAGTGTCCCGGGTGATGGGGACGGCGTTGAAGCGAGGTACGAAGTAGCGCGTGATCTGCGGCTCTAGCCCGCGCCGGATCCTGGCGTAGCAGCCCGATTCCAGCCGGCGCACGCCCCGGTGCAGGGTCTCCGGCTCCGGCACGTATTGCAGCACGGTGTAGTGCTGCACCGCCCGCTCGTCGATCCCGGAGGCCCCCGTATCGATTCCCACCAACTCGGCCAGGTCCAGCAGGCATTTCTTCTCGCTGGCCACGGCGGTACCGCCGGCGCCGGTCGCCATGAACAGCGGCTTGATGCCGAAAGGGTCTCGAGCACAGAATAATTCGCGGGTAACGGTGTCCCACAGCGCGAAGGCGAACATGCCTCGCAACCGCGTCAAGACCTCGGTACCCCAGTAGTGGTAGCCCGCGACGATCGCCTCACCGTCACCGTCGGTGGCGAAATTCGCGCCGTGGCCGGTGCGCAGTTCCTCGCGCAGCTCCAGGTAGTTGTAGATCTCGCCGTTGAACACCAGGACGTAGCGGTCCGGCGCCTCCGGGGGTCCCCACCGCAGCGGCTGATGCGAATGTGCGATGTCGATGATGGAGAGCCGGTTGAACCCGAATACCACCGAACCGTCGGATCCGAGGTCGGCCCAGGTGCCTGGTTCGTCAGGGCCTCGGTGGCGCATCAAATGCAACGCGCAGGCGACGGCGGCGTCGGCCTGCGCGGCGCTGCGAGCAGCAGCATCGCGGCCGTCGGCCTCGGCGGCGCCGACTCGATCGGCACCATGGGCCGCCACGAAGGCCAGCAGTCCACACACGGCGCCCCAGTATGCCGTACGGACCCCCGTGGCAGCCCGCCGGTCGGGCCGTGACCACCTGTCGAATACCTTCCGGGCGCGCCCTTAATTGCCAGTTTCGCCCCGCATCTTCGCCCCGGCGGGCGGCGTGGTCTACGCTGCGTAGTATTCGACGTGCAGGCAGGTAGGCCCCGCAATCGGCCCGGCTTGTGATACAGGAGGCGGCAAGGTGACATCTCGCGAGCCCGTCCGTTCGCAACATTTGTCGCAGTGCAGGTTTCAGTTCAGGCTCCCGCGCCCGTCAAGGGGCCCTTCAGGGCGTGCCCGACGCCTGCGGCCACTGGCCGTGGTCGCGACGCTGGGGCTGTTGGCGGTCACCCTGAGCGGCTGCAGCTGGGAACATGCGATGGCCATGGGCTGGCCGGAAGGCATCACCCCGGAGGCCCACTACAACCGAATGCTGTGGATTGGAGCGGTGATCGCCTCTCTGGTCGTCGGCGTCATCGTGTGGGGTCTCATCTTCTGGACTTGCACGTTCCACCGCAAGAAAAAGGGCGACGAGGAGCTGCCGCGCCAGTTCGGCTACAACATGCCGCTGGAGCTCGTGCTCACCGTGACTCCGTTCCTGATCATCTCGGTGCTGTTCTACTTCACAGTGGTGGTGCAGGAGAAGATGCTGCACCTGGAGAAGAACCCCGATGTCGTGATCGACGTGACGGCCTTCCAGTGGAACTGGAAGTTCGGCTACCAGCGCGTCCACCTCAAGGACGGCACGGACTATAACGGCCTCGACGAGGCGAAGAAGAAGGCGATGGTCTCCAAGCCGGAAGGCAAGGACGAGCACGGTGAAGAGCGCGTCGGGCCGGTTCACGGCCTCAACACCGAGGACCGGACCTACCTGAACTTCGACGAGGTCGAAACCCTGGGGACGCCCACCGAAATTCCGGTGCTGGTGCTGCCCGCCCACACCCGCATCGAATTCGTATTGAACGCGGCCGACGTCATCCACGCGTTCTGGGTGCCGGAGTTCCTCTTCAAGCGCGACGTGATGCCCAACCCCGAGGCGAACAACTCGGTCAACCGCTACCAGGTCGAAGAGATCACCAAGACCGGGGCGTTCGTCGGCCACTGCGCCGAGATGTGCGGCACCTACCACTCGATGATGAATTTCGAGGTTCGGGTCGTAGAGCCCAACGACTTCAAGTTCTACTTGCAACAGCGGCGCGACAAGAAGACCAATGCCGAGGCACTGATCGCGATCAATCAGCCCCCGCTCGCGGTCACCACGCACCCGTTCGACACCCGCCGCGGTGAGTTGACCGGAAGCCAAGGTTAGGACACCCCATGCGTATCGAAGCGAGGTTGTTCGAGTTCTGCGCCGCATTCTTTCTCTTGACGGCGCTCCTGTACGGGATTCTGACCGCGGCGTACGCCACCGGCGGTGTGGAGTGGGCGGGCACCACCGCACTGGTCCTGACCGGCGGCCTGGCGATGATTACGGCCACCTTCTTCCGATTCGTGGCGCGTCGGCTGCAAACCCGGCCCGAAGACTACGAGGGCGCTGAAATCAGCGACGGTGCAGGGGAATTAGGATTCTTCAGCCCGCACAGCTGGTGGCCGATCCTGATCGCGTTGTCCGGCTCGGTGGCGGCGGTCGGTATCGCGCTGTGGCTGCCCTGGCTGATCTTTGCCGGAGTGGTGTTCATCCTGGCTTCGGCGGCCGGCCTGGTCTTCGAGTACTACGTCGGTCCCGAGAAGCACTGATTGGCCGCCGAAAGGTCACAATCCGGGCATCAGTTGATCGGTGGGCACTCTGCCGGGACTCCTTTGCGCCGCTCGGTTCGGTAGGGTTTGCCGAGGCACAATGAGAATTTCCCGAGCGTGCGCGCAGCGATACCGCTGTGGAGTCTCGGGCGCAGGTGATGCAGTTGGACAGGGCAGGCGGACATGAGCGGGCCGAAACCCCCGGGCTGGGAACCTGAGGAACTCGATTCGAACCCTGAGCTCGGCGACGAACTGGATCCCGACAGCGGGCCAGTCCCGGAGCTGGAACCTCTGGACGCTCTGGACCACTCCGGCGAAGGGGCGGCGATCGACCAGACCGGCGCAACCGACGCATACTCGCGGGCCTACTCGGCTCCGGAGTCCGAGCATTTCACCAGCCCCTACGTACCGGCTGAGCTCTACGACTACGACCACTATGACGAGCCCGGGCTCGACGAGCATGGCGCTCCGCGCTGGCCGTGGGTGGTCGGCGTGGCCGCCATCCTCGCCGCGGTTGCGCTGGTGGTTTCGGTGTCGCTGCTGGTCATACATGCCGGCAATACCAGCAATGTCGCCAACCCAAGCACCAGCGCGACCACTGCGCCTGCGCAGGACGAGATCACAACCACCACGCCACCACCCCCGCCGCCGCCCAGCACCGAGACCTCGACAGCAACGGAGACACAGACTGTGACGGTGACACCCTCGCCATCGCCAGTGCCTGCACCGCCGCCGGCCACGACCGCCGCGCCACCGCCGCCGACCACCACGTCGGCTGCCGCCCCGACCACGACCACGACGCTGGCCGGTCCGCGGCAGGTCACCTATTCGGTGACCGGCACCAAGGCCCCGGGCGACATCATTTCGGTGACCTACGTCGATGCCTCGGGTCGGCGACGGACCCAGCACAACGTGTATATCCCGTGGTCGATGACCGTCACACCGATCTCGCAATCCGACGTTGGCTCCGTGGAGGCGTCCAGCCTGTTCCGGCTCAGCAGGCTCAACTGCTCGATCACCACGAGCGATGGCACGGTGCTGTCGGCCAACAGCAACGACGCAGCGCAGACGAGCTGTTGATGGTTAGCAGGTATTCGGCATATCGCAGTGGGTCGGACACCGTTCCGCCCGATGTCATCGATCGCATTCTGGTCGGGGCCTGCGCCGTAGTCTGGCTGGTTCTGATAGGCGTGAGCGTGGCCGCCGCCGTTGCGCTGACCGAACTCGGGCAGGGCTTTCACAAGGCGTCGAGGAGTCCGCACACCACGTGGGTGTTGTACGTCGTCATCGTCGTGTCGGCGCTGATCATCGCGGGGGCGATCCCGGTTCTGGTGCGGGCCCGCCGCACGGCTCAGGGTGGGCCGCCGGTTCGTCCGGCGGGCGGATTCCTGCGCGGGGCGGCCAGTCGGCCGGGCCGGCCCGGCCAACCCGCCAGGCGCACCGTGGCCGAGCTGGCACGACATGACAGGGACCGGACGGTCGGCGTCGACGACGAGTGGTCTGGCGCCGCGGTGGACCGGATCTGGTTGCGTGGCACGGTCGTACTGACCGGCGCGATGGGGGCCGCGCTGATCGCCGTCGCCGCGGCGACGTATCTGATGGCCGTCGGACACGACGGGCCGTCGTGGGTCATCTATGTGCTGGCCGGGCTCGTCACCGCCGCGATGCCGGTGATCGAGGTGCTGCACGTCCGCCAACTGCGCCGCGTGGTTGCCACGGACTAGCAACGACTAGCCATGGACTCTAGCCACGGACTAGCCATTGAACGAATCAAACGCCTTCTTGCCGGGTTTGCTACGGCGGCGCGTCATCGGCGGAGCGGCGTTGGCGGCGGGCGCCGGCCAAGCGGTGGATTCCGCAAACCGCGGCTCCGCCAAGGTCGGCAACACCACTGATCAGCACGTCGTATTGGCCCTGCGGCTGGCACGGGCCCGCGGGCCGCCGGTGCCGCGATTTCCGCCGGCGGTGCCCGGCGTGCCAGCCGTCCACTGGGCGCACGCCCCCGCCCGTAACCTGCAATAGCCGTCAATTCGGCGGCCGACGCCCACACCCCTGACTGGGTGTTGCGCGGGTAAAAAACAGGCCTCTAGTGATCGCCGTTTTTGCTGTGCTCGCCGTTCGGCGAGCCATTGGAGCCATTGGAACCGTTGAGGCTGTCCTGGTGCTCGCGTAGTGCGGTGAGGGCACGCTGTTCGGACGCGTGGGTAGCCTCGCGCAGCGCGGCATCCTGGGACAGCGGATCCGCGCGCAGGAAGCTGCCGCTGCCCGGTGTCCCAGCGGAGCCCAGCTTGTTCATTCGCTTCGGCACTGCGGCGCCCTGGTATTCCAGCGGGAGCGGGTGGCCGTGGTCGTCGACCGGGCCGAGCGGCTGGTGCAGCTCGATGTACGCACCCTGCGGCAGCCGCTTGATGATGCCGGTCTCAACGCCATGTTCGAGTACCGCGCGGTCACTGCGCTGCAGCCCGATAGCCCACCTGTAGGTGATGTAGTAGACGAACGGCGGCAGGATCACCATGCCGATGCGCCCGATCCACGTCGTCGCGTTCAGCGAGATGTGGAACTTCAACGCAATGATGTCGTTCATCGCCGCGAGGGTGAGCACCATGTAGAAGGAGATCGCCATGGCCCCGATGGCGGTCCGGACCGGGGCGTCCCGCGGCCGCTGCAGCAGGTTGTGGTGCGCGTAGTCGCCGCTGAACCGCTTCTCCAGGAAGGGGTAGACAATCAGCAGGCCGAAAACCAGGCCCATGATCATCGCGACCCAGAACACGGCGGGAATGGTGTGATGCCAGAAGTAGAACTCCCAGTCCGGCCAGATACGGGCCAAGCCCTCGGTCCACATCATGTAGAAGTCGGGCTGCGAGCCGGCCGATACCTGTGATGGCTTGTAGGGCCCCAGGTTCCAGATCGGGTTGATCTGCAGCAGTCCGCCCATCAGGCCCAGCACACCGACGATCGCGGCGAAGAACGCGCCGGACTTGAACGCAAACACCGGCATCACCCGCACGCCGATGACGTTGTGCTCGGTGCGGCCTGGGCCGGGGAACTGGGTGTGCTTCTGGAACCAGACCAGCGCCAGATGCATCCCGATCAGCGCCAGGATGATCCCCGGCAGCAGCAAGATGTGCAGGGCGTAGAGCCGCGGGATCAGGATGGTGCCGGGGAAATCTCCGCCGAACAGCGCCCAGTGCAGCCACGTCCCGATCACCGGCATGCCCAGTGTGATCGAGGAAAGCGCCGCCCGGAGCCCGATACCCGAGAGCAGGTCGTCGGGCAGCGAGTAGCCGAAGTAGCCCTCGAACATGGACAGGATCAGCAGCAGCGACCCGATCACCCAGTTGGCCTCACGCGGCCGCCGGAACGCGCCGGTGAAGAAGATGCGCGCCAGGTGCACCATGATCGACGCCGAGAACATCAAGGCGGCCCAGTGGTGGATCTGGCGGACGAACATGCCGCCCCGAATTTCGAAGGAGATGTCCAGCGCCGATTGGTAAGCGCGCGACATCTCGACACCGCGCAGGGGTTGGTAGACGCCGTTGTAGGTGACATCAACCATGGACGGATCGAAGAACAACGTCAGGTACACGCCGGTGATCAGCAGCACGATGAAGCTGTACAGCGCGATCTCGCCGAGCAAGAACGACCAGTGGGTGGGGAAAACCTTGTTGAGCTGACGCCGCACCGCAGCGGAGGGGTGATACCGGGTGTCGATGTCCTCGCCCTGCTTGGCCAGGACTTCACCGATCTTCGGAGGACTCAATTTCGGACTCATGATGTCGTGCGCTCCCAGAATGCCGGTCCGACGGGCTCGGCGAAGTCACCATTGGCGACCAGATACCCCTCGGTGTCGATTGTAATGGGTAGTTGCGCCAGTGCACGCGCTGCCGGACCGAATATCGGCTTGGCGAAATGCAGTGCGTCGAACTGCGATTGGTGACAAGGGCACAGGATTCGGTAGGACTGCTGCTCGTACAGCGACGACGGGCAACCCAAGTGCGAGCAAACCTTGGTGTAGGCGAAGAATTCGCCCCAGTTGAAGCTCTCCTGACCCTGGCGTTTGACCATGCGGGGCAGGTCGCTGGGCCGGATGCGGATGAGCATCACCGGGTTGCGGATACCCAGCGAGATCGCGGTCAGCTTTTCGTGCGATTCCACGGTGGTGCCGTCGCCGTCGGACTCGCGCCACGGAAAGACGGTCTCCATCCCGCCGGCGTCGAGGTCTTCGGGACGCATCTTGATGAACGGCGCCCCTTCGCTGCTGCCGGTAGCCCGGGCCAGGAAGATGGTTTCGCCGTGGTAGCGCGGGGTCCAGACCGGACGTCCAGAGCACGGCCTTCATCCCGTCGGCGGTCTTGACGACCGGCTTCCACGGGTTTTTGATGAGGCCACCGGCAAACGCCACCAAGGTGCCGGCGCCAAAAGCGCCCAGACCCGCGCCCAACGAAAGCCCGACCAGCTTGCGGCGCTTGATCGTCGAGCCTTCCAGGGCGTCGGTCAAGTTCGCCACGACGGTCTTGCGGTCGATCTCGCGAGATGCGCCGTCGTGCCGGTCCTGGATCGTAATCTCTTCCGGGATAAACCTTTTCTGGAACAGCACCGCCCCGACGGCGATCGAAAGGATCGACATCCCGAAGGTAAAGCCGTATAGCGGCGTGGCCAGCGTGTACAGCAGGCTGTCGTGGGCCTCTCTCGGCTTGTACTCCCACGGCCAGAACAGGAAAATCACCAGCAACGCGAGCCCGAATGCCCCGCCCAGCAAAAGCCACAGGGCCACCCCGCGCTCGGCGCGCTTTTCGGCCTTCAACGGCACGTCGTCGCCCTCTACCGGCCAGCGAGGTTCCTTATAGGCGATCTCGACGCCGTCCATCTTGCCGCCGAGGTCCAGCAGTTCCTTGTTCGACATTGCGGCGAGTGCGGCCTCGTCGGGCTCGCGGGCTGCGCCGGTGTCTTCTGTCCCGGTAGAGGAGTCACTCATGATCGCGCCCCAATCCACAGTGCCAGGGTGATGGCACCAACCATCCCGATGATCCACATGGCCATGCCCTCGGGCGCGGGTCCGAAACCACCGAGCCCGTAGCCACCGGGCTGACGCTCCTCGACGACGGTCCTGACGTACCCGATGATGTCCTTCTTGGCCTCGAAGGACAGCTGTCGGTCGGAGAACTTCGGCATGTTCTGCGGACCGGTCAGCATGGCCGTGAGGATCTGCTGTTCATTCGCCGGCCCCAGGTCGGGCGCGAACTTGCCCGACGACAGCGCCCCGCCCTTTCCGGTGAAGTTGTGGCACGAGGCGCAGTTGAGCCGGAACAGGTCGCCGCCCCGGCCCAGGTCCTCACCGCGCAGCGCGTGCATCGCGAGGCTGCCGTCGGAGTTGCGCACCACGGTCGGGCCGCCGCCGTTGGCCTGCACGTAGGTGCCGATCGCATCGATCTGCGACTCGTCGAAAATCGGGTCCTTGCGCGGCGCCTGGGCCTCACCGCGCATCGCGGGCATCCGACCGGTGGATACCTGGAAGTAGACGGCCGCGTCGCCGACGCCGATCAGGCTTGGCCCGTGGTCGGTCACGCCCTGAAGGTTCGCGCCGTGGCAGGACACGCAAGAGGTCTCGAATAGTTGCTTGCCGGTACGCAGCTGCGCCGAGGCCGACTCGTCGGCCACCGCCACTTGCGGGGTGGGGGTCAGCACGGCTGCCAGCCCACCGGCGATGGTCAGGGCTATCAGCAGCAGCAAGCCCCCGGAGAGTCGACGGCGCAACTGCCGTCGCGAGCGGGTACTCGCCTTGCGGCCTACGGATCGGGTGAACCCCATTTTCTTCAACCGATCACTCCTCTTCTCGGTGCTCTGCAGGGGGCGGGATTTCATCGGATGAAATAGATCACGGTGAACAGCGCGATCCAGACGATGTCGACGAAATGCCAGTAGTAGGAGACGACGATGCTGGCGGTCGCCTGCGCCGGCGTGAACTTACTCATCCCGGTGCGGACCAGCAGGAATATGAACGCGATCAGGCCGCCGGTCACGTGTAGGCCGTGGAAGCCGGTGGCCAGATAGAACACGCTGCCGTATGCGCTGCTGGGGATCGTGGTGCCGTGCGTCATCAGGTGGAAGTACTCGTACGCCTGCCCGAGGACGAAGAACAGGCCCATCAGGAACGTGAGCACATACCAGCGGCGCAGCCCGAAAACGTCGCCGCGTTCGGCGGCGAACACGCCCATCTGGCAGGTGAACGACGAGGCGATCAGCACCAGCGTCACCGGCACGGCCTGGTACAGATTCAGTTCGGTCGGCGGTGGCGGCCACTTCCCGCCGGCCTGAGCGCGCGCGGTGAAATACATGGCGAACAGGCCAGCAAAGAACATGAGCTCGCTGGAAAGCCACACTATGGTGCCGACACTGACCATGTTGGGGCGATTCAGCGAATGAACTCGCGACGTTATCGCAGTACCCGAGGTGCCAACAGCGCTCGTCACATCCGCAAGTATGACGCTTTGTAGTTGTCGAACACTACCCGGGGCGGAAATTAGTTCCGCGCGTCGTTTTCGCTGCCCTGTGCCGGGCACTTTCCGAGCCCTGTCGCAAGCCCCTTCCCGAGCGCTTTTGGGGGCGGCGGGTGGCCGTGGGACCATCGGCCGGTGGCTCTGTCACCCGAGGCGTCCTTTGCCGGGGGCTCCCCAAGAGGAGATGGCGGTCCGGCGCCGTCGTGGCCGCAGGTGTTGCGGCGCTTGACCGACCGACAGAACCTGGCGCGGGGCCATGCCGCCTGGGCGATGGATCAGATCATGACCGGCAGCGCGTCGCCGGCCCAGATCGCCGCCTTCGCGGTGGCCATGAAGATGAAGGTTCCCACCGCGGCCGAAGTCAGCGAGCTGGCCGACGTCATGTTGAGCCACGCACGTCAGATGCCAGTCGACGCCATCCGCAGGGATGTCGGCGAAACCGTCGACATCGTCGGAACCGGAGGCGACGGCGCCAACACCTTCAACCTGTCCACCATGGCAGCGATCGTGGTCGCGGCGGCGGGCGTGCCGGTGGTCAAGCACGGCAACCGGGCTTCGTCGTCGCTGGCGGGTGGGGCCGACACCCTGGAGGCGCTCGGGGTGCGCATCGACCTCGGGCCCGAACAGGTGGTCCGCAGCCTCGCCGACGTCGGGATCGGGTTCTGCTTCGCGCCGACCTTCCACCCGTCCTACCGGCACGCATCTGCGGTGCGTCGCGAGATCGGCGTGGCCACGGTCTTCAATCTCCTTGGGCCGCTGACCAATCCGGCCTGGCCGCGGGCCGGGTTGATCGGCTGCGCATTCGCCAACCTCGCCGAGGTGATGGCGGGGGTGTTCGCCGCGCGCCGGTCCAGCGTGCTGGTGGTACACGGCGACGACGGGCTCGACGAGCTCACCACGACGACCACCAGCACGATCTGGCGCGTGCAGGCGGGCACGGTGGAGAAGCTGACCTTTGATCCCGCGGGGTTCGGGTTCGCCCGCGCGGAGCTCGACGAACTGCTGGGCGGCGACGCGCAGGCCAACGCCGCTGAGGTGCGCGCGGTGCTCGGCGGCGCGACGGGCCCGGTGCGAGACGCCGTCGTGCTCAACGCCGCCGGTGCGATCGTCGCGCATGCCGGGCTATCCAGCCGTGCTGAATGGTTGCCGGCCTGGGAGGACGGCTTGGCACGAGCCGGCGCGGCGATCGACTCCGGCGCCGCCGAACAGCTGCTCGCGCGATGGGTGCGGTTCTGCGAGCAGGAGACGATACAGTCCCACCCATGACCAAGCAACTAAGAGCCGTGGTCGGGGCTCGCGTGTCCGTTGTGCAAGGCCCCCAGAAGGTGTCCCACATCGCCCAGCGCGAGGCCGGGATGAAATGGGTAGCCGAGCACGGGCACACCGTGGTCGGGACCATCCAAGATCTCGGCGTGTCTGCCTCGATCAACCCGTTTGAGCGGCCAGACCTGGGACCGTGGCTCACGGAGGAGAAGTCCCACGAGTGGGACGCGCTGGTGTTCTCGAAGCTCGACCGGCTGTTCCGGTCGACCCGCGACTGTGTGAAGTTCGCGGAGTGGGCCGAGCAGCACGCGAAGATGCTCGTGTTCGCGGAGGACAGCCTCACGTTGAACTACCGAGTAGACCGGGACAGGACCTCGCTCGACGGCATGATGGCCGAGTTGTTCGTGTACCTCGGTTCGTTCTTCGCACAGCTCGAACTCAACCGATTCAAGTCCCGAGCCCTCGACGGGCACCGGGTGCTCAGGCAGACCGACAGATGGGCCGCTGGTGTGCCCCCTCTGGGCTTCAAAGTCGCTGACCACCCATCGGGCAAGGGCAAGGGCCTAGAGCGCGACACAGACGGCTACAGGCTGCTTCACGGCATGGCTGACAAGCTCCTAGACGGGTGGTCGTTTACCCGCATCGCCGCATGGCTCAACGAGACCGGGGCGCAGACCAACAAAGCACGGGCCGGCGATAAGGCAGCGATGTGGAGCATCGCCACCGTGATGGACGCGCTGACCTCGCCCCGTACCCAGGGGCTCAAGATGCACCGGGGCCAGACCGTGTTGGACGGGGACGGCTCGCCGATCGTGATGGCCAAGCCCACGTTCGACGCCGCTAAGTGGCAGCGGATCCAAGACGCTGCCGCGCTGCGAAGGCAGAGCCAGCGCGTGCCCACCCAAACGGTTAACCCGATGCTCGGCGTCGGGTTCTGCGGCTGCACCGGCTGCCACCGCTGCGCCGAAGCGTTACGCCGCAGCGGCTCCGAAGTGTGCGGCCGGGCGCTGGCCCAGCACTTTCGGCCGAAAAGCAATGGGGCCGGTGCCACCCGGTCCTACAGGTGCGGGCGGAAGTGTTCCCGAGTCTTCCTCCCGGCCGAGACGGGAGACGAGCTGCTAGAGCAGACGTTCCTAGACCGCTGGGGAGATACCAAGGTCACCCGGCGTGTGTTCGTGCCGGGGGAGGATCACTCCCACGAGCTGGAAGATGTCGAGGCCATCATCGCCCGACTACGGCGGGAGTCCGACGCTGGCCTACTCACCACGCCGGACGACGAGCGAATCTGGCTGGAACGACTGAAAACCCAGACCGCACTACGGGACGAGCTGGCAGCGAAGCCCGCTCGTGCTGCCGGTTGGGCGGTTGTGGAGACCGACCAGACCTATCGGGAGGTCTGGGCCTCTGAGGACAGGCGACAGCTGTTGGTAGACAAGGGAGTCCGGTTCGTGCTGCACCCGTCTCCCAGAGGTAAGGCCCTCCGGTTCGACCTGTACGACCCGAGGGACGGGGCACCCCTACCTATGCGGGGGTTTGGGACTCCGTAACCCAGCAGCACCCCTCTAAACCCCATCGAAACACGCCGGGCGGCGCGCAACACGCGGCTGACTGCCAGCGAACTTCAAAAATGTTATTCACAACATCTTGTATCTCTTCGCCTTGTCACCCCCTAGGTGTAGTGTTCCGGCTAGCTGAGAACACAAGCGAAAACCCCCGGCAAGCGGGGTTGAGCCCGCCAGCCGAGGGTTAACGTTGAATTGCATTTTCCTAGGATGCCTTCGCGACGTTACACGTAAGGCCGGCTCTGGTCTAAAGAATGGCCAGATCCGTTGGGGGCCCTAGCTTTCAAACCCCTCAGCCAGAAATGGTGTTCTGCATCGTGAACTACAACTACTACGATCTCGGCAATCTGTCCGGCGGCACTACCGTCCGCGTCAACCTCCAAGGTGATCCGCCGAACGTGCGGCTGATGGACAGCTCCAACTATCGCTCGTTCCAGCGTGGCGAGCGGTACGACTGCTACGGCGGTCAAGCCAAGTCCACTGTGGTGCTGCTGCAGGTCCCCCACAGCGGGCACTGGTTCGTGGTGCTCGACTATGGCGGCTACCGGGGCAGTGGACGGGCGTCCGTCCAGGTACTCACTGACGCTTAATCGCACGGCCAGAGGGCGACACCACCCATGCGGGTGGTGTCGTCTTTTGGCGTGGAGCGTGAGCTTTCGGACACCTCGCGGAGCTGGGGCCGGGCCCCGAGATCTACCTCACCATGATGAACGGTGACCCGGAGCCGACGGACGGGGACGGGTCTCAGCCGAAAGCGAGCTGACTTCCGTTAACCGCCCCGGCGGTCCCAGGTTGCCAGCAGCTTTGGCGGCCCCCTGAAGAGACTTGTGTCAGGCAAGTCTGACTTGAAAACCCGCAGTTCAGGGCCGCTAATCACTCGGTAGCCTGCCGCTTCAACAGCTCCCGTCGTTCGCTTCCCCGTTCCTGGGGCGCTACTTTTCTTGCTTGCGAACGATCTCTTTGAGCAGCTCGAATAGCTCGGGCGGTATTCCTGAGACGTTTTCCGTCTTCGATTCATCGGCGAAAACCGGTGGCCCGAAAATTGTGCGACCCGCATAGAGGACAAGTTCCTCTCGACCTTGCTCGGTGGGTATCTGCAGGGCGAATGCGCCAACTGTTCTGGTCTGGACTGCCGATGTCTTCGCCCACCGGCTAAGAAGTCGATGGTGAGTTGCCAACCTCGCGGAAAATGCTGACAGCCCGAGTATCGGAAGCACCAACGCGAGATGAAATAATGTCTCAATCCACAGCGCAGAGACTGAATGCGAGATTATGTACCAGCCGGCAGCGATCACTGAGGCCAGTGAGCCGATTGTGACCGCCGTCCACCCGGATGCCTTTCTTCCCTCCGCTTTGGCGGTCTCTTTGAAGTCGCCAGCGAGCGTTGCGGCGGCGGTTTCACTGGCAGCCTGCCGCGCCAAATCCCTTGCCTCCACTGCCTCATGCGCCGCCTTCGTCGCAATCTCGGTAGCAGCCCCGGTAGCTAGCGTCTGTGCGAAATCATTGGAAGCGATTTGGAGATCATTAGACCAGCGGTGCAACGCGGCGCTTTCCCATGTTGTTGGCGCTGTACGACTGGCGAGAGAAATCGAACTGTGTGCATTATCCGTCCAAATTGTAAGAAAGTCCGTTACGACTTTCTTATTTGGAATCTGTCGCTCATTCGATGCAGCAGTGAGCAGATTTTGCACGAACTGCCACAACTCGCGGAGTGCAACCGAATCAATAAACATCACCAGGTAAACACGCGTCATCTCGTCACTGATCAGGTACTCTTCGGGATGCTCGAAAAGGAGATCGAGGAGTGTGCCAGCGAGGGCTTCGATTGCTTGGCTCGACGTAACTTCAAAAACCGCAGCCAAACGGCGCACGCTGAGTTCTGGGTGCCCTTCGCGATCCGGACGGCTTGCCTTTTCGAATTGATCTCGGAGCAGAACAAGCTCATCGTGAGCCTTTGTCCGGTCCTCTGTGGTCTCAGGATCGGAACCCGCCCATGGCGGTGGCTCGTCCTGGCCAGCCGAGTTCGACATCGCTCCACGATATTGACGGAAGATCGCCTGGCGTGGACGGCACGCCGTTCTGTTAGGGGGTCACCAGTCTCGGGTGTCATGCTGTCCTCGCTGCGGCCCAGGCCTCGTAGTCCCGATGCGACGTTCTGCACCCGGTGATGCTGTCGGCAGGCTGCGACAGGAGCCAGCGGAAATAGTCCGCCACCGTGGCCCTGGGGGCCGATTCGGCGGCCCTCCGCTGGATGCTGCTGTGTCGACGTGGCATTAGTTCCTGTCCTTCTTCCATCGGGCGTTGGCGGCGGTCCTGGCCGCCGCCCTACGGCGTTGTTGTGGGTCGTCTGGGTCGTCGTTGTCGGGTAGGCCGATCGCCTTTAGCAGGGACGCCAGCCGCGATCGCTCGGCGCCGGCCTGGCTGATCAGCGGGTGGATGGTGAGCTGTCGAGCCGAGCCGAGCACGGTCATCGGCTCGCCCTGCATGGCGGCGTCCAGGGCCTCGATTACGTCTCGGACCTTGCACGCCTCCTCCAAGATGGCGAGCAAGTGCGGCTCGTCCTCGAAGCTGAACGTCTGGTGGACCAACCGCCACAGCGCCTTGCCGGCGCTGCCGAGACCGCGCGGCGCGCGCGGTACCGGCTGCTTTTCGGGCATCTCTGCCATCGTTTCGGCTCCTTTCCGGCCCCGTTCTGGGCCTCGGTTTCGTTGCTGGGGGCGCGTGGGCGCCCCGGATTGTCGTCTTTGCTGGTCGGGGCAAAAAACCAGCCATGCGAATCGCATCCGGTCGGGCTGCCGCATTACCCTCCGGTCAGGTGCGCGGGGGCGGGGGTGTGCACCCAGGGGTGCGCGGGCCAGCGCGCCCGCCACGCGGGTGCCGGCACGCCTGCGGGCGTGCCCGTGTGCGTGCCTCCTCCCCACGCCCCTGGGCAGGCCCGTGCCTGCCCCCACGCCTGCCTTGCCCCTGCCCAGGGCAGGCCCTGTGCCCCACACCCAGGGCCCCCTGCCAGCCCCTGCCCGACGCGGCGCGGAGGCGGCGGGGAGATGCCCCTGGCGCTGGCCAAATACCGGTAAATAGTTTGAAAATAATGTGAGCGACGTAGGGCAATACGCTGTTAGGATCTAGACCCTCGCTGATTCCTCTAGCACCTTTGTCCCCGGATTGTTCGACTATGGAGGCCAGTCGTGTCCCTTCTGAGTGTTGTGCCCGAAGCCGTGACAACCGCGAGCGGGGACCTGGACGAATTAGCCTCGGTGGTGCGTAGCGCCAACGCGGCTGCGGCGAGCCGGACGACAGCGATCGCGGCCCCCGCCGCTGACGAGGTGTCGACCGCGATCACGGCAATTTTTGGTACGCACGCCCAGGGATTCCAGGCCCTCGGCGCGAAGGCGTCGGCCTTTCATGACGAGTTCGCGAAGCTGTTGCACGGCGGAGCTGCCCAATATCTGAATACCGAAGTCGCGAACGCCGAGCAATCACTGGTGAACGCGGTGAGCATGCCCGCCGCGAGCCGAGCGGCATCTGGGTTACCTTCTTCGTGGTATACCGCGCTTTCGACCACCAACCATTCCAGTTATGGCCCTGGCGGCACACAGACCGAGACGACTACCTACTACTACCCCAACCTTCCCAACCTTGAACCACTCGCTAATGCAGTTCAAAGCATTCTTCCAGCATCATTGGGCAGTAAGGTGTCATCGGCTATTACCGGACTTTCCGACACGCCTTGGTTGACTAGCACCACGGTCTCGGGCTCGGATACTGCCGGGAACGTGGTTGGCGGCGTGAGTTTTACCACTCCGGGCGGCTTCGGTATAGGGGCCAATGGAGACACCGGTAACAGTAATTACAGCGCAAATTTGAGCGTCCCGGGGTTTCAGATATCGTCGGGAGTAACCTCCGGAGGTTTCTATGGGAGTGGATACGTCCTCGGTAATGGCGCAGCGCTGGCATATAATAATGGTATTATAACGGGGAGTGTGCAGGTCGGTGCGGAACTCAGTGACGACCTAAATCTCGGCACTTTTACGGGGACGATTCAGGAGAACACTACAACCTATAATCTGTCTAGCGAGGCATCTCTTAGCGGAGGGTTTAACGCGTTTACGGGTACAGTGCTGGTGAACCCTGGCGCTGGCATCGAGGCCTACAGTCAATCTGGTTGGCTTAACTCCCTTCTGGTAGGCACCAGTGACCCTGTCACTATCCCCCTCACCCCCGGGGATCCTTCTTTCCTCGGCACTTACCTGCCCAGTCAAGACCCCGCTTTATACCTCAACGGTCTGACGAGTGGGGTGAATTTTTCAAGTCTAAATGGGGGGAATCTCCTCCCGGATAATAACGCCTTCGCTCAATGGATAGATAGTACAGTTGTAGATACAAATTCTCTAGTTACAAATCCCGATTCTCCACTCTTAGTTTCATTTGCAAATAATTTAAACTCAGGCCTAACAGACTTTGAAGATTCTGCAATAGATGACTACTACAATGATTGGTACTATCCATTTTGGACCCAATTTGGGTGGTTTGATAGCAGTGGTGTCCTTCACCTCTATTAATGTGTTCTCCATCGTTGTTGAAAATGCAAAAGCCCTCTGTCATGTGGCAGAGGGCCTTGTCGGCGCGCCGTTCGGATGAACGGCTAGCGGTATTCACCTGTGGTGTTCAGGCACCGGCGTCAACGGCTCGCCGGTGATCTCCCTTCATGGCCTCCGCGTGGAAGTCCGTCAGCGCATCCGACAGCGTCACCACGGCAGCCCACAGTGCTCCCGACTGCGGTCCCGGCCCCATGATGCGGCAGGTTTCCTCCGCGAGCAGCATCCGCTGATGAACCAGTGAGCACAGAACCGAGCAGGTGGGATGGGTGTCGGCTGCCCGGCGGGGGCAGCCTTCGCGGACGCATCGCTGGTCTACCGGCACCGCACCCCGGCCACGCCGGCCCCGCCGCCGCCGCCGCTTGGGTGGCGGCTGCTGGTCGGGAGTGTTGGCCATGTCGTGCCCCCTAGGCTGCCGCTGCGATCGGGAGGGTGTCATCTACCCGGGTGATGGGCGAAAGCGGCCCAGCGTTGATCTGGAGCGGCTTATGGCCCCTGATTTCCGGGATGCCCAGACCGGCGGGCGGTGCTGGGCGGGCGTAGCGGCGCATGAACAGCTCCCGGCGGCGGTCAAGGTCACCGCCGTGCCATGGCTCATCGCCGGCAGCGATGATCGCGGCGTTGTATGCCCCGGTGGACTCGACGTACTGCCGGAACCGTTCTTCGGGGGAGACGGTCGTGGGTTGCAATGGTTCTCCTCGTTTAGATATGCGAAAGCCCCAGCCCCTGCGATGCGGGGGCCAGGGCCTCGATTGGTTTGGCTGACGCGTCCCGCTTACTCGCTTGCCGGAATCCGCGCGCCTTGCAACAAATTGGCTGCGGTCACCGCCTGGTTGGCGAGCCCGCCGTGGTCGGACCACTGCCCTTCCAGGCCGGCCCTGATCTGGTGGGCGACGGACTGGTTGACGGGTGAATCAGCTTGGTCGGTCTGCTGCTGCTGCGCCCAGGCTTCCGGCACCTCCGGCTCCCCTGGGGGAGCTGGGGTGCCTTCCATTGCTCGCTTGAGTGCGTTCTTGAGGCCGGCTCGCGGGTCGGGGCCGAGCCGACGCTGAACGTCGGCGGGGCCGTACTTTTGCTGCCACTTGGGCGGATTGTCGCGGTCGATGAGGGTCATCGGGCCACCGCCGCCACGCTGCCGTTCGGGGACCAGACACGGATCTGGCGCGGCAGCTCTGCTGACACCTGCGCCTCAAGGCTGGATCGGAGCGACCGAGCGGAGGTTAGCGACCGCATCTCAAACGGCACTCCCAGCTGGGCCGCGAGGTACAGGGGACCACCGGCTGGGCCGAAGAGATGGTCGTGGTCCTGTTGACGCCACGCGGCCTGTTCCCTGATTGACGCATCGATCTTCAGAAACTCCCCGGCGTCCGGGGTCACCAAGTGGGTAACCTCCTCGCGTTGCCCACGGGTCGGATGTGCGCCAAGGTTCCCGGCCTCATGGACGAGGGCCGAAGCCGACTCGATGCCAGAGTATGCGGCCCTGACAGCCTCGAATGCCACAGTCCTGCCCCGCTTTCCGAGCGTTGCCCAGCACAGATCCTTCGGGCTGACCCCCAGTGCCTGTACAGCGGCGGCGTACGCCGCCGCAGCCTTGGCGAAATGCGGCTGGTGTTGCTCCAACACCGAGGGCGCTGCCGGATTGGCGAGCTGGACTACTGTCCGCGCGGCGTGCTCCTTCAGCACCTGATGAGCCACTTCCGCATAGCTCAGATTCGGGTCCGCTCCCGAACGCACGGTTTGGGTGAACCGGCCCGCCGCAACCAGGGTTGCGGTCAACGCCTCGTGTACATCGCCTATGGTTTCAGAGGTAAGCGCGGATAGGTCGGGAACCATGGTTTCGACCCGGTATGCCTCGACGGCGTCCCATACCTCAAGGGCTTGGGTTAGCGCCTTAGGGAGTCGGAATCTCGAAGCCCAACCCTTTACGGTGCGGGCACCTGAGGTCAGGGCCTCGTACTGCTGGGTGTTGATCACTGTGTTGATTACCTTTCTGTAGGCGCGGCCCTGCGGGTTGCCCAAGAGCGCGCAAAAAACCCGCCTGCGATGTGCAGACGGGGTGAATCTGGTGTGTGGAGGTCTCCCTTGCTGGCCTCCCAGGTGCCTTGCCCTTACGCGCTACGGCGCGCCGGGCTGCGGCTCGGCCCCCTCGCTTCGCGAGGGGTTTGCTGCAAACGGATCTGGTGTCGGGCCGCCGGGAGCCCGACATATAAGCAGCGAGTTCGAAAACTCTGCACCTTTTGCACCCTGGGAGCCGTCTTCGCTGCTCAGGGGGTATTTTTCTGGGTGCAAAGTAGGGTGCAAAGTGGGTGCAAAGTTGCCCCCCAGGGTGCAAAGTCGGGCCTCTGGTCGCGAATCGGCGGCCCGCAGCTCCCACCCGCGCACACCTTGAATGGTCTTTGCTGGGCCGAGCGCGGTGGCCAGCCGGTCATAGAACCTCATCTTGGTCAACGGGATCTTGCCGTTGCCGTCCTCGATCCACTGCACGTAATCGCGGTATATGTCCGGTCGCGATACGAACCCTGCCACGTCGGTCTCAGCCAGCCAGGCCCGCACCGGGTCCGACCGCTGGGCGAACGTCGCCTTGGCCCGGTCTCCGGGCTCGGATGGCCTGATCGCGAACGCCACGTCCGCAGCGCGGCGCAGCAGCCTGCCGGCGATGTCCGCGCGCTCCGCGTACAGCCGCTCCGCGATGGTGGTGTCGGAACCGTCGAACGTGTTCGGGAACTCCACGATCTCCCAGCGGCGGAGGTACCCATCGGAGGTGTCCGCAGACGTTGGGATCTGGTTCGCGGAGAATACCGGGACCGCCCAGACATGCGCGGTGAACGCCTGGGCGTTCTTCACGTCCATGTCCACCGGGTCGCCGCCGGTCATCTGTTTGAACGCGCTCGTGTTCTCGATGTGGCCCCCGTCGATCTCCCCGACCAGGTTGATTGCCTTGCCGTACAGCCGGGCTGCGGCGAACCGGGTTCCCAGTCGTTGCAACGGGACTGCCGCCATACTCTCCCGGCCCACTATCGCCTCGATGAGCCCGAGCAACACGCTCTTGCCGTTGCGCCCGCTGCCGGTGAACAACACCGCCCGCTGCTGCGGGTTACCGGGCCGCAGCAGATACGCCAGCAGGTCCAGCACGCGATCCAGGTCTCCGGGGTGCAGAACATCGGACAGGAACGTGTCGAACTCCGGTGTCGGAGCGCAGAACTCGGGGTCTACCTGCAATTGATACGTGACCAGGGCCTCGGGGCCGTGGGGCACGACCTCGCCGGTCGTGAAGTCGAACATCCCCGAGGGCAACGCCACGTAGCGGTCGCTGGGTTGATCCGGGTGGATGTACAGGTCGGAGTGCTTCAGCTCGGCCCGGACCCGGTCGGTCACCGTGCCAAGGTGCTTTGGCCGGCGGTACAGCTTGCCCATCTTCAGGGGCAGTGTGTCCGCGATGGCGGTGCGATCCTCCCGCCAGACACCAGCAGAGTACGACCACACCGCACCGGACACCGGGTCCAGGCGGAGCGGACGGTCGGCCTGCACGACCTGGGACCAGGCCACCGGGTTGAACCCCCGCTGGTCCTCGGGGTCCACGATCCTGTTCGCGAACCTTGGGTGTACGTCGTGGGAGTCACAATTACAGGGCACGTCGTCACAGTCGGCGCAGTACGGTATCGCGTCAGTTGACATGGGCCGCAGTGTGTTTCAGAGCAGAAAGCTCCGCTCGGAGGGAGTCGGCCTCGCGGCGGGCGGCGTTGCGCTGGCTGCGGTAGCGGGCCGCTTCCTGCCGCAGCTTGGCTATGTAACCGACAAGCTCAGTGGGTATTTCGGTTATGTCCATCTTCGGTGTTGTGCTTCCTTTCGTTGACGGCGGTGACATCTGGTCACCCCGGCGATGCGCTGGCGGATTAGACCGCCAGCAGGGCCTCTACATCGCGCAGACGCCTGCGGGCGTCGCGGCACGACTCGCGGTAGCGCCGTTGTGCTTCACGCTGGCAAAAGGCGCAACGGCCATCGGGCCGCCGATCCTGCGGGCCACGGTGTACGTGGCGGGTGCATGGGGCCATTTGAATACCTCCTCTGTTGGCTATGCATAGCTAGGTGGGCACATAAAAAGGCCCCCGGCCATCTGGCCAAAGGGGCGAGTTATCGGGGGCCGAGGGCGGGGGTCCGATGCTGGAAAGGTAGTTACGGCATCGGGGCACCCCGCCGGCCTGGCGGCGCTCGCAGGGGACGAGCTGGGGGAAGGTGTCCCCGGAGCAGCGACGCCAAGTCTCTAGGTGGGGGTTGACAACGAACACGTGAGCCGCGTACCGTCGTCAGCGGGCGGTTGCGAGATCGCCTATTTTTTGTACCCCCATGTAAGGGGGCTATCCTCCTCAACTTTCTCGGTGTTTCCGCTGTGAGGTTCGTCACGTGACGGCCCACATGCCCCAGTACCCGTACGTCGTCCCGATCGGTTCCCAGCTATCGGCGGGTAGGTCTTGGGGCTTGACCGTCCCCGATAGCCCCCGGTTACGTGCGTTGTCCGCGTATTTCCTGCACCGCTGCGAGCAGTACCGGGTCTTGGTGCCCTGGTGCTCGGCCAGCTCGTAGGTGTCTAAGCAGTTGGCGCAGATCCGACCGGAGTATTGCTGGGTCGGGATCTGGTACCGGTCCGGGTCATCGAGGTCGGGCATCTCAGTTACCGGCTCCTTGTTCCGCTTGGTGTCGAGCCTGCGGAGCGTCGCGGCGTTGTCGGCCTCGGTCCAGTAGTCGCCTGGCCGGTGGCCGTCCTTGTCGAGGTAGGCCACGGCCACAGGCACCCGTCCGACGAAACGGCCTTTCCTGACATCGAACAGACCCAACCACCGAGTGTTTCCGGTGATCCCGATATCGCCGCTCAGGGCTGCGATGTCGTTGTCGGAGTTGGTGTATCCGACCCACGGGCCTATGTGCGGAGGGAGCCTGTCAAGCCAGGGCCTGGAGTCGAACGCTGCCCCGTTTAACGTCGACCCGTCGCCGAGCCTGTCGACGGGATCGGGGTTCGGGATCTTTAACCATGCCGGACGTTTCACCTTTCCGCCGAAACCATCCGGGCTCTCGTGACACTCGGGCTTGTCGTGGCGCCACGTCGCCACCAAGGCGCCGCCTGTGGACGCCCACGGATTGGTGCTCAGTTGACGCCGTTTGTTGTCGGACGGTCGGGCGTCGGGGTCGTCTCTGTGGACGTGGGGCCTGGCGTCCATCACCGGAGACCAGTCCGACCCGAACGGGATCTTGGTCTGGCGGTTCTTGTTCGGCGGATACCCGATCCGCTCCCGCTTCGGGGGTGTCCAGGGGATATCCCAAGCGACGAGGGCGCTTCCTGTGCCTCCTGCTACCCCCCTGGTCTGCTTCTCAATCGGCTTGTATTCGCCGCAGCGGAGCGGCATCTCGCCTGAGTAATACTTGTGCTTCATGTTCCCTCCTGGGGTGTCAGGCGCTCTTCTGGAGTGCAAAAAGGCCAGACCCTGTTTGGGTCTGACCTGTGGTCTTGGTGATGGAATGGATTTGTTTGGCCCGTCGTCGTGTATCGAGCACGCACTGGTGGGCCAGTCCAATTCTGCCTTGACAAGGTCGACAGCGGCCTTGGCGCCTTAGCGCCGCTAGCCCCGGTGCCAAGCGGGGCTTGGACGTATATCTATCACGGCGACGAAGGCCAGCGATAGGGGTACGTGGCTTAATTCTGGATTTTCATACGCCATTCATAGGTTGCCCGCGACTTGGTCCGCCGGTGTCAGTCCTCGGCCTCGGGGAGAGTGTCCAGCCCGTTTGCCAGGAACCCTATTCGGAGCTGCGGGTGCACGTACCAGGACCATTCGGCCCGGTGCCCCATCATCGACGTGTCCGGGTGGGTCTGGCGGTCCATGAGTACCAGACCAAACCGTTCGATGTGATCGAACACCGGGCAGAACCATCGGTCTACTCGGCGTCCGCAGGGACGCACGACAAACCGATCGTCGTCTGGGTCGTGGTCCGGGTCGGCCTCTATCGGCACGTTGAGGCTGCGGACCATGACTAGCTGCGTCTCGTTGCCGTGGGCGTAGAGGAAGGCGGGGCGTAGCGCGATCTCAGGCAACGGTAGTTCGTCGGTGTTGGTCATGGCGGTCTCCCTTGGGTGTAATCGTGTTGTGTTCTGCGAACAGGTCTGAGTCCGGTCCGCGAATGGCCTGCGCGCCGGCCAGCCGCGCCGAGCGCGCCAACGACGCCCATGCCGCCCAGGCGCCCGCCGAGTGCAGCGGTGACGCCCACCCCGAGTCCGCACCATCGAGGTCGGCACCGATGACACGGACGATGCGCACCCCGGGGGTCGTCAGCCAGCGCGCGATCAGCGACGTCTCCTCGATCAAGGCGCCGCCGAGCGGTGCCGGCGCCGGCAGGATCGCTTGCGCGCCAGCGCAAATGGCGTCAACCACCGGCATCGGCGGCACCCCGCGTCCGGCGTTGCCGGCTGCGGCGAGTTGGCCGTGGCGGATGACGGCGAGCTGGTAGCCACCCCGACCATCCGGGCCGTCGGGCGCGGCGGCGATCAACTCGGGCAGCGCGGCCAGGGCGCAGAGCCGCTGCCCGCGCCACAGGGTCTCGACGGCGTCGGCTATGCGGTCACGCAGTCGCGCGGCGCTCTCATAGTGACGGTGCTCGGCCAGCTCGGTCACCTGGTGCACGGCCGCGGCCAACGCGGCGTCGTCGAGGCCGTCGATCAGGGCGGCGGCGCGGCTCACCGCCGCGGCGTACTGCGTGGCCGTCACGTCGCGGGCGGCGGGGCACGGTGACACCTCGACGACGGCGCAGGCCGGCCCGTGCAGAACCGAACGCGCCAGTCGCGTAGTGCAGGTCCGGATCCCGGTGAACCGCGCCAGCAGGCCCGCGGTGTCGGCCGCGTCGGCCCGGGACCGGAAGGGGCCGATGACGCGGTCATGGCGCGGCGCGCGTACCACCGTCAGCCGCGGAAACGGCTCGTCGCTCAGCGCCACCCACCACCAACGCAGCGGAAACCTCGATCGACGGTTGTACGGCGGGGCATGCGCGGCCAGCAGGCGCAGCTCCCGCACGCCGGCCTCGAGCGGGTGCGCGCACTCCACATGGTCGACCGTCGTGGCCAGCCCGACCATCTCCTTCATCCGGCCTCGCGGATCGCTGCCGTTGAAGTACTGGGTCACCCGGCGGCGCAAGTCGACCGCGGTACCGACGTAGAGCACTTCGCCCGAGGGTCCGCGGAACAGGTAGACGCCCGGCCGGTGCGGGAGTCCGTCGGCGAGCACCCGCTTGCGGCGCTGGGCCGGCGTCACGTCGGGCAGATACGCGCGCAGGTCGGCAAGCGTGTGCACGCCCTGGTTGCCCACCCGCTCGATGAGCGCGTGCAGTACGTCCACGGTGGCGCGGGCATCGTCGAGGGCGCGGTGGGTGGGCTGGGTCGCGACAGCGAACAGGCGCGCCAGCGCGGCCAGCCGCACGCTGGGGGCTTCTTCGCGGCTCAACACCCGCCGGGCCAACCGGACCGTGCACAGTGCCCGCGGCTTGGGCCAGGCGATGTCGCAGCTGCGAGCGGCGGCCCGCAGGAACCCGATGTCGAACCCGGCGTTGTGGGCGACCAGCACCGAGCCGCGGGCGAACTCCAAGAACATCGGCAGCACCGCATCGATGGTCGGGGCATTGGACACCATCGCGGTGGTGATGCCGGTGAGCTGCACGATCTGCGGCGGGATGCTGCGTTGCGGGTCCACGAGAGTGGCGAACTCGCCGAGCACGACGCCGCCGCGGACCTTGACCGCGCCGATCTCGGTGATGGCGTCCGGCGCTGTTCCCCCGGTGTCGGTCGTGCGGCCGCCGGTGGTTTCCAGGTCCACCACCACGAAGGTGGTCTCGCGCAGGGGCATTTCCTCGGCGGGCGCCCAGGCGGGGTGTTGGTCGGGTTGCAGGTCGCCGAAGCTCAGCTGCGTCCCAGCGGTCACGCCCACGACGGTGACGCTAGGCATGGCCACTGACAGCCAGCGACACGGACACCTGTCGGTGGCCGCGGTTAGCGTGCGGAACGGTTGGGCGAGCCCGACCAGGCCGATCACCCAAACCGAGAGGACCGACCCTGATGGCACAACACAACGGACCCGACAGCCAAGCCGCCGGGGCACCGGTCGTGATCGACTGCGACGACTGCGCGGTGCGCGGCCCGGGATGTCGCGACTGCGTCGTCAGCGTTCTGCTCGGGGTGCCGGAAACCCTGTTGCATGATGAGCGCGCCGCGTTAGAAGTGCTCGCCGAGGTCGGATTGGCGCCGCGGCTACGTCTGGTGCCGATCCGCGGCAACCGCGCGTCCGGCGTTGCCTAAGGCTCCGCTACACTCCGCTGGTGCCTAAATGCGCTGTGCGGCAACGCCCCCGGTTCGCTTCGGGTGCAGCCACTCTTAAGGCTCTGACATAAATCTATCCAATTTCTTAACGAACCCCTTTGGACAAACGCTGATATCGTTTCGTAACCTGTTTGAGACCTGAACCAGCTCGACGCTTTTGCGTCGATGGCAGTTTAAGGAAGCAATAACTTGAGCTTTGATCGTAAGCGTCCGATTTTGCGTGTAATTGCGCGTTCCGCCGTCGGATCGCTTGCGGGCCTCACCGTGTTATCCGGTGTGCTTACCGGGAGCGCGGTGGCTGATCCCGCCCAAGACGCCCTGGCCAAACTCAGCGAGCTGTCTCGGCAGGCCGAGCAGACGACCGAGGCGATGCACACCGCGCAACTCGACCTGAACGGGAAGCTGGCTGCCCAGCGCGCGGCGGAAAGGAAGCACTCGGAGGACGAGGCCACGGCCGCTGCCGCGAAAGAGCGCCTGGCCAACTTCCAGACCGCGGTCAACAAGCTCGCCGCCGCGACGTACATGGGTGGTCGCACCGACGGCATGAACGCGATCATGACCGCGGGATCGCCTCAGGCACTCATCGACAAGATGGCCGTGCAGCGTGTGCTGGCGACCCAGATGTCCACCCAGATGGCCAACTTCCGCGTTGCCGGTGACGAGGCCGCCAAGGCCGAGCAGGCGTCCGCCAAGTCAGCTTCCGATGCCAAGAACGCGGCTGAACAGGCCGCCGCGGTGCGGGCCAGCCTGCAGTCCAAGCAGAGCCAACTGCAGGTGCAGATCGCCGTCGTGAAGTCGCAGTACCTCGCGCTGTCGCCGCAGCAACGTACAGCGCTCGCCGAACCCGGACCGGTCCCGGCGGCGGCCCCGGCACCCGGTGCGCCGGCGCCCGAAGCGGTACCAGGTGCACCAGTGGAAGCAGCCATGGCTCCGGGGGAAGCTCCGCAGCCCAACGGGATGGTACCCGGCATACCCGGAGGCGGAGCTGCGCCACCGGTTCCCAGCGGCGACCGTGCGGTCGTTGTGCAGGCGGCGTTGACCCAGGTGGGTTCCCAGTACGTGTGGGGCGGCGCCTCACCCGGCGGGTTCGACTGCTCCGGATTGGTGATGTGGGCGTATCAGCAGGCCGGTATCTCGCTGCCGCACTCCAGCCAGGCGCTGGCCCAGGGCGGTCAGCCGGTGGCGCTGTCCGACCTGCAGCCCGGCGACGTGCTGACGTTCTACTCCGACGCGTCGCATGCCGGCATTTACGTCGGTGACGGCATGATGATCCACTCCTCCACCTACGGGGTGCCAGTGCGGGTGGTGCCAATGAATTCGTCCGGCCCGATCTACGACGCTCGCCGCTACTGAGCGCCGCGGCGCACCGCGACTTCGCCGGCAACGCCGGTGGCCTCCGATACTGCTGGCCGGGGCTCTTGTTGCCGAGCTAATCGCGGCCGCGGGCCTGCCGGCCCGTCTGCAACGGGACAGCCCCGGACGGCCCGCGCAGCTGGTAACGCCCGTTCACGCCCAGGCGAACCCAGTGGCGAGGCAATTGACGGCACGCGACCGTCGCATCCAGGTGTTCGGCTCCGACGACCGGAACAGCGGGCACCTGGTGTCGATGATCGCGGCCAACGCCGGTGCCGCGGTCGAGAAAGTCGAGGCTTTCTGGGGCGCGGATTGGCCGCGGGACGTCTCGGTGGTGGCCGCCGGCTCGGACGAAGAGTTCCACGCCGCCGCGGGAGGGGGCCCGGCATCGCAGTGGGCCGATATCGCCGCGGTGACCGTCGCCGACCGAGTCGATCCTGAGCACCGGGTGGTTGTCGGCGAGCGGATCGTGTTCGCGCCGGGTGCGGGCAGCATGAGCGAAACCGCGCTACAAATCGTGCTGGCCCACGAACTTTTTCACTACGCGGCACGCGCCGACACCGCGCTTGATGCGCCTCGTTGGCTCACCGAGGGGGTGGCGGATTTCGTGGCCCGGCCGCAGACTCCGGTTCCCGCCGATGCGCTGCCCGTGCCGTTGATCCTGCCGTCGGACGCCGACCTCGATGCGCCCGGCGCGCAACGGTCGCTGGCCTATGACCGCGCGTGGTGGTTCGCCCGCTTCGTGGCCGACACCTACGGGACGGCGAAATTACGCGACCTTTACCTGGCTACCTGCGGCGTGGGGCACCCGGACGTGCCCACCGCGATCCACGAGGCGCTGGGTGAGGACTCGGCCGTCGTGCTCGTTCGCTGGCACCAGTGGGCTGCTCGCTGATCCGTCGAGAGTCGCCAGGCTAGCCTTACGCGGGTGAGCCGGGTCCTGCTGGTAACCAACGACTTTCCACCCCGACGCGGTGGCATCCAGTCCTACCTTGGTGAGTTCGTTTCTCGCCTGGTCGCCACCGGGTCGCACGAGTTGACGGTGTACGCACCGCAATGGAAGGGCGCCGACGCCTTTGACGACGCCGCACGTGCCGCCGGTTATCGGGTGGTGCGTCACCCCGGCACGTTGATGCTGCCCGTCCCGGGCGTCGATGGCCGGATGCGCCGGCTGATCTGCGAGCACGGCATCGAGACCGTATGGTTCGGGGCGGCGGCGCCGCTGGCGCTGCTGGCGCCGCGTGCCCGGCAGGCCGGCGCGAGCCGCGTTGTGGCCAGCACCCACGGCCACGAGGTGGGCTGGTCGATGCTGCCGGTGGCGCGGTCGGTGTTACGCCGCATCGGCGCGGACACCGACGTCGTGACCTTCGTCAGCCGCTACACGCGGTCGCGGTTCGCGCCCGCCTTCGGGCCCACGGCATCCCTCGAGTACCTGCCGCCCGGGGTGGACACCGACCGGTTCCGGCCGGATCCGGGCGGCCGGGCCGCGCTGCGCGACCGCTACCGGCTGGGCGAGCGGCCGACCGTGGTCTGCCTGTCGCGGTTGGTGCCGCGCAAGGGCCAGGACGTGCTGATCAAGGCGTTGCCCTCGATCCGGCGGCGCGTCGACGGCGTCGCGCTGGTGATCGTTGGCGGCGGTCCCCATCTGGAGGCGCTGCGGGCCTTGGCCCAGAGTTGCGGGGTGGCCGACGACGTCACGTTCACCGGCGGCGTGCCGGGCGATGAACTACCCGCGCATCATGCGCTGGCAGACGTCTTCGCGATGCCATGCCGCACCCGTGGCGGGGGAATGGACGTCGAGGGGTTGGGCATCGTGTTCCTGGAGGCGTCGGCGACCGGCGTGCCGGTCGTCGCCGGCGAGTCGGGCGGTGCGCCAGAAGCTGTGCAGCACAATAAGACTGGGCTGGTGGTTGACGGCCGCTCGGTGGACAAGGTGGCCGACGCCGTCACCGAGTTGCTTCTCGATCGCGACCGGGCCGCCGCGATGGGTGCAGCCGGACGGGAGTGGGTGACGTCCGAATGGCGCTGGGACACGCTGGCGGCCCGGCTGGCGGAGCTGCTGCGCGGCTCGAGCGCAACGCCAGAGTGACGCTCAGCGGCAGGCGCCGCGCTGGCGTGACGTTCGGCGGGCGGTGTTGCTGCGTGGGTCGAGCGTCAAGCCAGAGTGACGCTCGGCGCTAGTCCTTTTCGTAGATCGCCTCGATGTCGGAGGCGAACTTCTCGGCCACGACGTTGCGCTTGACCTTCATCGTCGGTGTCAACTCACCGGTGTCCTCGGTGAAGTCGACCGGCAGAATGCGGAACTTGCGGATCGACTCGGCGTGCGACACCTGCAGGTTGGCTTGCTTGACGGCCCTATCGACCTCGGCGACCAGGTCGGGGTCGGTAGCCAGATCGCCCACCGACGCGCCGGCCGATTTGCTGTTGCGCTGCTTCCACCCGACGAACGCCTCCGGGTCGATGGTGATCAGCGCGCCGATGAATGGCCTGGCGTCCCCGACCACCATCGCCTGGCTGATCAGCGGGTGCGCCCGCAGCTGGTCCTCCAACACGGCGGGCGCGACGTTCTTGCCGCCCGCGGTGACGATGAGTTCCTTCTTACGGCCGGTGATGCTCAAGAAGCCGTCCTGATCGACCGCGCCGAGGTCGCCGGTCCTGAACCAGCCGTCGGTGAATGCCTCGGCGGTGGCCTGCTCATTGCGCCAGTAGCCGCTGAACACCACGCCGCCGCGCACCAGCAGCTCGCCGTCGTCTGCGATGCGCAGGCTGTTGCCGGGCACCAGCTTTCCGACCGTTCCGATCTTCAGCTCGCGGACCTGGTTGACGGTGATGGCCGCGCTGGTCTCGGTCAGGCCGTAGCCCTCGTGGATGGTCAGGCCAACGCCGCGGTAGAAGTGGCCGAGCCGCGCGCCCAGCGGCGCCCCGCCGGACACCGCCGCGGTGCAGTCGCCGCCCAGGGCCGAGCGCAGCTTGTGGTAAACCAGCCGGTCGAACAGCGCGTGCCTGCCGCGCAGCAGCAGCCCCGGCCCGCCGCGGTCCTGGGCCTGGCTCCACTCGACGGCCGTCTGCGCGGCGGCCTTGAAGATCCACCCCTTGCCGTCGTTGGAGGCGTTCTGCTCGGCCGTGTTGTACACCTTCTCGAACACCCGTGGCACCGACACCACCACCGTCGGCTTGAAATCCGCGAGCATCGGCAGCAGGTTCTTGATGTCGCTGGTGAATCCGACGGTCACCTTGTACGCGAACGCCGATAGTGTCAGCGCCCGGGCCAGGACGTGGGCCAGCGGCAGGAAAACCAGCAGTCGCTGGCCCTCGCACAGCAGCGTCGGAAGGACTTCGTGGGTGCCCCGAATCTGGTGCAGCAGGTTGGAATGCGTCAGCTGGCAGCCCTTCGGCCGTCCCGTGGTGCCCGAGGTGTAGATCAGCGTCGCCGGGTCCTCGGCGCGCACCGCGTCGAGCCGCGCCGTCAGCTCCGCCGCGTCGACCGACGCGCCCTCCTCGGCGAGCTGGTCGAGCGCCTTGGGGCCCGAACCGTCGATATGGAGCACCCGCCGCAGGGCCGGCAGCTCGCCGGTCAGCTCCGTGACCATCGCCGCGTGCGCGTCGGTTTCGGCGAACGCCAGCACGGCCTCCGAGTTCTGCAGCACCCAGCGCACCTGCTCGGCCGACGACGTCTCGTAGATCGGCACGGTGACACCGCCCACGGCCAGGATCGCCTGGTCGAGGATCGCCCATTCATACCGGGTGGCCGAGAAAATTGACACCCGGTCCCCGGCCTGCACGCCAAGCGCGATCAAACCCAGTGCCGCAGAGCGTATCTCGGCCGCCGCCTCGGCGCACGTGACGTCGGTCCAGATGCCGTTGATCTGGCGTTGGTAGATGACAAAGTCAGGGTCATTGCGCTCATGGCCGAAGACCGCGGCAGCGATGCTGTCGTGCTCGCCGACGGAAAAGTGGGCAGGGGCACCGTACTCACGCACTCTTTTGACCTCGTTTGACCTAGGTGTTGACTTCCGGGATCCGGCTTGCTGAGCCCAGCCTAATGCGACGATTCGCGCAGCACGGACGCGGTCGGTCGGGTCGCCGCCTCGATTGCGACGGGAACGTCGAATCGGGGTCTGGCCGGGCCTTTCGCCGGGCGCCCGATGGGGTGCCTCAGATTGGGCCGCCTTCGATCGGTATGTGAAGCTGAGGCGATGAACAGCATCCAGATCGCCGATGAGACCTATGTCGGCGCCGAAGCCGGGCGGGTCGGTGCCGCGCTCGCCGATCGGTCGAAGTGGCGCAGGTGGTGGCCTGATCTGCGCCTGCAGGTCGTCGAGGATCGCGCCGAGAAGGGAATGCGGTGGACCGTCACCGGCGCACTGACCGGCACCATGGAGGTCTGGCTGGAACCGTCGATGGACGGGGTGGTGTTGCATTACTTCCTGCACGCCGAACCCACCGGCGTGGCGGCCTGGCAGTTGGCCAAGATGAACTTGGCGAAAATGACTCACCGCCGCCGAGTTGCGGGCAAAAAAATGGCCTTCGAACTGAAAACGACGCTCGAACGGTCACGTCCGCTAGGTGTTTCTCCGGTAGTTTGACTCCGGTCAAGGTTTTCGCATGGGAGCGAAGTGCTCCTGCACATAGCCGGGGGTCGACCCGCTTGCCGGGGGAGAAGGAAGTAGCCAGTGGCGGACAAGACGACGCAAACGATCTACATCGATGCGGACCCAGGCGAGGTGATGAAGGCGATCGCCGACATCGAGGCCTACCCGGAATGGATCTCGGAGTACAAGGAAGTCGAAGTTCTCGAGGCTGACGACGAGGGTTACCCGAAACGGGCGCGCATGTTGATGGACGCAACCATCTTCAAGGACACCTTGATCATGGTTTACGACTGGCCGGCGGACCGGCAGTCGCTGAGCTGGACTCTCGAATCCAGCTCGCTGCTGAAGTCCCTTGAAGGCTCATACCGCTTGGCGTCCAAAGGTTCTGGCACCGACGTCACCTATGAACTCGCGGTCGACCTCGCCGTGCCGATGATCGGGATGCTCAAACGCAAGGCCGAGCGCCGGTTGATCGACGGTGCCCTGAAAGATCTGAAGAAACGAGTTGAGGGCTGAGCGAGTCCGCTCCGCCCACCCCGACCCGGATCAGTCTCTTCGTTGGTAAAGGCGGGGTAGGAAAGTCAACCCTGGCGTGCGCCACAGCGGTCTGCGATGCGAGCGAGGGGCGGCGAGTGCTGGTCGTGTCGACCGACCAGGCTCATTCGCTGGGTGACGTCCTGGGCATGGCGGTCCCGCCCACCGGTCAGGGCGAACCAGTTCGGGTTTTGGCCGATCTCGAAACCGGGGGAGAAGAGGCGGGCGGGGGGTTTCTCGACGCGCTGGCACTCGACACCCTGGCCCTGCTGGAGGCCCGGTGGCATGACGTGGTCAGCACCGTGGACGGGCGCTTTCCCAACTCCGAGTTGAGTAGCATTGCCCCAGAAGAACTCTCGGCGTTGCCGGGTATCCAGGAAGTGCTCGGCCTGTACGCGGTGAGCGAGCTCGCGGCCGAAGGCCGGTGGGATCGGATCGTGGTCGACTGCGCCTCGACGGCGGATGCGTTGCGAATGTTGACCCTGCCCGCCGCCTTTGGGCTCTACGTAGAACGTGCGTGGCCGCGACATCGCAGGCTGTCGATCACCACCGACGACGCCCAATCGGCGGCGCTCGTGGACCTTATGGAGCGCATCAGCGCCAGCGTTGACCGGCTCAGCGGATTGCTAACTGACGGTGGGGTGGTCAGCGCGCACCTGGTGCTGACCCCGGAGCGGGTGGTGGCGGCTGAGGCGGTCCGGACGCTGGGTTCATTGGCGCTGATGGGCGTCCGCGTCGAGGAACTGATCGTCAATCAGGTCCTGACGCGTGACGAGTCGTACGAATACACCAGCCTGCCCGACCACCCGGCGTTCTACTGGTACGCCGAACGCATCGCCGAGCAGCGGGCCGTTCTCGACGAACTCGATGCCAGCGTCGGTGATCTGGCGTTGGTGCTGGCCCCGCACGTGTCCGGAGAGCCGATCGGCCCCAAGGCGCTGGGCGCACTGCTCGACAGCGCCCGTCGTCGACGCGGAGCAGCGCCGCCTGCTCCCTTACGCCCCCTCGTGGACCTGGAATCCGGGTCCGGACTGGAGTCGATATACCGACTGCGGCTAGCGTTGCCCCAGCTTGATGCTGGAACGCTGTCGCTCGGCCGGGTCGATGACGACCTGATCATCAGTGCCGGCGGACTGCGGCGCCGGGTTCGGTTGGCGTCCGTCCTGCGCCGTTGCACCGTTTTGGACGCGCACGTGCGGGGCACCGAGCTGACAGTTCGATTTCGACCGGATCCGGAGGTGTGGCCGAGATGAGTGGGGTTCATGCCGACATCGGTCCGGAACTGCGCAAGCTCGCCCAGGCGATCCTGGACGGGGTCGACCCGGCGGTGCGATCGGCGGCGGCGCTGGCGGCCGGCGCCGGTGCCGGCACGGGCAAGTGCCAGCAGGTGTGGTGCCCGGTGTGCGCACTGGCCGCCCTCATCACCGGTGAGCAGCATCCGCTGCTGACCGTCGTCGCCGACCACGGCGTCGCTTTGCTAGAGTTGATCCGCTCCATCGTCGACGACGTCGAGCAGGCCGCGACACCGCCGCCGGACGGCCCGCCGGGCGGTGGCCTGCCCCCCGAGGCGGCAAACGGGAGCGGCTCTGACGCTTCTGACAAAGGCACCGTGAAGAATCGGTACCAGCCGATCCCGGTCACCGTCGAGGAGTGACCCGTGCGGACAGAGGTGGTCCCGCCCGTCCCGGATCGGTACAGTTGGCGCAGGACGATATCCGGTTGCGGTGCGAGAGGGAGGGCCATGTGGTACTGGCTGTTCAAGTACATTTTCATGGGCCCCTTACTCACCCTGCTCGGTCGGCCGAAAATCGAAGGCATGGAACATGTTCCGAATTCCGGCCCGGCGATACTGGCAAGTAACCACCTCGCGGTGGCGGACAGCTTTTACCTCCCGCTGGTGGTCCGCCGCCGCATCACCTTCCTGGCGAAATCGGAATACTTCACCGGCACCGGCCTGAAGGGCTGGTTCACCAACTGGTTCTATACCGTCGCCGGCCAGGTGCCGATCGACCGCACCGACGCCGACGCGGCGCAGGCCGCCTTGAACACCGCCGAGCGGTTGTTGGGCCAAGGCAAGCTGCTGGGCATGTACCCCGAGGGCACCCGTTCGCCGGACGGCCGGCTGTACAAGGGCAAGACGGGGTTGGCCCGGCTGGCATTGCAGACCGGGGTCCCGGTGATACCGGTAGCGATGATCGGGACCAACGTGGTCAACCCGCCGGGCAGCAAGATGTGGCGGTTCGGGCGGGTCACCGTCCGCTTCGGCGAGCCGATGGACTTCTCCCGTTTCGAGGGGCTGGCCGGCAACCGATTCATCGAGCGGGCCGTCACCGACGAGGTGATCTACGAGCTGATGGAGCTGTCCGGTCAGGAGTACGTCGACATCTACGCCGCCGACATCAAGGAACGCCACAACGGCGACGGGTCGACGACCGATGCGGCGCGAATCCCGGAGACCGCAGTAGGCTAGCCGGCCGCCGGCACCGGAGTCGGGGTCTGAGAAGTCGGGTCCGGCACCGCCTTGCTTGCGGTGACGCTGAGCCCGGCGGTGACGATCACCGCAAGCGCCCACCACACGTAAGACATCCCGGCGAGCTGGCGCCACCACACCGCGGTCGTCTCGTGATGCTGTGGAAGCAGCTCGATGGGCGTCCACCTCATCAGCGCCACCCCGGCCGCGCTCACCAACCCCAGCGCCACGCTGCGGCGTCGCCAGGCCAGCACCCCGGTCACCAGCACGGCGGGCAGCATCCATACCCAGTGGTGAGACCACGAGACCGGCGAAACCACCAGCCCGAAAAGGGCGACGCAGATTAGCGCCAACATCGGCTCGCCGGCCCGCAGCACCCGTCGCATCGCCCATATCGTCAGGGCCAGCACAAGCAGGCACCCGGCCACCCACAGTGCGGAGCGCAGCTGGTCACCGAGCCCGAGGCGGGCCAGCGCGCCCGCGATGTTCTGGTCGGTGTTCAGCGCGGCGCCGCCGATCCGCTGGGTGTTGTGCACGGTGTGAGTCCAATACTCCCAGGAGTCATCCCAGGCGAGAACGAAAGCGAGCAGCGTCGCGCCGGCGAAAGACGCCAGGGCCGTCAGCGCGGCGCGGTTGTCGCGGCGCAGCACGAAATAGAGCAGGAACACCGCGGGGGTGAGTTTTACCGCGATTCCCAGCCCCAGCAGCAGCCCGCGCGGCCATGGCGTGCGACGCGGCACGCAGTCAGCGATCACCAGTGTCATCAGCACCACGTTGATCTGGCCGAAGGCGAAGTTCGAGTTGGTGGGCTCTAGCCAGATCGTCGCCGGCCACGCGATCATCACAGCCAGCCACAGCCGACGCGGCCAGGCGGGCCCGGGCAGCACTCGGGAGGTGGTCCACACGTCGAGGCCGGCCAGCACGATCACCGTTGAGACGATCAGCAGCGCCAGCGTTATCGCCGTGATCGCGACGCTGGCGGCCGGCATCTGCAGCCACGCGAATGGGCAGAACGCGATGGCCGCCAACGGGGGGTAGGTGAACGGAAGCTTCAGCCCGATGGGTGTGGGGAACAACACATCGCCGGTGTACAGCGGACGCCCGTCCAACCAGGCCTGACCGCCCATCTGATAGATGTCGATGTCGATGCGGTACGGGGTGTGCCCGAACAAATTCCAGGCCACGTGGCCCAGGGCCGCGGCTGCGACCAGCCAGAGCAGGCACCATATCAACACCCGCCCGCGGCCACTACTAAGAGAGCCCAGGTCGGGCGCCTGCCATTTACTCATGTCGCACAACAGCGTAATCGTTGTCCCGACGTGCGCGGCGCCGCGCAGCGCGGCGCACCGGCTGCGAGGTCGTGCTGGCGTACGTTTCTAAAGGTGCTTCACTGGTTTGCGCATGACATCGTCGACCGTGGCCGGCTGCCGTTGCTGTGCTGTCTGGTCGCGTTCATCCTGACTTTTTTTGTCACGCGAACCTTCGTGCGGTTTATCCGGCACCGCAATGACGCCGGCCTGCCGGCCAGGTGGTGGCACCCGCGCAACGTCCACATCGGGTCGGTCCACATCCACCATGTGGCGTTCGGGGTGGTCCTGGTGATGCTCTCCGGGCTGACGTTGGTGACCTTGTCCGTCGACGGGCAAGAACCCGAATTCACATTGGCTGCAACATCTTTCGGGATCGGTGCCGCGTTGGTGCTCGATGAGTACGCGCTGATCCTGCACCTGTCCGACGTCTACTGGGAAGAAGACGGGCGAACCTCGGTGGACGCGGTCTTTGCCGCGGTGGCGGTGGCGGGACTGCTGATCATGGGCCTGCACCCGTTGATGTTCTTCCTGCCGATCTGGCACGGCGCCGATTCGGTGGCACTGCGTGCCGCTGCGGGCGGCGCCATGGCGTTGACGCTGCCGTTGGCCGTGGTGGTGCTGCTCAAGGGGAAGCTGTGGACGGGCCTGCTCGGCATGTTCATCGTCGTGCTGCTGCTCGTCGGCGCCATGCGACTGTCGCGTCCGCACGCGCCATGGGCCCGGTGGCGCTACACCAGCCAGCCGGACAAGATGCGCCGGGCATTGCAGCGGGAACGGACGCTGCGGCGCCCGGTCGTGCAGGCCAAGCTGTGGTTGCAGTGCGCGATCGCCGGTACACCGCGCATGCCCGACCAGCGTGCAGTCGACGCCCAGCTGGACCTCGACGTGCACCCGGCGCCGCCGCCCGACGGGGTGGGGGGCGTGCTGACCGATTCAATGAGCACTCAATGAGCCCAACCGGCTGATCGGATCCGGTCGCCGGATAGGCTGCGCTCGGTGCGGTACTTCTACGACACCGAATTCATCGAGGACGGCTGCACCATCGAGCTGATCTCGATCGGGGTGGTCGCCGAGGACGGCCGCGAGTACTACGCCGTATCCACCGAATTCGACCCGGAGCGGGCCGGCAGCTGGGTGCGCGCCAACGTGTTGCCCAAGCTGCCCCCTCCGGCGTCGCAACTGTGGCGCTCGCGCAGCCGGATCCGCGCGGACCTGGAGGAGTTCTTCGGCGTCGACAGCGGTGCTGCGATCCAGCTGTGGGCCTGGGTGGGCGCCTACGATCACGTCGCGTTGTGTCAGCTGTGGGGCCCGATGCCTGCGCTGCCGCGGGCGATACCCCGATTCACTCGGGAACTACGGCAGTTGTGGGAGGACCGTGGCTCCCCGCGGATGCCGCCGCGGCCGCCCGACGCACACGATGCGCTGGTGGACGCCCGGGATCAGCTGCGCCGATACCGGCTGATCATGTCGGCCGAGAACCGGGCCTGAGCGCTCCAAAAGCGCGCGAGCAGCGACGTTCGCGCTGACCAAGGGCCGGCGGGCCCCGGTTACCATGGACCGATGAACTGGACCGTCGATATACCGATCGACAAGCTGCCGCCGCTGCCGCCGCTGCCGCCCGACCTGCGGACCAGGTTGGACGCCGCGCTGTCGAAACCGGCCGCCCAGCAACCCAGCTGGCCGGCCGACCAGGCCGCGGCGATGCGCACGGTCCTAGAGAGCGTGCCGCCGGTGACAGTGCCGTCGGAGATCGTCCGGCTGCAGGATCACCTGGCCCAGGTCGCGCGGGGGGAGGCGTTCCTGCTGCAGGGCGGCGACTGCGCGGAGACGTTCGTCGACAACACCGAACCCCACATCCGGGGCAATATCCGCGCCCTGCTGCAGATGGCGGTGGTGCTGACCTACGGTTCCAGCCTGCCGGTGGTCAAGGTTGCCCGCATCGCCGGCCAGTACGCCAAGCCCCGGTCGGCCGACCTCGACGCGCTGGGTCTGCGGTCCTACCGCGGCGACATGATCAACGGATTCGCTCCGGAAGCCGCGGTGCGCGAGCACGACCCGTCGCGGCTGGTGCGGGCCTACGCCAACGCCAGCGCCGCGATGAACCTGGTGCGAGCGCTGACGTCGTCGGGGCTGGCGTCGCTGCACCTGGTCCACGACTGGAACCGGGAATTTGTCCGGACCTCGCCGGCCGGTGCCCGTTACGAGGCGCTGGCCACCGAGATCGACCGTGGGCTGAAGTTCATGAGTGCCTGCGGGGTGGCCGACCGCAACTTGCAAACCGCCGACATCTACGCCAGCCACGAGGCATTGGTGCTCGACTACGAGCGGTCGATGTTGCGCTTGTCGGAGGGCCCGAACGGGGAGGCGCAGCTGTACGACCTGTCGGCGCACACCGTGTGGATCGGCGAGCGTACCCGGCAACTCGACGGCGCGCACATCGCGTTCGCCGAGGTGATCGCCAACCCGATCGGCATCAAGTTGGGCCCGACCATCTCCCCGGAGTTGGCCGTCGAGTACGTCGAGCGGCTTGACCCGCACAACACGCCAGGGCGGTTGACGTTGGTGAGCAGGCTGGGCAACAACAAGGTGCGCGATCTGCTGCCGCCGATCGTCGAGAAGGTCGAGGCCGCCGGTCACCAGGTGATTTGGCAGTGCGACCCGATGCACGGCAACACCCACGAATCCTCCACCGGATACAAGACCCGGCATTTCGACCGCATCGTCGACGAGGTGCAGGGTTTCTTCGAGGTCCATCGCGCGCTGGGCACTCACCCGGGTGGCATCCACGTCGAGATCACCGGCGAGAACGTCACCGAGTGTTTGGGTGGCGCGCAAGACATTTCGGACACGGACTTGGCCGGCCGCTACGAGACAGCGTGCGACCCGCGGCTGAACACCCAGCAGTCGCTGGAGTTGGCGTTCCTGGTCGCGGAGATGCTGCGCGACTAGGTCTGCACTTTACAGGCCGGAAAGTCTTCACAGGCCGGAAAGCAGTCCGCCCAGATTGCTGCCGACCGTCCATGCCGCCGTCGCGACCAGCCCGGTTATCGCTACGACGAGCGCCACCCAGACCAGCACCATGCGGCGGGCGTGCTGGCGTGCCCAGACGAATTCGCCCATCTCGATACCGGCGAATTGGCCCGAGACGGGCTCGTATTCGTATTCGTATTCGTCAGGCTCTGCTTCGGGCGCGGCAGGTTGGCGCGGCTCGGACCAGTCTCCGGGTCCGCGGGTGAACTGCCGGGTGGGGTGGCGGACCGGTGTCCCGACGGCCGGCTGGGTGGCCGGGTTGGCGGCGGGCGGTGGCGCGGCGGGCTGACGCTGGCCTATGTGACTGCGGTGCAGCACCGCCGAGCGGTGCTGGGCCGAGTTGCGCGGCGCCGGCATCCGGAAGTCCGGCAGCGCCAGCTCCTCGGCGATCGCATCCACCTCTGCGGCCATCTCGATCGCGTCGGCGTGCCGGGCGGCCGGGTCGCGGGCGGTCGCCCGGGCCACCAACCCGTCGAATTGCGGGGGCACGCCGCCGATCGCGAGGCTAGGACGCGGCACGTCGGTATCCAGCCGCTGGTAGGCGATCGACAGCGCCGAGTCACCCGTAAACGGTGTGCGCCCGGTCAGCAGTTCGTAAGTAAGGATCCCGGCGGCGTAGACGTCGCTGCGGGGGCCGGCGTTGCCATCACGGACCTGCTCGGGGGACAGGTAGGACGCGGTTCCCAGAATGACGCTTGCGGACGTGATTCCGGCGGCCGCCACGGCGCGTACCAACCCGAAATCGGCGATCTTGACGTCGCCGTCGTCGGAGATCAGCACGTTCTCGGGCTTGACGTCGCGATGCACCAGGCCGGCCCGATGCGCGGCGGCCAGCCCGCTCAGCACCGGGCGGAGCGCCGCCACCACGGCATGCGGCGGCATCGGCCCGCGTTCGGTCAGCAGCTCGCGCAGCGTCCCGCCCTCGATGAGCTCCATCACCAGAAACGGGTGCCGGCCGTCCAGGCCCTGGTCGTAGACCGCGACCAGCCCAGGGTCCTTCAGCCGGGCGACGGTGCGGGCCTCGAGCTGGAAGCGGGTCAGGAACTGCTCGTCGCCGGCATAGCGAGAGTCCATCACCTTCACCGCGACCGGGCGGTCGAGCCGGACGTCGACGCCGCGGTAGACGGTCGAGGTGCCGCCACTGGCGATCATGGCCTGAACGAGGTAGCGGCCGTCCAGCAGGGTGCTGATCAACGGGTCTGAAGTACCGGCTCCGGTCACGGGGCCATCGTAGGTGCGCGGCGCAATCAGGTGTGAAACCCAATCAAAAGCGTCGGAAAAAGGTGCGTCGCGGGCCACCGACCAGGTTCTAGACTGGCGAAGTGGGCAGTATTCCGGCCGGCGACGATGTTTTGGACCCCGACGAGCCAACCTACGACCTGACCCGGGTCGCCGAGTTGCTTGGTGTGCCCGTCAGCAGAGTGCGTCAGCAGCTGAGGGAAGGCCATCTGGTCGCGGTGCGGCGGGGGGACGGGGTGGTGGTTCCCCAGGTCTTCTTCACCACCTCCGGTGCGGTGGTCAAGAGCCTGCCGGGGCTGTTGACGATCCTGCATGACGGCGGTTATCGGGACACCGAAATCGTGCGCTGGCTCTTCACTCCCGATCCGTCGCTGACTGTCACCCGCGACGGCTCCCGGGACGCCATCTGTAATGCCCGTCCCGTCGATGCGCTGCATGCCCACCAGGCGCGGGAAGTGCTGCGCCGGGCGCAGGCTATGGCGTATTAGCCGGACTAGCCCGACTCGCCGGCTCCGGATCGCGGCGCAAGCTGTACCAGGCAAGCAACGCGCAGGCGGTGGCCACCGAGACATGCAGCCATGAGTACATCCCGTGCGATCCGTCGGGTTTGAAGATCACCATGACCCAGGTCGAAAACCCGGCGATGGCAGCGACGGCCCTTCGTGACTGGGCCAGCGGCGCCGCCACCGCGAGCGGCCAGGAGTAATACCAGGGCAGGGCGGCGGGGACGAACAACACCACGATCAGCATCGACCACGCGATACCGGTCAGCGCGGCCCGGTCGTCGCGCCGGAACCGCCACCACAGCAGCGGCAGCGACACGGCGATGACCGCGATGCCGATGAGCCGGGTGATACGCAACAGGGTGTAGAAGTCGATCGCGAAGAAGCCGCTGCCGAGCGCGTGGATGAGGTTTGCCGCCGCTGTCGGCACGGTCAGCCAGTTGATGATCTTCACCGAGCCGGCCAACGCGGCCAGCCACCCCAAACCGACGCCGGCCACGGCGGACAGCGCCCCGAACACCACGGCGAAGATCACCAGCGTCGTCGCGGTGGCCGCCAGGAAGGCCTGGGCGGGTCGGTATCCCCGTCGGTCGCGCAGGTGGCGCATCCACACCCAGACCAGGAAGGGCAACGAAATTCCAGCGGTCGCTTTGACCGCGATCGCGACAGTAAGCACGGTGATACCCAGCACGTTGCGGCCGCTGAAGGTCAGCGCGATGCCGGCGGTCATCAGGCCCACCATCAGCATCTCGTTGTGCACCCCGCCCATCAGATGGATCAGCACCAGTGGGTTCAGGACACAGATCCACAGCGCGGTTGGACCGTCGGCGCCGAGGTGGCGGGCAAGTCGGGGAGTAGCCCAGATAAGCAGTGCCAATCCGGGCAGCATGCACAGGCGCAGCAGCATGGTTCCGACGATCACGTGATCGCCGGCCACGATCGTGACCAACTTCGCGACCAGAATGAACGCCGGGCCGTATGGCGCGGTGGTGATGGTCCAGATGGGACTCACGTTGTCCAACAACGTATTCGGGTTAGCCACCGGACCAACTGCGTAGGGGTCGAAACCGTCGCGCAGCAGCGCTCCCTGGGCCAGATATGAGTACGTATCGCGGCTGAAGACGGGCACCGACAGCAGCAACGGCGCCAACCAGAAGCCGGTGGTGGCCTTCATCGTGAACTCGGTGGTCTCACCGGCGAGGACGTGCCCGCCCAGTGTCAGCCACGCGATCAGCATCAGGCCCACACCGGCCCACAACACGATCGACGACAGCACCAGACCGTGGCCGAAGCGCAGCCACGACAGGTGAAGATATTCGAGCAGCGGGTCGTGCGGCTTCGTGCTGCCTGCACCCAGTCCGCCGATCGTGATCAGGACGGCTCCCAAAAAGCCCAGTCGTGCCGGGCCGGCCTCAGCCGCGGTGGCGAACCTACGCAACTGCGAAAGATGTTGGGCGAAAGACTTTTTCGTCGATTCGGAGGCGGTTTCCGGTGGGCGCGTCGGTGTGGTCATCGACGTCAGGCGGATCGGTTCGTGGCCATGTTGGCCATCTCGGACAGGCCGGCTTTGGCCGCTGCGTTGATGGGCGCGGATGCCAGTGTGGTCATGGCGCGCCGGGTGAGGGTGGCGATGCGGTTCTCGGCCGCGGCCAGGGCGCCCACCGATTCGATGACGTTGCGCAGTCCGCCCACCTGAGCATCCGTCAACGCGGTTCCGATCGACGTGCGTAACAGGTTGGCCGCCGAGGGATCCGACTTGTCGGCCAATTCCATCGCCTCGGCAACCAACACGGTGCGCTTGCCGGACCGCAGGTCGTCGCCGGACGGCTTTCCCGTTACCGCTGGGTCCCCGAACACGCCGAGCACATCGTCACGCAGCTGGAACGCAACACCCAGGTCGGCCCCGAATCGGCCGAAGATGGCCGCGATGTCGGGCCGGTCGGCGGCAGCGGCCAGCCCGACCTGCAGCGGTCGCGTCACGGTGTAACAGGCGGTCTTGAAGGTGGCTACGGACAGCGCGGAGGCGATTGACTCCGCGGCGCTGGCCTCTGCGACGATGTCGAGGTACTGACCACCCAGCACCTCGGTGCGGATATCCGCCCAAACCCGTCGCACCCGACGCCGGGCGTCATGCGGCAGATCCGCGCGCGACACCATGTCGTCGGCCCAGGCCTGCGCCACGTCGCCGGCGAGGATGGCCGCCGATATGCCGAACTGGTCCGCCGACCCCCGCCAGCTCCTGTCGCGGTGCAGCGCCGCGAAGCGCACGTGGGTCGTCGGCTTGCCGCGGCGCGTCGAGGACTCGTCGATCACGTCGTCGTGCAGGAGCGCGGACGCGTGCAGCAATTCCAGCGCGGAGAACAGCTGCAGCACGCCGGGATCGGGATCTCCGGTCGCCACCGCGCGCCAGCCCCAGTAGGCGAAGGCCGGCCGTAGCCGCTTGCCGCCACCCAGGACGAAGTCTTCGAGCGCGGCGATCAGGGCGCCGAACGCGCTGCCTGCCGAGGCGCCGTCAGACCCGCCTTGCGAGCCGCCTTCCGGGCCGCCGTCGGAGCCAACTTCCGAGCCGCCCACGGGGCCATCTATGTACGCCGCCTCGTCGCGGCGCTCGTGCAGGTACCGGCGCAGTTGGTCGGTGATGGCGCTGGTCAACTCGACCGTTGCCGCTGCTTCGACGCTCAGCGCGGCGCCCCTTCCTCGCTCGGCGTGTCCCCCCTTGTTCGGGAGGCCCGACAAGTGTATTCGCCCGGGCGCGATGCGGTTCGCCGTGGCGATCCAAGTCGCTCCACGTTGCGGGGGGCCCGCCTGCTGTTCTCCCCGCAAGCGGGTGCTAGCTCGTGCTAACTCCACGCCTAAGCTGGCGTGGGTATCTGGGTCAGCAGGCCCGCCCGTGAGGAAAAGGAGCCGCGTGACCCTCAACACCATCGCGCTTGAGCTGGTGCCGCCCAACTGCGACGGCGGTCTTGAGAAGGCAGCCGAGGACGCGCGCAAAGTGGTGCAGTTCTCCGCCGAATTCGGGCTCGACGGGCGGATTCGGCACGTGATGATTCCGGGAATGATCGCCGAGGAGGACGATCGGCCCGTCCCGATGAAGCCGAAGCTGGACGTGCTGGACTTCTGGTCGATCATCTCACCCGAGCTACCGGGGTTAAACGGCCTATGCACCCAGGTCACCGCGTTCATGGACGAGGCCACCCTGGGGGACCGGCTCGCCGACCTGACCGCTGCCGGGATGGACGGCGTGGTTTTCGTCGGTGTGCCGCGCACCATGAACGACGGTGAGGGGTCCGGCGTCGCACCCACCGACGCCCTGTCGATCTATCGCCAGCTCGTGGCCAACCGAGGTGTGATCGTGATCCCCACTCGCGACGGTGAGCAAGGCCGGCTGAACTTCAAATGCAATCAGGGCGCGACGTACGGTATGACCCAGTTGTTGTATTCCGGGGCAATCGTGGATTTCCTCACCGATTTCGCCAAGAACACCGATCATCGGCCCGAAATCCTGCTGTCTTTTGGCTTCGTGCCCAAAATGGAGAGCCGCGTCGGGCTGATCAACTGGCTAATCCAGGATCCGGGAAACGCCGCCGTGGCCGACGAACAGGAGTTCGTCAAAAGGATGGCCGCCAGCGACCCTGCCCAGAAGCGGCAGCTCATGGTTGACCTCTACCAGCGCGTGATCGACGGCGTCGCCGATCTGGGTTTTCCGCTGAGCATCCATCTGGAGGCGACATATGGCGTTTCTGCGCCGGCCTTCGAGACTTTCGCGGCGATGCTTGCCTACTGGTCGCCTGCCCAGCAGGTGCGGGGCTAGCTGGGCGGTTGCTCGCGTGGTGCGGTGATCCGCTCCGAGCGGTCCCGGCTGATCCAAGCGAGCAGCGCCACCACCCCGGCGGCCGCTAAGGACCCGATACCCAGCCAGATGCCTGCCCCGGTGAAGGACCGGGTGTTGGGATCGGTGTATCGAGCCTGGGCCGTCATGGTGCTGACCACGCCCGGTTTGAGCTTCCATTGCACGGCGTCGGACTCGATGCGGTCACCGTTGGTGGAGGTTACGGGTCCGGGGAAGGAGATGGTCAACTCGACGTCGGCGTCGGGATCCGTCACCGATGTCAGGTCCACTCGGCCTTCCAGGATCACCACGTTGCCGTTTCGGCGCAGCGATAAACTCACCCCGGCGGCGTCGGAGTTCATGTGGGCCAGCTGCGGCAACTCGGAGAAGGTCAGATCGGAGAACACGGCTTGCGACCCGACATAGCCGTCGCTGTCGTAGTTCGAGATCGCCACTTTCTGGCCGAACGGCAAATTGCCGTCCAGCTGCGGGCCGGTGTCTTTGGAAGTCTTTGGCTTCGCCGCGGCAATGATCTCGCCGGACACCAGGTCGTCGGGCGAGATGGTCAGCGAGGCTCTCACCCGCAGGCATCCCGTGGCCAGGGGAACAAGAAGCAGCAGCATCGCGATGGTCAGCACGCGGCGCCGCCGAGCGGCGGATCCCCTGGCGCGCAACGTGGAGAGCGGGGTCATGGTGGCGCGCACCAGGTCATCGTGCCAGACCAGCGCGGCGTCTCGGCGGGCCGTCCAGCGGCGGGTCGTCTTAAAGGGGAAGCGCGCGGCCCAGGATCGCGAAGGCGCGCGGGTCGCCGGCGAAATGGTAGCGGCGGATGATGTCGGTGAAGCCCAGTCGGCGGTACAGCCGCCATGCCCGATTGGACTCACCGTTGGTTTCGGGCGTGGAGAGCAGGACGTTCCGCTCGCCGCGACCGGCGAGCAGCCGGCGGGCCAACGCCTCACCGATGCCGCGCCCCTGCGCGCGAGGGTGGATGTGTAATTCGGTCAGCTCGAAGTAGCTGGTCATCAGCGCGGCGATTTCCTTGGGTGGCAGGCCGCCGCGTTGCAGGCCTACCACGACCTGTTGCTGCCACCACTGACCCGGTGCCCCGGGGTAGCCGTACGCCACGCCAAGCAGCGGCGCGTCGCTCAGTTCGGCCGCCGACGGCGTATCCGCGTCGGGCGGGTTGTCGGCTTCTCCCTGGGCTGCTCGGTCTCCCCGGGGTGCCTCGCTTGCCCCAATTTGTTCCAGCTCTACGGCGCCGACCGCCTGCCAGCCTGGCCGCCGGATGTGCTCCATCCACATGGCGGCCCGCTGGTTCTCGGTACCGCGCGGGTAGCGCATCGCGTCGACATATACCCCCAGGGCGTCACTGAGGCGGCGCTCCATTTCGCTCGGCGGCAGATCGATGAGGAATATCGCCAACTCGCGGTGTCCTCTCGCAATGATTCGGGGCCGTGATCCGGTGGGCTGTTCCTATCGCCATTATCAGGCGCGTAGGGCGGACGATCGACGAGTGGTTCGCGCTAACCCCGCCCGCTCGCATCAGCGCTTCGAAACCCGACGCGGTTGCGGGTCGCCTCGTCGTCCCGGCGCGCCTTGGATAGAATCGCCGTCGAACCAGTGGTACGGCGCAGATTGAGCTCGTATCATCTGAGTTAGTTGCTCTCACAACGGGCATCCGCGTGATATCGATAGTTACGTGTCAATTTGTCGGCAAGGAGGGACGAATGCCACTCTCCGATCATGAGCAGCGGATGCTCGATCAGATCGAGAGCGCTCTCTATGCCGAAGACCCCAAATTCGCCTCGAGTGTCCGCGGTGGGGGGTTGCGCGCGCCGACCGCACGGCGGCGGCTACAGGGCGTCGCGTTGTTCGTCATTGGTCTGGGGATGCTGGTTTCCGGCGTAGCGTTCAAGGCCACCATGATCGGAAGTTTCCCGATCCTCAGCGTTTTCGGCTTCGTCGTTATGTTCGGCGGCGTGGTATTTGCCATCACGGGGCCGCGGTTGTCGGGCCGGCCCGACCATTCCGGATCGGCGCCCGGGGCGTCGCGCCAGCGTCGGAACAAGGGCGGCGGAGGCTCATTCACCAGCCGCATGGAGGACCGGTTCCGTCGTCGCTTCGATGAGTAAGCGCGCCCGCGCCTGACGGGCTAGATGGGCCTCACGGGGTAGCCAAATGGCTGCCCCGTTTTGGTGTCGCGGCCGGGGGAGGCGCGGGGGCCCCTGGCAGCCCCTGGGCGGGCCCGGGAGGTCTGGGGGCCAAATCGAGTCCCAATCGAGCCCTAATCGAGCCGCGGGCCCCAATTTGGGCCCCACCTGGCCCCACCTGGGCCACCGGTACTGAATTCACGCCCTTGAAATGCGGTTTTGCCGAGTCGCCACCGGGCTGCTTGGCGCCCCCAGGGGGCGCTACGGCGACCCGATGTGGAGGAAGTGCCTCAAAACGCGCTCACGACACTCTGTGTATGGGTGTGAATGGGGTGATGTGGGGGATTGTGGGGTATGGTGGCCGAAGTGTTTTGGGAGTGCTTTTGGGCAGGTAGTCGGGTGAGCCAGACCGGGTCCGGGCGGGAGGTGAGCTGGTGTTTCTCGGCACCTACACGCCCAAACTCGACGACAAGGGGCGGCTCACGTTGCCCGCGAAATTCCGCGATGCGCTGGCAGGGGGGTTGATGGTCACCAAGAGCCAAGATCACAGCCTGGCGGTCTACCCGCGGGCGGAGTTCGAGGAGAGGGCGCGCCGGGCGAGCAAGATCTCGCGCAGCAACCCCGAGGCTAGAGCGTTCCTGCGCAATCTCGCCGCCGGCGCCGACGAGCAACATCCCGATACGCAGGGCCGGATTACCTTGTCGGCCGACCACCGCCGCTACGCCAACCTTTCCAAGGATTGCGTGGTGACCGGCGCGGTCGATTTTCTCGAGATCTGGGACGCGCAGGCCTGGCACGACTACCAGCAGACCCACGAAGAGAACTTCTCCGCGGCCAGCGATGAAGCACTCGGCGACATCATCTGAGGCGCGCGCCCGTGCATCGTGGCCTCTGCCCGAACCGACCCTGGCGTACTTCCCCAACGCCAGGTTCGTTCGTTCGGACAGGGACCCGGGTGCAGGGGCTCGTCCCACCGGTCTCGCCAGGGCCCGCCGCGGCTGTCGGCACGCCCTGAGAGGTGTTGCGGTGGTTGACAATCCAGAGGATTTCGGGCACCTGCCCGTCCTGCCGCAACGCTGCGTCGAGTTACTCGCCCCGGCACTGACCCGCCGCCACTCCGACGGCTCCGAGGCCGTCCTGGTCGACGCCACCATCGGCGCGGGCGGGCACGCGGAGCGGTTCCTGGCCGAGCTATCTGGCCTGCGGTTGATCGGACTCGACCGCGATCCGAACGCACTCGACATCGCCCGGACGCGGCTGGCGCGATTCGGCGACCGGGTCACGTTGGTGCACACGCGGTACGACGGACTGGCCGCCGCGCTGGCCGAATCCGGTTATGCCGCAGCGGAATCGGTCGACGGTGTGCTCTTCGACCTGGGTGTCTCGTCGATGCAGCTGGACCGCGCCGAGCGAGGATTCGCCTACGCCCAGGACGCGCCGCTGGACATGCGCATGGACCCGGGCTCACCGCTGAGCGCGGCGGACATCGTCAACACTTACGACGAGGCCGCGTTGGCCGATATCCTGCACCGCTACGGCGAGGAGAAGTTCGCGCGCCGCATCGCCGCGCACATCGTCCGGCAGCGTGCCCGTGCCCCGTTCACGTCGACCGGCGAACTGGTCGCCCTGCTATACCAGGCGATCCCGGCTCCGGCGCGGCGCACCGGCGGTCATCCGGCCAAACGCACGTTCCAGGCACTGCGGATCGCGGTCAACGACGAGCTAACCTCGCTGCGCGATGCCGTGCCCGCCGCTCTGGAAGCACTGACCGTCGCCGGGCGCATCGTGGTGCTTGCCTACCAGTCGCTGGAGGACCGGATCGTCAAGCGCGTGTTCGCCGACGCGGTCGCGTCCCGGACGCCGGCGGGTCTGCCCGTCGAGCTTCCCGGCCATGGGCCGAGATTTCGCTCGCTGACGCGCGGCGCCGAACGCGCCGATGCCACCGAGATCGAACACAACCCGCGCAGCGCCTCGGTGCGACTACGGGCGCTGCAACGGGTCGAGCGTGACACCGAACAGCAGGCAACCGGGAGGGGCGACCGATGAAGGCGACGTCCGAGACGCCGAAACGCCGCGGCGGCAACCGCCGTGGCGCACGCGACGGCTCCGCGCGCACGCGCGGGCGCGTGACGGCCGAAGCGCCGTCGCGCCGCGGCCGAGCGCGAGCTGGAAACGCCGCCGCGAAGAACGCCGCAAGGAACTCGCCGGCCCGCGAGTCCCGGACGTCCGGGACGTCAAGGTCTGGACCGCAGACCAGCCCCATCGCCCGGCCGGTCGACAGGCCGGCCCGGCCCAAGAGCGCTAGCCAGGCCAAGGCACGGGCCAAGGCCCGGAAAGCCAAGGCGCCCAGGGTTGTCCGGCCTCGGTTGAGTGAGCGCCTGGCCGTCCGACTGGCCTCGATCGACCTGCGGCCGCGGACCATCGCGAGCAAGGTTCCGTTCGTCGTGCTGGTGATCGGTTCGCTGGGCGTCGGACTGGGCCTCACCCTGTGGTTGTCCACCGACTCCGCCGAGCGCTCCTACCAGCTGAGCGACGCCCGCGAGAAGACCCGGATGCTGGAGCAGCAGAAGGAAGCGCTGGAACGCGATGTGCGCGAGGCGGAATCGGCGCCGGCGCTGGCCGAGGCGGCCCGCAAGCAAGGCATGATCCCGACCCGGGATACCGCCCACCTGGTCCAGGACCCGGCCGGTAACTGGGTGGTGGTCGGCACACCCAAGCCGGCCGATGGTGTGCCCCCGCCACCGCTGAACACCAAGCTGCCCGAAGACGGTCTACCGCCGCCAGGGAATCCTGTGCAAACTTCGCCGCCAGTGCTGCCCCCGGAGGTTCCCGTCCGGGTGACGCCCGGCGCCGGTGATCAGCCCGCGCCGGCCAGGACCGGACCTGAGGCGCTGCTGCGCGCCCCCGACGGCTCGACGACGGTGGGCGGTCAGCATCTGCCGCAGGCCGCTCCGCAGTTGCCCGGCGCGCCGGGTGGCCAGCCCACCGGGCCGGTCGCGGGTGGGTTGCCGATGCCGGGGATGCCGGCGCCCGGGGGCAATGTGCATGGTCAGGGTCCCGCAGAGGTGCCGGCCCCGGTCGGCGGGCTACCCGTCCCGGTTCCCGCACCAACATCGGGACCCGCCTCGATACATACCGACGTGGTTCCGCCGCAAAACACGCTTCCGGCCCAGCGGGCCCAGGTCCCGACCACACCGTTGGATCCGATTGCCGCACTCGTCCCGCAGCCGCCGGCGGTGCCGCCGGCCCCCGCCGCCGGTGAGCAGTTCGGCCCGGTCACCGTCACGGCCCCCGGTATCCCACGGTGAGGCGTCGCGACCACAAGCGGACGCGCCCGTCCCAGTCGGAAGGGTCGGCGCGCGGTCTGCGCAAGTCGCGGCAGGCCAACGACGTTCGGCAACCGAAACGGTCCCGGAAGGCACAGAAGGCACAGAAGGCACAGAAGGGCCAGAAAGCCAAGGACATTCGCGAACCGGTTAGGTCCGCGAAAACCAAGGACGTCAAGAGGTCCCGCGCGTTGGTGCCCGCAACCGCGCCCCCGGCAGGTCATTCCGCTCGGGAGCGGCGGACCCGGCAGCTGGTGGAGGTGGGGACCCGCGGCGGGTCGTTCGTTTTCCGGCACCGGGCCGGCAATGCGGTCATTTTCGCGTTGCTGATGGTGGCGGCGGCGCAGCTGTTCACCCTGCAGGTCACAGATGCCCCCACCCTGCGGGCCCAAGCCGCGGGACAACTCAAGGTCACCGACGTCACAAAGGCAGTCCGCGGCAGCATTGTCGACCGCAGAAACGAGCAGCTGGCGTTCACCACCGAATCGCGCGCACTGACTTTCCAGCCGAAGCGGATCCGCGCGCAGTTGGAGGAAGCCAGGAAGAAGAATCCGACCGCCCCCGACCCGGACCAGCGGCTGCGCGACATCGCCAAAGAGGTCGCGGGCCGGCTGAACAACAAGCCGGACTACGCGACGGTGCTGAAGAAACTGCAAAGCGACGACAACTTCGCCTATCTGGCGCGCGCCGTCGATCCCGCTGTGGCCGAGGCGATCTCGGCCAAATATCCAGAGGTCGGCTCTGAGCGGCAGGACCTGCGCCAGTACCCGGGCGGATCGCTGGCGGCCAACATCGTCGGCGGCATCGACTGGGATGGTCACGGGCTGCTGGGCCTGGAGGACTCGCTGGACGGCGTGTTGTCCGGAGCCGACGGTTCGGTTACCTACGACCGCGGGTCCGACGGTGTGGCCATCCCCGGCAGCTACCGCAACAGGCATCGGGCGGTCAACGGTTCGACCGTGCAGCTCACCATCGACGACGACATCCAGTTCTACGTGCAGCAGCAGGTGCAGCAGGCGAAGAACGTGTCTGGGGCGCGCAACGTTTCGGCCGTCGTGCTGGAAGCCAAGACCGGTGAGGTGCTGGCCATGGCGAACGACAACACCTTCGACCCGTCGCAGGACATCGGGCGCCAAGGCGACAGGCAGCTGGGCAACCTGGCGGTGTCTTCGCCCTTCGAGCCCGGCTCGGTGAACAAGGTGGTCGCCGCGTCCTCGGTGATCGAATACGGGCTGAGCAACCCCAATGAGGTGTTGCAGGTACCCGGCTCGATCCAGATGGGCGACGCCACCGTGCATGACGCCTGGCCACACGGTGTAATGCCCTACACCACCACCGGCGTGTTCGGAAAGTCGTCCAACGTCGGCACGCTGATGCTGTCCCAGCGCGTCGGCCCGGAGCGCTATTACGACATGCTGCGCAAGTTCGGGCTGGGTCAGCGCACCAACGTCGGGCTGCCCGGGGAGAGCGCCGGTCTGGTGCCGCCGGTCGACCAGTGGTCGGGCAGCACCTTCGCGAACCTGCCGATCGGCCAAGGCCTTTCGATGACCCTGCTGCAGATGACGGGCATGTACCAGGCGATCGCCAACGACGGGCTGCGGATTCCGCCGCGGATCATCAAGGCCACCATCGGACCCGATGGCAACCGGACCGAGGAGCCGCGTCCGGAAGGCATTCGCGTGGTGTCGCCGGAGACCGCGCAGACCGTGCGGCAGATGCTGCGCGCGGTCGTGCAGCAAGACCCGATGGGCTACCAGCAGGGCACCGGTCCCGCGGCCTCGGTGCCGGGGTACCAGATGACGGGAAAGACCGGCACCGCGCAGCAGATCAATCCCGCCTGCGGCTGCTACTTCGACAACGTCTACTGGATCACGTTTGCCGGGATGGCCACCGCCGACAACCCCCGGTACGTGATCGGCATCATGATGGACAACCCGGAGCGCAACGCCGACGGCACGGCGGGGCACTCGGCGGCCCCGCTGTTCCACAACATCGCGGGCTGGCTGATGCAGCGCGAGAACGTCCCGCTGTCACCCGATCCGGGACCCCCGCTGACCTTGCAGGCCACCTAGCGGCGGTGCGGGACCGGCGGTAATGCGTCATCTATGAATTTGCTGCGTGGGACTTCCACCGGCAGGGATCGCCATGGTATTCGTTTGCTGCCCATTTTTAGACGGGGCTGTCCGGTTACCGATCCCGGCGAATCGACGACGAGCATCGGCTCGTGTACCGAGCAGATGACTTCGAAGTCAAGGTCCGCCAAAGCGTGACGCTTGCCGCTCTGGTCGCCGGCCGCCGCGCTCGGCTCGGTCGGCGGCGTCCACGGCCAATCGCACGTCACGATCCAGCTTCGTGCCTAGGTAGGGTTGCATGGCCGATCATGGCTTTCACGCGGCGTCGAGCACGTTAGGCAGTTGAGGGAGGTGATCCGGGTGTTGCCCACCGGCCTTAGTCCCACCCGCGGCGCGGGTGTGCGGCTCTCCGCGCTTGCGGCGCAGGTCGGTGCGGTCCTGGGCGCAGGTCCCGACGAGGCCCCGGACCACGCCCCAGACCAGGCCGGGATAGTCCCGGACATAACGGTCAACGGTGTGACGTTGCGGGCCCAGGACGTGTTGCCCGGCGACCTGTTCGCCGCCCTGCCGGGCTCGACCACCCACGGCGCCCGGTATGCCGGCGATGCGATCCGGCGCGGTGCGATCGCGGTGCTCACCGACGGCGCCGGGGTCGCCGAGATGGGCGCCGCGGCGGGCACAGTGCCGACCCTGGTGCATCCCGCACCCCGCAGCGTGCTCGGCGGACTGGCCGCAACGGTGTACGGACGCCCGTCCGACCGGGTGACCGTCGTTGGGATCACCGGGACGTCCGGCAAGACCACCACGACTTATCTGGTCGAGGCCGGCCTGCGGGCGGGCGGGCGAACGGCAGGGCTGATCGGCACCATCGGCATTCGGGTCGACGGCGCCGACATCCCCAGTGCACTGACCACCCCGGAAGCCCCCGCGCTGCAGGCGATGCTGGCGGCGATGGTCGAACGTGGCGTGGACACGGTCGTCATGGAGGTGTCCAGCCACGCGCTGACCCTGGGCCGGGTCGACGGAACGCATTTCGCGGTGGGCGGTTTCACCAATTTGTCTCGCGATCACCTCGACTTTCACCCCACGATGGCTGACTACTTCCAGGCCAAGGCTGCCTTGTTCGACCCGGACTCCTCGCTGCGCGCCGATACCGTGGTGGTGTGCGTCGACGATGACGCCGGGCGCAAGATGGCGGCCCTGGCCGGCGACGCCATCACAGTCAGTGCCCTCGAGGAACCCGCAGCGCCTGGCGAACCCGTAGAGCACGCCCGGCGCGCACGCTGGCGGGCCACGGATGTGGCGCCGATGGGAGCCGGCGGACAGGAGTTCACCGTCGTCGATCCCGCCGGCGTACGGCACCGCGTCGGCATCCCCCTGCCGGGCCGCTACAACGTCACCAATTGTCTTGTCGCACTGGCGATTCTGGACGCAGTGGGAGTGTCCCCGGAGCAGGCGTCGCCGGGGCTGCGGGAGACCCGGGTCCCAGGGCGGTTGGAGCAAATAGACCGCGGCCAGGATTTTCTGGCGCTGGTCGACTACGCGCACAAGCCGGAAGCGCTGCGGGCCGTGCTGACCACCCTGAAGCACCCGGACCGCCGGCTCGGGGTGGTGTTCGGCGCAGGCGGCGACCGCGACCCGGGCAAGCGGGCGTCGATGGGTCGGATCGCCGCCGAGCTGGCCGACTTGGTGGTCGTCACCGACGACAACCCGCGCGGCGAGGACCCCGCGTCAATCCGCCGCGAGATCCTGGCCGGCGCCGCCGAACCCGGTGCTGCGGCGCAGGTGATCGAGATCGGCGACCGGCGCGAGGCGATCGAGCACGCGGTCTGCTGGGCAAGGCCGGGCGATGTCCTGGTGATCGCTGGCAAGGGCCATGAAACCGGGCAGCGCACCGGCGAGCACACCCGCGCATTCGACGACCGGGTGGAGCTGGCCCAGGCTTTGGATGCGTTGGGGGCCAGCAAATGATCGAGCTGACCGTTGCCCAGGTCGCCCAGATCGTCGGTGGCACGCTGGCCGATATCTCGCCCGAGGCCGCCGCCGAACGACGCATCACCGGCACCGTCGAGTTCGACTCGCGGTCCGTCGGGCCGGGGGGGCTGTTCCTGGCGCTGCCGGGGGCGCGTTTCGATGGGCATGACCACGCGGCGTCGGCCGTGGCGGCCGGCGCGGTCGCCGTGCTGGCGGCGCGGCCGGTCGGGGTTCCAGCCGTCGTGGTTTCCCCCGAACCGCGGGAGAGCCGCTCCGGGGCGCTCGAACACGACGTCAACGGATCCGGCGCGGCGGTGCTGGCCGCGCTGGCCAAGCTGGCCAAGGCGGTGGCCGCGGAGCTGGTGGCGGGCGGGCTCACCATCATCGGGATTACGGGTTCGTCGGGAAAGACCTCGACCAAAGACCTGGTCGCCGCCGTGCTCAAGCCACTCGGCGAGGTGGTGGCCCCGCCGGGGTCGTTCAACAACGAGCTGGGCCATCCCTGGACGGTGTTGCGCGCGACGCGGCGCACCGACTACTTAATCCTGGAGATGTCGGCCCGCCACCCCGGCAATATCGCAGAGCTGGCGGCGATCGCCACGCCGGCAATCGGGGTGGTCCTCAACGTCGGCACCGCGCATCTGGGTGAATTCGGCTCCCGCGAGGCCATCGCGCGGACCAAAGCCGAACTGCCACGGGCTGTTCCATCATCGGGGGTGGTCATCCTCAACGTCGATGACTCGGCGGTGGCGGCGATGGCCGAGGTGACCAAGGAGACGGGGGCCCGGGTGGTCCGGGTAAGCCGCGTTGATTCGGGGTCCCCGGACGTGTGGGCCGGTCCGGTGTCGCTGGACCAACTGGCCCGGCCGCGCTTCATCATGCACACCAACATTGGCCCAGAGGGGAAAGCCAGGGAAATTGAGGTGCAACTCGGCGTTTATGGCGACCATCAGGTCGCCAACGCGCTGTGCGCGGGTGCCGTCGCGCTGGAATGCGGCGCGGGCGTCGAGCAGGTGGCGGCCGCGCTGGCCCAAGCGGGACCGGTGTCGCGCCACCGCATGCAGGTGACCGACCGCGCCGACGGGGTGACGGTGATCGACGACGCCTACAACGCCAACCCGGACTCGATGCGCGCCGGGTTGCAGGCGCTGGCCTGGATAGCGCACGGCGGCGCCGGGCCCGAAAAACGGCGCAGTTGGGCGGTGCTGGGGGAGATGGCCGAGCTCGGCGATGATGCGATAACCGAGCATGACCGCATCGGCCGGCTCGCGGTGCGCTTAGATGTGTCTCGACTCGTTGTCGTCGGAATGGGGAGGTCGATGAGCGCCATGCACCACGGGGCCGTCATGGAGGGCTCGTGGGGCTCGGAAACTGATCCAGGGGCTGACCGAGGGGCCGTCAACGTCGCCGACGCCGAAGCCGCCCTGGCATTGTTGCGGGCCGAAGTGCGGCCCGGAGACGTGGTCCTGGTCAAGGCGTCGAACGCGGCGGGCCTGGGGGCGCTGGCCGATGCTCTGGCCGCTGATGACACCGAAGGCGCCGCAGGCGCAGAAGGTGCAGGCAGCGGGGTTCGCCCATGAGACAGATCCTGGTCGCCGTCGCCGTTGCGCTGGCGGTGTCGATCCTGTTGACCCCGGCGCTGATTCGGCTGTTCACCAAGCAGGGATTCGGTCATCAAATCCGGGAGGACGGTCCGCCGAGCCACCACACCAAACGCGGCACGCCGTCGATGGGTGGGGTGGCGATCCTGGCGGGCATCTGGGCGGGCTACCTAGGCACCCACCTGGCCGGGCTGGCGTTCGACGGTGAAGGCGTGTCCGCGTCGGGGCTGTTGGTGCTGGGTCTGGCCACCTCGCTGGGCGGCGTCGGATTCCTCGATGACCTGATCAAGATCCGCAGGTCGCGCAACCTCGGCTTGAACAAGACGGCCAAGACGGTCGGGCAGATCACCTCCGCGGTGCTGTTCGGCGTGCTGGTGCTGCAGTTCCGCAACGGCGCCGGGTTGACACCCGGCAGCGCCGACCTGTCCTACGTGCGTGAAATCGCTACCGTCGCACTGGCTCCCGGACTGTTCGTACTGTTCTGCGTGGTCGTCGTCAGCGCGTGGTCGAACGCGGTCAACTTCACCGACGGCCTGGACGGGCTGGCGGCCGGGTGCATGGCGATGGTCACGGGTGCGTATGTGCTGATCACCTTCTGGCAATACCGCAACGCGTGCGTCACCGCGCCCGGCCTGGGCTGCTACAACGTGCGCGATCCGTTGGACCTGGCGCTAATTGCGGCCGCGACCGCCGGCGCCTGCATCGGCTTTTTGTGGTGGAATGCCGCGCCGGCCAAGATCTTCATGGGCGATACCGGCTCGCTGGCGCTGGGCGGCATCATCGCCGGGCTGTCGGTTACCAGCCGCACCGAACTGCTCGCGGTGGTGCTGGGTGCGCTGTTCGTCGCCGAAATCACGTCGGTGGTGGTGCAGATCCTGGCCTTCCGCACCACCGGGCGCCGCGTGTTCCGGATGGCGCCGTTTCATCATCATTTCGAGTTGGCCGGGTGGGCCGAAACCACGGTGATCATTCGTTTTTGGCTGCTCACCGCGATTACCTGCGGTCTCGGCGTGGCCCTTTTCTATGGTGAGTGGCTAGCCGCGGTCGGCGCCTGACGTGCTCGAACCGCTCGCGCCGGGCGTGCCCGTGCTGGTGGCCGGTGGCGGTGTCACCGGGCGCGCCGTGCTGGCGGCGCTGGTCCGGTTCGGCGCCACGCCAACGATCTGCGACGACGACCCGGCCACCCTGCGCCGGTTCGCGGACAGCGGAGTGGCGACGGTGACCGCCTCGATCGCCACGCAGCAGATCGCCGATTACGACCTGGTGGTGACCAGTCCCGGCTTCTCGCCGACGACGCCCGTGCTGGCGGCCGCCGCGACGGCGGGTGTGCCCATCTGGGGCGATGTGGAGCTGGCCTGGCGGCTGGACGCCGCGGGGCACTACGGGCCGCCACGCCGCTGGCTGGTGGTTACCGGCACCAACGGCAAGACGACGACGACGTCGATGCTGCACGCCATGTTGACCGCCGCTGACCTGCGCAGCGCGCTGTGCGGCAACATCGGCAGCCCGGTGCTGGACGTGCTGGGGGAGTCCGGCTCGTCCACCACCGACCTGCTGGCAGTCGAGCTGTCCAGTTTCCAGCTGCATTGGGCGCCGTCCCTGCGGCCCGAGGCGGGCGTGGTACTCAACATCGCCGAAGACCACCTGGACTGGCACGCCACGATGGCCGAATACACAGCGGACAAGGCCCGCGCGTTGGGTGGCCGGGTGGCGGTGGTCGGGCTGGACGACGGCCGGGCCGCGGCGCTGCTGGACACCGCGTCGGCGCCGGTGCGGACCGGCTTCCGGCTCGGCCCGCCCGCCGAGGGCGAACTAGGGGTGCGCGACGGCCAGCTAGTGGATCGGGCCTTCGCCGACGACCTGGTGCTGCTGCCGGTCGCGTCGATACCGGTGCCGGGCCCCGTCGGGGTCCTCGACGCGCTGGCCGCCGCGGCGCTGGCCCGCAGCGTTGGCGTTCCGCCGGAAGCGATCGCGGCGGCGCTCGCGTCGTTTCGGGTGGGCTCGCACCGCTCCGAGGTGGTGGCCGTCGTCGACGGGATCAGATACGTCGACGACTCCAAGGCCACCAATCCGCACGCCGCGGAGGCGTCCGTGCTGGCCTATCCGCGGGTGGTTTGGGTGGCCGGCGGTCTGCTCAAGGGCGCATCGCTGGATGCCGAGGTCGCCCGAATGGCGTCGCGGCTGGCCGGCGCGGTGCTCATCGGCCGAGATCGCGCGGTGGTTGCCGAGGCGTTATCGCGACACGCGCCCGATGTCCCCGTCGTCCACGTTGTGACAGGCGAGGATGCTGGTATGCGTGCGACTTTTGAGGCTTCTGAGGCTTCTGTTGTCAAAGTGACAAAAGTTGATGATTCGGGCGAGGCCGTCGGCACGCGCGTGATGACCGCGGCGGTGGCCGCGGCCCGGGACCTGGCCAGGCCCGGTGACACCGTCCTGCTGGCACCGGCCGGCGCGTCGTTCGACCAGTTCAGCGGTTACGCCGAACGCGGCGACGTGTTTGCGGCCGTCGTGCGCGCGGCGACCCGGTAGGTGAGTGTGGCTAACGCGCTGACCCGGGTGCTACGCCGGGCGAAGAATCCGGGCGCGGCGACAGCAGCCGACGGTGACGAGACGCACGACGTCGAAACGGTGACCGACGACGAGTCCGCAGCCGGGACGGACGCCGGCGGCCACGAGGCGGCCTGTGAAGCCTCAGTAGCCTCCGTAGCCCCAGTAGCCCCGGGGATCCCGGTGGGCGCCAAGGTTTCTGCGGTGCGCACCAGGTTCGGTGCCTGGCTGGGCCGGCCCATGACGTCTTTTCACCTCATCATTGCCGTCGCCGGGTTGCTGACGACGCTCGGTCTGATCATGGTGCTGTCGGCCTCCGGTGTGCGGTCCTACGGCGACGACGGATCGGCGTGGGTCATCTTCGGCAAACAGGTCCTGTGGACGGTCATCGGTCTGATCGCCGGCTACACCTCGTTGCGGCTGTCGGTGCGATTCATCCGACGTGTCGCGTTCTCCGCGTACCTGATCACCATCATCTTGCTGGTGCTGGTGCTCGTTCCGGGGATCGGCAACCTCGCCAACGGCTCCCGCAAGTGGTTTGTGGTCGCCGGCTTTTCGATGCAACCGTCCGAGTTGGCCAAGATCGCATTCGCGATCTGGGGTGCGCACCTGCTGGCCGCCCGCCGCATGGAACACGCGTCGCTGCGTGAGATGCTGATTCCGTTGCTGCCGGCCGCGGTGATCGCGCTGGGGTTGATCGTGGCCCAGCCCGACCTCGGGCAGACGGTGTCGCTGGGCATCATCCTGTTGGCCCTGCTCTGGTATGCCGGGCTGCCGCTGCGCGTGTTCGGCTCGTCGCTGGCGGCGGTCTTCGTCGCCGGCGCAATCCTGGCGATGTCGGCCGGTTACCGGTCAGACCGGGTGCGGTCGTGGCTTGACCCCGAGAACGACCCACAGGACACGGGCTACCAGGCGAGGCAGGCCAAGTTCGCGCTCGCCCACGGCGGCGTCTTCGGCGACGGACTGGGTCAGGGCACCGCCAAGTGGAACTACCTGCCGAATGCACACAACGACTTCATCTTCGCGATCATCGGCGAGGAGCTTGGGTTTATCGGGGCGTTTGGACTCTTGGCGCTCTTCGGGCTGTTCGCGTACACCGGGATGCGGATCGCTCGGCGGTCGGCCGACCCGTTCCTGCGGTTGCTGACGGCCACCACGACGATGTGGGTGCTCGGGCAGGCGTTTATCAACATCGGCTACGTGATCGGGGTGCTGCCGGTCACCGGGCTGCAGCTACCACTCATCTCTGCTGGCGGAACATCAACGGCTGCAACGCTTTTCATGATGGGCATCATGGCTAATGCGGCTCGCCATGAACCGGAGGCGGTGGCTGCGCTGCGGGCCGGGCGCGACGACAAGGTCAACCGGCTGCTGCGGCTGCCGCTGCCCGAGCCGTATCTGCCGAGCCGTATCGAAGCGTTTCGTGACCGCAAGCAGGCCCGTGCGCAACCCGCGAATCCGGCCAAACCGGCCATGCCGCGCAAGCCGGCCCGCGACGCCGCCCGAGAGCTTGACCGGCCCCAGCGGCCCCAGCGGTCCCAGCGCTCGGCAATCCCCCGAGTGGATGACGGCTCATCCCGTCGCGCAGGGCATCATGTATCTGGTCAGAGGTATGGGGGCCAGCGTCAGACACGGCGCGTTCGCGCATTGGAAGGTCAGCGTTACGGGTGAACGGCTCGATCAAACAGCCGGCCGGCGGGCAGGGGACAAACCCCTCGCCCGCCGGTGCCGCATCGCCCGCCGGTGCCGCATCGTCGGTCGGCTCCGTACTGTCGGTCGTCCTGGCCGGCGGCGGCACCGCCGGCCATGTGGAGCCCGCGATGGCCGTCGCCGACGCGCTGTCCGCGCTGGATCCGCAGGTTCGGATCACCGCACTGGGCACCCGGCGAGGGCTGGAGACCAGGCTGGTGCCCGAGCGCGGCTACCACCTCGAATTGATCACCCCGGTGCCGTTGCCGCGTAAGCCCACCGGCGATCTGGCCCGGCTGCCGTCGCGGGTGTGGCGTGCCGTTCGCGAGACCCGCTCGGTGCTCGACGTCGTCGACGCCGACGTCATCATCGGTTTCGGCGGGTATGTGGCACTGCCGGCCTACCTTGCCGCGCGCGGATTTGGGCACCGACTGTTCAGGCGTTCCAGGCGTTCCAGGCGCCGCATTCCGGTGGTGATCCACGAGGCCAACGCCAGGGCCGGGATCGCGAACCGAGTCGGCGCGCGCACCGCCGCCCGAATCCTGTCCGCGGTGCCGGATTCCGGGCTGAAACGCGCCGAGGTGGTGGGGGTCCCGGTCCGCGCGGCTATTACGACGCTGGACCGCGCGGGGTTACGCGCGCACGCCCGCAAGCATTTCGGGTTTGCCGACGACGCGCGAGTGCTGCTGGTGTTCGGGGGCTCACAGGGCGCGGTCTCGTTGAACCGGGCGGTCTCGGGCGCCGCCGCCGACCTTGCCGCCGCCGGCGTGTCCGTGCTGCACGCCCACGGGCCCAAGAACACCCTCGAGCTGCGCACACCCGAGAAAGGTGATCCGCCGTACGTGGCGGTGCCCTACCTCGACCGGATGGATCTGGCGTATGCCGCCGCCGACCTGGTGATCTGCCGGTCCGGGGCAATGACGGTCGCCGAGGTATCGGCGGTCGGCCTGCCGGCCATCTACGTGCCGCTGCCGATCGGCAACGGCGAGCAGCGGCTCAACGCGCTGCCGGTGGTCGACGCCGGCGGCGGCATGTTGGTCGCCGATGCCGCCCTGACGCCGGGGCTGGTGGCCAAGGAGGTAGCCGGGTTGCTCACCGACCCACAGAGGCTGGCGGCAATGACCGCGGCGGCCGCGCGGGTGGGCCATCGGGACGCCGCGCGACAGGTGGCCGAGGCGGCGCTGGATATCGCGCGACGGGCGCAGCGCGGCCGGGCGGCCGCCGGAGGAAAACAGTGAATTCCGATCAGTTGCCACCCGAGCTGCAGCGGGTGCACATGGTAGGCATCGGGGGAGCCGGAATGTCCGGGATCGCCCGCATCCTGCTGGACCGCGGCGGACAGGTGTCCGGGTCGGACGCCAAGGAGTCACGCGGCGTGCACGCGCTGCGGGCGCGAGGTGCGCAGATCCGCATCGGGCACGACGCGTCCTCGCTGGATCTGCTGCCCGGCGGGCCCACCGCCGTCATCACCACGCATGCCGCCATCCCCAAAACCAACCCCGAGCTCGTCGAAGCCCGGCGTCGCGGCGTTCCGGTGATCTTGCGACCGGCCGTACTGGCAAGCCTGATGCAGGGGCGCACCACGCTGATGGTCACCGGCACCCACGGCAAGACGACGACAACGTCGATGCTCATCGTGGCTCTGCAGCACTGCGGTAAAGACCCGTCGTTCGCGGTGGGCGGTGAGTTGGGGGAGGCCGGCACCAACGCGCACCACGGCAGCGGCGACTGCTTCGTCGCCGAGGCCGACGAAAGCGACGGTTCACTGCTCGAATACACACCCAACGTTGCGATTGTCACCAACATCGAGTCCGATCACCTGGACTTCTACGGCAGCGCCGAGTCGTACGTCGGGGTGTTTGACTCCTTCGTGGAGCGGCTTGCCCCCGGGGGAGCGCTGGTGGTGTGCACCGATGACCCCGGTGCGGCCGCGCTGGCCCAACGCACCGCCGAGCTGGGAATTCGGGTGCTGCCCTACGGGTCTTCGGCAGAGGAAGACCCAGCGGCGGTCGCGAGCGCGGCGCAGCCGGGCGAAGCGGGTCGCAGCTCATTAAACCTTGCGGGGCGCCTGGTGTCGTGGGAGCAACACGGCACCGAAGCCGTCGCGCACATCCGGCTGGCGGGCGAACCGGTGCGGGCGATGCGGCTGTCGGTGCCCGGATGGCACATGGCGCTCAACGCGCTGGGCGCGCTGCTGGCGGCGGTCGAGATCGGCGCCCCGGTCGACGAGGTGCTGGACGGGCTCGCCGGCTTCGAGGGCGTTCGTCGCCGATTCGAACTGGTCGGGACCGCCGGAGTCGGCACCGCCCCGAACTCGCCTGTGCGGGTTTTCGACGACTACGCGCATCACCCGACGGAGATCAGTGCGACGCTGGCGGCGGTCACCACGATGCTCGAGCAGCAGAGCGGCGGTCGCAGCATCGTGGTATTTCAGCCCCATTTGTATTCGCGGACAAAGGCTTTCGCCGCCGAGTTCGGTCACGCACTCAGTGCCGCCGACGAGGTGTTCGTGCTGGACGTCTATGGGGCGCGGGAACAACCGCTGGCCGGCGTCAGTGGCGCCAGCGTCGCCGAGCACGTCAGCGTGCCGGTCCGCTACCTCCGGGACTTCTCGGCGGTCGCCGAGGAGGTGGCTGCGGCCGCCGGCCCGGGCGACGTCATCGTCACGATGGGTGCGGGAGACGTGACCCTCCTGGGGCCCGAGATCGTGACCGCGCTGCGGGTCCGGGCCAACCGCAGCGCGCCCGGCCGGCCGGGGGTGCGGTCGTGACCGGCCCGAACGACTCCACGCCGACCGACCTGGTGGGCCCGGACGTGCCGGACGACACCGATGACACTGGTGGCTCTGGCGTGATCGCAGAACCCATCGTCGCCGACGACCAGGATGGCGGGCAGCCCTCCGATGAAGCTGAAGATGAAGGCGAACCCGAGGGGCCGCGCCGGAGGGCCCGCCGGGAACGCGCCGAGCGCCGTGCGGCGCAGGCGCGCGCCACGGCCATCGAGGAAGCCCGCCGCGAGGCCAAACGACGGGCCCGCGGGCATCCCGTCACCGAGCCCAAGCCCGTTGCGCGGGGTGTGGTTCGGGGTTTGAAAATGCTGCTGGCGACGGTGCTGGTGGCCGTTGTCGGGGTCGGGCTCGCGCTGATTCTCTATTTCACGCCGGCGATGTCGGCGCGCGACATCGTCGTTACCGGGACCACCGCGGTGACGCGCGAGGAAGTCCTCGACGCGGCGCAGGTGCGGACGGGCACGCCGCTGCTGCAGATCAACACCGACCAGGTCGCCGACCGGGTCGCGGCGATCCGGCGGGTGGCCAGCGCTCGGGTGCAGCGACAGTACCCGTCGGCGCTGCGGATCACGATCGTCGAGCGCGTCCCGTTGGTGGTCAAGGACTATCCGGATGGCCCGCACCTCTTTGACCGTGACGGTGTCGACTTCGCGACCGGTCCGCCGCCGCCGGGGTTGACCTATATCGATGTCGAGGACCCCGGGCCGACCGACCCGGCCACCAGGGCCGCGCTGGCGGTGTTGCTCGCGCTGCGGCCCGAGGTCCTGGGTCAGGTGGGCCGAATTTCGGCCCCGTCGGTGTCGTCGATCACCCTCACGCTCGGCGACGGGCGGGTGGTGATCTGGGGGAGCACCGACCGGGGCGAAGAGAAGGCGGAGAAGCTTGCCGCGTTGTTGACGCAGCCCGGCAAGACCTACGACGTGTCCAGCCCGGACCTGCCGACCGTCAAGTAACGAATCCCCCGAGCACGGCGGACGGCCCGGCGCGGCATTTTTACTGCCAAATCCGGTCCGTGACCTCTGAGAATTGGGAAACTCCCAAGCAATTTTCCTCGATCGGGGCTTCTACGCGCGCCGCTGCTGAATACTGTCTGGTGTGCAAATCGGGCTCGACTGATAGGGGCCGAAAAAATGTCGTCGTTTGTAATCGCAACTCCCGACGTCTTGGCCGCGGTGTCCGCGGACTTGACCGGGATCGGATCGACGATCCGGGGGGCTACCGCAGCCGCGGCTACTTCGACGACCCAGCTGGTGCCCGCAGCCGAAGACGAGGTCTCGGCGGGTATCGCCGCGCTGTTCGGCAAGTTCGGCGAGGAGTACAAGGCGCTGAGCGGGCAGGCGGCGGCGTTTCATGACGATTTCGTGCAGGCGTTGACTGCGGGTGCGCGCTCGTACGCGGCCGCCGAGGCGGCTAATGCTTCGCCACTGGCGGCGCTGCTGGGCCTCAACTTTTTCTCGCCGGTGGAGATGTACACGGGTCGACCGCTGGTAGGCGCCGGCTCAGACGGGGCGGCGGGAACCGGGCAGGCAGGCGGCCCCGGCGGTTGGCTATTCGGCAACGGCGGCAACGGTGGCTCCGGGGCGCCCGGTCAGCCGGGTGGCACAGGCGGGTCCGCTGCGCTGTTCGGTTCGGGCGGAATGGGCGGAGCCGGTGGGGTCGCGCTGGCCGGCGGGGTCGGCGGCACCGGCGGGACCGGTGGTGCGGGTGGAACGCTGTTCGGCTCCGGCGGTGCCGGTGGCTCCGGCGGCGCGGGCACTGCCGGCGGCCCTGGTCAGGGCGGCGGAACCGGCGGGGTCGGCGGCAACGGCGGGCCCGGCATGGCGATGCTGGGTGGGGGCGGCGGGGCGGGCGGCAGCGGCGGGGCAGGGGGGGCCGGCGGTGCGGGTAGCGCAGGCAGTTCGGGCGTGGCCGGCGGTACCGGTTTTTCCGGTGGGATGGGCGGTGCCGGCGGGGATGGCGGCGCTGATTCCGGCCTGCTCGGAACCGGGGGCGCCGGCGGCACCGGCGGTGCCGGCGGGATCGGCGGCGACGGCGGCGCGGGCGTCAACAGTGACGGCGGCATGGGTGGGACCGGCGGTACGGGTGGCGCGCCCGGCGTTGCCGGCGGCGGTGGGCTCGGCGGCGGCACCGGCGCGGCGGGTACGGGCGGCGCCGGCGGGTTCGGCGGGACCGGGGGCCATGGCGACGTGGGTGCCGCCGCCACCAGCTCAACCGCGCCCAATCCCGGCAGCACGGGCTACCACGGCGGTCAAGGGGGCCAAGGCGGCCAAGGCGGCGCGGCCCCGGTGGGTGGCATCAACGGCCCGGGCGGCCACGGCGGCCAAGGCGGCACGGGCGGCTCCGGAGGTCAGGGCGGCAACAACACGGACACCACCAGCACCGGCGCCTCCGGCGGCGGTGCCGGCGCCCAGGGTGGCCAGGGTGGCACCGGCGGCGCCGCAGGCACAGCCGGCGCGCCCGGCGCCGGCCCCGGCGCCGCGGGTGCCGCGGGCACCGGCGGCACCGGCGGTACGGGCGGCGCCGGCGGCACCGGCGGCCTCGGCGCCTCCGGCGCCACCGGTAACAACGACCCGACGTCGCCCGCGATCGGCTTCCAGGGTGGCCCGGGCGGAGCGGGCGGAGCGGGCGGCGCCGGCGGCGCCAGCAATGGTGCCGGCACGGTCGGCGGGGCCGGCGGCGTCGGCGGTCAAGGCGGCCAGGGCGGCATCGGCGGCCAGGGTGGCAGCAATACCAGCATTACCAACACAGGCGCGGCCGGCGGCGGCCTGGGCGCCCAGGGTGGCCTGGGTGGCACCGGCGGCAAAGCGGGCGCCGGCGGTGCCGGGACCGATGGCGGCAGCAACGGTGCCGGCGGCATCGGTGGCACCGGCGGGACCGGCGGCTTGGGCGGCGGCGGCGCCACCGGGAAGGCGGGTAACACCGCGAATGCACCCACAGTGGGGCTGCGGGGTGGTCAAGGCGGTGCGGGTGGCACCGGTGGCGCCGGCGGCGCCACCAATGGCACCGGCTCCATTGGCGGCGCCGGCGGCCTCGGCGGTCAAGGCGGCCAGGGCGGCATCGGCGGTACCGGCGGCAGCAATACCACGATCACCAGCAATGGCGCGCAGGGCAGCGGGCTGGGCGCGCAGGGTGGCCAGGGCGGCACCGGTGGAACCGCAGGTGCGGCCGGCGCCGGCACGAGCGGCGGCAGCAACGGCACCGGCGGTACCGGCGGGACCGGCGGGACCGGAGGGAGCGGCGGGATCGGCGCCACCGGAACAGCGGGTACGAGCTCGACTACCCCCGGCGTGGGTTCGCAGGGCGGCCAGGGCGGCGCCGGCGGCATCGGTGGCAACGGTGGCGCCAACAACGGCGCGGGCTCGATCGGCGGGGCGGGTGGCGTCGGCGGTACCGGGGGCCAGGGTGGCATCGGCGGCCAGGGCGGCAACAACACCGACACGGTCAGCACCGGCGCCACCGGCGGCGGGCAGGGCGCCCAGGGTGGCTTTGGTGGCATCGGCGGCACCGCCGGGGCGGCGGGTATCGGGACGAGTGGCGGCAGCAACGGTACGGGCGGCACGGGCGGCAAGGGTGGGACCGGCGGCAGTGGCGGCCTCGGCGCGACCGGCACCGCGGGCACCAGCTCAACCACGCCGGCCGACGGCCTGCAGGGTGGCCAGGGTGGCGCGGGCGGCAGCGGTGGCTTCGGTGGCGCCACCAATGGCGTCGGCTCGATCGGCGGGGCCGGCGGCATCGGAGGTAACGGCGGCCAGGGCGGCATCGGCGGCCAGGGTGGCAGCAACATCTCCATCATCACCAACGGCGACTCCGGCGGCCCCTTGGCTGGCCGGGGTGGCCAGGGTGGCACCGGTGGCACCGCCGGTGCCGCTGGCACCGGCACGAGCGGTGGCAGCAACGGCAACGGCGGCAACGGCGGCACGGGCGGGACCGGTGGCACCGGCGGCACTGGTGCCACCGGCCACGCCGGCAACGCGGGCAGCGACTCAACGACCGCGCCCACTGTGGGTTTCCAGGGTGGCCAGGGCGGCGCGGGTGGCGTCGGCGGTAACGGCGGCGCAAGCAACGGTGTCGGCTCGCTGAACGGGGCCGGTGGCCTCGGCGGTCAAGGCGGCCAGGGCGGCATCGGCGGCCAGGGTGGCAACAACACCGGCACCACCAACACCGGCGCGACGGGCGGCGGCTTGGGCGCCCAGGGTGGCAAGGGCGGCGTCGGTGGCCAGGCCGGGTCTGGCGGTAGTGGGGCCAGCCAAGGCAACGGCGGCACGGGCGGCACGGGTGGGACCGGCGGGACCGGTGGCACCGGCGCCACCGGCGTCGCCGGCAACCCGGGCAGTGACACCACGACCTCGCCCACTGTGGGGTCGCAGGGTGGCCAGGGTGGGATGGGCGGCTCCGGCGGTAGCGGCGGCGCTGCCAATGGTTCCGGCTCGACCACCGGCGCTGGTGGGCTCGGGGGTAACGGCGGTCAGGGCGGCGTCGGTGGCGTCGGTGGAACCAACACTGGCACCACCAGCTCCGGCACCAGCGGGGGCGGCATTGGAGCGGCGGGCGGCCAGGGTGGCGCCGGTGGCACGGCCGGGGCGGGCGGCAGCGGGGGCAGCCAGGGCAACGGCGGCACGGGCGGCACGGGCGGGACCGGCGGCAACGGTGGCGGCGGCGCCACCGGTAGCGCAGCGGGCTCCACGTCAGTAGCCGGCGCCACGGCCGCGCAGGGATTCCAGGGCGGTCAGGGCGGGGCGGGCGGCTCCGGGGGTAGCGCCGGCGCCGCCAACGGCACGGGCTCGGTCAAGGGCATTGGCGGGCTCGGGGGTAACGGCGGTCAGGGCGGCACCGGCGGCCTCGGCGGCAGCAACACCGCCGCTACCCAGAGCGGGATGGGCGGGCAGGGCGGCCAGGGTGGCATCGGTGGCACCGCCGGGGCGGGCGGGGCCGGGGCCAGCAAGGGTAACGGCGGTATCGGCGGTATCGGTGGGACCGGCGGCAACGGCGGCAACGGCGGCGGCGGCAACGACGGGGGCCCCGGCTCTACGCCCGCTGCGGGGCAGCAGGGTGGCCAGGGCGGTGCGGGCGGCACCGGGGGTACCGGCGGCGCAGCCACCGGTACCGGTTCGGTCGCCGGGACCGGTGGCCTCGGCGGTAACGGCGGTAAAGGCGGCACCGGTGGCATCGGTGGCACCAACACGGGCACCAGCGCCGGCCAATCAACCGGCGCCGCGGGCGGCCAGGGCGGCACCGGCGGCACCGCCGGTGCCGGCGGTGCCGCCGGAGCCCTCAGTGTCGGCGGCGCTACCACCCTTACCGCCGGTACCGGCGGTAAGGGTGGAACCGGCGGAACCGGCGGCAATGGCGGCGGCGGTGGCTTTGGCAACGCGGGTACCAGCTCATCTACACCCACTCTCGGTTCTAACGGTGGCCAGGGCGGCGCCGGCGGCGCCGGGGGTACCGGCGGCGCCAGCAGTGGTATCGGCTCCTTCGGCGGCACCGGCGGCCTCGGTGGAAACGGCGGCACGGGCGGCGTCGGCGGAGTCGGCGGCAGCTACACGGGCGACAAGGGCGGCGCTGGTTCCCAGGGCGGCACCGGCGGCATCGGTGGCACTGGCGGTGCCGCCGGTAAGGCGGGTACCACCGGTGGAGGTACGGTCGGCACCGTCGGCACGGGCGGCAACGGCGGCAGGGGCGGCCTGGGCGGGAATGGCGCCGCGGGTCCCGGCGGACCGGTTAACAAGATCCAGGGCGTCCCCGTCGGCGGCGGCGCCGGCGGCGGCGGCGGCGCTGGCGGCGACGGCGGCGCTGGCGGCGACGGCGGTAGCGCCGATCTTGGCGGCACAAACGGCAACGGCGGCCTCGGCGGCAACGGCGGGACCGGCGGCGGTGGCGGCGACGGCTACACATTCAACCCCTTCGACGGCGCCAAGGGCGGCGCCGGCGGCATCGGCGGCGGCGGCGGGGCCGGCGGTGACGCCGGCACCGGTGCCGGCGCCGCAGGCTATGGCGGCCAGGGTGGTAACGGCAGCACGGGCGGCAACGGAGGCGGCGGTGGCACCGGCGCCATCGGCAACGGCGGCGACGGCGGCCTCGGCGGAAACGGCGGCCTCGGCGGCAGAGGCGGCCTTGGCCTTGCCGGCAATGGCAACGGTGGCAACGGCGGCACCGGCGGCCTCGGCGGTGACGCCGGCGTCTCCACCGTCACCGGTGACGGAGGCACCGGCGGCGTCGGCGGAAACGGCGGCGGCGCAGGCAAGGGCATCGGCACGACAAACGGCGTCGGCGGAAACGGCGGCGGCGGCGGCACCGGCGGCTTTGGCACCTTCGGCGGCGGCGGTGCCGGCGGCGCCGGCGGCTCCGGTGGCACCGGCACGACCGGCGGCAACGGCGGCACCGGCGGCACCGGCGGGGTCGCCGGTGTCGCCGGCTCCACAGGCGGCACCGGCGGTGACGGTGGCGCCGGTGGCACCGGCGACACGTTCGGCGGCAGCGGCGGCGGTGGCGGCACCGGCGGTGGCAGTTCCACCGGCGACGGCGGCACCGGCGGCGACGGCGGCGACGGCGGCGACGGCACGTTCGGCGGCAACGGCGGCGGCGGCGGCACCGGGGGCAGCGCCTCCGGCAGCTCCGGCAACGGCGGCAACGGTGGCAACGGCGGCGACGGCACTCCCGGCGGCAGCGGCGGCAGCGGCGGCAGCGCCGGCAGCGGCGGAGTCTTTGGCACCTCCAGTGGCTCGCCCGGCTCGCCTGGCAGCCCTGGCTCCCCCTAATCCGAACCCGCCGGCGGTAATGCACGGGTAACAACCGGTTTTCGAGGCATCGGCATTTGCTGGCGTTGTTGCGTCGTAGCGGCGAGATGCTCGGTTTGACGTCGGGACAGTGAGCCCACCGAAGCGGCGAGTGGTGCGGCCGGGGGACCGGCGTCGTCCACACGGTGTTTTTAGGTCAGCTGCGCTCGCACAGCGAAAAAACCGCGCTGCGCGTCGGCGCGCCTGCACGGTTAGTCCGCGTCGTACCCATACCGTTCTGGTTACGCGGAACTTGACATAACTCTAAACCTAGAGTTGAGGTTGAGGGTTTTCAAGCGGACACACCGGGTTCCCCAGGGAGGAAGACGAATGATGACCCCCCCACACAACTATTTGGCCGTCATCAAAGTTGTGGGTATCGGTGGCGGCGGCGTCAACGCCGTCAACCGGATGATCGAGCAGGGCCTCAAGGGCGTGGAGTTCATCGCGATCAACACCGACGCCCAGGCGTTGTTGATGAGCGACGCCGACGTAAAGCTCGATGTCGGACGTGATTCCACCCGCGGGTTGGGCGCCGGCGCCGATCCGGAGGTCGGGCGCAAGGCCGCCGACGACGCCAAGGACGAGATCGAGGAACTGCTCCGCGGTGCCGACATGGTGTTCGTCACCGCCGGCGAAGGAGGCGGAACCGGCACCGGCGGTGCGCCCGTCGTCGCCAGCATTGCCCGCAAATTGGGGGCGCTGACCGTCGGCGTGGTCACTAGGCCGTTCTCGTTCGAGGGCAAGCGGCGCAGCAACCAGGCCGAGAACGGCATATCCGCGTTGCGGGAGAGCTGCGACACCCTGATCGTGATACCCAACGACCGCCTGCTGCAGATGGGCGACGCTGCGGTGTCCCTGATGGACGCGTTCCGCAGCGCCGACGAGGTGCTGCTCAACGGCGTGCAGGGCATCACCGACCTGATCACCACACCCGGGCTGATCAACGTCGACTTCGCCGACGTCAAGGGCATCATGTCCGGCGCCGGGACCGCCCTGATGGGCATCGGCTCGGCGCGTGGCGAGGGCCGGTCGCTGAAAGCCGCCGAGATCGCCATCAACTCGCCGCTGCTGGAGGCCTCCATGGAGGGCGCCCAGGGTGTGCTGATGTCCATCGCCGGCGGCAGCGACCTGGGCCTCTTCGAGATCAATGAGGCGGCCTCGCTCGTGCAGGACGCCGCTCACCAGGATGCCAACATCATTTTCGGCACCGTGATCGACGACTCGCTGGGCGACGAGGTGCGCGTCACCGTGATCGCCGCGGGCTTTGAAGCCGGCGGGGCCGGCCGCAAGCCCGTGGTGGGTGTGGGTGCCGAACGCACCGGCGGCGCTCACCGGATCGAATCGGCGCGGGCCGGCAAGCTGACCTCGACGCTGTTCGAGCCGGTCGACGCCGTCAGCGTGCCGGTGCACACAAACGGGGCAACCCTGAACATCGGAGGCGACGACGACGACGTCGACGTGCCGCCGTTCATGCGCCGGTGAGCTTGGCTGAGCTCGGCTGAAGTTGCTTAAGGCGTTCGATGCGAGCGGAATCCGGATACTGGCTAAGTGAGCGTTCGCATCCGGCGGGTGACCACCACTCGGGCAGGCGGCGTGTCGAGGCCGCCGTTCGACACATTCAACCTCGGCGACCATGTCGGTGACGACGCGGCGGCGGTGGCCGCAAACCGCGCCCGGCTGGCCGCCGCGATTCGCTTGGCGGCCAACCGGGTGGTCTGGATGAACCAGGTCCACGGCGATCGAGTCGAAGTGGTCGACGGCCCGCGTGTTACCGCGTTGGCGGACACCGACGCATTGGTGACGGCCACCCGGCGACTGGCACTGGCGGTGGTGACGGCCGACTGTGTGCCGGTGTTGATGGCCGACGCCCGCGCCGGCGTGGCCGCGGCGGTGCACGCCGGGCGCGTCGGGGCGCAAAACGGCGTGGTGGTTCGTGCCGTGGAGGCAATGCTCAGGCTGGGCGCGCAAGCCGGCGATGTCTCGGTGCTACTCGGTCCGGCGGTCAGTGGTCGCAACTATGAGGTGCCCGCGGCCATGGCCGACGAGGTCGAGGCGGCCCTGCCGGGCAGCCGTACCACCACCTCGGCCGGTACGGCAGGACTCGACCTCCGGGCCGGAATCGCTTGCCAACTCCGCGAGTTGGGCATCACCTCGATCGAGGTCGACCCGCGCTGCACGGTGGCCGACCCGACCCTGTTCAGCCATCGCCGGGGCGCCCCCACCGGGCGGCTGGCCTCGCTGATCTGGATGGAGTGACCGCGATGGCGGCCGACTCAGCAGCGCAAGGAGACCGCGAAACGGAATTGACGCATGCGTTGGCGGCGGTGCGATCGCGGCTTGCCGCGGCCGCGGAAGCGGCGGGTCGCAACGTCAGCGAGATCGAGCTTCTCCCCATCACCAAGTTCTTTCCTGCAACCGACGTCGCGATTTTGTCCCGATTGGGCTGTCGGGCCGTTGGCGAATCCCGGGAGCAGGAGGCTGCGGCGAAGGTGGCCGAATTCGCTCGGCTGCGTTCGGCGGCGCGGCGGGCTGACTTGCGGCCAATGCGCTGGCACATGGTTGGGCAGATTCAGCGCAACAAGGCGCGGTCGGTTGCTCAGTGGGCACACACCGCTCACTCGATCGACAGCTCGCGGTTGGTGGCCGCGCTCGATCGCGCTGTTACCGCGGCGCTGGCCGACGGCCGTCGCAGTGACCCGCTCGGGATCTACATCCAGGTCAGCCTCGACGGTGATGTGTCGCGGGGTGGCATCGACGTGACCGTTCCAGGCGCGGTGGACAAGGTCTGCGCGCAGGTTGAGGCGGCGAACAGCCTGCAGCTCGTCGGCTTGATGGGCATCCCGCCGTTGGACTCCGATCCCAGGAAGGCGTTCGACCGGCTGCGGTCGGAACACCGACGGGTCCTCCAATTGCATCCGAACGCGGTCGGATTGTCCGCCGGTATGTCCAATGATCTGGAAATCGCCGTCGAACATGGTTCGACGTGTGTGCGTGTCGGTACCGCGCTATTGGGTCAACGGCGGTTACGGTCACCGTGAATAGTCACTGTAGTCACACCTGCATCACAGACAACATAGTTCCCAGGTGCTAGAAGGGGTCCGCAATGAGCACACTGCACAAGGTCAAGGCCTACTTCGGTATGGCGCCGATGGAGGACTACGAAGACGAGTATTACGACGACCGGCCTCCCTCGCGCGGTTTCCCGCGCCAACGATTTGACGACGGCTATGGCCGCTATGAAGGTCGCGACTACGAGGACCCGCGCGGCGACATGCGCGAGCCCGACTACCCGCCGACCGGTGGCTATCGCGGTGGCTACGCGGAGGAATCCCAATTCCGGCCCCGCGAATTCGACCGCAGCGAGATGGCCCGCCCACGTTTCGGGTCGATGTTGCGCGGCTCTACCCGCGGCGCGCTGGCGATGGATCCGCGCCGGATGGCGATGATGTTCGAGGAGGGCCATCCGCTGTCGAAGATCACCACACTGCGGCCCAAGGACTACAGCGAAGCCCGCACTATCGGTGAGCGGTTCCGCGACGGCACCCCGGTCATCATGGACCTGGTATCGATGGACAATGCCGATGCCAAACGGCTGGTCGACTTCGCCGCCGGCCTGGCCTTCGCGTTGCGCGGGTCGTTCGACAAGGTCGCGACCAAGGTGTTCTTGCTCTCACCCGCCGACGTCGATGTGTCCCCTGAAGAGCGTCGCCGGATCGCCGAAACAGGTTTCTACGCCTACCAATAAGCGAAGTTGACGGTTGCGGCGCGCAGCGAGGCGCTGCCTGAGGATTTTGCCGCAAGTCCGGCAATGGGACGTGTCCCCGCGCTGAGTCGGTACGCTAGCAATTGCCGCTCGCTGGGCGGGCGACTGACATTCTCATCATCCTCGTCGGTAAGGTCGGGCTCTCGTTGGCGCTGTTCTTTCAGATCCTTGGGTTTGCGCTGTTCATCTTCTGGCTGCTGCTCATCGCCCGGGTCGTCGTTGAGTTCATTCGTTCGTTCAGCCGCGACTGGCGCCCGACCGGCGTCACCGTGGTGATCTTGGAGCTCATCATGTCGATCACCGATCCGCCGGTGAAACTCCTACGTCGGCTGATCCCGCAACTCACCATCGGCGCGGTCCGATTCGACCTGTCTATCATGGTGCTGTTGTTGGTTGCATTCATCGGCATGCAACTGGCTTTCGGCGCCGCGGCGTGACTTGGGCCGGGACTAGGCCACGGTTTGGCGACGATTTCGGTGCGGACGGATTTCAGCTCTAAGGTTTTGGTTTTCCCTTGCCTAAAACCGCCTTAAAGTTTGAAATTGGTTCTTAATTATTGGCCGAAAGGGCAACAGCCGGGTCTGGTGTGACAGGATGGACGCCAGTTGCACGACGGCTACCGCTCCGTTCTACACTTTCAAGATCGCTTGACAGGAAGCACGAGGGGAAAACTAATGCCGCTTACACCAGCCGACGTCCACAACGTGGCGTTCAGTAAGCCGCCTATAGGTAAGCGTGGATATAACGAAGATGAGGTCGACGCTTTCCTTGACTTGGTGGAGAACGAGCTGACGCGGCTTATCGAAGAGAACTCCGATCTGCGTCAGCGGATCGAGGAACTGGACCGTGAACTCGCCGCCGGAGGCGCCGGCGCGGCTGCCGCTCCGACCATTGCTAGTCAGCCCACCCAGGCGATCCCCGTCTACGAACCCGAACCCGAGCCCGTCCAGCCGCCCCCGGCACCGGTGCCGGTGGCAGCGCCTTCGGTGGGGACGACGGAGGAGCAGGCCCTCAAGGCCGCACGGGTGTTGGGCCTCGCCCAAGACACCGCCGACCGGCTCACCAGCACCGCGAAGGCGGAGTCGGACAAGATGCTGGCCGATGCCCGCGCCAACGCCGACCAGATTCTCAGTGAAGCCCGTCACACCGCGGAGGCCACGGTTACCGATGCTCGGCAACGCGCCGACGCGATGCTGGCCGATGCACAATCCCGGTCCGAGACTCAGCTACGTCAGGCGCAGGAGAAGGCCGATGCGCTGCAGGCCGACGCCGAGCGCAAGCATTCCGAGATCATGGGGACCATCAATCAGCAGCGCACGGTGCTGGAGGGTCGCCTCGAGCAGCTGCGGACGTTCGAACGCGAATACCGCACCCGGCTCAAGACCTACCTGGAATCCCAGCTCGAGGAACTCGGCCAGCGCGGATCGGCGGCTCCGGTCGATTCCAGTGCGGACGCCGGCGGGTTCGATCAGTTCAACCGGGGTAACAACTAGCCCGGGAACGTGCCGGACTGCTAGTCCGGCACACCGGAACCGCACTCGACCAGGCAGTCCCGCTCGTCGGCTGGAGGTACATCCATGTTGATCATTGCCGTGGTATTAGCTCTGATCGGGCTAGTCGCTTTGGTGTTCGCCGTCGTCACCAGCAATGAGCTGGTGGCGTGGGCCTGCATCATCGCCAGTGTTTTGGGCGTGGTGCTGCTGATCGTCGACGCAATTCGTGAGCGCCAGCGGCATGGCACCGGTGATGTCGAGGACGGCGGCCCTATCGACTATCCGGAGGAAGTCTCGGCCGAGGGCGACCAGGGCGCAGAGTCGGCCGGCAACGATGGCGAGGAGTCGGCGGTGTCCGCCGACGGCCGCGGCGACGACGGGGCCAGTTAGGGATCCGAGTCCGGATCCCAAATATGGACAGCCTTCGGCGGGCTCAGTTGGTGGGCGTGGCGAGCAGCTCGCGGACCTCATCGTCGCTGACCTGGTGGAAGTCGGCGTAGACCTGTCCGACGGCCTCGAATGCCGGCGGCATCGTCGCGCACACGACGTCGTCGGCATCCCGCTTGAGTTCGTAGCACACTGACGCCGGCCCGACCGGAACCGCGACGATGATCGATCGCGGGCCCGCGGCCCGCACGGCCCGGACGGCAACCAGCATGCTCGCCCCGGTGGCGATGCCGTCGTCGACCAGGATCACGAGCTTGCCGCGCGGGTCGGCAAGCGGGCGCCCGCCGCGGTATGCGCGCTCGCGCCGCTCGAGCTCCGCCGTCTCGCGCTCGATCACGTCGCGCACCTGCTCGTCGCTGATGCGCAGGCTGGAGACCACGTTGTCGTTCATCACGACGCCGCCGCCGCTGGCCAATGCTCCCATCGCGAGCTCGGACCAGCGGGGCACCCCAAGCTTGCGAACCAGGAACACATCGAGCGGGGCGTGCAACGCCCAGGCGATTTCCCAACCGACTGGGACGCCACCGCGAGCCAGGCCCAGCACCAGCACGTCGTCCCTGTCGCGGTAGGACGTCAGCTCCTCGGCCAGCACGCGACCGGCATCGCGGCGGTCGCGGAAGGTGTGCGTCGGTGTCCGCCGGAGAAAGCCACCCGGTGGGTTCATTGGTTGCACTCCAGGCTATTGAGGCTATTGAGCCCCCGCTCAGCCTACGTCCGGCGGCGCGGTCGGAGAAACGCCTTGACCGGCCTTGTATTCCCCGATGCTGGCGATATGATCACCGGCACCGACACAATTGCCGCCTCGGGTCGGCCGGGTGAACCGGATATCGTTGTTAGCAAACGAAATTGACCGTTGCCCGGAGGTGGGGCAGCATCGAGAAAGGCCGCGAAATGCGACGGCACACGAATACCTATACGGGCTACAGCATCGCTTGCGCGATCGTGTGGGCGGTGATTTTGGCCGTGGCTTCGTCCGCTGCTGACAGCGCCACCCGCGACAAGCTTGCGATGGTTTGCGGTGGTTGGGCGATTGGTTGGCTGTCGGCCACCATCGCGAGAGCCGTTTATCCACCACCGAAACGGCGCATCGGCCGACGCGCTGCCGGGTAGCCGCGGTGCCGGATCGTATTGTGCTGCGCGGGAACGGGACTGGGCGTACTGCGGTATGCACATGCGGAGGGGCGCGGGTAACGCATTCCCCGGCTGTCACCCGCGCCCCCGCAGCTGGCTAGGCCCAGCTGGAACTCCTGGCAGGTCACCGACCCGGCGCCACCCCAGAAATCCCCGGCCGCCAACACATCTCGCACAATCGACGGATGCTCGGCCCCCAGCGACGCGGCCTGAGACCGAATAAGGGCCCCATGAGCGTCCACATCATCGAACTGATAATTAATGGTCATCGCCCAATCCTCGTGAATCGCTAATTGCTCAATATCTGCTGCGAAGCCTGCTCTTGCTGCTCATAGTTATTCGCGTCACGGATCAACCCGTCACGCACCCCATGCAGCATGTTGACGATGTGTTGAACGCCTGATTCAGCTGGCCCATCGTGTCGTACGAGGTCGCCTGGGCGGTCCCGCTCCAACCCGCACCAGCGATGTTCTGCGAGGAAGCCCACATTTTGCGGGCCTCGTCCGACACCGTCTGGACGTGCACCTCGAAGCGGCCCGCCATGGCGCGCATCGCGTGCGGATCCGTCATAAACCGAGTAGCCACCACAGTTCTCCGTCTCGAAATTTCATTCAATTTCTCTAACCTGTGCCAACGCATACCGCGGCAGCTGGACTAAGCAACTTCGACCAATCACCTCCGCCCGATCGAATCGCAGTTATGGCGCCAACCCGTCGATCCCGTCGACGCCCAACAGCAGCCCGCCGGTGCCGCCGGCGCCGGGCGTCCCCGGGCTCGTGCCAGGCCCGCTGTTGCCGCCATTGCCTCCCGCTCCGAGCAGGCCGGCGTCGCCACCGTGGCCACCGTTGCCACCGGTCACCGCGCCTCCGCCGCCCTCGCCGCCGGCCCCGCCGGTGCCCAGGAGCAGTCCGCCGCCCCGGCCACCGGTCCCGCCGTCGCCGCCGACTGTGCTGTCGCCGTATCCGCCGGCCCCGCCGGGCCCGCCGGGCCCCCAAAACAGGCCGGCGCCGCCGCCGTTCCCGCCGTGCCCGCCGGTGCCCAGCGAGCTAAATCCGCCAGCCCCGCCGGCGCCGCCGCCGTTGCCGATCAGTACCGAATCGCCGCCGGTCCCGCCGGCGCCACCGCCGGTCGCGCCGAATCCGCCGGCCCCGCCGTTCCCACCGGCGCCCTGCAGCAGGCCGGCGTCCCCGCCGTTCCCGCCGGCTCCGCCGGTGCCGACCGCGCTGGCCCCGCCGTCCCCGCCTGCGCCGCCCCAGCCGAAGGCCAGGTTGGAGTTGTCGCCGCCGGATCCGCCGGCACCCCCGGTGATGGTGCCGTACCCGCCGACTCCACCGGCGCCGCCGCCGTCCGTGATGAGCCCGCTGAGCAGCCCACCCGCCCCGCCGGCCCCGCCGGCGCCGCCGGTGCCGCCGGTGCCCAGCGCGGCGCCGCCGGCCCCGCCAGTCCCGCCGTAGGCGTTCGGCGAGGCAGCCCCGCCGGCCCCACCAGCCCCACCGACTGCGCCTGCCGCGGTGGTGAGCCCGCCGTTGCCGCCGACGCCGCCCTTGCCGGAGAAGAACCCGCCGCCGAATCCGCCGGCACCGCCGGCTCCGCCATTGCCGATCGACGAGTTGCCGCCGGCCCCGCCGGCACCGCCGACACCGCCGAACCCTGCGGCCCCGCCGGCACCACCGTGTTGACCCAACCCACCCGAGCCGCCGGCACCGCCGTCGCCGAGCAGCCACCCGCCTTGGCCGCCGGCCTGCCCGGTGCCGGGTGCCCCGTTGGCGCCATTGCCGATCAGCGGGCGCCCGGTAGCCGCCTGGACGGGCGCGTTGATCGCGTTGAGCACCTGCTGCTGCAGGTTGTGCAGTGGCGAGGCGCTTGCCGGCGCGTTGAAGCCGTCGAGACCCAGCAGTAGCCCGCCGGTACCACCGCCGCCAGTGTGACCCAGCGCCGTGCCGGTCCCGGGATTGCCGCCGTTACCGCCGTTGCCGATGAGGACGGCATTGCCACCGGTCCCGCCGTCGCCGCCGGCACCGCCCAAGCTCGATCCGCCGGCGCCGCCGGGCCCGCCACTGAACACCAGGCCGGCCCGGCCGCCGTTTCCGCCGTTCCCGCCGGCGCCGAGGTCACTGGCGCCGCCGGCGCCGCCGGCCCCGCCGATCGTCAGCAGGGTGGCGCCGTCGCCGCCGGCCCCGCCGCTCCCGCCGTGCGCGCCGCCGGCCCCGCCAGTCCCACCGAAGCCGCCGTCGCCGACCACATAGGCAGCGCCGCCGTGGCCGCCGGCCCCGCCGACCCCGGTTTGGCTGGTTCCGCCGGCCCCGCCGGCGCCGCCGTCGCCCAACAGCAGGCCGCCGTTGCCGCCAGCCCCGCCCATCCCACCGACGCCGGCTTGCGCAGATCCGCCGGCGCCGCCGGCGCCGCCGAAACCGAGCAGAGCCGCGTGGCCGCCGGCCCCGCCGGCACCCCCGACGCCGGCGTCGCTGAATCCACCGGCTCCGCCGTTCGCGCCGCCCGGACCGAGCAGTCCGCTGAGCAGCCCGCCGGTCCCGCCCGCGCCGCCGGCCCCGCCGTTGCCGCCGGTTGAGCTCCCGCCAACCCCGCCGGCCCCACCGGCGCTCAGCAGCAGGCCCCCATTGCCGCCATGCCCGCCGGCCCCGCCGTCCCCGAAGGAGTTGAACCCACCCGCGCCGCCGGCGCCGCCGTAGCCCAACAGCGGGTCGCCGGAATTACCCCCGGCCCCGCCGGCCCCGGCGGCCAGGGTCGCTGTGCCCGGGCCGCCGGCCCCGCCGGCCCCGCCATAGCCCAGCAGCCCGGAGCCGCCGCCATTACCGCCGGCCTGGCCGGGTGCGCCGGAGCCGCCGGCGCCGCCGTTACCCAACAGCCAGCCGCCACCTTGACCGTTTGTCCCTGTCCCAGGGGTCCCGTTCTTGCCGTTGCCGATCAGTGGGCGGTCAGTAAGCGCCAGGAAGGGCGCATTGATCGCATTGAGCAGATCCTGGCCTATGGTCTGCGCCGGATTGGCCGCAACCGCCGCGACATTGGCGGCTTCCGCGCTGGCATACGATCCCGCACTCGCATTCAACGCCTGCACAAACTGCTCATGAAAAGCCGCTGCCTGCGCACTAAGTGTCTGATACGCCTTGGCGTGCCAGGAAAACAGGTTCGCAATAGCCACCGACACCTCATCCTCGCCCGCGGCGATGACACCGGTGGTCGAGGCGGCGGCCGTCCCGTTGGCCCCGTCTAGTGTCAAACCGATATTCGCCAGATCTGTTGCCGCCGTTGCCATTAGCTCCGGCGCCGCGATTACATGCGACATATTCACCCACCAACTTGCTCATCGGGCCGACGTGGCTCGCCGCCCAACGCGGTCCCTCCGTGTGGACGTGACCAGTTATTGCGCAACCCAGCCTCGTGCCGATCGACGGGGCGGTGTGCAGTAGTCGACTACTGCAAGATCGGGGGCCCGGGTGGGCTGACGGCGGCCGACTACTTAACTGGGTTTGACTGGGTTGGATGCCGCGCCCTGCTGTCGGCCGGATTTCGCCTACGTTTGGCTCACCAGCGGTGACACGATGGTCACGTGGAACGACAGCGGGCCTGTCGGGTGACATGACCGCGGGGCCCTTGGTGTGCGGGTCGTGCGGTACTGAGCTGCCGCCCAACTCGAAATTCTGCAACGAGTGCGGCCTGGCGGTTGCGACTGCCTCGACACCGGCCGAGTACAAGCAGGTGACGGTGCTGTTCGCCGATGTGGTGCGGTCGATGGACATCGCGGCCGCCGTGGATATGGAGCGGTTGCACGAGATCATGACCGAGTTGGTCGACCGCTGTACCAAGGTCGTCCACCGCTACGGTGGCGGGATCGTGGAGCATACGGGCGACGGGGTGATGGCGATCTTCGGTGCCCCAGTCGCGTTGGAGGATCACGCTTTTCGAGGTTGCCTTGCGGCGCTCGGTATCCAGCAGGAGATCGACGGGTTGGCCGCCGAGGTGGCCGGCCGCGACGGCGTGGCGCTGCGGCTGCGGGTGGGTCTGAACTCGGGCCGGGTGATCGCCGGTGACATCGGTTCGGGGCACGCTGCGACCGGCGAATCGGTCGGGTTCGCCCAGCGGATGGAATCGGTGGCCCCGTCGGGCGGGGTGATGCTGTCGGAATCGACCGCGCGACTGGTCGACAACCTCCAGAACGTGATGGTGCTGTCGGAACCGGAGTGGGTGCGCATTAAGGGTGCCGACGAACCGGTGTGCGCGCGCCGCCTCATGGCGATCAGGCGGCGGGATGGGCTGGTCGGGCGCGTCGAGACGAGTCTGGTCGGTCGGCGTTGGGAGATGGCGGAGCTCGACGCCATGGTGGAACGCGCGATTGCGGGCCGCGGTGGTGTCGTGACTGTGGTGGGGCCGCCGGGCATCGGCAAGTCCCGGGTGGCCCGGGAGGTCGCGTCGGCCGCGGCCGGTCGCGGGGTAGAGGTGTTTTGGGCCTTCTGCGAGTCGCATGCTTGCGATGTCCCGTTCTACGCCGTGACGCGGCTGCTGAGCGCGAGCACCGGCGTAGTCGACATCGGCGGCCTAGATGATCAATCCGCCCGTGCGCAAGTGCGGCGGCGCATTCCCGACGCCGACCCACAGGACCTGCTGCTGCTCGATGACCTGCTGGGCATCGCCGACCCCGATGTGGCGGCGCCCCAGATCCACCCGGATGCGCGGCGCCGCCGGTTGACCGCACTGATCAACGCCGCGTCGCTGGCGCGTACCGAACCGGCGCTTTACATCGTCGAGGATGCGCACTGGATCGATGCGGTCAGCGAGTCGATGCTGGCCGACTTCCTGTCCGTCATTCCGCGCACCCCGTCGATAGTGCTGATCACCTACCGTCCCGAGTACCAGGGAGCGCTGATGCGGGTGCCCGGCACCCAGACAATCGTGCTTGCCCCACTGGATGAGTCGGACGCCACGGCACTGATCGGTGAGCTGCTGGGTTCGCATCCTACGGTCGGCGAGTTGGCGGCGATAATTGCCGAGCGGTCCGCGGGGAATCCGTTCTTCGCGGCGGAAATGGTGCGCGAGCTCGCCGAACGCCGAGTGTTGGAGGGTCACCGCGGCGGCTACGTGTGCCGCACTGAAACCGCCGAGATTAGTGTGCCGGCCACGGTCCAGGCGACGATCGAGGCGCGCATCGACAGGCTGACCACCCCGGCCAAGCGGACCTTGAACACTGCCTCGGTGATCGGCGCCCGGTTCGGGGCGGAGCTGCTCGCCGCGCTAGGGATCGAGGCGGTGTTCGACGAGCCGCTGGGCGCGGAGCTGATCGATCAGGTGCGGTCGACCCCGACCGCCGAGTACGCCTTCTGCCACCCGCTGATCCGCGCGGTGGCCTACGAATCACAGCTCAGATCGGACCGCGCCGAGCTGCACCGGCGCGTCGCGGCGGCCATCGAATCACGCGATCCGGCAGCCGCCGAGGAAAATGCCGCGTTGATTGCCGAACACCTGGAAGCCGCCGGTGATTTGCACGTCGCCTACGGCTGGCAGATGCGCGCCGCGACGTGGTCCACCAACCGCGACATCAACGCCGCCCGGCTGTCCTGGGAACGCGCGGAAAGGATCGCCGATGCCTTACCCGCCGATGACCCCGATCGAACGGCCATGCGCATCGCCCCGCGCACCATGTTGTGCGGAACCTCCTCGCGAGTCCATACCGGCGGGGCCGATGGCCGCTTTGAGGAACTGCGGGAGTTGTGCAGCGCCGCCGGGGACGAGGCGTCCCTGGCCATCGGGATGGCGGGGAGGGTGATCGATCGCGTGCATCAGGACCGGGTGCGTGAGGCGTCGCGGCTGGCATCCGAGGCCATCGCCCTCGCCGAGTCCATCGGCGATCCGACCCTGACGGTGGGGCTCTCGTTCATCCCGATCTACGCCAAGCTTGAGGGCGGCGAGTTGTCCGACGTGCTGCGATGGTCACAGCGGGCCATCGACCTGGCCGACGGTGATCCGTCCAAAGGCAACTTCATCGCTGGCTCCCCGCTGGCGTTCGCCTTCACGACGCGGGCTGTTGCCCGTTGGTGCCTGGGTCGTCCCGGGTGGCACGACGACCAGCGGCGGGCCATGGCGATGGCCCGCAGGGCCGACCCCGTCACCTATGCCAGGGCCACCGCCATGGTCTACACAGCAATACCGTTTGGGGTACTGCGGCCCGACGGTTCGGCGATGCGCGAGGTCGAGGATGCCTTGGAGCTCGCCGAGCGCTCCGGAGATGATTTCGCGCTGGTCGTTGCCCGGATCACGCTGGGCTCCGCGCTGGTGCACCGCCACTCCGACGCGGAACGCGACCGCGGATGCGAGCTGCTGGACGAGGCCGGCGACATGTTGCTGCGCCGGGGATACAACCTGTGCGATCTACCGTTCGTCAATGTCTACTCGGCGCGGGAGAGCGCTCGACGTGGAGATCGCGCTGAGGCGATAGCCATCATGCGCGCCGCCGTCGACCAGCTGTTCCGCGACGGACGGCTACTGCTACACAATGTTCCTGCGATGGGCGTGCTGGTGCAGACGCTGCTCGATCGCCGGGCCGCCGGTGAGATAGAGGCTGACTTGGCCGAAGCCGAGGCCGCCATCGATCGGTTAGCGGCCGCGCCAGCGAATGACGGGCTGGTGATACGTGACGTCTGGCTGCTGCGGCTGCGCGCGCTGCTGGCCCGCGCCCGCGGCGGCAACGTTGACTACCTCGACTATCGGGATCGCTATCGCACCATGGCGGAATCGCTTGGCTTCGAAGGACACATCGCTTGGGCCGAGGCGATGTGAGGGTCGCCGGCGCAGTCGAACTCGGCCATTCCGCGACTCATGCTCAGCGCACGATTCGACTCGTCGCCGGACGTGTCCGAGGGAGGACTTGGCCATCTGCGACACGGGTCCTGACCTGGGGAATCGTCATCTGATCGTCGTCCGTGCTGGGGTTGACCCACTCGAATGTCGAGCGGTCGGATTAGGGGTCGAGTTGGGCGGGGGCGACTCGGCAGCCGGCGGCTTGGGCTCCGGTGTGCAGGCGTCGGTCCCAAACGGCGACGATCAGGCCGGGGTCGCCGACTGCCAACGCGCTGGCCAGATGGACAGCGTCGGCTCCGCCTAAGGAATGGGCTCGGGCGAGGTGGCCGGCGTGCTGTTCGACCGTCGCGGTGAGTTCGACTGGGCGGGTGGCGGCCCAGAAGTCCTCCCAGTCACGCTCGGCATCGGCTAGCTCGGATTCGGCTAGGTCGTGATTGCGGGCCGCTGCAGCGAGTGCGGCGCGGACTTCGGGGTAGGCCAGACGGCTGGACAATGCGGCGTCGCAGCCGTCCCAGAGAGCGGACGCCAGCGAACTCCCAGTCTCGGTGGTGAGAAGTTTGACGAAGGCGCTGGCGTCGAAGTAAACGAGCGGCACCGGTCAGCGCCGCTGGTCGCTGACCCGGTCAGACACCGGCCGCCGCGGTCGGGGCCCGGACCGACCCGCGGCGACGGGCCGCTGCGCGGTAGCCTTGCCAATCACGCCTTCGGCCGTGAGACGCTCCAAGGTGCCTGCGCTGTCTAGCGCAGCGAGTCGCGCGACCGGAATCCCTCGGTCGGTGATGACGACCTCGCTACCAGCCCGAGCTCGATCGAGCCAATCGCTGAGGTGCGCGCGCAACTCCGTCACGGATACATCCACACGCTGAAATGTACACTTACCGAACAATGATCTGTACATGTCGCTGCTGAGCGCGGTCAACGACGACTTGAGAGATTGACCTGCGCAAGCCGATCGATGGCATGGTGGCTGGTCACCCTCTGTCCTAGCCGCATCCGAAGATCAAGCCGCATCCGAAGATGTTGCGGCGGATGGCATAGCACCGCAATGGGATGTTCGCCGTTCTCGCCGTACGACAGATTTAGGACACCAACGCGCTGCCCAACCGATATCAGCAAATTCCGATAATCCGCTCGGATCGGTTTCAAAGTAGATTTTCTATATCTCTAGCTAACAAATTGTGTCCGAGGGGGGACTTGAACCCCCACGCCCATTAGTAGGGCACTAGCACCTCAAGCTAGCGCGTCTGCCATTCCGCCACTCGGACATGATCAACCACATCGGTTGGCTGCTAAGGCTATCGGATCGCGCCTCGCGGACCCAATCCAGCCTGCGGAGACCCAGTCGGCGGTCACTGCGAGCCAGACGCGCACAGCAGTGGTAGGAAAGGTGACTGTGAGCGATGACGTGGTCGAAGTTGTCAGCAGGTTGATCCGCTTCGATACCACCAACACCGGTGAACCCGAGACCACAAAAGGCGAGGCAGAGTGCGCCCAATGGGTCGCCGAGCAGCTCCGCGAGGTCGGATACACCACCGAATACGTCGAGTCTGGTGCGCCGGGACGCGGCAACGTGTTCGCTCGCCTCAACGGCCCTGAAGGTGGAGGCAGTTCTCGCGGGGCGCTGCTGATCCATGGACATCTTGACGTGGTGCCGGCCGAAGCGGCCGACTGGAGCGTGCACCCGTTTTCCGGCGCCATTGCAGACGGGTTTGTGTGGGGGCGCGGCGCGGTCGACATGAAGGACATGGTCGGCATGATGATCGTGGTCGCCCGACATTTGAAGCGCGCCGGCATCGTGCCACCCCGTGATTTGGTGTTCGCGTTCCTGGCCGACGAGGAACATGGCGGCAGCTACGGGTCGCACTGGCTGGTCGACAACAGGCCTGACCTTTTCGAAGGCATCACCGAGGCGGTCGGCGAAGTCGGCGGATTTTCCCTGACCGTGTCGCGCCCCGACGGCGGCGAGCGCCGCCTCTATTTGATCGAGACGGCCGAGAAGGGCATCCAATGGATGCGGTTGACCGCGCGCGGCCGAGCCGGGCACGGTTCGATGGTGAACGACCAGAATGCGGTGACCATTCTCGCCGATGCGGTCGCCCGGCTGGGCCACCACCACTTTCCGCTGGTGCTTACCGACACCGTGGCGCAGTTCCTGAGTGTCATCAGCGAGGAGACAGGCCTTGAGTTCGACCCCGCGTCGCCTGACTTGGAGGGGACGATCGAAAAGCTTGGCCCGGCGTCTCGGGCGCTGAAGGCCATACTTCACGACACCGCAAACCCGACGATGCTCAAGGCGGGGTACAAGGCCAACGTGGTCCCGGCCACCGCGGAAGCCGTGGTGGACTGCCGCGTGCTACCAGGTCGCCAGGCGGCGTTCGAGGCCGAGATCGACGAACTGATCGGCCCCGACGTGACACGAGAGTGGGTCCAGGACTTGCCGTCCTATGAGACCAGCTTCGACGGTGACCTGGTCGACGCCATGAACGCCGCGGTGCTGGCCATCGACCCCGAGGGTCGGACCGTGCCCTATATGCTGTCCGGTGGTACCGATGCAAAAGCCTTTGCGCGCTTGGGCATTCGCTGCTTCGGCTTCAGCCCGCTGCGGCTGCCGCCGGAGTTCGATTTCTTTTCGTTGTTCCACGGCGTCGACGAGCGGGTACCCGTCGACGCGTTGAGGTTCGGCACCGAAGTGTTGACGCACTTCCTGACGCATTGCTAGTTACCCGAGAGGACTAACCAGATGGATACCCGGCCCAACCCGTACGACGCGCTGCCCAAGCTGCCGTCGTTCACCCTGACGTCGAATTCGATCACCGAAGGGCAGCCCCTGGCCACTCCGCAAATCAGCGGAATCATGGGCGCGGGGGGACAAGATGTCAGTCCGCAGCTGAGCTGGTCGGGGTTTCCCGAGGAGACCCGCAGCTTCGCGGTCACCGTCTACGACCCCGACGCCCCTACCCTGTCCGGGTTCTGGCACTGGGCCGTGGCCAACTTGCCTGCGGACGTGACCGAGCTGCCGGAGGATGCAGGCGACGGTCGTGAGCTGCCCGGTGGCGCGCTGGAGCTGGTCAACGACGCCGGGATGCGCCGCTACATCGGTGCTGCCCCGCCTCCCGGCCACGGCGTACATCGGTACTACGTCGCAGTGCACGCGGTGGGGATCGAGAAAATCGAGCTCAGCGAGGACGCGAGTCCGGCATTCCTCGGCTTCAACTTGTTTCAGCACGCGATCGCGCGAGCCGTCATCCACGCCACCTACGAGCAGACGTAAACCGCGCGGTCGCCAGGCCTCCTGGGCGTCGGCTCCGAATAAGCATCATGGAATCCCGCGCGTGTGTACTAGTCCTGCCGGGCGGCAAGGTGGTCAGCCAGCGCGCCTCCCGATGCTGGCAGCTGGCGAACCTCCGGATGGTCCTTGTCGCGCTGGCGCTGCGGCGGCGATTGGGTCCGAGTGTCGAGGTGCGACGCCTCCAATACCGCCGTCGCGGGTGGAATGGCCGAAGTCGCGATGCGCTGCGCGATGCGACAGAGGTGCTCGACGAGGCCCGACGCCGACTTAATCCGAAAAGCATTGTGCTGGTAGGTCATTCAATGGGAGGCCGGGTCGCGGCGCACCTAAGTGCCAATGCCGGCATCGGCGCGGTTGTCGCGCTTGCGCCTTGGTGGCCCAAGGACGACGCAAACCTGATCCCCAGGGACACCCGGCTACTGGTCGTGCATGGCACCACGGACACCTGGACCGACCCGCACAGCTCACGCACCCAGACGTGGCGGGCGCGCGAACGCGGGGTGGACGCGACGTGGGTGGGCATCGACGGCGCGGGCCACTACATGCTGCGGCGATACCGTGAATGGCAGCGCCGCATCACAGATTTCGTCGCGGACTACGTCGGCGCTGCGGTAGTTGAACCGCCCTGACTCTGTTGGCGGGCCCGGCTTGGGTCCTACCCCGGCGGTGTCTCGGGTTTGGGAGCCGCGGACCCGACGGCGTCGCGCAGCGAGGCGAAACCGCCGTCATGCAGACGCCGGGCAATGCCGTCGTGAATGTGCTTGGGCCACAAGCCACCGCCGTAGATGAAGCCGGTATAGGCCTGCACCAGCGACGCGCCGCACGTGATGCGGTCCCACGCGTCGTCGGCGGTCTCGATGCCCCCAACGCTGATGAGCGCCAACCGATCTCCGGCGCGGGCATAGAGGCGGCGCAGCACCTCGATGGCGCGGCGCGCCACCGGTGGCCCCGAGATGCCGCCCCCACCAAGCTCATTGAGCCCCGGCGTGAGCAGGCCCTCGCGCGACACCGTGGTATTGGTGGCCACGATGCCGGCCAGGCCAAGCTCGATGGCCAGGTCCGCGATGTCGTCGATGTCGGAGTCCGACAGGTCCGGTGCGATCTTCACCAGCACGGGTGTCCCAGAGGCCTCGGCCAGGACGGCCGACAGGATCGGCCGAAGCGATTCGACCGCCTGCAGGTCGCGCAGGCCTGGCGTGTTAGGCGAGCTCACGTTCACCACCAGATAGGAGGCCAGCGGGCCGACCAGGCGGGCGCTGGCCCGGTAGTCGTCGACGGCGTCAGCGGCCGGCGTTGCCTTCGTCTTGCCGATGTTCACCCCGATCGGCACGTCGGGCCGGTGGCGCGCGAGCCTGATCGCCAGTTCGCCGGCGCCGTGATTGTTGAACCCCATCCGGTTCAGCAGGGCCCGGTCGGCGGGCAGGCGGAACATGCGCGGCGCCGGGTTTCCCGGCTGGGCGTGCGCGGTGACGGTCCCGACTTCGGCGTACCCGAAACCCATCGCACCCCAGGTCGACATCCCCGTGCCGTCCTTGTCGAATCCGGCGGCCAAACCCAACGGCCCTGGGAAGCGCACGCCGAACACGGTGCTGGCAAGCACCGGGTCCGTTGGGCCGAACAGCCGGCGCAGCAATCTGCGCACCGAGGCGCCGGCGGTGACGCCGCGCAGCGCGGCGAAAACCACCGTGTGGATGCGCTCGGGCGGCACCAGGAACAACAGCCGGCGCATCAGGCCGTACATGCGATGCCGGTCTTCGCGCCCGGCGCCCACCGTCACAGTTCCGGCTGGTCGGGCCGCCGGCCGGTGGAATCTGCACCGCCAAGACGAGATTTCTTGCGGCGCAACAACACCCGCCTGCTTCCGTCGGTGTAGAGCCGCACCCGCGTCAGCTCCCAGCCGCGGTACTCGGCCTCGATGGACAGCCGGGTGGACGCGCTGAGCCGGGTCACCTCCGGAGGCAGTCGCAACAGCACCCGTTCGTACTCGTCGGACAGGTCGGTGTCCCAACCCGCCGGCAGGTGGCTGCGCCGCGGCGCGGGTCCGCCCTTCACCGGCTACCGGCCGCGTGCTCGATGACCTGGACCCCGCCACCAGACCCTGACACCACGTACAAGGTGTCCGACGTTTCGTCAAAAGCCAACGAGTTGGGTTGCTGCACGGTTGGGTAACGCACCTTCTCGACGGGAATTCCGGTGGACAGATCGTAACCAATAACAACGTTAGACGCGGTTTGGGACACCCAGGCCAACCCGCGGGAACCCGCCAGGCCGTACGGGGCCTGCCTAACCGGATACGCCTGGCGCAGGATCAGCGGGGTCCGCGGCGAACAACAGCCGTACACCAGCAGTTGGCCGCCGCGGGTATCGGCTACCAGCACCCGGCCCAGCGAATCGGCGGCCAGGGTGGTTGCGCCCTCGCCGGCCCGCAGCGCCTGCTGGGCGCGGCCGTCGGAGCCGATCGTGGTCACCGAAGTCTGTCCGCGATCCAGCACGACGGTGGTATTTCCTTGTGTCACAAGGGCATCAACGCGGGCGAAGATCTTGCTCCGAGTGCCGATGGTGGCGGTGGCGGACGGGCCGGACGGGTTGACCGAGGCAAGGGTGTACACGGCGCCATCGGCGCTGCCCAGCACCAGCTTGCCGTCGGCGCGGCGGGCGATCGCGGTGAAGTCGACCTGCGCGGCGTCGGCGACATCGACTCGTGCGGCGTGACCGGCCGCCAGGTCGACCACGAGGTAACCACCCCGGGCGGCGAGGTAAACCGTGCCGCTGCCGTCGCCCGTCAACGCGGTCGCGGGCCCCGGCAGCGTGACGACACGCGGCGGGGCCTGGGTGTCGCCGAACACGGTGACCGTGCCAGACGCCGCCGGATCGGCCGGGGTTTGAGCGGGGGACAGGACCGCCAAACGGCGAGTGCCGCTGTCGAATACGGCCGCCTGCGGGTGGCCACCCAGTGGTAGCAGCGCACCGGCCGGATTCTGCGACGGGGGCGGCGACACTGCGGGCTGCGCGGCTTCGATCGTGGGGGGTGGCGTTTCCAGCGGATTCGCCGAACAACCCGCGGAGACCACCGTCAGCCCCAGCAAAAGCAGCAAGCCAACAAAACAGCGGTGAAATGCTTGTTTATGTCGTATCAGCAACTGGCAGCCCTCGAATGCGCAACATTAACCTCAAATTCTAGGGAACGGATTCGCACCAAATTGTCATGTTGCACACATGTACCGCTACTGGAGAGGTATCTTGACGACATGACCGTCACCGCTGACCGGCATATCGCAGACCACGGGTTTGCTGTGGAAGACATTTCGACGGGAATTTTCGCCAGCGGGTACGGACAAGTCGGTGATGGACGCAGTTTTTCGTTCCATATCGAGCACCGGCAGCTCGTCGTAGAAATTTACCGCCCCCGGCTCGCCGGCCCCGTTCCGCAGGCCGAAGAAGTCGTCGCCAGGGCGGTCCGCAAGCTGGTCGACATCGACCTCACCGACGAACGTAGTCTGTCCGCCGCGGTGCGCGACTCTGTCGCGCACGCCGTGCCGGTATCCCGCTAGCCTCACAACGGTGCGGGCCGCAAGGCGGCCCGCACCGGGGCACGAGGGGTAAGCCCGGCAATCAAGGCCAGCCAATTCGGCTGGTTGCTGCGCGCAGCGGGTACGGTCGTCGTCGTGACTGCGGTTTCGACCACATGACCGTCATCCTGTTGCGCCACGGCCGCTCCACGTCGAACACCGCGGGCGTGCTGGCAGGTCGCTCTGACGGCGTAGACCTTGACGACAAGGGCCGAGAGCAGGCCGCCGGGCTGATCGATCGGATCGGTGAGCTGCCGATCCGGGCGGTGGTGTGTTCGCCGATGCTGCGGTGCCGGCGCACCGTCGAACCGCTTGCCGAGGCGCTATGCCTGAAGCCGCTGATCGACGACCGGCTGTCCGAAGTGGATTACGGCGACTGGACGGGCCGCAAAATCGGCGAGTTGGCCAAAGAGCCGCTGTGGCGGGTGGTGCAGGCCCATCCCAGCGCGGCGGTGTTTCCGGGCGGGGAGGGCCTGGCGCAGGTTCAGGCGCGTGCGGTCGCCGCGGTCCGCGAATACGACCGCCGGCTGGCCGCCGAATTCGGGGAAAAATCCGGGGGCGAACATGGGGGAGTGCACGACGGCGACGTGCTCTGGCTGGCCTGCACCCACGGCGATGTCATCAAGTCGCTGCTCGCCGACGCGTACGGCATGCATCTGGACGCCTTCCAGCGCGTCACCGCCGACCCGGGGTCGGTCAGCGTGATCCGCTACACCCAGCTGCGGCCATTCGTGTTGCACGTCAACCACACCGGGGCGCGGCTGTCGTCCGCGTTGCGGGCCGCGCCGCCGCCGAAGGCCGAGCCCACGGCCGAGCCAAAAGCCGACGCCCCGAACCAAGCGGATGGTGCGGTGCCGTCGAGCGACGCGGTGGTCGGCGGCTCAAGAGACTAATTCAGCCTAATTCCGGTGTGGCACCCAATCGAATCGCACGGCGGCGGCAACTCCCGGTATTTTGGAGGTGCCATGGCCCGCGCAATCCACGTCTTCCGCACACCCGACCGCTTCGTGGCCGGGACCGTTGGCCAGCCTGGAAATCGCACCTTCTACCTTCAGGCGGTGCACGATTCCCGGGTCGTTTCGGTCATTTTGGAAAAGCAACAGGTCGCGGTGCTGGCGGAACGCATCGGCGCGTTGCTGCTCGAGGTCAATCGCCGGTTCGGCACACCGGTTCCTCCAGAGCCGACGGAGATCGACGACCTCAACCCGCTGATCATGCCGGTGGACGCGGAGTTTCGGGTCGGAACCATGGGGCTGGGCTGGGATTCGGAGGCTCAGACCGTGGTCGTCGAACTGCTGGCTGTCACCGACGCCGACTTCGACGCCTCGGTGGTGCTCGACGACACCGAGGAGGGGCCCGACGCGGTACGCGTGTTCCTGACGCCGGAGTCGGCGCGGCAATTCGCCACCCGGTCCAACCGCGTCATCTCAGCGGGTCGTCCGCCGTGTCCGCTGTGCGAGGAACCGTTGGATCCCGAGGGCCACATCTGCGCGCGTACCAACGGCTACAAGCGCGGCGCGCTGCTCGGGCCTGACGATGATCCCCCGGAGTAACGAACGCGACGACTGCGAGGTGCTGCGGGACGGCGAGCTGACTGTCCTCGGACGCATCCGCTCCGCCAGCAACGCCACCTTTCTGTGCGAATCCACACTGGGCGACCGCAGCGTGCACTGCGTCTACAAGCCCGTCGCCGGCGAGCAGCCGCTGTGGGACTTTCCGGACGGGACCCTGGCTGGCCGCGAACTCGGCGCCTACCTGGTATCGGCGCAGTTGGGCTGGAACATCGTGCCCTACACAATAATTCGGCACGGACCGGCGGGTCCGGGGATGCTGCAGCTATGGGTGAAGCAGCCCGGCGACGACGTAGACTCGGCTCCCGCACCCTGGCCCGACCCGGTCGACCTGTTCCCCGCCGACAAGCTGCGGCAGGGTTATCTGCCGGTGCTGCGCGCCCACGACTACACCGGCGACGAGGTCATCCTGATGCACGCCGACGACATTCGATTGCGGCGGATGGCGGTGTTCGACGTGCTGATCAACAACGCCGACCGCAAGGGCGGCCACATCCTGCGCGACCTCGACGGTCGCATCTTCGGCGTCGACCACGGCGTCTGCCTGCACGTGGAGAACAAACTGCGCACGGTGCTGTGGGGCTGGGCCGGTAAGCCCGTCGACGACTACCTGCTGGAGGCGGTCGCGGACCTGGCCGACGCCCTGACCGGCCCGCTCGCCGATGCGCTGGCCGGGCAGATCACCGCCGCGGAAATCGAGGCGCTGCGCCGGCGCACGGGCGCCCTGCTAGACAAGCCGGTGATGCCCGGACCCAACCGGCATCGCCCGATTCCGTGGCCGGCGTTCTAGTGGCGATCGCCAGCGCGGCGCGCCGGGCGCTGGGGGTGCCGCCCTCCTTGCGGGCGACGGGTCGCCACCACCATCGGGTCGGGCCTCCCTCGGCGTCGGCGATACTGGACCGGTGACCCCGGCCTCCCCTGACAACAGGGACGATGTGACCGATGCCGCGCTGGCTGCCGACCTGGCCGCCGACGCCGGGAGGCTGCTCCTGGAAGTGCGCGAAGAGGTCGGCTTCGGGCACCCGTGGGCACTCGGCGACGCGGGCGACTTCCACGCCAACGAGCTGTTACTGCGTCGGCTGCGGGCCGAGCGGCCGGGCGATGCGGTGCTCAGCGAGGAGGCTCATGACGATCTGGTCCGACTGAAGTCGGAACGGGTGTGGATCATCGATCCGCTGGACGGCACGCGGGAGTTCTCCACGCCCGGGCGCGACGACTGGGCGGTGCACGTCGCGTTGTGGCAACGACCCACCGGCGACTCGGCCAACGGCCGACGCGAGATCACCGACGCGGCAGTGGCATTGCCGGCCCGCGGGAACATCATCTACCGCAGCGACACCGTGACCGCCCCCGGCGCGATCCACGGCGTTCCCCACCCGCTCCGGATCGCCGTCAGCGCGAGCCGGCCACCGGCAATCCTGCACCGGATACGGCAGACGGTGGCGATCCAGCCCGTGGCGATCGGCTCGGCAGGCGCCAAAGCGATGGCCGTCGTCGACGGCGAGGTCGATGCCTATCTGCACGCGGGCGGCCAATGGGAATGGGATTCGGCCGCGCCCGCCGGAGTGATCATGGCCGCCGGCATGCATGCATCGCGTCTCGACGGCTCTCCGATGCGCTATAACCAGCTCGACCCGTACTTGCCCGACTTTTTGATGTGCCGCGCCGAGGTGGCGCCGATCCTGCTCGATGCGATCCGCCAGGCCTGGTCGTGAGTCATCGGCCCAATCGACGTCGCAAGTCCTTGGCTGACAAAAACCTCATTGTCTTTTGGACGAAGTTGCTCTTCTTGGGGCTGTAGGGGTACCAGAGCAATTCTTTTTTCATTGCCATCCGGTCGGCCACGATGCTCTTGGTGCGGCAGAACTTCCGGATGCCCTCGGCGCCACCGGAGCGGGAACCGGGCCCCGATTCCTTCCACCCGGCCATCGGGAGCCCGAACTGCAGCAGGCCGGTGATGACGTTGTTGATGTTCACGGTTCCGGTGTTCATTTGCCGGGCAATGTCCATCGCCTTGCGTTTGTCCCGCGTCCACACGCTGCCGGACAGACCCACGTGGGAGTCGTTGGCCCTCTCGATCGCCTCGGCGACGTCGCGCACCCTCATCACCGGCAGGGTCGGGCCGAAGGTCTCCTCGCGCATGCAGTCCATGCCGTGATCGACGTCGACCAGCACCGTCGGCTCATAGAACAGTCCGCCACTGCCGGGATCGCCCGACTTGCCGCCCACCAGCACCTTCGCGCCCTTGCTGACGGCGTCGTCGACGTGGCGGGACACAATGGCCAGTTGCTGCGCGGTGGTCATCGCGCCGATTTCGCAGGAATAGTCGTGCGCTGCATCCATGCCCTGCCGCAGCTGTGATGTCTTGGCCACCAACTTCTGCACGAATTCGTCGTAGACCGGCTCCTCGACATAGACCCGCTCCACCGAAATGCAGACTTGCCCGGTGTAGACGAACCCACCCCAAACGGCGCCGTCGACGGCCCGGTCGATATCGGCGTCGGCGCAGACGATCATCGCGTCCTTGCCGCCGAGCTCCAGGCTGCATGGGATCAAGCGTTGCGCGGCCGCTGCCGCGATCCGCCGCCCGGTGTTGGCCGAACCGGTGAACATGATGTAGTCCACGACCTCGACCAACGCGGCGCCGGTCGCGCCGAAACCACACACCACGTCGAGCACGTCCGGCGCGCCGATCTCTTTCCAGCCCTCGACCGCCTTCCGCCACGCCAGCGGGGTGAACTCCGAGGGCTTGGACAGCACAGCGCAACCGGCGATCAACGCCGCGGGTATGTCGAGCAGCGGTACCGACAGCGGACCATTCCACGGTGTGATGAACCCGACCAGCGGAAACGGCTCGTAGACCAGGGTCAGCTTTTTGGCCGCGTTCGCGGCTCCGTACGGGCGCACGGCCTCGTCGGCCAGGAATTTGGCGGCGTTGTCGATCCAGTAATTGATGACCTGCACGGCGGCGATCTCCACGCCCGTATCGCCCCAGGACTTGCCCGTTTCGAGTTGCAGGAGCGTCAAGATCTCCTCGGAATGGTCGAGCATCCAGTCGCGCCACTTGCCCAGCCACCGCGCGCGGGCCTTAATGCCCATTTGCTGCCACGCGGGCTGTGCCGCCCGGAGCCGAGCCGCGCCTGCCTGAACCTCATCGGCCGTCGCCACGGCGACGTTGCCGACGATCTGCGCGCTGGCCGGGCATGTAACCACTACTTCCCGGTCGCTGTCCATGCCGGCCAAGTTCGTTCGATCTGCAGTGTTCGTCGACATCGCAATCACCTTCGCCGCGTGATGGTCAGCGTGTGTCCAGGGCAGGACAGGCAGGACAGGACAGGGCCCCGTACGGATAGGAAAGCACAGATCGGCCGAAGCCGATACGGTCCACCGTGCGCACCGCGTCGGGCCCTTCCGACCCGAACCTTCGCCGGGCTTACAGTCGTTGGCATGCAGTCGTGGTCGTCAGCACAGGTTCCGGCGTTGCCGGGACGGGGCCCGGAGCTACGGCTGTACGACACCTCCGACCGGCAGGTGCGCCCGGTGGCGGCGTCCGGCGCTCAGAAGGGTGCTCAGTCCGGTGGGAGGGCCAACATGTACGTCTGCGGCATTACGCCCTACGACGCCACCCATCTGGGCCACGCCGCCACCTACGTCGCCTTCGACCTGATCCACCGAATCTGGCTGGACCTGGGTCACGATGTGCAGTACGTGCAGAACGTCACCGACGTCGACGACCCGCTGTTCGAGCGAGCCGAGCGTGACGGCGTCGACTGGCGTGACCTCGGGGAGCGCGAGGTCGCCTTGTTCCGCGAGGACATGGCCGCGCTGCGGGTGCTGCCGCCGCGTGAGTACGTCGGCGTGACCGAGGCGATTCCCGAAGTCATCGAACTCGTGGAAAAGATGCTCGCTTCCGGGGCGGCCATACGTGGTGGATGACGAGTACCCAGACGTGTACTTCCGTGCCGATGCCACGTTGCAATTCGGCTACGAGTCGGGCTATGACCGCGAAACCATGCTCCGGCTCTTCGCGGAGCGCGGCGGCGACCCGCACCGGCCCGGCAAGAGCGATGAGCTCGATGCGCTGTTGTGGCGCGCGGCGCGGCCCGGGGAGCCGAGTTGGCCGTCACCGTTCGGTGCCGGGCGGCCAGGGTGGCACATCGAATGCGCAGCAATAGCGCTGAGTCGCATTGGCACCGGGCTCGACATTCAGGGCGGAGGCAGCGACCTGATCTTTCCGCATCACGAGTTCACCGCTGCGCACGCCGAATGTGTCACTGGCGAAAGGCGATTCGCCCGCCACTACGTGCACGCCGGGATGATCGGCTGGGACGGGCACAAGATGTCCAAGAGCCGCGGCAATCTGGTGCTGGTCTCGGCGCTGCGGGCCCAAGGCGTTGAGCCGTCGGCGATTCGGCTGGGCCTGCTGTCCGCGCACTATCGCGCCGACCGGTTCTGGAGCGACGACGTACTCCAGGAAGCCAAAACCCGGCTGCACCGCTGGCGCACCGCGACGGCGCTGCCCGCCGGTCCGGACGTCACGGATGTCGTCGCCAGGGTGCGCGGCTACTTGGCCGACGACCTCGATACCCCTAAAGCAATTGCGGCACTTGATGGTTGGTCTACGGATGCGCTCGAGTACGGCGGCCACGACACGGCGGCACCGCGACTCGTGGCGACCGTGATCGATGCGTTGTTGGGGGTGGACCTGTAGCGGCTGCGCCGGTACCTTTTCGGCCATGACGTCGCTGCAGGGCAAAGTTGTTTTCATCACCGGCGGGGCCCGGGGGATCGGGGCCGAGGTCGCCCGCCGGCTGCACACCAAGGGTGCCAAACTCGTACTGACCGATCTCGACAAGGCCGCCCTGGCCGCCCTGGCCGCCGAACTCGGCGGCCAAGACCAGGCGCTGGCCGTGGTCGCCGACGTCCGCGATCTGGCCGCCATGCAGGCCGCGGCGAAGCGGGCCGTCGAACACTTTGGCGGTATCGACGTCGTCGTCGCCAACGCCGGGATCGCCAGCTACGGGTCGGTGTTGCAGGTCGATCCGGAGGCGTTCAAGCGGGTGGTGGACGTGAACCTGCTCGGCGTCTTTCACACCGTGCGCGCCGCATTGCCGGCGCTGATCGAGCGCCGTGGCTACGTGCTGATCGTCTCCTCGCTGGCCGCCTTCGCGGCGGCCCCTGGACTGGCGTCGTATTGCATGACGAAGGCCGGCAACGAGCACCTCGCGAACGCGCTGCGATTGGAGATCGCCCAACTCGGTGTCGCCGTCGGCTCGTCGCATATGTCCTGGATCGACACCGCGCTGGTCCGTGACTCCAAGGCCGACCTGCCGTCGTTCCGCCGCCTGCTGGCGTCGCTGCCGTGGCCGTTGAACAAGACCACCTCGGTCGACAAGTGCGCGGAAGCCCTGGTCAAGGGCATCGAGGGTCGCCGGGCCCGCGTGTACTGCCCGGGTTGGGTGGGCGTGTTTCGCTGGCTCAAGCCGGTGCTGTCTACCCCCGTCGGCGAACGGCTGGTCCGCAAGAACACCGACGCGCTGATGCCGCAAATGGACGCGGAAGTTGCCGCGCTCGGTCGCTCCACCAGCGCGTACAACGAGGGGTTGGAGAAGTCCTAGCATCGGCCGCTGTGAAGTCTTGCGGGACAACGCTTTTTGTGGCCAAGGCTCAGCGGGACAACCCGGAGCGCGGCAGCCGGAACAACCCTCCAACGATGTTCGCCACGGTGAGCGGTATCCAGGTCAGCACCGATTCACCGTTCGCCCAATTCGGGTTGAGCTCCATGTAGAACCGCACATCGGGTTCGGTTTCGAGCCGGCGCAGCCGCGACGGGTTGTGCGGCATGGCCGGCGAACGCTGAATCCAGGGATTTTCGCTGACCGGCTCGTAGTGCCACTGCGCGCAATATGTGCGCACCAGCGACTCGACGTCGGCCGGTGTCTCGTGCTTGCAGCTCGGGTACATCCGCGGCATCGTCGATGCGAGCAGTCGATAGACCGCGGGTGATGAACTGCGGGTCATGTAGGCCAGTGGGGTCCGCGGCTCGCGAAGCTTAAAGCGCAGCGCTTGGCGGAGGCCGAAAAACGCGGCCGGCATTCCGCCGCGATATCCCAATCGAAAGAGCACGCCCGCGCAGAAGACCGCATGGGTGCGGCCCGCATGCTCTATGCGCTCGATCCGTGCAAATGAGAACCCCGCGAGTTCGTCGGCCGCGCCGTAATAAAGCGCTACGTGACCTTCGCTGGCGAAGACAAGTTCCTCGAGATCTTGGTATGTCAGGCCGCTCACGGTGTCGCTGTAAACCTCGTAGAGCTGGCCGTACAGAGTGTGCCGCCGCTCCGGGCCAAGCGACGACGACTGTAGGTATTCGCTGCGGACGATGCGCCGCGGACCGGTGCACCGGGCACCCGCTGGTGGATCAGTCGAGACATCGCTCGGGGCACAGGTGTCGCCGACTCCCGGATCACCGCAGGTGCGCACTGTTTCCCCGGCGGGCCGGGTCAGCATCGGGCGGCAGTCGGATAGATCGCGAGCAAATGCACCCTCCTCGTGCCGTCGGCGCCCGTTGGTGGCGGACTGCCCAAGCTTTAGCGCGGCACCTGCACAAAACCTTTACGAGCGGGTTGGGGCGACGACTGAGTGACTCAGCGCCCGAAGCCGGGCCGCCGGCGGCGCAGGTAGCGCTCGAACTCCGCGGCCAATGCGTCGCCGTCGATCTTGCCCAGGGCGTCGTTCATGTCGACCTCGGCGTCGCCACGCTGCTCGAGGCCCTGCACGTATTCGGTCAGGTCCTCGTCCTCGGCCGCCATCTCGCTGATCGCCTGCTCCCACTCCTCGGCCTGCGCTGGCAGGTCGGCCAGCGGAACCTCGATGTCGAGCACGTCTTCGACCCGCCGCAACAACGCCACCGTCGCCTTCGGGTTCGGCGGCTGCGACACGTAGTGCGGCACTGCCGCCCAGAACGTCACCGCCGGGATCCCGGCAGCCACACAGGCGTCCTGGAACACCCCGGCGATCCCGGTCGGGCCCTCGTAGCGGGTCTCCTCCAGCCCGAAGCGCCGCGCCGACTCGGGGGAGTAGGCCGCACCCGAGACCGGCACCGGTCGGGTATGCGGGGTGTCGGCCAGTAATGCCCCGAGGATCACGACGGTGTCGACGTTCAGCTTGTCGGCGATGGCCAGCAGCTCGGCGCAGAATGTGCGCCAGCGCATATTCGGCTCCACTCCGTGCATCAGCACGACGTCGCGGTCGCTTCCCGGCGGGCGGCAGTGTGAGATTCGCATCGCCGGCCACACCAGCTCTCGGGTGACCCCATCGACCTGGCGGATGACCGGGCGATTCACCTGGTAGTCGTAGTAGGCCTCGTCGTCGATCTCCACGATCGGATCGGCTTCCCAGATCGCCTCCAAATGGTCGAGCGCGCCGCTGGCCGCGTCACCGGCGTCATTCCAGCCCTCAAACGCCGCCACGACGACGGTGTTGTGCAGTTTGGGCAGGGGCGAGCCGCCATCTGAGGGTGTCACAGAATTAGGGTACGGCCTGCGTGGGATCGCCTTGGGGAGATGTCCAGCTGAGTAGTTTGCATAGCACTACTATCCTTGTGGGGTGATCGTCGCTAAGAAGGCTGAGTACGACCCTCACGACCTCAACAACCGGCGTCGACGCGATCCAGACGAAATACTCTCGGCTGCGAACTGGTTAATCTCGACAACTGCAATATCGCCGACAAGATCCGCGAGCTGGCGCTCAACGCCACCGCGAGAGCCAAGCGGGTCGGGTCGAGGTGGGCGTCCACACGTTGGGTGACGACGTAGACTTTCCTGGTCGAGAGGCGTTGCAACGGATATTGGGGGGATCGGGTCTCCTTGCGCTATCCGCCACGCTCGGCAGAGTCAAGGACGCCTTCCGCTATGGAAGGAACGTACGTGGACGCCTTTGAGCCGAACACCGCATCGAACGCCTTGGCGTCAAAAATCGGGGAACCGAATATCCGCCCCGACTGCACCGACGAACTGACGGCGGCTCTGCGCCGGCGGATCGTGGTGATCGACGGCGCGATGGGCACGGCGATCCAGCGGGACCGCCCGGATGAGGCCGGTTACCGCGGCGACCGGTTCACGGAGTGGCCGACCGCTCTTCAGGGCAACAATGACCTGCTCACCCTGACGCAGCCGCAGATCATCGAGGGGATCCACCGCGAGTACCTCGAGGCGGGCGCCGACATCCTCGAGACCAATACGTTCAACGCGAACGCCGTCTCGCTCTCCGACTACGACATGGCCGACCTGAGCTACGAGCTGAACTACGCCGGCGCCGCCCTGGCCCGCAAGGCGGCCGACGAATTCAGCACCCCGGAGAAGCCCCGCTACGTCGCCGGCGCAATCGGGCCGACGACGCGCACTGCGTCGATCTCGCCGGATGTCAACGACCCCGGGGCCCGCAACGTCTCCTATGACGAGCTGGTCGCCGCGTACCTCGAGGCTGCCAATGGCCTGGTCGACGGCGGTGCCGACCTCATCATGATCGAGACGATCTTCGACTCGCTGAACGCCAAGGCGGCGGTGTTCGCCGTCGAGACGCTGTTCGAGGACCGCGGACGCCGCTGGCCGGTGATCATCTCGGGCACCATCACCGATGCGTCCGGGCGCACGTTGTCCGGTCAGGTCACCGAAGCATTCTGGAACTCGATCAGGCACGCGAAGCCGATCGCGGTGGGCCTCAACTGCGCCCTGGGTGCGCCCGAGATGAGGCCCTACATCGCCGAGGTGGCGCGGATCGCGGACACTTTCGTCTCCTGCTACCCGAATGCCGGCCTGCCCAACGCCTTCGGGGAGTACGACGAGTCCCCGGAACGTCAGGCCTCCTACATCGCCGATTTCGCGGACGCCGGCCTGGTCAACCTGGTCGGTGGTTGCTGTGGAACGGCGCCGCCACACATCGCCGAGATCGCCAAGGTCGTCGAGGGCAAACCGCCTCGCGAGCTGCCCGAGATCCCGGTGGCCACCCGGCTGTCGGGCCTGGAGCCACTCAACATCACCGACGACTCCCTGTTCGTGAACATCGGTGAGCGCACCAACATCACCGGCTCCGCGCGGTTCCGCAACCTGATCAAGGCCGAGGACTACGACACCGCGCTGTCGGTGGCCCTGCAGCAGGTCGAGGTCGGTGCGCAAGTCATCGACATCAACATGGACGAGGGCATGATCGATGGCGTTGCCGCGATGGACCGGTTCACCAAGCTGATCGCGGCCGAGCCGGACATCAGCCGGGTCCCGGTGATGATCGACTCCTCCAAGTGGGACGTCATCGAGGCGGGCCTGAAGAACGTGCAGGGCAAGCCGATCGTCAACTCGATCTCCATGAAGGAGGGCGAGGAGAAGTTCATCCGCGAGGCGCGGCTGTGCCGCAAGTACGGCGCCGCCGTCGTCGTGATGGCCTTCGACGAGCAGGGGCAGGCCGACAATCTCGAGCGGCGCAAGGAGATCTGCGGGCGCGCCTACCGGATCCTGACCGAAGAGGTCGGCTTCCCGGCCGAGGACATCATCTTCGACCCGAACTGCTTCGCGCTGGCGACCGGTATCGAGGAGCACGCGACGTACGGGATCGACTTCATCGAGGCGTGCGCCTGGATCAAGGAGAACCTTCCCGGGGTGCACATCTCCGGCGGCATCTCGAACGTGTCGTTCTCGTTCCGGGGCAATAACCCCGTCCGCGAGGCGATCCACGCGGTGTTCCTGTACCACGCCATCAAGGCCGGCCTGGACATGGGCATCGTCAACGCCGGAGCGCTGGTGCCCTACGACTCGATAGATCCGGAGCTGCGGGACCGCATCGAGGACGTCGTGCTGAACCGCCGGGAGGACGCGGCCGAGCGGCTGCTGGAGATCGCCGAACGGTTCAACAGCAAGGAAAAGGGTGAGGACCCCGTCGCGGCCGAATGGCGCAGCCTCCCGGTGCGCGAGCGGATCACGCACGCCCTGGTGAAGGGCATCGACGCCCACGTCGACGATGACACCGAGGAATTGCGCGCCGAGATCGCCGCCGCGGGTGGCCGCCCGATCGAGGTGATCGAGGGCCCGCTGATGGACGGTATGAACGTCGTCGGTGACCTGTTCGGCTCGGGCAAGATGTTCCTGCCCCAGGTCGTGAAATCGGCCCGGGTGATGAAGAAGGCCGTCGCGTACCTGCTGCCGTTCATCGAGCAGGAAAAGGCTGAGTCCGGTGCTGAGGCGGGCAAGGACACCAACGGCACGATCATCATGGCGACGGTGAAGGGCGACGTCCACGATATCGGCAAGAACATCGTCGGGGTCGTCCTGCAGTGCAACAACTTCGAAGTGATCGACCTCGGGGTGATGGTGCCCGCTGAGAAGATCCTGGCCGCAGCGGAGGAATACGATGCCGACATCATCGGGCTGTCCGGCCTGATTACCCCGTCGCTCGACGAGATGGTCAACTTCGCCGTCGAGATGGAACGTAAGGGGCTCGAGATCCCGCTGCTGATCGGTGGCGCGACCACCTCGCGCGCCCACACGGCCGTCAAGGTGGCGCCGCGGCGCAGCGGTCCGGTGGTGTGGGTCAAGGACGCGTCCCGCTCGGTGCCGGTCGCCGCCGCGCTCCTCGACGACAGGCAGCGGCCGGCCCTGCTCGAGGCCACCGAGAAGGACTACGCATCCCTGCGCGAACGGCACGCCCAGAAGAACGAGCGGCCGATGCTGACGCTGGAGAAGGCCCGCGCGAACCGGACGCCGATCGATTGGGATGGCTACACGCCGCCGGTGCCCGCCCAGGGGATCGGCGTGCGGGAGTTCCTTAATTACGACATCGCCGAGCTGCGCGAGTACATCGATTGGCAGCCGTTCTTCAACGCCTGGGAGATGAAGGGCAGGTTCCCCGACATCCTCAACAACCCGACCTCGGGCGAGGCCGCCCGCAAGCTGTATGACGACGCCCAGGAGATGCTCGACACCGTGATCAAGGAGAAGTGGCTGACCGCCAATGGGGTGATCGGCTTCTTCCCGGCAAACGCTGTCGGTGACGACATCGAGGTCTACACCGACGACACCCGCACCGAGGCGCTGACCACGCTGCATAACCTGCGTCAGCAGGGCGAGCACCGGGACGGCATCCCGAACCGGTCGCTGGGCGACTACGTCGCGCCCAAGGACACTGGTCTGGCTGACTACGTCGGCGCCTTCGCCGTCACCGCGGGCCTCGGCAGTCAGGACAAGATCGCCGAGTTCAAGGCAGCTAACGACGACTACAGCGCGATCCTGCTGGAGTCGATCGCCGACCGGCTGGCGGAGGCTTTCGCCGAGCGGATGCACCAACGGGTTCGCAAGGAGTTCTGGGGATTCCAGCCGGACGAGCAGCTGGACAACGAGGCACTCATCGGTGAGAAGTACGTGGGAATCCGCCCCGCCCCCGGCTACCCGGCCTGCCCGGAGCACACCGAGAAGGAGACGCTCTTCACGTTGATGGACGTCACGAAGCGGACCGGCATCGAGCTGACAGAGTCGATGGCGATGTGGCCCGGCGCTGCCGTCAGCGGCTGGTATTTCTCGCACCCTAAGTCCCAGTACTTCGTCGTCGGCCGGATGGCCCAGGACCAGGTCGCCGACTACGCGAAGCGCAAGGGCTGGACCCTGGCCGAAGCCGAGCGGTGGCTCGGCCCCAACCTCGGCTACAACCCGGAGGATTGAGCCCCCTCTCTCGCGAGCGACCGCATATGTACGCCGAGACGCCGCTTAGGCCGGCAATATGCGGTGCCTCGCAGCGGGCCCCAGGCGAAACCGCCGTGACTTCGCTCGACGGCACGTGAAACAATCGCTGGCCGTGAAGACCTTCGAGGATCTGTTCGCCGAGCTCGGCGAGCGCGCCCGCACCCGGCCGGCCGGCAGCAGCACGGTCGCCGCACTGGACGCCGGGGTTCATGCGCTTGGCAAGAAGATCCTGGAGGAGGCCGGCGAGGTGTGGCTGGCCGCCGAACACGAGCCCGACGAGGCGCTGGCCGAGGAGATCAGCCAGCTGTGGTACTGGACCCAGGTGCTGATGGTCGCGCGCGGGCTGTCCCTCGAAGACGTCTACCGGAAGCTATGAGCATGTTGCGCGTCGCGGTTCCCAACAAAGGTGCGCTGAGCGAGCCTGCCAGCGAGATCCTCGCCGAGGCCGGTTACCGGCGCCGCACCGATCCGAAAGACCTGACGGTCATCGACCGCGTCAACAGCGTTGAGTTTTTCTTCCTGCGGCCCAAGGACATTGCCATCTATGTCGGTTCGGGAGAGCTCGACTTCGGCATCACCGGACGAGACCTGGTGCTCGATTCCGGCGCGCCGGTGCGCGAACGGCTGGCGCTGGGTTTCGGGTCGTCCAGCTTCCGGTACGCCGGTCCCGCCGGGCGTAACTGGACCACGGCCGACCTGGCCGGAAAACGGATCGCCAGCGCCTACCCGCACCTCGTCCGAAAAGATCTGGCCGCCAAGGGTATTGAAGCGACCGTCATCAGGCTTGACGGGGCAGTGGAGATCTCGGTGCAACTCGGAGTGGCCGATGCCATCGCGGACGTGGTCGGGTCGGGTCGCACCCTGAGCATGCACGATCTGGTGGCCTTTGGTGAGCCGCTGTGTGATTCGGAGGCGGTGCTGATCGAGCGCACCGACCATCAGGGCCAGGCCGGCCGCCAGGGCAAGGCCAGCGCGCACGATCAACTGGTCGCCCGGATACAGGGCGTGGTTTTTGGCCAGCAATACCTGATGCTGGACTACGACTGCCCGCGTGCGGCGGTGCAGAAAGCCACGTCGATCACGCCCGGACTGGAGTCCCCGACCATCGCCCCCCTGGCCGATCCGGACTGGGTGGCAATCCGCGCGCTGGTGCCTCGCCGGGACGTCAACGAGATCATGGACGAGCTGGCCACCATTGGGGCCAAAGCGATTCTGGCCTCGGACATTCGGTTCTGCCGATTCTGACTGCAGGGGTCCTTTCGCGCCGTTGGCTGTGTTAGCGTCCCGCTAGGGCTTCGCCGCGACGAGCGTCGCGGTGGTGCCTTTCTCGTCGCCGGGCTGTTCTCTTCTAGGAGGTCTCCGTGACACATATGCATTTGCTCGTCCCAGCTTTGGTGGTGGCTTTGCTGATCGGTGTCATCGCCGGTCTGCGTTCCCTCACGGCTCCCGCGGTGGTCGCATGGGCCGCGCTGCCTGCCCTCGGCTGGATCAATCTGAGCGGCACGTGGGCATCCTGGGTGGGCAACATCATTACGGTCGTGATCCTCAGCCTTCTTGCGGTCGGTGAACTGGTCAACGACAAACTTCCCAAGACGCCGCCCCGCACCGCGCCACCGGTGTTCGCCGCCCGGATCATCATGGGCGGGTTCTCCGGCGCCGTACTCGGCACCCCGTTCGGCCATCCCTGGACCGCGCTCGGCGCCGGCATCGTCGGTGCCGTCCTCGGAACCCTGGGTGGCTATCAGGCGCGCACCCGGCTGGTGAAGGCCACCGGCGGCAAGGACCTGCCGATCGCACTGCTCGAAGACGCCGTCGCGATCTTCGGCGCGATCGGGATTGCTCTGTTGGCGGCTCATTGGTGACAGATTGGTGACAGAGCATTTCGACGCGATCATCGTCGGCGCCGGCCAGGCCGGAACACCACTGGCGGCTCGACTGACCGCCGCCGGCCAACGCGTCGCGGTCGTGGAGCGCAAACACGTCGGCGGCACCTGCGTCAACACCGGATGCATCCCGACCAAGACGCTCGTGGCCAGCGCGCACGCAGCCCAGTTGGCCCGTCGCGGCGCCGAATACGGAGTCGGGACCGGATCCATCACCGTGGACATGGCGAAGGTCAAGGCGCGCAAAGACGGCGTCATGCTGGCCGACCGCGCGGGTCTCGAGAGCTGGCTGGACTCCATGGACGGCTGCACCGTCTTTCGCGGCCACGCACGTTTCGAGGATCCGCACACGTTGCGGGTCGCGCCGCAGGGCGGCCCGCAGGAAAACGATGCAGTCCTGCACGCCGACCGGATCTTCCTCAACGTCGGTGGCCGTGCGGTGGTGCCCGACATCCCGGGACTCGGCGATGTCGATTACCTCACTAACGTGTCGATCCTCGAACTCGACACCGTGCCATCCCATCTCGTCATCGTCGGCGGCAGTTACATCGCGCTGGAGTTCGCCCAGATGTATCGCCGCTTCGGTGCCCGGGTGACCGTCGTCGAGCGGGGCGCACGGCTGGCGTCCCGCGAGGACGAGGATGTCTCCGCCACCATCAGGGAGATCCTGGAAGCCGACGGGATCGGCGTTATCGTCGGCGCAGACGACGTGCGAATCGGTAAGCACGACAACGGTTTCGAACTAACACCGGCCGCCGGCGCGACCGCGATTCAGGGAAGCCATCTGCTTCTGGCAGTCGGGCGGCGACCCAACACCGACGACCTGGGCCTGGACGTTGCCGGCGTGCAAACCGACGCCAGGGGCTACATCGTGGTCGACGACCAGCTCAAGACGAACGTCGACCACATCTGGGCGATGGGGGACTGCAACGGCAAGGGCGCCTTCACTCACACGTCGTACAACGATTTCGAGATTGTCGCCGCCAACCTGCTCGACGATGACCCGCGTCGGGTGAGCGACCGCATCACCACGTACGCGCTGTATATCGACCCGCCGCTCGGGCGCGCCGGCATGACCGTCGACCAGGTTCGCGCGTCCGGCCGCCCGGCGCTGGTCGGCAAGCGGCCGATGACCCGGGTCGGCAGAGCGGTGGAAAAGGGTGAGACACAAGGCTTTATGAAGGTCGTGGTGGACGCCGAGACCGACGAGATCTTGGGAGCGGCCATCTTTGGAGTGGGCGGCGATGAAGTCGTTCACTGCATTTTGGACATCATGTCCGCCAAAGCGCCCTACACCACGCTGTCGCGGACGATGCACATTCACCCCACCGTCAGCGAGCTTGTTCCCACCGTGCTGCAGGAAATGACGCCCCTCACCTAATCCGAACCTGGGCCACGCCTAGGGCGTCGGCTGGGTCGAGCTCGGAACGGGCGCGCGATCGGGCCACCCGGGGTAGGGCGGCGGGGTCCCGCCGAAGCTTGGACAGCGCTGCTGGTGCGGGCACCACGCGCACAGCCGCGACGGGTTGGGGCGGAAATCGCCTGTCTGCGCTGCGGATTGGATCGCCCGCCAGATGGCCGTCAACGTCTTCTCGAAGCGCAGCAGTTCGTCGCGGTCCGGTGTGTAGTCCAGCACCTGGCCGTCGGCCAAGTAGATGAGCCGCAGCCGGGCGGGCAGCACACCGTGCGACCGGAGCAGCGCGACCGCGTAGAACTTCATCTGGAACATCGCCTTGAACTCGGCCAGCGCTCGCGCGGCCGGCGGCGCCTTGCCCGTCTTGTAGTCGACGACCCGCAGCTCGCCGGTGGCGGCGACGTCGATCCGGTCGATGAAGCCGCGCAGCAGGGTGCCGTCGGCCAGTTCCACTTCCACGCGTTGTTCGCAGCTTTGCGGGTCGAATCGGGTCGGGTCTTCGAGCCGGTAGTAGCCCGACAGCAGGGCCCGGGCCTCGTCCAGCAGCTGTGCGCGCCGCTCGGGATCGAGCTCGCCCAGCTCGGGCTCCCCGGCGGTCAGCTGCTCCCAGGCCGGCTCCACGAGTGATCGCGCGGTCTCCGGGCCGCGCTGGCTTGCCGGTAGGCCGTAGAGCCGCTCGAGCGCGGCATGCACCAGCGACCCGCGCAACTGTGCCGTCGACAGCGTCTCCGGCAGCCGGTCGATCGCCCGGAACCGATACAGCAGCGGGCACTGTTTGAAGTCCGCCGCCCGCGACGGTGACAATGCCGGTCTGCTGGCCGGCTGAGATCGGGCGATCTCGAGCTGGTCGGTCATCTTCGCAGCCTATGGCGGCCATCTGACAAACCCCGAACACCTGCTGCGGCGAGTCGGCTGGCACGCTAGACGGCGTGTCAGCAACCGGCCCGTTCATCGTCGGCGAACGCGTGCAGCTCACCGACGCCAAGGGCCGGCACTACACGGTGTCGTTGACCCCCGGCAGCGAGTTTCACACCCATCGCGGCTCGATACCGCACGATGCGGTGATCGGGCTGGCGGAAGGCAGCGTGGTCAAGTCCAGCAACGGTGCGCACTTCCTGGTGCTGCGCCCGCTGCTGGTCGACTACGTGATGTCGATGCCCCGGGGTCCGCAGGTGATTTACCCCAAGGACGCGGCCCAGATCGTGCACGAGGGCGACATCTTCCCCGGCGCCCGGGTGTTGGAGGCCGGCGCCGGATCGGGCGCGCTGACTTGTTCCCTGCTGCGGGCGGTCGGGCCGACGGGGCAGGTGATCTCCTATGAGCAGCGCGCCGATCATGCCGAGCACGCGCGCCGCAATGTGCAAAATTTCTCTGCCGTCCACGGCGGGCCGCCCGACAACTGGCGGCTGATCATCAGCGATGTCTCCGACTCCGAACTGCCCGACGGTTCCGTCGACCGGGCGGTGCTGGACATGCTGGCGCCGTGGGACGTGCTGGACGCGGTGGCGCGGCTGGTGATCGCCGGCGGCGTGCTGGTGATCTACGTGGCCACGGTCACCCAGCTGTCGCGGGTCGTTGAGGCGCTGCGGGCGCAGCAGTGCTGGACCGAACCGCGCTCGTGGGAGACGTTGCAGCGGGGCTGGAACGTCGTCGGCCTGGCCGTGCGGCCGCAACATTCGATGCGTGGCCACACCGCGTTTCTGGTGACGGCGCGGCGGCTGGCGCCCGGCACCGTCGCCCCCGCGCCATTGGGCCGCAAGCGCGAGGGACGCGACGGCTGACCGGTGTCCGAGGAAAACCAGGAGACCTCCGGCCCGCCCGGTCCAGATCTGCCGTCCGGCGCGCCGGCGCCCAAGCCGCCGGGTTATGACGCGTTCCTGTCGTACGCCCACCGGGATCGACTGGTGGCGAGCGGGATCCAGAAGGGGTTGCATCAGATCGGGCGCCGGGTGGGGCGGTTGCGCGCGTTGCGGGTCTTTCGCGACGACACGGATCTGACGGCCAGTCCGGATTTGTGGGGCAGGATCACCGAGGCGCTCGACCGCACCCGCTACCTGGTGGTGGTGCTGTCGCCCGAGGCTGCCGGATCGTATTGGGTCAACAGGGAAGTCAGCTACTGGCTCGAGCACGGCGGCCAGGAACGGCTGCTGCTAGTGGTCGCCGCTGGGCGGCTGCGGTGGGACTCCGACCACGCGGGGTTCGATCCGCAGCTGTCGGATGCGGCGCTGCCGGTGCTGACTGAGCCGGGGGTCTCGCCGGCCGAGCCGTTCTTCATCGATGTCAGCGACGACGCTCCGTGGGATCCGGGTGCCGCGACGCTGCGAGAGAAGATCACCGCGCTCGCCGCTCCCATCCACGGCAAGCCCAAAGATCAGCTGGCCAGCGACGACCTGCGCGAGCAACGGCGGTTCCGCCGCTTGCGTGCCGCGGCGGTCACCGGGCTGGTGATCCTGACGGTCGTGGCCGTCGTCGCGGCGCTCATCGCGGTTGCGCAGCAACGCGAAGCGGTCCGCCAGCGCCAAGTTGCCATACAGCAACGGGACCAGGCCGTCGCGTTGAAGTTGATGTCGCAGGGAAGGGCGATGCTTGCCGGCATTCAAGCCGGTGGCGACGTGCGGGCGATCCAGCAGATCCTCGCTGCGCGCGCGATCGCTGCGAACACCGACATCGGCGCACTGCTGGACACGGTGGTGACCCGCCAAACCACCGTCAAGATCATCCCGGTAGCGCACACCGACGGTGTGATGGCGCTCAGCCCGGACGCTCGGCGCATCGTCACCGGCGGCAGCGACAAGACGCTGCGGCTGTGGGACGCCGACACTGGCGCCCCGATACGCGCCCGGTTCACCGGGCACACCGACGCGGTGGACGCGGTGGCGTTCAGCCCGGACGGGCGGCGAGTCGTCTCCGGCAGCAGCGACAGCACGGTGCGGCTGTGGGACGCCGACTCGGGCGCGCCAATCGGGGCAGCGCTGACCGGGCATACCGAGACCGTGTCCAGCGTGGCGTTCAGCCCCGACGGCCGGCGCGTCGTCTCGGGCAGCCGGGACAAGACTTTGCGGCTGTGGGACGCCGCGACCGGCGCGCCGATCGGCGCGCCGCTGACCGGCCACACCGAACAGGTGACCAGCGTGGCGTTCAGCCCGGACGGGGAGCGCATCGCCTCCGGCAGCACCGACGACACGGTGCGCCTGTGGGACGCCCGCACCGGCGCACCGATCGGCGGCCCGCTGATCGGCCACACCGACGACGTGATCAGTGTGGCGTTTAGTCCCGACGGCCGCCGCATCGTCTCCGGCAGCTGGGATAACACGCTGCGGCTCTGGAACGCCGACACCCGCACGCAGATCGGCGCCCCGCTGACCGGCCACACCAAATATGTATCCACGGTGGCGTTCAGCCCGGACGGGCGCCGCATCGTCTCGGGGAGCTGGGACACGACGATACGGCTGTGGGACGCGGCGACCGGCGCGCCGATCGGCGAGCCGCTGACCGGGCACACCGAGCAGGTGACCAGTGTGGCGTTCGGCCCGGACGGGCGGCGCGTCGTCTCCGGCAGCACCGACGACACGGTGCGATTCTGGGACCCAGAAAACGGCTCAGAGACTGGCGCGTCGATCGGCGCCCCGCTCATCGGGCACACCGACGCTGTGAAGGGCGTCGCGTTCAGTCCAGACGGGCGGCGCATCGTCTCCGGGGCCTGGGACAACACCCTGAGGCGTTGGGACGCGGACACCCGCACGCAGATAGGTGCCCCGCTGACGGGGCACACCGGCTACGTCAGCAGTGTGGCGTTCAGCCCCGATGGGCGGCGCATCGTCTCCGGCAGCTGGGATAACACCCTGCGCTTGTGGGATTCCGGCACCGGCGCGCCCATCGGCGCCCCACTTACTGGGCACACCGACTTGGTCAACAGCGTGGCGTTCAGCCCCGACGGGCGGCGCATCGTCTCCGGCGGCTCGGACAACACCCTTCGGCTGTGGGACGCCGGCACCGGCGCGCCGATCGGCGCCCCGCTGACCGGGCACAGCGCAGCGGTGCTCAGCGTGGCGTTCAGTCCCGACGGGCGGCGCATCGTTTCCGGCAGTTGGGACAACACGCTGCGGCTCTGGGACACCGGAAGCGGCGCCCCGATCGGCGGCCCGCTAACCGGGCACACCAGTCATGTGCGTGGCGTGGCGTTCAGTCCTGACGGGCGGCGCATCGTTTCCGGCAGCTGGGACAAGACCTTGCGGCTGTGGGACGCCGGCACCGGCGCGCCGATCGGCCCCCCGCTGACGGGGGAGACCGGAGCAGTGCTCAGCGTGGCGTTCGGCCCCGACGGGCGACAGATTGTTTCTGGCAGCGCGGCGAACACCCTGCGACTCTGGGACGCCGGCACCGGCCAGCAGACCGGCGTCGTACTCACCGGCCACACCAACCGGGTGACCAGTGTCGCGTTCAGCCCGGACGGGCGGCGCATCGTCTCCGGCAGCGACGACCAGACGCTGCGGTTGTGGCCGGGCCCTATGGCGTGGCCCGACCTGCTCTGCGACAAGATCACCGAGAACATGAGCCACCAGCAGTGGCGCGATTGGGTGTCCCCGGACATCAGCTACTCCACGGTGTGCCCGGGTCTTCCTATCGCCCCAGACTAGTCCTGATGGTGGCGACCCGCTTCGCCCGGCTGCGCCGCCCTCGCGATCGCCACTAACTGCCGCCCGAGCCCGATTCCTGCAGCAGCGAGATCGCGGAGGCGTGCGTTATCTTCCAGCCGCCCTGGTTCACGAAGGTGACATTCTGTGTGTTTCGCGCGAGCTTCGGCCCGGAGACGGTGACGTCGGCCGTTGCCCGATTCGCACCGGCAAGCTGGATGTTGGCCACGTTGAGTGTCAACGGTAGCTCGCCGCGGGCCACGGCCTGCTGCATCCGGGTGTCGGCGAGCCGGGCTTCGATCGGGCTGATGCCGTCTTCAACCAGATTGCTCTTGTTGGCGAAGGGGACCGCGGGATTCGCCAGGCCATTCAGGATGGCCATTAGCTGGTCGGAGCTGGGCGCGTCGGGTGCGGGATCGGCCGGCAGTGGTGTGCCGAAAACGGCGGGGCGGGTCTGCGGTGCGATCGGGACACCGGGTGCCGCGGATGCCGGCGCGGTGACGCCGGCCACCGCGCCAGTGACCGCGACGAGCGCTGCCATGCCTGCGAGGGATTTCACAGATGCCGATGCTATCGCCGCGGCCTAAGGGGTCAGTCGCCTTCAGCCGCCGTCAGTCGCCTTCAGCCGCCGTCAGTTGCCGTCAGTCGCCGTCAGTCGTCGCTGCGACGCAGCGCGCGGTGGACGGACAGCAGCTCGATCTCGGGATGCGCGGCCACCAGGCGTTCGGCGGCATCGAGTACCTCGACGGCATGGCCGCGGTCGCCGGACACCACGGCCATACCGATGCTCGCTCGTCGGTGCAGGTCATGGGAAGCGGTCTCGGCCGCCGACACACTGAACTTGCGCTGCAGCTCGGCGACAATCGGGCGGATCACCGATCGCTTCTGTTTGAGTGACCGCAGGTCGCCGAGCAACAGATCGAACTCGAGCCAGCCGATCCACATCCCGCTGGTCAGCTCGAAGGAGTCGGAGACGGGGCCAGCGACGGGGCTGTCGGGGCCGAGGTATCTGTCGGGGTCGAGCTCGGGGCCGGAGCGGGGGCGGGGGCGGGGGCGGGGGCGGGGGTCGGGGTCGGCACGCTTGATGAGTTGCTCAGGGCCAGCAGCATTTCCGCGGTTTTCTTCGATAGCTGCCAGCCCCCCTGGAACGGCGTGAACTCCATGGGGAACGTGAACGCGCCATTGTTGGCGTGGGGGGTGTTGACGGTGATGGTGGCCATTACGTCGGCCGGATTTTTATCCGACCAGGCGGTGTTGCTGGCCGTGAAGGTCATGGGGAGGTAGCCGTTGTCGCGCAGCGCGCTGGTGAACTTGTCTATGGTGGCAGCGCTCTCGGGGGTCGCGCCTTCGATCAGACCCACCTTGTTGGTGCCCGGCACGGCCGGGTCGGCCAGCCGGCTCAGCACGTCGGTGAGGGCTTCCGGCGCCGGCAGGGCGGCCGTCGGGGGAGCCGCAATGGGAGTCGACGCGGCAGGCATCGCCGAGGAGCCCTCCGATGACGCAACCCTGGAATCGCCGGACGAACATGCGGAAAACCCAAATGCCGCCACGGCGGCGGCGGCACTGAGGGCGGCGGAAATCTGTCGGCGCATCTAGCGGAAGGTGGGGACTAAGCGCCTACGGCGGTGGCCGCGGCGGCGCCGGCGGTTGCGACGTCGGCCAGGATGGCTCTGCTCGTGAACGGGACGCCGGCGTCCTGCAGGCCGCTGCGGGCGCCGGCGAGCTGCTCGACGGTGGGCAGCACGGCCACCGGATCAATCGGCGACGACGCGCCCGACACGACAGGCCCAATTTGAGGTGTATCCGTCGAGCCAACGGGTACAAGAGAAGTCAGGCCCGCGATCGCCGAGCTTCTCGCTGCGAAGGCAGCAACAGCCGTGGGGAGGTACTTTGTAGTCACGGCTGTCCTTTCGTCCGGCCACGCTCAGCGCTGAGATTACCAGCGGGACTCTCACACAACTTTTACCCGCATTTGACTTCCGCACATGAAGGGGCAAACGCCGGTAGCGTTGAACTATCCGCCGCACCAATTCGGCGCGGGAAAGGAGCGCAAGATGAGTGACTCAGAGCGTTCTGAAGCATTCGGTACCCCTCGCGAATCAGACATGTCCAGCGACGATGCTGCCGAATTGGAACAGCTGCGCCGTGAGGCGGCCCTCCTGCGCGAGCAACTGGAGCATGCCGTCGGATCGCACGGCGGTGCCCGTTCTGCGCGTGACGTACATCAACTCGAAGCCCGTATCGACTCGCTTGCGGCCCGCAATTCCAAATTAATGGAAACTCTTAAAGAAGCTCGTCAACAATTGCTGGCGCTGCGCGAGGAAGTCGACCGGTTGGGACAGCCGCCCAGCGGTTATGGCGTCCTGCTGTCCGCGCACGACGACGACACGGTCGACGTGTTCACCTCGGGTCGCAAGATGCGCCTGACGTGCTCGCCGAACATCGAAGTCGCCTCCCTGAGAAAGGGTCAAACGGTCCGGCTTAACGAAGCCTTGACCGTCGTCGAGGCCGGCACGTTCGAATCGGTCGGCGAGATTTCAACTTTGCGCGAGGTCCTCGCCGACGGCCACCGGGCACTGGTTGTCGGCCACGCCGACGAGGAGCGCATCGTGTGGTTGGCCGATCCGCTGGTCGCCGAGGACCTGCCGGATGGCGTTCCGGACGCCCTTAACGACGACACCCGGCCCCGCAAGTTGCGGCCGGGCGATTCGTTGCTGGTTGACACCAAAGCCGGCTATGCCTTCGAGCGCATCCCCAAGGCCGAGGTCGAGGACTTGGTGCTGGAAGAGGTGCCCGACGTCAGCTACCAGGACATCGGCGGCCTGACCCGGCAGATCGAGCAGATCCGCGACGCCGTGGAGCTGCCGTTCCTACACAAGGAGCTGTACCGGGAGTACATGCTGCGTCCGCCCAAGGGCGTGCTGCTCTACGGCCCGCCCGGCTGTGGGAAGACGTTGATCGCCAAGGCGGTGGCCAACTCGCTGGCCAAGAAGATGGCAGACCTCCGCGGCGACGACTCGCGCGAGGCGAAGTCGTACTTCCTCAACATCAAGGGCCCCGAGCTGCTCAACAAATTCGTCGGCGAGACCGAGCGGCACATCCGGCTGATCTTCCAGCGGGCCCGGGAGAAGGCGTCGGAAGGAACGCCGGTGATCGTGTTCTTCGACGAGATGGACTCGATCTTCCGCACCCGCGGTACCGGGGTCTCCTCGGACGTCGAGACCACCGTGGTCCCGCAGCTGCTGAGCGAGATCGATGGGGTGGAGGGACTGGAAAACGTCATCGTGATCGGTGCCTCTAACCGCGAGGACATGATCGACCCGGCCATCCTGCGGCCCGGACGCCTCGACGTGAAGATCAAGATCGAGCGACCGGACGCCGAAGCGGCACAGGACATCTACTCGAAGTACCTGATCGAAACGTTGCCCCTGAACGCCGACGACCTCACCGAGTTCGACGGCGACCGCACGGCGTGCATCAAGGCGATGATCGAGAAGGTCGTCGACCGGATGTACGCGGAGATCGATGACAACCGGTTCCTGGAGGTCACCTACGCCAACGGCGACAAAGAAGTCATGTACTTCAAGGACTTCAACTCCGGCGCGATGATCCAGAACGTGGTCGACCGGGCGAAGAAGAACGCGATCAAGGCGGTCTTGGAGACGGGGCAACCGGGCCTGCGCATCCAGCACCTGCTCGACTCGATCGTCGACGAGTTCGCCGAGAACGAGGACCTGCCCAACACCACCAATCCTGATGACTGGGCGCGGATTTCGGGCAAGAAGGGGGAGCGGATCGTATACATCCGCACCCTGGTCACCGGCAAGTCGTCGAGCGCGTCGCGGGCCATCGACACAGAATCGAACCTGGGTCAGTACCTGTAGGAATTTACCCAATCCCCGAAGCTGGTCAGGTCTCCTGCGAGTAGCTGTTGGTCAGGTCGTCCTGCAGGACGTGGGCGGCCTCGGTTCTGGTATCCACGCGCAGCGTTTCGTCCAACACGCGCGACCGATATGTCCACCCGGTCGGCAGGTTGAGCCGGCTGGCGAGCCCAGGTAGGTCGGCACGCGACAGGCTGGGGTCGGTGATCTGGCTCCAGGTCTGCATGACCCAGCGCTTCCCGTGGGGGTCGATGAGTTCGTAGACCTCTTCGCCGGCGTTGAAGACAAAGACAGTGTTGCGGTTCACCCGGTTGACGCTGTACGGCGCGGGGTTCATGGACGACAGCAGGACCGTGGCCTGGAGGATCATCTCGATCCCTCCGAAGGTCTTCGTCATCTGCAGGCCCTGCTTATCCTTTTCGATGTCGTTCATCAGCCAGTAGCGCGGACCGTTGAGCAAAGCCGCGGCAGCCCCGTTTTCGGAGGCGATGGCCTGGGCGTCGAGCGCATCCCACAACTCGGCGGGGCACTCGTTCAGGGGGAAGCTGTTGTAGACGGCGGCCTGCGGACCGGCCTCGCCGGGGGTCACCAGGAGCACTTCGCCGTAACGCTTCCCCGACAAGTCTGTCACCTGAGTGAAACTAGTGATTGGAATCAGCGGGCGTCAATATCGGAGTAGCTTGCGCCACCGGCGTGCCCCTGCGGCCGCTCGTCCGTGCCCGTGTCGACGGCCGCGTTGCGATAGCGATTGCGGGCGATCAGGGTGGCATGCAGATCATCGATGAGTGGGTCGAGAAAAGTCGTGCGGTAGTCCTTGTCGCCGACAGCCTTGGCGCTGACGTACATGAAGGTCAGCGCACCGAGGAAAAGACTCATGTGGATCAGCGAATCCGGTACCGGAACCGTCCAGCCCAGCAGGATCGCGGCGGACCTGGAGACGTGGGTCCATTCATTGAGCAGCGCGGGGGTGAGCACGATCAGCCCGAGAATGAGGTAGATCCCGGCGGTGACCGCCGCCACCACCGAGATCTGCACCAGTTGTGAGGTGGCCAACACGAAGACCACGTTGACCCGTTCCATGAGCGTTACCCGGGGGCCTGCCGAGCCTTCCGGGGTATCGGGCATTTCGGCAAACGGCGTGTCGGCAAGCTTTTCGCAGTCCGTGGGCAGGGCGGCGGTGGACCGCAGCATCGGCCTGACCCGTTCCACGGTGGCGGATATCACGAAGGCCGCCGCGATGCCGACCAGGAACGTCATGGCCAGCAGGAGCCGCGCACCGTTGATGGTCGCGGCCATCAACCAGACGTAGGTGTTGAAGAACACCAGTGCGGTCAGCAGGACCACGGGCAGGGCACGGACGGCCAGTCCGCCGACCGTCGCAAGGTGGGACAGCGTCATGCGCACTGCCCACACGAGCACCGATCCGACGCCACAGCCGGTCAGGATCAGCAGCACTGCCACGACGACGGCCGTCTCCGGCAGCGACGCCGGACCCTGGTTGATGTATCCGGCTATCGCCAGGACCGCCGCTGCGGTGATCCCCGCCGCACCGCGTGCCCGGCTGCGCGGTATTCGGGCCACCAGCCACCCGATGAGGGTGGCCAGCGGAATGGCCGCGACGACGATCCCCAAAACCGCCCATTCCGTGGCTGTCGGCATGTCACCGATCCGGATTTCGTGGGTGCCGGCGATCAGAAAGATCGGTACCCCAAGGCTCTGAAGTGTCGCGAAAGCCGCCAGTGCGGGAGCTGCCCGCGACCATAGCCGTCGCCACCGGCCCCGTCTGGTCAGCACCGACGGCAGACCGCGCTGCAGGAACCAGCTCTCAGCCTCGGCACTGGCCGAAGCCTGGCGTGCCGTCCGGCGGCGCAGCGAGGGGATCATGTCGGCTCACCTTAACGACGTTTGGCGCCCGACGTGCTGGCTGATGGCCGCGTCCGCCGGTGTTGGTTGCGCGCTGCGTTCCCCGATCGCCGAACGGTGGCACCTCACCCCGCCGCGCGGGCTGCTGCGTCGCTCGGCCTACTCTTTAGGTCATGCAACGGATTATCGGGACGGAGGTCGAGTACGGCATTTCGTCGCCGTCGGAACCGACCGCCAACCCGATCCTCACCTCGACACAGGCGGTCCTGGCCTATGCCGCCGCCGCCGGCATCCAGCGTGCCAAGCGCACCCGTTGGGATTACGAGGTGGAATCGCCGCTGCGGGACGCCCGCGGTTTCGACCTGAGCCGTTCGGCTGGCCCGCCTCCGGTGGTCGACGCCGACGAGGTCGGTGCGGCCAACATGATCCTGACCAACGGGGCGCGCCTCTACGTCGACCATGCGCACCCGGAATACTCCGCGCCCGAGTGCACCGACCCGCTGGATGCCGTGATCTGGGACAAGGCCGGCGAACGGGTGATGGAGGCCGCCGCCCGACACGTCGCCAGCGTGCCCGGAGCCGCCAAACTGCAGCTGTACAAGAACAACGTCGACGGCAAGGGCGCCTCGTACGGTTCGCACGAGAACTACCTGATGTCGCGGCAGACGCCGTTCTCGGCGATCATCGTCGGGCTGACGCCGTTCCTGGTGTCCCGCCAGGTCGTTACCGGCTCCGGTCGGGTCGGCATCGGGCCATCGGGTGACGAGCCCGGCTTCCAGCTTTCTCAGCGCTCCGATTACATCGAGGTCGAGGTCGGGCTGGAGACCACGCTGAAACGCGGCATCATCAACACCCGCGACGAGCCGCACGCCGACGCCGACAGATACCGCAGGCTGCACGTCATCATCGGCGACGCCAACCTTGCCGAGACGTCGACCTACCTGAAGCTGGGCACCACCGCGCTGGTGCTCGACCTGATCGAAGAAGGCCCACTGCGCGGGATGGACCTGTCCGATCTCACGCTGGCCCGTCCCGTGCATGCCGTCCATGCGGTCAGCCGCGATCCGTCGCTGCGGGCCACCGTGGCGCTGGCCGACGGCCGCGAACTGACCGCCCTTGCGCTGCAACGGATCTACCTCGACCGGGTGGCGAAGCTGGTCGACAGCCGCGACCCGGACCCGCGCGCGGCCCACATCGTCGAAACCTGGGCGCACGTGCTCGACCAACTCGAGCGCGACCCGTTGGAGTGCGCTGAGCTGCTGGACTGGCCGGCCAAGCTGAGGCTGCTTGAAGGCTTCCGGCAGCGGGAGAACCTGAGCTGGTCGGCGCCGCGGCTGCACCTGGTCGACTTGCAGTATTCCGATGTCCGGCTGGACAAGGGTCTGTACAACCGGCTGGTCGCACGCGGCTCGATGAAGCGTCTGGTCAACGAACACCAGGTGCTCAGCGCGGTGGACAACCCGCCGACCGACACCCGCGCGTACTTCCGCGGCGAATGTCTGCGCCGGTTCGGAGCCGACATCGCCGCGGCCAGCTGGGACTCGGTGATTTTCGATCTAGGCGGCGATTCGCTGGTCCGCATACCGACGCTGGAGCCGCTGAGGGGCAGCAAGGCGCACGTCGGGGCACTCTTGGACTCAGTAGACAGCGCGGTCGAGTTGGTGGAACAACTGACCAGCTAATGCCCTGTTAGACCGGGATGCGTCGGAGTCGACCGGTAGTGTTAGAAAAAGACCAGCGGGCGCGTGGCATGGCCTTAAGAACGAGCCCAGAGGAAGCAGGAGGCGGCGATGGCGCAGGAGCAGACCAAGCGCGGTGGCGGTGGCGGCGGCGATGACGACGACTTCACCGGCAGCACCGGCGCGGGCCAGGAGCGTCGCGAGAAGCTGGCCGAAGACACCGACGATCTGCTTGACGAGATTGACGACGTCCTTGAGGAGAACGCGGAGGACTTCGTCCGTGCGTACGTCCAAAAGGGCGGACAGTGACCTGGCCTTTTCCCGATCGCCTGTCAGCTCGACCGTCTAGCCACCCCGTATTCTCGGGGGTTCCCGCCGTAGACCTGTCCTCGTTCGTTGATTTCCTGGGCCGTCAGGCGCCGGAATTGCTACCGGCAAGGTTCGGCGGTTGCGCACAACCCACCGCCGGTGGCGCCAGTGCCCAGCTGCCGCATGGGACCACCATCGTCGCGCTGAAATACCCCGGCGGCGTCCTCATCGCCGGTGACCGGCGCTCGACGCAGGGCAACATGATCGCCGGGCGCGACGTGAAAAAGGTGTACATCACCGACGACTACACGGCCACCGGCATCGCCGGCACCGCCGCGATCGCCGTCGAGTTCGCCCGGCTGTATGCGGTGGAACTCGAGCACTACGAGAAGCTCGAGGGTGTCCCGCTCACATTCGCGGGCAAGGTCAACCGACTCGCGATCATGGTGCGCGGCAACCTGCCGGCCGCGATGCAGGGGTTGGTGGCGTTGCCGCTGCTCGCGGGCTACGACATCCACGCATCAGACCCGGAGTCCGCGGGCCGCATCGTCTCCTTCGACGCGGCCGGCGGCTGGAACATCGAGGAGGAGGGCTACCAGTCGGTGGGATCGGGGTCGATCTTCGCCAAGTCCTCGATAAAGAAGTTGTACTCGCAGGTCACCGACTCTGATACTGCGCTGCGGGTGGCCGTCGAGGCGCTCTACGACGCCGCCGACGACGATTCGGCCACCGGCGGACCGGACTTGGTTCGCGGCATCTACCCGACCGCGGTCACCATCGACGCCGACGGGGCGGTCGACACACCCGAGAGCCGCATCGCCGAACTGGCTCGTCAGGTCATCGAAAGCCGTTCGCGCGCTGGCACTTTCGGCCCGAACGGCGGTGAGAAGTGAGCTTTCCGTACTTTATCTCGCCCGAGCAGGCGATGCGCGAGCGCAGCGAGCTCGCCCGCAAGGGCATCGCCCGGGGCCGCAGCTTGGTAGCGCTGGCCTACGCCGATGGTGTGCTTTTCGTCGCGGAGAACCCGTCGCGGTCGCTGCAGAAGATCAGCGAACTCTACGACCGCGTGGGGTTTGCCGCGGCCGGCAAGTTCAACGAATTCGACAATCTGCGCCGCGGCGGCATCCAGTTCGCGGACACCCGTGGCTACGCTTACGACCGCCGCGACGTCACCGGCCGGCAGCTGGCCAACGTCTACGCGCAGACGCTGGGCAGCATCTTCACCGAGCAGGCGAAGCCATACGAAGTCGAATTGTGCGTCGCCGAGGTCGCGCACTACGGCGAGACCAAGCCGCCCGAGCTCTATCGGATCACCTACGACGGGTCGATCGCCGACGAGCCGCACTTCGTGGTGATGGGCGGCACCACCGAGCCCATCACCACCGCGCTCAAGGAGTCCTACGCCGAGAACGCCGACCTGCCTCACGCGCTGCGGATCGCGGTCGACGCGCTGCGGGCGGGCAGTGGCGAGAGTTCGGGCAACGGTCAGCCGTCCCTAGGTGTGGCCAGCCTCGAGGTCGCCATCCTGGACGCCAACCGGCCGCGGCGGGCATTTCGGCGGATCCCCCGGTCGGCGCTGGAAACCCTCCTGCAGAACGGCGATGCCGAGGAACCGGAAACCGAGAGCAAGTCGTCGGAATCCAACGGCGAATCCTCGGACTCGCCGGACTAGCCGAACTATCCGACCCGGGGCCGGTTGGGCCAACGAGATTGATATGGGTTCGTAGCGAGGGCTGCGCACCTGACGCGTTCGTAACAAGTACGCTCGATACGTGCAGCGACGAATCATGGGCATCGAGACCGAGTTCGGTGTCACCTGCACCTTTCACGGTCACCGTCGGCTCAGTCCGGACGAGGTGGCCCGTTACCTGTTCCGTCGGGTGGTGTCCTGGGGCCGCAGCTCCAATGTCTTCTTGCGCAACGGCGCCCGCCTCTACCTCGACGTCGGTAGCCATCCCGAGTACGCCACCGCCGAGTGCGACAGCCTTGTGCAGTTGGTCACACACGACCGGGCCGGCGAATGGGTGCTGGAAGACCTGCTGGTCGACGCCGAGCAGCGGCTCGCCGACGAGGGCATCGGCGGCGACATCTACCTGTTCAAGAACAACACCGACTCCGCGGGCAACTCCTACGGTTGCCACGAGAATTACCTGATTGTGCGGGCCGGTGAGTTCTCCCGGATCTCCGATGTGCTGCTGCCCTTCCTCGTCACGCGCCAGCTCATCTGCGGGGCGGGCAAGGTGCTGCAAACCCCCAAGGCCGCGACGTTCTGCCTCTCGCAACGCGCCGAGCACATCTGGGAAGGCGTTTCGTCGGCCACCACCCGCAGCCGGCCGATCATAAACACTCGCGACGAGCCGCACGCCGACGCCGAGAAATACCGCCGGCTGCACGTCATCGTCGGCGACTCCAACATGTCCGAGACCACCACGATGCTCAAGGTGGGCACCGCCGCGCTCGTGCTGGAGATGATCGAAGCGGGGGTGGCATTCCGCGACTTCTCTCTGGATAACCCCATCCGCGCGATCCGCGAGGTCAGTCATGACGTCACCGGCCGCCGGCCGGTGCGGCTGGCCGGCGGGCGCCAGGCCAGCGCGCTGGACATTCAGCGCGAGTACTACTCGCGCGCCGTCGAGCATCTGCAGACCCGGGAGCCCAGTGCGCAGATCGAGCAGGTCGTCGACCTGTGGGGCCGTCAGCTCGATGCCGTCGAGAGCCAGGACTTCGCCAAGGTCGACACCGAGATCGACTGGGTGATCAAGCGCAAGCTGTTCCAGCGCTACCAGGACCGCTATGACATGGAGCTGTCCGACCCGAAGATCGCCCAGCTGGACCTGGCATACCACGACATCAAGCGCGGGCGGGGTGTCTTCGATCTGCTGCAGCGCAAGGGCCTGGCGACGCGCGTCACCACCGACGAGGAGATCTCAGAAGCCGTCGACCGTCCGCCGCAGACCACCCGCGCGCGGCTGCGTGGTGAGTTCATCAGCGCCGCGCAGGCGGCAGGTCGTGACTTCACCGTCGACTGGGTTCACCTCAAGCTCAACGACCAGGCGCAGCGCACTGTGCTGTGCAAGGACCCGTTCCGGGCTGTCGATGAGCGGGTCAAACGGCTCATTGCGAGCATGTAGCACGACGGCCTTCTAGGCTATAGCCCAATGGCGACCTCGAAAGTCGAACGGCTGGTTAATCTCGTCATCGCCCTGCTCTCTACCCGCGGCTACATCACCGCTGAAAAGATCAGGTCCAGCGTCGCGGGTTATTCGGACAGCCCCAACGCCGAGTCGTTCTCCCGGATGTTCGAGCGCGACAAGAACGAACTGCGCGACCTGGGCATCCCGCTGGAGGTCGGCAAGGTGTCCGGGTTGGACCCCATTGAGGGCTACCGGATCAATCGCGACGCCTACGCGCTTCCGCCCGTAGAGCTGACCCCGGACGAAGCGGCCGCGGTGGCCGTCGCGATCCGGCTGTGGGAATCGCCGGAACTGATCACGGCGACCCAGGGCGCCTTGCTTAAGCTGCGGGCCGCCGGGGTGGACGTCGACCCCCCGGATACGGAAGCGCCGGTGGCCATCGCCTCGGCGGCCGCCGGGGTGCCGGGTTTGCGCGGGTCGGAGGATGTCCTCTCAATTCTGTTGTCTGCCATCGATTCCAGGCGTGCCGTGCAGTTCCCGCACCGCCCGTCGCGGGCCGAGCCCTACACCACCCGCACCGTCGAGCCGTGGGGCGTGGTCACCGAGAGGGGCCGCTGGTATCTGGTCGGCCATGACCGCGATCGCGACGCCACCCGCACCTTCCGGCTTTCGCGAATCGGTGCTGACGTCACGCCGATCGGGCCGACCGGTGCGGTCACCATGCCCGCCGGGGTGGACCTGCGCAAGATCGTGGCCAAGGCGATTACCGAGGCACCGACCGGCGCGCTGGCCACCGTCTGGCTCGCCGACGGGCGGGCCACCGCGCTGCGGCGGTCCGGGCGGCCCGTCGGTGCGAGGCACCTGGCGGGCCGCGACGGTGAGGTGATCGAACTCGACATCAGGTCCGTGGATGGCCTGGCGCGCGACATCGCCGGTTACGGGGCCGACGCGATCGTGCTGGAGCCCGAGCTTTTGCGCGACGACGTGCTGGCCCGGTTACGCGCCCAAGCCGCGATGGGGGAGCGGCGATGAGTCGCGCCGGCGACGATGCAGAGCGCAGCGATGAGGTGGGGTCACGTGCAAAGGGACGCAGCGATGAGGAGGAGCGGCGCATATGACGTCCGTTTCGGACCGCCTGGTGCGGCTGCTCAACATGGTGCCGTATTTCCAGGCCAACCCGCGGATCACCCGCGCTGAGGCCGCCGCCGAGCTGCGGGTCACCGGCAAGCAGCTCGAGGATGACCTGAACCAGCTGTGGATGTGCGGCCTCCCCGGCTACGGCCCCGGAGACCTGATTGATTTCGAGTTTTCCGGGGACACCATCGAGGTGACGTTCTCGGCGGGGATCGACCGGCCGCTTCAGCTGACGTCCCCGGAGGCCACCGGTCTGCTCGTGGCGCTGCGGGCGCTGGCCGACATCCCGGGCGTGGTCGACCCGGAGGCAGCGCGCAGCGCGATCGCCAAGATCGCGGCGGCGGCCGGCGCGGCGGGCCAGGACAACACCGTGTCGGCCGTCGACGAGCCGGCGCCCGTCGAGAGCCGCTCCGCAGCCGCGGTACGCGCGGCGGTCCGTCGCAAAAAGGCGTTGGCGATCGACTACTACGCCGCATCGCATGACGCCCTGACCAGCCGGATCGTCGACCCCATCCGGGTGTTGCTGGTCGGCGGCCACAGCTATCTGGAGGCCTGGTCGCGGGAGGCCGAAGGCGTTCGCTTGTTCCGCTTCGACCGGATCGTGGACGCCAGCGAGCTGGACGAGCCCGCTGCCCCACCCGAACCGGCGCTGCAGGCACCGCCGGACACTTCGCTGTTCGAGGGGGACCCGTCGCTCCCGTCGGCGACGCTGCGGATAGCGCCCTCGGCGTCGTGGACGTTCGACTACTACCCGCTGCGGGAGGTGCGCGAGCTGCCGGACGGATGGTGCGAGGCCGTCATGACGTACGCCACCGAGGTTTGGATGACGCGCCTGGTGCTGGGTTTCGGGGCCGCTGTGCAGGTCGTTGAGCCGGAGTCGCTGGCGCTGCGGGTACGCGATGCCGCCACGGCCGCGCTGGAGTCCTACCAGGTCGCGGCCCAGGCGTAACGGGGTGCGCGTGAGGTCCACCACGCCGTACCGCGAGGTCACCGGAGCTTCACCGTGCTGCGGTAACATCGGGTGGACGTCTGGAGGTAACAAAAGTGGGCAGTCTTAGTCCGTGGCACTGGGCGATCCTCGCGATCCTGGTGATCGTCCTGTTCGGTGCCAAGAAGCTCCCCGATGCGGCTCGTTCGTTGGGCAAGTCGATGCGCATCTTCAAGTCCGAGATGCGTGAAATGCAGACGGAAGGCAAAGCGGAGGCATCTCCCTTGGGAAGCACCCCGGCGCCGCAGGCGGTGACCCACACGCCCGTGCAGTCCCAGCGGGTCGAGCCTCGGGCGACTGCCGAGCAGGGTCCCACCGAGGCCCGGCCGCTCCACTAGCGACCCCGCGCCTCACCATCGCAATCCCCGAGCGTCACTGATCGAACGTCGTGAACAGTTTCAGGGCTGCATTGCGCGCCCGCGCTCTACTCAAACGACTCAACCCCCGTAACCGGCGAAGTCGCAGCAACCCGGACGGGACGATGTCGCTGGTCGACCACCTGACCGAGCTGCGCACCCGGCTGCTGATCGCGCTGGCCGCGATCCTGGTCACCACGATCTTCGGGTTCCTCTGGTATTCGCATTCGATACTCGGGCTGGAGAGCCTTGGCGAGTGGCTGCGGCACCCGTACTGTTCGTTGCCGCGGTCGGCGCGCGCGGACATCAGCGCCGACGGGCAGTGCCGGCTGCTGGCCACCGCGCCGTTCGACCAGTTCATGCTGCGGCTCAAGGTCGGGACGATGGCCGGAATCGTACTGGCCTGTCCGGTGTGGTTGTACCAGCTCTGGGCGTTCATCACGCCGGGGCTCTACAAGAAGGAGCGCCGCTTTGCGGTGGCGTTCGTGGTGCCGGCGGCGGTGCTGTTCGTAACCGGTGCCCTGCTGGCCTACTTCGTGCTGTCCAAGGCGCTTGGCTTCCTCTTGACCGTCGGCAACAACGTGCAGGTCACCGCGCTGTCCGGCGACCGGTATTTCGGCTTCCTGATAAATCTGCTGGTGGTATTCGGCGTTAGCTTCGAGTTCCCGCTGCTGATCGTCATGCTCAACGTCGCAGGGCTGCTGACCTACCAGCGGCTCAAGGCGTGGCGGCGCGGCCTGATCTTTGCGATGTTCCTGTTTGCCGCGATATTCACGCCCGGATCCGACCCGTTTTCCATGACGGCGTTGGGTCTGGCGCTGACCGTGCTGCTCGAACTCGCCATCCAGATTGCCCGGCTGCACGACAAGCGAAAAGCCAAGCGTGAAGACGCGATCCCGGACGACGAAGCGTCGGACATCGAGCCGCCCACGCCGATAACCGTTCCCACACCGGAGGCGTCTGTCAGCGCCGGGACCCATGACGACATCACCTAACCGTCTTTGCCGCGAGCGCGCGCGTCGGCACAACGACACACCGATGCCCCCGTACATTTGCGCACCCTCGCGCGACGGCGTGGCCCCGGCGTGACCGGCCTGGCCGAGCTGGCTCGGTTCACTGCGGAACTGCCCTTCTCGCTCGACGACTTTCAGCAGCGGGCCTGCGCCGCGCTGGAACGCGGCCACGGCGTGCTGGTCTGCGCGCCGACCGGCGCCGGCAAGACAGTCGTCGGCGAATTCGCCGTACACCTCGCGCTGGCCGCCGGCAGCAAGTGCTTCTACACCACGCCCCTCAAGGCGCTGAGCAACCAAAAGCACACCGACCTGACGGCCCGCTACGGCCGCGACCGGATCGGGCTGCTGACCGGTGACATGTCCGTCAACGCGGACGCGCCGGTGGTAGTCATGACCACCGAAGTGCTGCGCAACATGCTGTACGCCGATTCACCTGCGCTGCATGGGCTTTCCCACGTGGTGATGGACGAGGTGCACTTCCTGGCCGACCGGATGCGGGGTCCGGTGTGGGAGGAGGTCATCCTGCATCTGCCCGACGAGGTGCGGGTGGTCAGCCTGTCGGCGACGGTGAGCAACGCCGAGGAGTTCGGTGGCTGGATCCAGACCGTGCGGGGCGATACGACCGTGGTGGTCGACGAGCATCGGCCGGTGCCGCTCTGGCAGCACGTCTTGGTCGGTAAGCGACTCTTCGACCTTTTCGACCTGCAAAACCGAGGTGGCAACAGAGACGGCGATGGCGACAAATCCCGCGTTGACCCAGAACTGTTGCGCCACATCGCCAATCGCCGCGAGGCCGACCGGATGGCGGACTGGCGAAGCCCCCGCCGGCAGGCGGGAAGGGGTGGCGGCGGCCGGCAGGGCCGGCCGCGTTTCTTCCGGGCGCCACCGCGCCCTGACGTGATCGCGACCCTGGACGCCGAAGGGCTGCTCCCGGCGATCACGTTCGTCTTCTCGCGCGTCGGGTGCGACGCCGCCGTCGGACAGTGCCTGCGGTCGCCGCTGCGGCTGACCACCGAGGAGGAGCGCGCCCAGATCGCCGAAGTGATCGAACACCGTTGCGGTGATCTCGAGGACGGCGACCTGGAGGTGCTCGGCTATTACGAGTGGCGGGAGGGGCTGCTGCGCGGCTTGGCGGCCCACCACGCCGGGATGCTCCCAGCATTCCGGCACACGGTCGAGGAGTTGTTCACTGCCGGCCTGGTTAAGGCAGTGTTCGCCACCGAGACATTGGCGCTGGGCATCAATATGCCCGCGCGCACGGTGGTGTTGGAAAAGCTGGTGAAGTTCAACGGCGAGGAGCACGCGCCGCTGACGCCGGGGGAGTACACGCAGCTGACCGGCCGCGCCGGCAGGCGCGGTATCGACGTCGAGGGTCACGCGGTGGTGATCTGGACCCCCGACGTGGAGCCGACCGAAGTGGCCGGCCTGGCCTCCACCCGCACCTTCCCGCTGCGCAGTTCGTTTACGCCGTCGTACAACATGACGATCAACCTGGTCCACCAAATGGGCCCCGAGCAGGCGCACGAGCTGCTGGAGCATTCGTTCGCGCAGTATCAGGCGGACCGGTCCGTCGTCGGACTTGTCCGTGGCATCGAGCGGGGCAAGCGAATGCTCGACGAGATCGCCGCCGAATTGGGCGGCGAAGGTGGCCGGGAGGCGCCGATCCTGGAATATGCCCGGCTGCGGGCACGGATTTCCGAGATGGAACGCGCCCAGTCCCGCGCGTCTCGGTTGCATCGACGACAGGCGGCCAGCGATGCGCTGGCCGCGTTGCGCCGGGGCGACATCATCACCATCACCCACGGCCGCCGCGGCGGGCTGGCGGTGGTCCTGGAGTCCGCCCGCGATAGCACCGACCCGCGGCCGCTCGTGCTGACCGAACACCGCTGGGCGGGGCGGATCTCGTCGGCGGATTACTCCGGGGCGTCGGAGCCGGTCGGGTCGATGCCACTGCCCAAGAGGGTCGAACACCGTCAGCCGCGGGTCCGGCGTGACTTGGCCTCGGCGCTGCAGTCGGCGGCCGCCGGGCTGTCGGTTCGCGGCGGCCGCGGAAGACCCGGTGCCGATGCCCGCGACAACGTCATCGCTGACGGTGCCTACCACGACCCGGAGCTGGCGTCGTTGCGTGCGGACTTGCGTCGTCACCCCGCACACAACACGCCAGGCGTCGAGGAACAGGTCCGCCAGGCGGAGCGGTACCTGCGCATCGAACGCGACAACGAACAGCTGCAGAAGAAGGTGGCCGCCGCTACCAACTCGCTGGCCCGGACGTTCGACCGGATCGTCGGACTGCTCACCGAACGCGGCTTCATCGAAGGCCCGGCCGGCGATCCTCGGGTCACCGACGACGGGCGGTTGTTGGCCCGCATCTACAGCGAGAGTGACCTGTTGGTCGCCGAATGCCTGCGCACCGGGGCGTGGGCGGGCCTGCGGCCCGCAGAGCTGGCGGCCGTGGTCTCGGCGGTGCTCTACGAGACGCGCGGCGGTGACGGCCCGGGCGCCCCGTTCGCCGCCGACGCGCCCACCCCGCGATTGCGGCAGGCGTTGCTTGCAACGTCGAGGCTGTCCACTGAGTTGCGCGCCGATGAGCACACACACCGGATCGGCCCAAGCCGCGAACCCGACGACGGGTTCGTGCGGGTCATCTACCGCTGGGCCCGGACCGGTGATCTGGCCGCCGCGCTCGCCGCCGCCGATGAAACCGGCGGTGGTTCGGCGCTGTCAGCGGGGGATTTCGTGCGCTGGTGCCGGCAGGTACTTGACCTGCTGGATCAGGTTCGCAACGCCGCCCCGGATAGTGATGTGCGTGCTAACGCCAAACGGGCTATCAAGGACGTCCGGCGCGGCGTCGTCGCAGTTGACGCCGGGTAAGCTGGGCCGGAGCTACGGTTACATCCGTGATCAGCACGGGGCCAGCAGACGCGGCCAGTCCGGGCCAACACCACAGTGACCTGAGGAGAAACGATGAGCGGACCGCACGGATCAGACCCCGGGCAGGGCTGGCAACCGCCCGGCCAAAATAGCGAACAAAAGCCGTCGGAGCAGCAGACTCAGGTAGGACCGACCGCATCGCCGTGGCAGCAGTCGGCGCCCGCCCAGGATGCGACGTGGCAAGCTCCGGCGTACACGCCGCCGCAGTATCAGCCGCCGAGCGACCAGGCGTATCAGCAGCCGTACGCGTCGAGCACGCCGAGCTATGGGCAGCCCGAGCCCAGCTATGGCCAGACCGACCAGGCCAGTGCCCCGGCCACTCAGGTGGGCACGCCCGACCAGTTCGCAACGCCCGCCCAGTACGGCCAGTACCAGCCACCCGGTCAGTACGGACAGTTCGGCCAGCCGGGCCAGTACGGCCATCCCGACCAGTACGGTCAGCCGGGCCAGTACGGTCAGCCGGGCCAGTACGGTCAACCGGGCCAGCCCGGCCAGTACCCGCAGCAGTACGGTCCCTACGACCAACAACCGCCGAAGAAGCGGTCGCCCATGCTGATCTTCGGCATCGGTGGCGTGTTCGGGCTGCTGATTATCGCGCTGATTCTCGTGCTCGGCTTCTGGGAGCCGGGGTTCTTCGTCACCACCAAGCTCGACGTCAACAAGGCTCAGGCAGGCGTGCAGCAGGTCCTCACCGACGAGACCAATGGCTACGGCGCGAAGAACGTGAAAGACGTCAAGTGCAACGGCGGCAGCGACCCCACCGTCAAGAAGGGCGGCACCTTCGATTGCTCCGTGAGCATCGACGGCGCCACGAAGCGCGTGACCGTGACCTTCCAGGACAACAAGGGAACCTACGAGGTCGGCCGGCCCCAGTAAGGATCAACAGCGGTCACCCGGGCAGCGCATCGAGCGCCTTCTGTAGCCGCGCGATCGATGACCCGACGCCCAGTTGGGTCGCGAGCTCGGCGACCCGGCTCGGGTCGGCGGCGACCAGCGGCAGCGCGTCGGTGGCCGTGGATAGCGTGACGGGCGCGTCGGTGGCCACCCGCACCACCTGACCCGCGGCCGCGATGTAGTCCGTGGCAGCCAGCAGTTTCGTCCGCAGACCCCTGGTCATCGTGGATTTCGGGTCGCCGGCTGCGGCCAGGATCCGATCCAACGACCCGTGCTGGGCCAGCAGGGTGGCCGCCGTCTTCTCGCCGACGCCCGGCACACCCGGCAGCCCGTCGGACGGGTCGCCGCGCAGCAACGCCAGCTCTGCGTAGGCCGGCCCGGCGCGGTCCGCCGGAACGCCATAGTGGTCGGCCACCTCGATGGGCCCCAAAAGCGTGGCCTTGGCCAGCCCGCGGCCCAAGTAGAGCACTCGAACGGCGACGGGATCGTCGGCGACCACCTGCAGCAGGTCGCGGTCGCCGCTGACCACCACCACCGGGTCGCGTCGTTCCTGGGCCGCCAGCGTGCCCAGCACGTCGTCGGCCTCAAAGCCCGGCGCGCCTGCCGTCGGGATCCCGAACGCGTCCAGCAGCTCCATGATCATCTCGACCTGTGGCGTCAGCTCATCGGGCACTTCCTCGACGTCGGGTTGGCCCTCCGGCTCCACCTCTGCTACCCGGTGCGCCTTGTACGAAGGGATGAGATCGACGCGGAACTGTGGCCGCCAGTCCAGGTCGAGGCACACCGCGAGCCGGCCGGGCCGCTGCGTGGTGATCACCACCGCAATCGAGTCGATGAACCCCCGGACCGCATTGACCGGCCGGCCGTCGGGAGCGGTGATCGACGACGGCACGCCGAAGTAGGAGCGGAACCACATGCTGGCGCCGTCGAGCAGCACCAGTGGCGATCGCAAGCGCGGCGAAGCCGGGCGCGGCGGGTCGCCACTCATCGAATCTTGTGGCGATCGCAAGCGCGGCGAAGCCGGGCGCGGCGGGTCGCCACTCATCGAATCTTGTGGCGATCGCAAGCGCGGCGAAGCCGGGCGCGGCGGGTCGCCACTCATCGAATCTTGTGGCGATCGCAAGCGCGGCGAAGCCGGGCGCGGCGGGTCGCCACTCATCGAATCTTGTGGTGCGGGCATGCGGGCTATCCTGCCAGGCGCCGACCTGGGTGCAGTTGGGCGCGGTTGGGCGCTCGGGCACTAGCCTGGCTGCCATGGATTCTGACCGATTCGACGCCTTTGACGCTGAAGTGTATGCCCGCCGCTTGGCCGTGGCGGCCGCCGCGACCGCAGACGCCGGGTTGGACGGCCTGGTGATCACCCCCGGTTACGACTTGCGCTACCTCGTCGGCTCCCGCGCGCAGACGTTTGAGCGACTCACCGCGCTGGTGTTGCCGGCCTCCGGTGAGCCGACAGTGATCGTGCCGCGGCTGGAGCTGGCCTCGCTCAAATCCTCGGCGATTTTGGAACTTGGTCTGGCGGTGCGGGATTGGGTCGACGGCGACGACCCGTACCGATTGGTGAGTGCGGCCTTGGGGGGTGCGCCGGCGGCGACAGGTGTGACCGATTCCATGCCGGCGATGCACCTGTTGCCGCTGGCCGACGTGCTGGGTGTGTTGCCGGTGTTGGCAACCAACGTGCTGCGCGGGCTGCGGATGATCAAGGAGGAGTGCGAGGTCGATGCGCTGAGCAAGGCCGGTGCTGCCATCGACCGGGTGCATGCCCGAGTGCCGGAGTTCTTGATCCCGGGCCGCACCGAGGCCGACGTGGCCGCCGATATCGCCGAAGCCATTGTCGCCGAGGGGCATTCGGAGGTTGCCTTCGTCATCGTCGGCTCCGGACCGCACGGGGCGGACCCGCATCACGGGTACTCGGATCGTGAGCTGCAGGCGGGGGACATCGTCGTCGTCGACATCGGGGGAGCGTATGAGCCCGGATATCATTCGGACTCCACGCGCACCTACAGCATCGGCAAACCCAGAGACGATGTGGCAGAACAGTATTCGATCCTGCAGCAGGCGCAGCGTGCGGCCTTTGATGCCGTCCGTCCCGGCGTAACGGCCCAGCAGGTCGACGCCGCGGCCAGAGACGTGCTGGCCGGGGCCGGTTTGGCCGAGTATTTCGTGCATCGCACGGGGCACGGCATCGGGCTTTCGGTGCATGAGGAGCCGTACATCGTCGCCGGCAATGACCTGACTTTGGCCGCGGGCATGGCCTTTTCGATCGAACCCGGGATCTACTTCCCGGGCCAGTGGGGCGCCCGGATCGAGGACATCGTCATCGTGACCGAGGACGGTGCGTTGGCCGTCAACAACCGGCCGCATGAGCTCATTGTGGTGCCTGTGGCGTGACGCGTCGGTAAATGACCAGTTCGCCGAATCGCGCCGCCGGCTTGTACTCGCGCTGGAATTGCGGCAGCGTCGTCGTCTGACCGTCGAACTGGTCCAGTGCCAGACCTGGCGATGTCACGAAGTAGTCGGGTTTCCTGGTCAGCCACCAGGTGAAATCGTCACGGCGTACCCAATCGATCGCTGTGCTGTCGAGCAGACCGAGATAGTCGACGATGTCGGCGCGGCTGTAGTAGCCGATGGTGCCGATCTCATTGACGGCCACCGTTGGGTGTGGCTGGTGCGAATCGCGGTTGATCCATTCGGCGGCCTCACGATAGTTGTTGCGGTAGTTATCCGGAGCCAGGTGCACCGCCGGTAGAAAGGCAACCGCGATGACGGCGACGCCGACCGCAAGCGCGGCACGATGAAACCGCCTGCCGATTTCCTCCAGGGCGAGGGCTGTTCCGGTGACCACCCACAGTGTCCAGGGACCGTAATGCCACACGTAACCGATCGCCAGCCGGAAGACGACCCCGTACTCGATCACGTTGATGACGGCTGCGGCGGCGAGGATCGGCAGCACGAGCTCTTGGCGCCGGACGCTGACGACCGTCGCCGCGGCCGCGGCCAAGACGAGGGCGAAGCAGACAACGGCCAAGAAGCCGGTGGCACGTTGCTCCCACCCGGTTATGGCGATTCCGGGGAGTCCCATCACATAGCCCGACTGTGGCCCCCATTTTCCGGAGTCGCGTTGCGCAATCTTGGCCGCGAGGGTGCTGGGAACCACCGAGCCGGACATCACCCACGATGCTGTGAGCCAGGCGACGTTGATCGCCGTGAAGGGCGTCAGAATTTTCGGAAGTGCCTGCGGCTGCCGGAATCCCAACCATCCGATCAGGGGTGCCGCGAGCAGCACAGCGTCCGATCGCGTTATCGTGAGCAGCCCCAACACGATGCCCAGCACCAGCCAGCGCTCGCGCTGGAGCGCCCAGATCGACGCGAGGATGAACAGCAGATAGACAGACAGCTCCATGCCGCGCGCGTTCGCCAGCAGCGGTGCAATTGAATACAGGCCGCATGCGAGCCAGCCGCTCACGCGCCGACCGTCGCGGAAAAGGATGCGCGCCAGCACGATAGCGCCAAGGCCCCACGCCGCGACGTAGATGCAGAGCGACCACACTTCGGGCGAGGCGCCCAGGAAGGCGCCGGCAGCGATGAGCAGAACGTAAAGCGGGCATGTAACAGCGTTGTCGGTGTGCGAGCCGAGGTTGAAGGTCCAGCCCGCGCCGTCGGCGAGGTGCTGGCCGTAGCGCATCAGAATGAACGGATCGTCGAACACGAGGCCCTTCTGGCGCAGTGCAGTCAGGATCGGCCACGTGAAGGCCAGCACCGTAATGGCCGCTGCCCGTAGCAGCACCGGATACGCGGGTGCACGGCGAGTTTTGGCGAGCTCGGGAACCGGGAGCGGGTCCGCCACGACACGAAAGCCTACGAGCAGTTGCTGCTGGGATGAAGCGCCAATTTTGCCGCCCACTCTTTAGGCCCTCGCTGTGTTCGCGAAGTACGTGCGGACGACCGTCAGTTAGCCGTCACCGGCGTGACATCGCCGCCGCGTAGGTTGGCATCGTGTCAATCTTGGACCTCACACTGCTTCCATTCCGTATCGCACGCCACGTCGCCGACGCGGTGGCGCATCTCGCTACGCCCTCACCGGCGCCGCCGGCCGAGCTCATCGTGGTCGACGGGATGCCCGAGGGTGTGCCGCCGGCTGCGCGGCGCCCCGAGCCGCAGCTTCCGGTGCCGTCGGGCTGGCCGTTCGGCGAGGAGTTTCCGCGCACATGCGGCGCGGCCCGCGTAGCCGGCGGCGCGCTGTTCTGGACCGACTTCCTCTACGACGACCACGGCGCGACCGGCCTGCCGGTCGGCGACCTGAAAATCCAGGCGCCGCCGCGCGGCACCTACGTCTATCCTGACGGGCCCGCGGCTGGCAATGGCGCCGACATCTTCCGCGTCGCCGTCGGGCTCACCGAGACCCACACGTGGTGGCGCGTCGACTGGAACACGCTGCTGGACGCCTCAGTGCCGATCGCGCTGTTCACGTTCGACACCGACGTCGAACGGGAGGGTTCGGCGGAATGGCCGGCCGGCGCCGGCGTCCGGTCCGGGGGCATCGACATGGCGCTGCTGATCTCGGGGGCGGGGGCTCGGCTGATCGACTTGACCACACAGGCCGTGACGCCGGTCGATCGCAGTGTCGACCTGGGATCGCGGTCGTTTGTGGCGCAGATCCCGCGGTCGGCGGTGGAACCGGCGGGCAGGTGGACGGTACGGCTGGCCGCGGGGTTGGCCAACGCAGCGGGGGACGGGTTCGCCGACGTGCCCGCCGAACGTGGCGCGCTGCCCGGGCAACCCAACGTCTACAACATCGCGTTCCGCACCCACGATCAGGAGCAGCCGCATCTCAACTTCTGGTCCGATGCGGCCCAAGCCGCGGCCCTGACCAGTGGGGATGTGTCGGAGTTCGCTATCGTCGTCGACTGGGACGAGCTTGCCGAACGCGCGACTACTCCTGAGCCGGTCATCACCGGTGCCACCACCCGCTGGTACGTGTCGTCGGTGGACCTCGGACAGGGCGTAAGACAAGGTCTAGCCGCGGACGACATTTTGAGCACCAACCCGCAGTTCCTGGGGCGGGTCCAGCCCTATTCGGTGTGCCTGCCGTCGACCTACGCCCCCGGTCGCACGCTGCCGTTGACGCTGCTGCTGCACTCGTTGGCGCTCGGGCAAACCCAGTTCGCCGGGATCGACCCGCGGCTGCTGCACGAGGTGTGCGAGACCCGCGATTCGGTCGTGGTCACACCGCTGGCCCGAGGCCCGTCGACCTGGTATTTCGACACCGGGGAGCTCGACGTGTGGGAAGTGTGGGCACGGGTGGCCGAGCAGCTGGGCACCGACCCCAACCGCACGGTGGTTTCGGGCTATTCGATGGGCGGCTACGCGGCCTACAAGCTGGGGCTGACCTACCCGGAGGTGTTCGCGCAGGCGGTCGTGCTGGCCGGCCCGCCGACGTGCGGTGTGCGGCTGCTGCCCGACATCGACATTCCGGCCGACCTCAACCTGGACACGCCGTGTGCCCGCGAGGGCGACACCTGGAAGCTGCTGGTGAACGCGCGGTGGCTGCCGTACGTGATTGCGCACGGCCTAGTTGACGAGTTGGTGCCGTTCGCCTCGGCCGCCGAGCAGGTGCTCGAACTCGACCGGCTCGGGTACCGCCACCGCTTCACCGCCTACCCACTCGAGGATCACATCGCCTGGATCTTTCAGGACAAGTTCGAAGATCCGATCGCGCACATGGGAACCGGCCTGCGCCAAGCGGATCCGGGCCACATCACGTACGCGTGGTATCCACAGCTGGTGCGCGCCGACCTCGGCATTGGGCCCGATCGGGTGTGGTGGCTATCGGAGCTGGCGGCCGACCCCGGCGTGGTTGCGCGGCGCGGGGCCGTCGCGAAGGTTGACGCGCGTTCGTATGCGCGGCCTGACCCGACGCACACCGTGCAGCACCACCGTGGTCTGGTGCTGAACTTCGACCCGTCGCCCGGGGTATACAGCGAGCTGGACTGGCGGGTGGGTGCCGCCGTTGCGCCGCTGCCGTTTCTGACGTTGCAGCTCAATGGGATTGCCAGCCTCGCGGTGGACATCGCGCGGGCCGGCCTGGCGTCGTTGCCGTCGTCGACGATCTCGGTGGTGACCGACAACGCCGCACGGATCACGTTGGGCGCGTTACCCGATGGAGTCGCGGTGCAGCTGGACGGTGACCCGGCCGGGGCGACCGTGGCGGTGTCGCCCGGGCGGCATCGGATCGAGCTGGTCGCCGGGGCGTGAGTCAGCGGGCCTGAAACCACGCGAGGTGATAGTTGGCGGCGGTCTTGTCACCTGCGACCAGTGCGTCGATAGCCGCCAGCAGCTGCCAGTTGCCAATGTCCTTGGAATCCAACTGGTCTGGATAACTGTCGAGGACTCGGGTGCTGATCTTCGACAGGTGCTCGTGTAGGAGTTTGACCTCGCAGTCCAGTACTCCGGTGCCGGTGGATGCCGCCTTGGCCAGCGTGTGAGCCAGCCGTGGTAGCCCGTCGCGCCACTGGGTGGCTTGGCTGAGTTCCCAGCCGAGATCGTCGACGGCGGGGGCGTGCCGGGGTCGCGACGAGGTGGGCACCGGCTCGTCCTCGTCCGGGAGGTGGTGGACCGGACTGTAACCGGTGGCGATGGTGACCTCGCCGAGCAGCGCTTCCAGGTTGCCGCGGCGTCGTGCCGGGTTCAGCAGCGTGACGGCGGCCGGGATGTCGATGCCGGGTGGGATCCAGCCGCTGGCCAGGTCGGTGGTCAGCACGGTGGTGTTATCGGCGCGGTCTCCGGCCGCCCACGCCAGCCGGGGTTGTTGGCGGGCCACCGCGGTCACAAGCCGCTGCAGGCGTGTGTGGGCGGTGGCGTCGGCCGATGCGGCTCCGGTGACCGTTCCGGCTGTGGCCGCCGCGACGGCCTGCGTGCCCAGGTTCGACGGCGCTGGTGGCGTTGGCGGCGTCGATTGGCGTACCACCGCGGGTTGACTCGGGGTGGCCTGTCCGGCCGACGGGTGCACTGGCGCCGAGCCCGGCGTCGCGGAGGGCGGTGGGCTCGGTGGTGCAGGCGGAGCTGCGGATGTTGCGACCGTGGGCCGCAGGTCGGAGGCGTACGCGGGCAGCGGACCCGTCGGCGTTGGTGCGGCTACCGCCGGAGCGGCGGGCGTCGTTGGCGCTGCCACTATCGGGGGCGGCGCCGGTTCTGGGGCCTGCGTGTGCGCGACCGGTGGAGGGGACGGCACATCAGCTTGTGCGTGCGCCACAGCAGTTACTCCGGTGGCCGGGAGCGTCGGCGGGGCTTGAGGGATCAGCGATTCCGTATGCGTAACCGGCGCCGGTGGCGCGGCCTCTGCCGCCGCTGAGAACGGCGCGCCGGCCTGGAGGCCCTTGTCGAAGCTTTGGATCAATGCGGCTGGGGTTGCGCCTTGGGGCGGGGCTGGGGCTGGTGTCGTCGCGATGGGCGCCGCGGCTAAGGGTGAGGTTGGCAGTTGTGGCGTTGTGACTGCGTATGGGGAAACTGGCGATGAAGTTGGCATCGAAAGGCCGCCCGGAAACCGCGCGGGTGCGGGGGTAGGAGGTGGTGGTGTGGCTGGTAAGGCTTGCGGCGCTGAGACCTCGGCGTTGTTGGCGAAGTTCATCGGCTTTGGCGCCGGAACGGCCGATGGCACCTGGCCAGGTGGCGCGGGTGAGAGGTTCGCAACATGGGTCAAGGCGGTTGTTGGATCACCGGTTGGAGGAGCATGGCTAGTCGGCAGCCTCGCGCTGTTCGCAACGTCCATTGGTGACCCTGATCGGTTCAACGTGCCCCTAACCTCGTCTTCGAGGTTCTCTTGCCCGTTTCGTTGTCGGAACATCTGGCCGACATCGGCACCATTCGCGTGGGCGAACTGGCGGGCCGATTGACCTATTCCGTCCTCATCGAGTATCCGCTGTATCGCGTCGAGCACGTTGCCGGCATATTTGGCCGCAGCAAGATTGGCCAGCACTCGATATTGTTGAATCACAGCAACAATCTGCGTCACCTTGAATTCTACAGGCTCTTTGGAGTCCTGAATTTCCTTTATTGCTTTGTTGCCTTCCTCGGCCAATCCCGTCAGGTCGTGTCGGAGGCTCAGCATGCTGTCGTGGGCGCTGCCGTACGCATTTTCCTTTACCGCATTTTTTTGGGCCACCCGCCTGGAATCTTCCTCGCCTCGGCGAAAAGAGGCACGTAAATCTTCAGCCGTATGACCTTGTTGCCCTGCTAGCAGGCCTGTTTGCGCATTGCGCAACGAGTCCGCGAAACGGGTAAATCCAATCTTATTATCTGCACGATTACTCGCGCCTTGTTGCAGCGCCAAAATTTCCTGGTCACCGGGCCATTGGTCGCCGATGAGCAGGATTGACCATTCGCCCGGGGGAAAGTCAGTCATTTGCACAGCCCCTCGATTGTCGAGTGCGCCTCGTTACCGGCACGAAGCAAGGGGTCTAGTTCGGAATCTTTCGCCTCGGCGAGGTAGTCAATTGTGAGCTGTTGGTAGACGGTGGCCAGCTTCCGGACCGCCGCTCCGAGATCGGGTGGCGTTGCTGGCAATTCCGCAAGCTTTGTCGTGAGGTATCGGCCACCAACATCGAGAACTTGTCGCGAACTCGTCGCTACCGTAAGCATCGCCATTGGATCGGTGCCTCCATTCCGGGCGCCGGCCACATCACCTGCTTTTCTTACCTGCTGATAAGCAGCGCACACGCTTGTCTTGGCATTGGACACTTGTTGATCCGTGTACGCCGGCGCTGGAGGGGAAGGCTCGTTCTGTGGCGGTGGGCGGAACCAGGACCCGATTGCGATGCCTAATGCGACAAGCGCGATCGCCAACGCGGCAAACCCAGGCCACCGCGCCAGGGTCTGCCGAACGATCGGTTCCGCGGGGGACCAAGGACCCGGCGGCGACGGGTTAGGTGGCGGAGGAGGCAGATTCGACACAGGGCTGATCGTAGCGTTTGTCAGCGGAGAAGGTAGTCACCTGCCGCCGGGCAAAGCGTGATCGTGACCTGAATTATTTGTGCGGATTCGACTAGGTGATGCTTATTTCACGACGTGTATTTCTTTCGCGCCGTCGAGGCGCCTAAACTTGCAGCGAAGGCAGTCGCCCGCGCGAGGTACGTCCAATGGCCAGAACAGTTTTTGCGGCAGTCAACGGCAGTATCGGTTTAGAATAATTTCGCGGGTATGGTATAAATACCAGCAATATGCAATTCTGAAGTTGCTTTGCTACTAATCAAAATTGAACAGCGATCTATCGCAAGAGCATGGACTATAGCATGCAGCTCCGAAACATTGCACTGACCAGCGTTATTGGTTACGGCGTGCTAACCAGCAAGTCCACCCAACCGGCTGCCTTTACCGCCTCTTATCAGGGTCCTCCTCAGGTTTCTGCTCAGGCAAAAGGATGCGCCGACTGGTAATCGGCTTGCCGGCAACGCGTTTGATCACCTCCGGCGTGGGCGGTGGTGTGGTGATACGCCCTTGGACTGGGGCGCCGTTCTTCACCGTCGGCCCGATGATGCGTTTGGTGTCTGGCTTGGCGTCGCTGCCTGTGCCTGGCGCACCGGCCATGGCACCCGGCGGCATCATCGGCACTGCACCCATCGACCCCTTCTGGGCGCCCGCCGGATCCGGTGCGCTCGGTAGCGGAGGTGAAGTTGCATGCGATGACGCTGGGACGGTACCTGCAGACGGTGCGGGCAGCGGCCCGAGCATCGCAGTCGGCGTAGTTGTTCCTAGACCGAGGCCAGCGCCTGCACCGCCCCCTCCGCCGCCGAGCCCATCCGCACCAGCGCCTGCCTCCATCGATTGACCGGAAATGGCTTCGCCGGCCGATTCGCCTCCGCCGGCAGAATGCTGCAGCGCGCCGAAGCCTGCTTGCAGTGCCTGCTGTCCCGCCTGGGCGATTTGCTGCGGGATCTGGCCCAGCGGTTGCAGCACACCGCCGATAGCGCCGGCGATTCCACCGGCGATGCCCGATGCCGCCTGCGGTATCTGCTGGACCATCTGGGCCATGGGGTTTTGATTTCCGACGGCGCCCAGCTGCCCAGCTGAGTCTTCTTCATTGGCAGGGAATTTGGCCAGGGCGTCGCCGGTCTTGGCCGCGCGTTCGGCATGACCTGTTTGGGCATCGAGGTTGTCGGAGGGATCGCCAGTATTTGCGGCTACGCCGAGTACCTTCAGCAGTTGGCTGATGGCCGAGCGTCCCGCAGCCAGTTGGTCGGGCGTGATCACCGGAGGCGGCGGCAGTCCTGTCAGCTGCGCAAGATTGTCGAGGATTATTTTGAGTTGCTGGTCGTCGCCGCCACTCATTGAGTCCTCCCACGGATTGCTCTTTGGCACAGTGCCTGGAGACCATCGCGAAACCAGGAGGATCCCGTCGCCTCACGAAGTGGCGTGTGCAGCATCACGCGATGGTATCGCCGATCGGGCCTCTGGGTTATTCAGCTTTGCTGCGCGCGGGCGCTCATGCCGCGTGACGTCGGCGGCCTGTGTGCCGCAAAATCGCCGTAGGTTGACGCCTGGTGCTCGCAAGACGTTGGGTTATCCACCCTCCTATCTACCCAGCAAGGGCGGAAGGACGATAGCGGGATCGTGCACCCCAATTGGAGGCGGATGGTCAACGGGTCCCAGCGGGTACATAGCCGGCGGTGCGGCGATGGGCAGAGGGCCAAGGGGCGACACCGAAAGCACGCGCCCCAGATGCGGAAGCAGCGGCGAACCGAGATTCGGAGTCAGATCGTAAAATCGCAGCTCAAGCCCTTCATCGCCGACGGGCTTGTGCCACCAAAGACCGGCTTCCGGTCCCAGAGGGCCATCAACGAATTCGGGCCATGCCTGCGCGAGCGTTGTCGATGTACTCGCTCCGGGTCGGTCGCTGTAGACCTCGATTGCTGGGAAGTTCGACACGCTTCCACCAACGCGGGGTCCATCCGTCGTCGGCTTAATGGCGATGGTGCCGTTCACATTTAGGGGTGTCTTCTTGGCGAGGCCTTCGCCGCCGGGTGAGAACGGATCTGCTGCAGTGTACTTGACCAAAACGGAGCCGTTGCTTTGTTGGACGGCTGAGATGGTGGGCGTGCCAGCTTGTATCTGGCCGGCTTTCTCGTCGACCGACGGGTTCTGACGCGCCACAATGATGCCGTTTTCGTAATCGAGATAGATTGCGACCCTGGACTCCTCGGGGCCTGCTGTCGCCGAAAAGCCCCGGTCGTCGCCAAGATTGTCGTGATACGGTGGCCAGTCCAGCTGGGGGTCCACCACTGCGCGACCAGGAATGAACAGGTTTGTGCGAACCACACCCTGTCCGGGGACCGGATTGATCCGCCCCACGACGATTTTGGGCGGCACGCCGCCGTTCTTCGGGTCATAGCTATGCGGATCCAGAGCCCCGGCAGTCTCCCAGTCCGCCGCGGAAGTCGGCGCGCGACCGAAAACCTTTGTAAATAATGCAATCTCGTTGCGCTGTCGATTGGCTTCGGGTTCGGCCCTCGACGGTTGCCCCGCGGCGTCAAGTCCGTCGATCGGTGTCGGGTCGTAGCCATCCTTGGTGCGCATGGTAATCAGCGAGCTCTGGAGGAAATCCGAATAGTGGCTGCGCGTTGACCGGAGTCGGTCGAGGGCGGATCTGGTGTCCTCGAAGGCGCCCTCGTGAAGACCAGAGATCATTTCAGTCAGAACAAGTCTCGCGAGCTCGGCGACGGGGACGCGTTCCTCGAAATCCAGCACCTTCCCCAGTTGGTCGTCGACCTGCTCTAGTTCCGACTCCAAAGTTGCGATCAGACTTGCGCAGCTTCGTTGGGCCTCCGCCAAGGCAGCTGCGATGTTCTCCAAGTCGATTCCGATCCTGGGTAGTTCTTCGGCTTGTAGACCGAGCGTTTGTTTGGCGTGTTGCACTTCGGCAGAGTCGTTGATCGGGTGATCGCCGTTCTCGCGATTCCACGCCGCGTCAAAGCGGCGACAGGCCGCAGTGAACGCTTCATGAGCCGCGGTGCTGCACCGGCCGGCGTTATAGAAAGCCATTGCCAGATCAGCTATCTGCGCCGGACGCCCATGTTGGACGCTGTCATTGACCTCCCAGGGGTCGCCGCCGGCCACGGCGATCAAATCGGGAACGTTTAGATGTTGGAGATGCATTGCGCCGCCCGCAGTTTCGCGGCGTTGTTCTCATCCATGGCCATGAACTCGGCGGCGGCCTGTTCCGCCTTGGTGCCGACGGCGGTCAACGCTTCCTGATGGGTGTTCAAGCCTCTTACGTGCCGAGTGCGCGTGAAGACGACCGCGGCGTGAAACATCTGACCTGCGCTGAAATCGCCGAACATCCCGGACAGCAGAAGTCCCCGCGCGAGGTGGTCGGCCCCTTCTTTTGCATGTGCACTCGCGCGGTGCGTCTCGCTGGCTCCCGAGTTCAGCAATTCTGGGTCGACGAACATCGCTAATCCTTCCCGGCCGAAATCACTTTGGTGACACACGGTCTCGTCTCGGCGCTGGGTCTTTCGTTGCCCGGAACGCAACGTCGCGCCGATGTCTTGGTGAGGCTAGACACGGCGTGACTGCCGGTCAATTCAGTGCCACGGCGTGTCGACAACTGAGTTCCGGCCGTGACCGCCTCTGGTTAGGTTCGCGCCGTGACTGGGGTGAATAGCGTTGGCGGGCGGCGTGGGTCAGAATTCCGCGCGTGGCTCCTCTGGCCGTTGATCCGGAGGCGTTGTTCGCGGCGGGCAGCGCCGTGGTTGGCGCTGGCGATGGCCTGGGCGCGATGCTGTCCTTCTCGAGCGCCGGATTTGGGGCCAATAGCGGTCTGGATGCGGCTGGCGTGGTGTTCGGGCTGGCCTATCGGACTGCGGCGGAGTCGTTGTCAAAGGCTGCTACAGCGGTGATCAATGCGTTGCGGCACAACGGGACCAAGATGCAGGTCTGCGCGGCGAACTATTCGAAAGCCGAAGCAGCGTCGACGCTGGGCGGTGGTGGCGGCGCGATGTCTCCGCCGGGTGATCCGGTCACGATGGTGGCTCCTGGGCCGCCCGGGACGTTGGGTCCAGGCGAGCCCCCTCCGGTGTTGTGGGCTGTGGTGCAGTCGTTCCTGGACGATTTGTGGCCCAACGGCGATGTGGCGGCGTTGCATGCCGCCGGCGGGCGGTGGCGCAACTTCGGTGGGGCGCTTAGCGGGATGCAGGGCGCGCTGAATGGGTCGAAGTCGCTGGTGGATGCGCAGCAGATCGCTGAGGGCGAAGCGATTGATCGCGTGCTGACGCAGATCGGCGCCTGCATGGCAAAAATTGCCGAGCAATGCGGCAAGCTGGCGGGCGCTCTCGACGATTTCGCCAACGAGATTGCCAACGCTCAGCACGCGATCCGGGACCTGCTGCACCGACTGGGTTCGCTGTTTGACCTGTGGCATGGCTATCACGTGATCTCGATTCTTGATGGTGATGCGATTGAGGAGATCAAGAAGATCGCTCAGGACATCAACTCCGTGTTGCACAACTTGGGGCGCGAGGCCCGAGCCACCGAGCAAGGGATCAAGCAGGGGATGCAGGTCGCCGACGGCTTGGTGCAGGGCCTGGAGAAGTACATGCGAGGCGAGTTCACCCACTTTTTGGGTGAGCAGATCGGAAATCCGGTTGCGACCGCGTTCGACACCTTCGTCAACGTCGAAGAGGGCGTAGTCAAAGCTGCCCTAGGTTCGGCGCAAGGCATGGACGATTTGGACCCGAGCTGGTTTCTTATCGATCCGAAGGGCGCCGCGGACACCTGGATGGGCATGACTAAAACAGGTTTGGTCAATCTCATCGTCAACCCGGACGAGACCGCCAGAGCCTACGGAGCGATGCTCCATGTGGAGGATTGGCGTTCGGATCGGCCGGGATTGGGCTTCGGCGAGAACCTTTTCGACGTCGCGTCGCTGTTCATTCCCGGGGTCGGGGAAGCGGGCGCGGGGGCGGAAGGGGCTGCGGCGGCCGCGCGTGGTGCTGAGGGGTCCAGCGAAATCGCGGATGTCGCAGGCACGGCGGGGCGCGGCGGGGGAGCGGCAGCCGGGCTTGAAGAGCTTGGTGATGTTCGCGCTGCGTTGGGCGAGATCAGCGGCGCGAGCGGTGGATTGACGAATGGGCTCGAACGCCTTAGCGGGGATTTGCCTAAGCCCGATCCCCAGGTGGGTGGCCGCCCGACGAGCCCGCCACCGCCGAAGCCTCCGGAGCCGCCGGTCGAGCCGACTTTGCCTCCAGTCGATTCGACACAGATCAAAGTCCCGACCGAGCCGCCGCCCGCAGCTCTGGGGTCGGGGCCTCTCGGGCGGCCCGGCGTGCCGCTGGGGCCCCATGAACCGATGTCGGCGCCCAAAGCCGAACCGCACACTGCGTCGGTGCCCGCCGCGACTGGTGAACCCGTGCCGTCGCTCAATCCACGGGTGGCGGAACATGTTCCGGCGGGGATTCCGTTGGCACCGGACAGAATTCCCGCCGAACCAGCACCCGCCGAAACGCGCTCAGCTCCTGCTGCCGCACTCTCGACACAGCCCTCGGAACTGCCGGTAACGCACGGGGGTGGACCGAACGGACCGGGGCAGGGTAGCTCTCCGGGCGGCGGCCCACCGCATGGGCAGCCTCCTTCCCGCGACGGCACTTCGCACGAACCGCACGACGCGGACGGCGACCATAACGATCCTGGCGATCGGGACAACGCGCCATCCGCTATCGATGCCCTGAGCTCGGATGATCTACGGGCTATTGCTGACTACACTGGGTTGGGTTCCGAGGATCTGAACTACGCGTTGAGGAGCGGCGCATTGGACGCATCTCAAATTGCTCGCGTTGATGCACTGAATAGTGCGTTGGAGAAGCTTCCCGCGTACGACGGCCCAGTTTTTCGCGGCTCAGACCTACCGTCCGCGGTACTTGCGCAATATCAACCGGGCGAGGTTATTGTGGAGGACGCTTTCCTGAGCACCACAACGGATTCTGCTGTGGCTCGGTCACCAGAGTTTGAAGGAAACGTTGAATTTGAGATTCGCTCCAGCACAGGCCGAGATATTTCGTCCTTCTCGATGATCCCGCACGAGCAAGAAGTCCTGTTCCGAGCCGGCACAAGATTTTATATTCTAGCCAAGATTGTGGATCCGCTAACAGGCAAGACAATCATTCAAATGATTGAACGACTAGACGAGTGACTCAAGCACGTGAAAAGGAGAGTTCGAATGATTAGAAAGATTGCTGGAAAGACGTTCTCGACCCCGGAAGAGGCAGGCGTTACTGCGCCGACGGAGGCGGAAATAGCGGAAGCGCGAAGAATGTTCGCCGAATTTCGGCAAAAGATGGACGCCGTGGCCCCGGAGGATCGAGTGATGAAAGTGTCGCGAAGGTTCCGGGATGACCTGGCGGGAACGGAATACGACCCACGGCGACAGACCTGACCTACGAACTGCCGATCCCGCCGGCCTCACGTGAGGCAAACTAATTCACGAGCGGTCAAGCAGATTCGAAGAACCCAACACCCGCTCCACCTGTACCTCGATGACCACACGTCGCGGATTGGGCCGCGGCGTGCGGTAGCGCTGCGCGTAACGCAGCTCGGCGTCGCGGACGGCGTCAATCTCGCTGCGCACCGTGGCCCGACCCTCCAGCGATAACCACCGGGCGCCGTCGACCTGGCTGAGCACCGCCACACCGGCGCGATCGGCGTTGACCGCCTTCTGGGACCCACCGCTCGTGATGACACGCGCGATATGCGTCTTGGGATCGAAGGTGAAGCCCACCGCCACCACGTGCGGCGAATTGTCGTTGCGTAGCGTGGTCAACATGGCCAAATGGCGTTCGGTGAGAAACGCCAGTGCGTCGTCCGTCAGCCGGGTCGTGGTATACGCCATCGCCCCCAACGCTAGCGCAGGTCATAATCGCAGCCGTGGACGACACGGGCGCCGGACCGATTCTAATTCTGGGCGGTCGCAGCGAGATCGGCATTGAACTCGCGCGCCGCCTGGCTCCCGCGGCCACCGTTGTGCTGGCCGCGCGCAACGCCGACCAGCTCGGCGAGCAGGCCAACACCCTCCGAAAAGCCGGCGCCGCCACGGTTCACGCAGTCGAATTCGATGCCGACGACATCGATTCGCACGGCCCGCTTGTCGCCTCGATCATCGCCAACCACGGCCCCCTACAGATCGCGGTGCTGGCCTTCGGGATCCTCGGCGATCAGGCCCGGGCCGAGGTCGACGCCGCACACGCGGTGCAGATCGTCCACACCGACTACGTCGCTCAGGTCAGCCTGCTCACCCACCTGGCGGCCGCCATGCGAGAAGCCGGCCGGGGATCGTTGGTGGTGTTCTCCTCGGTGGCCGGAGTCCGGGTACGCCGCGCCAATTATGTCTACGGGTCCGCCAAGGCCGGCCTGGACGGATTCGCCAGCGGATTGGCCGACGCCCTGCACGGCACCGGGGTACGGCTGCTGATCGCGCGCCCGGGATTCGTCATCGGGCGCATGACGGAGGGCATGACGCCGGCGCCGCTCTCTAGCACCCCGGAGCAGGTGGCGGCCGCGACCGCGCGAGCGCTGGCAAAAGGACGACGCACCGTCTGGATCCCTTGGGTACTGCGGCCGATGTTCGTCGTGATGCGGCTGCTGCCGCAATTCGTGTGGCGCAGGATGCCGCGATGATCATGGTTATCGGCATCGGCGCCGACGGCATGGCCGGAATATCCGAACGCTCACGCGCCGAATTGCGCAGGGCCACAGTCATTTATGGTTCAAAGCGACAACTAGACCTGCTCGACGCCACAGTTGTCGCCCCTCGCCGCGAATGGCCGTCGCCGATGCTGCCGGCGCTGCAGACACTCCCCACCGACGTCGACATTCACGTGGTGGCCAGCGGCGACCCACTAATGCATGGCATCGGCGGCACCCTGATTCGGCTGCACGGCGCCGACACGGTGACCGTCTTGCCCCACGTGTCGTCGGTGACCCTGGCGTGCGCGCGGATGGGCTGGAACGTCCACGACACCGAGGTGATCAGCCTGGTGACCGCGCAGCCAAGTACAGCGGTCCGCCGCGGCGGCCAGGCCATCGTTCTGTCCAGCGACCGCACAACCCCCAAAGCGCTGGCGGTGCTGCTCAACGCGAACGGCCGCGGTGACTCCGAGTTCAGCGTGCTCGAACAGCTCGGCGGCCCAAACGAACACCGCAGCGACGGCACCGCGCGCGAGTGGGCCACCGCCGCCGCCACCGCCCCGCCCGTCAAAATCGACGACCTCAACGTGATCGCCGTCCGGTTCCTACCCGACGAGCGGACGTCGTCACTGCCCGACGACGCCTTCGTCAACGACGGGCAGATCACCAAACATGGCATCCGGGCGGTGACCCTGGCGGCACTGGCGCCGCGGCCGGGGGAGGTGCTGTGGGACGTCGGCGCCGGCTCCGGCAGCATCGCCGTTGAATGGTGCCGGAGCTGGCCCACCTGCATCGCGCTGGCCTACGAACGCGACGAGCGCCGCCGCCTCTACATCGGGTCGAATGCAATAGCCAACGGCGTCAGCATCGATGTGCGCGGCGAAGCGCCCGACGCATTCGACGGCGAAGCAGCGCCATCGGCCATCTTCATCGGCGGCGGCCTCACCCAATCCGGACTCCTCGACGCCTGCCTAGACAACCTGCCCACCGGCGGACGGTTGGTCGCCAACGCAGTCACGGTCGAATCGGAAGCGCTACTCGCACAGGCATATTCACAGCTCGGCGGCCAGCTGCGGCGCTTCCAGCATTACCATGGCGAGCCGCTCGGCGGCTTCACCGGCTGGCGCCCGCAAATGCAGGTCACCCAGTGGGCGGTGACGAAGGTGGCCAGGCGGTGACGGTATTTTTCATCGGCGCGGGACCGGGCGCCGCCGACCTGATCACCGTCCGCGGCCAACGGCTCCTCGAACGGTGCCAGGTATGCCTTTATGCGGGCTCGATCATGCCCAAAGACCTGCTGGCGCACTGCCCATCCGACGCGAGAATCGTCGACACCGGACCGCTCACACTCGAGCAAATCGTCGCCGAGCTCGCCGACGCCGACGCCGACGGTCACGACGTCGCGCGGCTGCACTCCGGCGACCCATCGCTGTACAGCGCCCTCGCCGAGCAGTGCCGACATCTTGACACCCTGGGCATCTGGTACGAAATCGTACCTGGCGTACCGGCTTTCGCCGCCGCCGCGGCCGCCCTCAAGCGCGAGCTCACCGTCCCCGGGGTTGCCCAGACGGTGACGCTGACCCGGGTGGCGACCCTGTCGACACCCATGCCGCCGGGTGAAGACCTGGCCACTCTCGCGCGAACGGGTGGCACCCTGGTCCTGCACCTGGCCGCAGCCCAGATAGACGCCATCGTCCCGCAGCTGCTAACGGGTGGTTACCCACCCGAAACGCCCACTGCTGTAGTCGCTTTCGCGAGCTGGCCGCAGCAGACAGTGCTGCGCGGAACGCTGACCGACATCGCCCGGCAGATGCACGACGCGAACATCACCAAGACCGCCGTCATCATCGTCGGCGAAGTTCTCGCCGCCGAAGGCTTCACCGACAGCTACCTGTACTCGGTGGCACGACGACGCAGACCGGCCCACTGATGAGGGTGCTGCTGCTCGGCGGCACCGCCGAGGGGCGAGCGTTGGCGCGAAAACTGCATCCGGACAACGACATCATCAGCTCGCTGGCCGGGCGGGTTCCGGACCCGGCCCTGCCGGTCGGCGCGGTGCGCGTCGGCGGTTTCGGCGGCGTCGGCGGGCTGCGGCGATGGCTGCAAGAACACAGCATCGATGTGGTTGTCGACGCCACCCACCCGTTCGCGGCAACCATGACCGCGAATGCCGCCAAAGCGTGTGAAGAATTGCAGATACCCCATCTGGTGCTGGCCAGGCCACCGTGGGATCCCGGCGACGCCATTGTGGTCGCGGACGATACCGAAGCGGCAAAAACCGTTGCACAGCAGAACTATTCGCGAATATTCCTGACGACCGGCCGGTCCGGCACCAATGCTTTCGCCGCCAGCGAGGCATGGTTCCTGATCCGTGCGGTCACCGAGCCGGACGGTACCTCGTTGCCGCGGCGTCACCAACTGGTGTTATCCCGGGGGCCTTATCGCTACGACGACGAATTCGCGCTGCTGCGCGAATACCGCATCGACGCGATGGTCACCAAGAACAGCGGCGGCGACATGACCCGGGCGAAGCTGGATGCCGCTGCCGCGCTCGATATTCCGGTGGTGATGGTGGCACGCCCGCGGCTACCGGCCGGGGTAGCGGTGGTGGGCAGCGTGGCCGAAGCCGCGAATTGGGTTGAGCGCCAATCGAGTTAATCGAAGGCTAGCCGGTCAAATCGTCGCGTTCACCATCGGCCAGCAGCGCATCACGGGCGCGGGCGACGCGGGATCGGATGGTCCCCACCGGGCAGCCGCATACCGCCGCCGCGTCGGCGTAGGGCAGCCCGAGGAGCTGGGTCAGCAACAGGGCTTCCCGTTGCTCGGTGGGGAGATTGGCGATCATCGTGCCCACCTCAACCAGGTCTTCGAACCCGCGAGCGTGGTGGTGGCCGCCGCGCAACTGCTCGGGATCAGCGCCCGGGGCGCTGCGGGGGCGTGACCGGGCATGGCGGATGTGATCGGCAACCACGCGACGGGCGATCGCGAGCAGCCAGGTTCGCGCGCTGGAGCGCCCGGCGAACCGGTTGATGGCGCCGATTGCCCGCAGGAAGGTCTCCTGAGTCAGATCGTCCGCGCTGCCCACGTCGGACAGATACGTGACGAACCGCCACACATCGCGCTGAGTCGCTTTGATGAATGCCTCGAGCGCCCGGTCGTTTCCGCGCGCAGCTGCCAGTGCAAGTGCGGTAACGGCGTCGTCGTCGCCAGGCGCGGTCATGGCAAGCCACCCTAAATCCGCAGGAGATCCGCGGGCTCAGTCATTCTACGACCGTCTGTCGTAGATCTCGCGTCCGGGCCGACAAACGACTGTTTGATTGACCGTACGAGCCCTCGACCGGCGCCAGGCATCGGTGGGTGCGACTGCGACCTCGTTATCGGCCGACGTCGGAGCCCTACGGCTTGCGTGCCCACCTCTCGCGCGTTATGTCCGGACAAACACCGCGATCCTGGCGATTAACCACTCCGGAGCCATCTAGGCCGAGGTGGCGACCATCGCTCCGGGCTTGCCCGTCCGGTCCGTCCAAGCGACCCTGGGCAACCAAGGTCCACGACGTAGGCGAGGTCCTCGGCAACCGGAATCTTGGGCGGCTCGAGATCGCGATCCCCGATCGGTCGTGGCGCCGGGTGCACGACCGTCGGTAGACCTTAAGCGCTGAACCGCGGTCTCTTCGCTGAGCGACTTACGACCTCTTGACGCGGGCCGAAATGCCCTGGTCGTGAGCGGATCTTCGGAGCGATACTTTCCGGTACGGAGCGCGCCGGACCAGATTGAACAACTGCGCTTGAGGGAGTAAGCAGATGTCAAAAAGCTTGGCGACCAACAACGATCAGGCCACTCAGCAACAGGCGCAGGATGTCGAGCTATTGCAGAAGTCAGGTGTGCACAAGCTCGTCGTGGCAGACCGCGACGGCAACTGCTTGGCCTTCGTATTGGCATGGGACAGCTGCGAGTATGACGCCGAGACCGACACCTATGTGTGTGTCGTCGATAACGACGGCAGAGAACTTATGACCTTGTACACCGCCGGTGAAATCAAGTCAACGGCCGGAGCGAATATGTACGTCGTAACTGCACCGGAGGTGTCCTGCGGCCGCAGGACGTTGCACGCTTTGTGACCCAGGGGGCGTCGGGCAGCCCCAACCTGAGTTCCTTGGGTCCCGTCTCGAGGAACCCCCCTTGCCGTTGATGCTGTAACGCGCGCACGGACCGGCCCATGGGCCTGCTCGACCGGTCTCTACCCGGTAATTTCTCACGCCAGCTGACTGGCTACGGCAGCATAACCAGCACAGATGGCAAATGGCAGAGTGGGCTTGGTCAGCGGGCGGCCAACATTCGCCCCTTTTAGGCGGCACGCCGGGTGGGATACTCACGCCGCGAAGACTGAGGTTATGATTGACCGCTTGTACGGTTAGTCCAGCGGAGGGGTTGAAGATGCCCAGATCGCCCGGCAGACGTAGCGAGATTCTCGACGCGTTTGTCCGCTATGTAGCCGAGCGCGGCTACGAACGGACGAATATCGGCGATATCGCCGACGAGCTTGGGATGTCTAAGGGCACAATCGTTCACCACTTCGGGACCAAAGCGCAGATGTTGCGGGAGCTTGAAGAAACACATCTGGCCCGCCAACTCGACGTGCTGCAGATGGTGTGGGATCGCCTCGCAGCGCCGCACGAACGCATCGCGGCCATCATTTACGCCGCTGCACTGCTACAGGTGATCGATCGCGACGCGGCGGTGGCAAGCCAGCGCGAGGTGGTTCAGTTGTCCGAAGACCCGGCGATGCAGCAGGTGCTTAAGTTGCGTCATCAATTGCAAACGTTGACGATTGACGAGGTCCGAAATGGAGTGCAGAACGGCATGTTCCGAAGCGTCGACGTCGAACTGGCCGCTCTGCAATTGTGGGGATCGCTGCAGTGGATGTGGGTATGGTTCGATCCGGCCGACTCCCGGACACCCGAACAAGTCGGCGCCGCTTTCGTCGACGTGTTCCTTGGCGGCCTGATGCTCGACCGCTTCGGGCTTAGCAAGTGGGCGGACCCGTCCGCGGATGTAGTCTCGGTGGTGCGCGAATGCCTTGCCGCGGTATCGGATGCGACAGGTTGACCCATCGCCGATAAGGGGCCTTGCACCGGGGTGGTAGTCGGCCGCACCCAGTGGAGCGTGGCAGTACACATTCCGGGATGCATTGCATCACGCCGACGCGTCGGCGTTGAGGCAGTCGCATTGCCCGAAGGGGCAACCCCGCCAGGTCGCGCTCGCCCGAGCGGCGAGACCGATTCCGCAGGCATAAATTGACTGTACGTATAGTCGGAATGCGGAAGCTCGACCAATCTTGCTGTGGAGTTAGCGCGCCCCACCGGCAAATGCGCGCCACTCGCGCTGGCAAGCCCAAAAAGCCCTTCTGACAGCCGTTTTGAGTGCAGATCCGCGCGGGACGTCCCGGTGGCCGACGGTGCAGCGGGCCAGTGCGGCCGGCACTGCAGCCGCCACCGCAACCCGGCGTCAGCCCGGGTAATTGACTGAACGTACGGTCTACTGGCATAGTCTCTGGCGTGGTGCGAATGAGGGCGACCTGGGTCCAGAGGGTGTGGACCACGACGGTCGGTTGGGCAGATCGTGTGGTCGACCGTTGTCGGAACCGGGGTGATGCGCTGCGCCCTCGGGTCGCACCACGAAGCGTTGCGCGGGAACTTGGGACACCGAACTCGCAAATCGCCTTCGCCCGCGCGAAGTGCGAAATGCCTTCCAAGGAAAAAGCATTTGGTTTCACAGTTGCGCACCCAGTACCCGGTGGCTGGAACGGGTGCACCACGGCGTGGTTACGTCGGGGGCCGCGCCAATGACTACCTCGCACCTGACCGGCGACAGATTGGTCGACAAGATCCGCCCGGGCACGGAAGTGGCCGGCGGGTTCTTTCGAATGTGCATGCTGACCGGCAAAGCCCTTAGGCAGCCGTTCGAATGGCGAGAGTTCATCTTGAGTGGCTGGTTCCTGATGCGGGTATCGCTGGTGCCCACCATCGCGGTGTCCATACCGGAAACCGTGCTACTCATCTTCACGATCAACCTGTTGCTGGCCGAGATCGGCGCCGCCGACGTCTCCGGTGCCGGCGCCGCGATCGGCGCGGTCACCCAGCTCGGCCCGATCGTGACGGTGCTGGTGGTCGCCGGCGCCGGGGCCACCGCCATCTGCGCCGACCTCGGCGCGCGCACCATCCGCGAGGAGATCGATGCCCTCGAGGTGCTCGGCATCGACCCGATCCACCGGCTGGTCTTGCCCCGGGTCGTCGCCTCTACGGCTGTCGCGGTGCTGCTCAACGGCCTCGTCGTCGCCGTCGGTCTAGGGGGCGGCTACCTCTTCAGCGTGTACCTGCAGAACGTCTCGAGCGGCGCCTACCTCTCCACGTTGACGGCGCTCACCGGCCTGCCCGAGGTGGTGATCGCGTTCATCAAGGCCGCGACGTTCGGGTTGATCGCCGGCCTGGTCGGCTGTTATCGCGGACTAATCGTGCACGGCGGGTCCAAGGGTCTGGGCACTGCCGTAAACGAGACGGTGGTGTTGTGTTTCATCGCGCTGTTCGCGGTTAACGCGGCGCTGACCACCATCGGTGTTCGGTTCGGAACGGGGCGCTGAGATGGCTACGACCACAGCGGAAGTCGCACCGCGTATCCGCTTCCCGCGGGCCACCCTCAGTCGATACGAAAAGGCCCCGGAAAAGCTCCTGGTCGAGATCGGTCAGATGATCTGGTTCACACTGACCGCAGTCGGGCAGATCCCCTTCGCCCTACGCCGCTACCGCAGAGAGCTGCTGCGGATGGTTGCCCAGATGGGAATGGGGACCGGGGCGATGGCCGTGGTCGGCGGCACCGCCGCCATCGTCGGATTCATCACCCTGTCCGCGGGTTCACTGGTCGCCATCCAGGGTTACGCGACGCTGGGCAACATCGGTGTCGAGGCATTCACCGGCTTCTTGGCCGCGCTGGTCAATGTGCGGTTTGTGGCGCCGGTGGCCGCCGGTCAGGCGCTGGCGGCCACGGTCGGCGCCGGCGCCACCGCCGAACTGGGCGCCATGCGCATCAGCCAGGAGATCGATGCGCTGGAGGTGATGAGTATCCGGTCGGTCGCCTATCTGGCGTCCACCCGGATCGTGGCGGGTCTCGTTGTGATCATCCCGCTATACGGGGTGGCGCTCACCATGGCCTTCCTGTCCCAGCAGGTCACCACGGTTTTGTTCTACGGGCAGTCCGTCGGCACGTACAACCACTACTTTCACACGTTCCTGCGCCTGGGGGACGTGGCCTGGTCCTTCGCGGAGGTGATCCTGGTCGCGGTGGTCGTGATGACCACCCACTGCTACTACGGATATACCGCCGCCGGCGGGCCCGTCGGCGTCGGTGAAGCGGTCGGCCGGTCGATGCGGCTGTCGTTGATCACGATCGTCGTCGTGGTTGTACTGACCGCGATGGCTATCTACGGAAAAAATCCGAACTTCAACCTCACCGTGTAGCCGCCATGACGATTCCAGTGCCGGAGAATCCGCCACGTATCCCGCCATACAAGACGACTGCCGTGGTGTTCGTGCTGATCGTCGCGGCGGTGTTGGCGTTCGTATGGTTGCAGTTTCGGGGCCGACTCACCCCGACGACACGGTTGACGATGGTGGCTCCCCGGTCCGGTTTGGTGATGGATCCGGGGTCGAAGGTCACCTACAACGGAGTGGAAATCGGTCGGGTAGTCAGCATTTCGGAGATCCAGCGCGACGGCAAGCCGGCGGCCAAGTTCGTGTTGGGCGTGAACCCCAGCTACATCGCGCTGATTCCGGCCAACGTAGACGCCAAAATCGAGGCTACGACCGTGTTCGGTAACAAGTATGTTTCGCTGAGCTCGCCGAAAACCCCTACACCGCAACGTATTACCCCACAGCATGTGATTGATGCGACGTCGGTGACGACCGAATTCAACTCCTTGTTCGAGACGCTTAACTCGATCGCGGAGAAGGTGGATCCGGTCAGGCTGAACCTGACGCTGGCCGCGGCCGCGCAGGCATTGACCGGGTTGGGCGACAAGTTCGGGCAGGCGATCGTCAACGGCAACGCCATCCTCGACGACATCAATCCGCAAATGCCGCAGATCCGACGTGACATACAGGGGCTGGGGGCCCTGGGCGACACCTATGCCGACGCCGCACCGGATCTGCTCGACTCCCTCAACAACGCGGTGATCACGACGCGCACGCTGCACCGACAGGAAGCCGACCTCGATGCTGCGTTGTTGGCTGCGACCGGGTTGGGCAATACCGGCGCAGACATCTTCCGACGGGGCGGGCCCTACCTGCAGCGGGGGGTCGCCGATCTGGTGCCCACCGCCCAGCTGCTCGACACCTACAGTCCCGAGATCTTCTGCACCATCCGCAACTATTACGACGCCGAACCCAAGGGCTATGAGACGACCGGCGGCGGCAACGGCTACTCGCTGAGAACCACGACCGAGCTGACGTCAGGGTTGGGCGGCTTACTGACCCTCCCCGGGTTGGCCGGCACAGCGGTCACCATGGGGCTCCTCGGGCTCGCCGGAGTGGTAGGAGGGGCGCCCAATCCCTATGTGTATCCGGACAACCTGCCGCGGGTGAACGCGCGAGGCGGGCCGGGTGGCGCACCGGGCTGCTGGCAGCCCCTCACCCGTGACCTGTGGCCGGCGCCTTCCCTGGTGATGGACACCGGCGCCAGTCTCGCGCCCTACAACCACCTAGACACCGGCTCACCGTACGCAATCGAGTACGTGTGGGGCCGCCAAGTCGGGGACAACACGATCAACCCATGAAAATCACCGGCACCGCCCTCAAGTTCGGCATCGTCTCATTGGCGCTGTTGCTGATCACCGTGTCGATCGTCGTGGTGTTCGGTCAGATGCGTTTCAACGACACCAACAGCTACACCGCGGAGTTCAGCAACGCCAGCGGGTTGAAAAATGGCCAATTCGTGCGCGCCTCCGGCGTGGAGATCGGTCAGGTCAAGAAGGTCCGGCTCGTCGACGGCGGGCGGCGGGCACGTGTGGACTTCGCGATCGACCGCTCGATACAGATCTACCAGTCGACGACCGCGCAGATCCGCTATCTCGACCTGTTCGCCAACCGCTACCTGGAGCTCAAACGCGGCGAGGGTGACGGCGCCGACCGGGTCCTGCCGCCGGGCGGATTCATCCCGCTGTCTCGAACTTCACCCGCCCTGGATCTCGACGCCCTGATCGGTGGCTTCAAGCCGCTGTTCCGGGCGCTCGATCCGGAAAAGGTCAACACCATCGCGTCGGCCATCATCAACGTGTTTCAGGGTCAGGGCGGCACCATCAACGACATCCTCGACCAGACCGCGCAACTGACCGCGCACATCGCCGAACGCGACCAGGTAATCGGCGAGTTGGTGAAGAACCTGAACATCGTGCTGGACACCACGGTCAAACATCGCAAGGAGTTCGACCAGATCGTCGACAACTTCGAGCGACTGATCACCGGGCTGAAGAACGACGCCGACCCACTGGCCGCTGGCGTCGCGAACCTCAGCAACGCCGCCGGAACGGTAGCCGACCTGCTGACCGACAACCGAGCTCTGCTGCACAAGGAGCTCAATTACCTTGAGGCGCTTCAGCAGCCGCTCATCGATCAACATGACCAACTCAACGATCTGATCCGCAAGACACCCACCGCACTGAACCTGATCGGACGCAGCATCGGCCTCTACGGAGACTGGGTCAACTTCTACCTGTGCGACCTCACCATCAAGTGGAACGGACTGCAGCCCGGAGGCCCGGTCCGCACCGTCAGGATCTGGCAGCAGTCTTCGGGTAGGTGCACGCCGCAATGAGAACACTGACGGATTTCAACCGCGGCCGCGTCGGCCTCATGGGGATCACCGTGCTGATCCTCGTCGTCGCGGTCGGCCAAAGCTTCACCAGTGTCCCCATGCTGTTCGCCACTCCGAGTTACTACGGGCAGTTCACCGACACCGGTCAACTGAACAAGAACGACAAGGTGCGCATCGCCGGAGTGAATGTCGGCACCGTGCAGGCGCTCGAGATTGAGGGCGACCACGTCGTAATCAAGTTCTCCATCGGCGGCAACACCATCGGCACCGAGAGCCGGCTGGCGATCAAGACCGACACCATCCTGGGTAAGAAGGTGCTCGAGATCGAGTCGCGGGGAACCCATGCGTTGCCACCCGGGGGCACGTTGCCGCTGGGCCAAAGCATCACCCCCTACCAGCTCTACGACGCGGCTTTCGACATCACCAACGCCGCCACCGGCTGGGACATCGACACTGTCAAACGGTCGCTGAACGTGTTGTCGCAGACCATCGATGAGACGTATCCGCATTCTGAGTGCCGCACTTGACGGTTTGTCCAAATTCTCCGACACCATCGGTAAACGAGACGAAGAGGTCAAGCACCTGCTCGCACAGGCCAACCAGGTGGCCAGTGTGCTCGGTGACCGCAGCGAACAAATCAATCGACTACTGGTCAACGCGAAGACGCTGCTGGCCGCTTTCAACCAACGTGGACGGGCGATCGACGCCCTACTGCAGAACATTTCCGCCTTCTCAACCCAGGTGCAGGGGTTCATCAACGACAATCCCGACCTCAATCGCGTGCTCGAGCAATTACACGCGCTCAGCGACCTGCTGGTGGCGCGAAAAAACGACCTGGCTCAAACCCTCACGTATGTAGGTCAATTCGCCGCATCGCTAGGAGAATCCGTAGCCTCGGGACCGTACTTCAAGATCGTCCTGTCCAATCTGCTGCCCTACTGGATCTTGCAGCCGTTCGTTGACGCCGCGTTCAAGAAGCGTGGCATTGACCCGGAGGACTTCTGGCGCAGCTCCGGCCTGCCCGCATTCCGCTGGCCCGACCCCAACGGCATCCGGTTCCCCAACGGCGCACCCCCGCCCGCACCCCCAGTGCTGGAAGGGACACCGGATCATCCAGGACCGGCCGTCCCACCGGGAACGGCGTGTTCGTACACGCCGGCGCCCGACGCGCAGCCGCGGCCGTGGAACCCGCTGCCCTGCGCCGGCGTTGACGTCGGCCCGTTCGGCGGCAATTTCCCGGCACCGATCGATGTGCAGATGTCGCCCCCGAACCCGATCGGCCTGCCACCGACACCAGGGATCCCGATTGCCGGGCGGCCAGGGGAGCAGCCTCCGAACGTCCCGGGCACTCCGGTGCCACTGCCGGCGCAAGCACCGCCGGGGGCGCGCACGGAGAACGTGGCGCCGGCCGGCCCCACCACGCCACCGTCGGACTTCGCGCCGGGGCCTTCCGCGCCGCCGGGACCGGGGGAGCAGCTGCCGGCTCCGTTCATCACACCAGGCGGGACGGGAGGCAGCGGCATAACGGGGGGTGACCAGAATTGATCAACCTCTTCGATGTCCGCAAACCGCCGTTCCACAGGCTCGTCATTTCGATTGCGGTGGTGCTGGGCCTCGTCGCCGCGTTCGTCGGCTGGCAGCTTTACCAGAACTTGACCACCAACACCGTGGTCGCCTACTTCCCCGAGGCGAATGCACTGTACTCCGGGGACGGAGTCCAGATCATGGGCGTTCGTGTCGGTTCGGTCGACAAGATCGAACCGGCCGGCGACAAGATGAAAGTGACGTTTCACTACGACAACACGTACAAGGTGCCCGCGAACGCGTCCGCCGTGATCGTGAACCCCACCCTGGTGGCCTCGCGGAGTATTCAGTTGGAGCCACCCTACAAAGGTGGGCCGGTGATGGCCGATAACGCGGTGATCCCGATCGAACGCACGCAGGTGCCGACGGAGTGGGACCAACTGCGCGAGGGCGTCGCCAACATCATCTCCAAACTCGGCCCGACCTGCCCAGCGGGAGCGCCCCCGGCGAGCTGCACGCGCGAACAGCGTGAGGGCCCCTTCGGTGACCTCATCGATTCCGCAGCCGACGGGCTGGCCGGTAAGGGCGAGCAGATCAACACCACGCTGAACAGCCTGTCGCGCGCATTGACCGCACTGAACGAGGGCCGTGGCGACTTCTTCGCCGTGGTGCGCAGCCTGGCGCTTTTCGTCAACGCCCTGCGCAAGGACGACCAGCAGTTCGTCGCGTTGAACACCAACCTGGCCCAATTCACCGACAGGTTAACCGGCTCCGACCGGGACCTCGCCACTGCGATACGGCAGTTCGACGGCCTGCTCCCCACGCTCAGCCGGTTCTTGACCAAAAACCGGGACGTGCTCGCGCACGACCTCGCCAACCTCGACAACCTGACCACCACGCTGGTCCAACCCGAGCCGCTGAATGGTTTGGAGACCGCCCTGCACGTCCTGCCGACGCTGGAGACGAACCTAAGCCAGATTTACCACCCGTCGCACGGCGCGCTCATGTCCATTCCGGCAATCCCGAACTTCGCGAACCCGATGCAGTTCATGTGCAGCATGATTCAGGCGGGCAGCCGGCTGGGCTATCAAGACTCCGCCGAACTGTGTGCGCAATACCTGGCGCCAATTCTGGATGCAATCAAGTTCAACTACCTCCCGGTCGGGCTGAACCTGTTTAGTACCGCCGAGACGCTACCCAAGGAAGTCGCCTACTCCGAGCCCAGGCTGCAACCTCCGAACGGGTATAAGGACACCACGGTGCCCGGGATCTGGGTGCCCGACACCCCCTTCGCGCACCGCAACACGCTGCCCGGCTGGATTGCGGCGCCGGGTATGCAGGGCACACAGGTCGGGCCGATCACGGCCGGCCTGTTGACGCCCGAATCTTTGGCCGAACTGCTGGGCGGCCCGGACATCGCACCCCCACTGGCAGGGCTGCAGACCCCGCCGGGACCGCCGAATGCGTACGACGAGTACCCGGTGTTACCACCCATCGGCCTGCCGGCCCCGCAAGTGCCGATCCCGCCACCGCCACCGGCGTCGGGTGTGGTCCCGGGACCGGTCGCGCCGACACCTGCGCCTGCTGGAACGGCGCTACCCGCGGAGGCGGCCGTGCCGACAGGACCGGGCTCGTGAGGCGCGCGACTGGCACGGTACGCACGAGGAGCAAGCCAAACCTATGGGCACAGAGGGAGCGGTGAGCGTGAGTACACGGCGCGCGCTGGGTGCTGGGATCAGATACCGGGCCAGGCGGGGGACGGCGGCACTCGCGGCTGCCGCGGTGCTGACGTCGTGTGCGAGCTGGCACGGAATCGCCAATGTGCCGATGCCGGGCGGCCCGGGCAGCGGGCGCGGCGCCTACACGGTCTACGTGCAGATGCCCGACACGCTGGCCCTCAACGACAACAGCCGGGTGCGGGTGGCCGATGTCTTTGTCGGTACGGTGCGCGCGATCAGCCTGAAAAACTGGGTCGCCACACTGACGCTGCGTCTGGACAAGAGCGTCAAGTTACCGAAAAACGCCACCGCCAGGATCGGGCAGACAAGTCTGTTGGGCTCTCAGCATGTGGAGTTGGCCGAGCCACCCAATCCGTCCCCGGAGCTGCTGAAGGACGGCGACACCATCCCGCTGAACAATTCGTCCACCTACCCCACGACCGAGCAGACACTGGCCAGTCTCGCCTTGATCGTGCGCGGCGGTGGAGTCCCCAACCTCGAAACGCTGCAGAACGAGTTGTACAAGATCCTGAACGGGCGGGCCGAGCAGATCAGTGCCTTCCTCGGCAAGCTGGACACCTTCACCGCCCAACTCAACGAACAACGCGATGACATCACCCGAGCCATTGATTCCACCAACCGGCTGGTGGCTTACGTGGGTTCCCGCTCGGACGTTTTGGATCGGGTCCTCACCGAATTCCCGCCGCTGATTAAACATTTCGCCGAAAAGCAGAACCTTTTGATCAACGCGATTGACGCGATAGGACCGTTTAGCCAAGTCGCCGACCAATATCTGTCCGCCTCGCGGGGCAACCTCCACCAGGATCTGCTGTCGCTGCAGTGCCCGCTGCGGGAACTCGGGCGTGCCTCAAGGTATCTCATCCGCGCGCTCAAGCTGATCCTCGTCCGGCCGTTCGACGTCGACGCCGTGCTGAAGTCGTTCCGCGGCGACTATTTCAACTTGTCGTTGACGCTCGACCTCACCCTCAGCGCTGTCGACAATGCGGTCCTCACCGGGACGGGATTCTCCGGAGCGCTCCGCGCGCTCGAGCAATCGTGGGGCCGCGACCCCGAAACGATGATCCCCGACGTCCGGTACACACCGAACCCCAACGACGCCCCGGGCGGGCCGCTGGTCGAAAGGGCGGACAGGCAATGCTGACCCGCTTCATCTGGCGCCAACTGATCCTGTTCGGCATCTTGAGTGTGATCACCGCGGTTGCGCTGGGCTGGTACTTCCTGAGGATTCCCACCGCGGTAGGGATTGGCCAGTACACACTGAAGGCGGACCTGCCCGCGTCGGGCGGTCTGTACAGGACGTCCAACGTGACGTATCGCGGTGAAACGATCGGTACGGTCACCGCCGTCGAGCCGACCGAGACGGGTGCGCGCGCGACGATGAGTATCGCCAATCGCTACAAGATTCCGATCGATGCGACGGCACATGTGCATTCGGTCTCTGCGGTTGGCGAGCAGTATCTGGACCTGGTGTCGCTAGGTACTCCGGGCACCTACTTTTCACCTGGACAGACCATCACCAAGGGCACGGTGCCCACTGAAATCGGGCCCGCGCTGGACGCCGCCAACCGCGGACTGGCCGTGCTGCCCAAGGAGAGGATCGCCGCACTGCTCGACGAGACGGCCCAAGCTGTCGGCGGGCTGGGCCCCGCGCTGCAACGATTGGTCGATGCGACCCAGGCGATCGCCGGTGACTTACGGACCAACCTCGGCGATATCAACGACATCATCCAAAACTCCGGGCCGATCATCGACAGCCAAGTCAACTCGGGTGACGCGATTGAGCGCTGGGCGCACAACCTGGACATCCTGGCCGCGCAGAGCGCGGATAACGACCAATATGTGCAACGCATCCTGACCCAAGCGGCGCCGACCGCCGATCAGGTTAACGCCGTGTTCAACGACGTCCGTGAGTCACTGCCGCAGACGCTGGCGAACCTCGAAATCGTGTTGGACATGCTCAAGCGTTACCACATGGGAGTCGAGCAATTGCTGGTCGCCTATCCGCAGGGCGCCGCGGAAGGTCAGACGGTGACGGCGCCTTACCCGGGCTACGCCGCGCTCGACACCGCGCTGACGATCAACCAGCCCCCGCCTTGTCTGACCGGGTTTCTCCCGGCACCCCAGTGGCGGTCCCCGGCGGATACCAGCCTGGCGCCGATGCCGTCCGGAACGTATTGCAAAATCCCGCAGGACACGCCGGGCAACGCCGTGCGTGGCGCACGCAATCTTCCGTGTGTCGACGTCCCCGGTAAACGCGCCGCCACACCGCGCGAGTGCCGCGATCCCAAACCCTACGTTCCGTCGGGCACCAACCCCTGGTACGGCGACCCGAACCAGCTTCTGAGCTGCCCGGCGCCTGCGGCGCGCTGCGATCAACCGGTGAAACCCGGCCTGGTGATTCCGGCGCCGTCGATCAACAACGGCCTGAACCCGGCACCCGCCGACCGGGTGCCAGGTACGCCCCCACCGATCAGTGACCCCGTGTCGCGGCCGGGATCGGGCACTGTGCTGTGCAATGGACAACAGCCCAACCCGTGCGTGTATAGCCCGAGCGCGCCGCCGACGGCCGTATACAGTCCGCAAAGCGGTGAACTGGTGGGGCCCGACGGCGTCAGATACTCCGTCGAAAATTCGAGCAAAACAGGCGACGACGGGTGGAAGGACATGCTGGCGGCGTCCGGCTGAAATCCGCCGGCGTTGCTGACGGATCGCCGGCAAGACGTTTCAGATGTGGCGGACGGGTGAACTTGGGTTGGCTCCATCGTCACTGTGCGTTCAATCCTGCTTGTTTATCGGACTTCTCGCGCCAGTCTCGACCTCTATGTGGTGAGAATCCGACCGGACTTGGCCCGTCAAGGCGTTGACACTGACCGCACGTACAGTCATATACTGTGAGGCGACCGAGGCGGCCGGGTCGGAACGCCCTGAATGCCTCGAATCCAAGCGCACCGCGGCCCTGCGCGCACAGCTGCCGGTGAACGTCGAGATCGGAGCGAGATGCGGGAAGTGATTGGCCTAGGCCAACTTCGGAGTGACGCGTGTACCTACCTCGAGCGGGTTGCCGCAGGGGAAACGCTCGACGTGATCCGTCGCGGAAAGCTGGTGGCGCAGATCGTGTCAGTCGGCGATTGGCGGGTGGCCCCGGTTCGGGCGCGACCCGTCGATGTCATGGCGCCGGACGCTGGTGGATTCGTCGGGCTTGACGAGCTGCGAAAGCGTGCCGGCCGGTGCTTCGATCGGGTTGCGGCCGGGGAGACGGTTGAGGTCATCCGTAGCGGCAAGTTGGTTGCTCGTATCGTGTCGGCCGCGAGAAGCGACGCCCGCAGCGACCTGAGCGCTGGTGCTTCGTCCCGTGTCATGAAAATCGCCCTGCCGCAACCACGCGAATCGTACGAAAGCCATGATTCTGCTGCGGAATTCACTGCAACCGGTAAAGTAGCCGCTGCATTGCCGTTGACGGGCGCGGCGTACCAGCGCGCTCCCAGCCACGTCGCTCTCACAAGCGGTCAGCACACGTCAAAACAACCCTAGACGCCTCATGGCGGTTGCCCGCGGGTTAGTGAGCGACAGCTCGAATCCATCGGCTTACCAAGGGGCTTTGGTCCTTCCTCGCGCGTTCTTTTCGGCCCTAGTGACGCGGGTCACGCGGTCGGTATGAAGGGAGGTCAGGGTTAGTGCGAAGGCGGGAATTGCCATGAGCCAGCACACGATCGATAAGGCGATCGAACACGACGACGTCGACAAGTGGAACCCCCGCCTCACCGAGGCGATTGTGGAACTCAGTCGTCCACTGGTCCGGTACTTCCGCGCCGAGGTAACGGGTCTGGACAATATTCCGTCTGGACCATCGCTGATTGTGTGCAATCATTCCGGCGGCGCGCTTACGCCGGACATGACGGTGTTCGCGGTCAACTACTACGACAACTACGGCTACGACCGCCCCCTTTATGCGCTGGCACACGACTTCCTCTTCAAGGGTCCGCTCGCCGAACTTCTCCGGCAGACGGGGGTCATTCGGGCGACGCGCGCCAACGCGGCCAAAGCCCTCGCCAGCGGAGCGGCCGTCATCGTCTTTCCAGGCGGCGATTACGACGCCTATCGGCCCAGCGCGTCAGAGAACGTCATCAACTTCGGCGGCCGGACCGGATACGTGACCACTGCGATCGAGGCCGGGGTGCCGCTCGTTCCCACGGTGTCCATCGGCGCGCAGGAAAGTCAGTTGTTTCTGACCCGTGGCACCTGGCTGTCCAACGCTCTTGGGCTTTCCAAGCTCGGGCGGAAGCTTGCTCGCAGCGAGATTATGCCGATCACCTTCGGCTTCCCGTTCGGGTTCAGCATCCTAACGTTGCCGATCAACCTGCCCCTGCCGACCAAGATCGTCACTGAAGTGCTCAAGCCAATCGACATTGTGGCCGAGTTCGGCGATAACCCCGATGTCACGCAGGTCGACGGGCGGGTCCGGTCAGTCATGCAGACCGTCTTGAACCGCATGGCCCGCCGGCGCCGGTTTCCCATTCTTGGTTGACCTTTCCCCTTCTTTGATCGTGGTCGGCGCACCCGCAGCACCGATACTGCGCGCGAACCCCGTGAACACCCGGTCGTCTCCGGGCGGGCTCGCAGTCAGGGCGCGGAGACGCGGTATGTCGCAAAGCTGTCTGAATTGCCCCGTCTCGGAGCTGCCGGAATTGGGCACACATTTCAGACTGAATTTGGCGTTTGACCTTTGAAAACTGGCACACCATTCGTGTGTCACTGATCGCTGACCAGCAACCGGATATTCCTGGTTGGCTTGCAGGGCCGGCGGGGTCGGCGGTACCGCCGGGCTATCGGTAACGACGGCGACGGCGGGTCCAACCACGCCGGCGGCGACGGGGCTGCTGTTCGGAATGAATGGACTGACTGGCCGCACGGATAGCCGTGCCTCCGGCCCGGTGCCGAGCCGCCGAGCTCACGATTCGCTGATTGCGCGGGTGTGACACGCTTTCCGCGAAATGCATGCATCAAGTCCTCAGCCGATCGGCTTGCGACGGCGGGAGCTGCTGCTCGCGGGCGCCGCGCTGGTGCCGCTGATGGGTTGTACCTCCAACCAGAAACGCCCGACCAGCTCAACCAGTGGTCACGCCGCATCGGCGGCGACTTCGACAAGGGTGGCCGCGGCGCCCGACGTCGCCGGGCGCTTTGCCGAGTTGGAGCGCCAGTACCAGGCCCGGCTTGGGGTGTGGGTGCGCGCCGGCGACTCGACCGCCACGATCGCCTACCGCGCCGATGAGCGATTCGCGTTCTGCTCCACGTTTAAGGCGCCGCTGGTGGCGGCCGTGCTGGACAAGAATCCCTTGACTCATCTCGACACCGTGGTCGCCTACACCAGTGCCGACATCCGGTCTACGTCGCCGATCACCGAACAACACGTCCAGACCGGAATGACCATCGGGCAGTTGTGCGACGCTGCGATCCGCTATAGCGACGGCACCGCGGCCAACCTCCTGCTGGCCGACATCGGCGGTGTGCCGGCGTTCACGTCGTACCTGCGTGGACTGGGCGACCCGGTCAGCCGTCTGGACCAGGAAGAACCGGAACTGAATCGCGATGCGCCCGGGGACGAGCGAGACACCACAACTCCCCGGGCGATCGGCGGTGTCTACCAACGGCTGGTGCTGGGCGACGCCTTGACCCCCGACAAGCGGGCCATGCTCACCGATTGGATGGCGCGTAACACCACCGGCGGCAAGCGGATCCGCGCCGGATTTCCCGCCGATTGGAAAGTGATCGACAAGACCGGATCGGGCGACTACGGACGGGCCAACGACGTCGCGGTCGTGTGGCCGCCCGGCGGCGTGCCCCACGTCGTGGCGATCATGTCCGACCGGGCCGCCGGCGGGTATGACGCCGAACCCAGCGACGCGCTCGTCGCCGCCGCGACTAAGTGTGTCGCCGAGGTCCTCGCCTAACCGCCGGCGCGCTTGCGGTCAGCGCGGGCGGTCAACCATAATCCGCCGGTGGCAGCCGACGATTCGCGAGTAAACGACGACCCGCTCGCCGATGTGGTCTCCCGCCAGTACGAGCGGTGGAGATACCCGCAACCGATACAGGACCTCGACGCGATGCCCGAGGGCATCTGGCACTGGTTCGATCCCTCCCGCTTTCACCGGATGTTGTTCCCCGACCGCGAATACAAACGCGACCAAGACATTCTCATCGCGGGTTGCGGAACCAACCAGGCGGCAGTTTTCGCGTATCGGAACCGCGGCGCGAAGGTCGTGGGGGTAGATATCAGCCAGCCCTCGCTGGACCATCAGCAATACCTCAAAGACAAGCACGGGCTGTGGAACCTGGAGCTGCATCTGCTCCCGATCGAAGAGCTGCCAAGCCTGGGACTCGACTTTGATCTCATCGTGTCGACCGGCGTCTTACATCACATGGCAGATCCGTTGACGGGCATGAAAGCGCTCGGTGCCTGCCTGCGACGCGACGGCGCCATAGGTCTGACGCTCTATGCCAAATACGGTCGCGTTGGCGTCGAAATGCTGCAGGCGGTCTTTCGTGACTTGGGGCTCCACCAAGACGAGGCATCCGTCCAGATGGTCAAGCATGCTGTCTCGGTGCTTGCGCCGGACCACCTCATCCAGAGTTACCTCCAAATGGAGGGCACGGAGTTGCAATACGACGGAGCGGTGGTGGATACGTTCTTGCACGGCCGCGACCGCAGTTACTCAGTCGACGACTGCATAGATCTCGTCACCTCGGCCGGCCTGGTATTTCAAGGATGGCTGGTCAATTCGCCGTACTACCTGCACGATTGGTTCACGCCGGGCAGCGCGCCCTATCGAGCCATAAACGCATTGCCCGAGCGCAAACTCTGGTCCGTGATGGAGCGCCTGCATACCTTTGGCGCTTGTCACTTTTTCATGGCATGTCGGCCCGACCGACCGAAAGAAAGCTACACAGTCGATTTTTCGACGGACGACTGCCTTGAATACGTTCCGATGATGCGTCTGCGCTGCGGTCTCGTCGGCAACGACATCGTCAAGCCCGGTGGCCGTTTTGGGCTTAACTCGGCGCAATTGCCGTTCGTCCGCGACGTCGATGGCGCCCTTACCATCCGACAGATTGCCGAGCGGGTGGCACACGGTGGCGAGTTGCCCGGGGCCCGCGTTGCCGACCTCGAGAACTTCGGCCGCAAGCTGTTTCAGTCGCTGTGGCGCCTCGATTTTGTCGCGATGGGCCTGCCCGTGGCCGGTTCGCTTGCGGGCAGCGACGGCGGTAACCCATAATCCGCCGGTGGAAGTTGACGATCAGCGAGTGACCGACGATTCGATCGCCGATGCTGTTTCTCGCCAGTATCAGCGGTGGAGATATCCCCAACCGATACAAGATCTCTCAGAATGGGTCGCGGGCAACTGGGATTGGTCCGACCCGTTCCATGCTCAACGCACCTTTTGGCCTGATCGTGAATACAAAACCGATCTCGACATTCTTGTTGCGGGTTGCGGCACTAATCAGGGCGCGGCGATTGCCTTCACGAATCCCGGGGCGAAAGTTGTCGCGATCGATATCAGCCAGTCGGCGCTGGACCACCATCAACATCTCAAGGACAAGCATGGGCTATGGAACCTCGAGTTGCTGCTGCTGCCAATCGAAGAGCTGCACACGCTGCGACGAGATTTCGACCTTATCCTGGCGACCGCCGTCGTAGACCACCTGTCAGATCCGGTGGCAGGCATGAAAGCATTGGCGGGTTGCCTGCGGCCTGACGGCGTTATCGCCAGCATGGTCTATGCGAAGTACGGTCGGCACGGAGTCGACGTTATGGAGTCGGTCTTTCGGGACGTGGACCTCGGTCAGGACGATGCATCGGTGCAAATGGTCAAAGACATAATTGCCGTGCTGCCGCGAGAGCATCCGGTGCGGAGCTACGTCGGGGTGATGCCGGAATTGCAGGCGATGAACGACGCCGCCGTGGTGGACACATTTCTGCACGCTCGGCAGCGCAGCTTTACCGTCGAGGACTGTATTGATTTGGTCACCGCGGCCGGACTGGTATTTCAGGGATGGCTCCTCAAGGCGCCGTATTACCCGCACGATTGGTTTACACCGGGCAGCGACTTGCATTCGACGGTAAACGCGATGCCCGAGGCAACCATCTGGTCCGTGATGGAACGCCTCCGCGCATCGAATACCTGCCATTTTTTCATGGCCTGCCGGCCCGATCGACCGAGAAAGAGCTACGCAATCGATTTTTCGGCGGACGACGCCCTCGATTACGCACCGGTGATGCGCATGCGTTGCGGTCTGTCCGGCGCCGAAATCTTTCGGCCGAACTGGAGCATGGCTCTCAATCCGGCTCAGTTGCCGTTCGTACAGTACGTCGACGGTCGTCGCACGATTCGACAGATTGCTGAACGCGTCGCGCGAGACGGCGGGTCGCCGGGAGCCGGCGTGGCTGACCTGGAGAACTTCGGGCGCAAGCTGTTCGAGTCGCTCTGGCGTCTCGATTTTGTCGCGATGAGCCTAACGGGGGATTAGCGTCGCGCCGACGCGGTGCATTCAGCCCGGATAGTGCCGAGGGGTGAACACGCGGTCGCCGGAATCGGCTGAGTACCACTGTGTTTGCGAGGATCCGACGATCAGCAGGCAGCGCATGTCGATTTCGGCGGGGCTCAGATCGGCGAGGCGGACCACGCGAACCTCCTCGTCGGGCCCCGCCACGTTGCGTCCTATCACCACCGGCGTGCCGGGTTCGCGATGCGCCAGCAACAAGTCGCGCATCGCGCCCACCTGCCATGTTCGTTCCTTGGACGCCGGATTGTAGATGGCCAGCACCAAATCGGCGGCGGCCGCGGCCTCAAGACGCGCGGCGATTACCTCCCACGGCTTGAGTCGGTCCGACAGCGAGAGCACCGCGTAGTCATGCCCCAGCGGAGCGCCGACCCGGCTGGCGACAGCCTGAGCGGCGGTCATCGCAGGAATCACCCGGATCTTCAGTCCCGGCCACTGTTTCGCCTCTTCCAGAACAGCGGTGGCCATCGCGAACACCCCCGGGTCGCCCGACGACACCACCGCCACCGCGTGCCCTTGCTCGGCGAGCGCGCAGGCCAAACGGGCACGCGCGGGCTCGTCCGTGTTGTCGCTGGGATGACGCCGCTGCCCGTCGCGGACCGGGGCGCGGTCCAGGTAACTGTGGTAGCCGATCAGATCGGTCGCCGCGGCCAGCTCGCGCCGGCTCTGCGGTGTCATCCAGTCGCTGCCGCCGGGGCCCAGGCCCACCACGGCGACCGTGCCGACCGGCGGCCGGCCACGCCGGTGCCCACCCGGCAGCATGGCCAGCGAGAAGTACGGAACGCTGGTCTCGTCGACTTCCGCGGCAGGCAGCACGCGTTGTCCCGGAGTGCTGGCCCGCTCCACGTAGAACGCGCCGTCGAGCTGGCCCGACTGCGAAAGCGCTTCCCGCACAGCGTGATACGAACGACCCAATTTGACCACCACGGCGGCGTCGGCGTCGGCGAGCCGGCGGGCAAGCTCAGCGACCGGCAGCGTCCCCGGCAGCACCGACAACACCTCGTCGCCGGCCACCAGTGGTGTCGCGATGGCAGCCGAGGCCGCGCTCACCGATGTCACACCCGGCACGATCTCCGCATTGAACCGATTGGTCAGCCGAGTGTGCAGATGCATGTAGGAGCTGTAGAACAGCGGGTCGCCTTCAGCGAGCAGCGCCACGTTGCGCCCCGCGTCGAGGTGCGCGGCGATCCGCTGGGCGGCATCGGTGTAGAAGTCCTCCATCGCACCCGCGTAGCCGCCCGGGTGATCGGTCACTTCGGTGGTCACCGGATAGATCAGGTGCTCCTCGATCTGATCGGGCCGCAGATACGGTTCGGCGATGCCGCGGGCGATGCTGCGTCCGTGCCGTGCGCTGTGATAGGCCACCACGTCGGCCTCGCCGATCACCCGGGCGGCCTTGACGGTCACCAACTCCGGGTCGCCGGGCCCAAGCCCGACGCCCCACAGCGTGCCTCTTTCGTTTGGGGGGGTCGTCATTCGCGATCGGTCGCGATCGCGTTGACGGCGGCAGCTGCCATCGCGCTGCCGCCCCGGCGGCCCCGCACAACCAGATAGGACATCCCGCGCGGGCGGGCGATGAGCTCCTGTTTGGACTGCGCCGAGCCGACGAATCCAACGGGCCCACCCAACACCGCGGCCGGCGCCGGAGCCCCGTCGTCGATCAATTCGAGCAGCCTGAACAGTGCGGTCGGTGCATTGCCGACCGCCACCACTGCGCCGGCCAGCCGATCGGCCCACAATTCCACGCCGGCCGCCGAGCGAGTGGTCTGCCGGCGTTCGGCCAGTTCGGCGGCGCGCGGATCGGCGACCAGCGACACCACCTGGTTGTCGGCGGGCAGCCGTGCGGCCGTGATCCCGGCCGCCACCATCGACGAATCGCACAACACCGGGGCGCCAGCCTGCAGCGCGACGCTGGCCCGGGCAACGACGTCGTCGGTGTAAGCGACGTGCTCGGCGACATCGACCTGCCCGCAGGTGTGGATCAGCCGCACCACCACCCCCGCGATGTCGGCGGGGAATCGCGTCAGATCGGCTTCGGCGCGGATGGCCGCGAACGACTGGCGATAGATTTCGGCCGCGTCGCGGATGTAGTCGAGCACCCGCTCACCCTACGTTTTGCGGAACAGCCGGTATCCGTCGCCGGTGGCCAACAGCACCTCGCCGGCAGGCGGGCTGCCGCATGCGCGTTCGCAGCCCACGAAGTGCCGGTGCCCGGCGGAATCCACTGAATCCGCGGAATAGTCACTCAGCGAATGCGCCGCGTCCGCCCGCACATCGGCGACCGAATGCGCGCAGCCGGGGCTGCCGGTGCAGGCGCTGACGTTCAGCCAGGGGGAGTTCTCGTCGAACACCAAGCCCAGCGGCGCCAGCACCCGCAAGGAGACGTCGGCCGCGGTTTCATCGAGGTCGCAGATCAGCACCGAGCGCCACGGCGTGATCACCAGCGCGGCCTCGACCTCGGCCCCGATCGCGGCCAGGCATTCCGCGACGCTTGCGGGCAGCACCCCCAGCGGCACCGCGGCGCCCAGCGTGATGCGGCCGTCGTCCTGTTCGATCCAACCCACCGGCGGCCGGGTGACGGCCGGAAACGGAGCGGCCGGTTCGGCTCCGGGCCACAGCTTGGCTAGGTCGTCCGGGTCGGCCAGGTCAACCAATTCGCTTACCCGCCAGGCGGTCCCGCGCATATCAACGAACCGCAACCCGACGCCGACCAGTGCATTGACCGCGTCGCCGACCGCCAGCCGGACGCCGGTGTCTCGCCCCGCCAGCAGCAGCGCGCACCCATCCGCGGCGACGTGCACACCCGCGTCGGCGCGCAGGCCGGAGACGTCACCGCGGCCGTCGTCGAGACTGAACCAGAATCGTCCGCCCAACTCCGCAAGCCTCGGTTCGGCGCAGATCGCCGCGTCCAGCTCACCGACCCACGCTCGCACGTCGGCCCGGCCGCCTACCCGGCCGGACAGCGGCGACGCGACGATGTTGCGGACCCGCTCGTGCGTCGCCGAAGGCAACAACCCGGCGTCGGTCACCAGCCGGGCAACCGCGGCCACATCGGTGATCGCGCGCAGCTGCACGTTGCCGCGGGCGGTCAGCTCCAGCGTCCCCGAGCCCAGCCTGGTGGACGCGGCGGCCAGCGTCGCCAGCTGGGCGGCGCTGATGACGCCCCCGGGGAGCCGGATTCGCACCAACGCGCCGTCGGCGGCCTGGTGCACCTGCAGCGCACCCGGACAAGCGTCGGTGTCACGCGTCCTGGCCACCCATCCACGGTACGGCGCGGCCGCGCGCCGCCAGCAGCGCAATGGAGTAGCCGTCTACTCTAGGCGCGCCCACAAACGCGTTGGACACTGCGGAGAGTCGACCCTTTTCAAACCTTTCAGCGACGTCGGGAGTGCACCATGGATAAGCGCGGCGGTCATGCGGTGGTACTCGGCGCCAGCATCGGCGGCCTGTTGGCCACCCGCGTGCTGGCAGACTTCTACGACCGGGTGACCGTGGTCGAGCGCGACATCCTGCCTGTCCAACCGGTCAACCGGCGAGGCGTCCCGCAGGGGAGGCTGATCCACGCCGCCCTCGCGCGGTGCACGCAGATCCTCGACGAACTGTTCCCCGGGTTCGTCGACGAACTCAAGGCCGCGGGCGTCGCCAGCTGGGACGACGGGGACCTGTCGAAGCTGTGGTTCTCGGTCGGCGGGCATCAGACGGTGCGCGTCGGCAAGGCACCGAATCCACCGTCGATCCTGTTCCCGAGCCGGCCGATTCTCGAATGGGCCGTGCGCCGACGGGTGAAGGCGATCCCGAACGTGAGGTTCCTCGAAGGCCACGATGTGGTCGGCCTGACGGCGACGCGGGATCGCGACCGCGTTACCGGGGCGAGGGTGGTGGACCGTGCCAGAGACTGTGGGACGACGCTGAAGGCTGATCTCGTCGTCGACGCGACCGGTCGGGGCTCTCGCACCCCGGTCTTTCTGGAGGAGCTCGGCTACGGCCGGCCCGCGGAGGACGAGTTGACCGTGCAGCTCGCCTACGCTTGTCAATTGCTGCGCATCGCGCCAGACGCCTTGCGGGAGTACATGATTGCCCTGTTCCCCGAGCCTGGGCGGCCGAAGATGTTCGGGTTTATCAAGTACGAAAACGACTCCTGGATGTTCGGAGTCGGCGCCATGGCAGGGCTCGAGCCGCCCGGCCGGCCCGCCGACATGCTTAGTTTCGTGGCCGATTTCGTCCCTGCGCATGTGCTGGAGGCGATTCGGACGGCCGAGCCGCTCGGTGAGGTGGTCCACCATCGGGTCCCGTCCAATCGCTGGCGGCGCTACGACAAGATGCGGCGCACACCCGATGGTCTGCTGGTGGTCGGCGACGCGGTTTGCAGCTTCAACCCGATCTACGGGCAAGGCATGACTGTCGCGGCGATCGAGGCGACGGTGCTGCGTGATTGTCTTCAGCGCGGGGATCGCGGCCTGCCGCGCCGCTTCTTCCGCGCCTCGGCCAGGAAGATCCGGGTGGCCTGGCAGACCGCCGTCGGCTCCGACTTGGTGCTCCCGGAAGTGGTCGGACCACGACCGATGTTGATGCGAATCAGCAACGCGCTCCTGGAACGGGTGCTGACTGCCACCGAATCCGATCCCATCGTGACGTCTCAATTCATGCGAGTCACCGGCATGATCGATCCGCCGGTTCGCTTGCTGCGTCCGAGTGTTCTGCTGCGCATCATGCGCGCGAATCGCCGGCGGACGGACGCACAGGTTCCCAGCACACTGCGACCAAGTCGTTCGGCTGGCCCGCGACAGGACGGCAGCGGCGACCACTACACGCGCCGAGATCGGCGCACCGCGCAGATCATCGGAAGGTCCGGGTGGTTGTCCTGACGCACGAGCGCGCGCTGAAGGTTACCCGGCTGACGAAGGCGTTGGGGTGGCCGCCGAATTCAGCTTTGATTCATTCCACGGGCAGTCGGCGACGGCCGATCGACCAATGACGCTCGAAGCCTCCCTGAGGCTGAATCCGCCGTCATGCGCGATGGTCAGTGCAAGCCGGAAGATGTCGCCCCCGGACTGCGCCTTGTCGAGCGCCGCGCATACCGTCTTGCCGTTGCGGTTGACGTAGTCCTCCAGGGCGTCAGCGTGAGCCACGGCCGGGGCGAGTGTCGCGGCGACGGCGAGTATCGGCACGGCCAGGTACAGGGCCCTCACTTGACCTCCGGCAGCGGCGACATTCCACATGGGGTGGGCGGTGGGTAGCTAATGTGACGACCGTAGGCCATCAAGTTGGCGCTGTCGAATTGGCTTCAGCACGCTGATTCTTTCCGCGTGCGAATCATTCGCACCTTCGCTACGGAACGAGATGGCCTGTCTTGCAATCATTTTAACTTCAACGCGATCCTCAAACGCCAAGATGGGCAAAGGCTTTGCGAGCGGATTCAGCGTTTCAATCCAGGTGGGTCCCGGACGGTCGTCCGTGCCGAGAGGGCATTGCTCGTCGCGCACCACGACCGCGCAGCGTGGCGAAATCGGCTTAAAACCGAGGGCGCAGAATCCGGGCCCAGGCTTCGGCTGCCGAACCGGTAAATACCTCGTTAATAACTGAAAATACCTCGTAACGAACGCGTTTCGGCATTGATTGGATACGTGAAGCGAGTGACATTGTAGCTGTCTGCTATCCCATGGAGGGAGTGTCTCATGACTCGGACAAAGTCGTCCGGTATCGGCAGCATCACGAAAATCGCGCTGGCGGGAGCGCTTATCGGTATCCCCATGACCATTGCGGGCGTTCCCATAAATGCGACGCTCGGCGCGAGCGGAATCTCGAATATGTTGGCTCCGAACGGTGTTCACTCGGTGCCGCCGCCGGCGGCTCCATCCACCGATGCGCCGCAGCCCCCGGCCCCGGCGCCCGCGCCGTACCAATCGCCGGCTGATTACGACTGGTGGTCGTATAGCTCAGCTGACGGCGGAGCCGGCGGTGGTGGTGGCGGCGGCTGACCGTTCGGGTGGCATCACCGAGCGTTAAGTCCGTCGCACTTATCGGGTCCCCGGCGATCCGGTAGTGCCGCAGTCGTTCGATGCGCCCCGAGCCGATTTCCAGCCGATTCCTGGCCGACGATAACTACCGAGCCCCACTGCGGTACGAATGATGAGTGCCCGAGCCGACCATTCTGCTGCTGTCGACATCCGACACCGACCTGATCAGCGCCCGCTCCAGCGGCAAAAACTATCGGTGGGCCAACCCGTCGCGGCTGTCGGAGACCGAACTGCCCGACCTGCTGGCCGGCACGTCGATCGTGGTGGTGCGGATCTTGGGCGGCTACCGCGCCTGGCAGAGCGGCATCGACATGGTGACCGACAGCGGCGTCCCAACCGTGCTGGTCAGCGGAGAGCAGGCCGCCGACGCCGAGTTGACCGGCCTATCCACGGTGGCGGCCGGCATCGCGGTCCAGACGCACGTCTACCTGGCCCATGGCGGCGTCGACAACCTACGTCAACTGCACGCCTTCCTGTCCGACACCGTCCTGATGACCGGCTTCGGGTTCGCCCCGCCGGTAGTGACCCCCACCTGGGGAGAGCTGCAGCGACCGGACGCCGGCAAGACCGGACCCACGATCGCGGTGCTGTACTACCGTGCGCAGCATCTTGCGGGCAACACCGCATACGTCGAGTCGCTGTGCCGGGCGATCGAGGACGCCGGCGGGCGGCCGCTACCCGCCTACTGTGCATCGTTGCGCACCGCCGAACCCGAACTGCTGCAAAGGCTCGGCGCCGCAGACGCCATGGTGGTCACCGTGCTGGCCGCCGGGGGACTCAAGCCGGCCACCGCGGCAGCCGGTGGCGATGACGACAGCTGGAACGTCGAACACCTGGCAGCTCTTGACATCCCGATCTTGCAGGGTTTGTGTTTGACCAGCTCGCGCAGTCAGTGGCGTGAAAACGACGATGGACTCAGCCCGCTCGACGTGGCCACCCAGGTCGCCGTTCCCGAGTTCGACGGTCGCATCATCACAGTTCCGTTCTCATTCAAGGAGATTGACCACGACGGGTTGATCTCCTATGCCGCCGACCCGGAGCGCTGCGCGCGGGTCGCGGGGCTGGCGGTCCGGCACGCGCAGCTTCGGCACATCGCCCCGGCCGACAAGCGGGTGGCCCTGGTGTTCTCCGCCTATCCCACCAAACACGCCCGGATCGGCAATGCGGTCGGGCTGGACACCCCGGCCAGCGCGGTCGCGTTGCTGCGGGCGATGCGCGAGCGTGGCTACCGGATCGGCGACGTGCCGGGCCTCGACGCCGACGATAGCGATGCCCTGATCCACGCCTTGATCGAACGCGGCGGACAAGACCCAGACTGGCTCACCGACGGACAGCTGGAAGGTAACCCGATCCGGGTGTCCGCCAAGGACTACCGCGACTGGTTCGCCACCCTGCCGGCCGAACTCGCCGACGCGGTGACAAAGCACTGGGGCCCGCCGCCGGGGGACCTGTACGTCGATCGCACAGCCGACCGCGACGGCGAAATCGTCATTGCCGCAATGCAATCGGAAAACCTGGTGGTCATGGTCCAGCCGCCCCGCGGCTTCGGCGAGAACCCCGTTGCCATCTACCATGACCCGGACCTCCCGCCCAGCCATCACTACCTGGCCGCCTACCACTGGTTGGATGCCGGATTTGCATCCCACGCCGTCGTGCATCTGGGCAAGCATGGCAATCTGGAGTGGCTGCCGGGCAAGACGCTGGGCATGTCGGCGGCTTGCGGATCCGACGCCGCATTGGGCAACCTGCCGCTGATCTACCCGTTCCTGGTCAACGACCCGGGCGAGGGCACCCAGGCCAAGCGGCGAGCTCACGCGCTACTCGTCGACCACCTGATCCCGCCGATGGCGCGCGCCGAAAGCTACGGTGACATCGCGCGTTTGGAGCAATTGCTCGACGAACACGCCAACGTCGCCGCGCTGGATCCCGCCAAGCTGCCCGCAATCCGCCAGCAGATCTGGACGCTCCTCCGCGCCGCCAAGATGGACCACGATCTGGGCCTTGCCGAGCGACCCGAAGAGGATGCATTCGACGAGATGATCCTGCACATCGACGGCTGGCTGTGCGAGATCAAGGACGTCCAGATCCGCGACGGCCTGCACATCCTTGGCCAAAAGCCCACGGGGGAAGCCGAACTCAACCTTGTGCTGGCCATGTTGCGGGCACGCCAGCTGTTCGGCGGCAAGCACGCCATCCCGGGTCTGCGACAGGCACTGGGTCTGGCCGAGGACGGCACCGACGAACGGTCCTCCGTCGATCGGGCCGAGGCCGCGGCGCGGGAGCTGGTCGCCGCTTTGCAGGCCACTGGCTGGGACCCGGATGCCGCCACGGGGCTCACCGACAACGCCGAAGTCGCGGCGGTGCTGCGCTTCGCCGCCACCGAGGTGATACCGCGGTTGGCCGGTACGGCATCGGAAATCGAGCAGGTGCTACGAGCCCTGGACGGCCGGTTCATCCCGGCAGGGCCGTCAGGGTCGCCGCTGCGCGGCCTCATCAATGTGTTGCCCACCGGGCGCAACTTCTACTCCGTCGACCCGAAGGCGATACCGTCCCGGCTGGCGTGGGAGGCCGGCGTGGCATTGGCGGACTCGCTGCTGGCCCGTTACCGTGATGATCACGGGCGGTGGCCGCGGTCGGTGGGGCTGTCGGTGTGGGGCACCTCGGCGATGCGCACCGCCGGCGACGACATCGCCGAAGTGCTTGCGCTGCTAGGTGTTCGACCGGTTTGGGACGACGCGTCGCGGCGGGTTGTCGACTTGGCCCCGGTTTCGCTGGCCGAGTTGGGCCGTCCGCGGATCGACGTGACGGTGCGGATCTCGGGCTTTTTCCGGGACGCGTTCCCGCATGTGGTGACCATGCTCGACGACGCGGTGCGGTTGGTCGCCGGCCTCGGCGAAGCCCCCGAGGACAACTACGTGCGCGCGCACGCCCAGGCCGACCTGGCGCAGCACGGCGACGAACGGCGTTCCACCACAAGAATTTTCGGTTCCAAGCCCGGCACCTACGGCGCCGGGCTGCTGCAGTTGATCGACAGCCGCAACTGGCGTGACGATGCCGACCTGGCGGATGTCTACACCGCCTGGGGCGGCTTCGCCTACGGGCGCGACCTGGACGGCCGCGCCGCCGTCGACGATATGAACCGCCAGTACCGGCGCATCGCCGTGGCGGCGAAAAACACCGACACCCGCGAACACGACATCGCCGACTCCGACGACTATTTCCAATATCACGGCGGCATGGTGGCCACGGTGCGAGCGCTCACGGGCCAGGCTCCTGCCGCCTATGTCGGGGACAACACCCGACCCGACGCGATCCGTACCCGCACGTTGTCGGAGGAGACCACGCGGGTATTTCGTGCGCGCGTGGTCAATCCCCGCTGGATGGCGGCGATGCGCCGGCACGGCTATAAGGGCGCGTTCGAGATGGCGGCCACCGTCGACTACCTGTTCGGCTACGACGCCACCGCGGGGGTCATGGCCGACTGGATGTACGAACAACTGACCGAGCGCTACGTGCTTGACGCGGAGAACCGGAAATTCATGGCGGAGTCCAACCCGTGGGCGCTGCACGGTATGGCCGAACGGCTGCTCGAGGCGGCCGGGCGCGGCATGTGGGCGCAGCCGGAACAGGAAACCCTCGACGGCCTGCGCCAGGCGCTGCTGGAAACCGAAGGCGACCTGGAGGGCTGAGGAGCGTGCCCGAGCAGTCCCGCCGGTGGGAGGTACGCCCAGCAGAGTCGCATGCGGAAGGCCATTCGCATGCGACTGCGCATCCGCGGGGTACGTTGGCTCGGTGACACCCACATTCGCCGACCTCGCCAAGGCGCAATACATCCTGCTGACCACCTTCACCAAGGATGGCCGACCCAAGCCCACTCCGATCTGGGCGGCCGTGGACAAAGAGCGCGGAGATCGGTTGCTGGTCATCACCGTGGCGGACTCGTGGAAGGTCAAGCGGATCCGCAACACTCCCCGCGTCACGATGGCCACCTGCACCATGCGCGGTCGCGCGACGAGCGAGGCCGTTGAGGGCACCGCGGCCCTGCTGGACAAGTCGGAGACGGGCGCCGTCTATGACGCGATCGGCAAGCGGTACGGCATCATGGGCAAGGTATTCAACCTATTCAGCAAGCTGCGCGGCGGCATGGAAAATAACGTCGGACTCGAGCTCCGAGTCGCCCAGGCCTAACGCCTGTGAGCACCGTCCTGATCCCGATCCCGGATCGTGACTTCGACCCGACCGAGGTCGCGGTCAGCTGGAGCGTGCTGACTCGGAACGGGCAGCGGGTGGTGTTCGCCACCGAAAGCGGCATGCCAGGGGTTGCCGACGACATCATGGTGACCGGCCGGGGTTTGGACGTTTGGTCGGCGCTACCGGTGCTGGGTGCCGTCCCACTCATCGGGCTGGCGCTGCGGGCGAACAAGGACGGCCGCGATGCATACCGAAATATGTTGCAATCCAACGAGTTTCAACACCCGATCAGTTGGAATCAGGCTACACTTGACGGCATCGACGCGCTACTGTTGCCCGGCGGTCATCGCGCCCGCGGAATGCGCAGCTATATCGACAGCGAGGTGCTGCAGCGCCTCGTCGTGAACGCCTTTGCCGCCGGCGTGATCGTGGCCGCGATCTGCCACGGTGTGCTGCTTGCGGCCCGCAGCATTGATCCCGCCACCGGGCGCTCAGTGCTCTACGGGCGCAAGACAACCGCCTTGACGTGGGCGCTGGAGCGCAGCGCCTGGCGGCTCACTCGGATCACGCGTTTCTGGGACCCCGATTACTACCGCACCTATACCGAGAAGCCCGGCGAGCCTGACGGGTACATGTCAGTGCAATCGGAAGTCACTCGCGCGCTGAAAGATTCGGCTGATTTCTATGACGTCGCCCGCGAGGCGCCGCGCTCGTGGCTCAAGTCCTCCGGAATGGTGCGCGACACGGCCACCGATCCGCGGCCGGCGTTCGTCGTCGATGACGGCAGCTACCTGTCGGCGCGCTGGCCCGGCGACACCCATACGTTTGCGACCGTTTTGTCGCAAAAGCTCACCTCGGCGCGCCAGGATTGTTAATGCGGCTTTTGGTCGACGAGGCTTCCGTAGCGCTGCCACCACTGGTAGAGGGTGCCGAGGTCGGGGCCTCCGTTGACGGTGGCCAGCAGTAGCTGAGCATTACGGGTCCAGGCGATATTGGGGCGGTCCTCGATGACGCCGCACACCACCTTGCCGCCGACCTGCCCGGGATCGGAGCTGTAATACCAGGTCCCCGCTAACGCGGTGGTTGTTGCCCCGGGGCAGGGGGACACCGCCATGTTTTCCGCGGTCTCCTGGAAGTCGCCAGTGAGCGCATCTAAGTCGTCGTAGAGCGTGAAGCGCGCGTAGGACGGGTTAACGGATGTAACCGCTTGAGTGCAGTCCAGGCTGGCGACCGCATTCGGAAACGGGTTGGTGGCCCGCGTGCAGCCGTTGGCGGTGTACCCGGCGGGCAGCAGCCCTAGGACCCGTTGCTCGGCGGGACTGAACTGGCCCGCGGGGAGGATGACGGTCGCCGCACTACGTAGAGGTTCGTGACTGGGTGAGTGATCGTGGGTGCCAAGCCGACCATCAGTGCCGAGCAGGGCGATGGCCGCACCGACCAGACCCGCCAAAACGGCGAAGGCGGCGCCAATCTGGATCCACCCAACACGCCGCGCCGGGCCCACATCGCCGCCCATCGCCGTCTCCTCACCTGTTCTCGCTGGCCGCCTCGCCATCGTAAGGGCCCATTTGCTTCGCTGTGAAGGCGTAAGGACAGTTCCTGCTCGCGTCACCACGCGGCGGCGGGCCAACACTACGGCGACGCGCCCGCCCCCAGGTGCTCGCCGAAGAAGCTGAAGACGCGGCTCCACGCGTCTTCGGCCGCGGCTTCGTTGTAGCCGAAGCCCGCGACGCGTAGCAGCGGCTGGCCGGGCAGTTTGTTCGCGAAGCTGTGCCCGACGCCGGGATAGGCCTTGACATCGGCGGTGATCTGCTTGGCTGCAATCACTTCCCGCAGTTTGGCGGGCGCACCGATGCCCAGCGGGTCACGCCCGCCCAAGCTCGCCACAATCGGGCACGCCCCGTCCAGCGTGTCACTCAGGTTGCGGGGCAGTGGCGTGCCATAGAACGGAGCAGAGGCACCAAAACCTTTGGGCGACATAATGAGTGCGAACCCACCGCCCATGCAGAAGCCTGCGATGCCGACGTGACCCGTGCATTCCGGCATCGACTTCAAGTGATCCCGGGCGGCCAAAATGTCGTCAAGTGCGCGGCCGCGCTTTGTCAGCAGCTCTCGCATGACTCTGGTGACGCATCGGGCGCGGCCACCGCGTGCGTACAAATTCGGGGTGAGGGCCACATATCCCGCGCGTGCGATGCGCTGCGAAATCAGTTCATTGTCGGGCGAGTAGCCCAACGCGTCGTGGATCACCACTACACCCGGCCACGGACCTTCGCCCGCGGGAACCCCCAGCAGCGCATCGATCCGTCCGTCGGGGGTGTCGATCTCGATCGTCGTCATATCGTCATCTAACTGCAGCGTCGGCGCGCGCCAACAGGGAACTCGGGCGTGGCCGGCATTCGTTGTCGTCTCATGTTGTCGCGGCTGGTAGTCATCTACGCCGTCGTCGAGCTCGCAGCGTTCATCGCGCTGGTGTCGACGATCGGCCTGGGCTGGACCATGCTCGCGCTGCTGGCCACCTTCGCCCTCGGGGTCCTGGTATGGATCCCGATGGCCGGGCGCAGGCTCAGTGCCCAGATCCTGCAGCTGCAGTCCGGCCTGACGGAGCCCCGCAGGGCGCTGGGCGATGGCGCGTCGCTCACCCTGGCCACGGGTCTGCTGATTGTTCCGGGGCCGGTCACGTCGGTTCTCGGCCTGTTGTTGCTGGTGCCACCGGTACGGACGGCCGCCGGACCGCGGGTCGCAGCGTTCGTGTTGCGCGGCATCCAGGGCCGCGCACCGCTGATCGTCGACCCGGCCGCGGGTCCAAGAGTGGACAGCCGCGACTACATCGACGGCGAGGTCATCGATGTCCTTGACATCGAGCCTGCGGCGCTGCCCGACCGGCGATCCCCGTAGTTTTGCTCCTGTGTCGCAGATCCCCACCAAGCTGCTTGTCAACGGCCGGGTGCACAGCCCGACACATCCGGACGCCACCGCCATGGCGGTGCGCGGTGATCTCGTCGCGTGGCTAGGTAGCGACGACGTCGGCCGAAGCCAGTTTCCGGACGCCGACATCGAGGATCTGGACGGTGGCTTCGTCGCCCCGGGATTCGTGGACAGCCACATCCACGTCAGCGCGACCGGCTTAACGCGCAGCGGGCTCGATCTGCGCCCGGCCCGCTCGCGCCCGCACTGCATCCAGATGATCGCGGACTACTCGGCCGCCCACCCGGGCCAGCCGGTGTGGGGGCACGGCTGGGACGAATCGGCCTGGCCGGAGAACACCCCACCGACTACCGCCGAGCTGGACGCGGTACTCGGTGACCGGTCCGCCTACCTCGCCCGCATCGACGTCCACTCGGCGCTGGCCTCGACCGGCCTGCGACGCCTGGTCGCAGAGCTGCCGGCTGCGTCGGGTTTTTCCGCTGAGGGGCCGCTGGCCGACGACGCTCATCACCTGGTGCGGGCCGTCGCCCGTGGCTTGCTCGCCGCCGAGCAGCTGGCCCAGGCCCGGGTCGCTGCGCTGGACGCCCTCGCCGCGGCCGGGATCGTCGCGGTGCACGAATGCGCGGGCCCCGAGATCGGCGGGCTGGACGACTGGCTGCAGCTTCGTGCCATCGAACATGGCGTCGAGGTGATCGGCTACTGGGGCGAGGCGGTGACATCGGCCGCGCAGGCGCGCGCCCTCAAGGACCAGACCGGGGCACAGGGATTGGCGGGTGACCTGTTCATCGATGGGGCGCTTGGATCGCACACCGCCTGGCTGCATGAGCCGTACGCGGACGCGCCGGACCGCGTCGGCACCTGCCACCTCGAGCCCGCCGCCATCGAAGCGCACCTACGGGCATGCACCGAAGCCGAGATCACCGCCGGTTTCCACGTCATCGGCGATGCCGCCGTCTCGGCGGTGGTCGACGCGATCGAGCGCGTCGTGGCCGACCTCGGGGTCGTCGCCGTCGCCCGCTGCGGGCACCGCCTCGAGCACTTGGAGATGGTGACCGCGGATCAGGCGGCAAAACTGGGCGCATGGGGCGTCATCGCGAGCGTCCAGCCGAACTTTGATGCGCTGTGGGGCGGCAAAGACGGCATGTACACCCGTCGCCTCGGTGTGAAGCGAGGCAGCGAACTGAACCCGCTCGCGCTGTTAGCATCCCAAGGCGTGCCCCTCGCACTAGGTTCCGACGCCCCGGTGACGGGCATCGACCCGTGGGTCAGTGTGCGCGCGGCGGCCAACCACCAAACTCCGGGCAGCTCGTTGTCGGGGCGGGCGGCATTCGCCGCCGCGACTCGGGGCGGGTGGCGGGCAGGCGGCGTGCACGACGGCAAGACCGGCACCCTGGTGCCCGGCGCGCCGGCCTCCTACGCAGTGTGGGACGCCGGCGACCTTGCCGCCCTTGAGGTCGCCGCTGCGCGCGACGCGGTCCAGCGCTGGTCCACCGACCCGCGTTCCCAGGTGCCGGCGTTGCCCCGCCTGAGTCCGGCCGACGCGTTGCCGCGTTGCCGAAAGACCGTGCATCGGGGTGTCGTTATCCATGGCTGAAAGGGCTGGGAAGCCTGGGCACGCTGGGAAGCCGTCCCCTGAGCCGAGGCGCGATGAGGCTCCCGAACCGGATCTCCGGGATGACGACGTCGAGAACCAGGACCCCGCCGAGGACGACCAGCAGCTGACAGGGGACCCGCCAGGGTTGGAAGACCAGCAAGACCAGCAAGACCAGGAAGACCAGCAAGACCAGGGGCCCGACGAAGAGCTCACGGAGTCGCCGGAACCAGCACCCCACGAAGTGGTCACCCACCTGCGTCCAGGCCCGTCATGGACCCAGCAGCTGGCCACCTACGGACGCCAGGCACTGGCGGAAGCGGCAGCTGCGGCCGTCAAGCGTGCGCCCGCCGTACGGGGTTGGCTGGTGCCACGCCTGGCGCGATTGACGGCCACCAGTGTCGCCGGCTTGCTGCTTTACGCCAGCTTCCCGCCGCGGAACTGGTGGTGGGCCGCCGTCGTCGCCTTTGCGGCGCTGGCTTGGGTGGTGACCCGCCCCGACACCACACCGATGGGTGGGCTGGGTTATGGATTCCTGTTCGGCTTGTGGTTCTACCTGCCGTTGCTGCCCTGGATCAGCCTGCTGGTGGGCGACGTGCCGTGGGTGGCACTGGCGACCACGTCCGCGCTGTTTCCCGGTCTCTTCGGCCTGTTCGCCGTGGTGGTCCGGCGGGTGCCCGGCTGGCCGGTCTGGTTCGCGGTCGTGTGGGCGGCGCAGGAGTGGTTGAAGTCGATCTTCCCGTTTGGCGGCTTCCCGTGGGGGTCGGTCGCCTTCGGCCAAACCGCGGGTCCGTTGCTGCCGCTGGTCCAGCTCGGCGGCGTCGCCCTGCTCTCAGCATCGGTCGTGCTGGTGGGGTGTTGCCTGACGGCGATCGCGCTGGAAATCGTCCAGTGGTGGCGTACCGGTGGCCCGGTACGGGCCCGCGGCAGAGGAGACTCGGGCCAACCGGCTGAGGTCGACAAGCAGACCGACAAGGCGGTCGAGCCACCGGCGCCGGCGGTGTTGCTACCGGGCCTCAGCGTCTGCCTGGTATTGCTGGCCGCCATCGTGGTCTGGCCGAGTGTGCGGCATGCGGGCGCGGGTTCGGGCGGCGAACCCGCCATCACAGTCGCGGTCGTGCAGGGCAACGTGCCCCGGCTGGGTCTCGAATTCAATGCCCAGCGCCGAGCGGTACTCGACAACCACGTCAGCGAGACGCTGCGGCTAGCCGAGGACGTGCGTGCCGGGACCGCCGCGGCGCCCCAGTTCGTGATCTGGCCGGAGGACTCCTCGGATATAGATCCGTTTGTCAATGCCGACGCCGCTCAAGAAATCTCGGAGGCGGCCGAGGCGATCGGCGCGCCCATCCTGATCGGCACCCTGCTGGACGTCCCCGGCCACATGCAGGAAACCCCCGAATACACCAACACGGTGATCGTCTGGAATCCCGTCACCGGACCCGCCGACCGGCACGACAAAGAAATCGTGCAGCCGTTCGGTGAGTACCTGCCCATGCCGTGGCTGTTCCGGCATCTCTCGGGATACGCCGACCGCGCCGGTCACTTCGTGCCGCGCAAGAACAGCGACGTCGTGCACATCGGGGGAGTACCTGTCGGCGTGGCCACCTGCTGGGAAGTCATCTTCGATCGCGAGCCGCGAAAAGCGGTCCTGGGTGGCGCCCAGCTGCTGGCCGTGCCGAGCAACAACGCCACTTTCAACCAGACAATGAGTGAGCAGCAGCTCGCCTTCGCCAAGGTCCGGGCCGTAGAGCACGACCGGTACGTCGTCGTTGCCGGCACCACCGGGATCAGTGCAGTGATCGCGCCGGATGGCAGTGAGTTGGCCCGCACCGGCTTCTTCGAGCCCGCCTACCTGGACAACCAGGTACGGCTGAAGACGCGTCTGACCCTGGCCACTCGCTGGGGCCCGCTCCTGCAATGGGTGCTGGTGGGGGCGGCTGGAGCCGTCATTCTCGCCGCGATGCTGCACAATGAATGGTCCCCGCGTCCGAATGGCTGGTGGCCCTTCCGCCAGGAAAGGCCCCCGGGTGGATCTAAGGACCCGGGTTCGCCGACCCGGGATGATTCCGAGGGCTCATCCGAGGACGCAGACGTTGCGCCCGACGACGAGGGCGATGACTACACTCCGCTCCACCGGGGCGGCCGACGACCTCCGCGATATTTCGGGCGACACAGAGGAGCTACATGACCACGCCCACCCAGCGCGTCCTGGTGATCATCCCCACCTTTAACGAGCGGGAAAACCTGCCGTTGATCCATGGACGCGTGCGGGCCGCATGCCCCGACGTCCACGTACTCGTCGTGGACGACAACAGCCCGGATGGCACCGGCCAGCTCGCCGACGAACTGGCGGCCGCCGATCCCGGCCGCACGCACGTGCTGCACCGCACCGCCAAGAATGGGCTGGGCGCGGCATACCTGGAAAGCTTTGCGTGGGGTTTGAGCAGGGGATACTCGGTACTCGTCGAGATGGACGCCGACGGCAGCCACGCACCGGAGCAGCTGGACCGCCTGCTGGAGGCCGTCGACGCCGGAGCAGACCTCGCCATCGGTTCGCGCTACGTCGACGGGGGCACGGTGCGAAATTGGCCGTGGCGGCGCTGGGCACTGTCCTGGACCGCCAACACTTATGCGCGGTTGGCGCTGGGTATCGGTATCCACGACATCACCGCCGGTTACCGGGCCTACAGACGCGAAGTGCTCGAGGCGATCGACCTGGACGCCGTGGACTCCAAGGGCTATTGCTTTCAGATCGATCTGACCTGGCGCACCATCAGCAACGGGTTCGTCGTCGTCGAAGTGCCGATCACATTCACCGAGCGCGAAATCGGTGTGTCGAAAATGAGCGGATCCAACATTCGCGAGGCGCTGGTCCTGGTCGCCCAATGGGGGTTTCAGGCCCGAATGTCCCGCGCTCGCGCTACGCGGACGTGATCAGGCGACCGGACGTAATCGGTCGCGATATGACCGGGCGCGTCAGCTGCGGCGGCGGGACCTGATCAGCTCGAGGCGCTCCTTGAGCAGCTCTTCGAGTTCTTCTACGCTGCGCCGCTCCAGCAGCATGTCCCAGTGCGTGCGTGGTGGCTTGACCTTCTTGGGCTCGGGCAGATCACCCTCGATCAGGGTGCCCTCCATGCCGTTGCGGCACTGCCAGCTGCCGGGAATTTCGGCGTCGTCGGCGAAGGGGACCTCGAACTCTTCGCCGTTGTCGGTCCGATACCGCGCGATCTGACGCGGCGCGAGGTCATGATTGCGGTCGGTCTCGTAGCTCACGGCCCCGAGGCGACTGCCTCTCAATACTCGATCAGCCATCGGCGCTACTCCTTTCTGTCCGCATGGCAAACGTTGCAACGGTGTATGAAGTTCCCGAGCGGAGTTCCGGGGCCGACACACAGCGCACGCGACGCGGCCATTAATGATACCGGGAACGCGGGGCCCGACGGACTAAAGTCGGCAAGCGTGACGCGACGTGCCCACCCTCAGCCCTGCCGGTGGTGCGGTCGAGATGTTTCCGACGCTGGCATGGGTCGTCGCCGCCAGTATTGCCGGCAGTCCTGCCGGCAGCGGGCATACGAGCAACGAGCCTCGATCCATCGGGGCGCGTCTGGTGCGTCGCTGGCTCTGCCGGCCGATGCCGTCGTGCTGTCAGCCGACGATGCCGCCGACCTGTCGGATCGCGTATACCAGGTGCGATGTGCCGCCGAAGACGTTGCCACCGCGCTCGACGAAGGTGCGGCAGCAACTGAACTGCGTGACCTGTGCGAGGTGCTGATCCGCGTAGCCAGGGCCGCCGATGGCTGGCGCCGAGTAGGTGTCTGACCTGCGTCCGCCACCGCGCTTAGTTAGCTGACGGAATGCACAGTATGCACCGAACGCGTTGGCCCGCAGGTGGCTGGGAGGCTTCGGCGTTTTGAAATCCCGCCGGAATTAGCGATACTCACCAGCGACATTCTTGGGTGGGAGAGCAGCGCGAACTGGTCGGAACGCGACGGCAGGCGAGGGCAGTGATGGCACGACGGCCAACCAGACGACCAACCAGACGACCAACCATGAGCGAGCAGGCGCAGTGAGAGTCGCGGTCACCGGTGCCGGCGGCGTGCTCGGCCGCGGCCTCGTCGCCAGCTTGCTCAGCCACGGTCACGGCGTCGCCGGGGTCGCCCGCCATCGGCCCGAAAGCTGGCCAAGCGCAGCCGATTTCGTTGCTGCTGACATCCGGGATGCGGCGGCTGTAAGGCGCGCGATCACCGGGGCCGACGTCGTCGCTCATCGCGCATGGGCGAAAAGCTTGACCCCCAACGACCGGATCAGTCACCAGGTCAACGTCGACGGCACGGTCAACGTCCTGGAAGCTATCGCCGAGACCGGAACCGGACGCATCGTTTTTGCCTCGTCGGCACATGTGTACGGCGCGGCGACCGGGCCCGCCTCGGAGCCCGCGACCGAACACGACGACACGGCACCGACATCTCCGGATGGCGTGGACAAGGCCCAGGTCGAGCGGATGCTGGCCGACTCCGGCGCGCACTGGGTCGCGACTCACCGTCTGCCGCCCGGAGCGCTCGTGGAGGTCGATGGCGGAACAGGGGAGATCCGCGTGTTGGACGTGGCGGGCGAATAGTGTTGCGTGCGAAGAGCGGAGAGGAAATCTTTTGACCATGGTCTCGCCGCTGCTTCGCGTGTATTGCTTACCGTTCGCGGGCGGGAGCGCGACGGTGTACGGCGAATGGTCTCGCATGCTACCGCCGTACGTGACGGTGGTGCCGATCGAATACCCAGGTCATGGCCGCCGTTTCGCGCAAACCCCGCTGGGCGCCATCGATCAGATCGCGCAGGTTCATGCCGGGGAAATCCTGGCCGACCTCGAGAGTCCATTCGCGCTGTTCGGCCACAGTATGGGCGCATTGGTCGCCTTCGAACTGGCCCGCGAACTGCGGCGGCGCGGGGCGCCGCTCCCGCTAAAGGTCTACGCCTCGGGCACGTTGCCCCCGGTCAGCCCGGAACACGAAGCGCCTGGTGAGGATATTTTGGCGCTGACCGACGAAGAGGTGCGGGATCGCCTTGTTGAATTCGGCGGCACCCCCCAAGAGATATTGGACAATGCCGATCTCATGGAACTCATGCTGCCGATCGTGCGCGCCGATATGGCGGCCTGTGAGAGCTACGTATACCGCCCCGAAACGCCGCTGCCATGCCCGATCACGGCGCTGGGCGGTGCGGACGACGACACGTTCGAGCAATCCGAGCTGGCCCGCTGGGGAGAGCTGACCAGCAAGTCGTTTGACGTGGTGACCCTGCCCGGGGGGCATTTTTTCCCGCGCACCCACACCGCCGCGCTCACGGGATGGCTTGCCGAAGACATCCGCAAGCTGCTCAGAATTCCGCTTTGATGCCATAAGCCCGCGAGCGCCCTCTGAGCCGTGTACCCGTCGTTCAGAAACAACCTTCCAGCCCCGGCTGGTTCCGGTTCACATCGCCACGCTGGTCGGCTGCATCGGCGGCCTGAACTGCCAAGCCAAAACAGGGTGTGGTCGCTGGGCTTTGCTCCCCAGCGGCCACACGCCGTTTTGGGCTTCGCACGCCGACTCAGCAGCTGAACGCGGTGCCGACGCCGTCGGGCGCCGGCACCGACCGCAGGCAACCGAACGGTTCGATGCCCGCAGCACTGAACCGCACCGCCGACTGGTGGGCGTAGTTCACGCAATAGACTCCGGTTTGGTCCGCGCGGCAGCGGTAGTCGTCATACGACAACGAGTCCCCGTTCGCCAATTCGAGTCCGTTGCCGTTGACGAACGGACCCGGATCGCCGCGAGTCTGCCCGACCTGCAGGTTCACTCCGTCGAAGTTGACCCAGCCGCCTTTCCATTCGCCGTAGGCCGTGGCCGGCCGGGGTGGCGGATTGGTCAGGTTGACCAGGCACGCCAATGCGCTGCCGGTGTGCTTGGCATCCGTCGTACAGACAACCGATTCGGCCGCCGACGCGGCATTGACGGTGAAGGCGATGTCGCTACCCAGCGGGGTGGTGACGCCGTCGCGGGTCGCGTCGTGATAGCGAGCGGGATCGGCTGGATGCGCGGCCTCGATCCAGGCGATGACGTCCGAGATCGCCGCCCCAGCGGCGGGTGGTGAAGGCGCCGACGCCGTCGCTGGAGGTTTGCTCACCGAGGTGGAGGGGGCGCTGGATGACGAAGTCCCCTTGGCTGCGCCGGTGCTGGTTTGCGTTTGCTCGGTGTGGCCGCCGCCGAGGTGGGAGCAGCCGGCAACCAGCAACGGCACTGCGATCAGCGCGGCGATCCGCATTCCGTCAGGCTAGCGGTCACCACGGGATTTTCCGCGCTGGGCGCACCCTACGTACGTAGTGTCGGCTACCGTCGGGTTATGCATGAGCGCACCGTCCGCGCGCACACCGCCGCCGGCATCGTCGAAGGCTTCACCCGCGACGGCGTGAACCGCTGGCGATCGATCCCCTATGCTCGGCCCCCGCTCGGTCGGCTGCGATTCCAGGCGCCGCGGCCGGCACAGCCCTGGTCGGGTGTGCGGCACTGTCACGGGTTCACCAACTGTGCCCCGCAGCAGCGTCGCTACACCATGCTGGGCCTATCGGGTTTCGGAGGCAGGTACCAGCCCATGAGCGAGGACTGCCTGACTCTCAACGTGGTCACACCGGAAGTTGCGACAGGCGAACCGCTGCCGGTCATGGTGTTCATCCACGGCGGCGGGTACATCCTCGGCAGCTCGGCAACCCCGTTGTACGACGGCGCCGCGCTGGCACGGCGCGGCTGTGTGTACGTATCGGTCAACTACCGGCTGGGCGCGCTGGGATGCCTGGATTTGTCGTCCCTATCCACGCCGGACATCCGTTTCGACAGCAATCTGTATCTGCGCGATCTGGTGCTGGCCTTGCAGTGGGTCCGAGACAACATCGCAGAGTTCGGCGGCGACCCAGGCAATGTCACCATCTTCGGCGAAAGCGCGGGCGCGTGCATCACCGCCACTCTGTTGGCCGTGCCCGCCGCCGAAGGCTTGTTCACCCGCGCGATCTCGGAAAGCCCGGCGAGCGGCCTGGTGCGCCCGAAAGATATTGCCGCAGAGTTCGCGACGCGATTCGCCGACCTGCTGGGGGCGCGCACCCAGGACGCCGCTGAGGCGCTGATGCAGGCGTCCGCGGCGCAACTGGTGGAGACGCAGCACCGCCTGATCGATCAGGGCCTGCAGAAGAGGCTGGGCGCTTTCCCAATTGGACCGGTCTACGGCGACGACTACCTGCCCATGGACCCGGTGGAGGCGATGCGCTGCGGCCGGGCGCATCGAGTGCCGCTCGTCGTGGGCACCAACGCCGAAGAGGGCCGCCTGTTCACCCGCTTCCTCGGCATGCTGCCAACCAACGAATCGATGGTTGAAGAGTTGCTGGCCGACGCGGAACCAGCTGCCCGCGAACGCATTACCGCCGCCTACCCGGATTACCCCGCCTCGTCGGCATGCATCCAGCTCGGCGGCGACTTCGCCTTCAGCTCGGCAGCATGGCAGATCGCCGAGGCCCACGGCGGCAACGCGCCCACGTACCTATACCGTTACGACTACGCTCCGCGCACGCTGCGCTGGTCGGGTTTTGGCGCTACCCATGCCACCGAGTTGCTTGCCGTCTTCGACGTCTATCGCACCAGGTTCGGCGCACTGCTCACCGCAGCGGCTGACCGGGGCCCCGCGCTGCGGGTCAGCAACCAAGTGCAACGGCGTTGGCGGAGCTTCAGCCGCACCGGAGCGCCGGGCGAAGACTGGCCGGCCTACACACCCGTCGACCGCGCCGTCATGGTCTTCGATCGCAAGTGCCGCGTCGAGTTCGACCCCGACCCGCACCGCCGGATGGCGTGGGACGGCTTCTCGCTGGCACGTTGACCCTCATGGCCCCTAACACCGAGCATGGCACCGAGCGTGTCATCGAAGGACCCGGCGACCTTACGGCCTCGTGGTTGGCCGCGGTGATCGGCGCCGAAGTTGCGGATTTCGCCGTGGAGCGCATCGGTACCGGGCAGATGAGCGAGTGCTATCGCGTCGCGCTAACCTACTCCGAATCCGTTGGGGCACAACCTGGCCGGCCGCATTCGGTGGTGTTGAAGGTCGCGGCGACTGACCCGCTGAGCCGGCAAACGGGATCGGCGCTCGGCCTCTATGAGCGCGAAGTTCGCTTCTACCGCGACATCGCGCCGCGGCTCGGCGGCCCGATAGCGCCCCGCTACCACGCCGCGGTCGACGCACCGACGGGGACGTTCGATCTGCTGCTCGGCGATGCCGGACCGGCCGTCACCGGCGACGAAATCGCCGGCGCGACAATCGAACAGGCCGAACTCGCCGTGGTCGAGCTGGGACGGCTGCAGGGCCCGCTGCTCGGCGATTCCGCGCTGGCCGAGGCGCCCTGGCTGAACCGCGAATCGCCGCTCAACCAGGCCATGATCACCTCGCTCTATGCCGGCTTCATCGGCCGTTACGGCGACCAGATCGAACCGGAGCAGCGGCTGGTGTGTGAGCGCCTGGTGGCCGCGTTCGACGGGTACCTGGCTGGCGAGGCCGGCCGCATTCAGGGCCTGGTGCACGGCGACTATCGGTTGGACAACATGTTGTTCGGCGCCGCCGGCGCCGATCGGGCATTGACCGTGGTCGATTGGCAGACGGTGTCCTGGGGCCCGCCGATGACCGATCTGGCGTACTTCCTCGGCTGCGCCCTGCGGACGCAGGATCGTCGCGCGCACTATGACGCCTTGCTGCGCGCTTACCACCAGGCACTCGGTCCCGGGGCTCCACTCACCCTCGACGAGGTCCGCGAAGGTGTATGCCGGCAAAGCTTTTTCGGTGTGATGATGGCGATCGTCTCGTCAATGCTGGTGGAACGCACCGAACGAGGCGACCGGATGTTCATGACGATGCTGCAACGGCATTGCGATCACGTGCTGGACACCGACGCCCTGGCGACCCTCCCAGTTGCCGCGCCGGGCGCGGCAGTGCCGGAGCCGCTGCGGCCGTCGGAGGAGGACGAACAAGCACACACCGCCACGGGCGAACCGCTGTGGAGCGAGAGCTGGTACGCCGACTTCGTCGACCCGGCACAGGGATTGGGCGGCTGGTTCCGGATCGGCCTGGTAGCGAACCAGGGCACGGCGTGGGTTCACGCGCTGCTGTGCGGACCCGAGCTGCCGACAGTGGCGGTAGTCGATTGCGAAGTCCCGCTGCCCCCAGACCCGTGGGTGTTACGCACCGACGACTTCGAGATCGGTCACTGCGCCAGCGCGCCGCTGCACACCTATCGCGTCGACGTGCGGGCGCGAGGTCAGGCCTACCCGGAGCCGTCCGCCTTGTTGCGCGGGGAGTCGGGAACTCCGGTCGAGATGACAATGAATTTGGTGTGGACCACCGACGGCACCCCGTATAAGTATCGGGTGGCGACGCGCTACGAGATACCCTGCACCGTCTCGGGCGTCGTCACCCTCAAGGACTCCAAGGAGACCGGTTACCGGCTCGACTCGGTTCCCGGGCAGCGCGACCATTCATGGGGAGTGCGCGACTGGTGGAGCATGGATTGGGTGTGGAGCGCGCTGCACCTCGATGACGGGACACACCTGCACGGCGTGAACATACGAATTCCGGGCGTCTCGAGCTTCAGCGTCGGCTACGTCCAGGACCGCGAGGGCAGGGTCACCGAACTGGACACGGTGGACACCCGGGAAGCTTTCGGCGGCAACGGATTACCGCTGGACGCGACGTTGAATCTGGAGCCTGCGGGGATCACCGCCAGAGTCGACGTCGCAGGACATGCGCCGGTTCGGCTGACCGCCGTCGATGGACGGGTGAGCCAGTTTCCCCGGGCCTGGGTCTCGGTCAGTACTGCGGACGGCCGAAGCGGCGTCGGCTGGATGGAATGGAACCGCAACCTGTCGTAGCCGTCGGCGCCGGCCCGGCTCCCGCGACGCAATCACCCCTGGTGGTGATGGGGGTTTCCGGATCGGGCAAGTCGACGGTGGGTGCCGCACTCGCGCAACGGTTGCGGGTGCCGTTCCTCGACGCCGACGCCCTGCACCCAGCGGCCAACGTCGCCAAGATGACCGCCGGTGAACCGCTGAACGACGACGACCGGTACCCGTGGCTGGACAGAGTCGGGGAGTGGTTGGCCGGTCACCGCGACGGAGCAGTGGCGAGTTGTTCGGCGCTCAAACGCGAATACCGGAACCGGCTGCGCGCACATTACCCGCGCATTGAGTTCCTAGAACTCAACGGTCCACCGGAACTGATCGGCCGCCGGTTGGCCGCCAGGTCTGGTCACTTCATGCCGGCAGCGCTGTTGGGGTCGCAATTCGATGCGCTGGAACCGCTTGGCTCCGACGAGCATGGCGTCAGCGTGAACGTCGACCAGGACGTCCAGACCATTGTCGACATCGTCCTTCGGCACCGCGCGGCTACCGGCGCTTGTGACGACCACCGTTAGTGCGTTCTCCAACGCGTTCGAGCGCGGTGTCGGCGAGCTGGCTGCCGCGCTGGCGGGCGGATTCGGCGAGCTCGGTTCCGCGTACCCGGGCGGTGCCCGCCAGTTCGCGGCCACGCGCCAGTGCTGCTTCGGCGTACGGCGCGCCCTTCTCGGCGGCCGTGCTGGCCAGTTCGCGCCCGCGTTCCAGTGCTGCTTCGGCGTAGGGTGTGCCCTTTTCGGCGGCCGTGCTAGCCAGTTCGCGGCCACGTTCGGCGCCGACCTGCAGGCGGTGGGTGATCTTCTCCGCGATGTCCCCGAGGTCCGCGTCCAGCACCGCTCCGTCAGAGCCGGGCAGCGCCCCCTGTACCGCCTCGGACAGCCGCTCCGCCGCCCGGCGGCCGCGCCATCCCAGGGACGGCTTGCCCTCGGTATCGGCGGCCGCGATCATCAACCCGCCCAAAAGGCCGAGGTCGGTGAGGAAATCCTGCCGCTTCTCCGCCTTTCGCTGCGGGTCGGATTCACTCCAAAACATGTGAGCTCCCAGGTTGGCCGGAAGCACGGTGAGTGCCAGGGCGCCGGAGGCGACACGTGGCATTTTGCCGGCCGCGAGCAGCAGCCCGGCCCCGATCTGCACGGCCGCGTTGATTTTCGCGAACGTCTCGGCGTCGGACGGAATACTGCTACCCACCGGATCCGGCATGGCCCGCAGACCGTCCACCGCGGGCGCCGCGGCTTCGGCCGCCGAATTGGGGTTGAGCAGCGAGTCGACTCCCTGGCCGACGAAGACCGCCGCCAATAGGGGGCGCGCTATTTTGCGGATCACCATGGCCGTTGGGTTACCCGGCTGACCGGCAAGCAAACCGCCCGGCACATATCGCTCTCGTCGCCGGCGACAGCTCGAGCCCCCGACGATATGGTGGATCGCGTGCGAGCGTTGATCGTCGTCGACGTGCAAAAAGACTTCTGCGAGGGCGGCTCGCTGGCGGTCACCGGCGGCGCCGCCCTGGCCCCCGCGATCAACGACCTGGTGGCCAGCGAGTCCGGTTATCAGCACGTCGTGGCGACCCAGGACTTCCACATCGACCCGGGTGGCCATTTCTCCGACCGGCCCGACTTTTCGTCCTCCTGGCCGCCGCACTGCATCGCCGGGAGCCCAGGTGCGGAGTTTCACCCCGACCTGGACACCCGCCGGATCGAGGCGGTCTTCCGCAAGGGTGCCTACGCCGCGGCCTACAGCGGTTTCGAGGGCGTCGACGAGAACGGGACATCGCTGCTGCAATGGTTGCGACAGCGAGGAGTCGACGAGGTCGACGTCGTCGGCATCGCCACCGACCACTGCGTGCGCCGGACTGCCGAGGACGCGGCGCGGGCCGGCTTGGCCACCCGAGTGTTGCTGGACCTGACCGCGGCCGTGTCGTCCGATTCGGCCGTCGCCGCCTTGGCGGAAATGCGCACCGCCAGAATCGAATTGGTCGGAGGATCGTAATGGTGATGCCGAGGCGCGAAGACCTATTGTCGGCGGTGGAGCGGTCCCCGCAGGCGTTTACCGTGCACGATCGCGACGGCTGGGTGGGCGTCTTCACCGCCGATGCCCAGGTTGAGGATCCGGTTGGCTCGCAGCCACATGTGGGGCACGAGCAGATCTACCGCTTCTACGACACGTTCATCGGTCCCCGCGCCATAAAGTTCCACCGCGATCTCGATATCGTCTTCGGTTCCGCCGTGCTGCGCGACCTTGAACTCGAGGTGGCGATGGGCCCCGGCGTAACGATGTTCGTTCCTGCCTTCCTGCGCTATGACCTGCGAGAAGTCAACGGCGAGTGGAAGGTTGCCCGGCTGCGGGCCTATTGGGAGTTGCCGGCGATGGTGCTGGCTTTCCTGCGAAGCGGATCGAGGGCGATGTCGCCCGGGCTCAAGCTATCCCGCGGTTTGTTGGGCAACCAGGGTTTGCGCGGAACCGCAGGCTTCATGACCGGCTTTCGCCGAGTAGGTGCGAGGCAAAAGAAGCTCGTGGAGACATTCCTGCACGCAATCGTGCGGGGGGACAAGTCCGCGGTAATGCGGACTCTGTCGTCCAGTGCCTCAATAACTTTGGGCGACGACGACGTTCTGGACCTGGCTGAACTCGAAGAGCAACTCAACGGGGCCAGCTGGTCCAAGGTGATCGGTGCGGGATCCACCGTCGCGGTCTCGCTGGCCTCGGGTCACGGGCGCGGCATCCTGTTCGCCGATGTGGCCTGGCGGGGCAACCAGATCAACGGGATCCGGTTCTTCCCAAGCTGATGCCCCTGAGGCGCCGGTGGCTGAGTCTATTGCGGTCTATCGCGTCTAACACGCAACCATCAGCGCCAACGATCCGGCCGAAAGCAGCAGGTAGCCGCCCGGAAAGGCGATGTTGTAGATGACGCCGGCCTGCACGTGCATCAGCAAGGCACCGACGAAGAACAGGACCAAGCCGGCCGCGGCCGCAATCCCCAAGGGTCGTAGGCCGACGAGCCCGATCACCAGCCCGGCGGCCCCGGCCAATTTCGTCAACCCCAATGCCGGCAGCCACGAGCGCGGCACACCGACCTGGGCTGAATTCGCCAATACGAATCCGGCGGGGAACAGGTCGGCCACGGCGATCGCCGCGGTGATGGTCGCGGTGGTCACGATGACCACAAAGTACGCGATTTCCATGGATCAACCTCCTGACGGGCAGAACTTTGCGCCGCGCCGGGCCGGATGGCCGCAGAGCGCTGCGCGGCGGACAATCGGTAGGGTCAAGGTGCTGGTCTCCTTTTGCGACACGGAGTTGGACGGATGCGGTCATCTACTTGACGACTCCCGCGCAGAAAAGGTGACCTATGAACCCAACTCAGGATCTGGCGCACCTCGCGCAACGTTTTGACGCAGATCGGCGGCACCTGAGATCGGTCGCGTTCCAGTTGCTCGGCTCGGTAGCCGACTCCGACGACGCGGTGCAATCGGCGTGGCTCAAGGCCAGCCGCGCCGATTTCGGCGCCATACAGAACATTGCGAATCTCAGCGGCTGGTTCACCACGATCACCGCGCATGAGGCGCTCGACCAGCTGCGCGCGCGCAACCGGCGAGCCGAGCGGCCGGTGAACGAGGCCGCCGAATGGGACCGGCTCGCACCCATGGTGTCATCGCCGGCCGATGAGGACGCGCTGCTCGCTGATTCGGTCAACCGCGCGCTGCTGGTGGTCCTCGACCGGCTCTCGCCTGCGCAGCGCGTCGCGTTTGTGCTGCATGACGTGTTCGCCGTGACGTTCGAGTCGATCGCGGGCCTGTTAGACCGATCGCCCGCCGCCGCCAAAAAACTCGCGAGCCGGGCCCGCGAGCGGCTGCACGCCGCGCCACCCGCCGACGCCCCCCGCGCGGCCGAGCACCTCGAGATCGTCGAGGCGTTTTTGCGGGCCTCCCGCGGCGGAGACATCGCCGCGTTGGTCAATCTGCTGGCTCCAGACGTGCTGCGCAGGGTCGATCCGGCGTTGGTTCCCAACGACGTGCCTACCGAGCTGCGCGGCGCCCGCGAGGTCGCCGAGGAGACCCGCCGATTCGTCAGGCGGGCCCAAACCGGCGCCGTCCTGCTGATCGACGGTGTCCCAGGCATCGCGATCGCGCCGCACGGGCACGCCCGGGCACTGCTGCAAATCGGCATCGGAGCCGACGGTCGAATCAATACGGTCGACATCACTGGCGATCCCGATCGCCTCGCGGCTGCCGTTCTCACGCTTGCGCACCCACCGTCTCAGAAATGCCTCAGACCGATCGGGTACCAAGGACATCAAGCAAGGATGGCGGGGATCCCGGTGACGGGCCAAGGGGAACAACATCATGCTCGATAAGCCGTTCGGACGGCGCAGCCTGCTGCGGGGTGCCGGTGCGCTGACCGCGGCGTCGCTGCCGACGTGGGTCGCCGGCTGCACCCCCGATGACGACAACGACGCGTTGACCTTCTTCTTCGCGGCCAATCCCGACGAGGCCGCCGCCCGGCTGCGCGTCGTCGACGAGTTCCGCCGCCGTCATCCCGACATCAAGGTTCGACCGGTGCTCTCCGGGCCCGGGGTGATGCAGCAGCTATCGACGTTTTGCGCCGGCGGCAAGTGCCCGGATGTGCTCATGGCGTGGGAGCTGACCTACGCCGAACTCGCTTACCGGGGGGTGTTGCTCGACCTCAACACCCTCCTCGCGCGCGATCCTGAGTTCGCCACCCGGCTCAGAGCGGACAGTATCGGGCCGCTGTATGACACCTTTTCGTTCAACGGCGGGCAGTTCGCCTTTCCCGAGCAGTGGTCCGGGAACTACTTGTTCTACAACAAGCAACTATTTGCGGCGGCGGGCGTGCGGCCGCCGCCCACCACGTGGGAGCGGCCGTGGAGTTTCGCCGACTTCCTGGACACCGCCACTGCTCTCACCAAGAGGAACCCGTCGGGGCGGGTCGCGCAATGGGGCTTCGTCAACACCTGGTTCTCGTATTACTCCGCGGGATTGTTCGCGATAAATAACGGCGTGCCATGGTCCACCCCGCGGATGAACCCGACCCACCTCAATTTCGACAACGAAGCATTCATCGAGGCGGTGCAGTTCTACGCCGACCTGGCCAACAAGTACAAGGTGGCGCCCAACGCATCCGAGGTGCAGTCGATGTCCACACCCGATCTGTTCGCGGCGGGCAAGGCGGCGATCGCGTTGGGTGGTCACTGGCGCTACCAGACATTCATGCTGGCCGAAAACCTGGATTTCGATGTGACCGCGTTGCCGGTGGGGCCGTCGCTGCCGCACGGACAAGGCGCGCGCTCCAACATCGGCGCCACCGGACTCGCCATCGCGGCGAGCAGTCAACGCAAGGAACAGGCCTGGGAATTCGTCAAGTTCGCGACGGGACCCGTAGGGCAGGCGTTGACCGCTGAATCCAGCCTGTTCGTCCCGGTGCTGCAGTCCGCGCTCAATTCGCAAGGATTCGCCAAAGCGCACCGCAGGGTCGGCAACCTCGCGGTGCTGACCGGCGGCCCGGCCAATTCGCAAGGCCTGCCCGTGACCCCGGAGTGGGAAAAGGTCGCCGCCCTGATCGACCGCAACATGGGCCCGGTGCTGCGGGGATCGCGGCCGGCGACATCGCTGACCGGCCTGGCCCACGACGTCGACGAGGTGCTGCGCACACCATGACACCAGCCGACACATCCGCCGCGCCCAGGACCGCCATCGGCAGGGGCTCGCGCCGACGTGCGTCGTCCGGGCGGCTGTTCGTCGCACCGAACCTGGCCGCGGTGACGGTGTTCATGCTGTTTCCACTCGGATTCTCGCTATACATGAGCTTTCAGCAGTGGGACATCTTCAGCCCGCCAAAGTTCGTGGGGATGAAGAACTTCGGGGAGCTCTTCAGCTCCGATCCGCTGTTTCTGATCGCGGTGCGCAACACCGTGATCCTGACCCTCGGAACCGTGCTGCCGACGGTGCTCATCAGCCTCGTCGTCGCTGGCGTGCTGAACCGGAAAGTCAAGGGCATCGGCATCTTTCGAACAATCGTCTTTCTGCCGCTGGCGATTTCATCGGTGGTGATGGCGGTCGTGTGGCAGTTCGTCTTCAACACCGACAACGGGCTGCTCAACATCATGCTGGGCTGGGTCGGTATCGGCCCGATCCCGTGGCTCGTCGAACCCAGATGGGCGATGGTGTCGCTGTGTGTGGTCAGCGTCTGGAGGAGCGTGCCGTTCGCCACCGTGGTGTTGCTTGCCGCGATGCAAGGAGTTCCCGAGACCGTCTACGAGGCGGCCAAGATCGACGGGGCCGGCGAGATAAGGCAGTTTGTGTCCATCACGGTGCCGTTGATCCGCGGGGCGATCTCGTTTGTGGTGGTCATCTCGATCATTCACGCATTCCAGGCTTTTGACATGGTCTACGTGCTCAACGGCCCGAACGGCGGGCCGGAGTCCGCGACTTATGTTCTGGGCATCATGCTGTTTCAGCACGCGTTCTCGTTCCTGGAGTTCGGTTATGCCTCGGCGCTGGCGTGGGTGATGTTCGCCATCCTGCTGGTGGTGACTGTGCTGCAGTTACGGCTCGCGCGACGACGCTCTTGGGAGGCTTCCGGTGGGCTCAGCTGAGGGCGCGTTCAACCGGAACGTCCTGCGCGCCGTTGCCGTCTACACGGCGCTGATCGCGATCGCCTGGTGCGCACTGTTCCCGATTGTCTGGGCGGTGTCGGGCTCGCTGAAGAAGGAAGGCGAGATCACCGAGCCGACGCTGCTGCCGGCCCACCCGAGGTGGTCGAATTATGCCGAAGTGTTCCAGCTGATGCCGTTCTGGCGGATGTTTCTCAACACCGTGCTGTACGCGGGATGCGTCACAGCGGGCCAGGTCTTCTTCTGCTCGCTGGCCGGATATGCCTTTGCGCGTCTGCAATTTCGCGGGCGCGATACGTTGTTCGTCCTCTACCTGGGGACGTTGATGGTGCCGCTGACGGTGACCGTCATCCCGCAGTTCATCGTGATGCGGACCCTGGGCTGGGTCGACACGCCGTGGGCGATGATCGTGCCGGGCTTGTTCGGCAGTGCGTTCGGCACCTATCTCATGCGGCAGTTCTTTCGAACGCTACCTGGCGATCTCGAGGAGGCCGCGATTCTCGACGGTTGCACGCCCTGGCAGATCTACTGGCGGATCCTGCTGCCCAATGCCAGGCCCGCGGTGATGGTGCTCGCGGTGCTCACCTGGGTCAATGTGTGGAATGACTTCCTGTGGCCGCTGCTGATGATTCAACGCAACAGCCTGGCAACGCTGACGCTCGGCCTGGTCCGGTTGCGCGGCGAGTACGTGGCACGCTGGCCGGTGATAATGGCGACTTCGATGCTGATCGTGGTGCCGCTGGTCATCGTCTATGCGATCGCGCAGCGTTCGTTTATTCGCGGTATCGCATTCACCGGGTTCGGCGGTTAACCGTGGCCTCGGTCAGTTTCGAGCAAGCGACGCGGCGGTTCCCCGGCACGGACCGACCGGCGCTGGATCGTCTCGATTTGCAGGTGGGCGACGGTGAGTTCGTCGTTCTGGTCGGGCCGTCGGGATGCGGCAAGACGACCTCGCTGCGGATGGTGGCCGGATTGGAAACCCTGGATTCCGGCCGCATCCGGATCGACGACCGCGACGTCACCAACGTCGATCCCAAAGATCGCGACGTCGCGATGGTCTTTCAGAACTATGCCCTCTACCCCCATATGACGGTCGCGCAGAACATGGGGTTCGCGCTGAAGATCGCCCATACCCCCAAGCCCGAGATCCGTGACCGGGTACTAGCTGCGGCGAAATTGCTTGATCTGCAACCGTATCTGGATCGCAAACCCAAAGAGCTCTCGGGTGGGCAACGCCAGCGGGCGGCCATGGGGCGCGCCATCGTGCGACGCCCGCAGGTGTTTCTGATGGACGAGCCGCTGTCCAACCTCGACGCCAAATTGCGGGTGCAGACCCGCAACCAGATCGCTGCGCTGCAGCGGCAACTCGGCACCACCACGGTCTATGTCACCCACGACCAGGTCGAGGCGATGACCATGGGTGACCGCGTCGCGGTGCTGTGCGACGGTGTGCTGCAACAATTCGCCTCGCCCCGTGAGCTCTACCGCAATCCCGACAACGTGTTTGTCGCAGGGTTCATCGGATCTCCGGCGATGAACCTGTTTTCTCTTCCGATCGTCGATGCCACGGTGTCGCTGGGGGATTGGCCGATCTCGGTGCCGCGTGAGATCGCCGGTGCCGCGGATGAGATCGTCGTCGGCGTCCGCCCCGAACATCTCGAGCTCGGCGACCGCGGCGTCGAGATGGAGGTCGACGTGGTCGAAGAGCTTGGGGCGGATGCCTACCTGTACGGTCGAATCACTGGTTCTGGCAAGGTAATCGGTCAACCCGTTGTCGCTCGCGTCGACGGTCGTAACCCGCCCGAAAAGGGGAGTCGGGTTCGGCTGCATCCCGAACCCGGGCACCTGCACTTCTTCGGCGTCGATGGCCACCGGATTTCTTGAGCACTCTTGAGGCGCCCGCGATCGCTTCAGTCGACGGCTAGTCGGGGAGATCCGGTGGTCAACCGATCGGCGACGTCAGCCAACCCGGGAAAGCCCGGGGCCGCGGCCATGTCGGCGGCGATACGCTGAGCGGCTTGCCGGTAACGGGGCTGACTCAGCACCGCGAGGATGTCGCGGCGCAGCGCTCGCGGTGTCGGTCGTTCGGTTCGAAGACTGCGTCCGACACCGGACCAGGTGACGCGCGCACCGACCTCGGGCTTGTCCTCCTTTCCGCCGGTGGCGACGATCGGCACGCCGTAGCGCAACGCGTACTGGACACCGCCGTACCCGCCGTTGGTCACGTAAACTGCTGTGCGCGGTAGCAATTCGTCGTAGGGCAGGTACGTCGCGGCGCGGGCGTTGGCCGGCAGCGGCGGCAGCGTGTCGAGGGGCCGATGACCCGTTGCGACGACAACCAGAACGTCTTGGTGGGCAAGTGCGCGCAGGGTGGGCGCGATGACTTGCTCGTAGTCGGTGTTGGCGAGCGTGCCCTGAGTGACATGGATGACGGGCCGGGTTCCGTCGAGATCGGACCACCATTGCGGTAGGGGAGCCCGGGACCCGGCGGCTGACAGCGGTCCCGCGAAGTAAAGCGTCGTGGGCGAGTCGGTCATCGGATATTCGAACGAGGGAACGCTGAATTGCACGAGCGCGTCGGCCCGGCGACCCCAGTCGAAAATCGTCCCGGGCATGTGTGTGCCATGTACCTCCGCGTGGAGGCCGTTGAGGATCCGGTAGGGCCGCCGCAACATTCGATGGTGCACCGCAGCCAACGCGGCGTTGCGCTGACGGTTCAGGAACCGAGCCGGTGCCAATCCCAGGCCGAACGGCGCGGTGTCGCGGCTCTCGATGGGAAGCGGCGCGATCCCGCACATGAGCACCGCCGGACGCGCCGAACGCGGGTGCTCGAGCAGAAACGCGGCGCCGAGGAACAGGGGCTCCGCGAACACCGCGTCCGCGGGTTGGGCCGCCAGCGCGGCGACGAGTGCGTCGTACTGTGGCTTGGCCGGCCGGGCAAGGACATGTTCGATGTCGAAGGAGATCGCCCTGACGCCCCGCAACCGCGCGCGCTCGGGAAAGCTCTCCACGACGTGCTGGACGTCGAAGTCGGCCTCCGCGGGCAGCGGCACAAACGACGCGCCCGTCGCAGTTACCTTCTCCGCGTAGCGCAATCCGGTGATAAACCGCACGTCATCGCCGCGCTTCACGAAATTCTCGGCGACCGTCAGCAAAGGTGTCAAATGGCCGTGCGCGGGGATGCTTGCGATGATAATGGACGACACGGCCCCCCCTGTGGGTCACACTTGGCTACACTGGTGTAGTATTCATTACTATGTCACCCAAGTCAATATCGGCAAAGGTGCCACGCGCGTATCGCTCGCAGCTGCGTCAGCAACAGGCGGAGGCGACACGTTCGCGGGTGGTCGAGGCCGCAGCCGAGCTGTTCGCGGCGGACGGTTACGCACGCACCACCCTCGCCAAAATCGCAACGGCGGCCGGCGTGTCCGCCGAAACCGTCCAGGGGCAGGGGCCCAAGGCCGCCTTGTTGATCACCGCCATCGAATACGCCGCGTTCGGCGTCGCCGGCGAGGAGAACATTCTCAATCTGAGAGTCGGCCGTGATCTGCTCGCCATCGAAGGGCGCGAGGCGGCGCTGGACCTGATTGTCGCGGCCGCAGCGGACATCCACGAGCGGACCGCACAACTGGCCATGGCGCTCTTCGGCGGCGCCAGTATCGATCCCGAGTTGGACCGGTTCCTTGCGGATTTGATTGCACGCATCAACCGGAACACCAGGCGACTGCTCGAGGTGTGCGGGGAGCGTGGGTGGCTTCGCGTCGACGTTGGATTCGACGAAGTCGTCGAGATGACCGCGGTGATCACCAGCGTCGAAACCTTCCTGCGAATTGTCCACCGCGACGGATGGAGCGTGGATGCCTATAAGGCGTTGTGCCGGCGCGTGCTGGCCGAAACTGTTTTCCTTGCACCGCAAGCAAATTGAGGGGTACTTGGGGGCGTCCCTAAAGTGCGTCAGGAACCGCGATAGTGACTGCGCGGATGTCCGATCGCGTGAAGTCGATGTTGGACTCGTTCGATATCGGCTGGTGTGGGCATTTCGTTAGTGATCCGGGTGATCGCTACCCCGACATCGGTAGGGCTGATCGGCCGGCGTCGACGCCTAACGAGTTCGCTTGCGATGGTTGTGATTTCGTCGCTGGATACGCGTCGGCGCAGCAGCGCCACCAGCGGAACGTGACCGGTGGCCGGCATGCCGGAGGGGTAGCCAGACCGCAGAAAAGCGACGATCCTCGAAACCCGAGCCGCCAGGGCCATAATCCACCTCGCCAACCGCGACGCCCTAAGCATCAACGGGCCGCTCACACAATGATTGGCCACGCTATCAGCGTTGACCTCGTCAATTGGCCAACACGGCTGGAATTGCTGCGATTTTGTCCCAACGGCTGACGCGGCGGCGCGTCCTGGCGGTGATTGCCGCCACGACTCCCTAACATTGCCGCGTGGCGGATCGCTATGGAACCGATGTGCTTGCCGGAGGCCGGCGCAAGCCGAGGTCAACCGAACACCCGGTCGAGCTCGGGATGGTCGTCGAGGACGCGGAAACCGGATACGTCGGCGCGGTGGTCCGTGTCGAATACGGCCGCATCGATCTGGAAGACCGGCACGGCCGAACCCGGGGTTTTCCGCTGGGCCCGGGGTATCTGCTCGAGGGCAAACCGGTGATCCTCACGGCGGCGCGCCGCGCCGCGCCCGCTCCAGCGGGCCGAACGGCGTCCGGTTCGGTGGCGGTGCGGGGCTCCCGGGCACGGGTCGCCCGCGCTAGCCGGATCTATGTCGAGGGCCGCCATGACGCCGAACTCATCGCCCAGGTCTGGGGCGATGACTTGCGAATCGAGGGTGTCGTCGTCGAGCACCTCGGCGGTGTGGACGACCTGGTGGACATCGTCGCCGATTTTGGGCCCGGACCGGGACGCCGGCTCGGCGTTCTCGTTGACCACCTCGTCGCGGGTTCGAAAGAGGCGCGCATCGCTGACGCCGTGCTCCGCGGGCCGGGTGGCCCCGACACGCTGGTGGTGGGTCACCCTTATATCGACATTTGGCAGGCCGTCAAGCCGCAGCGGCTCGGCCTGAGGGCCTGGCCGAGCGTGCCCCGGCCGATCGAGTGGAAGTACGGCGTGTGTGCGGCACTCGGGTGGCCGCACGGCGATCAGGCGGACATCGCCACTGCTTGGCGGCGCATCCGCTCCCGCGTGCGCGATTGGAATGATCTGGAGCCGGCGCTGATAGGCCGAGTTGAAGAACTCATTGATTTCGTGACGCAGCCAGGGTCTTTGGACCCTAAGGAGTGAGGTCTCCGGGCTGCTGGCCGACCCGCGGCGGCGGTGCCAACATATCTATGTGACCGAAGCTGGCAGAGCGGACGCGGCCTCCGGCGCATCGCCGGTGCGCGCGACGCTGTCCGGGCTGCGGTTACGGGAGCTGCTCTTGGAGGTCCAAGACCGGATCGAGCAGATCGTCGAGGGCCGGGATCGCCTGGACGGCCTCATTGAGGCCATCCTGGTGATTACGTCGGGGCTCAAGCTTGACGCGACGCTGCGCGCCATCGTGCATACCGCCATCGAGCTGGTTGACGCCCGCTACGGCGCGCTAGGGGTGCGGGGGCACGGCCACGAGCTGGTCGAATTCGTCTACGAAGGCATCGATGATGAGACACGCGAGCTCATCGGCCCAATGCCCGAGGGCCACGGAGTACTCGGCGTGTTGATCGATGACCCGAAGCCGATTCGGCTGGACGACATCTCGCAGCATCCGGCGTCGGTTGGATTTCCGCCGAACCACCCGCCGATGCGGACCTTCCTCGGAGTTCCGGTGCGCATCCGCGACGAGGTCTTCGGCAATCTCTACCTCAGCGAGAAGTCGGATGGCCTGCCATTCAGCGACGACGACGAGGTGTTGGTGCAGGCCCTCGCCGCGGCCGCCGGGATCGCCGTCGACAACGCGCGCCTCTTCGAACAGTCGCGGGCGCGGGAAGCCTGGATCGAGGCAACGCGCGACATCGGGACGCAAATGCTGGCCGGAGCCGAGCCCGCGACAGTGTTCCGGCTGATCGCGGACGAAGCCCTCACCCTGATGGACGCGACGGGCACGCTGGTCGCCGTCCCGGGCGACGGCGAATGTCCCTCGTCCGAGGTCGACGACCTGGTGATATTGGAGGTGGCCGGAGCGGTCTCCGCCTCGGCCAAGACGGGCACGGTATCGGTCACCGGCACTGTCATCGGGGAGGTTTTCCGGGACCGCACGCCCCGCCGACTCGATAAACTCGACCTGGGGATCGCCAGCCTCGGGGCACCCGGACCCGCGTTGGTGCTGCCCCTGCGTCTCACCACCGACGTTGCCGGTGTGGTGGTAGTGCTACGCGGTGCCGAAACGCTGCCCTTCGCTGAGCAACAGCTTCACATGATGGCCGCGTTCGCAGACCAGGCCGCGCTCGCCTGGCAGCTTGCTACCACGCAGCGGCGGATGCGTGAGCTGTACGTGCTGACCGACCGGGACCGGATCGCTCGTGACCTCCATGACCATGTCATCCAACGGCTTTTCGCGGTCGGGCTCGCCCTGCAGAGAACGATTCCCCAGGCTCGTTCGGCCGAGGTGCAAGAACGGCTCACCGGCTGCATCGACGACCTGCAGGAAACCATCCAGGAGATCCGCACCGCGATTTTCGACTTGCACGGTGCGTCCTCGGGCGACGGCCGGGTGCGGCAACGGCTGGACGAGGCGATCGAGCAGTTCGCTGGTTCCGAGCTGCACACCACGGTCCACTACAGCGGCCCGTTGTCAATTGTCGACCCGGCACTGGCGAATCACGCGGAAGCCGTTGTGCGAGAAGCGGTCAGCAATGCCGTCCGGCATGCCAAGGCGACCAGCCTGACCATCAAGGTCAGCGTCGGAGACGACCTGTGCATCGAGGTCGCTGACAACGGTGTGGGCATCGCCGGCGAAATCACCGAGAGCGGCCTGGGCAACCTGCGGCGGCGCGCACAGGAGGCCGGCGGCCGGTTCTTCGTCGAGAACACCGCGACCGGCGGCACACGATTGCGGTGGTCGGCGCCACTGAATTGATACTGCACTGATAACTGATATTGCACTGATGTCGGTTTAGTCGCGTGGAGAGGCCTTTGGTCCTTTCAGTAGATGCCATTCGGCCGACGCGGCGGCCGACGGCTGGTCGGTAACTTGACCTCCGTGACCTATGTGATCAGTAGCGCCTGCGTTGACCTGCTGGACAAGTCTTGCGTTCAGGAGTGCCCGGTCGACTGCATCTATGAGGGCGCCCGAACGATGTACATCAACCCCGATGAGTGCGTGGATTGCGGTGCGTGCCAGTCGACTTGCCGCGTCGGTGCGATCTACTGGGAAGGTGATCTGCCCGACGGCGAGCAACAACACCTGCAAGACAATGCCGCTTTTTTCCGAGCCATCCTGCCGGGCCGCGATACCCCACTGGATACGCCGGGTGGCGCCGCCGCTCTGGGTCCCGTGGGGGTCGACACCCCGCTGGTGGCGGCCATGCCAGCACAACGGCCGGGAATCGGTGCGTAATCGCAACGCGCCGTCGGTCATTTCCGCAGGAGCGCGCCGCTGCCGATTTTCGGCGGCGGCGTGCTCGTGACGTCCGACAAGGTCGTCCGTCTATGTGGTCAGGGACCAAAGCCTCACGACCGATGGCCGTGGCGGTCAATAACGTGGCATGCGAGGAAGGGAGAACGAAATGTCAGCACCCGTGAAGCGTCTCGGCATCGTCGTCGCCGTCGATGGCTCGGCCGCCTCGAATGCGGCCGCCTGTTGGGCGGCCCGCGAGGCGGCGATGAGAAACATCCCACTGACCGTTGTCCATGCGGTTACCACCCCCGCCGCGACCTGGCCTCCGATGCCGTACCCGGATTCGGTGGCGGTGCGGCTGGAGGACAGGGGCCGCAACATCATCGCCCACGCGGTCAAGGTCGCCGAAGACGCGATGCCGACCGAACGGAAGGTCGAGATCAACCGCGAGCTCATATTTTCCAGCCCGGCGCTGACAATGATCAAGACGTCAGATGAGGCCGAGATGGTTGTGGTGGGCTCGTCCGGGCGCGGACTGCTGGCCCGGGGTTTGCTCGGCTCGGTCAGTTCGACCGTTGTCCGGCATGCGCATTGCCCGGTTGCGGTCATCCGCGACGAGGATCCGTTGATGCCCGACCCGCGGCACGCTCCCGTCCTCGTGGGGATCGACGGCTCGCCGGCCTCGGAGCTCGCGACGGCGATCGCATTCGACGAAGCGTCGCGTCGCGGCGTCGATCTGATGGCCCTGCACGCATGGAGCGATGTCAAGGTATTCGAGCTTCCGGGATTGGACTTATCGGCCCTGGTGTCGGAGGCGGAGCGCGGTATGGCCGAGCGGTTGGCGGGTTGGCAAGAACGTTATCCCGACGTGACGGTGAAACGGGTCGTCGTTTGCGATCGGCCGGCGCCACAACTCATCGAAAAGTCGGAAGCCGCACAGCTTGTCGTCGTGGGTAGCCACGGCCGAGGTGGCTTCACCGGCGCGCTGCTCGGCTCGGTCAGCAATGCGGTCGTTCACGGAGTCCGGATGCCGGTGATCGTCGCCCGGCCGTCGGAGGCGTCCGGTTGAGGCTAGGGTTCAGGACGGCGGCGGTCCGGGCGCACAAGTCGGCCGGGTCGCGACCGACGAGCATGACCGTCCGGTCGGGACGGACGATCGCGGCAGTCGCTCGAGCTTGCCGCAGCCACTGCTCGAGTTCGGTGCCGCGCTCGGCGATCAGCACTTGGGCTTGCAGGGCTCCGAAGGCTAGGCGCTGTCGCAGCATCGCCGCTGCCTCAACATCCAAGGGGCTACTGGTAATAACGGCGAAGCCCATGCCCAGTACCGCATCGAGCCGTCGACCATCGGTGAGTCGTGGATTCGGGCAGAGCGTGCCGGTGAGCCGGTGCGATCGGCGGGGCCAACGGGATCCGCGAGACTTGCGCACCAGCGCGGAAGCGTGCAATGCGGGTGTGGTGGAGTCGACGACCTTGTCGCGCAGGCCGGGGATCAGCCGCAGCCTGGGCAGCAGGACCCGGCGCACCATGGTGCCCAGCCGGCCGCCACCGGTCATCGATCGGCCCACAGTGAGCGCCAGCCGGATCATGGCCCGGGTGTGCGGTTTTCGCTCTTGCTCGTAGCTGTCCAGGACCTCCGCCGCCAGGGTTCCGTGCAGGACGCCGGCGATCTTCCACGCGAGGTTGGCGGCATCCCGCACTCCGGCCCCCATGCCTTGGCCGATGAACGGGGGAGTCAGGTGCGCCGCGTCGCCGAGGATGAAGATGTTGCCGCGGCGCCACCGGTCGGCGATCTGGGCGCGAAACGTGTACTCGGCGAGACGTAACAGCGTCAGTTCGCCATCCGGGATGCCGGCGGTCCAGGGCGCGATCAGTGGTCGCAACGCGGTCAGAGTGCCGAAGTCGTCGGCGGTTTCGCCGTCCAGCAACTGAAACTCCCACCGATAGCGAGCCGGTGCGATGCGCATGTAGGTTCCCGCGCGATTCGGATCGCAGACCTGGTGCACGCCGTCCCACTGGCGCAGATCGGTTTCGGTGGCCACGTCGATGACCAACCAGCGCTGCTCGAAGTTCAAATCCCGCATGGCCGATCCGATCTGGGCGCGCACCGTGCTGTTGGCACCGTCGCAGCCCAGCAGGTACGTTGCGTCGACCCGGTGAACCCGGCCGTCACCGCGGTCGGTGAAGCTGACCCGCACGCCCTGCTCAGTCTCGGTGATCTCGGTGACCTCGGCGTTGCCGCGCACTTCGGCGCATGCGTACCGCTGGAGGTTGGCCCGCAGCACGGCCTCCAACTCCGGTTGGTCGAACATGTTGGCTTGCGGGAAGCCGTGCGGGCTGCGGGAGGGCTCGCGATTGAACTCGGCGAGCACATGAAATCGATTGTCGAGCAACCGCAATCCCAATGTGGGCCGCGAGATCGCGGCGAAGTCGTCGGCGACGCCGAGGCCGGCGAGGACGCGGTAGATTTCGTCGTCCAGGTGCACGGCCCGGGGCTGCGGATACACGCCCGGCCAGCGTTCCAGGACCAGGCACTCGACACCGTATTGCGCCACCAGCGTGGCGGCCGTGACGCCCGTCGGGCCGGCGCCGACGATCACCACGGGCACCTGCCGAACGGTCCCGAGCACGCTGGGGCTCACGCGTATCGCACTGCGGCGCGTTGGGTTCCGAGGTCGACGGCCCCGTCGTCGGTGGCCACCGATGCCTCCACGACGTCCCCGTGCCGCAGGTAGTTCGGGTTCTTGGCCTGACTCTTGAAGAACGCCTTCCATTTAACGGCTGGCGGCATCAGGTTGCTGATCATCTGCACCGGCTTGGGCGGGGCGCTCAGGGCGGTGCCGACCGGCGTGCCGGTGAGGATCAGGTCGCCGGCGGCGAGCTCCTGGAATTGACTGAGCGACTGCAGCGCCTGCAGAGGGCGATACAGCATGTCGCCCTCCACCAGCGCGTTCTGCCGCTGGGTGCCATTGACGTTCAGGCGCAGCCTCAGGTCGCCGAACCGCTTGAGCTCGGCGGCGTCCAGCAGCACGAGCTCGGGCCCGACCGGGGTGAATGTCGGGTAGGACTTGGCCTCGTAGAACTGCGTCTGCGGCAGTTGCACGTCGCGGGCCGACACGTCGTTGGTGATCACCAATCCGGCGATGAAATCTGCCAGGTTCACGTCGGAAATGCTGGTGCCGACTGGGATTGGGCGCCCGATCACCAGCCCGATCTCCACCTCGTAGTCCAGGAATTTGACGTGTTGGGGTTTGACGATGTCGTCGAACGGACCGTTGATGGATCCGGATGCCTTGCGGAAGAAGGTCAGTGGGATGGTTGCCGGGTCCATCCCGGCATCCCTGACGTGCGACTCGTAGTTGGTCATCTGAGCCACGACCCGGCACGGCCTGGTCACCGGCGAGACCAGATCCAGGCTGTCAACGGCGACGGTTTCGGGATTCCGCGCGGCGGCCTCGATCGCGGCGCGGTCGGCGAGCAGCGCGGCGGTGGTGGTCGCGGTGGTGGCGATCTTCGCGGCCCCGGCGGGAGTCTTGACCCACCAGGCGTCGGCGGTGCGCAGGACGGAGACGGTCATGAGGTGGTCACTTTCAGCAGGCCGATGAGGCGGTTGATGTCGAATTCATTGCGTGCGCGAAGCGCGCCGACCATCGAAACCAGTTCGTGACGGACCGATTTCGGGTCAGTTCCGAGGAAGTCTTTGGTCGCCGGCGGCCCCCATTGGGCGAGTCCGGACGCGGTGAAGGGCGCCCACCCGGGTTCGATGGTGTTGTCGAACATGTCGCCGTCGGCGAAGTGCTCGACTAGGAAGCCGTCGGGATCGCGCCAGTAGTCGAACAGCTGGCTGCCCTGGATGTGTCTGCCGATGCCCCAGGACCGGAAATAGCCGCGCTCCCTGAGGTATTCGCCGCCGGCGGCCAAGGCGTCGAGATCGCTGACCTGATACGCCGAGTGGACGTAGCGGTTGGCCGGGCCCAGCGCCATCGCGAGCGTGTGGTGGTCGGCGGGTGTGGATCCCCGGTCGCAACGGATGAAGCTCATGGTCGGCCCCCGTTCGCGCTGCCCGGGAAAGAACAGGAAGTCGCTGACGATCAACCCCAGGTTGTCCAGGTACCAGTTCAGCGCTTCGCGATATTTGGTGGACTGCAGCACGAGGTGGCCGAGGCGCTGCACCCGCGCGGGGACGCGCGGGGGGCGCTGGGGGGTGTTGATGCGCTGCGCGTCACGCCCGAAATTGAAAACGTGGGCCCGCTGGCCCGGCAACTCCGGCAGTTCGTGCATGCCGGCGACGACTCGTACCGGAAACCCACTGGGGTCGACAAGATCGACGGACAGGCCGCCGATGACCTCCGGCAGCGGCCGCGCGCTGGTGCCGGCTTTGTCGGCCAGCCGCAGCACGTCTACCTCGTCGCAGGCCCGAAACGCCATGCCGGTGAACCGCGTGCGCTGCCCCCGTCGCACGATCACACACGGGCCGCCGGCGTCGGTGCCGCGCAACTGCAGTTCGTCCGGGCCGTGCTGCGCCGTCTGGAAGCCAAAGGCCCGCGCGAACGCCTCAGCGCGGGTGAGGTCCGGCTTCTCGAATTCCAGCCATGCGATGTCGACGACCTTGATCACGGGATTGCGGGAGCGCCCCGGGTGTTCGCCGGCCAGCGCTCCCTGCTCGCTGTGCATGTCCTTGTGCAGGTCCAATGGGAGGTCCTTGCGCACGTCGCCGTCTGCGTCCATGGTCTGATTCACCGCCGTCTCGAAGAGTAACTGACGAAATCGTCACATGAGGCACGACGCTCCGTCAAGCCTTTCTGACGAAATGCTCAAAAGTGATGCATACTGCTAACGTGACGACGTTGAGTGAAGGACCGCCGAATCGGCTGGAGCAGCGCAAACAGCGCACCAGGTCCGCGCTCGTCAAGGCGGCACAACGACTGATCGCCGAAGGCAAGATCAACGTGCCGGTGCTGGAAATCACGCAGACCGCCGACGTCGGGATGGGTTCGTTCTACAACCACTTCGACAGCAAGGAGCAGTTGTTCGAGGCCGCGGTCGCCGATGTGTTGGACGCTCACGGAGCGCTGCTGGACGGGCTCACCGCGTCGCTCGACGATCCCGCCGAGACGTTTGCCGCCAGCTTCCGGTTGACCGGCCGACTCTTCCGGCAACGTCCACAGGAGAGCGAGATCTTGCTGGCCAGCGGGCCGGCGCTGCTGTGGTCGGACCGCGGCCTGGCCCCGCGCGCCCTGCGCGATATCAAGGCGGCCGCCGACGCCGGTCGATTCAAGATCGACGACCCCCGGCTTGCCCTGTCCATGGCCGGCGGCATGTTGCTAGGACTGGCCACGCTCCTGCGGGAAGAACCCGCTCGGGACGGCGCGGTGGCCGCCGACACGGTCACCGAAAACGTGTTGCGCCTGTTCGGCCTCGGCGCCGACGAAGCCCGCGAAATCTGCCAACGCCCGCTGCCCAACATCGAGGCCGGCGCTTAGCCCGACGCCGCGCGGCAGTTCCTCGTATAACCATTCTTGGAGTGACTGATGGCAACAACGATGTGGACGTCGCTCCCTCGGCGTTAGGCCTCGTTAGGCGTTAGGCCTCGTTAGTTTGTGGCCGCTGGCACGGCGCGTCGATCGATCTTTGCGGGCCGACATGCCACGAGGACCAGCCCGACCGTGAAAACCAGCCCGGTCAGCCACGGAAAATGCCCGTCCGGCGCGAAGCCCTGTGCGGCGACATACGCCAGGGCGTAGGTCGCCATCACGGCACCGGCCAGCATGACCGGTTCGGTCCAGCGCTGTGCGAGTGGAATTCCGAACGTCGGCAGTGGGGCGCCGAAAAGGCCGCGCCGCCAATACAACAGGGACATCTCGACCGCCGTCACCAGGCCGAGGATGACGACCCACAGCAGCCGGGCCAACCACCAATCCGCCGTGCCCTCGGTCGGTTGCGGCAACCATCCCGCCGGATAACCGACGACCGCCACGATCACGACGGGAATCATGTGCCACAGGTAAAGGGCCATCACATTGCTGTTGGCCACGGACAGCATGCGCCGGATGGGGCCAAGGCGCAGTGCGCGATTGAGCGCCGGTGCGAGCGTCATCACCAACCCGGCCTGCGCGAATCCGAACGCTAACAGCGCGATGGAGGGCGGCGTGGTGTTGTCAATGGTTTGGCCGGGGACGCCGATCATGCTGACCGGATATGGGCCCAGCCCGATCAGCAGTGCCAGCGCCGCCGCCGAGCCGGCGGCGAGGAGCGCGGATCGGTAACTGGCCAAAAGCCCTAATTGCCAGGCGATTCCGAGCTGGTAAAGCGCTCCCCAGCACAGCAGGTAGTTCAGCCAGCCGAGGTAGGGCACGTGACCGCCGACCGCGGCGGCGTCCACCGCCGCGGCTCCGACCGCCAGCAGCACCAGCACCCAAAGGCCCAGAAGGCGTTGTGCGGCAATGGCAATCGGCGTCAGTGATACCACAACGATGTACACGGCGAGAAACCACAGGTGCATCGCGACCGCCCAACCCGCGTATTCCAGCACGGAACCGTAGGCGCCGTGGATGTCGAGAGCCACCACGATCACCGACACCAGCGCCATGTAGACGGCCGTCGGCCCCAGTACCCGGGCCAGCCGATGACGAACCCAAGCCTGGCGCGCCGCGGCATCAACAGGATTGCGATGTGTCCAGGACACCGCGCTGGCATAGCCGGCTACCAGGAAGAAGGTGGGCACCGCCTGGAAGGGCCAGGTCAGCCACTGCGTCCAGGGCTGGTCGACGAGCGGGTTCTCCCGACCGAAATGTCCGTCGTGGTAGGTCACGGCTCCGGCGAGCCAGTGCCCCAGCACGATCAGGATCACACCGGATACGCGATAGAAGTCCACCGCCAGATTCCTGGCCGGCGGCGCGGTGTTTGCGTGGTCCATCAGATCTCGGAAAACTGGGAAAGCTCGACGCCGTGCACTCGCGCGAGGCTACCCGCCGCGAACTCGCGGCGAGGTCTCGGTGAATCGCTATCAGAGCAGGAGGCACGCAATGAAGCACGCGCAACTCGCCGACCTGGAGGTCGGCCGGCTCGGCCTGGGCGCGATGGGGATGTCGGTGGCCTACGCCGACGGGGGTTTCGACGACGCCGAATCCATCCGCACGATTCACCGCGCCCTCGATCTCGGCGTGACGCTGATCGACACCGCCGAGGTCTACGGCCCGTACGTCAACGAAGAGCTCGTTGCCCGCGCCCTGCGCGGCCGGCGAGATCAGGTGGTGCTCGCGACCAAGTTCGGCCTGATTTCCCACACCGGACGCGAACGCCTCGACAGCAGTCCCGCCAGCATCCGCGTCGCCCTGGACGGTTCCCTGCAGCGGCTGCAGACCGACCACATCGACCTCTACTACCAGCACCGCCTGGATCGTGGCACGCCGATCGAGGACACCGTCGGGGCGTTGGCCGAGCTGGTCGCCGTCGGGAAAATCCGACACATCGGCCTTTCCGAGGTCGGCGTGCAGACCATCCGCCGCGCCCACGCCGTGCACCCCATCGCCGCCGTGCAGTCCGAATACTCGCTATGGACTCGCGACCAGGAAGACGCGGTGTTGCCGCTGCTGCGCGAGCTGGGAATTGGGTTCGTCGCCTACTCGCCGCTGGGCCGTGGCCTCCTTACCGGCGCAATCCGGTCCATCGCGGGGTTGCCCGACAGCGATTACCGCAAGACCAACCCCCGATTCTTCGACGAGAACTTCCAGCACAACCTGCGTAGCGCCGATGAGCTGCGTGACATCAGCAACGACATCGGCGCCACACCGGCCCAGGTCGCGTTGGCGTGGCTGCTGGCGAAGGGTCCCGACATCGTCCCCATTCCGGGAACCAAGCGCGTGACGCGGCTGGAGGAAAACGTCGGTGCGGATGCCGTCGACCTCACACCCGAGCAACTGGCCAGGCTCGATGCACTCACCCCAGCCGTCGGTGGCCACCACGCCGAAGCGCAGATGCAATGGATCGACCGCTGAGTCGCGCGAAAAATCCGAGTTAGATCCTGCGCACCAGGGCGGCCGCGCGCACGTCATCGTCGACCAGGAATTGCATGCGTACGGTATCGCCGTGTTGCTCGGAGCTGATGGTCACCGACTCGCCGAGCGTGATCGGGCTGCGGTATTCGAGGACGGCGCGGTAGGGCGCTCCCTCGAAAGTGGGCACCTGTCCAAGTATTTCGTGCACGCCGTGCCAGTAGACGGTGTTGTTGACGTGTTCGAAGGGGTCAATATCGGTGCGGCGCAGCGGAAATGGCGTCGTGTTGCCATGGGAGATCGGCTCGCTGAGCCACGGGCGCCACTTGAGCCGATGGTTGTCGGTGGTGCCGCCAAAACGTGTGATGCAGTCATCGGTCAGGCGTGCGGGCGTCAGGGTGTCCTTGTTGATGCAGATCCAGAAGCCTTCGGTTTCGATTCGTCCGCCGGCCGTACCCTCGAGCTGAACGCGCATGCTGCACCACCGGGTCGAAAGCGCGGCACACCAGCGGCGGAAGGTGATGTCGCTGGGTAGTTCGATGGGTTCGAGCACATCGATCACCGTGCGCAAGACGATCCAGTGCGGGTGGACTTCGGCCAGTTGCGCGTCGGCGAGATGCTCAGCGCCGACGTCCTGGATGTAGCGTGCCACACCGTCGAGACGCAGCCTCCTGTGTTCGTCGATGTCGGCCGAGGCCAGCCGCCAGCCGGTTTGGTACACGTAGCCCGAGTCGGGCAATCCGACGAGTGGCGCGTCCGCCTCGGGTACACCCGGCCGTTGAGGGGGCTGTTGGGGCACGATCGCTCCTGTGCCCTCAGCCGACCGACGCCGTGTCGAGCAGCGCCTCGAGTTGCCCGCCGGCGGTGATCAGCTGCTTTTGAAATATCGACAACACCCGCTCACGCACCCGTGGCTTGTGGGACAGCGGCGGCAGCAGGTCGGCGAGAACGTTCAGCCGCGCCGCGGCCAGCCAGTCCGTCAGGTCGGAATCCTCCAGCCAGCGCTGCTGATTACGCAGGTCGCAGTGGGTCAGCCGCAGCCAGTCCAGGTCGGAGTCCGGGTGCGGAATAGGTCTGCAGAGTTCGTTTTTCGCCTCGTCGGTGTCGTACTCGCACTCGACGTGGGCAATCAACGCGGCACTGAACACCTGTTGGCATCCACGTATCGCCTGCAGGGTGATGCGGTCGCCGTCGAACACGGGCACGGCGGGGCGCTGCGGCGCTCCGTCGGCCGTGCAGTCGATGTAGAGGGCGGTGAGGGAGGAGGGGATCGATCCGTCATCGAGCACGATCCTGGAGGGGTCGATGTGCTGGACATGGCCCTTCCTGACGACGTCGCCGATGCGCCGCAATTGTTCGAGCTCGGGATGCGACACGGTTGCGCACCGATACATGGTCGGGCGCACCGATGGGTCGAGGCGCAGCAGGGTTCCCGCGGTCTTCCAGCCGATCGAACAGGTCCTCGGCGGAAGTGGCCGCACCGATTGCCTCAAGATTCGCCTTGAAGCTGGCCCGGAACTGCTTGATGAATGTCGGCCCGGGCTGCAGTGTTGCCCGATCGATCAGCCAGGAGTCGCGAGGCATGATCCAGGTCAGCTTGTCGGGGCTAACGCCGTGCCGCAGCAGCCATAGGCAAACGTCCATGCCGGTTTTGCCGGCGCCGACAATCACGTACCGGTCCTGGGTGGTGAACTTCGGCAGTTCATTCGGGGCGATGCAGTTGATGCCCGGCGCTACGGTGTACGGCGCCGGTCGCATCGACGGGACGATGGCGCGCAGGTAGCTGGCGTCGACGATCCGCCGCTGCACCGCGACGGCATGATCGGCGCCTGCCAGCGTCCGGAACCGGCCGTCCCCGAGGTACTCGCTCATCGCGAAGTACTGCACCCGGCCGGTGGGCAGAAATCGCTGCTGCATGACGGCGTCGAAGTAGGCGCATATCTCGCCGACGGGAGCGAGTTCGTTCAATCCTTCGTTCCAACCGACTATGTCAATGGTGTTGTTGCCCAACACCCGTGAATTGACGCCGTAGTACGCCGACGGCTGGTGTAGCCGCACGAATGGGTAGGCGGTGGTCCAGTGTCCACCCGGTTGATGGGCGCGGTCGACGAGGACCACGGTCGCCTCGGAGTCGGTGATCAGCGTGTCGGTGAAAGCCATTCCCATGGCTCCCGCACCCACCACGAGGTAGTCGGCCTCGATGGTTCTCATGGGAACTCCTTAACAAACACGCCGGCAAATCGCCGTGGCGAAACGATAGCGCTTGATCCCGTTGGTCGTGCGTAAGGACCTAAACTCGAGCCGGATGACTGACCTCACTGTCGCGATCGCCGACCGCGTGGCCGTGTTGACGCTCAACCGGCCCGGGCGGCGCAATGCCTATACCGGCGACATGGGCGCCCGGCTCAGCCGTGCCTACCGGCAATGTGACGACGACGATGCGGTGCGCGCGATTGTGCTCACCGGCGCAGCCGACGACTTTTGTGTTGGTGCCGACTTCTCCACTGAAGCAAGTCCATTCGACGCTCCCAGCGGTGAATTCACGGCCACACCGACCAATCCGGCCGCGTTCGAGCTGCGAACCCCGGTGATCGCGGCGGTCAACGGGCACGCCATCGGGATCGGCTTGACCCTCGCCTTGCAGGCCGACATCCGAATAATGGCCAATGACGCCAAATATGCTGTTGCGCAGGTGCGTCGGGGCGTCATACCGGACTGCATGTCGCATTGGACTCTGCCCCACCTGACCGGCGCAGCCGTTGCGGCCGACATACTGCTGACCGGTCGGACTTTCGACGGCGCCGAGGCCGTGGCGATGGGGATCGCCACCAGAACGCTGCCTGGCTCCCAGGTGCTCGACCACGCGATGGCGGTGGCGCGCGACATCGCCGTCAACGTCGCGCCCATGTCGGCAGCGCTGAGCAAGCGGTTGCTCTGGGACACCCTGATCAAGGGCTACACCCCGCGCCAGGTCGCCGAATTGGAGACTGAGCTGCACCGCCGGGTGATGGGCGGCCCCGACGCCCGCGAAGGTGTCCAAGCATTCCTGCAGCGTCGTGCGCCGCGATGGAGCGCGTCGGTGTCGCAGGAGTGGGAGCCGTTGCCCGACGTCAGCGGAACAGAATGATGGCTGTGCAAGGTCAGCCGGGTTTGTCATCGCCCTCCTTGAATAGCCGCTCCGGGTGGTGATAGTCGCTGGTCCGCGTCCCGCGGTCCAGATGCGGCGGCGGGATCCATTCGGTGCGGCCGTCGGGCCAGACTTGACGACCACAAACGGTCCGGCCCAACCCCGCGCAGCGTAACCCCGACAAATTTACGGATGAGACGACGCCGACCCGCCGTCTCGGTTTGCCGACGTAAGGCTTCGCTGGTAGGTCAGTGCAAGCCTTCCGGCCGGCTCCGGCTACGGGTATTGCGGAAGCCGACCAGATCATGATTACACTGTGATCGCGGTGTAATCCAACGTCCATTCCATGCGACAGAGGGCGAGGTAACGGATGGCTTGGGACTTCGAGACAGACCCCGATTTCGCTGAGAAGCTCTCGTGGATGCGCAATTTCATCGATTCCGAAGTCATTCCGCTCGAGCCCATCCTCGCCGAAATCCCGCCGGCGGAGTGGAATCCGGTGAAGCGTCATCTGCAGGGCAAGGTCAAGGAGCAGGGACTATGGGGGCTGTTCCTCGACCCCAGCCTGGGTGGTGAAGGGCTCGGCCAGCTCAAACTCGCGCTCATGTCGGAGATCATCGGCCGATGCATGGTGTCGATGGAGTTGTTCGGCGTCGCGGCACCCGACAGCGGCAACATGGAGCTGCTCGCGCACGGTGCAACCGAGGAGCAGAAACAACGCTGGCTTTACCCGAACCTCCGCGGGGAGATCTCGAGCGCCTTCGCACTGACCGAACCCTTCCTGGCCGGTTCCGACCCGACCGTAATCGACACCACCGCAGTACCCGACGGTGACGACTGGGTTATCAACGGCCACAAATGGTTTACCACCAACGCCTCATGCGCCGACATCATCCTGGTTATCGCCGAGACGGATCCCGCGGGTCGGCCGCACCGGCACGCGTCGGTCTTTGTGGTCCCGGCCGGCACGCCGGGCCTAAAGATCGTTCGCGACATCCCGACGATGGCGCATCCCGATCCGGAGTTCGGGCGGCGCGGCAACCACGCTGAGGTCGTATTCACCGACTGCCGTGTTCCCGCCGATAATCTGGTCGGCGCACGCGGGGGCGGCTTTCTGCTTGCGCAGCAACGACTCGGCGGCGGGCGCATTCACCACTCTATGCGCTGGCTCGGCCAGGCGCAGCGCGCGCTGGACATCATGGGGGAGCGCGCGGTCTCACGCCGGTCGCATGGCCGCCTGCTCAGCGAGCATCAGATGGTGCAAGACTATATCGCGCTGTCCCACACCGAGATTCAGGCAGCCAGGCTGCTGACCTTCCAGACCGCCTGGAAAATGGACCGCTTTGGCGCCAGCGCGATCCGCGCCGAACTGGGAATGATCAAGGCGCACGTTTCCAAGGTGGTGCTTGCCGTTCTCGACCGCACCATCCAGGTCTGCGGCGCACTGGGGTATTCAGGTGACCTGCCCGTCGAGGGTTGGTACCGGATGACTCGGTTCGGGCCGATCGGCGACGGGCCGGACGAGCTGCACAAGTCGGTGCTGGCCCGCCACCTTCTCAAGAAATACCGCCCGGTCGAGGGATGGCCAACCGAGCACCTCCCGTCACGACGTGCCGCAGCCGAGCGGAAGTGGCAGGCGCTGCGCGAGCAGGCTGGCGTCGCATGAGCATTCCGGACCGCCAGCGGGCCGTCGTCATGCCCGGACCCGGCGCACCCGTGGAAACCGTCGAAAGGCCGGTCGAAGAACCCGGCCCCGGGCAGGTATTGGTCAGGGTCAGCGCATCAAGCCTCAACTTCCACGACCACATCAATTTGACGGGCCTGCTGCCCGGGCCCTGGCCACGAGTGCCGATGAGCGACGGCGCGGGCGAGATCGTGGCGGTGGGCCGCGGCCCGGACGGGCAGCAAGATGGGCTGCAAGCCGGACCGCAAGTAGGACACCGGGTCATGGGGGCGTTTCACCCCGGCTGGCTCGACGGGCCGCCGACGGCGAAAGCCAAGCGGGACCTACCAGGCGATAGCTGCGACGGGTGGCTTCAGCAGTACCGCGTCGCGGACGCCACCGGCCTGGTCCGCACGCCAGATCACCTCAGCGATATCGAAGCCGCGACGATCCCGTGTGCCGGTGTGACGGCGTGGAGCGCGCTCCGGGAGGCCAACATCGGCGACGGCGACGTCGTGGTCACCCAGGGCACCGGCGGGGTATCGCTGTTCGCCGTGCAATTGGCCCGGGCGCTGGGCGCCACCGTCATCTTGACGTCTTCGTCGGACGCCAAGCTGAAGGTTGGATCGGATTTGGGCGCAACGCATCTGATCAACTACCGCGCCACCCCGGACTGGTCGGCAGAGGTGAAGCGCCTGACGGGTGGACGAGGCGCCGACCTGGTAGTCGAGCTCGGCGGTCCCAAGACCCTGCCGCAGTCGCTGCACTCGGCACGGATGGGAGGCACGGTCGCGGTGATCGGCGTGTTGAGCGGATTTGACCTGGCGCCTGTCGCGGTTGCCGAGGTGATGCTCAACAATCTGCGCGTCATCGGGATCACCGTCGGCAGCGTGCGCGCCCACCGCGAACTGTGCGACGTGATAACCGAGGCGAGCATCACGCCCCACATCAGCCATGTCTTCGACTGGCAGCAGCTCGACGAGGCCCTGGGCGTGATGCGGGCCGGTCAACACGTCGGCAAGATCGCGCTGACCATCCCCTGACTCCGCGAAGAGGATCGACGTGGCAGCCGAACTGGAACTTGATGTAGACCAGATCGTCGTCGCCGCCATCGACATCATGCGCGAAGGCGGGCTGGACGCGATCAGCATGCGAAGTGTGGCAACTCGGCTCGGCGTCACCCCGCCACCGGTGTACTCCAGGATCGGCAACAAGGAGGCGCTGATCGACGCGGTGGCCGATCACCTGCTCGACGATCTCGCGCCCGCCCTTGAACGCGACGAAACGTGGCCGGACTACGCGCGCCGGTGGACCGGCCACCTTCGCGCACGACTGACCGTTGCCGCCGATTGCAGGCTTTTCCTCCGAGTGAAGCGCCCTGCATACCTGAAAGCCGCACGCCCACTGCTGAAATGCATGCGCCGCGACGGAGTGTCCAACGACATGTCGGTTCGCGCCTGCCGGCTCCTGACGTGGGCGACGGTCGGCTTTGTCGCGATGGATCATCCGCCTGCTAACAAGTCGACGCGTCGGCGTGGTCGACTGGCCGGCAGCGATCCCGCGGGCGTCACACCGGAGGAAGTCGACGAGCTCTTCGCGACGCATATCGACTACCTGATCGACGGCATCAGTCGGGACATCGCCTAGGGCGCGGGAAGTGAAGGCGCGCAAGTCATCCGGAGACACAGCCGTCAATTGTCATCAGTGATCCGGTGGTGTAACTCGAGGCTTCGGAGAGCAAGTAGACGGCGGCTCCGACGATCTCCTCGGGCCGGCCGACGCGTCCGAGCGCGATGCGGCGCAACACTTCTGGCATCAGGTCCGGGTTGCGGACGAAGCCCGATGCGGCGTCGGTGTCGAAGGTGCCGCAGATGATCCCGTTTACCCGCACACCCGCGCTGGCGTACTCGATCGCGGCGGCGGTGGTTAATGCGTTCAGGCCGGCTTTGGCGGCGGCATACACGGTGGCAACAGGTGTCGGCTTGACCGACGCCAGGGAACTGATGTTGATGATCGACCCACCACCGGTCGCGGCCATCGCGCTCGCCGCCAACGCCGTCAGCCGGGTGGGACCCTTCAGATTCACGCCAATTACCTTGTCGAACAGCACCTCCGAGGTCTCCAGCAGTGACGGGGCGAGCGGGCTCATCCCGGCGTTGTTGACCAGCCCGTCCAGGCGACCCCAGCGGGCGACGGCGGCGTCGACCACGCCGGCGAGCGATTCCCAGTCGCCGACATGGCACGCCAACGGATAGGCCTGCCCACCCGACGAGGTGATGTCGCCGGCAAGCGCCTCGCACGAGTCCAGCTTGCGGCTGGCGATGACGACGCGAGCGCCGCGCTCGGCGAGGCCGACGCTCATGGCAGCGCCGAGGCCACGGCTGCCACCCGTGACGAGGACCACCCGGTCCCGCAGATCGAACAGCAGATCGGTCATTGCGCGAACCTTCCAGCGCGGCGGAGCAGTTCGTCGATCACGGGACCGAAGAACTCATGGACGGGATTGCGGGACTCGCCGCGCAGGTATTTCGCGTACGAGCCCTCCAGCACGATGGCCAGCTTCCAGGCGCTGAAAACCTGGTACCAGTCGAATCGTGACAGGTCGCGGCCGGTCGCCGTGGCGTAGCGTTCGATCAGTTGGCGCGGTGCCTGGCAATGATCACGATCGATGCCGCGGGGGGAATCGGGGGAGCCCAGCGCAATTGGGTTGCCCGGTTCCGGCCAGAAGATCATCGCCCAGGCCAGGTCGATCAACGGATCGCCCACCGTAGTCATTTCGAAGTCGACCACGCAGGCTACCCGGGGTGGCGACGCCGGTGCCCAGATGACGTTGTCCAGCTTGTAGTCCCCGTGCATCACGGTGAGGTCGCCGCCGGTGGGCAGATTGTGGCGCAGCCAGATCGCGAGCTCGTCGACGCCGTCCAGGTCGCGTTTCCGGTATCCCGCCAGTTGGTTCAGCCAGCGGTCGACCTGACGCGGCAGAAACCCCTGCGGGTGGGATATTTCGGCCAGCGTGGTCTCGGTCCAGTCGATCGCATGCAACGCAACCAGGGTGTCGATCAGTTGCTCGCCGATCAGGCCGTGCGAGGAGGGGTCTTGGTGCAGCGGCTCGGGCAGCCCGTCACGACGGATGACGCCGCCCTCGACATAGGACATGACGAAGAATGCCGCGCCCAGGATGGCCGGGTCGCCGCTGCGCGCCAGCACATCGGGCACGGGCAGTCCGGCGGCGCCCAGCGCTTCCATGATCCGCGCCTCACGGATGACCTGATGCGCGGTGTCCGAGACGACGGCTACCGGTGCGCGGCGTACCACCCACGCCCGCCCCAGTCGGTCGACCCGGAACATCTCGCAGCTCCCGCCCCCGCGGAGCGGGGTTACCGTCACCTCGGCGGCTTCACCGGTCACCTCGTTCAGCCAGTCGCGGAACCGGGCGATGTCGAAACGTATTGCGGCAGAGGTCATGCGCTGACTTCCAGGAGCTGCGACGCCCAGGCGCGGGCGGCCTTGGGACGCTGCGGGACGTACTGACCTTGCCGGAGCGTCGGGAGCATTCCGCAAAGTTAGCAGCCGGCGCCCACGGCCAAGCCGACAAAATTCGCAACCCTGGCGGCGGGGCGCACTTGATCGAACGGCCGCCGAATGCAAGATGGTTTCGTGGTAACCGGGAATCTGGCCTCAAGCAGCGCCGACGTGCACGGGTTCGGCTTCCACACCTTGGCGTTGGTGACCATCGTTGCATTCGCCGGCCCGTTGCTGGCGTCGGTGCCGCGCTTGCGGATTCCGGTAATCATCGGCGAGCTGTCCGCGGGACTGGTCATCGGCAAGTCCGGCTTCGGCGTCATCGACGACACCAACCCAACGTTGGAGTTGCTGGCGAATATCGGCTTCGCGTTGGTGATGTTTGTTGTAGGCACCCACGTTCCGGTTCGGGGCCACGGGTTGCGTTCGGCGCTGCCGATGGCGCTAGCGCGGGCGGTTCTGGTCGGTGCGGTCGGGGCGGCCCTCGGCGGCGGCCTGGCGGCGCAGTTCCACACCGGCCACGCGGCACTCTATGGGGTGCTGATGGCCTCATCGTCGGCGGCGCTGGCGTTGCCGGTTATCGATTCGCTGGGGCTCAAGGGACCGCCGGTGCTCTCGGTAACCGTGCAGATCGCCATTGCGGATGCCGCGTGTATCGTGTCGCTGCCGTTGGTGATCGACGTCCAACGCGCGCCAACCGCGGCACTGGGCGCCTTGTCGATCGCGGGTTGCTCAGTGGTGTTCTTTTTGCTGCTGCGAGCGCTCGAACGCAGGGGCTGGCGTGAGCGGCTGCACGCGTACTCCAAAGAGCGTCAGTTCGCGCTGGAATTGCGAGGCAATCTGCTCGTGCTCTTTGCGTTGGGGGCGCTGGCTGCCGCCACCCACGTGTCGATCATGCTCGCAGGATTTGCGTTGGGTTTGGTGATCGCCCTGGTCGGCGAACCGCGACGCCTGGCGCGTCAGCTGTTCGGGATCACCGAGGGCTTCTTCAGCCCGCTGTTCTTCGTCTGGCTGGGCGCCTCACTACAGGTGCGCGAACTGGGTTCGCACCGGAGACTCATTCTCCTGGGCATCGGCCTGGGGTTGGGTGCGGTGCTGGCACATTGTGCTGGAAGGCTGCTCGGCCAGCCGCTGACACTTGCGGCTCTGTCGGCCGCGCAGCTCGGGGTGCCGGTGGCCGCGGCCACGATCGGTACCGAAGAACATCTGCTGGTCGCTGGCGAAGCGTCGGCGTTGATGTTGGGCGCGTTACTGACGATCGCCTGCACATCGGTCGCAGGCGCGTTTGCTGCACGTGGCCAGACGGCCGCGCCAGCGCAGACCGCCCAAGCCACCTAGAAGGACCGCCGCCGTCGGTGAACAATTGTCCGTCGATGTGACCACTGCAGCTGCCGCCTAGTCCCCCAGCGAATTCGCCGCGTGTTGCGTGGACCGGTCGCGGCACAAAGTCCCATTGACCGGGGACGTCGTGCCCTCGCACGGCTGGCGCGCCTACGCGATCGTAGAGATAACCACGTTGTTCGGAAGGGATCAATCGCCATGAACGCGCACTTTCCCGATGCCGGCACTATCCGGACGGTGCTGGCTTTAGCCTCCAGGGCGCCCTCCGTCCATAATTCACAGCCATGGCGGTGGCTGGTGGGCGAGGAGAGCCTGCATCTTTACTCCGACCCGAATCGGCAACTTCCCAAAACCGATCCGGATGGCAGAGACTTAGTAATTAGTTGTGGTGCCGCGCTGCACCACTGCAGCGTTGCTCTCGCGGCGGTTGGATGGCGCGCGAAGGTGACTCGCCTGCCGAATCCGGCCGACCCGAGTCACCTCGCAGCGATCGAATTGGCGCGTGCTGCCGCTGATTCCCTCGACGTAACGCTGGCAGCGGCGATACCGTGCCGCCGAACCGATCGGCGCCATTACAGTTCGTGGCCGGTACCAATCGGCGACATTGCATTGATGGCCGCGAGGTCGGCTCGCAATGGGGTGACGCTGCGCCAAGTCGAAGACACTGACACATTGAGAAAGATTGTGGCCGAATCTGTCTGGGGCCACATGACACCCGACTACCTTGCCGAGCTCACCGAATGGAGTGGGCGGTACGCGTCGGCGGCCGGCGTCCCGGCCCGCAATGCGCCAAAATCCGACCCGGAGGCGAAAATACCGAGCCGGCACTTCGCGGGGCCTGCGCTGACAATGCCGGCCGAGTCGTCGCCCGCAGAGGACAATGCCGTGGTCCTGGCACTCGGAACCCGGGCCGACGACCGAATGGCCCAGTTGCGCGCCGGGGAGGCCACCAGCGTGGTGCTTCTCACCGCGACGGCGATGGGCCTGGCCAGTTGCCCTGTCACTGAACCTCTAGAGGTAGCCGACGCACGAGAGGCTGTGCGCTCCGAAATTTTCGGTGATGGCGGCTATCCGCAGATGTTGCTGCGGGTGGGCTGGGCGCCGATCAACGCGGACCCGTTGCCCGCGACGCCGCGGCGTGAACTCGCCGATTTCGTCGAGTGGATGGTCGGCTGACGGCCAGTGGTCCGGACTCGCCAGGGCTGAGTTAATGACGACCGGCCCTGTGCGAAGGGCCGAACGGCTCTGGAATCCGGGTCTTGGTGGCCCGGAGAATTGTCGAACAAAGCACCGGGAATCGTTGGGCCTCAAGAGAGGTGTGATGGATACATACACATTGGACCCGCGCCGTTGGCGCGTCGCCCGCATCTTCGGCCGTAATCCCTTGCTGCGGCGCAGCGATCGCGTCGAGGCATTGCTCGTGGTGGTCGTTCTCGTCCTGTCGCTAGTCGTGATACCCGTCGCCGGTGTGGTGGGCGCCGTCGTCTACGGTGCTCGCGACCGCCATTACACCCAGCAGGCGCGTGAGCGGCACGCGGCCACGGCAACAGTCACCGACACCGCAGTCGACGGGTCGGCCGCGACCGTGCTGGCGAGATGGCCGGTCGGTGCCGGCGAGCGCATCGGCCCGGTTCATCCCGTCACTGCGGCCAAGGCCGGCGAGCGCATCCAAATCTGGTTGGACAAGGATGGCAATCTGGTGGCCCCACCGACGCCGACTTGCTCTGCCGTTGGTGACGCGGTTGCCACTGTAATGGCGATATTGCTCATCTCTTTTTTCGGTATGACATCATTCGTAACCTGCGTGCTGTCCCGGCTTGATCGAGCACGCGACGCGGAATGGGAGCTCGCCCTTAGATGCCTTCACGAAGATGAAGGCCGGAAAAATCAACGCTGAGAATCGTCGAGTCTGCGGCTGCGGCTGCCGGCGGCAAACGGCCATAGGCATACCAGGCGAAGTGGGCGGATGATAAGTCGATGACCGGACATGGGGAACGCTCGGACGCCGCGGTGTTGGAGATGGTCGGGTTGCATCGCCTCGTCAACGTGTTGATCGATCGGGGCTATCGGGTGGTCGGTCCGACCCTGCGGGACAACGCAATCGTGTTGTCAGAACTCGATTCTGCGGATGACCTGCCGCGTGGTTGGGGCGTCGATGTCGGTCCCGGGCATTACCGGGTGCGTCGTCGCGACGACGAAGCGGCATTCGGGCACTCGGCCGGGCCGCAGTCCTGGAAACAATTCCTCCACCCACCCCGGCAGCGACTGTGGGCCGGCACCCGCGACAGCGCGGACGACGCCCAAACCGAAGAGGACTTCCCGCGGTACGCGTTCCTCGGGGTGCGCGGGTGTGACTTGGCCGCGATCGCCACCCTCGACAGGGTGCTCGGACGTTCCGAGTACCCGGACAGCTCTTTTGTCGCCCGTCGACGGCAGATTTTCGTCGTAGCGGTGAATTGCACCGAGCCGGGCGGCCTGTGCTTTTGCGCATCGATGGGCACTGGACCTGCCGTCGGTCCGGGCTACGACCTGGCCCTAACGGAGCGCCTCGGGGGTGATGCGCCGACGTACCTTGTCGACGTCGGCAGCCAGGAGGGCGCCGACGTGCTCGCCGAGATTCCGTGCCGCGCGGCCAGCAGCGAGGAGATCAGTTGCGCAAGAGCCGATGTCGACGATGCGACGCACAAGATGGGTCGCCAGATGCCGGATATGGATTTGCGCGATCTGCTGATGCGGTCGCGCGAGTCGCCGCAGTGGGAGGAGGTTGCCAGTCGCTGCCTGACCTGCGGCAACTGCACGATGGTGTGCCCGACGTGCTTTTGCACCAGCACCGAGGACGTCAGCGACCTGACCGGTGAGCACGCCGAGCGTTGGCGGCACTGGGCGTCGTGCTTCGAGTTCGATTTCACCTTCGTCCATGGCGGCGGCAGCGTCCGTCAGTCCGGCGCATCGCGCTACCGGCATTGGCTGACCCACAAGCTGGGCACCTGGCACGACCAGTTCGGCATGTCGGGCTGCGTCGGATGTGGGCGCTGCATTGCCTGGTGCCCCACCGGTATCGACATCACCGCGGAGATGAACAAGATGGCCGGCGATGTCTGACGGCGCAGTCGGTGCCACTTCAATGGCTGCTTCGAACCACTCTCCCATGGCGCCGGTGCCGTATCGGGTGCGAAGCCGCGTGGTGGAGAGCCCGGATTCCGCCACGCTGTCGCTGGTACCGATCGGCGCGGCTCTCCGTAGCCCGCAACCGGGGGAATTCATGATGCTCTACGCGTTCGGTGTAGGCGAGGCGGCTATTTCCATCAGTGGCGATCCCACCGTCACCGACGGGTCGATCACCCACACGATTCGTGCAGTGGGCGCGGTCAGTAGAGCCCTGCACGATGCCGAGCCGGGCGCGGTTGTCGGCGTGCGGGGTCCGTTCGGCACCTCATGGGGGTTGGCCGAGGCCGCCGGGCGGGATTTGGTCTTGGTCGCCGGCGGTGTCGGCTTGTGCCCGCTGCGCCCGGCGGTGCTCGGGGCGCTGGCGCAGCGGTCGCGCTACGGCAAGGTGACACTCGTCGTCGGGGCCCGTTCACGGGCCGACTTCGTGTTCGCCGCGCAACTCGAAAAGTGGGCCCAGGAGCCGCAGATCGAGCTGCATCTGGTGGTCGATGCCCCAACGCCGGGGTGGACCGGCGAAGTCGGGTTGGTCACCGCGCCACTGGGCCGACTGGAGTTGAATGCCGACCGCACCACCGCATTCCTGTGTGGGCCGGAGCCGATGCTGCGTTTCGGGGCCGAGGCCCTAGTGGCGAAAGGTGTACCCGCTAGGGATATTCGCGTCTCACTGGAACGCAACATGCAGTGTGGAATCGGCTGGTGCGGTCACTGCCAGCTAGGCCCGCTGCTGTTGTGCAGGGACGGGCCCGTCGTCGGCTACGACGTAGCCGGCCCACTGCTGCGGGTGAAGGAGCTTTAGATGAACCGACCCACGTTGGCGGTATGGAAGTTCGCATCCTGCGATGGTTGCCAGCTGACTCTGCTGGACTGCGAGGACGAGTTGCTCACTCTCGCCCACGAAGTGAAGATCGCGACCTTCGCCGAGGCCTCGAGCGCGACCGTCGGCGGGCCCTACGACGTGTCACTCGTCGAGGGCTCGATCACCACCCGGCGCGACGAACAACGCATCCGCGAAATCCGCGATCAGTCAAGGCTGCTCGTCACCATCGGCGCCTGCGCCACCGCGGGGGGAATCCAGGCGCTGCGCAACTTCGCGGATATCAACGAGTTCACTCGCGTTGTGTACGCCAAACCTGAGTACATCGACACGTTGGCCACTTCCACGCCCGCGTCGGCGCACGTGAAGGTTGACTACCAGCTGCACGGCTGCCCAATTGACCGCGGACAGTTGCTCGATACCCTCGCGGCCCTGCTTATCGGACGCAAACCGCGGCTACCCGCCAAGACGGTGTGCACCGAGTGCAAACTCCGCGGGGTGACGTGTGTTGTCGTTGCCGACGGCACCCCTTGTCTCGGCCCGGTGACCCACGCGGGGTGTGGGGCGCTGTGTCCGAGGCATCGTCGCGGCTGCTTCGGCTGTTTCGGGCCGTCCGCTGCGCCCAGAACAGCGACGCTGATCCCGCTGCTACGCCGCGATGGGATGTCCGACGGTGACGTCGACCGGGTGTTCTCGACATTCAACGTGGCTAGTTTTGCCGCCGAGCGCAGCCAGCAGTGACTACCCAGACGCGCACCCTGAGTGTCGGCACGCTGACGAGGGTGGAAGGTGAGGGGGCGCTCCACGTCACGTTAAACGACGGAGCGCTGGAAAGCGTCCAGCTCAATATCTATGAACCACCACGATTTTTCGAGGCTTTCCTTCGCGGACGCGCTCACACCGAGCCACCCGACCTGACGGCGCGGGTGTGCGGAATATGCCCCGTCGCCTATCAAGTCAGTGCCTGCAACGCGATTGAAGACGCCTGTGGCGTCCAAGTCGATGACGAGCTTCTGGCACTGCGCCGGTTGCTGTATTGCGGCGAGTGGATCAACAGCCACGCCCTCCACATCTACCTGTTGCACGCGCCCGACTTCCTGGGTTATCCCGACATCGTCGGCATGGCCCACGATCACGCCGAGGTGGTCCAGCGCGGGCTGGCGCTGAAGAAGGCCGGTAATCGGCTGATGGAGTTCGTCGGCGGGCGGGCGATCCACCCCGTGAATCTGCGTCTGGGCGGGTTCTATTCTGTACCAACTCGTTCGGATTTCCGGCCGATCGCCGAACAGTTACGCCGGGCGCTGGACGACGCAGTGGCCACCGTCGGGTGGGTGTCGGGATTTGACTTTCCCGACCTCGAGCTCGAGCACGAGTTCTTGGCGCTGACGCAGCCCGGCCGGTACCCGATCGAGAATGGCGCCATCGCGCGCGGCTCGGGCCCGTCGTTTCCGGTGGCCGAATTCACCCGCCATGTCACCGAATCGCAGGTGCCGTACTCCACTGCCCTGCACGCGACGCTTGACGGGGGCCGCTATCTGACGGGCCCGCTGGCACGGTTCTCGCTGAACTCTGCGGCGCTTTCGCCCATCGCCGCCCAGGCCGCCGCGGACGTGGGGCTGTCGCCCGAATGCCGAAACCCATTCCGCAGCATAGTCGTCCGCGCCGTCGAAGTAGTCTACGCGCTCGAAGAGGCGCTGCGGATCATCGATGACTATCGGCGTCCATCGCGTCCGTTTGTCGATGTGCCGGCCCGTGCCGGCGTCGGACACGGCGTCAGCGAAGCCCCTCGCGGACTGTTGTATCACCGCTACCGCATCGACGACGACGGGCTCGTCGCCGCGGCAACGATCATCCCGCCGACATCGCAGAACCAAGGGGCCATCGAAGCCGACCTGGCTCGCGTCGTTTCGGCTAACCTCTCCCTCGACGACGCCGCGCTGACCACATTGTGCGAGAGGCTGATCCGCAGTTACGACCCGTGCATCTCATGCTCGACGCACTTTCTGACATTAACGGTGAAGCGTCGATGACGGCCGGCGCCCGGGAGACAGTTGTGGTAGGCCTCGGCAACAGCTACCGGCGCGACGACGGCGTAGGCGTCGCTGCCGCCGCAGCGCTGGATGGTCTCGCGTTGCCGAATGTTCGCGTGAGCATCGGCGTTGCGGAACCGATGGGTCTGCTCGAGGCGTGGTCGGACTCTGGGCTGGCCGTCGTAATCGACGCCGCGGTTGGCAATCCGTGCACGCCCGGCCGCATCCGTCGTTGCGTCCTCCGTGATTTGGCCACCCAATCCGAAGGATTGAGCTCACACACCATCGATATCGGTCGCACGCATGCGCTCGGTCGGGCGCTTGGACGAGTGCCCGACGCGCTGGTGGTCTTCACCGTCGACGTGACAGACACCGGGCACGGCCTGGGTTTGACTCCACGTGTCGCAGATGCTGTCCCGAAAGTGGTCGAAATTGTGGCGGCCGAAATCAACGACGCTTTGAGGTCAGCGAGGAGATCGCAGCGCCCAGCTTCGCAGTGAGCCGAGCTTGGCCTTCAGTGTCGCCTTTTATATCGACCTCGGTCAGTACACCAAATCCCTGTTCCGCGAGTGTGATTCGCGTGCATGTGACCACGCTTTGGAAATCGCTCGCGAGTTGGGTCGATAGTGGAACGCTCATGGTCACCCTTCTGCCGGCCAGACGAAGGTCAGGTCACCCGGAAGTCCCCCGGCAAACACGACATGTCCGCCGCGACACCCGGACCTGCCAAATCGACCTGCTGATCGAAGAGCGCGCCGAGCGGACCCGGGCGAAGGCCCGATTGAGCTGGGCGGGCAAGGACTACGTCGGTGTTGGCTTTGGCTCGACTAGATCCTGTCGACGAGCCAGTGGGCCAGATCGGCCAGGAACTCGGTATCGCACGTGCGATGTCCGATTTGGCAAATCAGCTGTTCGCTTTGACATCATCCGATATCCAAGCCAGCACCCACGAGCCGGTCACCGGTCTGCACCACTGAAAGAACTATGGCCCCGCGGCCTTCGATGAGTGCCGACTCTACGCCGAACCTTTGTGAGCCAAGGCTTTCGATGCGATTTGCGCGGCCTGGCGCCCCGACAAATCGAGGTGCTCGATGAACCAGTCCCGCGCGAGCAGCGCCACTTGCTCAAGCGTGCCCGGTTCCTGAAATAAGTGGGTGGCGCCGGGGACCACGGTGACATCGCATTTGCCCGGTATCATCGCCTGTGCCTGTCGGTTCAGCCTGAGTATTGCCTCGTCGCGTCCTCCCACTATCAATCTTGTGGGACAACGCACCTCGCGCAACGACCCGCTCGCGAGATCGGGTCGCCCGCCGCGGGATACCACCGCCGCGACCTTTACACCGGGATGAGCGGCGGCAGCCAGGGCCGCGCCCGCGCCGGTGCTGGCGCCGAAGTAACCGACTGGCAATGACGCAGTATCGGGTTCGGCGGCCAGCCAGCCCGTGACATCGACAAGTCGGCGAGAAAGCAATGCAATGTCGAAGACTTTGGCGCGGTCGCGGTCTTCATCCGGCGTCAGCAGGTCGAAAAGCACGGTGGCGAATCCGGCCCTGTTGAGCACTTGGGCGACATAACGATTGCGGGGGCTGTGCCTGCTGCTGCCGCTGCCGTGTGCGAACACGACGACACCCACCGGATGCTCGGGTATCGTCAGATGCCCTGCCACCACCACAGGGCCAGCCGACACTTGGATCTCCTCGTCACGCATCGGCGGATCGTTGGCGCCCGCCCTGGCGCTTGCGTGAGAGTCATTGCGGGAGCGGTTGAGTAGGGCAACAACCTCGTCATCCGACGTCTGCGCGAAGCTACGGTACCCCTGACCAACCGCGAAATACGGTGCCGGTGTTTCCAGGCACACGACCTCGTCGGCGTACCCGGCGAACTGCTCGGCCGTGTCGGTGCCCCCGATGGGTGCCGCCAATACGACTCTGCTGGCGCCTTGGGCGCGGGCCACCTGGCAGGCAGCCCGGGCGGTCGCCCCGGTCGCGACGCCATCGTCAACGATCACCGCGATTCGTCCCTTGAGCGGGATCCGACAATGATCACCGCGGAAGCGTACGGTCCGGCGTTGCAACTCGGCCCACTGCTTGGCCTCAACCGCAGCCATTTCCTTCTCGCTCAATCGAGCTTTGCCGACCACGTCTTCGCTGATTACCCGAAAACCACCTTCGCCGATCGCGCCGAAGGCCAACTCCTCGTGAAACGGGACCCCTAGCTTCCGTACCAGGATCACGTCGAGGGGAGCCCCCAGTGCCTTGGCCACCTCGAAGGCGACAGGAACCCCTCCCCGCGGTAGGCCGAGCACGACGATATCTCGACCGCGCAAAACGCTTAGACGCGAAGCCAATTGCCTTCCGGCATCGGCTCGATCGTTGAACTTCCTCATGTGTCGAGTGTGGGGTCTGCGATGACCCACCGATATGGCCACAAGTCCCTTTGTCAAACCGCCGAAGTCCCCAAAATGCGACCTTTCGCGACGATTGACGCCAAACCTAGGCTTCTTGGCCGGCAAGCCTGTCGGTCGCGACATAACGCAGCAATGCGCCGACGCCATCTCTGAGTGCCATCCCGTCGGACCCAACCAATGAGGCGCCGATGGCGATTGCGCCGAACGGTAACGCCTCGTCGGCCCTGGCGACTCGTTCCACCGCTTCGCCGAATTCGGAGAGCGAATCGGCATCCCCCGCGATCATGGTGAGCGCTTTGCCCGTGACTACGGTGGCTTCGCCCATCTCGCCAACGAGCAATGTATCAACATCACCCTCGCGCAATGCTGCACAGACCGCCGTGAAACCTTCGGCCGTCAACCCTGAGCCGCGTCCGACTTCGGCTCGGAACCGCTCCGCGATGTCGTTTGTCTCAGCGCTTTGCCGCTCAGCGAATTCCGCCGCCGTGAGCCGGTTGATTTCGGTCGAATCCGTGCCGCTCTTGCGGGCGTTGGCGTGTAGCTGCGACACCCGGCGGAGCACGCGCTCCGGCAATTCGGCAATGACATCCGCGCGTGAACGAACCTCGCCGCACACGAATACCACCTCAGGGTCCGCCTCATCAAACAGCCGAGTCAGGTGATCGGCGACTGCTCGGGAGTTCATCCGGATGGCTTCCTCGGTCGTGTGCTGGAAGTCGCCATAACCATTCCAGCCGGCGGTGGCCGGCTTGTGTACGGGGAATCCGGCGCCCTCGATGCAAGTCGAACTGATGGAGGCCCGCTGATGCAGGGCGACGTCGGCGCCTGTGTGATCAACCACCGCGACCACATAGGTCGGCTGCCGCATTTCCAGGTCGATCAGCGGGACAACATAGGGGTAGTCCGATAGCCGAACCACCGTCACCGGTGGTGGGCTGATGAGGTGCTCGTTGATCAGCACCTGTTCGCTGGTCGCAATCACCGCGCGGCCACGCCGACCGACGGCGGGCCGATGGTTGAGCACGGCGTCCTCTAGCATGCCCATGATTTCCGCGCTTGCGCCTCGGTCCTCGAGGTGCTTGCGGATATCACGCCACTTCGCTTTGAGTTGCTCGACGGCATCTGCGGTGTCGTGTGAGTCGTCGAAGTACAGAGAGGCGAATGGCCCTTCTGCTTTTGCCAGCCATCTGAGGCGTTCTGATCGCATGCCATGCCTTCCACCGTTAGTTGCGTGCTGTTCCCGACGGTATGAAGGACAATGTGCCTCCGCCAGTGCCGTAAGCCCCCGGATATGGGTCTTTAGTCCCGCCGGCGAGCTCCGATTGGCTGCTAAGACGGCGGCGGCGCGATGGGGCCCTGTTCAACCTGAGCCACCGCCATGTCTTTCTTCGGGGATTGTTCGTAGAGCGCTGAGATGCGGTCGACGAACCTGTCAATGACCACCTTGCGGCGCAATTTCATGCTCGGCGTCAAATCGCCGGCTTCGACGGTAAGCTCGCGGTCGGCAATCGTGAACTTTTTGATCTGTTCCCAGCGATTAAGTTCCAGGTTCAGCGCGTCAACATACCCGGCGATCAGTCGCCGGGTTTGTTCGTCGGTGGCGATTTCGGCGAAGGACCTGCCCGCCAGTCCATGATCAGGAGCCCACGCGCTGATCGCTTCCTTGTCGAGGCCGACCAGCGCCACGCAGTACGGCTTGGCCTCCCCGTAAACCAGGAACTCGCTCACATACGGACACAGTCCTTTGAATCTGGCGTCGATCGCCGAGGGTGCCACGTACTTCCCTTGTGAGGTTTTGAACATGTCTTTTTTTCGATCAGTGATCCGCAGAAAGCCGTCGGCGTCGATCTCACCGATGTCACCGGTGCGGAACCAGCCGTCCGTGTCGAGCGCCTCGGCGGTGGCTTCGGGCAGATCGTGGTAGGAGGTCATCAAACCCGGCCCCCTAAGCAGGATTTCGCCATCGTCGGCAATCTTGACGTCTGTGGCCGGGAAGGGCCAGCCGACGGTTCCAAACCGGTAAGCGTTGGGGCGGTTGATAAATGACGCGGCCGCGGTCTCGGTCAGGCCATAGCCCTCGAGCACGATGATGCCGACGGCGTCAAACCATTGCGCGATTTCCCGGTCGAGGGCGGCGGCCGCCGAAACGAAGAACCGCAACCGGCCACCGAACCGCTCTCGGATTGTGGAGAACACCATCCGGTCGGCCACCTTGTAGGCCATCGACGACGCGAATGACGGCTTCTTGCCGGCTTGTCGGGCCTCCGACACCTTCAGGCCGACCCCGATTGCCCAGTCGAAGACCTTTTTCCTGAGCGGGCCCTGTTCGGCAACCACCCCCTGGATGCGTGCATGTGCTTTTTCGAAGATGCGTGGTGCCGCGCCCATGATGGTGGGATGCAAGGTCGCCAGGTTATCGATGATCTTCTCGACTCGGCCGTCGATCGCTGTCGGAAAACCGATCTGCAGGGGCAGTGCCAGCATCACCTTGCCGAATGAGTGCGCCAGTGGCAGCCACAGGAAGTTCAGGTCGTCGGGGCCGAGGATGTTGAGCGAGTCGATGGCCGCCGCGGTGTACGTCCATGCCCCGTGCGACAGCCGGACGCCTTTGGGCCGCCCAGTTGTGCCCGAGGTATAGATGAGGCTGGCAAGCTGATCCGGAGCGACGGCTGCGATACGGTCCTTAACGGCATCGGGCGAGTCGGCGAGCAATTGCTTCCCGAGCTGCTCGAGTTCATTCAGGGTGATCACCCAGTCGCCGTCGCCGTTGCCGTCGATCATCACGACTTTGCTCACGTTGGGCAGTTCGGCGCGGTGTTCGAGCAGTTTGTCGAGCTGGGTCTGATTCTCGGCGACCACCACCCGGCTCCCTGAGTTGGCGATGATGTAGGCGACATCGTTGGCGTTCGTTGTCGGATAGACGGTGGTGGTGGCCGCCCCGGCGCACATCACCGCGAAATCGGCGAGCACCCACTCGTAACGCGTTGAGGATGCGACGGCTACTCGGTCCTCTGCGGCGATGCCCAGCGAGATCAGCCCGGCGGCTATGTTGTAGACCCGCTCGCCGACCTGCTGCCAAGTCACGCTCTCCCAGCCGTGGTCCTGGGGATAACGAAAAGCTTCCGCATGCGGGCTGGCGGCGACGCGGTCGAGGAACATCTGCGCCACCGACGGTGCACGCTTCTCAATCTTGGTGAAGTCCGGCCTCTCCTGCGAGGCAAGTGGTGCGTTCATGTTGGTTATCCATTGCTGCCGAATCGGATAGCGGTATGGCGTTGTGTGGCGAGCGTCCTTTCTGGGTCCATCGGAGCACCTGACGCCGACCGATGCATAGGGGCCAAGGGCACGACTGTCGGGTTGCTTTGGTCGCATCCGCGGATCCCGGCCTGGCCAGCGACGATCCGCGAGGTCTTTCGCACCGCAGCTTGGTGCCTTTGCCCTCTTGCCGGATGATAAGCGCTCACACAGGATGGACCCGACTAGGCCCATGTCGCTGAAGGGAGTCGGCAAATGAGGACGCTCATCATCTGTTCTTCGAAGTCGCACGGCAATACTCGCCGCGTAGCCGACCGGATTGCCGAGTTCATAGGTGCCGAGGTCGTTACACCCGAATCGGTCGACCCCGCGATGCTCCGCGAATACGATCTTATCGGCTTCGGGTCCGGCATTTACTACATGACGGTGGAGCCGAGGCTACGCAAGCTGATGCGGCACCTACCAACCGTTGACCACATCCGCGCATTCACCTTTTTCACCAGCGGCGCGCGCGAGGTCCCGCTGTGGGGCTACCACAAACCGCTTCGAAAGCAGCTCGAATCAAAGGGGTTTGAGGTGGTCGGCTCGTTTTCATGCCGCGGATGGGACACGGTCGGGCCGTTCGGGTTCATCGGCGGGATCAACAGGGGACGGCCCAATGTCGACGACCTCGAGCGGGCCGCGGCGTTCGCGGCACGCCTAGGCAGAAAGTAGGCAGAAAGGTCGGCGGCTCCGAGCAGGTCTGAACTGAAAACGCCGGTGGCTGAGCGGTTGCGCGATCACCACAGTCCAACCACCCGCCTCGGACAACCAAAGTGCCCGTCCTTGGATTTAGCTACTTGCCCTTGGATTTCGCTACTTGCTCAGCGCATCACCGGCATTGCGAACCACGCTGCGCAGGAATTCGATGCGTGTGGTGACCAACTCCTCGGCGAGCTCCAGGGCGGCGTCGACAACGGTCTTGCGGCGCGACTGCTCGGGAAGCAGGGGGCTGATTTCGTCGACGAACTTACGGACGGCCTCAATTGTCTGCTTGCGGCCGGTTTCGACCGATTCGAGCACGTCGTCGGAAAGCTCGGCCCAGCGAGGTGTGGTCTTTTCCGGTGCAGTCATGATCTCGCTCCTATTTGTGCGGCCTCTGGTCGTGGCGGATGTTTCCGACCCTACGGGGGTCGTAAAAGCCGGCGCGAGTTACGAAAGTCCTCTCGAGCCGAGTCGTTTGGCCCGTGTCGAAGTCGTCGGTCTCGGGTTGTCGATCAAGGACTTTCGGGCCTTTCACCGGGTCATAGGTCCCTAACGACTCGACCGTCCCGCTGTTAGCGTGGCGCTATGACAATGCTCAGCAACCGAGAGCGCCGACAAGCGGGCGCTTTCGATTGGTGGGTGCCCGGCGTCGGTGGGCTGGGCGGGGCGGTCCTACCCTTCACGCAGACTGGGCGGTACTTCGCCCAGTCCTGGCGCGATTACCTTGGCCAACCGCCGGACGACCTTCCGATCGCGCGGCCGACAATCGCGCTGGCGGCGCAGGCGTTTCGCGACGAGGTGGTCCTGGTCGGGCTGAAGGCTCGCCGTCCGGTCAGTCGGCCGGACGCGTTTAAACGGATCACGCGCGAGGTGGCGACCGGACTGGAATTCTACGAAAGTAAGGGCTGGCTAGAGACGCCCAAATATTTTTTCGCAGAACCCCCGCCACTTTCGGATGTCACGATCCGGAAGGTGAAAGGACACAGACGATCCTTCTATCGGATTTATTTCGATAGCGGATACCAGCCGCTTCCTGGCGAACCTGGCGCGCAACGGTGGCGGAGCTACACCGCGAACAATCGTGAGTACGCGCTGTTGCTGCGCCACCCGCAACCGCGCCCCTGGTTGGTGTGCATACACGGCACCGAGATGGGCCGCGCTGCCTTAGATCTCGCATTGTTTCGCGCCTGGAAGCTGCACGACGAACTCGGACTGAACATCGTCATGCCCGTCCTGCCAATGCATGGACCCCGGGGGCGCGGCCTCCCGAAAGGCGCCGCCTTTCCGGGCGAAGATGTGCTCGATGACGTACATGCGACGGCGCAGGCGGTATGGGATATCCGGCGACTGTTGTCCTGGATTCGCCTGCAGCAACCAGAGTCGCTGATAGGACTGAACGGCCTGTCACTCGGCGGTTATATCGCTTCGTTGGTCGCCAGCCTCGAAAAGGGTCTCACCTGTGCCATTCTCGGCGTCCCGGTGGCCGACCTGGTCGAATTGCTGGCACGCCACTCCGGCCTGCGGCACGATGACCCCCGCCGTGACACATTGAAGTTGGCCGAAGCCATCGGGCGTATGGTGTCGCCTTTGTCGCTTACCCCACTCGTGCCGATGCAAGGCCGCTTCATCTACGCCGGCGTCGCCGACCGCCTGGTGCATCCGCGCGAGCAGGTGACCCGCCTCTGGGAGCACTGGGGCAAACCGGAAATAGTCTGGTACCCGGGTGGCCACACCGGATTCTTCCGCTCTCAACCGGTGCAGCGGTTCGTCTGGGATGCACTGCAGCAGTCGGGGCTGCTCGATGGGCCACCCACGCCGTGCGCCCGCCCGGCCTGAACGGCGAGCCGAGATGAACGTGCTCGATCCACTGGACGCCGCGATGATGACCGCCGAATTGGTATCCAACCCGATGCACGTCGGCGCTGTGCTGATCCTGGCGCCGCCGGCGGACGCAGGCCCCGGCTACGTCGACGAACTACATTCCGCCGCACTCGCGGGAAGCGAATCGATTGATCGGCGGCTGCGCCGATATCCGCATTGTGGTGCCGACACCGGCGGCGTCTGGATGTGGCGTGAAATGAATACCCTTGACCTCAGCCAACATTGCGAGCGTCGGACGCTGGCATCAGGTGGAGACGGGTTCTGGCGGCTGATCAGCGAGTTGGATGCGGTGCGACTCGACCGGTCCCGTCCGATGTGGATGTCGTACTTGATCGACGGTCTTGAGGGCGGCCGACTCGCCTTCTACGTCAAGGTGCATCACACCGTCATCGACGGTGTCGCTGGCCTCGGGATGATTACCGACGCGTTGAGCACTGATCCACGAGAACGTGCGATGCCGCCCTTCTTCGCCGACCGCGATCCGGAATCGACGATACCGCCGCGCTCAAGCGCGCTGGTGAGTCGTCTAGTGGCACCGCTACGGTCGGTGGTCGGCACGGCGGCATCGAGTGTCGGGTTCCTCGGGCACGTCATCACGGGCGAGCTATCGACCACCATCGACAGCTTGGTCGAGCACACGACCGTCTTGCCGTTCGGAGCGCCATATACGCGGCTCAACGGACGGTTAGGGTCGAAGCGCGTAGTTTGCGCCGCCAGCTGGGCCAAGAGCCGCTTCAAGGCCGTGCAGCAGCGTGCCGACGTCACCGCCAACGACGTGGCGACCGCGATAGTGGCCGGCGTTCTGCGGCAGTGGTTGTGTGACCGCGGGGAACTGCCTGAGCAGTCACTGGTGGCCATCTGCCCCATCACAGTCCGCAATCGCCAGCGCAGTCCAGCAAATTATCAGCATGGCAACATGTTCGGCCTTTGGCTGTGCCCGTTAGGCACAGACTTGGACGACCCGGTTGCCCGGCTGAACGTAATCCATAGGTCGATGTCGGAGGGCAAGCGTTGGGTGGCGAAGCGCGGGTCGGCGGCATCACTCCTGACGGTCGCGGGCAGCATCGCCGCGACCGCAATTACCCCGATGTTGCCGTTCGCGCAGATTGCCCGCACCGGATACAATCTGCCGATTTCGCACGTTCCGGGGCCGCGCACCGAAATGTATTGGAACGGAGCGCATGTCGATGAGATCTATCCAGTATCGACGGTCTATGACGGTCAGGCGCTCAACGTGACGACATGCTCGTATGCCGATCGGGTCGGTTTCGGGTATGTCGCGGGCGCCGATGCGGTTCCCGACGCGCATGCGTTGATACCACTCACCGAGGCGTGTCTGACCGAACTCGAGTCCGCCGTGGGCGTGCCCGCTGCGGGGAGTCGTTCAAGCGTCCCTTGCGATTGAGCGGTCTCGTGTCACCGGAAGGACCTTCGGCCATGTGGGCGGGGACTTTTGGCTGCTGACCTGCCGCGAGCACGGTTCTAGCGTTTGTTAGCACGATTGGTCAAAGCGCGCAGTCGGCAACTTGGATTGAGGTGGTGGTCATGAGTCAAACAGCCTGGGTTCTGGCGGTTTCGGGGATCTTAGTGTTGCTGCTGTTGGCGGCCGCGTCGATCAGGGTGGTGCAGCAGTATCAGCGCGGTGTCCAGTTTCGGCTCGGCCGCGTCATCGGGGTTCGTGAGCCGGGCTTGCGCTTCATCATTCCGGTCATCGATCGCCTGTGGCGAGTTTCGATGCGGATCGTGACCATGCCCATTCAATCGCAGGGGATCATCACGCGTGACAACGTGAGCGTGGACATCGCCGCGGTCGCATACTTCCGTGTCATCGATGCGCAAAAAGCGGTCGTCGTCATCGAAAACGTGAACGCAGCGATCGATCAAATCGCTCAGACCACTCTGCGAAATGTGGTCGGGCAACATTCTCTCGACGAAGTTTTGGCCCAGACAGAGAAGATCAACGGCAGCATCCGCCAGATCCTGGACACCACCACCGTGGAATGGGGCGTGGAAGTCACCCTGGTGGAACTCAAGGACATTCAGCTTCCGGAGGGCATGAAACGAGCGATGGCCCGCGAGGCCGAGGCAGAACGGGAAAAGCGGGCCAAAATCATTGCCGCAGAAGGGGAGGCGCGCGCCGCCGCTGCGCTGGGCGAGGCATCCGACACCATGATGGAGCATCCGCTGGCATTGCAACTACGCAACCTGCAGACGTTGATCGAGCTCGGGGTGGAGAAGAACACCACAATCGTATTCCCCGCTCCACTCATGAGCGCGATCGGAGAGCTCACCTCTTTCTTGACCCGTGAGTCGCGCGCCGCCGGCTTGACCCAGCAACCCAACGGCCAGCCCGGCGATAAGCTCGCCCATGCCGCGAGCCTGCATTGAACCGAGCCCCGCTGCCTTGGTCCTGCCAGCTCTTGCGCAGTCAGGAAGAAATAGGAAGCAGTCACAAGTGCGGGCGAGAACTCTGATCGCCGCCGCCGTGGCGGTGGCCGCAACCACCCACCGCGGCAGGTGGTTCCGGATCGTCGGGCCGATGCTCTAGCGGACATCGCGGTCGCGGGCATAAGCGCGAACGAGGCGAGTACGTGGCCGCGCTGGCGGTGAATCTCATTCTGAATGCCGTGCTGACCCGCGCTCGCTGGGTCGTGGCTATTCTTCAATCGCGGATCGGCGAGGACCGGATCTTCATGACTTTGCCTACCACCGCCGCGGCCCGTCTCGTCGTAGTGCCGAAAGACCATCGCCGTCCCGCTGAAGGTCACCGGCGCCCGTGAGAGTAGGCCCTGCTCGACACTATGAGAATTCGGCGCCTGAAATGGCGGCGACGAAAGTCCCTTCCCGCGCGGGACCTTCCGAACGTCGAAGTCGGGACTAAGGCCGGCGACGAAGCCCTTCGTTCGGCCCTACTGGCTCGACCGCAAAAGCGGTGTGATCAGACGAATACGGCTCGAGCAGGAGGGCACGATGAGGCTAAATAATTACCCCGTGCGGCGGCGAGGATTGCCAAGACGGTCTTACCAGATCACCGATCGCCTCCACCTGCGCCGTACCGCCCGGGTATCCGACGACGGGATCGTCAGCACGGTTTCGGCGTGGTTGGCAGACCTCGGCGCCGCCAGTCCGCTGGTCAACGACCTCGCACGAGCGGTGCGAAGCGATGACTGGGTCTCGGCATACGCGATCGCCGACTGCTTATCTGTGGACATTGCAATCGCAGCGTAGTCATGACCGAATTCCTACGTAGCAGTGACGCGTTCATCTGGGAGATCGAGGGTGACGCGCGATTGCGTTCCACAATCGTCGTCATGATTCTGCTCGACCGATCGCCGGACTGGCAGGAGCTGACCAACCGATTCGAGTTGCTCAGTCGGACCGTACCTATGTTCAGACAGCGGGTTGTTCGGTCGCCCGGGCTGGCTCGGCCACGCTGGGAGTTCGACAGTGACTTTGACCCTGCTTTCCACGTGCGCAGAGTCGCTGCCCCCGCCCCCGGCGACGTGGGTACTGTGCTCGAAATGGCCCGGATCGCCGCGATGGCAGACTTCGACCGAGCCCGGCCTCTCTGGGAGTCCATCGTGATCGAAGGATTGGCGGATGGTGGCGCGGCACTGTTGTGCAAGCTGAACCACGCGCTCAGCGATGGCGTTGGTGCCGTTGAAATGGCAGCTGCGTTGTACGATTCCACACCGAGGCGCCCACAATGCACGCTGCCGACGACGAGTACCGCACCGCCTGTCGGACAGTATTTCCCGAGATATCGGGCGATACTGTCCGGTGGCATCGGATACGCGACGGATGCACTCAGGGCATCGCTGAAGGTGCCGACGGTTATCGCCGATGGCATTCGGGACCCTATCGGAAAAATGAGAGAAGCCTGTTCGACTGCCGCGTCGATATGGCGAACCGCGCGGCCCACCGGTCGTCCTGGCTCGCCAATCATGCTAAAACGAAGCAACGGTCGAGCGCTCGCGACATGTCAAGTGCCGAAGGAACGTTTGCACGAAGCGGGCTTGATCGGCGGTGGTTCGTTGAACGACGCCTTCATCGCCGCGGTCACGGGCGGACTGCGCAGATACCACGAGACGCACGGGGCGGCGATCAAGAACCTCATCATGACGATGCCGATCAGCATCCGGACCCCGCAGGACCCTCCGGGCGGTAATCGCGCGACGCTGATGCGCATACAGGTGCCGGCCGGGATCGCGGATGCCCCAAGCCGAATCCGCGCGATCCACGAGCTGACGCGCAAGGCCCGCAATGAGAAGTCGCTCAAATATCCGCAATTCATCGCCGGCGCTCTTCGCATGACACCGCGTTGGTATGTAGGCTCGGCGCTCCGCAATGTCGATTTCATTGCCAGTGACGTTCCCGGATTCGCCGAACAGGTCTACATCGCGGGCGCCGCGGTTCGGATGCAGTACGCATTCTCACCCACACTCGGTGCCGCCGTGAACATCACGCTTCTGACCCACCTCGACAGCTGTGCTATCGGCATAAACGTTGATACCGCTGCGATCCCAGATGTCGATGTTTTCCGCGATTGTCTAGTCGCCGGTTTCGACGAAGTGCTTGCTCTCTCACCCCGCGCGAGTTCTGATGACGAAGATGTGCAAACACATCCCAGCAATCACACGGACGGCGTGAACGGTGACGCTCACCTCGGGGCGGTCGGCGAGCCAATGAGGGATCTGGCCGTGTGGTGCGACTTGCGCCGACAAGCTACAGGTCGAAACTCGGAGACACGGCCGGTGCAGTGCCAACTGAATCACGAATTCGCCTGGACTATAACCAGTGTCGGCGCATAGCGACGCGCAGAACCGCTCCGCCAAATGCGTTGAGCAATGCTCAGAACCTGTGGATGAGCCTCGGCGAGGCGGCGTAAGCGGGCGCACCTTCCCGAGGATGATCTGAAGTCCGAAGTGTTCTGATCAAGACCGGCGTTGGCGCGCTGGTTGGGAAGGTACGCCCTTGCTCACGGTAGTTCACGATGCGGAATCGGCCAACGACAACGACGGCGGTGCGGGTCGGTCGTTGCTTGATGAGATTGTCCGCGATGGTGCTCGTCAGATGTTGGCGGCGGCATTGAAGGCCGAGGTCGCCGCCTACATCGACGCTCACTGCGACTTGGTTGATGAGGACGGCCACCGGCTGGTGGTGCGCAACGGCTTCCACGAGGAACGCACAGTGCTTACTGCCGCTGGTGGCGTGCCGGTGCAAGCGCCGCGAGTCAACGACAAGCGGACCGACCCCGACTCGGGTGAGCGCACACGGTTTTCCTCGGCGATCTTGCCGGCCTGGGCACGCAAGTCCCCGCAGATCAGCGAGGTATTGCCATTGCTGTATCTGCACGGACTGTCCACCGGCGACTTCACACCGGCGCTGGAGCAGTTCCTCGGCACCGGCTCAGGCCTGTCAGCGGCCTCGATCAGTAGGCTGACCGCCCAATGGCAAGACGAGGCCAAAGCATTCGGAGCCCGTGACCTGTCGGGTAGTGATTACGTCTATTTGTGGGTCGACGGAATCCACCTCAAGGTACGCCTAGATCAGCAGAAACTGTGTTTGCTGGTGATGATCGGAGTGCGTACCGACGGGCACAAAGAACTGGTCGCGATCACCGACGGATACCGCGAGTCCACCGAATCGTGGGCCGATCTGCTGCGTGATTGCCGCCGCCGCGGCATGAGAGCACCCGTGCTCGCGGTCGGCGACGGCGCGCTCGGCTTCTGGGCGGCATTGCGCGAGGTGTTTCCCGACACCCGCGAGCAGCGCTGCTGGTTCCACAAGCAGGCCAATGTCCTTTCCGCACTGCCCAAATCAGCACACCCAGGAGCGTCGGCCGCACTCAAGGACATCTACAACGCCGAAGACATCGACAAGGCCCAGGTCGCGGCCAAGGCCTTTGAACTCGACTACGCCGCCAAGTACCCCAAGGCGGTCACCAAGATCACCGACGACCTCGACACCCTGCTCGAGTTCTACAAATACCCCGCCGAGCACTGGATCCACCTGCGCACCACCAACCCCATCGAGTCCACCTTTGCCACCGTGCGCCTTCGTCAGCGCGTCACCAAGGGCCCAGGATCACGCGCCGCCGGAATCGCCATGGCCTACAAGCTCATCGAGGCCGCACAAGCCCGCTGGCGCAAAGTCAACGCACCCGAACTCGTCGCCCTCGTCCGGGCTGGCGCGATCTTCCACAAGGGCAAACTGCTCGAACGGCCCACTGACATCACGCCGGACCCAATCCCGCCGGCTGACAAGACCGCCGGATCGGAGGTCGCCTGAAGCCCATCAATCCACAGGTTTTGACAATTCCTCAAATGCGTTGATGAGCCGGCCAGGTATTGATCCTCCGCCGTTGCGGCACAACGCGCTGCCCGATCCATGATCTCGCCGTGGACTCGGCCGACCTGCATCGCTTTTCGCGGCAGCCATCACTCTGCCGAAACACCGTGATGGCTGGCAGGCTCACCTGAGCCAACTCCTACCCAGCGCAGGTGCTCATGGTCGCTGTGGCGCGACCTGCTCGGACGAGCTGCCGTTGCACCCGTCGCCCTGTATCAGGTGACGGACCGGTTGCACCTAGGTCGCACAGTTCAGGTTCCGATCAATGCCATCGGCCCCACGGTGTCCGGATGGCTGGCGGAGTTGGGTGCCAAGAGTCCCATGGTTGACGACCTCGCGCGGGCCGTCCGTAACGGCGACTGGCCGCTCGCCTACGCGGTCGGCGAGCACCTGTCCGTGTACGTGGCGGTTGCCGCTTAGGCAAAGGCGCCCATTTTTCTGAAGGCGATCCGGCGGATGTAGCAATTCGGCCGTCCGCGTGATCAATAGCTGGCACCGGACCGGCTCCGCGGCTTCCTCGTAAAGTGAGCTGATTCGCCGACGACTGAGCCGACCGCCAGCGCCGGGCACACGGCCTCGTCAATCAAGCCAAACGACCATCAGGGATGGGACTTCGTTCTCTACCAGCCGACCCCGCAGCAACGAAGGATCAAGACAGGCGGTGCTTTTGCCGTACAGAATCGGCCGCCTCCAAAATGCAGGGCAAGGGAGCTCACATTGAACCCACAAGCAGAGCGCGGTCGTCGTTGGCATCCTCGCCGGAGCGGCCAGCGCATCCTGAGCGCTGCCGAAGGTGTGCTGGTAGCTCTGCGCCGGTGCAGCCTTGACGCAGCGTTCACCGATATCGTGCAAACCGCCAAACAGCACAATGTGGCCCCGCTCGAGCTGGCCGACGCGCTCGTAGCGTCCGCCGAAAACGATGTACTTCGCGACTTCGATGACGCGGTCATCGCCGCCGTCAAGCGAGCTTGGGGCTCCCTGCTAGGTAGCAGGCTCACTTATGCCGTCACCTCCGAGCAGGCGCAGCAGCCGCCCATGACCTTGTGCACGTGATCGATCAGGGCGAACGCTGCACGGAATCGTTCTGAGCGCCAATCTAATTCGACTCGTTGCTGGGCTTCGACGGCGGATGCCCCACGCACGCTGCGCAACTGCCTGGCTCAGGGCCGACGATGACCGCCGGTGGTACTGGCGACTTACGTCCCTAGACGAGATGCGGCAACGGCGATATCTCTGAATAACGGCTCAAACGGCCGCGTGGTGAAGGCAAGGAAGGGAGCGTGCAGTGGTCGCCGACCCGCAGTGCGCGCGATGTAAACAGCCGATCAGACCGGGATGGCTCTACTTGACCGCGAATCGCCGTGGCCAAGCCGCGACGGCTGATGATCGCGCTGTATTTATCCATGTGCCGGACGAATGCCCGCGGGCAGGGGAGCATGCGCCACCGGATTAGAAATTCCCGTGCAACGCCGTGCACATGCGTTTCCCGGAATTCGGCGGCTGTTATCCAGGTTGTCGGCCTGGTTGAAACTGCGGACGGCGTTCGAACGCATCGCATCCGCATCGCGGACGAGTTGAAGGAAGGCAAATCTCATGTGCGCGCTGAAATCCCGGGCATCGGCCGTGCGAAAGGACGCCGAGATCACGGTGCGCAACGGCCGGCTGACGATCAAGGCCAAGCGCACCGAGACCAAGGAGTGCGGTTATGGCGTCGTCCTCGGCGCCCGCTTGCAACATCTCCGAGCGCTCGAACCAACCGCAGCATCCCTGTTGCCTCGGCCGGCTATGCGCGCAGCGCGGGCTCCGAAGATGCCGGATGCGCGCGGGTGGCACCCCTTCCGCACATCCGTTAAAACGGCTGCACTGCAACGGGTACAGGAATTAACACGACGGCCGCGGTGGGTGGTGGCGCAGCGAGACTGGCGTTGCGCTCGGATACTGGCCAGTCCCACTGGGGCCTTGTCCAGAAAGCGAGTTAGCAAGGGGTCTGGTCGGTGACAAAGAATGTTCTGTCCGATGCTCAGATCACCGCGCTCACAGCCGCACAGCGACGTGAGCTGATTCAGCGTCTCGAACGGCCCGTCGCCGAGCTTAGGCCGAAAGGCATCACAGCGAAGTTGGCACAGGCACATCTGGGGCTCATGACCGGAGGCGCGGTGTTCATGATTCCTTGGATCATCTACTTGGGCTTTACGCTGCCTCAGGACTATACGGTCCGCAATTGGCAGTTGACGTGGTTGGGTTTCGACAGCATGTTGATCTTGTTCATGGCCGCGACGGCGATACTGACCTGGCTGCATCGGCAGTTGCTTGTGTTTCCCGCTTTCACCACGGGAATACTGCTGCTTTGCGACGCGTGGTTCGACGTGACGACCGCGAGTCCCGGTGAATTTGGCTCGGCGGTGGTGACCGCGGTGTTGGGAGGTCTGCTGGCCTTCTTTCTCATTGTGGGAGCGCTCAGCCTGGTGCGATTTAACGCGAGCCGAATGTGGCTTCTCGAGCCCGGCGAGTCCCTCTGGCGGTTGCCCCTGCCTTCCTGAACCGTCCGGGACGCGGGGTCACCAAGCCCAGTTCGTTTTAATGCGACCGTTGACGGCCTTCGGTGACCTTAGGCCCTGGCCCGCAACCAGTTCCGTGACGTAGCACGGTACGTATGCGCCGCAGAACCGAATTACCTACGACCAACGACGTTGAGGTGACAACACACGACGAGCTTCCGGGAGCGGCCGATTATGCGCGTTGCAAGATCGGCGAACTCGGTCACTACACCAGCCAACCGGTGCTCCACGCACGGGTGAGATTGGCCAGGCACCGCGATCCAGCCGTGCAACGGCCGATCGTCGCGCAAGCCAATCTGGATGTCGATGGCCGGCCGATACGCGCGCAGGTCCAGGCGGAAACCGCACGCGAAGCGGTCGATCTTCTCGCGGCACGGCTGCGACGACGCATGGAACGTGTCGCTGAACACTGGGAGGTGGGCCACGGCGGGATGCCCGTGGCAGGCGCATCTGGCTTCCGGCGCGATTCAGAGCCGACGCATCGGCCCACATACTTCCCCCGCCCGCCGGACGAGCGCCGTGTTATTCGCCGTAAATCGTTCGCCATGGCGCCCTGCACTATCGATGAGGCTGTATCCGAAATGCAACTTCTAGAATACGATTTTCATCTATTCACCGAGAAGGGCACGGGAACTGCCGCCGTGCTGTGCCGCGACGGTGCGACGGGCTACAGCCTCACCTTGACTACACCTGCTCTCGCCGAACAGGTGAGCCCATTCACGTCGCGCGTGACCATCAGCCGACACTCGGTGCCATGCCTGACCGAAAACGGGGCCGCCAAGCGCCTTGGTCTGCTCGGCTTGCCGTTCCTCTTCTTCATTGATGCCGCCTACGGCCGCGCCAGCTTGTTGTATCACCGCTACGACGGCCATTACGGCCTGATCACCCCCGCAAACTAAGCGGATTCGATGCCGGCACATCAAGTGACCATCGTCCCGGGGCGAGATGTCTTTGCGCCCTTCCGGCCCGAGCACCGATTGCCGCAACGTTGCAATGCCTGGGTGGCTCGAGATCGCCATCGGCTCAGGGTGAAAGGAGAAGTTGAGACATGACTAGTCAAAATCTTGGCCTAGGCCCGACGGCCGGCGTGGACAGCGTTGAGGACGAGGATCAGCTGCAGCCAGAGGACACGCTGATCGATCGCGGCGTCGATGACGTACTCGACGAGGGATATTCGCCACCCGAGCAACCGTACGGGCCGGGCGCCTTCGGGCCTGCGGAAAGCATCAATCAGCTTCTCGCAGAGGAAGAGCAAGACCCGTTCTCGCGACTCGACAATCCGCTCGACCAAAAAGAGCAACAGCGCTCCGACGAAGCCGAGCGGGAAACCGAATTTCCGCAGCGGCGGGAGGTCGGACGGGTGCGAGCGGGCCGACTAGTTGCTCCGGACAGGGGCTTTGGTGAGGATGCCGAGGCAGAGTTGGTGGCCGAGGACGTGGGCATCAGCGGGGGAGCAGCGTCCGCCGAAGAGGCGGCTGTGCACATCATCGAAGACTGTTGCTAAATGCGGTGCGCTACTGGTCCGTGCGGTCGAGCAACCGCCAGGGGCGGCAGAAGGAGCAGGCTTTAACGCTTGGATGCGGGGACCATTGACTCTGGTGCATGGGAGTGCGACGTGGCCAGACTGGCGCTATGGCAAACGTGACTCGAAGGATGACTGAAACTGCCGCGCTGCTCGCGGTCTTGTACGGCACACGCCGGTACTACCGCAACTGGGGTACAACCAAAGCGGAGTGTCGGATGCGGCTGCCAGGCGACAGCCTGATATCCGATCCGGCCATCCAGATAACCGAGGCGGTGGACATCGACGGTCCCCCTTCCGCGGTTTGGCCGTGGCTGTTGCAGGTGGTTTCGCACCGGCCTGGCTTGGCCGGCTGGCAGGGACTGAAAAGCCTTGCCGGCCTTTACCATCACGATGACGATGCGACTCAGCCCGAATGGCGGCAACCGGCGGTAGGCGACGTGGTATGCATAACACCGCAAAACTGGTGGGGACTGCTCGACGGAGTGACCTTTAGCGTCGATGAAGTCAAGTCCGAAAACTACCTTGTACTCAAGGCCGCTCCACCAGACCAGCGTTGGAATGCAGTGTGGTCGATTCATCTGGAGCCACACTGGCAGGGCCGAATTCGACTGTTCAGCCGCGTCAGAATCGCTTTGCGCCACCCGGGCGAAGTCTTTGCTATGGAACTGGCGCGACCAGTTGTCTCGCTCGGTACGCGCGGGTTTTTGCTCGAAATCAAGCACCGGGTCGAGCGGCCGGCCTGTGGTAATCCCGACGCGGGCGCAACGGGCTAAATTAGGTCGCTCGCCAACCGCGGTCAGGTCCATTGGCTGCCAGGACAAGGCCAAACGACCCTAGCGCCGGCGGCGGCGGCGCCATACCTTCGGCAGTAGAAGAGACTCGAACCGAGGGGATCCAATGACCACCGCAGGTGACATCATAAACGCGGGTGTGACTTGTGTCGGTGAGCACGAAACATTAAGCGCGGAAGCCCAATATATGAGGGGTCGCAGTGTCGGCGCGTTGCCGATCTTTGGGGACGACGGTCGGCTGCACCGAATGGTCACCGACCGTGACGCTCTGATCAAGGGCCGCGCGGCGGGCTTCGGTCCGAACACCGCGACAGCTGGAGAGTTGGCCCGGGACGACGTCTACTGCGTAGACGCGAACGCAGGCATCCCGGAGATGCTCAACATCATGGAAGAACATCAAGTGCGTGGCCTTTCGGTGATCGAGAACCACAGAGCGGTCGGCATGATCACCGAGACCGATATTGCCCGCCATCTGCTCGAGCAGGCAATCGTGCAGTTCATCGAGGCGATTTGCGCGGCTGTCGTCATCACCGGCTAGCTGCGCCGGCGGTCTGTCGGCGCGATCAGTCTTGTTCACCAAAGCTAAATGATCTGCTACCAAACGTTCGGAGGTTCGAAGGTGTCTGAGGCGATCCCGCTAGGACGAATTGCCGGGTTCGAAGTGAAGATTCACTGGAGCGTGGTCGTGATCCTGTGGTTGTTCACGTGGAGCCTGGCAACCGCTTTGCCCCATGCTGTGTCGGGTTATTCGCGGCCAATCTATTGGCTGGCCGGCGTGTGCGGGGCCCTGGTGCTGCTGACTTCACTTCTGGCGCACGAACTCGCCCACGCCGTCGTCGCCCGTCGAGTCGGCGTAAGTGTTGGCAGCGTGACGCTGTGGCTATTCGGCGGAGTGACGCGTCTGGAAGGCGAGGCAAAGACACCGAAAGCGGCCTTCCGGATCGCGTTTGCGGGCCCGGCGACCAGCCTTGCCCTGTCGGCGATGTTCGCGGGGCTGGCAATGATGCTCGCGGCTGCGCGGGCTGCGCCCATCGTGGTCAGCGTCGGGTGGTGGTTGGCCGGCATCAACCTGATGCTGGGGTTGTTCAACCTGCTGCCGGGTGCCCCTTTGGACGGGGGTCGGCTGGTCCGCGCATACCTGTGGCGACGATACGGCGATAGCGTGCGCGCTGCGGTCGGTGCGGCCCGTGCCGGGCGGGTGGTCGCAATCGTCCTGATCACGTTGGGGTTGGCCGAGTTTCTGGTGGGCGCGCTTGTCGGGGGCGTGTGGTTGGCCTTCATCGGCTGGTTTATCTTCGCCGCCGCCCGCGACGAGGAAGCGCAGTTAACGACGCGGCAGGCCCTTTCCGGGGTGCGTGTTGGCGACGCCATGACCGCTGATCCGCACACCGCGCCCTCCTGGCTCAGCGTGCAAGATTTCATCGAGCGTTATCTGCTCGGCGATCGGCACTCTGCATACCCGGTCGCCGACAGCGACGGATCGATCATGGGACTGGTCACGCTAAAGCAAGTGCGCGATGTTGAGCCCAGCCGACGCACCACCACCACCGTGCGCGATATTGCACTACCGCTGCAACGTGTTCCGACGGCCCAGCCAGGCGAGCCGCTGTGGGCGCTGCTGGAGCGGTTGGCAACTCCCGGCCACGGTCGTCGTGCCCTCGTCGTCGACGGCGGCAGGGTGATCGGCATCGTCACGCCGAGTGATCTCGCGCGCCTGATCGACGTTTACCGGCTGGCTCAGCCGGCAACGGGGCTGACCGCACCTCAGCGAGCTCTGGACGACTATTCCACTGCTGGATGACGCCGCGTCGGATCGCCACCGACATCGGAAGCCTTTTCGGACAGGAGTGCAGATGAAACCGATCGTCGTAGGTATCGATGGTTCGCAGGCGGCGATATCCGCCGCACTCTGGGCTGTCGATGAGGCCGTCGGCCTCGGCGTGCCGCTGCGCCTCGTCTCGGTCATCAAACAGACAAATTCATCCCCGGACGACTACATCCGTGACCTTGCGCATGCCGAGACATCGCTGCGCAAAGCGCAAGTCGCGGTTGAGGCAGCTGGAAAGCCCGTCACCATCGAAACCGATATCCCGCGTGGTCCGGCCGGGCCGCTGCTCGTGGAGGCATCACGCGATGCCGCGATGGTTTGCGTCGGCTCGGTCGGAATCGGGCGTTATGCACGCTCGATATTGGGCTCAGTGGCGACTCAGCTTGCCGAAATGGCGCATTGTCCGGTCGCCGTCCTCCGGGCAAATCTGGACGAGCCGCCCGAGATTAATTGGATCGTCGTGCGGATGACCGACGCGCCAGACAACGATACCGTTGTCAAATACGCGGCGTGGGAAGCAAAGTTGCGCAGGGCGCCCATGCTCGTACTCGGAGGCCGACCAGAGGAACTCACCGAGCAAGCCGATGGCACGTTCGAACGTCGGGTGCAAGCTTGGCGACGGCGTCATCCCGAGGTGCGCGTGTACCCGGTCACCACCAAGTTCGCGATCGCCAGCTTCCTGCGCGTTAACGACGAACGAGTTCAGCTCGCGGTCATCGGCGGTGCCGAAGCTGATCAACTGGCGCAGTTGATCGGGCCTTTTGGGCATCCGCTGTTCCGCCACCCCGAATGCTCGGTGCTGGTGGTCCGTTAGGTGAAGCGCTGGGCAATCGACGTGCTAGTCCATCGATTCGCGGGCCACGATTACCGGGACCGTCGCCAGCTGAGCAACCGTTTCACTCACTGAACCCACCACTAGCTCGGCGAATCCGCCGCGGCCCCGGCTACCGACGACGAGTAGCTGAGCGTCTTGGGAACGTTCGACGAGCTGGTGCGCCGGCTTGTCCCGCACAACGGTACGCGTCACCGGCACGTCGGGATACCGTTCCTGCCACCCTGCCAGGCGCTCGGCCAGCACCTCATCTGCTGCCGACTGTGTTGCCGGCCAATCGTTTTCGGGCCAGTCGGACAAGTCCGCATCGTTCCATGCATGAAGTGCGACCAACCCGACGTTTCGGCGTGAGGCCTCATCGAACGCGATGGCGGCCGCCGACTCGGAAGCGGCCGAGCCGTCGATTCCCACCAACACCGGTGCCGAGTCGGCATGCGATGTCACCTTGTCGTCTTCGTGGACTATCGCGACCGGGCACTTTGCATAGCGAAGCAATCCGGAACTCACTGAACCGAGTAGCCGGCCGGGCCACTGTCCACTTCCGCGGCAACCCGTGACCACCAACTCTGCTTGTTTGGACAAGTCGACCAGCGTAGGAATCGCGGCCGAAAGCAAGACTTCGCTGTGGACTTCGGTGGAACCTCCATGCTGGGAAGCCTCGTCAACGAGCTTGAGTGCCTCGTCGACTAGTCGGCGCCCGTGGTCTCGTTGCCAACGCGCCAGGCCCGGAGGTAACCGCACACTTGGCCACGACGAAACCTCTGGCGAGACCGCATGCACGAGCGTCAGCGGGATGCCGCGAAGCTCGGCGTCGCGTACGGCCCATCGTAGCGCTGCCTTGGCGGCCGATGATTCGTCGACCCCGACGACGATTCCCAAGCGTGTACTGCTCGATGACATGGCTTGCCCTTCACTGGTTGGCGAATTAGTCCGCCGCGGCGCGCATACACGACGACGGTATGTGAGCACGGGCGTCTTCCGTCAGAGGCGTTTGTCACCCGCGGGGCGGGCGTAGGGCCTCACCTCTGCGGCACAACGGCTTCCGTGCTGGCGTCATGTCAGATCACCGCCCGTGTGGCCTAGTGACGCACCACCAGCACCGAACACGCCTCGATAATCGATGTGGCCGCAGCCGGAGCGAACCGCATCAGCGGGGCCACCTGGCCGCCGCCAATGACGGCCAATTGGACGGGTTCTGAAGTCGTCGAGATCAATTCGGCGACGCCGTGGGGTGCGGGCACGATGCGCACCTGCACCTCGGGGTAGCGGTCCCGCCAAGGATCCAGGCGGTGTTCAAACCTGTCACGGCGACTGGCGGCACACCCTACTGCGAACCCTAATAGCGGGGCGTCGCGTAGCCTCGCTTCGGCAAAACCATTCTCAACGATGAGATCGCTATCGGGCGAACTGTCAATGCTGACAGCGACCCAACCACCGTCGCCCGCCGCCGTCACTTCGGGACGGATGATGGCTACCGGGCAAAACGCCGCGTTGCCCAACGCGGCCGCCGTCGAACCGAGCACGTGGCCGGCACGCCGCCCAACTCCGACCGAACCCACGCATATCATCTCCGCGGCGCGCGATTCACTGATCAGGCCCGCCCTCGGCCCTGCACCGACAACCGCTGCCTCGACTTTGACCGTTTTACCGCTCGCTGCCAGTGCCGCCTCGGCGGCGCGAAACCACGGTTCGGCCTCGGCGATCTGCAGCCTGAAGTCAGCGCGCGGGTGCATAGGCGCAACGTCGGCTGCGTGGATCAGCCGAAGTGGCACATCCCGGGCGATCGCTTCGTCGGCGGCCCACACGGCGGCGGCGACCGCGGCGTCTGACCCATCGAGGCCGACAATGATCGACGAGAGCGCTTCCGGGTTAGTCATTACTTCCTCCATGGTCGTGAGCGTCGGCCACGTTGCCATCCTCTGTCGATTCGACACTGCCCGTGGGCGATTCATCGATGGCGGATGGCTTCGCCGTAGAGGCGTATGTCCACGCAAGCAGCCGATCGGCCTAGTCGAGCCGCTCGAGTTCCTCGGCCGCCTCGGCCAGCGCCGCCGAGAGCGCACGCGCCGCCACTATGTCCAGTGCGTCCAGGTGGCGAGCATGCACGGCGATCCACCGCCGCGTCGAGCCGTCGGCATGCTGTCGGCCGCAAATTTGCACGCGCGCCGGCCCGGCATGGCGTGTGGTGCCCTCAAAGTCGCGGAACCGGTTGCTGTCAAGCTGCCAGGCGAAGGTCCGCACCGCGCCGGCGGGCAATGCGGCACAGTCGAACGGCGCCGCGTCCTCCGCGTTCTGGGCCGCCCACTGCCGCGCCATCTCTAGCAGCGCATGTGGTTCGTCGTGTTCGAGACGCTCGAGCCGGGCGATTTGCGCGGCGGTGAGCCGGTTCGCCACTTCGTGCCAGGTCTCGGTGGTTTCATCGTGTGTTGTCATGGTACGTAGCGTGTGCCGCCGGACCGCTCGCTGGCGAGGGCCGAAAGTCATAAGTTGGGTTTCTTTGCTATCCGCGGAATCGAAGCTGCTGGGTCATGCCAATTATCCCCCGGATGAATCCGGGGGATAATAGGCGCCGTTCGGCTTTAGTGGCTAAAGCTAAACCTATGGGCCAGTCACGCGGCGCGGGGAAGCTCCGGGGTTGACGTTTCCGCCTGTGGGGCTGGCTGACTGGGTGCGGGCCTCCAGCCGACGTAGGCCAGATACACCCCGACCAGTCCGAAGAGGATATCCACGCTCACCCACAAGGCGACCATGCCAATCGCGGCATCGGCGACTGCCAGGAAGGTATTTGGGAACGCCACGAGCAACACCGCGCGCAGCGCGAGTAGCCAGCCCACCGCGGACACGGTGATCGCCGCTGTGCCGCGCCAATACTGGTGAAGCGCAATGATGACGAGGGAAATCAGAAGCAAAAACGCGCCTGTCACCCACGGCCATGCGGCGTTGGCTTCGAAGTCGGAAAGCAGCCGCCGCATAGCCGACACGCGAGCCACCGTCGTGGCGGCAAGGATAATGAAGAACGGGCCGAGCACGCGAGCAAACGCACGCGTCCGGGCCTGTTGTTCTGCAGTGTTCATTTGGCACACCTCCGTTGTCATCGTGGCATTTTCATCCTCTTCGGCTATCTGAGCATCTGACCGCACCGCTGGGTAGGGGCTGAAGTCCCGCACCTTCAGTACATTGGTCGCGAATCGTCGCCTTAAATTTTCCAATCACTTTGTGACTTAGGTTCATAGCGCGAGGACAAATGGCTCTCGCGGGTGCGCTCGCCTCGCGAGTAAGTTTTACATGATTGTCGCGATTCGCCGGAAGAAAAGGTGGGCCCGTGCCTTATAAGGTCCCAGCCGCGAATGGCGTTAACAGCCAACGTTCTTCGGCCGTGGCTCTGGATCCGGGACAGTCGGCCGATCGGCTGACTCAGGAAGCTCGCGCGCGGTGAAGATCACCCAGAGGATCGGTACCGGCGGCGCGCGGGGCCGCGAAGCGGTCTTGATCAGGGTCAATACCCCGACGGCCCGTGTCATTAGCGTCTTGATGCTGCTGTGCGTCTTGGGCTGGTCGGCTGTGCTGGTCATGCGCGAATACCTCGGCTACGACCGAGCCGCGCCAAGCCGGTTCGGATGGTCAATCGCGTTACTCGTCGCGGTGGCCCTGATCGCGCGCGGCATCTTTCTCGGCCGGCCGGTGACCTTCGGGCACGTGATTCTTGCGACGGTTGCGTTGTCCGCGGGGCTGTGGGCGCATTTCCTGTCTTTAGGGGTCTTCGGCAATATTCTTGTCGCGGGCAGCGGGCTGGCGCTCATGTTGCCGACCACGCCGAAACCGCAGCCAGAGCTGCTGGCACAGGTATGGCCGCTGGTCAACGCGACACGCGGGGACCCGTTGGCGCCCTTCGCTATGCATTCGAGCAAGAGCTATCACTTCAACACGGATAAGACCGCGGCGATCGCCTACCGAACCCGGCTTGGCTTCGCCGTCGTTAGCGGCGACCCGATCGGCGATGTCACCCAATTCGAAAGGCTGGTAGCCGATTTCGTCGGGATGTGCCGCAGCAAGGGCTGGCGGATCATTGTATTGGCTTGCGGCGAACGGCACCTTGGGCTGTGGCGCGATGACTTAGTCGGGAGGCCAAAGCTGACAGTACCGATCGGGCGGGACGTCGTTGTCGATGTTCCGCACTTCAGCCTGGCGGGGCGCCGGTATCGGAACTTGCGCCAGGCGGTGCGACGGTCCCATAACTGCGGGCTCACAACAGAAATCATTGACGAGCAGGAGCTGGGCGGGCACCTTCTCGCCGAGCTGACCGAGGTGTTGTACGCCGCGCATCGTGCCGCACGCACCGAACGCGGGTTCTCCATGAATCTCGACGGGGCCCTGGAGGGCCGCCTCCCCGGCATCAGGCTGGCCATCGCACGTGACCGCGACGGCCGGGTGGTGGCGTTTCACCGATATGCCACGGCCGGAGGAGGATCAGTGGTCACCCTCGATATGCCTTTCCGGCGCCCAGGTGCCCCAAACGGCGTTGACGAGCGGCTGACCATCGACATGATTGCGGACGCGAAAGCCCATCATGCATCTAGCCTTTCGTTGGCGTTCGCGGCCTTTCCCCAGATCTTCGGCGCCACCGACCACGGGCCGTTGCAGCGCATCGCTTACAGCTCGATCCATCTGTTGGACCCGCTGATCCGGCTCGAGTCCCTCTACCGGTACCTCCGCAAGTACCATTCGCTGGCAGAGTGGCGCTACGTGGTGTTATGTGCCCACCACATCCCGTCCGCGTTGGTGGTGCTGTTGTCGCTGGAGTTCGTGCCCCGCCCACGTGGCTTGCCACCGCACCTGCGGCCGCGTCGGCGCAGCGCGGCGAACGTGTAAACGGGAAATCTTGCCAAACCGAACAGGCGTCAGTTAGTCGTGCAGAGACTTCTCGATCGGGGATCCGAAATGGAATCGACGGCCGGTGACCGACTCAGGCTTGATCCGCACATAGTGCGGCTTCTCATACGACGTCCACGACAATACCTGGGCGCTCTCGGCCTTCTCGATGTCGTCATCGGAGCGAAGCGATCGCGCGGTCCCCTTCACGACCACACTCCAGCCCTCGGCGACATTATGGTCGTCGGCCTCGAACACCACGTGATTGTTTATCGCGGCACTGACCAACTTGGTGCCCTCCGCGGTGCGAAATAGCACCGTGCGGCCTTGGACCACGTAGTTGACGGGGAAGATCTCGGGGCGGCCATCGACGCTCGTGACCAGCCGCCCCAGCGTCACACCGGCGAGCAAATCCCAGCATTCGTGCACCGACAGGATGACGACACCATCGTCTTTTCGGGTTTGATGCTCCATGGCATGAGCCTATTGCAGAAGCTCGGAGAAAGCTTCGGCCGAAAGTCCTGCCGCGCAGGGACCAAAGTTGTCCGGCCAGTGATCCAGCACGGCGCCGCAACTGATGACCGTTTTCCGACCCGAACGGTCCGCGCCGGGCACCGTTCGGTGACGACTAACGAACAATCGCAGAACTTGGCCTTCGGCTACCCACCGCCAGGGCTGGCTGTTGTGCACCGAGGGAGCTCGGCACGCTAGTTGCACCGCCTTCTTCAGAACCCGATTGTCCAGCGCCGAATTTCATGACACCAAACCCTCGCCGAGCTCACGGTTCTGGATCGATGCGTGGGCGAGTGGAGTCCAGTTCATCGCCGCTGCGCGCCGGATTCCGACGTGTTCTTCTCGACGTAGTCGATCACGTCCGTCAGGGTGCGCAGCGACGCATAGTCGGCTTCCGGGATGTCGACATGCAGTCGACGGTGGATACCACGCAGGAAGTTCAGCCAGTCCATGGAATCAAGATCCACCTGGTCGCGCAGCAGGACGTCATCACGAATGTCGTCAGGTTCGACTTCGGGGGCAATGGTTGTCAGCACCGACAAGACCACCGCACGTGTGTCTTCTATGTTCATCGCAAATCACTTTTCTAGGAGGTCGGGCTGCTGGAGCAGCTCGTCGATTGCGTTGAGGAACAACGCACCCCGGTGACCGTCGCTCGCTCGGTGGTCGGCGGCGAGCGTGGCTTGTACGGCGCTGACGACGCGGATCCCGCCGTCAATGACGCACACCCGCTGGGCCGGCTGGCCGAAACCGACGAGGGCCACTTGCGGGGGATAGATGATGCCGAAGACCGCGTCGACGCCTTTGTCACCCAAGTTGGTGACCGTGATGGTCGGGTCGGACATTTCCGAACTGCGCAGCGAGAAGGACCGTGCCCGCGCGACAAGATCGGCCAGATCGTCCATCAATTCGTCGAGCTTCTTTTCCGGCACGTCGTGTATAGCCGGCGCGACTAGGCCCCCAGCGCGCAGCGAGATCCCCACGCCGACGTGTACTCCGGCCGCGGGTTGGAACCCGTCATCTCGCCAAAATCCATTGAACTCGCCGAACCGTTGCGCAGCGATGCCGACAGCCTTCAATAGCAAGACAGCCGGTAGCACACGTTCGTCGATGGAACGCTGTGCATTTCGCGTGGTCAGCCAGGTTAGTGCCTTTTCCAAGACGATTTCGTGGGCAAGGTAATAGTGGGGAATCTCCCGTTTGGACCGGCCCATCGCGGCCGCGATCGACTTTCGCATCTGCGTTGCACGGTCGCCGGGCGTCGGTTTGGTTATCGGCTTGATGGCCGGTTCCTTAACGGCGGCGGCGTGTTCGACGTCCCGGATGGTGACCGCGCCCTGGGGACCGGTGCCGCTCAGCGCATCGATGTCCACGTCGAGACTTTGGGCCAGGCGGCGCGCAGCCGGTGATACCCAGCGACGCCGTTGCGTGACAACCGGGGGAGTGCCGGCGGTGCCCCGAGCACTCGCAACTGCTGTCGCCGGCGTTTTGCCGGCTCGCTTCGACGGCCGCAGCGCGTCGGCGCGACCTTGTCTCCGCGTGTTCACCCGGTGCCAGCAGCGTGGCCAATATGGCTCCCACTTGGACGGTTTCACCGACAGGAACCACTAGCTCGCCGACGGTACCCTCCTGCCAGCATTCGATTTCGACTGCGGCCTTGGTGGTTTCGACAACCGCCACGATTTGGCCACGAGTCACCTTGTCACCGGGTTTGACCAACCATTCGTTTAGGGTGCCTTCGTCCATATCGGCGCCCAGTGCGGGCATCCTGAACTCGATCATTGCCGATCACCGAACAGGCTTTGCACGGCGGCAACGATCTCGGCAGTTTGGGGCAGGGCAGCCTGTTCCAGGTGTTTCGCGTACGGCATGGGAACTTCGGCGCTGCATACTCGAGCCACCGGGGCGTCGAGGTCGTAGAAGGCGCCCTCCATGACTCGCGCCATGACCTCTGCCGCCAAGCTACCGGTGCGCCAGGCTTCGTCGATCAACCACGGCGTGATGCGTCTTGCGAACGGATTCCAGGATGGTGTCATCGTCAAGTGGCCGTAAGACCCGCAGATCGACTACTTCGCAATCGATTCCGGCAAGCGACAACTCATTGGCCGCGTCGAGCGCCTTCCAAAGAGACCCGCCGTAGGCCACCAGCGTGACGTCGGTGCCGCTGCGACGGACGGCGGCGCGGGAGATATCCGTAGGGGTGAGCGCTTCGACGTCGGCCGAGGTGTTGTAGAGCTGAACGTGCTCGAAGATCACCACCGGGTCCGGGTCCGCCAAGGCCGGCCCGAGCATGCCGTAAGCATCTTCGACGGTTGCCGGAGCTACCACCTTGATGCCCGGGATATGCGCATACCAGGGCTCCAGGCTGTGCGAGTGCTGGGCGGCGAGCTGACGCCCAGCCCCGGTCGCCATTCGGACAACGAGCGGGAACAGAGAACTGCCCACCCGACATATGGCGAAGGGCCGCAGCGGTATTGACGATCTGATCCAGCGCCAACAGGCTGAAGTTCACCGTCATGACTTCGACTATGGGGCGCAGGCCGTTGAGGGCGGCACCGATTCCGATACCGACGAACCCCAACTCCGATAATGGGGTATCACGTACCCGCTCTGGACCGAATTCCGCCAGCAGACCTTTAGACGCCGCGTAAGTTCCGCCGTACCGCCCGACATCTTCACCCATCACGACGACGCGGGGGTCACTGCGCAGGGCGTCTTGAAGCCCATCGTGAACTGCCGTCCGGTATGTCATCTTCATTGCGCTGGCTCCGGTGTCGGTTCAGGTGTGGCGGTCGAACCTGGCGTGAGCACGTCACGCTCGAGATCCTCTGCGTCCTCCCATGTTCCCGCCTCAGCGAACGCCACCGCCTCCTCGATCTCGGCTGGCGGCCAAGGCCTCGATTTCACGCACGTCCGTATCGCAAAGCGTGCCATCGCGCAGGCACTTCTCGGTGAATGACCGGATCGGGTCACGCTGGCGCCACCGTTCGACCTCGGCCTTATCCCGGTAGAGCTCCGGATCGAACATCGAATGCGCGCGGAAGCGATAGGTGCGGAACTCGATGAAGAAGGGTCCGCCCGTGTCGCGGACGTGATCGACGCCCTGTTGAGCGGCAATATGGCATGCCTCGACATCCATCCCGTCGACGGCCAGCGTGGGTACGCGGTACGACGCGGCTTTGACGGTGAGATCGGTCTGCGACTGCGCACGCTCCAACGCGGTGCCCATCGCGTAAAGGTTATTCTCGCAACAGAACAACACCGGCAAGTTCCACAGCACGGCCATGTTCAACGACTCGTGAAACGCGCCCTCGGCCACCGCGCCGTCGCCGAAGTAGCAGGCAGTGACCCGTTTCCGCTGCAGCATGGCATCGGCGAGTGCGATGCCCACCGCGAGTGGCAGGCCACCGGCGACGATCGCGTTGCCACCGTAAAAGCGCTTGGACGCATCGAACAGGTGCATCGACCCACCGCGGCCACGCGAGCAGCCTTCCTGCTTACCGAACATCTCGGCCATGATCGAGGTCATCGGGATCCCTCGTAGCAGTGCGTGCGCATGCTCGCGATAGGTCGCCACCACGGCATCGTCGTCGGCCAGCGCGCGCAGTGACCCGGCAGCGACGGCTTCTTCTCCGACATAGAGATGTAGGAATCCACGAATCTTGGCTGCGCTGTAGAGCTCCGCGCATTTTTCCTCCATGCGGCGCACGCGGACCATATCCGACAAAAATTCATGCGCCAGCTTCGTATCGGTCACGACGGAACTCCCTCCGGGCGGTGATCAGCCGGCTGCTCAACGGTGGAGGTGTCACCTTCGGGCAACCCGAGTTCGCGCGCCTTCAGCAGCCGCCGCATGATCTTGCCGCTGCTCGTGTGCGGCAGCGCATCGACAAACACGATCTCTTTGGGCGCCACCGCGGCTCCGAGCCGCTTGCGTGCGTGGCCGAGCAATTCCAAGCGCAGATCGTCGTCGGCGACCACACCATTTTTAAGGGTGACATAGGCTTTGATCATTTCGCCGACTGTCGGGTCCGGCTTGCCAATGACCGCCGCTTCGGCCACCGCCGGATGATCGGTAAGTGCACTCTCCACCTCGAACGGACCGATCAGATGCCCCGCGGACTTGATAACGTCGTCTTTGCGTCCGACGAACCAGAAGTAACCATCGGCGTCTTTCTTCGCGAGATCGCCGCTCAGGTAGAGCCCGTCAACAAAGCAGTTGCGGTATCGCTCCTCGGCGTCCAGGTAACCGCGGAACATCGATGGCCACCCCGGCTGAGCGCGAGCTCACCCTCGACGCCCGGCTCGTCGACGACCCTGGTGGTGCCGTCACCGTTGTGGCGCACGATGTATGCGTCAACGCCGGGTAGAGGTCGGCCCATCGAGCCAGGCTTGATGTCGAATGCCGGGGTATTCGCGATCATGATGCCGCCCGTCTCGGTCTGCCACCAGTTGTCGTGAATTGGCAAGCCGAGCACCCGCTTTCCCCACCAGACCGCTTCCGGGTTGAGCGGTTCGCCGACGCTCGCTATGAAACGAAGCTGCGGAAAACTGTATTGCGCGGCAGTTCGGGGCCCGGCTTTGATCAGCATCCGATTGCAGTCGGCGCCGTGTACCAGACCGACACGCTTCTGGTCCTGCAGAATCGCGATACCAGCGCTCGGCGTCGAACTCCGCCTCGTCGACGATCGAGGTGACCCCGTGCAGCAGCGGACTGATGATGCCGTAAGAGGTTCCGGTCACCCAGCCGGGATCAGCCGTGCACCAATAGATGTCGTCAGGATGGAGGTCAAGCGCATACAAGCCGGTGACGTAGTGCATGGCAACGGCGCCGTGCACGTGGATAGCGCCTTTGGGTGTGCCGGTGGTACCGCTGGTGAAGTGCAGAAGCGCTGGGTCTTCGGCGGTGGTGGGCTCGATCGGCGTATTTTCGTCCGCGGCGTTCATCCGGTGCCAGAAGTCGAGCGTTCCGGCCGGCAGGTCGCCGGCTTTGCCTTCGTCGACCACGAAGATATGTCGCACCGACCGCAGCCGATCACGAATCTTGGCGATCTTGCGCTGATAAATTGTCCTGGTCGTCACCAGAACGTCGGCTTGCCCGATGTCGATTCTGGTCGCGATGGGTTCGGGCCCGAAGGCCGAAAACAACGGCGAAACTATGCACCCATTGCGCAATGCACCCAACATGGCGATGTAGAGCTCGGGGCAGCGGCCCATGATCGTGAAGACGCGGTTGCCCTTGTTGATCGCCGAGCGAGCGCAGTACCCCAGAGAATCGTTTGGCAAGTCGGCTGAGTTCCGAGTAGCTGAGTCTCGGGCGGCGATCGCGCCGTCCCGGCCGCTATCTGTGACAAACCGTAACGCTGTGCGTCCGCGCGACCGGGCCCGAGGCATGGCCGCTCGACGGCGGCGTAGGCGATATTGCACTTGCCGGGCCCCATGCCTTCGCAAATCGCCGGCAGATCGGACCAGCGAAATTGCGCCCGTGTCCGCTCGTAGTCCGTGAAGTTGGGTCGGATGCCCTGCTCAGAGGTGTCTTGTGGATGACTTCCATGATGGCGTCCTAGACCGGCGCGGAGGCGGTGCAGTCGTGAGGTGTCCCCACGGTCGCGTAAAGTCTCGCCGCTAAGTGTTCGTCCCGGCGCTTCATCACCATGCCTGTCCTTTTGGATCGCTTGTGCGTTTATCGTTTCCCCGCCAATCGGCGCGGCAATAGAGAAGAAAGTCATCAGCGAAGCACGCGTGTCGGCCCACGCGAGCCAATGCCCGCTAGCGAGAAGGCCCAACGCCCCGATGTCGGGGACCAAGGACTCTGGTGACAGATGCTCGCATCCCGCGCGAATGTCGTAGGCACAGGAGGTAGCGGAAGTGATGACCCAAACGATGGCGGACACCAAGGTGATTACGACGGCCGTTGAATTGGCCTGTCGCGCCCCGTCGCTGCACAACAGCCAGCCTTGGAAGTGGGTGGCCAGCAGCACAAGTGTCGATCTATTTGTCGACCCACTTCGGATGGTCACATCGACAGATAAATCGGGTCGCGAAGCGATCATCAGCTGTGGGGCGGCACTCGATCACTTCCGCGTCGCGTTGGCCGCCGTTGGTTGGGACACGAGCGTCGAACAGTTTCCCAATCCGAACAACCTTGACCATCTCGTCTCGATCGAGTTTGTGTCCGTCGATTTCGTGACGCAAGGCCGGCGCGAACGCGCCGACGCGATACTGCGTCGCCGGACCAACCGATTGCCATTCCGGGCGCCAAAGCACTGGGCCTCGTTCGAGCCAGTGCTGCGCAGCTCATTCGACAACGAATCGGTGATCCTTGACGTCTTGGCAGACGATGCGCGACCGAGATTGGCGGAAGCGTCACGACTGACCGAATCCCTACGCCGCTACGACGACGTTTACCACCATGAATTACGTTGGTGGACAGCGCCATCAAGAGAATCGGAAGGTATCCCCGAACGCGCGTTGGTGTCGGAATCGGACGGTCGCAGAGTCGAAGTGAACCGTAGTTTTCCCACCGACACAGTTGGGCGGAGTTCTGCGGGCACGTACGACCAAGCGCAGATCCTCGTGCTGTCCACGGCAAAGGACGCGCGCGTCGACGCCCTCAATTGCGGCGAGGCGCTTTCGGCCATCCTGCTGGAGTGCACGATGGCTGGGTTGGCCACCTGTCCGATAACCCACGTCACGGAGCTGGAATCGAGTCGGAACATCATTCGGGATCTGACCAGCGGTATGGCCGCCGAGCCTCAGGTTTTGGTTCGAGTCGGCATCCCCCCTGAGGGCGAGCTTGACCGGCAAACCTACGCCCCGCCGACCGTTGAGCGAAGTGTTGGAGATTCGCCGTTAGCGACTCGGCCGATCCGGGTCGGATTTCTGCGGGTCGGATTTCACACTCGGGTCGAATTTCACACTCGGGTCGAATTTCACACTCGGGTCGAATTTCACACTGAGGAAATTTCGCACCCCGAACAGCTCAAAGGTGCGTCGCCGTTCGTTGCGAAGCTGTGGGGCAGCGTCCTTCGCGGAGATGATCTGGGGCTGTCCCACTCGGCAGGTTCGGCCGTGAGACCTGATGGTCGCGTGGCCAGCGACCAGGACATTCGCGCCCAGTCGACACCGACGCCATAGGGCAGGGGAATGATGAAACCGTCCGGCACCGCCTCTGCGACGACCGGCGTCGCGTATTCCGTGCCGGAGCGCCGCCCGGTGTGCTCGATCACCGAGGCATACCAGTATTTCCGACCCGCCATCCGCATCGTAAAGGGATTGAGCACTCGCTTGTTGAACATCCGAACGCGATCGAGAACCGCCACCGCCTCTCCTTCTGGCCGGGCGCCGCCTTTGGCGCCATATCCAAAGTGTCAGTGGTGCAGCGCATCTCATCGATGTTCGTCGTACAGCTGTATCCGATCAGATCGCGGCGGGGCGGTATAGGGTCTGAAGTCCTCAACGGCCTGGCGGCGCAACGCAACGCACCCCAGGGGATAAGGGATCGCGAACTGAGTACCAAAGCCTCTGAACATCCACCGATCTACCGCTTACCGTTTTCTCGACAGTTGCTCTGACGCCCTTGATGTTTGGAGTTCACGATGTTCGACCGGTACCCACCAAAGTCTGTGATCGTCGGTATCGACGGATCGCAAGCCGCGATTCGCGCAGCGCGATGGGCGGTTGACGAGGTGGCCGGCACCGACATTCCCCTCTGCTTGCTTCATGTCACCAGATCCAACGTGGGTGCTGGCCGACTTGAAGCAAGGGCCGCGCTGGCGGCCGCGGAGGAAGTTGTACATGATGCCTGCCGGGCTATCGACAATACGGGCAAACCGGTGAAGGTCGAGGCGGAAATCGTCGATGGACATCCGGTGCCGGCGCTGATCGCGGCCTCACGTTCCACGACTTTGATATGCGTTGGGGACAAAGGGGCCGCGCAACACCCGGATGCCTGGTTGGGTTCAACCGCAAAGGAATTGGCGCGATCTGCGCATTGTTCGGTTGCGATCATCAGAGGCGACGGTCCCGAAGCGGAGCGGCCGTCCGGTTACGTTGTTGCGCGTGTCGATGAGTCGCCCGACGATCTAGATGTCCTGGACCTGGCGATCAACGAAGCCCTGCGGCGACGCGCTCCGTTGCGGGTGGTCACAACGGCGCAATCGCGATCTCGCGACGTCGACGGGGATCGGACAGGATGGGAAGCCCTGGACGTCTTTCTCCAGCGCGCCGAGCACGACAATCCCGAGCTAGATATCGATACGGTTCCACTGGAAGGCTCGTTCCTCGACTACGTCGCGCGTTATGCCGGGTCGATCCAGCTGGTCATGACCAGCTCCGCCCGTAGCCGTGAGATGCAGCAATTGCTCGGCGCCGACGGTGAGCTCGCCTTACGCGGCAGTAATTGCTCTTTGGTAATCGTCGGTCTCGAACGGCTGGGCCATTAATTTTCGGGAGGGTAACATCTGCGCAGGTACGGCTGGGGCAACGAGAAAGGGCCGAGCCTGATGGCATCACCCAGCGCCGACCGCTACCTTAGCTCGACGCTGCTGAATATGGACCCACGCGAGCGTCTTTGCGACGTCGACGCGATGGTGGACGCAATCACCGATTACGCAATCGTCCAGCTCGACGCCAACGGGAATGTGGTCCGCTGGTGCCCGGGCGCACAGATATTGATGGGCTACTCGCCGGCTGAGGTCCTCGACCGGCCGGTGTCGAAGTTGTACGTAGAGGCAGACCGCGCCGCTGGGTTGCCCGAACGAGAGCTGGCCGCAGCACGCGAATCGGGTCGGCTCGAGTTCGAGGGCTGGCGGGTTCGCAAGAACGGCGAGCGGTTCCGGGCCGGCGTGGTGTTGAGCCCGATTCAAAGCGACACTGGCGCCATCACGGGCTTCGCGACGGTGGTTCGAGACGTGACCGCCGAGCATCAGCTGACGGAAAACATGTTCCATGACCTGCTGGAGTCGGCACCCGACGCGATGGTGATCGTCGCCTCTGACGGGCGGATCATGCTCGCGAACGCCCAAACCGACCTCATGTTTGGCTACCCGCGCCAGGAGCTGATCGGCAAAGAGGTCGAGACCCTCATCCCGCTCGGGCACAGAGGCGCACACGAGGATCACCGCAAAACCTTCTTCGCCAACCCCAAGCCGCGGCGGATGGGCGTCGGTTTGCAGCTGTGGGCTGTGCGTCGCAGCGGCACCGCCTTCCCGGTCGAGGTAAGCCTCAGTCCACTGCGCACCGACAAGGGGATGTTGGTGTCGGCCGCGATCCGTGACATGACCACGCAACTCGCCATTCAGTCCGAGCTGTCCGACGCCCGCGCCCAGGCCGAAGTGTCCGCGGAACGCGATCGCATTGCCAGCGAACTGCAGGATCATGCGCTCCAGCGAATCTTCGCGGTTGGGCTCGCGCTACAGGGCGCCGTACCGCGGGCCGGCTCGACGGACATGCAGCAGCGCCTGAATGGCGCGGTAGATGACCTTCACGAGGTGGTCCAAGACTTTCGCATGGCGATTTACGGCCTGCATCGCGGCTCGGCCGACGCCAGCGGGCTGCGCGAGCGGCTGGACGGGGTAATCGGCGAAGTATCCGGCGATTTGGCTACCACGGTGCAATACAAGGGACCCCTGTCGGTGGTCGAGGCCCCACTCGCCGAGCATGCCGAGGCGGTCCTCAGGGAAGCGATCAGCAACGCGGTACGGCATGCCGAGGCCAGCAAACTCACCGTCGTTGTTCATGTTGCGGACGAGCTGTGTATCGACGTCACCGACAACGGCAAAGGCGTCACCGATAACGTCGTCGGCAACGGCTTGGCAAACCTACGCGAACGCGCCCAAGCGGTGGGTGGCACCGTCAGCGTAGGTGGTGGCCCTGGCGGCGGGACCAGGGTCCGATGGGCCGCTCCGCTTTACTGAACCCGCTGCGAGACATGACCGGCGCGGCACCGCTTGCGCCAGTTTGGTTTCACCGGTGAGCGTAGTGGGTCAGTTTGAAGCCGATACCACGTCGCTCTGCGCCATGCCAAGCTCGCGGGTTCTGCAGAACGTCACCGGGTCACGCGCGCGAATGTCCGCCGGCATCGGTGTGCTCGACGTACCGGGGCATCGCCCCGCTACTCGATTACAGCTGCGGGTCGGGACATGTGCGTGCCTTTGTCACCAGGGTGGGGGCCATATGGCCCTAGGCCCTCGCCTGGCATACGGCAAATGTTTGAGGGATGAGCGATCACGGTTATGACGGTGGACTGGGTTTGTCTCAGCCTCCTTTTGGCGCTCAGCGGTTGACCGGGGTCGAGGCGATGGGCTTGCTGGGAAGCGTCACCTATGGGCGAGTCTTTTTTACTCTCGGCGCCCTTCCCGCGGTCCGCCCCGTCAACCACTTGGTCGACGGGGACCGGATAATTATCCGTACGCGGCTGACCTCGGCGATCTCCGCTGCCGTACCCGGCGAGGGCATTGTGGTCGCCTATGAGGCCGACAGTCTCGACCCTCAGACCCGGACGGGCTGGAGTGTTGTCGTTACAGGGCGCGCGTGCACCCTCAAGGATTCCGACGACGTTTTACGCTACGAGCAGCTGCTCCATCCGTGGGTGAACCACGCCGATACTGTCGTCGCCATCGAACCGGCTATGGTCACCGGACTCCGCGTCGTTTCCACAGCGACATAAAGAATGTCAAACTGAGCCACGGGTCTGCTGGCCCGCCCAGGGTGGCCTTGAGTTGCGGCCCAGAAATCATCGTGGCGCTCCCATTGTCGTTCACCTGTGCCTCTCCCATTCGCATTCCGAACACCACGAATCATCAAGCCCCAGGCCCATTCCAGAGTCAGCCGGAGGCGTCAGCGCCTTGCTGCGAGGTGTCGTCACAGCCGCCACGCGATCAGCCATCGTCGACTTCTGCGACCGACGCATCGGCAAATCTTGGCCGATTCGGTTCGATCACCATTTCGAAAGATGACTTCGGACCCTATGTGCGGTGGGTCAAGTTCCCGATCATGGGGAAGAGGGACAGCCCGATCAGCTCTGGGCACGCAGCAAAAGGAAGTGAAATGGGGTCTATGCTCTCAAATCCGCCGTCATTGACCGACTCGGACGTCGATGCACTCGCGTGGGAATTCTTGAATTCTGCCTATGCTGACGACACGTATGCCAGTTGGTCGCTGGAGCGGCGCCTTGACGGCTTTCTTCGTCGCAGCGAGTTTGCCGGCATTTCCCAGGACGGCGATGCGTGCGACCTGGTGCTCAGTAGGGTCATGGCTCACATTGGCGCGGTGTCCCATCCTGCGTTGAGCAGCCAGACGGCTCGGCGTCGCTAACCGGACCAAGGACCATCAAAGAGAGGCCTGACGAACGGCCCAAAAGCCGGTGACTTCCGTCCCTTTCGGCGATTAGGACTAATTGGTCTGATGGATATAGCAAGTAATGTAAGCCCAAATTTTCAGGAGACATCATGACCACCGTTTCCGTTCAGCGTCGGCCGATTTCGCTGTTCCCGGAGATCTCGGAGTTGTTTGCCGGCTTCCCGTCACTGGCCGGACTCCGTCCCGCCTTTGATACCCGGATGATGCGCCTCGAGGACGAGATGAAGGACGGCCGCTATGTGCTGCGGGCGGAAGTCCCGGGTGTCGATCCCGCGAAGGACATTGACATCACGGTGCGCGACGGACAGCTGACCATCAGGGCCGAACGCAGCGAGGAGAAGGACTTCGATGGGAGGTCGGAATTCTCTTACGGCTCATTCGTCCGCAGCGTGTCGTTGCCTGCCGAGGCAGACGAGGACGACATCGACGCCACCTACGACAAGGGCATTCTCATTGTCTCGGTGGGGATTTCAGAGTCGAAGCCGGCCGTGCGGCGCGTTCCGGTCCAACCTGCCAACTGATTTGAGTGTGATTCGCCATGACCCGAGCAGCTGACGTCACTCGACGCTCGCCGCGGCGCGTGTTCCGCGACCGCCGCGAGGCCGGCCGGGTGTTGGCAAATCTATTGGGCGCCTACCGCGATCGGCCCGATGTCATCGTCTTGGGCTTGGCGCGGGGCGGAATACCGGTGGCGTGGGAGGTGGCAGCCGCGCTGCGTGCTCCGCTGGAGGCCTTCATCGTGCGCAAGCTGGGGGTCCCTGGACACGAGGAGTTCGCGGTCGGGGCATTGGCGAGTGGCGGCCGCGTCGTCATTAACGACGATGTGGTCCGAGGGTTGGGCATCGCGCCGCAGCAACTGCGCGACATCGCCGAGCGTGAAGGTCGGGAGCTGGTGCGCCGCGAAGCGGCATATCGGGGCGGACGTCCACCGCTTGACGTGACCGGCAAGACGGTCGTACTGGTTGATGACGGTCTAGCCACCGGTGCAAGTATGTTCGCGGCGGTACAGGCCTTGCGCGATGCGCAGCCCGCCCACATCGTGATCGCGGTGCCGGCGGCTCCTGAATCCACGTGCCGGGAATTCGCCGGCCTCGTCGACGATGTCGTGTGCGCGAGCATGCCGAACCCGTTCCTTGCGGTCGGTGAGTCGTTCTGGGATTTCCGCCAGGTTTATGACGAGGAGGTTCGTCAGCTGCTCGCCACACCGACGACAGGTGCCTTGGCCGGCCGATCCGCTGCGAGGACGCCGGCCGAGATGGTCAGCGCCGTAGCGATCGACGCGCCGGCGGGTGTCCCGTCGCGCGAGACGCTGGAGGAGCTGATCGGCGATGCGCGCATCGTCCTGATAGGCGAGAGCTCACATGGCACGCACGAGTTCTATGAAGCTCGGGCCGCCATCACGAAATGGTTGATCGAGGAGAAAGGATTCTGCGCGGTCGCCGCCGAGGCGGACTGGCCCGACGCCTACCGGGTGAACCGGTACGTTCGCGGTGTCGGCGACGACAGGAGCGCCGACGAGGCGTTGAGCGGATTCGAGCGCTTTCCCGCCTGGATGTGGCGCAACACCGTTGTTCGTGACTTCGTCGACTGGCTACGCATGCGCAACGGGCGGCATAAGGCGAGCGGTCAGCCGCAAGCCGGCTTCTACGGGCTGGACCTCTACAGCCTGCACCGATCCATGGGCGAGGTGATCGCGTACCTCGACAAAATCGACCCGAAGGCGGCGGAACGGGCGCGGGCCCGCTACGCCTGCTTCGACCACGCGTCGGCCGATGATGGTCAAGCATATGGATATGCGGCGGCGTTTGGCGCCGGTCCGTCGTGCGAACGCGAAGCCGTGGAGCAGCTGGTCGACATCCGCCGCAACGCCCTGGCATACGCGCGCAGGGACGGGCTTCTCGCTGAAGACGAATTGTTCTACGCCGAGCAAAACGCGCAAACGGTGCGCAACGCCGAGGCCTACTACCGCGCGATGTTCAGCGGGCGCGTCAACTCGTGGAATTTGCGCGATCAGCACATGGCACAGACCCTCAACGCGCTACTCAAACACTTGGACCGCCACCACCACGTGCCTTCTGCCCGAATTGTGGTGTGGGCCCACAACTCCCACGTCGGGGACGCACGGGCCACCGAAGTGTGGGCGGACGGGCAGCTCACGCTCGGCCAACTAGTCCGTCAGCATTATGGCGAGCAGTCACGCCTCATCGGGTTTAGCACACACGGCGGAACCGTTACCGCCGCGAGCGAATGGGGCGGCGTCGCCGAGCGAAAGGCCGTCCGGCCGGCGCTTAACGGGAGCATCGAAGAGCTCCTGCACGAGACCGGGAAGAGCGCCTTCCTGGTGTCGCCCCGCATTACCCCGGAGGCCGAGGAGCCGCTTAGCGTCGTGCGATTGGGGCGTGCGATCGGTGTGATCTACCTACCCGCCACGGAGCGGCAAAGCCACTACTTCCACGTCCGGCCGGCTGACCAATTCGACGCGATCATCCACATCGACAGGACCCGGGCGCTCGAACCATTGGAGCCAACGAGTGTCTGGATTGCCGGTGAGACGCCGGAAACCTACCCGACCGGGCTGTAACCAAAAGAGCGGAGCTGACGAAATATGGAGGCGCTGGCCGAGCCAGCCCAGGGCCGAGCGCAGATCGTCACGCTGACCATGAACCCGGCGCTGGATATCACGACAAGCGTTGACACCGTGCGGCATACCGAAAAACTGCGCTGCGGACCGCCGCGTTACGACCCCGGCGGCGGTGGAATCAACGTCGCTCGTATTGCTAACGCCCTCGGCGGCTCGGTTTGCGCGGTCCTTCCCGCCGGCGGTCCAACGGGCGATGTGGTCACAACGCTGCTCAAGGATGAAGCAGTGCCGTTTCGGCTAGTCCCGATCGCGGCGGCTACGCGAGAAAGCTTCACCGTCAACGAGAAGAGCACAGGCCAGCAATACCGGTTCGTGCTTCCCGGTCCCCGGCTGACATCCACCGAACAGGCACGATGCCTCGACGAGCTTCGGATGGCGGCACGCTCGGCGGAATTCGTCGTGGCGAGTGGCAGTCTGCCGCCGGGTGTACCCCTTGATTTCCCTCAGCGTGTCGCCGAGATGTGCGGGCAGCTGAATGTCCCCTTCATTCTGGACACCTCCGGAGGCGGGCTGCAGCACGTGCGCTCCGGCGTCTACCTGCTTAAAGCGAGTTTGCGGGAACTGGGGGAATGCGTAGGACGCCCGCTCGCCACCGAGTCGGAACAATTCGTCGCCGCACATGAACTTGTCGAAAGCGGTCGCGCGCGAATAGTCCTGGTGTCCTTGGGATCCCAAGGTGCGGTGCTCACGACACGGCATGCCAGCCATCGGTTTGCCGCGATCGCCATGCGTGGTGGAAGCGGCGTCGGTGCTGGCGACGCGATGGTGGCCGCGATCACGATTGGCCTGAGCCGCGGATGGCCGCTTATCAAGTCCGTTCGTCTGGGCATCGCGGCAGGGGCGGCGATGCTTATGACGCCAGGCACGGCCGCGTGCGATCCAGCGGACGTAGACAAGCTGTTCGCGTTGGCAACGGAACCCTCAGACGTGACGTGCCAGTTGAGGACGGCGTTTCCGGCGGAGGCTCTGCCAACCGAAACGAAGCAGAGATTTGGTTCCGCGGTCACCTGACAGGGCGATGGCCGCGTTGCTTCAAAGGTGGTCAAATGCGCCAGAATTTCAGCGGGTTTCGGTGGTCCAGCTATCGACCTGCCGCCCGAGCGGCCCGTGTGCTTTCTCCGTCCACGCGGCGATGCCTTCCTTGCGTGCCTTAAGTGCGGAGTCCGCTATGGGTTGGGGTTTAGACCGGTTCGGACGCGGAATTACGCATTGAGTCGCCTGTTTCACCCTGCTGTGCGGCGTAAATGGTTCGTGACCGGTGATCGTATGTGAGTATTCCCGCGTATCGACCCCACGTGATCAGCGTGTGCATTGTGCGTTCGGCGTCGCGGTGGTCGAGGTGATGCTCGAGTTCCTCAGTGAACCGCGACATCGGTGCCTGATGGTTGGCGGATTCGTTGAGCAAGCGTACGACACGCGTCGCCAGCGGGACGAAGCTGAGCAGGTGTTCGGCGAAAATGCGCTTGCGCGCCGCTGCTGGACTTGACGCGAAGACTCGGCCAGCCGCGGTGAGGCTCAATGAGTCCTCTTGAATTTCGCCGAACTCCAAGACGTGTAACGCTTCGGCCGAAGGAAGAAGATGGTCTGTAGGCACGCCCAGGGCGTCGGCAAGCGTTGAGAGGGTTGTGTGTCCGTTGAAGGCGGGCGCGCTTAGGGCTTGGGTGAGTGCTCGGATCTGGTGCACGCTGGCGGCCGGCAATGGTTGGGCGGAGCCGGCCTGGACGTCCTTACGGCTGCGGATGGATTTGACTGCACGAGCGGTCAGCGTCGCATGGATCTCGTCGACGACGTCGCGAAAATCCGAATCCAACCGGTTTCTCGGATACGGCAAGCTGATCGGCAGTTCCAAGCTGATCCGGCCGGGGTTGGAGGACAGGACCAGGATCCGGTCACACATGACGACGGATTCTTCGATGTTGTGGGTGACCATGAGCACCGATTTGGTCGGGAGTTGGTGGCTGGTCCACAGGTCCAGGAAGTCAGTTCGCAAGGTTTCCGCTGTCAGGACGTCCAGGGCTGAAAAGGGTTCGTCCATCAGCAGGACGGTGGGGTTGATTACGGTGGCTCGCGCGAAGCCGACCCGTTGGCGCATTCCTCCGGACAGTTCGCGCGGGTAGGCGTGCTCGAAGCCTTGCAGACCAATGGTGTTGATCGCTTCGACGGCCCGTCGGCTGGCCTCTTCCGGCCTGACGTCCAGAGCGTCGAGGCTGGCCTCGACGTTCTGCTGCACGGTCAGCCATGGGAACAGCGCGAAAGTCTGGAATACCATGGCGATTCCCTCGGGCGGATGAGTCACCGGCTGTCCCAGGTAGGTCACTTGTCCGTGGGTAGGCTTGACCAAGCCGTCGGCGATGCGCAGCAGTGTCGACTTACCCGAGCCGGATCTCCCCAACAGTCCAAGGATTTCGCCATCGCGCAACGCGAGATCGATGTTTTCCAGTACCGTTAGCGGCCTGCCGTCACCCTTCGCGAAGGTCATGGTGACGTTGTCCAGCTGTAGGACTACCTGAGCGGTTGAACTTTTCACAAAATGCTCCCTCAGTCCAGCCTTGTGCGTCGTTCGGCGAGTGCGTAGAGCGGCCGCCACACCGCCCGGTTCAACGCGATGACCATCGTCGACATGACCGCCACGCCCAGGATGATGCGCGGGAAGTCACCCGAGACAGTGTTTTCGGCGATGTAGGCGCCCAGGCCGGAGCCGTTGAGCTTCGTGGGTCCCCAGCTGACGACTTCCGAGACGATGCTGGCATTCCACGCGCCGCCCGAGGCCGTGATGGCGCCGGTGACATAGAACGGAAACACGCCGGGAAGCATCACGTAGCGCCACCACCTCCAGCCGTGGATGCGAAAGCTCGCCGCGGCCTCCCGGAAGTCCGTCGGAAACGCCGTCGCGCCGGCGATCACGTTGAACAGGATGTACCACTGCGCGCCGAGGATCATCAGCGGGCTCAGCCAGATTCGGGGTTCGGCGTGCGAATGCACGACGAGGAACACGGCGACCGGAAACAGCAAGTTGGCCGGAAACGCAGCCATGAACTGTGCCAGGGGCTGAACCTTTTCGGCCAGCGCGGGCCGCAGTCCGACAAATACACCGAATGGCACCCAAACAAGCGATGCAACCGCGACAAGGATCAGCACCCGTAGGAGTGTCAAGCCGCCGCTAGACGCGGCGATCTCTAAATCGTTCCAACGCAGCACAGACGCTTCGTGGCGGACCAGCACCGCCGCACCCCATCCGACCGCGGCGGCGATCAGGCCGAACCAGACCACATCAAGCAGACGACTTGACCTAGAACCGGTCATCGGGTGCTGAACGCTCACGGGCAAAGTCAAGCGCGCTCGGCTGACGCGATTCAGCCAGCGGCCCGGCGGTGCAAACGCCGCCTTGACGTGGGTCGCACGAGTAAACAGTGTGTACACAGGGCTTCTGGGAAACACCTGAGCCGCAGCCTGCTCGTAACGAAACTTCTCCGCCCACACCACCATCGGTCGAAACATGAGCTGATCGATAATCAAAATCGTGGCCGTCATCGCCAGGATCGCCCAGCCGACCGCTCCCAGGTTGCGGTTCTGGATCGCCAGCGCGACGTAAGAACCGACGCCGGGCAGCGAGACTTGGACCGTGCCCACCGAAATTGCCTCGGCGGCAACGACGAAGAACCAGCCACCCGACATCGACATCATCATGTTCCAGACCAGACCGGGCACCGCAAACGGTGCTTCGAGCCGCCAAAACCGTTGCCATCCCGAGAACCTGAAGCCGCGCGCAGCCTGATCCAGATCGGTCGGCAGCGTTCGCAACGATTGGTAGAAGCTGAAGGCCATGTTCCAGGCCTGGCTGGTGAATACAGCAAAGATGGCAGCCAACTCCGGGCCGAGTATCCGGCCGGGGAACAAGGAAACGAAGAAGGCAACCGTGAAGGACAGGTAACCCAGAATCGGCACCGACTGCAGGACGTCGAGGAGAGGGATCAGCGCCATCTCGGCGCGCCGACTCTTGGCCGCGGCCGTCGCATAGGTCAGTGTGAACGCCAACGAGGCCGTCATCGCCGCGAGCATGCGCAAGGTGGTTCGTAGCGCGTAACCCGGCAATGCCGCCGGCGACAGGGAGATCGTCGGCTGGTGCGCCATCACGAACGGAGCCGACACGGCGTGAGCGCCCATACTCACCAGCACCAACACTGCCAGGAGCAGCACCATTGCAGCCGCGTCCCGCCAACTGAGAGTGCGCGCATGCCACACCCGGCCGATCAGCACCTCAGCATGGTGTTCCACGTGCCCTCCTTAGGAGCGTCGAGCCCAGGCCGCCCGAATCTTCCGCGGCAATCCACTCGCGCGCTTCGCCGGTGCCGGTTTCGGCAAAGGACCAGTGATCGATTTCGAAGTAGATTCGTAGCTTTTGTGACGTCGGAGGCGATCCTCGAAGTCGGGCATCATTACCCGCTCATAATCTTCCTTCGTGACATGACCGTGTGCCGAGAACGCAACGACATTGTCGGGAAAGCCCCTCAGTAGTTCGATCACGCGTTCCTCCTTGAAGGGAACTAACCCGGTCGTGTCATCGTCCTTTGCCCGTAGATACGGCTTAAAGGGTCCAAAGTCACCGACGACGCAGCTGAATGATCACCCTTCAAGATCGACCGTTTTCTGCCATCCATTTCCTAGGCGGGACGAACGGCAGACGATGTGGGGCCTTATGGCCCCTCCGCAAAGACCGCAGGCTCAATAGCCTGGTGCTAACCCGATCAGTGGTCGGCGACGGTCAGCAAGTCAGGAGCGGAGATGAACCTGCCGCAGTCGAAGTCCGTGGTCGTCGGCGTAGACAGTTCGAAGGCGGCGATCAATGCTGCCAAGTGGGCGGTCGACGAGGCGATTGGCCGGCAGATCCCAATTCGACTTGTCCATGTCGTGGGGCGTAGCGGAGCCCCATCCGCGTCGCCGCAAGCCTCCGACTGGGAGCTGGAACGGGCTGAAACGGCCCTATGCCAGGCGGAGGTAGCCGTGCAAGATGTAGGGAAACCGGTCGAGGTCGAGACGGTCATCCTCTCAGGCAACCCGGAGCGAGTCTTGATCGACGAATCGCAGGATGCCGCCCTGGTCTGTGTGGGCACGGACCGGCGCGGATGGGCAGCTGAGAAGCTATTGGGCACAACCGAGGCCGCGCTAGCGACGGGCGCACACTGCCCGGTAGCGATCATCCGAACGAAGGCCGACGGAACGACGGCGGAGCCCGGCGTGATCGCCGTGGTACTCAATGACGAGCCCGACAACGACGAAGTAGTTCACTTCGCCATGGAGGAAGGACGTCGCCGCCACGCCACCGTGCGGCCGATTGATCGGCGGCTGAACAGCTGGGTTCGCCGTTACCCGGATGTTCCCGTCCAGATCGTTGCCGCCGGTACCGGCATGAAGGCCTCCGAAAAACACAGTGGTGCAATTGAACTGGCCGTGGTTGGCAGGGTTGACGCCGAACAAATTGCCGAGCTTGCTACGCCCAACGGCCATCCAATTCTGGGCTATCCCGACTGCTCGGTGCTCATTATTCGAGATTGATGCGAAAGCAATCCGTGACTGACGCGAAAGGCTTGCGATGAGCGAGTTAGTTACACCTCGCCCAATCGTGGTCGGTATTGACGGCTCAAAGGCGGCGGTGTCCGCCGCGATCTGGGCCATCGGCGAGGCGGTGAGTCGCGGCGTTCCAGTGCGCCTGCTTTGTGCGATTGACGAGGGCATCACCCAGGAAGCGGAGCCCGAGGCCGCGGCGCGCAAGCTCGCCACCGCAGAAACCGCGGTTCGGCGCGCGGTCATGGCGATCGAGGCCACGGGCCAGCCGGCGAAAATCGAGACGGAGATTTCCCAGGGGCCGCCGATCAGGTTGTTGATCGGCGCGTCGGCATCAGCGGCCATGGTGTGTGTGGGTGCGGTCGGTTTACGCCAGTTCCGACCGGGCCGGGTAAGTTCCACCGCTGCGGCTCTGGCCCTTTCGGCGCACAGCCCGGTGGCCGTCATTCGCGAACCCCGCAATCCACCCCGACAGACAGCACATAGGATCGTCGTCGAAGTAGATAGGTCGCCCGACGACGCGGTGTTGCTGGGCGTCGCCATGGAAGAAGCCCAGCTGCGCAACGCGACTGTCGAGGCGATCATCTGCCGAAGAATGGGGTCGGACGAGACGACAGCGGAGGGTGAAGGGGATCGACAGGCACTCGCCGACCTCGATCGCCGGCTGGCCAGTTGGAAACACCGCTATCCGCATGTTGGGGTGGAGTCGGTGGCGGTACGCAGCACTTTCATGGAGTTTCTGACTTACAACCGCCGATCGGTGCAGCTGGTGATTGTCGGCGCACACGACCGTGAGCATCTCAACGAACTCATTGGACCAGTCGGCAGCGCCGTACTGCACGACGCCGACTGCTCGTTGCTCGTCGTCAATCGCCAGCACTTGTGAAACCTGCGAATATAAAAATATGGGATATTGATTCAGAGTTCCATGATTCTTGCCTCGCACGGCCAGCAAGGGAGTACTCGCGCATGGTTAAGGTTTTTTTGGTTGACGACCATGAAGTCGTTCGTCGAGGCCTCGCCGATTTGCTTGCTGCGGATCCCGACCTCGAAGTCATCGGTGATGCGGCCTCGGTGTCGGAGGCGATGGTGCGGATACCCGCGCTGAAGCCCGACGTTGCCGTGCTTGACGTGCGCCTTCCGGATGGCAACGGAATCGAGTTGTGTCGCGACCTGCTATCGGAGCTCCCGGATCTGCGGTGTCTGATGTTGACGTCGTTCACTTCCGATGAAGCGATGCTGGAGGCGATCCTGGCCGGCGCCAGCGGCTATGTCGTCAAAGACATCAGGGGCATGGAGCTCGCCCAGGCAATCAAGGATGTCGGTGCTGGTAGATCGCTACTGGACAACCGTGCCGCGGCGGCGTTGATGGCAAAGCTCCGCGGTGCGTCCGAGCACAAAGATCCACTGTCGGGATTGACCGAGCGCGAACGCACGCTGCTCGGACTGCTCAGTGAGGGACTTACCAACAGACAGATCGCCGCCCGAATGTTTCTGGCCGAGAAAACGGTGAAGAACTACGTATCGCGGTTGCTTGCCAAACTAGGCATGGAACGGCGAACCCAGGCGGCGGTATTCGCCTCCAAGTTGGACCACAAGTCTGGTCCTACAGCTTGGTGTATAAATCTGATCGCGCCCGTCGGCGGGAAGCTCGCCGGAAACGGGTCTCATACTTTTGGGCTGTGAGCCAAATGGGACTACCCTGATCATCGGCGCGTTCGAGTCATAGCTGTGGCTTCGCAGCGCGGAGGTGCCACAGGGACGCAAGGTCTCGTGGAGGTATTGGTCGGGTGGCCAGCGACGACAGCGGCTCGGCTTTTTCCGGACGCGGCCAGCGTGGGCTGGTGGACCGGATGCATGCGCAACTCGATGAGTTGCTGGCGGCGCGCGATCAAATGGAGCGATTGCTGCAGGTGGTCGTCGAGATGGGTTCAGATCTCGATCTCGACGCGACGCTGCGAAGGATTGTCCGGGCGGCGAGGGACCTTACTTCAGCCCCATACGGCGCCCTAGCGGTTCGCGATCCCGACGGTGGGTTGGTGTCGTTTATTCACGACGGGATCGACGCTGAGGTGGTGCGGGAAATCGGTTCCTTGCCGGTGGGCAAGGGAATCCTGAGTGTCTCGCTTTTCAATACGCCGGCCTTACGTCTTGATGATCTGGCACAGCACTCGGCCGCGGCGGGGTTCCCCGAGCACCATCCCCCGATGCATGCTTTTCTTGGTGTGCCCATCACCATCCGGGGGACAGCATTCGGCAACCTCTATCTAACCCACGACAAGCCAGGTCAGCTGTTCTCCGAATCCGACGAGGTTGCCGCGCGTGCGTTGGCGTTTGCCGCGGCCGTCACCATCGAAAATGCGCAACTGTTCGAGCGTGAGCGCATGTCGGTGAAGTGGATGGAGGCCAGCCGTGAGATTACTACCACCCTGCTGTCGAGCGCCGGGAAGCGAATGCGCCCTTTGCAGTTGATCGCCGAACGCGCATGCGCACTGACCGAGGCCGAACAGGCGATCGTGCTCATTCCGTCCGACGCCGACCTTCCGATCGATGAAGTGGATACTCTGGTTGTATCCGCGGCCGTGGGTCTCAATGCCGCCGAGGTTATCGGCCAACGGATTCCGGTGGACGGCTCCACGAGCGGAGGTGTTTTCCGCTCCGGCGAGCCGCTTATCACCGAATCGTTGAGCTATCCAATCCAGGCGTTCACCGATGTAGGGCAAAGAAGCGCGATCGTGATGCCGCTGCGGGCCCACGACGAAATCGCAGGGGTGATCGCCGTCGCGCGGAGTGCTGACCGGATACCATTCGACACCAGCTATCTCGCGCTGGTGAGCGATTTCGCCACCCACGCGGCGATAGCACTTATGCTCGCTTCGGGCCGCGAGCACGCGCGCCAGTTGACCATCGTGGCCGAGCGCGAGCGTATCGCGCACGACCTGCATGATCACGTCATCCAACGCTTGTTCGCCGCGGGCATGGATCTGCAGGGCACGGTCGCCCGGGTTCGTTCACCGGAGGTCGCCGACCGGCTCAACCGCACGCTCGACGATCTCCAAACGATCATCGAGGAGATCCGCACGACCATCTTCCAGTTGAAAGCCCCGTTGCAGCATGGAAGCAGCTTCCGGGATCAGATTCAGCGAGTCGTCGCTGACCTCACGGGGAACCGTGACATCGTCACCACCGTTCGAATGCACGGTCCGGCGACCGCGGTGGACGGCGAACTCGCCGAGCACGCCGAGGCCGTAACGGCGGAAGCAGTCAGTAATGCTGTTCGCCATTCCGGTGCCTCACGACTGACTGTTGAGGTCAGCGTCGACGACATGCTGACCGTCGACATCGTTGACAACGGTTGTGGCTTGCCCGGAGACAACACTCGTCGCAGCGGTTTGGCCAACATGGCATACCGCGCCGAACAGGTGGGCGGCAGCTGCGAGATCGCCAACCTACCCGAGGGTGGGACCCGGGTTCACTGGACGGCTCCGCTGCCGGTTATGTAAGGCCTGACGACCGAAGTGCGCGGCTCACGGACCAACGGCGCTGGCGCGGGGTCTAAGGGCCCTGCCGAACGACGCGGAGCTCGCATAACCTCTTGTTCAGTGCGACGGCGTGCGCACGAGCAGTAGTCGATGGTGTGCTGTCGACCGTTTGCCTGGACCGGTCTCGATGGCGTTCGAGGAGGGACGATGAGCCGTCAAGCGGCGGATTTCGCGGCTACGTGTCAATTGCTGGATGGACGGTGGATTTCGTTGCGTCCTCTCGGCGCCGATGACACGGAAGCCGTTGTAGCACTTCATCGAAACCTCAGCAGCTATGATCGCTACCTTCGCTTTTTTACCCTGAGTCCGGCACAACCGGACGAGCTTGTCGGGACGCTTATAGAACCTGCTGATGGGCGATACGCCCTGGGCGCATTCGATGGCCGGCGGCTGATAGGTGTAGCGAACTATGCGGTCTCCAATGACCCGACTGCTGCCGACATCGCAATCCTAGTGGAGCATGAGGACCATTTGTGCGAAGTCGGAACGGCATTGCTGCGAAATCTGGCCGAAATTGCTGAGAATCACGGGATACGGCGATTTGTAGCCGACATCCTGGCCGACAACCACCTCATGTTCAAAGTCATGTCCGGTCTCGGTTGGCCCTGTGAGCGCTTGAGCCACGGGGCGGTCTGCCGTCTGAAGTTCCAGCTGCCTCACCGCGGTCACGGCGCGGCGAGTGCCGCCAGTGAAGTTGCACGACAAGGAGTGCGAGATGTCTAAGGCCACAGAAAAATACGGGGTGCTGGTTTGTGTCGACGGATCGGCGGCATCCGACGCCGCGATAGCTTGGGGGGCCCGTGAGGCCGCCATGCGCGACCTGCCCATCACGCTGCTGCACGCCGTACCTCCGGTGATCGTCGGCTGGCCGGTCGGCCAACTGTATTCGGAGATGCCCGACTGGCAGAAAGACAAGGCACAGACCGTTATTGAGCAGGCCCATAAGACGTTGTTGGCCAGCCTCGGTGAATCTCAGCCACCCCAAACCCACACGAAGATGGTCTATTCCAGCGTGGTACCGGCGCTGATCGATGCGTCCGCAGATGCGCGGATGATCGTCGTCGGCAGTGAAGGGCTGGGAGCGTTGGGCCGCCTGCTGTTGGGTTCGGCAACGACCGGGCTACTTCATCATGCGCACTGTCCGGTGGCGGTCATTCATTCCGGCGAGGACAAGGTTCCGGATTCGAATGCACCCGTGCTCGTCGGTATCGACGGATCGCCAGCGTCGGAGGCAGCCACAGCCATGGCGTTTGATGAGGCATCCAGGCGCGGGGTGCCCCTGATTGCGCTTCACGTGTGGAGCGATGTGGGGGTTTTTCCGCTGCTCGGGATGGACTGGCGCGAGCATGAGACCGAAGGACAGGAGGCGCTCGCCGAGCGGCTCGCCGGCTGGCAGGAACAGTATCCCGATGTACACGTAGAACGATTACTATTCTGCGACAAGCCTTCTCATTGGTTGCTCGAGGAGTCCGAGCGCGCGCAATTGGTGCTGGTCGGCAGCCGTGGACGTGGCGGGTTTCCCGGCCTGCTTCTCGGCTCGGTCAGCTCCGCTGTTGCTCAAGCCGCACGGGTCCCCGTGATCGTGGTTCGCTAGTTCGATGTGCTCGCAGGCAAGGCCGGCATGCCCTGGCGTGCATTTGCCGGAAGGGTCGCCGAACGGACCGCTCTGACTCGCTTGAACTCAGGAGCGCATTGCGTATTGCCCGGGACCTCAACGACACCATCATTAATGGCATCCTCGGTGCAACATTCACCCCCACGGCCACGGCGAAACCAGCCACCCGACATGAGGTACGCGCATTGGTTCTGCGGTCAGTTAATTGGACGCGGCCATCCAACCAAATCAAGAACGCCGTGTTGACCTTCGAAATCAGCACGGCCCGTCATGAGCGGTCCCCCTGCACGTCCCGCGAGCCTTCGCTCAGTTCGCGAGTTCGTTAGTCGCGCACGACCAGTACCGAACGCCCGATGTGGCCGAAATGGGGATTAATCGGACCAACCATGCGAGCGACGCTCTCGGCGTCCGAGCTGCCCACCACCGCCAGCTGAACGGGCTCCTGTGTGCTGGCAAGAAAGTCAGCGGCTCCGTGTCGGGCGGCAGAAGGAAGCACGTGTATGTCGGGATATTGGGCTACCCAGCGGCCGAGCCGGTGATCTAGCTGGCTGTAGGGAATTTCACCGAAACCCCACGGCCAGACTCCCATCGCCAAGATCGGCGCCTTACGGAGCCGCGCCTCCCTGAAGCCGTGCTCGAGGACCGCGTCGTTGCCGGATGAATCGTCGACCGTGACGGCGACCCATCCGGAAGGCAACTCGTCGGCTTCGCGATTGCTCCGAATCACCGCGACCGGGCAATGTGCATTCCGGGCGACGCGGTCGGCGGTCGAGCCGACGACTCTGCGGGCGACGGGTCCGATCCCGATGGATCCGATGCAAATCATTGCGGCGCAGCCGGATTCGTCGATCAATACGTCTTCAGGCGATCCGTGAACGACATCGGCTTCGATCTTGACGTGCTCGTCGACAGCGTGCAGCGACGCGGACGCGGCGCGCAGCGCCGTTTCCCCGTACTCGATATCGAGGCTGTCGTCGTTTGCGGGGCCATCTGGCACACGTTGGGGGATCGCATGGACGAGGCGAAGCGGTACGTCCCGGCTGACGGCCTCCACGAGCGCCCACTTGGCCGCGTTGATCGCGGCGTCCGAGCCGTCGATGCCGACGACGACCCGACCTGCTGCTTGCGGATGGTTCATTTCGTCCTTCCGGTCAGTGCCGGGCCATCGAGATGCCCGAGCCCAGTCGCGACGTTATTGGCCGTCACTGCCTAGCAGCAGGGCCATTCGGCCCTGGTTTCGCGGCGATGGTCACGCGCCGACCAGGTTCAGTGGACCTCGATGGTCTGCCCAGGTAGGAGACGCTGCACACGACCACGACATTCGACGTCGATCGAGCCCGCTGCGCCCGCCTCCGCCGACAGAGTGGCGGTTCGCCCGCTCACCCGAAGGTGAAGGCGTTGGCCGCGGTACACGAATGGAAACTCGATCGGGCCCAGTGCTTGGGGCCAATGCGGGCCCAGCACCAACCGGTCGTTACGTGTTTCCAGTCCGGTAAAACACCGTTGCAACAGATCGACGCTGCCGGCCATGGCTGCCAGGTGTATTCCTTCTGCCGTGGTACCGCCTTGGATGTCGACGACATCGGAACCAAGTACCCGGATGAAATACCGCATCGCGTGGTGTCGGTTGGCGCGGGCAAGAACCCACGAATGGACTATCGCACTGAGCGTCGACCCGTCGGAGGTGCGCGCAAGGTAGTAATCGATGGTCTTCGGGATCTGCTCCGGTGTGAAGTGGTAGCCGAGCCGGCCGAACAAGCCCAACAACTCCTCCGACGACAGCAGGTAAAACAGCATCAACACATCGGCCTGCTTGGAGGCCTGGTAATTGTTCACGCTGTCATCCTCGGCTTCCAGGATGCGATCGAGGCGTTGGATGTTGCCGTACTGCCGCCGGTAGTGCTCCCAATCCAGTTCCGCCAGTTCCGAATACCCCTCGAACTGACTGATCACGTCATCGTGGAATGGGACGAACATGCGCCTGCTAACCCGATCCCATCGGTCGCGCTCATGGGTTGTCAAACCGACCTTGGTGACGAGTTCGAGCCGATCCCGCAGTGGCAGCAGCTCCAGCGCCTCCATCGCCCGCAAGATCACCCAGACCGCCATCACATTGGTGTACGCGTTGTTGTCTATCCCGTCGTACTCCTTGCCCGGATAGCCCGAGTGGAACTCGTCTGGGCCGATGATGCCTCGGATGGTGTAGCGGTCGCGGCTGTCGTCAAGGGTGGCCAGACCCACCCAGAAACGTGCGATCTCGACCAGCATCTCCGCGCCGTAGTCGACGAGGTACTGGCGGTCACCGGTGACCTGATAGTGCTGCCAGGCGTTGTAAGCGACCGCCAATCCGACGTGGCGCGCGCGCTGGGATCCGGATTCCAGCGGCCGGATTGCGGATTGAGGTGGAGTTCCTGGCTCACCTCACGCCCGTCGCTGCCCGATTGCCAGGGATACATTGCGCCGAGATAACCCGCCCTGCGCGCTGCGCGGCGGGCCTCGGGAAGGCGCCGGTACCGGTATAGCAGCAGTGACCGGGACACATTGGGCATACGCAGGTTAAGCACCGGGGAGACGAACAGCGCGTCCCAGAAGACGTGCCCCCGGTACGCCTCACCATGCAAACCCCGCGCCGGGACTCCGGCGTCGAGCTCGGCGGTGTGCGGCGAAATGGTCTGCAGTAGGTGAACCACATGCAGCCGGAGGATCCGCACTGCGTCCGCGCTGTCAGCCAGGCCGACGTTGCATTGCTCCCACAGCCGTGACCATGCTCGGGCGTGCTGTTGGTGGAGTTCGGCATGTCGGCCGGCCGCCTCGAGATACCGCTGGGCGGTGCTGGCCGGTTCGGATATCGCGGCGTCTCGGCCGGTGAAGATGACAGCTACCTTCTCGCACCTGACGAATTGGCCGGCAGATAGCGTCACGTGGATATCGTGACCGCCGCGGTTGGGTTCGCGCAGCACCGTGTACCGAGCCTCGGCTGGGGCACCGTCGCACCACACGGTGCTGCGTGCGGCCACCGCGATGGGGATACGTGATTGCGACGTTTCGGTTCGCAATATCACTGCGCCCGGCCGCAATTCGTCTATCGAGGAAGTGGTCAGGTGAGTGCTGGACAACGAACGATAGCGGTCAACGAGGGTGTTGCGTACGCCCCCATCCACTAGTGATCTGAATTCGACCGTTCCTGACCAGTTCTCGGCATTGATGGTGGTTTGCATGGCGACGAGGTGGGTTCGTGCATGGCCGCGAACCGCTCCTGCGTCAGTGTCGTGATCCGGCCCGCGTGGTCGCGGAATCGCAGTTGGCGCGTCAATGTCGCGTGGCGCAAGTTGAATGTCTGGCGATAGAAGAGCAACTCGACATCGTCGACGCTGAACCACGGCCCACCGTCGATGCGGAAGGTCAGCGACAGCCAGTTAGGCAGGTTGACCAGGCTTTCGTTTTCGACGGTGCGGCCGGCGATTCGATCGGTCAGATTGTTGTACACGCCGGTGGCATAGGTGCCCGGGTAATGGATGTCGCATGCCGCCGCCTCCGGTGCGCAGCCACGGGTTGCCACGTAGCCGTTGCCAACTGTGCATAGCGCCTCGCGCAACCGCTCGCTCGTGGGGTCGTAGCCTTCGTAAACGAGCTCCCACGGGTCGCTCTGGTTTTCCGTTTCATTATTCAAATCATCGGCCAGGCGTTGGATGAATTGGGTTACTGCGGAGGGGGTTTCGAGGCTGAAGGAAGCGGACGAGGGGCGATCGCTGTTCTCGTCATGTCGCACCACGATGCCTATGCCGTCGAAGCGGACGGCATCGAAGGCATCTTCGTCGGTGATGTCGTCACCGATGTAGATAGGCAGGGTGTCGGAATCGGGCGCGGCATTGTCGCTGGCCATCCGTTCGAGGATCCACTGCACAGTTTTGCCTTTGTTCCAGTCGAGGTTCGGCCGAAGTTCGACGACTTTTCGGCCGGTCGTGATCGGCAAACCCGCCGAGCGTCCGAGCCGGCGCACCGCCGCAATCAGATGATCGATGCGGCCGGGATCGACATTGCGGTAGTGCACGGCGACGGCAAAGCGTTTGCGCTCCAACAGTATTCCTGGGACATCACCGAGTTCCTCCGCCAATCGGTCGGCCGCATGCGCCAAAGTCGCCTCCGCCGTGGTGGCCGCGGCATTCTGGTGGTGGATACCCTCCGCTGTGACCAGTTCGAAGCCGTGACTGCCCGCCAACAAAACCCCGTCGACTGCCACCCGATCGCGGACATCCTTCAGGTCGCGTCCGCTAATCACCGCCACCTGGCATTGGGCTGCTAGCGCCCGCAACGCCTCGGAGGCGCCGGCGACAAGCGTGGCGGACTCTGGCTGCTCGACGATGTCGGACAGCGTCCCGTCGAAGTCGAGGAACACAGCCGCCCGACGTGCCGTGACGAGTTCCCCTAGCTGGCTGTAGACCCGCAAGGCATCGGGGATGGTCGATATGGTGGCGTCACCGGTTCGCACCGATATCTCACCGAGGTCAGAGACGACCGTGTCGGCACTACAGGACAGCATCTCGTCCGCGTTCGCGGTCCGATCAAGGCCAATGACGAGGCTGAATCCGTCGTCACTCGCAGCTCCCAGGCGGTGCCGGTCGTGCCCGACAACCACGCAGCGATCGGGACGGACACCCAAGCGAGTCGCGGTTTCGGTCACGACCGCCGGATCATGTCTTCCGTCGGTCTCGGCACGCCCGACGGCCACGCCGACCAACTCGGTGATGCCCGTGGCGGCCAAAAGCTTCTCGCAATCGCGGATGGATGAGTAGACGCCCACGGCGACGCGGGCCTCTCGCAGCCGGTGCAGCAATGGCACGGCGGATTCCACGGCGTCAACGTCACCCGAGGCAGTAATGGCGACGACATCATCGAGGTCAAAGATGACGGCGTCGTGATAGCGCCTGTCGATGGTGGCGGCCCACTGAGTCACCCCTGCGACGATGCCACCTGGGAGAACCTCCGATCTAGCCTTTTGAACCAACCGAGGCCTCATTGCCATCGGGTTGGGGACTAAAGCCCCACGACCGACGGCCTTTGGCTCAGTAGCGTTCTCAGCGAGTGACTTAAGGAGAGCGAAGTGTCTACAACCGTTGAGCGTTACGGCATCGTCGTAGGTGTCGATGGATCGTCAGCATCGGATGCCGCAGTCTTTTGGGCAGCACGAGATGCCGCTATGCGCAATGTCCCGCTGAACTTGGTCCACATGTTCAAAACGTTCGTGCCGACGTATCCCCAGATACCGATGCCGACCGCGGTGGCGGAATGGCAGGAAGACGACGGCCGCAGGGTTCTCGAGCAAGCTGTCAAGATCGCGGAAGGCGCCGTGTCGGCAGACCAGAAGATCTCGATCACGAGCGAGGTGAAAGCCTCCCCTCCCGTGCCGACGCTGGTCGACATGTCCGAAGAGGCGGAGATGATCGTCGTGGGCAACAACGGGCGCGGCGCAGTCGGTCGGGTCTTGCTGGGCTCCGTCAGTTCCGGCGTCGTGCATGGCGCGAAGTGCCCGGTCGCAGTCATCCGTGCCGAGGCTTCGTACGAGCCGCGTTCCGATCGAGCTCCAGTGCTGGTGGGGACCGATTGCTCGCCGGCCTCGGAACTTGCGCTCGCGATTGCGTTCGATGAAGCGTCTTTTCGCGGTGTCGAGCTGACGGCGTTGTACGCATGGAGCGACATCGCGGTATACCAGTTCACGGGCGTCGAGTGGGAGTCGGAAGCCGAGCGGAATCTGGCTGAATCTCTGGCGGGCTGGCAGGAGCGTTACCCCGATGTCACGGTGCACCGTGTCGTGACCCTTGATCACCCGGGCCGAGCCTTGGTCAAAGAGTCGGAATACGCTCAGCTCGTTGTCGTCGGCAGTCACGGTCGCGGCGGCGTGGCCGGCATGCTGCTGGGCTCGGTGAGCAACGCGGTGGTGCACGCGGTCCATACGCCGGTGATCGTGGCGCGGCCGTCCTAGGCCGATTTGGCACCACCAAACCGGTGGGTTGATCACAGTGGTTAATGGTACCGAATGTGCTGCAAAACATCGGATTTCGCGACTGCGCCGACTGATCGAACCCGCCCTGCTGGTAGCCACGGTGGGTGCGTTGGCCGCCGGCGGAATAGGCTGGCTATTCGACTGGCGCAGCGTGGCCGATGGCTGTTGGATCGTTGGCACGATGCTCGCGGTGGTGCCGGCGTCGGTGTGGGTCTTGGTGGCGCTGCGCCGGGGACGGGTCGGCGTCGATGTTATTGCGGTGCTGTCGCTGGTCGGCACCCTGCTGGTCGGCGAGTACCTGGCCGGTGCATTGATTGCGGTGATGCTGGCGGGTGGCCGCGCGCTGGACTCTGCGGCGCAGCGCCGTGCGTCGCGCGATCTCCGGGCGCTGCTTGAGCGTGCACCGCGATTCGCGCGGCGGCGCGTCGGAACGCGCGTCAGTGTTATCCCCGTGGCGGGGGTGGTCGTTGACGACGTGATCGTTGTCGGACCCGGCGAGGTGGTGCCGGTCGACGGGCGGATTGCCGACGTGGTTGCGACGCTGGATGAGTCCGCGCTGACCGGCGAGCCGCTGCAGGTCGAACGGGCCGTCGGCGAACCAGTGCGCAGCGGTGTGGTCAACGCGGGCAGCGCCTTTGAGCTGCGCACCACCGCAACGGCCAACGAGAGCACCTACGCCGGCATCGTGCGAATGGCTCGGCGGGCCGGTGCCGACAATGCGCCGATGGTGAGATTGGCCGACCGTTATGCGGCATGGTTTCTGCCGCTCGCATTACTGATCGCTGGCGGGGCGTGGCTGGCCAGCGGGTCAGCGGTGCGGGCCGTGGCCGTGCTCGTTGTGGCCACCCCATGTCCGCTGCTGCTGGCCGCGCCGGTGGCGATTGTCTCCGGCCTGTCCCGGGCATCCCGCGCGGGAGTGGTGATCCGCAGCGGAGGCGCGCTGGAAAACCTAGGTCACGCAACCACTTTGGCGATGGACAAGACCGGTACCCTGACAATGGGACGTCCGGCGGTCGTCGACGTGGTGGCCGGAGACGGTCGAGACGCCGCCGAGTTGCTGCGGCTCGCGGCCTCGGCGGACCAGCTGTCCCCGCACGTCCTCGCCGAGGCTATCGTGACTGCCGCCCTGAGCCGGGGCTTACAGCTGTCACTACCCACAGACGTGGTGGAACAGCCTGGCCGCGGTGTTGCCGCCACCATCGACGGGCGGAGAGTCACAGTCGGAAAGTTGTCGGCCGCGGCCGTGACAAGCACATGGGCGCGCGCCGCCGTCAACCGTGCCCGCTTGGACGGCGCTGGGATTGCCTGGGTCTGCATCGAGAGCTACCCGGTAGGTGCTCTGTTACTGCGGGACCCGCTGCGCCGCTGCGCGCCGCGCACCGTGCGGCGGTTGCGCGAGGCTGGAGTGCACCGGCTGATCCTGCTCACCGGCGACCGGGCCGAACCAACCCGAGAAGTTGCCGCCATCTTGGGCCTGGATGACGTCTATGCCGACCAGACCCCGGCAGACAAATTCGCCGCGGTGCGCGCCGAAAGCGAACGGGCGGTAACCGTGATGGTGGGTGACGGCGTCAACGATGCTCCAGCGCTGGCGGCGGCGACGGTGGGGGTGGCCATGGGCGCGCGTGGAGCCACCGCGTCTTCGGAGGCCGCTGACATCGTCTTGACCACTGATCGGCTCGACCGGCTGGCCGATGCGATGGATATTGCGCGGTGGTCACGGCGCATCGCGATGCAAAGCGCCGTCGCCGGCATGGGCCTGTCGTTGTTGGCCATGGCGGTTGCTGCACTGGGCTACTTGCCGCCCGCGGCTGGCGCCCTGCTGCAGGAGGGTATCGACCTCGCGGTGATTCTGAATGCGCTTCGCGCACTGCGCGGCAACCCGGCTACCGAAGTGCAGTTAGCCTCGGGCACCGAGCAGTTGCTGAGGCGCTTCGCCCATGAGCACGACCAGCTCCGCGGCACCCTCGGATCACTGCACGAGGCCGCCGATCTGCTGGCCGCCGGCCCGGATGCTGAAGCGCTGGCATCGCTGACTGCGGTCCACGCATTGCTGACCGACCGAATTCTGCCTCACGAAAAGGCCGAGGAAACTGAGCTTTATCCTGCGCTGGCCGGCCCCTTGGGGAGCGGTGAGGCCACCGCCACGATGAGTCGGACGCATGCCGAAATCCAGCGGCTCTCCGATCGCATCGCCACGCACCTGGCGCTGGCGCAGTCGGCTGGGGCGATACAGCAGGATCAAGTCGAGGACTTGCTGGCATGCCTATATGGTCTGTATGAGCTGTTGCGACTGCACTTCGTCCAGGAAGAGGAGAGCTACTTCACCCTCGCCGAGGACAACCCCAAGAATGACGAAACACGTTGCTCGCCACGAAGATCCCGACGTCAAGGGATCCCGACATCAAGGCCGCAACGACGACATCCCGACGTCGTTCACCTGGGCCCATCCGGGCCCTGCCGCGATTCAACGAAGGTCTCAGGGCCATGTGGTTCGGGACTAAAGCCTCATGACCGGAGACCGCCCGGCCAATAGCGTTCTCGGTGACCAACCTAGGGAGAACGAAAATGTTCGCACCCGCGAAGCGCCAGGGCATCGTCGTCGGGGTCGATGGGTCCGCCGCAGCGGATGCCGCCGTCCGTTGGGCGGCCCATGAAGCGGCGATGCGCCATATCCAATTGACCTTGGTTCATATGGTGACGGCGGTCGAGCCGGCCTATCCGGAGATGTCGCTGTCAGTTGACGCCGCGGCGTGGCGGGAGGACGCGGGCGGCCGGGTCCTCGAAGAGGCGGTCAAGATCGCCGAAGACGTCGTGAAGCCGGACCGGCCCATCGCAGTCAGGAGGGAGCTACGTTGCGCGCCCGCCGTGCCGACCCTGATTGAGCTGTCCGACCACGCAGAGATGGTCGTCGTGGGCAGCAACGGGCGCGGCGCGCTGGCCCGCGTCCTGCTGGGTTCGGTCAGCTCGGGCGTCGTGCGCGGCGCGCGGTGCCCGGTCGCGGTCATTCGCGCCGAAGGTCCGTCGACGCCTCATCCTGAGCAGGCCCCGGTTCTGGTGGGAATCGATTGCTCGCCGGCGTCGGAGCTTGCGACGGCTCTCGCATTCGATGAGGCGTCGCGGCGCGGTGTTGAGGTGACGGCACTCCACACGTGGAGCGACGCCGCCGTGTACGACATCCCATGGCTGGACTGGCAGCCGGAAGCGGAGCGGAACCTGGCCGAATACCTTGCGGGTTGGCAAGGGCGCTACCCCGATGTCAAGGTGAACCGAGTCGTTGCGCTTGATCATCCGGGTCGCGCGCTGACCGAGGAGTCGGAATCCGCCCAGCTTGTCATCGTCGGCAGCCACGGCCGGGGCGCCTTGACCGGCATGCTGCTGGGTTCGGTCAGCAACGCGGTCGTTCACTCGACCCATACGCCGGTGATCGTGGCGCGGCCATCCTAAGGCCGCTCTGCGGAATGCCCACAGCGAGAAGAACTTAGCGCCAGGGAGGCCACCATCACCGCCGAACCTACCGATTCGGCCGAGTCAGTGATGACCACAGTGCCCTACGTCGAAATGCGCGAAACCCATACGGGCGTGGTGGTGCTGGCCGGCGATCGGGCGTACAAGGCCAAAAAGCCGGTGCTGACCGACTTTCTCGACTTCCGCGCTCCGGAGCAGCGCGAGCGCGCATGCCTGCGGGAGGTCGAGCTGAACAGCCGGCTGTCTCCCGGTAGCTACCTCGGAGTCGCGCATCTCAGCGATCCTGCGGGTGGTCCCGGCGAGCCGATTATCGTCATGCGGCGATACCGCGACGAAGACCGGTTGGCGTCCATGGTGAACCGGTGCCCCGACGAGTCCGTGCACCGTGACCTAGACGCCGTCGCGAGTACGCTGGCGCGCTTTCACGAGCATGCTCGGCGGAACTGGCTGATCGATGCCCAGGGCGAGGCCGGTGCCGTCGACCAACGCTGGCAAGACAATCTGACAGAACTCAATCGCTTTGCCGACAAATCGATTGCGGGCGTATCGTTCGACTCCATATCCCGGATTCAGCGCCTTGTCGCCGAGTTTGTTTCTGGTCGCCAAAACCTATTCACGCGCCGCATCGAAGAACGGTGCATTGTCGATGGTCACGGCGATCTTCTTGCCGACGACATCTTCGTCGTCGACGGCGAACCGGCCCTCCTAGATTGCCTCGAGTTCGACGACGAACTCCGCTACCTAGACCGCATCGATGACGCCGCGTTCCTCGCAATGGACCTGGAGTTCCAGGGCCGCAAGGATCTTGGTGACCGATTCCTCGACGGCTACGCCGCCCACTCGGGTGACACCGGGCCGTCGTCGCTGCGGGATTTCTATATCGCCTATCGCGCTGTAGTACGGGCGAAGGTCGACTGTCTGCGACAGACGCAGGGCAAATCGGAAGCCGCGGCAGACGCCGCTCGCCACCTCCACATTGCTATCCGGCACCTGGAGCACGGTGCCATTCGTCTGGCGATCGTCGGTGGCAATCCGGGAACCGGGAAGTCGACCCTGGCGCGCGCGCTTGCCGAACGAGTTGGAGCGCAGGTTATCTCAACCGACGACGTACGCCGGGAAATGCGGGAGTCGGGCGCGATCACCGGGGACGCGGGTGAACTGGACGCGGGACTGTATAGCCGTGCCAATGTCATGGCGGTCTATCAGGAAGGCCTGCGCCGAGCACGACTCTGGTTAGGCGATGGGCAATCGGTGATCCTCGACGGCACCTGGCAAGACCCGCAGATCCGCGCGCACGCACATTGCCTCGCCGCGGAAACGCATTCGGCGCTAATCGAACTCATGTGCTCGGCAAGGGTTGATACGGCCGCCGACAGAATCAGGACTCGGAGGCTGGGTAACTCCGAGGTGACTGCGGAGATCGCGGCGGCGCTGGCTTCTCGGCACCACGGCTGGGACACCGCACACCGGATGGACACCACTCGGCCGCTTGAGGACTCATTGCGAGAGGCCCACGATATTTGGCTCGGAACTTAGGCCATGTCAAAGAATACCGACCCCACCGGCAGTGTCTCGGACATGCCGCGCTGCGCCCACGTCCCGCCGCGAATGCGGGCTGTCGTTGTGGAGGGTGCAAAGCCAGCACCGGGAGCCAAACGGCTTCGTTGTCGGGGACTTACGGCTCTGACGGCCCGCACCACAAAATCCCTAGTGTAGGGCTAACGACTCAATGGGATGGTTGACATGACAGCGAATGCGCCCGACGCCGAGGTCATTCGGGACGCGGTGATGCTGGCGTGTCGGGCACCCTCGCTGCACAACAGCCAGCCGTGGCGCTGGGTTGCCGAGGAAGCGGCGCTGGACCTATGGGCCGATCCGCGCCGGTCGATGCACGCGACCGACCACACGGGCCGGGAGCTGATGTTGAGCTGCGGGGCTGTCATCGACCACTTGCGAGTAGCCATGGCGGCCGCTGGTTGGGACGCCACCACGGAACGGTTTCCTGATCCGGATGCCCCGGATCATCTTGCGACGCTGCGGTTCCGGCCCTTGGAGTCTGCCACTGACATCGCCAAAAAGGCATACCGGTTGCGGGCCGATGCGATCCGCCGGCGCCGTACCGACCGGCTACCGTTCAATGCGCCAACTGGATGGCCGGCCCTGCAGTCGGAGTTGCGCCGTGCGGTGATCGCGTATGACGTCCTGCTGGACGTGGTGGCTGACGAGGAGCGCCCGAGGTTGGCGGAGGCGTCCCAGCTCACCGAGACGCTGCGCCGTTACGACACGTCGTATGTGTCGGAACTGCGATGGTGGACCTCGCCGTTCGAGTCAGACGCTACCCATGTGCCTGACAGCGCTCTGGTGTCGAGTTCGGAAGCCGCGCGCGTTGACGTCGCCCGCGCATTCCCGCCGGTGGGTGGGGGCCATCGCCGCGCCGCGATCGACCACGACCACTCCAAGATCCTGGTGCTCTCCACTCATCATGACGATGACCCGCCGGAGGTATTGCGCTGTGGTGAGGCGATGTCCGGCGTTCTGCTCAAGTGCACTATGGCGGGCATGGCCACCTGCACGTTGACTCACATGACGGAGATCGCGGCTAGCCGCGACATCGTCAAGCAAATCACCGGAAGTGCCGGTCAGCCGCAACTGCTGATCCGAGTCGGTAGATCGCCGGAGCACGACCAGAACCAGGAACGTACCGTTCGGCGTCCGATAACCGAAGTCCTTGAGTTTCGTCGTTGACCGCCAGGAATCGTAAGGAGGTACGCCGATGGCCGAACATTGGCTGGTGATGGAGACCGATGGGGAGGGCGCGCGGGCACCATATGTTCCCGACTCGCGGGTGCCGGCCGACATCTGCCCGAAACACATCTCACCACAGACGAATTGATGGCGACTACGCGCCACCACACCCACATCGACCTGGAACGGCTGACGGGGATTCACGAACGTCGGGTTTCGGTGGGCGACGAGGATTCCTACAGCCTGGCCACCTCGGCGGCGCTGAACTGTCTGGCCACGGCGCAACAGGATCCGGCGTCGCTGGACGTCGTCATCAGCTGCAGCATCACCAAATTTCGCGGCGGCGTCACCCAATGGCTCGAGCCGACGATGAGCAGCGCCGTAGCCCGGGGGATTGGGGCGGATCAGGCGATGACATTCGATGTGTCCAACGCGTGTGCGGGGATGCTCACCGGGGTCACGATTTTGAACAATTGGATTCGGTAGGGAATCGTCGAGCGCGGGTTGGTCGTCAGCGGCGAATACATTTCGCAGCTCAGCCAGAACGCGGCTCGCCACATTCGCAACATCATGAGTAAAGAACTCGCCTCACTGACCGTCGGGGATGCCGGGGCGGCGCTTCTGCTGGAGCGGGCCCGCGCGGGCTCTGCCGGGATTTCCCTCGCCGGATTCACTACGGTGGCCGACTACAGCCGGCTTTGCCTAGCCTATCCAAGTGGCCACGATCCCGGGGCCCGGATGTTCACCGATGCCCGTGCGATCCATCGGGCCGCAATCGCCAATAACCCGCTTTTGCTGCATGAAGTCCTTGACGCCGTTGGGATTTCGATTCACGACATTGATCACGTGATCACCCATCAAACGTCGGCCCGCGCTATCCGGAAAGGGATGGCGCGAATGTCGGAGGCGTTCGGCGACATGCCGCGCCACGACGCGGTGATCACCGTTGATCGGTACGGCAACACGGCGTCGACGACCCACACCGTGGCCCTCGTCGAGGAGCTGGAGGCCGGGCACATCATGCCCGGAGAAACGATCGCGTTGATCGCGTTGGCCTCCGGACTGGAAATTGGCGTGGTTTTACTGACCCTGGATGAGGATTTGGTGGGCCGCTATGGGCACAGTGATTGAACAAGTCGACATTGCGCACCCGCGCTTGCGTGGTCGGCACAGCGCACTTCGCCTTGCGGTGACTGCGGCAAAGGATTGTCTGCATCGGGCCGGATGCCCTCCCGATGAGTTGGATCTTGTTGTCAATGCGGGAGTTTACCGCGACCGCAATCTGGGTGAGCCGGCGCTGGCCGCGCTGATCCAGGACGACATCGGGGCCAATCCCGAGGATCCGCACGCCGGCGGTCATGGCACGTTCTCTTTCGACATCGCCAACGGCGCCTGCGGGGTGCTCACCGCGCTGCAGATCGTCGACGGATTCCTGCGGACGCACAGCATTCACCGTGCGCTGGTGGTGGCAAGTGATGCCGATCCGGGTCACGGGATGAGCGAGAATTTTCCTTTTTCGGCTGCCGGGGCGGCGTTGCTGTGTGGATGGACCGATGACAGTGATGGTCTGAGCGGGGTGTCCTGGTTGACTGCGAACTGCGAGGCAGAAGATACCGAAACATTCGCTGCGACAGTAGGATTTGCCGACGCGCGCAACGTTCTGCGATTCAATCAGTCGGCCGCAATGGATGAGCGGTTCGCCGCGGTCGCGGCAAAGACCGTCTACGCCTGTCTGGATGCGCATTCCATGCGGCTTTCCGACGTCCACGCGATTATCGCCGCTCCTGCAAGGCACGGGTACCGTGCCGCCTTGGCCAGCCAGCTCTGGGTGCCACTCGAGCGGATTACTGTCGCCGACGACGCGCGCATGCACACCGCCGCATTGGCCGCAGCGTTCGAGGGTCAACTTGAGCTGCTACCGGCGGGCGCGCAAGTCCTGATTGTCGCCGCGGGCGCGGGCGTCACCGCCGGTGCCGCGCTTTACCGCCAGCCGCCCCGGGTCGGTAGCAATTCTGAATCCGATGGTTTCGGCTGAGCGTTGGCACCGGAAATGCACCGCGGGCGTGGGCGTTTGGCGAGCGTAAGGTTCGTCCTGTGAAATCGAGCATCAAGCGGGTCGCTCTGAGTACCGGTGGTGGTGACGCGCCTGGACTCAACGCGGTGATCAATGCGGCCACCCTGGCCGCCCGAAACCGCGACTGGGATGTCATCGGTATCCGTGACGGCTTCAACGGATTGCTGTTTCCGGACGACTATCCCGATGGTGCGCTGATCCAGCTGACTCGTGACGCCGTTCGCGGCATCATCCACAAGGGTGGCACGATCCTCGGCACCACCAATCGCGGCAATCCGACGGCTTATCCGGTGCAACAGAGCGACGGCAGCTGGATTGAGGTGGACCGAACCGAAGAGCTGCTCGGCCGCTTCGAGGAGCATCGAATCGATGCGTTGATCACGATCGGCGGAGACGGGACGATGTCGATCGGCTCCCACCTGCACGAGGCTGGGCTGCGTTTAGTAGGCGTGCCCAAGACGATCGACAACGACCTGGACAAGACGACGTCGACGTTCGGCTTCGATACTGCCGTCGGCTTCGCCTCGCAGTGCATCGACCGGCTGTTCTCCACCGCCACGTCGCACGGCCGGATCATCGTGGTGGAGGTGATGGGCCGCTACGCAGGATGGATCGCCCTGAACGCTGGCATGGCGTCGGGCGTGCACGCCATCCTGATCCCCGAGATCCCTTTCAGTCTCGAACCGGTGGCCGCATCGATAACACACCGCGAGCGGCAGGGTGCGAAGTTCTCCATCGTGTGCGTCGCCGAGGGCGCCCGGCCGGTCGGTGGAGGGGTGTCGACTGTGAGCACGTCGCGGGGACACGCCGAACGCCTCGGTGGCGTCGGCGCCAAGGTGGCCGCCGAGCTCGAACAGATGACCGGACGAGAAGCCCGCACGGTCGTGCTTGGCCATTTGCTGCGCGGCGGTTCCCCCACCTCGTTCGACCGGTTGCTCGGTCTGCGTTTCGGTGCCGCAGCCGTGCGGGCACTCGACGAGGGACAACACGGTGTCATGGTGGCTCTTAACCCGCCGACGGTGGACTACGTACCGCTCGCGGAGGCCACTCGCCGGCAGAAGAGGGTCCCGCTGGACTGCGACTCGATGCTGACCGCGCGCGATATGGGAATCAACTTCGGGGACGAAATGCCCACCCACAGCACGATTGGACTATGACCACGACCCGACGATGAGGTCTGCGACCCTGCCAGGTCTCGGGCGTCAATCAGCCGCCGGCCAAAGTTGTCGGTGAGCGGGGGAGTGACCCATGTGCAAGCCGCGTGCAATGGCGTGCGGTCGTCTCAGTGCGTTGGCACGGTCTGCTGCTCGAGCTGGAGGATCTGACGGGTCGTCTTCACGACCACGTCGGGGTTCAGGCTTATTGAGTCGATACCGATGCGGACCAAGAATTCGGCCATGTCCGGGTAGTCCGAAGGTGCTTGTCCACATAGCCCCGAGTGAATCCCGTTGCGGCGACAGCCTTCTACGGCCAGGCGAATCATCTCCTTGACTCCCTCGTCGCGTTCGTCGTAGTCGAACGCCACGATTTCGCTGTCGCGGTCGACGCCGAGTGTGAGCTGAGTCAGGTCGTTGGAGCCGATCGAAAGGCCGTCGAAGTGCTTAGCGAACTGGTCCAGGAGGATGACATTGTTCGGAATCTCGCACATTGCGTAAACCTCAAGCCCGTTCCGGCCGCGTTGCAGACCATGTTCAGCCATCGTCTTGAGCACCAGCTCCGCCTCGGCGACTCGGCGCACAAACGGGAGCATGATGATGACGTTCGTCAGGCCCATCTCGTCGCGGACTCGCTTCATCGCACGGCACTCCAGCGCAAAGCCCTCCGCATAAGCCGGATGCGCGTATCGCGAGGCGCCGCGGAAGCCGATCATCGGATTGCTCTCGATCGGCTCGAAGCCGCATCCGCCGATCAGGCTGGCGTATTCGTTCGTCTTGAAGTCCGACATCCGCACCACGACGGGCTTCGGCCAGAAGGCGGCCGCGATGGTCCCGATCCCCTCGGAGAGGCGTTGTACGAAAAAGGTGCCCCCGTCGGAATAGCCGCGAGTGAGCCGATCGATCGTGCGGCGCGCCTCGGGGTCGTCGACCTTGTCGGGGTGCAGCAGGGCCAGCGGGTGCACCTTGATGTATTCACTGACTATGAATTCCATCCGGGCCAGTCCCACACCATCATTCGGCAAAAACGATGTCTTGAACGCGAGGTCGGGGTTGCCGAGGTTGATCATGATCTGGGTGCGCGGCCGGAGCAGGTCGCCCACCTCGGTGCGGTCGACGTGGAAGGCGACCTCGCCGCGGTACACGCGCCCGGTGTCGCCTTCGACGCACGACACCGTGACGAGTTGGCCATTCGCCACGCTCGTAGTGGCATCGCCCGCGCCCACCACGGCCGGGATGCCGAGTTCGCGGGCGATGATCGCCGCATGGCAGGTCCGGCCGCCGCGGTTGGTGACGACGGCGGCGGCGGTTTTCATGACCGGCTCCCAGTCGGGCGTGGTGGTGTCGGCGACCAGCACCTGGCCGGGCCGAAAGTCCGATAGGTGCTCCAGGTTGTCGATCCGTTTCGCCACGCCCGAGGCGATCTTCTCGCCCACCGACCGGCCCTCGGCGAGAATCTCTCGTCCTCCGGTGCCCTTACCCTCCAGCACGTAGGTGTCCACGGTCGTCGGGTTGCGTTGGGAGGCCGCCGTCTCGGGGCGGGCCTGCACGATGTAGAGCTTGCCGTCCAGACCGTCTTTGGCCCACTCGATGTCCATCGGGCGTCCGTAGTGCTGCTCGATGGCGCATGCGTACCCTGCGAGCTCGAGAACGTCTTCATCGGTGATGCAGAAATGAGCGCGGTCGGCTTTGGGTGTGGGGATGTTGCGGGTCGTTTGCTTCGTCCCGCCTTCGACGAAGACCATCTTCACCGCCTTGTCGCCGACGAGGCGGCGCAGCACGGCGCGTTGACCGGCCAGGTAGGTCGGCTTGTGGACGTAGAACTCGTCGGGGTCGACTGCACCCTGCACCACGTTCTCGCCGAGGCCGTAGGCGCCGGTCACGAAGACGACATCGTTGAAACCTGACTCGGTGTCGATGGTGAACATCACGCCCGACGAGGCCAGGTCGGAGCGCACCATCTTCATCACGGCGATCGTCAGCGACACCTTGAAATGGTCGAAACCGTAGTCGATCCGATAGTGGATGGCCCGCTCGGTGAACAGGCTGGCGAAACACCGGCGGCACGCGTCGAGGAGACTCTCGGGACCCGTGATGTTCAGGAAGGTCTCGTGAAGGCCTGCGAAGCTCGCCGTTGGCAGGTCCTCGGCGGTCGCCGAGCTTCGCACCGCAAGACTGACCTCCTCGCCGTACTCGTCCTGAAGCATGCTGTAGGCAGCCAGGATCTCGGCGGCCAGGTCGTCGGGAAGCCCTGCGCCGTAGACGATCTCACGGGCGCGTTTGCCTTTGCGCGCCAGCGCGGTCACATCGGCCGGGTCGACATCGTCGAGCTCGGCGTGCAGCGCGTCCCAGGCGCCGGCGTTGTCCAACATGTGTCTGTAGGCTTCGGCGGTGATGGCGAACCCGTGCGGCACGCGGACGCCCTGCCCAGACAGATTCTGAAACATCTCGCCGAGCGAGGCGGTCTTACCGCCGACGAGCGGCACGTCGTCGATGCCGAATTCTTCGAAGAAGCGAATGTAGTTGAAATTGCTCATGATCTGATCCTCCGTAATTGCCGCGATCAATATCTGTCGTAGGTTTCTCGGGAATGTGGCGCAGCAGTGCCGACGCCGACTGCGCTACGTCTGCCCCGGCCGGCAGATAATTGGCTCCGTCGCCCGACTGCTCGACTCCGGTCCTCGGTCGACGCAGCGCGTGTCCGATTGTGCGGCAACGTAATCCAAATCCGCCGGAATCGGCTTTCGGCCGGCTTCGGCAACGTGACACCTCGGATGGTGCGATCGCGGACCCAACCTGAACGGTGCTGTTCGTGTGGTAGGGCGGGCAAGGCCGTCACGTCGACGTGCGGCAGGTGTGCACGAACCTCCGCACTGTCGCCGGGCTGCTCGGCCATCACGTTGCTGACGATATTTAGCGGTTCGGCTGCTCTGCAGCTGTCATTGGGCCCCGATGATGGTGACTTCCGACCCTGACCGCGGCTATGCAGGGCGTGGAAAGTAATCGAATGGAGCAATTGAGCGTTCTGGACGCGGGCTTTCTGGAGGTCGAAGACTCGGACCCGCATGTGAGCCTGGCCGTGGGCGGGGTCTCGATCATCGAGGGGCCGGCTCCGAGCCACGACGAGTTCGTCTCGGCCTTCACCGGCCGGGTGCAGACGATTCCGCGGTGCAGACAGATACTGCGGACTCATCCGTTGGATCTGCGGCCGCCCGAATGGGTGGATGATCCGAACTTTGACATCTCGCGCCACCTCCACCGCGTGGGGCTGGCGCATCCCGGCGGCGACGCCGAACTGTTCCAGATGGTCGCGACGTTGATGGAGCGGCGGCTGGACCGCGAGCGCCCGTTGTGGGAGTGCTGGATCATCGAAGGTCTCAGCGAAAACCGTTGGGCCCTGCTGACCAAGCTGCACCACTGCATCGCCGACGGCATCGCGACCACGCAGATGTTGGCGAAGTTCAGCGACGGCGGCGGCGGTGTTGCTGGTGGTGACAGCTTCGCCACCGACATTCGCGGCGCGAAGGAACCGGATCGTCATGGATTGGGTTTGCCGGAGCTCGGGTTGAACCCGCTGAGCTGGGTGAGCGGGATCGGGCGGAGTGCCTTCGCCGCGGCTGCCGCGGTCGAACACGTTGCGGTGGGTGCGGCCGAGCTGACCGCCAGCCTGCTCAGCCCGGCGCCGGAATCCTCGCTGAATGGGCCCGTCACGACGATGCGACGCTTCAGCGCGGCCCGGGTCCGGCTGTCCGATTTGAAGGAGGTTGCCCGGGCGTTCGACGTGACGGTCAACGACGTGGCGCTGGCGGCGATCACCGGCAGTTATCGAAGCGTCCTGCTCGACCGCGGTGAACAACCCGGACACAACTCGCTGCGCACGCTCGTTCCGGTATCCGTCCGCGCTGCAAACCATTTCAACATGACCGACAATCGGGTCTCGGCCATGCTGCCGTTACTGCCGGTCGATGAGCCGGACCCGGTCCAGCAGCTGCGGATGGTGCACAGTCGGCTCGACCGGGCCAAGGCCAGCGGTCAACGCGATGCGGGCAGCGCGCTATTCTCGGCGCTGAAGAACGTCCCGTTCGCATTCTCGGCGTGGTCGATTCGCTTGATCACGCGGCTGCCCCAACGCGGCGTGGTCGCCTTGGCGACGAACGTCCCCGGTCCACGACGTGAGCAGAGGCTGATGGGCCGTCGAGTACTGGAAATCCTGCCGATCCCGCCCATCGCTCTCCAGCTACGCACCGGCATCGCGATGGTGAGCTACGCGGACACCTTCGTCTTCGGTGTTACCGCCGACTACGACACCGCACCCGATATCGATGCGCTGGCCGCGGGAATCGAGCGGGCGGTGGCACGGCTGGTGGTGGCCGGCCGAGCCCGTCGACGCAAGCGCGGATCTATCCGCAAGCAACGCGCCGGCACGGTTCCCTTGGGCGACGCTGGGTGAGATGGTTGGAGAAACGGCCGTTGGATACTCCAGGAGGAACGACCGAGCTCGACCAAGAAGGCGCAACGATCATGACCAGGTCGAATAGCAGGCTAGCGGAATCTCCCTCCGCGCTGATCGACGAAACAATCGAGGAACTCAGCGATTGGCGTGGCCCGGTGCTGGCCCGCATCAGGAAACTGATTAAGCAGGCGGATCCCGACGTGGTCGAGCAATGGAAGTGGAGAGGCGTCCCGGTTTGGTATCACGACGGAATGATCTGCACGGGTGAGACGTACAAGCATGCCGTGAAGATGACCTTCGCCAGGGGCGCGTGGTTGGACGACCCCGCCGGCCTCTTTAACTCCAGCCTCGCCGACAGCACCCGACGCGCCATCGATATCCACGAGGGCGACAGGGTTGACGAAAGGCGTTGAAGGCGCTGATTCGCGCAGCGGTGAGGTTGAACAAGTCCTATTAGTGGTCCGTCTGCGATTTGATCTGGTCGAGAGTGGTGCGTCCGCGTCGGACTTTGGTGATGATGGCTTGGGCGGTCGCTTTCCAGATGAAGGGTTTGGGGTCGGCGTTCCAGTGGGCAGCCCAGGTGGTGATGGCGTCGGTGAGTTCGGCGACGCTGGTGAAGACACCCCGACGCAGGCGTTTGTCGGTGAGTTCCTTGAACCAGCGTTCGACCAGATTTACCCACGAACTCGAGGTCGGGGTGTAATGCAGATGCCAGCGGCGACGGTCCTTGTGCGCCAGCCACTTTGCGATCTCCGGGGTGGAATGCGCCGAGAGGTTGTAGAGCACGACATGCACACCGAGACCGCGTGGAACCGATGCGTCGATCTGTTTGAAGAACCGCAGCACATCAGCATCGGTATGACCCTTGCGCAGATCGGTCAGCACCTCGCCGGTGGCGACGTTCATCGCCGCGAACAGGTCGATGGTGCCGTTGCGCTTGTAGTCGTGGGTCATGGTCCCGGCGCGGCCGGCTTTCATCGGCAGCGAGGGCTGGGTGCGATCCAAGGCCTGGCATTGAGTCTTTTCATCGAAACTGAACACGACCGCACGCGCTGGCGGATTCACATACAGCCCAACGACATCGACGAGCTTGTCCTCAAACCGCGGGTCATTGCTGACCTTGAACGTCTCCACCTTCCACGGCTTGAGATTGTGATCAGACCAGATCTTGGCCACCGCGTCCTTGCCGATACCAACCCGCGCAGCCAACGAACGAGTCGACCAGTGCGTCGACCCGTCGGCGGGACGCTCCTTATGGGTCAACCGCAAGACTTCTTCGACCGTGCCCGGCGGCAGAGACGGTTTGCGTCCACGACCTTGGGCGATGCGCCCAACACCGTCGATACCCTGCTCGGTGAACCGAGAACGCCAGCGCCGCACGGTGTCGGAGTCCACCCCGCACCGTCGCGCGATCTCTTCGTTGGCCACCCCACCGCAGGCCAGCAACAACCCCCGCGCCTGCACCACCTGCCGGTGCGGCAACGACGTCGAGGCCGCCATCCGCTCCAACTCCGAACGTTGAACATCGCTAACCGGCAACGCGGCAGCTGTCATAACAGGCATAGTACAAAATACCGCACTAATTCACAGACAGACCACTAGGGCCAACCAACAAATCTCATCGCCATTGCCTTCCGGCGAGTCGGGTCGTTCTTCTTTGCTTACTTAGCAACGCCATTCGAGCGGCGCTCCACAGCCGTGCGTGACGAGCGCGATCCTGATCTATGCCAGCCGATCCATCCGAGGTCTCAGGGCCACGCGGGTGGAGACTAAAGGCTCATGACCAGGGACGCCTGACCGGATCCGGGAGCTCCGAGTCTCGGTCGGCGACAAGGACTCTTACAGCCTTACCCAGGTCGGCGGCGCTGAACTGTCTGGCCACCGCGCGACAGGGCCCCCGGCCCGGCCTAAGCTAAGCCGTCGGCGACCAATATCGGTTGGTGTGAGTGTTGTAGCCGCAGCTTAGCTTCCGGCGAACCTGCCGTGTCTTGCTCGGTCGTGGCACAAAGTCCTTTTGGACTGGGGACGTCGTGCTCTCGTGCGGGCGGTGTGATCACGCGATCGTTGAGTGAACGTCGTTATTCGGAAGGACCAACAGCCATGGACACGCGCCTTCCCGATGCCGGCACAATCCGGACGGTCCTGGCTCTGGCATCTCGAGCTCCCTCCGTCCATAACACGCAACCGTGGCGGTGGCTGGTGGGGGCGGAGACCCTGCATCTCTACTCTGACGCGGACCGGCAACTGCCCAACACCGATCCGGATTGCCGCGATTTGATCTTGAGTTGCGGCGCGGCGCTGAATCACTGCGTCGTTGCTTTCGCAGCGGTTGGGTGGCAAGCCAGGGTGACTCGGCTGCCCAATCCGGCTGACCCTAGTCACCTTGCTGCGATCGAACTGTCGCACTCTACCGCCGATTCCGTCGATATTGCGCTTGCCGCTGCGATACCGCGGCGGCGAACCGACCGGCGCCACTACAGCTCCTGGCCGGTACCGGTCGGCGATATTGGATGGATGGCCGCGCGGGCTGCTCGCAACGGGGTGACACTGCACCAAGTCGAAGACACCGACAAGCTGCATAAGATTGTGGTTCAATCCGTCTGGGATCACATGACCCATGATTATCTTGCCGAGCTCACCGCATGGAGCGGGCGCTACGCTTCGGTAGCCGGCGTTCCGGCCCGTAATACGCCAAAATCCGACCCCAGCGCGAAAATACCGAGTAGGTTCTTCGCCGGTCCTGCGCTGGCTATGTCACCGGGCTCGTCGCCCGCCGAGGACAACGCTGTGGTGCTTGCGCTCGGTACCCGGGCGGACGACCGGCTGGCCCAGCTACGCGCCGGTGAGGCCACCAGCATCGTGCTTCTCACCGCTACATCGATGGGCTTGGCCAGTTGCCCGGTCACCGAACCGCTGGAGATGGTCGAAACACGCGCGGCGGTGCGCTCCGAAATCTTCGGTAGTAGCAGCTATCCGCAGATGCTGTTGCGGGTGGGCTGGGCGCCGATCAACGCGGACCCACTGCCGTCGACACCGCGACGCGAACTTTCCGAATTCGTCGAGTGGATGGCTGATCGCGAACAAAATATCGCCGAGTAGATCTGCTCGACGCGTGTCAGCTCGTATCTGTTGTGACCGGTGGTCTTTGAAGCCGGGTTTTGGCAACGCCGCGCGGCCGAGGCGGTCCAACCCGCGACCGAATTGGCGGCTGTCTCGCGGATAATAGACACCTCAGTGCTGCGTCACAGCCTCCAATAGCCCTCAAGCATGCTGCTTTCCGCAGGGCAAGGGATCTCGCCGGAGTACATGTTCTCGGGGTGATGTGATGACCACAGGGTCTTGGCCTAAAGCGTCAGTCTTGGCCTAAAGCGTCAAACGGCTGTGGATGCCGGGGGTGCCTGGATGAAAGATTGCGCTGTCGATACTACGCATCAACGGGCTCAAGGGAGTTGCGGTGGAGATGTTCACGTTAGACCCACGCTGCTGGCAGGTCGGCCGCGTTTTTGGCCGAAATCCGATGCCGCAAGACCGATCCCATTGAGACGCCGGCCTATGCCGTTAGGGATGGCACTGGGTCGGGATGGCTGAAGCGTGCCGCTCGCCGATGGATGCGATGTGCGTGCCCCCGGATGCGGTACGGGCGAGCCGGTGTATGGATCGGTTCGGAGTAGAACCAAGCCTTGGTGATTTCGACGAGCACCAGGTAGGCGGCCGTGAGTGCGACCAGCGCGGTGAAGAATTGCCAGGGAAGTGGCGTGAAACCGAGGTTTCGCGCCAGCGGTGAGATCGTCAGGGTCGCCCCGATCGCGACGATCGACAGTGTCGCTATGGTGAGCACCAGACCCGGTCTGCTGCGTAGAAACGGTACTCGCCTGGTTCGGATGGCGAAGATGATCAGCGTCTGTGTCGCAAGGGATTCCACGAACCATCCGGTGCGAAACTCGATGGGACCGGCGCGCAGGAGGCCGAGCATGAGGCCGAAGGTGAGAAAGTCGAACAGCGAACTAATCGGGCCGAACGTCAACATGAACCGGCGGATGAACCCGACGTCCCAGTGGGCCGGTGCGAGCAGCTGCTCGTCGTCCACCCGGTCGGTGGGGATTGCAAGCTGCGAGGTGTCGTAGAGCAGATTGTTCAGCAGGATCTGACTGGGCAGCATTGGCAGGAAGGAAAGCACCGCGGACGCCGCTGCAGCACTGAACATGTTGCCGAAATTGCTTGACGTCCCCATCAATACGTATTTGATGGTGTTGGCGAAGATACGCCGGCCCTCAGCGACTCCCTCAGCCAAGACGCCGAGGTCCTTCTCCAGCAACACAACATCGGCCGCGTCCTTGGCGACGTCGGCGGCGGTGTCAACGGAAATGCCGACATCGGCGGAGTGCAGGGCCAGCGCGTCGTTGACACCGTCGCCCAGAAAGCCGACAGATCTTTGGGATTGACGCAACGAGGAGATAACGCGCGCTTTCTGCTCGGGTGAGATACGCGCGAAAATGGTTCGATCCCTGGCCGCCGAGGCGAATTCGTCATCGTTCATCTGGTCCAGCTCGGCGCCGGTGATTGTGCCCTTTGATAGCAATCCGACATCGCTGCAGACCTTTTCGGCGACTCGTGCGTTATCGCCGGTGGCCACCTTGACCTCGATGCCCAACACCGCCAGCCGTGCCAACGAGTCGTGTGCATCTGATTTTGGGTTGTCCGCGAAGACAAGAAAACCCTCGAGTGTCAGACCCGCCTCGTCTGAGGCGCACAGGGTTGCAAGCTCGGGAGCGGGTCTGCTGGCCACCGCGACGACGCGGCGACCGTCGGCGAACAACGCCGCCAGCGTTCGTTGGGCGGCACCGGGGATCCCCTCACAGCGCGCCATTACTTGCTCGGGCGCGCCCTTGACCACAATTCGCCTGCCCACGGCGCAGTCGACGAGGGCCGAGGTAGCCCGCCGGGTGTGATCAAAAGGGAGAGTGGCCAGACGCGTGACGCCGGTGACTGGCTGTTGATCACGCCACAGTGCGGCGTCGAGTTCGTTCGCACTCACCCCCCCTGCCGAAGGGTCGACGTCGGTAGCGAGGATGCCGGATCGCAGCACCGGGGCGGACCGTCTTCCGTCGGGGTCGACGGCGTCCAGGAGCTGGATCCGCCCGTCAGTCAACGTGCCCGTCTTGTCGGTGATCAGGATGTCGATATCGCCAAGATCTTCGATGCAGACCAGGCGCTTGACCAGCACCTTGAGCTTTGCCAGCCGCCGCGAACCCGAGGCCAGGCTGGTGCTGACGACAGCGGGCAGCAATTGGGGCGTGATGCCGACCGCGATGGCCAAACCAAACAGGGCTGAATCGATCAGCGGTCGTTGTAGCAGGAGATTGGCGGCGATTATGAAGGCGGTGAGCGTCAGCGCGACTTTCAGAAGGAGATAGGAGAAGCGCCGCAGTCCGCGCTGAAAGTCGGTCTCGGGTTGCCGGTCGCCCAACCCCACAGCGATGCGGCCGAATTCGGTGTTGCGTCCGGTCGCATAGACCACTCCTGTTGCTTCGCCGGCACTGATCACGGTCCCCATGAAGGCCAGGTTGGACGCGTCGGTGATCGTCGCCTCCTGGGTGATGGGCTCTGCTGATTTCTCCGAGGGCGTCGATTCACCGGTCAAAATGCTTTCATTGCACTCCATTCCGTTCACGGTGATCAGGCGGACATCCGCCGGTACTAATTCGCCAAGTTGCAGTCGAATGACGTCTCCCGGAACCAGGCCGGTTACATCGACGCGGGTGAACTCGCCGTCGCGCCGGACCATCGCCGTGTGGCGGACAAGGTCGTGCAGAGCAGCCGAGGCCCGCTCTGCCCGGTATTCGTTGAAAAACGACAGACCCACGCTGACCAACAAAATGACGCCGATGATCGTGGCCTGCGTACTGTCGCCCAGAAAAAAGGACAACACCGCGGTGACCGCCAGCAGCGCCAACACCGCGTTGTTGAGCTGGCGCACTAACACCCTTATCGCACTGACGCCATGGGTGCGAACGGAATTCGGGCCGATCGAGGCCAATCTGGTCTCCGCCTCGGCCGCTGACAGCCCCTCAGTCGAGGTGCCCAACCATTGCACGACATCGGAAACCGGTGCGCAGATGACGCGCTGTCGCGGAAGTGCGAAGCGGCCTGTGGGGTGTTTGTGATGGTCGACGCCTGAGTTTGCGGTCTCGCGCTCATACCCGGCGCGTTGCGTCTCCATGCATGCCACGATAGGCCGCCGCGACCCGCGTCGTCGTACGGCGAATGAACTTGGTCTGCGCGCCGAAGGTCATCGGCGCCGAGGGCATTAAGTCCCTCCAGGCTGACAAGCGATTGTTGGGGACGCAGAATCGCGAGGTTGTCGATGATCCTCTCGACGCGGCCGTCGATCGCGGTGGGGAAGCCGATTTGCAGCGGCAGCGCCGGCATCACCGTGCCGACCCCGTGTGCCAGAGGCAGCGATAGGAAGTTGAGGTCGTCGGGGCCGAGGATGTTGAGTGCGTCGATGGCCGCCGCGGTGCGGTGGCGATCTATGACATGTTCGACCTTGCTGGATATACCGGGTCGGAGAATAGAGACCAAAGTCATCGGTGCGTTCTGGAAGGCGCGCCGCGAGGAAGGGCCCTTCGGCTGGATTGGCGGGACTATTGGCCCCTTACTCACTGCTATGGCCTGTCTAGCGTTGTAGGTACGCAAACGTTGGCGCCGCCACGCTGCCGGTGAACTGGATTGAGGTGGTCGTCCTGAGCCAAAATGCGGCATTTCTGCTGGTTCTCTTGCCGGTACTGTTGGCGGTTGCCTCCGTTAGGGTGATGCAGCAGTATCAGCGCAGTGTGCACTCTCGGCTGGGCCGAGTCAGCGGGGTTCGCGAACCCGGGTTGCGATTGATTATCCCGATCATTGACCGTCGGTGGCGGATTTCGATGCGCATCGTGACCATGCCGATCCAGTCGCAGGGCATCATCACCCGCGACAACGTCAGCGTCGACATCGCCGCGGTTGCCTACTTCCGAGTCATGGATGCCCACAGTTGTGTCGTCGTAATCGAAAACGTCTGCGCCGCAATCAATCAAACCGCACAGACCGCGCTGCGCAACGTCGTAGGGCGACATTTCCTCGACGAAGTGCTTGCCCAGACGGAGAAGATCAACGGCAGCATCCGCCAGATCCTCGACACCATCACCGTGGAGTGGGGCGTGGAGGTCACCTTGGTCGAGCTCAAAGACATCCAGTTTCCGGACAGCATGAAACGTGAGATGGCCTGCGAGGCAGAAGCAGAGCGGGGGAAGCAAGTCAAAACCATTGCCGCAGAAGGTGAAGCGCGCGCGGCTGCGGCGCTAGGTGCCGCATCCGACACGATGATAGAGCACCCGCTGGCCTTGCAGCTGCGCAACCTGTTGACCCTGGCGGAACTCGAGGTGGAGAACGGCACCACCGTCGTGTTCCGAGCTCCATTGATGAGTGCGATCGGAGAATTCACTGGCTTTCTGAACCGGGAATCGAACGCCTCGAGGTCCACGCAGCCCAACGGTTTATACGGCCAGAAGCTCGTCGATGCCGCGACGCTGCGTTAACCCTGACTTGAGTCCGCCAATAGTATTCGGAGGTTTGAGGTGCGTAAAGGCATTCCGCTAGGACGAATTGCCGGGTTCGGAGTGAATGTCCACTGGAGCGTGATCGTGATCTTGTGGTTGTTCACCTGGAGCTTGGCGACTACGTTGCCCGGTGCCGTTGCAGGTTATTCGCGGCCGGTCTACTGGTCCGCCGCAGCGTGTGGCGCGCTGGTGCTGCTGGCGTCGCTGTTGGCGCACGAACTTGCGCACGCGATCGTCGCCCGTCGCATGGGGGTACACGTGGGGGACGTGACGCTTTGGCTGTTCGGCGGTGTGACGACCCTGCAAGGCGAGGCTAAGACACCCAAAGCGGTCTTCCGGATCGCATTCGCGGGTCCGGCCACCAGTCTTGCGCTCTCTGGTGCATTCGCCGGGCTGGCAATCGCGCTCGCCGCCGTGCGCATGCCGGCGATCGCGGTCAGCGTTGCTTGGTGGCTGGCCGGCGTCAACTTGCTGCTCGGCTTGTTTAACCTGCTGCCGGGTGCCCCGTTGGACGGTGGCCGGCTGGTGCGCGCCTATCTATGGCGCCGCCACGGCGATAGCGTGCGCGCCGCGGTCGGTGCGGCGCATGCGGGACGAGTGGTCGCAATCATCTTGATCACTTTAGGGTTGGTCGAGTTTCTGGCGGGCGGCCTTGTCGGTGGCGTCTGGTTGGCGTTCATCGGTTGGTTTATCTTCGTTGCCGCAAGCGAGGAAGAAGCACAGGCGACCACCCGGCAGGCCCTCGCCGGGCTAAGTGTTGCCGATGCAATGACCGTTGACCCGCACACAGCTCCTGACTGGCTTACCGTCGAGGATTTCATCGAGCGCTATGTGCTTGGTGACCGTCACTCGGCATACCCGGTTGCCGACCGGGATGGATCGATCGTGGGACTGGTCACGCTGAGGCAGCTGCGGGATGTTGCGCCCATCCGACGCGCTACGACCAGCGTGCGCGACATTGCCCTGCCAATGCACAGCATTCCGACCGCGACACCACTCGAGCCGCTCAGCGCGCTGATCGAGCGGTTGGCGGCAGCCGGTCACGGTAGCCGTGCCCTGGTCATAAACGAGGGCAAAGTAGTCGGCATCGTCACGCCAAGCGATCTCGCACGGCTGATCGATGTCTACCGGCTAGCCCAGCCCGGACCGGGCCTGACCGCGCATCGTCGAGATGCGCACAACTATTCCAACACCGGGTGATCAGGCATCGGATCGATACCAACCGGTGGTTCGGCAAGGAGGAGTGTGGACGATGAAATCGATCATTGTGGGTATTGACGGTTCGCATGCGGCCGTCGCGGCGGCGCTGTGGGCTGTCGATGAGGCCATCAGCCGCGGTGTTCCGCTGCGCCTCATCTCGGTCCTAAACCCGACGCATGCCTCCTCGGACGAATACGCCTGCGACCTTGCACATGCCGAGAAGGCGCTTCGCGAAGCACAACTCGCGGTTGAGGCCGGCCGGCGGCCCGTCAATATCGAAACCGAAACCCCACGTGGCCCGGCCGGAACGGTGCTCGTGGAGGCGTCGCGCGATGCCGAGATGGTCTGCGTCGGCTCCGTCGGGATGGGGCGCTATGCCCGCTCGATCTTGGGCTCGACGGCAACCGATCTCGCCGAAAGGGCGCATAGTCCGGTCGCGGTCATACGTACAGAACCAGACCAGCCACCACCGGACATCAACTGGATCGTGGTTCGGATGACCGACGCACCAGGCAACGATGACGTTATCAAATCTGCTGTGGCAGAAGCGAAGTTGCGCAGGGCGCCCCTGCTGATCCTCGGAGGTCGACCAGAGGAACTTACCGAGGACGCGGACGGCGCGTTCGAACGTCGGGTTCAGGATTGGCGGCAGCGTCATCCCGAGGTGCGCGTCTACCCAATCACGACCAAGCACGCTATCGCCAACTTCCTGAGCTCCAACAATGAGCGAGTTCAGCTAGCCGTGATCAGCGGCGCCGAGGCCGATGAGCTAGCGCGGCTGGTCGGGCCTCCTGGACATCCGCTCTTCCGTCACCCCAAATGCTCAGTGCTCGTCTTCCGCGGGTAAGAAAAAGGGACATTGCCAAGGGGCACTGCCAACGAAATATGCACTCTGGCAGGGATATTCAGATTAGCGTCGGAATCTAGGCCACCGACTGGCGCGCCACGATTACCGGCATCCGCGCCATCTGGGCGACGGTCTCGCCGACCGAGCCCACCAGCATTCCGGCGAATCCGCCGCGCCCCCGGCTACCGACCACGACGAGCTGGGCTTCTTCGGACCGCTGGACGAGCTGGCGTGCCGGCTGATCGTGAACGACGGTACGGCTCATCTGGACGTCGGGATACTTTTCCTGCCAGCCCGCCAAACGCTCTGCCAATACCCCTTCGGCCATCGACTGTGTTACCGGCCAATCGATTCCAGGCCACTCCGACACATCGACATCGCTCCACGCGTGCACAGCGATCAGCCCCACATTGCGGCGTGAGGCCTCATCGAACGCGATCGCGGTTGCCAACTCGGAGGCTGACGAGCCGTCGATGCCCACCAACACCGGCGCCTGACTGGGATACGGCATCAACGGGTCCTCGTCGTGAATGATGGCGACCGGACAATATGCATAATGGAGGAGTCCGGAACTGACTGAACCCATGAGCCGGCCGGGCCATCGCCCACTTCCGCGGCAACCCGTGACTACCATCTCCGCGTTTTTGGACAAGTCGACCAACGTGGGAACGGCTGCCGAAGAAAGGATTTCAGCGTGGACCTCAGCCGGCCCGCCATGCTGTGTAGCCTCTTCGACGACCTTGAATGCGTCGTCGACCAGTCGGCGCCCGTGATCCCGGTGCCAGCGCGCCAGGCCTGCGGGCAACTGGACATTGGGCCACGTCGCGATCTCCGGTGAGGCCGCGTACACCAGCGTCAGAGGGATTTTGCGCAGTTCGGCGTCGCGTGCCGCCCACTGCACCGCCACCTTGGCAGCCGGTGAATCGTCGACGCCGACGACGATTCCCAAACGTGCGTTGCGCGATAGCATAGCTCGTCCTCTACTCGTTGGGCCATTAGTTGGCTTTGCCGGATTCGGCTTGGCCGGCATACAACGACAGTATCGAGGCTGGGTGTCTTTGGTCAGAGGCGTTTGTCACCAGCCGGGTGAATATCCTTCCCGTGGGATCCACCCGGCAGGTTCTCGCCAGTTCGCGCCGTACTCGTCGGTTCAAGACGCCTAACCCCAAGCGCGAGAACAAGTTAAGCCACCGCGATGGCCCGACAGCTAGTGCTAGCCGAGAAAACGGTGAAGAACCACGTATCGCGGTTGGTGGCCAAGCTCGGCATGGAGTCAACGCCGAGTGGTCAGCCGAACCGGCCGGAAATATAATCCTCGGTGGCCTTTTGGTCAGGCTTGGAGAAAATCTTCTCGGTGTCGTTGATTTCGACCAACCGTCCGGGTTTGCCGGTGGCCTCTAGGTTAAGGAACGCGGTCTGATCGCTGACGCGGGCGGCCTGCTGCATGTTGTGGGTAACGATGACGATGGTGTAATCCCGCTTGAGCTCAGCGATCAATTCCTCGATAGCCAGCGTCGAGATGGGGTCAAGCGCGGAACAGGGTTCGTCCATCAGCAATACACCGGGCGAGACGGCGATCGCCCGTGCGATGCACAGCCGCTGCTGCTGGCCACCGGATAGGCCGCCGCCGGGCGCGTCCAGCCGATCTTTGACCTCGTTCCATAGGCTTGCCCCGCGCAACGACCGTTCGGCGAGCTCATCGAGCCTCTTCTTGTTGTGCATCCCTTGCAGTTTCAACCCGGCGACTACATTGTCGCGAATCGACATGGTGGGAAAGGGGTTTGGTCGCTGGAACACCATCCCGACAATGCGGCGCACACCAACCGCGCCGACCCGCGCGCCGTAGATGTCCCAGCCGTCGAGCAACACCGATCCTTCCACCCGGGCCCCCGGGGTGGTCTCGTGCAGACGGTTCAGGGCCCGCAAAACGGTGGACTTGCCGCACCCGGATGGTCCTATCAACGCGGTGACACTTCGCGGATTGACCGTCATGTTGAGATCGGCCACTGCCTTAAAGGAGCGGTAGTAAATGTTGAGATCCCGGACGTCCACCCGTTTCGCGCCCCTGCGCTGGACAGGATCCCTCGCCGGTTTCGTCGCTGCGGGCGCTCGCGGGGCTGTGTGTTCGGGACTCCCGATCGCCGCGCCGTCCGTTGTCATGTTGATGTCTTGTGTCACACGATCCCTCCTGTGATGTCGTTCGCGTTGAGACCCGAAGGCAACAGTGGACTACCTGGACCGGCGGCGTCCTCGGCCGACGCGTGTGCGCCACAGTGAGCACTGAAGCCAGGGTCCTCCTTATGCTCTAGGTTCGGTCAAACGTCCGCGACCAACGCTGGTCCGGCTGGCAATCCATCGGGCCGCCACGGTGAATAACAGGACTATCACCACCAAAGTGAGTGCTCCCGCCCAAGCACGGGCCTGGGCGGCTTTGTATCCGGTTATGGCGTTACCGAAGATCTGCAAGGAAAGTGTCGACATGCGCTTGGTTGGGTTGAGTTCGATGAACAAGTCGTTGCCGAGCGCAGTCAGCAGCAGCGGCGCCGTTTCTCCCATGGCGCGCGCGAAGGCGAGCATGACGCCGGTGATAATTCCGGAACTGGCAGTGGGCAACACAATTGACACAATGGTGCCCGCCTTGCTGGCGCCCAGTGCGAACGAGGCTTCACGCAGTTCGCGGGGCACGAGTCGCAGCATTTCTTCGGTCGAGCGGATCACGAGCGGCAGCATGACCAGGCCGAGGGCTATTCCTCCGGCGATGCCAGAGAATCCGAAGAACACCACCCACATCGCGTAGACCAGTGCGCCGGTGACGATCGTTGGCACGCCGACCAGGATGTCGGTGAGAAAGCGTGTCACCCTGGCCAGCTGGCCTCCGTATTCGACCAGGTAGATCGCGGCCGCGATACCGACGGGCATCGACAGGACCGTCGCGATGCCGGTAACGATGAGGCTTCCGATGATGCCGTTGAGGAACCCGCCGCCCGGCTGGCTGGGATTGCCGGGCGGGGTCTGGGTGAGGAACTCGGGGCCCAGGTACTTCAGTCCCTGTCCGGCGACGTAGACCAGCACCCAGATCAGCAGGCCGACGGTGGCGATCATGACCAGCAGCAGCACGGCGTGCATGAACAGGTTGGTGATCTGGCGGCGGCGCTCCCCAGGCAGCGCTTCGACCTCGGACAGTCCCTCGAGTGGTTCTTTCTCGATCGTCGTGCTCATGCGATGTGCTCCGAAACCCGGCCGACGATGCGCTTGCCGATCATGTTGACGAGCAAGGACAACAACAGCAGCGCGAACGCCACCACGAACAGTGAATCCAGATGGAAAGGCTGGTTGGCTTCGGTGAACTCATTGGCGATGACGCTCGGCATGGTGGATCCCGCGCGCATTATCCCGTGCGGGATGGTCAACACGTTGTTGCCGATCAGCATGGTCACCGCGATTGTTTCGCCGAACGCGCGGCCCAGACCCAGGATCGCAGCGCCGATGATCCCCGAACGCGACCGCGGCAACACCGCGATGCGCATCATCTCCCATTTGGTCGCGCCCACCGCCAGCGCGGCTTCCTTTTCGACGGCCGGTGCGGTGTCGAAAACTTCCCGACAAATGGCGGTGACGATGGGCAGCACCATGATCGCGAGGACGACGCCGGCCGAGAACACGGAATATCCGAAATACGGGCCCTGGAACAACCAGCCAATCACCGGGATGCCCGACACCGACGTCATTCCGCGACCGATCGGTCCAAGCGCGGGGATTAGGGCGAACACCCCCCAAAAGCCGTAGACCACGCTTGGGATCGCCGCGAGCAGGTCGACCAACGATGACAACGGTCGGCGAAGCGCCGCTGGCGACAGATTGGTGATGTAGAGGGCCACCGCGATCGCGACCGGCACCGCGATCACCATCGCGACCAGCGAGGTCACCACGGTCCCGTAGACGAACTGCAGGATCCCGTAAGGGTTCGGCCTGGATGAAGTCGCCACTGCCTCCGATGGCGCCCATCGAGCGTGGAAAAAACTCAGCGGCCCGTAGTGCGACAGTGCCGGCCACGCCCTTATCAGAAGGAACACTGCCGTGGCCACCAAGACCGCGATCACGGTCAGCGCCGCGGTGGCCATCAGCCGCCCGAACAGCCCGTCGATGAACCGGTCGTCCGATGGTCGCTCCGACGTGTCGGGCGGGGACAGGACTTCCGCGGTCAAAACTTCCCCTTTGGGGCGTCGCGGATCATTTCGCGACCGGGCCGCCGTTGAGGGTGATCTTTTGAACCATGCCCATAGCCAAACCCTGCAAATCCTTGCCCAGCGGGGCGTAGTTGACGCTGGCGGCATCGTCCTGACCGTTAGAAAGGATCCAGGAGAAGAAATTGACCAGCGCCTTTGCCTTCGCGGGGTCGGTCTGGTTCTGATACACCAGCGCGTAGACGGTGCCGGTGATCGGGTAGGCGTTCGGATCGGACCCGGCGGTCAGGCTTACCCGCAGGTCGGGCGGGTAGGCGATGCCCTGGGTGCCCGCGGTGATGGTGGCGACGCAGGGCTGAATGAAGTTGCCCGCCTTGTTTTCACGAGGCCGTAATTGAGGTTCTGCGCCAGCACGTAGGCCAACTCGACATAGCCGATGCTTCCGTCGGTCTGGTTGATCACCCCGGAAACGCCCTCATTGCCCTTACCGCCGATGCCCACCGGCTACGCAATGTCCTTGCCGAAGCTACTATCGGGGCCGCCAAGGGTTTGCACCCAGGTCGGGCTTTCCTTGGTCAGAAAGTCCGTCCACACCGCGGTTGTGCCGGAGCCGTCCGACCGGTGGGCCACGGCGATCGGTGGTCGGGCAGGGTCGTGCCCGGATTCAGCGCGACCAGCGCCGGGTCGTTCCATTTGGTGATCGTCCCGGCGAAGATCTTGCCCAACGTGTCGCCGTCGAACTTCAGGCCGGTTTGGACGCCCTTGACGTTGTAGGCGGGTACGACGGCGCCCAGCGTCAACGGGACGTGCAGGATCGGGCCGAATTTCGTGGCGGCCAGCTCGCTGTCCTTCATCGGGGTATCTGATGCGCCGAAGTCGACCGTGCCGGCGACGATCTGCTGCACGCCGCCGCCAGACCCGATGGGCTGATAGGCGACCTGCACCCCATCGGATTGTGAGTAGTTCTTGGTCCACACCGACATGGCCGGCACCACGAACGTCGACCCGGCGCCTGACAAACGGGTCGCACCGCCGTCGATCTTTGGGATCGTCCTTGGGTAGCCGGGCTTGGCGGCCGCCTGCTGGCCGCAAATCTGGCCCGCCAGGCTCTGCTGGGTGCTGCCGGCGGCCCCACCGCCACTGGTGCTTCCACAGCCTGTCAGACAACTCGCGGCCGTAATGGCGACCATGGCAGTGATCGTCATGTTGCGGAGGAACATCAACACCCCTCCTGATCCCGCGATGCCGGTGGCATCCCTTTCATCGAAGTCCGTCGACATGAACACGCCGGGTTTCAAACCTGACGGAGAAATGAACGCCTCAATGCTGCGGCGGGCCAGCTCATCGCGCCACACCGCAGCTCGCCCCAACCGTAGGCTCGGTCGAGCGCATCTCTGAGGTCTTTTTGTCCTCTGCAAGGCAGCGATCCAACGCTTGGGCCAATGAGCAATTCGGCGCTCGCGCCAGGGCCTTTCGGCCATGGCGCCGGCCGCGGGATTGCATAACTCTTAGGTTGAGCAGGTGGCCGCGAAGCCGCCCCGGCGCAAACGTTAGGAAAAGCTGATCAACCATGGCCCACCGTGCACCGCCCTCGTTCGTCGATTTGTCCGCGCTCCTGTCTTCAGTGTCAGACCAGGCACTGCTTGCCGATCCAGCGCTGAGGGCACTGATGGTCGAGTACTCCTGCCACGAGTTGCACTTGGCCGACTGGCATACCCGGCAGCCGCCCAGACGCCACCGCGAATTCAACGACTGGATCATCGAAGGCCGGGCGCTGTTCGACGGGCGTGACGCACTCAAAAAGATCGCCTGCAGCTACCTGCGACGAGACTGACGCGCATCCTCGTCCCGATCGGTCGCTCCCTGTTACCCGGCGTCGGACGAAGGCACGAGAGAACGGAAAGTAGTCGTGGTATTGACCATACGTCCGGCGAGCGCGGCCGATGTGCCGGAGTCTGGCCGCATCTGCCACACGCCTTCGCCGCAATCGCTGCCCGGCAAAGACTTCCGCCCCGCGTCGATGGACGCTGCGACCGGGTTGGTTTCGTAGGTGATCGCACCTCCCGGTTTCCTCAGTTTGGTCGCCGAGTGCGATGGGCGAATCAGCGACCAGGTGCCTTTGTGCCCTTACTTCCCGAGGCAGTTTGGCGGAACGTTGAGACCGGCTGAAGGTGAAAGGAGTCGTTGAGTGATGAGCAATCAGCATTTTGGCCTGGGGTCGGCGGCAGGCGAGTACAGCGCGGAGGACGACAACCAGCTTCAGCCGCAGGACACGCTGATCGACCGCGGCACCGATGACGTACTCGACGAGGGATATTCGCCGCCCGAGCGAGCGTATGGACATGGCGCCTTCGGGCCGTCGGAAGGCATCGGCCAGCGGCTTGCAGAGGAAGAGCAAGATCCGCTGTCGCGAATCGGTAACCCGCTCGACACAGATGAACAGCAGAGGTCCGACGAAGCCGAGCGTGAAACCGAGTTCCCGCAGCGACGCGAGGTCGGGTGGGTGCGAGCGGGCCGACTTGTCGCGCCGGACAGGGGGTTTGGCGAAGACACAGAGGCAGAGCTAGTGGCCGAGGACGTCGGCATCAGCGGGGGAGCAGCGTCTGCCGAAGAGGCCGCGATTCACATCATCGACAACGGGGACTAGCCTGCTCGCGCCCCGCTGGGACGCGAGCGCGCAGAATCAGCTGCAAAGACTTGCCGAATCGACGTGCTGATCGAAGAGCACGAGGAGCGCACCCGGGCAAAGGCACGACTGTCCTGGGCAGGCAAGAAGTTTGTCGGTGTTGTTTGGCACGACTCGATCCGGCCGACGAGCCGGTGACCCAGATCGGTGACGAACTTTCGATCGCCCGGGCGTTGTCCGATTTGGCGAATCAGCTGTCCGCGGGCCGAAGTACCCTCATCAGGCCCCGATCGAAGAGACCGCGCTCGAGATGGAACTGCTCGAAGGCTTCGATACGCAAATCCTCGGTATGCGGGACAGCTCGGTGTCCTGAACCGCCGTCCGCCATGGCTTTCGAACGCTCTAGTGCCCCGGCTGAGCTAGGTGGTCGATAAACCAGTCGCGCGCCAACACCGCCACTTGCTCGAGCGTGCCCGGTTCCTGGAACAGGTGGTTGGCGCCGGGGACCACCGCGACCTCGCACTCGGCCGCGATGGCCGCTTGTGCCTGCCGGTTGAGCTTAAGGACCATCTCGTCGAGCCCACCCACTATCAACAGGGTCGGAGCATGCACGTCGCTCAGTGCTTCGCGTGCGAGATCAGGCCGCCCGCCCCGGGTTGCCACCGCCGCTACCTTCACACCGGGATGGGCAGCCGCAGCCAGGGCCGCGCTCGCACCGGTGCTGGCACCGAAGTACCCGACCCGCAATGACGCGGTGTCGGGTTGGCCGGCCAGCCAACCGGTGACATCGACCAATCGGCGGGCGAGCAATGCGATGTCGAAGACCTTGGCGCGGTTACCTTCTTCATCGGGTGTCAGCAGGTCTAAGAGCACAGTCGCGAACCCGGCGTTGTTGAGGACCTCGGCTACGTAGCGATTGCGCGGGCTGTGCCTGCTGCTCCCGCTGCCCTGCGCGAACACGACGACTCCCGTCGGGTGCTCGGGAATGGCCAAATGCCCAGCCACCGAGACCTGCCCAGCAGTCACTCGGATTTCCTCGTCACGCAGTGGCGGATCGTCGGCGTCGGCGCTGGCGGCTGCACGAAAACCGCTGCGGGCGCGCTTTAGGAGCGCGACCACCTCGTCGTCTGAGGTCTGAGCGAAGTGGCGGTATCCCTGGCCAACGCCGAAATACGGTACTGGCGCTTCCAGGCACACCACCTCGTCCGCGTACTCGGCAAATTGTTTGGCGGTGTTGCGGGCCCCGATGGGAATCGCCAACACCACCCTGGTGGCCCCCTCGGCTCGGGCCATCTGGCACGCAGCCTGCGCGGTCGCTCCGGTCGCGATGCCGTCGTCGATAATCACCGCCGTTCGCCCCTTCAGCGAACTCCTTGCATGGTCAGCGCGGAAGCAGTCGGACCGGCGTAGCAGCCCGGCTCGCTCCTTGCGTTCGACCGCAGCCATTTCCTCGTGGCTGAGGTGGGCCCCTCGCACAACGGAATGATTGATTACCCGCACACCGCCCTCGCCGATCGCGCCGAAGGCTAACTCCGGGTGAAGTGGCACCCCCAGCCGGCGTACGAGCAGCACATCGAGGGGGGCTCCCAGCGCCTTAGCGACCTCGAACGCGACCGAGACCCCGCCTCGCGGCAGACCGAGTACGACCACATCTTGATCGCGCAAAAAGTCCATGCGCGAAGCCAATTGCCGTCCGGCATCGGCACGATCATTAAACCGCATCATCAGTCGAGTCTGGATGCTGTCACGGCCCGCCGCTATGGCCACAAGTCCTCTAACTAATCGACGAAGTTCCCGAAAAGCGTCGCTTCGCGGTGTTATGCGTGCACCACATCCCGGCTGCGCTGATGGTGTTGTTGTCGCTGGAGTTCATGCCGCGTCCGCGCCATCTGGGGCTGACATAGCGCAGCGCTAAATAGCCCCAGCAGGAACTGTTCCGGGTTTGATGCCGACGGTTTATCTTGGCGTCGGTTTGCTTAAGGTTTAGTCGAAACTCCTCTGTTGGCCCCTGCATGGTGCCGCCTCGCCCACGGCGTTGATGTTCAACAACGGCGTCGCGATCTCGTTCTCAAGAGCCCACAGCTCATACCGTCGAAGAACTCGGCTAGCTCGCTAAGCGGTCGATCTCCCAAGCCAAAGCACCACATTAAGTCGTCCCCGACGTACTGACCGGTGGGGGATGAGGTGTCGACCTGCGAGATATCGGGGTGGTCAGGGTCGGCTCCGGAAGCCATAAGGATGGTCGTCTGGCACTCAGGGACCATTGAATTGGCGATGATCGCCTTGATGCGTTTCTCGCGGGTCACCGCCCATGGGCCCATAATGCCACCCCAGCTGTATCCGACCAACGCGAGACGCTCCGGGTCGACCTCCGGACGGGTCAGGGCGTGGTCGACCGCCGCGCCGCCGTACTCGTCTGTTCAAAAGGCCTAACTCCAAGGGCAAGAGCAGGTTCGAATCAGCACGATATCCCATTGATGTACTCGTAGATTCGATCAAAGTTTCCGTCGCGAATGTGGTAAGTGATGCAGGACCCCGGACGCGAGCGGTCATCACGGGCCGTAGTCGGTGCTGTTCGCTTCCCGCAGTGCGGTGACGTAGTCCCCGCGTTCGCGTGTGGTCTCGTCGGCGCCGACGGGTGTGGCGAGCAGCCCACGCAGTTCCCCGACGGTGGCAAATCCCTTGCGTCGCATCCATTCACGCAGCCCGTCGAGCAGTACGGCGGCGTGTTTCGGCCCGTGGCGCAGCAGTGCGGAGGCGGTCATCACCACATCCGCGCCGGCCAGCAGGAACTTGATCAGCTCGGTGGCGCTCTCGACGCCGGTTGTCGCTGCGAGCGAAGCGCCGACTCGTCCGCGCAGCAACGCAATCCAGGTCAGCGGCAGCCGAATCTCCGCCGCGGTGGACAATGACACCGCACGCACCACGGCGAGGGTCTCGGGGTCGATGTCGGGCTGCAGGAACCGGTTGAACAGCACTAGCCCGTCCGCACCTGCCTCGTCCAGGCGCCGCGCCATCTCGGCGGTCGCGCTGAAGAACGGGCTGAGCTTCACGGCCACCGGCACGGTCACCGCGTCCTTGACCCGCGCCAGGATGTCGAGGTGACGCTGTTCGACATCGCGGCCGCTGATGTGCGGATCGCCGGGCAGGTAGTAGATGTTCAATTCGATTGCGGCCGCACCGGATTCCTGCATTGACCGGGCGTAGCGGGCCCAACTGCCGGGCGTGATGCCGTTGAGGCTGCCGATCACCGGAACGGAGACCGCGCCGACCGCGCGTTCGAGCAGGCTCAAGTATCGGCGCGGGCCGTGGTCCTCGTCGGCTCCGGCCGGAAAGTAGGACAGGGCTTCGGCGAAGCTCTCGGTGCCTGCGTCGGCCAGCCGTGCGTTCTGCTCCGCCTCACGGCGCAGTTGCTCTTCGAACAGCGAATAGAGCACCACCGCACCGATGCCGGCGTCGGCGAGACGCACGATGCCGTCGAGGGTGTGCGACAGCGGAGATGCCGCCGCGACGAGCGGGTTGCGCAACGTGAGGCCCAGATAGCGAGTCGACAGCTCCATCAGCGTTTCCTGCGGGCGTCGGCGTGGAAGTGTTCGGGACCGCGGGAAGCCATCTCCTCGTAGGTATTCCAGCGCTGTTCGATCGCCTGCTCTGCCAGCCCGAGGAGGCGATCGGCTTCCACCGGATCGGCGTTGGCCAGTGAGCGGTACCGCAGTTCCCGGTAGACGTAGTCGGCCAATGGAATCCGCGGTCGGTGCGAGTCGAGCAGGAACGGATTGTGGCCGGTGGCACGAAGTACCGGGTCGTAACGGACCAGCGGCCAGTGTCCGCTGGCGACCGCGCGGTACTGCTGATCCATCCCGAGACGCATATCGATGCCGTGCGCAATGCATTGGCTGTACCCGATCACCAGCGACGGGCCATCGTAAGCCTCCGCCTCGCGGAAGGCCTGCAGAGTCTGCTGCGGGTCGGCACCCATGGCGACCTTGGCGACGTAGACGTTTCCGTAAGCGATCGCCTGCAGCGCGAGATCCTTCTTCGGCACCGTCTTGCCGGCGGCGGCGAACTTGGCGACTGCGCCCAGTGGTGTCGACTTGGACATCTGACCGCCGGTATTGGAATAGACCTCGGTGTCAAGCACCAGCACGTTGACGTTGCGCCCGGTGGCCAACACGTGGTCGAGCCCACCGGACCCGATGTCGTAGGCCCAGCCGTCACCGCCGACGATCCACACGCTGCGCCGGACCAGGCTGTCCACCACGCTACGCAGGTCAGCGGTCAGGGCGGGATCGAGGCCGTCGAGGCGGTGCCGGAGCTCCGCCACCCGCTCACGCTGGGCTGCCAACTCCGACTCCCGCAGCTGCGGCGCCGCGAGAATGTCGTCGACGAGTCCGGCATCCAGCGTGCCGCGTAATTCGGCGAGGCGGCGGCGTGCCAGTTGGGCGTGTCCGTCGCTGGCCAACCGCAGGCCGAGCCCGAACTCCGCGTTGTCCTCGAAGAGCGAATTCGACCAGGCCGGACCCCGCCCGTCCGCGTCGGTGGCCCAGGGGGTGGTGGGCAGGTTGCCGCCGTAGATGGATGAGCAGCCGGTCGCGTTGGCGACCATCAGCCGGTCCCCGAACAGCTGCGACAGGAGTTTGAGGTACGGCGTCTCACCGCAACCCGCGCAGGCGCCGGAGAACTCGAACAGCGGCTGCAGGAACTGGGTGCCGCGTACGGTGTCGAAGTCCACCCTGGACCGGTTATTGGTCGGCAGGGTCTCAAAGAAGGTGATGTTCTCTCGCTCGGCGAGCACCCGCGGCTCGGCGGGAGCGAGGTTGATCGCTTTGGTGACGGTGGTGCCAGGAAGGACGACTGGGCAGGCCTCGACACACAGGCCGCACCCGGTGCAGTCCTCGACGTACACCTGCAACGTGAACCTGGCGTTCGGCAGGCCGACGGCGTCCAGGGGTGCGGAGTCAAACTGCTGCGGCGCCCCGGCCAGCTGGGACTGGTCGTAGAACTTGGAGCGAATCACGCTGTGCGGGCAGACGAAGCTGCAGTTGCCGCACTGAATGCAGCTGTCGGAATCCCAGACCGCAACCAGCTCGGAAACGTTGCGCTTCTCGTATGCGGTCGTTCCACTCGGGTAGCTGCCGTCCACTGGAAGTGCGCTGACCGGCAACGCATTTCCGCGTCCGGCCATCATCTCTGCGGTAACGGTGCGAACGAACTCCGGCGCGGAATCGGGCACCGTCGGTGCCGGTATGCGTGTGGAGGTGACCAGGGTGGGCACCTCGATCCGGTGCAACCCGGCCACCGCGCCGTCCACTGCGGCCAGTTCTTTCCCGAGCACGTCGGCGCCGCGGTTTCCGTACATCTTTTCCACCGATTCCTTGATGCGGGTGATCGCCTGCTCGCGGGGCAGCACGTCGGAGATCGCGAAAAAGCATGTCTGCAAAACGATGTTGATCCGCCCGGCCAGCCCGACCTCACGAGCGATCCGGTCTGCGTCGACGGTGTACAGCGTGATCCGCTTGTCCAGGATCTGTTCCTGAACCAGCCGGGGCAGCGCGTCCCAGACCTTCGCAGCAGGGTGCCGACAGTTCAGCAGCAGCGTCGCACCCGGGGCAGCCCGACCCAGCACGTCCATTTTGTCGAGAAACCGGAACTGATGGCAGCCAACGAAGTTGGCGCTGGCGATCAGGTAGGGGGCATGGATGGGATCCGGCCCGAAGCGAAGATGCGACTCGGTCTGCGAACCCGATTTCTTCGAGTCGTAGACGAAGTACCCCTGGGCGTGCAGGCCTTCTTGGGACCCCAGGATCTTGATCGTGTTCTTGTTCGCGCTGACGGTGCCGTCCGACCCCAGCCCGAAGAAGACCGCCCGGAACGTGTTGGGGGACTCGATGTTGAACGCTGGGTCGTAGTCGACGCTGGTACCGGAGACGTCGTCGTCGATGCCGATGGTGAAACGGCGCCGTGGTTGCTCGTGAGCGAGTTCGGCGAACACCCCGGCGACCATGGCGGGCGTGAACTCCTTCGAGGACAGGCCGTAGCGTCCGCCGGTGACGCGCGGCATGACCGGTCGTTCTCCGTCTGTATGGGCCTCGGCGAGTGCTGCGACAACGTCCAGATACAACGGTTCGCCGATCGACCCGGGCTCCTTGGTGCGGTCCAGCACGCCGACTGTGCGCACTGTCGCCGGCAGCGCGTCGAGGAACGCTCTGGTGGGAAATGGGCGGTACAGCCGCATCTGTACCACGCCGACCCGCTCGCCGCGTTCGGCGAGAGCGGCGACGGTTTGCACCACGGTCTGGGCGCCCGAGCCCATCACCACCAGCACTCGCTGCGCCTGCGGGTGTCCGGTGTAGTCGACGATGCCCATCTTGCGGCCGGTGCGCTCGCCCAGGCGGGCCATCAGGTCCTCGACCACACCGGGAACCCGCGCGTAGAACGGGTTCACCGTCTCCCGCGCCTGGAAGAAGACGTCCGGGTTCTGTGCGGTGCCGCGAATGAAGGGGCGCTCGGGGGACAGCGCCCGTCCGCGATGCGCCCACACCAACTCTTCGGGCACCAGCGCCCGCAGGTCGTCGTCGGATAGCGTTTCAATCGTGTTGAGTTCGTGCGACGTCCGGAATCCGTCGAAGAAGTGCACGAACGGCACCCGGGTCGCCAGCGTGGCCGCCTGCGCAACGAGCGCCAGGTCTTGTGCCTCCTGCACGGAGGCCGACGCGAGCAGCGCGAACCCCGTTTGCCGCACGGCCATCACGTCGGAATGATCACCAAAGATCGACAAGGCCTGCGCTGCCACCGAGCGGGCTGCCACGTTGATGACGGCCGAGGTCAGTTCGCCGGCGATCTTGTACATGTTCGGGATCATCAACAGCAGACCCTGCGACGAGGTGAAGGTCGTGGTCAACGCGCCGCTCTGCAGGGCGCCGTGCAGAGCGCCCGCCGCCCCACCCTCGCTTTGCATTTCGACCACCGTCGGGACGGTGCCCCACACATTGGGCCGTCCCGCGCTGGACCATACGTCGGCCAACTCGGCCATCGGCGATGACGGTGTGATCGGGTAGATGCAGCACACCTCGTTGAGTCGGTAGGCGACCGAAACGGCGGCCTCGTTGCCATCCACCGTGACACGGGTCATTGCGGCTCCGGAAGCATCTCGATGGCATGGACCGGGCACTGATCGAAGCAGATGGCACAACCGGTGCACTTGTCGTAGTCGAACTTGTATCGGTGCCCAACCCCGAGTTTGATCACCGCGTCCTCCGGGCATGCGCCGAGGCAGCCATCGCACTCGAAGCAATTACCGCACGAAAGGCAACGCCCCGCTTCGTAAGTCGCCTCCTCGGCGGACAAACCCCCGACGACCTCCTCGAAACTCTCGACGCGTTTTGCCGGCTCGAGTTCGGGCTGCTGACGTCGCGCGGTGTCACCGAAATACCACAGGTGCAAGGAGTCGAAGTTCGCCGTCGGGTGTTTGGCCGGGTCTGCGCCCGTCGCGTTGCGCAACCAGGCGTCGATGTTGTGTGCCGCCTTTTTCCCGTGCCCGACACCGACGGTGACGGTGCGCTCACAGGGCACCATGTCGCCGCCGGCGAAGACGCCCGGACAGCCCGTCATCAGTGATTGCGAGACACGCACACTGCCGTCGCCATCGAACTCAACTCCCGGCAGCGTCCGCATGAACGCCGATTCCGTTTCCTGACCGAGCGCCATGATCAGGGTGTCGGCGGCCAGCGTCTCAAAGCGTCCGGTCGGTCGTGGGTAACCCGAGTCGTCGAGTTCCATTACCTCGACCTCCAATTCGGGACCGTCGAAGGCGCTGATCGTGCGCAGCCAGTTGATCCGCACACCCTCACGTTCGGCATCCTCGGCTTCCTCCTCGTGGGCGGGCATCTGCTCGCGAGTGCGCCGGTAGACGATCACCGCGTCCTCGGCGCCGAGGCGGCGGGCCACCCGGGCAGCGTCCATCGCGGTGTTGCCGCCGCCATAGACCGCCACGTGGCGCCCGATCGTCGGCCTTTCGCCGGAGGCGACGTTGCGCAGAAAAGACACCGCGTCCACCATCGTGCCCGCGTCGCGGGCGGGGATGTCGACTCGTTTGGCCAGGTGCGCACCGACCGCGACGAACACCGCGTCAAAGCCGCCCTCGTCCCGCTCGGCCGCGAGGTCATCGACGCGATGATCGCAGGTCAACCGGACGCCCATAGCCGCGATCCGGTTCAGCTCGACATCCAGCACGTCGCGGGGCAGCCGATAGCTCGGAATGCCGTAGCGCATCATGCCGCCGGGCACCGCACCCGCGTCGCGGATCTCGACCTCGTGGCCAAGGACTGCCAGATGGTAGGCGGCGGACAGTCCGCTCGGCCCCGCGCCGATGACCAGGACTCGCTTGCCGGTGCGGGTAGCCGGCGGTTCGAAACTCCAGCCCCGCTCGCAAGCGAGGTCACCGAGGAACCGCTCCACCGAATGGATCGATACGGAGCTGTCGAGATGGGCACGGTTGCAGACGGTTTCACACGGGTGGTAGCACACCCGTCCGTGGATCGCCGCGAATGGGTTGTCCGCGATGAGCCGACGCCAGGCCTGCTCGTGCCGGCCGGCCGTGGCATGGGCAAGCCAGGCTTGGATGTTCTCGCCTGCAGGGCAACCGGCATTGCAGGGCGGCAACAGATCGACGTAGACGGGTCGGCGCTCGCGAACCGGCCCGGCCCGGGCCTGACCATGCAACAAGTCCGGAAGCGGCGTGAGATCGTTCGAAGGTCCGGCTGCAGGCCGATCGAACGCGTCGCCGCTCATCGAGCCGGCACGGGCTGATTTTCCAACTGGAGGACCTGGCGGGTGGTCTTGATAACCGTGTCGGGGTTCAGGCTCATCGACTCGATGCCGAGTCGGACCAAGAACTCGGCCATGTCCGGGTAGTCCGAGGGTGCTTGTCCGCACAGGCCCGAGTGAATCCCGTTGCGGCGGCAGCCCTCAACGGCCAGGCGAATCATCTCCTTGACGCCCTCGTCGCGTTCGTCGTAGTCGAACGCCACGATCTCGCTGTCACGATCGACGCCCAGGGTGAGCTGAGTCAGGTCGTTGGAGCCGATGGAGAAGCCGTCGAAACGCTTGGCGAATTCATCGATCAGGATCACGTTGTTGGGGATCTCGCACATCGCGTACACCTTGAGCCCGTTCTCGCCCCGGCGCAGACCGAGGTCGGCCATCGTCTGCAGGACCAGGTCCGCCTCGGCGATTCGACGCACGAACGGGAGCATGAGAATCACGTTCGTCAGACCCATCTCTTCGCGCACCCGCCGCATCGCGCGGCACTCCAGCGCGAAGCCCTCGGCGTAGGCGGGATGCGCGTAGCGCGAGGCGCCTCGAAAGCCGAGCATCGGGTTGTTTTCGGACGGCTCGAAGGCTGCTCCGCCGATCAGGCTGGCGTACTCGTTGGTCTTGAAGTCCGACATCCGCACCACGACGGGCTTGGGCCAGAAAGCGGCGGCGATGGTGCCGATCCCTTCGGAAAGGCGTTCCACGAAGAAGGTGCTCCCGTCGGGATGGCCCTGTGTAAGCCGATCGATCGTCCGGCGGGCCTCGGGGTCGTCGACCTTCTCGGGGTGCAGCAGGGCCAGGGGGTGGACCCGGATGTACTCGCTGATGATGAACTCCATCCGAGCCAGTCCCACGCCGTCGTTGGGCAGGAACGACGTCTTGAAGGCGAGGTCGGGATTCCCGAGGTTGACCATGATCTGGGTTCGCGGCCGCGGCAGATCCGCCACCTCGGTGCGGTCCACATGGAAACCGACTTCGCCCCGGTACACGCGGCCCAAGTCGCCGCCGGCACACGACACCGTCACGACTTCGCCATCGGGCACGCAGGTGGTTCCGTCGCCGGTGCCAACCACAGCGGGGATGCCGAGTTCGCGAGCGATGATCGACGCGTGGCAGGTGCGACCGCCGCGGTTGGTGATGATCGCCGCGGCGGTCTTCATGACCGGCTCCCAGTCGGGCGTGGTGGTGTCGGTGACCAGTACCTGGCCGGGCTTGAACTCGGACAGGTGCTTGGGGTTCTCGATCCGTTTCGCCACACCCGAGGCGATCCGCTCGCCGACCGAGCGGCCCTCGGCGATTATCTCGCCTCGGCCCTCGAGCACATAGGTTTCCAGCGCCGTTGCGCTGTGCTGGGAGGCCACCGTCTCGGGGCGCGCCTGGACGATGTAGAGCTTTCCGTCCAGACCGTCCTTGGCCCACTCCATGTCCATCGGTCGCCCGTAGTGCGCCTCGATGGTGCACGCGTAGCCGGCCAGCTCCAGGACGTCCTCATCGGTGAGGCAGAACCGAGCACGGTCGGACTTTGGTGTGGGGATGTTCCGCGTCGTGTTCTTCGTCTCACCCTCGACGAGGATCATCTTCACCGCTTTGTCGCCGATGAGGCGGCGCAACACGGCGCGGTGGCCGGCGAGATAGGTCGGCTTGTGGACGTAGAACTCGTCGGGGTCGACGGCGCCCTGAACCACATTCTCGCCAAGGCCGTAGGCGCCCGTCACGAGGACGGCATCGCGAAACCCCGACTCGGTGTCGATGGAGAACATCACACCCGACGAAGAGATGTCGGAGCGCACCATCTTCATCACGCCGATCGACAGGGAGACCTTGAACTGGTCGAAGCCCTGGTCTACCCGGTAATGGATGGCGCGATCGGTGAACAGGCTGGCGAAACAACGGCGGCACGTGTCCAGCAGACTCTCTTCGCCGTTGATGTTGAGATACGAATCCTGTTGGCCCGCGAAGCTCGCCGTCGGCAGGTCCTCGGCGGTCGCCGAGCTCCGCACAGCGAGACTGACCTCCTCGCCGTACTCCTGTTGGAGCTTGCGGTAGGCGTCCAGAATCTCGGCGGCCAGATCGTCGGGGAGCCCTGCGCCGTAGACGATCTCGCGGGCGCGCTTGCCTTTACGCGCCAGCGCGGCCACGTCGGCGGGGTCCAGCTCGTCGAGCTCGGCGTGCAGACGGTCCCAGGCGCCGGCCTTGTCCAACATGTAGCGATAGGCCTGGGCGGTGATGGCGAATCCGTGCGGGACGCGGACGCCCTGCCCGGACAGCTTCTGGAACATCTCGCCCAGCGACGCGTTCTTTCCGCCGACGAGCGGCACATCGTCGATGCCGAACTCCTCAAAAAAGCGGACGTACCCGGATGTACTCATGACCTGTCCTCTCGTAGTGCGTCAAGCAGTCGGCGGCATCGAGCCCGACCCACACGGCATGCAGCGTCGAACTCGCCCGGTATCGTTGCCCGACATCGCCGTCCTCGTCGTGCAGGCTGCGCAGGAAACGATCGGTGCGCTCGGTTTGTGGAGCTTCGTCGCGGAGCGGCGGAAGCGACTCCTTGCCGCCAGCTCATCCGGGCCCCAATTCCGTGTCGGGTAGCGGCAGTAGCCACCCTCGGGTATACGCCGACTGAGGGACGCATAAATTCACGCCTTGTCGGTCTAGCACTCCGGTGCCCGCGTGTACCTGCGACAGCGTCACAAATGCCAACCTCCCACAGCGGCACGCACGGTGCCAGGGCCGAAGGTCACTCGAATGGGTAACAGCCCGACGGGAGGTGGCTTCAGCCTCGATGCATGCTCACCGGCCCACCGCGGCGGCAGGGTCGCCGCCACCCCGTCGGCCGGACCAGCGTTGAGTACGAGACTCCGGATCATGCACGCATCCGCTGGAAGATCTTGCGGCTCTGTTTGATCGCGTCGATGATCACCGACAGCCCCGGGGTCAGCAGCACGATGTCGGCGGCGGCGCGGGCGGCGTCGGTGGCCCCGGACGCGGCGGTCCCGCAGTCTGCCTTTTTCAGGGCGGGGCGTCGTTGACCCCGTCGCCGGTCATTCCGACGATGTGGCCGTGTTTCTGCAGCACGTCGATATTCCACGCCGTCTGAGACAGGAGATCGGTTTCGAAATACCGGCTAGCGAACAGAAAGACAACCGTGTCCACCGGCAGGTCCCGCGCACGAGAGTCTATTGCGCCCGTGGAACGATGACGTCGGTTAGCTCGGGGTGTAACGTAGGCGATGTTGAGAACTTCAGCCAGTCCGGGATGAGGCCAGCCGTCCGCCGCTGCCCTCGCTGAGCGCCCTCTGCTCGCGCCGAACACGCCGGTGATAAACGTACTCCGGGAATCACCATGAATGCACCCACCGCACTCAACCCGACACATGTTGCCGCATCGGTGTTCACCCTCGGTTCCGCGCTCCGCTGGCTAGGGCATGACTGCCCACACGCCAGTGGTCGAAACAGGAGAACTGATTTCGCGGATCACCCCGTCAGCAGCGGCTTCCTGTGGCTGATCAAGAGCACTCTCAACCGGGCTGCGATCCGCATCGCACGCTCGGGCCGGGGCCCGTTCACCCCCGTTCGCCAGATCGGCCGGAAGACCGGCACGATCTATGAGACGCCCATCATCGTGGCCCGCGTCCTCGACGGCTTCGTCGCCGAACTCACCTACGGGCCCGAAGTCTGCTGTACGGCGACATCGTCGTGGCCGGAGTGTGTGTGATCGTCTTTCAGGGCGCCCGGTATCAGATCGCCCACGTCGAGCCCTACGACACGCCGGCCGGGCTCCGCGCCTTCGGCTACCCGAGGGCGCTGATGCTGAAAGTGCTGCACCGCAACGAATTCCGGTACTTCCGGTGTTAGGGGTCGCGCCCGCCAGCGATGAGACGGGGCCTGCGTTGTCTGCGCTCGGACCGCCGAGACTGGTTGGCGGGGCGGGCGAACAACGCGACGAAGTGCGCGCCGGCCGGGATCGGAGGGAGATCCTCCTCCGCGTGATCGTCGATATCGCCTCCGATCTCGATCTCGATGCGACATTGAAGCGGATCGTCACCGCCGCCGTGGAATTAACCGGTGCACGGTTCGGCGCGCTGGGCGTCCGCGGGCCCGACGGCACCCTGATCTCGTTCGTGCATGCGGGAGTCGACGAGGTCGCCGGGAACACGATCGGCCACCACCCCGTTGGCAAGGGAGTCCTCGGTGTGCTGCTGCGCCGCGCTGGGTTGCTGCGGTCTCGACGATCTGCCCGCTCACCCCGCGGCGGTCGGATCTCCTGCGCAACACCCCTCGATGGACGCTCTGCTGGGCGTGCCGATCATCATTCGGCAGAACGTGTTCGGCATCCTGTATCTGGCCGAACCGACGTCGCGAGCGGCGTTCAGCAAAGCTGACGAGATCGCCGTAGGCGAGTTGGCCTCAGCCGCGGCCAAAGCGATCGACAATGCGCGACTGTTCGACCGCGTCCGCGCGACGGCGCGGTGGACGGAGGCGAGTCGGATGATCACCACGGCGCTGCTGTCGGCTGGCGACCTGCACGCCCGGCTGCAACTGATCACCGCCCGCGCCGGTGAACTGACCGCGGCAGAACAGGCCATCGTCCTCGTTCCCAGCGAGGCTGACCTGCCCGTCGACGAAGTTGACACCCTGGTCGTGTCCACCGCCGTTGGTCTGTACGCCGACGAGCTTCTGGGCCAACGGGTTCCGGTTGACGGGTCGACGACGGGCGCAGTGTTCTGCTCCGGCACGCCGGTGGTCACCGCGGCGTTCGGCCACCCGCTACAGGCCTGCACCGATGTCGGCCGGCGGCCCGCGATCGTGATGCCGTTACGGTCCGAACACACCCTTTTCGGCGTCATCGCGGTCGTCCGCAACAGCGACCAGCCACCGTTCGACGCCGAACACCTCAACCTGATGAGCGACTTCGCCGACCACGCCGCAATGGCGCTCACGTTGGCCAGCGTCCTGGAACACGCCCGCTACCTGACCGTGCTAGCCGACCGTGAGCGGATCGGGCACGATCTGAACGACCACGTGATTCAACGGCTCTTCGCCGCGGGCATCGACCTGCAGGGGACCATTGTCCGGTCCCGATCGACTGAGATCACCGGCCGACTGAACCGCACGGTCACCGACCTGCAGACCACGATCGAGGACATCCGCACCACCATCTTCGAATTGCACCCCGCGGGCACACAGCGGATCGGCTTTCGGCAGCGGATACAGGCCGCGGTCGCCGACCTGACCGAAAACCGCGGAGTCGGCACGACATTGCGGATGTCCGGACCGATGAACGTGATCGGCGACGACCTGGCCGGACACGCGGAGTCAGTCATTCTGCAAGCGGTCGGCAACGCCGTCCGACACTCTGGGACAACACAATTGACCGTTGAGGTGGCCGTCGCCGATGAACTGGACATCATGGTCACCGACGACGGTCGCGGCATCAGCGCCGACAATGGGCGCCGCAGCGGCCTGGCCAACATGGCGTCACGCGCGGAACAGATCGGCGGCCACTGCCACCTCGCAACACCCCCAGGAGGCGGCACTGAGGTGCACTGGACCGTTCCGCTGCCGGACCGGCGATGTCGACCCAACGGCAAGGTCGGTCACGGCTTAGGCGTACATGACTCGGAGGAGTTCAGGTGACCGTAAGTTTTTCGTCGATGTCGGCGATTGAGATTCTTGACTCGCGTGGTCGACCCACCCTGCGTGTGCGAGCGACCCTGTCCGACGGTCGCAGCGTGCGATCGGGGGTGCCCTCCGGCGCATCGACCGGCAGCCGCGAGGCGGTCGAGCTGCGAGACCACGACCAGAACCGGTACTCGGGGCTGGGCGTGCAGCAGGCGGTTGCCCACGTCGACGGACCGATTGCCGACGCCGTGACCGGTCGTTCGTTCGCCTCGCTTGAGCAGGTTGACGACGCCCTTCGTGGGCTGGACGGCACGGCCGACAAGTCGCGGTTGGGCGCGAATGCGATTGTGGGTGCGTCGATGGCTGCTGCCCAAGCATTTGCTCTCGATTCGGGACAGCCCCTGTGGCGGTGGCTGACTCCTGACGGGGTGATCCCGCGGCTGCCGGTGCCGCATTTCAATGTTGTCAATGGGGGTGTGCACGCGAAGAATGCCCTCGATTTTCAGGAGTTCATGATCGCGCCGATCGGGGCGCCGTCGCTACCTGAAGCGGTCCGTGCCGGCGCCGAGGTGTATCAACGGCTGCGTGCGGTACTGGCGGAAGGTGGCTTCGAGACGGGGCTGGGGGATGAGGGTGGCTTCGCGCCCGAGATCGCCTTGCCAGAAGAGGTTTTAGGGCTCATCGTGCAGGCAATCGGCGACGCCGGTTACACCGCGGGGCGCGACGGCGTCGCGATCGCCCTCGATCCGGCCTCCAGCGAATTCCACCGTGACGGGCGGTACGCCGTTGGCGGCGAGTCGTTGTCGAGCGAGGACATGATCGATCGCTACGCGCAGATGATCGACAAGTTCCCCATCTGGAGCATCGAGGATGGCCTCGGCGAGACCGACACTGCAGGCTGGCAGAAGCTCACCGCCAGGCTTGGCGAACGCATCCAATTGGTGGGCGACGACAACTTCGTCACCAACCCGGACTTGATTGCGGGCGCCGTCAGCGCCGGCATCGGCAACGCCGCCCTGATCAAGGTTAATCAAATCGGCACCGTGTCCGAAACACTTGAGGCGCTTCGGGTATGCCGGGACTCGGGATACGCCGCGATGATCTCGCACCGGTCAGGCGAGACGGACGACACGTTCATCGCTGACCTGGCCGTCGGTTCGGGATGCGGCCAGATCAAGTCCGGTGCACCCGCGCGAGGGGAGCGCGTCGCGAAATACAACCGACTTCTCGAGATCGCGGCCTCGGCCCCCAAGCACCCATTCGGGTTGATGCGCTGGCGTCAGCCAGGACCGACGACAGCGACCGTGACGAGTCCACGTACCCGGGACCAGACTCTTGTGCGGGCGAGCGAGCCAACGAGGCGGTCGGTGTGATCGAGAGGATGCCCGGCAGCCACGACAACGTTCTCGGCCTCCGGGTCAGCGGGGACGTCGCACGCGAAAACTATGACATCCTCGAACCCGCAGTTCAGACAATCGTCGACGTGTCGGGATCGGTGCGGCTCCTGCTGGACATGACCGACTTTCACTGGGAGAAGGTCGACGCCTGGGGGGCGGACCTTCGCTTCGGAAAAAAGTACCACCACTCGATCGAACGAATGGCTCTCGTCGGTCAACACGAGTGGGAGAAGTGGCTGACCCGGCTCGCTGGCCCGTTCTACGCCCAGCAGGCTCGGTATTTCGCCGATGTGAACCAGGCCTGGGACTGGCTGGACTCCTAGATCGAGGTAGCTGTCGGGCGCCCGTTATAAAGAGGACACGTTGGCCCAACCCGGACTTGATTGCGGGCGCCGTCAGCGCCGGCATCGGCAACGCCCGCCCTGATCATGGTTAATCAAGTCGGAACCGTGTCCGAAACACTTGAGGCGCTTCGGGTATGCCGGGAATCCGGATATGCCGCGATGATCTCGCACCGGTCCGGGGAGACGGACGACCCGTTCATCGCTGACCTGGCCGTCGGTTCGGGATGCGGCCAGATCAAGTCCGGTGCACCCGCGCGAGGGGAGCGCGTCGCGAAATACAACCGACTTCTCGAAATCGCGGCCTCGGCTCCGAAGCGCCCGTTCGGGTTGACGCGCTGGCGACAGCGAGGCCCGACGACAGCGACCGCACTCAGGCCGCATTTGCGACTGGGTGATCTAGCGCAGTCCCAACTTCCTGGAGTGGTTAGTGGACGTAGGCCTTCAGCCCGGTGAGGAGCGCGGTGAGACCCACTTTGGCGTCGCTGAACAGCATGGCGGTTTTGGGATCGGTGTAGAGCTCGTTGTCGATTCCGGCGTAGCCGTGGCCGAGGGAGCGCTTGATGACGATGATGCTGCTGGCCTCGTCGACGTTGAGGATGGGCATCCCGGACACCGCGTTGCCGGGCCTGCGGGCGGCGGGGTTGGTGACGTCATTGGCGCCGACGACGAGGACGACGTCGGTGCTGGCGAATTCGGGTTGATCTCCTCGAGGTCTTTCATCTGTTGGTAGGGGGCGTTGGCTTCGGCGAGCAGGACGTTCATCTGCCCGGGCATCCGCCCGGCGACCGGGTGGATGCCGTAGCTGACCTCTACCCCGTGCTCGGTGAGGGCCGCGGCGAGTTCGACGACTTCGTGTTGGGCTTGCGCTGCAGCAAGGCCGTAGCCGGGCACGATCACGACTTTGCTGGCGTAGGCGAGTTGCAGGGCGGCGTCATCGACGGTGATCTCGCGCACTGTGCCGGTTAGCGCAGTCGGTTGGCCGCTGGTGTTGTTGTCGCCGGTGCCGAAACCGCCGGCGATGATGTTGAGCAACGATCGGTTCATCGCGTCGGCCATCAGCTTGGTGAGGATGCCGCCAGCGGCGCCGACCAGGGCTCCGGCGATGATCAGCGGGGTGCTGTCGATGACGAAGCCGGCCATGGCGACGGCGATGCCTGTGCAGGCGTTGAACAGCGCGATGACGACAGGCATGTCCGCGCCGCCGATGGGCAGCGTGGCCAGGACCCCCAAGCCAAGGGCAGCTGCGGTGAGCGCGCAGAGGATCGGTAGACCGCCATATCCGGCGGTGTAGGTGACGCCGGTGGCGAGCGCCGACTACGAGGATCGCGTTCAGCGCCCGGCCGCCGGGAAAGGTCAATGGCTTCCCGGCAATGATGCCGGCGAGTTTACCGCCGGCGATCAGTGAACCGGAGAAGGTGATGCCCCCGATGAGCAAGTCCAGAAATGTGGTGAGGGTGGCACTGATCGGGCAGTTGATCCAGCTGCAGGGACCCGGCGTGTTTGATCGCGTCACCGAATCCGATCAGCGCGGCCGCGCCGCCGCCGACCGCGTTGAACAGGCTGACGAGTTGCGGCATCGCGGTCATCTTCACCCGACGGGCGGTGAGCAGCCCGGCCAGACCGCCGCCCAGCAGGCCCACAGTCAGCACGATCGCGGCCAGGGCCGTGATCACGTGGTGGTGGGTGAGGACCGCGATCGTGCTCACGACAGCAACAGCCATACCGGCCGCGGATAGCAGATTTCCGTTTCGCGCCGTGGCCGGTGAGGTCATCAGGTGCAGACCGAGCACGAAGCTGGCCGCGGCGAGCAGATACAGGATGTGGATCAGGGTGTCGAAGGCACTCATGACGTGCCCGCGCTCTGCTCTGATGCTGCGCGCACTGCAACCGGGCGAGGGCGGAACATCTGCAGCATGCGGTCGGTGACGACGTAGGCGCCGACCACGTTCATCGCCGCGAACGCCGCCGCCACGATCAGCAGGACATAGCCGAGCGGGGTGTTGATGGTCGCGGCGAGCGCCATCACCCCGACCACGACGACGCCGTGGATCGCGTTGGACCCGGACATGAGTGGGGTGTGCAGGGTAGCGGGGACCTTGCTGATCACCTCGACCCCGACGAGCAGGCTAAGCACGAAGATCGTGATGTCGGCGAATAGCAGGGGAGTCATAGGTCTGGTCCTTCCAGTAGGGCGCGGACCGCGGGGCCGACGATGTCGCCGTCGTGGGTGATGAGCACACCGGCGGTGATGTTGTCGTCCGGGTCCAGCAGGAGGCTGCCGTCACGCACGAGGTGGGCCAGCAACGCAACGATGTTGCGGGCGTAGGCGGTCGAGGCGGCCTTCGGGACGCCTGAGGGCAGGTTGCCGGCACCGATCAGGGTGACGCCGTTGTCGGTGATGGTGGTGGTCTGCGGCACTGAGCCTTCGACGTTGCCGCCCAACTCGCTTGCGGCGAGGTCGATTACCACTGAGCCGGGTTGCATTGCGGCCAGCCCACTCGCCGAGACGAGTGACGGTGGTCGCCTGCCGGGTACCTGCGCGGTGGTGATGACGATGTCGAACCCGCCGATCGCGGCGTTCAATGCGGACTGTTGGGCGTCGCGCTCGTCGTCGGTCAGTGCGCGGGCGTAACCACCGTCTGCCGCGGCGGATACGGCCGTCGAGAGGTCGACGGAAAGGTCGAGGAAATGCGCGCCGGTGGACAACACATCGGAGCGGGCTGCGTCGCGGACGTCGTAGCCGGTCACGACCGCGCCGAGTCGGCGGGCGGTGCTGATCGCCTGTAACCCGGCGACGCCGGCGCCGATCACCAGGACCCGTGCCGGGCGCGTCGTGCCGGCGGCGGTCATGAACATCGGCAGGTAGCCGCCATAGGTGTCGGCCGCGAGCAGGGCGGCTTTGTAGCCGGCGACGTTGGCCTGTGAACTGAGCACGTCCATCGACTGGGCCGCGCTAAGGGTCCGGGGTAGACCGTCCAGGCTGATCGCGGTCACCTTCGCCTCGGCCAGACTGCGGGCCAGGTGTGGATCGATGAGGGGCGCCAACAGCCCGATGAGGACCTGACCCGGGCGCAGCTGGCTGACGTCCGCCTCAGCGGGTGGGTGTATGCAGACGACGATGTCGGCCTGCGCGTACAGTTCGCGTCTGGTCACCAGGCGGGCGCCAGCGTCGGTGTAGTCGGTATCGGGGAACCACGCTGCGGCGCCCGCGCCCGCCTCGACGATCACCTGCTGCCCAGCGGTCTGCAGCCGAGCCGCGCCGTCTGGACTCAACGCGACCCGTCGCTCCCCGGGCGCCGTCTCAGCCACCGCGCCCACCGTAAGTGCGCTCATCTCGTCAACTTTCTCCGATCGCGGGGTGGGTCAGAACTGGAAGACGATCCGGGCCGGCACCGTGCCGGCGAGGACTTCGGTGATCGACTCGTTCACCTCGTCGAGTTTTCGGTCGATCGCCGCCACAGTGGTGCGCCCGGATGGGACCCATCAACGATGGCCACGAGTTACCCGCCCGCCGAGGGCCGATGGCTATTGATCGCAACTTTCACTCAACGCCTGCGGCGGCCCCGCGGTAAGGGTCGAAAGACCTTGAGTAGCTGTGAATCGCTGTCGAATGTGTGCGAGCCTCTGGGGTTACAGGGGCCGTAGTCGGTGCTGTTGGCTTGTCGTAGTGTGCTGACGTAGTTCCAGCGTTCGCGTGTGGTCTCGTCGGCGCCGACGGGTTTGGCGAGCAGCCCACGCAGTTCCTCGACGGTGGTATATCCCTTGCGTCGCATCCATTCGCGCAAGCCGTCGAGCAGTACCGCGGCGTGTTCCGGGCCGTGGCGCAGCAGTGCTGACGCGGTCATCACCACATCCCCGCCGGCCGGCCGGTACTTGATCAGCTCCGCGGCACTCTCGACGCCGGTCGTCGCGGCGAGCCGAAGCGCCGACCCGTCGGTGCAGTAACGCAATCCACCTCAGCGGCAGCCGAATCTCCGCCGCGGTGGACAATGACACCGCACGCACCACCGAGAGCGTCTCGGGGTCGATATCGGGCGCAACGAGGTCATCGAGCGGGTAGGGGCGGGTCAGGGCGGGTCAGGGCGTCGTCGGTTTCGCTCTCCAGCGCCAGCAGGCCGACCTGCGGTCCGTTGCCGTGACAGATCAGCACATCGTGCTGCGCCGCCAACGGTGCGATCGCCTCGGCGGCGGCGGTCCGCAGGTTCGCCAACTGGATGGCGGCGTCGGGCTTGTCCCCGCGCGCCAGTAGTGCATTGCCCCCCAGTGCGATCACGATCCGCATCGACACCACGGGTCACGCACCGAACGCCCGGGTCGTCACGCCTTTGATGGTGTGCAGACGATTCTCGGCCTGGTCGAGCACGAGTGAGGCGGGCGATTCGAAGACATCGTCAGCGACTTCGGCGCCGTCAAACTGGAACTGGTCGCCCACACGGCGGCCGAGATCGGTGCTCGCATTGTGCACCGAAGGCAGGCAGCGCATGAACTTCGAGCCGGGCCGGCCCGTCGCTTGCATCAACCATTCGGTTGCCCGGTAGGGGAGCAGCAGCGGCACTGAGTCGCCCCTCCTGAACGGAATCGCCGATGCATCGACCAACGGGTGGGGCATAACCGGCCTCCGGTTCCGCCACTGATTTCTAACCCTGCGCGGGATCGGGGGCACCACTGTCGCCAGGATAGACATCGCCATTTGGACCCGCTTCGTCACCAACAGGTTCTCTAACTGGGCTCCCCCCATTGTCCATCGCCGTGGTCGCGCTGACGCGTGTCCGGCGTCGGTGTTCCTTCATCTGGCGCGCACCCCGCCTGCCTCAGCATCCGGCGCAGGTCGACGGTCAACTGCTCATCGATGTCTTTGCCTCGCGGAGCCTCGAATACTTCTGTTTCGGGTCCCAGGGTCACAGTGAATTTGCCGTTGCGTTCTTGGTTTACGGACCCGAGGTCCTCGAGCACGGAGAGGACCTGGCGCCAGTCGATGTTCCCGCCCGCCGGGTGACTGAAGATCTTCTCGATCGTCAGCCGATGGTGACTGCTCAAGTGCGAGTTCACTAGTTGGTCCTCTCGTTGTTCTGCCACTGGATCATCGTGTCGCAGAGGCGCGGGCGTCAGGTGTGAACTGGTTCGGACTTTTGCTGTGCCTTCTTTGCCGGGTCGAGGATGCGGTAGGCGAGCAGTTTCATCCGGTCGCTGAGCAGCGCCCATACCAAGGCGTATCCCCAGACGAACGCCGCCCACTTCCAGCCCAGTGGGGCCATGAACAGCCCGTACACGGCCGCGAGTGTGGCGATGGTCTGGGCGCAGGAGACCGCGATCAGCAGGATGCGGGCGGGGCGGATGGACCAGAACGGTCCGCGGGTTCGGGTCAAGAAGATGGTGAGCTGGCCAGCGACCGACAACATCAGGTACATCAGGGTCTGCAGGCGCGGATGGCCGAGGTCGAAGACCCGGTCGCCGAGATAGAACAGGCCGAACGCGGCGATTGGTCCGACCAGACCCAGGGCGGTGGCGATACCGAGGACCAGGCGCATGTTCCAGGCTTCGGGCTTGTTGGCGTAGTGGACGTTGTCGTAGGAGATGGACAGGATGGCGCCGTCGTTGAGCAGGGCGAGCATCACGATCATGATCGCGGTGAGCGGGTAGAAGTTGAAGACCAGGATGGCGGTAGTAATGAATAGCAGCACCCGCAGTGTTTCGGCGATGCGATATATCGCGTAGCTGTTCATCCGCTGGAATATCTTGCGGCTCTCTTTGATCGCGTCGATGATCACCGACAGCCCCGGGGTCAGCAGCACGATGTCGGCGGCCGCGCGGGCGGCGTCGGTGGCCCCGGAAACGGCGATGCCGCAGTCCGCTTTCTTCAACGCGGGGGCGTCGTTGACGCCGTCGCCGGTCATTCCGACGATGTGGCCGTGTTGCTGCAGGACGTCGATGATGTGGTATTTGTGCTCGGGAAAGACCTGGGCGAAACCGTCTGCGGTCTCGATGGACTCGGCCACCGCCCTCGATTCGTCCTTCTTCGCATCACCCAAGCCTGCGGCGTCGAGAATGTCGGTGCCCAAACCGACCTTGGCCGCGGTCTCCTTCGCGATGGCCAGCGCGTCGCCCGTCACCATCTTGACGGCGACGCCCATCGCTGCGGCGGTGGCGATGGTCGCTGCAGCGTCGTCGCGGGGCGGGTCGAACAGGGGCAGCACCCCGACGCACTGCCACTCGCTGTCCCCGTCTCGGCGTGCTACGCCCAAAGACCGGAAGCCCCGGGCGGCGAAATCGTTGACCGCGCTGTCGGCGGCGGGTGTGATCTGCGCGGCGTTGGCGGCCAGCGCCAGGATGACCTGCGGGGCGCCCTTGGTGACGGTGAAGGTGGTCCCGTCGGCGACGGTCACGGTGGCCTCGGTGCGTTTGTGGACCGGGTCGAAGGGCTGAAAGTGGGTGATCGTGTAAGCCTGCAGGACCTTGGTGTCCTCGAGGCCGCCGAGCACCGCGCGGTCGATGGGGTCGTCATTGTCCGCGCGAGAAGCCAACGCGCCGTCCAGGATCACCGTCGCCGGGGTGACGTTCTCGATGCTGAACGGGGTGCCTAACGTGAGCGAGTTCTGGGTCAGGGTGCCGGTCTTGTCCGCGCACAGCACGTCCACACCGGCCAGTTCCTCGATGGCGACCAGCCGGCTCACGATGGCCTGCTTCTTGGCGAGTAACCGTGCACCCACGGCCATCGTCACCGACAGCACGGTCGGCATCGCCACCGGGATCGCCGCGACGGTCAGCACCAGGGCGAACTGCAGCGTGGTCAGGATCGCGTTACCGCGCACCAGGGAGGCGACCACGATGACCGTGACGAGCGCGACAGCGAGGATGATCAGGTAGTTGCCGATCTTGAGCACGGCGCGCTGGAAATGGCTGACGGTGCGCGCGTCGGCCACCAGCTCAGCGGTTTTGCCGAAATAGGTGCCGTTGCCGGTGGCATACACCAACGCACCGATCTCGCCTTGCCTGATGATCGACCCGGAGAACACGGCGTCACCGGTTGCGCAGGTCGCGGGCAGCGACTCCCCGGTCAGTGCGGACTGATCGACCTCGATCTCGTCGCCGTCGAGCAGCCGGGCGTCGGCGGGCACGATGTCACCCAGGCGCAGCCGGATCACATCACCGGGCACCAACTCCCGCGCCGGCGCGGTGATCCATGCGCCGGCGCGTTTCACGCGCGCGTTGATCGCGAGCTTGGCTTTGAGGGCCTCAATCGCGTTGCCCGCCTGCCGTTCCTCGGTGTAGCCGACCACACCGTTGGCCAGCAGCAGCAGCAGGATGATGAAGAAATCCGGCCAATGCCCGACCGCGCCGGACAAGATGACGGCGATCTCGATCATCCACGGGATCGGGCCCCAAAAGTAGCGGAGGAACTTCAGCAGCGGGTTGGTCTTGTGCTCGGCGATCTCGTTCGGCCCGTACTGCGCCAACCGTCGGGTTGCCTCGGCGCTGCTCAATCCGTCCGGTGAGTAGCCCAGCTCTTCTTCCAGTTCGGGCATGGGCGCCGATTTCAAGTCGTGGCCCGGTTCGGGTGTGCCCGCAGAGCGGGGCGGCGTGAAATGCGGTGTGTCGGTGGTCATGGCGCGGGGGCCGTATGCCGTATGTCAGCGGGCGGTTCGCGCCGTGGGCGATCTGGAGAGTCATGCCGGAGAAGGCACATGACGCTTTCGATCGGAAAATATTGCTCAGGAGCCGGTTTCGGCGTCCGCGGAGTGGCTGAGGTGGTCATGGTGATTCCCCGGGTGTGCGATTTTCACCGGAGCGTTCGGCACGAGCAACTGCTCAGCGAGGACAGCGGCGGACAGCTGGCCTCATCCCGGACTGGTTGAGCTTCCCAACGTCGTTGACGCTACACCCTGCGGGCGTGGCCTGCCTGCGGCTGGTTCGAGGATGTGGTGTGCGCCGGTGTGTCGGTCTGTTCCGGCGTGGGCGGCCCGGGTGTCAAGTTGCCAGTGGGTTTGTCGGGGGTGTAACCGCGTCCGCTGAGGACGCCGATGGACTGGTTGATATCTGGTGCCACCGGTAGTTGAGCGGGGGTTCCGGTCCGGCGGGGGCGGTCCCGGGCGTCGGCCTTGTCGAGCATGTAGCTGCACAACGAAGACCTCCACGATGGCTGAGCGCCCAGCCCCAGGCTCCAGGCCGAGCGGTGACGGGAAGGCGCCGGTGCGTGATCGCCTTGCTCGGAATGTGAATGGGTACTTGGTGATTGATCACGTGGACAGCGACGGAGGAAACGCTTCCCCGATTTCGCCGCCCAACCGGTGACACGAGGCGGACGCCCGAAAGCACGCGCGCCGAAACAACGCGGGCCTTCTTGGTGAGTCACCTTGGTATCTCGTGGTGAGCAATCCGCTTATAGTGCAATGTTTGGATCGCCGCGGGCATGCACGCCCGATCCTGAGATCGTCGATGGCGGAAAGTGAGAAGCTCAATTGGCGGAAGGGGTGACGGCGAATGGAGCAAGCAAAGGCGGCTACTGATCGGGTGCGGGTGTCGCGATCGGTGTCCGACGCGGTCCGGCGGGTGGCCGGGTGGCTGCGCGCAAGCCGGTTCGGACTGTTCTGTGTGGCGATCGTGGTGGGCGTTGGTGCCGGGTTCGGTGCGGTGGCGTTCCGCTATCTGATCTATGGGTTCACCTGGCTGGCCACCGGACACAACACGTTCGGCCAGCAGGGCTGGGTGAGCAGCGACCACCTGCCGTGGCTGGGGGTCGGGTTCTTCGTGGTCATCCCAGTCATCGGCGGGTTACTGTACGGGCCGTTGATCTCCCGGTTCGCCCGCGAGGCCCGCGGCCACGGTGTGCCGGAAGTCATGATCGCAGTGGCGGAGAACGGTGGCCGGATCCGTCCCCAGGTGACGGTGGTGAAAGCATTGGCCTCGGCACTGTGCATCGGTACGGGTGGCTCAGTCGGCCGGGAAGGGCCGATCGTGCAGATCGGTGCGGCGCTGGCGTCCGCCGTTGGCCAGTGGGTGCGGATGCCTGAGAACCGGCTGCGGGTGCTGGTGGCCTGCGGCGCCGCCGGCGGTATCTCGGCCACGTTCAACGCCCCCATCACTGGGGTGTTCTTCGCCGTTGAACTGATCCTGCGGGAGCTCTCCGTCGAGGCGGTCTTCACCATCATGCTCTCGGCGATGGTTGCGGATGTGATCTCCCGGGTCTTCTTCGGCTCGGCCCCCTTCCTCACCCAGCTCCCCGCCGGGATTGCACTGAACCACATCGCCAACTACCTTTTGGTGGCCCTCCTCGCGGCGCTCGCCGGTGTGATCGGGGTTTTCTTTACGAATGTTCTGTACAAGACCGAGGATTTGTGCGACCGGTTGTGGCGTCACCGTCCAGATTGGGCACGGCCGGCAGTTGGCGGGATCGTGCTCGGTCTGCTGCTACTGGCGGTGCCGCAACTGTATGGGGTGGGCTACCCGGTGATGTACGCCGCCTTCGCCGGCCATTACGCGCTGTGGTTCCTGGTGATCCTCGCCGCAGGCAAGATGCTGGCCTGCAGCCTGACCATCGGCATCGGCGGCTCAGGCGGTGTGTTCGCGCCCTCGCTGTTCATCGGGGCAACTTCCGGCATGGCCTTCGGGCTGGTTGTCCACCACCTGATAGGTCCGGCCGTGGGGGAAACCCGCACTCTACGCGATCGTCGGCATGGGCGCTGTGTTCGCCTCCGCGGCACGCGCCCCGCTCACCGCGCTGGCCAGCACGGTGGAGATGACCGGGGACTTCACACTCACCCTGCCGGTCATGTTGGCCGTCGCCGTCGGTGCGACCGTGTCCCGCGCGCTGTCCTACGGCACCATCTACACCACCAAACTGCTGCGCCGCGGCATCGATATCGACCGCCCTACCCCCGCCCATGCATTCGCCGACCTCACCGCGGCTGACGCCATGCACCGGTTCTCCGTCCCGCTGGATCTCACTCACCGGGCAGCAGATGCGCACCGGGACCGGTCGGCGTTGCTCGGCCCCGTTACCCGCGTCCGCGACCCCCAGGCGCTGTTCTCCAACGACAGCCTCGCCCAAGCCCTGCAACAGCTCGACCTCTACGGCCGTGACGGACTCCCAGTCATTGACACCGATGCCCGGTGGGTCCAGGGCTGGCTGACCAACCAGAATGTGCTGCGCGCGATCGGCGCCTACCTTGCCGCCGCCCAACCGGACATCGCCGCCAGCCGCCAAGCCGCGAAATGGGCCGACCCGAAAGCCGCAACGGCCGAACACGATCCGCGTAGCCAGCTCGCCGGATACCGCATCGTCGAACACCCCTGGCACCCGACTCGGCTGCCGTTGGCCGCATCCTCAGCGAACTGGACTGGCCAGCCGGTCACCTCCCCGTGTCCGTACTCCACGACCGCCGACTCGTCGAGGCCGACCCGACCGTCCGGCTCAGCGCGGGCGACCGGATCAACATCCTCGTCCCCGACATCGGCGACAGCAACGTCGACGGCACGGCCACCGACCGCGGCAACTCGGCGACGACCCGCAACCCCGGGTAACCCGACCGACACGCCAACACAGAACGAGGCAACCTCCGTGAACCGCGGGACGGCGTGGAGGTCTAACGCTTCACCCGCTACCACTGCGACTACACCTGGACCACCGATCATCAGCTGCGCTACGCCAACGACAGCGAAGCTTCACCCTGGGCTGTTCACTATCGCAATGACTCCCCCTCACCAGCCCCGTTTTTCCTCGCCCGGCAGCGCCGTCCGCAACTGGGCGGTCAGCGCCAACGCATGCGACGATCTGGGCGTCGTGCGCCACCGCCGCGGGTTTAGCGGACAGTTCCTCCACTTCGGCGGCGCTTTGATCGAAGACGTCTTGGTCGTCGGCGTAGACATTGGTCGCCCCCATCGCCTGACCCGACGGCGACGGCGCACTGTGCACTGTGCACTGTGCACGCCCAAGCGGCCCACCCGTCTCCCCACCCAACGACCCGGACCGCACCGTGCGCCGCACCAGCGCCGCGGTGAAACAGGGTCCCTCCTTGAGGGTCACGTATTGAATCTCGTCGATCTCGGCGACAAACGCAGCGCTGGCCGCCAACGCCTCTACCATGTTGCCCGCGCGGTCGACCCGCAACAAGGTCACCCCGGCATCGTCGGCGCCCGGTATCGCGTGCACCGCGAACGTTGACACCTCGGCCAGCAACTCAGGCAACCCCAGACTGCCCGCTAGCAAGCCCGCCAGGTCGCCGATGGCGGCCCGCAAGTGGCGGCATCAGCGCTAGCCTGTTCGGCGGTCAGTGACCCGACTGGGGTGCTGTGGACGCTCTCGGCGAACTGCGTCGCCTCCGTTTCCTGCGCTCGCTAGTCCAGCCCGGAACCCGGATCCCTCAACGGAACTCGGCGACATTTCCGCGGCGCGACCGCCACGAGATGATTTCTCACACCTAGAATGCCGCCGCGAGCAGTTCTGGACCGCGTGCCGGTGGTTGCGGCTAGGGGAACACGGTCTCGTGTTCGAGGCCCTCGACCACCAGCAACGCTGGCAAGCCTTGCAAAGGGGCCGCCCCAACGGGATTCGGCGGGCTGGTCCCCACGGGTGTAGCCTGGGAGTGCTGAGAATTTCAGCTGGTTCGGGATGAGTTCAGCTGTCCGCTGCAGAACTTGAGGAGCATTGGCTCCGAGGCCCCTACGCGCCGGTGATCGTCTGCGCATCAGGATCACCATGACTGTTTCACAGAGTTTTTCCACTCGAATCGCCCTCTTACCAAGCCCCCGAACAACGACGGTTGCGCATGACGTGGCCGCGGGCACCCACGCGCACGGCTCATCGAAGGGTGCACGGCGATGAAAACGCTGGGCGTCGTCGTCGTTGTTCTGGTCGTCCTGTCACTGCTGGTGCTGGCGATGGCGGTCCGGATCGTCAAACAATACGAGAACGGCGTGCTGTTCCGGCTGGGCCGGGTGATCGGAGAACGCCAACCCGGGTTGCGGCTCATCATTCCGTTCATCGATGTGCTGCACCGGATTTCGCTGCGGATCGTAACGATGCCGATCCAATCCCAGGGGATTATCACCCGCGACAACGTCAGTGTCGATGTCTCCGCGGTGGCCTACTTCAAGGTCGTCGACGCCGTCAAGTCGGTCGTGGCGATCGAGAACGTCTACTCCGCGATCGATCAGATCGCCCAAACGACGCTGCGCAAGGTCGTCGGCCAGCACACCCTAGACGAGACGCTCTCGGAGACCGACAAGATCAACCTCGACATCCGCGCGATCCTGGATGTCACCACCATCGAATGGGGTGTACAGGTCACCCTGGTGGAGCTCAAAGACATCCAACTGCCCGACAGCATGAAGCGGGCGATGGCCCGCCAAGCCGAGGCGGAGCGGGAGAAACGCGCGAAAATCATTGCCGCCGAGGGTGAATCGCTGGCCGCCGCCGCTTTGGGTGACGCCTCGGACACCATGATGGCCCACCCGCTGGCGCTGCAATTACGCAATCTGCAGACACTGGTCGAACTCGGCGTCGACAAGAACACCACCGTCGTGTTCCCGGCACCGTTGATGTCGACCATCGCCGAACTGGGAACCTTCCTGGCCCGGGAAAGCGGCGCAGCGGCCCGGCCAGAGCCACAGCCACCGATTCCCATCCCGGCAGCGGTGCCCAACGGAACCTCGGCCGCGGGGAGCAGGCCGTGATCGCCGCGCTGATGCTCCTGTCGATAATCGGGTGGAGTTACTGGCTGATGCGCCGCGCCGTGCGATCCCCCCAGGCGACGACGCCGGTTGCCGCACCGGATCAGCGGGCGACCCGCGCCGCCGCGGTCCTTGGCCTCGAGGACGATCCCGATCCCTGGCGCGCCGCCCGCGGCTGTTGGACCGCACTGGACGAGCGCCAGCTGATCCGGCTGCTCACCGACTCCGCGCCATGACACCGACGAGCCACAAACTCAATCGACAAAGGATTAACGACGTGTCGAGCAAGGGACACCCCATGACGCGCACCCGAACACTGGAACCCGAACTGCTCCATCGGATGGACGCGTACTGGCGGGCGGCGAACTACCTGTCGGTCGGCCAGATCTACCTCTACGACAATCCGTTGCTGAAGCGGCCGCTGGCGCTCTCGGATGTCAAACCGCTGGTGGTGGGGCATTGGGGCACGACGCCGGGGCAGAACTTCATTTACGTGCACCTCAACCGGGTCATCACTAAGTACGACCTGGACATGTTCTATGTTGCCGGCCCCGGGCACGGGGGTCCGGCCCTGGTCGCCAACACCTACCTCGAGGGCTCGTATTCGGAGATCTATCCCGACGTGAGCCGCGACGAGTCCGGGATGAAGAAGCTGTTCACCCAATTCTCTTTTCCCGGCGGTATTTCCAGCCATGTGGCACCGACGACTCCGGGATCGATCCACGAAGGCGGGGAACTGGGTTACTCGCTGAGCCACGCGTTCGGCGCCGCGTTCGACAATCCGGACCTGATCGTGGCCTGCGTCATCGGCGACGGTGAGGCCGAGACGGGGCCGCTGGCCACCGCCTGGCATTCCACCAAGTTCCTGAATCCGGTGGGCGATGGGGCGGTGCTGCCGATCCTGCATCTGAACGGCTACAAGATCAGCAACCCCACCGTGCTGGCCCGCATCGAACCCGAGGAGCTCGACCAGTTCCTGCGCGGCTGCGGCTGGGAACCGCACTATGTCGAAGGCGACGACCCCGAGGACATGCACGAACTGATGGCCACCGTCCTGGATTCGGTGATCGAGGGTATTCATCGCATCCAGCGTGGGGCGCGCACCGATGGCCAGACCACCCGCCCACGTTGGCCGATGATCGTGTTGCGCTCCCCGAAAGGCTGGACCGGGCCCAAGATGGTCGACGGGCTGCAGATCGAAGGCACGTTTCGGGCACATCAGGTGCCGCTGCTCGTCGACGAGCACCATCCCGGCCACGTCGAGCAACTCGACGCCTGGATGCGCAGCTACAAACCCACCGAGCTGTTCGATCAGACCGGGCGGCTCCTACCCGACCTGGCAGCACTGGCCCCTCGCGGGCAACAGCGGATGGGCGCCAACCCGCACACCAACGGCGGGGGACTGTTGCGCGATCTGCGGATGCCCGACTTTCGCACTCACGCGGTCGCCGTGGCCGCACCGGGCGTGGTGGACGCCGAGGACACCCGCGTCCTGGGCGGTTTCCTGCGTGACGTCATCACCCTCAACGACGAGCTGCGCAACTTCCGACTCTTCGGCCCAGACGAAACCCTGTCGAACATGCTCGGCGCGGTTTTCGAGGTCACCGACCGGCAATGGGAGGCGCGCACCGTCGCCAACGACGAGTTCCTCGCGCCACGGGGGCGGGTGCTGGATTCGATGCTCAGCGAGCATCAAAGCGAAGGCTGGCTGGAAGGTTATCTGCTGACCGGGCGGCACGGGCTGTTGAACTGCTATGAGGCGTTCATCCACATCGTCGACTCGATGTTCAACCAGCACGCCAAATGGCTCAAGGTCACCGCGCAACTGCCGTGGCGCCGCAACATCGCATCACTGAATTACCTTCTTGCGAGCCACGTTTGGCAGCAAGACCACAACGGTTTCACCCACCAAGATCCCGGCTTCCTCGACCATGTCGTCAACAAGAAAGCCGACATCGTGCGGGTCTACCTGCCGCCGGACGCAAACTGCCTGCTCTCGGTGGCCGACCATTGCCTGCGCAGCCGCCACTACGTCAACGTGATCGTCGCCGGCAAACACGCGATGCCGCAATGGCTGAACATCGAGCAAGCGCAAGTGCACTGCACCGAGGGCATCGGCATCTGGGAGTGGGCGGGAAACGACCGGGGCGCCGAACCCGACGTGGTCCTGGCCTGTTGCGGGGATACCCCGACACTGGAAGTGCTGGCGGCGGTGTTGATCCTGCGGGAACACCTGCCCGAGTTGAAGATCCGCGTGGTCAACGTGGTCGACCTGATGAAGCTGCAGTCAGCCAGCGAGCACCCGCACGGTCTGAGCGACTACGACTACGACGCTCTGTTCAGCACCGACAAGCACATCATTTTCGCCTTCCACGGTTACCCCACCTTGATCCACCGACTCACCTACCGGCGCACCAACCGCAACCTGCACGTGCGCGGCTACAACGAAGAAGGCACCATCACCACGCCCTTCGACATGCGGGTACAAAACAAACTCGACCGCTTCCACCTCGTCGGCGACGTCATCGACCGCCTCCCGCAGCTCGGCGCCACCGGCGACTACCTCAAACAGACCATGGCCGACAAAGTCGTCGAACACACCCGCTACATCAACACCCACGGCCAGGACCACCCCGAAATCCGCAACTGGACCTGGAAGCCTCCGCGATGAAGACATCGACAGCCCGGGTGCCGGTGACCACCGTCGATGCGCCCGGCATGCCGCCCCTGGTAGGCGCTGCGAACGCGTTGGTCGCCGCCGACAAGGGCCTACTCGCCCTAGATGAGTCCATCCCCACCTGCAATAAGCGGTTCACCCGGCTCGGGATCGCCCAGACCGAGCACAACCGTCGCGCCTACCGGAAACTGATCGTCACTACTCGCGGCCTTTGCGCCAGCATCACCGGTGTCATCCTGTGTGACGAGACGATCCGCCAACACGCCACCGACGGTCAGGCGTTCGCGACCGTCCTGGTCAACGCCGGGATCGTCCCCGGCATCAAGGTGGACCTCGGTGCCCAACCGCTGGCCGCTCACCCCGGAGAGAAAGTGACCGAGGGCCTCGACGTCGCCGGGATCGTATTCCTGTCCGGTGGCCAATCCGGTGACCTGGCCACCGCCCGACTCAACGCCATCAACGCCGCAGGCCGGCCACCGTTGCCGTGGCCGGTGGCGTTCTCCTACGGCAGAGCGATCCAGCAACCCGCCGTGAGCATCTGGGACGGCCGGCACACGAATGCGGGCCGCGCCCAACACGCCATTGCGCGACGGGCCAAAGCCGATCGGGACGCCCGCCGCGGCCAGTACGCCCACACCGCCGTCCGGGCTCCCAGATGACGACCAGCCGTTTCGAGATACCGAATTTGGGTGTGTCGGCACCGCCGCGCGATCTTCTATACACCCCCAGCACCCGTGAGGATCACACCTTCCACGACAGCAGGGACTGTCCCTACCAGGCGAGGATCACGGGCTACGACGACCTTCCCGGCGCCGCGTACCCCCGCCGATGCAACTGGTGCAGCGAGCACGACCGGCCAACCTCGTCATGACGATCACCACCGGGCCGCCGGGCCGGGACGAAGGTGACCCACGATGAAGTTGGTCATCGTCCGCCACGGCGGCACCGAATGGACCCTGTCCGGGTGATACACCGGCACCACCGATCTGCCGCTGACGCCGCACGGGCGCCGGCAGGCCGCCTTGCTGGCGCCGCTGGTCGAGCGGGTGCTGGCCGGCGACCCCGCGCGGGCGTTTTCCAGCCCCCGCCGACGCGCCACCGAAACCGCCGCTCTCGCCCTGCCCGGCCGGCCCGTGACCGTGAATCCGCTTGTCGCCGAATACCAGTACGGCGACTACGAAGGCCTGACCGACAACCAGATCCGCCAGCTGGAACCCGGCTGGGACATCTGGCGCCACGGATGCCCCCACGGCGAATCCACCGACGACGTCGGTCTGGGGGCCGATACCTTTCTCGACGCGCACGTCGTGAGGTGCGCCCAGCCAGTCGTCGTCGTCACCCACGGGCACTTCTCCCGAATCCTGGCCGCGCGGGCGCTGGGCCTTGCCCCCGAGAACGGGCGCCTGTTCGCCAGCCTCACCGCCTCGATCTCGGTGATCAAGGACTACCACGGTGAACGCTGTATCGGGCGGTGGAACCTGGACGCTGCGCTGCTCGACGGCATTGGCAACCGGACTGCCACCAGCGGCAACGTCGCGCCAGCCCAGGCACTCAGAGAGGACCGACTGTGGCAATCAACTCGTCAGATTTCCGGGTAGCGGACGGCCGACACGTCGACCTGGCCACACTGCCGACGGCGGTGAAAGCCTTCTATAAGTCGCACAAGAATTACAAAAAGCAGCTGAAGAAACACGTCAAGAAACTGAGCTCACTGCAGCAGCTGCACTACGCCTCCGACCATTGGGCGTTGCTGCTGATCTTTCAAGGCATGGACGTCGCCGGCAAAGACGGCGCGATCCGCCATGTGATGTCCGGCGTGAACCCGCAAGGCTGCCAGGTCTTCAGCTTCAAACAGCCCACCGATCACGATCTCGAGCACGACTTCCTCTGGCGCACCACCCGCTGCCTGCCCGAACGCGGCCGGATCGGTATCTTCAACCGCTCCTACTACGAGGACGTCCTCATCGCCCGGGTCCACCCCACGATGCTGCACGGACACGGCCTGCCCGATGAGCTGATCGACCACAAGGCCCTCTGGAAGCAGCGCTACCGGTCGATCCGCGACCTCGAGGACCACTTGCACCGCGACGGCACCCAGATCGTCAAAATCTTTCTGCACCTGTCGAGAGATGAACAGGCGCAACGGTTCCGTGCGCGCATCGACGCGCCCGACAAAAACTGGAAATTCAGCCTCGCCGACATCCACGAACGGTCTTACTGGGACACCTACCATGCAGGTATACGGCGACTGCCTGCAAGCGACCAACACCGAGCATGCCCCCTGGTACATCGTGCCCGCCGACGACAAAGACAACGCTCGACTCATCGTCTCCCAGATCGTCCTGGACGCCCTCGCCGACCTCAAGATGGCCTACCCCACAACCACACCCGAGCGCCACCAGGAACTGGAGTCATTCCGAAGCCAGCTCTGACGCCCCGCTCACCGCCGCTTACCGGCGGGCACCATCACCCACATCGCGCGGGGCTGAGAAAGCCGGCCGATGAGATCGGCCACCGAACTCGCCGCGGTGGCGCCGTCTTTTTTCACGGAGGCGACGGCGTCGGCGTCGATGTCGTAGACGACGCAGGTGTGCCCGTCGCGCATCAGCCAGCGGGCCAGGTTGGCGCCCATCCGGCCGAGTCCGACCATGCCGAGCTGCATCGCGGTGCGGATGGTCATAGCGTGTTCTCCTCTTGGTCTCATCTGTGTCGCCGCGGTGCCCGGCCGGATGGTTGGGTGGGCGCCTCGCGGGTCGGCGTCGGTCGGTTGGGCGCGCTGATCGGCGCCGCCGTGGTCACCGTGAGGGGTCGCCCGTCGTGCAATACCGACAGCGGTTCCCCGTCATGGAGTCGGTAGGTCGTCGCGTCGGGAGTGATCTCGATGTGAAGTCGCCTGCGCTGCACGCAGATCGTGACGGCCAGCCCGGTGATGCCGGCCGGCAGCTGCGGGGAAAAGGTGACACTGCCGGCCCGTTCGCGCAGTCCGGCGAGCCCCGCCACCAGGGCGATCCACGTCCCGGCCAGGGACGCCGTGTGCAGCCCATCGCGCGTGTCGTGTTCCAGATCGTCGAGGTCCATCAGCGCCGCTTCGGTCAGGTAGTCATAGGCCAGGTCCAGATGGCCGGTTTCGGCGGCGAGCACCGCCTGGGTGCAGGCCGACAGCGAGGAATCCCTGACGGTGAGGGCCTCGTAGTAGGCGAAATTGCGGGCCTTCTCCTCGATGGTGAACGCCGCGCCGCGCAGGTGCATTGCCAGGACAAGGTCGGCCTGTTTGACGACCTGTTTGCGGTACAGGTCAAAGTAGGGGAAGTGCAGCATCAGCGGGTACTGCGCGTCGGTGGTCGCCGCGAAGTCCCAGAGCTCGTGGCTGGTGAACCCCTCAGCCTGGGCGTGAATTCCCAGCGCGTCGTCATAAGGGATCACCATCGCGGCGGCGGCGTCGCGCCACCGTTGTTCTTCGTGCGCGTCGACCCCCAGGGTGTGGGCGCGGTCTGGGTGACGCGCGGCGGTGTCGGCGGCCGCGACAAGGTTGTGCTGGGCCATCAGGTTTGTGTAGACGTTGTTGTCGGCCACTGCCGAGTACTCGTCGGGGCCGGTTACGCCATCGATGCGGAATCGTCGGTGCGGGTCGTAGTGGCCCAGCGAGCACCACAGTCGCGCCGTGTGAGCCAACAGCTCCAGACCCACGTCGCGGACAAAGGCGTCATCGGCGGTGACCTCGACGTAGCGGACGACCGCGTCAGCAATGTCCGCGTTGACGTGAAACGCGGCGGCGCCCGCCGGCCAGTATCCCGAACACTCCGGTCCGGCGATCGTGCGCCACGGAAACGCCGCCCCCTTCAAGCCGAGCTGGACGGCCCGCCTCAGCGCGTGCGGCAGGATTGAATGCCGCCAGCGCAGCGCGTCGGCGGCGGCCTGCGGTGCGGTGTAGGTGAGGACTCGCAGCACGAACGTTTCGGTGTCCCAGAACGCGTGCCCGTCATAGCCCGGGCCGGTCAAACCCTTTGCCGGGATCGCGCGTCCTTCGGCCCGGGCACCGGCCTGCAGGAGGTGAAACAACGCGAAACGCACCGCCTGCTGCATAGAGGGGTCACCGTCGACCTCGACGTCGGCGCCGCCCCAAAACTCGTCGAGATAGGTTCGCTGTTCGGCGATCAGCCCGTCCCAGCCCGACTGAACCGCCCCTGCGAGTGCGGCGGCGACCTGATCGCGGACCGCTGGTTGCGAGCGGGCCGCCGACCAACCGTAGGCCACGAATTTGATCACCCGCAGCCGCTGCCCGGGTTCCAGTGTCGCGGTGATCGTGACCCGGCCCAGATCAGGCATGCTTTCACTGGACACCTGCATCGACGGCGGAGCATCGATGTGGTGCTCCATGGCCACACCGAGCCGGAGGCCGCTGAGGGCGGTGCGGTGCAGCAACGATGCACCAGTGCCACCGCAGGCGTTTTCCTCCGAGACCAGTGGTGCCAGCAGCGCCGCCGATTTCCGCGGGTCGCCGCCACCGCTGCTCGGCAACGGTTCGTTGGCCACCAGCTCGGACTGCACCACCACCCGCACCGTTTGCTCGAGTGCTTCGACGTCATAACAGATGGCGGCGACCGACCGTTGCACCAGCGACACCAGCCGGCTCGAACGCACCCCCACACCCTTACCGCCAGGTGATATCCACTCGGCCTCGCGGCGCAGTAACCCGCTGCGGAAATCCAGCACCCGCTCGTGGGCGACCAGTCGCCCGTAGCGGACGTCGAAGGCCTCATCGTCAACCAGGAGGCGGATCAGCTTGCCGTTGGTGACGTTGATGACGGTCTGACCGGCCTCGGGGTAGCCGTAACCGGCTTCGGCGTAGGGCAAACGGTGCGATTCGTACACACCGTTCACGTAGGAGCCCGGCATCCCGTGCGGCTCCCCCTCGTCCAGGTTTCCCCGCCATCCGACGTGACCGTTCGACAGCGCGAACAGCGACTCGCTCTGCGCGATCACCTCGAGCTCAAGGCCCGTCTCGCGTAGGCGCCACGGCTCGACCGTGTACGCCGGGTGCGTGATCACGGCCGGTCCACTAAGTCGGTCAGGTCGCCGACGACGGTGTCGGCTCCGTGTGCGCGCATCGTATCCGCCTGACCGACGCGGTCGACCCCTACGACGAAGCCGAACCCGCTGACGGCACTCACCTCGGCGCACCGTGAAGTCGGTTCTGCGCCAAGTGGACGTCGTCGCCACCGTGACGGGCAGCCGCGGCGCCACCTGACCGGTCGAGGTCGGCATCGATGTCGGGCACACTCCGGCCCTTGGCCACCGGAAAGCGCCTGCGCGCGACCGCGGTCACAAACCCGAACACGAAGAAGGTGGCCGAGTCTCCGACAGCCGGCGCGGGACCGGCCCAGTGTGCTGATACCTCACCGACCCAGCACAGTTGGAGGTCTGCTGGTGAAGTCACCCAGTCACCCGAATATCCGTGTAGGCAAAGAATATTCGGATCGAGAGGCCGACGAGTCATCAGGATCGATCCGGTCAGTAACCAGGCCCGGCGAATGTACGGCTCGGAGCCTACGCTCCAGCGAGTCAACAGCGGACAGCTGGCTCATCCCGCACTAGCTGAAGGTCTCAGCTCCTTCACGCTACGCCGACTGGCTGCGCTATGCGGCCCGACATAAATGGCTGAGCTCCGACAGCCAGCCAGGTTCGCCCATCAGCCGGACTATCGCCACTGGGTGGCCTCTGAGAGTGCTCTGTGCTGCAGCGCCGCACACCAACAGGCGGGCGGCACACATAATCACCGTATGACCAATACTGGACAATTGCCTTCGGAAGCCCTCGCGTCTGCCAATAGACCGCAGCAGAGCGGGCGGATTGTGGTCGGTGTGGACGGGTCTCAGGGATCATTGAATGCGCTGCTGTGGGCGTTGGGGGAGGCGCGGGCACGTAAGATTCCGGTCCACGCGGTCTTTGCGTGGGAGTACCACCCGCGTTGGGTCGACCCTGGGTTGGGCAGCATGTTCCCGTTGGGCTATCAGGCGGAAGGCGGCCTGCCTACGGACGAGTTCGCTGACACAGCCGCTTCGGTGGAAAAGCTGCTGGAAGCCGCGATCAGCAAGGTCACCGAATCCGACCCTGACCGCGCGTCGGGTCCGGTCTCAGTCACGCGGGAGACGGCGCAGGGCCACGCGGCGCACGTGCTGCTCGAGAGCGTCGGCGAATGCGACATGATAGTGGTCGGCTCTCACGGGCACGGCGGATTCGTCGGGGCGATGCTCGGCTCCATCAGCCAACACGTCGTGTCCCACTCGCGGTGTCCGGTGGTGGTCGTCCCCGCCCCGCAGCGGGCGCCGAACGCCTGAGCAACCTTCCCTTGGAGACTGAGGAAACCCCACTTCAGTTTTTACAGCGACGACCGTCAGCCGACGAGCCCCGCGACGTGTGTCGGCGCCGCACACCTGAAACCCGAGCCTGTATTTCAATTTTCGGGGTCCGGCCAGGTGGCGCACGAGACGATCCGGCGAACGGGCGAATTGATGCAGTACTGAGAAACCAAAATCGCCGAACTGAGCGCGCTCGAACGAGCCCTCGCCGATGCCCACGGTGACTGCATTGCCGCGGCAGAACCGCCGCCCACGCCACCCGGCAACGTCGGTGACACCGTTAGAGACTTCACACGGTCGGGCTGACATTTCACCGGCGCGCATCGCGTGTGGTCCCAAAATGGTCCCCAAGTAAGCGGTCGATGGGACTTGCTGAAACGCAGACTGGTTTTCGGCGATGCAGCAGCAGATTCGCATCGGGGGTGCTGCCCGGGTGGCCACGGGCGGCGATACGGGTCGACGCAGAAGTACAGATTGCGGGTGCAACGCGCGCACCCTGCCGGTAAGTGTTCGTAAGCTCGGATCATGGCGGCATCCAGGCAAGCGGCCGCGCATCCGGTCGGGCTGTGGGGTGCCGTCGCGATCGGCGTCGGTGGCATGGTTGGCGGCGGCATTTTCGCCGTTCTCGGGTTGTCGGTGCAGATCACCAAAGGGGCTGCGCCGCTGGCGTTTCTGCTGGCGGGGCTGGTGGCGTTATTGACCGCGCGCTCCTATGCGCTGTTGTCGAAGGTGTACCCCAGCCGCGGCGGCACCGTCACTTTCCTCAACCGCACGTTCGGCGCCGGCTTGTTCTCCGGCGGGATCAACGTGCTGTTGTGGCTGAGCTACATCGTGATGCTCGCCCTGTATTCCCAGGCGTTCGGCAGCTACGCCGCGAGTTTTCTGCCCCAGTCCGCCCACTCCCTGGGCAAGCATGTGTTCCTCAGCGCGGCGATTGTGCTGATCACCGTAGTCAACGTCGCTGGCGCGTCCACCGTGGCCCGCGCCGAACGTGTGATCGTCGCAGTCAAGATCGCGATCCTTCTGTTATTCCTGGCCGTTGGGGTCGCGGGAGTGTCCAGCGAGCGGCTGGCGCCCGCGCAGTGGAGTTCTCCGGTCTCGGTTATCGCTGGCGGGATGATCATCTTCCTCGCCTACGAAGGCTTCGAACTGATCGCCAACACCGCCGAGGACGTCGCCGACCCTGCCCGGGTCCTCACCAGGGCGTACTACATCTCGGTCCTGTTCGTGATCGGGCTGTACGTCGCCGTGGCCATCGTTTCGGTGGGGTCGCTGCCGCTGTCGAGGCTGATCAACGCGCGTGACTATGCGCTGGCCGAAGCTGCCCGGCCCGCGCTGGGCGGCTTCGGCTTCGCGATGATCGGTGTGGCGGCGATGCTGTCGACCGCGTCGGCGATCAACGCCACCCTCTACGGATCTGCGCGGATGACCTACACCATCGCGAAATCGCGGGAGCTGCCGGCCCAACTCGACCGACAGGTCTGGAACCAGCCGCTAGAAGGGCTGCTGATCACCGCGGCAGCGACCGTCGTGCTCGCCAACGTGCTGGACCTGGCCAGCATCTCCACCATGGGAAGCGCCGGGTTCCTGATCATTTTCGCCGCCGTCAACCTCGCCGAGGCCCACACGGCCCGAAGGCGGGGATCAACCCCGTGGATTTCAGTCACGGCCGCCATGGCGTGTGTCGCGGCATTGGCCGCGCTCATCGCCAAGAGCAGCCTCCTATCCGTCAGTGTCTTGGTCGCGATGGTCGCATTGTCCTTCGGCGTCGAGGCAACCTTCCGAAAAATCAGCGGCAGGTCCATCCACGCATAGGTGAAGCCGGCGATCACCACCTGCCTCTAGCAGCGGAAAGTGGGGCACCCCGCCGAAAGTGGTGGCAAACTCCGGTCACCATCTGCGACGCTGATTGCGGTCGTTCCCCGTGCGCGCGGCCGCCCTGAGCAACGGACATACGACAGGGACCAGGAGGCGAAGTGTCGGCGCTCTGGAAACGACTGGCGGAGGCTACACGGGTAAAGCCGGGGTCCAAGGTGGACCTGGCGAAGGACTTCGATCCCGGCCGCCACGACAAACAGCTTCGAAAAGACCACGGCGCCGCGGTGCTGGCTGACTCGAAGGCGGCGCTGCTGGATTTGCAGGACCGCTTCTTCGCCCGGGCCGACCGGTCGCTGCTGATCATCCTTCAGGCGATCGACGCGGCCGGTAAGGACGGCACGATCGAGCACGTCATGAGCGGTCTTAACCCGGAGGGTGTCGACGTATACAGCTTCAAGACGCCATCGGCGACCGAGCAGGCACACGACTACCTTTGGCGCCACCAAAGGTCGCTGCCGGAACTGGGCCGCATCGCGGTGTTCAACCGGTCCCACTACGAGAACGTATTGATCACCCGCGTGCACCCTGAGACGTTATGGCCACGCACCGGAGTGCTCGACGCTGAGGACATCTGGCGGCGGCGGCCACGGCGACGGGGCGCACCTACACACTGACGCACCGACATTGACCGGTGTTGTGGGCGAATGAGGAGGACGACCCGTGGCGCTTACGCTGAACCAGGCCCGTTCGGTCTACGACCGGATCGGACGCATCCAGGACTGGCAGGCCTTCTATGAGGACGCGACCATAAACCGCCTCGTGGCCAAGGCGGCCTTCACCGGGGACCACACTATTTTCGAGTCGGTTGCGGCACTGGCCGGTTGGCTGCGCGCCTGCTGGCGGCGCTGCCTTCCAGTGTCAACTACCTCGGCGTCGATATCAGCCCGGTGATGATCAACTTGGCCACCAGCCGGCTTGCTGCCTGGACCGAGCGGGCCAAGGTGGTGCTTGTCGATGGCTCACTACCGCTACCCGCCGATGACGGGTTCGCCGACCGTGTGCTGTCCACGTTCGTGTTCGACCTGCTCGATGAAGCCTACGCACGAACCGTGGTGGACGATCTGCGGCGGATCCTCGCGCCCAACGGCCGGCTCTGCCTAGCCAGCATCACTTACGGAGAGCGGCTGCTCGAACGGGCGGTCTCGCGAGCCTGGACCGGCCTCTGGCGTGTAGCGCCGCAGGTTGTGGGCGGGTGTCGCCCCATCAGCATGAGCGTTCTGCTGGAACACGGCTGGAAGATCGAGCACCACTCAAGGGTGCATCGTTTGGGACTTGTCATGGACGTCGTCATCGCAGCTCCGAAGACACGCCAACAATGACCGCATGCTCGCCCATCCCCATCTCACGCGCCGGCCAAGAATACCGCGGCGAGGAAATGGTTACGCGGGCAGATCCACCCGCAGCGCCAGGTGCTGATCGAGTATCCGGCGCAGCGCGGCGTCCATCGGATGTGCGGATGCGAGGTCGCTGCCGAACCGGCTGTCCACCGCGACTACCGTGCCCTCGCGCAGTTCGGCGGTGTCGACCTGATCGACGAACGGATCGAAGAATGCGGGCGGCGTGGCCAGGTAATACAGCGCCCGGCGCGACTCGTTCAACCCGGCGGCATACATCAGTCCGTGTTGGGTGATCACGAAAAGTTCGGAGGTTATCCTGGCGTTCGGGGTCTCAGCTTTGCCCCATGCCATTGCGGCGCACCGGGTCTGTGCCAATCTGTCGGGGACGTCGTCAGTCAGCGTGAGTAATCTTTCGACGAGTGCTCCACCCATTCGCGGATATGCGTCGATGGCGGTTCTGAAGTAGCGCCGGAAGATCTCGCCGAAAAAGTCGTACAGTTGCTCGCTCATCGCAGCTCCCCAGGTTTCAGACGGACACCTCAATTGTGCGCCCGTACCGTCAGCTGAGCACGAGTTTGGCCAGTACGGCGGCCTCGCTGCCGTTGACGCATTACGTTTGTTCTGTCTCAGTAGTTGTCGAACTGGCTGGTTCGGCCTCCGTTTCATTCGTCGAAGCCGACAATTGCGAGCGCCAAGACCGTGTCCAGCACATCCGTCCCTGGTTTGACGGAGTTGCGATGATGGGTCGATGCAGTCGGCAGCAGCGTTCACGGCGCGGGTGCTGGGGACGCGGTCGATGCTGTTGTCCTCACTGCACGGCTACCGATCGTCGTGGGTGATCGGCGACCTGGTCGCAGCGCTGACGTTGCTGGCGATCGCGGTGCCTGAGCAGTTAGCCACCGCCCGGCTGGCCGGTATGCCGCCGATCACCGGCTTCTACGCGTTTGTCGCGGGCAGCGTGATGTTCGCGCTGTTGGGATCGAACCCGCAGATGTCGGTCGGCGCCGATTCGACCATCGCCCCGCTGTTCGCCGTCGGCATCGCCGCCGTGGTTTCGGCTATCTCCCCTGACTACGTGGCGTTGGTCGGAGTCCTCGCGGTGATGGTCGGTATGGTGGTGGCCCTGGTCGGTCTACTGCGGCTCGGGTGGGTCGCCGAGTTTCTGTCGGCGCCGATCATCAGCGGATTCCTTGGCGGGGTTGCGGTGATCATCGTGGTGCACCAGCTACCTGATCTGCTCGGCCTGCCGGGCGCCAGCGGCAGCACGCTGCACCGGGTGGGTGTCACGCTCAGCGGCCTGCATTTGATCAACGGGTGGGCGCTGGGCATCGGGGTCGGCGTGTTCGCCGTCGTGCTCGTCGCCGAACGGATCGATCGCCGGCTTCCGGGGGCGTTGGTCGGGCTGATCGGCTCGACGATCCTCGTCGCTGCGTTGAAGCTGCACGCCCACGGGGTGATGGTGTTGGGTGCGGTCGCCCACGGCGCGCCGCACCTCGGGCTGGACGGGCTGTCCTGGTCGGCGCTGGGTGCGGTCGCGCCGATCGCCGGCGTCGTCGCCCTGGTGATTATCAGCCAGACAGCGGCGACGACCCGCGCGTTCGCCGACCAGGGCGCATATGAGATCGACGTCAATCGCGACTTCCTCGGCGTCGGAGCCGGCAATGTCGTCGCCGGCCTGGTCGGCGCGTTCCCGGTGGACGCAAGCCCGCCACGAACCGCCGCTGTGGTCTCGGCCTCCGGGCGGACCCAGGTGGCCGGTCTGGCTGCTGCCGGTGCCCTCGTGCTGTTGATCCCTGCCGTCGCCCTGCTCGAGGACCTGCCCTTGGCGACCCTGGCGGCGATTCTCATCTTCATCGCCACCCGAATCTTGCACATCCACGATCTCGTCGACATCGCCCGCTACGATCGTTTCGAATTCGGACTGGCTCTGATCACCCTGCTCACGGTTGCACTCGTCGGCGTCGAACAGGGCATCACCGTCGCGGTCGCGTTGGCCATCCTCGACCGCACCCGCCTCACCGCCCGCCCGCACCTGCACGTCCTGGGCCGCATCCCCTCGACCACCAGTTGGGCCCCGCTCGAGGGCAGCGAACACGCCATCGAGGTTCCCGGGGTACTCGTGGTGCTGTTCGCGACACCCCTCTGGTATGCCAACGCCAGTCATTTCAGGACCGACTTGACTGCCGCGGTCGACCGCGCAGGTCACTCACTTCGGCTAATTGTGCTCGACGCGATGGGAATGACGGATCTTGATTACACCGGAGCATGCGCGTTACGCCAGATGCTCGACCAACTCGACCACAGTGGCGTGTCCTTCGCGATGGCAAGAACCAACAAAACGGTCCGCGCCGGCTTGGCGCGAAGCGCCCTGCTTGCGCGGATCGGCGAGGACCACTTGTTCGCCTCCGTCGGCGAAGCAGTTAACGCTCTGCACCCCTAAGTAGCCGACCAGCGGCTCGTTGAGCGGTTGTCTCGCGGCGGCGTCGTCGAGTTTGAGCACCGAGACCGACAAGGTGATAACGGTAAGCTGATTGCCGGCCGGACGCACCCAAAGGTTCTCGCAGCCGATGGCGAGGCATACCGCAACGCCCGTGCCGAACAGGTGCGCCTTGGCGGGGTAGCGGCTCGCCGATCGGCTGGATCCCGGCATGGAGCTCTCCGAGGCGCGAATGTTGTTGCTGGGGACCGCGTTCACCAGCGAATACGCCATAGAAGGTGCGGCGTTGTGCAACCCAGCATCGTGGCCCATCCCGACCAGGCTGGGACAGTCGCAGGCAGCCTGCGATTCGTGATGAGCGTCCGGGGCATCGGGGAGGGGCACCGTTCGTCCATCGGGTTCCGGACCGGCGTCATCGACGCAGCCGGCCGAATCACGATCGATGATCCGGCTCCGTTCGCCACGGTCGGGGCGGCGGAGCCCGCTCTCCTTGACGCGGCCGTCTTCCGCAGTGAATTCGCCAGGGTTGACGATGCCGCAGGGGCGGCCGATTGTTCGGACCCAGCGCGCGCGAACCGGCTGCCGGCTGCCTCACGGTTCGTCCCTGCAGACACTTGTCAATGGCGGTTGAACAGTGGTTCGCCCCGATCGGTGGAAGCGGTCCAATGCGGGTAGCCTCCGAGGTGCTGTGAATTTCAGCTGGTTCGGGACGAGTTCAGCTGCCCGCTGCAGAACTCGAGGAGCATTGGCTCCGAGGCCCTTACGCGCCGGTGATCGTCGGACTGCAGGACTACTATGATTGTTCCCCAGAGTTTTCCACTCGATCGGCCCCTTTCAACAACACCCCGAAAGACGACGCTTGCGCATCACGCGGCCGCGGGCCCGAGCCGGGCGGGTGGGAAGACCCCGAATAATGTGCCACCGCTGCCGCGCAATTCCCGCGTTCTCCCTGAGACGAACTCGATACTGTGAGTGACTGGGTGGTGCAGCAACGATGACTTCCGGTATCGCTACGATTCTCAACGGGCATGAGCCACACCGCGCTGAACTCATCGACGTCTTGTGGGATGTGCAACGCGAATCCGGCTACATTTCCGCCGAAGCCGCCGCCGGGATAGCCGATTGGCTCGGGCTGTCCGTCGAGGATGTTCTGGAGACCGCGACGTTCTACCACTTCTTCCACACCACGCCGTCGGGCCGGCACCGGATTTATCTGAGCAACAACGTGATCGCGAAAATGCACGGCTACCGACAGGTGTATGAGGCCCTGGAACTCGACACCGGGACACGATTCGGCGGGCCCGGGTCGGCCGATTTCGGGCTGTTTGAAACCGCGTGCATCGGGATGAGCGACCACGAACCGGCGATGCTCATCGACGATGTCGTGTTCACAGACCTGACACCGGCTTCGGTCGGCGAGATCATCGAGGGACTCAAAAGGGGTGATTCTGCCGCGCAAATCGCCAATCCGGCTGGCCTGCCACGTGACGATGTGGCGTATGTCGATGCGCTCACCCGCACCACCGTGTATACGTCGGGGCCGGTGTTCTTTTGCGGTGACACCGATTACGGCGCGTTGTTGCACCGCTGCCTGGCGATGACTCCCGAGGACGTGATCGCCACCATCTCCGAGTCTGGGCTGCGTGGATATGGCGGCGCGGGTTTCCCCACCGGCACCAAGTGGAAGTTCTGCCGCGCAGCCATCGGCGACGAGAAGTACATCATCTGCAACGCCGATGAGGGCGAGCCCGGGACGTTCAAGGACCGGGCGTTGCTGACCTACTGCCCCAAGCAGGTATTCGCGGGCATGGCGATCGCGGCCCACGGCGTTGGCGCCCGGCACGGCATCCTCTACCTTCGCGCGGAGTACGCGTATCTGCGCGACTACCTCGGACGGCAGCTGGTGGACCTACGTGAGGATGGAGTACTCGGCGACGGGTTCGACGTCCGCATCCAGTTGGGTGCCGGGGCCTACATCTGCGGCGACGAATCCGCGCTCATCGAGTCCTGTGAGGGCAAGCGGGGAACGCCGCGACTCAAGCCGCCTTTCCCGGTCGAGCAAGGTTTCCTGGGCAAGCCGACGGTGGTCAACAACGTCGAGACATTCGCTGCGGCGGGCCGGATCATGCAGGAGGGTGCCGGGTGGTTCGCGGCAATGGGTGTACCAGGGTCAGCCGGCACCCGGCTGATCAGCGTCGCCGGCGACTGCGCCGCCCCCGGGATCTATGAGGTGGAGTGGGGGGTTACGTTGCGCGAGGTGCTGGACATGATCGGCGCCGAGAACCCCCGGGCCGTACAGATCAGCGGTCCCGCCGGGGAGATGCTCTCGGTGGCCGCCGATGCCGACCGCAGGCTCGCCTATGACGATCTGTCCTGCAACGGCTCCTTCATGGTGTTCAACCACGAACGTGACCTGATCGACATCGTTGGTGACTTCATGCAGTTCTTTGTCGACGAGTCCTGCGGCATCTGTGTGCCCTGTCGAGCGGGCAATGTGATGCTGCGACAAAAGGTCAGCCTGGTAGCCGCGGGTCGGGCGGTCCGATCCGATCTCGACGACATGGTTGCCTGGGGTGGGATCGTCGCTCACACCAGCCGATGCGGACTGGGTGCCACCTCGCCCAATCCAATCCTGACCACGCTGAAGAAGTTCCCGGACATCTATTCGGCCCGACTTCGTGAGCGCAACGGCGACCTGCTGCCGTCCTTCGACCCAGAGGCTGAGCTGACCGGTTATGCCCAAGCCGTTGCCGAACTCGCACCACAGGAGTCGCTGTGACCATCCGGATCGAGATCGACGGCAAAACCGTCACCTCCGAGGAGGGCGGGACACTCGTCGATGTCGCCGCCGAGGCGGGCGTCTACATTCCGACCTTGTGCTATCTGCCCGAACATCCCGTCCTGGGTACCTGCCGGGTGTGTGCGGTAAAGGTCAACGGCGCGGTCACCGTCGCCTGTGCAGTCAAGGTCAGCGACGGGATGCGGGTGGAGGTCAACGACCCGGAGACCACCGACGCGCGCAAGGCGCTGGTGGAGATGCTGTTCTCCGAGGGCAACCACAACTGCCCCAGCTGCGAGAAATCCGGCCGGTGCACGCTGCAGGCGGTCGGCTACGAGGTGGACATGGCGGTGTCCCGTTTCCCGTATCAGTTCCCTGAGCGGGTTGCCGACCATGCGTCGGACACGATCTGGCTGGAGCGCGACCGCTGCATCTTCTGCCAGCGTTGTGTGGAGTTCGTCCGGGATCGCGAGACCGGCAAGAAGATCTTCAGCATCAACGGCCGCGGAGCGCATGCCCGCATCGACATCGATGCCGAACTCGCCAACAAGATGCCCCCCGAACAGGTCCGCGAGGCCGTCGACATCTGTCCCGTTGGAACGATACTCGAAAAAGGGGTGGGTTATGACGAGCCAATCGGCGAGCGGCTCTACGAAGTCGAATCGGTGAAGGACCGGGCACTGGAACCATCACGGAGGGATGGAACGTGACGACGTCGGACACCAATGAGGTTGCATCGCATGAACTTCCGGCGACCCCGCTCGACCCGGAACTGGCCGCCAAGCGCGCCGGGAAGATCAAGGTCTCGATGATCAGCCTGTGCGGCTGTTGGGGATGTAGCTTGTCGTTGCTCGACATCGACGAGCGGATGATCGACCTGTTGGACAAAATCACCATACTGCGATCGTCGTTCACCGACATCAAGCGCATTCCGGAGCGGTGCGCGATCGGATTCATCGAGGGCGGAGTCGCCAACGAGGCTAATATCGAGACGCTGCGGCACTTCAGGGACAACTGCGACGTTCTGATCTCGGTCGGCGCCTGTGCGATCTGGGGTGGTGTCCCGTCGCTGCGTAACCTGGTCGGGCTCAAGGATTGCCTGGCGGAGGCCTACACGAACTCCCCGACGGCGCCGCCGGCCTCCAGCCCCGTGGTGCCCTACCATCCTCGGATCCCCATCCTCACCAACAACGTCTACCCGTGCCACGAGGTCGTGCAGATGGACTACTTCGTCCCGGGCTGCCCGCCGTCGGCGGACGCAATCCTCGACGTCCTGGAGGACCTGATCAACGGGCGTCCCGTGAATTTGCCTAAGTCTCTCAACCAGTTCGACTGATCGGGGAATGGCCGCTATGGCAACCACACTCGTAATCGATCCGATCACCCGAGTCGAGGGACACGGAAAGGTGGTCATCGAACTCGATGACGACCACAACGTCACCGACGCCAAGCTGCACGTGGTGGAGTTCCGCGGCTATGAGAAGTTCATCCAGGGCCACCCGTACTGGGAAGCACCAGTTCTCATGCAGCGGATCTGTGGGATCTGCTTCGTCAGCCACCACCTTGGCGGGGCCAAGGCCCTCGACGACATGATCGGGGTAGGGCCGGCGTCGGGCACTTGTCTGACCCCAACCGCAGTCAAGATGCGCCGGCTGGGCCACTACGCACAGATGCTGCAATCACACGTCACCAACTATTTCTACCTGGTGGTGCCGGAAATGTTGTTCGGGATCGACGCCGCACCCGAGCAGCGCAACTTTATCGGACTGATCGAGGCCAACCCTGGTCTCGTCAGACGTGTTGTTCGGCTGCGCAAGTGGGGCCAGGAGGTCATCGAGGCCGTCTTCGGAAGGCGCATGCACGGCGTCTCCTCGGTGCCCGGCGGCGTGAACAAGAGCCTCACCGCGGCCGACGTGGACCGATTCCTGCGTGGCGAGGACGGATTGTCCTCCATCGACGAGGTCATCGAGGACGCTCAGCTGGGTCTGCAGATGTTCTACGACTTCCACGAGGAGCACCGCGGCGAGGTCGACGGCTTCGCCAATGTGTCGGCGCTAAACATGTGTCTGGTGGACGATGACGGCAACGTCGATTACTACGACGGGCGGCTCCGGGTCGTCGACGAGCAGAAGAAGCTCATACGTGAGTTCGATTACCGCGACTATCTGGACCACTTCTCCGAGGGTGTCGAGAAGTGGACCTACATGAAGTTCCCGTTCCTCACCGACCTCGGCCGCGACGCGGGGTTTGTGCGGGTGGGCCCGCTGGCGCGGCTCAACGTCACCCGGGCCCTGTCGACCCCAATCGCCGCCGAAGCGCTGGAGAAGTTCCACGCTTACACGGGCGGACGCGCCAACAACATGACGCTGCACACCAATTGGGCGCGCACCATCGAAATCATCCACGCCGCCGAGGTCGTCAGGGACTTGCTCAACGACCCCGACCTGCAAAAGGATGACCTCGTAGTGTCGCCCGGTGCGGACGCGTGGACCGGAGAGGGGGTCGGGGTGGTGGAAGCCCCCCGGGGGAGCCTGCTGCACCACTACCGCGCCGATCGTGAAGGCAATATCACCTTCGCCAACCTGATCGTGGCCACCACCCAGAACAACCAGGTACTCAACCGGACGGTACGCAGCGTCGCCGAGGACTATCTGGGCGGCCAGGCTGAGATCACCGAGGGCATGATGAATGCCATCGAGGTGGGGATCCGCGCTTACGACCCCTGCCTGAGCTGCGCCACCCACGCCCTGGGGCAGATGCCTTTGGCCGTCACCATGGTGGACGCGCAGGGGCGGGTGCTCGATGAGCGCGTGCGCTGAACCGCACGGTGTCACTCTTGGGGTCACTCTTGGGCTCTTCGACAACCCCAAGTCGCTGATCTACGGCATCGGCAACGCCGGACGTCAGGACGACGGATTGGGCTGGGCCTTCATCGACAGGGTTGAGCAAATCCGTCCTCGGCCTCGCGCACGCCTGCGCCGTACCTATCAGCTGAGCCTCGAAGACGCCGATCTGATCAGCCGATACACGCGAGTGTTGTTCGTGGATGCCACGAAAGACCCTGCGGTCGAATCGTTCACCCTGAGCCGTCCGGAGCCGAAGCTGGACTTCAGCTTCACCTCGCACGCGATCTCAGTGCCGTCAATCCTGGCTACCACCCAGCAGTGCTTCGAACATGTCCCCGACGCCTACGTGCTGGCGATCCGCGGCTACGAATGGGAACTCCAGCAGGGACTGACTAGCCCCGCGCAACACAACCTCAGCCACTCGCTGGAGTTCTTGTCGACACCGCGGTAGCGCTGGCAGCAACGCAATCATCGAATTTCAGGCACTGACGTTGCCGTATCGGATTGCCCGCCAGACAGATCACGACGGTTACCGAGCAGAAAGACAAGCGTGTCCACCGGCAGGTGCCGCACGGGAGTCTCTTGCGCCCGTGGCACGACGACGTCGTGGGAACTTCGGGGCGTAACGTAGGTGACGTTGAGAACCCCAGCCAGTCCGGGATGAGGCCAGCCGCCGTAGGTGTCGGCCGCGAGCAGGGCGGCTTTGTAGCCGGCGACGTTGGCCTGTGAACTGAGCACGTCCATCGACTGGGCCGCGCTAAGGGTCCGGGGTAGACCGTCCAGGCTGATCGCGGTCACCTTCGCGTCGGCCAGACTGCGGGCCAGGTGTGGATCGATGAGGGGCGCCAACAGCCCGATGAGGACCTGACCCGGGCGCAGCTGGCTGACGTCCGCCTCAGCGGGTGGGTGTACGCGGACGACGATGTCGGCCTGCGCGTACAGTTCGCGTCTGGTCACCAGGCGGGCGCCAGCGTCGGTGTAGTCGGTATCGGGGAACCACGCTGCGGCGCCCGCGCCCGCCTCGACGATCACCTGCTGCCCAGCGGTCTGCAGCCGGGCCGCGCCGTCTGGACTCAACGCGACCCGTCGCTCCCCGGGCGCCGTCTCAGCCACCGCGCCCACCGTAAGTGCGCTCATTTCGTCAACTTTCTCCGATCGCGGGGTGGGTCAGAACTGGAAGACGATCCGGGCCGGCACCGTGCCGGCGAGGACTTCGGTGATCGACTCGTTCACCTCGTCGAGTTTTCGGTCGGTCGCGATGACCGTGGTCCGTCCGGCGGCATGCAGGTTGAACACATCGGCGAGATCGTTGCGGGTGCCGACGATGGAGCCGATGACGGTTTTGCCGTTGATGACGGTGTCGAAGATCGGCAGGCTCAACGCGCCGTTGTCAGCGGGCAACGCGACACAAACCAGTCGCCCGCCACGGCGCAGCGAGCGGTAGGCCTGATTGAAGGACGCCGGCGACGCGGCCAGCGCGACGGCGACATCCGCGCCTCCCAAGGCCTGGATCGCCTCGACCGGGTCGACGGTCATGGCGTTGACAACATGGTCGGCGCCCAGGTCGGTTGCCATCTGCAGTTTGTGTTCTTCGATGTCCACACCGATGACGAACGCGCCTGCGATGCGGGCATATTGAAGCGCCAGGTGCCCAAGGCCTCCGATGCCGAAGATCGCGACCGTCTCCGCCGGGGTGACCCGGGCGACCTTGATTGCCTTGTAGGTGGTGACGCCGGCGCACGTCAACGGTGCAGCGTCGCGGGAGGACACCGCCCCCGGCACAGGTGTGGCGAAAGCGGCTGGTGCGAGGGCGTATTCGGCGAAGGTGCCATCCACGGAGTAGCCGGAATTTTCCTGTCTCTCGCACAGTGTCTCCCAGCCGCCGATGCAGTAACGGCATGCCCCGCAGGCGTAGCCCAGCCACGCGATGGCGACCCGATCACCGACGCTGCGGGTCGTGACGCCGGCGCCGAGTTTGTCGACGATGCCGACGCCCTCGTGGCCCGGGGTGAAGGGCAGGGTCGGCTGGACCGGCCAGTCGCCGCGCGCGGCGTGGATGTCGGTGTGGCACAGCCCGCTGGTCTCCATCCGGACCAGGACCTGACCCGGCCCGGGCTCGGGGATGGGCAGGTCACGGATCTGCAGGGGGGCGTGGAAGTCAGTGACGACGGCGGCCTTCATCGCGCGCTCCGATCGGTAGTCGTGGGCAACGGGGGACTGCTTGAGGGACAGCGGGTTTCAGAACAGGCCGAGTGGTTTGGTGCTGTAGCCGACCAGCAGATTTTTCATCTGGTTGTAGTGGTCGAGCATCATGAGATGGGTCTCGCGGTCGATGCCGGACATCTTGTAACCGCCGAACGCAGCCCCCGCGGGGTACTGGTGGTAGCGGTTGGTCCGCACCCGGCCGGCTTGATGCCGCGGCCCATTTTTTAGGCGAGGGCGCCGTCACGTGTCCACACCCCGGCGCCCGGTCCTTGTAGCGGGTGTCGTTGGCGATCGCCAATACCTCGGCGTCGATGAACTTCTCATACCGTGGCGCGACTTCGACGATGCTGCCCGGCTGACTGGGTGCGGCGTATTTCATGGCGTTTCTCTTCTGCCCTGGCATTAGATGGGGCACACCACCGATGGCCACGAGGTACGCCCCGCCGAGGGCCGATGGCTATTGCTCGCCACTCTCACTCAACGCCTACGGCGGCGCCCCGGTAAGGGTCGAAAGACCTTGAGTAGCGGTGAATCGCCCGGCGGGGGTGGCGAGCCGCCCATACAGTTCCGCGACGGCGGTATACCCCGCGTCGCGGGTCCAGGGCTCGATCAGGTGTACAAGGCATCGATGACTTGCTTGTTCTGTTCGGCCACTACGGAGCGTTTCACCTTCAGTGACGGTGTCAGTTCACCGCGTTCGATGGACAGATCGTGGTCGAGCAGCACCCACTTTTTGATGGTTTCCCATCGGTTGAGTCCGCCGTTGAGCTTGACCATGTACTCATCGATCATCTCCCCCACCGCCGGTGCGTTGACCAGCTCCGCGTAGGTCGCGCCGTCGAGTCCGTTCTCGGCTGCCCACCCCGACATCAGGTCGGCATCCAGGGCGATCAACGCCACACAGAAATTGCGGGCCTCCCCGAACACCAGGAACTGGCTCGCATAGGGACATATCGCCATGAACTTCGCCTCGATCGCCGGCGGGGCGATGTATTTGCCGCCGGAGGTCTTGAACATCTCCTTGATCCGGCCGGTGACGGAGAGGAACCCGTCCGCATCGATTGTGCCCAGGTCGCCGGTGCGCAGCCACCCGTCGCGGGTGAACGTCTTCGCCGTTTTGTCGGGCAGGTTGTGGTAGCCGTCCATCACACTGGCGCCGCGGATCTGGATTTCCCCGTCTTCGTCGTTGATGCGTATCGATGTGCCGTCCATGGGCGGGCCCACGGTGCCCAACTTGTACTGATCGGGCCGATTGACGCACGCCCCGGCCGCGGTCTCGGTCAGGCCGTAGCCTTCCAGGATCAGCAGGCCCGCGGCGTGGAACCACTCGGCGATGTCACGGTTCAACGGTGCCGCGCCGGAGATGAAAAACCGGATGCGCCCGCCGAACACCTCACGCACCTTGCTGAACACCAGGCGGTCGAACAGCCCGTACCGCAGCGACATCGGCAGTGGGACGGCGCGGCCGGCGCGCCGACGCCGGTCCACCTCCAGTCCCACGGTGAATGCCGCCGCGAACAGCCGGGCCCGCAGGCCCCCCTGGGCTTGCTGGGTGTTGACGATGCGGGCGTGAGCCTTTTCGAAGATGCGGGGCACGGCGCCCATGACCGTGGGTCTGACCACCGCCATGTTGTCGACGATCTTGTCGACGCGCCCGTCGATCGCGGTGACGAACCCGCACGCCAGCTGCGCGGTGATCAGGACCTTGCCGAACGCATGGGCCATCGGCAACCACAACAACTGCAGATCGTCCTCGCACACCAGGTTCGTCCCGACGGCCGCCGTCCCCTCATACACCCAGGCGGAATGCGGCAACCGCACCCCCTTGGGCGGTCCGGTGGTTCCCGAGGTGTAGATCAACGTCGCCAACTGCTGCGGGGTGATCGCGTCCGTTCGGGTCCGTACACCCGACGGATGCGCGAGCAGATACTTCCGCCCCGACTCGGCCAGGCCCGCCAGGGTGATCACCCAGTCGCCGTCGCCGGGGCCGTCGAACAGCACCACCTTGGTGAGGCTGGGCAGCTCGGAGCGGTGTTCGGTCAACTTCACCAGCTGCCCGGTGTCCTCGGCGAACACGACTCGGCATTGCGAGTCGGCCAGGATGTAGCCGATGCCGCCGGCGTTGGTGGTGGGATACACCGTGGTGGTGGCGGCCCCGGCGCACATGATCGCCAGATCGGCCAGGATCCACTCGTATCGCGTGCTCGACGCGATACCGACTCGCTGCTCCGGTTCGATGCCCAGCGCCAGCAGGCCGGCCGCCAGTGTCTCGACGCGGTCCGCGGTCTGCTGCCAGGTCGCCGAGACCCATTCGCCTGCAACGAGGTAGCGGAAGGCCTCTTTGTCCGCCGACTTCTGGACGCGGTCGAGAAACATCGACGCCACATTCGTTGCTGTGGTGGCTGTGGATGTGCGGTCGGCACTAATAGTCATTGGGGTCTTCCCGGCGTTCGTTACTCTCTGTCGCCAATCGGCGGCCGAGCGTCACGCGTACCACGAGGTCGGTAGTGCGCCGGTATGTGACGGGTTATCTGTCACGCGGAGTGCCGACGGCTATTGCTCGCAACTTTCACTCAACGCCTGGGGCCGCGCCGCGGTAAGGGCCGAAAGACCTTGACCAGCTGTGAATCGCCGTCGAATGTGCCCGAGCCGCTACGGTTACCAGGGGTCGTAGTCGGTGCTGTTGGCTTGTCGTAGTGCGCTGACGTACTCGCCGCGTTCGCCGATTCCTGAGATCAGTAGCGGCAGTTGGCCTCTTGCCCCCCACGGCAGACCTGCCCATAGACCTGCCGGCAAAACCGCGAAGTCCGTGGCGCCCTGACATATGCCTTGCGCGCTCGACTGCAGCTCGGCGGGAACGAGTCCGGAGATCCATGCCTTCCGACGCCGTCGGTGCATGCGGTGAACGGATACCTTTGCCGACTCGAGCGACCACGTGTCCTGTCAGCGCCCCGGGCCACGCACCGGCGGTGGCGGTGTCTTGGAGAACGAAGCAGCCGATAACACCCGTGCATTGCGGGTCAGCCGGCTGCTGGGCCGCAACCACGGCCGGGCATGATGACCACATATGTGCTCTCTCAGGCGCTCGCCGTCGCGCGATTTGCGATCGTACCGCCGACATTGACCGGCCCGCACCGCATCTGATGCGAAGCAACAGTGGACGGCAACGGTCAGCCGGGAAATCGGACGGTGGTGCCGGGCATCAGTTGAACGACTCGACCACGGCATTCCACTTCGACTCCGGCAGCATCGCGTGGATCCACACTGATGATCGCCCCCCTTCCGCTCACCCGCAGGTGCAGGTGCAGACCGCGGTAGTGGAACGGGAATGCCAGCACGCCAAGTTTTTCCGGCCAGTGCGGGGAGATGATGAGGCGGTTGGACCGGGTCTCCAGCCCGGTGAAGCATCGCTGCATGAGGTCGACGCTGCCGGCCATGGCCGCCAGGTGAATGCCTTCGGACGTGGTGCCGCCCTGGATGTCGGAAACGTCGGACTTCAGCGCTTGTTGGAAGAACTCCAATGCGCGATCACGGTTGGCCCGGGCGAGCACCCAGGTATGCACCACGCCACTGAGCGTCGACCCGTGCGAGGTGCGCGCTAGGTAGTAGTCGACGGTCAAGGGGATCTGATCGGGCGTGAACCGGTAGCCGAGCCGGTCGAGTAACTCACGCAATTCATCCGACGACAGCAGGTAGAGCAGCATCAGCGCGTCGGCCTGCTTTGAAGCCTTGTAGCGGTTGATGTCGTCGCTCTCGGCCTCCAGGATGCGGTCCAGGCGTTGGATGTTGCCGTACTGCCGCCGGTAACGGTCCCAATCCAATTCGTCCAATTCGCCATATCCCTCGAACTGGCTGATGACGCCCTCGTGGAACGGGACGAACATGCGTCGGCTGACCTCATCCCAGTGCGCCAGTTCCTCATTATGCAGTCCGAGGGTCTCCAGTAGGTCGAGTCGGTTCGGCAGCGGCAGCAGACTCAGCGCGTCGAGGGCCCGCATGATCACCCAGACCGCCATCACGTTGGTGTACGCGTTGTTGTCGATGCCGTCGTAAGGCGCGGCGGGGTAGCCTGAGTGGAATTCATCGGGCCCGATGACGCCCCGGATGCTGTAGCGATCCCGTTCTTCGTCGTAGGCGGCCCTACTTACCCAGAAGCGTGCGATCTCGGCCAGCATCTCCGCGCCGTAGTCGATCAGGTAGGCGAGATCCCCGGTGACCTGATGAAACTTCCATGCACTATAGGCGACGGCGATGCCGATATGGTGCGCACGAGCGCTCGAGTCGGGGTTCCAGCGGCCGCTGCGCGGATTGAGGTGCAGGCGTTGGCTTTCCTCTCGTCCATCGCTGCCGGACTGCCACGGGAACATCGCACCGGAGTAGCCCGCCGCCGTGGCGGCGTGACGTGCCTCGGGCAGGCGCCGGTAGCGGTATCCGAGCAGCGACCGGGTGACCATGGGCAGCCGGAAGTTGAGTACCGGGAAGATGAACAGCTCGTCCCAGAAGATGTGCCCGCGATACGCCTCACCGTGCAGTCCGCGAGCAGGCACCCCGACGTCGAGGTCGGAACTGTTAGGGGAAACCGTCTGCAGCAGGTGCAGGAGATGCAGTCGCAGGATGCGCAATTCGTCTGTGAAGTCTTCGAATTCAATGGACAGGCGCTCCCACAGATGTGCCCAGTCGTTCACGTGCGCGTCGCGCAACTCGGCGAACCGGCCAAGTCGGCTCAGCCAGCGCTCGGCATCGACAGCAGGTTCGGACGTCGCGACATCGCGGCCGGTGAAGAGGGTCACGATCTTCTCCACCGTCAGCGCGTCACCGACTGACACTCTGACGGCGATATCGTGACCGATTTCGGCTGCCTCGTCGACGAGGCGGTAGGTAGCGGGGACGGGAGTCCCGTCCCGCCACACCATGGTTCGCGCCGCCATGGCAATGGGAACGCGCGATTGAGTCGTCTGAACTGTCAGCAGCACAGAGTGGTCAGAGATCTCCCGCTTTTCCACCAACCCAAGATGATTGTTGGCCAAGTCCCGGTAGCGCTCGACCAGCGAGTTCGTGACGTTCCCGTCCAGCGTCGAGCGAATCTCGATCGTCCCTGACCAATCCTCTGCGACGATCGTCGTCTGCAGGGCACCGACGTGGGGCATGTGCATCGCGACGAATCGTTGCTGTGCCAGCGAACTGGTGCGTCCGGCGTCGTCACAGAAACGCACCTCCCTCGTCAGTACCGCGCCGCGAAGGTCGAGGGTCTGCCGGTAGGACAGCACCTGGACCGCGTCGATGTCGAACCAGCTGCCGCCGTCGATCCGGAAGGTCAGGGCAAGCCAGTTGGGCAGGTTCACCAGACTCTCGTTGTCGATTGCGGTACCCGAAACTTCGTCGACAAGACGGTTGAATACCCCGGCGGCATAGGTGCCCGGATAGTGCACCTGGTCGGCCTTTGACTCGGGCGCGGCGCCCCTGGTGGCGAAGTAACCATTTCCCAACGTACACAACGACTCACGAAGCTTCTCGCTCTGCGGATCATATCCCTCGAACTTGAAATCCCAAGCCTTGGCCGATGTCTGGTGTTTGTATTCCAGCCAATTCGACCCACGCTGGATGAAATCCCTCACCTGATAGGGACTCTGCAGACTGAAACGGGCAGCCGTCGTGCGGTCGCCATCCTCGTCGTGCCGCACAACAATCCCGATGCCGTCGAATTTGACTGCGTCGAAAGCGTCTTCGTCGGTGAGGTCGTCGCCGATGTAGATGGGCAGCAGGGAACCCGTAGCGTCGATGCGATCACGAATCCAGGCCAGCGTGGTCCCCTTGTCCCAGTCGATGTCAGGACGCAGCTCGACTACCTTACGACCGTTAGTCACCCTGAGGCCGTCTCGCTGTCCGAGCTTGTGCGTGGCAGAGACGATCTCGCCGACGTGCTCCGGTGCGACCTCGCGGAAATGGACCGCGACGGCGAAGCGCTTGTGTTCCACCCGTACTCCTGGAACCTCCGCCAGGCGCACATCTAACTCGGCCGCCGCACGCTCGAGCAGACCGACCGCGGCGGCGGCCGCTTCGTTTCGGTGATAGGTGCCGTCCGGTTCCGTTAGCTCAAAGCCGTGGCTGCCCGCGTACCAGAGACCCGGTATCGGTACCCGGGTGCGGATATCGGCGAGGTCGCGGCCGCTCAGTATGGCAACGGGGCCCTGTGCCGCCAAGCTTTCCAGTGCCTTGGCCGCTCCGTCGGCCAGGGTGGCGGCGCTGGGATCGGTAACGATGGGGGACAAGGTTCCGTCGTAGTCGACAAACAACACCGGTTCTCGGGCGCCCAGAACACCGACTATCTGACCGTATGACTCCACCGCATCGGGGAGTTCCGACATCCGCCTGTCACCCGTGCGGACGGCGACGTCGTCCAGGTCCGCAACCACGACGTCGGCGCCGCACCTCAGTAGTTCGTCGGCATGCCCGGCGCGGTCGACACCGATGACCAGTGCGAAACCGCCATCGTGGGCCGCCGCGACCCCGGCACCGGCGTCGTCGACGACGACAGACCGCTCCGGGCGCACACAGAGTCGGCGAGTGGCTTCGAGAAGGACGTTGGCGCCCTCACCGTCGACGCAGACTCCGAATAGGTCATCAATCCTTGCGGATTTCAAGAGCTGTTGACCGCCCGGGCGCAACATGTAGACCGCCGTGGCGACCCCAACGTCCAGTAGCTTTCGCACTAGGTCGATCGTCGACTCGAACACCGGAACACCATCGATGTCGGTCAGCACAGCGTCGAGGTTGAAGATCACGGCGTCGTGGAAGCGCGGGTCGACGGTGACCGGCAGTGTCATGGCGATGTCCTTGCTTGGGCGGGGAACCATATGTCTTCGGTTGCGGGCGGCTGTTCCCCGTCGTTGCGACACGGCGCGTCGATGTCTCTGGGGTTGGCGACCATCTCGAAAAATCGCTCGGCATCTTCACGGGTGCAGGGGGCGGTGCCGGGAGTCAGCAGCATGGCCGCACCGGCTGCGATGCCCAGCCGCACCGCCTTGTCGAGTTGCCAGCCGCGGGTAAGGCCCACGGTGATGCCGGCGGTCATGGCGTCGCCGGCGCCCACGCCGCTGCCGGAGGGCACCGCTACCGGCGAATAACGTTGGCTGCCAGTCGGTGTGGCAAGCAGAGCGCCCTTAGAACCGAGTGACACGACGACGCACTGAGCGCAGCCCCGGTCGACGAGTTCGTGGGCTGCGGTGAGCTGCTCGGACTCGGTGATGAGTGCTCGTCCGACACATTCACGGAGTTCTCGCACGCTCGGTTTAAGCAGAAACACGCCGGAACTGATGTGTCGCAACCCAGCCCCGGAGGCGTCGAGAATGAGCCGCGCACCGCGCTCGCCGCAGATGTGGGCGACCCGCTGATAGAAGTCGGGCGGCACACCGGGCGGCAGACTGCCGCTCGCCACGACGAAGTCCGCAAATGCTGCCGCGGCGCCGAGTTTGTCGAGGCACTCGGTCTGCTCGGCATCGGTGAGCGCCGGACCTGGGAGCACGAACCGGTACTGCTGCCCGGTCGCGTTCTCGTCTACCGTGAAGCTTTCCCTGGTCGAGTGAGTCACGGCGATCCGCTGGACCGGCACCCCCGAGTCAGCGACAAGATCGGTCACCTTGTCGCCGGCGTGGCCGCCCGCCGGAAAGACCGCCGATACCGACGCGCCGAGCACATGGGCGATTCGCGCGACGTTGATTCCGCCGCCGCCGGGATCGTAACGGGGCAGCCCGCATCGCATTTTGTCGGTCGGAATGACCCGGTCGGTGTGCGTTGTGATGTCGAGCGCCGGATTCATCGTCAGGGTCACGATTGTGGTTCCCGACCGCGTCGTTGTCTTCATTTCCATGGTTTCCGCTCTCTAGGGGCCGTCGTGAGCCACACCTGAATCCGACCAGTTGACAGTCGCGGGCGGTAGGGACCGAAGTCCCGCGTCCGGGGGCCGTTCGTCGGCGCTGACCTAAGCGACCGTGATGCCGGGCCTCGTGGTGTGTCGGGGCCATTGGCCTTCGTGATGAGGACTCCGACAGGGGTCATCGACGATGGGTTCGGCGAGGCTACGAGTATCTCGACGCGGTAGCCTCTCAGGTCAACACGCTTAGGCCGCCGGTTCGCGGGCGACAATGACCGGCGCGCGGGCCAATAGCACCACTGCCGCGCTGACAGAGCCCAACAACATTCCGGCGAATCCGCCGCGGCCATGACCGCCGACCACCACGAGCTGGGCCTCCTCGGAATATCCCACGAGTAACTGGGCCGGCTCATTGCGCTCGACGGCCCGGCTAACAGGCACATCGGGGTAGCGTTCGCTCCAGCCGGCCAGACGCTCGGCCAGTATCTCGTCCTGTACCGCCCTCAGTGCCGGCCAGCCGGGACCCGGGAAACTGAGGACGGAATCGAACACACTCACATCGGCCCACGCGTGCAAGGCCGTCAGCCCTACCTTCCGGCGCGAGGCTTCATCGAATGCGATCGCGGTCGCCAACTCCGACTCCGGCGACCCGTCAATCCCCACCACCACGGGGGCCCGCGCGGCATCGGCCTTCAACTGGACGCCTTCATGGATGACCGCGACCGGACAATGCGCGTGATAGACAAGCCCGGAGCTCACCGAGCCCAGATGACGGCCCCGCAACGTGCCGGTACCGAGGCAACCCACCACAACCAAGTCGGCGTCTTTAGACAGGTCGACGAGAGCGGGAACGGTGATACCAGAAGGCATTTCGCAGTCGATCTGTGCTGAGCCACGCTGACAGCTTTCGCCCGCGATCTTGAGCGCTTCGTCAATCAGTTGTCGCCCTCGCTCGCGCTGCCCGCGCATCCACTCCGGAACCAATGACGATTCCAGCCATGTCCCAGCTGTCCCCGGAACAACATGCACCAACGTCAGCGGAACATTGCGTAACTCGGCGTCGCGGGCGGCCCATTGGACCGCGACCTTAGAGCCCGGCGAGCCGTCGACGCCGACGACGACCCCCGGGTGTGTACTGAGTTTCGACACGACATTCTCCTTATTTTCCCCACTACGCCGGACGAATTGGTTCAACGGCGTCCAGTCATTAGGTATGGGTCACTAACCCGATGGTCCTAGGGCCGCGAGTGGCGCCGCGTGGTAGAGAGCGGCACCCGCGGTGACTCCCGCGCCGGCGGCAATGAGCAAAACGCGGGCGCCGGGCGGGAGTTCTTCGGCCGCACCACGGAGTGCCGCCACCAGCGAGGCGGTATGCATGCTCTCGTCGTCGGCGACGATGATCCGTTCCACCGGTACCGCGAGTTGGGCGGCCAGTGCCGTGCGGTACCCGTGCCGGGCCGGCGCGGCGACGATGATGTCGACGTCGGAAAGTCCGAGTGAGGCCTCCTGGAGGCAGCTGCGGGCCACCTGGGCGCCGGCGGCGGCGAATTGCTCGTCCATCGCGGCCGACTGGCTGAATCGAAGCACATTGCGAGCGTCTTCAAGTCCGACGGTGGCGCGGAAGTTCTCACCGTCGTCGGGGATGTTCACCCAGTGCACACGGCCGAGTCCGAAGTCGTCGTCGCTCCAATCGCACAACAGTGCCGCCCCGACGGGGGAGAACGGAAAGTGATCACTCATCCCGCGGCCCGGGTTGGCGTCACTCGCGACGACCAGGGCGCAGTTGATGGTGTGTGACCGCAGGAATCCGTCGACGATCTGTAAGGCGGTGAGGATTCCGCAGGTTCCGTTCGAAATGTCGAAGGAGAACGTGCCGTGAGCGTCGCCGTGTGGGTCTTCGGGATTGGCCCCGATGTCCTCCTGGATGAGCGCAGCGAGTGCGGGCTCTGCCAGGTTCTTGTCGCGGTAGATACCGGCATTGATCAGGAGATCCACGTCGTCGGGCTCTCGGCCCGCTCGTTGCAAACAGGTTTTACCCGCCGCGACCGCCAGATGCAGTGCGCTATGACGGGTGCGCCAACCACCTCGGGTGACGTCGAGGCGATCAATCATTGTGCCCATAGCGGCCCACCAAATCCTCGTCCACGGTGAGGAGAACGACGCCGATCTCCAGACCTGATGCCAGAGCAATCAGGGCGATGGTTTCGCCCGGCCGGATCCGCCCGGCTTCGAGTTCTTCCACGAGGGCCACGGTGTGGGTCGTCGACGCCGTGTTTCCATACCGATCGACGGTGATCACGGCGTCGTGCTGTGGACTGTCACCGAATGATTCGGACATCGCGGCCATCCCCTTGCGTATCGCGCGGGCTGAGGTCTGATGTGTGATCACGTGATCGATGTCGTGTATCGCGATGCCGGCTGCTTCGAGGACTTCGTGCAGTAAGAGCGGGGTGTTGGCGATGGCTGCCCGCTGGATCCCGCGAGAATCGGTAAACATCCGGGCACCGGGGTCGTCGCCCTTCGGGTAGGCGAGGCACAGCCGGCTGTAGTCGGCGACCGTGGTGAATCCGGCAAGGCTGATGCCGCCAGACCCGGGGGTGGCACGTTCGAGCAGAAGTGCCGCTCCCGCGTCGCCCAGTGTCAGGCAGGCGAGTTCTTTGCTCATGATGTTGTGGACGTGCCGGGCTGCATTCTGACCGAGCTGCGAGATGTACTCGCCGCTAACCACCAACCCGCGCTCGACGCTTCCCTGCCGGATCCAATTGTTGAGCACCGTGACACCGGTCAGCATTCCGGCACAGGCGTTGGAAAGGTCGAAGGTCATTGCTTTGTCAGCCCCGATTGATCGGGCGACGGCACTGCTCATCGTCGGCTCTACCCACTGCGTCAGGCCGCCGTGAAACTTCGTGATACTGCAACTGATCACCACATCGAGCGACGCGGCCTGCTGTTGCGCCTTGTCCAGGCAATCCAGCGCCGCCGAGGTCGCGAGACTGTAGGAGTCATCGTCTCCGATCGACACGCGACGTTCATGGATGCCGGTCAGGCGTTCCAGATCGATGTGCGTGTTATGACGGGTGGTCGCCATCAATTCGTCCGTCGTGAGCACAGTGGCAGGCAGATGCCGCCCTGCTCCGGCCAGTCGGGTGCGAAATCGCGCGGGGGGGCCAGCACCCTCCATCACCAACCAATGCTTAGGCATTCGTCACTCTCCTTTTCACAGGATGGGTCGCGACGGCGTGGGCCACCAGAGCATTTGGACCTCAAATGGGGAGCGATTGCGTGAGGTCGGCCCTTGTGAACCGCTGGGATGACCAAATGCCCTGGCCACACCGTCCCTTAACTCCGCCACGTGATGACATCCGGTGGATAGATCGGTGACTAACGGCCTCCGGCCCGACGAGTTGGTGGTGGTAGCTAGCGAAGTGACCAACACGGAAGCGCGCCGATCTGGCAGGCATCACCCTTCGACCTGACTGGCCCCAGCCGTGACCACCGAGACCGAGGACACCGCAACCGAGCCCAAACGCCGTAGGCGGCGCAGCGGTCATCAAGCGATGGGGTTTGGATTCCCGCGAGCCGGCTCGGGACCGAACTTGAACCGGCGGCCGGTGATCTCCAACGCGATCACCCGTACATAGTGAGGCTTCACCGTCGCGGGCCACGGCAGCAAAGGCGCCTCCTCGGCGTCCAGGATTTCGGCGGTAGCCAACAGCAGATGCGCCCTGCCCTGGATGATCACGCTCCACCCCTCGGCGGCAGTGTGGGCGTCGGCCTCGAACACCACGTGGTCGCTCATCACAGCGTTGTACAGCTTGGTGCCCTGGGCAGTTCGGAAGAGCACCGTCCGCCGACGGGTGACGAAGTTGACCGGGAAGATTTCGGGCCGCCCGCCCCTGATCGTGACTAATCGGCCTAACGACACGCTGGACAGAAAGCTCCAGCACTCGTCTTCGCTGAGCACGGTCACCGGATCGTCCGCGGGCACGATTCAGCCTAACGCGATGGGGATTGCAGCGCGGTGCCACCACCCCTGGGAGGTGACCCTTGCCCCGGGCTTCGCGACCGGGGAATTCCAGCTGGTGATTACTCAGGCATCTAGTCCGGCTCGGAATCACATCGGTTTCGGTTAATCCCGATGCGGTTGGGCAAGCGAGCCGGGCCTGCAGGTCGCGCAGATCACATTGCCGAATTGCCCAATAGTGCAGCATGTTTCGGGCACTCGATCGATTCTGGGTTGCTACACCGGTGAGCCACCCGGAACACAGTCAATCAGCTGTGGCCATCGCGCCGGGAGTTGGTCCATGTCGTCGCGGACTCAACTGCCGGGTCGTGGTTGGCAACGTCGATCTGCGTATTCGGCACCGGCGTCCAGTGAACGCTTTCGAAAGACAGGATCTCATGCCGCACGATCGCTGATCGCCCACTCAAACAGCCCGAGCAGCACTTAGCCCGAGATGCCGATCCGAAACGCCCGGGAATCCGAGGACCTTCTCCTCTGCTGCTCGGCCCCAAGCGTGGTCAGAATCGAGGTGGCGTGCAACCGATGCTGCGCCGCAGACCACAGAACTACGAGGAGATCATGATGGCTATCCGGGTGGGCGTGAACGGCTTCGGGCGTGTCGGCCGAAACTTCTTCCGCGCGGTGGACGTACAGCGTGCGGCAGGCACCACCGACATCGAGATCGTCGCGGTGAACGACCTCACGGACAACAAGACCCTGGCGCACCTGCTTAAATACGACTCCGTCCTTGGACGCTTACCGCACGACGTGTCGGTCGACGGCGAGGACCTTGTGGTGGGAGAGCAGCGGATCAAGACGTGGTCCATCGCCGACGGGCCGGCGGCGCTGCCGTGGGGAGATCTCGGCGTGGATGTCGTAATCGAGTCGACCGGTCGGTTCACCGCCGCCGAGCAGGCCCGCGGTCACCTCCACGGCGGAGCGAAGAAGGTGGTGGTGTCCGCGACGTCGAAGGGTGCAGACCTCACCGTCGTGATGGGTGTCAACCACCGCGACTACGACGGGACGCAGGCCGTCGTCTCCAACGCCTCGTGTACCACGAACTGCCTGGCGCCGATGGCGATGGTGCTCGACGACGCGTTCGGAATCGAGCGCGGGCTCATGACCACCATCCACGCGTACACGCCGGACCAGAACCTGCAGGACGGTCCGCACCGCGACCTTCGCCGCGCCCGCGCCGCGGCGATCAACGTGGTGCCCACGTCCACCGGGGCTGCCCGTGCGATCAGCGTGGTGCTGCCCCAGCTCGAGGGCCGGCTCGACGGGTACGCGCTGCGGGTACCGGTGCCGACCGGCTCAGCCACCGATCTCACCGTCACCGTCCGCAAGCCGGCGACCGCCGAAGCAGTCAACGCCGCATTCGCGGCCGCCGCTGACGGTGAGCTGAAGGGCTTCCTCACCTACACTGCAGACCCCATCGTCTCCTCCGACATCGTGACCGACCCGTCGTCGTGCATCTTTGATGCCGGGCTCACCAAAGTCACTGGTGACCTTGTGAAGATCGTCGGCTGGTACGACAACGAGTGGGGTTACTCGAACCGCCTCGTCGACCTGACCAGCCTGGTGGCGTCCACCCTCTGAGCGGCTCGCCTAGGCCGAAGTTAAGTTGAGTTTTTCGGGGTTTGTAATGGTTGAGCTGGGTCGATGGGTGTAGACACGCCGTGATACGTAGTCACTAAAATAGTGGGTTGATGCGCGGAGTAGCGGTAGAATCCTCTGTATGGCCAAGGGTTCCGGTGCTGTTCATGTCGCCACGCAGCGGCGTAAGTACACCGGGAAAGACGGCGTGGAGCGGGTCTACGAGTCGTTTTTGCTGCGTCGGTCGTTCCGCGACAACGGGATCGTGCGCAACGAGACGCTGGCGAATTTGTCGGCGCTGCCGCCGGACGCGATCGCCGCGGTCAAAGCCGTGTTGGCCGGCCGCACCCTGGCCGCGGTGGATGCGGTGGCCACCGTGGAGCGTTCGCGCCCGCACGGGCATCTGGCCGCCGCAACGGTGGTCGCCAAACAGCTCGCCATGCCCGCCCTGTTGGGGCCGGCGTGCCGCAACCGTGACATCGCGATGGCGTTGATCCTGGCCCGGGCGGTAGCCCCGGCCTCCAAACTGGCCACCATCGCCTGGGCCGCCGATACCACCCTGGGCCCCGATTTCGAGGTCGACGGGATCCACACCGACGCGGTCTATGAAGCGATGGATTGGCTGTTGGGTCGCCAGGATCACATCGAAAAACGGCTCGCCAAAAAGCATTTGGCCCCAGCGGTGAACCCGTCACGGATCGCGATGTTCGACCTGTCCTCCTCCTGGGTGACCGGCCGGAACTGCGAACTCGCCGCTCGTGGCTACTCCCGTGACGGCAAGAAAGGCTGCCAACAAATCGAATACGGGCTGCTCACCGACCCGGCCGGGCGTCCTGTCGCGATCCGGGTGTTCCCCGGCAACACCGCCGACCCGACCGCCTTCACCGCCGCGGTCAGCGCCGTCAAAGACACCTTCGCGCTCGAGGACATGATCATGGTGGGTGATCGCGGCATGATCACCACCGCCCGCATCGCCGCACTACGTGAACTGGGCGGAATCGGCTGGCTGACCGCGCTGCGGGCCCCGCAGATCGCCGCACTGGCCGCCGACGACGGGCCCCTGCAAATGAGCCTGTTCGACACCGTCAACTTCGCAGAAATCAGCCACCCCGACTACCCCGGCGAACGCCTGATCGCCTGCCGCAACCCCGCCCTGGCCGCCGAACGCGCCCGCAAACGCACCGAACTGCTGGCGGCCACCGAAACCTCGCTCGCGGCCATCGCCGCCCGAGTGGCCGCCGGACGCCTCTCAGGTGCTGGACGCATCGGGGAGACCGTCGGGAAAGTCATCGGAAAATACAAGATGGGCAAACACTTTCACCGCACCATCACCGACACCACCTTCACCTACGGCCGTGACCAGGACGCGATCGACACCGAAACCGCACTCGACGGCATCTACCTACTACGCACCACCCTGAGCACCCACACCCACCACACCGCCGCAGTCATCGACGCCTACAAGAACCTCTCCCGCGTAGAACGTGACTTCCGATCCCTCAAAACCATCGACATCGACCTACGCCCCGTCCACCACCACCTCTCTGACCGGGTCCGCGCCCACGTCCTGATCTGCATGCTCGCGGCCTACCTCACCTGGCACCTACGCCACGCCCTGGCACCACTGACCTTCACCGACGAAAACCCCATCACCCGAACAGATCCCGTCGCACCCGCACAACGATCACCACAAGCCGCCCGCAAAGCCACCCACAAAACCACCACCGACGGACACCGGGCACACTCCTACCGAAGCTTGCTCACCCACCTATCCACCCTGGCCCGCAACGACATCCGCTACGGCACCCACGGACCCACCATCGCCACCCTGACCACCCCCACCGACCTGCAACGCCGCATCTTCGACCACCTAGGCACACCCATCCCCCTCACCCTCACCTAACAGCAGCGTCGACAGAAACAGGCTCATCGCAAACACTCAAAACCCCAGTACAACTGGCATAAAAATCCCGCCAAAGCGACTTAACTTGGGCCTAGGCAGCAACGCGGCAGGCTCGGGAACCGGTCGCCCGCGACCGCGTCGACGCGACGAAACGAACGCCGTGTCGAGCGATGATCGGGGCGGAGCTCAAGCGTCGTTAATCGCTCAAGCGTCGTGAATCGTCAGAACATCGCGAAGTGGCCGCCGTGGCGTCATGGGGGGTACCTCGCCAAGGACAGGTGCTTCGCCGACGCGGATCAGAACTTGCTGCATAGCTGCCCGTCCGGTCAAGGTGCCGATGAGGTTGCGGCTGGACGATAGCTCCGTGAGATGGGTCAGTGTGCATGTCGCCATCCCGGCCAGCGTGCACTCCAACAGCACCGCCGACAACGCTTCGCCACAGCGCAAGGCGTCATCACGGGTGTCCTCGTCGGTCGACAGAACGAGCACTGTGGACTGGTCGTGGCCAATGTCGGCACGCCGCTGTTTGTGAGGGCTAGCCGGGAATGGACGTCCGACGTCGACCTGATCACTTTCGGCCGCCGATACGAGTGAACCACTCGGAATCCCATCAGAATCCTCGAAATGATTTGTCCACCAGTCTAATTCGGTATGATACGAGGAATCGTACAATCGGAGCGATTCGGTAAGTTGTGACGCCCTCGCCAGCTCCGGGCGCAGCTCGTCGGCTATCACGTCGAGGTGAACTGTCCCGGCGTTGACGGCGTTGCGCAGCACAGGTCCCAAAGACTCCCAATTACTCGGCTCGGCGAAGGGAAGCCGATCGGTGCGGCGGTGCAGGATCGCGTCGGCGCGGCGGCGATCGCCCTCGGTGACGAGGCTCATTGGGCTGAAATCAAGTGACGCAAGATGATCGAGGTTATTCGGGTTGGGAAATCTGTCGATGTTGGCTGTCCACCCGGCTGCCGCCATCGCGACGCGTAGATGGTCGAGGATGGCGCCGCAGCTGATAAGAGCCTCCCGCCCCGACTTGTTGTCGGTGGAGTAGAGAATCCGGCTGTGATCGAGGTATAGGTGCAGTTTGGCGGCGTCGGCGACCCACTGCCAGGGCTGGCTGTTGTGCAACGACGGGGCCCGGCACGCCACCTGCACCGCGGCCTTGAATACGTCGGTATCCACCAAAGTATCCGGCATGATCAACCTCCGGTTCCCGTCGGCGGCGGGCCGAATTGGAACCGGCGCCCCGTGACCGTCTCAGGCATCACCCGCAGATAGTGCGTCTTCTCACGGGTCGTCCACGACAATACCTGGGCACGCTCGGCCTCCTCGATCTCCTCATTGCTACGGAGCGAGCGTGCGTTGCCCTTGACGACCACACTCCAGCCCTCAGCTACGTTATGGTCGTCGGCTTCGAACAGCACGTGATTGTTTATCGCGGCGCTGACCAGCTTGGTGCCCTGCGCGGTGCGCAACAGGATCGTACGGCGCTGAACGACGTAGTTCACCGGGAAGATCTCGGGTCGGCCGTCAACACTCGTGACCAGCCGTCCTAGCGTCACGCCCGCCAGCAGATCCCAACATTCGTGCACCGGCAGGATGGTGACCCCATCGTCGTTTCCAGTTGGATGCGTCATGGTGATGAGGCTACTGAAGAAAGCCGGGCAATTGCGCCTGCCGAAAGTCCTGACTCGCAGGGACGAAGGTAGTTCAACCGCTTAGCCGGGCCATCTCTGCGACTGGTGAACTCTGCTTTGTGTATCTCATCGACATCTAGCGGATCTGCAAGGCATCGTCCAACGGGCGCCGTGGTGTGGCCGCCGGAAGGACTTCGATCGGCGGTGCTATCCCCGCGCGGATGAGCACCTGTGGCTGGCCGCGCTGTTCGATCAGGCTGCGCACGATATCGCGGCTTTCATCCAGCTCGATCAGATGGGTCAACGTGCAGGTCGCCATGCCGGCCATGGTGCATTCCAGCAACACCGTCGACAACACTTCGCCGCACCTCAACACATCCGCTCTGGCGTCCTCCGGGGTAGACAGCACAAGGATTTTCGACCCGTCCACCGCGACCTCGGGCCGCCGATCCTCGTGGCTCCTGACCGGGAAGTTGCGTCCCACATCGACGCGAAGGTGTTCTTTGTCAGACACCAGCGCGCTCGGCGGCACACCGTCGGTCGCTACGAACGGGGATGTCCACCAATCGAGTTCGGCGTGATATGACGCATCGTCGCGGCGAAGTGCTTCGCTGAGCTGTGAGGCCTCGACCAGCCGGGGTCGCACGTCATCGGAGAGCACATCAAGCATCGCCAGGCTGTCGTCGATCGTACTGCGCAGGACAGGTTCGAAGCGGCGCCAGCATGTGGGCTGTCCCAACGGAAGCCGACCGGTTCTGCGTTGCAGAATCGCGTCGGCGCGGTCGCGCTGGGCGTCGGTGACGTGATCGACAGAACGGAACTCGATTGATGCCAAGTGATCCGGGTCATTCGGGTTGGGGAACCGTTCGATTACCGCGTCCCAACCCGCAGCAAGCATGGCGACGCGAAGGTGATCGAGCACAGCTCCGCAACTGATGATCGCTTCTCGACCCGAACGGTCCGTTCCCGGCACCGTCCGGTGACGATCGACGAACAAGCGCAGCACTTCGCCCTCGGCCACCCACCGCCATGGCTGGCTGTTGTGCACTGATGGAGCCCGGCACGCCAGTTGCACCGCCTTCTGGAGAACCTGGGTGTCCAGCCTCGCATGCATGACGTCACGACCCCTCGTCGAGCTTCCGGTTTGCCATCGACGCTACGGAGAGCACGGCCTTGGTAGCTAGAGTCGAACGTACCGGTCAGCACGGGCCGTTCGCCGCTAAGCTGCCACCGCGACAAGCCTGGCCGACGGTAGCCGCGCGGACGGCACGTGAGTACCCCAAGTTGAGCGTCGCCGCCGACGGCGCCGAATGTCCTTTTCTGAAGGGACCAAGGTCACCGGTATCGCCAGAGATCGTGACGACAGCTGGCTGGAGTCATACGTTGGCAGCAAATGACTGAGTTCATGCGCAACAGCGATGCGTTCACCTGGGCGATGGAAAGCGATCCTCGATTGCGGTCCACGGTGGTCACGGTGATCATGCTCGATCGATCTCCGGATTGGGAAGAGGTACGCAACCGCTTCAGCCTCATCTCGCGCAAGGTGCCGATGATCCGACAGCGAGTGGTGCCGTCTCTGCCGCCCGCGCCGCCGCGGTGGGAATACGCGCCGGACTTCGACCTCGACTTCCATATGCGCAGAGTGACCGCGACCGCGCCCGGCACCTTCGACAAGGTGCTGGAAATGGCCCGAGTCGCGGCGATGGAGGGCTTCGATCGAGCCCGCCCGCTCTGGGAGGCCACGCTCATCGAGGGCCTCGAAAATGACGGTGCGGCAATGGTCCTCAAGTTCCACCACGCTCTGACTGACGGCGTCGGAGGCATCCAGATCGGAATGATCCTCTTCGACTTGTCCGAGGTCCCCGAGAAGCACGGACCAGTGGCGGAATTGCCTGAAGTGCCCCCGCCGCCGTGGCTACGCGGCTACCGCGACAGTGTGCGATATGACGCCCGATTGGTCGGGAACGCGCTGATGGGCACGTTGAAGAGTGCCCCGAAGCTGCTTTCCAACGGCATTCGGCGGCCGGTACTCACCGTTTCGTCGGCCGCGGAGATGGGCGCGTCGGTCTACCGAACCGTGCGTCCGCTGAACCGCACGGGCTCACCGCTGATGAAGAAGCGCAGCCTCATCCGGCGTCTCAGCGTGCTGGCGGTCCCGCTGTCTCAGCTTCGGTCTGCCGCCCACGGCTGCGGCGGTACGTTGAACGATGCGTTCGTCGCGGGCGTGGCCGGCGGGCTGCGCCGCTACCACGAACAGCACGGCGTCGCGGTCGGCGACCTTCACCTCACGATGCCGATGAGCCTGCGCGAAGGCGGCGACGAGATGGGCGGCAACCGGATCACCTTGATGCGGTTCGACGTGCCGGTCGGCGTCGCTGATCCGGCCCAGCGAATCGGCCAGATCCACGAGAGAACCGGCAGGGTGCGCCACGAGAAGTCGCTGCCCTACACGCAATGGATCGCCGGAGCCCTCAACATGGCGCCGCGGTGGTACATCGGCTCGATCCTGCGGCATGTCGACTTCCTGTGCAGCGACGTGCCGGGAATTCCGATGCCGGTGTTCCTCGGCGGGGCCCGGGTGGTGACGCAGTACGCATTCGGACCCACTATCGGCGCGGCGGTAAACGTCACGTTGCTCACGTACGTGGACATCTGCGCGCTAGGCATCGACGTGGACACCGGCGCGATTCCCGACTACGACGTGTTTTCCGATAGCCTCGTTGCGGGTTTCGACGAGGTGCTGGCACTCGCCTCGGCTCCGGTATGACGTTGTTTCGCGACGTTAACCAACCATTGCGCGGCTGACGTCACGAAGGGCAGTCGTGCCAGGGCGTGGCCGGCGGCAAGAAGCGCGCAGGTGAGCTCAACGACCAGGTTTACGAGGCGCAGCCACACACTGAAGCCGAGCTTTTCTCGAGCCCCACAAGAGGGAATAAGGGATCTAGAGGTGAGGACCAAGGCCTCTGATCAGCCACCGGCGTAATACGTACCGTTCTGGATAGTGTCTCTAACGGCCTTGATTGGTGGGAGTTCGCGATGTTCGACAGGTATCCACCGAAGTCAGTAGTCGTTGGTGTTGACGGATCACAAGCGGCGATTCGCGCCGCCCGATGGGCCGTTGACGAGGTTGCCGGCACCGACATTCCGCTGCGTCTGCTGTATGTCACCAAGACCAACCCGAGTGCTAGCCCACGCGAAGCAAGAGCGGCGCTGGTGGCGGCGGAGGAGGTTGTACACGACGCCTACCGCGCTATTGAGGAAATGGGCAAGCCGCTGAAGGTCGAGACGGAACTCATCCACGGACACCCGGTGCCGGCGCTGATTGCTGCTTCACGTTCCATGAGATTGCTATGCGTCGGGGACACAGGAGCCGCGCAGCACCCGAACGCCTGGTTAGGTTCGACGGCAAAGGAATTGGCTCAGGCTGGCCATTGCTCGGTCGCAATCGTGCGAGGCGACCGCCACGACACTGGCGCGATGGGTGGCGGTTGGATTGTTGCGCTCGTAGATGAGTCGCCAGATGGCGTAGAGGTTTTGGAGCTGGCGATCCACGAGTCCCGGCACAGGCGCGCTCCATTGCGGGTGGTGACGGCAGCACAATCGCGATCCGGTGACATTCAACAGGACCGTGGTCCCGTAACCGGAGACTCTCATTTGAAGCGCTGCATGGACAACTACCCCGAGGTCGAAATCGATACTCTTGTTTTGGAAGGCTCGTTCCTCGACTACCTCGTCGAACATGCCGCCTCCATTCAGCTGGCCGTGGTCGGTGCTGCCCGGACAGGTGAAGTGCAGCAGCTCCTCGGCGCCGCTGGCGCTCTCGCCTTGCGTGCCAGTGATTTCTCCTTGCTCGTCGTCGGTCTTGAACGGCCGGGCCGCTAGTAAGTAGACAGCTCTGGATGAGCAAAGGAAGTGAAATGGATTGTCCGATAGGTGATCCGCCGTTGTTGACCGACTCTGACGTTGATGCGCTCGCGCGGGAATTCTTGAACTCTGCCTACGCTGACGACACGTATGCCGATTGGCCGCTTGATCGACGCCTCGACGGCTTTCTTCGTCGCCGCGGATTGTCCCGTATCGGTGAAGACGGCGATGCATATAATGACGGCGATGCATATAATCTCGTCATTAACCGTGTCATGGACTTCATCGGCGTAGTGTCCCAACCGGTTCCAACACCCCGCTAGGTCATTGTCGCTGTCAGGTCGCGAGTAGGTGCTGGGCGTGGCCGATCGTTCGAAACTCGTGGGAATCGCCGGTGAGAGATCTGACGAATGGCCCATACGGCAGGAGCGCCGCGCCCTGGTGTCGGCGCGCATTAACCCGGAAGCCGCAGACCCGCTAAGTGTCGTTCGATTGGGGCGCCATCGGAGCGATTTACTAGCCCGCGAGCGAACGGCACAGCCACTATTTCCACGTGCTGCCCGCCGACCAGCGGGGTGTATCTGCTCAAAACGAGCGGGCACTGTCCGGCCACTTCTTGGGACGAACGGCATCGAAGTGGGGCCTAATGACCCCTCCGCAAAGACCGCCGGCTCAATAGCCTGACATTGAGTCAATCGGATGTCGGCCGATAGCCCGTAAGTCAGGAGAACACATGGACCAGCTGCATTCGAGGTCGGTGGTCGTCGGCATCGACGGTTCGCAAGCGGCTGTCAATGCTGCCAAGTGGGCGGTCGACGAGGCTATCAGTAGGCAGATCCAGATGTTCCCGTCCAGGTCTTTGCCGCTGGCTCCCGCGTGCAGTCCTCCGAAAACCGCAGCAGTGCAGTTGAACTCGCCGCTGTAGGCATGGCCGACGCCGATTAATCCGAAAGGCCCTGCGATGAATGAGTCACCCACACCTCGCCCAATTGTCGTCGGTATCGACGGCTCAGAGGCGGCAATACGCGCTGCGCTGTGGGCGGTTGACGAGGCGGTGAGCCGTGATGTCCCAGTGCTTCTGCTTCATGCGACGGAGGAAAGCGACACCGTGGCTGCGGGTTCGGAGGCCGCGGCGCGCGAGCTCGCCACCGCAGAAACCGCGATTCGCCGCGCAGTCACGGCAATCGAAGCCACGGGCCAGCCGGTGAAGATTGAGACGGAGATTGTCCAGGGGCCGCCGATTAGGTCGTTGATCGGCGCATCGGCATTCGCGGCCATGGTGTGTGTGGGTGCGATCGGATTACTCCACTTTCGACCGGTTCGGGTGGGTTCCGTTGCTGCGGCCCTGGCCCTCTCGGCGCAGTGCCCGGTGGCCATTGTTCGCGAGCCCCACAATCAGCCCAGAAAGGCGGTGCATAGGATTGTCGTCGAAGTAGACAAGTCTCCTGACAACGGTGTGTTGCTGGGCGTCGCCATGGAAGAAGCCCGGCTGCGCAACGGCACCGTTGAGGCGATCATCTGCCGGCGAATCGTGTCGGACGATACGGCGGCAGAGGGTGAAGGGTATCGCCGAGCAATCGCCGACCTCGATCGCCGGCTGGCCCGTTGGAAACACCGCTATCCGCATCTCGGGGTGGAGTCGGTGGCGGTACGCAGCACCTTGATGGAGTTCCTGGCTTACAACAGCCGCTCGGTGCAGTTGGTGATTGTGGGCGCCCACAACCGTGAGCATCTCGAGGAACTTCTCGGGCCAGTCGGCAGTGCCGTACTGCAGGACGCCGACTGCTCGCTGCTCATCGTCAATCGCCAACATTTGTGAAACGGGGCGATTATGACGATGGGGGATATTGAATCAGGGTTCCATGATTCTTGCCTGGACCAGTCATTAGGAAGGACTCGCGGTGGTTAGGGTTTTCTTGGTTGATGACCACGAAGTCGTCCGTCGCGGCCTTGCTGATCTGCTCGCATCGGATCCTGAGCTCGAAGTCATCGGCGATGCGGGCTCGGTGTCCGAAGCGATGGTGAGGATACCCGCGTCGAAGCCCGACGTTGCCGTGCTTGACGTGCGTCTTCCCGACGGCAACGGAATCGAATTGTGCCGCGACTTACTGTCTGAACTCCCTGAGCTGCGGTGTCTGATGTTGACATCGTTCACCTCCGATGAAGCGATGCTCGAGGCGATTCTGGCCGGCGCGAGCGGCTATGTCGTCAAAGACATCAGGGGTATGGAGCTGGCTCAGGCGATCAAAGACGTCGGTGCCGGGAAATCGCTACTGGATAACCGGGCGGCCGCCGCGTTGATGGCAAAGCTCCGTGGCGCCGCGGAGCACAAGGATCCACTGTCGGGATTGACCGAGCGCGAGCGAACGCTACTCGGACTCCTCGGCGAGGGATTGACCAACAGACAGATCGCCGCCCGCATGTTTCTAGCCGAGAAAACGGTCAAGAACTACGTATCGCGGCTGCTGGCCAAACTCGGGATGGAACGGCGGACCCAAGCAGCGGTTTTCGCCTCGAAGTTGGACCAACAGTCCGCTCCGCCGACTACCAGCACATAAACAACGCCGGGTAGGCCAGCCACGTCGAATATAGTGGCGTAAGTGGCACCCACGGAAGCGGCTAGTTTCTCGGCGCCGCGGGCGGGCCGCTTTCGGGGGCGGCTGATCTTTGGTTCTTGGGGTCCTGATCTAAGAGGGACTACGCTAACCGAGGCACCTTCGCGTTGCTCTTCGTAGGTTGCCTTGCGCAACACGCGGCTGCCACGGGGCTGAATTGTCGGAGGTAACGGTTCAGGTGGCCAGCGACGAGAACGGCTCGGCTTTTGCCGGACTCGGCCAGCGTGGGTTGGTGCACAGGATGCATGAGCAACTCGACGAGTTGCTGGCAGCGCGCGGCCAAATGGAGCAATTGCTGCGCGTGATTGTCGAGATCGGTTCAGATCTCGATCTGGACGCAACGCTGCGTCGGATCGTCCTGGCAGCCCGGAAATTAACCTCTGCCCCGTATGGCGCGTTGGCTATACGTGATCCCGACGGCAGGTTGGTCTCGTTTGTCCACGAGGGAATCGACGCCGACACGGTGCGCAGAATCGGCCACCTGCCGATTGGCAAGGGAGTACTTGGTCTGTCGCTCATCGCAGCGCCGGCTTTGCGTCTGGATGATCTGACAAAGCACCCTGCTGCGGTCGGGTTCCCCGAGCTCCATCCTCCGATGCATGCATTTCTTGGTGTGCCGATCACCATCCGGGAAACGGTGTTCGGCAACCTTTATCTGACCCACGCCGAGCCAGGTCGGCTGTTCTCCGAATCCGATGAGGTCACTGCTCGTGCCTTGGCGTTGGCGGCCGCGGTCGCCATCGATAATGCGCAACTATTCGAGCGGGTGCGAACATCGGTGAAATGGATGGACGCTAGCCGGGAGATCACTACAGCCCTGCTGTCCAGCGCCGAGCCGTGGGCGGCCCCCTTGCAGCTGATCGCTGAACGTGCGTGCGCTCTGACCGAAGCCGAACAGGCGATCGTGCTCGTTCCGGCCGACCCAGACCTACCTGTCGACGAAATCGACACGCTGTTTGTGTCTGCGGCGGTAGGGCTGAACGCCTCAGAGGTTATCGGCCAACGGATTCCGGTAGACGACTCGACCAGCGGCAGTGTTTTCCGGACCGGCGAGCCACTGATTACCGACAGATTGAGTTATCCGATTCAGGCATTCACCGATGTCGGGCAGCGCTCCGCGATTGTGATGCCGCTGCGGGCTCATGATGAAGTCGCCGGAGTGATAGCCGTTGCCCGCAGCGCAGACCGGCCACCATTCGACAACAGTTACCTGGACCTGGTGAGCGATTTTGCCACTCACGCCGCGATAGCACTGATGCTCGCGTCGGGCCGCGAGCACGCGCGCCGGCTGACAATTGTGGCCGAGCGCGAGCGCATCGCGCACGACTTGCACGACCACGTCATCCAAAGGTTGTTCGCCGCAGGCATGGATCTGCAGGGCACGGTCGCCCGGGTACGTTCACCTGAGGTTGCGGACCGACTTAACCGCACGCTGGACGATCTCCAAACCATCATCGAGGAGATCCGCACGACCATCTTCCAGCTGAAATCCCCGTTGGGGCATGACAGCAGCTTCCGAAATCGGATTCAACGGGTGGTTGCCGACCTCACCGAGAACCGCGACATTGTCACCACCGTACGAATGCACGGGCCGACGACCGCCATTGGCGGCGAACTCGCCGAGCATGCCGAAGCTGTCACCATGGAGGCCGTCAGCAACGCTCTTCGACATTCCGGTGCCTCGCGTGTGACTGTCGAGGTCACTGTCGCCGACATGTTGACTCTCGATATCGTTGACAACGGTTGTGGCTTGCCCGTCGACAACCCGCGCCGCAGCGGCCTAGCCAATATGGCATACCGCGCCGAACAGGTTGGCGGCAGCTGCGAGATCACCAATCCACCCGACGGCGGCACTCGGGTCCGCTGGTCCGCTCCGCTGGTCGATCAGTGACGCCCAACGAAAATCTGTCGCCACACGTTATATCGCGGGCCGGCCGATATGAACTTGAGGCTCGGACGTACGGGGACCAATGGCGCCGGGTGGGAGTCTAACGACCCTGCCAAACCCCGCGGGCCAGGCATAACGTCATGTGCAAACCAATAGGTATCACCTTGCAGGCCCTATAACAGGGATCCGAGGAGGGATTATCAACAAGCGACCAGCGGAATTCGCGGCGACAGCTCAACTGCTCGACGGACGGCTCGTGTGGCTGCGCCGCCTCAGTGCCGACGATGCCGAAGCCGTTTTGACACTCCATCAACGGCTCACCGATCAGGATCGCTACTTCCGCTTCTTCACGCTGCATCCGGTTTATCTCGACGAGCTCGTTGGCAAGCTGATCCGGGCTGCAGACGGGCAGTACGCTCTGGGCGCGTTCGATGGCGACCGACTTGTTGGTGTGGCAAGTTACACGGTCTCCGAAGACCCGAGCGCTGCTGAAATCGCGATAGTGGTCGCTCGTGAAGACCACTTGCGTGGCGTGGGAACGGCCATGCTCAAACGCCTGGCCCTGATGGCTCGATCTCAAGGGGTGCGGCGATTCGTAGCCGACATCTTGGCCGAGAATCATCTCATGTTCAAGGTCTTCTTCGATCTCGGTTGGCCGTGTAAGCGCCTGAGCCACGGGTTGGTTCGTCATCTCGAGATCGAGCTGCCCGATTGTATTACCGAGGCGCCGACGGCCACCAATGAGGTTCCATAGCAGGGAGTGCGAAATGTCGAAGACCACAAGAAAATACGGAGTACTGGTTTGCGTCGCTGGGTCGTCAAGTTGAACCGACTCGTCGCTCTTGATCACCCGGGCCGAGCGCTGATCGAAGAGTCGGAATCCGCTCAGCTTGTCGTCGTGGGCAGTCGCGGCCGAGGCGGCGTGACCGGCATGCTGCTGGGCTCGGTCAGCAACGCGGTCGTTCACTCGGTTCATACGCCGGTGATCGTGGCGCGGCCGTCCTAGCGCCGCTCCGCGAAATGCCAGCACAGATAAGGACTTAGCGCCATGGAGGTCACGATTACCGCCGACAGGCCTGCCGGTTCGCGGACAGTTGCGCTGACCTACGCCGATGTTCACGAAACTCACACGGGTGTGGTAGTGCTGGCCGGCGACCGAGCCTACAAGGCGAAGAAGCCGGTGTTGACCGACTTCCTCGACTTCCGCACACCGGCGCAGCGTGAGCGCGCGTGCTCACGGGAAGTCGAGTTGAACAGCCGGCTGTCTCCCGGCAGTTATATTGGGGTCGCCCATCTCGATGACCCCGCCGGAGGCCCCGCCGAACCGATTATCGTCATGCGACGCTATCGCGACAACGACCGGTTGGCATCCATCGTCACATGCGGCCAACCCGACGAGTCCGTCCAAGTCGTACTTGAACGTATCGCCGTCATGCTGGCTAGTTTTCATGCGCATGCCGAGCGGAGTCGGGCAATCAGTAGCCAGGGCAAGGTACGCGCGGTCGACCAGCGCTGGCGCGATAATTTGTCGGAACTCCATCGCTACGCGGCGATGGCGATTTCGGAAGTCGCGGGGGAGTCGATCGAGCGGATCGAGCACCTTGCGGCCGAGTTTACTTCGGGTCGCGCACTTCTTTTCACACGCCGGATCGAAGAAGGCGCAATTGTCGACGGACACGGCGACCTGCTCGCCGATGATATTTTCTACGTGGAGGGCGAACCGGCGTTGCTTGACTGCCTGGAGTTCGACGACGAACTTCGCCACGTCGATCGCATCGATGATGCTGCCTTCCTCGCGATGGACCTCGAGTTCCTGGGCCGCAAAGATTTTGGAGACTACTTCCTCGAGCGCTACGCCGCACACTGCGCCGATGCGGCGCCGTCTTCGCTGCGAGATTTCTACATCGCCTATCGCGCGGTGGTACGGGCGAAGGTCGACTGCGTTCGATTGTCGCAGGGTAAATCGGAAGCCACGGTAGACGCGGGTCGGCACCTCGCTATTGCCATCCGGCACCTGGAGAGCGGCGCCGTTCGGCTGGCACTCATTGGTGGAAATCCAGGAACCGGCAAGTCGACCTTGGCGCGAGCGCTTGCCGAAACAGTTGGAGCGCGGATTATCTCAACCGACGACGTGCGTCGGGAATTACGAGAATCGGGCGCCATCACCGGAGACACGGGTGTTCTGGACGCAGGATTGTATAGTCCGGACAACGTCGCAGCCGTCTACGAGGTAGCCCTGCACCGAGCACTGACATGTTTGGGCAACGGGCAATCAGTGATCCTCGACGGCACCTGGCGAGATCCGCAACTTCGCACCCAAGCTCATCGCCGTGCTGCGGAAACGCATTCGGCGCTGGTGGAATTCGTCTGCTCGGCGACGCCTGACACGGCCGCCGACAGAATCAGGACAAGGCAGCAAGGCAATTCCGATGCGACGCCCGAGATCGCGACAGCGATAGCTGCTCAATACAACGGCTGGTTAACTGCGCACCGGATGGACACCTCTCGGTCGCTCAAGGACTCACTAAAAGAGGCCCACGATGTCTGGTGCCGATCCGTCTAAGAAAGAGCAGGGCCTGTCAACGAACACTCAAGTCACCGCCTGTGTCTCGGACGGTTTCGACATTGCGTCTCAGTGATGCCGAGGAGTCCGGAGGGAAGGGCGCCAACATGGGTGAGCTGGTCGCCGCTGCCCTGCATCGAGAGTCGCTGACGCAGGTCGACAATAGTGCTCGCGTTGACGTCACAGAACGATTGGGGTGGTTGAGATGACAGCGAATGCGCCTACTTCCGAGGTCATCCGGGACGCGGTGGTGCTCGCAAGTCGGGCGCCTTCACTGCACAACAGCCAGCCCTGGTGCTGGGTTGTCGAAGGCTCGACGCTGCACCTGTGGGCCGATCCGCGCCGGTTGATGCCCGCGACCGACCACACCGGCCGGGAGCTGATGTTGAGCTGCGGCGCTGTCCTCGACCACCTGCGGGTCGCATTATCAGCCGCTGGCTGGGAAAGCACCACGGAACGGTTCCCTGATCCCGACAACCCGGATCATCTGGCGACATTGCAGTTCCGGCCCATGGAGACCGTCGCAAAGGCCCACCAGCTCCGTGCGGATGCGATCCGTCGACGCCGCACCGACCGTTTGCCGTTCGCTACGCCAGCCGGATGGCAGGCCTTGTACTCGGTGCTATGCCGCGCGGTGGAGCCGTATGAGGTGCTGCTGGACGTGGTGGCCGAGGAAGAGCGTCCTCAGTTGGCCGAAGCGTCCCAGCTCACCGAGAGGCTGCGCCGTTACGATACGTCATATCTGTCCGAACTACGATGGTGGACTTCGCCGTTCGAGTCGGACGCCACCCATGTGCCGGAAAGCGCTCTGGTGTCCACCTCGGAGGCCGCACGCGTCGATGTCGGCCGTGTGTTTCCCCCGGCAGGCGGGGGCCAGCGCCGCGCCACCATCGACCACGACCGCTCAAAGATCCTGGTGCTTTCCACTCATCATGACGACGCCCAGCTGGATGTATTGCGCTGCGGTGAAGCGCTGTCGGCTGTATTGCTCGAGTGCACCGTGTCCGGCATGGCTACCTGCACGTTAACCCACATGACCGAAATGGCGCAGAGCCGCAACATCATCGCGCAGATCACCGCAACGGCGGGACAGCCGCAGCTGCTGATCCGAGTCGGTAGATCACCGGCGCATGACCAACGCTTCGAACCCACCGCCCGGCGTTCGGTAACCGAAGTCCTTGAGTTTCGCAATTGACCAGCGACCGCGGAATGAAGGTGTCGCCGATGACTCCCATGGCCGTCACTTTCCGCTTTTTGTGAGTCGCGTGTCCTGGGTGAATGTGAACCCCGAGGAATATGGTGAAATAGTCACTGCGACAGTCGGATTCGCGTACACACGTAATGTCCTCCGGTTCAATCAGCCTCCGCTCTGATGTCGATGCGATTGTCGCCGCTCCCGGGCCGGGCATGGGTAACGCGCCGCGGTGAGCAGCCACCTCGGGGTGCGGTTGAGCGGATCAGCGTGGCCGACGATCAGCGCACGCATGCCGCGGCGCTGGCGGCGGCATTCCAGTGCAAACGCCGAGCGGCTGCCCGGCGGGCGCGCAGGTGTTGTTTGTCGCCGCCAGTGCGGGCGGCGTCGCCGGGGCGGCCATGTATCGCCAGCCGCCGCGTGTGCGGCACCGACTGAGGGACTGTCGTTTGTCCCCGAAGTTCAGGACTTCTTACTCTGACGGCGGGGTCGCGGCCCGGGGGACAGTGACCCCATGGAGCAATTGAGCGTTCTGGACGCGGGCTTTCTGGAGGTCGAAGACTCGGATCCACACGTGAGCTTGGCGGTGGGCGGAGTGTCGATCATGGAGGGGCCGGCCCCGAGTTACGACGAGTTCGTTTTGGCCTTCGCCGGCCGGGTGCAGACGATTCCGCGGTGCCGACAGATATTGCGGACTCATCCGCTCGATGTGCGCGCGCCCGAATGGGTGGATGACCCGAGCTTTGACATCTCGCGGCACCTCCACCGCGCGGCGTTGCCGCATCCCGGCGGCGACGCCGAACTGTTCCAGATAATCGCGACCTTGATGGAGCGGCGGCTGGACCGCGAGCGCCCGTTGTGGGAGTGCTGGATCATCGAGGGTCTCAGCGAAAACCGGTGGGCCATGCTCACCAAGCTTCACCACTGCATCGCCGACGGCATTGCGACCACGCAGATGTTGGCGAAGTTCAGCGACGGCGGTGGCGGCGACACCTTTGCCACCGACATTCGCGGTGCCAAGGAGCCGGTTCGGCAGGGGCTTGGTCTGCCGAAGCTGAATTTGAACCCGTTGAGCTGGGTGAGCGGGATCGGTCGGAGTGCGTTGGCCGCGGTGGCCGCGGCCGAACACGTCGCGGTGGGTGCGGCCGAGCTGACCGCCAGTCTGCTCAGCCCGGCGCCGGAATCCTCGCTGAACGGATCGGTCACGACGATGCGACGCTTCAGCGCGGCCCGGGTCCGGTTGGCTGACCTGCGGGAGGTTTCGCGCACATTTGACGTCACGCTCAACGACGTGGCGCTGGCGGCGATCACCGACAGTTATCGCCGGATCCTGCTCAAGCGGGGGGAACAACCCGGCCACAACTCGCTGCGCACGCTGGTTCCGGTATCCGTCCGCGCGGCCCATCAATTCAATGTCGCCGACAACCAGGTCTCCGCGATGCTGCCGCTATTGCCGGTCGATGAGCCGGACCCGGTGCAGCAGCTGCGGCTGGTGCACAGCAGGCTCGGCCGGGCCAAAGCCAGCGGTCAAAGCGATGCGGGCAACGCGCTGGTTTCGGCGGTCAAAAATGTCCCATTCGCGTTCTCGGCATGGACAATTCGGTTGCTCACACGGCTACCCCAACGCGGCGTGGTCGCCTTGGCGACGAACGTTCCCGGTCCGCGACGTCCGCAGACACTGATGGGCCGTCGAGTGCTGGAAATCCTGCCGATCCCTCCCATCGCGCTTCAGCTGCGCACCGGCGTCGCGATGGTCAGCTACGCCGACAACTTCGTCTTCGGCATTACCGCCGACTACGACACCGCACCCGACATCGACGCGTTGGCCGCGGGGATCGAGAAAGCGGTGGCACGGCTGGTGGTGGCCGGCCGAACTCGTCGACGCAAACGCGGATCTATCCGCAAGCAACGTGCCGGCACCGTTTCATTGGGCGACGCTGGGTGAGATGGTTGGAGATACGGTCGGCGGGTACTCCAGGACGAACGACCGAGCACATCAAGAAAGCGCAACCACCATGACTAGGTCGAATAGCAGATTAGCGGAATCTCCCTCCGCGCTGATCGACGAAACAATCGAGGCACTGAGCGATTGGCGCGGCCAGACGCTGGCTCGCATTAGAAAACTGATCAAACAGGCGGATCCCGACGTGGTCGAGCAATGGAAGTGGAGAGGCGTCCCGGTTTGGTATCACGACGGCATGATCTGCACGGGTGAGACGTACAAGTATGCCGTGAAGATGACCTTCGCCAGGGGCGCGTGGTTGGACGACCCCAACGGCCTCTTCAACTCCAGCCTCGATAGCAATACCCGACGCGCCATCGATATCCACGAGAGCGACAGGATTGACGAAAAGGCGTTGAAGGCGCTTATTCGCGCCGCGGTGAGGCTGAACAAGGCCTATTAGGCCGGTGCAGCCGCAAGCCCATGGCCTGTGGCGCTGGTGTACTGTTTTACAGCACTGCTGGGCGATCGCACAGCATGCGTGTGACGGAAGGCCATCGGCGATGCACGGACGGACTCGGCCCCGCCGTGTCCGCTGAATCCGTCGAGGAGTTTCGGAGCCGGGCGAGGTCCTGGCTGGCCGAGAACTTGCCGCGGCTCGATCCCAACAAACCGGCGATTGTCTCGCGTGACGCGGAGGCGACCTGGTCACGAGCCCGCGAACTGCAAAAAACCCTCTGGGACGGGGGATTTGCCGGAATCTGCTTTCCTCGCGAGTATGGCGGGCTGGGGTTGGGATACGAGTACAAGAAGGCGTTCGACGCCGAGTCGCTCCCGTATGAGACGCCGTTGATCCTGAACGTTCCGTCCTTTGGCATCTGCTGCGCCACGATCCTCGACATGGGCAGCGAAGAGCAGAAGCGCACCCACATCCGGGCTGCGCTGCGCGGCGACGAGGTACTCGTGCAGCTGCTGTCCGAACCCAGCGGCGGCTCGGATCTCGCGGGAGTCATCAGCCGCGCGGACCGCCGCGACGGGCGGTGGATCATCAACGGCGCCAAGACGTGGAGCACCTGGGCCTTCGCCGCCGACTTCGGTCTGTGCCTGGCCCGGACGCACTGGGACGAACCGAAGCACCACGGGCTCACGATGTTCCTGGTGCCGCTGCGCCATCCCGGAATCACGCTAAACCGCATCCGGCAGGTCAACGGTTCCGTTGAGTTCTGCGAAGAATTCCTTGACGACGTCGACGTGGGCGACGACGCCGTCGTCGGGGAGCCCGGAAAGGGTTGGGACGTGGCGTCGCGGCAGCTCTACCACGAGCGGCGCACCATGGGCGATGGCTCGGAGTACACCAGCGGTCCGGGAATCGCTGAAGCCGAGGATGTTTCAGTGGATCTGGTATCGCTGGTCGAGAACATCGACCAAGGCGAGAGCGAACGCGTCCGGGAGGCGGTCGGCCGGGCCCTGGTCCACAGAGCGGTCCAGCGCCAACTCAGCGAGCACGTCTACCACGCGGTGGCCGACGGCTCGCTTCCGCCTGCCGCCGGATCGATCGTCAGGCTGGCCATGGCCGAGGCTCATCACGTGGAAACCGATACTGTGCAAGCGATCTCGGGCCCGGCCGCCGTCGTCGTGGACAGCGAGGGTCTCCACAAGATCGGCATCCGTTATCTGGGCCGTCAGATCGCCAGCATCGGCGGTGGAACTACCGAGATGGCCCGCAACGTGATTGGCGAGCGGGTGTTGCACTTCCCCCGTGAACACGCGGCCGATCGGGGTGTGCCGTTCAACCAGGTGCGGCGAAACAGATTGTCCTGACTCATCCCGCAAAGCCGGGAGAATGTCGGGAGAAAGCCGGCAGAAAGGTAGCCGAAATTGAGCGATCAACTGCGCGATATCCGAGAGCTCGCCCACGACACCGACGCATATCGGGACGAGCTGTTCCGGCGCTGGACGGGTCTGCTCAGCTACCGCTACATCGGCCGCTACCACTCGTCGATGAACGTCGGCGAGGACGACAACACCGTCACGATCCGCCGCGACATGCGCAACGAGGCGGGCGGACTTCTGGTTGCGCCGCTGGCCATCTCGTCGCCTGAGGGGTGTCAGACCGACATGGTCGCGGTCCCCAACCCGGTCATCGCCTCGGTCCAGATCGTCGACCCCGGCCACGACGTCAGCAGAATTGAGATCGTCGGATCCGGCATCGTGCACCAGGGCCGGATGATGGGCTACGGGCGGTGCAAGATCGTCGACGCCGACAACCCGGACCGGGTGATCGCCTTCAACGAGGGGCAGGGCGCGATCATCGGCACCCCGCCGGAAGGCCTTGACAGGATGGATGTTTCGGGCACCGAATTGATGGTCGAGGATTCCCCTGACCTGCCACCGTTGTGGGCGGCGTTCGGTGCAAGCAAGCGCGAAGACGGCCACTGGGTGCTGCCCTCGCTCAGCCTCGAACTCGCTTCGCCCGACGCGGCTTTGCACATCGGACCGCAACACGTTGTGCTAGAGACCGCGGCCACCGATCTCGCCGCCGACCTCGCGGGGACGCGGAAGGTGCAGGTAGTCAGCTGGCATGTGATGTTCATGTCCCGCGGCAAGGTGGGCCCGTTCCGGGTGGAGGGTGTCGCGCACGGCGGCGGGCCCGGCCGCGTCGGGGTCCGCATGCTGCTGCACGACGAAGGGAACGCGGACAAGGCGGTCACCTCCGCCGCGGCGATCTTCGACGTCGCCGGCTGATTCATATGCTGTTCGATTTGCTGTCCCGGTAGTGCCGTGGGGTGACCAATGGCAGCAAAGGATGGATTACAGCGCGTGTGTAGGCATGCGGGCACTTGTCCCGCAAGGTGTACCACCCGACTCAAGGTGGTACACTTTGTTGCTATGCCGACCACCCGCCCGCGCTATCAAGTGACCGAAACCCGGGAGGTGGCGAAGGCATTGGACCGGGCCGCAAAGCGATGGCCTGGTGAGCCCCGTTCGAAACTACTGCTGCGCTTGATCCAGGTGGGCGGGGGAATCCTGGAACAGGCTGAGTGCGCGGAGGATGGCGCGCACCGTGCCGCCGTGTTGGCAAGCAGCGGCCGTTACGCCGACGCGTTTGGGCCTGGCAATCTGGCTGAGTTGCGCGCGGACTGGCCCACGTGATCGCGATGGACGCTAGCGTCCTGATCGCCCACTTGGACCCCAGCGATCCCCACCATGAGGCGGCTACCGCGATTCTTTTGTCCGGTACGCCCGGCGAGATGCTGGTGCACACGATCACGCTGGCGGAGGTTCTCGTCGGCGGCGTCCGCATCGGGCACGGAGCAGCGATGCTCGACGATTTGGTTAGCGCCGGCATTGTTGTTGCGCCGCACGACGATGGCGAGCCGCTGCGCCTCGCCGAACTCCGCGCTAACAGTGGGCTGAAACTACCTGAGTGCTGCGTGTTGAATGTCGCAATGCACCATCAGGCCAGCCTCGCTACGTTCGACGATGCACTCGCTACGGCGGCCCGCAAGCGCAGTGTGCCTGTCGATTGCTGAAATCATCGGAACATGATCCTCGCTGTCGACCTCGGCAAGACGTCCTGTCGTGCCGAGGCGGGTGGCCGCAGGGCCGAGGGGACCGGCGCGCCGGGGCTCGCGGCGCCTAGCGGCGTGCGGGCCGCGCAGGCCGCGATCCTGGCATTGGCCGGTGATTTGGCGCGCGAGCAAGGCCCGACGGGAGGCTTTGCCGAGGTGATCGTGGGTGCCGCCGGCGCGCTGGCGGCGCCGGACGCGGCCTGCGCGCTGGGCGATGCGCTCCTGGCGTCGCTGCGGGCGGAGCGCGTCGCGGTGACCAGCGACGCCGTGATCGCCCACGCGGGCGCCCTGGACGGAAAGCCGGGCGTCGTGCTGATCGCCGGCACCGGCGTGGTGGCGCTCGCGATCGGCGCGGACGGCGCGTTGCGGACTGCCGACGGCTGGGGCCCCTGGCTGGGCGACGAGGGCGGCGGCGCGTGGATCGGCGCCGCGGGCCTGCGCGCCGCGCTGCGCGCCCACGACGGCCGCGGCCCGTCCACCGGGCTGCTCGACCTCGCCCGCGCCCGCTTCGGCACGCCGCAGAGCTGGCCCGCGCAGCTCACCGGTGCCGCGGCGCTCGCGTCGTTCGCGCCCGACGTCCTCGCCGCGCGGGGCGACGCGACGGCACAGGCGATTGTCGCCGCCGCCGCCGAGGCACTCGTCGCGACCGCCCGCGCGGTCGGGGATGGCCCGGTCGCGATGGTCGGCGGCCTGGCCGGGTACGCGGCGCTGCGCGAGCCGCTCGACCTCGTCCCCGCCGCCGCCGATGCACTGGACGGCGCGCTGCGGCTGGGGGAGATCCACGAGCCGCACGTGATCCGCGTGCGGGCGGCCCGCAGGGTCTTCGGCGCGCACCGGCTCGACGGGCTTGCCACCGAGGCGGTGCGGCCAGGCCTGGACGACCTCGACGTGCGCCCGATCGGGGACGTGGTCGCGCTGCTCGTCGCCGCCGAGGGCGAGGCGCACGGCGCGCTGGTCGCGGCGGTCCCGCGGATCGCGGCGGCGGCCGAGGCGATCGCCGCGCGGCTCGAGAGCGGCGGGCGCCTGATCTACGCGGGCGCGGGAACGGCGGGGCGGCTCGGCGTGCTCGACGCGGCCGAATGCGGGCCGACGTTCGGCACCGACCTGGTGTGCGGCGTGATCGCCGGCGGCCCGGCCGCGCTGACCGAGGCGATCGAGGGCGCGGAGGACGCGTTCGATCCCGCTGATCTCGCCGACCTGACCGCCGCCGACGCGCTCGTCGGGATCACGGCGTCGGGCCGCACGCCATACGTGCTCGGGGCGCTCGCGCACGCGCGCGCGGCGGGCGCGCTCACCGTCGCGATCGTCAACAACCCGGGCAGCGAGGCGTCCGCCCACACAGTAGACGTCGTGATCGAGCTGCTCACCGGACCCGAGGTGCTCGCCGGTTCCACGCGGCTGACCGCCGGGACGGCCCAGAAGGTGGTGCTCAACGCGCTGTCGACGAGCGTGATGATCGCGCTCGGCAAGGCCTACGGGCCGCGGATGGTCGACGTTCGCGTGACCAATGCGAAGGTGCGCCGCCGCGCGGTGCGGATCGTCCGCGACGCGGCCGGCGTCGACGAGGACACCGCGACGGCCGCGCTTGCCGCCGCGGGCGGTCACGCCAAGACGGCGATCGTCGCGCTGCTCACGGGCGTCGACGCCGCCGAGGCCGCCGCCCGGCTCGACCGGGCCCGGGGACGCGTGCGCGACGCGCTCGGTTCGACATGAGGACACGAGGTTGACATGAGGGTCGTCGGCCTGATGTCGGGGACGTCGATGGACGGCCTCGACGCCGCGGTGGCGGAGCTCGAGTGGGACGGCGGTGCGGTCGCGATGTCGCCGCTGCGTCACATCGCGCGGCCGTGGCCGGACGAGGTGCGCGCGCGGCTGCACGCCGCGCTGGGCCCGACGACGGCGGGGGAGCTGTGCGAGCTCGACCAGCTGATCGGGCAGGCGTCCGGCGAGCTCGCCGCCGAGCTGTTGCCGGCCGACCTCGTCGTCAGCCACGGACAGACGGTCCACCACTGGGTGCGGGACCGCGAGGCGAAGGGGACGCTGCAGCTTGGACAGCCCGCGTGGATCGTCGAGGCGACCGGGCTGCCCGTCATCTCCGACGTCCGCGCGCGTGACATCGCCGCCGGCGGCCACGGCGCCCCGCTCGCCGGGATCCTCGACGACCTGTGGTTGCGTGGCGAGCACACCCGCGCGGCGCTCAACCTGGGCGGGATCGCGAACGTGACGGTCGTCCGCCGCGGCCGTCCCCCGCTCGCTTTCGACACCGGCCCGGCCAACTGCCTGCTCGATGAGGCCGCGCGCCGCACCACCCGCCGTCCGAGCGACCAAGACGGTCGGCTGGCGGCCCGCGGCACGCCCGACGCGGCGCTCCTGGAACGTCTGCTCGCCGACCCTTACTACGCGCTCGCGCCGCCGAAGTCGACCGGCCGCGAGCACTTCCGTTTAGACGGCCTCGACCGCCTCGGCGGCCGGCCGGATCTGGCGCCCGAGGACCTGCTGGCCACGCTGACCGAGCTGACCGCGATCACTGTCGCCGACGCGCTGGCGCCGTACACGCCCACCGAGGTCGTCGCGTCCGGAGGCGGCGTCCGCAACCCGGTGTTGCTCGCCGCGCTCGAGCGCCGTCTGCCGCTCACGATCAGCGATGAGCGCGGCCTGCCAGCGCAGGCCAAGGAGGCCTACCTGATGGCGCTGATCGGCTTCCTCGCCTGGTATCAGGTGCGCCTGCTCACCGGACCGCGCGTGCTCGGTCGGCTCTCTTTCGGCGATGTGCCGCTCGCGCTCCCGGCGCCGGCCGCCCCGCCCGCCGGCCTGCTCATCCGAGCGGTGTGAAGCCGATCCCCGAAAGGTAGCTGAGGCGGCGGGCGCGCTCGGTCTAGAGTTCCAGGCGATGCGTCGTACTTGGACCTGGACATTTGACCTGCCGCCGGATGAGCTCTGGCCGGTGCTGGCTGACACCAACCGGTTCAACGAGGCGATGGGGCTGTCGCCCTACACGCTGGAGGAGACGCCGCAGCCCAACGGAACGGTCCTGCGGCGCGGGCAGGGCAGGGCCGGGGGCTTCACGCTGGAATTCGAGGAAAAGCCGTACGAGTGGATCTTGGGTCGACACTTCAGCCAGTCGCGCCTGTTCACCAAGGGCCCGTTCCGCAGGTTCGGTCCGGTGGCCGACATCGAACCGAACGGCGAAGGAGGTTCACGCGTCACCTACGCACTCGAATGGGAGCCGCGGACGTGGGTCGCCCGCCTGTTCGGGACGCGGCTGACGACCCGGGCGGGAGAGACGTTGCGCGCGCGCATCTTTGAGGCCGTCACGTTTGCCCAGGGCGCCCACGCGGGCGAACGCCTTACGCCTCCGTTCGATTTGCCGGAGCCCGAGCTGCCCCGTGGCGCGCGCGAGCGGGCCGCGACGCTGGCGCACGAAATCGACCGCAGCTCCTACGGCAACGGGCTCGGCGCGCGGCTCGCCGACTTTGTGCTGCAAGGGATGGCGTCGGATCTCACCCATCTTCGGCCCAAGGCGCTGGCGCGCGATCTCGGTGTGTCGGAGCGCGAGGCGACCGAGGCCTGCCTTGCCGGTGTGAAGGCGGGGCTGCTCACCATGAAGTGGGACCTGTTGTGCACCAACTGCCGCGGACCCAAGGTCAGCGTTCCCGCGCTCTCCGAGCTGCCGCACGGCGCGCACTGTTCTTCGTGCAACATCGACTACGATCGCGACTTCGAGCGCAACGTCGAGCTGTCGTTTGCGCCGGCCACATCGGTGCGGCCGTTGCCGGACGGTCGTTTCTGCCTGTCGGGCCCAATGGAGACCCAGCATGTCGCCGTGCAAGTGCATTTGGATCCGGGCGGGCGGCGCACCGTGGCCGTCGATCTGCCCCCGGGTCCCTACCGCCTGCGCACGCTCCACCCCGGCGAGACCGTCGACGTCGACTATGAGTCCGGGCCGTTTCCGGGCCTGCGCATCGCGGCGTCGGGCGTGGCAGCGCTGAGCGTTGCGGACGGCGGCGGCGACCCCGGAATCGTGACGTTCGTCAACGATGCCGGCTTCACCCTGACGGGAGTGATCGAGGAGCGGGCTTGGGCGCGAGAGATCCTGACGGTACCAGAAGTGATCTCGCTGAAGGCTTTTCGTGATTTGTTCGCCGAGGCGACGCTGCGACCCGGCGACGATGCCGGCGTCAGCCAGGTCGCGCTGCTGTTCACCGACCTGCGGGGCTCGACGGAGCTCTACGAGCGGGTCGGCGATGCCACCGCCTACAACTTGGTGCGCGAGCATTTCGCGCTGCTGGCCGCTGTCGTGCGCGATCACGACGGCGCGGTGGTCAAAACGATCGGCGATGCGGTCATGGCCTCATTCGCTGATCCGGCGCAGGCGGTGCGCGCAGCGCTCGCCATGCAGGAGGCGATCGGCTCATCGGCGCGGGCAGGCCGCGACCTGGTGCTGAAGGTGGGCGTCCATGCGGGGCCGAGCGTGGTCGTGACGTTGAACGGCCGCCTCGACTACTTCGGCTCGACGGTGAACATGGCCGCGCGCCTGCAGGGCCAGAGTGCCGGCGACGACATCGTGCTGTCACACGCCGTCGCCGACGACCCCGCCGTGCGGGAGATCCTGGCCGACGTGCCCCAGCGCCGGGAGACGATCGCGCTCAAGGGCTTTGCAGCACCCGTCGGTTTCGTGAGGTTGTTGTGCCGGTGAGACTGTCATGACTCAGATCGAGATCGCTGTCGTGGGCGTGCACGTCCTCGATACCCACGTCATTGGAATCACGTCTCTTCCCGAGGGCTCGCAGGGTCAGCTCGTTCAGACAATCAGGTTCTCCCCGGCGGGCACGGCGGGCGGCACCGCCGTGGTGCTGAGTCGACTTGGCGCAAAAGTACGTTCGTTCGGCGCCATCGGCACGGACCCAATGGGCGACACCCTGCTGGCCATGCTCAGCCGGGAGGGAGTCGATGTGAGCGGCGTGGTTCGGACCACGGCGGTCCAGACCTCGGCATCGGTTATCCCAGTGCGCCCCAATGGCGACCGCCCCGCCTGGCACTGCGTCGGCGCTAACGCCACGTTCACCCTCGAAAACCTCGATCTCGACAGCGTGGTCCGGTCGTCACACCTTCACCTCGGCGGTCCCGAATTCCTCGGGGGCCCGGCGGCCAGCGAACTGCTCCGGCACGCAAAGGCCAACGGGCTGGGCACATCCGTCGACATCCTTGCCGCCGGTGATCCGGGGCTGCTGCAGTGGATTGCCGAAGCCCTACCGCACATCGACTACCTGTTGCCCAACGACGAACAGGTGCTGGGTTTCACCGGGGCCCCTGACTTGCTAAGCGGCGCAAGGGCTCTGCTGGCCGCCGGTCCCTCCTGCGTGGCCGCGACGCAGGGCAGCAAAGGTGCGCTGATCGTTTCGGCAGACGAAACAATCGAAGTGCCAGCGTACGCCGTAGACGTGATCGACACGACCGGTTGCGGTGACGCGTTCTCGGCCGGATTCATACTCGGCCGCGCGCTCGGGCGCGACCTTCGGAACGCGGCTCGCCTTGGCTGCGCCACCGCGGCCCAGGTCGCAGGCGGAATCGGCACCGATGCAGGAGAATACGACCTAGCCGTGGTCGACGCCTTCGCGAGCCTGCGGCGCGGCGACAGTATCGACATCGCTTAGCGTTTGCCCCAGTCCCACGCCGGTGTGGTCAGTAGGGTCTGGCCGGTGATGCGGGTCTCGCCGAAGTCCTTGTACAGTTCCATCACCAGCGCTGAACCGGCGCCCTCGACTTGGGCGCCGAGACATTTGAGCAGCGAACGGGAGTGGGTGACCACCACGACCTGCGTGTGCGCGGCCGCGACACGGATCAGCGAGGCCAGGGGACCGACGAGGCTCGGGTGCAGCGAGGTCTCCGGTTCGTTGAGCACCATCAGCGAAGGCGGCCGCGGGCTCAACAACGCCGCGGTCCACAGCAGGAATCGCAGTGTGCCGTCCGATAATTCGGCCACCCGCAGCGGTCGCAGCATGCCGCGCTGATGCAGCCGAAGGTCGAACAACCCGTTGCTGACGTCGACCGACACGGTGGCGCCATCGAACGCGTCGGCGACGATGCGACTCAGGTCGCCGAACCCCGCCTCGACAATCGTCTGAATCGCCGCGGCCAAGTCCCTGCCGTCGTCGGAGAGCACCGGAGTGCGCGTCCCCACCTGCGGCTGCCGTGCGGGCGCCGCGGCATCAACGCGGAAACCGTCGTAGAAGCGCCAGCCGCGTAGTTGCTCACGCACCGCAGCGAGTTCCGGAAGTGCTTGTGGATGAGCATATTCGGCCAGCACGCTGCGGTACGACGGCAAAGACCGGCACAGTTCGTCGAATCCCCTGCCCGTGTCGGAACTGACCTCGGCGTAGTCTCGGGTGCGGCGCACCAGCGTGGTGCCGGTCCGCAACACCGGGCCGACGAACAACGCCTCCCGCTTGATCTCCGGATCGCGCGCGAACGCCGAATTATGACCGGCCATCTGCGGTAGGCCCAGATCGACCAGGTAACCGAAATCATCTGCGGCGAAGCCGAGTTCGAGTGACACGGGCTTAGTACGGGTGGTGCCCTGGGCGTTGCCGGTCCGACGGGCGCCGCCCAGCTGCTCGGGACCGGCCCACAGCACCGACTCCAACCCGCCCTCGCGGGCCAGCGACCCGATCACCTCGCCGCGCCCGCAGTCGGCCAGCAGGCGCAGCGCGCGATAGACCGACGACTTGCCTGTCCCATTGGCGCCGGTGACGAGGGACAACTGGCCGAGCGGCAGGACGACCTCGCGTAGCGAGCGGTAGCCGCGGACCGCGACCGTCTGCAACATGCCGCCGACTCACCTCGCCGAATCATCGATCTGCACGGGGTAACCGGCGCGCAGAATGTCGACGGTAGACGGCGGCGTGAGCACCGTCGCGGTGCCGGTGGTGGGGCGTGGCACCTTGCCCCGGTAGGCGTTGTCGCTTCGGTCCCAGACGGCAAGGTAGTTGCCGACGACGACGGCGGCGGGTCCGGCGTCGGTGGCGACGAACGCCCCGTCGGGCAGGCCCTTCCAGGGGGCGCTTTGGACGGCCCGGCCCATGCGTTCGTCGTGTAGCCGCGTATCCATGTCTTTGGCATAAGTCGTTGCGCCGCGGTGGCTTTCGGACCAGAGCATTCGGTAAGTGTTGTATGCGCCGCGGCGGCATTCGGCGCAGGGGCGGTGTCCGGCGGCAAAGGCCACAGCCTCGTCGAGGAAGAACAACGGCGTATACCGGTTGGGCTCCCACTGCCGGACACGGCGGCCCCTGAACGACATGACACAGGTGATCCAGGTCTTGTGCTGATGGTTGCGCACCACTTCGCGCGTGCTGCGGCCCTCGTGCAGTCGGCCACGGTTGCCCATCCAGGCTCCGCGGCCTTGGACGGCGATGATCTCGCCCAGCGGTGAGACCCGGTTGCGCGCCGGCCGTGGCGCGGTCACCGGGGCCGTTCCAGGTCGAGCAGAACGCGCTTGGCGACGGTGCCGCCGCGATACGAGCCCAGGGTCCCGTCGAATCGGATGACCCGGTGGCAAGGCACGACGATCGGGATCGGATTTGTCGCGCACGCGGTGCCGACCGCGCGCACCGCCCTGGGTGAGCCGGACAGCAGCGCCAGCTTGGAATAGCTGGCGTAGGTGCCGTAGCTGACGTCGGCGGCCAGGTGTCCCAGCACCCTGCGCCGGAAGCCGTGCGACAGCGACCAATCCAGCGCAAGATCGAACGTACGGCGGCGGCCGGTGAAGTATTCGTCGAGCTGCTCGGCGACGGGATCCAGGCGCGCCGGCGCCTCCAGCATCCGCGGACTGATCTGCTCGGCCAGGGTCTGCAGCACGAGTTCGTGGCCCTCGAGGGCAAATGCTATCCGCAGCAGCCCCACTGGAGTGGCCACCAGCAGCAGGGGACCGACAGCGGAATCTACTGTGCGATAGGCGATGTCGAGTAGATCGCCTACTTGAGCCTCGCGTTCCAGGCGGGCGTGCAGGCGCCGGAGATCATCCGGGTCGACGGGGAATTGGTCCATGAAGTCCGGCGTGGTCATGATGATTCCTCTGCAGTGTCGATACGGGGGTAGGTGCGTCGGAGTGTGGCGATGCCGTCGGCCGCCGCGCGCCGGGCGGCGGCGACGCTGCTGTTAAGAATCACCGCGATCTCGGCGTAGGGGAGGCCCGCGAGGTAGTGATAGGCGACGGCCTGGCGCTGTTTGCGTGGCAGCGCGCCGACGGCGGCGTCCAGGTCGAGATCATCGAGGCCGTCGGTGCGCTGAGGCGCGGGGGAGTCGGGGGTGTCGGCAACCGGGACGGCACGCCGTGCCGCAGCGCGCGTGATGTCGATGGCCTTGCGGTGGGCGATCGTCACCAACCAGGCCTCGATATTCGCCTCGGCCGGCAGCCGCGGGTAGGCATTGAGGGCGGCCAGGAACGTATCCGACCAGGCGTCATCGGCGTCGGCGTGGCCGACCACGGCGCGAACGACGCGCAACACCGTGGCGCCGTGCGCTGCCACCACGGCCTCAAACGGCTGTTTGACGCGCTGGTCGGTTTTCACTCGGTCCTCCGTGAACGGGACGGTCACTATGAAGACGTCGGTGCGTTGCGAGATGTGAGATCTCACGTTTCCGGGCCGTCCGTCGTCTACCCAAAAAGGAGGATCACAGATGCAAATTCGCCACACGGTAATTGACAGTCCTCTCGGTGAGCTGACGCTAGTCGCGGGTGGCGACAACCTGACGGGTGTGTACTTCCGACATCATTGGCGCCCGCCCACCGCGGAGGCGATGGGTCATTACGTCGAGCCTGCTACTGACGACCTGTTGAGGCGCGCCGCCGAACAGCTGCGCGAATACCTGGCCGATGGGCGGACGCAATTCGACCTTCCGGTCGCTGTGGGCGGCAACCCGCGGCAGCGTCGGATCTGGGAACTGCTTCCCGATATCGGCTACGGCCAGACCAAAACGTACGGCGAGCTGGCGGCCGAATTGGCCGACGGCACAACCGCATACGAGGTCGGTCAGGCTGTTGGGCGCAATCGGCTGAGCATCGTCGTGCCGTGTCACCGGGTAGTCGGCAAGGACTGCGCCCTCACCGGCTACGCCGGCGGCCTGAAGCGCAAACGGTTCCTGTTGGACCTCGAAGAGCGGGTACCTACGGCGTCGGGCAGGCTGTTCTGATGGCTTCGAGGGTTGGGGTCCGTCAGCGGGTCGAGTCGGCCGACTGGGACGCGGTCGCCGCCGAGATCGACGAGTTAGGCGGCGCGCTGCTGCCCGAGCTTTTGACACCCGCCGAGTGCGCGGCGGTCATCGATCTCTACGCTGATGACGGTCTGTTTCGACGGACCATCGACATGGGCCAACACCGCTACGGGCAAGGCGAGTATCGCTACTTCAACCAGCCGTACCCGCAGCCGATCGAGGCGCTGAAACAATCCCTCTACCCCCGGCTACTGCCGATCGCCCGCGACTGGTGGACCAGGCTCGGCCGCGACGCCCCATGGCCCGACACCCTCGACGAATGGCTGGACATGTGCCACCGCGCGGGGCAAACGAAACCCACCGCGCTGCTGCTCAAATACGGGCCGGGCGACTGGAACGCCCTGCACCGAGACCTGTACGGCGACCTCGTCTTCCCGTTGCAGGTCGCCATCAACCTCAGCGAGCCCGGTGTGTCGCACACCGGCGGCGAATTCCTGCTCGTCGAGCAACGGGCCCGAGCCCAGTCACGCGGTACCGCCGCCACGCTGCCGCGCGGACACGGCTTCATCTTCACCACCAGGGACCGTCCGGTCCGCTCGACGCGTGGGTGGACGGTTGCCCCCGTACGCCACGGGGTCTCCACCGTCCGCTCTGGCCGGCGCTACACCCTCGGCCTGATCTTCCACGACGCCGCCTGAACACCGTCTACTGTTCTTCGCATGTCGGAGGAGTCGCTGGAGTCGGCTGGGCGCTTCGTGGTCACCGGGGTCGACGCGGCGGGGCGCTCCTGCGCGGCACGGGACGACCAGGTGAGGCTGCAAGGCGGTCCCGGTCTCGAGGGCATCGCCTACTCGGTGATGTACGCGACGCCGTCCCTCCCATCGATTTCGGCGGGTGGTGGACGAGCCGCGAACACTTTCGACTTGGGTGTCGCGGCCGGCGCAATGGACTGGAAGGTGATCGATTACGCCCCGGGCCTCGAGTTCGCCATGCACCACACCGACACCGTCGATTTCGACATTGTGCTTTCGGGATCGGTCGAACTGATCCTGGACGACGGCGCGCACCCGCTTGCGGTCGGTGACAGCGTGATGGTCACGGGAGTCGACCACGGATGGCGCGCGGGTCCACAGGGGTGCCGGCTCAGCGTCATTTCGCTCGGTCTGTCGCCGCCACGCTGACGCCCGCAGCAGCAACCGCGGCGGCGGTGAGTTATTGCGGCGGTGAGTTATTTCTGGGCGAGGTCAGCGGTCTTGGTGGTGGCGCACTGTTGTTCGGCGGCGAGCAGGATCGATCCGGCGGTCAGGAAGGCAGGTTTTTCCCGGTCCGCGGGGTCGATAGGCAGGTTGGCGGCGCGGCGCAGCACCATTACGGCGAGCATGCTGTGGGTCGCGTAGGGGATAACCAGAAGGTTGGCGCGAGCGTTGTCGCCGTTGACGGTCATCACGTGCTGAGTTTTGCGTTCCCATCCCGGCCAGTTGAAGTCGGGGGGGCGTTGCAGGGGCGGCCAGTTGACGTTGATAGACGTGATGTCTCCGAGCAGGGGAGTCAATAACCCAACTAGGTCGGGTAATTCGTTGGTGATGCGATCCGCGCGGGGCCACCAGGCACCGTCGATGTCGTGGCCCAGCGCGCGGGCCACGCAGAGCCGGACCGGATCGGTGCGGCGCCGGCCCGCGATCGGATGGACCCTCGGAGGTGGCACTGGGGTGGCATGCCCGGCGGATCGGTCGCGGGGAAGGACTGCTCGGTGCACGGGGTTGTCCCTTCACGGTCGACATCGACCGCCCCACGTGCGTGGGACGACGGAGGACTTGCATTGCCCGGAGGTGTCGTCCGCACCGACTGACAACGAAACGGCTCGCGCCTGACACTACGCCACCAGCGGCGTGTCGTCGGCTCCAGTGGGTACAGGTCAGGTGACCAGGGACAAAGCACAGCCGCGGCGCAGTTTGCCCGACGGTGTTTTAGGGATTACCCCGGGAGCCAGCACGACCACATTGCGTGGCCGTGCGGCAACTTCGGCGACAACCGCGTGGGCCACCTCATGCTTGATCCGCCGCACCTGTGCGGGGTCGTCGACGCTGTTTGATTCCACGGCCACCGCAAACGATTCCCGGGAGTGGCCGGCGTCGAGTCGGACGGCCGCCGCGCACCCCGCGCGCACACCCGCGACGCGCCCGGCGGCGCGTTCCACGTCGGTGGGGTAGATGCTTCGCCCGGCCATGATGATCACGTCCTTGGCCCGACCGCAGACCACGACGTGGCCTTGCCCGGTCAGATACCCCAGGTCTCCGGTGCTGAACCAGCCCTGCTCATCCTGGGTGGCCACGAAACCGCCCACCGTGACATACCCCGACGTCACGGCATCCCCGCGCACCTCGATGAGACCCACACCCCGGGTCGGCTGAACGGCGCCGTCCTCATCGACGATGCGTGCCTGCACGCCATTCAACAGTGGCCCGAGTGAGGCCAGCCGACGGATGTTACCGGTCGTGGCGGGCACCGCCCGGCGCAACGCGGACAGCATGTCGGCGTCCACCTCATCGACTACCAGCCCGCCGCCACACTCCGAAAACGACACTGCCACTGTCGTTTCGGCCATCCCGAAAGCGGGCAGGATCGCCTCGCGACGCAACCCGAACGGCGCTCCGGCCTCGCAGAAGTCCTCGACGTCCGCCGGTTCGACCTGTTCTGAACCCGATAGCGCCCACCGCAACGACGACAGATCAAAGTCACCGGGACGCGCGTGCCGGCGCAACCGCTTGGCCAACAACGCGTAAGCAAAGTTAGGTGCCGCGGTCATCGTGCCCCGGTACTTATCAATCAACCTGGCCCACAACAAGATATCGCTCAGGAAATCCATCGGCGTGATCTTGACCAACTCGGCGCCGAACAACATCGGCACCGTCAAAAACCCAGTCATGCCCATGTCGTGGAACAACGGCAACCAGCTGACGATGACATCGCTATCCAGGTCGTACTCGGCGCCGACAAACATGGCCTCGGCGTTGGCAATCACGTTGGCGTGGGTGATTGCCACCGCCTTAGGAGATCCAGTCGAGCCAGACGTCAACTGCAGCAACGCCAGATCGTCTTCGGCGCTGTCCACCCGATCGATCGGCGCCGCGCTCAGCAACTCGGCGATCGTCACCACCGTGACGCCGTGGGCGGCCACCACCGGTACCACCGCCATGAACGGATCCGAGACGATCACCACCTTCGCCTCGATCATCGCGATGACCGCCAACGTGTCGTGCGCCCAAATCTGCAAATCGGTGCGCGGCGTTGGCTGGTGCAGCATCGTCAAACACGCGCCCCGCAGCCACAGAGCCTGCGCGGCCGGCGCAATCTCCACCGGGGCCCCGGCCAGCACGCCCACCCGGTCACCGGGGCCGACCCCCAACCTGGCCAAGCCGCCCGCGACGCGCCGAGCTCGCTGATGAACCTCACCCCAGCTACACCGAAGAGGTGCGTCAGGCTCACCGGTCACCAGGCCGCGGGGACTCAATTCCGCGCTGCTGACCATCGCCTCAACAAACCTGCTCAACCCATACCCCCGTGCGCCAAGGCCCAGCTATAAGGCCAGTTCAGCCATCTCGGGAAATGAGGTGACCAGGTGACATTACCGGGCTGTGGCGCCGGAGACGAGGGTGTGAATCGGCGGTTCCGGTTGAAATATTCCTTAAGCATCAAAGGCGGGAGCAGGAACGACGCCGACTTCTCGGGCGTTATGACCCGTCGCAGAATGGGCCGACATGCCCGTTAAGCTGGCACGACGGGTGATCTGCCGACGCCGGGGAGCGGCCCTACTGAACACGGTGGTGATATGGATCTCGGGCTCGCACAACGCGCCGCTCTCGTCTGCGCCTCAACGTCAGGGCTGGGTCTGGCGACCGCCCGGGCACTGTCTGTGGAAGGCGCGACAGTCGTGGTGACCAGTCGCTCGAGCGAACGCGCCGCGGAAGTTGCCGCTGCGCTCCCGAACGCGATCGGTATCGGTTGCGACCTCGTGTCCGCCGGTGGCGCAGCGCGATTGTTCGGCGAGTCGATCAAGCGGGTCGGCAAGATCGACATCCTCGTGCTCAACGGGCCGGGCCCGGCGCCCGGAACTGCCGCAAATGTTGAGGATTCCAGTGTTGATTCCGCGGTGGCCGGGCTGGTGAAACCCCAGATGCAACTGGTGCGGTCAGTGCTGCCGGCTATGCAGGCGCAGCGCTGGGGTCGCATTTTGAGCATCAGCTCTACCAGCGTGGTCGCGCCGATTGCCAACCTCGCGCTGTCCAACCTTGGCCGCGCCGCGCTGGCAGGTTATTTGAAGACTCTTGCGAGCGAGGTTGCGGCGCAGGGCATTACAGTCAACTCTCTGCTGCCCGGCCGAATCGCAACGCCGCGCGCGCTCCAGATCAATCAAGCGTCGGCGGCTCGGTCCGGCATTCCGCTCGCCGATGTCGAGCAATCCTCAACCAGTGAGATTCCCGCAGGCCGCTATGGAGAGCCCGACGAGTTCGGGGCCGTCGCCGCCTTCTTGTGCAGCGCGCGGGCCTCCTACGTGACCGGAACGGCGCTGCGCTGCGACGGCGGGCTGGTGCGGACGCTGTGAGCACGGTCCACTAGGCGCGCCGCACCTCTCCATGCCTGCACCCTCCGCGCCGCCGCCGTTAGGGCCGCCGACCAACTCTGCTCGTCGGTCTGCGGCGGAGGAAGCGCGCACCATCGCCGCGGCCGGTAATGCCGCCACGTTAGCGACCTTGACCGCGGACGGCGACCCGTGGGCGTCGTTAGTGGCCTATGCATTGCTGGGCGGGATGCCGGTGCTGTGCGTATCGAACCTGGCCGAGCACGGCCGCAACCTGGCGGGCGACCCCAGGGCCAGCCTGTCGATCGTTGCAGCGACCGGCGACGCCGACCCACTGGCAGGGCACCGAGTCACCTTGGCCGGGGTGGTCGCCCGGCCCCCGACCGCCGAACGGGACGCTGTTCGGGCGGCATACCGGGACGCGGTGCCCGGTGCCGGTCGTTACCTCGACTTCAGCGACTTCGCTCTGTGGGTGCTAAAAGTGCGGCGGGTGCGTTGGGTGGGTGGATACGGCCGGATGGACTCGGTGACCGGCGAACAATATGCCGCTGCTTCGCCGGATCCGGTTGCACGGGCCGCGGCCCGGGCCGTCGCGCATCTCAACGCCGACCACGCCGACGCCCTGGCGGCGATGGCCCGAGCGTTCGGCGGCTATCCCGACACCGCCGCCGCGGTATGCACCGGCGTCGACCGCTACGGCCTGGACCTGCGCGTGGACACTCCACGCGGAGTGGCCCACGCGCGGGTCGGCTTTCCGGTGCGGCTGGATTCCGCGGACCAATTGCGTTCGGCGACAGCTGATTTAGCGCGCGCCGCGGAGGGGTGCCCGTAAGGCTGCAAGCGAGTCGGGGCTGGTCAGCGTCACGAACTTGAACCGACCTTGAACTGAGGAGGGCCCAGATGTGACGAACTTCAAGCGGCAAAAGTGACGTACCTCATAGCCTGACCGGCGGAGCTTAGGCGATCCTTACCTATCGTTTTTATATCTAATGGCTGGGAGCGCAATGGCCAACCTTGACTTTGCCTATGACCTGACCCTCGACGAGGCCCGTCGACGCAGCGCGGTGCTCGAAGCGATCGGTCACGACTGGGATCCGGTAGCCGTGCTTGCCGAGGAGCAGAAGGCCTACGACATGCTGTACTCGGACCTGGACGAGGAGCAGCAGCGGATCTACGACGAGCTGGTTCGCGCCGGCGTCCTACCCGAACGGGCGACTGATCGTGTTGCCGATTGATCCGACCGCCGACCGCGGCCGCCGCGCATGGCTGCCCTGCCCGTGCTGTGATCACCGCGGCAGGTGTGGTGATTGCCGGGGCCGCCGAAACTGCGATACGCACTGGCAGTACCTGCTGAGCAACAAGGGGACGCTGGTGCACCTGCAGTGCTCGGATTGCGGTCATCTCTGGTCGACCGACACGCATCGCCGCACGCGGCGCCTAAGCCGCTAGCGGGAGACTTCCGGGTCAAACCGAAACCAAGGTTTCGTCCTTGTTGGCCGTCTTGCGACTTGGGTCAGGCCAGGGTGAGGGGACTGGCCGTTGCCGAACTCGTTGTGGCCACCAGAACCACTTGCCCAGCAGCGCGGCGATGGACGGCGTCATCAGCGACCGAACGATCAACGTGTCGAAGAGCAGGCCGAGGCCGATGGTGGTTCCGACCTGGCCTATGACAGTCAGCTCGCTGACCGCCATGGTCATCATCGTGAAGGCGAAGACCAGCCCCGCCGACGTGACCACCGACCCTGTGCCGCCCATCGACCGGATGATGCCGGTGTTCAAGCCGGCATGGATCTCCTCCTTGAACCGCGATACCAACAGCAGGTTGTAGTCGGCGCCGACGGCAAGCAGGATGATGACCGACATCGCGAGCACCATCCAGTGCAGCTCGATACCGATCAGGTGCTGCCAGATCAGCACCGAAAGCCCGAAAGACGCACCCAGCGAAAGCAAGACGGTGCCGACGATGACGGCCGACGCCACGACACCCCGGGTGATGATCAGCATGATGATGAAAATCAGGCACAGTGAGGCGATTCCGGCGATCAACAGGTCGTAGGTGTTGCCGTCACTGAGGTCTTTGTAGATCGACGCGGTGCCCGCGAGATAGATCTTGGAGCCCTCCAGCGGGGTGCCCTTGAGCGCTTCGTAGGCGGCCTTCTTGATCGCATTGATATGCGAAATGCCTTCCTGGGACATCGGATCGCCGTCATGGCTGATGATGAACCGCACGGCATGGCCGTCGGGGGAGAGGAAGTTCTTCATACCCCGCTTGAACTCGGCGTTGTTGAAGGTCTCCGGGGGTAGATAGAAGGAGTCGTCGTTCTTGGATGCATCGAACGCCTTACCCATGGCGTTGGAGTTCCGCTGCGCCTCGTTCTGCTGATCCTGCAGACCTTTTTGGGTCGAATACATGGTCAGCATGGTGGTTTTCATGGCCTGCATGTTCTCGATCATCGAAGGCATCAGCGCCACCATCTGAGGCATCAGTGTGTCCAGATGATCCATGATGGGCAGCAAGCTCTCGATGTCATCGGTCATGGTGTCGATGCCGTCGAGGGCATCGAAGACCGACCGAATCGAGAAACATATCGGGATGTCGAAGCAGTGTTTTTCCCAGTACAAGTAGCTGCGGATGGGCCGCCACATATCCTCGAAATCCGCCATGTGGTCACGCAATTCGGCGACGTCGATGGTCATGTCGTGCATCCTCTTGACCATCGCGTGCATATCGTTCGCCATCTGGCCGGTGATGCTTTGCATCTGGACCATGCTGTCGATGGTGGTCTGCATCATGTCGGCCTGCTTCAGCATGTCGGCCATCTGATCTTCCTGGTACTTCTGGTTCATCTGTTGGCTGACACCCTGCATGCTGATCTGGAAGGGGATTGAGGTGTGCTCAATCGGCTTGCCGTCGGGCCGGGTGATGGCCTGCACGCGACCGATCCCGGGCACGCGGAAGATTGTCTTGGCGATTTTGTCGATGACCAGGAAGTCCGCGGAGTTGCGCAGATCGTGGTCACTTTCGATCATGAGCACCTCGGGATTCATCCGCGCTTGCGAGAAATGCCGATCCGCGGCGGCGTAACCCTCGTTGGCGGGCAAATCGGTGGGCAGATAGTTGCGGTCGTTGTAGTTGGTGCGGTATCCGGGCAGGGTCAGCAAGCCGACAAGCGCGATCCCGATCGTCATGACGAGGATGGGACCGGGCCACCTGACCACCAGGGCGCCGATCTTGCGCCACCCGCGAATACGTTGAGTCCGCCGGGGTTCGAGGGTCTTGCCGAAACGCGTTGCGACCGAGATGACCGCGGGACCCAGCGTTAGTGCGGCCGCCACCACGACCACCATGCCGATGGCGAGCGGGATACCGAGCGTCTGGAAATAGGGCAGGTTGGTGAAGTGCAGGCAAAAGGTCGCGCCGGCAATGGTCAGGCCCGAGCCGAGCACGACATGCGCTGTGCCGCCAAACATGTCGTAATAGGCGTCTTCTCGCGAGTAGCCCCTGGCCCGGGCTTCCTGATATCGCCCGATCAAAAAGATCGCATAGTCCGTCGCTGCTGCAATAGCCAACGTAACCAGCAGGTTGGTGGCGAAGGTGGACAGCAAGATGACCTTGTAATAGCCCAGGAAGGCGACCATTCCGCGGGCGGCCGACAGCTCCAACACGACCATCACCAGCGTCAGCAACACCGTGATGATCGATCGGTAGACCAACAGCAGCATTGCGATGATCACAGTGAACGTGGCGGCCGTGATCACTTTCAGGCTGCGGTCGCCGGCCATGTGCTGATCGGCTGATAGCGCCGCGGGCCCCGTGACATAGGCCTTCACCCCGTCGGGTGGCTGCACGCTTTTGACGATGCTTTGTACGGACTCGACCGATTCGTTGGCCAAAGCTTCGCCCTGGTTGCCGGCCAGATAGACCTGTACGTAAGCGGCCCTGCCGTCGTTGCTCTGCGCGCCGGCCCCGGTCAGTGGGTCGCTCCACATGTCCTGAACGTGCTCAACGTGTTTGGTGTCGGCGTCGAGCTTTTTGACGATCTGGTCGTAGAAGGCGTGGGCATCGGGGCCCAGCGTATTTTTGCCCTCGAGGACGATCATCACTGAGCTGTTGGACTTGTACTCGTTGAATACCGCGCCCATGCGCTTCGTCGCGATCACCGATTGCGCATCGTCGGGGGCCATGGACACCGAGCGCATCTTCCCGACTTCGTCCAGGTCGGGGGCGATCATGCTGAGCAGCGCGATGAGCGCGATCCACCCGAGGATGACAGGCACCGCGAACTTTCGAATGATGCGCGGGATCGCCGGGCGCGCTTGGTGTTTGGCGACGGGAATGGCGTCGGTCCTGGCCTCGGCCGTGTCGTGAGACGTGGTGCTCATGCGGATTTCACCAAGCAGAAGGTCAGGGCGTGTACGCCGTCGGTTGTGTTCTCGGCCTTGACTTCGTCGTCGATGGTGATCCGGCACCCGAGGTGGTCACCGTCGCTTTGCGCCGAGAGGTTCGGGAAGACCGAGGGGGCGGTCGTGCTGAGGACCAGCGTCCACGGCAGCGGAGCACCGTCGATCCGCTTGGGGTCGGCACTCAGATCCAGGTAGTTGACGTTGGCATGGCTGGCCGAGCCGAAGATCTCGTATTTGACCACCTTGGGTTTGAACGGCTTGGAATCGTCCAGCCGCGGGCTCGTCATGACGCCGGTATCGTTGGCACCGAAGAATGACTTGACTCGCACCACGGTGAAACCCCCGATCACCAGGACCGCCACGATTAACAGCGGCAGCCACGCATTGCGAACCAGCTTGGCTATCTGCACCTCGGCGGATCCCTTCCAGATCATCCAGCGCGGCCGTCATTTGCAAGGCGTTCGGACGTCAGCTTCGCGGCTGTTCCCATGTCCGTCCGACCCAAGGACCGCCCCAACCGCGAGCTTGCAATACATCCTCTGCATATTTTGCAGATTATGCAAATTTTATCAGCGTGTCCTCAGTCACTTCGTGAAAATGCCGTTGACCAGCGCGGCGGCGCGCTCGACATAGGGCACCGGCGTGTCGTCGGCATCGCGTGGCTCATCACTGGCCGCCCACCGTTCGAAGCCTGAGCGCAGTGCCGTGAGCGCCAACGCGGAGATCAGCGCGGGTATTTCGTCGTCGGGGCACATCGCCTGGCGGCGGGCAACGATGTCGGTCAACTGATTCTGAAACCGCTCGAGATCGGCAAGGAATGCCGCCAACACGGCGGGGGTGGATTTGACCAGTTCGAGCATTCCGGCGACCTGCTCGCGGTTGGGGGGCATGTCACGCAGGTGGTGCGCCGCCAGCGTGATCAGCTCCGCCAGGACGACGGGGTAGGGCGCGGGCCCGGCGGCGACGAAATCGGCAGCCAACTCGGGCGGAATGTCCGAGGGGCCGTAAGCGATCGCGGATTCCTTGTTGGCGAAGTAGTTGAAGAACGTGCGCGTCGACACACCGGCTTCGATGCAGATTTCGTCGATGGTCACCTTGTCGAAGCCGCGAGCTTGCGCCAGGCGTACCGCCGCGCCGCGAATGTCCGCGCTCGTCTGGCGACGGCGGCGCTCGCGAAGGCCCAAGTGATTCGCCATAACGCTCATCGTTGCACGAAATGCAAACTTTGCAGTAAAAAGTCCGGCTGGGCGGCTCGCCCGGCATCCGCCCAGCTAACAGAAGCGATGGCAGCGCGATTACCCCGCCGATGGTGGTCTGGCCATCACCGCCGGCTTGAAACCGTAGGTCGGCAGAATGCGCCCGTAACGGCTGGTGCCGAGTTGCCCAAGCGGGGCCATCGGCAGGCCATTCACTCCATCTGCCGCGGCCGGCACAACGGTGGCGTTGAGTGCCGCCACCCCCGGGTTGGTTATCGCGTTCACCGGAGCCCAGCTCGGCGGCGCCGACAATGCGCCGATCTTCACCGCGTTTCCCAGACCCGCCGCCGCACCACCGAGGTTCGGGACGACGTTGGTTGCGGCCGTTCCGGCCGCCTGAGTCGCGCCTTCGATCGCCTTGGCCGCCGCGGGAAGCAGACCCTTCGCGAACGTGGTCATCGCGGTAATTCCGTTGCTTACCTGTCCGAACGATTGCGTCGACTGAACCCCCATCGCCGCGGTTGACACGTACGGCACGAAGTACTTGCTGAAGAGCGATACAACGTCGTCCATTGCGGTGTACTTGGTAATGAGTGCGTCGAGCTTCGTGCCACTGAACGACGAGGCCAGCTCGGCCAACGGGTCGTGCACAGAGTCCAATTGCGTCAGGAACCCGTCCACGGCGGTCTTGACAGGGTTACTGGCGGCGGAGGCGGCGGCGGCTGCTTGCCGCGACATCCCGGACAGATCGGCCACTTCCGGTGGCTCGTCGAAGTCGGCCAATTGTGAGGCCGCGAACGAGGAGCTCGCATAGCCAAACATGGCCGCTGCGTCTCGAGCCCAAAACTCGAAATACTCCGCCTCGGTGGCCGCGATCGCCGGTGCATTTTGCCCCAAGAAGTTCGTCGCGAGCAATGCCGCCAAGAGTGAACGGTTCGCTGCGATCACCGGCGGCGGCACCGTCATCGCAAACGCCGTCGCATGCGCGGAAGCCGCAGCCCCCGCCTGGCTTGCGGCCAGCTCGGAATGCGTCGCGCTGCTGTGCAGCCACGTCACGTACGGTGTCGTGGCCGCCACCAGCGACGCCGACGTCGGCCCCAGCCACGGACCGCTCGTCAGCGCGGAAATCACCGACTGCAACCCTGCCGCGGTCGAGTGCAGTTCAGCGGCGAGCTCACCCCAGCCCGCAGCGGCAGCCAGCAGCGAACCCGCGCCCGGACCGGTGTACATGCGTACGGAGTTGATTTCCGGCGGCAACAGCCCATAGTCCACGGTTGTTATCCCCATTTCCCTCGGACCGTTCAGCCGGCCGACGCCGCGTTGGCGGCTTCCGTCGTGGCATAGGAGTCCGCGGCCGAGGCCAAGGTGGCGACGAGCAACTGATGGATCGCTGCCGCCTGGGTACTGAGCGTCTGGTAGCGCTGCGCATGGGTAGCGAACCGCGCCGCGGTAAACAAAGACACCTCGTCAGCGGCGGCTGGAACGACGCCGGAGGTGGGGACTGCTGCGGCCGCATTGCCAGCGTGGAAAGCCGCTCCGATTGTCTGGAGCTGGCTGGCTGCCGCCGCCAGCTTGTCTGGATATGTAAGTACGAACGACATGGGATCCCTCTCCGTGGCCTGGCGGACAAACCCGAACACGGCACCGCGTTCAGTTGTGGACAATAGAAACAAAGGTGCCGGCCAAATCAACGCTTCCGAAGTTGACAAATAGGGCCTGATCATTATCTTTTGTCCAGACTCTGCTTGATTTTAATATCTGAATTCAAAACCAAGCTCTTTAACTCGAAAAATAAGAATTCTATAGTGTGCAGAAACGTAAGTTTGAATTTCCTATGACATATTGCCGGTAAATGGCCCATCAAGATAAAAACTCACCGTGAACGCATGAATTCCCTGTGGATTGCCCAGGCCAATTCGTCACGTGACGTATTGCTGGTGGTACGACTGAAGGGCCAGGGGGCGGCGCATGGCGACTGCGCGGCGGCATGCGGTTGGCCCGGCACCGACGCCGGGGCCCTGGGTTCGTTTGGCGCCCAACCCTGTAGGGCCAGACGCATACGCATCGTTTTGACGTGTTTCACGCAGGTCATAACCCGTGCGACCGGGCGCCGAGGCATGAGAGGCCTGTGGGCTCATCGAGGGTGCGAGTGGGTGCCAAAGGGTTGCCAGCACTCGGGTCCGTCGCGACCAGCACTTGCGCGTCGCCGATAAGTTGCCGATAAGTTTGCCGATAAGCTACATTATGTCAAGTTAACTCCGCCGTGTTCACTTGTTTTCGCCAGAAACCCGATCTCGAGGCTGGTCTCCTCGGCGACGCCATCGGGTTCGACGTACATGGCGATGCTGCCGCGCCAGCCCGTGATGTCGAGATCGTAGCCGGGAGCAGATCCCCCGGCGAACTTCACTCTCGGGAAACCCCAACGTAATGGATTTGTGTTTTGCGATCTGACCGAGATAGGTGGCGAATAGTCGCCAAAAGGCTTCAACGCCCTCATCGAAATCGTCGTCGCCCAGCTGATCCATGGTTTGATTCTGCACTGCAGATCGCACATCCATTGGCCATCGAGGCTATGCAGCGCTCATAGATGGAGGACGACGCGTAGGGCCGCATCAACGCGTCGCATTTCGTCCAAGCTTAGGAACCCGACGCTCTTGCCGAGCCGGTCTGGGTCGACCGCTGCGGTCTGCTCGGCAAGTACACGGGTGGCCACGCCGCCGATCTCAACGTCGGGTCGGAAGCTGGCGGCGCGAGCCGACGTGGATGTTGGCGCGACCAGCCAAGTCGACAGCGGCAGTTGATCTGACTGGACTACCACGGCATATCGAGAACCGGACTGCTCGTGACCGCGACTCCCCCGCGGGGCATGCAACCGAAAGACCTCACCACGCACGCAGCGTCTCCATATCGCGCAACACTTGCATGGCCTCAGCGCGGTCGGATTCGTCTTCGGCAAGCGTTTCCGCCTCGGCGCGAATCGCCGCTTCGGCCTTCCGACGTGCGGCATCGATGAGAGCAGATCGAACGGCTGCGGACACCGCCGTGCCGTCTTTGGTCAAAACCTCCAGTGCCTTCACTGTGTCGTCGTCTGGCCGGAAGGTAATCGTGTCAGCCATAACAAGAGTGTACGACATTTTGTAAGACAGTCACTGGGTTCTATGTGAGTGCTGCTTTCGCACAGCAGCGGCGGCAAACAGAACACGCGCACCCGGATCGTCTCGAGATCGCTCTCAATAGCCACATCGTGACTCTGGCGATCAGGGGCTCCAGCCTTCCCCGGAGCACTCGCGTTGCCGCTCGATCCAGCAAAAAGACGGCGGAATCGAATATGCAGCGTTACCAGTTAAGTACGCCGCGTTCATCGGATGAATCAACCCCGCCCCGAGTCGGCCTTAAGTCGCCATTGGCGCCATAGGTGCTGGCTCTCCGGTACGCTCCGGCCGTGGACACCGAGACCCCGCCGACCGGCCCGTCCGGCCTGGTGCGCACGCACGAGCCGCCACCCGCCCAGCTGGTGCTCGACGGTCGCTACCGGTTCGGCACCTACAACGGCCCGATTGCGCGGATCAACCCACTCGACGTTGTCACCGCCACCGGAGCTCGTGGTCGCCTGCAGCGCGCCGCGCGCAACGCCCGGCTCAAGGAGTGGGAGGCGTTCCAGCTCGGTGACGACGCGCTGTTCGTGCTCGGCGCCATCTACGACACGAAGTCGATCTCGCTGCTGCAAGTGCTGGTCGTTGACAAGCAGGCGGCCACGATCCGTCGGTGGGAGCAGAAGGTGCCGACCTCGATGGTGCACGTCGCTCGTGGCCTGGACCACACCCGGTCCCACGGTCACATTGGACGCTTCTCGCTGCAGCTGACCAACGAGATGGACTCGGGCCTGGTCGCGGTGGACGCCAGCCACCCTGGGCGCGGCGCGCTACCGCCGCTGGAGTTGCACGGCGCCGGGCGCTGCGGCCCCGGAGAGGCGGGCCACCTGGTGATCTGCCACCCCTTCGCCGACGATCGTGCGCTGTACTCGCACAAGACGATGATGGCGTTCGCCGGCACGCTCCGCGCCGGGGCCGAGCTCACCGTGTTCGACCCCGACCGTTCGTTCATGATCCTCGACGACCACCACGGGGACTACCCCTCGCCTATGAAGTACGACTGGGTGACCGCGGTGCGCCGCAGCGATGAGGGCCGGATCGAGGGCTTCAACCTGACCGACAACCAGGTGCGCGACCCGCAGCGCTACAACGAGAACGCCGTCTGGGTCGGCGACCGGGTCCACCGCCTGCCCGCCGTCCACGTGGAACGGCCCAACGGGCCCTGGGGTTCCTGGATCGTGCGGGATGCCGACGGGTCGGGCCAGGTCGAGATGCGGTTCACGCCGACTGTCCGTTCCGAGATGCACGTCGGCCCGCGCCGATCGCTCGCCGAGTATTACGCCCCCTTCGGCTGGTACGAAGGCCGGATCCACACCGACGACGTCGACCTATCGGTCGATGGGATGTTCGGCATGGGCGAACAGAAGTTCATCCGCGTCTGAACCAGCGGACCGCGGGAGCGGGGCTGGGGTTGTTCATCACGTGGGGCGGCCGGCGCTTGCCGACTGTCGCGGAGCGCCGAGTGTGGCCTGCCGGTGTTCGTCATTGGTTGGCAGGTATTCGTAGGCCGCATCGGGGTCTGGCCGGATTGTTGATCATCGAGTGATCCCTCCAGCTCCGGGCGCTGGACCGGGCGTGTAACCCCTGCCCCTACATATACGGCAGGACTCGCGGCGAGCGCGTCCAAGAACTTTGGTTGGAGGATTACAGTGGCAACTTCTCAAGAGCGAAACGGGATAACGGCGAAAATATGGCATTGGCTGAGCAATCCGCTGATTGACGCGCCGCGTGCAACGCTGTTGATCAGGCTGATGGCTGGTGGGGTGTTTCTGTGGGAGGGGCTTCTGAAATTCACTTACCCCAATCAGGGCGTTGGACGCTTCACCAAGATCGGCATCCCTTTTCCCGAGTGGAGCGCAGGTTTCACCGGTGTGCTCGAGATCGTCGGTGGAATCCTATTGTTGCTCGGCTTGTTCACCCGGTTCATCAGCATTCCGTTCATCGTGGAGATGGTAGTCGCCATGCTGTCGACTAAAATCGCCATCTACCTTGGGTTTTCGCCCCTGCCACTTCCTCCGGTGCCCCCGCAGACCGGATTCTGGGCCGTACTGCATGAAATTCGCTCCGAGTATGCCCAGCTACTCACCGTGACGTTCCTGCTCCTTGTGGGCCCCGGCCCGTGGTCTGCAGACGCATTGCTGGAGCGGCGCAGGCGTCGCGCGTCGAAAATGCAAGCACCGAGCCCTTCGGGCGACATCGCAACTCGCGAGTCGGTGGGAATCCGATAGACGATGTGCCCGGGATCGGACACCCGACTCGTCAGAGGTTGGCGAAACAGGGGTTCGAGCCGGATGCGGGCAGCGTCGCGTTGTGGGTCGAAAAGTGGGCGATAATCCCGCTGTCGGTGACCTGCACGCTGTCGATGTGGCCACCCAGCGGGGCGTTATCGGACAACTTGCTAGTCAACTCGTCCACTTTTGACTGCGCCTTCTCCTTCTCCTTCCCGAGTGGGAACGACAAAATCCCCTTGCCGATGTTGACGGAGACAACCTGCACCGACAGCTTTCCGTTGGTTACCTGAGGCTTCAGGATGACGGTAACGAGCGTGCCGTGTAACCCGATGGTGCCGTCGCTGGCCTGGGTCGTTACGGTCTTGACTTTGAATTCCGAAATCTTCTGCGCCACCATCTCCTGGATGCCCTCGGACGGCCAGGTGATGGTGGCATCCAAGGCGCCCAGAGTGCCCGGCTTGTTGTTGAGATTGACATCCTGGATGGTGATGTCGGCCCTCATGCCTTTTGCGTTGCCAAGCTGGTTGCCTGCGGTTTGCACGGAAATTTTTGTGAAGTGGTTAGTGGCAACTTGCCAAAGAACCGGCGGCATAGCGCCGAAATTCACTGTGGCCTGATCCTTGGCCTGGCACGCCACCGCGGCGGCGAGCTTGGACTGTGCTTGGTTGCGGGCATAGACCTCGGCCCCGATCAGCCCAACGACGACGACCGCAACGAGGGCGACACCAATCAGCAGGATCACGAGCCGGGTGCGGAGGCGCCGCTTGGCGAGCGCCGGCGCGGGTTCTTCGGGCGGTGCAGGCGGCTGAGCTGATGGCGGCGGGGATGGCGCCGGTGGCGCCGGTGGCGCCGGTGGAGATGGATAGCCCGCTTGCGGCGGAATCCCACGGGGAAGGTTGAGTTGCTCGGTCTGTTCCGACTGCTGAGTCGATTGCGGGAGCGCGTGGGCCACCGTCGGAGCCTCATAGTCACGACTTTCGGGAGAGCCGCCGATACGCAAATTCTGCGTCGGTGCCTCAGATGGCTTGGCGGGCGGTCCGGGCGCCCTTTGCTCGCCCGGATGCACCGGCATCGACGGGCGGCCCACGGGTGGTTCGTGCGGGTTGGTCACCCATGCGATCTTCCCCCATGGACACGGGCAAAAACATCCCTGGCTGCCGGATGGGGACCGCTGAGGCATATTTGCTGACGGCGACGCGTGCTGGCCCAGCCATGCGCCACTGCCTCGCCCGGCCAGCACCCCGGCACACAACCGCGCCGAATCGTCACGGTTACGAAATGCGCGACGCTGATTAGTGCACGGACTAAATGGACTCTAGTCCGTGTTGTAGGTCGTTAGTTTCATTAAGGAGTGAGTGAAATGTCTGAACCACGGACGACAGTCGGCAAGCGGACACAATGGTCCGACGAGGTGATCAAGCGCGGCCGCTACCCTTCGCTGGTCGGCTACCTCGAGCGCTCGTCGACCGAGCGCGAAATGCACCGACTCTGAATAGAGAGTTAGTCCGGCTGTGCGGCAGCGCGGATCGGCACTAGATCGCTGAAAGATGACGGGTTTGATTGCCTCCGGCGCGCTTTGCGTCATACATCGCGCTGTCGGCGATCTTGATCAGGTGGTCGATGATGTCACGGCGCAGTGCCGAGGCGTGCCGAACCGGAATGCGGGCCACCCCGACGCTCGCGGTGATCTCGAAATCTGTTGATGCGATGGCGGTTCGCAGGCGTTCCGCCTCGATACCGATGTCAGCGTCGGCGGTCAAGTCGGCGATCAGGAATTCCTCACCGCCGATTCGTGCGACGACCGCGCCATCGTCGGTGCTGTCGCGGAGGACATCGGCGATGGCAACCAGTGCGCGGTCTCCGACGACGTGGCCGTGTGTGTCGTTGAGGCGTTTGAAGCGGTCCAGGTCCACCAAGGTGACCGCCAGGCACCGATCCTCTGTTGGTCCGGTTTGTGCTGCCGCTAGAAGCGCCCGGGTCGCCCGATAGAACGCGCGCCTGTTCAGCACCCCGCACAGGGGGTCGACATCCGAGTACCTTACGTCGACACCGAGGTTTTGCAGCATCGCGCTGCCGGCGAAGGGGACCGAACCGAGAGCGACGGAGACTTCAACGAACGCGCACACCGCGCGCACGATGTCCCCGGTTGTCGCCGCCAACATGACCGTCAAGGTCAGCGCCGTCACGAGGGCGACCGCCAAGTTGACTACCAGCAGGCGCGCGCTGTGAAAGAACGCGATGTACCCGCCGAGGATGGCAAACGACATGCAGGCCAGAATGCCGAACAGTCGGTCGTTGTAACTCAGGCATGTGACTGCCGCGCAGGCAAGCAGGCTGAGCGCGCAACACTGCGATTGACGCCGGGTGGGCCATCGGCACGCCCAGAGGACGGCCACTGCCATGCACACCCACACGGCGGCCAGCGCCGTTGCGTCACCGAAGATGCGGTGGGGACCGGCGGGACTCCAGGTCATGGCCAACGCGATCGAACTGAGAGTGATCGTGCTTATGACGACACTCGAGCGAATCAACTTCTGCAGACGTCGGGACGCCAAATATTGCGATAGCCAGTCGTAATGATCCGGTCGGCCCCACCAGGCGGCGAGCGCACTCACGGAAGCGCGCCTTTCCTTGCGTCGATCAAACACCGTTGCCCCGCGAACCGATCGGAGGGCTTCGGGCCGATCGTCGGATCGGGGCGGCTCATGAGACACGGCACAATCTTCAGCCATTCCCTGCCGCTTCCCAAATCAGGATTGTTGGCTGCCCTGTCGGGCGCCGCGCGATCGCCTACATTGGGACCTTCGTCAAAGAGCCAGCTTAATCCCACGTTACGAGAAGGGCGTGCGTCGAATGAGTTTCCTGATTGCCCAACCACACTCGCTGGTGGACGCCGCTTCGAACCTAGAGGCGCTCGGCACGGCGATCAGGGATGCGACGGCGGCGTCGGCGGCTCCCACGACCAAGTTGATGAAGATGGCCGCCGACGAGGTGTCGGCCGCCGTTGTTGCGGTGTTTTCTGAGCACGCCCAGCTGTATCAGGAGCTCAGCAACCAAGCGGCGGGGTTTCATGACGAGTTTGTGCGATCGCTGAGCGCCGCCGCCGGTGCGTACGCGACCGCCGAGGCCGCCAACGCCGCGCTGACGCACCAGGCGCTCAGCACGGCATCCACGCCCGCGATGAGCACGGTGGCGTTGGTCATGGGCCCGAGCGGCATGCCCATTCCGCTCACCAGCTACCTCAGCTCGGTCAACAACCTCTACATCCAGTTCCTACATTCGGGGGCCATCACCCAGGCCCTCGCCATACCCGCGGAGCTTTATGGGGATACCGGCATCCACACCATCACTTTGGACGAGTCAGTCTCCCAGGGTGTCACGATCCTTGACAGCGCGATAAAGCAGCAAATCGCCGCTGGCAACAACGTTGTTGTTTTCGGTTACTCGCAAAGCGCCACCGTAGCGTCGATGGAGCTGGGTAAACTCGCGGCCTTGCCCGCGGCCCTGCGGCCGGCTACGGACCAACTCTCCTTCGTGCTGGTCGGCGATCCCAATAATCCGAACGGCGGCGTGTCCGAGCGCTTCAGCGGCTTGACCCTGAGCACTCTTGGCCTGTCATTTAGTGGCGCGACTCCCGACAACGCTTACCCGACAACCATTTACACGCGCGAGTACGACGGCTATGCCGACTTCCCCCGGTACCCGATCAACCTCATTTCGAACCTCAATGCCCTGATGGGCGTGTACTACGAGCACGGTTCGTACGCGGACCTTACGGCCACCGGTGTCTATTCGGCTCCCCCGACGGCCGCGGATCTCGCTTCGGCCATCCACCTGCCGACGCAGGGGCCCACCCTCACCGACTATTACCTGATTCCCAGCAATCACCTACCGCTCCTGCAGCCGCTGCGCGCGCTCCCCGTCGTGGGGAATCCGCTGGCCGACCTGATAGAGCCGGACATGAGGGTGATCGTCAACCTGGGCTACGGGGATCCCGCCTACGGCTATTCGACCGGGCCCGCCAACGTGCCCACGCCGTTCGGGCTGTTCCCGCACGTCGAGCCGAGCACGATCCTCGCCGACCTGGTAACCGGAGCCCAGCAGGGCGTCGGCCAGTTCTCCAGCGACCTGAGGTCGTCGCTTTCCAGCCTGTCGCCGTCGCACCTGTCGAGCGGAACGACTTTCGATCCGGTTGCGGCGATCAGCTCCGTTACCACCTCGGCGGTAGACGCCATCAACCACGTCGACGTTGCGAGTTTGTTCTCCGGAAGTTCCTTGCAGTCGATTGCCCACGGCGCCATCGAACATCTGCGGACCGCGAACACCGCGATTGCCAACGCCGTTTCCACCATCGCTTCCAACCAAGCTGCGCTTTTACTGCCGACTGCGGATATTGCTCTCGCGATCGGGGTGACGCTCCCGTCGTATGACGTCAACCTGTTCCTCGGCGGAATTCAGACCGCCCTCGACGGCAATGCTTACGGGCTCGTCGAGGCGATCGGCTATCCGGTGGCGGCCAATATGGGGCTGGTCCCACTGGCGCTCCTGCTTGAAGCCGAGTCCCTCTATTACTACGGAGTACTGGGCGACGCGGCAGCCATTTCGACGCTTGTCGCCGCGCTTTAGCGGGCCGGGAGGTTCTCGACCGCGACCGGCTCGATCTGTTCACCGTCGGCCAGGCCGAAGCCCAGCACCTGGGCGTAAAAGGAGAGCTCGGCGTCGAGCGCCCTGCGGATGTTCTCCGCGCGCCGGAACCCGTGTTGCTCGCCCTCGAAGAGCAGGTAGGCGACGGGCACCTTTCGCTCGCGGAGCGCGTCGACGATGGTTTCGCTCTGCGCGGGCGGCACGATCGCATCCTCGCTGCCCTGCAGCACGATCAGCGGCCGGGTGAATCGGTCGACGTGGTGGATCGGTGACCGCTCGATGTAGCGGTCGCGGGCCGCGGGATAGGGGCCGACGAGCCCGTCGAGGTAGCGGCTCTCGAACTTGTGTGTGTCGCGGGCCAGCGCTTCGAGGTCGGCGACGCCGAAGTGGTCTGCGCCCGCAGCGAATGGCGTGTCGTCGCGGGCCAGCGCCGCCAGCGTGGTGAACCCGCCCGCCGAGCCGCCACGGATGATGAGCCGCCGCCCGTCGACGTGGCCGGCGCGGGCGAGGTGACGGGCGGCGGCGATGCAGTCGGCGACGTCCGCGATCCCCCACCGCCCGGCAAGTTCCCCGCGGAACGCTCGGCCGTACCCCGTGGACCCGCGGTAGTTGACGTCGACGACACCGAACCCGCGACTCGTCCAGTACTGCACGGCCGTCGAGAACACCGGTGCCGCCGCGCCCGTTGGAACGCCGTGTATCTGCACGATCAGCGGCGGCCGCTCCCCCTCGGGCCCGGCGAACTCCGGGTGCGCGGGTGAGTAGAACAGCGCGTGCGCGACGGCGGCGTCGTCGGTCGGGAACGTGATGTGCTCGGGCGCCGAGACGAACCGTGCGTCGACGCCGAGTTCGCGTGGCGGCCGCAACGTCTCGAGCAGCTGGCCGGAAAGGTCAAGGCGGTGCACCCCGGGCTCCCGGGTCGGTGATCCCGCGACGACCAGCACCGTGCCGTCGGGGGCGGCGCGCAGCGATGCGATCCGCGAGAACGGGGTGTCCAGCTCGATGACCCTGCCGTCGGGTGTGCGGCGGGCCAGCGCGTCATACCCGCGGCTGGTCTGCGCGAACACCACTGATCCGTCGGCGAGTACCACGTATCGCGCCGAGCCGAATACCCAAGGTGGGACGCCGATCTCGGCGTCGATCGGCACGATGGTTTCGATCGTCGCGCCATCGGAGCCCGGCGTGTAGCGGTAGAGGTTCCACCAGTCGGTGCGGTCGGACAAGAACCAGAGCGTGCCGTCGGCGCCCCAACGAGGCTCCAGCACCGACTCGTCCGGCCCGCCTGCGATCACCGATTCCGTACCGCTGTCCAGATCGCGCAGGACGAGTTCGGTCGCATCCCACGGCATCGACGGGTGGTTCCAGCGCAGCCACGCCAAGGTGGCGCCGTCCGGAGACAGGCGCGGCGCCGCGACGAAGTCCGATCCGGTGACCAGCACTTCCGGCTCGGACGGGCGATGCGCGTCCAGCCGGACGATCTCGTTGGCGACCTCGGTGGACGACGGGCCGCGGTGACGTTCGCGCACACAGACGATCGAGCCGCCGCCCGCGGCCACGTCGCCGTCGGCGAACCGGTCGGCCCGCGGATTGGTCGGCTGCGGGGTGAGCGGCACCGGGTCGGCGCCGGGCGCGAGCCGGTAGAGCCGCTGGTCGGCCCAGTTGGCGAACCAGACGATGCCGTCGCGGGCCCACCACGCGCCGCCGCCGTACTCGTGGACGGCCGTGCGCGCATTCCAGCCTTCGGGAAGCAGGTCGGTGCAGGTGCCGTCGGGACCGCGGCGCACGAGTTGGGTGCCGCCGCCCTCCGCCGGACGCCCCTCGGCCCAGAGGATGTCTGCGCCGTCGAGGACGAGCTCGCCCAGCCGCACGGCGTCGGCCACCACCAGCTCGGAAGTGAATGGGGTGGGCCAAGATCCGTACGGCGCGATGGTCACGTGTTCGTACGCTAGCGGCTGCGGCGTCAGCGGTTCGGGGCAGATCTCTGCACCGCCAGCTCGACGGCCGCCGCGACCAGGTCGGGTTGGTGGATCTGGACGAAATGGTCGCTGCCCGTGGCGAAGATATGTGGGGTTTGCGGCCGCAACGCGACGAGGTCTGAAGTGGCATCGCGCCAGGCCCGTTCCAAGGCGGCGCCCTTCTCGGCTGGAATGGTCGGCGGAATCGCGAAGGGCTCGGTCCTGGCCAGCACGATGGTGGGTATGGGCGGGAACGCAGGAGCGGCGTCAACCTGCGCGACGCTCTTGTCAATGTCGATCGCCTCGAACGACGACGAATCGACAAACTGCGGCAACGGCTGATCCAACTGCTGTCGGTAGGTGGGCCAGTCGGGTCCCAGCAGGTTCGGTATCTCGACGGCGAAGGCGTCGACGAACACCACGGCGCGCACTTGGTGAGGGTAGGTCTGGGCGTACAGCCGCGCGAACAGCCCGCCCAACGAGTGCCCAACGAGAACGTAGGGGCCGGGAAGTTGCGCGGCCTCGAGCAAAGCGTGCAAGTCGTCGACGACGTCGTGGGCCGTGCGCGGCATGGGAACGGGTGAACTGCGGTCGCTGATAGCCGGCGGGTCGGAATGGCGCAAAGTTCCGGGCCGGTCGTAGGCACAGACGCGGTGCGCGCGGGCTAGGGCGGGTAGCACGGCGGGACCCACTGCCGGCGCTATGACGTCGGACTGGCTCCACGGATCCGACGAGTTGTGGTAGCCGGACTCCAAAATTATTGTGGGGCTGCCCTTTCCGTGGCATTCGAGGTAAAGCTGCCTGCCGCCGCCGATCTGAATCGGCCCGCGGAAGTCGTCCGCGAGCGCCGAAGCCGGTGCCGCTCCGGTGCTTACTGGATCTGGATCGCCGGCACAGCCCACCGGTGCCAGCAGCAATGCGGTGAGTGTCAGCAATCGACGGATCCCTGTGGTGGTCGACGAAAGAGCCGCGAATTTTCGCACTGCGCGCATCGCGTCATTGTGCGTGCACGCGAGACATCTGTGCCGGACCCGGCCTCCGTGTCGCGCGACCTGCTCGCCGCCACCGCTACCCCGCCTTCTTCGACTATCGTTCGGCGCAGGAGGAGGGCGCATGTTCAACCGCATTAGTCACATCGGCGTCGTCGTCAGCGACATGGAGGCGGCGCTCGGCATCTGGCGCGACCAGCTCGGCTTCAAGCAGTTCTCGGAAGCCCATTTCGACGTAGAGGGCATCTGCAGCGTCTTCCTTTCCCTTTCGGGCGAGGCCGGGGAAATGAGCATCGAGCTCATGGAGCCGGTCGACAAGGCGGACATGAGCAATCCCGTCGCGCGCCGCCTGGCAACAAAGGGCGAAGGCTTCTACCACCTGGCGGTGGTGACCGATGACGTCGCCGCGAGTGGCCGCTCGCTCGCGGAGCAATCGCTGCCGATCATCGAACGGCCACCTGTCGGGTCGGCCAAGCAGGCGCGCTGGCTGATCCATCCCAAAGCGGCCAGCGGAATCATGATCGAGGGAATCGAAGAGTGGGCCGGGATCCAGGGATGAGTGCGGGCCGGCTCGACGGCCGGGTGGCGCTTGTCACCGGTGCGGGACAAGGGATCGGCCGCGCGATCGTCCTCAAGTTGATCTCGGAGGGCAGCCACGTGCTTGCCAACGATCTCGATGCAGTGAGCTTGCAACGGCTTTCGGCCGACGTCGCCGCATTCGGCGGCACGTGCGAGACGTTCCCGGGCGACGTGACCGCGACGGACTTCGGCGATCGCGCCCTCGCCGCCTGCCTCGAGCGGTTCGGCGAACTTCACATCCTCATCAACAACGCGGGCTACATCTGGAACTCGCGCATCGCGAACCACACCGACGAGCAGTGGTACGCGATGCTGGACGTGCACGCCACCGGTCCCTTTCGCCTGCTGCGTGCGGCCGGCCGGCATTTCCGGACAATGGCGAAGGAGGGCGAAACGGCGCCGGCGCGGAAGGTCGTCAATGTCTCGTCGGCCTCCGGTATCTTCGGCGAGGCAACGCAATTCAGCTACGCCGCCGCCAAGTCCGCGCTCGTGGGCATGACGCGCTCACTCGCCAAGGACTGGGGCCGCTACAACGTGACGGTCAACTGCGTCGCGTTCGGCCTCATCGAGACCCGCCTGACCCAGGCGTTCACGAGCGCGGTCCCGGAGATCGAGATCGGCGACCGCAAGCTCAAGGTGGGCCTGGACGCCGCGCAAGTCAAGGAGATAAAGCGCCTCATTCCGCTCGGGCGGGCCGGAACCCCCGAGGAGGCCGCGGGCGCGGTCTTGCTGTTCTGTCTGCCGGAGTCGGATTACATCAGTGGAGAGGTCGTCGTCGCCGGTGGCGGGCTGCGCATGTGAATCCCGATCATTGCCCCACCGCCGCGCCGCTGCTACCGACTTCGCGTGGCTTGATGATCAGCTGGTCGTGGCGGATCCACGCGGTCTGGTCGGGTTGTCCAGCCAAGCAGATCTGCACGCCGCCGAAAACCGTTGGGCCGTGCAGTATTATCACGTCTTCGGTGTCCGTCGGTACCAGATTGCCGTCGGGCAACTCGGAGGGGATGCCGTAATCGGTCCACAGGAGCCGGAATCCGTTGAGGTAGATCTTGGCCGGCATCCGCTCCAGATCGGGTTCGTCGTAGCGCACGATCTGCCAGACCTCTGACCCGCCGTCCGCCGTGGGTCGCCTGACGAACTCCGGTTCCGACAAGGGGTAGTGCACTTCTTCAGTCGGCGGTCCCTGACGCACCGGCGGCAGCGGCGGCAATGGTCCCTTCACCCTCGGTTTGGTGACCGTGCGCAGGATTTCCTCGTACAACTCATCGCCGGATAGGCCCTCGGCATCGTCGCCTGGCGTCATCAGCCAACTGTAAGATCAGGCGGGCGCGCTAAAAATGTGTGTTCGCGCACATCGTCAGCCGATGGTGGGCATCGAGCGGCGACTCAAAGGTGAGATCGCAAAGACGACAGCGAGATTCGCCAGCAAGGCGATTGTGCCGCCGTTGATGCCGAAGAGCGGGTCGCGGCCGAGCCAATGCAGCGACAACACCACGGCGACGCCGACGCCAAGGCCGGCGAGAGCGCCCGCTTCGGTGACGTTTGAACGATAAAGTGCGAGCAGCACCAACGGCACCAACTGCGCGATGCCCTCGTATGACACCACCGACAGCAGCACCAGGGCCTTTGGGGCAAACAAGCTGCCGCCCAATGCGATAGCGCCAACCGTCAACGTGACCAGCCTGGCCCGCAAAAGCGGACCATTTGCCGAGCGGGTATCGGCTCTCGCGAGACTCAGCTTGCCCCAGAGTGTTCCGATCGCCAGCATGAACACACTCATCGGCACGATCGCCGACAGCGCGGCGGCCACTCCGACCACCGCGACCGCCCAGGGCGGCAACGAATGCATCACCACCTCGAACAGTGCCAGATCGGGGTTCGTCAACCCCGGCACGACGAACAGCGCGGTCGCACCGATTGCCATGGGCACCAACAGCAAAAGCTGATACCACGGCAGCAGCATCGAGTTGCGCCGAATGGCGTTCGCTGACCCGGCGCCCAGGTATCCGGCGACCGTTGTCGGAAAGACGCTCAGCGTCAACGCATTCAACAGGATGGTCGAGACGAACCAGGCCGCCCCGAACGTGCCGTGCCCCGCACCCGGAAATACCAACCACGTCGGCTTATCGAGCACCATGCGATGCATCAGGCCGCCGGTCCCGCCGAAGAAGTGCTGCGGCACATACCAGGCCAAGAACGCCACGACCGCGATAACCAGCCCGTCCTTGAGTGTGCTGACCCATGCCGAGCCGCGCAGGCCCGAAACCAACACGAACGATTCGGTGACGACGAACGCGATCACCGCCGCGACGCTCGGGCTCACCGCGTGGTACGTCATTTCCTGCACCACCACCCCCATGCCCTGAATCTGCAACTGCACGTAGGGAATCAGGAACACCGTCGCGACCACCGCCACCACCGTGCCGCACCGCCGGGAGCCGAACCGGTGTTGGGCAATATCGGCGATCGACAGCAACCCATGCCGCAAGCAGTACGTCCACAGTGCAGGCCCCACCCGATACCCGACCGCCAACCCGACGCCGAGGTAGGCGATCAGATACAGAATCGGCACGCCGTACGAGTACGACCAGCCCGCGGCGCCGAGAAACGAGAAGCTCGTGTAGGTTTCGCCTGCCATCAACAGCAGCACGAACACCGTGCCCAGCCCGCGTCCGGACACCGACCACTCCGTCAGCGACCGCTCCCGACCGCGCCCAGACCAGATGCCCAGCGCGACCGTCGCGACCATCGCCACCGCGAAGATCGCGACGGCAGTCGCCGCAGGACTATTCATGACCGTCGGCCTCGTCAACAGGGACCGGCTCGTCAGCGTTCGCGCGGTAGCGCGGATCGAGCCGCGCAACCGCGGCGATGATGATCGGCGTCAGCACGGTCACTACGATCACGTACGCGATCAGGAACGGCACCCCGACGATCCGCGGCTCGATCCGATTGGCCACCACCGGTGCGAGGCAATACAACACCGGAGGCAGCCACAGCAGCCACAATGCCGGTCGTCGGTTCATAGCGACCTACGGTATCGCCGATGGCGTCGAGCGGCGGTGCGGCCGTGGAATTGCCACTCCGGCGAGACAACAAGGACAATCCGGTTAACTTGGTGAGATGTCTTATGACATCTTCGCTTTCGATCCCGACACGGCGCCTGCCGACGCCAACATGCTCGCCTGGTACCAAAAGCAAGCCGAATGGTCAGAGCCGCACTCCTACGACGACCCACTGGTGACCACACCGAAGCTGCGGGTCTTCTACCGCGAGCTCATCAAAGTCTTCCCACCAATGAACGGGCCCGACAGGCCGGACGACGATGAGGAAGCCGATACCGACTACGCGATCGGCGCAAATATCCTCTACGTCGCGTTCCGATGGTCCAAATCCCGCCATGCCCGGGAGGTCTTCCTGCGACTGGCCCAGGCACACGGGGTCGGGGTTTGCGAAGTCAGTGAAACGGGGCTACCGATTCACCGGCCCGACGCCCTCGGTGCGTCGTGAATCCCGGCTCTCCGGCTTGTTTGCCGGTTGACCGCCGTGTATTCGTAGGTGTTGCACCCCAAAGCATTTCGCGTTCAAGCAACTAGTATGAGCGGGATGATTCCCCGTGCGCTCATCTTTCTCAATGGTGCCGTAGTGTCGACCCGGTGATCGATGCCCTGATCATTGCGACCCCGAGCCGGATCGGCCCCTCGTCAGCGCTCCATCCAGCCGGTTTACGTGCCCGCCTGGGATGCGACGGGGTTCTGGGTTAGGTCGGGGATACGCTCATGGGGGCTCTGGTGCTGGCGCTCGCCGGGTTGGCGTGTCTGGATTCGCTCAACGTGCTCAATGTGGGCGTGGTTTCGGCGGTCATTTACGACAGTCGGCTGAATAGACGATCAGCGCTTCCTGGTTCGTTGAGCTATATCGCGGGCGTCTTCGCCGTCATGACCAGCTTTGGCCTGCTGACGGTGCTCGGGCTCCATTTCGTGGCCGGTTTCGTCGACTTCCGGATCACGCCGACCATTCGATATTGGGGCGAGTTGCTGTTGGGTACGGTGCTGATTGGTCTGGCCTATTTGCCCTTGATGGCCCAATCCTCGGCGCCTGGGTGGGCGCTGGCACGGACGCGGCACCGTCCATGGCTGCTCGGGTTCGTCGGACTCGCAGTCGGTCTCGGGCAGGCGCCCACCACCGTGCCGTACCTGACCGGCCTGGCGATGCTCTCGGCGCTGCATCCACGACCGGCGCTCTGGCCGTTGATGATCATCGCCTACTGGGTAATCGCGCTGACGCCGCTGCTGGTAATCCTTACTCTGTCGACTCGACGAACCATGCGATCCAGACGCTTACAGCGATGGATCGTGCGCGTTCTCACGCGCTTCGGCCCGATGACCGTCCGGGTCATTTTCCTCGTCGTCGGCGTCGGATTGGTCGTGGACGCCCTAATGCACTACAGCGCGCTCTGGTGAAACGCGGTGCTAGGGGGCACCGCCGTTGCCGCCGTGGCCGCCGAGAATGACCGTGGCTGCGCCGGGGGCGGTGGCGGCACCACCGCCACCGCCGCCGCCGATGCCGGCCTTGCCGCCGGCGCCCCCCGGGGGCAAGGCGTTGCCGCCGGGAAGGCCGGCCCCGCTGCCGAGACCACCAACCGTGTCGTTGCCACCGTTGCCACCGGTGCCGCCGGTGCCGCCGATGATTCCGCCGCCGCCCCCACCACCACCATCGGCGGAGGCGAAGGTGCCGACTTTGCCCTCGATGACGGCGCCGCCGCCACCACCTCCGCCGCCGGTGGTGTTGCCTTGGCCGGCCTCGCCGGTCGCGGCAAAGATCGAGGCGTTACCGAAGACGCCAGCGCCACCGCCACCGCCACCACCACCGGGACCACCGATCGTGCCGGCTGCCCCGCCACCGCCACCGCCACCGCCACCGGCCGCCTCCGCAGTGAAACTGCCGCCCTGCGCAATGGAGTCACCGCCGATGCCGCCGCTGCCGCCAACGCCGCCGCTGCCGCCGCCGGTGCTGCTGCCGCCGGCGCCGCCGCCGCCGCCACCGCCGCCGCCGGCAGCGGCATCGGTCGCATCGACTATGGCGATGCCGCCCCTGCCGCCGGTGCCGCCGTTTCCGCCGGTGACGCCGCTGCCGCCGTGGCCGCCGTCGCCGCCTTGACCCCCGGTGAAGGCGGCGGCGCCGCTGCCCGCGGTGAATTCGCTTTCGCCGCCCTGCCCGCCTTGGCCGCCGTTGCCGGCGATGCCGTCGACGCTGTTGCCGCCGTCGCCGCCGGTGCCGCCGGTGCCGCCGGTGCCGGTGTTGCTCGTGGCGCCCGCGCCGCCGCCGGTGCCGCCGCTGCCGCCGCTGCCGCCGGCCCCGCCACCTCCGCCCAGCAGCGCCTGGTTGGCGCCGCCGGCCCCACCGTTGCCGCCGTGGCCGCCGACCCCGCCGTTCATGTTCGAGGTTCCGCCTGGCCCGCCGATGCCCCCGGTCCCGCCTGCCCCACCGTGGCCGGACAGCGAGAACAGCTGCGTGTTGGCGCCGCCGGCACCGCCAGCACCTCCGGCCCCGCCCGTTCCGCCGGTTGTGCCGAGCACAAACTCACCGGCCCCGCCGTTACCGCCGGCCCCGCCGGCACCGCCGTTACCGCCGCCGAGCAGCCCGTTGGCCCCGCCGGGCCCACCGTTACCGCCGATCCCGCCCTTAAAGAAGGCGTTGCCGCCCGCTCCCCCGATACCTCCGGCACCCAAGAGGCCCGCCGACCCGCCGGCCCCGCCGGCCAGGCCCGGCGCCCCTGATCCTCCGTTGCCGCCGTCGCCCAACAGCCACCCGCCGGGTGCGCCGGGCGCCCCGCTGCCCGCAGCGCCATCGGCGCCGTTGCCGACCAGCGGGCGCCCGGTCAGTAGCTGCACGGGCGAAAACAGCGTCAGGTTCTGGCCCAGCTGCACCAGCTCATGCAGCGGCGATACGTTGGCGGCCTCCGTGACCGCGTACATGCCCGCACCCGCATTCAACGCCTGGACAAACTGCTCGTGAAACGCCGCCGCCTCAGCACTCAGCGCCTGAAACTGCTGGCCGTGGCGAGAAAACAGCGACGCCAGCGCCATCGATACCTCATCGGCACCCGCGGCGAGCACCGCGGTGGTCGAGCCCGCGGCCGCCGCGTTGGCCGCGCCCAACGACGAGCCGATATTAGCCAAATCCCCTGCAGCCGCCGCCATCATCTCCGGCGTCGCTATCACATTAGACATAAAAAACCTCCCTGAACGCAGGGCAACCGCGCTGTCGGCTAGGGATCGGATGACAACCACCTCGAAATGCCGACATCAGCTAGCGTGCGCCCAACGTGTGCGGCCTAACATCAGCCCAACCACGCAGATCACCAGGTGGCACATCTACGACCCCCTCGGCGAATGATGGGACCATGCATAGTGACTTTGGGCAGCGGCAAGACGAGCCGTCCACTTCCTGGTATCGCCGACCCCTGGGCGTGGCGGTGTTGGTCTCCGTCGTGATCCTGATCGGCCTGATCGTGTTCGCCGTCATCTTCTTCACCGGCGGCGGCACCAGCGGGCCTGTCCCGACTACGACGTCGGCGACGTCGGCGACGTCGGCGACGTCGGCAACCAGCTCCGCAACGACCTCCGGGCCCACGACGACAACCTCGAAGCACCATCACTTGCCGACGCTGCCCTGGCCGCGCAAGACCACGCAGTCCTCGTCGCCGTAGTTGCTTGCGGACCGGTGCGCGCCCGCAAGCCGGCACCGGCCGCCGCCTCGTGTCAGGGTCCGCTCGACGGCGCCGGCGATACCTCCTCATTGATCGACTCGTGAGTGGTGATCCGGGTGCCGTTGACTGCCGTTACGGTCACGTCTGCGTTGTAGTGCTTGCCCTTGTCAATGATCGAGCAACGCTCGAATGCGCCCACCTGGCCATCCAGATTCCCGGGACAATTGACGTGTTCGGGCGCGTGGCCGATCAGGTCTTGGAAGTCGCCGGCAACCGTGCCCACCACGTCGGCCTGGGGAAGGTAAGTGCCGCTGGCGTCGGAATTCGTGTCGGAGCTGACGGTCTGGGTGTGGGCCGCAACCGGAGCGGTCGGCGGTCGGCTCGAACTGCTGGGCCAGATGGCGATGACGCCGCCAACAATGGCGACGACGGCGAGGAGGCTGCCGACGACGCCCGCGATGATCCACTTCTGATTCGGGTTCTGATTCGGGTTCTGATTCAGGTCCGTCGTGACCGCAACTGTCGGCTGCTGCGCAAATACCGGCAGGCGTGTCTGCAGGTCGGAAGTCAAGTCGAGAAGTTGACTCCGCGTCTTGGCCGACATCGCCGACGAACAGCGCTGGCGATGTTCATCGGCATCGAGTTCGCCGTCTGCGTAGGCATTGTCGAGGATCGCGCACACCTGCGCTCGATCGGCGTCGTTGGCTCGCGTCGGGTCTCCATACGACGAACTGGCTGCATCAGGGGCACTCCGATCTCACGCCCGACAATGGTGCCAGCCATGAAGTTGTGTGGCTAGCGGCGTCGAGGAGTTCGGCTGTCGAATTCCACAGCTGTGCCTCGCGGCCCGGATGTTTCACGAACGCTTTCACCTCGCGCTCTTGGTCTTTGACCACGAAGGCGCCGTCGCGCAGGTGCGCCCACCGGTCGTCGAGGACGATCGACGCCAGCATTGGGCCGGACCGGGCTGGCGACGAGACGCCCGGGATTCGCTGCAAGGTGCGCCCGATTCGTTGCACCCCGCGACCGTGGGCTCTGCTCAGTCCAATGCCCGGCATGAATCCCGGCTCGAAGACCGCTACGTTGATCCCCGCCGCCACTCGGCGTTGCAATTCGTGCGCGTAGTACAGGATCGCGAGTTTGGAGTCTGAGTGGGCGGTCCCGCTCCGCTTGAAGGTCGCCGTCAGATCAGGTGCGGTGGGCCGGGCAAGCTCGATCGGATCGCGCCAACGCGACGGCGGAACTCGTAATAACCGGCGAAAGATGTTCTGGTGGTGGGTATTCGAACCCAGCAACACGATGCGGGCAGGGGCGACGCGCGAGCCGAGGAGCTCTCCGATCAGCTGCGCGTGCGCCAGGTAGTTCACGGCGAAGGTGAGTTCGTAGCCGTCCGCTGAGGTGTCGTGGGTGTCGGCTACCGAGAAACGCCGGCGTTGGCCACCACTGCGCGCAACGGGCGCAAGGCCCCGATTCGAGCAGGTCCCTGGCTACGCGTCGCGCCGGTTCTGTTAGCCGCCCCGTCGGGTTTGTCGCCGCTCTTGCCGCAGCCGTTCAGGCGCGACGGCCCGCTTCCTGGGCCAGCTGCACGCGCGAGGTCAGGCCGAGTTTGGTGTAGACGTGGGTGAGGTGGGTTTGCACGGTGCGCGGTGAGATGAAAAGCCGCGAGGCGATGTCGCTGTTGGCCAGTCCCTCGCTGACCAGGCGCACCACATCGCGCTCGGTGGGGGTCAGCGATGCCCACCCAGTGGCCGAGCGTTTGCGTTGTCCGTGCCCGCGCTGCGCGTAGGCGATTGCCTCCTCGATCGACAAAGCTGTGCCCTCAGCCCACGCGGCGTGAAATTCCTTCTCGCCCATGGCGTCTCGCAGTGCCGCAACCGAGTCGTCGTAAGCGGCGTCGTGGATCTTGAATCGCACCACGCCCATGTGGCTTCGGATGACCTCCGCCGCGCCGAACAGCCGGGCGGCTTCGCGGTGGCTGCCGTCGTCGCCGGCAACAAAGGCAAGGCACTCAAGGATGTCGGGGATCCCCAGCTGAGTGTTGATCTTGGCGGCCAGCGCGAGCGCGTCGCGGGCATCGTGCTCGGCCAGTTCGGCCTCCCCCGCCGCGATCGCCACGCGCGCCCGCGAGGCCAGCGCCCAAACCGAATACCAGCCACTTACCGTGGACACCGCCTCGTCGGCGAAGGTGCGGGCGGCGGCGATATCCCGATCTGCCAGCGCGGACTCGACGTTCCAGATGCGCTGAAGCACCACCATCGAACCGACGGCGCTCGAGTACTGGCTGCCTGTCTCGCGGGCCTGGTGCACCGCCGGACGGTCCCCGGCGGCCAGGGCCGCGAATCCCACCACCAAGTACCCGAATACCGCGAACCTGCCACCCAGCCCCATGCCGCCGTCCCAGGTTGCCTCTGCCGCCGCGCGGGCCGCGGCCGCGTTGCCTTGCCAGGCCAGTGCCATGGTCTTAGCCCCGAGGCTGCTCACCCGAGTGATCTCGTCGTGAGCCGCCTCGGCCTCGGCCACCACGTCGCTCAACTGGGCGACGGCCCCGGCCGGATCGCCGAGCGTGATCCGCGCGTACCCCATCCAGTGGCGGCACTGGCGGGAGTGGAATCGGTCGCCGATCGAATCGGCGAGGTCGCGTCCTTCTTCGCCGGCCGCGCGCACAGCCGACGGGTCACCGGTGATGCCCGCTGCCCCGGCCTGCCAGGCGAGGATCTGGCTGAGTCGCCACCGGTCGTCTGATGCCCGGGCCAGCCCGATCGCCTCGGTGAAGTATGCCCACGCCGCCGCCGCGTTGTAGCCCTGACCGGCGCAGAAGCCACAGGCGGTCAAGGTCCGCGCTAACAGGGTCGGCTCATCGAGGTCGCGGGCGATCGCCAGGGCCTGCTCGGCCTGTGCCAAGCTGTCGATGTCGCCCACCCATGCGTCCAGGACGGCCTTGTCGGCGACAGCGCGTGCATACGCGGCGGCCGCCACCTGGTCGCGCTGGGCGTCGAGGTCGGCAAACGCCGCCTCGAACCAGGCCCGCCCTTCCCGGATCCGCCCCCGGGTGAACCACAGCGCCTGCAGGGCCGACACCATGGCGAGCGCCGGCTCGATGTCGGCGCTGTCGCGGCTCCACTCGAACGCGGCCCGCAGGTTGTCGATCTCCATCTCGGCCTGCTCAAGATGCCGCTCGTAGTCACTGCCGGCCGGCGCGTCGAGTACCACGGCCACCGCCGTGTAGTAGTCGCGGTGGCGCGCCCGCACGGCGCCGGCCTCGCCCGACCCGTGCAGCTTTTCGGCCGCGTACTGACGCACGGTCTCCAACAGCCGGTACCGGGTTCGGCCCCCGCTGTCGTGGGCCACCACCAGCGACTTGTCCACCAGCAGGCTCAGCTGATCCAGCACGTGGTACCGCTCGACCTCGGCATCGCCCGTGACCGCCTCGGCGGCGGCCAAATCGAAGCCACCCACAAACACCGATAGCCGACGAAACAGCACCCGCTCGGGCTCGGTCAGCAGCTCGTGCGACCAATCCACCGAGGCACGCAGCGTCTGCTGTCGGCGCACCGCGGTACGGGAGCCACCGGTCAGCAACCGGAATCTGTCTCGCAGGCCGTCGAGGATCTCGGGCAGCGACAGCGACCGCACCCGCGCTGCCGCCAGCTCGATCGCCAGCGGCAACCCATCCAAGCGCCGGCAGATCTCGCCCAGCACCGCGGCATCGTCGTCGCCAACAGCGAAATCCGGCCGAGCATGGCGGGCCCGGTCAGCGAACAAGGTAACGGCCTCGTCGTCCAGCGACAGCGAGCGCACCTGCCAGTCCACCTCGCCGGCCACCCCGATCGGCTCACGACTGGTTGCCAGCAGCCTCAGGTTCGAGGATTCGGCCAGCAGGTCGATAATGAGCGCCGCGCAAGGGTCGAGCAGGTGTTCGCAGTTGTCCAGGATCACCAGCATGTGCCGACCGGCGATAAACCGGGCCAGCGTGTCCATTGTTGAACGCCCCGGGTGATCGGCTAAGCCAAGCGCGCGAGACACGGCGATCGGCACCATCTCCGCGTCGGTGACCGGCGCCAAATCCACATACCACGCGCCGTCGGCGAATTCCCCCGCGGCCAGGGCCGCGACCTGGACCGCCAGCCGCGTCTTGCCGACTCCGCCTGCCCCCGTCAACGTCACCCATCGGTTCTCGGTCAGCAGCTGGCTCACTCGAGCCAGCTCCGCCTGGCGGCCCACAAAGCTGGTCAGCTGCACCGGCAGGTTCTTGGGGACTGCGGGGCGCGGAGCGCGAAGTGGTGGGAAGTCGTTGCGCAGGTCGGGGTGGCACAGTTGGACGACCCGCTCCGCGCGGGGTAGGCCACGAAGCGGATGGGCGCCGAGGTCGATCACCCACGCACTCGGCGGGAGCCGGTCGATCACTAAATCGCTCGCGGCGCCTGACAGCACGGTTTGCCCGCCATGCGCCAGATCACGCAGCCGGGCGGCGCGGTTGATCGTCGGGCCGGCGTAGTCGCCGTCCTCGCGCATCTGGATCTCACCGGTATGGACGCCGATACGCAGCCGGATCGAGCCCAATTCGGCTAACTGCAGCTGCAACGCGCACGCCACCGCGTCCGACGCGCGAGCGAACGCAGCCACAACACTGTCACCCTCGCCCTGCTCGATCGGACGCACGCCGTCGTGGCCGGCCACCGCATCCGACACAACCTGGTTGAGCCGGGCGATGGCGACCGTCATTTCCTCGAGCTGTGTTTCCCACAGGCGCGGCGAGTCCTCGACGTCAGCCAACAACAACGTCACCGTGCCCGCCGGCAAAAGCACGCTCACGCCAAGGTCGCTTGATCCACGGTCGGTCCTCTCCGCGCGCCGATCGACCTGCATTATGCCAGCTAGCCCGCGATTACCAAGTGCCGACAAGTCCGGCCGCCAGCCTTGGGTCACCAGGTTTCGCGCACCCGCGTCAACGCCTGATCTCAGGGCTCGAGAATCAGTTTGCCGGTCATCCGGCTCGTCTGGCTGAGCCGGTGGGCCTCCTCGGCGCTGGTGAGCGGCAACTTCTCGGCGATGGCCACGTGCAGCTTGCCGGCTGCCACGGCGGCCACCAGCGGCTCCAGCCGCGCGCCCGTGGGCCTGCCCAGGATGGCCTTGGATTTGAACGGAGGCACCACGACCTGCACCGCGGAGCTCAGCTCGTCGCCGGCCACCATGATGTGGCGACCGGATGAGGACAGCAGGGCCCGACAGGCGGCGCCGGAGTAGCTGCCCACGCAATCGATGACGACGTGGAAGGGGGCATGCGGCTTAGCCTGCGCGAGTGCGTCACCCTGGTTGTAGTCCAGGACTAGGTCGGCCCCCAGGCGCTTGACCGTCTCGACGTTCTTCGTCGAGCAGACGCCGGCGACGAAGGCGCCCTCGATCTTGGCGATCTGGACTGCCAGCTGGCCCACGCCGCCGGAGGCGCCGAGCACCAGCACCCGACGGTCGGCGGGCTGAGCCTGGCGGATGCGGCCGAGGTCCACCACCGCCATCCAGGCGGTGACGCCGCTGACGGGCAAGGCAGCGGCCACGGCGATGTCCACCGAGTCCGGGAGACGGCACAGTTGGTCCTCGCGCACCAGGACGGTGTCGGCGTACGAGCCGCGCTGGCCACGTGAGAAGTCGGTTCCGCCTACCACCCGGTCACCCGGGGCGGCCCGGGTCACCCCCGGGCCGACGGCCTCGACCACGCCGGCGAAGTCCACTCCCACCACCACCGGCGGCTTTGGCCCCACCACGCGCGCCGCCAGCCGCAGGGGCCCGGAGCTGCGCATTTTCCAGTCGACCGGGTTGACCCCGATGGCCCGGACCTGCACCCTTACTTCGCCCTTGTTCGGTTCAGGTGTGGGCAGCTCGAGGAGCTCGAGCGGCGCCGCGGGATTCCAGGTTCGCTGTGCCATGACTTTCATGGCCCCGACGCTAGCGAAACGAGCCACCGATGGGCCAGACCAGCTTCGCTCGGCGGTCAATCGGCCAGTGCATCGAACATGTGCGCCGGATCAATGCCGAGTTGCCGAGCCACGTGGACGGCGTCCCAATACTCGCGCCAATGCGTGATCGCGCCGTCGCGGACCTCAAAGATTGCCGTCACGTTGAAGGTGACCGGCACACCATTCATCGCGTTCACGTCAACCCGCTCGATTGCCACGGTGTCCCTGTTAACACGACTGTGCGGATTTCGCTCCCCTCGATGATTCCCGTCGCGAGCTGGCTGTGCTTCTCGAGCTGGGCGCGCGCCGCGTCGCGTCCGACGATCACCGCCGACAGCGGCACATGGAGCTGCCCCAAAGTCGTGGGCCATCAGTGCGGTCATCGTGTCGATGTCCATGCGCTCGACATAGGCGGCATGCAGGAAATAGATGGGTCCGAGTCCGGCGCGATCCCGCTAGTTGGCAACGCCAGCGCGTGCCGGGATTTACAGACGACAACCGTTCGCTAGGCTGCACGATGTCAGAGTCACATCGCGAATCAGGAGCCCATTATGAAGGCCGGTGCGAAGGGACAAGGGAACGACGCCCGTCGGCTACGGGAGTTCACCGCATTCGACAAGTTCTCCGACGACGATCTCGAGCGCCTCGTCGGAGCAGCACGCCACACCTCGACGTCCGGGGCATGGCCGTTGATTCACGAGCAGACTCCGTCGGACAACGCCTACATCCTGCTCACCGGTGAGGCCGCGGTCTATGTCGGCAAGGAACGCGTCAACGTAGTCGGCCCGGGCGAGGTGATTGGTGAGTCCGTCCTGCGCAAAGGAATACTGCGTAATGCGACCGTGACGACGACGGGGCCGGCCGAGGTGCTGGTCATCGCGCGCGAAGACCTGGCCAGGTTGGTCGGCGAGATACCGGCGCTGCGCGAAACCATGGACGAAACGGCCGCGCGGCACGCGCAGGGCGCGGAAAACGTCGATCCGAGTTAACGCGGGGGCCGCCAAACGCGTGCCGTAGCCGGCATAACGTGCGAAGGCAATAGAGGTCGCGGGTGGTCGCGGTGGGTCGCGATTTGCTCGTCAGCATCTATCCGACGGCGCGGGCGTCGCGCGTATTCAGGAAGTCCGCCCACGACACGACCTCGGGGTGCCGTCTGAGCAGTGTCCTGCGCTGCCGTTCTGTCATGCCGCCCCAGATGCCGAACTCGACGTTGTTGTCGAGCGCGTCCGCCCCGCACTGCTCCCTCACCGGGCAGTGACGACAGATGGCCACCGCCCTGCGTTGCGCGGCCCCCGAAACAAAGAGTTCGTCGGGATCGCCGGCCCTGCACTTCGCCTTCAAGACCCAACTTCGATCGCCTCCAGCCGGGAGGTCCGTTCGGTGCGCGGACGCTTTGGTTCCTGTCACGAGCGGTTCCCCTCTACCAGCAGGCCGACGATCAATCCACTTCATCGTCAGCGCCGGCAGGGGAGCCGAATAGAGTATCCGGCTACTTGAGTTTCGCCCCGTCGTCAATTGCCGCTGATAGGAGGTAGCGCACCGTCATATAGGCGGGAAAAGCGCCGCGCGGTCCTCATTCTCACCGAGCCAACCGACCCAAATCGAGTCAAACTGATTGAACTGCAACGGTTTTAGGTGCCCTCCCGGCCATGGCCGGGAGGGCACGCCCAATCACGTCGAAGGTGGCAAACCCAGAAGAAATGGCGCATCTCATCTCGCATCACGGGAGAGTCGTAACAATTGCGTAATGAGGGAGATCCGGACCCTGAGGCGGTCTCCCAGACCCTATCCAGCGGTGCGGATGCTGCGCTTGTTGAAAAAGTCCGCCCACGACACGACGTCGGGGTGCTGCTTGAGCAGCGCCCTGCGCTGCCGCTCGGTCATGCCGCCCCAGATGCCGTATTCGACCTGGTTATCGAGCGCGTCCGCCCCGCACTGCTGCATTACCGGGCAGTGCCGGCAGATGATCGCAGCCCTGCGCTGCGCGGCCCCCGAAACAAAGAGCTCGTCGGGGTCCTTTCCCCTGCACAACCCCTTAGAGACCCACGCCCGATCCTCCGCGGCCACCGCACGCAGATTGCCGTTTACAGGAGCAAGGTTCAAGCGCCGCACTGCAGGTCGTGATTCTGACACCGAAGTTTTTTCCCTTCATCCCGGCCGCAAGTAACGACCGCCCGCCCGTTGGTGAAGAAGACCCTGTCGGGATTTACGCCGCCCCGCGCTCCCGATCAGTGTGATGAGGATCTCCCCTCCGGTATAAGTTAGCGGCTCGATTTCGTTTGTGCAACGGTTTTCTGGCACGAACGTACAAAACCCTGTTTTGCGATGCATTGCGGGGCGGGTCAGGAACCGTCACGTACGGCGTAAATTGCCTGGTAGATGCGCTTTTCGCTGACCGGACGCGGGGTGCCCAGCTGCTGGGCCCAGAGGCTCACTCGCAGCTCTTCGATCTGCCGGGCGATGTCGCGGAGGTCGGCGGCAGTTGCCCGTGCGGCCGGCAGCGTGCGCACCAGGTCGTCGTATGCGCCCTGCACGGCGTGCACGCGCCGCATCCGCTTCCGGTCGTCCTCGATCGCGTAGGGCAGCCGGTCGAGACGGCGGTGGATCGCCGTCAGGTAGCGGGTCAAATCGGCGAGATGTGCGCGTCCGGTGGCGGTGACGAATCCGTGCGGCAGCAGCCGGTCCAGCTGAGCCCGGACGTCGGCGATCGCGTCGGTTTGGCCGGGTGGTGGCTGGGCGGGCAGCAGGAGTTGCACCCCTTGCGCCGCGGACAACGCCGTCTCCACACGTCTGCGCACGTCGACGGTCGTCGCGACAAGATCCTGCGCTACCTGGTCACGCAGCGCGACGAACTCGGCACGCGTCCACACCGGACCAGGCACCAGCGCGTCCACCGCGGCGTCGGCGCAGTCGTCCAGCAACGCGGAAAGCGAGCCGTCCGGGTTGGCGCCCAGCGCCAGCCGTGTTCGCGGATCCAGCTGCCGCTCAACCACTTTGACGGGCTCGGGCCCAACCGATGCCACACCCAGCCGCACCAAACGTCGGGTCCCCGGTCCCATCGCCCGGTCTCGTTCGGCGGACGTCGCGAACACGCGCAGGTCGACGGCGGAGCCCGCGTCGACGAATGCAGGGAAGCCGCGCACGGCCCGCCCATCCACCCTGCGCTCGACCACGCGCGGCAGTTCGTCGACGTCGTTGGGCCAGGCGCGCAACCCGGTCCGTTCTAGGCCGCCGGCGACCGCTTCGACGACGGCGCGCCGCGCTGGCGCCGCGAGCCGCTCCTGCAGCACCGCAAGGTCCTTGCCGCGGGCCACTTCGGTGCCATCCGCAGACTCGACGGCAAATGTGACCCGCAGGTGGGTCGGCAGCTTGTCCAGGTCGAACGCGTCGACGGGCACCAAAACACCTGTGCGACGGCGCAACTCGCGCTGCAATGCCGTCAGCACCGGCTCTCGGGCCGGGTCGATCCCGGCCAGCACCGCGCGAGCGGTGTCCGGGGCGGGAACGAAGTTGCGGCGCAGATCTTTTGGCAGCGAGCGGATGAGCGCGGTCACCAGCTCCTCCCGCAGCGCCGGCACCTGCCAAGCGAATTCGTCACCACCCAACCGCGCGAGCACGTCGACCGGCACGTGCACCGTGACGCCGTCATCGGCGGCGCCGGGCTCGAACCGGTATGTCAGGGGCAGCGCGATATCGCCCGCATCCCAGGTCTCCGGCCGGTCGGCATCGACGGCGGCGGCGGAGCTGCCGCGCAGCAGGTCGTCGCGGGTGAATGTCAGCAGGTCCGGCGTCCGGTGCCGCTGCTTCTTCCACCATCCGTCGAAGTGCCTGGCGGAGAGGACTTCGGCCGGGACTCGGGCGTCGTAGAGCGCGTAGACGTCGTCGTCACCGACCAGCAGGTCGCGGCGGCGCGCCCGCTCCTCCAGCTCCTCGAGTTCGGCCCGCAGCCGCGCGTTGTCCCGGAAGAAGTGATGGCGGGTCTGCCAGTCGCCCTCCACGAGTGCGTGCCGGATGAACAGTTCCCGCGCGGTGGCAGGCTCGACTCGGGCGTACCCCACGCGCCGGCGCGCAACCAGCGGCAGGCCGTACAGCGTCACCCGCTCGCAGGCCATCACTTCGCCGCGCTGGGCGTCCCACTGCGGTTCGCTGTAGGTGCGCTGCACCAGATCACCCGCGACCCGCTCGACTACCTCCGGCTGGATGCGCGCGCCGGTTCTCCCGTACAGCCGACTGGTCTCGACCAGCTCTGCCACCATGACCCATCGCGGCGGTCGTTTGGCGAGCACCGAGCCCGGCGCGAGGGCGAACCGTGAGTTACGCGCTCCCAGGTACTCGCGCGAATCCTCGCGGCGCATACCCACGTGCGACAACAGACCGGCCAGCAGCGCCGCGTGCAGCCGCGCCGCATCGGCGGGCTCGTCGGCCTCGAGGATGCCCAAATCACGCGCGATGCTGCGCAGCTGCCCGACTAGGTCCTGCCACTCGCGGATGCGCAGGTAGTGCAGGAACTCCTTTCGGCACATCCGGCGAAAGCCGCTGCCGGACAATTCCTTTCGTTGCTCACGCAGGTAGTTCCAGAGGTTGAGGTAGGAGATGAAGTCCGAGTGCTCGTCGGCGAAACGGGCGTGGCTCTGGCGGGCGGCCTCCTCGCGATCGGTGGGGCGCTCGCGCGGGTCGGGGATGCTCAGCGCCGCGGCCACTACCAGCACCTCCCGCACGCATGCCTCGATCTCGGCCTGCAGGATCATCCGGCCCAGGCGGGGGTCGACCGGCAGTCGCGCCAGGCGACGGCCGAGATCGGTGATAGCGCCCTGCTGGTCGAACGCGCCGAGCTCCTGCAGCAGCTGCACCCCGTCACGGATACTCCGCCGGTCCGGTGGGTCGAGGAAGGGAAAGTTCTCGATGTCGCCGAGTTGCAGCGCCGCCATCTGCAGGATCACCGCGGCGAGGTTCGTCCGCAGTATTTCCGGCTCGGTGTAGCGCGGGCGGCCCGCGAAGTCCTCCTCGGAGTAGAGACGGAGGCAGACGCCCGCAGCGACGCGGCCGCACCGGCCGGCCCGCTGCGCCGCGGACGCCTGCGAGATCGGTTCGATGGGCAATCGCTGCACCTTGAGCCGGCGGCTGTACCGCGAGATGCGGGCGTTGCCGGGGTCGACCACGTAGCGGATGCCCGGCACGGTCAGCGCTGTCTCGGCCACATTCGTCGCCAACACCACCCGGCGCCCGGTGTGTGGCGCGAACACCTTCTGCTGCTCGGCGGTCGGCAGCCGTGCGTACAGCGGCAGCACTTCCGTGTGCTTCAAGCCCAGCGAGCCCGTAAGGGCGTCAGCGGTGTCGCGGATTTCGCGCTCGCCCGACAGGAATACCAACACGTCCCCGGGCGGCTCGGCCTCCAATTCGTGGATCGCGTCGACGATCGCCTCGACCTCGTCGCGCATCTCGGTGCGGACGATCTCGTGGTCGGGGTCGTCGGGATCGTCCTCGGTTCGGGACGCGACCGGGACTTCCAACGGCCGGTATCGGACCTCCGCCGGATACGTGCGTCCGGACACCTCGACTATCGGGGCGCCGCCGAAGTGCGCCGAAAAGCGATGGGGCTCAATGGTGGCCGACGTGACGATCAGCTTCAGTTCAGGGCGGCGCGGCAGGAGTTCGCGCAGGTAACCTAGTAGGAAGTCGATGTTGAGGCTGCGCTCGTGGGCCTCGTCGAGGATCAGCGTGTCGTACCGCAGCAGGCGTCGGTCGCGCTGGATCTCGGCGAGCAGGATGCCGTCGGTCATCAGCTTGACCAGGGTGCGGTCGCTGACCTGATCGGTGAATCTGACGGAGTAGCCGACGGCCTCGCCGAGCGGGCTTCCCAGTTCGTCGGCGATGCGCTGCGCTACGGTGCGGGCGGCGAGACGCCGGGGCTGGGTGTGCCCGATGGTTCCGCGGATGCCACGGCCGATGTCGAGGCAGATCTTGGGCAGCTGTGTGGTCTTACCCGACCCGGTTTCGCCCGCGACAATGACCACCTGGTGCGCCAGTATCGCCTCGGCGATTTCCTGCCGTCGCTCGCTGACCGGCAGGTCGGGGTAGGCGATCGTCTGGATGGCGGATTGCCTTGTAGCGATCAAGGTTTCGGCCTTGTCGATATCAAGGGCGATCTGGTCGGCGAGCCGCTGCAGCCGCTGCGGATTCGAGCCGCGGAGGTTCTTCAGCCGCCTGTCCAGGCGTGCGCTGTCGCGGATGGTCAGGCGGTCCAGGCGTCCGCGCAACGCCGCCCGCGACGTTTCGATGGACGGTTCGGCCACGCCGGACAGGATAGAGCGTGCCCGCCCGTCGCGGTCTGGGCCAGGCTCTCTAGCTGACGCCGTTGACGCTCGCGGCGAACGAATCGACGCCCGCGCCAACGCTGCCGCTCCACGGCTCGAAGCCGGCTTGGATGCTGGTCAGGTACCACGAGCTGGTCACCGGCTCAAGGGTTTCGGTGTTGTCGATGAAACCCATTACGTCGAAGTTGTCCCAGGAGCTTATCGGGGTGTTCGCGACGTAGGAGACCACGTTGTTTTGGCCGTTGCTGCCCTGCCACACCGTGAAGCTCTTGCCGTCGACGGTGCTGGTGCCGACCGCGGAGCCGACGGGTTGGATGGGGCCGGTGTGGTTGAACCAGATCATCAGCTCCTGCTGGTTGACGCCGGTGGTGATCGAGGTCGGGTTCATCCAGATGTCGTAGGAGGCGTCGTAGGTTCCCGAGGTGGGGTAGGTGTAGCTGATGCTGCTGGTGGCGCTGTGGATCTGGCTCAGCTGGATGGGCAGGTTGGTCCCTGGCGATGCGGTGCCGTAGTGCACGCCGTCATAGATTGACGGGTACCCAAGCGGGGCGCCGTTGGTGGGTGCGGAGCCGTTTTCGGTGGTGATGGTGAATCCGGTGTTGCTGACGGTGATGGCCTGTCCGCCGGGGTTGTTCCACGCGTTGTTCTGCACCACGTAGGCGTTTTCGATCGTCGTCGTGCCGTACTGGGTGGAGATCACGGTGCCGCCACCTCCCCCGCCGCCACCGCCACCACTCCCGCCACCGCCGCCGGTGACCGCACTGCCGATCTGCCCGTTGGTTCCCGCCTGGCCGAACAGCCCCGCATGGCCGCCGGTACCGCCGAGTCCGGGGTTGCCGCCGTTGACGCCGGATTGAGCCGCCCCACCGTTCCCTCCGGCACCACCGTTGCCGACCAGCAGTCCGCCGGTGCCGCCCTTCCCGCCGGCGGCGCCGGAACCGCCGGTGCCGCCGGTGCCACCATTTCCGAACCACCCGGCGTTGCCGCCGTCGCCGCCTGTCTGGCCGGTCCCGCCGGCGGCACCGTTGCCGCCGTTGCCGTAGAGCAGGCCGCCGTCGGTGCCCCGACCGCCCGCCGCCGTCGCGTTGGCCCCGTTGCCGATCAGCGGCCGCCCGATCGCCGCCTCGGTGGGCGCGTTCACGATGCTGAGCGCGTCGCGCTGCACGGTTTGTAGAAGCGACGTGTTGGCCGCTTCGGCGCTCGCGTACCACCCCGCACCACCGGTTAGGGCCTGGACAAACTCCGCGTGAAATGCCGCCGCTTGGGCGCTCAGGGCTTGAAATTCCTGGGCATAGCCGTCGAATATCCCAGCGATGGCGTCCGATACCTCGTCCGCACCGGCCGCCAGCGCCCCCGTCGTCCCGGGCGCCGCCGCGGCGTTGGCCGCGCTGAGCGTCGAGCCGATCCCGGCAATATCTGTCGTCGCCGCGGCTAGGGCTTCCGGTGCGGCAATCAGATATGACATGCGAAATCCTTCGATCACGTTCGAATCACGGCTATATCACGATTTCATCACGGTCAGCACTGAATATATACGGTTGCGGCTCAATCCGTGGCGGAATATCGCGCACCAAGTAAATCCCGCCATATGCCACGAGCACGGGCAGCGCAGCGGCACCCCGCCGTGGGACGGTCAGGTCTGCGGATCCCGGCCCGTCGTCGCCATGGCGCTGCCCGGCAGGTAACGGCTTCTCTTGCCGTGGTCAGGTTATTCGAGAATGCTTGGGGCGCAGTCGATTATGAGCGGATTCGGTACCGTAACAGGTTGGCGGTGCGGCCTTTCGCGCCCCCGCCGCTGCCCTCTTTCTCAAGTCACCCGCACCATACCGAACGTGACAGTGCGTTTGAAGCAACAGGTCCGGCAGCAGGTGGTTATAAGGGGTGGGCTCTCAGTGCCAGTGGTCGGCGCTGCTGCTCAGCTTGTCGTTGAGGAAGTCGACGAAGTCTTTAATGGTCCACAATTTGAGGGGTTGCTGCGAGCTGATTTCGACTCCATAACGCAGTTCGATTTGCAGCTCCAGGTTCGCCATATCGAGCGAATCGAACCCCTGCGCGTACAGGTTGTCATCGTGACGCAAGTCGGCGGTGTCCACCTCGATCCCGGACTTAGCGATTATCTCGATGAGATCCTGACCAGTGACCATCGTTCGTGGCTCCCTTCTCCTGGGATCTGCTTGCCGTATCGCGGGGCCTCGTCTGGCGGGGTGTCCCGCGACAGGTTTACACGTTGATCCGGTCTTCGGGGGTGTTTCCGCATTTAATTCCGCGATGAATTGTCATTTAACGCCCTGGTTAATAGTCGCGGGCAGGGTCGGAGAGTTTGCGGATAAGGTGGCCGGTGTCGCGGTCCGCGACGCGAATGTCGAGGTCGCTGATTAATACGATGACGTGGCTGGGCCTTCAAAATCGCTGAGCCCTGATAACAATAGAGGTATCAATTATTTGCGAGGCATCTGGCAACTATGTCGTGGAGTCAGACAATCCGGGGATTTGCTCAAGCAGGCATGTGCCCCACGAGAAACCAACCCCAAACCCGCTCAGAAGAATTCGCGCCTTGGATTGGCCCTCGTCTAGCCGCGATGCGAGCATCAGCGGGATCGAGGACGATACCGTGTTGCCGTATTCGCTCGCCTCGAACGGCAATCGGTCCTCGGTGACGCCGAGGTCGGCGCGCAGGACATCGAGCAGGTACCTGGAGCCGGGATGCAAGAGATACAGGTCGATGTCGTCGATGCGCAGGTGGTGGCGTTCCAGTAGGTGACGGATCGACGGAGGTACCTCCCGGGCAGCGCATTTGAATACGTTGCTGCCTTCCATGATGAGTCGACCCTCAAAGCGCAACACCGAGGAGGAGCCCGGCCGGGTGCCGAACACGGCATCGACCAGCCGATAGCCCTGTCCGCTCCGATGGAGGAGAGTCGCGGTGGCGGCGTCGCCGAATAGCAGAGCCGTGTCGCGATCGGAGGGATCAACGACCGTGGAGTAGGGGTCGCACGTGAAGATCAGGGCGTTGTCAAAGTTAAACCGCTCGGCAAGGGACGTCACGACACCCAATGCGTGAGTAAACCCAGCGCATCCTTGTGATAGGTCGAATGTCATACATGAAGCGGGTAAGCCCAACTGCTGGTGGATGACGGCAGAGGTATGGGGAATCGATGAATCGGGGTTCTGCGTAACCAGGCAGACCAGTTGTATGGAATCGCGATCGAGCTCGGGCATTTTCCGGGTCAGGTCGTTGAAGGCCTCCACACACAGGTCGCTAATCTGTTGATCCGGTGCTTTGACCGCTCGCTTCACGACCCCAATCCGGCGTCGCATGAAATCTTCGTCAACACCGAAACCCGATAGCAGGGGCACGTTCGATTGGCGTGACGGCGGGATGTGGACACCGATGCGCGCGACGCGGATCTCGCTTTGCACCGCCGAGGACATCGGCGTCACCCCGCCGGCGCATTCACACGAAAGATCGGGAAGTAGCTGGCTATGCGACCTGCGGCGTAATCGTCTGCGAGCCGGGGTATTTCGGTCCAATCGTAGACATCGGTTGGCATGGGCGGCCCCCAGCCGTGTTGAAGGGCGTAGTCGACCGCGGCGCGGCCTTCGTCGTAGCGAGCGTAGTGCGTGAAGACGTGCAAGTGTCGTTTTTGGCATTCGACTGGACGAGACAACGGGAAGACCGTGCGAGTCTTCCAACCCGACGTCGCGACGACACCTTGTCGGGCGAGGGCCCGCAAATTGGCGGTGGGGTGAACCCCGAGGTTATCGATGAGGATGGATATGCCTTGGCCGTTGGTCCGATCACGGACGGCGGCGAGGAAGTCCTCTTCGATGTGCCCGGCTCGAAAGGTGCCGCGGTCGATGGCATCTATGCCGAAAGCGCGCAGTTCCGCAAGGCGTTCGGGTTGTGACGCCATCATCGCGACACGGCATCCCGCGGCGCGCGCCAGGCTCAGCTCCGCGAGTGCCACTCCCCCGCCCCAGGCCCATACGTGGACATCGTCGGGGTCGACGTCGGGCATTTGCACTCGGAAGCATCCCCAGGCAACCCGCCAATTCGCCCAAGCCGTGATGTACCGCAGTGAGAACGCTGCCCACTGCTCCAAAGAAAGTGGCGATAACGCAGGAATGCGAATGATTTGGGACTCGGTCAAGATCGTCTTGGCGGCCAGGACGCCGATGGTCCCCGGTGTGTCGTAACCGAAAATCGTAATGGGATAGCCGTGTGCGTCGGCGACGCCATTGCAGAAGACGATTCCGACATCGCCGGGAGCGACATGGGTCACGGCCGATCCGACCTCGAGCACGCGGACGACGCCCGCATTGCCGAGAACCACTCGGTCTTCCCCGCGGAGTTCGCAGATATCGACGGGGCTCCGCTGTACCGCATGGCCCATGTTCCCTTCCCATGAGCCATACAGCGGTTCGACGAGGACGTCGCGTGGGCCCGGCGCGGGCAGTTCGACCGTTTCAAGCCGCAGTGGCGAATCCTCGTCGCCGCATGCGTTGCCCCGGTATAGGACCCAGGCCGACGTCGTCAATCCCGTGCCGAATTGCGTGGGCTCCGGGTGATCCCTACTCGTCGTCATCGCCTACTGGCCGGGGCGTCCTTGTCAATATCCTCGGCTGCCGGAGGCACGAGACCCAATCCGCTTGAATCGCATGCCCAAAGCGCACCGCAGTACCCATCTGTAGTCCGGAAGAGCCAACCCAACAGCACCGCCACGATAGCCGCGGGATGTCCCAGGTGTCCAGAGAACGGGAAGACTCCCGAAGTCTGACCGCCAAACCCTCGCGAGTTCGCCTAGACTACGACGCCGAACTTTGTGCCCGCCAGGTCAACATGCCACCGGCATAGGGCGCGAAAATTGTTTTGCCGGAGAGCCTTTCGCGCCAGCGCCGGCAACCACGACGCGACGCACAGTCCCGGCCCACCGTGCCCGCCGACGCCGCCGCATCGGCCGCTCCTGTTGCCGTTGCCAGGGTGCCTCGCCTTGGCAGGTGAGCGCGACGATGGGCGGATGACGACCCGGCAACTCGCTAACACCGCGGGCCCGACACACGGTCGGGTACCGCGGTGTGTGGTCGGGCTGCCAGCGGGTGATCGCAGACGGCCGCCGGGAGTTGGTCAGGGGCGCCCGCGATTTAGGAAATTCTCATGATTGGGTTTCACGCTTTATAAGCGTCAAGGCCACTTTCGGACTTATTTTGGGGTATGGGCAATATCTTGGACCGCCAGGCGCAACCAGCGGATATGTCTGCGAGCACGGTGTCGACGCTGCTGCGATCGCTGCATATGAATACGGCGACGGCGAGCGCGCAAAAAGTCGCCTTGCACGCTTGGCTGAGCGAACATCCAGCAGGACCTGAACTGCGAGTTAGCCTGCGCCGCAACGGGTTCGGTATGCTCCTTGGCCGCGGTTAGGCTAACGACACCCGCGGGGTCAAATGCACAACGACTAGCAGCGGCAAGGCCTGGCGTCAAACTCGAAATCGATGTGACACAGCGGGACAACGGATTGAGCTGAGATGACTGCCGATGATTGCCGGTGCTTTCAGCTGGTTCTAGGCCGGTTTTAGGCCAATTTAGCTCTTCGCTTCGCGCCATCCCCGCTCGAATGGCAACCGCCATGCACTGGGCGCGATCAATTGATGAATGGCGTTGGGGCCCCAGGTGCCCGGTTGGTACATCTTGGCCGGCGGCGGATCGTCGAGCAGTTCCTGCGAACGCTCCCATAACGATTCGATGCCCTCTGCGGTATTGAACAGTGTGTGGTCGCCACGCATCGCATCCAGGATGAGCCGTTCGTAGGCCTCAAGCACATCGACAACGCTGTCGATTTCCTGGGAGGAGAACTGCATCGACATCTTGTCGAGTTTCATGCCCGGACCGGGCCGCTTACCGTAGAACGACAGCGACACCTTTGAGTTGTCAGCGAGGTCGAACGTGAGGTGGTCGGGGCCTTGGGTGCCCACCCCCGACCCCGGCGGGAACATGGTCCGCGGAGCCTCCCGGAAGGCGATCGAGATAATGCGGATGCCCTCGGCCATCTTCTTGCCGGTGCGAAGGTAGATGGGTACGCCGGCCCAGCGCCAGTTGTCGATACCGACCTTGAGCGCGATGAACGTCTCGGTGTCGGAATCCTTGGCCACCCCCTTCTCGGCGCGGTAACCGCTGTACTGGCCGCGCACCACATTCGTGGTTTTAACCGGCAGCATCGACCGGAACACCTTGTTCTTCTCTTCGCTGATGGCAAACGGTTCCAGCGCCGTCGGGGGCTCCATCACCACGAACGCCATCACCTGGAACAGGTGGGTCACCACCATATCCTTGTAGGCGCCGGTGCTTTCGTAGAAGTCGGCCCGCTGATCCAGGCCCAGGGTTTCGGGAATGTCGATTTGGATGTGGTCGATGAAGTTGCGGTTCCAGATCGGCTCGAACAGGCCGTTGGCGAAGCGGAACGCCAGGATGTTCTGTGCCGCTTCCTTACCCAGGAAGTGGTCGATACGGAAAATCTGAGATTCATCGAATGTCTGATGCACGAAGTCGTTGAGCGACACCGCGCTGGCCAAGTCGGTGCCGAACGGCTTCTCCATCACCACCCGGGAGCGTTCGACGAGGTTGGCCTCGCGCAGCATGGTGATGACGTCGCGCGCCGCCCTCGGCGGGACCGACAAGTAATGCAGCCGCCGGACCTTGGGTCCGAGGTTGGTTTCCGCCTCGGCGACGGCGGCGGCCAGTGCCTCGGGGCCGGCGCCCTGCGGGACGTAGGTGACGATCTTTGCGAAGTCGGCCCACTGCTCGGGCGTGAGCTTGTGGTGGCCGAACGAGTCGATCGCGTTCTTGGCGAGCTCCCGGAACTCGTCGTCGGTGAAGTCTTCCAGCGACGTCGCGACGATTTGGACGTCGGGCGCAAGCTCGGACTGATCCAGGTAGGCCAGGCCGGGGATCAGCTTGCGTTTGGCCAGGTCGCCCGTCGCGCCAAACAGGACGATGACATGCGGGTCGAGCAGGTCATGGCCGTGATGGCGCGGGCGTGCCTCTGGCGCGGGGTAAGAGATTGTCTGCGGTTTCTTGGTGGCCACTCCCGCGATACTTCCACCGCCGCGCCTCGCCCGCAGCACCAATGTGGTGTCAGTGGCACTGACATGGCTTTTGACGAGGTGGATTCAGAGCCGAATTCTGGATTCAGAGCCGAATTCAAGTTCGCTTCAGCTCGGCCCAGAGCGCTTCGTAACAGTGAGCGGCGGCGCTGGACGGAGCAAACGCGGTCACGGGTGCTCGCTGTACGGCCATCTGCTCGATGATCGAAAGCGATGGGATCGCCGTCGCCAGAATTCCCGGTCGCTCCGCCGCGAGATGCTCCATCACCTCGTGATGCAGTCGCTTGCGCCGGTCCACCATCGAAAAAAACGCATACACCCGGGGCCGTCTGCCGTTGAAATCGCCTACAAAATTCACGAGCTGTTCGAACGTGCGCACCGACAGCGTCGTCGGGATGATCGGCACCAACAACGTGTCGACCGCGTGCAGAACATTCTCGGACAGCAGCGAAATGCTCGGCGGGCAGTCCAGAAAGACGTCGTCGTATTCGTCGTCGAGCTGTCGCAGTAGATCGCGGATCCGGTGGGTCGGCCGTTTCGAGTTCTCTAGCTGCAAATCCATGTTGCGGTAGCTGAAATCCGCAGGCACCAGGTCGAGTCGGTCGAAATCGGTGCCCTTGATCGTGTCGTCAAGTGATCGCGTGCCCCGCAGCAGCGCCTTGCTACCGCCCTTGACCTTGGGCTTCACCCGGAAGAGGTAGGTCGCCGCACCCTGCGGGTCGAGATCCCAGAGCAGTGTCTGACGGCCGTCCCGCGCGGCCAGGTGGGCGAGGTTGACCGCGGTCGACGTCTTGCCGACGCCACCCTTGATGTTGTACGTCGCGTAGACCTTCACGAACGCACCAGCGCCTTTACCCGGGCCCGATTCCTTGCGGCAATCAGCGGCTGCAGCCGGTCCACTAGCGACGCCCGCGCACGCAGCTGCTGCGCGTCGCGCTGGGCGGCCGACTCCCCCATCGCGAGGACGGTTTCGGGAGGGGTTCTGCCCTCCTGCATCATCGCCGCGGCGAATTCGCGGACGGAGTCGCGTTGTACCTCGCCGTCCTGGAAGTCGCCGAGGGTGTCCTGCAATGCTTTGAGCTCCTTGATCAGCGAGCGGTGTGGCTTCTCAACGTGCAGCGGGCGAAATACCTCTAGCAGGTAGCGCAATTCCTTGCACCGCTTGCGCAGTGCGTGCACCTGCTCGCTCGGGGAGTCGGCGGTTATCCGTTCGCCGTGCCGCACGACCCGTCGGAAAGCCCGCTGCACCCGTTCGCCGGCCAGCGTCGCGACAGGGGGACTGCCATGGGCGGCCTCGGCATTGGCGGCCGCCTGCAGCAGCGCCGTACGCCAGCCGTCCATCAGCTGCTCGAAACGGCGCGACCGGAGCCCGCGCACCAGCCGGCGGCGTTCGACGGCCCGATGCCGAATCAGGAACGAGCGGAAGGGATCCAGATCGTGCGGGCCGGCCAACGTGAGGCGAGCCGCCATATTGTCGAGGTCGAGTAGATACACATCGAGGTCGCGTACTCCGGACGTGAGATCGCCCAGCCACTTGAAATCCGGCGCGAAGCGGGCAGCGATATCGTCCGGCAGCACGTCGCCGGTGAGCTTGAGAATCGAGCGCGTGCGCCGCACCGCAACGCGGAGGTCGTGCAAGAATTCGATGTCGACCGCAGTGATCGTGCCCTCCACGTTGTCGGCGATGGTGTCCGTGAAGTGCAGCAGCACCGTCGCAATCGCCAACGTGCCCGGCGCCTCCAGCCGAAGCGGCACGGTCGCGCTCACGTCGTAGTCGCCGGGCTTGCGGCTCGCATTGGCCAGCGCGTCGTCGTAGGGCGTGGTCGTGAGCGGGGTCAGCCCGTCGACGCGGGGCAGCCGGCGCGAGATCCAATCACCGGCGGCGTCGTAGCCGCGGAGCGGCTGCACCAGCACTCGGTTGACGCCGCCATCGTCGTTTTCGATCACCAGCCGGGCGACCGTCTTCTGGTCGCTGTTGAGTACGCGGTTCTCCCGTGCGGTGCGGTGCACGGTCGCGACCGGCAACAACGCCCGCGGTGCGACGATCGGCGCGAGCGCGTCGTGCAGCCGCCCGGGGGGCATGTCCTCTGCGTGCGCCGGCCAGCCCCGCTCGGGCAGCGGGCCTTGCAGTTGGGAACCGTCCGGCAGGTGCGCGATCAGCGGGCCGTCGTCGGCGTACTCCAGCGAGATCCCCGCGGCGTGCAATCGCCAATCGAACGTGTCGAGCCAGGTTTGTGACACCGCCCGTTCCGGTCCGACGGCGACGGCGAATTTCGGCCGCAGCGCCGCCTCGAGGGCGTCGACCGCAACTGCGTCGTGCGTGCTGAAAGTGTGCGACCAGGTGGTCAACAGAAATCCTCCGAGGGGCGGCGGCGTAATTCCGGTCCAACAAGAACGCAGATAATAGCCACCGAAGGTTAACCGTACATTCACCTGTGGGATCCGTGGGTAAATCCCTGGCGGGTTCTATCCGCTGTCGCGCCAGGTCAGCATCGCTTCGAGCTCGGAGAATTCATAACCGTTGCGGTCCGGATGGATTTCGGTGGTGAACAAGGTCACGCCCTCACCGACAAAGGCGTCGGCGGTCTTGGCGTCGATCCACGCCATCGCGCGTTCGATGCCGGCTTCGTCGCGTCCGGCGTCAGTCGCGAGCCGCTTGAGAAGTTCGTTCTTGCGGCGAAATTCTTCGAGCGGCTCAAAGCTGTGCCAGATGTCGGCATGCCGCGCCGCGGCGGGAATGGTGCGCCGTTCGCCGCCGCCCCCAATGAGTATCGGGATGCGCCGCACCGGGCCGGGACTCAAATGGCGGAGCCGGTGTTCGATGCGCGCCAAGCCTTCGTCGAAGTGGTCCATCCTCGACCTGATGCTGCCGTAGTCGTATCCGTAGACGATGAAGTCTTTCGGATACCAGCCGGCCCCCAGGCCCAGGATGAGTCGCCCGCCGCTGATGTGGTCGACGGTGCGCGCCATGTCCGCGACGAGGTCGGGGTTGCGGTATGGGATGCCGGTGACGAGCAGCCCGATCTCGGCTCGGTCGGTGATCTCGCCCCATGACGCAAGGGCGGTCCATCCTTCGAAGTTGTTGACATCGGGCTGGTCGTCCTGCAGCTGCGGACTGCCGTCGACGATGTCGACAAAGGGCTTGTGGAAGTGGTCGTAGCCGAAGATGGCGTCGGCGCCGAGCTCTTCGGCGTGCAACACCGCTTGGCGCCATGTCCGGTAGTCCGGCGTCCCGCCCGGCCACAGCTGAACGCCTATCCTCACGCGATCCGACCGGTCCGCGGACACCGCGGTCGGCTTGACCTGGCTCGTTGCGTCGGCCATCGATGTGCGTGCCTTTCGTTGCTCATTGGATCCTGACGCCTTTTCGGCTCACCTACGCTCAACCTGAACAAACACGCAGTTCCTTCCCTCGGCAAGTACGAACTTTCGGCGACCAGGTGACCACGTGATCGAAACTCGCGCCCTCGGACCCGACGACTGGTCGCTGTGGCGTGCGCAAGACTGTCGACGTTCCGCTGAACATCGTGTTCCGATCGGACGCCGCATCCGCCGGGATGGTCAGCGCTTGCGTTAAGGGGGACGACACCGTCGAGCTCATCTCGATATGGATCGCCCCGTTCGCTCGTGCTGCTGGTGTCGGCGACGCGGCGGTGCGGGCGGTGCTGACCTGGGCGAACCAGCGGGAAGTTGTGCTCTCGGTCAAGGCGGACAACCACCGGGCGATCGCGCTTTAGCGGCGCCACGGGTTCGTCGACGCCGGCCAATCCCCCGACGAGGCCGACGAAAGGCTGATGCGCTGCTCACAAAGCGCCGAGTAGGCACTCATCCGTTGGTGATCGACCCACTAGGGTGTCAGCAGTAGAGGAACCCGGCGCCATATCGACTGCGGAGAGTAGTGGCCATGAACGAAATTGACGTATCGCTCTTCTGCCCGGCGCATCACCACGTCGGCAATCTGGTCAAGCACGCCACCCAGATCGGCTACAAGAAGCCAGGCGGGCAGGTAGGCGCGTGGCCCCCGCACCAGTCGGACATGTGGTGGGAAGTCAAGTGCCCCGAGGGCTGTCCCGGCATTTACGGCGGCGCCGTCGCTCCCATCAAACAAGAGGTGGACCGGCTCGCGGCCGACCCCAGCCGCACGACCGCCCACTACACCCTGAAGCAAGTGGGTTAAATCCCGGTCGTCAGGTGTGTCGTCGCCGCTAACATCGTGCGGGATAACGACGACCGGTGAACGGGAAGCTTTTGAACGAATCGGGCTCCTTCGCGGCCGGCCTGACACGTCGGCGTTTTATCGGGGGAACGGCGTTGGCGGCGGCCTTCGCGGCAATGCCGCCCAATGTGCAACGGGCGCTTGCCGACCCGCTGCCGCCGCAGCCCATCGAACATGTCGTCCTGCTGATGCAGGAGAACCGCTCGTTCGACCACTATTTCGGCACCATGGCCGGTGTGCGCGGCTTCGACGACCCGGACGCGGTGCGCCTGCCCAACGGCTCGTCGGTGTTCGAACAGCCCGACCCCGAGAACCCCGACGGGTACACGCTGCCGTTTCACTTGGACACCTTCACCAACAGCGTGCAGAAGATCCCGTCTACCTCGCACGCGTGGTCGGTGCAGCATGAAGCCCTCAACGGCGGCAAAATGGACCGCTGGCTGCCCGCACACCGAGCGGCGGACGGAGTCTACGGACCGTACGTCATGGGCTACTACCAGCGAGCCGACATCCCGTTCCACTTCGCCCTCGCCGACGCGTTCACCGTCTGCGACGCCTACCACTGCTCGGTACTCGGCCCGACCTGGCCGAACCGCATGATGTGGATGACCGGAACCATCGACCCGGCGGCAGCCGGCGGCGGGCCGCTGATCGTCAACCACCCCAGGCCGGGAGGCTTCTCCTGGACCACGTATCCCGAACGCCTGCAAAAGGCCGGGGTGAGCTGGAAGGTCTACAACGAAATCGACGATTACGGCCTGAACATTCTCGAGCTGTTCGGCGAGTACCAGCGAGCGGTGGGCGATAATCCGCTGCGCTCCAACGGGATTGCCACATCTGAGATCGGGCAGTTCGAACACGATGCGCGCGAGGGCCGGCTGCCGGCCGTGTCCTGGATCATGCCCAACGCCAGCGCGTGCGAACACCCGGACTACCGGCCCGCCGACGGCGCGAAATTCATTACCGACCGGATCAACGCCGTCGCCGCGAATCCGCAAGTATGGGCCAAGACCGTTTTCATCATCAACTACGACGAAAACGATGGGCTTTTTGACCACGTCGTGCCGCCGTTGCCGCCCAACGGTACGGCCGACGAATTCGTTGGCGGCAAACCGATCGGCGGTGGCTACCGGGTGCCGTGCATCATCGTCTCGCCGTGGACGGCCGGTGGCTGGGTGGCGACCGAACGCTTCGACCACACGTCGTGCCTGCGTTTCCTGGAATGGTTCACCGGCGTCCGGGAGCCCAACATCTCCGCTTGGCGCCGAAGCACTTTCGGCGATTTGACCTCCGCGCTACGCCTGAACCAGCCGCCGAGCACACAGCCCGTGCAGTTTCCGGGCGCGGACCTGGAGGTGGCCCGCGCCAACGTCACCGATCAGCTGCCCAAACCGGCGATCCCGGCCAGTCCCCAGGTCCGCCCCGCGCAGACGCCGGGAACCAAACCGCTGATCCGTTGATTCGATCGCCTACTGGTAGCCCGGCAAGTTCGGCACTCCCCCGGCGGTCAACCAACCGCCGCCGTCGACAACCAGCGTTGCTCCGGTGACGTAGGACGCGGCGTCACTGGCCAGGAAGAGCACCGTTTCCGCGACCTCGGTGGTCGATCCGGGCCGTCTCAGAGGGTTCATGGCCGTGCGGCGTTGGTCGTCGCCGGCGATTCTCTTGACGCCTTCGGTTCCCGACATAGCGCCTGGCGCAACGACATTCACCCGAACATTGTCAGGACCCCATTCGATGGCACAGGTGCGGCTGAGCGCATCGATGCCCGCTTTTGCCGCGACGACGTGCGCTTGCAGCGCCATGCCGCGGTACTGAATCGCCGCGCTTATGTTCACGACGGCGCCGCCGTGGCGACGTAGCCACAGCTCGTAGGCCGCCTTCGATACGTTGAATGTCCCGAGTAGGTCGATATCGACGACGGCTTTGAATCCGTTGGGACTCAGATCTTTTACCGGGACGGGGAAGTTGCCGGCGGCATTGTTCACAACGATGTCGAGTCGCGTGAAATCGCGCAGCACCTGCTCGACGACGGCCGTGACCTCATCGGGACGGCGGACGTCGCAGACGCCGTAGGAGGCCTCAATTCCCTCTTGCCGCAACGCCGCAACCGCGGCTCTCAGGTTGGCCTCCTTGCGGCTGCAGATCGCGACGCGGGCGCCGTGACCGCCGAATACCCGGGCGATCTCCAGGCCCAGCCCGGTCGCGCCGCCCGTCACCAGCGCCACCTTCCCCTCGAGCAGATCGGCCCGGAAAGGGCTTGTGCAGCTGGGGCCGGTGGTCACCGCGACCGCCCCCGTAACGGCCGGAACCGGGACAGCGGAAATCGTTTCACGCTCCGACTAGAACACGGTCCAATACCCACGGGCAAGGCACCTACAGCGCCAATGCGCCTCTGGCGCCTTCGTTATGGCGGGAGCGCATCGAAGGACAGCGTGTTGTCGGTGTAGTCGATGTATATCGGCATCTTCGTGAAGGGGTAGTACCCGGTGTTCATCACATCTGAGGTGATGACCGACGGGTTGTTGCCCTCCACCGTGTACGAGTAGAGGGGGATGCTGCCGTCAGAGACGGCAATCACCGTGCCATCGGGCACGGAGCCAGAACCGCCGAGGGCCGACTGCAGAATGGTTCCGTACACACCACCGGAATCGACGATCACCCCCGGGTTCGACGTGGTGACCGGGCTCTCGCCCGGGAGGGTGACCGTATACGTCAGGCCGGTGGTGATCGGTGCCCCGCTCACGGTGGCCAGGGGCGTATACGGGTTGGGACCGAAAACCAGCTTGCTTTCGGGCTCGTCGACGAGCGCACCCTGACTGAGGTTTCCCTGCAAGGCGGTGGCCGGGCTGATGCTGTTCGGCCCCGTCGCATTCGACCCAATACCCAAAACGCCCACCGAACCGTTACCAGACATGAAGTTGGCGAACGATTGCGGGAATGAAAAGTACACCGCATTAATGGTGGTCGGAGAGGAGACGATCCCATTCCCGAAATCGATGGTGCCGTTGAACTTGATGTACAGATAGGTATCCCCGCCGCTGTAGGCACCGATACCAAACCCGGTGGGCAACCCGAGGTGTTGTAATCCGATGTCTCTCAGTGGCACCACCAAACCTTCGGATCCGGTGTCGACAAGTAGGGGTACGCTTTGTCCGCCATTGATCGAGGCGTTCACGATCGGCTCGGTGGTGTCGAAGATGCTCAGCGAGACGGTGCCGTTCAGATTGCTGCCGCCGGCTTGCCCGTTTCCTCCGTTGTCGCCGGCCAACCAGCCGCCACGGCCTCCCGCGCCGCCGCCACCCGCATAGCCGGTACCGGCCGCGCCGCCGTTGCCGCCCGTTCCGCCCACGCCGAACAGGCCCGCGCTACCACCCGTTCCCCCGGCGCCGCCGGCCAGGGATGCCGTGCCGGTCCCGCCCGCTCCGGCGGCCCCGCCGTTGCCGAACAGCCAGCCGCCGTGCCCACCCGTTCCCCCGGTTGCGCCGGCTCCACTGGCGCCCCCGGTGCCGCCATTGCCGATCAGCCCCGCCGCACCACCGGTCCCACCGACCAGCCCTGCATTGGCTCCCGAGTCACTGCTGTAGGAATAGCCGGTACCGCCGTTGCCGTACAGCCACCCACCGGCCCCACCATTCAGGCTCGTGAGCGTCCCGTCCGACCCGTTGCCCACGAGCGGGCGCCCCGTCAACGACTCCCACGGCGAAAACCACTGCGACTGCGCCGCCGCCTGCAAGGGTGACGCGCTGGCCAGTTCGGTGGCCGCGTACGACAACGCGCCGCCACTCAGTAACTGGACAAACTCTTGGTGAAACACGCTGGCTTGCGCGCTGAGCGACTGGAACTCCGCGCCATAGTTCGCGAACAGCCCCGTCACGGCCGCCGAGATCTCGTCGGCGCCGGCGGCCGCCAGCCCGGTGGTGGACGCGGCAGCCGCCGCGTGCGCCTGTTTCAGCGCCGAACCTATGTCCTCCAAACCCGCTGCCGCCGACGCCAGCAAGTCGGGAGCCACAAACAGTTGTGGCACGCCGCTCCCCCGTTTCGATCAATGACCGATTATGTGCGCCTAACCGTATCCAGATCAGGTCTGTCCATGTAGGCGTTTTAACGCACCGGTGCCCGGTTGATTACAAAGTTCTGGTTATCCTACGGGTCACGCCCATGGCCCGCGCATCGGAAGCGGGAAATGGCCTGGGCGATGCGTCACAGATTGAAGACCGTGGTCCCTTGATTCCCAGGGCTGTTGGAGATGTAGACCGAGTGGTCAACGAACGCGAAATTCCCGGTATTCATCAGGCCGTCCGAGCTGGTCGACGGGGCGTTCGTCGAATCCACCGTGTACTGGTACAGCTGGGTCACGCCGTTGTCGGAGTAGACGTGGACGACAGTCCCCGCCGGCGGGATTCCGATCGATGACGGCATGGTTCCGTACACGCCACCGGAATCGACAATCGCGGTGACTGGGTGGACGGTCCCGTTGTTGAACTGGACGTACAGGGTGGTAATCGGCGATCCGGGGAGCGAGACGGTGCCGCTGCCCGGGTTGGGACCGAAAGTCATCACGTGGTTGGGCTGGTCGATGAGGGCGCCCTGGCTGAGGTTGCCCGGCAGCGCCGTAGTCGGGCTGCTGGGGCCCGGGCCCGTCGCGTTCGGCCCGATGCCCAACACGGCATCGGCGCCGTTGCCGGACATGAAGGAGTGGAAGGTTGTCGGGAAAGAGAAGATGACAGCGTGGACGGGGGTCGGCGCGCTGACGATGCCGTTCCCGAAATCGACCGTGGTGTTGAACGTGGCATACACATAGATCAGTCCCCCGCTGTAAGCGCCGGTACCAAACCCGGTGGGCAGGCCTAGGTGTTGGAATCCCATGTCTTGCAGCGGGATAACCAGACCTTCCGATCCGGTGTCGACCAGTGCGGGAATGGCCTTTCCGCCGTTGACGGACAGGCCGACCACCGGCTCGGTGACGTTGACGACATTCAGCGTTACGGAGGCGCTGTTCGGCGCCCCGGTGCCGGCGATCCCGTTTTGGCCGAATAGCCAGCCGCCGTGGCCTCCGACCCCGCCGAAGTTGCCGGTTGCGTTACCGCCGTACCCGCCGTAACCGAACAGACCCGCTGAGCCACCGCCCCCGCCCTGTCCGGTACTGCCTGCCTGCCCTCCGGCTCCGCCGTTACCGAACCACGCCCCGCCGCGCCCACCGGCTCCACCGTTCGCGCTGGTTCCGCCGGTACCGCCGGCGCCCCCATAACCGATCAACCCCGCCCGGCCGCCGTTTCCGCCGGCGACCCCCGCCGTCACCGAGGAAAAGCCGCTGCCGCCGTTGCCGTAGATCCACCCACCGGCCACGCCGTTCGGGTTCGCGGACGTCCCGTCCGCCCCGTTGCCCACCAACGGGCGCCCCGTCAACAGCTCCCATGGCGAAAACCACTGCGACTGCGCGGCCGCCTGCAACGGCGACGCGCTGGCCAGCTCCGTGGCCGCATACGACAACGCGCCGCCGCTCAACGCTTGGACAAACTCCTGGTGAAACGCGCCGGCCTGCGCGCTGAGCGACTGGAACTCCTGACCGTACTTGGCAAACAGCCCGGTCACGGCCGCCGAGATCTCGTCAGCGCCGGCCGCCGCCAGCCCGCTGGTCGGAGCGGCGGCCGCCGTATGCGCAGTTTCCAGCGCCGAGCCAATGTCCTCCAAACCCGCTGCCGCCGACGCCAGCAAGTCGGGAGCCACGACCAGTTGTGGCACGTGAGCCCCCTTTCATCGATGACCGATCGTCTGCGCCCAAAGCGTATCCAGATCATGGCTGTCCGTGTCGGCGTTTTACCGCAGCGATACCAGCTACATACGAAGTTCCGATGATCCCAGGGGCCAGGCTCGGGACGCGAGTATCCGAGACGAGAATTGGGCCGGTCGGTGCCGCCGGCAGCGCCGTCGCGGGCCGTATGCAAGCATTTGAGGATGACTGCACGCAGCCTTGCCCGCATCGTTGGTGTCACGGTGGCCACGAGCTGGGCGCTTGTGGGCGCGCCCATCGGCACCCCAGCCGCCTCCGCTGATCCATGTTCCGACGTCGCCGTGGTATTCGCCCGCGGCACCCATCAGGACCCAGGCCTCGGCAACATCGGCCAGGCATTCGTCGACTCGCTCACCTCGCAGGCCGGCGGACGGTCGGTCGACGTGTACGCGGTCAACTACCCCGCGAACGACGACTACCACGCCAGCGCACCCAGCGGCGCCAACGACGCGAGCGCGCACATCGAGGACACCGTCACCACCTGCCCGAACACGAAGATCGTGCTCGGCGGGTACTCCCAGGGCGCCACCGTGATCAATCTGGCCAGCTCAGAGGTGCCGCCGACGGTCGCCGACCACGTCGCCGCGGTCGCCCTGTTCGGCGAGCCGTCCAGCGGATTTTCCAGCATGCTGTGGGGCGGGCCGCTGCCGACGATCAACCCGCTCTACGCCGGCAAGACCATTAGCCTGTGCGCCACCGACGATCCAATCTGTTCCGGCGGCGGCAACTTGGTGGCCCACGTTTCGTACATCGAGTACGGGATGACCAACCAGGCCGCGACATACGCGGTCAACAGGCTCGGTTCGCGGGCCTGATCGGGCCGGGATTGTGAAATCCCTGGTTAAGTTGTTCCGCGACACTGTCGCGGTTCGGATGTCGGTCGCCGTGGTGCTCGGCGTGACTGTCGCTCTGGCGGTCGGCAACACGGCCGGTTGGCGTTTCGCGCTCGCCGGCTGGGTCGCCGCGGCGGGAGTCTACGTCGCGTGGACTCAGCTCATCCTGTGCGGAATGGATGCCGAGCAAACCCGCAGCTGGGCGACGCGGGAGGATCCGACCCGGTGGGTCGCCGACGCCGTCATCTTGTCGGCGAGCATCGCGAGCCTCGGCGGGGTCGGCTACGTGGTGGCCGCCGGGTCGCACTCCGGCGCCCGGGCACTGGAAGCCGCCATCGTCGGCATTCTGACCGTGGCGGCATCCTGGTTCGCGGTCCACACGCTGTTCACCGTGCATTACGCGCGGCTCTACTATTCGGACGAACCGGGCGGAATCAACTTCCACGACCCGGAGCCGCCGCGCTTCCGGGACTTCGCGTATGTTGCGTTCACCGTCGGCATGACCTACCAGGTGTCAGACACCGAGATCGGGTTGACGTCCATCAGGGCGACGGTGTTGCGCCACGCGTTGCTGTCCTATCTCCTCGGTGCGGTTGTCCTGGCGGTCACGATCAATTTGATCGCGGGGCTGGGCTCCAAAATCTGACCGACGCTCGCAGGCTTACTCTGGCGGGCATGGCTATCGAGTCCACCATGCTCGCCCTCGGCACTCCCGCACCGCCGTTCACGCTGCCCGAACCCGCCACCGGCGCAACCGTGCGCCTCGGCGATCTCGCGGGTCCGGCGCTCGTCGTGACCTTCATCTGTAACCACTGCCCGTACGTTCAGCACGTCGCCGCCGCGCTCGCCGCGCTCGGTCGCGACCTCGCCGATCAGGGCGTCGCGATGGCCGGCATCTCGAGCAATGACGTCGCGAACTACCCGCAGGACGGACCCCATGAGATGGCCGCCGAGGCCCGCCGCCACGGTTACACGTTTCCCTACCTCTATGACGAGACCCAGGACGTCGCGCGCGCCTACTCCGCGGCCTGCACGCCCGACACATTCGTATTCGACGGCGAGCGTCGGCTCGTCTACCGCGGGCAGCTCGACGACTCCCGCCCCCGCAACGGGCTGCCGGTGACTGCTGCCGACGTCCGGGCGGCGGTCGACGCCGTGCTTGCCGGCCGGCCGGTCAACCCCGACCAGCGGCCGTCGATCGGCTGCGGCATCAAGTGGCGTTGAGCCAGAGCCGGTGACTCGTTGCAGTACGCGGGGTTGATGCAGCGGTGAGCGATACGACGGCGCCGGCGGCGGCGGACACATTCGACGGTCGGTCGTCGGCGTCTCGGCGTGGGCGGTGGCTGCGGTGGGGACTGCTGTCGGTGTGGGGCCCCGGTCTTGTGGTCATGTTCGCAGACACCGACGCTGGTTCACTGATCACGGCGTTGCAGTCCGGCGCCGCATGGGGGTACCGGATGGTGCTGCCCCAGCTGATTTTGATGCCGATCCTCTATGTCGTGCAGGAAATGACCGTGCGACTGGGCATCGTCACGGGGCGGGGACACGGTGCGCTCATCAGAGAACGGTTCGGGCGCGGCTGGGCGTGGGTGTCGGCGTTCACACTCTTCGCGTCGGCGGTTGGCGCCCTGCTGACTGAGTTCGCCGGCGTCGCCGGCGTTGGTGAACTCTTCGGCGTCTCGCGGTGGGTGAGCGTCCCGGTAGCGACCGTGGCGTTGTTGGCGCTGGCGTTCACCGGCAGCTACCGGCGCGTAGAACGCATCGGCCTCGCCATCGGCGCCGCTGAACTGGCGTTTCTGGTCGCCATGGTCATGTCCCGGCCGCAACTGAGCGCGTTGGCAACTGGCTTGGCGTCGATGCCGCTGGGCAACTCGTCCTATTTGCTCCTCGTCGCTGCCAACGTCGGCGCGGTCATCATGCCCTGGATGATCTTCTATCAGCAGGGCGCGGTGGTCGATAAGCACTTATCGGTGGCCACGATTCGGCAGGCCCGTTACGACACCGCCGCCGGCGCCGTCCTCACCCAGCTGATCATGATCGCGGTGGTAGTGACCGTCGCCGCGACGATCGGCAACGGTAACGGCGAGGCCACCTTGCGCACCGTGGGCGAGATCGCCAACGCGCTCACTCCATACCTTGGCCGTCTCGGCGGCACGGTTCTCTTCGGCCTCGGGATGCTTGGCGCGGCGCTCGTCGCCGCGATCGTGTCCTCCCTGGCCGGCGCGTGGGGACTTTCGGAGGTCTTCGGCTGGCGACACACCCTCAACCAGCGACCGAACCGCGAAACGGCCAAGTTCTACATCACCTATGCGCTTGCCCACCTTATGGGCGCCGCACTCGTCTTGGGCAGCATCGACTTGGTCAACCTGGCGGTGGATGTCGAAATCATGAACGCTTTGCTGCTACCTATCGTGCTGGGCTTGCTGCTGGCGCTGGAAGCACGAGCCCTGCCCGCGGACTGGCGCATGCGCGGAATCCGAAAACACATCACCCGCGCGCTGTGTTTCCTCGTCATCGGGTTTGGGCTCTACATGATCCCCCAGGCCCTCGGTTGGGCCTAACCGCCGCCTACACAGCGGGGCGGGTGAGAAGCTGCAGCAGCGCGTCGGTCACCTCACGCGGGCGTTCCTCCACGATGTAGTGGTCGCCGCCGCGCAACCGGACCCGCATATCGAGACACGCGGCCCTACTCTGGGGCCATGATTCGGCGCTCGCCGGCACGGGCTCCAGGTGTTGCCCCGCAACAGTTTTGGCCGTGCAAGTATTCGTATCAGCCTCCGGCGAACCAGGCGGTCTGTACTACCCGGGTCTCCGGCGGCGGAAGGTTGGTGTCCGGCATGCGCAGCTGACCCACCTTGACGGTCCACGCTGGCGCCGATCGGTCCATACACGTCCCGGAACCATGGCTGGGCATCCACAGGACGGCGAGGTCCTCGCCGCCCGAGCCGCCGCACCCGTAGACGCCGATGTACCCGTCGGCGCGGCCGCCCCAAGCGCCGCCGTTGCGAAGGATGCAATGCGTGCCGTCGTCGAGCGCCAACGCGAACGGATCCGGCGTTGCGGTGGGTTGCACGGCCGGGAGCGCGCGGCCGTAGGTCACTCGGTGCAAACTCTTGTCCCACGGATTATCCACGCACAGAAGTGATCCGGCCGTCGACGGCCAGCAGGTGCCGGCACCCGCAGCGCTCGGCGAACAGTAGTAGATTTTGGCGGACACCGCCGATGGCGACGGCGCCGTGCAGTCGGACACGTCGACGACATTGCCCTGCGAAGGCGTCTCTCGGTAACCGTTGCTCGGTTGGCCATTGGTCCCGACGGGCGCCGCATTGATCACCTGCGTGGCAGGCTCAGCAACCGCGGGTCCGGCCACCGAGAAGGGGGCCGCCACTGTCGCGGCGAGGTACACAGCGACACGTCGCAACATTCGGTCCATCGCGCACACCTGCGCGTTCACACCGGGCCTGCCTTTGCAGGGTAGAGCGTCTGGACGGATCCGGCACGGGCACAATCCAAGAGACGACAAGGCGAGCAGCGGGCGACGGGAGAGCACATGTTGCGAGTGGCAATCCTCGACGACTACGCGGGCTTGGCCCTCGAGCTGGCCGACTGGTCGCCGGTGCAGACCCGAGCAGAGATAACCGTCTTCGACCGGCACCTCTCCGAGGCGGAGGCCGCGGAAACACTGCGGCCGTTTGACGTGGTCTGCACCATGCGCGAGCGGATGGCGTTTCCGCGCGCGCTTATCGAACGGCTGCCGAACCTGAAGCTGATCACGATTGTCGGAAGGAGCCTGCCGAACCTGGACACGGCCGCCGCGAGCGACTGTGGCGTGCTGGTTACCCGCTCGAACTTCGCCAATCCCCGATTTAGCTCGATGCGCGACGCCACCCCGGAGTTCGCCTGGGGATTGATGCTCGCGACCGTGCGCAATCTGGCTGAAGAGCATCGGCGTATGCGCGACGGCGCGTGGCAGACCACCATCGGTATGACGTTGTCGGGCAAAACCCTTGGGCTTCTCGGTCTCGGCAGGATCGGCAGACGCATGGCCGAATACGCGAACGTGTTCGGCATGGAAGTCATTGCGTGGAGCCAGCACCTCACCGAAGAGGCCGCGGCAGTGGCCGGCGCTCGCCGGGTCGAAAAGGCGGCGCTCTTCGCGGAATCGGACGTGGTGTCCATCCATGTAGTGCTCTCAGAGCGCACTCGAGGTCTGGTCGCCGAACCCGAGCTGTCCCTGATGAAATCGCACGCTTACCTAATCAACACCTCCAGGGGCCCGATCGTCGATGAGGCCGCGCTGATCGCGACACTCGGGACCGGCCGCATCGCCGGGGCCGGGCTCGACGTCTTCGACGTCGAACCACTACCGCCCGATCATCCACTGCGGCTGCTCCCGAACGTGACGTTGTCTCCCCACCTGGGGTACGTCACCCGCGAGATGCTGGGTGCCTTCTATTCCGACACCGTCGAAACGGTGGCGGCCTGGCTGGACGGAGACCCTGTTCGGATCGCCTGATGGCGAGACGCAAAATCGCACGCGCGAGGTCCGCGCAGTGCGATTTCGCTTCTCTGAGCGTTCGGCTTAGCCCGGGCAGTAGTTCGATTCCGCGGCACTGACCATCGAGGTCACGTCCGCGAACGTGATGCCTTTCGGACCCAGGGTGCTGTGGATATCCGAGGCAATCTGGTCGGGCGTCTTGCCGGCGTTGCGGTCGGCGCAGATCTGGTGCCCCATCGAGATGATGTCGGAGTCGTCCCCGGCCGGCCACGTGAAGCCGAGTTTATGCATCTGAGCGAGGTAGGCGTCGTCGGTGCTGTCGGCAAGCGCAATCGCGGTGCTGCCGGTCAGGAAAGCGCCGACGACCACGGGGATCGTCAGTTTGGTTAGCCAGCGACGTGAAGACATTTTGATGCCCTTCCTTCTGTTCGGCGTCGACTTTGCAGTCAGTTTCAGCGTCCGAAGAGTGCAAAGAGGAAAATAGACGACGCCATCAAACTTGGGAAGGGCTCAACACAGTGTTAACAGTGGGAGCGCGACGGTCACACGCCTGCTGAAACAGCAAACGCGCTGTTCGTTGCCTCAGCGGCTGACGCGAAAGCGCTTCAGCCTTGATGTGGCTCCGGACACCAATTCGATCCGGCTTCTTGGCAATTGCAGGTGTTCGGCCAGCAGCCGGGCGGTCGCGTCGTTGGCCTTGCCGTCGACCGCCGGCTCGCGCACGTAAATCGTCAGCTCACCATCGGAGCCCGTCTCGACGAGGGGGCCCTTGCGACTGCTGGGCTTGACTTTCACGACGACAATGTCGGTCACCGATGCGACGCTACCGCGGGTGGGCGTTGCCATATTCCGACCTTGCCCATGGTGCCGATGCCGGCGGGCAGCGGGCCGCCCTGCCGTTCCCACTTGACTGGACGACAGGGCTTTCGCACACTCGAACCGTCGGTCTCGAGGCGAACCAGCGTCGTGGCCGGCGCGAAGGTAATGCGGGTTGGTCTTGAGGGCGAACAGCCCGGTGAGACAAGGGTTCTCAGCGACTCACGCTCGCCGTTGCGGCGCCGGGCCGTGACACCTACCACCATGGCGACCTCAACCGTGCCCGCACCGATGCCGCGCTATCGCTGGTAGCCGATCGGGGGCCGAAAGGCTTCACGTTGACCGAGGCGGCACGGCGCGCCGGCGTCAGCGCCGCCGCTCCGTACCGGCATTTCGCAGACAAGGCCGACCTGCTGGCCGCCGTCGCCGAACAGGGATTCCGCGAGCTGCACGCGGTGCTGAGGGCTGCGGCCGACGCCGCAACCGACGCCAGTGCGAGGTTGATCGGAATCGGGCCACTACCGCGTGATGTTTTGGCGCCGAAACCGAGAAAGCCGCGCACCCCCGACATTGCTCAGTTCGCCGTCGATGGCAAGGGAAGCGACGCCGTGCACGAGCGACCAGAGCGGCCCGGCAAGCCGGAGCGGCGTTGGCCGCCCGTCGTGATGCGGGCGCGCTGGACCCTACAAGGCCGAGACAGTTACACGGTCGAGAAGGTGCGGGCGCCGTTTTCGAGCGGCAATCGCAACGAATTGACGAGGTAACTGACCGTGCGATATGCGCCCGCGAGCATGAGCAGCTCCAGGATGGCCTCCTCGCTGTGGTACCTGCTCAACCGTGCCCACAGCTCGTCGTCGACCGTGCAGTTGGATTGCAGGCTGTCGCAGAGACATAGCAGGACGCGATCGGCGTCGTCCCAGCACTCGTCCTCTGGCCCTCCCGTCGCCAGGGATGCGATCTGATCCTCGGTCAACCCGGCCTTTGCCGCGAAAGTGGTCACGTGCACGCCCCACTCGTACTCGGCGCCGCAGGTCGCGGTGACCCTGTCGATGACGATCTCGCGCTGCCGGATGGTCAGGTGCCCCCGGTCGAGCAGGCCGGAATTGAAGAACTTGAAGAACAGGCGGTGGTCTCGGGCCAGCGTGGTGAACAGCACCAGAGGAGGGTTGCCACGCATCACGGCTTCGATGGCCTGCTGGACGTCGGCGGGTAGCGGCAGCGCGGCGGGTGCAATGCGTGCGCTATGTTTTTTATAGCGATCCATGCTGGAACTATACGCAGCCCTGCTACAAAATATGAAGCATGACGGTTCCACGGATCGGGTCGCAGGTACGGGGATCGACCTCTGGACGGCCCATCATGGTCGCTCTGGACGCCCTGGGTCGGCGCGGTGCATTGCGGGTCCTGTGGGAGCTGCGCGGCGGGGCGCTGACCTTTCGCGCCCTTCAGGCGGCGTCCGACATGAATCCGGGTTCGCTGAATACCCGCTTGAAGGAGCTGCGCACGCTGCGCGTCGTGGACCACTCCGACGGCGGCTATCAGCTGACCGCGCAAGGGTTATCGCTGATGATCGCACTCGAGCCGCTGCAAGCCTGGGCCGATGAGTGGGCGCAACAAGCCCACGCCTAGCAAGCCCCCGCATTCGGAAGGCCCCCGCATTAGGAAGGCCCGCATCGGAAGGCCCGCATCGGAAGGCCGAAAACCTAGGACGCGGTGCAGGATTCGCTCAACTCGGGCCCGTAGGTGGCCGCGCCGCACTCGCACTGCCAGCAGACGTGCGGACCGCAGGAACACGGGATGGTGGCGACGATCATGTGTCCGGGCAGCAGCCAATGACCACGCCCACAGCGCTGTGGTGGTCTGTCCATCCATTGCGTGCGCGAGCAGTGCTCCGCCAGCTGCCCGACATCCCCGACATCCCCGACATCCCCGACATCATCGACATCATCGACATCATTGACACCAACGCTCACCCGCGTCACATTTCCATCGGCTCGACCGCGAAATCCAGGGCGATGCACCAATCGTTATTCTTTGTTGCCGCTCGTTGACCGTGTCGTTGTCGAGGCGACTCAAGCGTCGGTAGCATTCCTGTCCGAGGTGGGATTGAGGGAAAGGCCTGCCGGTGAGCGAGATGGAATTCGGGCGTTATCGCCTGATCGAGCAGATCGGCCGGGGCGGTATGGGTGAGGTGTGGCGCGCCCATGACACCGTCACCGAGCGGATTGTGGCCCTCAAGGTTTTGCCCACCCAGTTCGCCGGCGACGAGGTCTTCGAGGAACGTTTCCGCCGGGAAGCGCGATCCGCCGCGGCCCTCGACGAACCGCACGTGGTGCCTATCCATGACTTCGGCGAAATCAACGGACGACTGTTCGTGACCATGCGGCTGATCAAGGGCCGCGACCTGCACCGCCTCCTCAGCGACGGGCCGATTGACCCGATGCGCGCCGTGGGAATCATCGATCAGGTCGCCTCGGCGCTGCATGCGGCCCACGAGGTCGATTTGGTGCATCGAGACGTCAAGCCGTCCAACATCCTGGTTACCGACGATGACTTCGCGTACCTCATCGACTTCGGGATCGCCCGTGCCGCGGGCCAAACCGGTCTCACGAGTACCTCGAGTGTGATCGGCACTTGGGCCTACATGGCCCCCGAACGCGTCACCGCTGGGCAGACCGATGCGCGGGCCGACGTCTACGCCCTGGCCTGCGTGCTGTACGAATGCCTGACCGGCCGGCAGCCCTTCGGCGGTGGCAGTCTGGAACAACAAATCGGTGGCCACATTGCCCTGCCGCCACCGCGCGCGTCGGAGAGGTGTGCGGAGGTGCCAGCCGAGCTCGATGCCGTTATCGCGAAGGGGATGGCCAAGAACCCCGACGATCGATACTCGACCACCCGCGAGCTGGCGCGTGCCGCCAAAGCCGTGGTCGCCGGGCCGCCCACCGGACCCGACGCCGTGCCCCCGACGATCGCAGCACCGCTAGCGAAGGCTGACCACGAGATGCCGGCACAGTTCGGCTCCGTCGCCGACCGGACGGAGCAGGCGAGCGTTCCGTCGCAGTCCGACCTCACCCAGCCCGCGCCGGTGCGGCATGACCAGAAACCGCTGGGCCCCAAGACATCTCGTAGGCGCTGGCTCATCGCGTTGTCGAGCGTCGGGGCCATCGCGGCAATCGTCGCAGCGATCGTCCTAACGCGGCCGAGCGGCCATGGCTCTCCCCCGGTGCTTTCGACTAGTCCGACGCCGTCGGCCCTTCCCAACACCGGCCCCTTCACCGGAACCTTCACCGCAGCCATTGCACCCCTGATCAAAGGGGACGGAAGTCCCGCTACCGACGATGCGGACGCGGCGGAATTCTCCGAGACGTTTCGTCTGCGCTCGGCTTGCGGCGCCAATGGCTGTGTCGCCACCGCGTCGACCGGCGGCCGCTATCCCGCGAAGGACCTGGTGTTCGACAACGTCGGCGGGCGCTGGCTCGCCGTCACCAACTCACGACGCAAGTGCAACAACGTCGACGACGCCGAGGTATGGAATGTGATCTCGCTTCAGCCGCAGGCGGACGGAACCCTATCGGGGGAATGGACAAGCCCCACCGGTGACGGGTGTTTCCGCAAGCGGGTCGTAACCCTCACCAGAACCGCGGACACCGACATCTCGCTGCTACCCGACCCCGCAGCCCTGCCGGCACGCGTAGTGTCCCCGGCACAGGCGCTCCACGGCAGGTATGACAACTTCGCAAGCTATGCCAACGGCACCAAGTACAGCTACAGCACGGGTGTGCGAACCGACTGCCTCCGTACCGGCGACCAATGCATGAGCTTCTTCCTCAATATCGTTCCAAACGACGGCAAAGGCGACGCATTTGTTTTTGCAAACGGAACATGGACTCGCAACTCAAAGTTCGACGCCGCCTGCCCGGCGGGCGGCACTTCCCATGTCAGCCTCACCGAAACAGCTCCGTTGCCGCAGCCACCCCAGGACCCGATTCTGGCGCTCACTGCGCACGGTTACCAAGAAGAAACCGGTTCGCAATGCCAGACTTCGGCCTTCGAGGACAGGTACACCCGCACCGGCGACTAGAGCCGCACGCGCATCGGCGGAGCAGCTATGACGGACGATCCGACAAGCACACTCGGCGATCAGCGTTTCGTTTCGCTGACCACGTTCAAGCGCAGTGGACAGGGCGTGGCGGCGCCCATGTGGATCGGCCGCGACGGCGCCGACTTGTTCGTGTGGACACCCGCGGACAGTTGGAAAGTCAAGCGGGTCCGCAACAATCCGCGCGTGCTGTTGGCTCCGAGCAGTCGTTTCGGCAAGGTGAGTGACGGTGTCGTACCCGTCGAGGGCACCGCGCAGGTGGTCACCGACCCGGCAACCGTGCAACGACTCGCACGTGAGATTCGCAGAAAGTACGGCTTCGGGTACCGCCTGGTCACCCTGATCGAAAGGATCGCGGCGCGTAGAAACAGCGGAAACAAGCCGCGGGTCGTCCTGCGGATCGCGGTGTCGCGCTAAGCGATGACTTTCGGGCGCGCCGCCGGTCTAATCCTTGATCCCCCGCGTCGATAGTCAGAAGAGGTTGAGCCTATGCCGTCAAATCCCGCTGCCCTGCCGCCAATCGTCGATCAGCAGACCTGGCGCGCCGAGCTCGACGAACTGCGCAAGCGCGAGAAGGCCGCCACTCGCGAGCTGGACGCCATCTCTGCGCAGCGGCGCCGCCTGCCGATGGTCGAGTTGCCCGACTACACCCTGATCGGTGCCGACGGCCCCGTCCGGCTGGCCGATGTATTCGACGGCCGCTCGCAGCTCATCGCTTACCACCACATGTGGTCGGACGGCGCCGAGTGGCAGTGCGGTGGGTGCACCGGCTTCACGTCGCAGTTCACCCGTCTGGAGTTCCTCGACAACTACGACGCTCGCTTCGTCATCGTCACCAACGGACCGATCGATGAAGCGCTTGCCTACAAGCACAAGGTCGGTAACCGGATGGACTGGTACTCGTCGTCCGACAGCCAATTCGGCACCGACATGGACGCGCCTCCTGGTGCTGGCTTCGCCGTCAACGTGTTCCTGCGTGACGGTGACACCGTGTACCGCACCTGGCACACCAACGGGCGAGGCACCGAGCAACTCAGCCACTCGTTCGCGCTGATCGACATCCTGCCGTGGGGCCGCCAGGAGGAATGGCTCGATTCACCTGCAGGCTGGCCGTCCCGGCCCACATACTCGGGGTGGCTGGGCTCCCCCGATATCGCCCGCGCCTACGGATCCAAGGAGTAACCATGACCGCGACCATCGAGCACTACGTCGTTACCCGCACCATCGCCGCCACCCCGGCGGAGATCTTCGCCGTCCTGACCGACCCGTCGCGCCACCGCAACACCGAGCCGACGGACTGGGTCCGCGACGCCGTGGATACCGCGCCCATCACCGGCACGGGCCAGATGTTCGCGATGAATATGTTCCTCGAACAGGCCGGCGGCCACTACGTAACGCACAACGTGGTCAACGTGTTCGAGAAGGACCACTCCATCGGGTGGGTGCCGGGCCAGCTCGACGATGCGGGCAACCACTCCGCCGGAGGTTGGTTCTGGCGCTACGACCTTGCCCCCAACGGGGACGGCACGGACGTCACGCTGACCTACGACTGGACCGCGACGCCACAGGATTTCCGCGACCGGGTCGGCGGGATGCCCGTGTTCCCGGAGGATTACCTCGCGTCGTCGCTGGGGACTCTGGAGCGCTCCATCACTTCTCCAGGGTGAACTGGTTAACGTCGATGTGGCCGGAGCGGAACAAGCCTGCGCAGCCGGTCAGGTATCTCATGTACCGCTCGTAGACCTCTTGAGACTGAATCACGGTGGCTTCGGCCTCATGTGCCTCGAGCGCCTCGGCCCACAGCCGCAGCGTCCTCGCATAGTGCTGCTGCAGTGACTGTCGGCGGGTCAGGGTAAAGCCCGCCTTCGCCGAGTGCGCCTCCACCATCTCGATCGACGGTAGCCGCCCGCCCGGGAAGATCTCCGTCGCGACGAAGTTGACGAACTGAGCCATCTCCAACGAAAAGTCCAGGTGCCGGTCACTGAGCTGCTCAGGCGTCAAGCTGGTGATCGAATGCAGAAGCAGCACGCCGTCAGCGGGCAGGACGTCATGGGCCATCGCGAAGAAGTCGTCGTAGCGATCGTGGCCGAAGTGCTCGAACGCACCGATGGACACAATCCGGTCGACGGGCTCGCCGAACTCCTCCCAGCCCTGCAGCAACACCCACTTGCTGCGCGGGGTGTCAATCTCGTCGAGAGTTCTCTGAACGTGGGCCGCCTGGTTCCGCGACAACGTCAGGCCGACGACGTTGACGTCATACTTCTCTATCGCCCGTCGCATGGTGGCGCCCCAGCCGCAGCCGACGTCGAGCAACGTCATGCCGGGCTTTAGGTTCAACTTGCCCAACGACAGATCGATCTTCGCGATCTGCGCCTCCTGCAGCGTCATGTCGTCCCGCTCGAAGTACGCGCAACTGTAGGTCTGGGTGGGATCGAGAAACAGGCGGAAGAAGTCGTCGGATAGGTCGTAGTGCGCCTGCACGTCGGCGAAATGGGGTACCAGCTTCTGAGCCATGAACGTGCGTGCCTTTCCGGGCTAGGAGGCCCCATATCTCCGTATATCGTCGTGACGTGCACCTTGGCCAGTGATACCCCGGTCTGCTCGGGCCAAACCGTCCGCCGGCTCCGGACCGCCCGCCCATGGTGTCGCGGGTTTGGTCGTGTAGAAGGGTCTGGTGGAGGATCCGTCGCCCAGGTCTGTCGATCCGTCGACGATGCGCGAGGCGATGGCTCGACGGTTGCATCGGCGGGCGCTGGCCGAGGGCAAGATCACGCTGCCGGCCGTGCCTGGCGCGGTCGACGAGTACGTCAAGATGTGTGAGCACATCTTCGCCGGCGCGGGCGTTGACTACACGGCCGAACAATCTGCTCAGCTCAAGACTGTGCTGCAGGCCGAGCTGACGAAGGCCTACCGGGCCTCCTCACGCTCCGTCATCACGATCTCGTTCAACTCGCCATACGGAACGATCCTCAACTACCGCGTCAAAGCGGAATGGATAACGATCGAGGCCGATTACGAGCAGTGGGTTGCCATCCGCGAGCCGCCGCTGTTCGGTACGGAGCCGGACGCGCGGGTGTGGGCGTTGGCCGACGAGGCGGCCGATCCCAGGACGCATCGGGTGCTGGACATCGGCGCAGGAACCGGCCGCAATGCGCTGGCGCTGGCGCGCCGTGGCCACCCGGTGGACGCGGTCGAGATGACCGCGAAGTTCGCGGACACCATTCGCGCGGAAGCCGAACGGGAATCGCTCGAAATCCACGTCATCCAAGAGGATGTCTTTGCCGCCCTGGACGGGGTCCAGTCCAAATATCAGCTGATTGTGGTGTCCGAGGTGGTGCCAGACTTCCGGAATGCGTCGCAGCTGCGGGAGATGTTCGAGCTTGCTGCCCGTCTGCTGGCCGCCGGCGGACGTTTGGTGGTCAACATCTTCTTGACGCGCCAGGGCTACGCCCCCGACGAGGCAGCGCGCGAATTCGGGCAGCAGTGCAACAGCATGATGTTTACTCGGGACGAAGTCACGGGCGCGGTGGCCCAGCTACCTCTTGAGCTGATTGCCGACGATTCCGCCTACGACTACGAGAAGACCCACTTGCCCGACGGCGCTTGGCCGCCGACGGGTTGGTTCGACGCGTGGGCCAGTGGCCTCGACGTCTTCGACGTGGAGCGCGACCAATCCCCAATCGAGCTGCGCTGGCTCGTCTTTCAGAAGGTCTAGGGGCCGGACCGCGTAGCCACGAAACGGGCGAGCGGTGGCGTCAGGCCGACGCGGTGAGCCCCCGGGTGGCCGGTCCTTCGAGCAGCGCACCGTCCGGCGCGAACCGCGACCCATGAAGCGGGCATTCCCACGCCTCGTCGGCGTCGTTCCAGTTCACGATCCCACCAAGGTGCGGGCAAACCGGCGAAACGTGGTGTTCGGTGCCGTCGACCCGGCATCTGGCCTGCAGGTTCCATGGCGGCCCGCTCACCACGCCGCCCTCGTCCGGGCCGGGAGCCCTACGGCCCGTGCGCGTCGCGGGAGTGATCCACCCTCTGGTCAAGTTGAAGCCGACCTCGACATTGGCCTGCATCGCCGTCAGCAGACCCGAGAACTCATGCGTGCTCCAACTCGCGAACGCCCGCGACCAGTCCATCCGCCCGCCCAGCATCCGGCTTGATATCGCTAGCGCGGCGGCAGCACCATTCGTCATGCCCCATTTGTTGAAACCCGTTGCGATGTAGATGCTTTCGTTATTGGGCAAGATCGGGCCGACGTAGGGCAAGTCGTCGATCGGCGTATAGTCCTGCGCCGACCAATAATGGGTCTGCTGGGCTCCCGGGTAATGCAGGCATGCCCAGGCGGACAGCTCGTCCAGCGCTTCGGAAGGACTCTTCGCGCGGCCGACGGTATGGCCGGCACCGCCCACCAGCAGCCGCTCTTCGTCGCCAACCGGGGCGTAGCGCACCGAACGCGTCGGCGAATCGGTGGAGATCATCATGGGGCGGGTAATGTCGCCGGGCACCTTGAATGCCAGGCAATACGAGCGGCTCGGCTTCACGCGCGCGAAGTAGCCGCCGCGGTCGAGGATCGGGATGCCGGTCGCGAGCACAAGCCGCTCGGCAGATATTTCGACGTCCTGTGCCGCGGTCGTATTGACTTGTGCGTGCACCCTTTTCCGACGATTCGACACTTTCCGCACCCGGGCGTTCTCGACGAGCCGTCCCCCACGGCCCAGCAACTCCGTAACCAACGAGTCCAGGAACGGCATCGGGTCGAATTGCGCTTGGTCCGCCAGCCGCACGCCGCCATGGTAAGGAAACGGTACGTCGGCGGTGTCGGCCCAGCTGACGGGTAGCCCGACCGCTTCGCACGCCTTCAGTTCGGCACCTGCGGCCGGGACGCCCTTCGCGGACTGCGCATAGGTGTAGGCATCCTCGCGCTGCACCGCCACACCGTGCGACTCGCAGTGGCTGAGTATCCACTCCTGGCCCTCGCGATTTCCCTCCACGTACGCACGGGCGGTGTCCTTGCCGTGCTTGGAGAGGATCTTCGACAGATGGTTGCCCTGCAGCAGGCTGATCTTGGCGGTGGTGTTTCCAGTGGCGCAGGCGCCGACTGTTCGCGCCTCGAGCACCACGACGTCCTTGCCCGCGCGGGCCAGGAGCACCGCGGTCAGCAGACCGGTGATCCCGGCTCCCACGACGATGACGTCGGCGGACGTGGATACCTCGTCGATGTGTTTGGCGGTCCACGGTTGTTCGGCTCGATCGAGCCAGAGTGAAGTCATGGGTGGCGTCATACCCCAGCAGAGCTCGGGGAAACGCGACCGGCAGCACCGGCAGGACGCGTTTCGTCGCGCGCGCCCCGGGCTACTTGATAGGGACCATCGTCTTCGCGCGGGTTCAAATTCGACCGGCGCGCGAGAAAGCGCAAGGGCTCTTCTTTTATGACGTCCAAGAACAGCGCTGGCCGGCTCCGCCGGCTACGCCGGTTGCTATTGTGCGTGTTCCTCGTCATCGGCGTGGTCGGCGCGGTCCGGATCGCGTCGTTGCCGCCTTGTACTTCAGACTGCCGCGACGTCCCTTCCGAGGCGCTTGGGCCGGCCCGCGTGACGATCACGCCCGGGCCCAGAGCGCGCGACATCGATCCCGTCGCGCAGGTCGTGGTCCAAGCCTTTGCGGGGACGCTGACCGATGTTCGCATGGTCAGCGACGGCGGCAGGCTCGTGGACGGCGTCATGACTCCGGATAGCACGCTGTGGAAACCGACGGTCCCGCTGGGCTACGGACGCACGTACACGCTCCAGGTGAGCAGCCGCGGGTCCAATGGTGTTGCGTCGACTCAAGAGTCGTCATTTTCCACGCTGCGGCCGTCGAATCAGACCAAGGTGTCGTTCACCACGACGTCGGAGGCCTCGCTCAAGGACGGTGGCACCTACGGCATCGGCACGGTGATCGTCGCCCACTTCGACGAGCAGATCGCCGATCGGGCTGCCGCAGAGAGGCAGCTGACAGTAAAGACCACTCCTTCGGTGCCGGGTTCCTGGTTTTGGGTCGACGGCCAGAACGCCCACTGGCGGCCGGAGCACTACTACGCTCCGGGCACTTCGGTCACCGCCGAAGCCAAGATCTACGGAGTTTCGCTGGGCGACGGACTATTTGGGCAGGAGGACGGCCGGGTCTCATTCAGGATCGGTGACGCGCACGTGTCGATTGCCGACGATGCCACCAAGGTGGTCAGCGTCTTCGACAACGGAGCCCTGGTTCGCACCATGCCGACGTCCATGGGGATGGGCGGCACCGAGGCCGTCGGTGGCCACACGATATCGCTGTGGACTCCCCCCGGTGTCTACACCGTGCTCGACAAGGGCAACCCGGTGGTGATGGACTCCTCAACCTTCGGTCTGCCCAGGAACTCCCGCCTTGGATATCGCGAGACCATCAACTACGCGACCCGGATCAGCACCGACGGCATATACCTGCATCAGCTCGACGCGACGGTGTGGGCCCAGGGCCACACCGATACCTCGCACGGATGCTTGAACCTCAATGCCGACAACGCGAAATGGTTCTACGGCTTCTCCGTGCCCGGCGACGTGGTCGAGGTCCGCAACAGCGGCGGACCGCCGTTGCAACTGACACAAAACGGCGACTGGACGCTCAGCTGGGATCAGTGGGGCAGGGGCAGTGCCTTGAAGCGTTGAGCTGCGCTCGCACTGGGAGGCCTCCCGGCGACACGGAATCCGGCCGCAAACAAAGACTTGACTGATTCCAGATAAGTGGCATATTGGCAGAGTGCCCTCAACGGCAGATTACGCGGGGCGGCTGCGGCTGGCGGATCTGCGTGTGACCCGCCCCAGGGTTGCCGTGCTGGAGGTTGTGGATGCCCATCCACATGCCGACACCGAGACGATATTCTCGGCGGTGCGGATCGGCCTGCCCGAAGTCTCCCGTCAGGCCGTGTACGACGTACTCAATGCGCTGACCGCGGTGGGTCTGGTTCGCCGGATCCAGCCATTGGGCTCGGTCGCTCGCTACGAGTCTCGAGTCGGAGACAATCACCACCATCTGGTCTGCCGATACTGCGGGACCATCACCGACATCGACTGTGCGGTCGGCGATGCGCCTTGCCTCACCCCGGCCGACGTCAACAACGTTCTGGATGGGTTCGTTCTCGATGAGGCCGAAGTCATCTACTGGGGCTTCTGCCCCGACTGCTCGACTGCAGATTCCTGATCACAGCCCGATTCACCTAACACCGAAAGGAAAGTTGTGTCCGACAGCGAAAACCCGGCAATCCCCTCGCCCACGCCGAAAGAGGGCGCGCCGCTGAAGAACCAGGACTGGTGGCCCAACCAGGTCGACGTCGCAAAACTGCACCCGCACTCGCCGCAGTCCAACCCGCTGGGCGATGACTTCGACTACGCCGCGGAATTCGCCAAGCTCGACGTCGAGGCGCTCAAGGCCGACATGGTTGCGGTGCTGACCAACTCGCAGGACTGGTGGCCCGCCGACTACGGCAACTATGGCGGCTTTTTCATCCGGATGAGCTGGCATGCCGCGGGCACCTACCGCATCCACGACGGGCGCGGCGGCGGCGGCCAGGGCATGCAGCGCTTCGCCCCGCTCAACAGCTGGCCGGACAACGCGAGTCTGGACAAGGCCCGCCGGCTGCTGTGGCCGGTGAAAAAGAAGTATGGCAACAAGATCTCGTGGGCCGACCTGATTGTCTTCGCCGGGAACGTGGCCCTGGATGCGATGGGGTTCAAGACCTTCGGCTTCGCGTTCGGCCGCGAGGATGTGTGGGAGCCCGAGGAGATTCTGTTCGGCGAGGAGAACGAGTGGCTGGGCACCAACAAGCGCTACTCGGGTAAGCGCGATCTTGCGGAGCCCTACGGTGCCACCACCATGGGCCTGATTTACGTGAATCCCGAAGGCCCCGAAGGCAAGCCGGATCCAGTCGCCGCTGCAATCGACATCCGCGAGACGTTCGGCCGGATGGCGATGAACGACGAGGAGACCGCCGCGCTGATCGTCGGCGGACACAGCTTCGGCAAGACGCATGGCGCCAGCGGGGACCCGGTCGGTCCCGAGCCGGAGGGAGCGCCGATCGAGCAACAGGGGCTGGGCTGGAAGAGCACCTACGGTAGCGGCTCGGGCAAGGACGCCATCACCAGCGGCCTGGAGGTGGTCTGGACCAAGACTCCGACCAAGTGGGGCAACGGGTTCCTGGAGAACCTGTACGGCTACGAGTGGGAGCTGACAAAGAGCCCGGCCGGAGCATGGCAGTTCACCGCCAAGGATGGCGCGGGCGCGGGCACTATCCCCGACCCGTTCGGCGGACCGGGCAGGGCCCCGACCATGCTGGTCACCGACATCTCGATGCGGGAGGACCCGATCTACCGCGAGATCACGCGTCGCTGGCTCGACCACCCCGAGGAACTGTCCGTGGCCTTCGCCAAGGCGTGGTACAAGCTGCTGCACCGCGACATGGGCCCGATCAGCCGCTACCTCGGGCCGTGGATTCCCGAGCCGCAGCTGTGGCAGGACCCGGTCCCGGCCGTCGACCACCCGTTGGTCGACGAGAAGGATGTCGAGGCTCTGAAGGAAAAGGTGCTCGGCTCCGGTCTGTCGGTTCCCCAGCTGGTCAAGACTGCCTGGTCGGCGGCGGCGAGCTATCGCAACACGGACAAGCGCGGCGGTGCCAACGGCGGGCGGCTTCGCCTTGAGCCGCAAAGGAATTGGGAGGCCAACGAGCCTACTGAGCTGGGCAAGGCACTGGCGGTCCTGGAGAAGGTCCAGCAGGACTTCAACGGGTCGGCGTCCGGCGGGAAGAAGATCTCGCTGGCCGATGTGATCGTGCTGGCCGGCTCGGCGGCGGTGGAGAAGGCGGCCAAGGACGCCGGTTACGAGATCTCGGTGCCGTTCTCCCCTGGGCGTACCGACGCCTCGCAGGAGAACACCGACGTCGAGTCGTTCGCTGTGCTCGAACCGCGGGCCGACGGGTTCCGCAACTACGTTCGGCCGGGCGAGAAGGCGCCGCTGGAGCAGTTGCTGCTCGAGCGGGCGTACCTCCTGGGCGTGACCGCTCCGGAGCTGACGGTGCTCGTTGGGGGTTTGCGTGCACTCGGCGCCAACCATGGCGGCAGCAAGCACGGCGTGTTCACCGACAAGCCCGGTTCGTTGACCAACGACTTCTTCATCAACCTGCTCGATATGGGCACCGAGTGGAAGGCGTCGGAGACTGCGGAGAACGTCTACGAGGGCCGCGACCGGGCGTCTGGCGCAGTCAAGTGGACCGCGACCGCGAATGACCTTGTGTTTGGCTCGAACTCGGTGCTACGCGCACTGGTCGAGGTGTACGCGCAGGACGACAACGCGGGCAAGTTCGTACAGGACTTCGCCACCGCGTGGGTCAAGGTCATGAACAACGATCGGTTCGACCTCAAGAAATAGTCGACGAGCGCACTGGGCCCCCGCGAGCCACCGACTCGCGGGGGCCCACTGCTCTAGGGGTGCTGGTGGTGGGGGTGCTGCTCAGCGGTACTAGTGGACCCGCAGTCGCGGCAGACCGCGCTCGACGTGTTTCATTGCCCGAACGGCTAGTGCCGCAGGGCGGCTGCAGTCGGCCAGGAGGCTCCGCCGGATACGCCGGGCAACCATCAACGCGATCAGGGTGATCGCGAGCCTGCCCAGCGTGGCCCGGCTCGTTCGCATTTTCCAGGTCGACGGGTTCGACCCGCCGCGCCGGCCGAAGTGGTAGCCGATGTACAGTGCCGCCACGAGCGCGGAGAACACCGCAACCTCTGTCATGGAACGAGTGTTCCTAGTCGCCGTCGCGACGGCGTCACAGGCCAGATACATCTCGGACAACAACTTCTCGGACAACAACTTCTCGGACAACAATTTCAGTCGCGCACGACGCCGCCGGCGGGCAACGAAAACAGAGTCGCAATCGAATGCGGAGGGTGGCCGGTGGCGCCATCGTGTTGCGGCAATGCAGGACGCGCCCGCAATATGGCCGCGAACAGATTGAAATCGCGGATGGTGTGCACCTGGACAATGACGGCCGGCCACTGAAGGGCAAAAATAGTTTCGCCAAACCAACGTTTGCTCAGACGGTCGATGGACCCATTATGATCCCCTACTCCGATGGCATTCCGGCCCGCCGATTCCCGATTGTCAACACTGCGTTGACCGCGATCAATTTCGCGGTATGGCTGCTCTATGGGCTGCCAAACGGGGATTCCGCGATTAGCCACGCATCGTTCTATCCCTGCGATGTCAGCGGGACCTACCATCTCGGTGTCCCGTGGGGCGTCGGTTGGATCACGGCCATGTTCATGCACGCCAGTTTGGATCACGTCCTCGGCCACATGCTGTTCCTGATGATCTTCGGAAAAAACGTCGAGGGTGCCTTCGGGCGGCTCGGCTACCTGTTCTTATTCCGCCGGGGGTTCGTCGCCACCATGACACAGATCGCGATGACTCTGGTTTTCGGCAGCGCGTCCGATGCCCAGGTACCGACGCTGGGCGCCAGCGGGCCGATCGCTGCGGTGCTGGGCGCCTACCTTGTCCTCTACCCGAACTCGCGCATCAGCACATTGGCGCTATGGTGGCCGATCAATATCCCGGCGTGGGTTTTCTCGGCGACTGGTTCCTGTACCAGTTCTTCGAAAGTAATTACTCGCTGGTGAAATCGAACTCCGGCGGCAGCGGCATCGCTTGCTTTGCCCACGTCGGCGAGTTCATGTTCGGATTCCTGGTTGCTCGATTATGTCGTCGGCACCGACCGAATATTGGCCCGGGAGCCGCGTCACGGCGCGGCTTGAAACAGGTCGTCTCACCGCTGGTTTCACAAACCGGAATGTCATGGAAATAGTGGCGACACCGAATTCTTTCCCGGGCAACCCGATCCGCCCGGCGCTAACGCTCGACGCGCGGATGGCGTGTGCGTTTGGCCCGGCCCCGCCTTAGTCCAGCCCTACTCCGCCGCCACCGAACAGCATCGTGACACAGCCGGTCAGCACTCAGATCAGCATGAACGCCCGGTTTTGACGCGCCCGAATATTTAGGTTAGCTTTCCCCCTTGTGACAGGCATCACACAGGCATTTTTGTCCGATTTCTCATGCGTCGGGCGTGCGTGGTGCTTGGCACAGTCGGCACCCTGCGCGTCTCAAGAAGTTGCGGACGTGAACTCGAGCAGGGAATTGGCCGGCGTCGTTAATGCACGTGGCGCCCGACGTGGTGGTGGGGGGCGGCGCCGAAACGGCGATTATTGGTTCGGTGGTCGAGGGACGCAAGTCAACGATGGCTTACCCGCAGACTTAGCTGATTCCAGGTCGTCGCGAATCCTTCAACACTTCGAGGAGCACGCACGTGACCACCACCGAACGCCCGACTACCGCGAATGCTGAGCCCATAGCGACTGACCCGGCGACCCTGAACGGGAGCATGCAGGATTTCCGTCCGTTGAGCGGTCCGAACATGATTGACCGCCTTGACGGGTTTTTCCAGTGGCAGGACCGGCGGCGAACTCATCAACTGTGGCCGTACGGGCGCGCGACCGAAGCGGGTCCCAGGCGATACGCCGTGGTGTACGACGACGCCGGCAGGCCGACGTCGGGGGTCAACTTCGGGTCGCAGGACTATCTTTCGCTCTCTGGGCATCCCGACATCAAGGCCGCAGCCCGGCAAGCGATCGACGAGTACGGCGTCCACAGCGCGGGCTCGTCGGTGCTGGTCGGTAACACGTCGGTATCGCTGGCGCTGGAACGCAGGATCTCGCGGTTCGTCGATGCCGAGCATGTCAGCCTGTTCCCGACCGGCTGGGCCGCCGGCTTCGGCGTCATCAAGGGCCTGGTGCGACCTGACGATCACGTTGTCATCGACCGGCTCGCGCACGCCTGCCTGCAGGAGGGCGCGCAGGCCGCGACCCGCAATGTGCATCTGTTCCGGCACAACGATGTCGACGATGTGCGGGCGAAGCTGGAAGCGATCCGCGCGCATGACACCAGGAACGGGATCATGGTCGTCAGCGAGTCGTTGTTCTCGATGAACTCCGATACGCCCGACCTGGTGGCGTTGCAAGAGCTGGCGCATGACTTCGGCGCGACCCTTGTCGTTGACGTCGCTCACGACCTGGGGTCGATGGGTCCCGACGGGCGCGGCCACCTCGGCATGCAGTCGATGATCGGCAAGGTCGACCTGGTGATGGGCTCGTTCTCGAAGACCTTTGCCTCCAACGGTGGCTTCGTGGCGGCCCAGCATCGCCGGGTGACCGAATACCTGCGCATGTATGCCTCACCGAACATCTTCTCCAACGCGCTGTCCCCGATCCAGTCCGCGATTGTTCTCAAGGCGTTCGATATCGTCGACAGCCCCGAAGGCCAGGCGCTGCGTTCGCAGAACATGCATAATGTGCTGCAGCTGCGAAACAAACTGGCCGATAAGGGCTTTGAGACCTACGGAGATCCGTCGCCGATTGTCTGCGTCAAGATGGGCACCGAGGCCATGGCGCGGCTGGTGAGTCGGCAATTGCACGCCACCGGGCTGGTCGCCAACCTCATCGAGTACCCCGGGGTGGCCAAGGGCGAAGCGCGTTTCCGGATGCAGGTGATGGCCAACCACACCCAAGGCGACATCGAGTACGCCGTCGACCGGATCGCCGAGGGCTTCGCGCACGCAACCGGCGAATTGCAGGGGCTGGTGTCTGGGCTGGAAGTCCGGTGAGGATATGGTTTTGTGGCGTAAGCGATTTCGCTCGGCCAATCATCGCTGAAAATCCCATTGCCCGAAATCGGGCGCCAGGACCTGGTCCACATCGACGTTGATACCGCCGAGCAACGGACCCGGGTTCGATGGGCTGTTGACCACTTCCTGATAAAGCACCGCCGCGGCTTCGCGCGCCCCATTCGACCACGCTTTCGTTTGCCACGCCCACCGGTAACCCGCAGTGGTCGAATGCCCGATCACGCCGTCTTTGATCGCCCACCCACACACTTGGGCGTCCCCATAGACGCCGGTGCGCTCCACACCCAATACCGAGTTCAGTCCGCGAAACCAGGCGAGGGCAACGTCATTCCAGGTGTTGGAGTCGATGTTGTCATCGACGCTGAAGAAGATCGGTGCCGAACTCGGACCCCCGGCCGCGCCGTGCAGTCGCAGCGCCGTCTGGGCATCCGCTACGCCGCCGTCGTAGCCGCGGGTGAAATCTGACGGCGCGGACCAACCGGGCTTGCCGTACTGAAAATTGCTGACGATCTGAAGACCCGCGGCGCGCAGCGCGTCCGCGTACTCACGGGTGATGGGCTTTGCCTCGAAGTTCGCGCCCGGCCGCGATTCGGACACGTAGTTGACCACCCCGTCATAGCCCGCCGATTTGATCTCATCGGGCGCAATCCTGCGCTCCGCGAAATCGATCAGCCTGGTGGCGGCGGCGTGGGCCGTCGGCTCGCCGACAGCGGTGGCCGACGCCCCCAAGCTCAGCAGAGCCGGCGCGAAGGCATATTTGAACACCTCGCGTCGCGAAACGGATCGCTGCCCGTCGCGTCGATCTGGTGCAGCCGAATCGTGCACCGCGCGATGGTAGCAAGTCCGCTCGCAGCGGTGGTCGGCGGCGCACTCCCCGGTGGCGGCCGGCGCGCCGAGGTCGTCACGCGATTATTTGGGCTGCCGCCACTCGGTGATTTTCCGGCCCAGCGAATCAGCTGCGTTGGTGGCGGCCCGTCCCACGCCGTCGACGATGCCGCCAAGACCGTCGCGGATGCCCCTGATCAGCGGGTCGTCGGACTGATCGAAGCCGTCCTTGTAGTGGCGTGCGGCGGCGCCCAAGTCGTCTGCCAGGCTGGCCTGCTCGTCATCGACCCGTCGCGGGTAGTCGCCCGACATCACCTTTCCGTAGCCGCCGGTATCGACCCAATCGGTCAACGCGGCGGCGCGCAGCACCGAGAACGGATGAGTCTGTAGCTCCAGGTTGAGCAACTTGAGCAACCCGTCGCGCATGTCGCCGGTTCTTTCGTACTCGCGGGCCTGGGCCAAGAACACCTGCGAGTCCAGCTTGTCCAGCCTGCTTCCGCCAGCGAGTTTCATCTCCACCCGTACCGCGGTGTCCATGTCCTGGCAGCAGAGCAGCCCGGCCCGGTCCCCGGACAGCTCCGACTTGCGCTGCCATTCGAAGAGGGCCGCGACGATCGCCCGCAGCGCCCAGCCGCCGACCGGTACGACGCCGAACGACCGTGCCAACCGCATCAGATGCATCATCATCGTGCGGTACACCGCATGGCCGGATAATGCGTGGCCGAGCTCGTGACCCACGACGAATCGCATCTCTTCATGGGTCATCAGGTCGTACAACCCCGAGGTGAGTACGACGAAGGGCTGGTCCATTCCGATGGTGAAAGCGTCCGCCATCGGCGACTGCATCACGTAGAGCTCCGGTTTGGTCGGCGCGTCCAGGACATCGACGCACTCGTCGAGCAGCGCGTCGAGGTCGGCGAACTGGCGCGGCCCGACTCGTGCCGCACTGGCTAGGTACAGCAGCCGGTGTTGGCGCTCCCGCAGCATTCCGGACAGCACCTTCAGGATCTGGTCGAATCCCTTGAGCCGGCGCAGCGCCGACAGGGCGGTCCGGTCCGCCGGGTGCTCCCACGCACGTGAGCTGATCCCCGGAAACGTCGCGCGGCTGGTGGCGGGTGTCTGGGACATGGCGCGCTCCCCTCGGTCGTCCGGTGTCCAGGATAAAGGCGCCACAGCAAAGGGTTACGCCGTGCAAATGGCTTTACTTGCCGGTCCGGGCAGCGGCCGGGCCGCGCGCGATCTAACATCTTGCTGTGCGCCTATTACTCACTCGGAGATCGGTTGGCATCGGCCTGGCAGGGGTCATGATTGGTGCCGCACTGTCGTTCATTGCTCCGGCGCTACCGCCGGGGGCGCCGGGGGCCGCGCGGCCTGCCGCGGCCAGTTGTCCCCAGGTTCAGGTGATCTTCGCCCGCGGGCGATTCGAATCAGCGGGACCCGGCGCAATCGGCAATGCGTTCATCAACTCGCTCGAATCCAAGGTCGGGGGTAAGAGCGTCGGCGAGTACGCGGTGAAATACCCCGCGGACTCGGAGATCGACATCGGCGCCAACGACATGAGTCGGCAGGTGCAGAACATGATCAACAACTGCCCGGATACCCGGCTGGTGTTGGGCGGTTATTCGCTCGGCGCGGCGGTCACCGACCTAGTCCTCGCGGTGCCCTTCTCAGCGTTCGGCTTCGACAACCCGCTTCCGGCGGGTGCTGATCAGCACATCGCCGCGGTCGCCCTGTTCGGGAACGGAAGTCAGTGGGTGGGCCCGATCACGAGCCTGAATCCGATCTACAACGACCGGACCATTGACTTGTGCCATGGCGCCGATCCCATCTGCAACCCGGCCGACCCCAACACGTGGAAGCAGAATTGGCCGCAACATCTCGCCAATGCGTACATCGACGCTGGCATGCCGAACCAGGCAGCCGACTTCGTGGCCGGCAAGCTCTGAATCCGATCGCGCGGACTTTAGGCCAGGTTCTGGGCCAGTTATTAGGCCCTATTTAGGCAGAAGTGTCGGCGCTGTGGCACAACGTGAGCCGACGGACGACAGGGCCATCCGATTCGGTGGCAAGCTGCCGACCGATGAATGAGGGATGGCGGCGCATCGCTTCGCGTCGCTGCTGTTCGCGTCGCTGAGCCGCAGCCCACGCAGGGTGTGACTGAATGGAGACAACTGTCGCCCCTGATGTCTTTGCCACGACTGTCACTCCTCTCGGACCTGCCCAACCAGCCGCACTTCGCCGTGCGCCAACCAAAATCTAGGGTGCCCAAACATGCTGAGACCTAACCGTGTCTAAAGCTAAGAATTAGCCGTGAATTGCCGTACATGCGGCCTATCTCACATCGCACGTCTATCGCACACGCCCAAGCGGCGATTTCACCAGGGTTCACAGCGGTCAGGCGGGTTTATTTGGTGAGCAAACAAGTTCGCCCGCGGTCTGGGTTTGCGGCCGCATCGCATGTTGCAAGGTGTCAGGGGCCCCCGCGGGATACCGATATGCTCGATCCGCGCTGAATGGTGATGGTCGCATCGCCGCGACTCATGTCAATGAGGGGACAGACGCTGGAATGACAGAGAAATACGTCGCGGCTGGTGCCAATCTCGATTCGTGGGATGTCTCGACCGACGTGGTCGTCGTGGGATTCGGCGCGGCGGGAACCTGCGCCGCGCTGGCGGCCCGGGAAAGCGGCGCCGAGGTCGTCGCGCTCGATCGTTTCAACGGTGGCGGCGCAACGGCGATGTCGGGTGGGATCATCTACGCCGGCGGGGGAACGGTCGTCCAGCGCCGGGCCGGCGTCGACGACAGCACCGAGGCGTTGCTTGCCTACCTGCAACTTGAGGTCGGCGACGTGGTCCGCGCCGATACTTTGCGGCGCTTCGCCGAATCGAGCGTCGAAATGATCGATTGGCTGCGTGCACAAGGCGTGCCGTTCGACGCGTCGATGTGCCCGTACAAGGTGTCTTACCCGAACAACAAGTACTACCTCTACTACTCGGGCAGCGAAAATTCCGGCGGATTTCGCGACGCCACCCCACCGGTGGCGCGTGGGCATCGGGTCAAGGGCAAGGGCACATCGGGAAAGAAGCTCTATGGCCCGCTAGCGCAAGCCGCGATGGCCGCGGGCGTGAGTTTGCACGAGCACACCAGGGTGACGGATCTGATCACCGACCCAGCCGGTCGCGTGGTGGGCGTGGAGGCGCTCACGCTGCGCCGTGCGCCGCAGTGGGTCCGCAAGCAGTTCGCGACGGCGGCGGCGCTGGCCGCCAAACCCGGCGTCTACTACCCGCCGCTGCGCAAAGTCATGGAGTACCGATTGCGCCGCCTGGAAAGTCGATTCGCGGTCCGGGTGCGCATCGCGGCGCGACATGGCGTGATCCTGTCTGCGGGCGGTTACATCGCCAACACCGATTGGATCAAGCGGTATGCGCCGCTGTTCACCTGCGGGTTGCAACTGGGCACCACCGCCGACGACGGCAGCGGCATCGCGCTCGCGCTCGCGGCCGGCGGCGCCGCCGACCGGATGGACAACGTGTCGGCGTGGCGATTCATCACTCCCCCGAGCGCGTTCCTGGGTTCGATCATCGTCGACGAACATGGCCGGCGCATGATCGACGAGTCGCGCTACGGGGCGGCGACCGGCCACGCCATGGTCACCGAGCACGACGGCAAGGGCTGGATCCTGGCCGACGCCGCACTGATGCGAGAGCGGCGCAAACAGATTGGCGTTCAATCGATCTGGTTTCAGCGGATGCAGGGCGAAGCGCAGGTTCTGCTGGACGCGAAGCGTGGTGCCACCCTGGGCGCGGTGGCCAGGTCGGCTGGGATCGATCCGGACGGATTGGCGGCAACCGTTGCCGCCCACAACAATGCCATCGACACCGGTACACCCGATCCGATGGGCAAGCCCGCCGAGTTCACCCGCCGCATCGGGGACGGCCCGTACACGCTGATCAATATCTCGATCCGACGGAGTCTGCTGAACCCCACACCGATGCTGACCCTTGGCGGTGTGCGTGTCGACGAAGACACCGGGGCCGTAATCACCGATGCGGGTGCCCCGGTGCCCGGTCTGTACGCGGCCGGGCGCACGGCGGTCGGCGTCTGTTCCAATTCCTACGTCAGCGGACTCTCGCTGGCGGACTGCGTCTTCGCCGGGCGGCGGGCCGGGGCGCATGTCGCCAGCCAATCCAGAAAACCGGCATAGGTCTGTCCCGATCGAAAGTGTTTTTACCACAATGCTTTTGAGGGGAAGCTAATCCTAACGCCCGGTTCCGCGCGGCCGGATGGGCGATTGTCGAGGAGGTGGCCTGGTGATCTGGCGCGACGAAGTGCTCGACCAACTCGAGTTCTACTGGGACAACCATCTGGCGCCCAGGCTGGTAGGGCTGACCGACGACGAGTACTTCTGGGAACGGTCCCCGGCTGTTGGACGTTCCGGACCACGGGTGGCCGGGCCAACCGCTTAGGTGACGGCTCGTTGACCCTCTACCGCGCTCGTTTTTCCTGAGCACACACTGATTTCCCGGGCCCGACATCAGCTATGGCAAACTTCAATGCTTCGGTGCTACACGCTTAGTGCGCTGGCCGAGGTGCGGACGGGAGGCTGCGCGATTTCCAAGCTCGGCTTCTTCAGCGTTGTCATGCTCGGGATCAACGGGATAATCGGGGCGGGCATCTTCCTGACCCCCGGCTCGGTGATCAAACTCGCTGGGCCCCTTGCGCCGATCGCCTACGTTACGGCCGGCGTTTTCGCGGGCGTCATGGCGATCGTCTTTGCGACCGCGGCCAGGTACGTCAAAACCAACGGCGCCTCCTACGCTTACACGACCGCCGCGTTTGGGCACCGGCTCGGCATCTACGTCGGTGTCACCCATGCCATCACCGCCTCGATCGCGTGGGGCGTGCTGGCTTCGCTGTTCGTTTCGACGTTTTTGGGAGTGGCCTTCCCCGACAAGGACTGGGCCGAAGACGACGAGCTGATCAGTGTCAAGACGCTGACGTTTGTCATCTTTATCGGAGTTCTATTGGCGATCAACGTGTTCGGCAATCGGGCGATCAAATGGGCGAACGGAATCTCGACCGTGGGCAAGGTCGTCGCGCTGTCGGTCTTCGCCGCCGGGGGCCTGTGGATCATCGTCACACTGCACGTGAACAATTACGCAACATCGAAGGCGGCGTACCAGCCGTCGTCGCTGTCGTTCTTCGGGGTCGCCCATCTTGGCGAAAGCACCCTCGTGAGTTTGACGCTCGCAACGATCGCAGCGCTGTACGCATTCACCGGCTTCGAATCGATTGCGAACGCCGCCGAGGAAATGGACGAACCCGAGCGGACCCTCCCCAGGGCCATTCCGGTGGCGATCGCCGCCGTCGGCGCTGCCTACATTTTCGTTCTGATAGTGGCCATGCTGCTCGGCGCCGACCAGATCGTCGCGTCGCGCGACACCGTGAAGCTCGCGGCCTGCATCCAAAACGACACTTTCCGCACGATCGTCATTGTGGGGGCCCTGATCTCGATGTTCGGCATCAACGTGGCCGGGTCGTTCGGCGCCCCCCGGCTGTGGACCGCCATGGCGGACGGGCGGATCCTGCCGACAAGCTTGTCGCGCAAGAACCGATTCGGTGTGCCTGTGGTCGCCTTCGGCATCACGGCGTCACTGGCGCTCGCGTTCCCGCTGTCGCTTCGGTTCGACAACGACACCCTCACCGGCCTGGCGGTGATCGCTCGGTTCATCCAGTTCATCATCGTGCCGTTCGCCCTCATCGCCCTGGCGCGCTCGCGGTCCGGGGAACATGCGACGGTGAAGCGAAGTATGTTGACCGACAAGGTATTACCTGCCATTGCGATCGTCATCTCGATCGGGCTGGCGGTCTCTTTCGACTACGGCTCGATCTTTGTCTCACGAGGTGGGCCCAACTACTTCTCGATCGTTCTGATCGCGCTCACGTTCGTCGCGGTGCCGGCGATCGCCTATCTGCACCACCACCGAGCCACGAGGCCGAACGGCTGACGATCTCGGCCATGCCCTCGTCGGTGGCCAAGCGGTTGAAGTACCGTACGGTCATGCCTGATCGAAACCGTCGCTTCCTGCTTCGTGAACGCCCCACCGGTCGCATCGGACCGAACACCTTCGAGCTCTCCGAGGAGGCCGTCCCGGAGATCGGTGACGGCGAGGCGCTGGTGCGTGTCAGCTGGATCTCGCTCGACCCGACCAACCGCGCGTGGATCAACGACACCCCGACCTACCTGCCGCCGGTCGGCATCGGCGAGGTGATGCGCGCCGGCGGGATCGGGGAGATCGTCGCGTCCAAGAACTCGAAGTACCCCGTCGGCCAGATCGTGCAGGGTTTGGTCGGTTGGCAGGAGTACGTGGTCGCCTCGAACACCATGCCGTTGCAGCCCGTCGACGTCGCCGACGGGGTTTCACCCAGCGCCTACATGGGCGCGCTCGGGATGACCGGGCTCACCGCCTGGGTCGGGATCCGCGACATCGGCAAACCGAAGCCGGGCGAGACGGTCGTGGTGTCGGCCGCGGCCGGCGCGGTCGGCTCGGTCGCCGGCCAGCTCGCCAAGGCCGACGGCGCACGCGTCGTCGGGATAGCCGGCGGGCCCGAAAAATGCGCGCTGCTCACGGAGCAGCTCGGCTTCGACGCGGCCGTCGACCACAAAGCGGCCGACTGGGCGGCCCAGCTCGCCGCGGCCACCCCCGATGGCATCGACGTCGACTTTGAGAACGTCGGCGGCGAAATCATGGACAGAATCTTCACGCGCCTCAATATCGGTGCGCGAATTGCGCTCTGCGGCCTGATCTCCGGCTACAACGACGCCGACCCGCCGCCGGGGCCGCGCGCATTCGGGAACCTGCTCATCCAGCGCGCGACGCTGCAGGGCTTCGTCGTCCTTGACCACTTCGGGCGCGCCCCGGAGGCGATCGGGGAGATCGCCGGCCTGATCGCCCAAGGCAGGCTCACGCCCCTCGAGACCGTCGTCGAGGGCTTTGAGCAGCTGCCGACGGCGATCAACATGCTCTTCGACGGCAAGAACGTCGGCAAGCTGATGGTCAAGATCGCCGGCTGAACCTGGCCGAGCCGCCGTCTTCAACGCCGAACGTGCTCTGAGGGCTAGGCGTCCGCCGCCGATTCTCCGCCCTCAGAACACGTTCGGCGAATTTCAAGTCGCATCTTCATCTCGCCGGCCAGGCCAGATCGCTGTCGGCCGCCGAAACGGCGGGATCGTCGTAGGGCGGCTCAATCAGCAGGGCAGACCAGGTGTCATCGAGCGACACATGGCCGATCGACTGGGCGCGGTGCTGGCGGACCGCCCGCACAAGCCAGTCCCGGTCTAGATCAGTGCCGAGCTGACCAGGCTTGGGATAGGCAAGCCAGGCCAGACGAGCGGCCCGGGCGGCCTCGCAGATGGAATCGAGCACGTCCATATCGCTGCGCTGGGTGATAAAGCCGATCACCGCATCAGCATCGTCGGGCTCTACCCCGTCAAGCGTGGGAATGCGTAGCGTGCCATTTGTGGGCGCATTCACCACCGCTACTTTCTGACCCGATGTGAGCCGCAGTCTGCGGTCGAGGTCTGCAGGCTCAAAATCTGCCATCGTCATCCTTCCTGCTCACCGGCGTCTGGTTGTCCCGACATGTAAGGGCCGTGCTGGCTTCCCACCCTGCTTTCGAAAGACGGACCGTCAAACGCTGCGTCCACGATACAAGGCTGGTCGTCACGTGCGGGTTTCGGCCAGATAGCCGTTAACGAAGTCGTGCAGCGCGGGCGCCAGAGCCGACGCGTTCGAGCCGTGCAGCTTCGCGAGCAGAATAAGGCCCTGGTAGTGCGCGAATAGCGCGTGCGCGAGCCGGTCGGGGTCGACGCCCTCCCGCAGCGCCTTGTCCGCGGCGGCCGCCTGGCAGATTTTGGCGAGTTGACGCTCCAGCTCGGCCAATCGCGCGGCCAGGTGGACGCGCACCGCTTCGTCGGTCGTCGACAACTCGGCGGCGATGTTGCCGAATGGGCAGCCGACAAAGCGTCCGAACTGCGCGTGGAGGTCGGTCTGGATGGCGCCGATGGCGTCCGGAATCGCGGTCAGCATGTCCGCGGGTGTGGCGCCGGGCCTACTGGCCAGACGCATTTGGAACACCTGCATGTGCAGGTCGATGACCGCCTTCGCGAGTTCGGCCTTCGACGAGAAGTAGTGGTAGAAGCTGCCTTTGCGAACATCGGCCACGGCACACAATTCTTCGACGCCCACATTGTGGTAGCTGCGCTCCAGGAACAGTCGGGCCGCGACTGACACGATGCGATCGCGCGCGTCCGAGGTCCGTGGCACCGACGAATCGTATCCGATAGTTGACTGGTCGGTCAAAACTTCGATACGTTGTCCAACATCGCAACGCGCAACCCACTAATCAATGGAGATGGCAGCAATGAGTTCCAGCACCCCGGAGGTCTTCCGAACACCCGATTCGCGTTTCGAGCAGCTTCCGGGGTACGGCTTTGCGCCGCACTACCTCGAGGTGGACGGGTTGCGGATGCACTACGTGGACGAGGGGCCGCGCGAGGGATTGCCGATCGTTTGTTTCCACGGCGAGCCGAGCTGGGCCTACCTCTACCGCAAGATGCTGCCACCGCTCGTCGCGGCCGGACACCGGGTCATCGTGCCCGACTTCGCCGGCTTCGGGCGCTCCGACAAGCCCACCGATCGCCGCTGGTACACCTACGACCGCCACTGCGAGCTGGTCGCCAAGGTGCTCGGTGCTCTCGACCTGCAGCACGCGACTGCCGTCGTTCAGGACTGGGGTGGCCCGATCGGGCTGCGCTGGGCGGCGGAGAACGCCGACAGGGTTGACGCGTTGATGGTCATGAACACCGGTCTGTTCACCGGCCGGGTCTCCAAAGGCTTTTTGGCCTGGCGCGCATTCGCCGAAAAGAACCCGGATCTGCCGGTCGGCTTTGTCATCCAGACGGGCACGACGACCCAACTTCCCGACGACATCGTCGCCGCCTACGATGCGCCGTTTCCCACTGCCGAGTCGAAGGCCGGTGCCGCGCAATTTCCACTCCTGGTGCCGATCACCGACGACGCCGTGGGCGCAACGGAGATGGCCGCGGTCCGCGACGAGCTGTCGCGGTGGGAAAAGCCTGCACTGGTTGCGTTTTCGGACTCGGACCCGGTGTTTCCCTACCCGCAGGCGGGCCAAAACTTCTGCGATCTGATTCCCACCGCGGGCGAACAGGTGCGGATCGAGGGCGCCGCCCACTTCCTGCAGGAAGACCGCGGTGAGCAACTCGCCGAGGAGCTGGTCGCACTACTCGCGAAGGTCTAACGCCCCGCCCGGGCACTATGGAGTCGCGACGATAAGGACCTTCGACGTGCGGAGCGGTCGACAGCTCAAGCGCGATGCGCCCAGTGGCGCGGTAAGGGTCGCAGTTCGGCAGCCGCACGCCCAGCTCCAATTCGTGCCAGGAACCCAGCATTGTGGCGGTGACGTTCCAGCGAATGCCGACGATCGTCGCGTTACCCGCCATGCCATCGCGCGTCAGTCGCTCCCGTTCGGCGTTGAGCGCGTTGAGCTCGGCAACGGTGTAGAGCGCACGCCTCTTGTCGGCTCTCGTGACCCGTTGGCCCGCAATGGCTTTGGCTGCCCCGCCGAAAGCCCGCTCGAACCAGCCCATGGCGCACCCCGCGTCCTGTTGTTCACCGGGTCAGTGTGGCATTCGGCAAATCAAACCGGTCGGGCGAGTAGCGTTGCCGCACATGTTTCAGATGACCGTCCAGGACGTATTCGTCATCACTGGCCGCGGGGCGGTGGCCACCGGCCGGGTGGAGTATGGCGAGTTGCGCGTCGGCGAGAAGGTGCAGATCAATGACGGGCCCGCCGTCCGCGTCGATGCCATCGAGGCCTTCCGCAAGATCCTGGACGCGGCGAAGACCGGCGACAGCGTCGGCCTGCTCTTCAAGAAGCTGACGAAGAGCGATCTTGCCGCCGGCGACGTGATCAGATCCGCCGGCGCCTTCCTCGCCTAGGGCAGACCATGGCAAACCCATCCCCTGACGTCGAGGGCGTCGAGAACGTCGGGCATCTGCATCGAGGCCTCTCCAATCGTCAGATTCAGTTAATCGCCATCGGGGGCGCGATCGGCACCGGCCTCTTCATGGGGTCCGGGCGAACCATCTCCCATGCTGGCCCGGCGGTCTTGGTGGTGTACGGGATCATCGGTTTCTTCGTGTTCTTCGTCCTGCGCGCGATGGGCGAACTGCTCTTGTCGAATCTGAACTACAAGTCGTTCGTCGACTTCGCGGCCGATCTGTTGGGGCCCGCGGCGGGCTTCTTCATCGGGTGGTCGTACTGGTTCGCGTGGATCGTCACCGGCATCGCGGAAATCGTCGCGATCACCGGGTACTCACGGTTCTGGTGGCCGGACTTGCCGGCCTGGTTGCCAGCCCTGGTCACCGTCGGTTTGGTGCTGATCTTCAACTTGTTCAGCGTCAGCAACTTCGGTGAGATCGAGTTCTGGTTCGCCTTGATCAAGATCGCCGCGATTGGCTGCCTCATCGTCGTCGGCGTCATCCTGGTGGCCACCAACTTCGTTGCACCGCAAGGCCACCGCGCAACTGTCGAGAACCTGTGGAACGATGGCGGGTTTTTTCCTACCGGGTTCACGGGCCTGGTCAGTGGCTTCCAGATCGCGTTTTTCGCCTTCGTCGGCGTCGAACTCGTCGGCACCGCCGCGGCGGAGACTGCCAACCCGCGCCGCACCCTTCCCCGCGCGATCAACGCCGTGCCGGTGCGGGTGGCGATCTTCTACATCGGTGCGCTCATGGCGATTCTCAGCGCCGTCCCGTGGCGACAATTCGCCAGCGGTGAGTCGCCCTTCGTGACGATGTTCTCCCTGGCCGGACTCACCGCCGCGGCGTCGATCGTGAACTTCGTCGTGATCACCTCGGCCGCCTCCTCGGCGAACTCCGGGGTCTTCTCCACCGGCCGCATGCTCTTCGGCCTGGCCGACGAGGGCAGCGCTCTGTCGCTGTTCCGGCGACTCAACCGCGGCGGCGTGCCTGCGGCCGCCCTGCTGGTCACGGCCCCATTGCTACTGACGTCCATCCCGCTGCTCTATGCGAGCGGTTCGGTGATCGGCGTCTTCACACTCATCACCGCCATCTCGTCTCTGCTGTTCATGTTCGTCTGGACGATGATCATCGTCAGCTACCTCGTCTACCGCCGCCGACACCCACAGCGTCACGCCGACTCGGCCTACAAGATGCCGGCCGGCGTGCTGATGTGCTGGGCGGTGCTGGCCTTCTTCGCATTCGTGATCTGGACGCTGCACACCGATCGGGAAAGTGCGATCGCTTTGGCGTGGTTCCCGTTATGGTTTGCGCTGCTCGGCGCCGGTTGGCTGATCGTGCGGCGCCGGCCCGGCCACGCGGAGCAATACCGGCGGTTCCAAGCCGAGATGAACCACCAGGTCGACGACAACGCCGGCGGCGCATCACTCCCCCGGGTCAACCGGTGAGGAGTGCGGTGGCCGCGTTGTAGCACCGGCGGCCGCCGGCGCCGCGGGGCGTCGTTGTCGGGATCGGTTTTTGGGATCGGTTTTTGGGATCGGTAGCCATTCGGGCGGGCTGTACTTAGCCCAACGACGACGCCACCGTGGCGCCGCCAACCGAAAGGAAACAGTCAATGAAAATCGTTCCTGCCGCCGTCGAGGAACAGATCAACCGGGTCGACCGCCAGCGCAGCCTCTACATCGGGGTCAGCTCGGCCCTGCTCGCGGTCTGGTCCGTCTACCGCCTGCTGTGGCTGGTCTACCTGTCGATGACGTTCAACTGGATGGTCGGCGCGCTGGTCTTCCAGTTCGTGCTGTGGGGCGTGGTCGGCACCGCGGCCACGATCTCGGCCGTCGGTTTCCTGACCCGCTACAAGCGGGGATCGTGAATCTGAGCGCCTCTACTCATAGGAAAGTCCCGGACCCGCGTCGGGTTCGGGACTGTTCCGTTTAATGCGCATGGCGCGCAAGGAATCTGCCCAACGTTGCATCGAGGCGCTGCGGCTGTTCCTGCTGCACCCAGTGTCCGGCTTCCTCGATGAAGTAGGTGCCGTCGAATAGGGCGCATGCCGAGGTCATCGCTTCGAGCGCGCCGGGGCTCTGATAGGTGCCCCAGTCGCTGCGGCCGGCGATGAAGCAGGCGGGCACTTCAATGCGCCGGCCCTCGAATGCCGCTAGTTCGGCGACCGCGCCGGCCTCGAAGGCGTTGCGGTACCAGTTGAGGCCGCCCTGGAAGCCGGTGCGGCCGAACTCGCGCGCGTACACCTCGAGCTCCAAGTCGGTGAGCCAGGCGCAACGCTCGACTTCTTCGGCCGAGGGCGCCATGTCGGCCACGGTGGCCGCCATGCCCCGGTCGAGGTCCATCAGGTAGTAGCGCGGCAACGCGGTGAGATCCTCGGCGCGCCAAGACTTTAGGGCGTGCGGATGATTGTGCGGCCAGTCGTGGCTTTTGCAGTGAAAGTACGCCCGCAGGAACGCGTTGAGGCCGGTTGGGCCGGTCTGCATGTCGGCATTGGCTTCGCGGGTGGCGTAGTAGCGCTGATAGTGCTTGCGCGGTGGCCGCAGCGCGGACAGGGCGGCGTCGATCCGCGGCCAGGGATCACTGCGCGGGCGCGGTGGCCCGGCGAATGGTGCGCTCATGAGTGCCACGGAACCGAAGACGTCCGGATGGAGCAGGGCGCACCACGCAGCCACGGGCGAACCGAAATCATGGCCGACGACGGCGGCGACGCGCGGACGCCGAACCGTCGTGAGCAAGGCGCGGATGTCGCGCACCAACCGGACCAATCGAAAGGAAGCCAGGTCGCCGTCGAAGTCCGCGTCCCAGCCGGTCGTCGCGCCATAACCGCGTTGATCGGGCGCGATCACGTGGTAGCCGCGCGCGGCGAGCAGGGGCATGAGCTTGCGCCAGCTAAAGGCCAGCTCGGGAAACCCATGCAGCAACAGGACAGCGGGCCGACCTGGCTGACGGAAACCGGCTTCGAGGATGTGCATGGACAAACCGTTCACGCCGTCAACGCGGCGCGAGCGGATCTCGTCATCCAGGGGCGCATCGCCGTAGCAGGTCTGCATGGCCGCCCGATGGTATCCGTTGGTCCGCAGACATGATCCGATGGTGCGGTAGATTGCCGTCGCGACCGGCTCAGGAGGACGGAATGGCGTGCTGCGAATTTCCCGCCGCGGCCGAGGGCTACGACGGTGCCTTCACCGTCGACTCGTCGCGGATCACCTTCGGGCGCGGTTGCCTGGCGGAGGTGGGTGACCGGGCCCGCGCTCTGGGTTTGCGTCGGGTGGCGCTGTTTTCCGACGCCGCCGTGTCTGGACTGCCGATCTTCGACACCACGCGCGACTCGCTTGTCGCGGCCGGGCTGGACGTGGTCGCCTATACCGACGTGCATGTCGAGCCCTCCGACGAGTCTTTTCGGGACGGCGCGCGCTTCGCGCAAGAGGTCAACCCCGACGGCTACGTGTCGCTCGGCGGCGGCTCCGTCATCGACACGTGCAAGGCCGCGAACCTGTACGCCACCTATCCCGCCGACTTTCTGACCTACGTCAACAAGCCCGTCGGTGAGGGCAAGCCGGTGCCCGGCCCGCTGCGGCCGCACATCGCCTGCCCCACGACGGCGGGCACCGGCAGCGAGGTCACGGGCATCGCGATCTTCGACCTGCTGTCGCTGAAGGCAAAGACCGGCATCGCCGCTCACGCGCTGCGCCCGACCGAGGCGCTCGTCGATCCGGACTGCACTGCCAGCCTGCCGCCCGAGGTCGTCGCCGCGGCAGGGCTCGATGTGCTATCCCATGCGTTGGAGTCCTACACCGCGCGGCCCTACGTGCGCCGGGCCGCGCCCGAACGCGCCAGCCTGCGGCCCATGAGCCAGGGCGCCAATCCGTGGAGTGATCTGGGCTGCCGCGAGGCGCTGCGCGTGCTGGCGGCGTCCTTGGAGCCGGCGGTGAACGACCCGGCAGACGCCGAGTCCCGCCAGCAGATGATGTGGGCCGCAACGCTCGCGGGCATCGCCTTCGGCAACGCGGGCGTCCACGCACCACATGGCATGGCCTACGCGGTCGCCGGGCTGGTCCGTGAGTTCCGCCCCTCGGGCTACCCGGCCGACGAGCCGCTGGTTCCGCACGGCATGGCCGTCATCGTGAACGCGCCCGCAGTGTTCCGCTTTACCGCCGAGGTGAGTCCCGAACGGCACCTGGAGGCCGCACGGCTACTCGGCGCTGACGCCCAGGGCGTCGGTCCGGATGAGGTGGGCGAGGTGCTCGCGTCCGAACTCATCCGCATCATGCGTGCGGTGGGCATGCCGAACGGGCTCAGCGGCGTGGGCTACACCGAAGAAGACATACCGGCCCTGGCAAACGGCGCCCACCCGCAGCAACGCCTCCTGCAGAACGCCCCGCGCGAAATGAGCAAGCCGATCCTGGCGGACCTCTTCGGGAAGGCGATGCGGTACTGGTAGCCAGAAGCAAGCCACGCCGCGCCAGGTAGATTCCCGGCATGGACCTTGACAGCAAAAGGACGCTTGTTACCGGCGCGACGGGAGGCCTGGGCCAAGCGATCGCCACGGCGCTGGCCAGGCGCGGAGCCAAGCTCATCCTCAGCGCGCGCAAGCCCGAGGACCTGGAACAGCTCGCGGGATCGCTTCCGGGCGTCGGGCATACGACGGTGGCGTGCGATCTGGCCGAGGAGGGCGCGGCCCTGACGCTGATCGAGCAGGCGGGTGACATCGACGTGTTGGTCGCCAATGCGGGCCTCCCCGCGTCGGGTCGGCTCGAGAGCTTCAGCCAAAACGACATCGGCCGCGCGCTCCGGGTCAACCTCGAGGCGCCGGTGCGCATGACCCGCGAGCTACTGCCTGGGTGGCAGCGGCGCGGCAGCGGGCACGTCGTCTATATTTCGTCGATCTCGGGCTACGCCGCCACCCCGCGGGCGTCGCTGTATGCGGCGACCAAGTTCGGCCTGCGGGGATTTGCGCTTAACCTGCGGGAGGACGTGCGCGGCACGGGGGTTGGCGTTTCGGTCATCACGCCCGGCGCGATCCGCGACGCCGGAATGTTCGCGGAGAGCGGTGCCGCACCGCCACCCGGCTTGGGTACGGGCACCCCCGAACAGGTCGCCAGCGCCGTGGTGCGCGCAATCGAGCACAACAAGTCGGAAATCTCCGTGGCTCCCGTCCGTCAGCGGGCGCTCGCCCGGTTTGCGATGCTGGCGCCCGAAATCTCCGGGCGGGTGGCGGGCTCGGTCGCCGCCAAGGCCGCCGACGCGATCGCCGAGGGCCAGCAGGACAAGCGTTGAGCAGCTGCGGCGACCCAGCAGCCGCGGTTTCGGGCCCACCAGGCCGCGCAGGCCGACGCGACGCTCGCCGGGCGCCCGCAGAAGCGTCGCGTACAGGGCGTCGTCGTTCTGCGTGAAGCGCACATCGGTGCCGTCGATGGCCGTCGCCTCCGTGGTCGTCCACGGCTGGGTTCACATGGGTTCCGCCGACGACATCGCCGCGGCGGTCGGTTTCCTGTCCTCGGAGGAAGCGGCATTCATCACCGGCCAGGTGCTGGGCGTCAACGGCGGATCGGTCATGTGACCCCTAACGCAGGCAGGCGCAGCCGACCGGAAGCGGTGCGTTTTCGCCATAGAGGAACTCGACGGTGATGAATACCAGTTCGCTGTCGCCGATGTTCTCGATGTCGTGCAGCAGGTATTTGCCGGGGGCGAAGTGGAAGTGCCGGGTTTCACCCTCCTGATAGGTGACTTCGCGGGTGGTGCCGTCGCACGTGTGTTGACGGCCGCGTCCCGCGTTCACCGCCGTCCAGAAGTAGTCGAGCACGTGGCGGTGTGCGTGCCAGCGATCCCCCGGCGCCAGCCGGATCTCCCATACCCGAACTCGCGAACTCTGACTCAGCAGCCTCGACCCGACGTTTCCGTCATGCGCACGTTCGGCGAACTCGGCCTTAAGCCAATCCGGCCAGCCGTCGAAGTTCTCCGCGACGAGTTCACCCGCCAGCGGCGGATCGGTCAGAGACTTATGGTCGTCGCTGAGTGCGGACTGTGCAAACTCCACCATCTACTCCCAAATATATCGGAACGGAACGGACTCGTATCGATCACGCGAAGCTACACGCGCGGAGATCGGAACGCAACTGTTCCGTCTTGTTAAAGTGGCAACATGCAGACCAATGCCGCGCCGGGCCGGATGTCGGGCGGCCCCATTCTTCAGGCCGAGGTGACCGACGCGATCACGAACGCGTTCTTCGAGGAACTCGCTGAGGTCGGCTACGGGCGGCTGTCGATCGACGCCGTGGCCCGCCGCGCCGGGGTCGGCAAGGCGGCCATCTACCGTCGGTGGAAATCCAAGCTGGAAATCACCGTCGCGCTGGCCTCGCGTGTGGCCGTCGCGGTCGTCGACGTTCCCGATGCTGGCAACCTGCGCGATGATGTCCGTCACTATTTGGGCAGCGCCCGGGCGGCGCTGACGCACCCGCTGGCGCAAAAGATCGTGCCGGATCTGATCGCCGAAGCCGCCCGCAATCCCACCATGAACGATGCGCTGCTCACGATGGTGCAAAATCCCCGCCGCGTCAGGGCCGCTCAGGTCGTCGAACGGGCCGTTGCCCGCGGTGAACTGCCCGAAGACACCGATATCGGGATGTGCCTTGATCTGCTTGCCGGTTCGCTCTACTGGCGGCTGATCGTGGCCCAGGTCGCCACTGATGACGGCGACCTCGACCGCCTCGCGGGCAAAGTCGTCGCGGCCATGAAGGCCTAGTTGGACGTGTGTCAGCTAACGCACTGCCGAGAAATCACGGTTTAGCGTGGTACACGGTCGGCTGCTATCGTCGCTTGCTTATGCCCGAGATGGATCGTCGCAGCATGATGTTGATGACTGGTGTCGGGGCGCTGGCAGCCGCGATCGCCATCCCGGAGGCCAGGGCGTTCCCGTCCCGACCGAAGGCGCCGGCTGGCCCGGTGCCGGTGCCCGCAGCGCCGTCACCCAATAGCCAAGCCGGGGCCTACATCTTCCAGGACGAATTCGACGGCCCGGCCGGCTCGGCCCCCGACGGCGGGAAGTGGCACGTGGCGCGAGCCCGCGAGCCGATGAAAGATCCGACGTATTGGGAGTTGCCCGAGCATGTCGGGCAGTACCGGGACGATCGCCAAAACGTGTTCCTCGACGGCAACTCCAATCTCGTCATCCGCGCCGCGAAGGACGGTCCCACTTTCTACAGCGGCAGGCTGACCAGCAATTGGCGCGGCGGTGTTGGGCACACCTGGGAAGCCAGGATCAAACTCGACTGCCTGACCGCCGGCGCCTGGCCGGCCTGGTGGCTGGGCAACGACGATCCGGGTGGGGAAATCGACATCCTCGAGTGGTACGGCAACGGGAGCTGGCCTTCGGCCACCACGGTGCACGCGAAGTCGAACGGCTCGGAGTGGAAAACCCACAACATCGCCGTCGACAGCGGGTGGCACACGTGGCGATGCCAATGGGACGAGGCCGGAATTCGCTTCTGGCAGGACTACTCCGACGGGGCGCAGCCTTACTTCAACGTTCCGGCGAACTCACTGCCGGACTGGCCGTTCAACAACCCCGGCTACACCGTGTATCCGGTCCTGAACCTCGCGGTCGCAGGTTCGGGCGGCGGCGACCCCGGGCCGGGGACCTATCCGGCGCAGATGCTCGTCGACTACGTTCGGGTCTGGTAGCGGGGCGCCGGCGCAGGTGAGGGCCCTGGCGGCCCGTCCCCGGGTTTCGTTCAGGCTGTCAGCGCCGCCTGACTCGTAGTGGCACCGACGCCGGCCCTTGCAATGACGGCGTTCTCCCCCATCGCACCGGCCCGGCCAGTTCCAGGCAGTCAACCTCGTCCAGCAGGCAGTCGATGGCCGTGACCGCCTCGAGCCGGGCAAGGTGGGCACCCAGACAGAAATGCAGGCCATGGCCGAAGGCCAGGTGCCCGGTGGTGTCGCGGTGGATGTCGAATCGGTCGGGCGCGGCGAACTTGGCCGGGTCGCGATTGGCCGAGGCGTACAACAGCATTGCCCTTGCCCCCTCGGGCAGTAGCGTGTTGCCGATCTCATAAGGGGCGGTTGCGGTTCTGGTCACCCACTGGACCGGTGAGCCCCAGCGGGCGGTCTCCTCCACCGCGGCGGGAAGCAGACCGCGATCTGCTTTCAATTCCGCGAACAGCTCGCGGTCCTCGGCCAGCCTGACCAGCAGCATCCCCAGCAGGTTGGTGGTTGTCTCGTTGCCGGCCACCAACAGGACCAGTGCGTAGAGGAACGCTTCGTGATCGGTGAGCTCACCGCTTTGTGTCGCCGACCGCAGCAGGCTCAAGAAGTCGTCGCCGGACTCGGTCGCGCGACAGCGCATTTCGGCATCCACGAAGCTTCGAAGTTGCAGGTAGGCCTGCATGCTGGACGCGATCAAGCGCACGATCTCCTGGATCGATCGGGGCCCGAATATTTGAGCAAACTTATCCGACACCCGCCGGAACGCCGGCCACTGCTCACGCGGGATCCCGAGGATCTGCGCGATCACGCCGATAGGCATCGGGATGGTCAACGCGGACACCATATCGACGACCTCACCGTTGTTCAGCGCCGCGATCGTCTCGGCGGCCAGTTCGCGGATGACCGTCGTCCGCGTTTTGACCGATCGCTTGGTAAACAGTGGTGTGGCGGCGTGTCGCAACCGGGTGTGATCGGGCGGGTCCGCGAACATCACCATGTTGGCCACAAACGATCGCAGCATGATGCCGTCCCTCGACGAAAAAGCGACGTTGTCGCGGACCGCGCTGTGGACGTCCTCGTATCGCCCGATCATCCAGACGCCGAGGTGTTCGTTGACCACCACGGGATGCTCACGAATCCGCTCCAAATCGGGATACGGGTTGGCGATGCTCCCCGGAAGGGTCGGGTCGAATGTGGTGCGTGGCACCGACGCTGCTGCCGAGCGCGGCCGCGGGCGGCGCAGATCGCGGTAGGCGCCGATCGCGACCGGGCGCCAAAGCTCCGGGACGGAATTGCGTGCCGCCGAGATGACGGCCCGCGGCGGGGGCCTGAGCAGATCAGCCGGCATACCGATGACGCTAGGGCTGCGCCCATGCGCCGGTAATGGCCGATTCAGACATACATTTGATATTTTCAGACACATGCGTGGCGCGGTCACCACACTGGTTTGGGACGTCGCCCTGTCCTCGGCGACCGGCCGGCACATCGTGGAAACCGCCCGGCAGCACGGGCTCGATCCCGGGACATGCCTGGCCGGAACGGGACTGACTCCAAAGGACCTGGCCGATCCCGCCACGGAGGTCTACACCAGCCAGGAGCTGACGATGGTCCGCAACCTGATCGGGCGACTCGGCGACCAGCCGGGTCTCGGCCTGGAAACCGGATCCCGATACAACTTCGCCGACACAGGCATCCTCGGCTACGCGTTGATGGCCAGTCCGACCTTCGGCGACGCGATCGACGTCGCGTGCCGCTACGCCGCCCTGACCGCGTCTTATCTGTGCCTGGCCGGCCCGCAGGTGACCGATTCCGAGGCCGTCGTCACCTTCGACGACGCGCAGATTCCGAGCGACGTGCGGCGGTTTCTCCTCGAGCGTGATTTCGCGATCCTGCTGCGGATCCTTCCTTGGCTACTCGGCGCCAGCCCCTCGCCGATGACCGTCCGGGTCGAGTTGGCCGGGCTGCAGTTGCCGACCGACATGGTGGAGATCGAAAACTTGACCGTGATCATCGAGAGAACCGCGCGCAACGCGCTGATTATCCCGGCCGACCTGGTTGCCCAGCCGATGCCCGCGGCCGATCCCCAGACCGCGGCGATCTGCATCCGCCAGTGCGAGGAGCTGTTGAATCGGCGGCGCGCCCGTCGAGGGATATCGGCGGCCGTCCGTGTGCGGATGATCCAAGACTCGGCCCAGATCCCGTCGATGGCCACCGTCGCGAAGGAACTCTGCATCACCGAACGCACCCTGCACCGCCGACTGGCCGCCGAGGGCGCCGGCTATCGTGCGCTGCTCGACGAGGTGCGCGCGACCTTGGCCGCCGAACTGCTGAATTCGGGCCTGTCCGTCGAGGAAACAGCGCGCCGGCTCGGGTACTCGGAAACCGCCGCATTCAGCAGAGCCCATACCCGGTGGAACGGGTATCCGCCCAGCAAGCGCAAACGCTGAAGCACCACCTGAGCCCTCTAGGGGCTGACCAATTCCGGGTGGAACTTGGCCGCCATTCGCCGTATGCCGTCATGCCAGTCGACTGTGGTGCCGCCGATTAGCTCGTGCATCCGTGTCACGTCGGTCGGATTACCGCGCAACGCCTGCTCGCTTTCGGCAAAGATCGGTTCCTTGCCGACGAGCGTGCCGAGGTAGCCGCACCACTCCTGCAGGCTGACGGTCTGGTCGCCGCACCAGTTGACCGTGGTCGCCGGGACCGACGCCACCTCGAACAACTTCGGAATGGTCGCGATGATGTCGTCCTCGTGAATGGGGTTATAGCGGGCCGGTGTGCCGGGCGGGACCGGGATCGGGATGCCCGCCAGCATCATCTCCATGTGGTAGTACGGCCACCCACCGTTGTCGCCGTATGGGACGTTGAGGCGGGCGACTGTGGTGGGCATGCCGAGAACGCGCGCCGTCGACCGGGCAACGACCTCGCCGGCGATCTTGGATATGGAGTAGGTCGGGAACAGGGGCTTGTGGTTGTCGCCCAGGGCAGTGCGCTCGGTGCGGGGTTCCTGGTCCGGCGGGTCATAGACGGCCGCGGACGAGCAGTGCAGGAAGCCCTTGGCGCCGGTGCAGTGGGCCATGAGCAGGCCGACCGACTCGGCGTTGGCCGCGAGGTCCTTGTCCCAGTTGCCGCTTTTGGCAACCGCCAGGTTCAGCACGTAGTCGAAGTCGGACGGGATGCCACTGAAGTCTCCGGCCGCCAGGTTGACGGACTCGCACCGCACCCCGGCCTTTTCCAGGCCTGCGCGAACCGCGGTGTTGGTGAATCTGGCGACACCCCAGACCTCGTTATCGGCCGCGAGGGCCCTGGCGATGGGAGCAGCAACCTGGCCGGTCGGCCCGGTGATCAGTATCTTGCAGTCGCGCATGGGGCTGATGGTAGGCCACGTGACTTTGGACGTCGGTCGGCCTGGAGGTTTGGTATCTGCATATACATGCCGATAGCGGCACAGGCCACGCTCATGCAGGCCGTCACCATCCGCGTGGCCTGCGTGAGGAGATCAGCGAGATCGTGTCTCCCCAGACTCGTGACGCGCGGGCAGCGTCGACGACGCCCTGGAATCCGGCGCCGCCGGGATCCGGGCGGTCAAGATCAGCTGCTGGTCCTGGGGCCGACGGCGATCGCCCAGATCGTCGTGGTGATCGTCTCCGGGTCGGGGCGGTGCGCAGCCCGCCGAGCACGACGTCGCCGCGCCGCGCGGATCGGCGTAAAGTCCCCAAACCATGGCCGATGCGATCCAATTCGTCGAAGCGAACGGGCTCAGATTCGCCTACCTCGAGGAGGGCACCGGGCCGCTCGTGCTCTTGCTGCACGGCTTCCCGGACACGGCCCATTCCTGGGACGACCTGCGGCCCCGTATCGCCGCCAAGGGATACCGGGCGGTCAGCCCGTTCATGCGCGGGTACCACCCCAGCGCGATACCGGATCGCGACCCGGATCAGGAGACCCTGGCACGCGATCCGCTGGCGTTGATCGAAGCGCTGGGCGCCAGCGACGCCGTCGTCATCGGGCACGACTGGGGGGCGTCGGCCGCGTACGGCGCGGCGGCGCTGGGTCCCGATCGAGTGAAAAAGCTCTTCGTGCTTGCCATTCCGCACCCGGCTGCGCTCAAGCCGACGCTGAAGAAGCTCTGGGGCGTCCGCCATTTCGCGGCGTACAAGCTGCCGGGCGCGCCGGACCGCTTCGCGCGCAATGACTTCGCGGCACTGCCGGCCATCTATCGGAGATGGTCGCCGACGTGGAACCCGGATCCGGCGGAGTTCGACGCCGTCCGCGCGAGCTTCGCGGACCGGGCCAGCTTGAAGGCGGCGTTCGGCTATTACCGGAAGCTCTCCCCCATACCCAGCGCATCGCTGAAGGCGCGGATCACCGTGCCGACAGTTGTCTTCGCCGGGCTGGACGATCCCGTCGCCGAGCCCTCGGACTTCCGCGGCGCCGCCCGCATGTTCGAGAACGACTACATCGTTGAAGAGGTCCCCGGCGGGCACTTCATGCATCGAGAACATCCCGATGTGTTCGCCGAGCGCCTGTTGGCTCATCTGTGATGTGAATTCTGCCCAGTGGTAGCACCCATGCCCGCGCTCCGCAGCGCGATCATCGGCCCCGGAATGGTCGGGTCGGTACACGCCCACGCCATACACCGAGCGGGTGGCCGGCTCGCCGCGATCTGCGGCAGCACACCGCAGAGTAGCCGGCTGGCTGCCGCGCGACTGGGGGCGGAGCGCGCCGCCACCGTGCCGGAGATTCTTGACGCCGACGACGTCGATGTCGTGCACGTGTGCACGCCCAATCGGCTGCATCATGGGCAGGCCGCCCAGGCGTTGGCCGCCGGAAAGCACGTCATCTGCGAAAAGCCCTTGGCGACAACGATTGACGACGCCCAAGCCCTGGTCCAGGCCGCCGGGCAGGCCAACACCGTTGCCGCCGTGCCGTTCATCTACCGCTTCTACCCCATGGTCCGTGAGGCCCGGGTCCGGATGACTGACGCGCCGGTGTGGCTGATTCACGGTGGGTACCTGCAGGATTCGATGGCCAAGTCGCAACCCGCGGGGTGGCGATCCGACCCGGCGCAAAGCGGGCTGTCGATGACCTTCGCCGACATCGGCTCGCACTGGTGTGACATCGTGGAATTCATTACGGGACATCGGATCAGCGCGCTCTGCGCGACCGAGTCAAGTGCCCCCGGGCTTGCGCTGCGCCAGGACGACGGCGCGGTAGTCATGTTCCGGACCGATCGCGGCGCGATCGGCAGCGTCGTCGTCAGTCAAGCTTCACCGGGCCGGAAGAACTCGCTGTCCTTCTCGATCGACTGCCGTGAGATCGCGGTCGGGTTCGATCAAGAACACCCCGACGAGCTCGTCGTCGGTGGGCTGCACGCCAACACCGTCTTGGTGCGCGATCCCGACACGCTGGATCCGCGCATCGTTCGTTATTCGTTGTTGCCCAGCGGTCACCCGCAGGGCTATCAGGACTGCTTCAACCTCTTCGTCGCCGACGTCTATCAGGCCATCCGCACCGGCGCGGCGCCCGACGGGCTGCCGTTATTCGCTGACGGGTTGCGGGCGGCGACAATTCATGACGCGGTCGCCGCGGCAGTGCGCACTGGATCCTGGGTTGACGTGCCTCGGCAAGCGCCCGCAGCGCTCGGGGATGACCGTTGACGCGGGTACCGATCCGGCTCGCCTTGATTGGTTTGGGCGCCATGGGAAGCGAACACCTGCGAGTGTTCTCCGGCCTCGCGCCCTGGGTCCGGATCGCCGCCGTGGCCGACACCCACCCACCGCTGGTCGCGCGCGCCACCGCGCTCGCGCCGTCCGCCGCCGTTTTCCACGATGCGCTCGATTGCGTGAGCAGCGCCGACATCGATGCCGCGGTGGTTGCCACCGCGGACGCCACCCACCACGAGATCGTCGACGCGTGCATCGCGCGTGGGATCTACGTGCTGTGCGAGAAGCCGCTCACGACGTCGGCGGAGCAGTCTCTGCAACTGGTCGAAGCCGAACGCGCCGCCGGGCGCCGGTTGGTACGGGTTGGCTTCATGCGCCGCTACGACCGCGATCATCGGCAAATGTACGAGACGTTGCGGGCCGGAGCGGTCGGTGAACCCATCCTGGTCGGTCAGCGCCACCGTAATCCGTTGGCGATCAACAGGTTCAACGCTTCGGAACTCATCGCCAGCTCGGCTTCACACGACATCGACCTGTTTCGTTGGCTCACCGGTGAGGAGATCGCCGAGGTGTCCGCGACAACCAAGTCCAGCTCTGACCACTCCGCGGTCACCGTGCTGCTGACGCTGAAGTCCCAATCGGGCATCCTCGGCGTTATGGAGTTGGGTCGGGGACCGGGCCAACAGTACGAGGTCGGCTGCGATATCGTCGCCGCGCGCGGCACGCTCACCCTCGGCTCGCCCGTGCTGACCTCGTGCGCCATGCCGGACGGCGTTGCGGCCCAACGGTTGCCTGCCACCTGGATCGAACGCTTCGGCCATGCCTACCGCGCGCAAGACGCCGGCTGGCTGGGCGAGGTGGCCACCGAATCGATCACCGGGCCCTCGGCGTACGACGGATACGCAGCCAACGCCGTCATCGAGGCGGCACTGTCCTCATTGGAGAACGGGCCCGACAGGGGAATTGGCCAGCGCGTGCGCCAGGCGCCGGCGCCGTCTCGATCACCGGGCGACGCGTGATGTCACCCGGCGTCGTCGGGCAGCGCTACCGCGGCCGCAGCGCCGAGGCCCGCGGCCGTAAGCGCGAGACCGGTTCCCAGCACCGTCGCGGCGGTGCCGATCTCGCGGCGCCGCCCCGCGGCTACGAACGCCGCGGCGTCGGCCAGGTCGACCAGCACGTTTACGCGCACGAACGTCCGCGGCATAGTGAGCGTGTCCAGGCGCAGCAGACCGGCCGCCAGGACGGCGTTGCGGATACCGAACAGGCGGCCCATCACGATGGCCGGCGTCCCGTCGGCATCCAGACGGAAGACCCGGGCGCCGATTCGCGGCATGAACACCGCGGTCGCCGCCAAGGACGCGCGGGTAGCGGTCAGGATGTTCAGAGGCACAGGACGACTGGGTGTGGGCGGCATTGGCGTTCTCCTATGCGGCTTGCGATGTGCGGGACAGGCTCGGGATAACCCAGGGTTAACCCTTTCTGTGGACAGTAGTCTTCCGCGAGTCCTCAGCGCCGTATGACTTTTGCGCATTGTGCTCACGGACGCTAGGGTTCCTACATGGCTGCCAGGGGTCGCATCGACTTGCGACTCGCCACGCAGGTGCTGGTATTGCAACTCGTGGTCGTGACGATCACGCTGATCGTCGCGTTCGCGGTCTTCGCCGCGTTCAACCGCCACCGCTTGGATGTCCAATACGGCGAGCACGCCTTGGATATCGCCCGCGTCCTCGCCTCGTCCCCGACGGTCATCAACAACATCTCCCGCTACAACGACGCCCCGGTGACCCCTAGCCCGGAAATGGTCGACGAGCTCGCGTCCGGTCCGATCCAGAGCGTTGCGTCCCGGGATGAACAGCGCACGCACGTGCGGTTCGTGTTGGTCGTCAACACCCACGGGATCAGGCTCGCGGATCCCGACCGCAATAGGTTGGGGCACCATGTCGGTGCCGATATCACGCAGGAAGCCGCCGGACACGAATCTGTAAGTCACGATTCCACCGTCTTTGGCGAGGCGATAGTCGCTAAAGTCCCTGTCCTGGAACCCAGTTCGAATCGGGTGCTGGGGGTGGTCATCGTCGGCATCTCCACGCAAGCATTCGATGAGCAGTTTTCGAAAAACCTACGGGTGCTGGCGGCGATGGCGGGTGGTCTCCTGCTGGTCGGCATCGTCGGTACGGCGTTGCTGGCCAGGCGGTGGCGGGGGCTGACGCTGGGTTTGCGGCCGGCCGAGATTACCGAATTGGTGCGCACTCAGGCGGCGGTGCTGCAGGGTATCGGCGAGGGCGTGCTGGCGGCCGATGCCTCCGGGAAGACCACTTTTGTCAACGATGAGGCGTGTGAACTGCTCAGGGTCGGCACCGAACCGGGCCGCCCCGTCGCCGAGATCGGGTTGACCAAGCGGGTGCTCGATGTGTTCAACGCGGCCGATTCGACGCCCACGCTGGCCACCGTCGGGGAACGTGTCGTCGTGGTTTCGGCGCGTCCGGTATCGCGCGAAGGGCGGGAACTGGGAACCGTGCTGGTGGCGCGCGATCGAACCGATGTCGAGTCGCTGACCCGGCAACTCGATGCGGTTCAGGTGATGAGCACGGTGTTGCGCGCCCAACGGCACGAGTTCGCCAATCGTCTGCACTTGCTGAACGGGCTGCTGCACGGCGGCCACGTCGACGAGGGGCTGGAGTACCTGGAAGAGCTGCTCGGCTCGGGCCCGCTGGGATCCGCGCTGCCCGGCATCGACACGATCCAGGATGCCTACCTGCAGGCGTTCCTGGCGGCCAAGGCCGCCGCCGCACGTGAGGCCGGGGTGACGCTGAAAATTGGCGAGAACACCTGGATCTCGGCCCGGCTCTTGGTGCCCGTCGACGTCACCACCGTGGTGGGCAACCTGCTGGACAACGCGATCGACGCGGCGCGGTTGGGCAGCAGCGATATCAAAGAGGTGGAAATCGAGCTGCTGCAGGAGGGTTCGACGCTGCATGTCGTGGTGCTGGACAGCGGCGACGGCGTCGCGCCCGACTTCGTGGCGGACCTTTTCACCGAGGGCAGGACGACAAAACCGGACTCCGGGATACCCGGCGGCCGGGGTATCGGGCTTGCGCTTTCGCGGCAGATCAGCCGCTCGCTCGGTGGCGACCTCTGGCTGTTCAGTGCGTCCGACACCGACGGCGAGCCTCGACTGACTGGTGCTGAATTCATCGCCTGGCTGCCGGGCGTGATGGAAGAGGAGGCCGAATGAGTGACCTGACGGTGCTGGTGGTCGATGACGATTTCCGTGTCGCCAACATGCACGCCGAGATCGTCAACACGCTGCCGGGCTTCACCGTCACCGCCACCGCGAACACCCTTGCGGCAGCGCGAAAGGCCCTGCAAGAGGCGCCCGTCGTCGACCTCGCCCTGGTGGACGTCTACCTGCCCGACGGCTCCGGCATCGACTTCGTCCGCGAATTGCACAGCGACAGCATGGTTTTGACGGCGGCAACGGAGCCGGCTACAGTTCGCGCTGCAATGGCCGCCGGGGCGCTGACCTACCTGGTGAAGCCCTTCCCGACCACCGAGCTCGCCGCACGCCTGGCCGGCTACGCTCGCTACCGGAAAATCCTGGCCCGCGCGAGCCTAGGCGCCGGCGACGTCGATGCGGCACTGGATGCCCTCCGCCCCAAGACCGCCGCCCCCGCTCCCCCGACAATCGCGGCATCCTCCACCAAACAGCTGGTGCTGGAGGCCTTGCGAACATCGGAGCAACCCATGTCGGCGGCGGAGGTCTCCGCGGCGATCGGCATCTCACGGGCAACCGCCCAAAGGTATCTGGCGGCGCTGGCCACCTCGCGGGAGGTAACAGTCGGGCTGCGTTACGGAACCACCGGACGACCCGAGCAAGAGTTCGCGGCGAAGGACGACAAGCCGCCACGTCCGCCGCGTTGAGTCACCGCCGTGGTCTCGTGCCGGCGACAGCCAAGCGACGAACTCGGTTGCCGGGCTGAGCGACCGTCCGCCGCCGGCGAGCCGCGGAACGGCGGATGTTGTTGCTGGCCAAACGGTGTGGGGAAGCGCCGCGAATACCGCTGGCCACCGCCTGGACTCGCATCGCGGCGACGCGGGGCGCCGCGTCCGGGTCGGCGCTGCGGTCAGGCGCGCTGGCGACGTTGGAGGTGTTGGCCGCGCGGGTCGCGCGAGCTTTCCTGGACGGCCACCAGTTCGCGTTGCCGACCATCGCGGCCATGGCCGGCACCGTGACGGTGCGAACGACGAAGGTGTCGATCAACAGGCCCATGCCGATGATGAACCCGGTTTGCGCCATGGTGGCCAGGCTGCCGAACACCAGCCCGAACATCGAGGCGGCGAAGATGATGCCGGCCGAGGTGATGACGCCACCCGTCGAACGGACCGCCCGGATGATGCCGGAGCGGATGCCGGAGCGTGACTCCTCACGAATTCGCGTGATGAGCAGCAGGTTGTAGTCCGCCCCGACGGCGACCAGCACGATGAAGGCTGTCGCCTGCACGTTCCAGCAGATCGCCTGGTGGAGCAGGAACTGGAAGAAGACGACTCCCAGCCCCACCGCCGACAGATACGAGATCGCCACGGAGGCAATCAGATACAGCGGTGCCACGATCGCGCGGAGCAACATGACGAGGATGAAGAAGACCACGAGCAGCGTCATGACGACGATCAGCCGGAAGTCGTCGTAGTAGTAGCTGCGCAGCGTGCTGTACATCGGGGTCATGCCGACCATTGATATCGACGCATCCGAGAGCGACGTGTTCGGCTGCGCGCCGCGCGCCGTGTTGAGAATCGATGACACCTGATCCATCGCGGCCGTGCTGAAGGGGTCGAATTTCGTTTCGACCAAGTACCGCACCGAATGACCGTCGGGTGAGATGAACATCTTCGCGGCGTTCTTGAAGTCGTTCGACGTGAGCACCTGCGGCGGAATGTACATGCCCGCCATGGATGGTCCCGTCGCGTGACGCTTCATCGACAGCAGGTACTCGGCCGCCTGGTTCATGCCGAGGCCCATTCGCTTGGTCTGGTCGACGAGAGTCCGCACGCCGTCGGCCAGCCGCAGGCTGCCGTCGGCCAGCTGGTCGGCAGCCGCCTGCAGGCCCCCGATCTTCTGCGAGATGTCAGCCGCGCTGCCACCCGTTGCCCGCAGGCTGTTCGATGTCGTTGCCAGCAGGGTGGTCAAACTCTGCACCGCCGCCTGCACTGCCTGTGCCGCCGGCGGTGCGGTGAACGTACCGCCGCCCTGCCCAGGGACGAGCTGGGCGAGCTGTTGCAGCTGGGTGAGCATCGGGCCGCCGGCATCGGCGACGCCGTTGGCGAGCGCGCGCATGTTGTCCAGCTGAGTCGCCGCCGCGCCGAGCTGTTGCTGCACCTGGTTCAGCGTCGCGCTGACCTGGGTCATCGGCCCGCCGGCGCCGCGGAGCTGGTCGCGAACGGCGGCGAGCGCCGCCGCCAGCTGGTCGGCGCCGTTGGTCAGCGCGTCGAGGTCGTTGGTGCGGTCGCTGATCCGTGTCGAGGCGTCCGCGAGCTTGCCGCCGACCGCGCCGGCCTGAAAGCTGAGCTTGGCCTGATCGAGCGGCTGGCCGGTCGGCCGCGTGATGCCGCGCACCGCAACGATATTGGGCAGCTGAGAAACGCGCTGCGCCATTTGATCCAGGTCGGCCAGGGCCTGCGACGTCCGCAGGTCGTGCGGCGAGTGGATGTAGATGTATTGCGGCAGCAGCGCGCTCGTCGAAAAGTGAGCTGCCATGGCCGAATAGCCGACGTTGCTCGGCGCCGACTGCGGCAATTGCATGCGGTCATTGAACGTCGGCGACAGGAAGAACGAGCAGCCGGCCAGCGCGACCAACAGCGAGAGGCTAACCAGCAGGTGCGTTTTGGGCCGACGAACCAGCCCAACGGCGGATCGCTGCCACATGCGGCCAGTGAGCGCCGATCGTGGGTTCACCCATCCCCGCCGTCCCGCGAGCACGAGTATCGCGGGCAACAGCGTCACGGCGGCAAGAAACGCGATTGCGATCGAAACCGCAAGCGCCGGACCGATACTCGTAAACGCGGGCAACCTGGTGAAGATCATGCCGAGGAAGGTGACAGCGACGGTGGCCGCCGACGCCGCGATGACCTCGCCGATGGAGCTCAATGCCTTCCGCACCGCCAGATCGGAGTCGGTGCCCGAGCGCAGGTACTCGTGGTAGCGGCTGATCAAGAAGACGGCATAGTCGGTGCCGGCACCCACGATCATGGCCGTCATCAGCACGATCGTCAGCGAGGACACCCCGAGCCCGAGCTGCACCAGCCCGGACACCGCGCCCTGAGCCGACGCCACCGAAATTCCGATGACGATCAACGGCACCAACACGGTCACCGGTCGCCGGTAGATCAGCGCCAGGATGAGCAGCACCAACAACGCGGTGACCATCTCGATCATGTGCGCATCGCGGGTGGTGACGATCGTCATGTCGGCGGCCAACGCACCCTGTCCCGTCACCTCCGCGGTCAACGAGGTGCCGACGGTGCAGCGCTTGGCGATTTGCATGATCCGCTGGTAGGCCTGTGAGGACTCCGGGGATCCGGGGGTCGCCTTGAGGTTCACCGCCAGGTAGAACGCCTTGTTGTCCGTGCTGACCAGCAGGGGACGCAGGGCGGGGGTGGTGACGACGTCCTCGACGCCGGACACCTCTTTGGTCTGGGCGCGCAAGGTGGCGGCCAGCTTGCTATAGGCGTCCTCGTCGCTGGGTTGCAGACCGCGGTTGTCGGTCATGACAACGATGAGCACGTTCTGTGCGGACTCGCCGAAATCCCTGGCCATCTGGTCGGCCGCCGCCATGGCCTTGGGCGGCAGCGGCTGCAACGGCTGGCTTTCGACCACCTTGGTCAGCGGCGTGAAGGCCACGGACAACACGCCCACCATGGCGATCCAGGCCGCGATGACGAACCATGGCGCGCGCACGACTACTTGACCCAGCACCGAAAACACACCGATATGCGTCTTGGCGTTACCGGGAGCGGGCTTTCTGAACATGGTGAAACCCTTCATTCGTGTTTGGTATCGGGTTGCGCGTTGGTCGGCTATATGGCCCCGGCTGCGAATGCCAAATTGCGGGCAGCGGCTTCGTCGACCTGCGCATACATTTGGGCGATCCGGGTCAACGCCACGCCCGTCCGCATGAGCTCCTCTTGGGCCGCTTGATGCAGAGTCAGCATCTCAATGGCCTCTGACGTAAACGACATTGCCGCCTGTGCCGACACCGCGTCAGCACCGGCCGGCGCCAGGCCGGTCACGTCGATCGATGCCTTCGCGGCCGCCTCGAGGCAGCTGACTGCGATATCGACCACCCGGTCTCCAATGCCGGCGACGATCGGGTCGAATGACATTGATTGCATGTGCTTATTCCCCCTCTGTCTGGTGCCGGAATGCCTCGCATTGCAAGGGAATGGCGATTCGCGAACCGCACTTCGCGGTTGCGCCACTTCCTTCGTGCCGCAGTTCGTGCGGCCATTCGGTTATTGCGTCAAACCGAAACTACGACGGGCCTTGCACTGGTGTCGCGCTTGTGAGCGATAGTCGGAATAAGCGACGATTCCGAAGTTTTGCGCGTTGTGCTCACCGGCCTACCGGGGGTCGCCCACCGCCTCGGCGCTGGGGAAGCCGATACGGCCGACCAGCGAGAAGTCGCTAAGAGCGCTGGTCAGGTCGCCGCGCAATGCAGCGCTCGAGTTGGTGCCGTCCGGCTGATATGCGCCGACCGAGATGAAGACCTGTCGGTCCACTCTCCCCGACAACAACGCCATCATTCCGCCCGCGCGATCCATGAGCGCCTTCGTCACACCGGGGCAGGAGGACGTAATGGCGAACGTGTCGGCGGCGGTGCCGTCTGGCCGGCAGGCGGCCGGATCGACCTCACCGAGATTGGACGCGACGACGCCGGTGCTGCGGCCGGCGGCCACGCCGGCCATGCGCCTGAGCAGCCACCGCGGCATCAGGGGAACGAGGGGCACCAATTCCCACCGCTCGTCGGGGTTCTCGTCGCGACTCAGTATCGCTGTCTTGGTTGCGGAACGGATCTCGCGCAGGTCCGTCGTCGCGCGAGCGGGGTCGACCGCGAAATCGACGTTTCCGACCGCGTTAGCACGGGTGTCGCCGGCCGTGCGCTCGTTGACGGGCATTCCCAAGGTCACCGAACCGTCCGCGGCGAGGCGTCCCGCTCGCTGGGCGAGGCGGGCCGCCACGGCCGCGAGCAGGCTGTTGCCGGTCCCGCCGAGGGCGCCTGCACGCGCATCCCACGCGTCGGCGTCGACGAAGATCGTTGCCGTTGGCAGGGTGATCTTTTCCTCGGCCCCGGCGAGCCGCGCTCGTCGCCGAGCCGGCCTGGTAGGTGCCTTGGAACGCGGAAGCGTGGTCGGTCCCGAAGCGCCGCGTCGGGCCTTTCGCGCGGCGGCGACTGCAGTTTTCACGGCGCGGCCGATGGCGGGCATGTCGCGCGCGGTTTGGCGGGTGTCTTCGCGCAGGGCCCGCCATCGGGTCCGCGAGCCGGCAGCGGGCCAGTTGATCGGGTCGTGGCGGCCAGAGGCCGCGTCCGCTAACGCCTGGCACAGGCCGACGCCGTCGGTCAGGCAATGCGAGATGAGCAAGCTCACCCCGGCGCCGCCGTCGGTGAAGGGCAGCACCGCGAGGTGCCATTCGGGCCCGTGCTCGGCATCCAGCGGCGTGCCGACCTGCTCGGCCAGCCAGGCATCGAATTGCTCGCGCGGGCGAGCCTTCTCGACGATCTCGAGGTCGGTCTGACCGCCGGCCGACACCCACCGATAGCGGGCGAATGGCAACGGTGAGCGTTCGATGCGGCGCGACAACCGCCCGCGTCGAAGGTGGTCATGGAAGCGGCGCAGGCCGTCGATGTCGATCGCGCGGTCATACACCCAGACGCACTGCAGCAGGCCGGCGGCGCCGGTTACTCGCTCGCCGATGAAGAAGGTCTGGTCGAACAGACCGAGTACGTTGTCCATTTCTTTGGGGGTCCTTATCTCTTAGTGGCCTGCGGGTGGGGCTATCGGGCCTCGCCGGCCGGTTCCCGGCATGGCCAGCCGATGGTTGCGGTGAGCGAGAAGTCGTCCATGACTTCCGAAAGGACCTGCCGCAGATCTTCTTTCGAGGTGAGACGCCCGGGCTGATACGCGATGACGGAGACGAAGACGCGCCCGTTCACCGACGCCGATATCAACCCCATCATTCCGTTGCTGAGCTGCACCGTCGCCTTGGTGACACCCGGGCAAACGGACAGCAGGGACATGTAGTCGGCCTGGGTGCCGTCCGGGCAGTTGACGATCGAGGGGGCCGCTCCGAGCTGGGACGCGGCCACGCTGGTGGTACTGGGGGTGTACACGTTGACCCGGCGCCTGATGACCCGCTTGGGCAACAGCGGGACGAGGGGCAGCAGTGCCATCCGCTCGTCGGGCACCTGCTGCCGATGGATCAGCGCTTGCTTTGTTGCGGAACGGATTTCGCTCAGATCCGTCGTCGCATGGGTGGCGTCGACCGTAACGTCGACATTCGTGACCGCATTGGCGCGGGTGTCGTTGGCGGTCCGCTGGTTGACGGGGACGCCCAAGGTGACCGCGCCTTCCGCGCTGACCCGTCCCGCTCGCTCGGCGAGCCGGGCGGCCACTCCCGCGAGTAGCGAGTTGCTGGTCCCGCCCAACGCGTCGGCGCGAGTGGCCCACTCGTCGGCGTCGATGAAGATCGTTGCCGTTGGGAGCGTGATGGTTTCGTCCGCTCCGGCGGACAGCGCGGGTGGCGGTGTCGGTGATCCCGCAGCGGCGCGGTTTTTTCGCGCCGAGCGTGCCTCGGCGGCTGCGGATTTCGCAGCGCGGCGGATGGCCGGGAAATCGCGGAGCGTCTGGCGGGCGTCCTCGCGCACTGCCCGCCACCGCCGGCGCGATCCGGCGGCGGGCACGTCAAATCCACTGTCGTAGCCGGCGGCCGCCTCCATGATCGCCAGGCACCCGCCCATCCCGTCGGCGACGCAATGCGAGACGACCAGGCTGACCCCGGCGCCGCCGTCGGTGAAGGGAAGCACCGCGAGATGCCAGCCCGACCCGTGCTCGGCGTCCAGGGGCCTGCCGGCCTGCTCGCCCAGCCAGGCGTCGAACTCGTCGCGCGGCCGGGGGGCCGCGACGATCTCGAGGTCGGACGGACCGCTCGACACCCAGCGATGACGGCCGAACGGCAACGCCGAGCGCTCGATGCGGCGCGACAACCGGCCCTGTTGGAGATGGTGATGGAACCGGCGCAGGCCGTCGAAGTCGATCGCACGGTTGTAGATCCAGACCACCTGGCCCCGGCTGGTGGCTCCGGTCGCCCGCTCGAAGTCAAAGACGGCCTGGTCGACCAGATCAAGTAGGTTGCTCATGTTGTTTAACTCACTTTCTTGTCAATTGCCGACGGGCTTGCCCAGGGCCAGCCGATGGTGGCCGAGAGCAAGAAGTCGTCCATGGCTTCCGAAAGCCGCTGTTGCAGTATTGGATTCGAGTTGACACCGTTCGGCTGATAGGCGAGGACCGAGACGAAGACCCGTCCCCGCGTTCTTCCCGACAGCAGCACCAGCAATCCGCCAAGCCGGTGGATGACCGCCTTGGTCACACCCGGGCCGAGAGACTTCATGACGAAGTGGTCGGCATCGGTGCCGTCTGGCCGATTGGTCGCCGGTTTGACCGCGCCGAGGTTGGACGAAACGACGCTGCTGGCGCTGCTGGCCGAAACACCGACCAATCGCCTCGCCAACCACTGCGGTAACAGCGGAACGATGGGCAGCAGTGCGAACCGCTCGTTGCATTCCTCGTTGGACCGGATCAGCGCCTGCTTGACGGCGGCCCTGATCCCGCGCAGGTCCGTCGTCGCGCGCGCGGGGTCGACCGTGAAGTCGACGTTCGTGATGGCATTAGCGCGGGTGTCGCCGGTTGTCCGCTCGTTGACCGGCAGCGTCAAGTCCACCGACCCGTCTGCGGCGAGCCGGCCCGTGAGCTGGGCCAGACGGGCCGCCAGTCCCGCCAGCAGCGTATTGCTGGTCCCGCCGAGCGAGCCCGCGCGGGCGTCCCACTCGGCGGCGTCGACGAAGACCGTTGCCGTTGGCAGCGTGACGAATTCGTCCGCTCCCGCGGGCCGGCCGGGCGCCGGGGCGGCCGATCGGGTGCCGCCGCTGTGCCGTGCGAACTGTGCTGCCGCGACGATGGCGCGGCCGATGCCGGGCAGGTCGCGCATGGTTTGGCTGGCGTCCTCGCGCACGGCCCGCCACGGCGGGCGTGACCCGGCGGCCGGCCAGCCGATCGGCTCGCGGCGGCCGGAGGCGGCGTCGGCCAGCGCCTCGCACAACCCGACACCGTCGGTGAGGCAATGGGTGGTCACCAAGCTCACCCCCGCGCCGCCGTCGGTGAACGGCAGCACCGACAGGTGCCAGCCCGGTCCGCGTTCGGCGTCCACTGGCGTGTTGGCCTGCTCCTGAAGCCAGGCGTCGAATTCCTTGCGCGGCCGGGGCGCGGCGACCTCGAGTTCGGGCCGATCGCCGCACGCGACCCAGCGATGCCGGCCGAACGGCAGTGGCGAACGCTCGATTCGGCGGGACAGCCGCCCCCGCTGCAGCCGGCGCTGGAACCGGCGCAGACCATCGAGGTCGACTCCGCGGTCGTACACCCACACGCACTGCAGCAGGCTGGTAGATCCGGTCGCCCGCTCGCCGAGAAACATGGTCTGGTCGTACAGGTCGAGTACGTTGCTCATTTTTCTCACGTCCTTATCTGCTGACTGGTTGTGCGGCAAAGGGCCTCGCGCTGAGCGAGAATTCGTCCAAGACACCCGAAATGTGCTGCTGCAAGGCGTCATCAGAGTTGGGGCGGTCCGGCTGATACGCGACGACCGAGATGGAGACCTCGCCGTTCGCTCGTGCCGAGACAACAGACAGCAGGCCACCGAGCCGGTGCAGCATCGCCTCAGTTGTGCGCGCGCTGAGAGACCTCATGACGAAGTGGTCGGCGTTCGTGCCGTCTGGCCGATTGACGGCCGGGTCGACCGCACCGACGTTGGATGAGCCCACGGTGGTCGCGCTGTTTGTGGCCGCGCCAACCCATCGCCGACCGAGCCGCTCGGGCACCAGGGGCACCAGGGGCAGCAGCGTCCAGCGGGCGTCCGGTTGCCGGCGGTGGCGGATCAGCGCCTCCTTGGTTGCGGCCCGGATCTCGCGCAGGTTCGTCGCCGCGGGTGCGGGGTCGACCGTGAAGTCGACATTCCTGATGGCGTTGGCGCGCGTGTCGCCGGCGACGCGCTCGTCGACGGCCATCGTCAGGGCGACCGAGCCGTCCGCCGTGACCCGCCCAATCCGCTGGGCGAGGCGGGCCGCCAGTGCGACGAATAACGTGTTACTGGTCCCGCCGAGGGAGTGTGCGCGGGTGTCCCACTCGTCGGCGTCGACGAAAATCGTCGCCGTTGGAACCGTGACGAGCTCGTCGGCTCCGGCGGTCGGGGCGGGCGTCGGGCTGGCAGATCCCCCTTGGCCGAGGTTGTCTCGGACGAATCGTGCTGCGGCGACGACGGCACGGCCGGCAGCGGGGAGGTCGCTAACGGTCTGGCGGGCGTCTTCGCGCAGGCCCCACCACCGCGCGCGTGATCCTGCAGCGGGCCAGTTGATTGCGCTGTCGTGGCTGCCGGCTGCGTCCACGATGGCCTCGCAAAGCCCACCGCCGTCGGTGAGGCAATGCGAGGCGACCAAACTCACCCCGGCGCCGCCGTCGATAAACGGCAGCGTCGCGAGGTGCCATCCGGGTCCGTCCTCGGCATCTAGCGGGGTATTGGCCTGCTCGTCCAGCCAGCGGCCGAACTCTGCGCGCGGCCGCGGGGCCGCGATCTCGAGGTGGGGCTGATCGGTGGGTGAGACCCAGCGATGGCGGCCGAACGGCAAGGGTGAGCGTTCGATGCGGCGGGATAACCGCGTGTGCTGAAGACGGTGATGGAACAGCTGCAGTCCGTCGACGTCGATCCCGCGGTCATACATCCAGCCACACTGAATCGCGCTGGTAGCTTTCGTCGCCCGCTCGATGCGAAAGAAGGTGTCATCGACCAGATCGAGTACGTTGCTCATTTTCCGAAACCCCTTTCGCGTCAGAGCCGGATGATGGGCATGCCGTGGCCCGAATTTGCATGGTCTGCAACCTCATCCACCCAGTCCGAGGTGCTCTTGACCGCACCCGCGAACGCAACTTTCAGCGCAGCGATGTAGCGGTGCACCGACTTGCGCGCGACCGGGTTATTGGGAAACGAGATCGTCACCGTGGTCTTGTCGGCGTGCCGGTTGATCCAGATGTTGATGCCGCCGTGTGACAGGTTGTCGCCGTAGGTGCCCCAGTTCGTCGCTTCGAACAATGCGGCGACGGGCATCTTGCGCAGATCGATGAATGACACCATCAGTTCCGAACGCGCGCGTAGTTCTATCCCCAGTTGATCCGGCGTCGTCAACTGCAGGACTCGTTCAAACGGCACGCCGGCGAGGTGTTTTGCGGTGTCGAACGAATGCTGGGCCGACCGCGCCGCTTCCGCAAACGAGCCGCCGCCGGTCGGCACGGTGACCGGAACCAAGCCCGCGAACCAGCCCACGGTCAGGGTGTCGATGCCCGGCGTGCGGGTGTCGTACGGCGTAAACCCGTAGTAGGTCTCGTTGCCCGTCAAGTCACGCTCGGCCAGAGCCGTGCACGCCAGCACACCGCCGCTGAACCGGGCACCGGCCGCACTGCAGGCGGTGTCGAAGGACTCTGTCTCGGCGGCGCCCAACAGCTCGACCGTCACAATGTCGCCTCGGGTGTCGGCCGCCGTGTCACCGAGCGGCAGCGGGAAGCGCGGCCAGTGGCCGCCGGTGCCCTGCGCAAACGTGATCCAGTCGCGGATCTCCGGGGACGACAGGGTCAGGCTCGCCACCCTTTCGTGCTGCCGCGCCGCGTAGTCGCGATAACTGGCAATCTCGGAGATCGTGGAGGGCCGCTCTTGCTCCGGGGTCTGCAGCAGCGACTCGTAAGTCAGGTGGATGTCGAAGAAGATCAGGCCGGCGGACATGCCGTCGATGTACAGATGGTCGAGGCTGGCGTAGAAGGTGAAGCGGTCCGCGTGTTGGACGATGCCGAATGTGAAGCAACCCCATTGAAGCGTCTCCGGGGTCGTCGCCAGTGTGTGGATGCGTATCTCATCGGTGTCCATGTGCCCGAACTCCGCCGGAACGAAATCGATTGTCTCCGGGTGATCGATTGTCCGACGAACAATGACGTCGTCCTCGAACTCGAACCAATCGTGGTAGGTGTCGTGACGGCGGATATGTGCATTGATCGTTGCCGTCATCGACGGAATGTGACACTGGCCGAGGATTTCCCAGGAGACGACCATTAAGCGCGGTAGCTGTTTGCCTGTCGCCTTGCCTTCACGGGCGGTGATGAGGTGTTGCTGCCTCTGGTAGGTAGGTGGCAGATCATCGCTGCGCCGTGCAGAACGGGCCGCTTGACGAGCAGCGGGTGAGGCCTTCCACGTGGTAACTGGACCATGCGGCGGTTGCCATTCGTTGATGGTGCCCAGTGCGACCATTTTCTCAATCCCCTTATCTGTGCGATGCCGAGATTATTTGCGTCGCGCCGGCATGGTTGCGCGGCTTTTCGCGAATGTTTTTTCGCGATAGCCCTTGGTTCCTTATTTCTTATGCGAACCGACCGTGCGACGCGTTCGGTATTTCGTTGAAACCGAACTTACGGCGAGACGTGCCGCCGTGTCGCTCTTGTCGGCAATAGTGGACAAAAGCGACGATTGTGCGGTTTTGCGCATTGTGCTCACATGGCGCGGGGGGTCAACGGTGCGGCACTCTCAGCTACTTCACAGGTGCATTGAGCTATCGGCCAGGCCAGTAGAATTAGTCACATTGCCCAGCGAGGCTGGACCTCTGGTGACCGCCGGATCTAACTGAAAGGCGCACTCGATGTCCGGCCGACCGTTGGGTCTGAGGTCGTAACTGACGGCTGGTGTCCGCGTACGAATACACAGGAGCAACACGCAGATGGAATCCATGTCACACGATCCGGTCGCTGGCGACATTGGCTCACAGTTGGTCGACATCGCCCTTCAGGGTCTCGACTCCGCCGCGTCGGCGGTGATGTCGCTGACCTCGCTGATACCGGCCGGCAGCGAAGAGGTCTCGATGCAGGCGGCGCTTGCGTTTGCGACGGAAGGCGTTCAGGTGCTGACCTCGAACACATCGGCGCAACAAGAACTCATGCAGACGGGCATGGCCCTGGTGAATATCGCCCAGATGTACTCACAGGTCGACGGCGGCGCCGCCGACACTTTGGGGTTCAACGCGGCGCGACCGCTGATGACCAAGCTGACCGACATGGCCACCAACCTGTCCAGCCATCCGTTGGCGGGTGGATTGGGCGCAAGCGTCGGCGCGGGACTGGCCCACGCGGACGTGCTACCGGGTGCGGCGGGAACGGCCGCCCGCACGCCGCTGATGGGCCAATTGATCGACGGTGTTGCGGGCGCGGGCGGGGCGCCCGGCCTCGCCAACGCGGCATCGTCGGCGCTGGGTGCCGGCACAGCGCCGCTGAGTGCGATCGGCTCGGGCGCGTCGGCGGGCGGCGGGAAGGCCGGGCTGGTGTCCGAGGTCTCCCCCGACCAGGACGAAAACCAGGAGCCCGGCGATCAGCAACCGGGCCGGCTCACGCTCTGACGGGGGCCAGAACGGCGTCTCCTACGCTTGCGCTGTCACTCGATAGTGAAGGAGAGCCGTCGTGCCCGAGATCGACTTGGCCGCAATCTTGCGCAACATGAGGATCCCCGAGAATCTCAGCGCCAGCCAGGCACTCCGTGAGTACCTGCTCGCCCAGAGCGAGGGCCGACCCCAGCTGCCGGAGCGCGACGAGGAACTGCAGAAGCAGACGACGACCCTGCTCCTGCTATCGCATCTGGAGGTCCTCAACGCCCTCGGGGCGCTGGAAGAGCGCATGTCGAGGAAGCGCCGCAGAAGGTGGTTCTAGGGTCGCCGGGGGGTCGCCGTACCGTGAGGTGTGCGTTGGATCGTCGATGGCATGAACGTGATCGGAAGTCGCCCGGACGGCTGGTGGAAGAACCGTAACCGCGCGATGGCCAATCTGGTCGGCAACCTGGACCGCTGGGCGTCTTCTTCCTTGGCCGGTGGAGGCGCCCTGGAGAACGTGACGGTGGTGTTCGAGCGGCAGCCCTCCGCCGAGATCCGCTCTTCGGTGATCGAGGTAGCACACGCGCCTAGGGCTGCCGCGAACTCGGCGGACGACGAGATCGTCAGGATGGTGCAAGCCGACCCTCGGCCGGACGAAATTCGCGTCGTGACATCGGACAAGGTTTTGACCGACCGGGTCCGAAGCCTGGGTGCATCCGTCTACCCGGCGGAACGCTTCCGCGAACTCGTCGACCCGCGGGCGGCGAAATGACCACCATCAACCGGGTCTGCCGGCTCGCGCGGATCGACATTCCGATCATTCAGGCGCCGATGACCTATATCGCCGGCGCGCAGCTCGCCGCGGCGGTGTCCAACGCCGGGGCGCTGGGCATCATCGAAACCACCTCCGAGCAGGGTCGCGCCGACCTGCGACGGGTGCGCGACCTCACCGACGGTTCCGTTGGCGCCAACGTCGCACTGCTGTTCAACCGTGACCCCGCGGTGGTAGATCTGTTGGTCGCCAACGATATTCGCTTCGTGACCACCTCGGCGGGTCATCCGGGGCTGCTCATAGATCGGCTGCACGACGCGGGGATCACGGTGTTCCACGTGGTCGGCACTCTGGAGTCGGCCAAGAAGGCCGTCGACGCCGGCGTGGACGGACTCGTGGTCGAAGGTGTCGAGGGGGGCGGCTTCAAGAATCGATTCGGCGCGTCGACCATGGTGCTGCTGCCGTTGGTGGCGGCCCATGTCGACGTGCCGATCGTCGCCGCGGGCGGGATCTGCGACGCCCGGTCCATGGCCGCGGCGCTGGTGCTCGGCGCTGACGGCGTGCAGATGGGCACGCGGTTGCTCGCCTCGGCGGATTCCCCGGTGCATGGCAACCTCAAGCAAGCGGTGATCCGCGCCGATGAGACGTCGACGGTGTTGCTCCCGCTCGACGGCAAGCGGATGATGCGCGTGATTCGGACCGCAGCCGCGGACAAGCTTGATGCGTCAGCGTCTTTCGCCGACGGCGGGGCCGCACTGCAGCGGGTTCAGGAGCTCTATTTCGAAGGCCACATGGAGGCCAGCGTGGCGAACACCGGCCAGGTCGCCGGCCGCATCGAAGACCTCCCCCCGGCCGCCGACATCATCAAACGGACGTGGACGGGGTGCCGCGAGCTGTTGGCCGCCACCGCGGACCGATTCGACGCACGGGCCAGGTAGGGGGCGTTACGTCGCCCTCAATCTTCAGCCGGCAGTCGGGCGCAGGTTTCGCCTGCGGTGGCCTTGTCGTGATCCCGTGACCGTAGCCCGCGTGGTTCGGAAAGTCTTGATTTCGCAGCGCAATTGATCCGGGGCGTTCGGATGGATCTACAAGATTCGGCGGTCTGCGCGCAGTCGGGTGCCGGGCTCGGGATGCCCGACAGCTGAGCCGCGACCGCGGAAACCCCGGCGTGATAGTGGGCCATCGCGGCCACATTTTGCGCCCAAATGCGGTCGTACTGCGCTTCAGCGGCGGCGATTGCGGGGGCATTGTGCCCCAACAGGTTCGACGCGACAAGCGAGACCACCCGCGCACGATTGGCCGCGACAACCGCGGGATGTACCGTCGCGGCGAACGCCGCCCCGAATTCTCCTGCCGCGGTTCGCGCTAACGAGGCGGCCTCGCCCGCCTGGGCTGCCGACGTGCGTAGCCACTCGATATAGGCCACGGCCGCGACCGCCACCGCTGTCGATGCAGTACCCCGCCACGGCCCGTCCGCCACAGCCGACACCATTGATGCGAATGAATGTGCCACGGAATGCAATTCGGCGGCCAGCTCATCCCAGCCCGCTGCCGCCGCGAGCATCGGGCCCATCCCCGCCCCGGCGAGTACCCGCGCCGAATTGACCTCGGGGGGCAGCATCGAATAGTTGGTCAGCACCGGGACAGTCCCTCCTCGCCGGAACCGCTCTCTGCAGGGTGGCCCGTCGAGGCCACCAACACCCCGCTCCCGATCCGATGTGCTTGCAGCAACCGCGATCGGATGAGAGTGCAGGCGATCCCGCACGCGCCGTCGGGCGTAATCGGCTAGCCGGCGTTGGGGGCCGGCGCGCCGACCATGGTTCCCGTGGGCGCCATGGCGTCAGTGATCTCGGACGGCCTCGCGCAACCCGCCAGCGCCGCACCTGCCAACAGGGCCACCCCCACGCCGGCCAGGGCTCGGGCTTTCGGGACGCTTTTGTTGCGACTGATGCACATGGATCGGTCCTTTCATTCGCAGCGCATCGGGATATGCACGGCGAATAAATATTAACGTTCACCGGCGCGCCGCAAGCCAAAATTAGAAATCGCATTGTGGCTACATGGACGCGGTAGCCAAACGGCGCAAGAGGACATAGCTAGGCCCTCGAGGCCGTTGCTGTTATGGGCACGTCAGGTCGGCATTCCCGTCTATATGCACTGCTAAAGCTAATCTCAGAGGCTCGACGCGGTCTGGGTATAAGTTTGCGAAATACCCCAACGCTAAACACGAATCTCTTGCCGGACGCCCATGCGCGAAATGGTGCCAGACAACCGACCGGTATACGGTTTGTCAAATAACTTGACACCATGAATGTCAAGCATTTTGACAGCGCGCCTTTAGCGCCGAGTGCACGCCAAATAATTTCATCCGCCAACGTTTTCCAAGGGCGTGCGGCGAACGCGGCAACGACGAGCGTCTACTCGACGGTGTCGCGATTGCACGCGCGCCGCCGGTGCTCGGTTGGTAGCATCCAGGCGACCGTCACGGAGGAGTTCTGTGCATGAGGAGTTCGGGCGCTACCGGCTGATCGAGCTGATCGGCGAGGGGGGCATGGGCAAGGTCTATCGCGCCCACGACACCAAGATGCGCCGCGACGTGGCGGTGAAGGTGTTGACGCCGCAATTGGCCGCACTCGACGGGTTCCGCGAACGGTTTGCGCGGGAGGCCTACGCCGCCGGGCGCCTGGCCCAACCGCACATCATCCCGATTCATGAGGCCGACGAGATCGACGGGCACCTGTATCTGGTGATGCCCGTCATCGACGGCACCGATGTGCAGGCGCTGCTCAACCGCGATGGGCACTTGAGCCCCCAGCTGAGCGTGAAGATCACCGAACAGTTGGCCGCGGCGCTCGACGCCGCGCATGCGGATGGTCTGGTGCACCGCGATGTCAAGCCGTCCAATGCGTTGATTACCGCGGACGAATTCGTCTACCTGATCGATTTCGGGCTCGTCCACGACGGGGCCTCGACAAAGCTGACGCCCGCGGGGTCCAACGTGGGCACCTGGTGCTACATGGCCCCGGAGCGGTTCAGCGAAGGTGCCAGCGATGCCCGCAGCGATGTTTACGCATTGGCGTGTGTCCTCTACGAGTTGTTGACCGGGGAGCTCCCGTTTCCCGGAAATACCCAGGAGCAGCAGTGCGCCGGGCACTTGACCCGGGACGCCCCGAAGCCCACCGCGGTCAACCCCGCGGTGCCGGCCGGATTCGACGACGTGATCGCGCGCGGCATGGCCAAAGATCCCGGTCGGCGCTATCAAACCGCCGGTGAGCTCGCGAGCGCTGCCCACCGGGCCCTGGCGCAGGATGCTCCCCAAGCCACATCCGAGTCGGAAACGACGGTCCCGCCGGATCCGGTAGGCGTTGGGGGGCAGCCGCTTTCGGTACCGTCGAATGCAGCTCCGCGGTCGGCAACGCGGCCGGTACGGGCACGGCGCGGGCGCAGGCGCACGATCCTCGTCGGCATTGCGACCGTTGTCGTCCTGGTCGCGGCCATGGTGTGGGTTGGCGTGGCCGACCGGCACCGCAAAACCCAACCGGTTCCGGCTTCCCAGTCACGCCAGGTCACGTTGCCGTTCACGGGCCTCAACGCCCCAACGCCCGCGGCGGTGGATATCGCTGGCGGTTTGTACGTCGGCAACTTCTACGACAGCCGGGTGCTGAAGCTGGCGGCGGGATCGTTCACCCAGACCGTCCTGCCTTTCACCGGGCTCGATCACCCGTTTGGTATGGCGGTGGACCGTGCGGGCGCCGTCTATGCCACCAATTCCTACCGTCACGAGGTGTTAAAGCTGGCGGCGGGCGACACCACCACGATTCGATTGCCATTCAAGGGCATTCAGTTTCCGATGGGCGTGGCGGTGGATGCGGGCGGCAACGTCTACGCCACCGACCCCTACAACGGTTGGGTGCTCAAATTGCCGGCGGGGGCCAGCGAACAGACGCTGCTGCCGTTCACCGGGCTCAATTATCCCGAGGGTGTGGCGGTGGACGCCGCCGGCGCCGTGTACGTCTGCGACAACTATAACGACCGGGTGCTGGAATTGGAGCCCGGGAGCGGCGCGCAGACGGTGTTACCTTTCAGCGGGCTGAGTTACCCCGAGGCGGTGGCGGTGGACAGTGCGGGCGCGGTGTACGTTGCCGATTCCGCCAACAACAGAGTGCTGAAGTTGCCCGCCGGGGGGCGAACCCAGACGGTGCTGCCGTTTAGCGGACTCGACCACCCGGAGGGCGTCGCGGTGGACGCCGCCGGAAATGTCTACGTCACCGACGGCGGCAATAACCGTGTGCTGAAGCTACCCGCGGGGTAGCCGAGGGCTGAGTCCGGTCAGCCGGCGGCCGCCAGCGCCGCGTCGTAGTCGGGCTCCTCGGCGATTTCTGGCACCAGTTGCGCGTGTTTCACGTTGCCGTCGGCGTCTATCACCACCACGGCCCGGGCGAGGAGCCCGGCCATCGGGCCGTCGGCCATGGTGACGCCATAGTCCTCGCCGAAGCTGTCCCGGAACGCCGACGCCACAGTGACGTTGTCGGTGCCCTCGGCGCCGCAGAACCGCTTCTGCGCGAAGGGCAGATCCTTGGACACACAGATCACGGTGAAACCCCGCGCGGCGGCGCGCTCGTCGAAGGTCCGGACGCTGGTAGCGCACACCGGTGTGTCGATGGAGGGAAAGATGTTCAACACCAAGGACTTCCCGCGGAACTGATCGCTGCTGACCGGCCCCAGGTCGGCGTCGGTCAGGGTGAATGCCGGGGCCGGAGATCCGACGGTAGGTAGCTCGCCGACGGTGTTGATCGCGTTCCCACGAAGGGTTATCTGTGCCATGTGCACAGTCTGCCAAGCCCGGCAGAACGGCCCGGGGGCAGGTCCGCCGTGTCCTAATTGGTGGGGCACGCGGCGTAGACGACACGCGCTCGCCTGCCTAACACTGTGTTCATGGTGCGCAAGGTGGTTATCGTCGGCTTCCCTGGCGTGCAGCCGCTCGACGTGGTGGGACCGTACGAGGTGTTCACGGGTGCGGCGCTGCTGACCCGCGGCGGCTACGATGTGGCCCTGGCCTCGATCGACGGCGAACCGGTGACCAGCCCAACCGGCCTGGCGTTCGTGTCGAATCCACTGCCGGAGCCGAGCGGACAGATCGACACCCTCGTGCTGCCCGGTGGCGGCGGCGTTGACGCCGCACGATCCAACCTCGAGCTGGTGGACTGGATCAAGACCGCCTCCGGCCATGCCCGCCGCGTCGTCACGGTCTGCACGGGCGCGTTCCTCGCCGCCGAGGCCGGGCTCCTGGACGGCCACCGCGCGACCACGCACTGGGCGTTCGCCGACCGGTTGGCTCGCCAATTTCCGACCGTCGACGTGGATGCCGATCCGATCTTCGTCCGTACTTCCGAATCGGTATGGACGGCCGCGGGTGTTACCGCCGGGATCGACCTCGCGCTGTCGCTGGTCGAAGACGACTACGGGACCGAAGTCGCGCAGACGGTCGCCCGCTGGCTGGTGCTCTACTTGCGCCGCCCCGGCGGGCAGACGCAATTCGCGGCGCCGGTGTGGATGCCGCGGGCCAAACGGACCTCGATCCGCGAGGTCCAGGAAGCCATCGAGGCGGCACCCGGTGGTTCACACAGCATCGACGACCTGGCGAGGCGGGCCGCGATGAGCCCGCGTCATTTCACCCGGGTGTTCACCGACGAGATCGGTGAGGCGCCGGGCCAGTACGTCGAACGCGTCCGCACCGAAGCTGCGCGCCGGCAGTTGGAGGAGACCGACGACACCGTGGTGGCGATCGCTGCCAGGTGCGGCTTCGGTACCGCGGAAACCATGCGGCGCAACTTTATTCGCCGCGTCGGCATCTCGCCGGACCAATACCGCAAAGCATTTGCCTAACTACTAAGGAGAACACCGATGGCGCAAATCGCCTTCGTGGCCTACCCGGGTTTCACCGCGCTGGACATGATCGGCCCCTACGAAGTGCTGCGGAATCTGCCGGGCGCCGAGGTGCGCTTCGTCTGGCACGAAACCGGACCTATCACAGCAGATTCCGGTGTGCTGGTCATCGGTGCCACCCACTCGCTGGCCGAAACGCCCTCTCCCGAAGTAATTCTGGTGCCGGGCGGTCCGGCGACGCCGGTGCATGCGCGCGACGAGGTGCTACTCGACTGGCTGCGCCAGGCCCACGGGACCGCCAGCTGGACGACGTCGGTGTGTTCGGGATCGGTGATCCTCGCGGCGGCCGGCCTGCTGAGGGGCCGGCGCGCGACGTCGCACTGGATTTCGATACCGGCGCTGAAGATGTTCGGCGCGATCCCCGTCAGCGACGAACGGATTGTGCATGAGGGCAATGTCATAACGTGCGCGGGCGTGTCCGCCGGGCTTGACCTGGGGCTGTGGCTGGCCGGGCGGATGGGGGGCGAGGCCCGCGCGAAAGCGATCCAGCTCGCGATCGAATACGACCCGCAGCCGCCTTTCGACTCGGGCCACATGTCTAAGGCGTCGGCGACAACCAAGGCAGCCGCGACCGCAATGCTGTCCAAGGACAGCGTCAAGCGGGCCAACCTGTCCGCCGCGGCGAAGCTGGCGTGGGGGCAGGCGCTGGACGCGGTCCGGTCCCGGCGGCGCAAGCGTGCGCCGATCGGCTCGTCGGCCTAGTGCGCTGCGTTCAGCTTCGCCGCGAGCGAATAGCTCAGTTCCCCTGCGGCTCTAGGAATTCGGTCGAGGCGAACTTCCCGCCGGCCTGTATCCAGTCACCGACGACGCGGGGCGCATCACGGCTGGGGTTGTAGATGTCTTCCTCGCTGGAGAATAGGCCATCGCCGGCGTAGACCAGTCGAGTCCAGTTCGGGAACCAAAACGGCTCACCGTTCGGGTCGGTCGGGTGGTCGAGCAGGTTCTTGATCATCACGACGACGGCGTCGTTGTCGTCGTCGTAGGCGATCCAGTCGCTGGGAAATCGCATGTGCGGGAACGGCGCCATGACGGCGACGATCCAATCCCGCACCGCCTCTCGCCCGCGATAGACGCCGTAGTGGTGCTCGGTGTAGACGACGTCCTCGGTGAACAGGTCGGCAAAGGGTCGCCAGTCGCCCGACGCGGAGCAGCCCTCAACGACAGTGGTGTAGTGGTTGATGGCTTGCTCGATTTCGGCTCTGGTGAAATTGCCCATAGCGGACACACTAGAACCTGCGCGGCGTTTGAAGGTCACTCGTCTGGATAGGGCTCGTCAGGATAGGGATGGCGCATGAGTGTGTTGGACTTGTTCGACTTGCATGGCAAGAGGGCGCTGGTGACCGGAGGGTCCAGCGGCATCGGCAGATGGGTGGCGCTGGCATACCTGCAGGCCGGCGCCGAAGTGGCCATCGCCGCACGGCATTCCGAGAACGTGCGGAAGGTTGCCGGCGAGCTCGCCGAGGCCGGTGGCGGCAAGGTCGTACCGATCTCCTGCGACGTGACCCAGCCCGGGCAGGTTGCGAGCATGGTCGATCAGGTGATCGCCGAGTTGGGTGGGATCGACATCGCGGTCTGCAACGCTGGGATCGTGTCGGTCGAGGGGATGCTGGACATGCCGCTGGAAGAGTTTCAGCGCATCCAGGACACCAACGTCACCGGCGTTTTCCTCACCGCCCAGGCCGCGGCCAGGGCAATGGTGAAACAGGGCCGGGGCGGGGTCATCATCACCACCGCCTCGATGTCGGGCCACATCATCAACATTCCGCAGCATGTGGGTCACTACTGCACGTCCAAGGGTGCGGTCATTCACCTGACCAAGGCCATGGCCGTGGAGTTCGCTCCGCACCAGATCCGGGTGAACAGCGTCAGCCCGGGCTACATCCTCACCGAGCTCGTCGAGCCGCTGGCGGAATACCACCGGCTGTGGGAGCCGAAGATTCCGCTGGGCCGCATCGGTCGGCCGGAAGAACTCACCGGGCTGTACCTCTACCTGGCCAGCGAGGCGTCCAGCTACATGACCGGCTCCGACCTGGTGATCGACGGCGGCTATACCTGCCCATGAGCGCGCACGGTCGTCGTCGGTGTCAGCGCACCAGGCAGGGGCGGCCGAAGCGGGTCCGCACCCCGGGTGAGAACAGGGCGCGCAACCGCTCACCGGCGGGTCGCGCGCCGCTGGCGTCCACCAGGTCGTCGTCCAACTCGAGCACCTCCGCCGCATGCAACGGCCACGGCCCGTGTTCGTTCGGCACCCACCAGGTACGGCCGGCCTTGCGCGTATGCGCGCCCCAGCGGGCGGTGAGCCAGATCTCCAGCGGTGTCGGTTCGACGGGGTCACCAACCGCGATCGTCAACGTGCTGCGCAGGCCGCGGCGGGGCCAGCGCCGCACGCTCTGATACGCGATCTCTCCGGTCGTCGCTGTGCCCATTCCTTTTTGACGCCGCGTCATCCGCATCCGCGCCCAGGTGTAAGGGACGCCGAGGCTGATGCGGACCACCGGCACGACCGCCAGGCGGGCCGTCTCCAGCGATCGGAACACAACGCCGTGGCGGCCCGCGTCGTCGATCGAGTACAGCCGCACGTTCGTCTCCAGGAAATTGCCGAAGTACGGCAGCGGAACCGCGGTGCCCAGCTTGGTGCGGCTCATGCGGAACGGAACCAACGCCACGTAGGTCAGTCCGTCGCCGAACACGTCGGGGCGAGTCCCGGGAGGGAACATGTGCGCGACGCTGTCGGGCAGCACGGGCCAATGCACGAAGGTCAGGTCGATCCAGCTCTGGTCGAAGGTAATTGGACCGGGCAGCGGTGGCGGGGTGACCGGATAGCCCAGCAGGGCCGGGATCTGGCTGGATTCCCCCGGCTCGGGGGCAACTGGGCCGGGTCTCGCGGTCATCCCCCCATCGTGGCACCCGGCCGGCCCCAGCCGGTCGAGGCGTCGGGCTTGGCCGGCGGTTCACCGCCGCTGAGCGCAAAGCATCACGAGCCGTTGATGATCCATTCGCGCGCTTGCTCGACCTGTCCGGCGGGAAAATGCTGGATCTTGGCCGACACGAAATGTGAGGTCAGATGCTCGGCCACATCCCCGAGGTGCAAGTCGGTGACCACCGCGACCTTCTCGATGTGCTCTTGGTGGCCTCGGTATCGAGGTCATAGTGGATCATCGCTTGGTCCTATTTGATCCGACGGCAATGGCTTCACCGTCTCTGAGGCGGCATCCGCGGATAACCGGCGAAAGTCACTCGATGTCAGCGACAAAGGACACTCGTTCTACGGATCGGTGCGTCCCTATCCCTCGATCTGACCCGAGATCGTCCGCTCGATGCTGGCCTGCGTCGTGGCAGGCAGCACGATCAGGCCATCGAGTTCTTTCCGGGCCCGGTCGTAGGCATTCTGGCGTTCCTGCGGCGCCGCAGCGGAGTCCGACGCCACGCGCAACAGGCTCTGAGCGCGCGCAATTCGCTGCTGGTCGGATCCGGAGAAGTCGTTGCGGCGCCGGCGTTTCGCTTCGGCCTCGGCGATCTTGAAGGCGGTCGCATAGTCCTGCACGGCGGCCAGGTACTGCGCGGCGGCGTCTCGGTCATCCAGTAGATCCTCGGCTTTGACCGGGCGCAGGAAGTCGGCTCGGAGCTTGGCTTTGTGGAAGTCGATGGTTAGTGGGTCGCGCATGTCGGTCATCAGCGGGAAATCCAGCAGCTTGGCGACGTCGAGCTCGTACTCGAGCCAGCGGGCGTCCGTCCTCCTGTGCTCGTCGATGACGCGTCGCAGCGACCGCCACTGGGCGGCCTGGTTCGTCGCGGCCCGGTTCGTCGCGGTCTGTTCAGGGGGCTCCGCCACCGGCTGGTGTAGCTCGTCAACGCGCCGCTTGGTGGCCCCGAACGCTCGTATCGCACCGACGGCCAGGCCCACCAACGGCAGTAGCAGGATCAGGATCTCCGCCAACCGGAATAGCAAGCCCACATCGCCAGAATGCCACCGTTGCGACGTGCGCTACACGCGTCGACGTCGAGACCGATGCTACTGAGGCCTAACGTCGTGGAAGTATCAGCCCGTCGAGCCCGGCCTACACAATCCCGAATCCGTTCAGGGCTTTGATTCCGAACCAGATCCCGAACACCAGCCCCACCACGATCACGATGGGCCGGTCGTTGTCCTGCAGCCAGCGCAGCGTCCGGTCCAGCACGCAGCGCGACTGCCGCGGGAAGAACGCGGCCATGGCGATGATGAGCAGATTCGCGCTCATCGCAAGCAACACAAAGGCGATGTAGGAGCCGATGTTCGCGACCCGCCCCAACCCGGCGTTGCCGATCACGCTGATCGCGGCCAGCGTGAAAACCCAAGCCTTCACCGAAACGGTGATGACGCCCGCGCCGATGAAGAAGGCCTTGGTAGGCGTCGCCGACGTCAACATGGCCATCCATTTAGGCGGCGGTGCATTCGGATCGTCGTCGCTAGACAGCTCTCGCGCGGCGGTGACCAAAAACAGCAGCGCCACCACCAGGAGGACGGTCGACACAATCCAGTGGTGCGAGCGGTTCGAGTCGGCGCCACGGGCGCCCCAGTGCAGGATCGTGCCGAAGATGAGGCCCTGAAGTAGGCGCGTGCCGCAATGCCCCGCGATCCAGGCGCCGGCGGCGCGAAGGTGCGAGGGCGTGCTCAGGAGCATGATCGTGATCGCGATCTCGATCGGTTCCAGCACGCCACCAAGGATGAGGGGGATCAGGTTGCTCCACATGGCGGTGCTATTGAGCGCCCAGCGCCGCGCGCATCTCGGCCTCCGCGACCGCCGCGGCGAGGTCGGTCGGCTGCGGGTGAACGGTCGCGTCGATCCGGTCGATACGACCGGTGAACCGGGAATCGTGCCCGTACGGCGCGACCGGTGAGCCGGTGTCGACCCCGACGTCCAGCGTTTCGCCGCTCATCGAGAACCGGAACGGAACCGTCCGTTCGAGGCGGCCGCTGACCACCGCGGCGTCGTTGACGCGCAGCGTCACCGCCGCGCCCCTGCCCAGTCCCCCACCGTCGTAGTCGAACGAAAGACCAAGGGCGACGTGGCCTTCCGGCAGGGGATCGCGCGCCGCAATCGTGGTGAGCTCGTGGCCCAGGTAGTTGTAGGCGAAGTGCGGGATGCCGTCCTGCAGATAAAGCGTCCACCCGGCCATCGAACCGCCGATACAGATGACCACGCCGCGTGCCCCGCCCGGCGGGACCTGCAACTGCGCGCGAAGCTCGAAGGATGTGCTGGTGTAGGACAGCGTCACCGGCTCGGGGATGCGGACCTGGCCGGCGAAGTATGTGACCGAGGTGCGCTCGGCGAGCAGGCCCGGCCGGTTGGCGGGGAGCGCGCGGGCCAGGGTGGCGTCGCTGAGCGGGTAGACATCGTATTTGCGCGCTTCGGCGTCGAAAACGGCCTGCAATTCGGCGAGCTTGTCCGGATACTGCTCGGCCAGGTCGAGGCCCTGGCTGAAGTCGTCGGCCAGGCGGTAGAGCTCCCAGCGCTCGGCATCGCCGAACGGGTTAGTCCGCTGGGTGCGGATCCAGGGCAGCCGCCCGTGGAAGCACGACGCGATCCAACCCTCGTGGTAGATGGCGCGATTGCCGAAGATCTCGAAATACTGCGTGGTTCGCCGGCCGTCGGCGTCGGGGTCGTCGAACGAGTAGCGCATGCTGACACCCTCGATGGGCTTCTGCTCGACGCCGTTGACTCGCGCGGGCGCCGTTATCCCGGCGACGTCGAGGATCGTGGGAAGGATGTCGATGACGTGATGGAACTGGGTGCGCTGCTCCCCCGCCGCCCGGATCCCCCGCGGCCAGGAGATCGCGAGTCCGTTGCGGGTCCCCCCGAAATGGGAAGCCACCTGTTTCATCCACTGAAACGGTGCGTCCAGCGCCCAGGCCCAGCCAACGTTGTAGTGGTTCTCGCATCGCGCCGTACCGAAGTCGGCAAGGTGGGCAAGCAGCCATTCGGGATCCTCGGGAAGCCCGTTTTGAAACGCCGGCGAGCTCCAGGCGCCATGCAGCGTGCCCTCCGCCGAGGCGCCGTTGTCGCCGCACACGTAAATGAACAGCGTGTTCTCCCACTGCCCCAACTCGTCGATGGCGTTGATCACCCGCCCGACCTGTGCGTCGGTGTGGGCCAGGAAACCGGCGTAGACCTCCATCAGGCGCCGGGCCACCGGCTTGTATCGGTCGTCGTAGTCCGCCCATGCGGGGATTTGCTCTGGGCGCGGCGTCAGCCGGGCGCCGGGGGGAATGATGCCCATCTCGATCTGGCGCGCATATATCCGCTCCCGCAACGCATCCCAGCCGTCGTCGAATTCGCCGGCGAATTCATCCGACCACTCCGGCCACACGTGGTGGGGACTATGCGTCGCGCCGGGCGCGAAGTAGACGAAGAACGGCTTGTCTGGAGCGGACGTCTTTTGCGTCCGGATCCACTCGATCGCCTTATCGGCAAGATCCTCGGTGAGGTGGTAGTCGTCGCGGCCGAGGTAGGGCTCGACGGGGGTTGTCTGGTCGTACAGTGCCGGTTCGTACTGAGAGGTGTCGCCGCCCAGGAAACCGTAGAAGCGCTCGAATCCAAGTCCGGTGGGCCAGCGGTCGAATGGCCCGGCGGGGCCGATCTCCCAGGTGGGGGTGAGGTGGGACTTACCGAACAGTGCGGTGTTGTAGCCGTTGAGGCGCAGGATCTGTGCGACCGTGGCTGTGCTCTGCGGTAGCACGCTGTCGTAGCCGGGGAATCCGTACGCTATCTCGCAGATAGTGCCCATGTGCGCGCTGTGATGGTTGTGCCCGGTCAGCAGCGCGGCCCTCGTCGGTGAGCACAGCGCGGTCGTGTGGAACTGGTTGTAGCGCAAACCGTTTCGGGCAACACCGTCTAGTGCGGGTGTCGGGATCGGCCCGCCGAATGTAGCGGCGGCGCCGAATCCGACGTCGTCGAGCAATACGACGACGACGTTCGGAGCACCGGTGGGTGGGTAGGTGATGGACGGTTTGATTGGAGTGGAGTCTGCCAGCGACGGGCTGATGCTCCCCGAGAACCGCTCATCCGCGCGGGGTAGGTCGACCACTGTGCCTCCCTAGATTCGTCCGGTGCAGCGGCTCCTCCGCCGGCGCCCGGTGAGACGGTCCAAGTTCGAGACAACGTGCGTGGCAGACCCCGCTACCTGGCCTCACGACATTGCCTCGGCCCAGGCGATATGCCCTTCGTAGCCAAGTGTTTTCGCCATGTCACGGTAGCGATCCCGGAGGTGCGCGTACGACGCGGCATCGCCGTGAGCCCCCGCCAGTAGAGCCCGCAGCCGCAGTAGCCAAACGTCGCGCAACACCAGACCATCATCGGCCGGCGCGGCCGCTACCCGATCGATCGCGGCCTCGGCCTCGGCCGCGTCGCCCTCGGCCCCGCGCTCCAGCAGGGTCTCGACCAGAACACCGGTCGCTCGAACGCAGTTGGCCTGCAGCCAGCCACCGCGGGACAAATCGACGACGGCGTCGCGCACGAGCGGTAGCGCCTCGTCGTGATCGCCACGCCGAGCCTTCTCGCGCGCCAACAAGACGTCGATGAGCGTGATCATGCTCAGGTTTTGCTGCCGGCGTTCGTACACCTCTCTGACCTCGACCAACACCTGGTATCCCTGCTCACGCTCGGCATCGGTGTGGCGGTCCACCAGCGCAGCGCCGCGCGTGACCCAGGCGTAGGCCAACGCCGCGTCATCACCGGCTCGTCCGGCAATCCGCAGGGCATCCTCGATATCGCGCACCGCGGAATCGTCGGGTACCAGCACGCCGTTCAGGAATGCCGGGAAGTAGACGTAGGCGGTGGCGCCGGTATGCGAGATGGGGTCAGCGCGGCTCGCCAGGGCCAGGCCGTGCCGCTGATCGTCGCGCCATCCGGGAAGGCCTAGCCAATAACGACCCATACCCCGTGTCGCAAAGGCGAGCGCCAACGGAGACCCGATGATGAAGTTGCCTTTGGCCGGGTCACCGTCGGCCAGGTCGATGACCCGTTGCGACCATCGAAGCACCTCCGACCACTCGGAGATCGACACCTTGGGGCGGATCACCGAGGGCGACAGCCCCACAGTCAAGTTCGGATCTCCGAGCGATTCGATGAGGGCCCAGGTCTCGGACGCCAGCCGGGAGGCCTCGACGATGCGGCCCTGATAGAAATAACCGTGCGCCTGCCCGGCCATCGCGATGGCCAATGACGCCTTGTCCCCCGCGGCGTCGCACAACTCCCGCAATTCCTCGAAACCGGCGCCGGCATCATGTTGGTGGACTCGCCAGCCGGTCGCGCCCAGCAGGGTGCGGGGGGTGATGCGCATGCGGGCTCGGTTGGGCGTCTTGGCGGGCAAAGCGTCGGCAATCTTTACCGCGCGCTCCCAACTTCGCCGCGCCGCGGCGATGTCGCGGGCCCTGGCCCAGGTGGCGGCCCGCATGTGCCACCCGTAGGCGGCGGGCCCGTCGGCGGCGGCCTCCAAATGTTCGGCTATCAGCGCCGCGTGCTGTTCGGCGGCTGCCGGATCGCGCGATTCGATTGCGGCCGCGACGCGTCGGTGCAGTTCGGCGCGATCCGACTTGAGCTGTGCCTCGTAGGCCACCGCCCGAATCAGCGGATGGTGGAACACATACTGCGGTCCCCCGGTGAACCGCGCGTGATCGACGAGTTCGGCCGCCACAAGATCCTCGATGATGGGCTCGATGCCCAGCGTTTCGAGCAGGCCTGGGTCGAACCGTGAGCCGATGACCGCCGCAGCGCTCAGGGTGCGCTTGGCGGCCGGGTCGAGGCGATCGATGCGGGCGGCAATGGTCGCCTGCACGGTGGCGGGCACGCTGACCTCGGCGGCGCCGACAGTGGCGACATAGGCGCCGCGGCTTCCGCGCAGCACACCCCGCTCGGCCAGTTCGCGCACCATCTCCTCGGCGAAGAACGGGTTACCGGCGGCCCTGTCGGCGATCAGGGTGGCCAACTCGCTGACCGAGGAGTCCGGCCCCAGCAGCTGGGTGACCAGTGCCGCGGTCTCCGAATCGCTCAGCGGCGCAAGGGTGATGCTGCCAGCGCCGGGCACCCGGCTCAGCGCGCCCTGATATTCGGGGCGGTGGGTGATCAGCACCAGCGAGGCCGTCTGCGGGATCACCGCCACAAATTCGGCAACCATGGATTCGCTGACCTCGTCGATCCAGTGCACATCCTCGATGAGGTAGATCGCCGGCCGGGTACGGGCCAGTTGGGCGTCGTTGATCAGCGCGGTCAAGCGCCGCCGCCGCGCGTCCGGGTCGATCTTGGGTAGCTGCACTGCGGGATCGGCGATGCCCACGAGGTCATCCAGCAGCAACAGATCCTCGGGATCGGCGCCGAGAAACCGCTCCCGCAGACGTGCCCGCGCGGTTCGATCGTCCAGCCCGCTGACCTGCCCGACGACGCGCAGCAGACGCGCCACCACCCGGAACGGCACATCGGTGGCGTGCGATTCGCAAAACGTGGGAAATACTTCCACTCCAAGTTCTTTCGCCAGCTGGATGGCCTCTCGGGCAAGCCGGGTCTTGCCGATTCCGGGAGCGCCGACCACGCTCACTACCGACCCACTCCCGCCGATCGAGCGATCCAGCATCGTCGCCAACGTGGTCAACTCCCACTCGCGGCCCACCAAAGTCGACTCCGAGGGCCCGGTCCGCTCGCGTTGTGCGGCGATGCCCAGCAGCCGCCGCGCCGGCACCGCGTCCCGAGCGCCCTTGATGCGCACCATCTCCGGCTCACCGAGCACCGCCGGACGCTCGACCAGCCGCGCCGTAGAGTCGCTGAGCATCACGCCGCCTGGCGGCGCTACGGACTCCATCCGCTGCGCCATGCCGACCTGGTCCCCGATCGCGGTGTAACCCAAAGCGCCCGAACCGATCTCACCGGCGATCACTTGACCCGAGTTCAGCCCCACCCGCAACCGCAGCTCGATACCGTCGCGGTCTTGGACCTCAGCGGCCAGCCGGGCGGTCTCCTCCTGGATGCCCAACGCCGCGAGACAAGCGCGAATACCGTGATCCTCCAACGCCACCGGCGCGCCGAACACCGCCATGATCCCGTCGCCGGTGAACTTGTCCACCGTCCCGCCGTAACGTTGCACCACCGCAGCGGCCCGATCCACCAGCCCCGCCATGATCTCCCGGAGCCGCTCCGGCCCGACGGCGGCGGCGATGTCCATCGATCCGACCACGTCGGCGAACAGCACCGTGACCTGCTTGTACTCCGCGTGGGTATCGGCGACTTGGACTGGCGCGCCACAGCCGTGGCAAAACCGCGCGTTAGCGATAGGTTCGGTGCCACATGTCCGGCACGCTGCCACGACCGTCATCCCACCCTCCGCCGGTCCGGGCCCCCAGTTCTCACAGGATAGGCGATCGGCGAGCGACCGTTAATGAACGCCCAGCGTGCCACCGAGGTACTGGGCCCGGCACGCCAACCGGGCCAGCTTGCCGCTGGTGGTGCGCGGAATGGCGCCGGCGGGGAGGAACCGCACGTCGGAAACCGCGAGACCGTGGTGCTGCGACACGGCGGTCCGAATCGCCTCGATCGCGGGCGCGGGATCGGCGCGGCTGGTGCCCGCGGCGCGTTCGGCGATGATCACCAGACGGTCCGTCGGCGCGCTGAACGCGGTCACGTATCCACGCCGCACCATCGGCGAGGCGTCCGCGGCGGTGGACTCGATGTCCTGCGGGTAGTGATTGCGTCCATCGATGGTCACCAGATCGGCGATCCGGCCGGCGACGTACAGCTCACCGTCGAGATAGAACCCCAGGTCGCCCGTGCGCAGCCAATTGCCTTGCACAACAGAACCTTCCGTGTGGCCGCCCGCCTCGAGTGGGGTCTGCAGCTTGGCGCTGAACGCGTATCGGGTTTCGTCTGGCAGCCCCCAGTAGCCGCGGCCAACGTTGTTGCCCTGCAACCAGATTTCGCCGACCTCACCGTCGGGCACCTCCGCCGCATCGGGGTTGACGATCACCGCCCATAGACTGCGGGCCGACCGGCCGACCGACACCTGCGCGACGGCATTGGGGGCATCGGCCGCGACGGGCACCGCGTGACCGGCGCCCAGCTGTTCACGGTCGAGATAGAGGACCTTTGCCTCGGCACTGTGATCGATGGTCGCGATGAACAGTGTTGCCTCCGCGATTCCGTACGAGGGTTTGAACGCCGTGCGCGGTAACCCGTACGGCGCGAACGCCTTATTGAAGTTGGTGATCGCATCGATGCTGACGGGTTCGGAACCGATGATCAGCACCACATTGCTCAGGTCGATATCCTCGCCCGGCGCGGGCAGGCCGCGCTGCGCGGTCCACTCGTAGGCGAAGTTTGGCGCGGCGGTGACCACCCGGCCCTGCCGCGAGCCGTCGGACATCGCCTGAACCCATCGATGCGGCCTTCGGACGAACGCGGTCGGCGACATCAAGGTAGTATGCCCGCCGTACACCGCCGGAAAGCCGATCATCGACAGGCCCATGTCGTGGTAGAGCGGTAACCAGCTGACGCCGTGGGTGTTTCGGTCCAGCAGGTCGATCGACAGGATCATCTGCACCAGGTTGGTGTTCACCGCGCGGTGGGTGATCTCCACGCCGACGGGGGCCCGCGTCGCGCCCCCGGTGTATTGCAGGTGCGAAACGTCGTCCATCCCAAGCTCGCTGTCGACGAACTCCTCCCCCGCCGAGTCGGGAATCTGATCGATGACGATGACCTGCGGGCGCCGCACGTGCGCAACGTTGGACAGGAAGTTCTCGACGGAATCCTTGGCGGCCGTGGTCGTGAGCACGACGGTCGGCTTCGAATCGCGAAGCGCCGTGTCGAGGCGTTCGGCGTGTCCGGGCAGTTCGGGTGCGAACAACGGCACCGCGATGGTCCCCGCTTTGATCGCGGCGTAGAAACCGGCGACATAGTCGATGCCCTGCGGCGCGAGGACCGCGACCCGCTCGCCGCGACTCGCGGCCCGCTGCACCCGGGCACCGATGGCGCGCAAGCGGACGCCGAACTGCGTCCAGGTGACCTCGTGGGCTTGCCCGTCGACCGCGCGACTGTAATCCAGGTAGCGATACGCCACCAGCTCACCGACATTCGCGATGTTGCGATCGATCAGGGATATCTGTGTTACCCCTGGTGGCAACGCGACGTTGCCGTCGGCGTCCAGGCAGTCCTCGATGTTGAGCAGGCCTTTTGGAGCGTCCAAGTTCTGCCGGGAACCGCGATCCATAACGCGCAGTCTAAGCAAGCGCGTTCGGAGCCTCGCGCGCATCGCCGACGCCGTCGCCCCGTCAACTAGAGTCCGTGCCGTACCCGGCCTCCGACGACGGCGAATGGCAGGAGCATCAGTGGACCAGGGCGACCGCGACACCGCGACGCGACCGACCGGGGCCCGCGACGCCGCACTGGGTCGAGTGTTCGCCTACCGGGAACGGGGCCGGGCCAGGCCAATGCCGATTCGCGCGGGCGTCGCCCTCGTCGGCGGCTTGCTGTTGGTCGCCGCCCTCCCGCTGATCGTGCTCCTGCCCGAGCTGGGCATCCCCGCGCTTCTCGTCGGCTTTCGCCTGCTGGCGGTCGAAGCCGATTGGGCCGCACGCGCCTACGCGTGGACCGATTGGCGCTTCACCCAGCTGCGTGACTGGTTTCATCGCCAGTCGCGGCCCGCCCGCGTGGCGATCCTGACGGGATTGCTCCTGGTGGCAGTCGCGCTCGTCTGGCTCATCGTCGACGAGTTCGTCTAGGCGCGCTCGCAGAGCCCACAACCACGGAAAAGGTAGGTCAATGACGACGAGCGAAGAGCCGACGGCCGCCACGCGGACAGCCAAAAGCCAAGCGACGCGGGGTAATGCAGCGCCTGACCAACCTGTGTGTGCGGTACGTCGAACGCTTCATGCCCGACCCGTACCTGTTCGCGGTCGTCCTCACCCTCATCGTGGCCGGCCTTGTCGCTCTGCTCGTCAAAGGTGCTTCGCCGGCGGGCATGCTCAAGGCGTGGTACGGCGGGGTGTGGGGATCGCAAAACATCTTCACCTTCGCTTTCCAGATGGTGCTGATCCTGGTGACCGGCTACACACTGGCCGAGGCGCCCGTGCTGAAGCGGGGCATCGTCCGTATCGCCAGTAAGCCGAAGAACCAGGTCCAGGGTGCGCTGCTGTGCTTCTGCGTCAGCGCCGTCCTTTCGTTGCTCAACTGGGGGCTCGGGCTGGTGGCCGGCGCGCTGGTCGCGCGGCAGGTCGCCAAGCGGCTGACGGACTCGCACTTCGGGTATCTCATCGCCGCGGCGTTCATGGGATTCATCGTGTGGACCCAGGGCCTGTCCTCGTCGATCGCGCTGGCGAACACCGACACCAACAGTCCAATCAACGTGATACACAAGATCGCCGGCTTCAACGTGCCACTGACGCTGACGATCTTCCAGCCCTACAGCTGGGTCTCGGTGATCGTGGTGCTGGCGCTGCTCGCTCTGGCGGTCTGGCGCATGGCGCCGGTGGACACCCTGCACCCCGACCCGGCGGTCTTCGAGGAGGACGCGTCGGCGGCCGGATCCGAGAGCGCGTCCGAGGACAAGCCGGATGGTCGGCGGACGTTTGCCGAATGGCTGGAAAACCTGTGGATCCTCAATGTTCTGATCTTCGCCGCGGGCCTAACATATTTCTGGCTCAGCGGTTTCGCGCTGAACATCTCGTCGATGATCATGCTGTTCACCGTCACGAGCGCGTTGCTACACCGCACCCCGATCCGCTTCATCCATGCATTCTCCGGTGCGGCGAAGGTGTCTGGCCCGCTGTTGCTGCAATATCCCTTGTACGGCGGCCTGGTGGGGATGCTGGGGTACCTCCCGTCGGGATCATCGGGCAAGCCCCTGCAGACGGTGCTCGCGGCGGCGCTGGTGACGGGCGCGAACCAGTACACGCTGCCGTTCCTGACCTTCATCGGCTCGCTGATCATCAGCTTGTTCGTGCCGTCCGGCGGCGGGCATTGGGCCGTGCAGGGGCCGATTGCGGTCGATTCGGCGCTCGCGATCGGCCAACGCTCGCCGTCCTACCTTGGGCTCATCTCCATGTCGGTCGCGGTCGGCGAAGGGGTCGCGAACATGATCCAGCCGTTTTGGCTGCTGCCGTTGCTCGCCATCGCGAAGCTGAACGTTCGGCAGGTGATGGGCTTCACCCTCATCGCCTTCCTGATTGGGCTGGTGGTGTTCAGCGCCGCCATTCTCATTGCGCCGCTTGTGATCTGACGACTACATCCACAGTCCGCCCAGGGCGTCGGCCAGGGCGTTCGGGTCCTGCTTGTCGGTGTTGCAGCTGATGGCCAGGGACTTGAGTCGGTCCTTGCTGATGCGGAATGCCGTGACGAATCCGGCCCAGGATCCGTCGTGATCGAGCGTGCCGTTGCCCATGACGTAGATTCCGGCGCCATAGCGGTCCGGGCCGCCCCGTTCGGTTTCCACCGCCCCGGCCACCTGCGCGTCAAGCAGCTTGGGGCCGCCCACCCGGCCGGTCCGGTAGTTGTCGGCCCAGCGGACCAGTTGGCTGGGCGTGGTCTGGACGGCGCCGTCGCCGATCTGCTCCCAGGGCGAGTCGGCCACCTCGTAGCCGTGGTCGTTCTTCGTGTACGACACGGCCTTCGCCGGGATCTTGCCGACCGGATCCATGACCATGGACAGACCGAGCGGCCCGAAGATCTGCGCGCGGAGGTACTGCGGCAGCGGCTCCCCCGACACCCGGCCGACAATGTCGGCGAGCAGCAGATAGTTGGAGTTCGAGTACTCGAATCGGCTGCCGGGCGGGAACTCGAGCCGGGGCACGGTCGTCAACACCTGCAGGGCCTGCTCCTGGGTGGTGCGGTCGCCGAAGCCGTACCCCTGGGCCTGCAGCAGCCCAAGGTAGTCGGGGATGCCGCTCGTTTGGTGCATCATCTCCGCGAGGGTCACGGTGGCGGCCCATGGGGGCAGGTCAGGCACGTGTTGGGGCAATGTGTCGTCGAGCGATAGCTTTCCCGCCTGGGCCAGCAGCAGGATCGCGGTGGCGGTGAACTGCTTGGACACCGAGCCGATGTCGAAAACGGTATCGGCGGTGATCACGTCGCCGATCGACATGTTGGCGACGCCGCGAACGCCCGTCCAGACGACCTTGCCCTCCAAACCCACCGCGGCCGAGCAGCCCGGCGCGCCGGCCTTGATGGCGTTATCCAGCACGGCCTGGCTGCGCGCGTTGAGCGCGGGGTCGATCGTCGGGGCGATGGCGGCGGCCACGGACGTGGGCGGGGTGCTCGAGGGGACGGTGGTGACGGGGGCGGACGTGGCGGAGGTGGGGGTGTAGTTAACGGTCTGGCCGCCGCAGGCGCTAAGGACGCTAAGGACGCTAAGGAGTAGCCCTACCGCGGCAAGGAGCAGCGGCCCGCCCTTTGGTCGCCGCATCTCGTCACCATGCCCTTCGCGTGGTGGACCCGAATCGGCCTGTCCACCAGTACTTTTCGTGGCTCACCGATAGTTGTGGGCAGCCTCGAAGGGCGCCGCACTTATTGAGGGTCGCAGCTCCCCTCAGGTCGCGCCACCAGAAGCCGCTTCCTGATCTTCGGGTTCGTAGTATGTCGCACCCAACTGTGGCACCTCCAGCGGCCCGGCTCGCCGCGCCGCGCCAATGGCGCCGGTCAGCAGCGGCGCCAGCCCGGTGAACGAGCCGACGTCGAACAACATCAGCGTGAGCAGCCGATTGTGCACATAGGCGATCGAGCTGCCGGTATCCGGGTCGGCCCAGCCGAGGGTGCCGCCGAGGCCGATATGACCGTATCCGGGCAATAGTCCCGGAACCGGAAACGATTGAAAGCCCTGGTGGTAGGTAAACGGGATGCCGAGGTTCAGGTCCAGGTTCAGGTTGGATTTGCCCTTCAGCCCTGCGACCAACTCCGACGACAGCAGCCGCGTCCCATCGATTTCGCCGTTGTTGGCCAGGGCACCGAACACCTTGGCCAGGGCGCGCGCGGTGACGACGCCATTGACGGCCGGAACCTCACCGTCGAGGAACGCCATGTCGCCTTGCAGCAGGGACAGGACGCCGGGGAAGTAGACCGAGCCGAGCAGGCCCGAAAACGACAGCCCGGCAATCTTTGGCGCCACGAAATCGAGGACGGGCGTAGGGAAATTCGTTTGCGGCAGCAACGTCTGCGCGACGGTGGTCGGCGAGGTCGCCGGCGGGCGGCCAAGGTGCAGACCGTCAGTGTCCAGCGGGCACGCCAGCTCTTCGCGGAACAACTCACGCATGCCGCTGCCGGTCACCGCGCGGGCCAGCCCGGACAGCAGCCATCCGTAGGTGATCGCGTGATACGCCATCTTTCCGCGCGTGTGGTCCAGCGGCGCGGCGGCCAGCCGCGTTTCCATCTCTAGGTGATCGAGGATGTCCTCTTTGCGGATTCCTTTTAGGTGTGACAATCCGGCTCGGTGCCGCAGCACGTCGCGGACGGTGATTTCCTCCTTGCCGTTGACACCGAACTCGGGCCAGTACTCTGCGACGGGCGCATCGTAGGCCAGTAGGCCGCGGTCGACCAGCTTGTGGATGACGACCGCAGCGAGTCCCTTGGTCGCGGAGAACACCATGGCGCCGGTATCGGCCGTCCACGGCACCTCGCCCTTCCGATCGGACCGACCCGTCCAGACGTCCACAACCGGCACACCGTCGATATACACCGACAGCGCCCCGCCTCCGAACTTGCGCCCCGGGAACAGCGCGCCGAACGCACGGACGGCTCCGGCGAAGCGCGAATCGCAGGCACCCTGAACGCCGGACGGTAGGCCGCTATCAGTGGTCAGAACGGATGGTTTCCCCATACCGTGAATGATTGCGCCCGGCTGTGTTCCGCGCACGGATTTTGCGCCAATTGCTCGACTTGGCCAAGCGGGGAACTACAACTCCGTAGTTATCCGGCGTTGTTGCGGTTGGTCGGCCACGACGGATCGCGCCCGAGGCGGGCGAGCAGCCGCGACTGGGCGTCGGCACCGGCGGAAATGACAACTGGCGCCGCGAACATTCCAGATGCGGTCAGGGGGCTGAGGTCGGCCGGCAATTCGTCCAGGAGGGTTGTGCACCAGGTGGGATCCAGCGAGTCGTCGGCCCCGACCGCCCGCGCCAGATCCCAGGCATGCACCAAAACATCTCGCGTCAGGCGCGGCAGCAGTTTGCCGGCATCCAATTGCATCGCGGGATTCTTCTCGATTGCGGGAACCTCGATGACCCGCTCCAACAGCTCGCGTTGGCCCATCGCCTGCCGAACCCGATCGTAGGTCAACTGCCAGCGGCCCTGCGGATTGTCGCGGGGTCGTTCCGGCTTCAACCCGAGCGGCCGCAGGAGTAGCACGTCGTGAAAGCCGATGACATGCTCCAGCACGTCCCTGGCCCGCCAGGCCGGGCACGGGGAGGGGTAATCCCACTTGCCGTGCGCCGAACTCACCGCCGAACCGAACCGCCGGCATACCGCCAAGTGCAAATCACCGGCGCGCGAATCCATCCCGACGGATCAATCGTCGGTGCGCAGCAGCCGTCCCACCAATGAACGATTCGGGTCGGCCTCGCGCTCGGCGAGCATCAGCTCGATGCCTTGTTCGATCGCCGCGGCGGTCTGCTCACGCACCTTGCGCGCGGCGTTGTCGTCGGCCTCCATCCCTTTGAACTCCGTGGTGTCGATGGGCTCGCCAAACCAGTAGTACTGCCGTTCGAAGCGCGGCACCGGCGACAGTCCGATCCCGCGGACCACCGGGGGCCCGTCTGACAAGCCGAGCACTTTTCCGGTGACGAACTGTAGCGGCGCCAACAGGGGCGACTGGTTGTCGAGCACGATGTCCATGCCGTGTTCGGCCCCCACGGACGCGAACGGCACAATCGGATACTGATGCTGGATTGCCAAGCGTGCGAACCCGAGTCGGTTCTTCCATACCAGCTTGTAGCGCTCGTTCTTGCGCTTGTTGACCTCACGCGCCCCGCCGGGAAACACCATCACAAGTTCGCCGTTTCGCATCAATTCCGACGCCATCTCGCGGGTGCCCTCGACGACGCCCATTTTGGTCAGCGCGTCGCGCCACCCGGGAATCTTGAAATGGGCATGGTCGCCGAGGCCGCGGACCATTCTCCCCCGCTCCCACAGCTCCGCGGCCAGCAGCGGGGCGTCGATCATGCCGAGCGTGTTGTGGTTACCCACCAGCAACGCGCGCCTTTTGGGCACGTTGTCGATGCCATAGACCTTGGGCTTGACCACTTTTCGCAGCGGCTCCATTATCCGCAGCGCGGCGGCCGCGTCTTCCTTGGTGGGCGCACCGGGAACCGAAACGGCATTTGCTGAACTCACACGCAGAGTATGCACGTTGCCAGGGCGCGATTGGGCGTGATTTCGAAGTCCCGACTGGCGGTGTGTTCATCCCATTTTCGCCACCGCCCGCCGGCGCCGGAGCCCACCACGTTGGGCCCACATTTTGCGGCGTAGGGTACGCGGCAGTGCCATTGGGGCTCATTGCGCTGATCTCATCGAGGAGTTGGGCATGTCGGGTCGGAAGTTTTCGTTCGAGGTCAACTTAACCAGCAGCGCGCCCGCCGCAACGCTGTTCCGGCTGGAGACGGACGGTGCCAACTGGTCGAAGTGGGCCAAGCCGATCGTCGTTCAATCCAGTTGGGCGCGCCAGGGTGACCCGGCGCCGGCAGGTGTGGGCGCGGTACGCAAGATCGGGATGTGGCCCGTACTGGTGCAGGAGGAGACCGTCGAGTATGAGCAGGATCGTCGGCACGTCTACAAGTTGAACGGACCGAGCCCCGCCAAGGACTACCTCGCCGAGGTGGTATTCACGCCTAATCCGGGCGGCGGCACCGACATCCGCTGGACCGGCTCGTTCACCGAGGGCGTTCCCGGGACGGGCCGGGCGGTGCGGGCCGCAATGGGTGGGGCGGTGAAGTACTTTGCGGGCCGGCTGGCGAAGGAGGCCGAACGCGAGTTGGCCGCCGGAAGTTAGCCGGCGATTCTGCCAGGTACGCGAGCCGAAACGCGTAACGGCCGCATCCAGCGGCCGTCACGCTTCGACACGGGACTATGGGATTTCGTGCCGGTACCCGCCAGCGTTGGTGGCGGCCGGGATGGTCATATCTCCGTTCTGCCTCCCGTTGCTAGTCGCGGGCTGGGAAGCCGCTGTCGCGGGAATATGAGATGTTCGTCGAGCGCCGTTGATCCGATGGTTGTCGGGCCGCCCCGAAACTATTAAGCTGGGCTAAGTGATTGACGGTGATTGACGCGGTTATCGCCGGTGCCGGTCCAAACGGGCTGATGCTGGCCGGCGAGCTGGGATTGGCCGGGATCCGGCCCGTGGTGTTGGACCCGATGCCGGGCCCGAACCCACAACCGCGCGCCAACGGCATTGTGGGCCAAGCGGTTCGGCTCCTCGACCACCGCGGTTTGTACGCCACGCTCGCTGCCACGTCGGATCCGCCCCGGCACGCTCCGCGCTTGATGTTCGCGGCTTTCCCACTAGACGTTGCATTGGCACCAGATTCCCAAATGTTCATGCTGCCCATTCAGCAGCCCAAGCTGGTCCAGGTGCTGGCCGAGCGCGCGGGCCAATACGACGCTGACATTCGCTGGGGCCATACCCTGACGGGATTCGACCAGCATGGCGACGCCGTGACGGTATATGTGTCCGGTCCCGGGGGCGCCTACGAGCTGACGGCCAGGTACCTGATCGGGGCCGACGGGGGCAAGAGCGCGACCCGCAAGCTGGCCGGCATCGATTTCCTCGGGATGTCGTCGTATGACGTAACCGCCCGCATGGGATTCGACGTGCTGCCGCCGGATGAGTGGATCGACCCGGTCAGCGGAGCATTGGACGTGCCCGGGTTCGGTCGCGTGCCTCCCCTGGGGTTCCACAGGGCCGAGCGCGGGGTCTTCGCGTGCGGTGCTCTGGGGCGCCGCGCGGCGGTGATCTGTTTCGAATTAGACCCCTCGCCTCGAGCGGAGCCCGTTGAGGACGATTTTGACGGTCAGCCGATGAGCCTGGAGGAGCTGGAAGCCAGCGTCAAACGGGTGCTCGGTGCCGACGTTCCGCTGCGTCCCGCATCGCCGGACGCGCCACTCGACCTACGTCGCTTCTGCGGCATCAACTCGCGGATCGCCGCGCAGTACAAGGCGGGCCGGGTGATCCTGGTCGGCGACGCCGCGCACGTCCACTCACCGATGGGCGGACCGGGCCTCAATCTGGGCCTGCAGGACGCGGTGAACGTCGGCTGGAAGCTGGCGGCGGTGCTCAATGGGCGGGTCGAGCCCACGCTGCTGGACACCTATGAGGCCGAGCGGAGGCCCGCCGCCGAGCGGGTGATTATGCACAGCCGGGCCCAGTTGGCCCTCGTGCGGCCCGGCCCCGAGGTCAGCGCCCTGCGCGAACTCTTCGCCGAATTCGTCACGGATCCGGGCGTCGTCCGCCGGCTGAGCGACTTACTGTCCGGGGCGGAAAACCGCTACGCCATGTGCGCTGACGACTTTGCCGCACCTGCAGACGCGCATCCGCTGGCCGGGCACTGGGTGCCCGACTTCGCTGTGGCGGACGACGGCGGAACGCGCCGTGTCGCCGAGCTCGCCCGCGACGGCCGGCCGCTGCTTGTCGATCTGACCGAGCGTGGGGTGGTCTCGGCGGCGTTGGCCGACGTGGCGGACCAGATCACAATCGCCACGGGAACGCCGGTCGGTGCCGTGCCGGCCACCGCGTTGCTGGTGCGTCCCGATGGCTACGTGGCGTGGGCTACCTCAGGCTCCGCGTCGGCGGGGTCTCCGGATGTCGAGGAACTGCGCGGTGTGCTTGCGCAGTGGTTTGGCGTCTGAGCGGCTATTTCGAACTCAGTTCGTCCTGGTATTTCTTCGTCATGTGCTCGACGGCCTGATTCTGCGACTGCGCCAAGCCCTCGCGCGCCTCGCTGGCGCGCGCCGCGGCATCCAGCGTCGGCTGTGCCTGACCCTGAAAATGCGGCATCACTTCGGCGGCGAACAGTTCGGCGGACCGCTTGGTCGCCGCCGGATTGGCCCACTCGTGGCCCATCTGCAGCATGCAGCCGAATCCACCGGATTGATCCCACATCCGCTGCACCTGTGCCCGGGCCCGCTCTGGCGTGCCGATCACGCCCGCGCCGTTGTCGTTGATGACGTCGATCATCTCGTCGATCTGCTCGCCCGGCATCGTCATCTGCGGGAACGCGGCGACCTTCTGGAAGTAGCGGAACCAGTTCTCGAGGCCGAACTTCACGTCCTCGCGCGCCTGCTTGTCGGTTTCGGCGATGTGGAACGGCCCAACCAGGCTCCAGTTCGCACGATCGACCTTGGTGCCGTACACCGCCGCGCGCTCCTCGACGATGTCCCAGTGATACTGCAGCGCGTTGAAGCCCTCGATGGTCAGCGTCGCCCCGATGGACAGCAGGCCGATGCCGTGCTTACCGGCCAGCCGCGCACCAGTCGGTGAGGCGACCGCGGCGACCGCCAACGGAACCCCTCCGTCGGAGTAGGGGGCGAGCTGCAGCTGGGCGTTGTGCAGCTCGTGCGTGGGGGTCTTGGCGGTCACGGTCTCCCCCGCCAGTAGCCGCACCACGATGTCGAGGTTGGTTTCCAGCAATTCGCGGCAGTCGGTGGGGGTGAGCCCGATCATCGACGAGTCGCTCGGCAATGAGCCGGGTCCTACCCCGCCGATCACGCGACCGCGCGTGAGGTGATCCAGCATCATCAACCTGTCGGCGACCCAGAGCGGGTTGTGGTAGGCGAGCGAGATGACTCCGGTGCACAGCTTGATCCGTTTCGTCCGCTCCGCGGCGGCTCCGATGAAGATCTCCGGCGAGGCGATGAGTTCGGTGCCGGCGGAGTGATGCTCGCCGATCCATGCCTCGTCAAAACCAACGGCGTCGAGGTGTTGCACGAACTCCAGATCACGCTGTATAGCGAGCGTCGGATTGGTGCCCGCACGATGAAACGGGGCAATGAAATATCCAAACCTGAGCTTGGCCATGGGGATCCCTTTGCAGTCGGGCGTGGCGATCGCGAGCGCGGTCTAGCCCCGCGAAGCGGGTCGCCACCATCGGGCTTTGCCCGAACCATAACTCCAATGTGTGCCCGGCCCTAGACCCACTCCCAGAACACTTCACGCTTCGAGGATTTCAACGCCGTCGACGAGCGTCACCGCCTGCAACGGCAGGGCGCCATCACGGGCTTGTCAGGGAGCTATCTAGGGGCTCACCACGGGGTCATCACGGGGTCATCACGGGGTATAGCCGCCGCACAGGTTGCCGACGCAGCCGCCGCCACCGCCCGGTCCGCCGCCGCCACCGCCGACGCCGGGGATCGAACCGCTTCCGCCGTTGGGTCCGCCGCCACCGGTGGGACCACCCGGGATACTCCCGCCGCCGCCGTTAGGCCCGCCGCCGCCGGTCGGACCGCCCGGGACGCTGCCGCCGCCACCGGGGGCTTGACTTCCGGAGCCGCCCGGGCTGCTGGGTGTGGTGGTCGGCACGAGGCTGGAAGGAGCGGTCGTCGTCGCGGTCGTGGTTGGCGTCGTGCTGCTGCCGGGCGCCTTGTTGTCGCCCCCGCAGCCGACCGCTAATAGGAGAAGGGCCGCGCCACCGAACATCGCGAAGGTCGTCCTGGCCTGAGATCTCATTTGTCTCCCCACTCTGATCGATCACCTGGCGATCGATCGCGTGCTGATCGATCGCGTGGGTGGGGCCTACCCAGTGATCCGTGGGCGCAAACAGGCCTACTCGGGATTGGCGGAAACGCAAAAATGCCACTGGGCCGTTGGGTTGTTGCCAACCCACCGGCCCAGTGGCATTAGGGAAACTCAGACTCAGCAGGGGCTCAGGCCGGCGACGCAGCCGCCAGCGAGGGTGCTGGTGTGGCCGCTGCTGGCGGTCGCGGGAGCGTTGTCGACAGCGACGGCGCCGAATCCGACAGTCAACGCAATGGCGGCGGCACCACCGAAGATCGCGACCGCCTTCTTCAAACCAGTCATTGCACTCTCCCTTTACTTCCGTTATCTGCTTGGTTGTTGCTTCTAGGTAAACCATAGACCTATGCAACTATTTCTACAAGGGAGACTTGCATCACGACATGGTTCATCAACGCGAAGGGGCTACCGCCCTGCCGATGGCGGTAGCCCCGTGCGGTGGTGACGGTTTGGGTTAGTCCTCGTCCTCTTTGGTGATCAGCTTGCGTAGCGCGACCCGGTCGGGCTTGAGCAGCTGTTCGATGCGCGGCTTGTTCACCTCGGCGACGATGATCTCGCCGACCTCTTGGTAGACCTCGCTGAAGATGCCGTGCGACTTCATCTTGGAGGTCTGATAAAGGTTGTCCTCGGTCGGGGTGACGTAAATAACCGCGTCAGCCTTGAAGCGGTTCACCAGCCAGAGGTGGGTCAACGTCATCAGCCGCTTCTGCCGCAGCTTCTCGGCGAAGGTGTTCTGGTCGCGCACCTGAAGGATGCTGCGTCCATGCCGGTCCTTGATGGGATCGACGACGACATTAGCCAGCTGCTCGTCACCCTCCCCATAAATGCCCAGTTCGAGCACGTCCGAGCCGGCACGGCGCGGTCGCAGCTGCACGCGGAGCTTCTCGCCCAGCTGGTAGTGGTCGCTCCACAGCGCCAGCCATTCCTCGAGCAGCTTCTTCGGCACCTCTGTCTGCACCAGATGCTGGTGCTGGGTCGAGCCCTTGCCCATGGACTTGGTGGTGGCGGTCCGCCCTGAGGAGGCGGCCAGCGCGGCATCGCTGCGTGGGCCGCCGACCAGGGTCTGCGGGGTCCGGTAGGGGGATTCGACCAGACGCATCTTGCGCTGCAACCGGGCCAGCGCCAGCATGCCGTCCTGCCGCAGCGCGGTGGCGAATTCCTCGGCGGCGACGCCGTCGATCTGGTGCCCGCCGTAGGTGATGAAGTTGAAGACGAAGCCCATCTTGCCGAGCTCCACCGGGAACTGCTTCATCTCCTCGTCGGTCATGCCGGTGGTGTCCCAGTTGAACGACGGCGACAGGTTGTACGCCAGCATCTGGTCCGGGAACTCGGCGTGGATCGCCTCGGCGAACTCACGCGCGTCGGCGAGATCGGCGGTCTTGGTCTCCATCCACAGGATGTCGGCGAACGGCGCGGCCGCGAGCGATTTGGCGATCGCGTACGGGATGCCGCCGCGGATCTGGTAGTAGCCTTCGGGGCTCCGGGCCAGCTCCGGGTCCCACGGCGGGTCGGCGCCCAGCTCCCGCGCCTTCTCCCGGGCCGCGTAATGCGACGTCCGGGCGGCGAACTGGCGCCACTCGCCGGGGCTCATGCTAGCCGGCTCGCCCTCGCTCACGCCGAATTCGAGCACGTCCGCGACGGCCTCGCTGTAGGTCATCAGCCCGGAGTCGTCCTCCCAGGCAGCCACGAACCGCGACTCGACCTGGTCGAAGAGGTCGTCGATGGACTGCTGTCCGTTGTCTCGCCAAGTGTTGACGGCGTCGGAGACGACGCCCAGGATCCCGTGCCGTTCGAGCCACGCGTTGGCGAAGGCGTACTCGCCGTCGGCTAGGGCGTAGAGAAGGTGCCCGTTCAGCTCCTTGACACCCAGCTCGTAGAAGCGCCGCACGATTGCCAGGAAACATCCCTTATAAGAAGGAATGTCCAGGTTAGTGGCGCCGAGTAGGAACGCCTGGTCGCGCTCGTCGGAGCGGCTGTCGATCAGGTTGGCCGCCTCGGCGTCGGTGCGCGCCACGATGATGCCGGGCACGCCCATAATGTCGAGCTGGAAGCGGGCGGCGTTGAGGCGCTTGATCTGTTCGTCCGACGGCACCAGAACTTTGCCGCCCTGATGGCCGCACTTCTTAGTACCAGGGCGCTGATCCTCGATGTGGTAGCCGGGCACACCGACCTCGACGAAGCGGCGAATCAGGTTGCGCACGTGCGGGTCTCCGCCATGGCCGGTGTCGGCGTCGGCGATGATGAACGGCCGGAAGTCGTAGGCCGGGGTCGTCTCGCGCTGCCGTTCGCTCATGTGCAGCCTCTGGTAGTGCTGATTGCGGTCAGCGGTCAGCAGGGCACGCACCAGAACGGCGGCATCGTCGGGCACCTGGCTCAGCGGGTAGCTGGCCAGGTCGGGGCCGGGATCTTCCGTGGTGGAGCCTTTAGCCGAGGTGGCCCAGCCGCCGAGATAGATCCCCTCGATGCCCATCCGCTTCATGCTCACCGCCTGCCCCGGCGAGTAGGGGCCGAACGTGGTGATGCTCTTTTTCGCGGCGAACAGCTCGCGCAGGTGAGGGTAGAAGGCCGTGGCGGCGTCTCGCGCGACGGTGTATTCGGTGGGGATCGTGCCGCGTTGCTCTACGACCTGCCGGGCCGTGTAGAGGCGCGTGATGCCGGCAAAGCGCGGGCCGTCGAAGTACCGCTGCGTAGCCGCGACTTCCTCTTCGAACGGTGTGGGGACTTCAGTGTCCGCATGGATGATGGCCATGGCCTTTGCTCCTCTTCGGCGCGATTTCGACTGACCGTGAGTGTATCCCCGGGCTGGTTGGCCGAATCATCGGCTAACGGACCAGTCGCCGACGCCGGCATCCGTCATTGGCTGCTGCGGTTCAAAACGCTGTGCCGCAATGCGTTTCGATGCGTGAGCGGCGAAGGCCGCGACGCGGTGCGGCGCCGCCGGCCGCATGGACAGGAAAGCTGCCCACCCGGCTGGCGAAGCAGGTAAGGTCCCTGCCGTGCAAACGGAATTGCGGTTCGACCGTTGGTTTCTCCCCCTTTCGGTGCCGATTGGGCTCGGCCCCGGCAACAGCGAGCTGCGGGTTCAGGGAGGCAACCTGCGCGTCAAGATGGGGTGGGCGTTTACCGCCGACATTCCCGCGGCGTCGATCAAAAGTGCCGAAGCGACCGACGCGACGGTGTACACGGCCGGCGTGCACTACCGGTCGGGGCGTTGGCTGGTCAACGGGTCGAGGAAGGGCCTGGTGAAATTGACGATAGAGCCGGCGGCACGGGCCAACGTGTGGCGGAAGTCGGTAACCCTTGGCTCGCTATGGGTCAGCGTGACCGACCCGGAAGCGCTCATCGCCGCCGTCGGAAAATAGTCGCGAAGTAGCCGCGCTTAACGACGCTCCGCCGCACGCTCGCTCAACCAATCCCGCTGGCGACGGACGAATTGCGCGTCGACGGCCTTTCCGTGGCCGGGCACGTAGATGGCGTCGGGCCCGCCGACGGCGAGCAGTCGATCGAGGGTGCCGGGCCATGCCGCCACATCCGAATCGGCGTCGATGTAGGGATCCGCGGACTCCTCGATCAGATCACCGGCGAAAACCACCAGGGGGTGCTCGGCACCGCCTGGAGCGGGCGCCAGCACTATCAGGTCCCCCGCGGTGTGACCACGGCCCAAGTGGGTGACTGTCACAGTGCGATCCCCGAGATCGATGACGGCGTCGTAGATCCCGTGCTCGGGTGGCTGCGCGGCCGCGATCGCGCGGTCGAGCTCGGCGGCGTCCGCGCCGTAGCTCAGGGCGTGGTTGCGTAGCTCGTCGGTGGCCGACGACAGGTACTCGACGACCTCGGGTGCGCAGAATACCTCCGCGCCGTCGAATACCGAGGAACCCAGAACGTGGTCGAAATGTTTGTGTGTCAACACGACATGTGTCGCGGGGCGGCCCGCGAGCTGCCGGACGTCGGCGTCGATCGCGGCCGCTTCTACGAGGGTGGTCCCGGTGTCGACGACCAGCACGCCGGTGCGGCCGCGCACCAGCCCGATGGTGACGTCACAAAATGTGAGCCGACACCGGTGGACGGTGTCGGTCAACCGCTCCCAGGCGAGCTGCACAAGGAGAAAGGTACCGGCCGCGGCACCGCCGGCCGGCCAGTCGGCCCGCTCACCGCGGCGAAGGAGCCCCCCGCGAGCGCGTCGGCGCCGTACCAGCGGCAGACGAACAGCGCGATTTCGACGTCCAGCCGGTCATCGATGGGCCGCCCGCGCCGCGCGACCGCTTGCTCGATGCGCTGCTTCACCGCGTGGAACGGCAGATCGAGTTCCGTTGCCGCGGCTTCGTAGCCCGAACCGGAATGCAGAAAAACCCAAATTGCTTCCCGCAGGCGAGCGTCGTCGTCGTTGTCGGACGCCAGCGCGCCAAGGACGTCGGCCACCCACGCACCGATTTCCGCAATACCGGTGCCAAGCAGCGCCCTGGTGGCCATGTCGGCATCCGTCGCAGCGGCGAGCGCCCGCTGTTCGGGACCGCCGGCGAGCGCGGCGGCCCGCACTCGTTGCGCCTGACGATGGGATCGACGGAAGCCCGCGACGCCCGAACCCACTGCGCCCGTTGCGATGCGCGGCGTGTCCGGCCGCAACCGGGCGAAGTCGCGGACCTTCGCGATCAGGTCGCCCGGCGCGGATTGGTAGGGCAACCACGCCCACCCGCTGGCGTTGTCGGCGGCGACAAACAGTGGGCTTGCCGGGGTGTGGAGGGCGCCGGCGAGGTCACCCACGAATCGTTGCAGGCGCGCGAGCTCGTCGCCCTCGGCCCCGGTGTCCGGGTACCAGACGATGAGCGCGAGGTGCTGCTCGCGCAAGGGATAATCGAATGCTGTCGCGGCGGCATCGACGTCGACGGAGTTGTCCTCGGCCAGCACGTCCCGGACTCGCATCGCACGAATGCTGTTCTTGTTCTCCAGCCACCGGTCGTGTTCGATTTCGTAAGCAGCGACGGCCTCCTGCGACCCGCGGTCGACACATTCGAACAGCACCGTGGTGATCCGCTCGATGACCGCGACCCTGGTCGTGGGGTCCATGTTGATGCCACGCAACTCGGCAAAGATCAGCTCGGTCATCCGGCGCTGAGCAAGCCGGTAAGCGCGAACTATCATGTTGACCGGAATGCCTTGTTGAGCAACGCGTTTCGCGTGCTCAAGCGCCGCCGTCGGCACAACGATGTCTACTTCCGGGGAATGTTGACTCAGTGCGTCCAGGACTGTTGTGACGTTGGCTCGAATGCTTTCGGTTAGCAATTCGGTCATTCGCGCATCGCCGCGCAACTCCGGAATCTGGTCTTCGACCGAGGTCTGTATCCGCGCGCAGACCGTGTCGATTCGCTGGTACAGCCGAGCCCCGATCGTGTCGACATAATTGTCTACGCCGATATCGTCGTTGCGACGCGCTGTGGTCACCATCTGACGGTAGATCCCCGTTGGGCCGCGGCCAAACCAATGGCGACCGTATGTCGGAAATAGTTTTTGATATGTCGGATTCCTCGGACGTATCTTTCTGGCCGCGTCCGGCTGCGACCGCGTGTTCTTAGCTTTGGCGAATCCGGTGCGGCGGGAACTGCGAGATCCTCACCCGGCAGCCACTGTCCTCCAGGGCGCTCGGCGAAAGGGTCGAGCTCAGCCGTCCCGCCGTCGCCCAGCACCTGAAGGTGCTGTGCGAAGCGGGGCTGGTGGTAGACGAGCCCCGGGGCCGTCGGCGCATCTATCGGCTGACCGCGGAACCACTGGCCGAGCTCGGCGCGTGGTTTCATCCGTTTGAGAAGTTCTGGTGAGCTCAGCTGGCTGCACGGACCCACCTCACCGCTTTGTGTACACCTTCACCAGCGCGTGGACGCTGAGCTGGCGCCTGGCTCGAGGCGGAAGGCTCCGGTAGCCGAGTGTTTCTGAAGCACACCGGCTTTGACCTCCACGACGAACGGATGGCCGAGGCGTTCACGCATGGGCCCCGGTTGGCGCGGCGTCGTACTCCCCCGCCTCGCCGACGCTGCGTGTGCAAGCATCAGCGGGTAGTCCGCTGCTAGCGTCCGGACGGCCGCATCAGCTGCGATGCGGAGCCCGGTTGACCATATACCGTTGTCCGCCAGGCCTTTTCGAAACCCGCCGCAGAGCGGTTTAACCGTGCTAGGGTGCGCCGCGGCTGCCGTTGGCGCCGTCGTTGCCGTTGTTGCCGGCAAGCCCCGTGCCGCCAGATCCGCCGGTGCCGCCGTCGCCGCCGGTTCCGCCGCTGCTGTCGCCGCCATCGCCGCCATCGCCACCGTCGCCGCCTTTACCGCCGGTGCCGGCTCCAACGGCGGCCCCCCCGGTGCCGCCGTTTCCGCCGGTTCCGCCGTTGCCGCTGCTGTCGCCGCCGGCGCTGCCCTGACCGCCGTTTCCGCCATCGCCGCCACGACCGCCGTCGCCGTTGATTCCGGTCGCGTCGGCCGCGCCGCCCTGGCCGCCCGCGCCGCCATCGCCGCCAGTGCCGCCATCGGCGGCGATGCCGCCGGGCCCGGGTGCGCTCCCGCCCCCGGTGCCGTCGCCGCCGGCGCCGCCGACGCCGCCTGTCCCACCGGTGCCGCCGGCGCCGGCCGTCCCGCCGTTGCCGCCGTCGCCGCCGCTGCCGCCGTTGCCACCATGGCCTGCGAACCCGCTGTCGCCGTCCGTGCCGATCAGGGAGTCACCGCCGGCACCCGGAGTCCCGCCGGCGCCGCCCGCGCCGCCGGAACCGGCCACCCCGCCGCCAAGCGCAGTCCCGCCGGTGCCGCCGTCGCCACCGCTGCCGCCGTCACCACCAACACCGCTGTAGCCGTTGTAGCCGGATGCGGTACCGCCGCCACCGCCTTGACCGCCGGCGCCACCCGCGCCGCCGGTGCCCGCAACGCCGCCGACGGCGTCGGCCGCCCCGCCATCGCCGCCCGTGCCGCCGGCGCCACCGGCGCTGCCGTCGGCGCCAAACCCGTCGAGGCCGCCACTGTCGCGGCCGCCTACGCCGGTGCCGCCGGCGCCACCTTGGCCGCCGTTGCCCGCGGTCCCGCCGCTGCCCCCGGTGCCGGTAGCGCCGCCGTCTCCGCCGTCGCCGCCCTGGCCGCCGTCGCCACCTCGGTTGCCGTTGCTGGTATCTGTGCTGCCGTCGCCGCCGTGTCCACCCTGGCCGCCCTGCCCGCCCGTGCCGCCGTCGCCGTTGGTGCCGGTGCTGCTCGCATTTCCGCCCTGGCCGCCGTCGCCGCCCAGCCCGCCCTGGCCGCCGATGCCCCCGCGCCCGCCGTAGCCACCGTTGCCGGCCGTGCCGCCGTTGCCGCCGTCGCCGCCTTGGCCGCCGTTACTGCCCGCATCGCCGTTGCCGGCCTCGGTGCCGCCATTGGCGCCGGCGCCACCCTGGCCGCCTTGACCGCCCGCCCCGCCGCTGCCGTTCGTGGCATAGGAACTACCCGTGTCGCCGCCGATGCCGCCATCGCCCCCCTGACCGCCCCGGCCGCCCGCGACGTCGGTGCCGACCAGGCCGGCTCCGCCGTTACCGCCGCTGCCGCCGTTGCCCGCGTTGCCGCCATAGCCGCCGTGGTCGGCATAGACGGAGGTGGCGCCGTTGCCCCCTTGCCCGCCGACGCCTCCCGTTCCGCCGTCACCGGCGACGCTGCCGTGTGCGGCGGCGGCCCCGCCGGCGCCACCGGTGCCGCCGTCACCGCCGATACCGCCATAGCCGCCGATGGCGTCCGGCCCGCCGGCGCCGCCGTCGCCCGCGTTGCCGCCGCTGCCGCCTTGCCCGCCCTTGCCGGCGGTCCCGCCGACGCCGCCGGTGCCGGACGAACCGCCGTCGCCGCCGTTGCCGCCGGTGCCGCCGTTGCCCCCCGTGCCGCCGTCGTTGCTGCTGTCAGTTGTGCCGTTGCCGCCGGTACCGCCCTGGCCCCCGGCGCCGCCTGCCCCGCCGTCGCCGTTGCTCGCGGTGACGCCGCCGGCGTCGCCGCCTGTACCACCCTTGCCGCCCTGGCCGCCGTCGCCGCCCGCGTTGCCGGTGCCGTCGAAACCCTCGCCGCCGTTGCCGCCCTTGCCGCCGTTACCGGCGTCTCCGCCGTCGCCGCCGGCGCCCACGCTGCCGGCGCCGGCGCCGGCAGCCCCACCCTTGCCACCGTCACCGGCATCGCCGCCGCCGCCGCCATGGCCGAACAAGCCACCGGTGCCGCCGTCGCCGCCGGCGCCACCGGTTCCACCCTGGCCGCCGTTGCCATTAATCCCGGAGACGTCGGCCGCGCCGCCCTGTCCGCCGCTGCCGCCGTTGCCGCCCGTTCCGCCGCCGCCGGCGATGCCGTCGAAGCCGGGTCCGGTGCCGCCCACGCCGCCCGCGCCGCCGTCTCCGGCCCCACCCCCGGTGCCGCCCGTGCCGTTGCTGCCGGCCACCCCGCCGGTACCGCCGTCGCCACCGGTTCCGCCGATGCCGCCAGTGCCGCCAAAGCCGCTCTCGGAGAGGGAGTCGGGTGGCGAGTAGCCACCGATTCCACCGTTGCCGCCTGCGCCGCCCGTGCCGCCGGCGCCGGCAATGCCGCCGGCGGGACCCGCGCCCCCGGTGCCGCCGATGCCGCCGTCGCCGCCCTGGCCGGCATTGCCGGCAAAGCCGAAGTAGCCGCTCGCGGTGCCGCCTTCCCCGCCTTCGCCGCCGGCGCCGCCCGTGCCGCCGGTGCCCGCAACACTGCCCGCCGCGGTGCCGGCCGCGCCGCCTGCGCCGCCTGTGCCGCCTTGGCCGCCGTTACCCCCGTTGCCGCCGAAGCCGTTCAGCCCACCGCCGCCGCCGATCGCGCCCGCGCCGCCGGCTCCACCTTGGCCGCCGTTGCCCGCAGTGCCGCCGACACCGCCGGTTCCGGCAAGTCCGCCGGCGCCCCCGCCGCCGCCATCGCCTCCCTGACCGCCGGCGGCGCCGGTTCCGCCGTCGGGGGCGTCAGCACCGGTGCCGCCATTGCCGCCCTGGCCTCCCGCGCCGCCGGCACCACCATCGCCGTTCGTGGCGCCGGCCGCGGCGGCGTTGCCGCCGACGCCACCGTTGCCGCCTTGGCCGCCGTTGCCGGCGGTTCCGCCGGTGCCTGCCACGCCACCGTTGCCGCCCTGCCCGCCGGTCCCGCCGGTGCCGCCAGTCGTGGTGCTGACGCCGCCGGTGGCGCCGTCACCGCCGGTGCCGCCAGCGCCGCCGTCGCCGTTGGTGGCGCCGTCACCCCCGTCGCCGCCGGCGCCCCCGTTGCCGCCGTTGCCGCCGTTGATGCCCGTGCCGTTGAGGCCCGTGCCGCCGCTGCCCCCGGCGCCGCCGTCACCGCCGTTGCCGCCGCTGCCTCCGGTGCCCCCGGCGCCGGCGCCGGCGCCGGCGGCCCCACCGGTACCGCCATTGCCACCGTTGCCGCCGTAGCCCAGTGGGAGTCCAATGCCTTCCGTGCCGCTCGCGGCACCTTGACCGCCGGTCCCGCCGTTGCCGCCGCGGCCGCCGTCACCGTTGGTTCCGGTGGCGTCGGCCGCGCCGCCCTGGCCGCCGCTGCCGCCGTCGCCGGCGGTGCCTCCGCTGCCGGCCCAACCGGTGGCGCCGGAGGCAGCGCCGGCGTTGCCTCCGTTGCCCCCGTCGCCTGCATTGCCACCGGCGCCGCCGACACCGCCCGCGGCGGCACCGCCGTTGCCGCCGCTGCCGCCGTCGCCCGCGTTGCCGCCCTGGCCCCCGAAGCCGCTGTTGCCGTCCGTGCCGACTTGGGAGTCGCCGCCGGCGCCGGCGTTTCCGCCGTGGCCACCCGTGCCGCCGTGGCCGGCGAGAGCCCCGACACCGGCGGCACCACCGGCGCCGCCCTGGGCGCCGGCTGCGCCGTCGCCGCCGTTGCCGCCCTGGCCGTGGATGCCGGATGCGGTACCCCCGGTGCCGCCTCGGCCGCCGTCGCCGCCGTCGCCGCCGGTACCCGCCGCGCCGCCGGAGGCGGCCGCGCCGCCGCCGCTGCCTCCCTGGCCGCCGCCGCCCGCGTTACCGCCGTTGCCGGCGGTGCCGTTGAGGCCGGCGTCGCCGCCGTCTGCGCCGTCGCCGCCGGTGCCGCCTTGACCGCCGCTGCCCGCGGTGCCGCCGACACCGCTGGTGCCCGCGTCGCCACCGACGCCGCCCGTGCCGCCCGTGCCGCCTTGGCCGCCGTTGCCGCCGCTGCCGAAGTCGCTCGTGTTCGAGGCGCCGGTGCCGCCGTTGCCGCCCTGACCGCCCGCGCCGCCGGCCCCGCCGCTGCCGTTTGTTGCGGTGGCGCCGCCGGAATTGCCGCCGGTCGCGCCATTGCCACCCTGGCCGCCATTGCCGCCGGCGCTTCCGGTGCCGGTCGCGGCGTCGAGGCCGGCACCACCGGCAGCACCCGCGCCGGCGTTGCCGCCGTTGCCCGCCGTCCCGCCGTTGCCGGCTACGCCGCCGTCGCCTCCGTCGCCGCCGCTGCCGCCACTGCCGCCAGTCGTGGTGCTGATGCCGCCGGCGGCGCCGTTACCCCCGCTGCCGCCGTTACCGCCGCTGCCGTTGAGAAGGGCCCACCCGCCGTCGCCGCCTCTGCCCCCGTTGCCTCCGTTGCCCCCGTCGATGCCGGTGCCGTCGAGGCCCGTGCCGCCGCTGCCCCCTTGCCCGCCGTCGCCGCCGTGGCCGCCGTCACCTCCGGTGCCCCCGGCGCCGGCGCCATAGCCGACGGCCCCACCGTTGCCACCGTTGCCGCCGTTGCCGCCGTAGCCGATCCGGCCGCCGACCCCTTCCGCACCGCTCTCGGCACCTTGACCGCCGGTCCCGCCGTTGCCGCCGAGGCCGCCGTCACCGTTGGTTCCGGTGGTGGCCGCCGTGCCGCCCATGCCGCCGATGCCGCCGTTGCCGGCGTCGCCGCCGTTGCCGGCCTGACCGCCCGGTCCGGGGGCGGCGCCCGCGTCGCCGCCGTTGCCGCCGTCGCCGGCGGTGCCGCCAGTGCCGCCGACACCGCCGGTTCCGGCATTGCCGCCGTTGCCGCCGTTGCCGCCGTTGCCCGCGTTGCCGCCCTGACCGCCGAAGCCGCTCTTGCCGTCCGTGCCGGTTGGGGAGTCGCCGCCAGCGCCGGCGTTGCCGCCGTGGCCACCGGTGCCGCCGGCACCGGCGAGGCCGCCGACGCCGGCCTCACCGCCGTTTCCCCCGTGGTTGCCGTTACCGCCTTGGCCGCCGGTGCCGCTCTGGCCGAGAGCGCCGGTTGCGGCGCCGCCGGCGCCGCCGTGGCCGCCGTCACCGCCGCCGGAGCCCGCGCCGGCAATGCCGCCCGAGGCGGCCGCGGTGCCCCCGCCGCCACCGATGCCGCCGCTGCCCGCGTTGCCGCCGTTGCCGGCGGTGCCGTTGAGGCCCGCGTCGCCGCCGTCTGCGCCGTCGCCGCCGTTGCCGGCTTGACCCCCGTTACCCGCGGTGCCGCCGACACCGCCGCTGCCTGTGTCGCCGCCGAAGCCGCCGTCGCCGCCTGCGCCGCCCTTGCCGCCGCTGCCACCGTTGCCCAAGTCGTCGGTGTTCGAGGCACCCGTGCCGCCGTTGCCGCCCCGACCGCCCGCACCGCCGGCGCCGCCATCGCCGTTGGCGGCGGCGGCGCCGCCGGCGTTACCGCCGGCGCCGCCGTTGAGGCCTTCCCCGCCGTTACCGCCCGCGCTGCCGGTGCCGGGCGCTGCATCGAGGCCGGCGCCACCGGCGCCGGCGTTGCCGCCGTTGCCGCCGTTGCCCGCGGTCCCGCCGACACCACCGGTGCCGACCGCCCCGCCATCGCCGCCGACGCCACCAATGCCGCCATAGCCGGCGGTCGCGGCGCTGCTGCCGCCGACTCCGCCCTGACCACCCGCGCCGCCAACCCCGCCGTTGCCGTTGGTGGCGGCGGCGCCGCCGGCGTTGCCGCCGACACCACCCTCGCCGCCTGCCCCGCCGCTGCCGCCGGCGTCCCCGGTGCCGGCCGCGGCATCGGATCCGGCACCACCGGCACCACCGGCACCGGCGTTGCCGCCGTTGCCCGCGGCGCCGCCGACTCCGCCGGTGCCGACCGCCCCGCCGGTGCCGCCGTCGCCGCCGTGACCGCCACCGCCGGCGGTTATGGCGCTGCTCCCGCCAACGCCGCCCTGGCCGCCCGCGCCGCCCGCCCCGCCGGTGCCGTTGGTGGCGGCAGCGCCGCCGGCCTTGCCGCCGGCGCCTCCGTCGCCGCCCGCGCCGCCGTCGCCGCCGGCGTTCCCGGTGCCGGCAGCCGCGTCGGATCCGGCACCACCGGCACCACCCGCACCACCGTCGCCGCCGTCGCCCGCCGTCCCACCGGCACCGTCGCTGCCGACCGCCCCGCCATTTCCACCTTTGCCACCGTCGCCGGCGTGGTCGCCCGCCGTGCCAGCGCCGCCCTGCCCGCCGGCGCCGCCGTTGCCGCCGCTGCCATTGCTGGCGGTGCTGCCCCCGGCGTTACCGCCGACTCCGCCGGCGCCGCCGTCGCCGCCGTTACCCCCCTCGGTCGAACCGCCAACCCTTCCGTCATAGCCGGTCCCGCCATCGCCACCGGCGCCGGCGTTGCCGCCGTCGCCCGCGGTCCCGCCGACTCCGCCAGTGCCGACCGCCCCGCCGTTGCCGCCGTCGCCGCCGGCGCCCCCGGCTCCGGCCGTCTCGCCGCTGCTGCCGCCCACGCCGCCCTGACCACCCGCGCCGCCGTTGCCGCCGCTGCCGTTGCTGGCAGTGCTGTCACCGGCGTCGCCGCCGACGCCGCCGTCGCCGCCCTTGCCGCCGCCGGCACCGGTGCCGCCGGGGGAATCGGGGCTATCTTGGCCGGCGCTGCCGTTGCCGCCCTGGCCGCCGTCGCCGGCAGCACCTCCGTTGCCCGCGGTCCCGCCGGCACCACCAGTGCCGGCCAGGCCGCCGGTTCCGCCGTTTCCGCCGTTTCCACCAACGCCGCCGACACCGGTGGCGTCAGTTCCGCCGGCGCCGCCCTGTCCGCCATGACCGCCCGCCCCTCCGTCGCCATTGGCGCCGGTGCCGAACAGTGCGTTGCCCGCGGTGCCACCGCGCCCGCCATCCCCGCCGACACCACCGGCCCCGCCGGCGTCATCGCTGGCAGTGCCGGCGCCACCCGCCCCACCCGCACCGCCACCGCCGCCGGCACCGCCGGAGCCCATGAACAGCTGCCGGTTAACGCCACCGGCCCCGCCGGCCCCGCCCGCGCCGCCGGTTTGACCATCCACCCCGGCCGCGCCGGCCCCGCCGACCCCGCCGGCACCGCCATGCCCACCACCGAGCAGCCCAGTGGCCCCGCCGGCCCCGCCGGCCCCGCCGTTACCCCCCGCCGTCACCGCGTCGCCGCCCGCCCCGCCGGCACCCCCGCTGCCGAACAGCCCCGCAGAACCACCCGCACCGCCGGTGCCCCCGGCCGCCCCGGAGCCGCCATTGCCGCCATTGCCGAGTAGCCATCCGCCATCGCCGCCAGCGGCACCCGTGCCCGCCGACCCGGGGGCGCCGTTGCCCACCAACGGGCGCCCGGTCAGCAACTCAACGGGCGAGAACCAGCGCGCGTCTTCCAGGGTCTGCAACGGGGAAATGTTGGCGGCCTCAGCGGCCCCGTACGAACCCGCCGCCAAACGCAACGCCCGCACAAATTCGTCATGAAACGCCGCAGTCTTCGCGCTCAGCGCCTGATACTGCTGGGCATGCGTGCCGAACAACGACGCGATCGCCACTGACACCTCATCACCGGCGGCGGCCACAATCCCCGTCGTCCGCGTCGCCGCCGCCGCGTTGGCCGCGCCGACCACGTCCCCGATCCCGGACAATTCGCTGGCCGCCGAGGCCAATCCATCAGGTGCTACAAACACAAACGACGACATCCGCGTTTCCTATCACTCGCGTCGAAGCGCACTGCATTCTATTGAGGAGCAAGGAGGCGTTAACGGCCGACCTTCGCGACGTCTCGAATGTGCCTCAATATGCGAAATCACACACCCGTTTCGGCCCCGCTGGCCGCCGAAGCAACCGTCGCCATTATTTGTTTGCGACCTGTATAAAACCTTTATCGGCGTCGGAGACAATGACAATCCAGTGGGGTTCCGGGGTGGTTGGTCGCCAAATTCACCTTCGATATGCGGGCGACAGGTAACTCTGCAACCTCGGGGCGAGCCCACCGCACCGATTCGTGCGCACGTTGACCGGGCCTGGAGACTCATCCGGCGCCTCGAAGCGGCAGGCGGTGACACTCGGGTCTTCCTCGAGCACCAAGGATTTAATCTCGACGGCAAATGGATGGCCGACGCCTTCGACCGCGTGCATCCGGGGCGGCGCGACGTCGTTCTCCCCCGCCTGGCCGAGGTCACGGCGTGTGCGACCATCACCAGGTAATCCGGCTAAGGAGGAAACGCGATGCGCGCAGTCGTCATCACCAAGCATGGCGACCCGTCGGTCCTGCGGGTGCAGGAGCGCCCGGACCCGCCTGGGCCAGGCCCGGGCCAGCTGCAAATCGCCGTCCGCGCCGCTGGGGTGAACTTCGCCGACCACCTGGCTCGCGTCGGTTTGTATCCCGACGCGCCGAAGCTTCCGGCGGTGGTCGGCTACGAAGTCGCCGGGACGGTGCAGGCCGTCGGCGAGGGCGTCGACGCGGGCCGAGTCGGTGAGCGAGTCTTGGCCGGCACGCGATTCGGTGGCTATGCCGAGATCGTCAATGTCACGGCGACCGACTCGGTGGCGCTCCCCGATGCGCTGAGCTTCGAGCAGGGCGCCGCGGTCCCGGTCAACTACGCGACCGCATGGGCGGCGCTGCACGGCTACGGGTCACTGCGTGCCGGCGAGCGGGTGCTGGTGCATGCCGCGGCCGGCGGCGTCGGCATTGCGGCCATCCAATTCGCCAAGGCCGCCGGGGCCGAGGTGCACGGCACCGCATCGCCCGGCAAGCACCAGAAGCTGGCCGAGTTGGGTGTGGACCGCGCGATCGACTACCGGCGCGACGGCTGGTGGCAGGGGCTGGGCCCCTACGACCTGGTGCTCGACGCCCTCGGCGGCACCTCACTGCGTCGGTCCTACGACCTGCTGCGGCCCGGCGGAAGGCTTGTCGGCTACGGGATTTCGAATTTGCAGCATGGCGAGAAGCGCTCGCTGCGCAGGGCGGCTCCACAAGTTTTGTCGATGCTGCGCGGCTTCAGCCTGCTCGGTCAGCTGGAGGATTCGAAAGCGGTGATCGGGCTGAACATGCTGCGGTTGTGGGACGACCGTCGCACCCTCGAGCCGTGGATCACTCCCCTGAAGACTGCGCTCCACGACGGCACGGCCTCCCCGATCGTTCATGCGGCCGTTCCGTTCGCCGAAGCGCCGGAGGCGCACCGGATCCTCGCCGCGCGGGAAAACATCGGAAAAGTTGTCTTAGTGCCGTAAGTCGGCCGCCGGCTGACTATGTTCCCAGGATGGCCGTCACCGAATCCCGCGAAGTCGTCATCGAGGCGACTCCTGAGCAGATCATGCGCGTGTTGTTGGACCTCGAATCGGTACCCGAATGGTCCCCGGCGCATCAGAAGGTGGAAATCCTCGAGCGGGATGACCAGGGCCGCCCCACCAAATCTCGGCAATTCGTCAAGGTCGTTGGCATCGGCGACGAGCAGGTGCTCGCGTATTCCATTCACGACGACGGGGTGAGCTGGACCCTGGTGAGCGCCAAACTGCAACGTGCGCAGGCCGCCCGATACACGCTCACCCGTGAAGGCGATGCCACTAGGGTCCACGTCGAGCTCACCGTCGACCTGGCCGTGCCGGTTCCGGGATTTCTGCTCAGGAAGGGCGCCAAAAGTCTGATGGAGACGGCCACCGAGGGCCTGCGGAAGCGAGTGCTGATGCTCAACAAGGGCGCGTGACGGCACGTCGCTTTTATTCTCGGGCAGCTGTCGGCGACACTTTCCCTATGAAATGCGCTGCGGCCGGCACACTGCACCGAATCACCTTGGCCGTGGCGGGCCTCGCGCTGGCGATAGCGCAGGCCGGCCACGGCAACGCCGGCGGTGGTGATCACGGCACTGCGTCACCCGCGCTGAAACTGATCAGCGTCGGCCGGACTATCCCGGCCGCGCCCGGCGGTCCGCTGACAATCACCAGCCCCGCCTTCGCCAACGGCGCCGCGATACCGGCGCAGTACACGTGCAAGGGGGCCAACATCGCGCCCCCGCTTTCGTGGGTGGTGCCGCTAGGTGGAGCGCTGATCGTCGACGACGCGGACGCTCCCGGTGGGACCTATATCCACTGGATCGTGATCGGCATCGCGCCCGGTCCCGGTAGCACCTCGGACGGCCAAACCCCCGCCGGGGGAACGAGCCTGCCGAACTCCGCCGGCCAGGCCGGGTATAGCGGGCCCTGCCCACCGGCCGGTAGCGGGGTACACCGCTACCGGTTCACCCTTTACCAGGTTCCTGCCACGTTGCAGCTGCCTCCGGGTGCGGTCGGACCGCAAGCGGCGCAGGCGATTACACAGGCCACCACCGGGCAGGCCCAAGTCGTCGGCACGGTCACCGGCTGACGCCCCACTGCGAGTCAGGGCGCGTCTTGTAGCACCTGATAGCCGGCGTTGTAGCCGGGGGTGAACGTAATGCCCGGGCCGCCATGGCATCCCGCGCCGCCGAGGTAGAGGCCGTTGATCGGGATCGGCATGTCGAGGAAGCCTTTGGGCCCAGGGCGATTGGGCCCCATCAGGTCCGGGTGCAGGAGCCCGTGGCAGAAGTCGCCGGCCGGCGCGCCGAACATGGTGTTCATGTGGTACGGCGCAAACGTGATGTGGCGTATCACGATGTCCTTGAAGTTTGGCGCGAACCTGGTGATCTTGTCGATAACACGTTGTGCCATCTCGTTCTTGAGATGCCCGTGCTGGTCGCGGTCGACTTCCACGGGGAAGGCGTAGGCGTACGCGCTCGCCGCATGCTTACCGGGCGGCGCCATGCTGGGATCATGCACCGACGGGATCTGCATTCCCATCGACGGATTGTTCGGGACGAGACCCTGCCGGCAGATTTCCCATTGCTGTTGCTGTTCTTCGGGCGAGCCGAAAATGCCGACCGACTGCTGCATGCCGGCCTCATTCAACAGCTCATACGGCGCGGCGAATTCGGGCAGCCCGTCCAGGGCGAAGTGCATCTGCACGAAGGAGGCGCGGTGATCGCGGCCGGACACGCGCGAAACAAGTTCGGCGGGAACATGTTCGGAGGCAATGAGCTCGAGCAAGGTGACGTCCGGTGACAAGTTGGACACCACGATCGGCGCGGTGATCGTCGACCCGTCCCGCAACCGGACGCCGGTTACCGCGCCTTGGTCGATCAGAATCCGCTCGACCTTGGCGCGGAATCTCATGTCGCCGCCGTGCGAGATGAACAGCTCACGCAGGTGTTCGGTGAGCGCGCCGATTCCGCCCTTGAGCTTGGTCATCATCGCGGTGTTGCCCGTACCGTCCTGGGGGACGGCGAGCGCGAACGCCAGGCAGGTGGCGCTGCCCGGCGTATAGGGCCCGCGATAGGTGGAGTTGACGGCCAAGAACGCGAGCATGCCCCGCATCACCGCGTGCCTGTCCCTATCGGGCAGGTATCGGTCGATCACGTCCATCGCCGAGCCGAACAACATCTCATGGATCGCGCGGCGTTCGGCGTCGTTGGTGGCGCAGGCGTACATCTCGTCAAGCGTCTTGGGAGGCGTGCGAACGTCGAAGCGACCGAGCGCCTTTGCGGGTCCCTGGCTCCAGCCGATCAGTTCGGCCATGCCGGTGACGGCGTCCAGGCCGTGCTTCTGGGTCAGGTGCGTCATCAGCTGCATCGGGTCGCGGTAAAAGACCATCGGCTCCTCCCCCGCCTCGCCGATGTTGGTCGACATGACCTCCGGCTCGACGACGGGCAGCGCGTCGAGCCCGAGGTCCTTGGTGATCTGGCTCGCCATGGGGAACTGCACCGAGCCCGCGATCTCGTACCGGAAGCCGTCGATCAATTCGACCGTCGCCGCCATTCCCCCCGCGTACGTGTTGGCCTCGAGACACACGGTGCGAAGCCCCGCGCGTTGCAGAATCGCCGCGGCCGTCAGCCCGTTGTGTCCGGCCCCCACCACGATCGCGTCATAGTCCGTCATCCCCGAGGCCTCCTCAGTCGATCAGCGCGTGACAAGAATATGTCAGTACTGACACAATTGAAAGATGTCAGTTCTGACACATTCCGGCGGGCTGGGATACCATCGCCCTGATATGAGCGCGCCGACCAACCGTCATGAACTCCGCCGACGATCGACGCATGAGGCGCTCCGGCACGCCGCGTTGAATAGTTTCGCCCGCAAGGGATTTGCCAACGTGACCGTGACCGAGCTGGCGCGGGAGGCCGGCGTCACCGAACGCACCTTCTTCCGGCATTTCCCAACCAAGGAGGCGGTGCTCTTCCAGGACTACGAGACGCAGCTGGAATCGCTGGCCGATGCCCTCGCACAGCGTCCGGCCTCCGAGTCGCTGTTCGATGCGGTCCTGGCGAGCGTCGCCGCCTTCCCGCACGACCTCGAAGTGGTGCGCCAGGCCGCGACCGCCCGCACGGAGTTGATCAGCGCCGACCGCATCGCGAGCCACCTGCGGGTGGTGCAGTCCTCATTTGCCGACGTGCTGACCGAATTCGTCAGGAGCCGTCATCCGGGCGTGGCGAACATCGATCTGACCGCCGAGGTCGCGGGCTCCACACTGGCTGCGGCTCTCGTTGTGGCAGTTGAGAATTGGGGTCGCAACGGTTGCACGGGCGACCTTGGCGAGTTGGTAGCCGCGAGTCTGGACTTGGTTCGGTCGGGTTTGGCGTCGCTGGCCTAGATATGGCCTCTAGGTGTCCGTCGGGGTTCGGGTCGCCAGGCGTAGCAGCCCCCGGCGCAACTCGTCGTCGCGCTGGCCCACATCGAGCTCGACGAGGGCGATCTCGGCAACCGCAGCGACCAGCAGCGCGGCGATCGGTCCCACTGAAGTCCACCCGAGGGCCTGCAGGTCAGGCACCAGTTGTGCGGCCGCACTCGCGTTGCGGGCCGATACCAGGTCGCTCAGCCCGGCCTCCGTGCGGGACTGCACGAGCAGTGCCTTGGTGGCCGGTTCGGCCAAGCACCCGTCAAGGTAGGTAGTCATGCCGGCCTCGAACCGGTCGCGCCCGGGCGGTAGGCCGGCCATGGCCGCAGCGATCGATTCTTCGAGCTGGTCGTGGAATCGAGCGTGCAACGCCCGCACGTATTCGGCCCGGCTGGGCCAATGCTGATAGAAGCTTCCTTTCGCCATGCCCGCCTCGGCGACGATCGCATTGACGGAGATCCTGGCGAGGTCTGAAGTGCCCAACAGGCGTTGTCCCGCATCCAGCAGCGCATTGCGGCCGGGCTCAGGCGGTCGCACGGGACCGTCCTGAACCGCCGCGCCGCCGCTGGCTGCGCCGCGCCAGCATCTCGCCGTACTGCTCGCACACGTGAATCACGCCGGCCAGTTGATAGGTGATCCATCCCCTGTGGGTCGACGGGAGGTTCTTCTCGAACAGCCGGTGGCCGATGATCTGCGTGGCCCATCCTCCAATGAACATCGTGGCACCGACTTTTGGCTTGACGAACGCCAGCGGCATGCCGGTCGCGATGATCGGCGTGCTGATGAGATGGGTCGCCTGCACACCTTTCGATGTGTGTTGGGTGCGGCAATAGGCCATCTTGTCCGCAAACGGTGCTTCGGGCGGCGGGGCTTGTCGCATCTCGGTTCCCTCCTTGTCAGGACTTTCCCTTAGTTGTAGCCTACGGAATGACCGACCAGTCGGTCAACGCGGCCGAGAGGAACTTTCGTGACGTCTATTCGAACCAGGGCGGGCCGGGCCGCCTATCGCGAACTGGGTAGTGGTCCAACCGTTTTATTGCTGCATGCCACCCTGCATGACGGGCATGACTTCGATCCCATCATTGACACCCTCGCTCGCCGCTACCGCACCGTCGCCGTTGACTGGCCCGGGCATGGTGATTCCGACCCGGTCGACGCCGCTCTGCAGCCCGGCGCGCCGCTGTTCGCGGATGTGCTCGAGGATGTTGTCGACGGCCTGGGGGTGTCGCGGGCGGTGCTGATCGGAAATTCGGTCGGTGGGTTCGCGGCCGCGCGGCTGGCGATCAACCGTCCCGCGCTCGTCGCCGGTCTGATCCTGGTCAACTCGGGCGGGTTCGTTCCGTGGAATCCCCTGTCTCGCACCTTCTTGTCGCGTGATCGGTAACCCCGCGCTGTTTCGCCGTGCCGCTCCCCTGCTGGTGCGCGGCTACATGAAGGCCAAGACCGCCAGCGACCACGAGATCAGCGCCCGTGCGATCGCCAAGGCGAAGACGGCCGAGGGCGTTCGGACCGGCACCGCCCTGTGGCGGAGCTTCGCCACGCCGGAGCACGACCTGCGCGGCCGCGCCGCCGAACTGAATGCGCCGACGCTCATCGTGTGGGGCAAGAAGGACATCGCGATACCGCTGCGCGCCGGGCATGCGACCCATGACGCCATTGCCGGCTCCAGGCTGGAGATCCTCGACACCGGGCATGTGGTGTTCTCGTCGGATCCGCACGGCTTTCTTGCCGTCGCCGAACCCTTTCTGGAGTCGGTCGCTCTGCGACGATGATCGCTGCTGGGCTCGGGGCGACACCGCGGCTTCACATCTCGGCGGCACTCGCCACCGCGGCCTCCGCGAAGCGACGCAGCACGGCGTTGCGCGCGTGCGGAAGAAAGACCAAGGTAACCGGGCTTTGGGGTGCTCCCCGCAGTGGGATGAACCGCACGCCGGGGTGAATGTTGCGCCTGACCGCAACGTCAGGAATCACGCCGATGCCGCGGTCGGCGGCGACTGATTCGATCCACTCATCGAAATTCGCTGTCTCCACAACGGTTTTCGGCCCTTCGCCCGCCGGCCAGGACCAGGGTCCGGTGGTGCCGCTGGCGGTGTTGACGACCAGCGGCCATCGCGGGACCTCGGCCCAGTCCAACTCCGATCTGTCCGCCAGCGGTGAGTGCGCAGCGCACACCGCAACTCGGGACTCGTTGAACAAGTGCACTATTCGCACGGTATTCGACGCCACGCGCCCGCGTACGACGGCGACGTCGACTTTCCCCTGTTGCACGGCGGCCATCGCATCGTCGGTGCGGACCAAACTGACCCTCGTCCCAGTGGCCCCCTCGAATCGAGCGACGGCATGCTGTGCCCACGGGTCGGGCAACAACCAACTGAACCCGAGACGGATGCTCGCCTGCCGCCGCACCGCACCGAAGCCGCGTTCCAGCTCGGCGAGCACTCGTTCGACGTGGTCGAGAAAGGTTCGTCCGGCTTGGGTCGCCTCGACGTGCCGCGAACTGCGGTCGAGAAGTGTCACTCCCAGCGCGTCTTCCAGTTGCCGGATGGTTCGGCTCAGCGCGGGTTGCGTGATGCTGAGTTCGTCGGCGGCGTGGGTGAACGACTTGAGTCGCGCGACCGCCTCGAACACTCGCAGGTGGCGCAACTCGACTCGGTTGCTCTGCAGGTCGCTCATGCCTGACAAGCATAGATGCATTACAGCAGGCATTTCACTAGGGATTGCCGCGGACCTAGCGTCGGTTACAACAATCGCAAAACCAGACAGGAGGACAAAATGCCGTTGTTGTACATCGACCTGATCGAGGGTCGCACGCCGTCGGAGGTTGGGACGCTGCTGGACACGGTACATGATGCGGTGGTCGACGCGTTCGGAGTGCCGCCCCGCGACCGCTACCAGGTGGTGCACACCCATCCGGCCCACGAGATCGTGGCCTGGGACACGGGTCTGGGCCTAGATCGGTCATCTCGACTCGTGGTTGTGCACGTGGTGAGTCGGCGGCGCACTCGCGAGATGAAGGAAAAGTTCTATGAGCTGCTGGCGTCCAATCTCGCCGACCTTTGCGGGTTGGACCGGGCGGATCTGATTGTCTCGATCACCGAAAATGGCGATGAGGACTGGTCTTTCGGTAACGGCCGAGCGCAGTTTCTCACCGGCGAGCTGAAATGAGGGTAGACATGTCGCTCAATACTCGCCTTACGGAGTACTTCGGGATTGAACACCCGATCCTGCTGGCGCCCATGGCCGAGGTGTCCGGGGGCCGGCTCGCCGCCGCGGTGACCGCGGCTGGCGGCCTGGGCCTCATTGGGGGTGGCTATGGCGACGCTGCATGGCTGCAGCGCCAATTCGAGGAAGCCCGCGAAGCCGACGGGGCCCGGGTCGGGGTCGGGTTCATCACATGGAGCCTCGCCCGCAACCCCGAACTGCTCGACGCTGCTCTGGCCTGGCAACCGGCGACCGTCATGCTGTCGTTCGGTGACCCAATGGAATTGGCCGACCGCATTCGCGCCGCCAACGTTCCGCTTGCCTACCAGGTACAGACCCTCGAGCAGGCGCGCCGCGCCGTTGACGTCGGCGCGGACATCATCGTGGCGCAGGGCGGCGAGGCGGGTGGACACGGTATGAGTGCCCGCTCAACGTTTACGCTGGTGCCCGACGTCGTCGACCTCGTTGCGCAACGTTCGCCTGAAACGCTGGTGGTGGCAGCCGGTGGCGTTGCCGACGGGCGCGGACTGGCCGCCGCGCTGGCGCTCGGGGCCGACGGCGCGCTCGTCGGCACCCGACTGTGGGCGAGCGCGGAGGCGCTGGTAACACCGCAAGCGCAGCAACGAGCCATCGGCGCCTGCGGCGACGACACCGTCCGCACGCGGGTCTATGACATTGTGCGGCAACGGGATTGGCCCGACACATACGACCTTCGCCTGATGATCAACCCGTTGATCGCGGCGTGGCACGGCAAGGAGGCCGAACTGTCGGCGAAGCTACCGGAAACAGTGAATAACTACCAGAGGGCGGTCGCCGCCCACGACTTCGATGTGATCACCCCGATCGTCGGCGAGGCGATATCACTCATTCACGACGTGCGCCCGGCCGCCGACATCGTGCGCGACATGGCCGCCGACGCCATCCGGATCCTGAACCGGGCCGCCTAGTACAGGGGCGACCAGTCCGACGTCCGCAGCAGTCGGCTCTGCCATTGATCGCGAAACTTCAGGGCCTCGAACATGTAGCTGCCGGGACCTCGGTGTTCGGCAGGAGTCTCCTTGGTCAGCAGGTGCACGAGCGCCGCGTAGTTGTTGGAGGCGTCAACCTTCTGCCACAGCATCGCTTCTCGTCGCCGGTGGCTCCCGTGCGCGACCTGGAAGCAGGCCTGGATATCGAGGATCCGCATCCCCTTCGGGGCCTTGGACAGCACTTGGTAGTAGATCTCGTCCCAGGATCGGATGTAGTCATCCAGCGGCGCGCTGGGCCAGCCGGTGTCTTCCATGAACACGCTCAGCGCATGGGTCGCCCCGTCGGTAGGGACGGTCGTCAGGTCCACCGTCTGCAGCGGTGACCAGTAGACCGGCACTAACAGCTTGCCCCTCACCTCGTGGCGCAGGTTGTCCAGTTCGCGCATCCAGGGCCGCAGATCCCCGCTCTGGGCTCGGCGGACCATGCTCTCCCAGGCCGCGCCGTCGGTAATGCCTGTGATGGTGACGACGTTGTAGGACAACCCGGTTCCGTGAGCGTGGTTGGCGTACCAGAGCAGTCGGGCATTGTCCGCTTTGGCCAGGGTGGGCATCCAGCCCTCTCGGTAGGCGGCCTCGAACTCTTCCTCCCGCGCGCCGACTACCTTGTGGGTCTCGTGAAGAAACAGCACCGGTAACTCCCTTGTTCTCCGCGTCAGCTCAAGACTGATCCGAGATCATCGCGGCGATCTGCCGGCGGCTGACTTTGCCCGTCGCGCTGTACGGGATCCGGTCGACGATCGCGATCAGTTCAGGCAGCTTGAAGTAGGCGATCAGCTCGCGACAGTGCGACCGCAGCTGGTCGAGCGTCACGGGCGCGCGCGCCACCACCACGGCGCCGACCCGCTGGCCCATCTCGCCGTCCGCGATCCCGGCGACCGCGACGTCGCTGACGGCCGGATGGGAGCGAAGCGCTTCCTCGACCTCGATCGGGCCGAACTTCTCGCCCCCACGGTTAATCGTGTCGCTCAGCCGGCCGCTCGGGAAGAGGTAGCCGTCGGGATCCCGGCGGCCCAGGTCGCCCGTGCGCAACCAACCCTCGTTCACATTCTGTGCGACATTCTGGTCGGTGTTCACCCACAACTCGCCGACCGTTCCCGGTTCGACGTCGACGCCGGTGGTGGGGTCGACTATCCGCACCTGGACACCGGGTAGCGGCCGGCCGACCGATCCCGCGCGGGCGGGATCGCGGTGATCGTCGGGCATCAGCGTCGTGTAGGCGCCGAGTGTCTCGGTCTGACCGAACACGTTGGCAAACGCCACGTGCGGCAGCGCAGCCATCGCCCGGCGCACCAACGCGATCGGCGCGGCGGCGGCCCCGTAGGCGATGGCGGCCAGCGACGCCAGATCCGTGCCGGTGAAGTCCGGATGGTCGAGGATCCGTTGCAGCATCGTTGGCACCAGGAACGTGGCGCTCACCCGGTGCTCCGACACCAGGCGTAGCCATTCGCCGGCGTCGAACCGCTGCTGCACCACCGACGTGTTGCCCGAATACAGGCTGCCGAGCATCCCGAGCGAGCCGCCGACATGGAAGAACGGGACGCACATCAAACCGACCGCCGGCTTCGAGTCCGCCCGGAATGGCGCCGACATTCTCGTGACTCGCTTCGTCAGCCGGCGGCTGCTGATGCCAACCGCCTTCGGGAGCCCGGTGGTGCCGCTGGTGAACAGGATCAAGGCGTCGCGCTTGTCGTCCGAGGGGCCGGAATTGTCGACCTTTAGCGCGGACGCTGGCGCGTCGCCGCCGAACAGGTCGGACTCCGTCAACACCGTGGGTGCCCCCGCTTCGCGGACCCGGTCGAGGTAGACCTCTCCCACCACCGCGATGTCGGCGCAGCCGGCATTTTTCAGCAGCCCGCACAGCTCCGGTGGCGTCAGCGCGGGGTTCATCAGCGCCGCGGCGGCACCGATGCGCGCCGCCCCGAGCAGTGTCGCGATCGAGAGCAGACTGCCAGCGTCGACGACGGCGACACGATCGCCGGCCACCACGCCGTTGGCGGCCAGCGCGGCGGCGCACTGGCGGACCGCCGCGGCGAGCTCGCCGTAAGTGACAAACCGACCATCGATGATCAGCGCGACTCGGGTCGGGTCGCCTGCCGCGGCGGCGTCGATGATGGTGGCAAGGTTCACGGCGACACCTCATGCAGACCTAGTAGAGGGGCGACCAGGAAGAGGTTCGCAGCAGCCGACTAGTCCACTGGTCGCGCAGGTCCAGGGCGTCGTGCATCCACGTCCCCGGGGTGCGGTATTCGGCAGGAATGTGAGAGCGAAGTAGATCCAGCAGTTGCTCCGGCCGGTGAATGCGCTGCATCAGGGTCACCTCGCGACGCAGGTGGCTGCCCAAGGCGGGCTGGAACGCGGCCTGGATGGTCAGCATGGACGACGGCCGCTCCAGGCTCTTGGCGTACACGTCGCCACAGCGGTCGATGTATTCCTCGAACTTGTCCTGGTAGGGCCACATGGTGTCTTCCATGTAGAGGCTCATCTCGTGTTCGGATCCATCGACGGGCACCTGATCGAAGGCGACCTCCTGCAACGGCGACCACGGCAGAGGCACCAGCAGCTTCGCCTCGACCTCATGGCGCAGCTCGTCCAGGCCCCGGATCCACGGCTGCAGGTCGCCCTTTTGCACCCGCCGGGCAAGGCGTTCCCACGCCGCGCCGCCCTTGATGGCGGTGATCGTCACGACGGTATAGGCGGGCCCGCTGCCGTGCGCCTGGTCGGCGTACCACAGCAGCCTGCCGTCGTCGCCGGCGCCGAGCATGGGCATCCAGCCCTCCCGAAACCGCAGCTCAAACTCGTCTTCAGCGCGGCCGCGCACCTTGTGTACCTCGTGCATGAACAGCACGCCGAGACCTCCCCTGCGGCGCTCCCTGCTGAACGCCCTTGCGCAACGGACGCTACCCCGGGAGATTTTGCCGGGCGCAGCCGGTGCACACATGTGCACTTCTGACACTGTGTCGGCACCGAAGGCGTAGACAGTCGAGCCGAGAATCTGGTTTCCTCAAATCGGAATCCATCTTCACGGGGCAGGAGTTTCGCGTATGGCCCGACTGGACGTGCCGGACGGCCCCGGTGGCGAAGCCGCCATGATCTGGACGCTGCGGCCGCAACTCGGCGGCATGGTTGAGCGGATGGTCCGCGGCGCCTACCAGCAAAGCATCCTGCCGGCCGACGAGCGTGAGCTGGCCAGGATGCGAATCGCGCAGATCAACCACTGCGTCGCGTGCTCGGGCTTCCGGGCCCAGTCGGTGCTGGACGCCGGCGTCTCACCCGAGCTGTACGACAACGTCGCGGCCTACGCCAGCTACCCCGGCTACACGCCACGCCAGCGCCTGGCCATCGAGTACGCCGAGCGTTTCGCCACCGATCACGCATCGATGGACGACGCATTCTTCGATCGACTGCGCGGGTCGTTCTCCGATGCGGAGATCCTCGATCTCACGCTGTGCGTCGCGGTGTTTCTCGGGTTGGGGCGCTCGCTGACGGTGCTGGGCGTCGACCAATCCTGCGCCATCGATCTTTAACCGTACCGGCGAGCAGCGAAGGGGAAAGGGCACGGATGGACATCGCGAGCGTCGACGAATTGCTGAGCACCACGCGAGCGGTGCGGAGGCGTCTCGACCTGACCCGCCCGGTCGGTCGCGACGTGATCCTCGAGTGCATCCGGCTGGCGATGCAGGCGCCCACCGGCAGCAACGCGCAGGACTGGCGCTGGCTGGTGATCACCGATCCCGACAAGCGTGCCGCGATCGCCGACATCTACGGCAGCGTCGGCGCCGAATATCTTGCCTATGCCGCCAAGAACGCGTCCGATCCGCAGACCCGCCGGGTGTACGCCAGCGCGATGAGCCTCACCGAGACGCTGGCCCAAGTCCCGGTGCACGTCATCCCCTGCCTCGAGCGCCGCTTCGATGACGCGCCGTTGTTAATTGCCGCGACGGCCTGGGCGTCGATCATCCCGGCCGGCTGGAGTTTTCTGCTGGCGCTTCGGTCGCGCGGTCTGGGATCGGTCTGGACCACGATGCATCTGGCCAAGGAGCGGGAGGTCGCCGAGGTGCTGGGCATCCCGCCCACGGTCACCCAGGCCGCACTGTTCCCGGTTGCGTACACGATCGGCACCGACTTCAAACCTGCCGTGCGGCCACCGGCGGAAACCATCACTTTCTGGAACAGCTGGAACACAGCTAATGGAGAACGCTGATGCAGTCCTACACCGTCCGGTTCCACATCGATGCACCGCCGAAGAAGGTGTGGCGGGTGCTGCATCCGCCGGCGCCGCCCAACGCACCGCGGCCTCGGGTGCTGACGTGGCCCACCGGCAGCATGGAGATCCTCAACGAGGGCAACGAGGCCGGCGAGGGCCTGGTCCGCACCTGCATCTTCCCGGTGCCAAGGTACCTGCTGTCCGGCGGCAGGGCGCGGTCGTGGGAGACCGTGACCGAGGCGGAGATCAACAGGCTGTCGCGCTATGTAGCCGTCGGCGCGCCACCGTGGTCCCGCGCCGAGGGCTATCACCAACTCGAGGAACAGCCCGACGGGACCACGGTGCTGACGTTCCACGAGACCTTCCACGCCTACAACCCGGTGCTGCGTTTCCTTCTCGAGCGTCCGGTGCACGCGAGGATTTCCCGCGACAACCTCGACACGTATGAGCACGCACTGGGCTATGCGGGGCGGGTGACGCGGCTGACGTAGGTTGCCCGGCGGCGCAATGTCGGACCCTGCGTGCACGGTGGTCGCAAGCGCGACGAGAAAGGACGCTTGCGATGTGCTGGATGTGTGATCACCCGGGCAACACCGTCGAAGATTACCTCGACGTGGTGCGTCGGAAGATTCGAACGTACGGCTGGGCCATCCAGTACGTCGAGGATCGGGTCCCCTTCGCCTACACCATCGGCCGGACCCCGCTCGGGTTGCCCGAATTGTTGGTGACTGGCGTCTCGCCGCTGCGTGCGCTCCATTTGCTGCGCGAGTTTGCGGGGAGGATCGAGAGCACCTTGCGGCTGCCGCCCGGCAAGCAAGTCGCCCTGAGCCGCCGCGATCACGTAGAAATTGTCAAGGTCGCGCATCCGGACGCGCACATGGGTTTTGCGATCCGGCTGTACGGCCGCGAGGTGCGGGCGATGCAGCTGGTGTGGACCGACGAGCATGGGCGCTGGCCGTGGGCATCGGACTTCAACGACGGCCGCGGCACACAGCCGGTGCTCGGTGCGCGGGCCGGCCTGGAACCTCCGGGGTGAGGGTGACACTCGTGCGGTGCAGTTCGGCCGTTTTTCAGCCGGAAATCCTCATGGCACAGACCAATTGATGAAAGCATGGGCAACGCAGGATTGACGCCAGACGCGAGGGGGTGTGCCGACATGGCCGGCGAAGCTGATGTGCTGGTAACACTCGACTCCCTGATCGTCGAGGTGCTCAGCGACAACGTCAGCGACACCTATGTGACCAAGACTCCGTTCGCCCGGGGCGAGCTGGCCAACGTGGTAGACGCCGGCGCGAAGGTCATTTCCGGCGAGAACTTGCTGGTCGCCAATCTGGGCTATGGGCTGCGCCTTTCGTCGAGCGCCGGAGCGGTCGAGCACGTGATGCTGTTCGACACCGGCACTGAGGGTGCCGCGTTCACGCGCAACTGTGCGAACCTCGGCATCGACCTCGGCGCCATCGAGGAAATCGCGATCACCCACGGTCATTGGGATCACATGGGGGCGGTGATCGACGCGATCGATTCGATTGTCGCGCAACGTGATTCGGTGACGGTGCACGTCAACCCGCTGATGTTCCGGGAGCGCGCGGTGACATTGCCCGACGGTCGAGTGGTGCCGACCGAGAAGGTGCCGACACCAGAGGACATGCGCGCGCACGGCGCGGTGGTTATCAACGACGCGCAGGAGCGATCACTGCTGGGCGGCCACTTCTACTACAGCGGGGAGATTCCGCGGGTCAGCTCGTTCGAGAAGGGCCGCTCGGATCACCTGTGCCGGGCGGCCGACGGTGCCGACTGGGAACCCGATCCCCTGCTGATGGACGAGCGGATGCTGGTAGCCCACGTGCGCGGTCTCGGACTCATTGTGTTCAGCGCGTGCTCGCACGCGGGCATCGTTAACGTGTGCACCGAGGTGGCCAGGCTTTTCCCGGGTGTCCCGATCCATGCGGTGATGGGTGGACTGCACCTGGGCGGAGTGATGGAGCGCATCATTCCGGAGACTGTCGACGCGTTGGCGCCGTTCGGCGTGCGTCATTTCATCGCCGGGCACTGCACGGGTTGGCGTGCCGTCCATGCGCTGGCCGACGCGTACGGCGACTGCGTCAGCCAATCCGCGGTGGGCACCAGCTATCACTTCGAGGCGCGCTGAGCCGGGTTCGGGCCGGGCGTCGCGGTTCGAAATGGGGCGCCCGCCCCGGTAGGCTGCACGCTATGGGCTCGAAGACAGCGGCAACCCTTGCTGCGCGGTTGGCCGTCGCGGGTGTGGTCCTTGGGGGGTGGGTGGCATTCGCGGGTATCGCGGGGGCCGATCCGGAGCCGTCGCCGGAGCCGTCACCAGCACCGGCGTCTTCACCAGGACCGTCGCCCGCAGCCTCCGCCGACCCGTCGACGTCACAGCCTCCGGCGGCGGCACCGGCGGACGCACCGAAGACGACCATCGACAAGGACGGCACCTACGCAGTCGGGACGGACATCGCGCCGGGCATCTACAGTTCCGCGGGACCGGTCGGCAACGGCACGTGCTACTGGAAGCGGCTCGGCAACCCCGACGGCCAGCTCATCGACAACGCCCTGACCAAAAAGCCGCAGGTCGTCAAGATCGAGCCAACCGACAAGACATTCAAGACCAGCGGCTGCCAGCCGTGGCAGCTGACACCCGACGCCACCCCGCCTCCAGATGTATCGCCCGCGGGCGTGCCAGGCGCTCTCGCCATTCTCAACGGGCTGCTGGGCGGCCAGAACGGCCCGCAACCCCCCCATTCCTGACGGGCGCTTGCTGCCGTGCCAGGTGACCCGCAACCGATTGTCGTCGTCGGCGCCGGCGTCAGCGGATTGACGTCGGCCATCTGCCTGGCAGAAGCGGGTTGGCCGGTGCGGGTCTGGGGGGCGGCGCCACCACCGCGGACGACATCGGTGGTTGCCGGTGCGGTCTGGGTGCCCCCGCGGCCGGCCGAGCGTGGCGCCAAGACGCTCGAGTGGACGGAGCACTCCCTGCGCGTGTTTCGCGAACTGGCCGCCGACCCCGCCACCGGGGTGCGCATGGCGCCGGCGTTGTTCGCAGGCGAACTGGCCGAGGTCAATGCGACCTCGCCCGCGGCCAAGCTGATCCCCGGCCTGCGGCCGGCCGATCCGGCCGACGTCCCCGGCGGCTTCAGCACGGTGCGTGACGCGTTTCGCGCGACCGTGCCGATGATCGACATGCCCCACTACCTCGACTACCTGACAAAGCGGCTGGCCGCCGCCGGCTGCGAAATAGAGATACGTCGGGTTCGGTCGCTGACCGAAGCCGCCGATGCCGCGCCGATAGTGGTGAATTGCGTCGGTCTCGGCGCCCGGGAACTAATGGGCGACAACAGTGTTCGGCCGCTCTTCGGCCAGCACGTCGTGCTCACCAATCCTGGTCTGCAGCAACTGTTTCTGGAAATGAACAGCGGCCCGGAATGGACCTGCTTCTTTCCCCACCCGCAGCGCGTGGTCTGCGGCGGCATCAGCATCCCCGACCGGTGGGACATCACCCCGGAGCCCGACGTGACCGATCGGATTCTGCAACGCTGCCGCCGGATCGAGCCGCGGCTACGCGAGGCCGAGCTGATCGAGACGATTACCGGGCTACGACCCGACCGCCCCTCGGTACGGGTGCAGGCCGAGCCGCTCGGGCGGGCGCGCTGCGTGCACAACTACGGTCACAGCAGTAACGGCGTGACGCTGTCGTGGGGTTGCGCGCGCGATGTCGCGCGCCTTATCAGCAGGAAACGGTGAGCGGAGAAAGCGCGGTTTCCACCGTCGTGTACAGCGGCAGCAAGTCGTCCAGACCGCACGCGGCTATGGTCCGGCCCACGATCTCCTGGCCGCTGACAAGCCGCAAATCGACACCGCGCCGTTCACAGCTTGCCGCCTCCTGGGCCAGCACCGCGTACGCGCATGACCCCATGAACTCGAGTTCACGAACGTCGACGACGAACGGGCCGGGCGCGATGGCGATGGCGGCGCTGCGGCGGACCAAGCGCTGCCAGGCAGTCTCATTGCTCGCATCGATGTCACCACCGACATGAACGACGACCGCGGAGCCGTCGCATTCGGTGATAGCCCGCAGACCGCTGTTCGCGTCGCAGAATCGGGAACTCAACCGCGCGCTGGACGACTCGGGAAATGTTGTGGTCGCGACAGTGTTCATCGTTGGCGACATCCCGTCGTCGTGTGCCGTTGAGGGGGGCAGGCTGTCATAGGGGGCAGGCCGGCTCCAATGTGCTGCTAAGCATATGTGCAACAAGTGCTGACAACCAGGGATGTCGAGAACCCAAATATGGTGGCTGCGGCAGGCCCGCAGTGGTCGAGGGTGAAGTGAATAGTCCCAGGTCAGCGCCGTGCGAGGCCTTGGTGGCGTGACTTACTATCCTAGTAAAGATAGTAAGCGCTAACTCCTGAAGCGGTGGTAGAGCCCGGTGAGCATCAATTACGCCCTGAACGCCCACATCGTCACCATCACAATTAATCGGCCCGAGGCGCGCAATTCGCTGGATATGGAGCATTTCCGGGATTTGGCCGACGCGTGGACCGTGTTCCGCGACGATCCCGACGCTTGGGTCGCCGTGGTCACCGGCGTCGGGCGGGATTTCTGCACCGGAGCTGACCTGAAGAAATTCATTCCGGAATTGACCGGTGATCTGCCCAGGCCCGACGGGTGGGATGCCGACGACGCCATCCACGCCGTCCTGCACCGCTTCCCGGTGTACAAGCCGATCGTCGCCGCCGTCAACGGCACGTGTGTCGCCGGCGGGTGTGAGATGTTGGGATGCACCGACATTCGAGTGGCGGTGCCCGAGGCGCGGTTCGCGGTGATGGAACCCAAGCGCGGTCTGTTCGCGGGCGGCGGTAGCACCGTGCGGTTGCCGCGTCAGATGCCGTATCCGCTTGCGATGGAGCTGTTGTTGACCGCCGACATGGTGGACGCCGAGCGGGCGCTGGCCATGGGACTGCTCAATCGGGTGGTTCCGGCGGAGCAGCTGATGGACACCGCCTACGACTACGCCGAGCGGATCGCCGCCAACGCGCCGCTCGCGGTCTTCGCGACGAAGCAGTCGGCCGTCGAGGGCTTGGCGCTTGACCTCGAATCCGCGTACGCGAACGAGACCCGGCACAGCGACCGGGTTTTCGCGACCGAGGACGCCAAGGAGGGGCCACGCGCCTTCGCCGAGAAGCGACCGCCGCGGTGGCAGGCGCGCTGACCCGTTGACGGCGCGATTATCTGCGCCTGGCCTTCCCAACGTCGCGAATTACCAGCGACAGTATCCAGCTCACGATCGACAACAAGATCGCCGCCCAGATTGCGGTCCACCAGAAGTGATCGATCTCCAGTCCCCAGTGCTTGGTGGTGTGTTCGGTGATCCAGGCGGTGATCCACAGCATCAGCGCGTTGACGACGATATGGAAGAGCCCAAGCGTCAGGATGTACAGCGGGATGGACAGGAACTGGACGATCGGCTTGATGAATGCGTTGACCAACCCGAAGATCACGGCGACGACGAAGATGATGCCGATCCGCTGCAACGTTGTGTCGCCGCCGACGAACCTCAGCCCGTGCACGAACTGGGTGACGACCCACATGGCGAATCCGGTCAATGCGGCGCGCAGCAGAAATGAGCCCATGCGGGTGATCCTGCCACCCAAGGCCATTTGACGCGTATTGAATTCGGGCTCAATTCAGGCTGTAGAAGCGCTGGGCGTTCAACCCCCCGATTTTTTCGCGCGCCTCTTCGCTGATGTCGGCTCGGGTGCGCAGATGCTTGGTGCTTTCCGGCCACTCGCCGTCCCAATGCGGGTAGTCGCTGGCGAACATGATGAAGTCGGCGCCCAGCACGTCGATGACGCCGGGCAGGATCGGCTCCTCGGGCTCGCAGGTCACCCAGATGTTGCCCGCGTGCAGGTATTCGTGCGGGTCGCGGCGCCAGCCGCGCTCGACCCAGTCCCCGCGCTTCTCGTAATGCTCGTGCAGGCGGTCCATGAAGAACGGGACCCAGCCCGCGCCCGCCTCCAGGAAGGCGACCCGCAAGCTGGGGGTGGCGCTCGAAGACGCCCCCGGAGACCAGTCGCCGTCATCGCGGTCATCTGGTCGAACGGAAAGCTGATGCAGTGCACCTGGATGTAATTGGTGAAGCGGTCCACGCCGATCTTCGGCAGGTGAATGCCGGGCGCGCCGTGAATCCCCAGCGGCATTTCGAGCTCGACCGCGGCGGCGTAGAACGGGTCCAGGTCGGGGTGATCCAGGTTGCGGGTCTTGAGCGCCGGCGGAACCAGGGTGGCGACCAGCCCAAGGTCTTTGGCCTCGCGCATGACGTCGATGGCCACCTGCCCGTGTTCGACGGGCGCCACTGCGACGCCACGCAACCGGCCGTTGCTCGCGCCGCAGTAGTCCGCGATCCACTGGTTGTAGAGGCGCGCGAATCCAGCGGCGAATTCAGGGTTTTCCAGGCTGGGCACGCACAGCCCGAGGCTGGGATAGAGCACCATCGTGTCGATGTGGTCGCGGTCGGCGTCGCCCAGCACACCCTCGGGCGTCCTGCAGTTGATGTCGGGTGCCTAGGTGATCCCGTGTTCGGGCGGGCAGCCGGCGCCGGGCCCGCGGTCTTCGGGGTAACTGCGGCCCTCGATCAGCAGGCTGAGCCGACCGTCGGTGCTCGGCTTCACGTACTGCGGCCAGCGCTTGATTGCCTCGATTGCCAGCGTTGGGTTCTCGGCGACGTGTCCATCGGCATCGATGATTCGCATATGTCCGGAACTTACTCGCGCGGATTGCACTCGCGCCATCGCGCCGCGTGCGCCACGATGCTTGCGTGACAACTCAAAAGTCTCAGAGGATGACCGGGGATCAGCGGAACTCGTTCATTGCCGCGCTGCTGGGCTGGACGATGGACGCCTTCGATTTCTTCATCGTGGTGTTCGTCTATGAAGACATCGCAAAGACTTTCCACATCAGCAAGGCCGAGGTCGCGTTCATCACCACCGCAACCCTGGTCATGCGCCCCGTGGGCGCACTGCTGTTCGGGCTCTGGGCCGACCGGGTTGGTCGTCGACTCCCGCTGATGGTGGACGTGATGTTCTACTCGGTGGTCGGATTCCTGTGCGCGTTCGCGCCGAACTTCACCGTGCTGGTGATCCTGCGCCTGCTGTACGGCATCGGCATGGGCGGCGAATGGGGGCTTGGCGCCGCACTGGCCATGGAGAAAGTTCCCACTGAGCGACGCGGATTTTTCTCCGGGCTGCTGCAGGAGGGCTACGCGTTCGGCTATCTACTGGCGGCCGTGTCGTGGCTGGCGGTGACGCATTGGATGCACTTGTCGTGGCGCTGGTTGTTCGGTCTGTCCATCCTGCCGGCCCTGGTCAGCCTGATCATCCGGTACCGGGTCCAGGAGTCCGAGGTGTGGGAAGCGTCCCAGGACCGAATGAAGCTGACCAACACCAGAATCCGCGACGTCATGCGCGACCGTGCGATCATCCGCCGGTTTATCTACCTGGTGCTGCTGATGACCGCCTTCAATTGGATGAGCCACGGGACCCAGGACGTCTACCCAACCTTCCTGAAGGCGCACGACAACCATGGCGTCGGTCTGTCCGCCACGACGAGCACGTGGATCGTGGTGGTCTACAACGTCGGCGCCATCATCGGCGGGCTGTTCTTCGGCTCGCTTTCGCAGCGGATCAGCCGTCGCTACACCGTCGTCTTCTGTGCGCTGCTTGGGCTGCCGATCGTCCCCCTGTTCGCCTACTCGCGCACCGCGGCGATGCTGTGCCTTGGCTCCTTCCTGATGCAGATCTGCGTGCAGGGTGCTTGGGGCGTGATCCCGGCGCACCTGACCGAGCTGTCGCCGGACGCGATCCGCGGCCTCTACCCCGGCGTGACCTACCAGCTCGGTAATCTGCTGGCCGCGTTCAACTTGCCCATCCAGGAACGGCTGGCGGAGTCGCACGGCTACCCCTTCGCCTTGACCGTCACCATCGTGCCGGTGCTGGTCGCCGTCACGACCCTGACGCTGATCGGCAAGGACGCCACCGGAATTCGCTTCGGTAGCGCCGAAAGCGCTTTTCTCCCAACGGAAGTGAAGTGAGCTAGCCATTTAGATCCAGCGGATGACTCCATCGCAGTCTGCGGAAACGCGCGAAGCCGCGGTCTGCGCTGAGCCAGGTTGCATTGTTCTCCAACGCGTAGGCGGCCAAATAGGCGTCGGCGAGGTCGTTGCCGCGCGCGTCGATGTCGCCGGCGAGCTGACGGAACAACCCCCAGTGGCGCTGCCCCGGGCGAAGGTGCATGACCGCGGGGGCGCCGAGTAAGACGTCGACCGCCGCCCATGCCTCGTCCGAACTCGTCGGCTCGGTGAAGATTCGACGGTTGGTTATTACCCGTACGAAGCCACCGACCGCCAGGTCGGGTAGACCCAGAGGCTGGTCATCGTTGGCCAGGCGCTCGAGCAGCCGTCGATAGTCCGAATGCTCGGGGAGATCCTCGCGGTGCGCATAAACGAGAACGTTGACGTCAACGCATCGCATCGACAGACATGCCTTCGTCCATCACCTCTGCGACAGCGTTGTTGGACGACAGATCCACTCCTGGCGCAAGCCCTCCCCTGCCTGTCGTCCGGACCGCGTAGCGGCGTCCAGCAGGCTGCTCGGGCGACTTGAGGCCACGCCGGACCGCGTCTTCAAGAACTGCCGCGACGGTGCGCCCGGACCGTGCGGCCTGCGTTTTCACTTCGCGGTAGAGATCGTCATCGATTCGGATCGTCGTACGCACCCCGACATCTTAGCATCATAAAGAGGCATAAAGATGCCATGCAGTGCCATCGCGGAATGCACGGGTAATCCATATTGGCATTGAGCAAAGTGCTTGTATCGCAAGCAAACCCACGTACTTAGGAGCGTGCTAGCCGGTTTCCGGTGTCGCTGAGCGCGCGCCGCAGCAGGTGCATCGCGACCGTCGTCGAGCGTTCGCGGACGTCGGACCGGTTCCCGGGCAGCCGTAAGGTCCGCGTGTCCATGGCGCCGTCGGCCAGCGCGACCGTGAAACAGACCGTGCCCACCGGCTTTTCGGGCGTTCCCCCGCCCGGGCCGGCGATTCCGGTGATCGCGACCGCGGTGTCGGCACTGAAGCGCTCGAGCGCGCCGGCCGCCATCGCCCGGGCGACCGGCTCGGATACCGCGCCGTGTTCTTCGATAAGCGCGGGGTCGACGCCCAGCAGCTGCGCTTTCGCCTGGTTGGAATAGCTGACCACGCCGCCTGTTACGTAGTCGGAAGACCCGGCCCGGTCGGTGAGTCGCGCCGCCAGCAGCCCCGCGGTGCAGGATTCCGCGGTCGCGATCAGGCGGCCGGCCAACAACTCGGCGACCTGGTCGTCGACGCTGGAACCGTCTTCGGAGTAGAGCTGGTGTCCGTGCTTGTCGCGGAGCAGTCGCGTCAGCTGGGCGTAGGACTCGGCCGCGCCGGGCTCGTAGCGGGTGACCATCTCGATCTCCCCGCGCCGCAGGCATGTGGTGATCTCCAGTTGCTGAAAGCCGGGGACGGATTTCTCCGCGTCACGCAGGGATTCGGCCAGCCCGGACTCGGGCAGGCCGAACATCCGTAACATGTCCTGCCGGTAGATGGTCCGGCCGGCGATCGCGTCCTGCGCCACGGGGGCCGCAATGGCGTTGTGCCACATCGGCTGTAGCTCGCGCGGCGGCCCGGGCAACACGATGACGGCGGGCTTTCCGGGGACCACGACGCCCGGCGCCGTGCCGACCGGATCAAGGACCTGTGCCCCGACGGGGATCATGGCCTGCTTGCGGTTAGCGGCCCGCACCGACTCGAAAGTGCCTGGATCCAAAGCGGATTGGAACGCGGGATTGCGCGCCATCAGCTTCTTGAGGATGTTGGCGATCTTCTCCTCGATCTCGTCGTCCAGCACCAACTCCCGGCCGCAGAACCGGGCCACCACCTCGACGGTCATATCGTCGGCCGTCGGTCCCAGGCCCCCGCTGGTGACGATCAGGTCCACGCCCTGGTCGGCCAAGAAGCGCAGCTGCGCCTCGATGTCGGCGGGACGATCGCCGCAGATGGTGATGTGGGCCAGCTCGACGCCCAGCTCCAGGAGCCGATCGGCGATCCAGGGGCCGTTTCTGTCCTGGACCCGCCCGGTGAGGACCTCGGTCCCAGTGACCACGATGCCCGCGCGTGCACTCACCGACGTGAGCCTACGCATCGGCGGTGGCCTTGCAGCGGCCACCGCCTGCCCGCAGGCACGACACCCCCGCCGAGCCTGATCAGCCTGGGGTGCCGAGGTTACCGCCGGGAATGGGGCACCAAGAGACCGGTGCTGGTGGCCCTGGTGCGCGAGCCGGCGAGTTAGCGGTCTCTGCCGGGCCGGCCCGGTTGGCGAGGTTCGCCGGGCCGCCTCTTCCGCCGGTGCCCGCAGGCCCCCCGGCGCCACCCTGGCCACCTCGTCCGCCGGCTCGCCCGGCCCGGGCTCGTCTACCAGCGCCTCCGGCTCCCCCGGCACCGCCGTGGCCGCCAGCCCCGGGCTTGCCGTTGCCGCCATCTTCGCGAGTAGTGGGCGTATCGCCGGCGATTCCGTCTTTCTGCTGACGAGCCATCCGAATTCGACCTCGCGTCAAGCCACCTTAGGTGGTGGACAGGCTTTCAAAGACACACACTCCAAAACGCCTAAACAGCCCGTCATTAGACATGATGCCTTGTTGCCGATCGCGGGTCTCGGCACCACCCGGCGGAGTGTTCCCGTTCGAGCAAGGGCAGGCGGCTTTCGGTGGTCGCGTTTGAGCGCATGTTGAAGCACTCACCGCGCCGAATTCGCCTGGTAACCGCCGTTAGGCGAGGCGCGAAATTATCGCGGAAACGCGGAATTGCCGCTGGGGCAGCGATACGATCCTCAGATTGATTGCTCCGGTCAGCGCCGGCGATTGCAAGGTTACCCAGACGTACGAGGTGCCTTATGTCGTATGTGTTCGTTTCGCTGGAGCTGGTGGCGGCATCCGCCCAGGACTTGGCGCATGTCGGTGCGACTGTCAGTGCGGCCAACACGGCGGCAGCCTCAACGACCTCAGTGCTGCCCGCGGCCGGTGATGAGATATCGGCGGCAATCGCGGCATTGTTCGGCAACTACGCCCGTGACTATCAGACGCTCAGTGCTCAGGCCGAGGCGTTTCATGCCACGTTCGTGCAGGCCCTGAGTCGCGCGCAGGGCGCCTATGCAGCCGCGGAGGCGGCCAATGCCGCACCGTTGCAGTCGCTTCAGCAGGATCTGCAGAGCCTGGCAGTGTTCTCGCCCGTGCAGGGTCTTACGGGGCGTCCGCTCGTCGGTAACGGCACCGATGGGGCGGCGGGCACCGGGCAGGCGGGCGGTGGGGGCGGCTTTTTGTGGGGCAACGGCGGTAACGGTGGCTCGGGCGCGCCGGGGCAGGCCGGTGGGGCCGGCGGGCCCGCCGGCCTGTTCGGCTCGGGCGGGGCGGGCGGCGCCGGCGGGACTGGCGCCGCCCGCCAGGTCGGCGGAGCCGGTGGGGCCGGCGGGGCCGGCGGGTCGCTGGGCGGCAACGGCGGAGCTGGCGGTGCGGGGGGCGCAGGCGGGGCCGGCGGAGTCGGCGTGGCCGGTGGGGCCGGCGGTGCCGGCGGTGCCGGCGGTGTCGACCGGGCGATGGTGGGTTGGTCGGGCGGAGCCGGCGGGGCCGGCGGCGCCGGGGGGGCCGGCGGGTCCGGCGGCGCCGGAGCCGCCGGAGGATCTGGCGCTCTGGGGATGACGGGCGGTGGCGGCGGTGCCGGCGGTGCCGGCGGCGCCGACCCGGGGTTCCTCGGTGCCGGCGGGCTGCTCGGTTCGGGTGGCAGCGGCGGTAGCGGCGGGGCGGGCGGCCTCGGCGGCGCCGGCGGGGCCGGCGGCACGGGAGTGGGCTATGGCGTGGTCGGCGGGGCCGGCGGTGACGGCGGGGCCGGCGGGGCCGCCGGCACTGGCGGGGCTGGTGGCAGCGCAGGATTCTTAGGGTCCGCTGGTGGGGCGGGCGGTGCGGGCGTCGGCGGTGACGGCGGTGCGGGCGGTTACGGTGGGGCCGGCAGCCAAGGCCTTGCCGGCACCGTGGGCAATAGCGGAGGTTCCGGCTTTGCGGGTGGCGCCGGTGGTCAAGGGGGCGCCGGTGGCGCCGGCATCGGCGGCACGAACGGCTCGGGAGGCGCGGGCGGAACCGGCGGCACCGGCGGTCAGGGCGGCACTGGCTACGCCGATGATGGCGCCAACGATGCCACCGACGGTGGTACTGGCGGCACCGGCGGCGCCGCTGGCCTCGGTGGGGCAGCCGGCACCGGCGGCACCGGTGGTCAAGCGGGTAGCACGGGCGGTGGCGGCACTGGCGGTCAGGGCGGCACCGGCGGTGCTGGCGCCCACGGCATCGCCGGCACAAATGGCTCTGCCGGCGGCGGCGGCGGTGACGGCGGCAACGGTGGGCAAGGCGGTCAGGGTGGCGCCGGCAACGGCGGCACTAACGGCGCCGGCGGTGACGGCGGCATCGGCGGTGCGGGCGGCCAGGGCGGCGTCGGCTTTACCGATGACGGCGGCAATGACGCCGCCGGCGGCGGCCAGGGCGGCCAGGGCGGCCGGGGCGGCCAGGGCGGCGCGGCCGGCGGCGGCAGCTTCTATGGCGGTGGGGCGGGCGGCGGCGGTGGGGCCGGCGGCGCCGGAGGCCAAGGCGGTGCCAGCGCCTACAACGGTCACAACGCGGGTGCGGGCGGCTCCGGTGGGCAAGGCGGCCAAGCCGGCGCGGGTGCCACCGGCTCGGCCTACTATTCCGGTGGCCAGGGCGGCCAAGGCGGTCAGGGCGGGGCCGGCGGTGACAGCGGGACCGCCAGCAACGGCGCAACCAAGAGCGACGGGGGCTTCGGCGGCCAAGGCGGCGGTGGTGGGCCAAGGCGGCGCCGGGTCTGCCGATGACGGCAGCAACGACGCCGGTTACGGCGGCCAGGGCGGTGCCAGGCGGCCAAGGCGGCGCTGGCGGCATCGGTGGCACCGCGGCCGCCGCGGGCAACGGCGGTGCCGGCGGCCAAGGCGGTGCCGGCGGCGCCACCACCACCAGCGGTGACATCGCCGGCGCGGGCGGCGGCGGTGGCCGAGGCGGCCAAGGCGGCCAAGGTGGGCAAGGCGACGCGGCCTACGGCAGCGGCTCCGACGGCGGCACCGGTGGCCACGGCGGCGCCGGTGGTGCGGGCGGCACCGCCGTTTCCGGAGCAATCAACGGCAGGGGCGGCTCCGGCGGCCAAGGCGGGGCCGGCGGCCAAGGCGGCGCCGGCTACGCCGACGACAGCGGCAACGACGCCGGCGCCGGCGGCAACGGCGGGGCCGGCGGCGGTGGTGGCGACGGCGGCGCCAGCGGCAGCGGCGGTCTTCTACGGCAGCACCGGGGCCGCGGGGAGCGGCGGCATTGGCGGGGCCGGCGGTCAGGGCGGCGCCACCAAAATGACCGGTGACACCTCCGGGGATGGCGGCCAGGGCGGCCAGGGCGGCCAAGGCGGTGGCGGTGCCGGCGGCCCGGCCGGCAGCTCCGGGGGCGGCGGCGGTTCCGGCGGCTACGGTGGCGCCGGCGGTGCCGGCGGCAACGCCGTCACGGGCGCGACCAACGGCAGTGGCGGCGCCGGCGGCCAGGGCGGCGCCGGCGGCCAGGGCGGTGCAGGCTACGCCGATGACGGCAGCGACGACGCCGGCTCCGGCGGCGACGGCGGCCGCGGCGGCAATGGTGGCGCCGGTGGGTCGGTCGGCACCGGCGGCACCGTTGGCTCCCCGAACTCGGGTACCGGTGGTAGCGGCGGCCAAGGCGGCTCCGGCGGCCAAGGCGGCGCCACGAGCCACAGCGCCGACAGCGCCGGAGACGGCGGATCCGGCGGTGCCGGCGGTCAAGGCGGCGCGGGTGCCACCGGCCCGGCCGGCCGCAGCGCCTCCGCCGGCGGCCAGGGCGGCCAAGGCGGCGGCGGCGGTGCCGGCGGCACCGCCGTACCCGGCGCAACCAACGGCGCCGGGCGGCTCCGGCGGCTCCGGCGGTCAAGGCGGCACCGGCGGCGCCGGCTATGCCGATGACGGCAGCAAGGACGCCGGCTCCGGCGGCGGCGGAGGCTTCGGCGGCACTGGCGGCTCACGGCGGCGCGGCCGGTATCGGTGGCCTCTACGGCGGCGCGGGCAGCGCGGGCAGTGGCGGCGCCGGCGGCACCGGCGGTCAAGGCGGCGCCGCCACGAGCGGCGGCCACACGGCCGGTTCCGGCGGCGCGGGCGGCCAAGGCGGCCAAGGCGGCGTTGGTGTCGATGGCCCGGCCTACGGCAGCGGTGGTGCCGGGGGTACCGGCGGTGAGGGCGGCACCGGGCGGCCAGGCGGCACCGCAGTCTCCGGTGCGACCAACGGCGACGGGGGCTCCGGCGGTCAGGGCGGGGCCGGCGGCCAAGGCGGTGCCGGCTACGCCGATGACGGCACCAACGACGCCGGCTCCGGCGGCGCCGGCGGCACCGGTGGTGGCGCCGGCCTCGGCGGGGCGGCCGGCATCGGCGGCATCGGCGGTAGCGCGGGCACCGCGGGCACCGGCGGCCAGGGCGGCGGCGGCGGCAACGGTGGGGCCGGCGCCCAAGGCGCCGCCGCCACTATCGGGAATGCCGGGGGCAACGGCGGCTCCGGCGGGGCCGGTGGCCAGGGCGGCGCCGGTGGCGCCGGAAACGGCGGCAGCAACGGCAGCGGCGGCGCGGGCGGCGCCGGCGGCAGCGGCGGCCAGGGTGGCACCGGTTATGACGACGACGGCAGCAACGAAGCCACCGCCGGCGGCGGCGGCGGTACCGGCGGTAGCGGCGGCGCCGGCGGAGGAGTCGGCGGCGGCGGCACCGGCGGCGCGGTGGGCAACGCGGGCACCGGCGGCGACGGCGGCCAGGGCGGCATCGGCGGTGCCGCCATCGGTGGTCATTCCGCCGGCGGCGGCGGCCAAGGCGGTACCGGCGGCCAGGGCGGCCAAGGCGCCGCCGGCGCGGCCGGCGCCTCCGGCTACACAGGCGGCCAAGGCGGCCAAGGCGGCCAAGGCGGTCAAGGCGGTGCCGGCAACGGCGGCACCAACGGCAGTGGTGGTCAAGGCGGCACCGGTGGTCGAGGCGGTACCGGCGGCACCGGCGGCGTCGACGACGGCAGCAACGACGCCGGTTCGGGCGGTACAGGCGGCACCGGTGGCGGCGCCGGCTTGGGCGGGGCGGCCGGCACTGGCGGCGGCGGGGGCGTCGCGCGGCACTGCGGGCACTGGTGGAGTCGGCGGTGTCGGCGGCACCGGCGGGACCGGGGCCCAAGGCGCCGTCGGCACCATCGGCCATACCGGTGGCATCGGCGACCCGGCGGCACCGGCGGCGAGGGCGGCCAGGGTGGCGCCGGCAACGGCGGCACTAATGGCTCTGGCGGCGTCGGGGGCACCGGCGGGACAGGTGGCCAAGGCGGCACCGGCTATGCCGACGACGGCGGCAACGACGCCACCTCCGGCGGCATCGGCGGCACCGGCGGTACCGCCGGCGTGGGCGGGGCGGCCGGCACCGGCGGCAGCGGCGGCGCTGGCGGGCAGCGCGGGGGTGGGCGGCACTGGTGGGCAGGGCGGCACCGGCGGGGCCGGGACCCAAGGCGCCACCGGCACCGTCAGCCATACGGGCGGCATCGGTGGCTCCGGCGCGGCCGGCGGACAAGGCGGCACCGGTGGTGCTGGCAATGGCGGCCTCGATGGCGCCGGTGGCGCTGGCGGCATTGGCGGTGCCGGTGGCCGGGGCGGCACCGGGTATGCGGACGACGGCAGCAACGACGCCACCGCCGGCGGCTCCGGCGGGGCCGGTGGCCTGGGCGGCCCAGGCGGGGTGGCCGGCACCGGCGGCATCGGCGCCGGCTTCGGCGGCGCCGGCGGCTCCGGCGGGTCAGGTGGCCAAGGCGGTCAGGGCGGCGCCACCACCACCAGCGGTCACTCCGCGGGTGCGGGCGGGGCCGGTGGCCACGGCGGCCGAGGGTGGCACTGGTGCCACCGGCCCGGCCTACGGCTTCGGCGGCTCCGGCGGGCAGGGCGGCGCCGGCGGCCAAGGTGGTACCGGCGGCACCGCGGTCTCCGGGGCGACCAATGGCGGCGGCGGCCACGGCGGGGCCGGCGGCGCCGGCGGCCAGGCCGGCACCGGTTATTCCGACGACGGCAACAACGATGCCGGCTCCGGCGGCTCCGGCGGTGCCGGCGGCACTGGCGGAGCCGGCGGCGCGGTCGGCACCGGCGGCACCGTCGGCACCCCGACCGCGGGCTCGGCCGGCAATGGCGGTACGGCGGCAGCGGCGGGCGGGCGGTGCCGCCACCACCAGCGGTGACTCCGCCGGCGGCTGGCGGCGCCGGCGGCGCCGGCGGCGAAGGCGGGGCGGGCGCAGGCGCGGCCGTTGGCCAGGGCGGCCAAGGCGGCCAAGGCGGTCAAGGCGGCGGCGGCGGGGCCGGCGGCAACGCGGTCTCCGGCGCATACAACGGTTCCGGCGGCGCCGGCGGCTCCGGCGGCCATGGCGGGCAAGGCGGCACCAACGACGCCAGCTCCGGCGGCACCGGCGGCAGGCGGCGGCGCCGGCGGCCAAGGCGGGGCGGCCGGTACCGGCGGTACCGGCGCTACGCGCCTGGGCGGCGCTCGGCGGGATCGGCGGCAATGGCGGCCAGGGCGGCGCCACCACCACCAGCGGTGACACCGCCGGTGCCGGCGGTGCCGGCGGCTCCGGCGGCCAGGGCGGCGCAGGTGCCACCGGCCGGGCCAGCGGCTCCGGCGGGTCCGGCGGCATCGGCGGCTACGGCGGTCAAGGCGGGTGCCGGCGGCAGCGCCGTCTCCGGCGCAACCAACGGCAGCGGCGGTCAAGGCGGCACCGGCGGTGTCGGCGGCCAAGGCGGGGCCGGCTACGCCGACGACGGCACCAACGACGCCGGCGCCGGCGGCTACCGGCGGCAACGGGGGCAATGGCGGTACCGGCGGCGCGGTCGGCACCGGCGGCACCGTCGGCACCCCGACCGCGGGCGCCGCGGGCACTGGCGGTCAGCCGGCGGCCAAGGTGGCGCCGGCGGCACCACCACCACCAGCGGTGACACCGCCGGCGCCGGCGGCGCCGGCGGCTCCGGCGGCCAAGGCGGCGCGGGCGCCAGCGGCCCGGCTCCGGCGGCAGCGGCTACGCCGGCGGCCAAGGCGGCCAGGGCGGCGCCGGCGGCGCCGGCGGCAACGCCGTCTCCGGCGCATACACGGCAGCGGCGGCTCCGGCGGCCAAGGCGGCGCAGGTGGCGTCAGGCGGCGCCGGCTACGCCGATGACGGCAGCAACGACGCCGGCTCCGGCGGCGCGGGCGGTGCAGGCGGCCAGGGCGGCACGGCGGCGCGGCCGGCACCGGCGGCTACGGCTCCGGAGCGGCTCCGGCGGCTCCGGCGGCTTCGGCGGCTTTGGCGGCGGCAACGGCGGCCAAGGCGGCGCCACCACCACCAGCGGTCACACCGCCGGCGCCGGCGGCCGGGCGGCCAAGGCGGTGCCAGGGCGTGCGGCGGCGGCAGCGCGGCTGTTCTTCGACCGGCGGCAGCGGCGGCCCGGCGGTGAAGGCGGCACCGGCGGTGCCGGCGGCACCGCCGTTACCGCAGCAACCAACGGCAGCGGCGGCCAGGGTGGCCAAGGCGGCGCCGGCGGCCAAGGCGGTGCCGGCTACGTTCGGCGACGGCGACCTACGACGCCGGCTCCGGCGGCAACGGCGGCAACGGTGGTGGCGCCGGCCTGGGCGGGGCGGCCGGCACCGGCGGCACCGGCGGTACCGCGGGCGCGCGGGCCGCGGCGGCCAAGGCGGCGCCGGCGGCAACGGCGGGCCGGCGCCCAGGGCGCCACCGCCACCATCGGCAATACCGGCGGCTAAGGCGGCTTTGGCGGCGGCGGCGGCAACGGCGGCGCAGGCGGCGCCGGCAATGGCGGCACCAACGGCAGCGGCGGCGCAGGCGGAGCAGGTGGTGCCGGCGGCCAGGGCGGCACCGGTTATGCCGATGACGGCAGCAACGACGCCACCGCCGGCGGCACCGGCGGCTACGGCGGCAATGGCGGCGACGGTGGCGCGGCCGGCACCGGCGGCACCGGCGGCTCCGCGGGCGCCGCGGGTGCCGGCGGCGCCGGCGGCCAGGGCGGCACTGGCGGGGCCACCACCACCAGTGGCCATACCGCCGGTGCCGGCGGCCATGCCGGCGACGGCGGTAAAGGCGGCCAGGCGGTGCTGCGGCCCGGCCGGCGTGACGGCTGGCACCGGCGGCCAAGGCGGCCAGGGCGGCCGAGGCGGCCAAGGCGGTGCCGCCACCTCCGGTGCCACCAATGGCAGTGGTGGCCTAGGCGGCACCGGCGGCCAGGGCGGAACCGGCGGCACCGGCGGCGACGACCACGGCAGCAACGGCCCCGGCACCGGTGGTATCGGCGGCACCGGTGGCGGCGCCGGCCTGGGCGGGGCGGCAGGCACCGGCGGCACCGGCGGCACCGCGGGCAGCGCGGGCACCGGCGGCACAGGCGGCACCGGCGGCACCGGCGGGGCCGGCACCCAAGGCACCGACGGCACCAACGGCCATACCGGCGGCATCGGCGGCACCGGCGGCACCGGCGGCACCGGCGGCACCGGTGGCGCGGGCAACGGCGGCACCAACGGCGGCGGCGGCGGCGGCGGAACCGGCGGCACGGGCGGCCAGGGCGGCACCGGCTACGCCGACGACGGCACCAACGACGCCACCGCCGGCGGTACCGGCGGTACCGGGGGCGGTGCTGGCCTGGGCGGGGCGGCCGGCACCGGCGGCACCGGCGGTAGCACGGGCAGCGTGGGCAGCGGCGGCGACGGCGGCCAGGGCGGCACCGGCGGGGCCGGCGCCCAAGGCGCCACCGGCACCGTCGGCCACGCCGGCGGCAACGGCGGCAACGGCGCGGCGGTGGCAACGGCGGCCAGGGTGGCGTGTCCAGCACGGCGGCTCCAACGGCTACGGCGGCGCCGGCGGCACTGGCGGCGCCGGCGGCTCCGGCGGCACCGGCTTTACGCCGACGAGGTCGGCAACGAAGCCACCGCCGGCGGCTCCGGCGGCGCCGGCGGCAGTGGCGGCCAGGGCGGGGCGGTCGGCACCGGCGGCAGGCCGGCACCGGCGGCGGCGGCTCGGGCGGCCTCGGCGGCCAGGGCGGTGTCGGCGGTCAAGGCGGCGCCACGAACACTCGCCGTCACACCGCCGGCTCTGGCGGCGCCGGCGGGCAAGGCGGGCAAGGCGGTCCGGCGCACCGCCGCTCGGTTCGGCGGTTCCGGCGGCATCGGCGGCCAGGGCGGCGCCGGCGGTGCCGGCGGCAACGCCGTTCCTAACGCGACCAACGGCAACGGCGGCCAGGGTGGCCGGGGCGGCTTGGCGGCAGCGGCGGCAACGGCGGCGCCGACGACGGCACCGGCGAGGCGGCGCGGGCGCCGGCGGCGGCGGCGGCCAGGCGGTGCCGGCGGCGCGGGCGGCACCGGCCGGTACTCGGCGGCACCGCGGCGGCGCGGGCAACGGCGGCACGGCGGCACCGGCGGCAAGGGCGGCGCCGGCAGCAACAGCGGGCGACGCCGGCGAGGGCGGCGGAGGCGGTGCGGGTGGCGCCGGCGCCGCGGCGCCACCGGCCCGGCCCTCGGGCGGCTCTGACGGCGCCGGCGGCCAGCCGGCCGGGCGGTCCGGCGGGAACGCCGCGGACGGCGCATACAACGGCTACGGCGGCGCCGGCGGTCAGGGCGGCCAGGGCGGCCAGGGCGGCACCGGCTACGCCGACGACGGCAGCAACGACGCGGCCGCCGGCGGCGGCGGCGGTCCGGCGGCAACGGCGGCCGGGCGGGCTGCGGCCGGCACCGGCGGCACCGGCGGCTTTGTGGGCAACCGGGGTCACGGCGGCGTCGGCGGCACCGGCGGTCAGGCGGCGCCACCAACACCACGGCTGACAACGCGGGCGCGGGCGGCTCAGGGCGGCCAGGCGGTCAAGGCGGCGCCGGCTCCACCGGTCCGCGCCTCGTTTCCGGCGGCAACGGCGGCCAGGGCGGCCAAGGCGGTGAGGGCGGCACCGGCGGCACCGCCGTCGCCGGCGCAACCAACGGCAACGGCGGCGCCGGCGGCCAAGGCGGTGAGGGCGGCACCGGCGGCAACGGCTACACCGACGACGGCGACAACAATGCCAGCTCCGGCGGCGAAGGCGGTACCGGCGGCCAAGGCGGAACCGGCGGCGCGGCCGGGACGGGCGCCGGGACGGCCGGCACGGTGGGCGCCGCGGGCAACGGCGGCCCGGGCGGCCAAGGCGGCAACGGCGGTTCCAGTACACACGGAGAGGCCGGTTACGCCGGCGACGGCGGCACCGGCGGTATCGGCGGCACCGGTGCCGACGGGACGGCCAGCGGCACCGATGGCGGGACCGGCGGCCAAGGCGGCGAAGGAGGCCAGGGCGGCACCGGTGGTTCCAGCACGTACGTCAGCACCGCCGGTCGCGCTGGCGGCCAAGGCGGCGACGGCGGCACCGGCGGTACCGGCGGCAACGGCGCCGTCACCGGTGGCAGCGGCGGCACCGGCGGCGGTGGCGGCACGGGCGGCGGCGGCGGCTCCGGAGCCGGCGGCCCCGGCGGCGGCGGCAGCACCGGCGACCCGGGCAGCACGGGCTCCGGCCCGTCCGGCGCCACCGGCGGCAGCGGCGGCGGCTTCGGCAACGGCGGTGACGGCGGCAACGGCGGCCCGGCCTAGGCTTCGGCACTGGGGGCACGTGCTGTTCGTGCGGCCCGCAGCCTCGCGGTTCGGTCGGGGAATCCGCGTGACGAAGCGCTGGTATCAGTGGCCGGGTTGGCCGTTGTCGCCGTCGTCGCCGTTGCTGCTGGGCGTCCCGTCGGCGCCGTCGCCGCCGGGGCCGCTACCGCCTTTGCCGAAGTTGCCGCCGGTGGCGCCGCCCCCGCCGTCGCCGTACTGACCGGGGGGCATCCCGTTTCCGCCGTTTCCGCCGGTGCCGCCGTCGCCGCCGTCGCCACCGTCGCCACCGTCGCCGCCGGTGCCGGCGGCGCCGCCGTCGCCGCCGTTGCCGGCGTTCGAGCCGTTGCCGCCGTCGCCGGCGGCACCGCCCTCGCCGCCGAGGCCCTTAGCGGAGTTACCGCCGGCTCCGCCGTCGCCACCCACGCCGCCCGTGCCGCCGTCTCCGCCGGTGCCGCCGTTGGCCGGCGGGTAGGGGTAGTTGCTGCTGCCGCTGCCGCCGCCGTCGCCGCCGTCGCTGCCGATGGCTCCTTCGCCGCCCTTCCCGCCGGCGCCGCCGTTGCCGCCGATGCCGGTGCCCAGGGTCGAGCCGCCCTTCCCGCCGACACCGCCGGGGCCGCCGTCGCCGCCGTCGCCGCCAACGCCGCCGGTGCCGGCGGCAGAACCGGGGCTGCCGTGCCCGGCGTCACCGGCGTTGCCGCCGGTCCCGCCGTCGCCGGCCGCCCCGCCGTTGCCGCCGTTGGCCGTCAGCCCCAGGCCCGCGCCGCCCGCCCCGCCGTTGCCGCCGGTGCCTCCGGTGCCGCCGTCGCCCGCGTTGCCGCCGCCAATCCAACTCCCGGACTGGGTGGCGTCCGCGCCGTCGCCGCCGTCGCCGCCGGTCGCGCCGCTGCTGCCCGCCCCGCCGTTACCGCCGGTGCCCAGCCCCATGGCCGACTGCTCCTTGGTGAGCGTGAGTGACCCATAGGCGGCGCCGCCGTCGCCGCCCTGGCCGCCGTCGCCGCCGTCGCCGCCCCTGCCGCCGCTTCCCGCGTAATCGCCGTTGCCGACGCCGCCCTTGCCACCGTCGGCGCCTTCGGTGGGATCGCCGGCGGCCCCGCCCGCGCCGGCCTTGCCGGCCAGGCCGCCGGTAGCGCCGGGGTTGCCGGAATTGCCGCCGTTGCCGCCCCAGCCGCCGTTGCCGCCGTTGCCACCGGCGCCGCCGGTACCCTGGCCTTTGCCGCCGTCGCCGCCTTTGCCGGCGTCACCGGCGTTGCCGCCCTCACCGCCGGCCCCGCCGTTGCCGTTCGTGCCGGGGGTGCCCAACCCCGGGGCCCCGCCGCCGTTGCCGCCGTTGCCGCCGGCGCCGCCGTCGCCGCCGTCGCCGCCGTTGCCGCCGTTCTGGCCGACGCCGTTGTTGGTGTTGGTGCCCGTGACGCTGGCCCCGTAGACGCCGTTGCCGCCTTCGGCGCCTTCGGCGCCTTCGCCGCCTTCCCCGCCGTTGCCGCCGTTACCGGACACCGCGCCGCCCAGGCCGCCGTTGCCCCCGTTGCCGCCGTTCCCGCCGTTGCCGCCGTTGCCGCCGCTGGCGCCCTGGGCGGCACCGTCGGTGCCCCGGTGGCCCATGGCGCCTTCGCCGCCCTCGCCGCCGTCGCCGCCGTTGCCGACCAACCCGCCGTTGCCGCCGTTGCCCCCGTTGCCGCCGTTGCCGCCCGGAGTGGTGGCCTTGAAGCCGTCCCCGCCGTCGCCGCCGTCGCCGCCGGCCTGCACGCCGGGTCCGGTGGGACCGTCATTGCCGGTGTGACCGGTGCCGGTCGCGCCGCCGGTGCCGGCCCCGCCGCCGGTGCCGCCGGTGCCGGCGTCACCGGGGTTACCGCCGTTGCCGCCGTTGCCGCCATTGGGGTTGGCGAGCGTGCCGGCGGCTCCCTCACCGCCATCGCCTGGATCGCCGCCCTTGCCGCCCTTGCCGCCGTCGCCGCCGTCGCCGTTGTCTCCCGCGATGCCGTGGGCGGCCGTGCCGCCATTACCGCCGTTGCCGCCATTACCTCCGGTACCGCCGGCCCCCCCGCTGCCGCCGTCGCCGCCGTTGCCATTGTTGAAGCCGGCCACGCCGGTCGTGCCCTCGGTGCCCTCGCCGCCTTCGCCGCCTTCGCCGCCTTCGCCGCCTTTGCCGCCGTTTCCGCCGTTGCCGGAGAGCGTGCCGGCGGTCCCGCCGTTGCCCCCGGCACCGCCCGCGCCGCCGTCACCGCCGGGCGTGCCGTTGCCGACATTGCCCTTGCCGCCGTCGGGGCCATCGGCGCCGTCCCCGCCAGCGCCGCCGTTGCCGCCGTTGCCGTTGGCGCCGGCGTTACCGCCGTTGCCGCCGGTGCCACCGGGGGCGCCGATGCCGCCATCGCCACCGTTGCCGCCGTTGCCGGCGATGGCTCCGCCGTTGCCGCCGGCCCCGCCGTTGCCGCCATCGGCGCCGCTGGGGCCGCCGCCGCTACCGCCGACCCCGGCGTAGCCGCCGGTGCCGCCGTTGCCGCCGTTACCGTAGGCGCCGCCGTCGCCGCCGTCTCCGCCATTTCCGGCGGTCTGGCCGACGCCGGTGACGTTGAAGCCGTTGCCGCCGGTGCCGCCGTTGCCGCCGCTGGTGACCGCGGCGCCGCTGCCGCCGGTGGTGCCGACGCTGCCGCCGGCGCTCGGGGTGGCTCCGGGATTACCGCCGGTGCCGCCGGCACCGGCGGTGCCGGGGTTACCGCCACTACCGCCCGCTCCGCCGTTGGGAGTACTCGCGTCGCCGGACCCACCGGCCCCACCGTTCCCGGGCGTTCCGGCGGCGCCGCCGGCACCACCGGCCCCGCCGTCACCATTGGTGCCGGCGGAGCCCGACATCGACTGGGCCGTGCCGGCGTCGCCACCATCACCACCGTGGCCGCCGGCCCCGCCGTCGCCCCCGTCACCGCCATTGCTGCCGGGCCCGCCGGGTGCGGCGGCCGCCAAGCCGTCGACACCGGCCCCACCAGTGCCGCCGGCCCCGCCGGCCCCACCGCTACCGCCGTTGCCGCCATCACCGGACGTCGAGCCGCCCAATCCGCCGGTGCCGCCTTTGCCGCCGTCACCGCCGTCGCCGCCGGTGGCGCCGTTACCATCGGAGCCGGTGAGCCCTGCCGCGCCCGGCCCGCCGGCCCCGCCGTCGCCGCCATTTCCGCCGTTGCCGGTTTCCCCGCCCGTTCCGCCGTTGCCGCCGTCACCGCCGGTACCGCCGAGCGCCGTGGCGTCACCGCCCCTGCCGCCGTCGCCGCCGTTGCCGGCTCCGGCGCCGTCGCCGCCGTCACCGCCGGGACCGCCATTGCCTCCCGTCGAACCGCCGGGCCCGCCGTCGCCGCCGTCACCGCCATCGCCGATGCCGTCTTTGGCATTGCCGCCGGCTCCGCCCTGACCGCCATTGCCGTACGTACCGCCGGCCCCGCCGGGTCCGCCGTTGCCGCCGGGCGTACCGGAGGGGGCGTTGTTGTCGCTGGCGGCGTCGTAGCCCGCCCCCCCGGTGCCACCTTCGCCGCCGCCGGCAACCGTAGCCCCAGGTCCACCCTGGGCACCGGCGGTGGCGCCGGCACCGCCGGCCGCGCCGCCGTCGCCGCCGTCGCCTGGTGTGCCTGGGTTGCCGCCGGTGCCGCCCATGGCCCCGGTTTGGCTTGGTGAGGTACCGGTTGCGCCGATCCCGCCCGTACCGCCTTCCCCGGCAGTTCCTCCGGTGCCGCCGGCACCGCCGTCGCCGTTGGCACCGGCCTGGCCCAACAAGAACGAACCCTTTCCGCCGGTCCCGCCCACGCCACCGGCGCCGCCGGCACCGCCGTTACCGCCGTTGCCGGCGTCGCCGCCGATGCCGTTATTTGTGGTCCAAACGCCGGCGGCGCCGGCGACCCCGGTACCGCCGGTGCCGCCGGTGCCGCCCACACCGCCGGCCCCGCCGGCACCGCCATTGCCATGCAGGAGCCCGCCGGTCCCGCCGGCCCCACCGGCACCGCCGGTGCCGCCGGTGGCGCCGGTGGCGCCCGCGCTGCCCACGGTGCCGGTCGTGCCCACGCCGCCGGCCCCGCCGTTTCCACCATTACCCCACAGCCCGGCGGCACCTCCCTGACCGCCGGCCTGTCCGGTCGCACCCGACCCGCCATTGCCGCCGTTGCCGAAAATCCATCCACCACCCCCACCAGCGGCTCCGGAGCCCGCCGCCCCATTGGTGCCATCGCCGAAGAGTGGACGCCCGGTCAGCAACTTCACCGGGGAAAAGAATGCCAGGCTCTGCAGGTCCTGCTGCAGCGACTGCAACGGCGCGGCATTGGCGGCCTCCGCGGCCGCATATGCGCCCTCCGCGCCATTGAGGGCCTGCACAAACCGGGCGTGAAACGCCGCCCCCTGAGCACTTAGCGCTTGAAACTGCTGGCCGTGGCTGGAAAACAGCGACGCGATCGCCGCCGACACCTCATCATCGGCGGCGGCCACAATTGAACCGGTCGGAATCGTTGCCACCGCGTGAGCCGCGTTGAGCGACGAACCGATGCTCGCCACATCCGCTGCCGCCGCCGAGAGCATTTCCGATGCTGCGATTACATACGACATGGCGGCCTCCGCCCCGGCCGTCAGCGACCGAAGAAGATATGGATTTGGCCATAAGTATTGCGACGGCGTTTCGAGATTTTGGGATTTTAACCAAACCCTTACCCCCCCGGGTGCCCGCAACGCTTCTTCCGGCGGAAGTGATGTGACCGAACCGGTGTCGATGGGCGCGCGCCGCAGCAGGTGCATCGCCACCGGCGTAGAGCGCTCACGGATGTCGGAGCGGTTGCCGGGCAGCCGGAGGTGCGCGTGTCCATGGCGCCGTCGGCCAGCTGCTACCGTGAAACAGACTGTGCCGAAAGGTGTTTCGGATGTTCCCCCGCCTGTGCCGGCGATTCGGGTGATCGCGACCGCGGTGTCGGCGTTGGAGCGCTTGAGTGCGCCCGCCATCGCCTGAGCGACTGGCTCGGACACCACCCCGTATTCATCGATGAGCGCCGAGTCCCCATCCTATTTTTGCGGTCTCTTGCGGAGGCGCACCGCTGTCGATCATCAAGCAATACCTCGACGGACAAGCACGCCCACTTTGACCGCCGGGCTTCACCCCGCGACAACCGGGATGGGCTTACCCCGGACTTGAAGTCCGGGGCTTGCGCCCAAGAAGGTTCGGTCATCGCGACGTGGTTGCCGACCTGCCGCGCCCGGTCTCAACGGGCGTTCCGGCTCCGCGGTCGCTCTCGGCTAGCCGGGTTGCCCGTCGACGCCGGGGTTGCCGTCGGCCCCGGCCATGCCGGGGCCGGGGGTGTTGCCGCTGCCTAGGGGGCCGGTGCCGCCAGTGCCGCCGGCGGTGACGGTAGTGCTGCCGGTGCCGGCGGCGCCGCCGTGACCGCCTGTGCCGCCGCCCAATTGGCCGCTGTTGCCGTCGCCGCCGGTGCCGCCGTCGCCGCCGCTGCCGCCGCTGCCGCCGCTGCCGCCGTTACCGCCGGCACCGAGGGGAGCGGTGGAGTTGCCGCCATTGCCGGCGGGCCCGGGGTCACCGCCTTTGCCGCCGGTGCCGCCGTCGCCGCCGGTGCCGCCGACGCCGCTGGGGGGGCCGCCGAACCCGTTGAAACTGGCCCCGCCCAATCCGCCCGTGCCGCCCCCGCCGCCCCAGCCGCCGCTCCCGGCGATGCCGCCGGCACCGCCGTCGCCGCCCGTGTTGTCGGCCCCGTTGCCGGCATTGCCGGCGTTGCCGCCGACACCGCCGTTGCCGCCGAGACCGCCGTTGCCGCCGTTGCCTGACCCGTCGGCGACGCCGCCGTCGCCGCCGGTGCCACCGGTGCCGCCGAAGCCACCGCCGCCGCCACCGCCGCCGTCAGTGCCTGGGTTGGTAGCCGTCAAGCCGTTGCCGCCGACGCCACCATCGCCGGCGTTGCCGCCGGTGCCGCCAGTACCGCCGGTGCCTGACCCCATGGCTTCGCCGCCGAACCCGCCTTGGCCGCCGTTGCCGCCGCGGCCGGCTAGGCCGCCGTTGCCGTTCGCGGCGTTGGCGCCGCCGACCCCGCCGTCGCCGCCGGTGCCCCCGTCGGCGCCCTTTCCGCCGGTCCCGCCTACGCCGCCGTTACCAGTCCCTACTCCCAGGCCCTGACCGCCGGGCGCGCCCGATCCGCCCATGCCGCCTTGGCCGCCGCTGCCGCCGAAGCCGCCCGCGGCGCCGCTGTCGCCCGGATTGACACCGTCGGCGCCGTTGCCGCCGTTGCCGGGCGTTCCGCCGTCGCCGCCGGTGCCGGCGACCCCGAGGGTGCCGTCGAGGCCAGCCGTGCCCGACGCCGCCAGGGCAAGGCCGCCGGCCCCGGCCCTGCCGCCGCCGCCGCCGGTACCGCCGCCGCCGCCGTTGCCGCCGTTCTGCCCGTTCCAGAGGTTGATGCCGGCGACACCGGGCGCCCCGTTGACGCCGCTGCCGCCGGTGCCGCCGTCGCCGCCGGTGCCGCCGTTGCCGCCGTTGCCGCCGTTGCCGGAGATCGAGCCGCCGAGCCCGCCGTTGCCGCCGCTGCCGGCCAGCCCACCGTCGCCGCCGGTGCCGCCGTCGTCGCCCGCGTTGACACCGTCGGTGCCGTTGGTGCCCGGCGCGCCGTGGCCGCCGTCGCCCCCTTTGCCGCCGTTGCCGATCGTCCCGGCGTTGCCGCCGTCCCCGCCGTTGCCGGCCGTCTGGCCGACGGTGGTGGCGTTGAAACCGTCCCCGCCGTCGCCGCCGCTGCCTTTCCCTCCCGAACCACAACCGCAGTCGCGGGGTGTGCCGTTGGCCCCGTCAGTGCCTTTGCTTCCGCCGGTGCCCCCGGTGCCGGCCGCGCCGCCGGTGCCGCCGACACCGGGCGTGGCGCCGGGGTTCCCGCCATCACCACCGTTGCCGCCGTTCGGGTGGGCAGCGTCGCCGGGCGCGCCGGTGCCGCCGATGCCGCCGAAGCCGGTGGGGAAGCCGTCGCCGCCGTTGCCACCGGTGCCGTTGGTGCCCGCGGTGCCGTTCACGGCCGCGCCGGCCTTACCGCCGGGACCGCCGTTGCCGCCGTTGCCGCCGTTACCGCCGACACCGCCGACACCGCCGTCGGCGCCGGGAGCGGTGGGGCTGTAGCCGTTGCCGCCGGGCCCTCCGCCGCCGCCGTGATTGCCGTCCCCGCCGGTGCCACCGGTGCCGCCGTTACCCGATGTCGAGCCGCCGTTGCCGCCGGGGCCGCCGGGGCCGCCGTCACCGCCTCGGAAGCCGGGCCCGCCGGCGCCGCCGTTAGGGTCACCGGCCGTGCCAGCGATCCCGGCGGTGCCGTTGCTGCCGAAGCCGCCGTCGCCGCCGTTGCCGCCGGGCCCGCCGTTGCCGGTCGCCCCGCCGGTACCACCGGTGCCGCCGGCGCCGCCGGTCCCGCCATCGGTAGGCGTTCCGCCGCCGCTCAGGCCGCCGTCCCCGCCTTTCCCGCCTTGACCGCCCCTACCGCCGTCACCGGATATCGAGCCGCCCGGGCCGCCCATTCCGCCCTGACCGCCGTTCGCGCCTGGCGCGACGCCGTCACCGCCGTCACCGCCGGTACCGCCGTTGCCGGTAGGTCCGCCGGGACCACCTTGGCCGCCGACGCCGCCAACCCCGTCGGAAGCATGGGCGTCGCCGCCGCGGCCACCGGTGCCGCCGGTGCCGCCGTCGGCGCCGTGACCGCCCTCCCCGCCGTCACCGCCCTTGCCTGACGCCGTACCGCCAGGGCCGCCCTGGCCGCCTATACCTCCGGCGCCGGTGCCGTCCTTGGCGTCGCCGCCGACCCCGCCGGGGCCGCCATTGCCGTACATCCCGCCGGCGCCGCCGGGCCCGCCGTTGCCGCCGTCCGTGCCAGGGGCGGCGTTCGTGTCATTGGCCGCGTCGTAGCCGGCCCCGCCAGCCCCGCCGTCGCCGCCGCTGGTCACCGCGGCGCCTGCAGCGCCGGCCGTGCCGGCGGTCGCGCCGGCGCCGCCGGGCCCGAGGCCGCTACCGCCGGCACCTGCGGTGCCCGGGTTGCCGCCGGTTCCGCCCATGCCGCCGTCGGTGCTGGCGGTACCCGCCGCACCGGTGCCACCGTCACCGGGTGTCCCGGCGGTACCGCCGGTGCCACCATTGCCGCCGTTGCCGTTGGCGCCTGCTTGGCCGCCGAACAAGGCCGAACCTTTACCGCCGACCCCGCCCACACCGCCGGTCCCGCCGGTCCCGCCGTCACCACCGTCGCCGCCGTTGCCGCCGGTTGCACCCGCGGTGGCCCCGACCGCGCCGGTGCCGCCGGTCCCGCCGGTGCCGCCGGTGCCGCCGGTGCCGCCTTGGCCGCCGGCCCCGCCATTGCCGTACAGCAGACCGCCGCTACCGCCGGCGCCGCCATGACCGCCCGTGCCGCCGTTGCCACCGAGGCCGCCGTTGCCACCGAGGCCGCCGCCGCCCGTGCTGCCGGCGGTGCCCGTGGTGCCGGTGGTGCCGACCCCGCCAGCTCCGCCGTTACCGCCGTTGCCGAAGAACGCCGCCGACCCGCCAGCCCCGCCGTTGCCGCCATTGGCTGCGCCCGACCCGCCGTTGCCGCCGTTGCCGAAAATCCACCCGCCGTCCCCACCAGCTGCCCCGGTGCCCGCCGCCCCATCCGCACCATTACCGAACAGCGGGCGCCCCGTCAGCAACTTCACCGGCGAAAACAGGTTCGCCAGGCTCGCCAACGGCGAGGCGTTAGCCGCCTCGGCGGCCGCATACGCGCTCCCCGCTCCGTTCAAGGCCTGCGCAAACTGGGCATGGAACGCCGCCGCCTGAGTGCTCAACGCCTGATACTGCTGCGCGTGGCTGGTAAACAGCGACGCGATCGCCGTTGACACCTCGTCGCCTGCGGCGGCCACCACCGCGGTGGTCTGGGTAGCCGCCGCCGCGTTGGCCACGCCCAGTGACGAGCCGATGCCCGCCACATCTGCTGCGGCCGTGGCCAGCATGTCCGGGGCTACGACTACATACGACATCGGTGTCCTCCGGCGCGCCGTCTACCGAAAGCTTGAGAAAACACAGCGTATGCACACTGATCTCCGACATTTCAGCGTTTCCCAAAACCTCTACGCCAGCGTAAATCTCACGCTTGATACCGGCCGAAATCTTGCCCTTGCGTGACGGGCGCCCTGGGGCACTCGCAGCATTCAGGCCCAGCCAATCGGCGCTTCGGCATCCGGCTCATCGTGCCGATCAGCGAGCGGTACAACAAGTTTGATGAGAAGCCGGTGCCTACCAACGGGTGCTCTTCGTGAAGGGGCTTTCGCCGGGCAACATCAACCGTCGCGCCGCTTTTGTTTCGGATTCCTCCGGTGTGGACGCTGCCTGCCTTCGGCGGGCTGCGCTCGCTGACGACATCAGCCTGCTGGCGCGACCCTTGGCGACCACCTGAACTAACCTGGGGCGGTGGCGCAGGCTCCGCGGGTTCGCTACGCGACATGCGGTGATATAGACATCGCCTATCAAGTCTTCGGCGGGGGCGCGGTCGATCTGCTCCTGCTGGCGGGGCCTTCGATACCGATCGACGCCATCGACTCCGAGCCCTCGCTGCACCGCTTCTACCGGCGTCTGGCGTCGTTCAGCCGGGTGATCCGCTTCGATTTCCGTGGCATGGGCTTGTCGTCGCGCGTGCCGTCGCTGGACAAGATCGGGCCCGAGTTCTGGGCCGAGGACGCGATCTCGGTTATGGATGCGCTTGGCTGCGAGCAGGCGGCCATTCTCGCGACGAGCTATAACGCGATGAGTGGACTCGTCCTGGCCGCTGACTACCCCGAACGGGTGAGCAGCCTGGTGATCATCAACGGCACGGCGCGGGTGTTGTGGGCGCCCGACTACCCGGCCGGCGCCAAGCAGAGCGCCACAGATCCATTCACCTCGGTCGCGATGGAGCCGGACGCGGTCGAGCAGGGCTTCGACGTGCTGGGGGTCATTGCGCCGACGGTTGCCCGCGACGAAGCGTTCCGGAGTTGGTGGGATCACGCCGGCAACCGTGCGGCGTCGCCTAGCATGGCCCGCGCCGTGAGCAAAGTCGTGACCGAGGGGGACGTGCGCGACACGCTTGCCCGAATCATCGCGCCGACGCTGATCCTGCAGCGCACTGGCGTCAAATTCATCCCGCCGGCCAATGGTCGCTACCTTGCCGAGCACATCGCCGGCGCACGCTACGTGGCACTGCCGGGCCCGGATTCGCTGTACTGGGTTGGTGACGCGGCGCCATTGCTTGACGAGATCGAGGAGTTCATTACCGGCGTGCGCGGCGGCTCCGATACCGAAAGAGTGCTCACCACAATAGTTTTCACCGATATTGTCGGTTCGACGCAGCGCGCCGCGGCGCTCGGCGACGATCGGTGGCGAGACCTGCTCGACCGCCACGACACCATCGTGCGCCATGAAATTCAGCGATTCGGCGGGCGCGAAGTCAACACCGCCGGTGACGGGTTCGTCGCGACGTTCACCAGCCCCAGCGCCGCGATCGCGTGCGCAGACGAAATTGTTGACGCGGTGCGGGTTTTGGGCATCGAGGTGCGGGTGGGTGTACATGCCGGCGAGGTCGAGGTGCGCGGAGCCTCGAAAACGGATGTTGCCGGCCTGACCGTGCACATCGGTGCGCGGGTAGCCGCGCTGCGCGACCCAGCGAGGTGCTGGTGTCCTCGACGGTGCGTGACATTGTCGCCGGGTCGCGGCGCCGGTTCGTCGAGCGAGGTGAGTACGAACTCAAAGGCGTCCCCGACCAGTGGCGGCTCTACGCGCTGGCCCGTGAACGGTCCGCCGCCCCGACCTAGCATTAGGCTATTCCGTAAGTTTTTGTGCGGCTTGTGTTTGATGAAACCGTGTCAGCTAGCCGGCGTACCGTCGCTACCCTGGGTGCCGAGTAGCCCGGAGTCACCTGGCAAGCCGTCGGGGCCGTCGCCGTTATCGCCTGTCCCGCCACGACCGGCCGCCGCCGTTCCCGGCGGTTCCGCCAAACCCGCCGGAGCCCGCGCCACCGCCGACGAGAGCGCCGGTGCCGCCGTCGCCGGCGTTGCCACCGTCGCCACCGATCCCGCCCACGCCGGCCGCGGAGTCACCACCTGACCCGCCGCGGCCACCCGCGCCGCGATCGCCCGCACCACCGCTAAAAGGCTCTAACCTGGGCTGCCTGGCCGCCCGGGGAGTCCTGGCTGCCCCGGCTGGCCTGGCTCCCCCGGCTGGCCTGGCTGCCCGGGTTGTCCTGGCTGGCCGGGGGTTCCGCCGGGTCCGGCTGCGCCGCCGGGGCCACCCTCGCCGCCCAAGCCGGGCTGACCACCGCGGCCGGGCGCGCCGCCCGCGCCACCGTCACCGCCTCGGCCACCGGCGCCGCCAGCACCCCCGGCCCCACCTCGGCCGCCCGCACCCCCGGCGCCGCCTCGACCCCCGGCACCGCCGGTGCCACCGGCGCCACTAGGCACCGCGCTCCCTTGAGGCTCGCCGTTCTCTTCGTTGCTGTCATTGCTGGTCATCGATCTGCCTTCCTGCGAGCCGCCTGAGTTTCCTCAGCTAGCGCCAAGCTACCCCGTGCGCTGGACACGCGGCCGGCCAGTCTCGATGGCGGGTTACGCGAGACAATGTGCCGATGATCGAGCTAGAGGTAGTGCAGGCTGACGTGACGAGGCTCGAAGTCGACGCGATCACCAACGCGGCCAACACCCAACTGCGCCACGGCGGCGGCGTCGCCGCGGCGATATCGCGCGCCGGCGGGCCCGAGGTGCAGCGCGAATCAACCGCGAAGGCGCCGATCGGGCTCGGGGACGCGGTCGAGACCACCGCCGGCGACATGCCGGCACGCTACGTGATCCACGCCGCGACCATGGAGCTGGGCGGCCCGACCTCCGCCGAACTCATTACGCGGGCGACGTGTTCCACGCTGAGCAAGGCCGACGAGCTGGGGTGCCGATCCGCTGGCGTTGGTGGCGTTCGGCACCGGCGTCGGCGGCTTCCCGCTCGACGACGCGGCGCGGCTGATGGTCGACGCCGTTCGGCAGCACCGCTCAGGCTCGCTGGAGCGGGTGGTGTTCGCGGTCCACGGTGCCGCGGCTGAGCAAGCGTTCCGGGCGGCGGTAGACGCCTAACGTTCTGAGAGATAGCGCTCGACGGAAGCGACCTTCTCCGTCATGGCGTCGGTGGCGCCGGTGCGCCAGTCGGCCTTGATCACCGTGCTGACGCGGGGCGCACGCGCGGCCACCGCCTCCACCGCGCGCTGCACCACCGCCATCACTTCCTCCCAGGTTTCGCCCTCGATCACGGTGAACATCGAATCCGTCTTGTTGGGCAACCCGGAATCGCGAACCACCCGAACCGCTTCGGCGACGATCTCCCCGACGGCCTCGCCCACCCCCAGCGGGGTGACCGAAAACGCAACCAGCACAGACACTCGACGAGCGTACCCATCGACGGTGCTGCCAAGCCGAACCTGGCAGCATCGAGGCACATGCGGGTTCTGGTGCAACGCGTCTCATCGGCGGCGGTCTCGATCGACGGCGAAGTGGTCGGCGCCATCCGGCCACAGCGGCAGGGTCTGCTCGCCTTCGTCGGAGTCACCCACACCGACGATCGGGACAAGGCGCGCCGGCTCGCCGAAAAGCTCTGGACCCTACGTATTCTCGCCGACGAAAGGTCCGCCGCCGACGTCAACGCTCCGATCCTGGTGGTCAGCCAGTTCACCCTGTATGCGGACACGGCCAAGGGCCGCAGGCCGTCCTGGAACGCGGCCGCTCCGGGCCCGTCGCCGAGCCGCTGGTGTCGGCGTTCGCGGAGGCGTTGCGGGGGCTCGGTGCCGACGTGCAAACCGGTGTGTTCGGGGCGAACATGCAGGTCAAACTAATCAACGACGGGCCGGTCACAATACTGCTTGAACTCTGAACTGCTTGAACTCTGACGGGGCGAGTACGTTGGTTATGTTGGCTATGTTTCCCTATTTTCCGGTTCGGGACGGAGGGCTGAGGTCGTCCATGAGCACGACACCCGAATACGGGTCGCTTCGTTCCGACGACGACCACTGGGACATCGTCAGCGGCGTCGGATATACCGCCCTTCTGGTAGCGGGCTGGCGCGCGGTGCATGCGGTAAGCCCGCAACCGCTGGTCCGGGACGAATACGCGAAATACTTCATCACCGCGTCACAGGATGCGTATCTGGCGGGCGTGCTCGCCAACCCGGGGACCTCGGAGGACGAGACCGCCTTCCCTCGTCTCTACGGCGTGCAAACCCGGTTCTTCGACGACTTCTTCGCCGCCGCCGGCGCCGCCGGAATCCGGCAGGCGGTGATCGTTGCCGCCGGATTGGACTCCCGGGCATACCGGCTTGACTGGCCGGCCGGAACAACCGTTTTCGAAGTAGACCTCCCGAGGGTTCTCGAATTCAAGGCGCGGGTAATGGCCGAGCACGGCACGGCACCCAAGGCCCGCCGGAGCGAGGTCGCGGCCGACCTGAGGACCGACTGGCCCACGCAGTTGAGGGCGGCCGGCTTCGATCCGCACAGCCCCAGTGCCTGGTCGATCGAGGGAATACTGCCCTACCTGACCGACGACGCGCAGAGCCGGCTGTTCACCCTGATCAGCGATCTCTCCGCCCCGGGCAGCCGAGTTGCAGTGGGCGCGCTGGGTTCGCGGCTCGATCACGACCAGCTCACCGCCCTGGAAGCGGCGCACCCGGGGGTCAACATGTCGGGCGACGTGAACTTCTCCGCGCTCACCTACGAACCCAAGACCAATCCCGCGGAAGTGCTTGCGGCGCACGGCTGGGACGTGCAGCCCGTCCGCAACACACTGCAGTTGCAGGCCGGCTACGGCATGACCCCGCCGGACGTCGACGTCAAAATCGACAGTTTCATGCACTCGCAATACATCTCGGCAACCCGGTAACGAGGCCCGGACATGGCCGAGAAAGGGGTGCTGACATGGTGACGATCACGAAGTCTCCCCCGCCGACGCCATCGCGGAGATCGAGTCCAGCGCACCCGGACCGCACATCGGCGCGTTCTTCGACCTCGACGGCACCCTCGTCGACGGTTAACGGCCGCCGCGGTCCGGTGCACAGGCTACGTCACCTGGCGAGGCATGTACGCCGGGAGAACAGCCCAAGCACTATGGCTTGAGCTGGATTTTGACTTCGTCACCGGAACGGGACTCCGCCGTCGCATAGGCCTGCGCCGCGTCCTCCAACGGCAACGTCGTGGTGAAGACGCCGTCCACGTCGAGTCGGCCCGACTGCAGGAGCGGAACCAGTTCCGGCCAGGTGCGCTGCACAGGCGCCGTGGTCATCCGCAGCGTGATGCTGCGGATTAGGCAGCCCAGCGCGTTGAGCGGAAACGGCTGCATGTCGTGCACGCCGACAACCGATACGGTGCCGCCGGGCCGCACCGCGTTCAGGGCGTCGGTCAGGGAAGCGTCGGTAGCGACGGCGTCGATCACGGCGTCGGCGCCGTGACCGCCCGTGGCGGCCAGGATGGCCTCGACGGCCGGCACCTTGATCGGCGTCGCTCCCCATTGTGCGGCACGGTCCAACCGGCCGTCGACTCGGTCGACCGCGAAAACCTTTGCCGCGCCTTGGAAAAGAGCGCTCCGCAGCGCGCATAACCCAACCGCGCCCAGGCCGATCACCGCCACGGTGCCGCCGTAGGGAATATCGGCTCGCTGGGCCGCCGCCCAGCCGGTGGGGAGATTGTCGGTGAGGAGGAGCGCCTGCTCGGTGGTGATGCCTTCGGGCATCTTCAACAGTTGGAAGTCGGCCGCGGGCACCGCGAGCAGGTCGGCCTGCGCGCCGTCGAGCACGCCACCGCCGAAGATCTGGAAGCCGGAGTGGCACATGACCGGATCGCGGGTCGCACACCCGGCGCAGGCACCGCACCCTGTCACCGATGACACCAGGACCTGATCGCCGATCTTTAGGGTGCGCACGTCCGGTCCGGTTTCGACGACGGTGCCGACCGCTTCGTGGCCGAGCGGCATCGGCCCGCCTAGCGGAAAGTCGGCCTCGTAGAAGTGCAGGTCGGATCCGCAGATGCCCGCGGCGCTGACCTCGACGATTGCCCCGCCTGGACCGGGAAGGGAGGGATCGGGGCGGCTTTCGACCCGGATGCTGCGGGGCCCATCGACGACTACCGTGCGCATGTTGGCGGGCTCACTTTCTTTGTCGCACTCTCTCTTTGGGTCGAACAAGAAATTGTGACCAATCGGGCTCGCGCACCGCGGCCCAGTACTCGTTGAGACGCCAAGGGCTCACGGTGTGGATCTCCCCGTCGGCGTTCTTGAAGTAGGAGTGTTTGACCGCGGGGTGAGACCACACCATCTGCTTGATTTTGGCTTGCGTCTGTTGATGCCACTCCGTGGCCGCCTCGGGCCTCGGTTCGAGGGAATGCAGATTGGTCTCCGCGAGCCGCCGCAGGCACTGGTCGATGTAGCGCATCTGCAGCTCGGACTGAAAGATCAGGCTGCCGCCATGGGCCAGGTGGGTACCGGGCCCATAGATGATAAAAAAGTTGGGAAACGCCGGAATGGTGATCCCGAGGTAGGCGTAGGGTCGGCTGCCCCACATGCCGTGCAGGTCAGTTCCGTTGCGGCCAGTCACTTTTAGCGGCCACAGGACATCAGTGTGCCGGAATCCGGTGGCGTAGACAATGATGTCGGCGTCGTGAGTCACGCCGTCTTCGGTGACGACGCCACCGGGCGTTATCCGCTGGATCGGCGTGCGCACCAGTTCGACGTTGTCGCGTTGCAGAGTCCGCAGCCAGCTGCCATTGTCCTGTAATGTCCGTTTGCCGGTGGCCGGATAGTCGGGCATGACCTTGCCCAACAGCTCGTCGCTTTCGCCAACCTGGCTGGTGATCCACTGCGAGAACATCATCCGGGCGGCGGCGTTGATGTCGCTGACGGCGTAGCCCTGATCGGCATAGTTGGCGTCCGTTTGGGCTGCGTCGAGCCCCTTGTCGGAGCCCGGCCACAGGACCAGGAACCGGTACCACCTTCCGTAGTACGGCAGGTGGCGCATGGCCCAGCGCACACCGTCGCCGACCTCGTCGTGATACATCGCGTTCGGGAACATCCACTGGGCGGTCCGCTGGAACACGTTGAGCCGCTGCACGTCTGGCGCGATCGCGGGTGCGATCTGGAAGCCGCTGGCGCCGGCCCCGATGAGCGCGACCCGTTTTCCGGTCAGGTCGACGGAGTGATCCCAGGCCGCCGAGTGAAACGATGGTCCCGCAAAGGTGTCGGCGCCGTCGAACTCCGGGATATACGGTCGATTCAACTGGCCGACCGCGGTGATCACCGCCCGCGCGCGTAGCGAGGTCGTCTGACCGTCGGCGCCGCACAGCGAAACGGTCCACATTCCGTCGTCGTCGTTCCACTCGGCCGCCAGCACCTCGGTGTTCCACCGCACGTGTTCCGCCAAGTCGTGCTTTTTCATCACCTGTTCGAAATAGTCCCGCAGCTCGTACTGCTCGGCGAAGAAGTGGGTCCAGTTGTTGTTGGGTTCGAAGCTGTAGCAATAGAAGTGGTTCGCCACATCCACGCGCGCGCCGGGATAGCTATTCTCCCACCATGTTCCGCCGGGACCTGGGTTCTTCTCGACGATAGTGAATCCGATGTTGGCCTGCTTGAGCCGGATTCCGGCCAGGATGCCGGATTCGCCGCATCCGATGACGAGGACCGGGATCTGCGTGGTGCGTTCGGTGGGCAGGGCCGCCGGCCGACGGGGGTCGACACCTTCGAGGTCCAGCTCTTCGGAGAGCAGGGGCAGGTAGTCGTCGGGAACATGCTCGCAGGCCGCCCAGTCCAGCATTTCCCGGACGAGTTCGGGGCTCAGCGGCTTCGGCTCGGGGCATCCGCGGTCCCGGTAGTCCGTGATGACTTTGAGCGCCTCGGCGCGCGCCCGCGCCTTGTCGTCCTCCGACATGAACCCCTGGACCTCGTTGAGGAAGATGCCCATCTGCTTGAACTCGCGGATGAAGCGGGGGTCGCCGGTGATGTGGACCAGCGAGAGCAGCAGCGTTGGGACACTCACGTCCTCGAGCGCAGCCGCGATCTCGGGCGTCGACGTGGTGAACGGCCGGCCGGCGTAAAGGCTGCGCATCGAGCCGATCCTTTCGGTGAACTGGGGACCAAATTACGCTACCCACCGTTTCGTAATTGGCCAGGCCCACGCTACCGTGGGCGCCGGAGCGGATCAAGAGCGGCTAGTTCGATCGAGCGCCGACTACCCGTCCGACCCGTCATTGCCTTCCTCTCGTCCTGGCGCAGTAGTTCCGCAGGCTGCCCGCGCAGGCGCCGTGGTGCCCAGACTCCCCCTTGGCCTCCAACTGATCTGCGCGGTCGACCCAGCTGACCCACGAAATTCGCTGTGTGCTGGGACACCGTCACCCAGAGATCAACTTCGCGAGGGATCCGGGGTGCGCTGATTGACCGAATCGTTTCAAGAATTCGCCAAGGACGTCGGAAGCGGCGATCGGCAATCTAGAGGCATCATTCCACTGGGTCGCCGCAGCGGCCCCCAACGCAGGGAACGCAAACATGAACAACACCTACGAGGCCGCGCCCCGCCTGAACGCATCGCGCCCGGCCAATCGTTACGCCATCGCATCCTTTGTTTTCAGCAGCATGTCGTGGTTGCCCATGGTGATCTGGACCAGGCACTCCGGGACGGTCGTCCTCTTCATGGGCATCGTCTATGGGTTCATCGCGCTGCACCAAATCAACCGACGCGGGGAGCGCGGGCGTGGACTGGCGATCGCCAGCCTCGCAATTGCGGTACCCATGCTCCTCGTCGCTCTCGGCGTCGCTGAGGAATACATCGGACTCTTCTGAGACGAACCTTGGCACAAGTGATTTCGGTGACGAAACCACGAAGCGACAGCTACTGAGCCCGATGCGGAACGTCGGCCACCAGGCCGCCGTCGATGACGAACTCGGCAGCGGTCGCGTATGAGGATTCATCGCTGGCCAGGAAGAGCACGAACGTCGACACGTCCTGAGGTTCCCCTGGGCGTCCGAGCGGGATGTTGAGCATGTCCTGGGGAAGTCTTGACGTCATTTGGGTGCGGATGAAGCCCGGGTGAATCGAGTTGACTCGGATGTTGTTGGGCGCCAACTCAAGCGCGGCCGACTTGGTCAGACCGCGGACCGCCCACTTGGAGGTCACGTACCCGTGTACCCATGGGGCACCCCGAAGCCCCTCGATGGATGAAACGTTGACGATCGAGCCGCCTCCGGCATCGGTCATCGGATCGACGGCGGCCTGAATGCCCAACAGCGTGCCGGTGACGTTCACGTCGAGGACCCGACGCCACTTGTCCAGGTCGAACGTCTTCAGTGGGCCGTAGTTGATGATGCCGGCGTTGTTCACCAACACGTTGAGCTTGCCGAACTCCTCCACCGCCGCGGTGACGGCCGCCGCCCATTGCTCCGGCTGGGTCACGTCGAGATGCACGTAGCGCGCCGCGTCGCCCAGGTCGTCGGCCAGTGCCCGGCCGTCGTCATCGAGGATGTCGCCGATCACCACCTCGGCTCCTTCGGACACCAGCAACCGGGCATGCGACGCTCCCATACCCCGGGCGCCGCCGCTGATCAGCGCAACCTTTCCAGCCACTCGTCCCATGCTGGGTCACGCTACCCGAGGATATCGCGAGATTAGAACGTGTTTTAGTGTGCGAGAGGCGTCGTTGTCCCGCCGGTAGGGCGGCCGCGCCAACGGGAGGTGGATGAGCTTCGTGGCCCCGTTACTCACGGCCTGCAGCGGGTTCCTGCTCGCCGTCCTATGGATGGATCTGATCTTCGATGTCCAGGTTTTCGGCCACCGACGCGCTGGCGACGAACTGCCCGAACCCGTGCTCGCTTCGATCGCCGGCTATTACCACCGCGCCACCACCACATCGCGGCCGATGAGCCGGCTGATTGCTCTTGTCATGCTGATCCTGTTGGGCGCGTTGGGGTTTCAGGCGACTCGCGGGCGGGACCCACACTGGCTGATGTTCGCCTCGGCCGCGCTCACGGGGGTCTCGGTCCTGCTGGCGTTGATCCACACCGTGCCCGCCGCCGTTCGGCTCGGAAAACGTGTCGACGGCCTTGCCGGCCAGAGCCGCCTCGCGCGATCCATCTGCCGGGATCACCTCGTCTGCGCCGGCTGCATGCTGGCGTTCCTGGTCTTATGGGTGGCGCACGCCCTGAAGACCTGACATTTTCGGCGCCCAGGGACGCCCAGGGACGCGATGGCCCGTAGTTCGGAGTCCCCACACCGAGGCGGCTGGCCACGTCAGTGCCGTCCGTACTAAACTAGAACACGTTTCAGTTCTGTTCGCATATCTTTACTCCCCTTTTAACAGGGCCAAGCTTTCCAGGAGCAGGCATGCACACTGCTATTTGCGACGAACTCGGTATCGAGTTTCCGATCTTCGCGTTCACCCACTGCCGCGATGTCGTCGTCGCCGTCAGCAAGGCCGGAGGTTTCGGTGTGCTGGGGGCGGTCGGCTTCACGCCGGAGCAACTGGAGATCGAGCTCAAGTGGATCGATGAGAACATCGGTGACCACCCCTATGGCGTCGACATCGTCATCCCGAATAAGTACGAGGGTATGGACTCCCACCTGTCGGCCGAGGAACTCGCCGAGACACTGCGCAAGATGGTGCCGCAGGAGCATCTGGACTTCGCGAAAAAGGTCCTCGCTGACCACGGCGTCCCGATCGAGGACAGCGACGGCGACAGCCTGCAGCTGCTGGGCTGGACCGAGGCGACCGCCACCCCGCAGGTCGAGGTGGCGCTCGGGCACCCGAAGGTGTCGATGATCGCCAACGCGCTGGGCACCCCGCCGGCCGACATGATCCAGCACATCCACGACGCCGGCCGCAAGGTCGCGGCGTTGTGCGGTTCGCCGTCGCAGGCCCGCAAGCATGCCGACGCGGGCGTCGACATCATCATCGCCCAGGGCGGCGAGGCCGGCGGGCACTGCGGCGAGGTGGGCTCAATTGTGTTGTGGCCGCAGGTCGTCAAGGAGGTCGCTCCGGTTCCGGTGCTGGCGGCCGGTGGTATCGGCAGTGGCCAGCAGATCGCCGCGGCGCTGGCGCTCGGCGCCCAGGGTGCGTGGACCGGTTCGCAGTGGCTTATGGTCGAGGAGTCCTCGAACACGCCTGTTCAACAGGCGGCGTACGTCAAGGCGGGCAGCCGCGACACCGTCCGCAGCCGTTCGTTCACCGGCAAGCCCGCCCGGATGCTCCGCAACGACTGGACTGAGGCCTGGGAGCGGGAGGACAATCCCAAGCCGCTCGGCATGCCGCTGCAGTACATGGTTTCCGGCATGGCGGTGCGGGCGACGAACAGGTACCCGAACGAGAGCGTCGACGTCGCGTTCAATCCGGTCGGTCAGGTCGTCGGGCAATTCTCCAAGGTGGAGAAGACGTCGACCGTCATCGAACGCTGGGTGCAGGAGTACCTCGAGGCGACGACCCGGTTGGACGAGCTCAACGCCGCCGCTTCGGTATGACGGCTTGACCAGGGATTAGCGCGGGACTAGGGCGGCGGCGCCTTATTCGTCGCCTTCGTCCTTGCCGGTGAAGACCTCCTTGGTCCGTTCGATCGCATGAGTGGCGATGTCGACGGAGTGCTGGACGATTTGGCTCGCACCGCCGGCGATGTCACCCCGGAGGATGTCGCTGACGTCTTCGACGATGTCCGAGGCCTTCTCGACCGCATTGGTCGCGATGTCCTTGACCGCGTCGACTGCATCTTTAGGGTTGACGGCCATCGGACACTCCTGTTCGTTGAGGGGAAGCTCGAGATGTGCTCCTGATGACTTTAGACCCGGCTGTGTATTCGCCGAACGCACGCCGTGGCAAATAGAGGTCAGTAGTTCACCAGGCTGCGCCAATACTCCTCGGGTATCTCGTTGCCGGAGCGCAACACTCGCGCCAGGCCGACCGCCATCGCGATTCCGAGCAGGCCGAGCCATAACCCGGCCACCGCGATGATCGCCCAGAGGACGGCGGTGACCGTCGGCCATGGCGACATCACGGCCAGTAGCGGAGCGAAGAAGAAGCCGGCGCCGACGTACCACGCCGAGCCGGCCCGATCGGACGCGAGCACGAAGCGCAGCCAGCGCGGTACCGGGGACTCCGGGAGCTGACCTGTGCGCATGCCTCCAGAATAGGCGGGTCGGCTAAACCGAGGACCTAACCCGAGGGCGGGAAGAACCCGGCGCCGGTGAACCATCCTTCTTGCCATCCCTGATCCCCCAGGCACAGCATCGGGAGTCCGGCCTCCGACTGCGCCGCGGCTTGCGAGCCCGGGCACTTGGCACCGGCCTTTTGGACCCCGTACAGCGGGTAGGAGATCACCCAGTACCCGATGGTGGCAGCCGGGAACTGGTTCGGCGGCGGGAAATGGCAGGCCTCAGCCTGACCGCTGGGACCGCGCCCGAAGATGAAGCGCTCGTAGTTGTCGCACGGCGCACCCAGCGAAGCCTGAAAGTTCATGCCCGGCACGTCGCCCTCGTAGGCTGCGGCGATCGGCGCGGTGCCGACCATGCCGATCATGGAGCCCGCGACTGCCGTGGCGACCGCCGTGGCGGTGAGTAGCTCACGCATCATGTTCCACCCTCGGTATCTGTGTCACGCCGGTATGTGAGTCCCACCTTTTGGCTGTCGACCGGCGGTGACCTGGACCAAAGCATAACCATTGTGGCGGGTGTTACAAGATCGCCTTCAGGGCGGGTGCGCCGGCCGCAACGACCGGCCTCAACGGCGCCGGTAGGTGCAGATGAGGACTCCGGTTCCGGTTGCCGTCGTCGACACCAGCCCGAGCGCGCGGGCCTGGCCGCCGTCGGGGAAGGTGCGTTTGCCGCCGCCGAGCAGGATCGGCTCAATCATCAGGCGGTATTCGTCGACCAGGTCATGCTCGATCAGCTGCGCGGCCAACGACGCGCTGCCGATGACCTGCATCGCCCCACCCGGTTCGGCGCACAGCCCGCGGATCCCCCCGATCGCATCGTCGGCCGGCAACAGCGTGGAATTGGGCCAGGTGAGGTCGTCCCGGGTCAGCGTCCGGGACGCCACTAGATTTGGGATCTCGTTCATCCGGTCGGCGAACGGGTTGCCGGCACGCTCCCGGCGAGCCGAAGGCCGGTGGAGAAATCACAGTTTGCCAAGTGCGTCGGCCGGACAGCAGCGCCTGCCTGCCGGCCACTGCCTCGGCGACGGCCGGTCCCGTGGTTGCGGGCTCGAACTAGTACAAGACCAGCCGCCGTGGGCGAAATCGCCGTCTGTGTCTTCGCCCTCACCGCCCGGGGCTTGGACCACCCCATCGAGGCTGATGAAGTCACTCAAAACGATCCGCATTGTCGGCGCCCTCCCGATTGGGCTTCGCCGTTGATCTTGTAGACCGGCGGTGCGCGCGCAACTCATCGCGACTGAACACGTTGCAATTCGCCTCCGGCGATCTTGGGTTTTTCCTTCCCAATCGTGGTCTACCAATGGTTTATTTGGCACAAGGAGACAACTAGAAGACTTCGTATCGAGGAGTGGGCCTTGTCAACTACCGAGCAATCCACCCAGCCGTCCCCCAACCTGCCTCCCGGGTTCGATTTCACCGACCCGGACATCCACGCCGAAAGGCTGCCGATCGAAGAACTCACCGAGCTGCGCCGGACCGCGCCGATTTGGTGGAACGAGCAGCCGCTCGGGGTGGGCGGGTTCGACGACGGCGGCTTCTGGGTGGTGTCCAAGCACAAGGACGTCAAGGAGATATCGCGGCGCAGCGATGTCTTCTCCAGCCTGCAGAAGACCGCGCTCCCCCGGTACAAGGACGGCACCGTCGGCGAGCAGATCGAAAGGGGCAAGTTCGTCCTGCTCAACCAGGACGCCCCGCACCACACTCGGTTGCGCAAGATCATCTCCCGCGGCTTTACCCCCCGGGCGGTCGAGCGGCTGCGCCAGGATCTGGGCGAGCGTGCCCGGCAGATCGTCGCGACCGCAGCGGCCGAAGGCTCCGGCGACTTCGTCGAACAGGTGTCCTGCGAGCTGCCGCTGCAAGCCATCGCCGGGCTGCTGGGTGTCCCCCAGGAAGACCGGATGAAGCTGTTCCACTGGTCCAACCAGATGGTCGGCGACCAGGACCCGGAATTCGCCACCAACGACGCCCTCGGTGCATCGGTCGAACTCATCATGTACGCCATGCAGATGGCCGCCGACCGGGCCCAGAACCCGGGCGAGGACATCGTCACCAAGCTGGTCGAGGCCGATGTCGACGGCCACAAGCTCTCCGACGACGAGTTTGGGTTCTTCGTCATCCTGCTGGCGGTGGCCGGCAACGAGACCACCCGCAACTCCATCACCCAGGGCATGATGGCCTTCACCGATTTTCCCGATCAATGGGAGCTGTACAAGAGGGAGCGCCCCGTCACCACCGCCGACGAGATCGTCCGGTGGGCCACCCCCGTGACGTCGTTCCAACGGACCGCCCTGGAGGACTACGAGCTGTCCGGCGTACAGATCAAAAAGGGGCAGCGGGTCGTAATGGTATACCGCTCAGCCAATTTCGACGAGGACGTGTTCGACGACCCGTTCGCCTTCAACATTCTGCGCAACCCCAATCCGCACGTGGGATTCGGTGGCACCGGCGCGCATTACTGCATCGGGGCCAACCTGGCGCGGATGACGATCGACCTGATGTTCAATGCGATCGCCGACGCCATGCCCGATCTGGAATCGGTCGGCAAGCCCGAGCGGCTGCGGTCGGGCTGGCTCAACGGAATCAAGCACTGGCAGGTCGACTACCACACCACCGGGCACACCACCGGGGCAGCGGAATGCCCTGTGGCGCAGTAGACCTATATTCAAGCAATGGCAACCCATCGAGCCGTCCATGTCCCCTCCGCTGGAGCAGACCTCGAGCTGGTAGACGTCGAAACCAAACCGCCGGGCCGTGAGGAGGCACGCCTGACGGTCGCCGCCTGCGGCATCTGCGGTACCGACGCCCACTTCATCTCCGGCGGATTCCCGGGGATGTCGTGGCCGTTGACTCCGGGGCATGAAATCGCCGGAAAGATAGCCGAACTCGGCGCCGGTGTCGAGGGTTTCGCGGTCGGCGACCGCGTCGCGGTCGGTTGGTTCGGGGGATGCTGCTACCACTGCGACCAATGCCGCAAGGGTCAGTTCATTCACTGCGAGAACGGCAAGGTCCCGAGCTACCAGTACCCCGGCGGCTACGCGGAATCGGTGACCGTGCCGGCCAACGCGATGGCCCGGATTCCGGCCGAGCTCTCCGATGCGGAGGCGGCCCCGATGGGCTGCGCCGGTGTCACCACCTATAACGCGTTGCGGCACACCAAGGCCTTGCCCGGTGACCGGGTCGCGATCCTCGGCGTCGGTGGGCTGGGCCACCTCGGGGTGCAGTTCGCCCGGGCGATGGGATTCGAGACCATTGCGATCGCCCGCGGCCCCGGCAAGGAGGACGATGCGCGGAAACTCGGCGCCCATCACTACATCGACTCCACCGCCGGTGACCCCGCCGAAGCGCTGAAGGCCTTGGGCGGTGCCGCGGTGGTGTTGGCCACCGCAGGCAATTCGGGGGCCATGGCGGCCACCGTCGGCGGAATATCACCACAGGGCGAGCTCGTCACCATCGGTGTCACGCCCGAGCCACTGCCGATAAGTCCCATTCAGCTGATCACGCCTGGGGTCAGCATTGTCGGCCACCCGTCCGGCACCGCGAAAGACGTTGAAGACACGATGCACTTCGCGGTCCTGTCGGGAGTGCGCGCGTGGATCGAGGAGCTGCCGCTGGCGCAGGCCGCGGAAGGCTACGCCACTCTGGAGCAGGGACGCGCGCATTACCGCACCGTCCTGACGATGTGACTGGGCCTGTGAGAAAGTCGGTCTGTGACCGACATGTGGAACCTGGACCAATCCGACGGTGAGTTGCTGGTTCGCACCGGTGTCGCGGGCAGGGCCGCGCGGATGGGCCATCGCCTCACGATCGCGATGACGCGCTGGCGGGCGACGGTGAGCTGGGCCGGCGCCGAACCTGCTGCCGCCGAGTTGGTGGTCGACGTCGATTCGTTCCAGGTGTTGCGCGGTGAGGGCGGGGTCAAAGGGTTGTCGGTTCCGGAAAAGGCCCTGGTGAAGTCCAACGCATTGAAGTCGCTGGGCGCTGGGAGCTATCCGCAGATCCGCTACACCGCCGACACCATCGAGAAGATCGGCAACGGTTATCGCCTCGCAGGCACACTGCAGGTCCGGGGAAAATCGCACCAGCACGTAATCGAGCTTCGCACAGAGGATTCCGGCGATGCCTGGCGAATGTCTGCCGAATCCAGCGTTCGGCAGTCCGATTACGGCGTCAAGCCCTATTCGCTGCTGATGGGTTCCGTGCGGGTCGCCGACGAAGTGGCGGTGTCCTTCGACGCCGTTCACGCCAAAGGGGACTAAGTCGGTGTATGCCGGTGTCTGACCGTGTCTGACCTCTGTGATTGACCCGCTTCGCCCGGGCTGCCCCGCCGCTGAACGGCCACAGTCCAGACGCGCGTGTATCCTCGCGTACAGATCATTAATTCTGCTAAGTATCTATCTGCTTGCCTGCTGGGAGGTTTGTAAATGCCGCGCACAGACAATGATTCGTGGGACTTGGCGACCAGCGTCGGGGCGACCGCGACCATGGTGGCCGCAGCCCGGGCGGTCGCCAGCAAGGCCGACAACCCGCTCATCGACGATCGGTTCGCCGAACCGCTGGTGCGGGCCGTCGGGATAGAATTCTTTGCTCGGTGGGTCAATGGCGAAATCAAGGCCGCAGACGTCGACGTCGCCGAGGACGCGTGGGGTCTGCAGCGGATGGCCGATCTGATGGGTGCCCGGACGCGGTACTTCGACGCGTTTTTCCGCGACGCGATGGCGGCCGGCATCCGTCAGGCCGTCATCCTGGCTTCCGGCCTCGACGCGCGGGCCTACCGGTTGTCCTGGCCCGCGGGAACGAAAGTGTTCGAAATCGACCAGCCACGGGTCCTCGAGTTCAAGGCCGAGACGCTGGCCGATCTGGACGCGCAACCCGAGGCCGACCTGCGGGTGGTGCCCATCGACCTAAGGCACGATTGGCCAACCGCGTTGCGGGCAGCGGGTTTTGACACCGGGCGACCCAGCGCGTGGATCGCCGAAGGGCTACTTGCCTTCCTACCGCCGGATGCTCAGGATCGCTTGCTGGACAACATCACCGAACTCAGCGCGCCTGGGAGTCGGCTGGCCGCAGAGATCTTCGTCAACCCGGCGGATGACGACGGCAACCAGGCGCCGGACATGCTGCTGACCGCCAGCGAGCGCTGGCGCGCGCATGGGTTCGACATCGAGCTCTCCGATCTGCGCTATGACGTCGAGCGCAACGATGTTGCGACGTATCTGGATTCCCATGGCTGGCACACCGCCGCGACGACGCTGAATCAACTGTTGGCGGACAACGGATTACCCGAGGTGCCGCCGGCGGCCGGCAATTTGGCTTTGACCGACAACTACTACTGCACGTCGGTCCGGATGCACTGATTCCAGGTAGCCACCGCTGGCTACGGCTGCGCCGGCGCGTTGGATCCCGAGTCATAAGCGCCGGGTATGTGCTCGAGCACCCGCGACAGAAACGGTTGCCGATTGTCCGGGTCCGGCTTTGGCTCGGTACTGCCGCTTTGTTGTTCAAAGGGCGCCGTGGTCTGCGCGCTCGGTTCGACAGCAGTGACGCTGACGCGCGGCAGCTCTGATGGCGCGGCCTGCCTGGGCGACGGCACGGCCGCCGCGATGGGCGGCGTCGACGGGTGTACCCCATGCTTTGCGCCCGAGTCGTTGTCCGGGGCCAGCTGCAGGCCCAAGGCGAGTGAAAGCGAACTGACGAAGGTGATCGTGCCGGCGGCCAGCGCCGTCAGCGCCCCGGCATAGAACAATTGCCGGGGGCGGCGTACAGGGGTCGCGATGGGTTCGGCAGGTTCGGCCCATAACTCGGCGTCGGTGAACTCGGTGCTTTGGGCGGCCGCCAGCGCCGCCCCCCGCGCGACCGTCACTTGCGCCATGGTTTGCGCGAAGATCGGAACGGGCAAAGCCTCGTCAAGTTGCCAAGACAATGCGTTGATGTCGTCGTCCGAGCCAACGACGACCACGCCGCCCGGGCGCCAGCCGTTACGGTCGAACATTCCGGTCAGCCAGGTCGTCAGCCCGTCGAAGCCGCCGCGCACGTGCTTGGTGGCGGTTTGTGTCTCGCCGTCGTGGGTGTCGACCATGGCGACGGTCGCCCACTCATGCTCGAGAATGCACACCGCGGTCTGCTCGTAACCGATGACGGGTGCGATAGCGCGGGCGAGTCTCTCGACCGCCTCGAGCAATCGGATTGGCACCACGTTGTCGAAACCGGCATCGGTCAACGATTCCAATAGCAGCGCGGCCTCAGCCGACGCTTCGTTGGTCCAGGTCACGCCGATGACTCGCAGCCGACGGTCGCTCGCGGTCGCTGCCGCGTCCACCCGCAGCACTTCGTCTGCTACTTGATTTGCGGTGCTCACCGCGCGCACGCCCGAGTTGTCCCGGTCGTCGCGCAGCTCTAGCTCGTTGTGGTCCAGGATGATGCCGTCGGCGCCGTGTCCTTCTGCGAGGACCCACCCAACGGTGGTCGGCGTCAGTGATAGCCCTAGTACCGCTTCCAAAGTGTGCACCTCAATCGTTCCCGGACCTCCGATGCCCTCGGCGCACCGCTGCGCACCTTGCAGCCCGCTGGTGCGGTGGTTCGTGAGAGCCGGAACGAAACGGGGATAGCGTGTCTGCATCGGCTTGCTTTGGGAGAGCCTACGCGGTCGACGCAAGTTCGGCCGCAGGTGTCAGTCGGCCGAGGACCATATGCGTGACCTGCACCACCGGCCGCGGTCCGCGGATGACGCGCTCAGCGCACCGTGCCGGGTGAGTAAGGGTCGGGCAACAGCGGCGGGTAAGACTCGGGTAATCGCCGACAGATTTTCGGGCGCGTCATGACGGTGCCAAGACAGTGTCGCAATCCGCTCCGACGTTTTATTTACGTACACGTTGGTCGTTAGCCCGCGGGCGGGCCGCTCCCCCTGTCCTCGGCGCCGAAATGTGCTGTGAGCTGTGCATTCTTGGTTGTCGGCAGCGTGAAGTGGGTTGTTGGGAAGTGCGTGTTGACCCGTGAGCGGGCGACATATCACGGGCGCGGTATTCGCGGCACTAACCGAAACAAAACCGAGATTGCTTCGCGTCCAGATCGACATTTGGCCTATTCGCACGGTAAATTGCCTAGCCGATACCACCAGACACCATTACGACAAGGGGCAGGTATGACAGACGTGAGCGAGAAGATCCGGGCCTGGGGGCGCCGGCTGTTGGTCGGTGCGGCCGCGGCGGTGACTCTGCCGGGCCTGGTCGGTCTTGCCGGCGGAGCGGCGACTGCGGGGGCGTTCTCGCGGCCGGGGCTTCCCGTCGAGTACCTGCAGGTGCCCTCGGCGGCGATGGGCCGCAGCATCAAGGTCCAGTTCCAGAGCGGCGGCAACGACTCTCCGGCCGTATACGCGCTGGACGGTTTGCGTGCGCAGGACGACTACAACGGCTGGGACATCAACACCCCGGCGTTCGAGTGGTACTACCAGTCGGGCCTGTCGCTCGTCATGCCGGTCGGTGGGCAGTCCAGCTTCTACAGCGACTGGTACAACCAGGCCTGCGGCAAGGCCGGCTGCACCACCTACAAGTGGGAAACCTTCCTGACCAGCGAGCTGCCGCAGTACCTGTCCGCCAACAAGAGCGTCAAGCCCAACGGCAGCGCCGTCGTCGGCATCTCGATGGCCGGCTCGTCCGCGCTGATCCTGGCCGCCTACCACCCCGGCCAGTTCATCTACTCCGGCTCGCTGTCGGCCCTGATGGACCCGTCCCAGGGAATGGGGCCCACCCTGATCGGCATGGCCATGGGTGACGCCGGCGGCTACAAATCCAGCGACATGTGGGGACCGTCGAGCGACCCGGCGTGGCAGCGCAACGACCCGACCATTCAGGTCGGCAAGCTCGTGGCCAACAACACCCGGCTCTGGATCTACTGCGGTAACGGCACACCGTCGGAGCTGGGCGGGGCCAACCTGCCCGCCGAGTTCCTGGAGAATTTCGTGCGCAGCAGCAACCTGAAGTTCCAGGACGCCTACAACGCGGCCGGCGGCCACAACGCGGTGTTCAATTTCAGCGCCAACGGAACGCACAGTTGGGAGTACTGGGGTGCTCAGCTCAACGCGATGAAGGGTGACATGCAGGGCGCCCTGGGCGCGCACAGCTGAACCCATTAGCCTCCGATAACCCCACCGATCGAGGAAGTCGCTACTGCGCTTGACGGCAACCCGTCAAGCGCAGTAGCGCGTTAGCGGCCCGAACGGCCTCGAGCAGGCTCCGAACCGTCCTTGGCGGCCGTCAGCTGGGCCCGCGCAGGTCGCCGGTGACGTCGATCCACCCACTCATGTCAATGCGGTGATCGTTCAGGTTCCGGCACTCCCCGTAGATGCGTAGGACGCCGACGCCCGGGTTAGTGCTGTCCCGATAGACGATCACGGTGACGGCGTCCTTGGACAGGGTCCTGCCGAACGCCTGGCCGTTGGGCGGCAGACCCTCCGTCCAGCCGCGGCTAACCAGCGTTTTCGCGATTGCCGGGAAGTAGGTGTCGGCGCCGGCTCCGTCGGGCACCGCGAAGTTCAGGTAGATCGCGCCCTGATACGGAGGATCGTGCTGGTTGTTGCAGGACATCAACAGGTAACCCGCCGACGTTGTCTGCAGTCCGGCAAGCCCAACGATTTGTTTGGCCGACTCGAGCACCTGAGCTCTGGACTGGGCGTCGCCGACGGGGTTGGCGGGATGCTCGATCGCGTCAGCGGCCGACGGATGGAATCTATCCATCAACAGCACGGCCACACCGAGCACCAGTGAGACCCCCAGCGCCGCCGCGACGAGCGCCCGAACGCGCGGCGAACGCGACCATGCTGCGCGCTGGCCGTCGATCGGGGCGCGTCGGCCGGCCGATGCATTGCAGGGATTCTCAGCGCGATTCTCGGGGTGCTTCTCAGAAGGACCTATGCCGCCAGGCTAACGCGGCGCTGTCTGGATCAGAATCATGGTCATGACGGGCTGCAATGGCCGAGGCGCTCTGGGTGCGGTGGTGGGTGGCCTGGGCGGGCTGCTGGGTGGGCTGTTCGTGGTCGCCACGGTGCTGGCGACGCAGTCGCGAGCCGACACCGGCCCGCTCGGCGAGCTGATCGACGCCGCCGCCCAGCGGCTGCAGACCGCCGAACCGGTCGCCGCGTTCAAGTGGAACGCGCACGGCTCAAGCGAAATCGAAGACCCGGCCCGCGTCCAGCAAGTACTCGCCAGGGTGCGCGCCGACGCCGGCGCACAGCACGTCGACCCGGACTACGTCGCCCGGGTCTTCAGCGACCAGATCAACGCCACCGAAGGGGTCGAATACAGCCGTTTCGCGGATTGGAAGCTCGACCCGGCCAGCGCACCCACCACGGCACCGGACCTGTCGGCGTCGCGATCGGCGATCGACGCCCTCAACCAGGCGATGGTGACCCAGATCGTGGTCAACTGGAACCTGTTGCATTCGCCGGACTGTGCCGCTCAGCTCGACGAGGCCAGAAGCGGCGTCGCCCAGGCCCGGCAACTGGACAGCCTGTATCAACAAGCCCTCGCGCTGGCGACTCGGTCATACTGCGCCTGACCGCTGCCGCGTCGAATTAATTGCCATAGATTTCTTATCTCGCAAACTTTTCTAATCGGTAACGCTTCGGACACGTCGTCCGAAATGCTTGACATGAAAAAGCTCTGCAAGTCCTTCGTGGTGGGCGGGATCGTTGCAGTGTCGATGGCTCTGACGCCCGGTGCGGCCAACGCCGCCCCCACCCCTAACTGGGACGCGGTGGCGCAGTGCGAGTCTGGTGGAAACTGGCACGCCAACACCGGAAACGGCGAGTACGGTGGGCTGCAGTTCAAGCCAGCCACCTGGGCCCGATACGGCGGTGTCGGCGATCCGGCGGCCGCATCCAGGGAGCAACAGATCGCGGTGGCCAACCGTGTTCTGGACGATCAGGGCCTGGATGCGTGGCCGAAGTGCGGCGCCGCCTCTGGCCTTCCGACAGCAGTGTGGTCGAAACCGGGACGCGGCATAACGACGATCATCAACCAGATCATTCAGGCGGCCATTCCGCGCCACTGACTTTCGGCGCTGCCGGTCTATGACCCGACGCGGACCTGTGTTTGGATCAGCCCATGGAGGGTTCGGCGACAGTTCATATGGCGGCGCCCGCGGACAAGATCTGGAATCTGATCGCGGACGTGCGTAGCACGGGACGATTCTCCCCCGAGGTTTTTGAGTCGGAGTGGTTGGGCGGCGCGACCGGCCCGGCGCTCGGCGCCAAATTCCGGGGGCACGTGCGGCGAAACGAGGTCGGGCCGGTGTACTGGACGACGTGCGAAGTGACGGCGTGCGAACCGGGCCGCGAGTTCGGTTTCGCCGTTCTCATGGGCGACCGGGTGGTTAATAACTGGCACTACAGATTGGCGCCCTCCGGCGGGGGTACCGACGTTACCGAGTCATTTCGGATGGCCCCGTCGGCGTTCAGCACCGTGTATTACTGGTTTTTCGGCGGATGGCTGCGCACGCGCCGCAACGTCCGCGATATGACCAAAACGCTGCAGCGCATCAAAGCTGTGGTCGAAGAAGGCTGACACACGGCCGTGACGGGCGCCTGAGGGTGGCATGAAATCGATCTTTATCACCGGCGCGGGTAGCGGAATGGGCCGCGAGGGCGCAAAGCTCTTTCACGCCGAGGGCTGGCGAGTCGGCGCGGTGGACCGTAACGAGGACGGTCTGGCGGAGCTGAGCCACCGGCTTGGCGCCGAACGACTCTGGACCCGCGTCGTCGACGTGACGGACAAGGCCGCCCTTGACGCCGCGCTGGCCGATTTCTGTGCCGGTAATGCGGGTGGCGGGCTGGACATGATGTGGAACAACGCCGGCATCGGCGAATCGGGCTGGTTCGAGGACGTGCCGTACGAGGCCGCCATGCGCGTCGTGGACGTCAACCTCAAGGCGGTGCTGGCCGGCGCCTACGGCGCGCTGCAGTACCTGAAGAAGGCCCCGGGCAGTCTGATGTTCTCGACGTCGTCTTCGGCGGGTACGTACGGGATGCCACGCCTGGTGGTCTACTCGGCGACCAAGCACGCGGTCAAGGGAATGACCGAGGCGCTCAGCGTGGAGTGGCAGCGACACGGTGTGCGGGTCGCCGACGTGCTGCCCGGCCTGATCGATACCGCCATCCTGACGACGACGCCCAACCACTCCGAGCCCGACGAGTCGAAGATCACGGCTGAGGAACTCCGCGCCAGGGCGCCCAAGAAGGGATTGTTCCGTCTGATGCCGGCGAGCAGCGTCGCCGAGACGGCCTGGCAGGCTTACCAGCATCCGACGCGGCTGCATTGGTACGTACCCAACAGCATTCGCTGGATCGACCGGATCAAGGGCCTGAGCCCGGAGCTGATGCGAAATCGAATCGTCAAATCCCTACCCGCGATAATGCCCAAACAGCGGTAAAGTTTCGGGCACAATTCTCGAGGCGGCGCGACGCTCCCGGACGGCGTCGGAATGGTCCGGAACGGAATCGAGGTGCACTGGTGCGCAACCGGATAGTCACAGTGGCCGGAGTTGCTTTGGTGGTGGTCGCCAGCGTCGCGGCGTGCGGGGGGTCCGAGACCATTCCGCGCAAGGCCGCCCATCTGACCATCGACGGCGCCAGTCACACGACGCGTCCGCCGGCGTGCAGTCAGGACCAGGGGTACCGGACCATCACCATCCCCGAGGGTCTCGGCCGAGTCGAAGCGGTCGTGTTGCTCACCGGCGAGCGGGTCATCCCCCAGTGGGTGAAGATCCGCGACGTAGACGGGTTCACCGGCAGCTTTTACGAAGGCGGCGTGGGTGACGCGCATGCCGAGCTCGCCAAAGGCGCATACACCATCACCGGCAGCGCCTCCGGCATCAACCGCAGTAATCCCAACAAGGTCGTGACCGAAGACTTCAAGATCAGCGCCGAGTGCTGAAACGGCGGCCGGTTAGCCGGCCGGCCCCGGCCGTGGCGCGCCTACGCTAGGACCTGTGAAACAGAGGCTGCACTGGTTTGCGCTGCACGGGTTTGTGCGTGGCGTCGCGAAGATCGGAGTCCGCCGGGGCGACTTGCCGGCCAGGCTGCTCGCCGATCCGACGGTGACCGCCGACCCGGTGCCGTTTTACGACGAGGTGCGGCCGCTGGGCCCGCTGCTGAAAGGCCGCGCCGTCTACCTGGCCGTCGACCATGGGCTCGCCCACGATCTGCTGCGGTCCGACGACTTTCGGACGGTGATGTTCGCAGGCGGTTTGCCGGCGCCGCTGCGGTGGCTGGAGAGGCGCTGCCGCGACGACCTTCTGCACCCGCTGCGTGCCCCGTCGCTGCTGGCCGTCGAACCGCCGGAGCACACCCGCTACCGAAAGACGGTGTCTTCGGTCTTCACCTCGCGGGCGGTCGCGGCGTTGCGTGACCGGGTCCAGCACACCGCGACCGGTCTGCTGGATCGGCTGGCCGAGAGGTCCGGCGGCGCCGGTGGCTCCGGTGTTATCGACATCGTCGACGCGTATTGCGCGCAGCTTCCGGTCGCGATCATCAGCGACATCCTGGGCGTGCCCGAGCGGGACCGGCGGCGCGTTCTGGAGTTCGGTGAGCTGGCCGCCCCGAGCCTGGACTTCGGCTTGCCGTGGCGTCAGTACCGGCGCGTGCAGGAAGGGATCGCCGGGTTCAACGCCTGGTTGGAAACCCATCTTCAGCAATTGCGGCGCTCGCCGGGTGATGATTTGATGAGCCAGGTGATCCAGGCGGCCGAAAGCGGTTCTGCGGATACATATCTCAACGAAGCCGAGCTTCTGGCGATTGCCGGGCTGGTGCTGGCAGCCGGGTTCGAAACCACGGTTAACCTGTTGGGCAACGGGATTCGCATGTTGCTGGACGCGCCCGAGCACCTCGACACGCTGCGCCAGCGTCCCGAATTGTGGCCCAACGCCGTTGAAGAGATTCTGCGGCTGGAGTCGCCGGTGCAGCTCACCGGGCGGGTCGCCCTCAACGACGTCGAGCTGTCGGGCAGGCGGATCGAAAGCTCGGAGATGGTGGTGGTGTATCTGGCCGCGGCCAACCGAGATCCCAAGGTGTTTCCCGATCCGCATCGCTTCGACATCGAACGGCCCAATGCCGGAAGGCATCTCGCGTTCTCCGGCGGCAGACACTTCTGCCTGGGCGCCGCCCTGGCGCGGGCCGAGGGAGAGGTTGGGCTGCGAACCTTCTTCGATCGCTTCCCCGAGGTGCGGGCCGCCGGCGCCGGAAGCAGGCGGGATACCCGCGTGTTGCGTGGCTGGTCGACGCTACCGGTGACGCTGGGACCCGCCCGGTCCATGGTTTCTCGGTGACCGGCTTGTCCGCGCAAACGATCCGCATAGATCATTGCGCTGCCAGGTAGCGGCCGAACCAGTCCAGCAGCCGCTGCCGGGCATCGCTCGCCGCCGCCGGGTTGTAACGCGGTCCGGTGTCGTTGAAGAACGCGTGGTCGGCATTGGGTTCGATGACTAGCTCGTCGACCAGGCCGAAACGGTCAAGGGCCGCCTTGGCCGCGGACTCCGAACCGGTGACGCGGGCATCGAGGGCGCCGTAGACGCCCAGGACGGCGGCGTTGGCCCCGGTGAAGTAGGGGTTGGCCGGCAGCGGTCCGTAGAACGGAACCGCGGCCGACACCCCGAGCGCGCCGTCGGCCAGCAGTTGCCACACGAGTCCGCCGCCGAAACAGAAGCCGACCACGCCGACCTTCTCCCCCGGAGCCCACAGCTTCAGTTGCGAGACAGCGGAATTCAGGTCATGGGTGAACTGCTCGGGCGCGATTGTGGCGAGTGCCGCGGTGGCCTGGGCAGGGTCCTGGAAGCTGCCGGTTCCGCCTTTCTCGGACAACAGGTCGACGGCGAGCGCCGTATACCCGGCCCCGGCGAGACGTCCCGCGACCGATCGCACCCAGTCGGTCAATCCCTTGTTCTCGTGGATGACCAGTACATCGCCTTTGGAGCTGGATCGGGGCGCTTGGGCCCACGCTGCCTGGAGCTGGCCTTGCGGTCCGGCCCAGGTGATCGGCGACGTGGTCAGCGCGCCGGCCATTCCGGGCGGTTTCGAGGGGCCGGATGAGGTGGTCGACGTTGGCGCCGGGCCCCCTGGGCCCTCTGGGGGGTTCTGCGCTGCGCACGCGGCCATCAGCGCGGCGGCGGCCGAGCCGCCCACACCCGGCAGAGCCAGGCGTCGGATGGCTTCGCGCCGGGTCAGCAGGCCGTCGACGTGGTCGGTGGCAATCTCCTCGGCGATGTAGCGCTGTAGTGGAGTGACTTTGGCGAGTATGCGCCCTCGAAGGGCGGGAGGGGTGGTTGACACCTGTCCGGTAATCGAGTTTATTGGCGGCTGTGACAGGAACGTCTATGTCCACGCCCCGGGACGTCGTACTCGGCATGTGGCAAGCACTTTCGCGCCGGGACTGGGATGCGGTCAAGGCGTTCCTGTCGGAGGACTGCCTCTATGTCGACATGCCGATCCCCGGGGCGGCGGCGCGCGGTCCGGGCGACATCATCAAGCGGCTCAAGCTAGGGCTCGAGCCGCTGGCCGGCTACGAGAACCACGACGGGTTGCTACTGGCCAACGGCACCGACGTCATGTACGAGCACTCCGAGACGTGGACATTCGCCACCGGCGAGCGCGGCGTGCTGAGGTTCGTGACCGTCCACCAGGTCGTCGACGGGAAAATCACTGTCTGGAAAGACTATTCGGACTTCAACACCCTATTCGGCATCGCGCCGCCCAACTACTTCGAGGATTTGGCGGCTGGGGATAACAGCTGGATTTTCGATGCCAGCGGGCTGGTCTGATGCGGATTTTCACCATCCGCCGCCTTTCTCTCCGCCGCAATAGCTACGCCGATCCCTGGGCTGCTCGTGGCGGGAAAGGATTGTCAGGTTCATTCAGCACAACTGCGTCCGAAGGCAACTCACTTGGGGTGTTCGAGTTGTGTTCGGGCCTGGTCGATTTGGTCGTATGCGTAGGTCACCATGGTGGCGGTGGTCATCGTCTCGCCCTTGCGGGCCAACGATTCGTAGGTCTGGTCGCCAAGAACACCGCGCAGGTGGGCGATCGCGGTGCTGAGCTCAGGGACCCACGCCGTGACGAAGGGACTCAAGGTGTATCCGGCGATGGTAGCCGCCGATTCGTAGCGCCCCAGCCGCTCGAGGAAGACAGCGAGGCCGGCAAGGGGGAAGGGGATTGTGGCGGGGTTACCCGCGTTGTGGTAATTCCGGATCGCCATGGCCGAGTAGTCGAGCGCGGCCGTGTGCCTCGACCGCGCTGCGCAACACCTCATCATGGGCGGGCAGCGCCACCCGCATCCCATCCGCGTCGGCCTCCCACCGACGGGTCGGACCCTCAACATCGGTGAACAGAAAGGTCACCACCCCCGAAGGAGCGGCCGACGCGGGCGCGGCCACCCCAGCAGAATCTCACAATCCACACGCTGCCACCTCGCGGATGGAAGGAAGCCTCGGGCTGACGGCGCGAGCTGGTGGACCACGTCGGCTAACACGAACGGCGACCTGCTTGTACTCACCGGGCTGCGGGCCGGCCGCACGCGACGGCTGCACTGCACTCGCCGCAGAACTTGGCTGTCCGATCCAGTCTCCTGCCGCACGATGCGCACAGATCTCCGTCACGCCAAATATGGTGTGACCGCGGGCCCAGACTTGTCTGAGGTGTGCCTAACGCTGCATAGCTTCCTTGATCAACAGTGTTGCTGAACGTTTGAGCAGATCGCGCTCCTTGGTCAGCGCGGCGATTCCCATACGGAGCGCGATCAGCTCCTCGCGCTCGCTCAACGGGGACTGCTCATCTGGGGCCAATAGGTCGAAGCCCCGCCAATTTCCTCGCGGCCGCCCCTTCGGTTCCCCCTTCGTGTGGGCCTGCGCGCGGCCGTCGGGGGAATTCCCGCCGGTTCGAGGCGCGTTGACGATGCTGCCAATCGGACCTACCGCGGGCATCCCACCGAGTGTGCCCCCAAAGGCAGGCCCCGAATTCCCGGTCGCGGGCGCCGCTTCCAGGCTTGCGACCGGCAATTCCCTAGCGGCCAGCCGGATCTCCGGTGCCGCGCTGCCCCAGGCCTGCGGAACCGAAAGCGCACCCACCGACGCCGCCCGGCCCAGGCTCGCCGATGCGTCACTGCCGATCGGGCCCAACAGGGCCGACCGCGTGTCCGCGGGTATCGCGCCGGGCGCCGCCGCCCCCGATAGCACCAATGCAGATTGCAGCCAAGGGTTTTCAACTGGGGCAAGCAGGAACGTGACTCCCGACGAAAGAAAAGTTCCCGCGCCGAAGAGGTTTTGGTAACCCGAGGTGCCAAACATCAGGCTTTCGAAATTTTGCACCGGGGCGCTGTTCATCAGGTCCAGCAGCCACTGGAATGGCTCACCGGAGGCGAGTCCCTGCAACGCGCTGGGCAGTGTGCTCATGAGCTCCGACACCGTTGATTGGACCGACGTGGCCGGCGTGCTTGCCGCCTGACCGACAGCGGTGGCCTGGGAGCCGATTCCGGCCGGGTTGGTGTTTTCCGGTGGCGCCCCAAACGGCGTCAACGTCGTCGCCATCGCTGAAGCGCCCGCGTAGCCGTACATTACCGCGGCGTCCTGCGCCCACATCTCGCCGTAATCGGCGTCGGTCGCCGCGATCGCCGCGGTGTTCTGGCCGAAGATGTTGGTGGCCACCAACACCATCAGCACCGCCCGGTTGGCCGCGATCACCGGCGGCGGCACCGTGCCGGCAAACGCCGCCTCGTACGCCGCCGCCGCCGACCTGGCCTGGTTAGCGGTCGACTCCGCTTGAGCGGCAGTGGTATTCAACCACGCCACATACGAAAAGGCCGCGGCGGCCATCGACAACGAAGTCGCACCCAACCACCGCCCGCCGGTGAGCTCCAAAATCGCCGCCTGATACGCACTTGCCGCCGAACCCAACTCGGCCGTCAACGCATCCCAAGCCGACGCGGCCGCCACCAACGGGGCCGAACCCGCTCCCATATACATCCGCCCGGAATTGACCTCCGGCGGCAATGCCCCAAAATCAAGACTCATGGTCGCAGCGCCTCCTTGATCAAGCGGGCCACCGCATCGCGCTCCATCGCCAGGTCGGTCATCTCCTGGCGCAGCGCGTCCAGCTCATGGCGTTCGCGCTCACTCAACTCGCCATCAGGACTTCGTGGGGCGTGCTTCGACTGCGGATCCGGGTGCCCCGCCAGCAGACTCCCGCCCGTCGCTATCTGCGGGATGACTTTGTGGTGGAAGCGCGGGCCGGAGGAATCAGCGGAACCCTCGCCGATGCGTGGTGCGTTGACGACACTGCCTATCGGGGGAATGCCGCCGACCCAGCCGCCCGGCCCGGACATCTCAAAGGCCCCTGCCTGAGGCGCCGCGTCGAGGCCCGCGATGGGCAATCCCCTAGCGGCAAGACGGATCTCGGGCGCCGCGCTACCCCAGGTCTGCGGTACCGAGAGGTCACCCACCGATGCCGCCCGGCCTAGACCCGCCGACACATCGGCACGACCCGCCGTGCTCACCAGCGTGGACGCCGTGCCGGTTGGTATCGCGGACACTTCAGACACTTCAGACGCTTCCGCGGCCGCAGGCGCAGCAGTCGCCGCCACCGGTGCCAGCCCAGGAAACGCCGCAGAGATCAACGGGGCAACCAGGTATAGCGCGTTAACCCCCAGATACGTGCCGTCGGTGCCGATTGTGTTAACGGGCAGGCTCAAGGCGTTGCTGAAACTGTTCAGCGCGGTGCCCAGTGGGCTGTTCAGCACCTCAAGCAGCCACGCCACCGGGTCGAACGACGATGATGCCGAGGCGAAGCTGCCCAGCGCGTTGGGCACGGCGGACAGCGAGGGCAGTATCTGTGACACCGTCGATTGCGCCGACGACGCCGCCGTTCCGACGGCTTGGGCGCCCACCCCGGTAGGGTTGGTGTTCCGCGCCGGCGGGCTAAACGGCGTCAACGTCGTCGCCGCCGCTGAACCGCCGGCGTAGCCGTACATCGCGGCGGCGTCCTGAGCCCACATCTCGCCGTAATCGGCGTCCGTGGCGGCGATCGCCGCGGTGTTTTGGCCGACGATGTTGGTGGCCACCAATGCCATCAGTGCGGCCCGGTTGGCCGCGATCACCGAAGGCGGCACCGTCGCGGTGAACGCCGCCTCGTACGCCGCGGCGGCAGACCTGGCCTGGCTAGCGGCCGATTCCGCCTGGGCGGCAGTGGTATTCAGCCACGCCGCATAGGGAAACGCAGCCGCGGCCATCGACGACGACGATGCACCCAACCACGGCCCGCCGGTGAGTTCTGCGATCGCGGCCTGATACGAGCTCGCCGCCGAACTCAACGCCGCGGCCAACCCGTCCCAGGCCGACGCGGCAACCACCAACGACCCCGAACCCGCTCCCATGAACATGCGCCCGGAATTGATCTCCGGCGGCAACGCCCCAAAATCCACGGCTACTACCTCCTAGCTAACTTGTCCCGGCCACAAGCATGGCGCTGCGTTGCACAGTAGGGGGTTGAAATCAGAGCGCAAGCGACGGCGTCGACACTGCCGGCGGTGCCCAGCGCACCCGCAGCGTCGGCGGTTTGCGGAACACCAGACCCCGCGGCGCGTTGGCGTGGTCGGGGTCGAGCCGCAGCCCGGGCAACCGCTTCACCAACCGACCGACGGCGACCGCCGTTTCGGTCCTGGCGAGCTGCGCGCCCAGGCAGAAATGTGGGCCCTGCGCGAAGGCGAGGTTAAGCCGGGCATTAGCGCGCCGGATGTCGAACCGGTCGGGGTCGCTGAACACGGCCGGATCTCGGTTAGCCCCAGCGATCGATACGCTGACCAGGTCACCGCGCCGGATCGGAGCGCGCCCCAACTCGACGTCGCGGGTGGCGTAGCGGTCGACGACCGCGGCCGCCGGCTCCAACCGGATCGACTCCTCCACGGCGTTCGGCAACAGGTAGTCGTGGTCACGCACCAGCGGCAGCGTCGCGGGGTTGTCGAGCAGATGCCGGGCGGCGTTGAGAATCATGCCTTCGGTGGTGTCGATACCCCCGAACATCAACACCGCCGCGTTTGACGCGACCTCGTCGGCAGTCAGCCCTTCCGGTGCCCGCGCGGCGTACCACAGCGGCGAGGGTTCTCCGCTTTCGTTGATTTGGTTGGTCGAGCCGAGAGTGCTTGTGACGGCGGCCCGCAGCTCGGCGAACGCCTCCGCGCCCGCCCCGCTGACCGGCCCGCCGGCGGTCACCTCGGACACCGCCGCCACGATCGCGGCGTACCAGGACAGCACCGTGTCGACGTCGACGTCGCGCAGGCCGAGCGCCTCGGTAACCACTGCGACCGCGAGCGGACCGGCGAAGTCGCGCCGTAGCTCGGCGCGGCCGGCGGGCCGTATCGCCGAGATCAACCGATCGGCCTGCGCCTCGATAAAGCTGGCGAATCGGTCCTGTACCTGCGCGGGGCGGAACGGACGCGCGAACGGCTCCCGGTGCCGCCGGTGGTTCGCGCCGTCGAGTGAGAGCATGCTCGCGCCGACCACCCTGGACGTGGAGAACCGGGGATCGTCGACGGTGAAGGTGGTGGGGTCGCGCATCACCGTCACCGCTACGTCGTAGCCGGTGACGAACCAGCCGCTCCGCACGGCGAGCCACGACACCGGCTCGGCCGCTCGCAGCCGCGCCAGCAGCGGGTGCGGGTCGTCCTGCAGTTCACGCAGGGTTGCGCTGCGCCCGATCGGGAATTTTTCTTCAACCACCAACTAGTCATATTCGCGCGGCTTGGCGGTCGCGGACCCGCGTTTGAGTGGGCTGGAATCGATGAGTTTCGTGGATTTCGGCCGCGAGACAAACGAAAGCGCCGGTGGCGGTCGCCTCCGCGGACCGCCACCGGCGCCAGCAGGTGATGCTCAGTGTGAGTGAACGTTGGCCGACCCGGGGTGCGTGCCCTGCCAGTGCGCCGTGCCGTGACCGCCGTTGGGGCCACCGACGACGCCACCCTGGTAGGTCTCGGCCGAAGCGCTCCCGGCGGTGGCAAGCGCGGCCAGGCCGATGCCGGCCGCGGTGATGGAAGCGGTCGCGAACTTGTTGAAACGGGTAGTGAACATTTTGGATTTCCTTCTGTTGGCGGGGTGTTCCGGGGTGGTCCGGTTGACACCTAGATTCCGATGACGAACTCAAATGATTCTTGGCGACTTCGTCAGCACCAGAGCGGCGAGCCCGCCACCCGCCGAACACCTGCTCCAGGTGGCCCGCGACGGCCAGCGCCGTGACGTCGTGCCACGGCCTCGCGACGACCTGAACCCCGATGGGCAACCCGGCCCGCGAGGTTCCGCAGCGGACTACCGCGGCGGGCCAGCGGGTGATGTTGTGCACCATCAGATGTGAGAAGTCGTTGATTTCCACCAGACCACGATGATGCGGCTTGGCCGCTGTCGGCACAGCAGGGCCGATGATGACGTCGTAATCGGCCATGAACGAAAGCATTTCGACGCGTCCGTCGTGCCGAGTGCTCTCAGGTCCGTCTCGAATCCCCGTCCGCGATCACCGCCCAGGAAGACAGACGTCCACAGCACTTCCATGGTGCGGTCGAGGCATCCCGGAATGGCCTCCCGTACGACGGCTGCGACTTCACGCAGCGCGCCGGCGGCCGCGGTCACCACCGTGGCGACCTTCGTCGTCGGGCGGCGAGATGCCGTCGTCGAGGTAGGTGGCGACGCGAAGGGCGCCGATCTCGAAGTCGTCGGGACGACCCTGTGGGGCCGGAACCGCGTAGGGGTCCTTCAGATCGGGTCCGCTCACGATCGACAAGCCGAGGAGCAGATCGGCCACCGAACGAGCCGGCGGGCCATAGTGACTGAACGGGCCGAAGATGCCGGGAGCGTCGCCGAATACGTTGCCGATGAGCGGAATTCGCCCATGGCGATGGTTTGAGGCCGGCGATGCCGGTGTTGTGGCACGGCTGGCGGATGCTGCCGCCCTCGTCGGTGCCGAGGCCGAGTGCCGTGCCACCGGCGGCGACCAGCGCCGCCGACCCGCCGCTGCTGCCCCCGGGCGTTCTGGACAGGTCGTACGGATCGTTGGTGCGGCCGTGAAGGTTGTTGTTCGTTTCGGCGCCGCGGCCCAATTCGGGGACGTTGGACAGGCCGAGCATGATCTCCCCCCGCGCCCGCAGCCGCGATACCGAGGTGGCGTCACGTCCGCGACGGCGCGCAGTGCGTGACTCCCGCGAATCACCCCGCGCGACAAACTCGTCGGAGTGATCGGCCAACCGCAGGCATGCGATTGATGCGCCCGATCTGCGTCAGGTGCGCCTCAATCACGTCCCGGCAGGACACCGAGCGGGTTGTCATCAGGCGAACGAGCTCGTGAGCGGGCAGGAAGCACGGGTCGGTCATGCTCATTGGCTTCCGTTCGGGCGAAATACGCATTAACGGCGCGTGCAAGACTGCAGGGGTACAGACGGCAGTGGAGGGCAGCTGGTGGAGTCGGGAGCGGCGCGGGCGGAATACGAGCGCATGCGCGGCGCGCATCTGGGTGTGGTGCAGGCCGGCCTCGAAGACCATGTCGCACGGCTGGATTGGTCGCGGCAGCGGATCCTGGCACTACCAGAATCACCGGTTGCGGGCGCTGCTCGGCTACGCGCGGGAACGGTCACCGTTTCACGCCCGGCGGCTGCGGGAGATCGACCCGTCGCGGGCTTCGGTCGCCGACCTGGCGTCGCTGCCGGTGATGACCAAGCAGGACGCCCAGGAGCAGTGGGACGCCATCGTCACCGCACCGATCTCGATCGTGCCCGCGCCGAACGTATTCTTGCTGAGCAGCAATGGTTTTCGTATACCGAAGGCGATCAGCAGGTCTTCAGTTCGGGTGGTTCCAGCGGGGTCCGCGGGGTCTACGTCTGGGACTGGCAGTTCTTTGTTTCGGCGGCGTGCCTGGCCTGGCGAACGCAGGCGCGCGAAGAGCGGCGCGAGCCGGGCGGGAATTCGGTCCCCGCCCGCCTCGCGGTACTGGAGGCCGGTGTTGCGCCGCATGCCAGCACACCGCTGTTCGATGTACCGACAGCGCCGGGCATGGAGACGGTGGTCATCACCGCGGGTGCACCGTTCGACGAAGTGCTGGCCGCGGTCGCGGCCGCGCGACCCACCCACCTGGTCGGCTATCCGACGGTGATCGGGCGCCTGGCCCGCGCGGCCATGGCCGGCGACCTGCGAATCCAGCCAGTCCGGGTCAGCACCAACTCCGAGCCGCTGCTCGACGAGGATCGCCAGTCCATCACCGAGGCCTGGGACGCGCCGATCCACAACGTATGGGGCTCAACCGAAATCGGCATACAGGCCGTCGGCTGCGCGCGCGGTGAGGGGCTGCACATCTGCGAGGACGAGGTCGTCATCGAGCGCGTCGACGACAACGGAACGCCCGGTCGGCCCCGACGAACCGGCTGCGCGCACGCTTGCCACCGGCCTGAGCTAATTGGACCTTCCCGTTCATTCGCTACGACCTTGGCGACCAGGTCATGTCGCTGGCCGGAGAGTGCCCATGCGGCAGCGAGTTTGCCCGCATCGCCGATATCGGTGGGCGCCGCGACGACGATTTCCGTTATGGCGCAACGACAGTGCCGCCCATCGCATTTCGTCACGTGCTGGGCACTGATCCGCACGTGTCCGAGTATCAGGTCACCCAGACCCGCACCGGAGCCGACGTCGTAGTGGTGGGCGCCCCCGACATACAAGCGGACCGAGATGCCCACCTAGACGCCCTGACCGCGGCCCTGATCGCGGCGCTGCGCAGGTACGGGTTATCCGATCCCACGATCCGAATCCGGGTAGCAAGCGGCCTGCAGCGGCATCAAGCCAGCGGGAAGCTGCGCCGGTTCATCCCGCTGTGATGCCACTAGATCTCGAGGTCGTAGATGCGGGCGGCGTTGCCATGGGCGATGAGATCGACCACGCGGATGGCGTCGGCCTCGCTCCAGTCGCCGCCCTCCACGAAGCCGCGCAGCGTGCGGTCAATGCCGTTGCGCCACAGCGTCGCACCAAGAAAGTGCAACTCCGCGGGCCCGAACCCGTCCGACGAGTACACGATCTTGCGAAACGGCGCCAGCTCCAGCAGTCGGGCCACGAACGCGGGTGCCCGGGCTCCGAGGTAATTCACACTCAGCCCGCCGTCGAGATAGACATTGTTGAAGGCCTGCGCCAGATAGCCGGCCTCGCGCTCGTAGGGATAGCAGTGCAGCAACACGATCGGCGTCTTGCCGGAGTGCCGCAGAAAGTCCAGCAGATACAGCGGATTGGCCTTGTGCAGGTCGCAATCCCGGTCGCCGAAGCCGACATGGAGCTGCAGTGGCTTGCCCAGCCGCAGCGCCCGGTGCAGCCCGAAGCGCAGCAGAACCCGATCGCGTAATCGGACGCCGCCGCCGTCGCGCCATCGGCTGGCGGCCTCGGTGACCTGCGGCGCCGAGGGCTCGCTCAGGTCTCCGTCGAAACCGCCCCGGTAGGCCAGGATGGACTTGGTACCGACGGAGCCGGACGCGCGCCGGTGCAAGATCTCCTCGAACGCCGACGCGTAGTCCCCGGGCGCCTGGGCGGCCTGTTCTGCCACTTGTTCGAGACGGACCACTTCGTGCGCGCGGCCGCCGGACAGGTCGGCTAGGTCGGCTATTTCGGCTATGCCGACCGGGCCGCCAGCGTCGTAGCCGATCCCGGTGTCCACCAGCCAGTCGGACACGCCCGCGGCCGGGAGGAACAAGCGCGCCAACTCGGCCTCGCTGAATTGGCTGCGGGTTTCCCAATAGATTTGTGGGTCAACGTGTTTAGGCAGGCCCAGGAGCGGGCCGCAGTGGGCGCGCACCGCGAACCCGAGCTGCGAATCGAACGCGGAGTCGAACTCCGCGAGCGGCTCGGTGTTGGCCTCGTTGAGCGCGTTTTCGAATCGCGGCCGGTCCCCCGCCGCCAGCCAGCATCCATGCATGTGCTGGTCGATCAACGCCACGTCGGCGATGCGTTGTGTCAGGGCGGAGAAATCGGGCCCCGCAAACCCCGCAATGGGCCCGGTCACAGGCTCCAGGCCATCCGGAACTTATCAGCCAGCTGCTCCGGACCGAAATTGCCGTAGCGCTCGTACACCAGACGCCGGACCGCGACCACCGTATCGACCACTGAATCGCCGAGAATGCCCCGAATCAGAGCCGAGTTATCCAGTGCAGCAATCGATTCAGCTTGCGATTCGGGAAGTCGGACGATGCCGGCGCTGGCCCGCTCGGAATCGGACAGTTTCGCGGGGTCGATCGTGGTCTCCGGTGGCAGCATGGTTTTGTTCCTGATCCCGTCCAGCGCCAGCCCGAGGATCACCGCCGACGCAAGATACGGGTTGGCCGACGGATCAACCACTTTCACCTCGACATTGCCACCGTAGGGGCTGGCAGGGCCGGCCTTGATGAATCGCAATGCCGCCTCCCGGTTTTCGGTACCCCAGCACGCGTAGGCCCCCGCCCAGTTGCCCGGCCGCATTCGCAGACCGGACACGATAGATCCGCACAGAATGCCCTGGGCCTGCTCCAGCCCGCGAAGTACGCCGGCGACTGCGCTTTGGCCCGACGGCGTCATACCGCCCTCGCCCGCGTCCGCGCAAAACATCGGCGCTTGTGTCTCCCCTTCCCGCACCGTGAGCGAGAAGTGCTGGTGGGCACCGGATCCGACGCTGCCGGCGAACGGGGCCGGCGACAGGCTTACCCGCAGCCCGTGGCGGCGCGCGGCGCGGCTGACGATGATTCGGGTCAGCACCAGCTGGTCGGCGGCGGCCACCGGTGACTGGGGCGCCAGGGAGATCTCGAACTGGTTGTCCCCGTACTCGGGATGGAACTGCTCGATCGCGACGCCCGCTACCGTGGCCGCGGCGTTGACATCGCGGACAAACCCTTCGTACTCGAGCACCCCGGCGAGGCCGTACTGCGCCCACGACGCCGATGGCAGCCGGTGGCCTTCCGGATTGACCAGCAGAAACTCGATCTCGTGACCGATCATCGCGGCGATGCCGTGTTCAGCGAGCGCAGCCTCTACCCGGCCCAGTGTGCCGCGGCTGCAGGCTGGAACGGGTGAACCGTCCTGCTCGAAGAACGAACAGGGCCCCCACGCCAACCCGTCGCCGAGGACGCGCAGCCCGGACAGGTCCAGGCGAATTCGCTGATCGCCGATCACGCCGATGTTCTCGGTGAACGCGATGCCGCTCTGGTCGGTTGCGAAGGCGTGCCACGTCGGACTGGCACCCAGGCCGGGGTTCGCGAAGGTGTTGGTGTGGCGTATCGGCACGGTCTTGGCGTGCGTCAGCCCGGCAGGGTTTACGACGGTGCCGATGACGGTGTCGACGCCCATGGCCTCTAGTTGGGCGGTCGCCGCGGCGGCGAGTGGTGTGCCGGTCATGGCAGCAATTGTGCAGGGCGGATTAGCCGGGGTGAAGGCCGATTCGTGGTTAGGCGCGGCTGGGCAGGGTCAGCTTGCAGGCCTGGCCGATGTCGAGGGTGCGCAGCATCCGTCCCATGCCGACCCAGAGCGCGCAGGACATCGCGAGGTCGGCAAGCAACTCCTCGGAGAAGTGCTCGGTGGCGCGGCTCCAGAAGTCCTCGTCGTCGCGCAGCTTGGTGTGCTCGGTGGCAAACCGGTGGGCGAACTCGGCGGCCAGGCGCTCCTGTTCGCTGTACCCCGGCCAGGTGCGCCACTCCAGCACGCGCTCGTACAGGTCTTCGTCCACACCGGCGGCCGGCCCGTCGGCATCGCGGGTGTTGGCGCAGACAACGCATTCGTTGTCGTAGGCGATCACTGCCCGGGCGAGCTCGCGGGTGCGCATCGGCAACCGGTTTTTGGTGTAGACCGCCTGGCTGAAATTGGCGATCGCACCGCCAAGGTCAGGGGACTTCGTGGCCCAGCTGTAGACGTCGTCGTCCGCGAATTGTCCGATTCGGCTCATGGCGTGATGGTACGCCCGCGCGCCGATAACGCACCCGCGGTGGGTGGACCGGTAGGGGCATCGTCGTGCCAATCACGTTGGACCAGAACCCGATGCGCGACGCGTTGCAGCGCGGCCTCGACCTCGCGGTGGTCCGGCCGGCCCTCGAAGCTCGGCGAACGGGCCAGCTTGTCGACAATCCAGGCCAGCAACAGCGAATAGACGTAGTCGACCTGCTGCGTCCCGGCCGGAGTCAGCCAGAGGCGGTCGCCATCTTGCAGCGCGTAGCCGGTGGTGCACAGCCGGGCGAAGGTGGGTTCCAGGACCTCGAACGGCAGCCGCAGGCTTTCGGCGATGTCGGTGAGCCGAGCCGTCCCGAAGAACTGCCCGTAGCGGTAGATGCGCATCACGCCCCACAGCCCGGCCACATCCAGCCGGCAATCGGGCCGCATCGCGATGCTGCGCAACCGGACACCGGGATCGCCGGGGTCGCCGCGCATCAGGCGCGCGATCGCGTTCTCCAGCAGCGTGTCCGGCGTCTCGCTGGTCGGCATTCCGAACGCGTCGCCGAGATCGACCGCGCTGTGGTGGATATCCCGCAGCGGCACCTCGCGCAGGAACGACGCCAGCACGCAGCCGAGCAAGGCGACCGGGGCCGCCCAGAGGAACACGTGGGTCAGTGAATCGGCATAGGCCGTCACGATCGGGGAGGCCACGCCGGCGGGCTGCCGATGCAGGGCCGCGGGAGAACTGACCGCGTCGGCGGAGACATGGCCGGCCGCCAGCGCGGGCCCCAGCCTGTCGCCGAGGAAGTTCGAAAACAGCGAACCGAATATCGCGGCGCCGAACGAACTGCCGATGGCGCGGAAGAACGTCACCCCGGACGTGGCGACGCCCAGGTCCTCGAAATTCGACGTGTTCTGCACAATGAGAACCAGCACCTGCATGGACAGACCGATTCCGGCGCCCAGGATGACCAGGTAGATCGACTGCAGCACAGCCGACGTGGCCGGGTCCATCCGTGACATCAGCAGAAACGCCAGCGCCATCAGCATGGTGCCGGTGACCGGGAAGATCTTGTAGCGGCCGGTCCGGCCGACCAGGGTGCCGCTGCCGGTTGACGTGATCAGCATCCCGACCACCATCGGCAACGTGCGCAGGCCCGACGTCGTCGCCGAGACCCCGTCCACGTACTGCATGTACGTCGGCAGGAACGTCATCGCGCCCAGCATCGCGAAGCCCACCACGAACGACAGCGCGCAGCACACGGCGAACACTGGACTGCGGAATAGCCGGGTCGGCAGGATCGGCTCCGCGGCGCGGCTTTCCACCCACGCGAAAAGGCAGAGCGCCGCGGCCGAACCCACGAACAACCCGATGACCGTCGCCGATCGCCACGGGTAGACGGTGCCGCCCCAGCTGGTGGCGAGCGTCAGGCCGGCCGCACCCAGACCGATCAGGACGATCCCGGCGTAGTCGATCACCGGCTTGCGCGCCGCGGCCATCTCGGAGATCGATGGGATGGCAACGGCGGCCACCGCGATGACCACCACCGAGACCGGCACGTTCACCCAAAACGCCCAACGCCAGCTCAGATAGTCGGTGAAGTATCCGCCCAACAGCGGACCGACGACCGTCGTGACCCCGAAGACCGCGCCCAACACCCCCTGGTAGCGGCCCCGCTCCCGGAGCGGAACGACCTCGCCGATCAGGGCACTGGCGGTGACGGTGATCGCTCCCCCGCCGATCCCCTGCAAAGCGCGCGATCCCACCAACATGGCCATCGACTGCGCCAGCCCGCACATCACCGAGCCGACGACGAAGAACGCCACGCCCGCCTCGAACACCTTCTTGCGGCCGAAGAGGTCGCCGAGCTTGCCGACCAGCGCGGTAGCGATCGTCGAAGCCAGGAGGTAGCTGGTGACCACCCAGGACTGACGCCCGGCGTCGCCCAGGTTTGCGACGATCGTCGGCAGCGCTGTTGCGACGATGGTCTGGTCCAGCGCCGCGAGCAGCATGCCGAGCATGATCGCCACGAAGATGAAGTTGCGCCGGCGCTCGCTGATCAGCGTGCCGCCCGGTGCGTAACCTGCGGCGGGGTTCGGTTGGGTCGTTGCCTTCGGGTCAGTCATGCCTGCCTTCGCGGGGCGCTTCCAATAGACGCTTGAGTTGTTCGCCATATTCGCTGAGCGATTCGGCACTCAACATCGCATGATGGGTGCAGTCGACCGAGTGCTCTGTAATGTCGCCGGCCGTATACGGGCGCCAACTTTGCAGCAAGGATGAATCGTGATCGCTCGCGCTTCGTGCGGCCGAGAATATGACCACATCGCCGTCGAACACATCAGGCACGTGCGCTAAGAGGTGCAACTGATTGGCGCTTACCTTTTGCACCATGAACTCCAGCAGCTCTTGCGGTGGAATGGCAACCTCGAATATTTCTCGTTCTTGTTGACGAATTAAATTCGCCGCCTGTCGATAGCTGACGGAACCCGTTTCTGCTGGAATATCTATCCCGTTGGCTCGCAGGATCTGTTCTAAGGCCTGACTCGCGTCCAAGGCTCGATTTGGCGCGATACCCCGGTCGGCGCCGAGTGCAGGGTCAAGCATTACGACGTGTTGGACTACGCATCCGCGGCGTTGAAGCTCAACGGCAAGCGCGTGGGCCACCGGGCCGCCAAAAGACCAGCCGAGGAGATTGTAGGGCCCACTGGGATAACGCGCCTGGAGCCGATCCGCATAGTTTTTCGCCATGTCGCGAATTGACCTGGGTTCGGGTTCTTCGGGTTGCTCAATTTGTTGCATGCCGATGATCGGGCAGTTTAGATAATCACCCAGAGCCCGATACGACCAGCTAAGCCCGAAAACATCATGGATGCAGCACAGCGGAACGCCGGTCCCCTCCTTGAGGATCTCGACGGGGGTTACTTGTACCGAGCTGGCACGCCTGCCCAGTTGCCGGCTCATGCTGCGCACGGATGGCGCGTCGAAGATGGTGCGGACGGCAAGATTGGCGTCCAGGCTGGTGTTGATCGCGGCGATCACCCGCATCGCGGAGAGCGAATCCCCACCCAGATCGAAGAATGAGTCAACTACGCCAACCCGCTCGACACCGAGCACCTGAGCGTAGATTCCGGCCACGACCTCCTCGGTGGGGTTGGCCGGGGCGCGGTACTCGCAGCCGGTGTATTCGGGTGCGGGCAAGGCGCGGGTGTCGAGTTTGCCGTTGACCGTCAGCGGCAGGGCGTCGAGCGCCACCACCGCGGCCGGGACCATATGGGCCGGTAGCCGCTCGGCGAGTTGGCCGCGGACGCCGGTGGGATCGGCGGTCCCCGTGACGTAACCCACCAGGCGCTTAACGCCGGGGCGGTCCTCGCGGGCGATCACCACCGCTTGCTTGACTCCTTCTTGCGCGGCCAACGCGGCCCGGACTTCCCCGAGTTCGATGCGATAGCCGCGGATCTTGACCTGCTCGTCGGCGCGGCCCACATACGCCAGCTGCCCGTCCGGGCGCCAGCACACCAGGTCCCCAGTGCGGTACATGCGCACACCGGGCACGCCGAACGGGCACGCCACAAACCGCGACCCGGTCAGCCCGGCCCGCCGCCAGTACCCGACCCCCACCCCGGCGCCGGCCACATACAACTCCCCAATGATCCCGGGGGGCACCGGTCGCAGCCAGCCGTCCAGCACGAACAGCGCCGCCCCGCCCGTCGGGGCCCCGATCGGTGGGGCCCCCGCCCCCGCCGTCAACGGCGCACTAATCGCCGCAATCGCCGTGGTCTCGGTCTGGCCGTAAGCATTGATCATCACCCGCCCCGGCGCCCACCGATCGACCACCTCCGCCGGACAGGCCTCACCGCTGACCACCAACACCGCCGAATCCAGCCCCTGCGGTACGAGCGCCTCCACGGCCGAGGGGGTCTGGGTGACCACGCTGACGCGCTCGGCAACCAGCAGGGCGTGAACATCCTGCGGCGAGCCGTCGACCACTTCAGGCACGACGACCACCCGCCCGCCGTGCAGCAACGCGCCCATGATGTCCCACACCGAGTCGGTGAAGGCATAGGAGTGCCACTGCGTCCAAACACCAGCCTCCGGCAGGTGTGCGGGCAGCGATGCCAGCAGTTGGGAGATGTTGTGGTGAGTGATGGCCACACCCTTGGGAGCACCGGTGGTGCCCGAGGTGTAGATCAGGTAGGCGATGTCGTCGGTGGCCAGTGCGGGTAGCGCAGTGCACGGATACGCCGGGATGCGGGGGTCCTCGACGTCGACGACCGCGAGGTCGTGCCCGTCGAAGCGGTCGGCCAATCCGGTGGTGGTGATTGCGGCGATTGGGGCGGCGTCGGCGAGCATGAAACCGATCCGGGCGTCCGGTAGCGCGGGGTCGATCGGCAAGTAGGCCGCCCCGGTTTTGAGCACCGCCAAGATCGCGATGATGGCCTGCGCCGAACGGGTAAACAGCACGGCCACAAGCGCATCCGGGCCCGCGCCGCGGCCGGCCAAAAGATGTGCCAACCGGTTGGTGGCCTCATCAAGCTCACGGTAGGTCATGGAGTGGCCATCGCAGGTGACCGCAACTGCGTCGGGGGTGCGGGCCGCCTGCGCGGCGAACAACGCCGGAACGGACTGCGTCGGGGTCGTGGGTGCGGTCAGCACCGCCCGGTTGCCGATCTCGTCGATGCGGGCGTGTTCGGCGGGGTCGAGGAGATCGATCGACGACAACGGTGCGGTGGGATTGGCGGTCATGGCCGCCAGCACCCGCGCTAGCCGCTCGATCAGTGTTTCGATGGTGGCGGCGTCGAACACCTCGGTGTCGTATTCGACGCGAAGGCCAAGCCCGCTCCCCGGCTGGGCGATCACCGTCAGCGGGTAGTGGGTGGACTCGTGGCTGGTGACTTCCGTGATGGCCAGTTCGTGGGCGCCCGCCAGCGCGGCGGTGTCGACCGGGTAGTTCTCGTAGACGAACAGGGTGTCGAACAGCTGGTGGTGGCCGGTAGCACGATGGATTTCGGCGAGCGCGAGGTGTTGGTGCTCGAGGGTGTCGTGGTGGGCGCTGTGCAGCTGGTTCAACAGGTCGGCGGTGGTGGTTGCCGGTGTGATGGTGGCCCTGACTGGCACGGTGTTGATCAGCAGGCCCACCATCGATTCAGCACCGGCCAGCTCGGCCGGGCGCCCAGAGACCGTGGTGCCAAACGCGACGTCGTGCTGGCCGGTCACCGCGCACAGCAGCCGCGCGAACGCGCCCTGCAGCACGGTGTTGACGGTGGTGTGACACGAGCGCGCCAGCTCGCCCAGCGCGCGCGTGGTCTGCTCGGGCAGCCGACGTAGGGTGACGCCTTGGCGGCCGGGCTGGAACCGGCTCGGCGGGCCGACCAGGGTGGGGGCTGCGAAACCGGCCAGCACCTGCCGCCAGGCCGCGTGGGCGGCCTGTGGGTCTCGTTCGGCCAGCCAGCGCACAAACCGGCGGTACGGCAGCGGCGCGGGCAGCCGTTGGCCCTGATAGCCGGCGAAGATCTCGCGCAGCAGGATCGGCAGCGACCAGCCATCGGCCACGATGTGGTGAAAGGTCAGCACACACCGGTATCGCTCGGGCCCAGTACGTATTAACGCCACCCGAAACAGCGGCTCGCCGGCGCCAAGATCGCAGACCGCGGCGCGCTCGGCCGTGCACACCCGCGATATCTGCTCGTCGACGTCGACGTCGACGTCGGTGGCGTGCAGGTCGAGATGGCGCCACCCCGCCACGGGATCGGCCGCGATGATCTGCACCGGCTCGTCGAACTGTTGGGTGAATCGGGCTACCAGGTGGGGATGGCGGGTGATCGCCGCGTGCACCGCTTCGCGCAGCCTCTGGTCATCTAGCGGGCCGGTCACGGTCAGGCCCAGCTGCACCGCATACACCTCGCGGTGCGGGTCCTCAGCGGTGCTGGCGTGAAACAGCAGCCCCTGCTGCAGCGGTGTCAACGGCACGATGTCGGCGATCGGTTCGTGGGGGCCCAGCGAGTCGATCTGCTGCTGGCTGAGCCGGGCCGGGGCGATATCTGAGGGGGTCAACCCGCCCCCACCGGCGCGCACGTGCGCGCAGATCCCGGCCAGGGCCTCAAACCACAACTGGTTCATCCGGCTGACCTGCACGTGATCCAGTGCCGAGGGTGCCCAAATCCAGTTGGCGTGCAACTGCGGGCCCGCCCCGCTGTCCACGGTGGCGGCGTTGAGTTCCACGGTGTGCCACAGCGGCATCGGCACCCGCGTGGCGGCGCCGAGCACCGTCATGCCTTCGTGGGTCATGCGCCACACATCGCTGGAGAGCTCGCCAGCCGGGGCGCCGAGACGCCCCAGATAGTTAAACCCGATCGCCCGGTAGGTCCCGCCGAGCTCGACGTCGGGGTTCAGGTACCGCAGCAACCCGTAGGACAGCGGATCGGGCAGGGCGCGCAGTTGCTCCTTGGCGTCTTTGATCACCGCCCCAAGGGCGGCCTCGCCGGCGATCACCTGGGTCCAGGACAGCCCATCTGGCGCCCGCAGCGTCAACGCCACCGGGGATTTAGTGGTAAACCAGCCCACCGTGCGGGTCAGGTCGACATTTGGGGCCAGTTCCTCGTGGCGGCCGTGGCCCTCGACGCCGATGCAGACCGGCGCGCCGCCAGTACCCGAAGAATCTAAAAATTCAGCCACCGCCAACCCGAACGCGATCAACAAAATGTCGTGGATACCGGCGTGAAACGCCGCGGGCACCTCCCCGAGCAGCATGCCGGTAGTCGAGGCATCCAACACCGCGGACAGGCGCCCGGCGGTCGCCAACGTATCCACCGCGGGCTGCACCGCCGGCAGCGCGGCCGGGACCCCTAACACGTGCTTCCAGGCGTCCGCCTGCTCGACGACTTGCGGGCTGCGCGCATGCTCGGCCAGAAGCGACGCCCACCGGGCAAACGAGGTCCCGCCCACCAGCAAGGCGATCGGCTGCCCGGCCCGATGTTGGGCCCAGGCCAGGTTGAGGTCCTCCAACAGAATCCGCCACGACACCCCGTCGACGGCCAGATGGTGAATGATCAGCACCAACTGGCCCGTGCAGCCAACCCACAACGCGGAAACCATTGCCCCGGCGGTCGGGTTCAACCGGGACCGCGCCGCCACTAACGCGTCGTCGGATAACACATCCACCGTGTGCAGACAGGAGCGCGCATCCACCACACCCGGTTCGGGCACACTCAGCGACCAGCCCCCCGCGCCGTCATCAAGGCCGGGCTCGAGGCGCAGCCGCAACATGGCATGGCGATCCAGCAGGGCCTGCAGCACCGCCAGCACATCGGTCTCGGTCACCCCCGCCGGGGCCTGCACCGCCAGCGCCTGATTGAAGTGGTCGATCGGGCCGCCCGCGCGTTCCACGCCGGCCAGCCAGCGCATGATCGGGGTCACCACCACCGGCCCGATGCCCTCGTCGGCATCGTCGATCTCGTCGGCCACGCCGGCCAACCGGGCCAGCCCGGCTAGCCTCTTCACGGTCTGCTCGACGAAAATGTCGCGCGGGCGAACGATCACGCCGGCGGCCCGGGCCCGCGCGACCACCTGCATCGACAGGATGCTGTCGCCGCCCAGCTCGAAAAACGACTCGTCAACCCCGACCCGCTCCAACCCCAACACCTCGGCGTAAATATCGGCCAGGACCTCCTCGGTCGGGGTCGTCGGGGGCCGGTACCGATCAACATCGTGGTACGCGGGTGCCGGCAGGGCCTGGGTGTCGAGTTTTCCGTTGATGGTCAGCGGCAACGCCTCAAGGACCACCACCGCGGCTGGCACCATGTAGACCGGCAGCCGTTCGGCCAGCCTCGCGCGGATCCCGGCTGGGTCGGCAGTCCCGGTGACATAACCGACCAGCCGTTTGTCGCCGGGGCGGTCTTGGCGCGCGATCACCGCCGCCTGATCCACCCCGTCCAGCCCGGCCAACGCCGCCTGCACTTCACCGAGCTCGACGCGATGGCCGCGGATCTTGACCTGTTCATCCGCGCGGCCTAGATACCGCAGCTGGCCGTCGGGGCGCCAGCACACCAAATCCCCAGTGCGATACATCCGTTGTCCCGCCGCAAACGGGCACGCCACAAACCGCGACCCGGTCAACGGGGCCCGGCCCAGGTAGCCAACGCCTACCCCGGTACCGGCTACATACAATTCCCCCAGTACTCCGGTCGGGACCGCCCGCAACCACCTATCCAGCACAAACAACCCGGCGCCGGACACCGGCGATCCGATCGGCGGGGTCCCTGACCCGGCTGTCAGCGGCGCACTAATCGACACGTATACCGTGGCCTCGGTCGGCCCGTAGGCGTTGATCATCACCCGGCCTGGCGCCCACCGATCCACCAACTCGGCCGGACAGGCCTCACCGCCGATCACCAACGCCGCCGACTCCAACCCCTGCGGCGGGAGCATGGCCGCCGCCGACGGGGTCTGCGTAATAACGTTGACGTGTTCGGCAACCAGCAGGTCGTACAACTCTTCTGGTGCGCGGGCCACGGATTCGGGCACCACCACTAGGCGCCCACCACCAAGCAGCGCGGCCCATATCTCCCACGCTGAAAAGTCGAAAGCATAGGAGTGGACCTGCGCCCACACTTGGGTCGCGGGCAAATGCGTCGACGATGGCTGCGCCAAGTGGGCCAGGTTGTGGTGGCTGAGCGCCACGCCCTTGGGAACCCCGGTGGTGCCCGAGGTGTAGATCAGGTAGGCGATGTCGTCCGGCGCCGGCGCCGGCAACGCGGTGCCGGCGCAGCCCTCAACGGCAGGATCGTCGATATCGAGCACCGGCAGCTCGCGTGTGCCGAGCCGTGATTGCAGGCCCGCGGTGGTGACCGCGGCGATCGGGGCGGCGTCGGCCACCATGAACTCGATGCGCGCGGTGGGCAGGCTCGGGTCGATCGGCAGGTAGGCCGCCCCGGTTTTGAGCACCGCCAGCATCGCCACCACGGCCTGCGCTGAGCGCTCCACCAGCAGCGCCACACACCGTCGCGGGCCGGCCCCGTGGCCGGCCAGCAGGTGCGCCAACCGGTTTGCGGCGTCATCGAGCTCCTGGTAGGTCATCGAACGGCCCTGGAAGCTCACCGCGACCTTGTCCGGGGTGCGGGCCGCCTGCGCGGTGAACAATTCCGGGATCGATACCGCTGGGGGTGCGGGCCGGGTCAGTACCGCCTGGTTGCCCCACGCCTCGAGGCGGGTGTGCTCGGCGGCGTCGAGCACATCGATCGACGACAACCGTGCGGCGGGGTCGGCGGTCAGCGCCTCCAACACCCGCTCGAACCGCGCCACGAGCGCCTCGATGCTGGCCGGATCGTAGACGTCGGTGCGGAACTCGACCGTTCCGCTGATGCCGGCGGGCTGCCCGGCCGCGGTGAAGCGTTCGGCCAGCGACAACACCACGTCCATGCGCGCGCTGTGGGTATCGATGGGTATCGGGGTGACCTGTAGGTCCCCCAGGGCCAACCCGGCCACAGGATTGGCGGGCCCGGCGAAGTTCTGCCAGGCCAGCATCACCTGAATGAGCGGGTGATGGGCCAGGGATCGGGTGGGGTTGAGCCGCTCGACGAGTACCTCGAAGGGTAGGTCTTGGTGTTCGTAGGCTTCCAGGCTGCGGGTGCGGACCTGGGCCAGCAGTTCGGCGACGGTGGGGTCGGCGTTGATCTGTACGCGCAGGATCAGGGTGTTGACGAAAAAGCCGACCAGTTCATCGAGGGCGGGATCGCGGCGCCCGGCGATCGGGACCCCGACGGCGACGTCGGTGCTGGCGCTGAGCTTGGCCAGCAGTATCGCTAAGCCGGCCTGGATCACCATGAAGCTGGTCGCGTTGTGCGCAGCGGCCAGCGCGCGCACCCGCTGCTGCAACTCGACCGGCCAGTCCACCACCACATGGGCGCCGCGGTGATCGGCTACCGCCGGGTAGGGCCGATCGGTGGGTAGCGCCAGGCGTTCGGGCGACCCGGCCAGGGCCTGTTGCCAGTAGGTCAGCTGCGCGGCGATCGGGCTGTCGGGATCGCCCAGGTCGCCCAATTGGGCGCGCTGCCACAGCGCGTAATCGACATACTGCACCGCCAGCGGCGCCCAGTCGGGGGGGCGCCCGGCACACCGGGCGGTATAGGCGATGCCCAGATCACGGATCAGCGGGGTGATCGACCAGCCGTCGGCGGCGCTGTGGTGGGCCACGGCCACCAGCACGTGTTCGTCGTCGCTGATGCGGAAAAGCTGTGCCCGCAGCGGGATCTGGGTGGCCAGCCGGAACGGCGCTCGCGCCGCGGCATCCAGGGCCGCACCGAGCTGGGATTGCGGCCAGCCGCTGGCATCGATGACCTGCCAGCCGAAGTCGGCCCCCTCGGCCGCTACCACCACCTGCTGGGGAATCCCGTCTGGCGCGACGAACAGGGTGCGCAGGCTTTCATGGCGGCCCACCACGTCGGCCAGCGCCACACCCAGCGCCTCGGCGTCAAGGCGACCGTGTAGCCGCAACACCGCCGGCATGTTGTATACCGCCGAGGGCCCGGCCAACTGATCGATGAACCACAACCGGTTCTGGGCGAACGATAACGGCACCACCGCGGGCCGCGCACCGGCCACCAACGGTGCCAGCCGCACCGCAGCCGGGCCGATGCGCGGCGCCAGGGCGGCCACTGTGGGTGACTCGAACACCGCACGCACCGTCAGCGCGGCATCCAGGCCGGTGTTGATCGCGGCGACCAGGCGCATCGCCGACAGCGAATCGCCACCCAAATCGAAAAACGAGTCGTCGACCCCCACCCGCTCCACACCGAGCACCTGGGCATAGATGCCGGCCAGCACCTCCTGCACCGGGTTGGCCGGCGCGCGATAGCTACCCGCGGCGTAGTCGGGGCGCGGCAGGGCGCGGATGTCGAGCTTGCCGTTGACCGTCTGCGGCAACGCCTCGAGGACCACCACCGCCGCCGGGATCATGTAGGCCGGCAGCCTGTCGGCAAGTTCGGCGCGGATCCCGGCCGGGTCGGCGGTCCCGATCACGTAGCCGACCAGGGATTTCTCGCCGGGGCGGTCCTGGCGGGCGATCACCGCCGCCTGCTCCACCCCGTCCAGCCCGGCCAACGCAGCCTGCACCTCGCCGAGTTCGATGCGATACCCGCGGATCTTGACCTGCTCATCAGCGCGCCCCAGATAATCCAGCTGCCCGTCAGGACGCCAGCACACCAGATCCCCGGTGCGATACATCCGTGCCCCCGGCCCGCCGAACGGACACGCCACAAACCGCGACGAAGTCAAACCAGACCGACGCCAATACCCGCATGCCACCCCGCGGCCGGCCACATACAACTCCCCGACCACCCCAGCCGGCACCGGCCGCAGCCACCCGTCGAGCACAAACAACGCCGCCCCGGCCACCGGCGAGCCGATCGGCACCTCGGCCGAGCCGGCCGCAAGCGGCGCGCTGATCGCCGCATACACCGTGGTTTCGGTCGGACCGTACGCGTCGACCATCACCCGCCCCGGCGCCCACCGCTCCACCACCTCGGGCGGGCAGGCCTCACCGGTCACCACCAACGCCGCCGACTCCAACCCCTGCAGCGGCAACGCTGCCAGCGCCGACGGGGTTTGTGTCAATACACTGACCTGTTCAGCGATCAGGACCGCGTGCAAGTCTCCTCGTGAACGGACCACCGGCTCGGGTATGACCACCAGGCGCCCACCGTGTAGCAACGCACCCCACATCTCACAGACCGAGACGTCGAAGCCATAGGAATGACACTGCGACCACACCCGTTGCGGCCCCGCCAAACCCGGATCCAGGGCCATGATCAGCTGGATGATGTTTCGGTGCGTGACCGCCACTCCCTTGGGCACCCCGGTGGTGCCTGAGGTGTAGATCAGGTAGGCGATATCGTCGGCGTCCGGCGCCGCAGGGGCGGTGCGCGGATGGGCAGCGATAGTCCGGGCGGCTCGGCTGCCGATGGCTTCGATGTCGCTGACATCGATGACCGCGAGGTCGTGCCCGTCGAGCCGGTCGGCTAGCGCGGTGGTGGTGATCGCGGCGATCGGGGTGGCGTCAGCGAGCATGAACCCAATCCGGGCCTCCGGCAGCGCGGGGTCGATCGGCAAGTAGGCCGCCCCGGTTTTGAGCACCGCCAAGATCGCGACAATGGCCTGACCGCAGCGGGGCAGCAGCAGCCCGACACAACGTCCCGGACCAGCCCCCTCGCCGGCCAACAGGTGCGCCAACCCGTCAGCCGCCTCCTCGAGCTCGCGGTAGGTCATGGCGTGGCCCGCATAGGTGACCGCGACCGCCTCGGGGGTGCGGGCCACCTGCGCGGCGAACAACACCGGAACAGACGCCGTCGGGGTCGTGGGTGCGGTCAGCACCGCCCGGTTACCGATTTGATCGAGCTGGGCGTGTTCGGCGGGGTCGAGCAGATCGATCGACGACAACGGTGCGGCGGGATTGGCGGTCATGGCCGCCAGCACCCGCGCTAGCCGCTCGATCAGTGTTTCGATGGTGGCGGCGTCGAACACCTCGGTGTCGTATTCGACGCGAAGGCCAAGCCCGGTCCCCGGCTGGGCGATCACCGTCAGCGGGTAGTGGGTGGACTCGTGGCTGGTGACTTCCGTGATGGCCAGTTCGTGGGCGCCCGCCAGCGCGCTGGTCTCCACCGGATAGTTCTCGTAGACGAATAGCGTGTCGAACAGCTGGTGGTGGCCGGTCGCACGATGGATTTCGGCGAGCGCCAGGTGCTGGTGCTCGAGGGTGTCGTGATGTGTGTTGTGCAGCTGCGCGAGTAGGTCGGTGGTGGTGGTTGCCGGTGTGATGGTGGCCCGGACCGGCACCGTGTTGATCAGCAGGCCCACCATCGATTCAGCACCGGGCAGCTCGGCCGGGCGACCGGAGACGGTAGTGCCAAACGCGACGTCGTGCTGGCCGGTCAGCCCGCACAGCAGCCGCGCGAAGGCGCACTGCAGCGCGGTGTTGACGGTGGTGTGACACGAGCGGGCCAGCTCGCGCAGGGCCCGGCTGGTGTGCTCGGGCAGCCGGCGTGCGGCAACGCCTTGCTGCCCTTGCTGTGACCGGCCCGGCGGGCCCACCAGGGCGGGGGTATCAAAACCGGCGAATGCCTCGCACCAGGCCGCGTGGGCGGCCTCGAGGTCACGACCGGCCAGCCAGGTGACAAACCTGCGATACGGGACCGCCGCGGCGAGCCGCTGGCGGTGATAGCCGGCGAACATGTCTGCGAGCAGGATCGGCAACGACCAGCCATCAAGCACGATGTGGTGGTTCGTCAGTACCAACCGATGCCGATCTGCCGCGAGTCGGATCAACGCCACCCGAAACACCGGCTGATCGGCGCCCAGGTCGCAGACAGCCGCGCGTTCGTCGGCGCACACCCGCTCGATCATTTCCTCACCATCGAGGTCCTCGTCGTCCAGCTCGACATAGCGCCACCCGGCCTGCGGATCGGCCGGGATGATCTGGACCGGCTCGTCGAACCGCTGACTGAATCGTGCCGCCAGGTGCGGATGGCGGGTGATCACCATGTGCACCGCATCGCGCAGCCGGTCCGCGTCGAGCTGGCCGGCCACGGTCATGCCCAGCTGCACCGCATACACATCGTGGCGGTTGCCGTGCGAGGTGCTGGCGTGAAAAAGCAGGCCCTGCTGCAGCGGGGTCAACCGCAAAATATCCGCGATCGGGTATTGGCGCCCCAGCTCGTCGATCTGCGGCTGGCTGAGCCGGGCAGGGGCAACGTCCGACGGGGTCAGCCCGCCTCCACCGGCGCGCACGTGCGCACAGATGCCGGCCAAGGCCTCAAACCACAACGCGCTCACCCGGGTGATCGCCGCGTCGTCGAGTGCCGAGCGCGCCCACATCCAGTTGGCCTGCAGCTGCGGGCCGGCTTGGGTATCCACGGTGACGGCGTTGAGCTCCACGGTGTGCGAAAGTGGCATCGGCACCGCCGCCGCGGCGCCGATCATCGCCATGCCTTCGTGGGAGATTCGCCAGAGGTCGCCGGACGGGAGATCGCCCGCTGGACCGCCGAGGCGCCCCAGATAGTTGAATCCGATCGCCGGGTCCGACCCGGGCAGATCAATGTCGGTGTTCAGGTACCGCAGCAGCCCGAAGCTCAGCGGATCCGGCAGCGCCCGCAACTGTTCTTTGGCGTCCTTGATCACCGCCCCCAGGGCGGCCTCGCCGGCGATCACCTGGGCCCAGGACAGCCCGCCCACCGCCCCCAGCCTTAAGGCCACCGGGTAAATCGTGGTGAACCACCCCAGCGTCTGCGTCAGGTCGATATCGGGGGCCAGTTCCTCGTGGCGGCCGTGGCCCTCGACGTCGATGCCGATCGGCGCGCCGCCAGTACCCGAAGGATCTAAAAATTCAGCCATCGCCAACCCGAAGGCGATCAACAGGATGTCCTGGATCCCGGCATGGAACGCGGCGGGCACCTCACCCAAAAGCATCCCGGTGGTCTCGGCATCCAACACCGCCGACAGGTGCCCGGCGGTGGCCAACGTATCTACCGCGGGCTGGACCGCGGGCAGCGCGGCCGGGATCGCCGCTACCCGCTTCCAGGCGTCGGCCTTGCCAACGACTTCCGGGCTGGCCGCCCGCTCGGCCAGCAGCGACGCCCAGCGGGCGAACGATGTCCCGGTCACCGGCAACGCGATCTGCTGGCCGCCGCGATGTTGGGCCCAGGCGGTGTTGAGGTTCTCTAACAGAATCCGCCACGACACTCCGTCGATGGCCAGATGGTGAACGATCAACACCAGTTGACCTTCACCGGCAACCCAGAGCGCGTTGAGCATGACCCCGCCGGCCGGGTTCAACCGCGACCGCGCCGCTACCACCGCCTGCTCGGTCAACACGTCCGCCGTCTGCAGGCACCCGCGCGCATCCACCACACCCGGTTCGCGCGCGATCAGCGACCACCCCTCCGCGCTGTCGTCCTCGGCGCGTAGCCGCAACATGGCATGGCGATCCAGGAGGGCTTGCAGGATGACCACCACATCGGCCTCGCTCACCCCCGCCGGGGCCTGCGCTACCAGCGTCTGGTTGAACTGCTCGACCGGACCGCCCCCATTGACCAGCCTTTCCAGGCTGCCCAGCCTGCGCATGATCGGGGTGGCCACCACGGGCCCGATGCCCTCGTCGCCGTCGTCAACCCCGCTGGAAACCCCGGCCACTCGCGCCAGCCCGGCTAGCCCCTTCACGGTCTGCTCGAGGAAAATGTCTCGCGGTCGCAGCACCAGGCCCGCGGCCCGGGCCCGGGCCACCACCTGCATCGACAGGATGCTGTCGCCACCCAACTCGAAGAACGACTCCTCGACCCCGACTCGCTCCAGCCCCAAAACCTGGGCGTAGATGGCGGTCAGGGCCTCCTCGACCGGGGTGGTCGGGGGCCGATACCGATCGGCATCGGTGTATTCCGGCGCCGGCAGGGCGCGGGTATCGAGCTTGCCGTTGGACGTCAGTGGCAATCCATCGAGGACGACCACCGCCGCCGGGATCATGTAGGCCGGTAACTGCTCGGCCAGCGTGACGCGGATCCCAGCCGGTTCGCAAACGCCGATCACATAACCCACCAGGCGCTTGTCGCCGGGGCGGTCCTCGCGGGCAATCACCACCGCCTGATCCACCCCATCCAACCCGGACAGCGCGGCCTGCACCTCGCCGAGCTCGATGCGATACCCGCGGATCTTGATCTGCTCATCAGCGCGCCCCGCGTACGCCAACTGCCCATCCGCGCGCCACCACACCAAGTCCCCGGTGCGATACATCCGCTGTCCCGGCATGCGCGCACCGGCGAACGGACACGCCACAAACCGTGACGCCGTCAACTCGGCGCGCCGCCAATACCCGACCCCCACCCCGGCACCGGCCACATACAACTCCCCGACCACCCCGGCCGGCACCGGACGCAGCCAATGATCCAGCACAAACAACGCCGCCCCAGCCACCGGCGCACCGATCGGGGGCGCCCCCGCCCCCGCTGTCAATGGCGCACTGATCGCCACATCCACCGTCGTCTCGGTCGGACCGTAGCCGTTGATCATCACCCGGCCGGGCGCCCACCGATCCACCAACTGAGCCGGACAGGCCTCACCGCCGATCACCAACGCCGCCGACTCCAAACCCTGCGGTGAGAGCAGTGCCACCGCCGACGGGGTCTGGGTAATGACGTTGACGTGTTCGGCAACCAGGAGGTCGTGAAAGTCGTGCGGTGAGCGCGCCACCGATTCGGGCACCACCACCAGCCGCCCACCGTGGAGCAGCGCGCCCCAGATCTCCCGGACCGAGGCGTCGAAGGCCAAGGAATGCCACTGGGTTGACACCTTCGGCGACCCCGGCGCCGTCAGGCCGGCGTCTAGCGAGTCGAGCAGCTGGGTGATGTTGTGGTGGGTGACCGCCACGCCTTTGGGGATACCGGTGGTGCCCGAGGTGTAGATGACATAAGCGATGTCATCCGGCGCGGGTGCCGGCAACGGCGCGCACGGGTAGTTGCGGACCGCGGAGTCCTCGATCTGACTGGCGTCGACGACGTCCAGGTCGCACCCGTCGAGCCGCGACCCCAGGCCCGCGCCGGTGATCGCAACGATCGGGGCCGCGTCGGCCACCATGAACTCGATGCGCGCCGCGGGCAGGCTCGGGTCGATCGGCAGGTAGGCGGCCCCGGTTTTGAGCACCGCCAAAATTGCGACCACGGCCTGCGCTGAGCGTTCCAACAGCAGCGCGACACACCCGCCCGGGCCCACCCCTTGTCCGGCCAACAGATGCGCCACCCGGTTAGCGGTCTGCTCAACCTCTTGGTAGGTCATCGAGCGACCCTCGAAGCTCAGCGCCACCGCGTTAGGTGTCCGGGCCGCCTGCGCGGCGAACAACACCGGAACAGAGATCGCCGGGCGTGTGGGCTGGGTCAACACTCCCCGGTTGCCCCACGCATCCAGGCGGGTGCGCTCAGGCTCGTCGAGTAGATCCACTGACGAGAGCCGCCCGGTCGGATCGGCGGTCATGGCCGTCAGCACCCGCTGTAACCGTTCGATCAGTGCTTCGATGCTGGCCGCGTCGAACACGTCGGTGCGAAACTCCACCGCCCCGCCGATGCCGGCGGGCTGGCCGGACTCGCTGTAGCGTTCGGCCAACGACAACACCAAATCCATGCGGGCGGTCTGGGCCTGGATCGGTATGTGTCTGACCTGCAGGTCCCCCAAGGCCAGCGCGGCTGCAGGGTTGTCGGGTCCGGCGAAGTTCTGCCAGGCGAACAACACCTGAAAGAGCGGGTGATGGGACAGGGACCGGGTCGGGTTGAGCCTCTCCACCAGTACCTCAAAGGGCACGTCTTGATGCTCGAAAGCTTCCAAACTGCGCGCCCGGACTTGGGCCAACAGCTCGGCCACGGTGGGATCACCGCTGACCTGAACACGCAGCACCAGGGTGTTGACGAAAAACCCGATCAACTCGTCTAGAGCCCCATCGCGGCGCCCGGCGATTGGGACCCCGACGGCCACCTCGGTGCTGGCGCTGAGCTTGGCCAGCAGCACCGCCAGCGCGGCCTGGATCACCATGAAACTAGTCGCGTTATGTTCACCCGCCAGCGCGCGAACCCCCTGCTGCAACGCCGGCGGCCAGTCCACGACCACAGTGGCGCCGCGCTGATCGGCCACCGCAGGGTAGGGCCGATCGGTGGGCAGGTGAACACGCTCGGGCAGCCCGGCCAGGGCCTGTTCCCAGTAGGCAAGCTGCACGGCGATCGGGCTGTTGTCGTCGGTTAGATCGCCCAGCTGGGCGCGCTGCCAGACGGTGTAATCGATGTATTGCACCGCTAGCGGTGCCCATTCGGGGGCTTGCCCCGCACACCGGGCCGCGTAGGCCGCACCCAGATCACGCACGAGCGGATTCATGGACCAACCGTCGGCGGCGATGTGGTGCACCACGGCCACCAGCATGTGTTCGTCGTCGCCGATGCGGAAAAGCCTTGCCCGCAAGGGGATCTGGGTGGCTAGGTCGACACTGCACCGAGCGGCGGCGTCGACCTCCTCATGGAGGCGGCTTTGTGGCCATGCGCTGGCGTCGGTGATGTTCCAGCCGAAGTCGGCCCGCTCGACCGGCACCACCACCTGCTGAGGTACCCCCTCGGGTGCCGGGAACAGGGTACGGAGGCTCTCGTGGCGGCCCACCACATCGGCCAGCGCCGTACCCAGCGCCTCGGCATCGAGCCGACCGCTTAACCGCAACGCCACCGGCATGGTGTAGATGGGTGAGGGCCCGGCCAGTTGGTCGATGAACCACAACCGGTTCTGGGCGAACGACAACGGGATCGCCCCGGGCCGGGCACCGGCAACCAACGGCTCAAGCCGGCGTCCCTCCGCACCGATGCGCGGCGCCAGCCTGGCCACGGTGGGTGCCTCGAAGATGGTGCGCACCGACAGCCGGGCATTCAGGTCGGTGTTGATCGCGGTGGTCAGGCGCATCGCCGACAACGAGTCCCCACCCAGATCGAAGAACGAGTCATCGACGCCGACTTGCTTGACACCGAGCACCTGGGCGTAGATGCCGGCCAGGATCTCCTCGGTGGGGCTGGCCGGGGCGCGATACCGGCCGGCGGTGTAGTCGGGTGCGGGCAGAGCGCGGGTGTCGAGCTTGCCGTTGACCGTCAGCGGTAGGGCGTCGAGGACCACTATTGCCGTGGGGACCATGTAGGCCGGGAGCCGCTTGGCCAGCGCGGCGCGGATCTCGGCGGTGTCCAGCGTGCCCGTGACCCCAACGTCCCCAACGTCCCCAACGTCCCCAACGTCCCCAACGACATAGCCCACTAAGCATTTCTCCCCGGGGCGGACCTCGCGCGTGATCACCACTGCTTGCTTGACGCCGTCCAGCCCGGCCAGTGCAGCTCGGACTTCGCCGAGCTCGATGCGGTAGCCGCGGATCTTGACCTGCTCATCAGCGCGGCCTGAATACGCCAGCTGTCCATCGGGGCGCCACGACACCAGGTCCCCGGTGCGATACATGCGTGTTCCTGGCGTTCCCGCGCCTCCCAGATTCGCGAATGGACAGGCCACAAACCGTGACCCGGTCAACCCCGCCCGTCTGATATAGCCGACGCCCACGCCGGCCCCGGCCACATACAACTCCCCGACCACCCCGGCCGGCACCGGCCGCAACCAGCCATCGAGCACAAACAGCGCCGCGCCTGGCACCGGGGCACCGATCGGCGGTACCCCTGACCCAGCTGTTAATGGCGCGCTGACCGAGGCGAACACGGTCGTCTCGGTGGGGCCGTAGGCGTTGACCATCACCCGCCCGGGCGCCCAGCGATCCACCAGCTCGCCCGCACACGGCTCGGCGGCGACGACCAATGCCGCCGACTCCAACTCCGCCGGTGATAACACCCCCACGGCCGAAGGTGTCTGCATCAGCACGTTGATGCGTTCGGCGACCAACAGGGCGTGGAAGTCCTGCGGTGAGCCCACCACCGCCTCGGGCACCACTACCACCCGCCCGCCATGCAGCAACGGTGCCCAGATTTCCCACACCGAGGCGTCGAAGGCCAGCGAGTGGCACTGCGGCCACACTTTGACCGCAGGCAGGCCGGCCTCGAGTGACCCGATCAGTTGGGTGACGTTGTGGTGGGTGACCGCCACGCCCTTGGGGACGCCGGTGGTGCCCGAGGTGTAGATGACGTGCGCCAGGTCATCCGCATCAGGTGCCGGCAGCGCGGTAGTGGGTTGGGCGGCAACGCGGGGATCGGCGACGTCGATGACCGTGAGGTCGCACCCGCGCAGGCGGTCGGCCAGCGCGGTGCTGCTGATCGCGGCGATCGGGGTGGCGTCGGCCAGCACGAACCGTAGCCGCGCATCAGGCACCGCCGGGTCGATCGGCAGGTAGGCCGCCCCGGTTTTAAGGACCGCCAAGATCGCGATAATGGCCTGATCGCAGCGGGGCAGCAGCAGTCCCACACACTGCCCCGGGCCGGCCCCGTGGCCGGCCAACAGGTGCGCCACCCGGTTCGCCGACTCCTCGAGCTCGCGGTACGTCATGGAGCGACCCTGGAACGTCATCGCGACCGCTTCCGGCGTACGCGCGACCTGGGCGGCCCACAACGCCGTAATCGACACCCCGGCGGGTGCGGCCCGGGTGAGCACCGCCCGGTTGCCCCACCCATCCAGGCGGACGTGTTCATCGCCGTCCAGTAGATCGATCGACGACAGCCGTGCGGTGGGGTTGGCGGTCATCGCCGCCAGCACCCGTTGCAATCCTCGGATGAGTGCGTCGATGCTGGCCTCGTCGAACACCTCGGTGTCGTATTCGACGCGCATCCCCAACTCAGGCCCCGGTTGGGCGACCACCGTCAACGGGTAGTGGCTGGATTCGTGGCTGGTGACCTCGGTGATGGCCAACCCGTCGGCGCCGGCCAGCGCGGTGGTGTCGAGCGGATAGTTCTCGTAGACGAACAGCGTGTCGAACAGCTGCTGGTGGCCGGTGGCGCGGTGGATCTCGGCCAGCGCTAGGTGTTGGTGGTCGAGCGTGTGGTGGTGATAGTTGTGCAGCTGTGTGAGTAGGTCGGTGGTGGTGGTTGCTGCGGTGAGGGTGGCCCGGACCGGAACCGTGTTGATCAGCAGGCCCACCATCGATTCCGCGCCCGCCATCTCCGCCGGGCGACCCGAGACGGTGCTACCGAAGGCGACATCGTGCCGGCCGGTCAGCCAGCACAGCAGCTGCGCGAAGGCGCCCTGCAACACAGTGCTTACGGTCGTGTGACACGCACGCGCCAGCTCAACGATCGCCCGGCTGGTCTGCGCGGGAAGCCGACGCAAGGCGACGCCCTGTCCCCGTTGCTGTGACTGGCCCGGCGGCGCCACCAGGGTGGGCACCTCAAAACCGGCGAGCTGCTGCCGCCAGGCTGTGTGGGCAGCCTCCGCGTCTCGATCGGCCAGCCAGGCGACAAACCTGCGATATGGGATCGCCGCGGGCAGCCGCCGGCGCTGGTAGCCGGCGAAGATTTCGCCCAACAGGATCGGCAGCGACCAGCCATCGAGCACGATGTGGTGGTTCGTCAGCACCAACCGATGCCGGTGTGGCGCGATGCGGATCAACGCCACCCGCAGGGCCGGCTGATCGGCGCCCAGGTCGCAGACCGCGGTACGTTCGGCGGCGCACAGCCGCCGGACTCGTTCATCGGGATCGAGGTTCTGTACGTCAAGGTCGATGTAGCGCCACCCGGCTTGCGCATCGGCCGGGATGATCTGGACCGGTTCGTCGAACCGTCGGCTGAATCGGGCGGCCAGGTGCGGATGGCGGGTGATCACGGTGTGGACCGCATCGCGGAGCCGGGCCGGGTCGAGTGGACCGGTGACGGCGATGCTTAGCTGCACCGCATATACGTCGTCGCTGGCGGCGCTGGCGTGGAACAGCAGGCCCTGCTGCAGCGGGGTCAACGGCAAAATATCGGCGATCTGGTATTGACGCCCCAGCTCGTCGATCTGGAGCTGGCTAAGCCGGGCGGGGGCGATGTCCGACGGGGTCAGCCCACCCCCACCGGCGCGCACGTGCGCGCAAATACCGTCGAGGGCCTCAAACCACAGTGCACTGAGCCGGGTGACCTGCGCGTGATCGAGCGCCGAACGCGCCCACATCCAGTTGGCTTGCAGCCGCGGGCCGGTCTCGGTGTCCACGGTGACGGCGTTCAGTTCCACCGTGTGTGATAGCGGCATCGGCACTGCGCTGGCGGCGCCGACGATCGACATGCCTTCTGTGGAGATTTGCCAGAGATCGTCGGAGGGCTCGCCCGCCCCGCCGAGGCGCCCCAGATAGTTGAATCCGATCGACGGGTCAGACCCATCCAGCTCAACCTCGGGGTTCATATAGCGCAGCAGCCCGTAGCTCAGCGGATCGGGCAGGGCCCGCAGCTGCTCTTTGGCATCTTTGACCACCGCCCCCAGGGCGGCCTCGCCGGCGATCACCTGGGCCCAGGACAGCCCGCCCACCGCCCCCAGCGTTATGGCCACAGGATATTTGGTGGTGAACCACCCGACCGTGCGTGTCAGGTCGACATCGGCGGCCAGTTCCTCGTGGCGGCCGTGGCCCTCGACGTCGATGCCGACCGGCGCGCCGCCAGTACCCGAAGAACCTGAAAATTCAGCCACCGCCAACCCGAACGCAATTAACAAGATGTCCTGGATCCCGGCATGGAACGCCGCGGGCACCTCAGACAAGAGCATGCCGGTGCTCTGGGAACCCAACACCGCCGAGAGGTAGCCGGCGGTCGCGAACGTGTCCAACGCGGGCTGGACCGCCGGCAGCGCGGCCGGGATCGCCACCTGTTGCCACGCCTGCAACTGCTCAACGACGTCTGGATGGCGTGCATGCTCGGCCAGCAGCGACGCCCAGCGGGCAAACGACGTCCCGGTCGCCGGCAACACCACCTCGCGGCCCTGGCGATGTTGGGCCCAGGCGAGGTTGAGGTCCTCCAACAGAATCCGCCACGACACCGCGTCGATGGCCAGGTGGTTAACGACTAACACCAGCTGGCCCGCGGCGCCCACCCAAAGCGCGGAAAGCATCACGCCCTCGATCGGGTTCAGCCGCGACCGCGCCGCAAGTACGGCCTGTTCGGACAACGTGTCCGCAACGTCCAGGCAGGCGCGTGCATCCACTCTGCTGGCCTCGGGCACCGCCAGCGACCACCCACCCGCGCCGTCGTCTCCGACGCGCAGCCGCAGCATGGCGTGGCGATCCAGCAACGCCTGCAACACGACCACCACATCGGCCTCGCCCACCCCCGCCGGAGCTTGCACCACCATGGCCTGGTTGAACTGCCCGACCTGACCGCCCGCGCTTTCCACCCCGGCCAACCAACTGATAATCGGGGTCACCGGCAGCGGCCCGATGCCCTCATCGACCGGCCCACCCGCCTGGTTGGCCAACCCGGCCACCCGGGCCAGCCCCGCTAGCCCCTCAACGGTGGGCTCGAGGAACACATCGCGCGGCTTGCAGACAATGCCGGCGGCCCGGGCCCGGGCAACCACCTGCATCGACAGGATGCTGTCACCACCCAGCTCGAAAAACGAGTCATCCACCCCGACCCGCTCCAGCCCTAACACCTCGGCGTAAATGCTGGCCAGGACGTCCTCGATCGGGCTGGTCGGTGGCCGGTACCGATCGACATCGGTGTATTCCGGCGCCGGCAAGGCGCGGGTATCGAGCTTGCCGTTGGACGTCAGCGGCAACGCCTCAAGGACGACCACCGTGGCGGGAACCATGTAGGCCGGCAGCCGCTCGGCCAGCTGCGCGCGCATCCCTGCCGGAACTAGGGTGCCGGCGGTCCCCGTGACGTAACCGACGAGGCGCTTGTCCCCGGGGCGGTCCTCGCGGGCGATCACCACCGCCCGACCCACCCCGTCCAGCCCGGCCAGCGCGGCCTGCACCTCGCCCAGCTCGATGCGGTGCCCGCGGATCTTGACCTGTTCGTCGGCGCGCCCCAGGTACTGGACTTGGCCGTCGGGGCGCCAATACACCAGGTCGCCGGTGCGATACATCCGTTGTCCCGGCCCCCCGGGATTCCCGAACGGACACGCCACAAACCGCGTCGCGGTCAACTCCGCGCGCCGCCAGTACCCGACACCCACCCCGGCGCCGGCCACATACAACTCGCCGACCACCCCGGCCGGCACCGAGCGCAACCACTGATCCAGCACAAAAAACGCCGCCCCCGACTTCGGCGAGCCGATCGGCGGCACCCCTGACCCCGCCACCAACGGCGCGCTCATCGCCGCATACATCGTGGTTTCAGTGGGGCCGTAGATGTTCATCAGCACCCGCCCGGGCGCCCACCGATCCACCAACTCGGGCGGGCAGGGCTCGGCACCGAGCATCAACGTCACCGACTCCAGCGCCTGCGGCGACAGCGCCCCCACCGAGGACGGGGTCTGAGTCAACACGGAGACGTGTTCGGCGACCAGCATGGCCTGGAAATCCTCCGGCGAGGCGGCCACCTCGTCGGGGATCACCACCACCCGCCCGCCGCACAGCAACGCACCGAAGATCTCCCACAGCGAGTAGTCGAACGCCAACGAGCGACACTGCGTCCAGACCTGTCCCGGTGGCAGCCCGGCATCGAGGGTGTCGAGCAGATGGGTGATGTTGCGATGTGTTTGGGCCACGCCCTTGGGGACACCGGTGGTGCCCGATGTGTAGAAGAAGTAAGCGATGTCGTCGGGCGCCGGTCGCGCGGTGTCGACGGTCTGGGTGGCTTGGCCGTGGATGGCCTCGATATCACCGAGATCGATGACCGGCATATCGTGCCCGTCGAGCCTTCCGGCCAGTTCGGCGTTCGTGATCACCGCGATCGGGGTGGCGTCGCCGAGCATGAACCCGATCCGGCTCGCGGGGAGGCCCGGGTCCAGTGACAGGCAGGCAGCGCCGGTCTTGAGCACCCCGAGCATCGCCACGATGGCGCCTGCCGAGCGTTCCAGCAGCAAACCCACGCACGCACCCGGGCCCGGCCCGTAGCCAGACAGCAAGTGCGCCAACCGGTTCGCGTCGGCTTCGACCTCGCGGTAGGTCCATGAGCGCTCCCCGTAGCTGATCGCCACCGCGTCGGGCGTGCGGGCCGCTTGCACCGCGAACGCCACCGGGATCGACACCCCCGGGGGCCCGGGCCGGGTCAGTACCGCCCGGTTGCCCCACGCGTCGAGGCGGGCGTGCTCGGCGGCGTCGAGCACATCGATCGACGACACCCGGCGGGTGGGGTCGGCGGTCAGCGCCTGTAACACCCGCTCGAACCGCGCCACGAGCGCCTCGATGCCGGCCCGATCGAACACGTCGGTGCGAAACTCCACCGCCCCGCCGATCCCGGCGGGCGCTCCGGCCTCGGTGAAACGTTCGGCCAGCGAAAAACCTACATCCATGCGGGCGACCTGGGTGTCCACCGACAGCGGGCTGACCGCCAGATCACCCAACACCATCCGCGCGGGCAGGTCGCTGCCCAGGCCGGCGAAGTTTTGCCAGGCGAATCCGACCTGTACCAGCGGGTGACGCGCCAGCGACCGGGTGGGGTTGAGTCGCTCGACGAGTACCTCAAAGGGCACGTCTTGGTGTTCGTAGGCGGCCAGGCTGCGAGAGCGGACCTGGGCCAGCAGCTCGGCCACCGTCAGATCCCCGGCCACATCCACCCGCAGCACCAAGGTGTTGACGAAGAAGCCGACCAGCTCGTCGACCGCGGGATCACGGCGCCCGGCGATCGGCACCCCGACGGCCACATCGGTGCTGGCGCTGAGCTTGGCCAGCAGGACCGCCAGCGCGGCCTGGATCACCATGAAGGTGGTCGCGTTGTGCGCAGCGGCCAGCGCGCGCAGCCGTTGCTGCAGCTCGACCGGCCAGTCCACGGCGACGGTGGCGCCGCGCTGATCGGCCACCAGCGGATAGGGCCGATCGGTGGGCAACACCAGCCGCTCGGGCAGCCCGGCCAGGGCCTCTTGCCAATAGGCCAGCTGCGCGGCGATCGCGCTGTCGGGATCGGTCAAGTCCCCCAGCTGCGCGCGCTGCCACAGCGTGTAATCGACATACTGCACCGCCAACGGCGCCCAACCGGGGGCATCCCTCGCACACCTGCTGGCATAGGCCACACCCAGATCACGCACCAGCGGGGTGATCGACCAGCCGTCCGCGGCAATATGGTGCACCACGATCACCAGCACGTGCTCGTCGTCGCCGACACAAAAAAGCGTTGCCCGCACAGGGATCTCGGTGGCCAGCTGAAACGGCTCGCGCGCCGCGCCATCCAGGGCCGCACCCAGCTGAGATTCCGCCCAGCCGCTGGCATCGATGACCTGCCAGCCGAAGTCGGCCCCCTCGACCGGCACTACCACCTGCCGGGGGATCCCCTCGGGCGCCGGGAACAAGGTGCGCAGGCTTTCATGGCGGCCCACCACATCAGCCAGCGCCACGCCCAGCGCCTCGGCGTCAAGGCGACCGTGTAGCCGCAACACCGCCGGCATGTTGTATACCGCCGAGGGCCCGGCCAACTGATCGATGAACCACAACCGGTTCTGGGCGAACGATAACGGCACCACCGCGGGCCGCGCACCGGCCACCAACGGTGCCAGCCGCACCGCAGCCGGGCCGATACGCGGCGCCAACAGGGCAACGGTGGGTGACTCGAACACCGTACGCACCGTCAGCCCGGCATCCAGGCCGGTGTTGATCGCGGCGACCAGGCGCATCGCCGACAGCGAATCCCCACCCAAATCGAAAAACGAATCGTCGACCCCCACCCGCTCCACACCGAGCACCTGGGCATAGATGCCGGCCAGCACCTCCTGCACCGGGTTGGCCGGCGCGCGATAGGTACCCGCGGCGTAGTCGGGGGGCGGCAGAGCCCGGGCGTCGAGCTTGCCGTTCACCGTCAGCGGCAACGCATCAAGGACCACCACCGCCGCCGGAACCATGTAGGCCGGCAGCCTGTCGGCAAGTTCGGCGCGGATCCCCGCCGGGTCGGCGGTCCCGACCACGTAGCCGACCAGGGATTTCTCGCCGGGGCGGTCCTGGCGGGCGATCACCGCCGCCTGCTCCACCCCGTCCAGCCCGGCCAACGCGGCCTGCACCTCGCCAAGTTCGATGCGATACCCGCGGATCTTGACCTGCTGATCAGCGCGCCCGACGTAGTCCAGCTGCCCGTCAGGACGCCAGCACACCAGATCCCCGGTGCGATACATCCGTGCGCCGGGTGCGCCGAACGGGCAGGCCACGAACCGTGACCCGGTCAACCCGGCCCGGCCCAGATACCCAACGCCGACACCGCGGCCGGCCACATACAACTCCCCGACCACCCCGGCCGGCACCGGCCGCAACCACCCGTTCAGCACGAACAACGCCGCCCCCGGCACAGGCGCACCGATCGGCGGTACCCCTGACCCCGCTGTGAGTGGCGCGCTGACGGAGGCGAACACGGTCGTCTCCGTAGGACCGTAGGCGTTGACCATCACCCGCCCGGGTGCCCACCGATCCACCAGCTCTGCCGGACAGGCCTCGGCGGCGATCACCAGCGCCGCCGACTCCAAGCCCTCGGCGCAGAGCATCCGCACTGCGGACGGCGTCTGGCTGATGACGTTGACCTGTTCGCTGACCAGCAGGGCGTGCAAGTCGTGCGACGAGCGCCGCACCGACTCGGGCACCACCACCACCCGCCCGCCATGCAGCAGCGCGCCGAAGATCTCCCACACGGAATAGTCGAAGGCCAACGAGTGACAATGCGGCCACACCCGGACCGCCGGCAGGCCGGCATCCAACGACTCCATCAGTTGGGTGACGTTGTGGTGGGTGACCGCCACGCCCTTCGGAACACCGGTGGTGCCCGAGGTGTAGATGATGTGGGCCAGGTCGTCGGGGGCCGGTGCCCGCAATGCGCTGTCGGAGTGGTTGTCAACGGGCGGATCGTGGATGTCGAGGACCGTCAGATCACATCCGTCCAGCCGGTCGGCCAGTTCGGTGGTGGTGATCGCGGCGATCGGCGCGGCGTCGGCCAGCACGAACTGCAACCGCGCATCAGGCAACCCCGGATCGATGGGCAGATAGGCCGCCCCGGTCTTGAGTACCGCCAAGACCGCCACGACCGCCTGCGCCGAGCGCTCCAACAACAACGCCACACACTGACCCGGCCCCGCCCGGTGGCCAACGAGCAGGTGCGCCAGCCGGTTAGCGGCTTCCTCCACCTCGCGGTACGTCATGGTGCGGCCCTCACAGGTGATCGCCGCCGCCGCCGGGTTACGCGCCACCTGCTCGGCCCACAACACCGGAATCGACACCGGCGCCGCCGGCTGGGTTAGCACCGCCCGGTTGCCCCACCCATCCAGGCGGGCGTGCTCAGCGGCATCGAGCACATCGATCGACGACAACCGCCGGGCGGGGTCGGCGGTCATTGCCACCATGACCCGCTGTAACCGCTCGATCAGTGTTTCGATGCCGGCCGCGTCGAACACCTGGGTGTCGTATTCGACGCGAAGGACAAGCTCAGCGCCCGGTCCGGCGACCACCGTCAGCGGGTAGTGCGTGGATTCGCGTCCGGTGATATCGGTGACGGCCACCTCGTGGACGCCCGCCAACGCGGCGGGGTCGACCGGATAGTTCTCGTACACGAAAAGGGTGTCGAACAGCCTTTCCTGACCGGTTACCCGGTGGATCTCATTGAGTGCCAGGTGCTGATGCTCGAGCGTGTCGTTATAGGCGCCCTGCAGCTGGCCCAACAGGTCGACGGTCGTGGTCGCCGCCGTTAGGGTCGCCCGCACCGGCACCGTGTTGATGAACAGGCCGACCATCGTTTCCGCGCCGGCCACCTCGGCCGGCCGACCCGCGACGACGGTGCCGAAGGCGACATCATGCTGGCCGGTCAGCCATATCAGCAGCCCCGCGAAGGCGCCGTTCAACACCGTGTTGACGGTGGTATGACACGACCGGGCCAGCTCGCCCACGGCCCGCGTGAGTTGCTCGGGAACGTGGAACGATGCCGCGCCGCGCGACCCGGGCTCCGATTGGTCCGGCGGGCCCAGCAGGGTGGGAGCGTCAAAACCGGCGAACGCCGCACGCCAGGCCGCGTAGGCGGCCTCCAGATCCCGGTCAGCCAGCCAGGAAACAAACGTGCGGTACGGCACCGTCGCCGCCAACCGCTGGCCGTGATAGCCGGCGAAGATCTCGCCGAGCAGGATCGGCAGCGACCAACCGTCGAGCACGATGTGATGGTTGGTCAGCACCAATCGGTGCCGGTCGGCTGCGGTGCGGATCAGCGTCACCCGAAATGCCGGCTCGTGGGCGAGGTCGCAGACGGCGGCGCGTTCGTCAGCGCACACCCGGCGGATCTGCTCGTCGACATCGACGTCGACATCGTCTGCGCTAAGCGCGACATAACGCCATAACGCCGCCGGATCGGCTGGGATGATCTGCACCGGCTCGTCGAATCGGTCACAGAATCGGGCCACCAGGTTGGGATGGCGGGCGATGACCATGTGCACCGCATCGTGTAGCCGTTCTGGGGCGAGCGGGCCGGTCAGGGTGATGCTCAGCTGCACCGCATATATGTCGTCGTCGCTGCCGCGCGCGGTGCTGGCGTGGAAGAGCAGGCCCTGCTGTAGAGGGGTCAACGGCAAGATATCGGCGATACGGTGGTGGCGCGCCAGCTCGTCGATCTGTTGCTGGCTAAGCCGGGCAGGGGCGATATCCGACGGCGTCAGACCGCCGCCACCGCTGCGCACATGCGCGCAGATGCCGGCCAGCGCTTCGAACCACAACTCGCTGAGCCGCATGACCTGTGCGTCGTCTAGCGCCGAGGATGCCCACATCCAATTGGCGTGCAGGTGCGAGCCGTTGTCTGCGTCGACGGTCAGCGCGTTGAGCTCCACGGTGTGCGACAACGGCATGGGCACCGCCGCAGCGGCCCAGGTCAACGGCGAACCGTCTTGGTCGATCCGCCAACCGCCACCGGAGGCGTCGGGGCTATTCGACCGGCCGGCGACCAACCGCCCGAAGCAGTTGAACGCGATCGCGGGGTCGGACGTGCCCAGGCCAATGTCGGGATTCAGATAGCGCAGCAACCCGTATGTCAGGGGATGGGGCAGCGCGCGCAGCTGCTCTTTGGCGTCTTTGATCAGCGCACCCAACGCCGCATTGCCGGCGATCACCTGCGCCCAAGGCAGCCGACCGACCGCCAAGGCGACCGGGTATCTGGTGGTGAACCAACCCACGGTGTGAGACAGGTCCACGTGGGGGGCCAGTTCGTCGTAACGGCCGTGGCCCTCGACGTCGATCCCGATCGGCGCGCCGCCAGTACCCGAAGGATCAAAAAACTCCGCGATCGCCAACCCGAACGCGATCAACAAGATGTCCCGGAACTCGGCATGAAATGCGGCGGGCACCTCCCCGAGCAGCGTCCGGGTGGTCTCGGCATCCAACACCGCCGAAAAATGCCCGGCGGTGGCGTAGGTGTCGACCGCGGGATTCACCGCGGGCAGCGCTGTGGTGGCCGACGCCACCTGCTTCCAGGTGTCGGCCTGTTTGATGACGTGCGGGCTGCCCGCGTGCTCTGCCAGCAGCCGCGCCCACCGGGCAAAAGAGGTCCCGGTTGAAGGCAACACCACCTCGTGGCCCGCGCGATGCTGGGTCCAGGCGATGTTGAGGTCCTCCAACAGGATCCGCCACGAAACCGCGTCGGTGGCCAGACGGTGAACGATCAACACCAACTGGTCGCTGTCGGCCACCCACAGCGCGGAAAGCATGATTCCGGCAGCGGGGTCCAACCGCGACCGCGCCGCCAGCAGCGCCTCCTCGGACAACACGTCTACGGCTTGCAGGCAGCCGGGTGCATCAACCGAACCCGGCTCGGGGGCCGTCATCGACCAGGCGCCGTCCGCGCTGCTTGGTTCCACGCGCAGCCGCAGCATGGCGTGGCGATCCAGCAAGGCCTGCAGCAGCACCGCCACATCGGCCTCGGTCACCCCTGCGGGCGCCCGCACCACCAGCATCTGGTTGAACTGGCCGATCAGGCCGCCTGCACTTTGCACGCCGGCGAGCCAACGGATGATCGGGGTGGCCAGCACCGGCCCGACGCCCGCATCGGTTAGGCCGCCCGCACCGTCGGACACCCCCAAAACCTGGGCGATCCGAGCCAGCCCGGCCACGGACTGCTCGACAAAGACATCGCGAGGCCTGACGGTGAGCCCGGCGGCACGGGCCCGGGCCACCACCTGCATCGACAGGATGCTGTCGCCACCGAGCTCGAAAAATGAGTCATCTGCGCCGACCAGATTTAGCCCGAGGACTTGGGCGTAGATGCTGGCCAGGACCTCCTCGACCGCGTTGGCCGGAGCGCGATAGCGACCACCGATGTCCTGGTATCCGGGTGCGGGCAGGGCACGGGTGTCGAGCTTGCCGCTGACCGTCAACGGCAACGCGTCGAGGACAACCACCGCCGCCGGCACCATGTAGGCCGGGAGCGCCTCGGCCACCGCGCCGCGAAGTTCAGCGGGGTCCAGCGCGCCGGTGACCCCCTCGACCCCAACGACATAGCCGACAAGGCGCTTATCGCCGGGGCAGTCCTCGCGGGCGATTACCACCGCCTGATCCACGCCGCGGAGCCCGGAGAGGGCCGAGCGCACTTCACCGAGTTCGATGCGATACCCGCGGATCTTCACCTGCTCGTCGGCGCGGCCCACATACGCCAGCTGCCCATCCGCACCCCAGCGCACCAAATCCCCGGTGCGATACATGCGTGCTCCCGGCACCCCGAACGGGCAGGCCACAAACCGCCACCCGGTCAACCCGGGCCGCCGCCAATATCCACAGGCCAGCCCGGCACCGGCCACATACAACTCGCCGACCACCCCCGCCGGCACCGGCCGCAACCACCCGTCCAGCGCAAACAACGCAGCCCCCGGCACCGGTGAGCCGATCGGCGGCGCGCCCGCACCCGCGGTCAAGGCCGCACTCAGGGCCACCCACATCGTCGTTTCGGTCGGGCCGTACTCGTTGATCATCACCCGCCCCGGCGCCCACCGGTCCACCACGTCAGCCGGGCAGGCCTCACCGCCGACCAGCAAGGCCACCGACTCCAAGCCCTCGGGCGACAACATCCCTATCGCCGACGGGGTCTGGCTTAAGACACCGACCTTTTCGGTAACGAGCAGGGCGTGGAAGTCGTCCGGAGAGCCCGCCACTGATTCGGGCACGACCACCAGCCGTCCGCCGTGCAAGAGCGCACCGAAGATCTCCCATCCCGAGATGTCGAAGCTGTAGGAGTGCCACTGCGACCACACCTGTCCCGGCGCCGCCAAACGCGGGTCCAGCGATTCGATCAGCTGGGTGACGTTGCGGTGGGTGACGGCCACGCCTTTGGGCGTACCGGTGGTGCCCGAGGTGTAGATCAGGTACGCGATGTCGTCGGCGCCCGGCGCCGTAAGAGCCGTGCTGGGCCGGGAGTCGACAACGGGACGGTTGACGTCGATGACCACCAGGTCGCGCCCGTCCAGCCGCGACCGCAGGTCCGAGGTGGTGAGTGCGGCCAGCGGGGCCGCGTCGTCGAGCATGAACCCGATCCGCGCCGCCGGCAGGGCCGGGTCGATCGGCAGATAGGCTGCCCCGGTCTTGAGCACCGCCAACATCGCCACGATCCCCTCGGCGCAGCGGGGAAACAGTAGCGCCACATACTGCCCTGGGCGCGCGCCGCAACCAGCCAACACGTGGGCCAACCGGGTTGCGGCCTGCTCCACCACGCGGTAGGTCCACGACCGCTGTCCGCAGCTGATCGCCACCGCCCCCGGGGCGCGCGCCACCTGCTCGGCGAACAACGCCGTAATCGACACCGGCGCGTGCGCGGCCCGGAGCAGCGCCGCCCGATTACCGACCTCATCCAGGCGGGCGTGCTCGGCCTCATCGAGCACATCGATCGTCGAGAGCCGCCGTTCGGGGTCGGCGATCAGCGCCGCCAACACCCGCTCCAACCGCTCGATCAGCGTTTCGATGCTGGCCGCATCGAACACATCGGTGCGGAATTCGACCACCCCGCCGATCCCGGCCGGCTCACCCGCCTCGGTGAAGCGTTCCCCAAGGAAAAACGTCAGGTCCATGCGGGCGACTTGGGTGTCCACCGACAGCGGGGTGGCCTGCAGATCACCCAGGCCCAGCCCGGCGGCGGGACTGTTATGCGGCCCGGCGAAGTTCTGCCACGCCAACATCACCTGAACCACCGGGGAATGGGCCAGGGATCGGGTCGGGTTGAGCCGGTCGACCAGCACCTCAAAGGGCACGTCTTGGTGCTCGAAAGCTTCCAGACTGCGCGCCCGCACTTGGGCCAACAGCTCGGCCACAGTGGGATCGCGGGTCACCTCCACCCGTAACACCAGGGTGTTGACGAAGCAACCGACCAGCTCCTCGAGCGCGGGGTCGCTCCGCCCGGCGATCGGGAACCCGACCGCCACATCGGTGCTGGCGCTGATCTTGGCCAGCAGCACCGCGAGGGCGGCCTGGATCACCATGAAGCTGGTCGCGTGGTGCGCGCGCGCCACTTGGGCCACCCGCTGCTGCAACTCGGTCGGCCAATCCACCGCCACCGTGGCGCCGCGCTGATCGGCCACCTCCGGGTAGGGCCGATCGGTGGGCAACACCAGGCGTTCGGGCAGCCCGGCCAGAGCCTGTTCCCAATAGGTCAGCTGCGCGGCGATCGGGCTGCCGGGATCGGCCAGATCCCCGAACTGGGCGCGCTGCCACAGCGTGTAATCGACGTATTGCACCGCCAGCGCGCCCCAGCCGGGGGCCTGCCCGGCGCGCCGGCTGGCATAGGCCACCCCCACATCACGTAGCAGCGGAGAGATCGACCAGCCGTCGCCGGCGATGTGGTGCATCGCGACCACCAGCACGTGTTCGTCCTCGGCGACACGGAAAAGCTTCGCCCGCAAAGGGATCTCGGTGGCCAGGTCAAATGGGTGACGCGCCGTGGCCTCGAGGGCCTCACCCAGCCGGCTTTGCGGCCAGCCGGTGGCGTCGATGATCTGCCACCCGAAGTCGGCCCGCTCGAGGGGCACCACCAGCTGCTGCGGTATCCCCTCGGGCGCTGGGAACAGGGTCCGCAGGCTCTCATGCCGGCTCACCGCATCGGCCAGGGCGACACCCAGGGCGTCGGCATCCAGGCGCCCGCGCAGCCGCAGCGCTACTGGCATGTTGTACATCGGTGACGGCCCGGCCAACTGGTCGATGAACCACAACCGGCTCTGGGCGAAGGACAACGGCACGAGCGCCGGCCGCGCAACCGCCACCAGCGGCTCCAGCCGGCCTCCCTCCCCACCGAGATGGAGTGCCAATCGGGCCACGGAGGGTGCCTCGAAGACGGTACGTACCGACAGGTGGGCATCCAGGCCGGAGTTGATTGCCGCGACCAGGCGCATCGCCGACAGCGAGTCCCCGCCGATATCGAAAAACGACTCATCCGCCCCGACTCGGTGCAGGCCGAGCACCCGTGCGTAGATGCCGGCCAGGATTTCTTCGACGGCGGTGCTTGGCGGCCGGTAGTAATTGGTGTCGCCGTATTGGGGGGCGGGTAGGGCAGCACTGTCGAGTTTGCCGTTGATGGTCAACGGCAGGCGATCGAGTCGGACCACCGCTGCGGGCACCATGTAGGCAGGGAGCCGGTCGGCCAGCGCCGCGCGTAGCTCGACGACGTCGGCGTCGCCGGTGATGTAGCCGACCAGGCGCTTGTCCCCGGGGCGGTCCCGGCGGGCGATCACGACCGCCTGCTCTACTCCGGGCGCGTCGGCCAGCGCGGCGCGCACCTCGCCGAGTTCGATGCGGTACCCGCGGATCTTGACCTGGTCGTCGACGCGCCCGAGATAGTCAAGCTGCCCGTCGGCGCGCCACCGCACCAGGTCCCCGGTTCGATACATACGTGTTCCCGGCGCCCCGCCGCCCCCGAGCGGGCACGCCACGAACCGTGTCGCCGTCAATGGAGTCCGCCGCCAATACCCGCAGCCCAGGCCCCTACCGGCCAGGTACAGCTCGCCGGCCACCCCGGCCGGTACCGGACGTAACCACCCGTCCAGTACAAAGAACGCCGCCCCAGACACCGGCAAACCGATCGGTGGCGCACCTGAACCCGCTGTCAACGGTTCGCTGATTGACGCGCACACCGTGGTCTCAGTGGGGCCGTAGGCGTTGACCAGGGTGGTCACCGCCGAATAGCGGTCGACCAGTTCCGCGCTGCAGAATTCCCCACCCACGACCAACGTGACACCCTGCAGTGCGTCGGCGGGCAGGGCCGCCAATGCGGTCGGTGTGAATTTGGCGTGGGTAATTTCCTGCTGGGTGATCAGATCGACCAACTCTTCGCCCGGCAGCGACTGCGTGGTGTCGGGAATGACCGCGGCCGCCCCGGTCAACAGCGCCCACCACATGTTCGTCACCGACGCATCGAAGATCAATGGAGCGAACTGCAGAATCCGACTCTCCGGTGTGCTGTTGAGACGCTCGGCATGACTGCTGACCAGATCGGCGATGCCGGCGTGGGTGACGGCGACACCTTTGGGGTTTCCGGTAGTCCCCGAGGTGTAGATGAGGTAAGCGATGTTGTCCGGGCTGGGTGCGGGTAGTGCGGTGCTGGGTTCGGTGCCACCGGCGGGGTCCCAGATGTCACCGACGTCGACGACCGGCACGTCGCACCCCTCCAGCCGGGAGGCCAGCTCGGCGGTGCTGATCGCGGCGATCGGCGCCGCGTCGACGAGCATGAACCCAATCCGGGCCGCGGGCAGGTCCGGGTCGATCGGCACATAAGCCGCTCCGGTCTTCAGCACCGCCAAAATCGATGCAATCGCCTCGACGGAACGGGACAAGAGCAGCCCCACGAACTGCCCCGGTCCCACTCCGCGGCCTGCCAGCAGCTGCGCTAACCGGTTGGCGGCCGTCTCGAGCTCCCGGTACGTCATCGAACGCCCCGCGGAAGTCACCGCCACCGCCTCGGGAGTGCGGGCCACCTGCTCCGCGAACAAAACCGGAACAGACGCCGCGCGGGGCGCGGGCTGGGTCAACACCGCCCGGTTCCCCCACCCATCGAGCCGGGTTCGCTCGGCTTGATCGAGCAGATCGATCGACGAAAGTCGCCCGGTGGGGTCGGCTGTCATGGCCACCATTACCCGCTTCAGCCGCTCGATCAGTGTGTCGATGGCGGCCGCGTCGAACAGATCGGTGTCGTATTTGACGCGCAGGCCCAGCTCGCTGCCCGGCAGCGCGGCCACCGAAAGCGGATAGTGGTTGGATTCGCGGGCGCTGATATCGGTGACGGCCAACTCGTCCGCCCCCGCGAGCGCGTCGGTGTCGACCGGATAGTTCTCGTAGACGAAAAGGGTGTCGAACAGCCTTTCCTGGCCTGCGGCGCGGTGGATTTCGGGGAGCGCCAGGTGCTGGTGCTCCATTGTCTTGTTGTGGCCGTTTTGCAGCTGGTCGAGCAGCTGCGCGGTGGTGGTCGTCGGCGTGATGGTCGCGCGCACCGGCACCGTGTTGATGAACAGGCCCACCATCGATTCCGCGCCGGCCATGTCGGCCGGCCGACCCGAAACCACGGTGCCGAACACGACGTCGTGCTGGCCGCTGAGCCAGCACAGCAGCCGCGCGAACGCGGCGTGCAGCACGGTGTTGACGGTCGTGTGACACGAGCGCGCCAGCTCGCCAAGTGCCTGGGTAAGTTGCTCGGGCACCCGAAACAACGCGGCGCCATGCAACCCCGCCTCTAACCGGCCCGGTGCGGCCACCACGGTCGGGGTGTCAAAACCGGCGAGCACCTGTTGCCAGGCCGCGTGCGCAGCACTCTGGTCTCTAGCGGCCAGCCAGGCAACAAACCTGCGGTACGGCGCGGGCGCCGGAAGGCGCTGCCCGTAGTAGCCGGCGAATATTTCGCGCATCAAGATCGGCAGCGACCAGCCATCCATCACGATGTGGTGGTTGGTCAGCACCAACCGGTGCCGATCCGGTGCGATGCGAATCAGCGCCGCCCGGGAGCCCGGCTGGTGGGCGAGGTCGCAGACCGCGGCGCGTTCGTCGGCGCACAGCCGCTCGAGTTGTTCATCGGAGTCGACGTTCTGGTCGTCAAGCTCGATGTAGTGCCACCCCGGTAGCGGGTCGGCGGGGATGAGTTGGACTGGCTCGTCGAACTGTTGGCAGAATCGGGCCACCAGGTGCGGATGGCGGGTGACAACCGCGTGCACCGCATCGTGGAGCCGGCGCGGGTCTAGCGGGCCCGTCACGGTGATGCTCAGCTGCACCGTATAGACGTCGTGGCCGGCGGTGCTGGCGTGGAAGAGCAACCCCTGCTGCAGCGGGGTTAGCGGCAAGATATCGGCGATCGGCCCCTGTTGCTGTAGTTCGTCGATCTGCTGCTGGCTGAGCCGGGCCGGGGCGACATCCGACGGCGTCAGCCCGCCGCCGCCGTTTCGCACGTGCGCGCAGATGCCGGCCAGGGCGTCGAACCACAGCTGGCTCAGCCGGCTGACCTGTGCGTGGTCGAGTGCCGAGGGCGCCCACGTCCAGTTGGCCTGCAGCCGCGAACCGGTGTCGGTGTCGACTGTGACGGCGTTGAGGTCGACGGTGTGCATCAGCGGCATCGGCACCGCCGCGGCTGCGCCGATCAGCGACACGCCCTCTCGGGAGATTCGCCAGAGATCGTCGGAGAGCTCGCCCGCCCCGCCGAGGCGCCCGAGATAGTTGAACCCGATCGCCGGGTCCGATGCGCCCACGTCAACGTCGGCGTTGAGGTAGCGCAGCAACCCGTATGTCAGTGGATCGGGCAGGGCGCGCAGCTGCTCTTTGGCGTCCTTGATCAGCGCCCCCAGTGCCGCGTCGCCCGCGATCACCTCCGCCCATCGCAGCCGACCGACCGTCCCCAGCGTTAACGCCACCGGGTATTTGGTGGTGAACCACCCCACGGTGTGAGACAGGTCCACATTGGGGGCCAGCTCCTCATCGCGGCCGTGGCCCTCGACGTCGATGCCGACCCGGGCGCTGCCGGTACCCGGAGAACCTAAAAATTCGGTGATCGCCAACCCGAACGCGATCAACAAGATGTCCTGGATTCCGGCATGAAACGCGGTCGGCACCTCCCCGAGCAACATCCGGGTGGTCTCGGGGTCCAACAGCGTCGATAAATGCCCGGCGGTGGTGTAGGTGTCGACCGCGGGATTCACCGCGGGTAGCGCGGTGGTGGCCGTCGCCACCTGTTGCCAGGCGTCGGCCGCCTTCACGACTTGCGGGCTACCCGCATGCTGCACGAGCAGGTCCGCCCATCGGGCAAACGATGTCCCGCCCGTCGGCAGGGTTATCTGCCGGCCGCCGCTGTGCTGGGCCCAGGCGATGTTGAGGTCCTCCAACAGGATCCGCCACGAGACCGCGTCGATGGCCAGGTGGTGAATGATCAACATCAGCTGAGCGCCATCGGTAGACCAGAGCGCGCTGAGCATCACTCCCTTGGCCGGGTTCAACCGCGACCGCGCCTCGATCACCGCCGCCTCGGACACCACCTCGACCGTGCACAGGCACGCACCGGCATACACCGATCCCGCCTCGGGCACCTGCAGCGACCATCCACCGACCGCGCCGTCGTCCCAGCCTGGGCCGACGCGCAACCGCAGCATTGCGTGGCGGTCCAGCAGGGCCTGCAACACGACCACCACGTCGGCCTCGCCCACACCGGCAGGGGCTTGCACCACCATGGCCTGGTTGAACTGGTCGACCGGACCATCCACACTGGCCAGCCAGCGCATGATCGGGGTCGCCGGCAGCGGCCCGATGCCCTCATCGACCGGGCCGCCCGCCTCGTCGGCCACCCCGGCCACCCCGGCCACCCGGGCCAGCCCCTGCACGGTCTGCTCGAGGAAAACATCGCGCGGCTTGCAGACAATGCCGGCGGCCCGGGCCTGGGCCACCACCTGCATCGACAGGATGCTGTCGCCGCCGAGCTCGAAAAACGACTCGTCAACCCCGACCCGCTCCAAGCCCAAAATCCGGGCGTAGATGCCGGCCAACACCTCCTCCACGGCGCTGGTCGGGGCCCGATACGCACCGGCGGTGTATTCGGGTGCCGGCAGGGCGCGGACGTCGAGTTTGCCGCTGACCGTCAATGGCAGGGCATCCAGGACGACCACCGCCGCGGGAACCATGTAGGCCGGTAAACGCTCGGCCAGCTGCGGGCGTATCCCGGCCGGGTCTGCGCTTCCTACGACATATCCGACCAGGCGCTTGGCACCGGGGCGGTCCTCGCGGGCGACCACCACCGCCTGCCCCACGCCATCGAGCCGCTTGAGCGCCGCCTCAACCTCGCCGCACTCGATGCGATACCCGCGGATCTTGACCTGCGCATCGGCACGCCCCAGATACTGCAGTTGCCCATCGGCGCCCCAACACACCAGATCCCCGGTGCGATACATGCGGGTCCCGTGTGGCCCCGAACTCCCGAACGGGCAGGCCACAAACCGGGACCCGGTCAACCCGGCCCGGCCCAGATACCCCACGCCGACGCCGACGCCGGCCGCATACAACTCCCCGACCACCCCGGGCGGCACCGGCCTTAACCACTCGTCGAGGACAAACAACGCCGCTCCCGACACCGGCGAGCCGATCGGCACCACACCCGAGTGCGCGACCAGCGGGTCACTCATCGACACATACACCGTGGCCTCGGTCGGCCCGTACGCGTTGATCATCACGCGCCCCGGCGTCGCCCAGCGGTCCATCACCTCGCTCGGACAGGCCTCACCGCCGATTACCAATGCCACCGACTCCAAACCCTCCGGTGACAGCGCACCCAGTGCCGAAGGGGTTTGGGTCAGCACGGTTACGTGTTCGTTGACCAGCAGGTCGTGGAAGTCTTCGGGCGAGCGCGCCACAGCGTCGGGCACCACCACCAGCCGTCCACCATGCAGCAGTGCGCCCCAGATCTCCCACAGCGAAAAGTCGAAGGCATACGACTGGCACTGCGTCCAAACCCGCGCCGCGGTCAGTTCCGCATGCAGCGACCCGATCCGTTGTGTGAAGTTGTGGTGGGTGATGGCCACGCCTTTGGGCGCCCCGGTGGTGCCCGAGGTGTAAATCAGGTAAGCGATCTGCTCGGCAGACGGCATTGCAGGAGCCGTGCTGGGCTGGGCGTCGACCAGGGGATCGTCGGCGTCGACGACGAGCAGCTCGTAGCTTTCGAGCCGGTCGGCTAGTTCGGTGGTGGTGATTGCGGCGATGGGGGCGGCATCGTCGAGCATGAACTCGATCCGCGGGCCGGGTAGGTCCGGGTCGATCGGCAGGTAGGCCGCCCCGGTTTTGAGCACCGCGAGCATCGCGGCGATTGCCTGGGGGCAGCGGGGAAACAGCAGTGCCACACGCTGCCCCGGGCCCGCCCCGTGGTCGGCCAACAGGTGCGCCATCTGGTTGGCTGTGTGCTCCACCTCGCGGTAGGTCATCGAGCGGCCCTCGAAGCGCACCGCCACTGCCTCGGGCGCGCGCGCCACGTGGGCGGCAAACAATTCCGGGATCGACACACCGATGTCAGCGGGCTGGGTCAGCACGGCCCGGTTGCCCCACTCATCGAGGCGGGCGTGCTCGGCGGCGTCGAGCAGATCCAGCGACGACAACGACCGCCCAGGGTCGTCGGTGATGGCCGCCACCAGCCGGTGTAACCGTTCGATGAGCGTGTGGATGCTGGCCGCGTCGTAGACGTCGGTGCGGAATTCCACCGTCCCGCCGATACCGGCGGGCTGCCCGGTGTCGGTGAAGCGTTCGGCCAACGAAAACGACAGGTCCATGCGCGCGGTCTGGGTATCGACGGGGATCGGGGTGACCTGCAGGTCCCCCAACGCCGAGCGGGCGGCCAGATCATGGTCTGGCCCGGCGAAGTTCTGCCAGCCCAACATCACCTGGACCAGCGGGTGATGGGCCAGGGATCGGGTGGGGTTGAGCCGTTCCACGAGCACCTCGAAGGGCACGTCCTGGTGTTCGTAGGCGGCCAGGCTGCGCGCGCGGACGTGGGCCAGCAGCTCGGCCACGGTGGGGTCACCGCTGATCTGCACACGCAGGACCAAGGTGTTGACGAAAAACCCGACCAGTTCATCGAGGGCGGGATCGCGGCGCCCGGCGATCGGGAACCCGATGGCCACCTCGGTGCTGGCGCTGAGCGTGGCCAGCAACACCGCCAGCGCGGCCTGGATCACCATGAAGCTGGTCGCGTTGTGCGCAGCGGCCAGCGCGCGCACCCGCTGCTGCAGCTCGACCGGCCAGTCCACCGCCACGCTGGCGCCGCGCTGATCGGCGATCAGCGGGTAGGGCCGATCAGTGGGCAGCTGCACACGCTCGGGCAGCCCGGCCAGGGCCTGTTCCCAGTAGGCCAGCTGCGCGGCGATCGGGCTGTCGGGATCGCCGAGCTCCCCCAGCTGCGCGCGCTGCCACAACGCGTAATCGACGTACTGCACCGCCAGCGGCGCCCAGCCGGGGGCGCGCCCGGCACACCGGGCGGTATAGGCCGCCCCCAGATCACGGATCAGCGGGGTGATCGACCAGCCGTCGGCGGCGATGTGGTGGGCCACGGCCACCAGCACGTGTTCGTCGTCGCTGATCCGGAAAAGCGTTGCCCGTAAAGGGATCTGGGTGGCCAGATCAAACCGGTAACGCGCCGCGGCGCCGATCGCCTCATCCAGCCGGCTGTGCGGCCAGCCGCCGGCGTCGACGATCTGCCAGCCCAAGTCGGCCCGCTCGAGCGGCACCACCTGTTGCTGGGGGATGCCCTCGGGCGCCGGGAACACGGTGCGCAGGCTTTCATGGCGGCCCACCACATCGGCCAGCGCGACACCGAGCGTCGCGGCCTGCAGGCGCCCGCGCAGCCGCAGCTGTGCGGGTAGGTTGTACACCGCTGAGGGCCCGTGTAACTGGTCGATGAACCACAACCGGTTCTGGGCAAACGACAACGGAACCACCGCCGGGCGCGCACCGGCCACCAACGGCTCCAGCCGCACCGCATCCCCACCGATGCGCGGTGCCAGGGCGGCCACCGTGGCCGACTCGAAGATAGTGCGCACCGACAGCCCGGCATCCAAAGCGGTGTTGATCGCGGCGATCACGCGCATCGCCGACAACGAATCCCCACCCAAATCGAAAAACGAGTCCTCGACCCCAACGCGTGGCAGGCCGAGCACCTCGGCATAGATGCCGGCCAGGATCTCCTGCACCGGGCCGGCCGGCCCGCGATACCCACCACCGCTGTCCCGGTATTCGGGGGCCGGCAGGGCGCGGGTGTCGAGTTTGCCGCTGACGGTCAGCGGTAGGGCATCGAGGACCACCACCGCGGCCGGCACCATGTAGGCCGGGAGCCGCTCGGCCAGCGCGGCCCGAATCTCAGCCGGGTCAACCCTGCCCACGACCCCCACGACCCCCACGACCCCCACGACCCCCACGACGTAGCCGACCAGGCGCTTGTCACCGGGGCGGTCCTCGCGCGCGATCACCACCGCCTGCTCAACCCCGTCCAGCCCGGCCAGTGCCGCTTGAACCTCACCCAGTTCGATGCGATAGCCGCGGATCTTGACCTGCCCATCAGCGCGCCCCACATACACCAACTGCCCATCGGAGCGCCACGACACCAAATCCCCGGTGCGATACATCCGTGTCCCGGACGCTCCCCGCGGCCCGAACGGGCAGGCCACAAACCGCGATCCCGTCAACCCGGCCCGGCCCAGATAACCGACGCCCACGCCGCGGCCGGCCACATACAACTCCCCGACCACCCCGGCCGACACCGGCCGCAGCCACCCATCAAGCACAAACAGCGCCGCCCCCGACACCGGCGCCCCAATCGGCGGAACCCCCGAACCCGACCTCAGCGGCGCACTCTTGGACGCCCACATCGTCGTCTCGGTCGGGCCGTAGACGTTGACCATCACCCGACCCGGCGACCACCGATCCACCAGCTGGGACGAGCAGGGTTCAGCGCCGATCACCAACAGCGCCAAATCCAAACTCTGCGGTGCGAGCGCCCCGACTGCCGACGGGGTCTGCGTCAGCACGCTGACCTGTTCAGCAATCAGCAAGGCCTGGAAGGCATCCGGTGCGCGGGCCGTCGACTCGGGCACCACCACGAGCCGTCCTCCGTGCAAGAGCGCGCCCCAGATCTCCCACACCGAGAAGTCGAAGGCATAGGAGTGAAACTGTGTCCAGACCTGTCCCGACGCCAGCCCGAGGCCGGCGTCCAGGGACTCGAACAGCTGAACCACGTTGTACTGGGTGACGGCCACTCCCTTTGGGGCACCGGTGGTGCCCGAGGTGTAGATGAGGTGGGCGACGTCATCTGCCGCGGGTGCCGGCAACGCCGTGCACGGGTAGGTGTCAACAATGGGATCGTTGACGTCGATAACCGGTAAGTCGAAGCCGTCGAGCCGCTCGGCCAGTCCGGTCGTGGTGATCGCGGCGATCGGTTCGGCGTCGGCCACCATGAACCCGATCCGTGCCACGGGCAGGCCCGGGTCGATCGGTAGGTAAGCCGCCCCGGTTTTCAGCACTGCCAAGATCGCCACCACGGCCTGAGCTGAGCGCTCCAACATCAGCGCCACATACCGCCCGGGGCCCGCCCCTTGGCCGACCAGAAGATGCGCTAGCCGGTTGGCGGCCTGCTCAACCTCGCGATACGTCATCGAGTGGCTTTCGAAGCTGAGCGCCACCGCTTCGGGCGTGCGCGCGACCTGCTCGGTTAACAACACCGGAATCGACACCGGCGTCGTCGGCTGGTCCAGGACCGCGCGGTTGCCCCACCCGTCCAGGCGGGCGTGTTCGGCCGCGTCGAGCAGATCGATCGACGAGAGCCGCGCGGTGGGCGCGGCGGTCATGGCCACGATCACCCGCTGCAGCCGCTCGATCAGTGATTGGATGGCGGCCGCGTCGAACACCGCGGTGTCGTATTCGACGCGAAGGCGTAGCTCGCGGCCCGGCAGGGCCGCCACCGAAAGCGGGTAATGGTTGGCTTCGCGGCCGGTGATATCGATGATGGCCAACCCGTAGTCACTCGACGCGGTGGTGGTGTCGACCGGATAGTTCTCGTAAACGAACAGGGTGTCGAACAGCTGTTGGTGGCCGGTGGCGCGGTGGATCTCGGCCAGCGCCAGGTGCTGGTGCTCGAGCGTGTGATTGTGGGCGCTTTGTAATTGGCCCAACAGGTCGGTGGTGGTGGTTGCGGGCGTGATGGTCGCGCGCACCGGCACCGCGTTAATGAACAGGCCCACCATCGATTCCGCGCCGGCAAGCTCGGCTGGCCGACCCGAGACCGCGGTGCCGAAGGCGACGTCATGCTGGCCGGTGAGCCAGCACAGTAGCTGCGCGTAGGCGCCGTGTAGCACGGTGCTGACCGTGGTGTGACAGGAGCGGGCCAGCTCGCCTGCGGCCAGCGTGAGCTGCTCAGGCACGTAAAACCACGCGGCGGACCGCGCCCCTGGCGCTAACCGGGTCGTTGGGCCCACCAGGGTGGGGGCCTCAAAGCCGGCGAGCACCTGGCGCCAGGCCGCCTCCGCGCTGGCACGGTCGTGAGCGGCCAGCCAGGAAACAAACCTGCGGTATGGGATTGTCGCAGGCAGGCGGTGCCCGTGGTAGCCGGCGAAGATTTCGCGCAGCAGGAGCGGCACCGACCAGCCATCCATCACGATGTGGTGATTCGTGAGCACCAACCGGTGCCGATCTGCCGCGCTACGTACCAGCGCCACCCGAAGAACCGGCCGGTCGGCGGACAGGTCGCCGACCGCAGCGCGTTCGTCGGCACAGAGCCGCTCGAATTGCGCATCGGAGTCGGGCGCCTCGGCGCCGATCTCGGCATAGCGCCACTCCGCCGCCGGGTCGCTCGGGATGATCTGCACCGGGTCGTCGAATCGGTCACAGAAGCGGGCCACCAGGTGCGGATGCCTGGTGATCACCGTCTGCACCGCATCACGCAGCCGATTTGGGTCAAGCGGGCCGGTCACGGTGAGGCTCAGTTGCACCGCGTACATGTCGCCGCCGGCGGTGCTGGCGTGAAAGAGCAGACCCTGCTGCAGCGGGGTCAACGGCAGAATATCGGCGATCCGACGCTGGCGCGCCAGCTCGTCGATCTGCTGCTGGCTGAGCCGCGCGGGCACGATGTCCGACGGCGTCAGCCCGCCGCCTCCGCCGCGCACGTGTGCGCAGATACCGGCGAGGGCATCAAACCACAGCTGGCTGAGCCGGGTGATGGCCGCGTGATCGAGGGCCGAGGGCGCCCACAGCCAGTTGGCCTGCAGGTGCGGGCCGGCTTCAGTGTCCACTGTGATGGCGTTGAGCTCCACCGTGTGCGCCAGCGGCATTGGCACGGCCGTGGCCACTTCGGTTATCGACATGCCTTCGTTGGCGATTCGCCATCGATCGCCGGAGGGCTCGCCCGCCGCGCCGGTGAGGCGGCCCAGGTAGTTGAACCCGATCAATGGGTCGGGCCCGTCGAGCTTGGCGTCGGTGTTCAGGTAGCGCAGCAGCCCGTAGGTCAGGGGGTCCGGCAGGGCGCGGAGTTGTTCTTTGGCGTCTTTGATCAGGGTGCCCAGGGCGGTGTTGCCGGCGGTTACTTGTGTCCAGGGCAGCCGTCCGACGGTCAGGGCGATGGGGTATTTGGTGGTGAACCAGCCCACGGTGTGGGAGAGGTCGATGTCGGGGGCCAGTTCCTCGTGGCGGCCGTGGCCTTCGACGTCGATGCCGATCGGTGCGCCGCCGGTACCTGAGGAATCTAAAAACTCTGAGATCGCCAAGGCGAACGCGATCAGCAGGATGTCTTGGATCCCGGCGTGAAACGCGGTCGATACCTCGGAGAGCAGCAAGCTGGTGGTCTCGTGGTCTAAGACCACCGAGAGATGTCCGGCGGTGGTGTGGGTGTCGGCGGCGGGGTCGACTTCCGGTAGTGCAGAGTTCGTGGAAGTGGCTAAAGCGACTTGTTTCCAGGCGTCGGCGGCCTCGAGGACGTGCGGGTGGACGGCGTGCTGGGCCAGCAGTTGGGCCCAGCGGGCAAACGATGTCCCGGTCACGGGCAGGGTGATCTGCTGGCCGAGTCGGTGCTGGGCCCAGGCGATCGTGAGGTCCTCCAGCAGGATTCGCCAGGAGACGCCGTCGATGGCCAGGTGGTGAATGATCAACGCGAGCTGACCGCCGTCGGCCACCCACAGCGCGGAAAGCATGATTCCGGCAGCGGGGTCCAGGCGCGACCGCGCGGCCAGCAGCGTCTCCTGGGATAACGCGTCGACGGTGTGCAGGCAGGCGTGGGCGTCCACCGACCCCGCTTCGGGTACCTGCAGCGACCAGCCGACGGGGTCGTCCTCCGGCCCGTCGCCGACACGTAGCCGCAGCATGGCATGCCGATCGAGCAAGGCCTGCAGTATGACCACCACATCCGCCTCGGTGACTCCGGCGGGAGCCTGCACCACCAGCGTCTGGTTGAACTGGTCGGTTTGGCCGCACGCACCTTCCAGGCCGGCCAACCAGCGGATGATCGGGGTGGCCACCACCGGCCCCAGGCCCTCGTCGACCGGGCCGCCCGCGCCGTCGGATACGCCCAAAACCTTGGCGACCCGGGCCAGCCCGGCCACCGTCTGCTCGACGAAAACATCGCGCGGCCGACACGTCAGGCCAGCCGCCCGGGCCCGGGCGACCACCTGCATCGACGAGATGCTGTCGCCGCCCAACTCGAAAAACGAGTCATCCACCCCCACCCGGTCCAGCCCCAGCACCTGGGCGTAGATGTCGGCCAGCACCTCCTCGACCGCGTTGGTCGAGGCCCGGTAACGAGCGGCACTGGCGTAGTCGGGCGCCGGCAGGCCGCGGGCGTCGAGTTTGCCGTTGACCGTCAAGGGCATGGTTTCCACCACGACTACCGCGGCCGGCACCATGTAGGGCGGTAGCCGTTGGGCCAGCAGCTGCCGGATTCCGGCCGGATCCGCCATCCCGGTGATGTAGCCGATCAGGCGCTTATCGCCGGGGCGGTCCTCGCGTACGATCACTGCCGCCTGATCCACCCCAGCCAGCGCAGCCAGCGCCGCCCGTACCTCCCCCGGCTCGATGCGATACCCGCGGATCTTGACCTGCTCATCGGCACGCCCCACATACTCCAGCTGCCCATCAGCCCGCCACCGCACCAAATCCCCAGTGCGATACATCCGCTCACCGACCCCGCCGAGCTGGCACGCCACAAACCGTGAACCGGTCAAACCCGGGCGCCGCCAATACCCAAGACCCACCCCCGTGCCGGCCACATACAACTCCCCGACCACCCCGGCCGGCACCGTTCGCAGCCACCCGTCGAGCACGAACAACGCCGCGCCCCCCAACGGCGAACCGATCGGCGGTTTGCCCGAACCCGCAATCAACGGCGCACTCGCGGCGACGTTCACCGTGGTCTCAGTCGGGCCGTAACCGTTGACCATCACCCGCCCGGGCGCCCAGCGGTCGGCCACCTCGGCCGGACAGGCCTCGGCGCTGACCAGCAACGTGACCGACTCCAAACCCTGCGGCGACAACATCCCCGCCGCAGAAGGGGTTTGGCACAAGACGCTGACGTGTTCGGCGACCAGCAAGTCGTGAAAGTCCGCCGGGGAGCGGGTTACTGAGTCGGGCACCACCACTAACCGCCCACCGTGCAGCAGCGCGCCCCAGATCTCCCAGATCGAGAAGTCGAAGGCCAAGGAAGAACACTGCGTCCACACGCCGGCCTCCGGCAGGTATGGGGGCAGCGCGGCCATCAGTTGGGTGACGTTTTGCTGGGTGGTGAGCACTCCCTTAGGGATCCCGGTGGTGCCCGAGGTGTAGGTGATGTAGGCAACGTCGTCTGAGGCTGGCTCCGCCGCCAACCCCGTAACCGGATAGGTATCGATCGCTGGGTCTGCGACATCGATGACAATCAGGTCGCGCCCGCCCAGCCGTGGCAGCAAATCGGCCGCTGTGATCACCACGGTCGGTGCGGTGTCGGCGATCATGTACGCGATGCGCGCGTCGGGAACCATCGGGTCGATCGGCAGGTAGGCTGCCCCAGTCTTGAGCACCGCTACAATCGCCACGATCGCCTCGGCCGAGCGCTCCAACAACAGCGCCACGCAGCCACCCGGCCCCGCCCCGTGGCCGACCAACAGGTGCGCGAGCCGGTTGGCTGACTCATCAAGTTCCCGATAACTTTGCGAACGCCCCTCGCAGACCAACGCCGCAGCGTCCGGTGCACGGGAGACCTGGGCGGCAAATAACCCGGGTATCGACATCGGCCTGGTCGCGGGCTGGGTCAACACCGCGCGGTTGCCCCAGCCATCCAGCCGGGCCTGCTCAGCCCTATCGAGCAGGTCCATCGTCGAGAACCGGCGGGTTGGCTCGGCGGTCATGGCCACCAACACCCGCTCTAACCGTCCAATGAGCGTTTCAATGCTGTCCGCATCGAACACATCGGTGCGAAACTCCACCACCCCGCCGATCCCCGCGGGCTGCCCGGCCTCGGTCCAGCGTTCCCCTAGGAAAAACGTCAGGTCCATGCGGGCGGCCTGGGTCTCTACCGGCCACGGGGAGACCTGCAGATCACCCAGCGCCAACCCCGCGATGGCATCGCTGCTGTTCCAGGGGAGGTTCTGCCAGTCCAATAACACCTGGATCACCGGCGAATGGGTCAGGCTCCGGGTGGGGTTGAGCCGCTCCACGAGCACCTCAAAGGGCACGTCTTGGTGTTCGTAGGCGGCCAGGCTGCGCTCGCGCACCTGGGCCAGCAGATCGGCCACGGTGGGATCCCCGGCCACCTCGACCCGCAATACCAGCGTGTTGAGGAAGCACCCCACCAGCGCATCCAGTGCGGGGTCGCGCCGCGCGGCGATCGGGAACCCGACGGCCACATCGGCACTGGCACTGACCTTGGCCAGCAGCACCGCGAGGGCCGCCTGAACCACCATGAAGCTGGTCGCATTGTGCTCGCGCGCCACCTGAGCCACCCGCTGCTGCAACTCCGGTGACCAATCCACGGCCACAGTGGCGCCGCGCTGATCGGCCACCGGTGGATAGGGCCGATCGGTGGGCAGCTGCGCACGCTCGGGCAGCCCGGCCAGGATCTCCTGCCAGTAAGCCAGCTGCGCCGCAATCGGGCTGTCAGGATCGGTTAGATCCCCGAACTGGGCGCGCTGCCACAGCGCGTAATCGACATACTGCACCGCCAACCCGTCCCAGCCAGGGGCTTGCCCCGCACACCGGGCGGCATAGGCCACCGCCACATCACGTAACAGCGGGGTGATCGACCAGCCATCCGCCGCGATGTGGTGCACCACGACCACTAGCACATGCTCGTCGTCGCCGATACCGAAAAGCCTTGTCCACAAAGGTATTTGGGTTGCAAGGTCAAAAGTGTGGCGCGCCGCGGCGTCGACGGCCTGAACCAGCCGGCTTTCCGACCAGCCGCTGGCATCGATGATCTGCCAGCCCAAATCGGCCCTCTGGGCCGGCACCACCAACTGCTGGGGGATCCCTTCGGGCGCAGGGAAGAGCGTACGCAGGCTCTCGTGGCGGCCCACCACATCGGCCAGCGCGACACCCAACGCCTCGGCATCAAGGCGTCCGCGCAGCCGCAACGCCAACGACATCGTGTACACCGAGGAGGGCCCCTGCAGTTGGTCTATGAACCACAACCGGCTCTGGGCGAACGACAACGGGACCACCGCGGGCCGTTGGGCGGCCACCAACGGCTCCAGCCGCACCGCATCCCCACCAACACGGGCCGCCAACCCGGCCACCGTGGGCGCCTCGAACACCGCACGCACCGACAGCCCGGAATCCAAGCCGGTGTTGATCGCCGCGACCAATCGCATCGCCGACAACGAATCCCCACCCAAATCAAAAAACGAGTCGTCCACCCCGACCCGCGCCAACCCCAGCACCCGCGCGTAAACGCCCGCCAATATCTCCTCGGTGGGGCTGCCGGGAACTCGATACTCAGCAGCCGCGAACGCCGGCGCGGGTAGGGCGCGGGTGTCGAGTTTGCCGTTGGGCGTCAGCGGCAGTGCGTCGAGGACGACCACGGCGGCAGGGACCATGTAGGCCGGCAACCGCTGGGCCAATGCGGCACGTAGCTCAGTCGGCTCGGTGGTCCCGGCGACCCGCACGACGTAGCCGATCAGGCGTTTGTCGCCGGGGCGGTCCTCATGCGCGACGACCGCCGCCTGCCCAACCCCGTCCAACCCGGCCAGTGCTGTTTGGACCTCGCCGAGTTCGATGCGGTATCCGCGGATCTTGACCTGCTCGTCAGCGCGGCCCAGATACACCAGCTGGCCGTCGGTGCCCCAGCGCACCAGATCTCCGGTGCGATACATGCGTTGTCCCGACGCGAACGGGCATGCGACAAACCGCGACCCCGTCAAGGGACCCCGGCCCAGATACCCCGTCCCGACCCCGTGGCCGGCCACATACAGCTCCCCGACCACGCCGGCCGGCACCGGGCGTAACCACCCATCCAGGACGAAAAACGCGAGATGGGCCAGCGGTGCCCCGATGGGGCTTGAACTGTGGGTGAGGTCGCCCTCGACGATCTCGCGCAGCGAGGCATGCACCGTGGTCTCGGTGATGCCGTACATGTTGTGCATGCGCGGCGACCCGTGGTGGTTGTTCGGGAAGGCCTGGAGGCGTTGGGGTTGTAGCGCTTCGCCGCCGAACACCACCGCCGCAAGGCTGAGTTGATTGTGCGCTGCGCCGGTGTGCCAGGCAGATTGCAGCGCGTAGAAGGCCGAGGGGGTTTGGCTTAGGACGCTGACTTGTTCGGTGGCCAGCAAGGCGTGCAGGTCGTCGGGGGCGCGGGTGATCGACTCGGGCACCACGACCAGGCGCGCACCGCTGAGCAGCGCCCCCCAGATCTCCCACACCGAGAAGTCGAACGCCAACGAGTGGCATTGCGTCCATACGTGTCCCGGTCCCAGCTGCAGGGCGGCCTCGAGTGAGTCCAGCAGCTGGGTGATGTTGTGGTGGGTGACGGCCACGCCTTTGGGCACCCCGGTGGTGCCCGAGGTGTAGATGAGATGGGCGATCTGCTCGGCCGCCGGTGCCGGCAACGGGGTGCTTGGATACGCCGGGATGCGAGGGTCGTCGGCGTCGACGACGAGCAGCTCGTAGCTCTCGAGCCGGTCGGCTAGTTCGGTGGTGGTGATTGCGGCGATGGGGGCGGCATCGTCGAGCATGAACTCGATCCGCGGGCCGGGTAGGTCCGGGTCGATCGGCAGGTAGGCCGCCCCGGTTTTGAGCACCGCGAGCATCGCGGCGATTGCCTGGGGGCAGCGAGGAAACAGCAGTGCCACACGCTGCCCCGGGCCCGCCCCGTGGTCGGCCAACAGGTGCGCCATCTGGTTGGCTGTGTGCTCCACCTCGCGGTAGGTCATCGAGCGGCCCTCGAAGCGCACCGCCACTGCCTCGGGCGCGCGCGCCACGTGGGCGGCAAACAATTCCGGGATCGACACACTGATGTCGGCGGGCTGGGTCAGCACCGCCCGGTTACCCCACTCATCGAGACGGGCGTGCTCGGCGGCGTCGAGCAGATCCAGCGACGACATCCGCGCAGTGGGGTCGGCCGTCATCCCCGCCAGCACCCGCGCTAGCCCCTCGATCAGCGCTTCGATGCCGCCAGCGTCGAACACCTCGGTGTCATATTCGACGCGAAGCCCCAGTTGGCGGCCCGGCAAGGCCGCCACGGAAAGCGGGTAGTGGTTGTATTCGCGGCCGGTGACATCGGTGACGGCCAACCCGTCCGAGCCCGCTAGCGCGGTTGTGTCGACCGGATAGTTCTCGTAGACGAACAGGGTGTCGAACAGCTGATGGTGGCCGGTGGCGCGGTGGATCTCGGCGAGCGCGAGGTGCTGGTGCTCGAGGGTGTTCTGGTGGGTGTTGTGCAGCTCTGCGAGTAGGTCGGTGGTGGTGGTCGCCGCGGTGAGGGTGGCCCGTACCGGGACGGTGTTGATCAGCAGGCCCACAAGGGATTCCGCGCCTGGCACCTCGGCCGGGCGTCCGGCGACCACGACGCCGAAGGTGACATCATGTTGGCCGGTCAGCCAGCACAGCAGCTGCGCGTAGGCGCCCTGCAGCACGGTGCTCGCGGTGGTGTGGCAGGAGCGCGCCAGCTGGCCCAGGGCCCGGGTGGTCTGCTCGGGCAGCCGGCGCGTGGCAACGCCTCGCCGCCCCAGCCCCAACCGGCCAGCGGGGGCGACCAGCGTCGGGGTGTCAAAGCCGGCGAGCACCCGCCGCCAGGCCGTGCGGGCGGCCTCCGCATCTCGATCGGCCAGCCAGGTCACAAACCTGCGATACGGGATCGTCGCGGGCAGCCGTTGGCGGCGATAGCTGGCGAACAACTCCCCCAGCAGGATCGGCAGCGACCAGCCATCGAGCACGATGTGGTGGTTGGTCAGCACACATCGGTACCGATCTGGGCCGGTGCGGATCAACGCCACCCGAAACACCGCCTGATCGGCGGCCAGGTCGCAGACCGCGGCGCGTTCGGCGGCGCACAGCCGCTCGATCAGTTCCTCTGCATCGGGTTCCTCGCCGTCCAGCTCGACATAGCGCCACCCGGCCTGCGGATCGGCGGGGACGATCTGGACCGGTTCGTCGAATTGTTGGCTGAATCGGGCCGCCAGGTGCGGATGGCGGATGATCACAGCTTGGACCGCCTCGCGCAGTCGGCCCGGGTCCAACGGGCCGGCCACGGTGATACCCAGTTGCACCGCGTACAGATCGTCGCTGGGCTGTGCGGTGTCGGCGTGGAACAGCAGTCCCTGCTGCAGGGGGGTTAACGGCAAGATGTCGGTGACGCCGTGCCGGCGCGCCAGCGCGTCGATCTGTGGCTGGCTAAGCCGGGCGGGGGCGATGTCCGACGGGGTCAGCCCGCCCCCGCCGGCGCGTACATGCGCGCAGATGCCGGTGAGCGCCTCGAACCACAGTTCGGTGAGTCGCCTGACCTGTGCGTGGTCTAGTGCCGAAGGTGCCCACATCCAGTTGGCGTGCAGCTGCGCCCCGGTGTCGGTGTCCACGGTGAGTGCGTTGAGATCCACGGTGTGCGACAGCGGCATCGGCAAAGCCGCGGCCGCACCGGTCACCGACACGCCGTCATTGGTGATTCGCCACAGCTCGCTGGAGAGCCCGGCCGCTCCGCCGAGGCGTCCGAGATAGTTGAATCCGATGGACGCCGATCCGGCCAGCTCCACGTCGGGGTTCAGGTACCGCAGCAACCCGTAGGTCAGTGGGTCGGGGAGGGCACGGAGCTGTTCTTTGGCGTCTTTGATCGCGTCACCCAGCTCGGCGTCGCCGGCCACCACCTGTGCCCAGGACAGCTCGCCCACTGCCAAACCCACCGGGTAGATGGTGGTGAACCAACCCACCGTGCGGGACAGGTCAATATCGGGGGCCAGTTCTTCGTGACGGCCGTGGCCCTCGACGTCGATGCCGACCGGCGCGCCGCCATTACCCAAGAATTCAGACAGCGCCAACGCGAATGCGATTAGCAAGATGTCCTGGATGCCGGCATGGAACGCCGCGGGGACCTCAGCCAAAAGCATGCCGGTTGTCGGGGCATCCAACACCGCCGACAACTGCCCGGCGGCGGCGAAGGTATCGATCGTGGGCTGGACCGCGGGCAGCGCGGCCGGGGTCGCCGCCACCTGTCGCCATAGGTTCGTCTGCTCGACCACCGCTGCGGCGTGCGCATGGTCGGCCAGCAGCTTCGCCCAGCGGGCAAACGACGTCCCGGTGACCGGCAACACCACCTCGCGGCCCGCGCGATGCTGGGCCCAGGCGATGTTGAGGTCCTCCAACACAATGCGCCACGACACGCCGTCGATGGCCAGATGGTGAACGATCAACACCAACTGGCCGCCGCCACTGACCCACAACGCCCCAACCATCGCCCCGGTCGCTGGGTTCAACCGCGACCGCGCCGCCAGCAGGGCGTCCACGGACAACCCCTGCACCGCGTGCAAGCAGTCGCGCGCATCCACCGATCCCGGTTCCGGCGCAGTCAGAGACCACCCCCCGGCGCCGTCGTCTGCGGCGTGTAGCCGCAACATGGCATGGCGATCCAGGAGGGCCTGCAGCAGCACCAGCACGTCGGCCTCGGTTACCTCGGCTGGGGCCTGCAGCACCAGTGTCTGGTTGAACTGGTCGACCGGACCATCCACACTGGCCAGCCAGCGCATGATCGGGGTCGCGGGCACCGGCCCGATGCCCTCATCGGTCGGGCCGTCCGCACCGTCGGACACCCCCAAAACCTGGGCGATCCGGGCCAGTCCGGCTAGCCTCGCTAGCCCCTCAACGGTCTGCTCGACGAACACGTCGCGAGGCCTGACAGTGAGCCCGGCGGCGCGGGCCCGGGCCACCACCTGCATCGACAGGATGCTGTCGCCGCCGAGCTCGAAGAACGACTCGTCGACCCCGACCCGCTCCAAGCCCAAAACCTGGGCGTAGATGTCGGCCAGCACCTCCTCGATCGGGGTGGTCGGGGGCGTGTATCGATCGACGTCTTGGTATTCCGGCGCGGGCAGGGCGCGGGTGTCAAGTTTGCCGTTGGGCGTCAGCGGCAGTGCGTCGAGGACGACGACGGCGGCAGGGACCATGTAGGCCGGTAACCGGTGGGCCAGTGCCGCACGGATCAGCCGGCCGTGTCGCCGGTCCCGATGACGTAACCCACCAGGCGCCTGTCGGCCGAGCGGTCCTCGCGGGCAATCGACCACCGCCGCCTCTACCCCGTCCAACCCGGCCAGTGCTGTTTGGACCTCGCCGAGTTCGATGCGGTATCCGCGGATCTTGACCTGCTCGTCAGCGCGGCCCAGATACACCAGCTGGCCGTCGGTGCCCCAGCGCACCAGATCTCCGGTGCGATACATGCGTTGTCCCGACGCGAACGGGCATGCGACAAACCGCGACCCCGTCAAGGGACCCCGGCCCAGATACCCCGTCCCGACCCCGTGGCCGGCCACATACAGCTCCCCGACCACGCCGGCCGGCACCGGGCGTAACCACCCATCCAGGACGAAAAACGCGAGATGGGCCAGCGGTGCCCCGATGGGGCTTGAACTGTGGGTGAGGTCGCCCTCGACGATCTCGCGCAGCGAGGCATGCACCGTGGTCTCGGTGATGCCGTACATGTTGTGCATGCGCGGCGACCCGTGGTGGTTGTTCGGGAAGGCCTGAAGGCGTTGGGGTTGTAGCGCTTCGCCGCCGAACACCACCGCCGCAAGGCTGAGTTGATTGTGCGCTGCGCCGGTGTGCCAGGCAGATTGCAGCGCGTAGAAGGCCGAGGGGGTTTGGCTTAGGACGCTGACTTGTTCGGTGGCCAGCAAGGCGTGCAGGTCGTCGGGGGCGCGGGTGATCGACTCGGGCACCACGACCAGGCGCGCACCGCTGAGCAGCGCCCCCCAGATCTCCCACACCGAGAAGTCGAACGCCAACGAGTGGCATTGCGTCCATACGTGTCCCGGTCCCAGCTGCAGGGCGGCCTCGAGTGAGTCCAGCAGCTGGGTGATGTTGTGGTGGGTGACGGCCACGCCTTTGGGCACCCCGGTGGTGCCCGAGGTGTAGATGAGATGGGCGATCTGCTCGGCCGCCGGTGCCGGCAACGGGGTGCTTGGATACGCCGGGATGCGAGGGTCGTCGGCGTCGACGACCAGCAGCTCGTAGCTCTCGAGCCGGTCGGCTAGTTCGGTGGTGGTGATTGCGGCGATGGGGGCGGCATCGTCGAGCATGAACTCGATCCGCGGGCCGGGTAGGTCCGGGTCGATCGGCAGGTAGGCCGCCCCGGTTTTGAGCACCGCGAGCATCGCGGCGATTGCTTGGGGGCAGCGGGGAAACAGCAGTGCCACACGCTGCCCCGGGCCCGCCCCGTGGTCGGCCAACAGGTGCGCCATCTGGTTGGCTGTGTGCTCCACCTCGCGGTAGGTCATCGAGCGGCCCTCGAAGCGCACCGCCACTGCCTCGGGCGCGCGCGCCACGTGGGCGGCAAACAATTCCGGGATCGACACACCGATGTCGGCGGGCTGGGTCAGCACCGCCCGGTTGCCCCACTCATCGAGGCGGGCGTGCTCGGCGGCGTCGAGCAGATCCAGCGACGACAACGACCGCCCAGGGTCGTCGGTGATGGCCGCCACCAGCCGGTGTAACCGTTCGATGAGCGTGTGGATGCTGGCCGCGTCGTAGACGTCGGTGCGGAATTCCACCGTCCCGCCGATACCGGCGGGCTGCCCGGTGTCGGTGAAGCGTTCGGCCAACGAAAACGACAGGTCCATGCGCGCGGTCTGGGTATCGACGGGGATCGGGGTGACCTGCAGGTCCCCCAACGCCGAGCGGGCGGCCAGATCATGGTCTGGCCCGGCGAAGTTCTGCCAGCCCAACATCACCTGGACCAGCGGGTGATGGGCCAGGGATCGGGTGGGGTTGAGCCGTTCCACGAGCACCTCGAAGGGCACGTCCTGGTGTTCGTAGGCGGCCAGGCTGCGCGCGCGGACGTGGGCCAGCAGCTCGGCCACGGTGGGGTCACCGCTGATCTGCACACGCAGGACCAAGGTGTTGACGAAAAACCCGACCAGTTCATCGAGGGCGGGATCGCGGCGCCCGGCGATCGGGAACCCGATGGCCACCTCGGTGCTGGCGCTGAGCGTGGCCAGCAACACCGCCAGCGCGGCCTGGATCACCATGAAGCTGGTCGCGTTGTGCGCAGCGGCCAGCGCGCGCACCCGCTGCTGCAGCTCGACCGGCCAGTCCACCGCCACGCTGGCGCCGCGCTGATCGGCGATCAGCGGGTAGGGCCGATCAGTGGGCAGCTGCACACGCTCGGGCAGCCCGGCCAGGGCCTGTTCCCAGTAGGCCAGCTGCGCGGCGATCGGGCTGTCGGGATCGCCCAGCTCCCCCAGCTGCGCGCGCTGCCACAACGCGTAATCGACGTACTGCACCGCCAGCGGCGCCCAGCCGGGGGCGCGCCCGGCACACCGGGCGGTATAGGCCGCCCCCAGATCACGGATCAGCGGGGTGATCGACCAGCCGTCGGCGGCGATGTGGTGGGCCACGGCCACCAGCACGTGTTCGTCGTCGCTGATGCGGAAAAGCGTTGCCCGTAAAGGGATCTGGGTGGCCAGATCAAACCGGTAACGCGCCGCGGCGCCGATCGCCTCATCCAGCCGGCTGTGCGGCCAGCCGCCGGCGTCGACGATCTGCCAGCCCAAGTCGGCCCGCTCGAGCGGCACCACCTGTTGCTGGGGGATGCCCTCGGGCGCCGGGAACACGGTGCGCAGGCTTTCATGGCGGCCCACCACATCGGCCAACGCACCACCCAGCGCATCGGCGTCAAGGCGCCCGCGCAGCCGCAGCTGTGCGGGGAGGTTGTACACCGCTGAGGGCCCGGCCAACTGGTCGATGAACCACAACCGGTTCTGGGCAAACGACAACGGCACCACCGCCGGGCGCGCACCGGCCACCAACGGCTCCAGCCGCACCGCATCCCCACCGATGCGCGGCGCCAGGGCGGCCACCGTGGCCGACTCGAAGATAGTGCGCACCGACAGCCCGGCATCCAAAGCGGTGTTGATCGCGGCGATCACGCGCATCGCCGACAACGAATCCCCACCCAAATCGAAAAACGAGTCCTCGACCCCAACGCGTGGCAGGCCGAGCACCTCGGCATAGATGCCGGCCAGGATCTCCTGCACCGGGCCGGCCGGCCCGCGATACCCACCACCGCTGTCCCGGTATTCGGGGGCCGGCAGGGCGCGGGTGTCGAGTTTGCCGCTGACGGTCAGCGGTAGGGCATCGAGGACCACCACCGCGGCCGGCACCATGTAGGCCGGGAGCCGCTCGGCCAGCGCGGCCCGAATCTCAGCCGGGTCAACCCTGCCCACGCCCCCCCCCCACGACCCCCACGACCCCCACGACGTAGCCGACCAGGCGCTTGTCACCGGGGCGGTCCTCGCGCGCGATCACCACCGCCTGCTCAACCCCGTCCAGCCCGGCCAGTGCCGCCTGAACCTCACCCAGTTCGATGCGATAGCCGCGGATCTTGACCTGCCCATCAGCGCGCCCCACATACACCAACTGCCCATCGGAGCGCCACGACACCAAATCCCCGGTGCGATACATCCGTGTCCCGGACGCTCCCCGCGGCCCGAACGGGCAGGCCACAAACCGCGATCCCGTCAACCCGGCCCGGCCCAGATAACCGACGCCCACGCCGCGGCCGGCCACATACAACTCCCCGACCACCCCGGCCGACACCGGCCGCAGCCACCCATCAAGCACAAACAGCGCCGCCCCCGACACCGGCGCCCCAATCGGCGGAACCCCCGAACCCGACCTCAGCGGCGCACTGATCGCCGCATACACCGTGACCTCGGTCGGGCCGTAAGCGTTGACCATCACCCGACCCGGCGCCCACCGATCCACCAGCTCAGCCGGACAGGCCTCACCGCCGATCACCAACGCCGCCGACTCCAAGCCCTCAGGGGCGAGCACCGCGACCGCCGAAGGGGTTTGGGTGATGATGTTGACGTCTTCGGCGACCAGCAGGTCGTGGAAGTCGTGCGGGGAGCACGCCACCGGATCGGGCACCACGACCAGGCGTCCACCGCCGAGCAGGGCGGCCCAGATCTCCCACACCGAGAAGTCGAAAGCATACGAATGGAACTGCGCCCAGACCTGGGCTGCCGGCAGATGCGCCGACGATGACTGCGCCAAGTGGGCCAGGCTGTGGTGGCTGAGTGCCACGCCCTTGGGGGCGCCGGTAGTGCCCGAGGTGTAGATCAGGTAGGCGATGTCTTGTGCCGCCGGTGCCGGCAGCGCGGTGTCGGGTTGGTTGGCAATGGCGGAGTCTTCGATATCGATGACGAGCAGCTCGCGCCGGTCCAGCCGCGAACATAGGTGCGCGTTCGTGATTGCGGCGATCGGGGCGGCGTTCTCGAGCATGAACCCAATCCGGGCGGCGGGCAGGCCGGGGTCGATCGCCAGGTATGCCGCGCCGGATTTGAGGACCGCGAGCATCGCGACCACGGCCTGCGCTGAGCGCTCCAACAGCAGCGCCACACACCCTCCCGGACCCACTCCCTGGCCGGCCAACTGGTGCGCCAGCCGGTTCGCGGCCTGCTCGAGCTGGCGGTAGGTAGTGGTCTGGCCCTCGAAGCTCAGCGCCACCGCCTCGGGCCTGCGGGCAACCTGCGCGGCGATCAATTCCGGAACAGACGCACCGACGGGTGCGGGCTGGGTCAGCACCGCCCGGTTGCTCCACCGATCCAGGCGGGCGCGCTCAGCCTCGTCGAGCAGATCCAGCGACGACAACCGTGCGTTGGGCTCCCTGGTCATGGCCACCAGCAACCGCTCCAACCGGTCGACCAGCGTTTCGAGGCTGTGCGCGTCGAACACCTCGGTGTCGTATTCGACGCGGAGGCCCAGTTGGCGGCCCGGCAGGGCCGCCACCGAAAGCGGGTAGTGGTTGTATTCGCGACCGGTGATATCGGTGACGGCCAACCCGTTGGTGCCCGCCAGCGCGGCGGCATCGACCGGGTAGTTCTCGTAAACGAACAGGGTGTCGAACAGCTGGTGGTGGCCGGTGGCGCGGTGGATCTCGGCCAGCGCCAGGTGCTGGTGGTCGAGCGTGTGGTGGTGGTTGTTGTGCAGCTGTGCGAGCAGGTCGGTGGTGGTGGTCTCCGCGGTGAGGGTTGCCCGTACCGGCACGGTGTTGATCAGCAGGCCCACCATCGATTCGGCGCCCGCCAGCTCGGCTGGGCGCCCGGAGACCACGACGCCGAAGCTGACATCGTGCTGGCCGGTCAGCCAGCAGAGCAGCTGCGCGACCGCACTCTGCAGCACGGTGCTGACGGTGGTGTGACACGAGCGTGCCAGCTGGCTCAGGGCCTGGGTGGTCGGCTCGGCTAGCCGGCGCGTGGCAACGCCTCGCCGCCCTTGCTCCAGCCGGCTCGGCGGACCCACCAGGGTCGGGGTATCAAAGCCGGCGAGCACCTGCCGCCAGGCCGTGTGGGCGGTCTCCGCGTCTCGATCGGCCAGCCAAGTCACAAATCTGCGATAAGGGATCGCCGCGGGCAGCCGCTGGCGGTGATAGCCGGCGAACATCTCTCCCAGCAGCGTCGGCATTGACCAGCCATCGAGCACGATGTGGTGGTTAGTCAGCACACACCGGTACCGATCTGGCCCGGTGCGGATCAACGCCACCCGGAACACCGGTTGATCGGCGGCCAGGTCGCTTACTGCGGCCCGTTCATCGGCGCACACCGCCTCGATCAGTTCATCAACGTCGGGGTCCTGGCCGTCTACCTCGACATATCGCCACCCGGCCCGCGGATCGGCCGGGATGATCTGGACCGGTTCGTCGAACCGCTGGCTGAATCGGGCTGCCAAGTGCGGGTGGCGGGTGATCGCCGTGTGCGTCGCGTCGCGCAGCCGGTCGGGTTCAAGCGGGCCGGTCACGTTGATACTCAGCTGTACCGCATACAGATCGTCGTCGTTGCGGTGCGCGCTGTTGGCGTGAAAGAGCAGACCCTGCTGCAGCGGGGTCAACGGCAGAATATCGGCGATCCGACGCTGGCGCGCCAGCTCATCGATCTGGAGCTGGCTGAGCCGGGCCGGGGCCACATCCGACGGCGTCAGCCCGCCCCCGCCGGCGCGCACGTGTGCGCAGATACCGGCCAGGGCCCCAAACCACAGCTGGCTGAGCCGGGTGATGGCCGCGTGATCGAGGGCCGAGCGTGCCCACATCCAGTTGGCCTGCAGGTGCGGGCCGGCTTCGGTGTCCACGGTGACGGCGTTGAGCTCCACGGTGTGTGAAAGCGGTATCGGCAGTGCCGTGGCAGTGTCGGTGGCCGACACGCCTTCGTGGCAGATCCGCCATTGATCACCTGGGAGCTCGCCCGCCGCGGCGCCGAGGCGTCCGAGATAGTTGAACCCGATCAATGGGTCGGGCCCGTCGAGCTGGGCGTCGGTGTTCAGGTACCGCAGCAACCCGTAGGTCAGCGGATGGGGCAGGCCGCGGAGCTGTTCTTTGGCGCTTTTGATCGCCGAGCCCAGCGCGCCGTCGCCGGAAATCACCTGCCCCCAGGACAGCCCGGGCACCGCCAAGGCCACTGGGTGGATGGTGGTAAACCAGCCGACCGTGCGCGACAGGTCAACATCGGGGGCCAGTTCCTCGTGGCGGCCGTGGCCTTCGACGTCGATCGGGATCGGCGCGCCGCCAGTACCCGAAGAATCTAAAAACTCAGAGAGCGCCAACCCGAACGCGATCAACAAGATCTCGTGGACACCGGCGTGAAACGCGGCGGGCACCTCCGTGAGCAGCATCCGGGTGGTCTCGGCGTCCAGCACCGCCGATAGGTGCCCGGCGGCGGCGTAGGTGTCGACCGCGGGATTCACCACGGGCAGCGCAGAGTTCGCGGAGGTGGCCGAGGCCACCTCTTTCCAGGCGTCGGCCACCTCGACCACGTGCGCGCGGCCCGCGTGCTCGGAAAGCAGCTGCGCCCACCTGGCAAACGACGTCCCGCCCGCCGGCAGCACCACCTCGCTGCCCTGGCGATGTTGGGCCGAGGCGAGGTTGAGGTCCTCCAACAGAATCCGCCACGACACCGCGTCGATGGCCAGATGGTGAATGATGACCACCAGCTGGGCGCTATCAATCACCCAGAGCGCGGAAAGCATGACCCCGCCGGCCGGGTTCAATCGCGACCGCGCCGCCAGCAGCGCCTCCTCGGACAACACGTTCACTGCGTGCAGACAGTCGCGCGCGTCCACCACACCCGGTTCGCGCGCCGTTAGCGACCACCCCCCGGCACCGTCGCCTTCGGCGCATAGCCGCAACATGGCATGGCGATCCAGCAAGGCCTGCAGCAGCACCACGACATCGGTTTGTCTCACCCCCTCCGGGGCCCGCACCACCAGCGTCTGGTTGAACTGGTCGACCGGACCATCCACACCGGCCAGCCAGCACATGATCGGGGTGGCCGGCACCGGCCCCAGGCCCTCATCGATGACGCCGACCGCACCGTCGGCCGTCCCCAAAACCTGGGCGACCGACCCCAGCCCGGCCACGGTCTGCTCGAGGAAAACATCGCGCGGCTTCACAATCACACCAGCGGCGCGCGCCCGGGACACCACCTGCATCGACAGGATGCTGTCCCCACCCAGCTCGAAGAACGACTCCTCGACCCCCACGCGCTCCAGCCCCAGCACCTGGGCGTATATGTCGGCCAGAACCTCCTCGATCGGGGTGGCCGGGGGTCGGTAACGATCAACGTCTTGATATTCCGGCGCCGGCAGCGCGCGGGTGTCGAGTTTGGCGTTGGGGGTGATCGGCAGCGCGTCGAGGACGACCACCGCAGCCGGGACCATGTACGCCGGTAGCTGCTGGGTCAGCGCGCCACGCACGGCGGCTGGGTCGACGGTCCCGGTGACTCCCACGACATAGCCCACCAGGCGCTTGTCCCCGGGGCGGTCCTCGCGAGCGATCACCGCCGCCTGATCTACCCCATCCAGCCCGGCCAGCGCGGCTTGGACTTCACCGAGCTCGATGCGGTATCCGCGGATCTTGACCTGCTCGTCGGCGCGCCCCAGATAGACCAGCTGGCCGTCGGGGCGCCAGCACACCAAATCCCCAGTGCGATACATCCGTTGTCCCGCCGCAAACGGGCACGCCACAAACCGCGACGCCGTCAACGGACCCCGGCCCAGATACCCGGTCCCTACTCCGCGGCCGGCCACGTACAACTCGCCGACGACCCTGTCCGGCACCGGACGCAACCAGTCGTCCAGCACGAACAGCGCCGCCCCGGGCACCGGAGCCCCGATTGGTGGGGGCCCCGACCCCGCGGTCAACGGCGCACTGATCGCGGCAAACACCGTCGTCTCGGTCGGGCCGTAGGCGTTGATCATCACCCGCCCGGGTGCCCACCGATCCACCACCTCAGCCGGGCACGGTTCGGCGGCGATCACTAACGCCGCCGACCCGGACCCCGCCGGTGCGAGCACCCCCACCGCCGAGGGCGTTTGGCTCAAGACGCTGACCTGTTCGGCGGCGAGCAAGGCTTGCAACTGGGCTGGGGAGCGGACCACCTCGTCGGGCACCACGATGAGCCGGCCACCGTGGAGCAACGCACCCCATATCTCCCACACCGAATAGTCGAAAGCCAAGGAATGACACTGCGTCCACACCTGCCCCGGTGCCGGCCGCAGGCCCACATCAAGTGAATCGAACAGCTGGGCGACGTTGTGGTGGGTCACGGCCACTCCCTTAGGCACACCGGACGTGCCCGAGGTGTAGATGACGTGGGCGATGTCGTCGGCCGCCGGTGCCGGCAACGCCGTGCATGGGTGGGTGTGGATGCGGGGATCGTCGACATCGAGCACCAGCAGCTCGCGTGTGCCGAGCCGCGATTGCAGGCCCGCGGTGGTGACCGCGGCGATCGGGGCGGCGTCGGCCACCATGAACTCGATGCGCGCGGTGGGCAGGCTCGGGTCGATCGGCAGGTAGGCCGCCCCGGTTTTGAGCACCGCCAGCATCGCCACCACGGCCTGCGCTGAGCGCTCCACCAGCAGCGCCACACACCGTCGCGGGCCGGCCCCGTGGCCGGCCAGCAGGTGCGCCAACCGGTTTGCGGCGTCATCGAGCTCCTGGTAGGTCATCGAACGGCCCTGGAAGCTCACCGCGACCTTGTCCGGGGTGCGGGCCGCCTGCGCGGTGAACAATTCCGGGATCGATACCGCTGGGGGTGCGGGCCGGGTCAGTACCGCCTGGTTGCCCCACGCCTCGAGGCGGGTGTGCTCGGCGGCGTCGAGCACATCGATCGACGACAACCGTGCGGCGGGGTCGGCGGTCAGCGCCTCCAACACCCGCTCGAACCGCGCCACGAGCGCCTCGATGCTGGCCGGATCGTAGACGTCGGTGCGGAACTCGACCGTTCCGCTGATGCCGGCGGGCTGCCCGGCCGCGGTGAAGCGTTCGGCCAGCGACAACACCACGTCCATGCGCGCGCTGTGGGTATCGATGGGTATCGGGGTGACCTGTAGGTCCCCCAGGGCCAACCCGGCCACAGGATTGGCGGGCCCGGCGAAGTTCTGCCAGGCCAGCATCACCTGAATGAGCGGGTGATGGGCCAGGGATCGGGTGGGGTTGAGCCGCTCGACGAGTACCTCGAAGGGTAGGTCTTGGTGTTCGTAGGCTTCCAGGCTGCGGGTGCGGACCTGGGCCAGCAGTTCGGCGACGGTGGGGTCGGCGTTGATCTGTACGCGCAGGATCAGGGTGTTGACGAAAAAGCCGACCAGTTCATCGAGGGCGGGATCGCGGCGCCCGGCGATCGGGACCCCGACGGCGACGTCGGTGCTGGCGCTGAGCTTGGCCAGCAGTATCGCTAAGCCGGCCTGGATCACCATGAAGCTGGTCGCGTTGTGCGCAGCGGCCAGCGCGCGCACCCGCTGCTGCAACTCGACCGGCCAGTCCACCACCACATGGGCGCCGCGGTGATCGGCTACCGCCGGGTAGGGCCGATCGGTGGGTAGCGCCAGGCGTTCGGGCGACCCGGCCAGGGCCTGTTGCCAGTAGGTCAGCTGCGCGGCGATCGGGCTGTCGGGATCGCCCAGGTCGCCCAATTGGGCGCGCTGCCACAGCGCGTAATCGACATACTGCACCGCCAGCGGCGCCCAGCCGGGGGGGCGCCCGGCACACCGGGCGGTATAGGCGATGCCCAGATCACGGATCAGCGGGGTGATCGACCAGCCGTCGGCGGCGCTGTGGTGGGCCACGGCCACCAGCACGTGTTCGTCGTCGCTGATGCGGAAAAGCTGTGCCCGCAGCGGGATCTGGGTGGCCAGCCGGAACGGCGCTCGCGCCGCGGCATCCAGGGCCGCACCGAGCTGGGATTGCGGCCAGCCGCTGGCATCGATGACCTGCCAGCCGAAGTCGGCCCCCTCGGCCGGCACCACCACCTGCTGGGGAATCCCGTCTGGCGCGACGAACAGGGTGCGCAGGCTTTCATGGCGGCCCACCACATCAGCCAGCGCCACACCCAGCGCCTCGGCATCCAGCCGACCGCTCAACCGCAACACCGCCGGCATGTTGTATACCGCCGAGGGCCCGGCCAACTGATCGATGAACCACAACCGGTTCTGGGCAAACGACAACGGCACCACCGCGGGCCGCACACCGGCCACCAACGGTGCCAGCCGCACCGCAGCCGGGCCGATACGCGGCGCCAACAGGGCAACGGTGGGTGACTCGAACACCGTACGCACCGACAGCGCGGCATCCAGGCCGGTGTTGATCGCGGCGACCAGGCGCATCGCCGACAGCGAATCCCCACCCAAATCGAAAAACGAATCGTCGACCCCCACCCGCTCCACACCGAGCACCTGGGCATAGATGCCGGCCAGCACCTCCTGCACCGGGTTGGCCGGGGCCCGATACCTACCCGCGGCGTAGTCCGGGGCGGGCAGGGCGCGGATGTCGAGCTTGCCGTTCACCGTCAGCGGCAACGCATCAAGGACCACCACCGCCGCCGGAACCATGTAGGCCGGCAGCCGCTCGGCCAGCGTGCGACGCAGCTTGGCCGGCTCCGCCGTCCCGACCACGTAGCCGACCAGGGATTTCTCGCCGGGGCGGTCCTGGCGGGCGATCACCGCCGCCTGCTCCACCCCGTCCAGCCCGGCCAACGCAGCCTGCACCTCACCAAGTTCGATGCGATACCCGCGGATCTTGACCTGCTCATCAGCGCGCCCCAGATAATCCAGCTGCCCGTCAGGACGCCAGCACACCAGATCCCCGGTGCGATACATCCGTGCCCCCGGCCCGCCGAACGGACACGCCACAAACCGCGACGAAGTCAAACCAGACCGACGCCAGATACCCGCATGCCACCCCGCGGCCGGCCACATACAACTCCCCGACCACCCCAGCCGGCACCGGCCGCAGCCACCCGTCGAGCACAAACAACGCCGCCCCGGCCACCGGTGCACCGATCGGCGGTAGCCCTGATCCCGCTGTTAACGGCGCGCTGACCGAGGCGAACACGGTCGTCTCGGTAGGACCGTAGGCGTTGACCATCACCCGCCCGGGTGCCCACCGCTCCACCACCTCGGGCGGGCAGGCCTCGGCGGCGATCACCAGCGCCGCCGACTCCAAACCGTCAGGGCAGAGCATGCGCACCGCCGACGGGGTCTGGCTGACCACGGTGACGTGTTCGCTGACCAGCAGGGCGTGTAAGTCGTGCGGTGAGCGCCGCACCGACTCGGGCACCACCACCAGCCGCCCGCCATGCAGCAGCGCGCCGAAGATCTCCCACACGGAATAGTCGAAGGCCAACGAGTGACAATGCGGCCACACCCGGACCGCCGGCAGGCCGGCATCCAACGACTCCATCAGTTGGGTGACGTTGTGGTGGGTGACCGCCACGCCCTTCGGGAACACCGGTGGTGCCCGAGGTGTAGATGATGTGGGCCAGGTCGTCGGGGGCCGGTGCCCGCAATGCGCTGTCGGAGTGGTTGTCAACGCGGCGGATCGTGGATGTCGAGGACCGTCAGATCACATCCGTCCAGCCGGTCGGTCAGTTCGGTGGTGGTGATCGCGGCGATCGGCGCGGCGTCGGCCAGCACGAACTGCAACCGCGCATCGGGCAACGCCGGATCGATGGGCAGATAGGCCGCCCCGGTCTTGAGTACCGCCAAGACCGCCACGACCGCCTGCGCCGAGCGCTCCAACAACAACGCCACACACTGACCCGGCCCCGCCCGGTGGCCGACCAGCAGGTGCGCCAATCGGTTAGCGGCTTCCTCCACCTCGCGGTACGTCATGGTGCGGCCCTCACAGGTGATCGCCGCCGCCGCCGGGTTACGCGCCACCTGCTCGGCCCACAACACCGGAATCGACACCGGCGCCGCCGGCTGGGTCAACACCGCCCGGTTGCCCCACCCATCCAGGCGGGCGTGCTCACCCGCGTCGAGCACGTCGATCGACGACACCGGCCCGGCAGGCTCGGCGGTCATCGCCACCATCACCCGCTCGAACCGCTCGACCAGCATTTCGATGCCGGCCGCGTCGAACACCCCGGCGTCGTATTCGACGCGCAGCCCCAACGCAACCCCCGGCCGGGCCACCACCGTCAACGGATAATGGGTGGATTCGTGGCTGCTGATGTCGGTGATAGCCAACCCGTCGACGCCCGCCAGCGCGCTGGCATCGACCGGATAGTTCTCATACACGAACAGCGTGTCGAACAGCCGTTCCTGACCGCTGACGCGGTGGATCTCGGCAAGCGCCAGGTACTGATGCTCAAGGGTCTCGTGGTGGGCGCTGTGCAGCTGGCCCAACAAGTCGGCGGTGGTGGTTGCCGAGGTGACGGTCGCCCGCACCGGCACGGTGTTGATGAACAGGCCCACCATCGATTCAGCGCCAGCCAGCTCGCCCGGCCGACCCGAGACGGTAGTGCCAAACGCGACATCATGCTGGCCGGTCAGCAACATCAGCAGCCGCGCAAAGGCGCCCTGCAACACCGTGCTCACAGTGGTCTGACACGCACGCGCCAGCTCGCCCACAGCCCGCGTGAGGTGCTCGGGCACCTGGAACGATGCCGCGCCGCGCGACGTCGGCTCCAACCGGCTCGACGGACCTACCAGGGTAGGGGTAGCAAAACCGGCGAGCGCCTGCCGCCAGGCCCTGCGGGCCGCCTCGAGGTCCCGATCGGCCAGCCAGCAAACAAACCGGCGATACGGGACCGGCGCGGCGAGCCGCTGGCGGCGATAGCTTGCGAACATTTCGTCTAGCAAGATGGGCAGCGACCAGCCATCGAGCACGATGTGATGGTGGGTCAGCACCAACCGATGCCGATCCTCGGCGATGCGGATCAACGCCACCCGCAACACCGGCTGGTCGCCGCCCAGGTCGCAGACCGCGGCGCGTTCCGCCGCGCACACGTCCTCGATCAGTCCCTCGGCATCGAGGTCCTCGCCGTCCGGCTCGACGTAGCGCCAGGGCAAGCTGGGCTCGGGCGGGATGATCTGGACCGGCTCGTCGAACCGTTGGCTGAACCGGGCCGCCAGGTGCGGATGGCGGGTGATCACCGCGTGGACTGCATCGCGCAGCCGGTCGGGTTCAAGCGGACCGGTCACAGCGAGGCTCAGCTGCACCGCATACACGTCGTCGCTGGCCATCCCGGCGTGAAACAGCAGCCCGTCCTGCAGCGGAGTCAACGGCACAATGTCGGCGATGCGGTGGTGGCGCTCCAACTCGTCGATCTGGAGCTGGCTAAGCCGGACAGGCGCGATATCCGACGGCGTCAGACCGCCGCCACCGCCGCGCACATGCGCGCAAATACCGCCTAGCGCCTCAAACCACAACGCGCTGACCCGCGTGACCGCCGCCTCGTCGAGTGCCGATCTGGCCCACATCCAATCGGCCTGCAGCCGCGCGCCGGTCCCGGTGTCCACGGTGCCTGCGTTCAATTCCACGGCGTGCCACAACGCCATCGGCACCGCCGCGACCGCCCCGGCCACCGACAAGCCTTCATTGGTGATTCGCCAACCATCACCGGAGGGCCCGGCCGTCCCGCCGAGCCGTCCGAGATAGTTGAAGCCGATCGCCGGATCAGACCCGCCCAGCTCCACGTCAGGATTGAGGTATTGCAGCAACCCGAAGGTCAGCGGATGGGGCAGCGCGCGCAGCTGCTCTTTGGCAGCCTTGACCGCCGCGCCCAGTTCGGCCCCGCCGGCGCGCACCTGCGCCCAGGACAGCCCGCCGACAGTCTCCAGCGTTATCGCCGCCGGGTATTTGGTGGTGAACCACCCCACCGTGCGCGTCAGGTCAATATGGGGGGCCAGTTCCTCGTGGCGGCCGTGGCCCTCGACGTCGATGCCGATCGGCGCGCCGCCAGTACCCGAAGGATCTAAAAATTCAGCCATCGCCAACCCGAAGGCGATCAACAGGATGTCCTGGATCCCGGCATGGAACGCGGCGGGCACCTCACCCAAAAGCATCCCGGTGGTCTCGGCATCCAACACCATCGACAGGTGCCCGGCGGTGGCGTAGGTGTCGAGCGCGGGATTCACCGCGGGCAGCGCGGCCGGGATCGCCAACACCTGTTTCCATGCGTCGGCCGTCTCCACGACTTGCGGGCGAATCGCATGATCGACCAGCAGCCGCGCCCACCGGGCAAAAGAGGTCCCGGTTGACGGCAACACCACCTCGTGGCCCGCGCGATGCTGGGCCCAGGCGACGTTGAGGTCCTCCAACAGTATCCGCCACGACACGCCGTCGATGGCCAGATGGTGAGCGATCAACACCAACTCTGCGCTACCGGCAACCCACAACGCGCTCAGCATCAGTCCGGCGGCAGGATTCAACCGCGACCGCGCCGCCAGCATTGCCTCCTCGGACAACACGTGCGCTCCGTGCAGACACTCGCGCGCGTCCACCGAACCCGGTTCGCGCGCCGTTAGCGACCACCCGCCGGCACCGTCGTCTTGCACAAGTGACCGCAACATGGCGTGGCGATCCAGCAAAGCCTGCAACAGCAGCAGTACATCGGCCTCGGTCACCTCGGCTGGGGCCCGCAGCACCAGCGTTTGGTTGAACTGGTCAACCTGACCATCCACACTGGCCAGCCAGCACATGATCGGGGTCGTCGGCACCGGCCCGACGCCCTCATCGATGACGCCGCCCGCACCGTCGGACACCCCCAAAACCTGGGCGACCCGGGCCAGCCCGGCCACCGACTGCTCGAGAAAGACATCGCGAGGCCTGACAGTGAGCCCGGCGGCGCGCGCCCGGGCCACCACCTGCATCGACAGGATGCTGTCGCCGCCCAGCTCGAAGAACGACTCCTCGACCCCGACCCGCTCCAAGCCCAAAACCTGGGCGCAGATGTCGGCCAGCACCTCCTCGATCGGGGAGGTCGGGGGCCGGTAACGATCTACGTCTTGGTATTCCGGCGCCGGCAGCGAGCGGGTATCGACCTTGCCGTTTGCCGTCAGCGGCAACGCGTCGAGCACGACCACCGCGGCCGGGACCATGTAGGCCGCCAGCCGCTGGGCCAGTGCCGCGCGGATCCCGGCCGGGTCTAGCGTCTCGATGATTCCCACGACATAGCCGACCAGGCGCTTATCGCCGGGGCGGTCCTCGCGGGCGATCACCACGGCCTGATCCACTCCATCCAACCCGGCCAGCGCGGCCCGCACCTCGCCGAGCTCGATGCGGTACCCGCGGATCTTGACCTGCTCGTCGGCACGCCCCAGATACAGCAACTGCCCATCCGCACCCCAGCGCACCAAATCCCCGGTGCGATACATTCGGGTCCCGGGCGCACCGAACGGGCACGCCAAAAACCGCGACCCGGTCAAGCCGGCCCGGCGCCAGTAGCCGACTCCCACCCCGGCGCCGGCCACGTACAACTCCCCGACCACACCGTCGGGTGCCGGTCGCAGCCACCCGTCCAGTACGAACAGCGCCGCCCCGGGCACCGGCGCTCCGATCGGTGGGACCCCCGAGCCCGCGGTCAACGGCGCACTGATCGCCGCAAACACCGTCGCCTCGGTCGGGCCGTAGGCGTTGATCATCACCCGCCCGGGCGCCCACCGATCCACCAACTCAGCCGGACAGGGCTCACCGGCCACCACCAACGCCACCGACCCCAACCCCTGCGGTGAGAGCATCCCCACCGCCGAGGGCGTTTGGCTTAACACGCTGACCTGCTCAGCAGACAGCAAGGCGTGCAAGTCGTCAGGGGAACCGGCCACCGACTCGGACACCACCACCAGCTGCCCACCACTGAGCAGCGCACCCCAGATCTCCCACACCGAGACGTCAAAAGCCAACGAATGCCACTGCGTCCACACCTGCCCCGGCGGGCCCACATCCAGGGAATCGAACAACTGAGTCACGTTGTGGTGGGTCACAGCCACGCCTTTGGGCACACCGGTGGTGCCCGAGGTGTAGATCAGGTGGGCGATGTCATCGGCCGCAGGTGCCGGCAATGCGGAGCATGGATACGCCGGGATGCGGGGATCGTCGACATCGACGACCTGCAGCTCGCACGTGCCGAGCCGCGATTGCAGGCCCGCGCTGGTGATCGCGACGATCGGGGCGGCATCGGCCGCCATGAACTCGATCCGCTCGTCCGGCAGCGCGGGGTCGATCGGCAGGTAGGCCGCGCCGGTTTTGAGCACCGCCACAATCGCGACGATGGCCTGGGCTGAGCGCTCCACCAGCAGCGCCACACACCGCCCCGGGGCAGCCCCGTGGCCGGCCAACAGATGCGCCAGCCGGTTAGCCTCGTCGTCAAGCTCCCGGTAGGTCATCGTGCGGCCCTCGAAGGTCAACGCCTCCACGTCCGGGGTCCGGGCCACTTGCGCGGCGAACAACTCGGGAATGGACACGCGCCTGTTCGCCCGCCGGGTCAGTACGGCCCGGTTGCCCCACTCATCCAGACGGGCGTACTCGGCCCCGTTGAGCACATCCAGCGACGACAACCGTGCGGCGGGGTCGCTGGTCATTCCCGCCAGCACCCGCTCTAGTCGCTCGATCAGTGTGTGGATGCTGGCCGCGTCGTAGACGTCGGTGCGGAATTCGACCGTCCCGCCGATGCCGGCGGGTTGCCCTGTCGCGGTGAAGCGTTCGGCCAGGGACAACACCAAATCCATGCGCGCGGTCTGGGTTTCGATGGGTAGCGGGGTGACCTCTAGATCGCCCAGGCCCAGCGCGGCGACAGCGTCGTCGGGCCCGGCGAAGTTCTGCCAGGCCAGCATCACCTGGATCAGCGGGTGATGAGTCAGGGATCGGGTGGGGTTGAGCCGGTCGACCAGCACCTCAAAGGGCACGTCTTGGTGCTCGAAAGCCTCCAGACTGCGCGCCCGCACTTGGGCCAACAGCTCGGCCACGGTGGGATCACCGCTGACCCGAACACGCAGCACCAAGGTGTTAACGAAAAAGCCCACCAATTCATCCAGCGCGGGATCACCACGACCCGCGATCGGGAACCCAACGGCCACATCGGCATTCGCGGTGAGCGCAGCCAACACCACCGCCAAGCCGGCCTGCACCACCATGAAACTCGTCGTGTTGTGTCCACCGGCCAGCGCGTGCACCCGGTTCTGCAGCTCGGCCGGCCAGTCCACGACCACATGGGCGCCGCGCTGATCGGCCACCAGTGGATAAGGCCGGTCACTAGGAAGCTGCAAATGCTCTGGCAGATCGGCCAATTCCTGGCGCCAGTACTGCAACTGCCCGGCCATCACGCTGTCGGGATCAGACTCCGCCCCCAACCACTCCCGTTGCCACAGCGTGTAATCGACATACTGCACCGCCAACGGCGCCCAGCCAGGAGCCCGGCCTTGGCGCCGAGCCCGATATGCCTCACCCACATCGCGGACCATCGGAGCCGGTGACCACCCGTCAAAAGCGATGTGGTGCACCACAATCCCCACCACATACACCTCGGGCGCCACCGAATAGATCTGCGCACGAATCGGGATCTGCGCCGACAAATCAAACCGGTACCCCGCCAACGCCGCCAACTCATGGGCCACATCTGGCTCGGGTAACGCCACCACCCCCACGCCGGCGCGCCGCCACATCCCCACCTCTGCGGGAAGCACCTGCTGCACCGGCACACCCTCAACGTCGGGAAATATGGTGCGAAGCGATTCGTGGCGGGCGATGACATCATCGAGTGCCGAGCCCAGCGCATCGACATCCAGCGAACCGCTGACCCGAAACGCAGTCGGCATGTTGTAGGCCGCAAGCCCGCCCTCGAAGCGGTTAAGGAACCACAACCGCTGCTGGGCATGCGACAACGGAACACGGTCCGGGCGCGACGTCACCCGCAACGGCGGGCGGGCCGGCCCGCCACGTTGCCGATTCAGATGGTCGGCGAGCCCCCCGACGCTGGACGCGTCAAACAGATACCGCACTGGTACTCGCATGCCCAGCGCCAACTGCAGCCGCGCGCTCACTCGGGTGGCGATCAACGAATCCCCACCCAGGGCGAAGAAATCGTCATCGAGCCCGACCCGGTCCACACCCAGTACGTCTGCGACCACCACGGCGACGATCTTTTCGATCTCCGTCTGTGGCGCCCGGAAGGCAGTGGCGGCAAACGCCGGCGCCGGCAGGGCCTTGCGGTCGAGCTTTCCCGATGAGGTCAACGGGAACTCGTCGAGCACAACGATTTGTGTCGGCACCATGTAATCGGGCAACCACGCGCTCAAGCGCTGACGCACAGCGCTTACTTTTGTGGTGGTGAGCGGGTCATTGGCGTCGGTGGCGCGCTGGTGGGCCCCGGCGGGAGGAAGGTAGACGTCCGTCAGACGTGCGGCTCGCCGCGCGTCGGTGGGGGCGACGAAGATCGCGTCCAGGGTCCCGGGTTGGGGGCCCCAGCTGACGGCGACGTCATACCCGATGGTCTCACCGAGCCGGTGCAACTGATCTGGCGTGGCGTCGTTGCCAGGATCTGCGGTGGCGGCGGCCTCGGCCAGCGCGTCTGCCACCGGGACGCCGGCGGCGAGGGCGGCTTCGGTGTGCACGTCGGTGAAAAGTCCGGTGCGCGGAATGGCCGTAACGCGCACGGCGGCGGGGCGTTCGGATCGCAACCGGGATTGCAAACCAGCCAGGCCCGCGCAGTCGACCCACGCCCAGGCGGGCGCGGCGGATAGGGAGCGTACCCGGGTGGGGGTTTTGTGGACGGTGACGTCGTAGCGATAACGAGTCAGTTCGTTGTCGGCGGATCCACGTTTGACCTGGATGTCGAGCCCGGCAACCGACACTCGCTCCGCGGCCCAGGAAGTGAAAAACTCTGGGGCTAAGAGCAACTCGGGCTCGCTGAGCACGGCGCGCTGAACTCGTTGGCGGATCTCGGCGCCATCGATGGTATCGAACGTGTCTGTGGCGCTGCGGGCCAGCGCGACCGCCGTTTGCAACGTGGCCTGCAGGCTGTGGTTCCGGACGTCGCCGATGAACACCGCCCCGCCGGGGGCCAGCAAGTCCAGGGCGCTGTCGATGACCTCGGCCAGATATTCGGCGTTCGGAAAGTACTGGACCACCGAGTTGAGGATGATGGTGTCGAAGTAGTCCCGCGGCAGCGCCTCGGTAACGTGGGCGGGCTGGTTCAGCAGCTCGACGCGATGACGCCACGGGACGCGCAACCGCTCGAGCGAACGCGCCAGGTTGTCGACGGCCACCGCCGACATGTCGGTGCCGACATAATGTTCGCAGTGCGGGGCGATCCGGGATAGCACCAGCCCCGAGCCCGCGCCGACCTCCAACACCCGGCCCGGTTGCAGGGCCAAGATGCGATGCACCGTGGCGGCCCGCCACTCCAGCATCTGCGCCAGCGGAATCGGATCACCGGTAAAACTGCTGTTCCAGCCCCGGAAATCCATGCCAAACCCCGGTGCCTCAACCTCGGCGACCTCGGCGACCTGGGCGACCTGGGCGCCGTACAGCTCGTCGTACATCCGTTGCCACTCGTCGACGGCTTCGGCGTCGCCCTCAATGGTGCTGGTGCGGCCAAGGGTGATGTAGGCGACCAGTTGAGAACTGGTGTCGCTGTGGTGCACAGTGGCGGCGGCCTGGCTCACCTGCGGGCAAGACAGCAGAGTGTTTTCGATTTCGCCCAACTCGATGCGCTGTCCGCGCAGTTTGATTTGGGTGTCGGCGCGGCCCAGATGCTCCAGCGTGCCGTCGGAGGTCCAGCGCACCAGGTCACCGGTGCGGTACATACGCGGCCCGGCAGCCGCAAATTGGCCGCCAAAGGGATTCGCCACGAATCGTTCAGCGGTCAATCCCACCCGGCCCACATAGCCGCGGGCCAGCGCGGGCCCGCCCAGATACAGCTCGCCCACCACACCGATCGGGGCCGGGTTCAGCCTCGCGTCCAGCACTAGCGCACACACCCCAGGGATCGGAGTACCGATGCGAACGGGCTGCCCCGCCACCAGCGGCGCGCTGCAGCTGGCCCAGATCGTGGTCTCGGTGGGGCCGTAGCCGTTGAACATGCGCCGACCCGGCGCAAACCTCGCCACCAACTCCTCCGGGCAGGCTTCCCCGACCGCGACCACGATGCGCAATCTGTCCAGCCGCGCCGGATCCAGCGTCGACAGCACCGTTGGGGTCGACACCACGGCGCTCACCTGCAGGGCCTGCATTAACGCGGTCAACGCCTCCGCGGCATATACTCCCGGTGGCGCCACGACCAACGCCGCTCTCGACCCCGCGGCCAGCACCAACTCGAAGACCGATACATCAAAGGTGAGCGCGGACGCCATCAACAACCGCTCATCCGCGCCCAGCCCGAACACGTCGCGTAGCGCCGCCACCCCCAGCAGACCGGCGTGACTGACCGCCACCCCCTTGGGGGCGCCGGTGGACCCCGACGTGAACAACACGTACGCGGCGTTATCGACCTGCAGCGCCGCGAGCCGGTCAGCGTCGGTGATCGCCTCCGCGGAGCGCCCGGATACGTCCAGACTGTCCGCAACATCCATGCGCAGCACCGGGCGCGTCCCGGCCCCGGCCACGATGTCGGCGCCGCAGGTCAGCACGCACCGCGCGCCCACCGCGTCCAACACCGCAGCGATCCGCTCCTGCGGGTGAGCCGGATCCACCGGCAGATACACCCCGCCGGCCTTGACCACCGCCCACCAGGCCACTGCCAACTCCAAGCACCGATCCATCGCCACGCCCACCGCGCGCTCGGGACCGACCCCCGCCTCGATCAGCACCCGCGCCCACCGCGTCGACCGCTCATCGAGCTCGCGATACGACACCTGCCGGGCGCCGTCGATCACCGCAACCGCGTCCGGGTCGGCCGCCACCGCCGCAGCCAACACCTGCGACACCATCCCCACCGGGGCCCCCACCCCAGCACCAGACCACTGCGACAGCACCAGATCACGCTCACCGCGATCCATCAACAGCGAGATCTCCCCCACCACCAACGAGGCATCCGCCACCAAAAGGCGGTCAAGGAGCAATTCCAGACGGGTTACGTGCCTGGCGATGTCGTCGGCGTCATACCGGTCCGGATTCCACGCGAATTGAATTCGCGGTGTGCCGTCGCCCAGCTGCGAAAAAATGTTGACCGCAATGTTTTGAACCGGGAAGGTGGTCAACAATTTGTACGTCGTTTCCGAAGACCCGAAACGTACCGGGACGACAAAGTCGAGCACGTTGATTACCGGGCCGAACTCGACGTTCATGTCGGGACGGCCTGCGTCGGCGATGAGGTCCGGCCAGCGCCGGAACTGCTGATGGCGCAAGGCACCGACCACCGCCTTGGCGGCCCGATCCCTCAGTGCGCCAATGGTGTCGTCGTCATTGACGCAGATGAGGAGCGGCACCAGGTTCGACACCATGCCGGTGCTCATTTTCAGCGCCGCGGTCGTGCGCGCCGAAACCGGCAGGGACATCGAGACGTTCTGGCGTCCCGTTGTTTTCGCGATGAACACCGCCATCGTCGCGATGACCCTTGCGACATCGAACCGGTCGCGCGGGCTCTGCGCGAGGAGATTCGTGACCGCCAATTCGCGCACCAGCGGGTGGCGCGGTGCCACCGACCTCCGCGCCCCACTCAGGTCGGTGACGTGCAAGGGTCCGCGCACGACGCTCGTCCAGTACTCCGCGTCGGCATGACTGCGCGAAGACCGCTGATATTTATGGTCCGCCTCGCGGATCAGGGCGAATTCGGAGAAGTCGACTTCGGCGGCGCCAGCGGGAACTGACCCCGAGTAGACGGCCGCAACGTGCCGGATCAAATTGTTGGCGCCGTAACCGTCAAAGAGGACGTGGTGCGTACGCAAGTAGAAGTACGAAAGGTCTTCGGTAATTCGCAGCAGCGCGAACTCGGTGAGCCGGTCAGCCATCAAATCGACCGGCCGGCCGTAGTCGTCTTTCATCCAGCTGTTAGCGGCGGCCACCGGATCATGCTCGGCGCGCAGATCGATACACCGCATCGTCTGCGGAAACGAGCGATCGACGACGAAGATAGGTTCGCCGTCGTCCAGAGCCAACCGCGCGCACGGTGTGCCGAACCGCGTCGCCGCCGATTCGCATGCAACCATGAGCCTCTCGGCGTCGACATCGTGATCGATCGCGAGGAAAGCGGCGAAGTTGTAAGGGACTTCGGGACGAAGTTGTTGGGCAGCCCATATCGACCGCTGAGCCGCTGTTAGCGAGCCCAGCCTGTCCGGTTGAGTGCCGTAATTGAGCATGATCGAGGACGAACTCCCTATTTAGGATTTAGGCCGGTACGCCGGCGACCGCAACGCTCGCCTCGTTGGGTCGGCTTCGTTGCCGAGCACGAGGAAACTCGCGTTGTGGGCATCAACCAGAAGCTTTTTCCTCAACTTCTGCCGCCATGGGCACCGCCGCGTCAGGTGGCGCCTGTGGTTAGTCGGCTTCGCTCGATATGGGCTCGATGTGGGCTCGATATGGGCTCAATGTGGGCTTATGGCGGGCTCAAGTGGCCGTTTCCTCGGCGTTGACGATAACAACGCGGTGCCATTGCCATCGGGCTTCCGCCGAAATCGCAGGAGTTTCCCGCAGATTGGCCAGTCCGGGTCGGATTTGCGGGTCGCCTGTGAGTTGATCGGCGCGTCAGCATGATTCGGCCGTGACCGTGGCGAAGCATGGGCTGACGAAAGATGCCCGGTCAGCCGTTCGAGGCTCCGCCGATGGTCTGAACCCGACCAACATGCTCGGTCTGCTCAGGCTGCCGCCAGCGCGAGCACGACCGCCATGAATGATGCTGCGACGTCGTTAGCTCGGTGGCCGCGAGACGCATTGCGCCAGGTATAGCTCCTCGCCGAGCTTCTGCATCAACTCCAGCTGCGTTTCCAGGTAGTCGACGTGCAGTTCCTCATCGGCCACGATCTTCTCCAGCAGGACGGCGCTGGTGCTGTCCTCCTTCTCGCGGCACATGATGATTCCAGGCTTCAGCCTGGCCAGCACCTCGTATTCGATGGCCAAGTCGGCCTCGAACTGCTCGCGAATCGTCTGGCCGATGCGCAACGAGAAGATGCGCTGGTAGTTTGGCAGGCCATCCAGAATCAGGATGCGATCGGTGATCGCCTCGGCGTGCCGCATTTCATCGAAGGATTCCGCGCGGGTGTGCTCCGCCAACTCGGTAAAGCCCCAGTTGTCCTGCATCTTCGAATGCAGAAAGTACTGGTTGATCGCGGTCAGCTCACTGGTCAGTTGCTCGTTGAGCAGGCGCAATACATCAGGATCACCTTGCATGATCACTCCTAGGCGGGTGCGGGGTGTTGGGCCGAACCGCTACAGCGTGGGCTGGGCTGGAGCACACGATGCTGGTCCGTTGTGGGCTGATAGCAGCACTTTGCCATGCCAACATCGAATTTAGTGCAGCAGGTGACTGCCAACCCGATGGTGGTGTGCCGTCGGCGCGTCACGCGCAGGAAACGATTCGATCGCGTCTTTTTAGTTAGGTTAGACTCCGCTAACCGACTTAGGTTAGACTCCACTAACATGCGACCTGTTCAGGGTCTTGCCCGCCGACGGGGGGTGTGTTGATGTACGTGTGCCTGTGTGTCGGGGCCACCAACCACACCGTGTCGGAGGCTGTCGCTCGTGGAGCGTCGACATCCAAAGAGATTGCCGCCGTGTGCGGGGCGGGCGGCGACTGTGGGCGCTGCCGGCGCACCCTGCGGGCCATTATCGCCGCGAGCAAGCTCGAGCCGGCGCCCGCCCGCTAGCCAAGCTCTCGGCAACCTCAGCAGCCCAGGGCTCCCTCGGCGTCGCCGGCCACTAGTCGCGAATCATCCTCCGGCACATTCAGATCGGCCTTCACCATAGCTATGAGCTGCTCATCGGTCATTCCGCTCATGTGGGCATTGCAGACCTTGTGGGCCTCGGCCAACCATTGCGAATCGGAGTGCTCGTCAGCGAAGTAATTCTGGTGAATGAGCCCCAGGTAGATCTTTTCGCCGCTGTCGGCCTGTGCCAGCGGCGCACACCAGATCCCTGCGAGCAGTAGGGCCGGGATTATGCGGACTATGCGGGTCATTTCTTTCCTCCTGGGGTCCAGCTGACCGGGTCGACGACACCGGAGTGGTTACCCAGAAGTGCGCAAACTTAGCTATGCAGAATCCGCGAGTGCGGATTCTGCGTGTGCTTCCGAGATGGTGAGGCGTGCGATCACGTTGCGCGGCCGCTGTTGAAATCCGCCAAAGCCGCGGCGTTGGCCTGTGTCCCCATCAGCTCCGCGAAGTGGGCGTTCTCTCGGGCCGTCGCGGCCGCGATCTCTGGGCGGACCGGTTCGACCATGGCGTGCTTGACCGCCATCAGGCTCGAAATCGGCCGGGAGGCAAGGACTTCGGCATGCCGACGGGCCTCGGGCAGCAGTTCGTCGGGCTCGCATACCCGCCACACCAGCCCCATCCGCAGCGCCTCCTGCGCGTCGACCCATTCCGAGGACATCAGCAGCCAGGCGGCGTTCTGCCGACCCACCAGCTGCGGCAGCAGGTATGACGACGCCGCTTCGGGGGCCACGCCCAGGCTGGTGAACGGGCATTTCAGGCGCGCAGTCGACGACATGAAGGCCAGGTCGGCATAGCCCAGGATCGTGGCGCCGATTCCCACCCCGACGCCGTTCACCGCGCAGATCAGCGGTTTGGGAAATTTGCTGAGCGCGTCGATCAGTCCGGGGAAGCCGTGCTTACCCGCGACGAAGTCGGGGTCGGTTATGCGCGCCTGCATCTCGGTCAGGTCGGTACCCGCGCTGAAGCCGCGCCCCGCGCCGGTGAGTAGGACGACCGCGACCTGCGGATCTTCGGCCGCCGCCAGCAGCGCCTCGGCGGTGGCGTCGTAGAGGGCTTCGTTGAAGGCGTTCAGTGCCTCGGGACGGTTCAGGGTGAGGGTGCGGACGTGGTTGCCGTCATCGATCTGCAGCACCGCTGCAGCCTAACTCCGTTGAGCTCAGCCGTTGCTGTACACCCGGGTCGGCGCGATCAACACCACGGCGCGCCGCTCCTTTGCCATCACCCGGTCGTACTCCGGCCAGTCGTCGTGCGTGCCGCCCGCGGCGGTGAACACCTCGCGCAGCAATAACCGCAACTGGTCGGCGCCGGCCAGCCAGGACGCGGCGTCGTCTGGGCCGGCCAGCTCCGCACGGCCCTCGACCGTCGCCCACTGCCAGCCATTCTTGAACGTGACGGCCAGTTGCGGCCGAGCCCGCAGATTGGCGAGCTTGATCTTGCCGTAGGTGGTGAAGCCGAGGACGGGTTGGCCGCCCGCCGGATGCGGCAACAGGCCCACGTTCACCAGCGAGGCCTGCACAGTTTGATCGGCACGGACGGTGGAGATCACCGCCAGACCGCTTTCTCCGGCAGCCAGCGCAACGGCGTCGTCGAGTGTTGTCATGTCCGGACCTCGCCTTCTCGGGACTTCTCGGGGCATCTAAAAGGGTGTTTTGAGCACGTACCGGCTGGTCGGCACCGTGTCGATATTCTCGTTGGCACCGAACGCGGTCGTGCTGGCAATCATCTGGCCTACCCGATTCTGTAGGTCGCTATCGTCGGCGGCCCCGAAGAATGCCTTCAAATCGGTGATCGCCTCCGCGGGGAACAACTCCTCGACGATGCCCGCGATTCCCGGCGAGTCCGGGGTAAGGGTGCGCACCACCCAGTTCTGGGTGTAGCCGAAAGTCGACTGCGTCTCGATGGCCACGCTGGTGTGGTCAAGCTGCCAGCGGTCCAGCCAGGTCGCCTGGTCCAGACCGGCAGGCCGGCGCAGCAGCGCGATGTTGGCCAAACCCGCTGTGCGAGCCCCGGACTCAACGGCCGGCGCGGGCAGCGGGACCGACTCGGTGACCAGGTAAGCGGCAAGCCGGTCACACTCGCCGGCCAGCAGGTCGAGCGCCGCCTTCGTCTGCTCGCCATAGCATTGCTGGGTCCACAGGCTCACCACCGCGGCGACCGGCGGGTCCAACGTCGTCAGCGTCATCAGCGACCCCCGCACCACGCTGTCACGGACATTGACGGACAACCCGGGGACGCCGAGCGCCAGGAGCGCGTCAGCGACCGGGCCCCGCTGGCGCTCGCACCACTCGTCATCCGGCTCGGCGCGCATCAACACGGCGATTACCTTCTCCATACGCCGAACTTAACGTGTCGCATTCGCCACCATAAGCCGACCAGTTGGACGGCCAGACCAATTCGTTTCGGCGACTGCCAGATCCACGGGGCGTAACGTCGATGAGGTGCCGGACAGGGCGAGAATCGAGTGTAGAGAAGACGCAGGCATGGGCCGGGAGGGCGTCTGGCGGGGACTGCAAGCCGCATGACCATCTCCGTTGCGGCACAGGCGTTCACCTGCACCTTGCCGCCGGCCACGGTCGGCTGATCGAAGCGTTATGGTTGCATCGTGGGTAAGTCACGCGATCTGGTGGCAGGTCTATCCCCTGGGCTTCGTCGGCGCCTTTCCCGCATCGGCATCTGGGGCGTCTGAGGGCGCGAAGCCGGGCCCGGGGGAACATCGGCTGCGGCGGCTGGTCGACTGGTTCGACCACGCCATCGAACTGGGGGCATCCGGCGTCGCGCTGGGGCCGATCTTCGCCTCGCGCACACATGGTTACGACACCGCCGACCACTACCGCATCGATCCCAGGCTCGGTGATGATGCCGACTTCGACCATTTGGTCGCCGAGGCGCACCGCCGCGGGCTGCGGATCCTGCTCGACGGCGTGTTCAATCACGTCGGCATGGACTTCCCGCACTATCGCGAAGCGCAGGACGACGACGCATCGGCACGCTGGTTTCGCGGACGCCCCGGCCGCTTCCATACATTCGAAGGGCACCCGGAGCTCATCACCCTCAACCACGACAACCCCGAGGTCGCCGACTACGTCGTCGATGTCATGGGGCACTGGTTGGGACGCGGCGTCGACGGCTGGCGCCTGGACGCGGCGTACGCCGTGCCCCATGCCTTTTGGGCGACGACGCTGCCCAGGGTCCGCGACCGGCACCCGGAGGCGTGGTTCGTCGGCGAGCTCATCCACGGGGACTATGCCGCGATGGTCACTGCCGCCGGGTTTGATTCCGCGACCCAGTACGAGCTGTGGAAGGCGATCTGGAGCAGCCTCAACGATGGCAACTTCTTCGAACTGGACTGGGCACTTCAGCGGCACAACGAGTTTGTGGCCAGCTTCGCGCCGCTGACGTTTGTCGGCAATCACGACGTCACCCGCATCGCCAGCCGGCTGGAGCGTCCCGAACACCTGGCGAACGCGCTGGTGATCCTGCTGACGGTTGGTGGCATTCCCAGTGTGTATGCCGGCGACGAGTTCGGGTTCAGCGGCATCAAAGAAGAACGATACGGCGGCGACGACGCGATCCGCCCGGAGTTCGGCTGTCCCCCAATGCAACTCGATGCCGACGCCGATCAGGTATGGGCTTTGCATCGGTACCTCATCGGGCTGCGGCGGCGGCACCCATGGCTGCACGGCGCGTCCACCACGGCGCTGCGGGTGGATAACCGGCAGTACATCTACCGGACCTATCGGGTCGGTAGCGCCCGGGAGAACCGGGACTCGCTGCTAGTCGCACTCAACATCGACCGCGAGCCGCTGCACCTGGTGCTGGCGGAGTTCGGCATCGAGCGGGCAGAGGTGCTAGCCGGATCCGCTGCCCCGCCCCAGGATGTCGTCGACGCGCTGGTCGTCGAGGCCGACGGCTGGCGGATACTGGGGCCCGTCTAGCGGGTCAGCCGATCAGCCGCGTCACGGTCAGCGGGTCCTGCTGACCGCCGTAATACTTGGTCAAAACCGCCCGAAAGTCCTCGTTGTCGTGGGTGGCGCGGGCGAACAGCGTCATCGACGAGCACAGTTTCAGGTCATCGGGGGAACCGAGGATTTCGGCGATCGAGCGGCCCGACACCCGATCGACCAGCCGAGCGCACTCGCGCAACCGGGGTCCCAGCAGGTCATGCCGCAGATACGCACGCGCTTCATCGAGCGAGGAAATGCCGTATCGGACCGCCATCGGGCTGCCGCCCAGCCCGAGCAGTTGGGGAAACACGAACCACATCCAGTGACTGCGCTTGTATCCGGCGCGCAGCTCGGCCAGGACGGTGCCATAGACCGGGGCCTGCGCGTCGACGAAACGCTTCAGATCGTAGGGGTCGCTTGCCGATTCCATAAGACCACGGTTGCACACTGGTAGCCATGGCGGTCAAACGACGGGTGCCCAGGGTCCACGATCTGGCGCCGCTGATTCAGTTCCAAAGGCCCCAGCTCGATCGGACCAAGCGGCGCCTGGACGCCGCGCTGACAATCCAGGACCTGCGGCGCATCGCCAAGCGGCGCACCCCAAAGGCCGCCTTCGACTACACCGACGGTGCTGCCGAGGACGAGCTGTCGATTGCGCGCGCCCGACAAGCTTTCCGTGACATCGAGTTTCACCCGACCATCCTGCGTGACGTCACCAACGTGGCCACCGGGTGGAATGTCCTGGGCCAGCCGGTCGTACTGCCGTTCGGGATCGCGCCGACCGGGTTCACCCGGTTGATGCACACCGAGGGTGAGATCGCCGGCGCGCGGGCCGCGGCGGCGGCCGGGATCCCGTTCTCGATGTCCACACTGGCGACTTCCGCGATCGAAGACGTCGCCATCGCGGTTCCCCAGGCGCGCAAGTGGTTTCAGCTGTACATGTGGCGGGACCGGGATCGGTCGATGGCCTTGGTCAAGCGAGCGGCGGACGCCGGCTTTGACACCCTGCTGGTCACTGTCGACGTTCCCGTTGCCGGCGCGCGGCTGCGTGACGCCCGCAACGGGATGACGATCCCGCCCTCGTTGACTCTGCGAACCGTCCTCGACGCGCTGCCGCACCCACGGTGGTGGTTCGATCTGTTGACCACCGAGCCACTGGCGTTTGCCTCGTTGGATCGCTGGCCAGGCACCGTCGGCGAGTACCTGAGCACCATGTTCGACCCCAGCGTCACATTCGACGATCTGGCTTGGATCAAAGCCCAGTGGCCCGGCAAGTTCGTCGTCAAGGGAATCCAGACACTCGACGACGCCCGGGCCGTCGTGGACCGCGGTGTTGACGGCATCGTGCTCTCCAACCACGGCGGCCGCCAGCTGGACCGTGCCCCGGTGCCCTTTCACCTGTTGCCCGCGGTAGCGGCTGAACTCGGCAAAAGCACCGAGATCCTGGTGGACACCGGCATCATGTCCGGCGCCGACATCGTGGCGGCGATCGCACTGGGAGCCCGGTGCACGCTGGTCGGGCGGGCCTACCTCTACGGGCTGATGGCCGGCGGCGAGGCGGGCGTGCGGCGCGCGATCGAAATCCTGCGGAGCGGGGTGATCCGGACCATGCAACTGCTGGGTGTGACCTGCCTCGAGGAGCTTTCGCCCAAACATGTGACCCAATTGCGCCGCCTGGGCCCCACTGCGCCTTGACGCTCAGCGCTGCTGAAACGACTTCGGTGTGCTCCCAACCTGTTTGACGAACATCGCGGAAAAGGCCGCGGGGGTGTCATAGCCCAGCGTGGCTGCCACCTGGGTGACGTTGGCGCCCGTGGACAACAGCCGGATGGCGTGCAAGACGCAGGCGCGTTGCCGCCATTGCTGGAAGGTCAGACCGGTTTCGGCGCGGAACAGCCTGTTGAACGTTCGACTGCTGACACCGAGCCGCGTGGCCCACTGCCCCGGCAACTCCCGGACACTGGGCGCCGCCGCGAACGCCTGGCACAGGCTGCGCAGGTCGTCGCGGCCGGGCATCGGAAGATCGAGCGGCAGCGGGGTCACGGATTGGATCTCGTGCAGGATGAGCGAGATCAGCGCGCCGTCGCGGCCGTGCGACTGGTATTCGGCCGGCACTTCCACCGCGGCCAGCAAAAGTGCCCGCAACAGCGGCGACACGTCGACCACCTGGCAGCGGTTGGGAAACCACGGCGCGGCGGAAGGCTCGATGTAGAGGCTGCGGGTGCTGACGCTGTCCATCCCGGTCGGCTGTCGGAGTGGGCACAGCAGGCGGGGGCTGTTGGATGCGGCCATCGCTGTCAGTGCGGACGATCTGGCGGCCGCAATCGAGCTCGGCGAGGCCGTCTACGGGGTCGTAGCCGCAAGACTCGAGCACCGCCCACTCAAGGTCTCCGACGTCGACCTGATCAACAGTCGCGCGTCGCAACGTCGGCTCACGCCGCGATTAGACCGGGGCGGATCGATTAACCGCGACGGGGCCGCGTCGCAGTTGCTCGCAAGCCTGGGGGCGGACCTGCTTGACCTCTTAGCTGCGGGCGACATCGAAAAAGTCAAGTCTTGCGCCCATCCAGACTGCACGCGCCTCTACCTCGACTCGTCGCGAGGCAAGAACCGGCATTGGTGCGGGATGAGCACCTGCGGCAACAAAGTCAAGGTCCAGGCCTTCCGCGCCCGTCAGCGCACCGCCGCCGGTGCACTCCAGGGTTCATCAGCTGTCGTCGTCAGGTCGCCACACGCGAGAGATACCGTCCCGGATTCCCCGATCGATCTCCCGCCGCAGAACGTGGCTGTCGGCCGGAGTTGCCTCTTGGCAGTTACAAGTGAGGCCGCCGAACGGGTTCTGGTCGGCGCCGGCTGATGCTGGTCCCACAACCCAGGAGCCGACAACGGCAGCTGCGCCGACAAGTATTTTCGCGATCGTGCTCAGCGTGATGCGGTAGAGGCCCACTTCTAGCCGGTCCTTTCACTTTTCATTACCAGCTAAGACGTAGGCTGCGCTCGGCTGGCTCCACCCGCTGGGGGCACAGCACAGAAGCCGCGCCAGAGGGTACCGCCCGCTTGCTGGGACGCGCCGGCGTGACGCTGACGGCGAAACCGACGCGGGAACAAACCATCTCCCGCCAAGGTTGAGCGCATCAGACTTAACCTTTGGAGGAATGATGGCTGACGCCAAATCCGTGCCGGTGCTGTTCGTCACCGACACGATCGTTTTGCCGGGAATGGTGGTGCCGATTGCGCTGGACGACGCCGCCCGCGCCGCGATCGACGCCGCGCAGGCGAGTGAATCGGGGCGGCTGCTGATCGCGCCCCGGCTGGAAGACCGGTACTCGACACACGGTGTGATCGCGAAGATTCTGCAAGTCGGCCGGATTGCCGGCGGTGGCACCGCCGCGGTGGTGCGCGGTGAGCGCAGGGCGCACATCGGCGCCGGAGCCAGCGGGCCGGGCGCCGCGCTTTGGGTCGAGGCGACCGAGGTGCCCGACGTGGAGCCCAGCGACGAGGTCAAGGCCCTGGCCGCCGAGTACAAGAAGCTGCTGCTGGCCATGCTGCAAAGGCGTGAGGCCTGGCAGATCGTCGATTACGTCAACAGCCTGACCGACCCGTCGGCGCTGGCGGACACCTCCGGCTATGCCTCGTACCTGACCGACATGGAGAAGCGGCAGTTGCTGGAGACGGCGGATGTCGCGGAGCGGCTGCGGGTGCTGATCGACTGGACCAGCGCCCATCTGGCCGAGACCGAGGTCAACGACAAGATCGCCGAGGACGTGCGCGAGGGCATGGAAAAGACGCAGAAGGAGTTCCTGCTGCGCCAACAGCTGGCCGCCATCCGCAAGGAGCTGGGTGAGGGCGAGCCCGACGGTTCCGACGATTACCGGGCCCGCCTCGAGGCCGCCGAGCTGCCCGAGAAGGTGCGCGAGGCCGCGCTGCGCGAGGTCGGAAAACTGGAACGCGCCAGCGACCAGAGCCCCGAAAGCGGCTGGATCCGCACCTGGCTGGACACCGTGCTCGACCTACCGTGGAACGTCCGAACCGAGGATTCGACGGACCTGGTCGCCGCCCGGGAGATCTTGGATGCCGACCACCACGGGCTGGAAGACGTCAAGGACCGCATCGTCGAATACCTGGCCGTGCGTACCCGGCGCGCGCAACGCGGGCTGCAGGTTGTCGGCGGACGTGGCTCAGGCGCGGTGATGGTGCTAGCCGGGCCCCCCGGCGTCGGCAAGACGTCGCTGGGCGAGAGCGTGGCTCGGGCGCTGGGCCGCAAGTTCGTGCGCGTGGCCCTGGGCGGGGTGCGCGACGAGGCCGAGATCCGTGGCCACCGCCGCACTTACGTGGGCGCGCTGCCCGGCCGGATCGTGCGAGCGATCAGCGAGGCGGGGTCGATGAATCCCGTGGTGTTGCTGGACGAAATCGACAAAGTCGGTTCCGACTACCGCGGCGACCCGAGCGCGGCGCTGCTCGAGGTGCTGGACCCGGCGCAGAATCACACGTTCCGCGACCACTACCTGGATCTAGACCTGGACCTGTCCGACGTGGTGTTCCTGGCCACCGCCAACGTGATCGAGAACATCCCGTCGGCTCTGTTGGACCGCATGGAGTTGGTGCAGATCGACGGCTACACGGAGGACGACAAAGTCGCCATCGCCCGCGACTACCTGCTGCCTCGGCAGCGGGAGCGGGCGGCGCTGAACGACGAGGAGGTCGTCGTCACCGACGCCGCGCTGCGCAAGATCGCGGCCGACTACACGCGCGAGCCGGGCGTGCGGCAGTTCGAACGGCTGCTGGCCAAGGCGCTGCGCAAGGTGACGACGAAGATCGCTGACGAACCGGCGACCCCAAAAATTGTGGACGAGCCCGACTTGGTGGGTTACCTTGGCCGGCCGCGGTTTACGCCCGAGTCGGCCGAACGCACCGCGGTGCCCGGCGTGGCCACCGGCCTGGCCGTCACCGGCCTGGGCGGCGATGTGCTCTACATCGAAGCCGGGTCCGCTGGATCGAATGGACCAGGCGAGGGGGCCTTGCAACTGACCGGGCAGCTCGGTGACGTGATGAAGGAGTCGGCGCAGATCGCGCTGTCCTACGTGCGGTCGCACGCCGCCGAGTTAGGCGTCGACCCCACCGCGCTGGATCGCCGCATCCACGTGCACGTGCCCGCCGGCGCGGTGCCCAAGGACGGCCCGTCGGCCGGGGTCACGATGGTGACCGCGCTGGTGTCTATGGCCACCGGACGTCAGGTCCGCTCCGACGTCGGGATGACCGGCGAGGTCACCCTGAATGGTCGGGTGTTGCCCATCGGTGGGGTCAAGCAGAAACTGCTGGCCGCTCAACGCGCCGGGCTTTCGACGGTTTTCATCCCGTCGCGCAACGAGCCGGACTTGGATGACGTCCCGGCCGAAGTGCTGGAAGCGCTCACCGTGCGGCCGATGACCGACGTCGCCGAGATTGTCGCGCACGCGCTCGAACCCGCGACCGAAACGGCCAGCGCTGCGGCCTAACCCGACGAGCGTCACGCTGGCGCTACGTCGAACGCCCAGCGCCACCCTGTTGTGGCGCTGGGCGTTGGCGTTGAATGGTGGCCGTGAGTCTGAAACGGCAAATAGTTCATCGCGTGCAACGACTGGTTGTTAATCCACTGGGCCGGAAGTTACCGGTAACGATGCTCGAGACCACCGGTCGCAAGTCAGGGCAGCCGCGGCACACCGCGGTAGGCGGAAAACTCGTGGACAACCAGTATTGGATGGTCTCCGAACACGGCGAGCATTCGGATTACGTCTACAACATCAAGGCCAACCCGGCGGTGCGGGTCCGCATCGACGGGCAGTGGCGCAGCGGAACAGCGTATTTGCTGCCCGACGACGACCCGCGGCAGCGGTTGCGCAGCCTGCCCCGGCTAAATAGCGCGGGGGTGGTGGCAATGGGCACCGACCTGCTGACCATTCGGGTCGACCTCGACTAGCGCATGGCCTACGACGAAGACCTGGCCAACCGGCTTCGCGAACTGCTGGCCGCCGAGCGCGGCGTCGACGAGAAGCGGATGTTCGGCGGGCTGGCGTTCTTGATCAACGGCAACATGTCCGTCGCTGTCAGCGGCCAAGGCGGTTTGCTGGTGCGGGTGCCGCAGCAAGACACCGACAGGCTGCTAAAACGCGACCACGTCAGCCCGATGGTGATGGCGGGCCGCGAAGCCCGGGGTTGGTTGCGCGTCGCCGCCGACGGGGTGAAAACCAAAAGGCAGCTTCAAAGTTGGGTGACCCGCGGCGTGGGCTACGCGCGCAACCTGCCCGCCAAATAGCGGATCGGAGTTTGCGACCACACATGGCGGGTACGCGCCCAGCCATGAACCATTCCCAGCGGGTGGTACGACGGCTACTCAAGACCGCCGGCACCACGTGTGCGGCTGAAGCGGGGATTCGGATGGAAGACAAGCCGATGCCGCTGTTTCAGCTGCTGGCGCTGTGCATGCTTGCCAGCAAGCCCATCGACGCGGCAATCGCCGTGCGGGCGGCGCGCGAGTTATTCAGCGCGGGCTTGCGGACGCCGAAAGCCGTCCTGGCGTCCGATCGGCGCACCATGATCGGCGCCTTCGGTCGCGCCCATTACGTTCGTTACGACGAAAGCTCGGCCACCCGCCTGCGCGACATCGCCCAGTGGGCCTTAGACGAGTATTCCGGCGATCTGCGCGAAATTGCCGAGGGCAGTCATCGCGATCTCACCGAAGCCAAACGTATGCTCAAGGGATTCAAGGGAATCGGAGATACCGGGGCCTGCATCTACCTACGCGAGGTCCAAGACGTCTGGACCTGGGTGCGGCCATACTTCGATGATCGTGCCATTGCGTCCGCCAGACAGCTGGGTTTACCCGACGACCCGGCGAAGCTGGCTGAGCTGGCCCCGCGCAACAACGCGCGGCTGGCGGCCGCGCTCGTGCGAGTGGCCCTGGACGATGAGCTGCGCCGGCAGGCGACCGCTTGAGCCAGCAGGCCACGGTTGGATCGGTTCGGATCGGATCGGATCGGGATCGGCACAGCGGATCACCAAGTGGCGCAACGACGGGAAGGATATGTGGGTGTATTTCAATAGTGGCATGACAGGCCACGCCGTCCGCAATGTGCTGACTTTGCGCGAACTCTTGAATTGGTCCGGCCCGAGTAGGCTGGGTACTTCGACGCCAGAACGGAGCGCTAATCATGCCCAGTTCGAACACATTCGTCATTGTCGGCGGCGGACTCGCCGGCGCGAAAGCAGCAGAAGCGCTGCGCAACAACGATTTCGACGGCCAGATCATTCTCTACTGCGAGGAGGAGCGCCTGCCCTACGAACGCCCGCCGCTCTCCAAGGAGTACCTTGCCGGCAAGAAGTCGCTCAACGACTTCACGGTGCAGAACTCCGACTGGTACCGCGAACACAACGTCGACCTGAGACTCGGCGCGCCGGTGGCGTCACTGGATCCCGCCGCCCACACCGTCGGATTGGCCGACGGCACGACGGTGGGCTACGACAAGCTGCTCCTGGCAACCGGATCGGCTTCTAAGCGTCCACCGCTACCGGGATCCGACACCGCCGGAGTCCACTACCTGCGCAACTACGGTGACGCCGAGGCGCTGAATTCCATTCTGGTTGACGGGTCTTCGCTGGCAGTGGTGGGCGCGGGGTGGATCGGTCTGGAGGTGGCCGCCAGCGCCCGCCAGCGCGGGGTCAACGTCACCGTGGTCGAGACGGCCAAACAACCACTGATTGCCGCACTCGGGGAGACCGTCGGCGCGGTGTTCGCCACGCTGCACCGCGATCACGGGGTGGACCTACGGCTGGAAGCGCAGGTCGCGGAGATCACGACCCACGCGGGCCGGGCCACCGGGCTCACCATGCGCGATGGGTCGACGGTCAACGCCGACACGGTATTGGTGGCCGTCGGCGCAAAGCCGAATGTCGAGCTCGCCGAACGGGCCGGTCTCACCATGAGCCCAGGCTCTCTAGGCGGCGTGGCCGTCGACGCGTCGTTGCGCTCCAGCGACCCCGACATCTACGCCGTCGGCGACATCGCCGCCGCCGAACACCCGCTGTTCGGCACCCGAATCCGCACCGAGCACTGGGCCAATGCGCTCAAACAACCCGCGGTGGCGGTGGCCGGAATGCTCGGCAAGCCAGGCGCATACGACGAACTGCCCTACTTCTTCACCGACCAGTACGACCTCGGGATGGAGTACGCCGGGCACGCCCCGGAATTCGACCGGGTGGTGTTCCGCGGAGACGTTGCCGGCCGCGAATTCGTCGCCTTCTGGCTCGACGGTGGCAACCGCGTGCTGGCCGGGATGAACGTCAATGTCTGGGACGTGCTCGACGATGTCAAGGCCCTGATCCGGTCCCGGGCCCCGGTCGACCCCGACCGGCTGAGCGATCCGAAATCGCCGCTGGCCGAGGCGGGTTGAGCGTCAGTCATCGTCAGTCGGGCCGGACGGCAACCCCGCCCTGATCAGGGTCATCACCGCTGCGGCCCAACGGAACCCAGGATTTGTCGATGATGGCGGGCGGGCGCTGCACCACAAAGCGGTCCTGCTCGGCGCGTCGGCGCTTGATCCGCAGCCGGGCATCGGCCGGCATGGTGATCAACTCGTCGCAGGTCAGGTAGTACACATCGTCGACCACATCGATCAGGTCCGCATCGACCCGTCGAGACCCTAACTGGCGCAATACCATCCGCAGGTCATGCGTGAATCGCAGGGTGGTATCGTGGGCCAGCTCGCGCGAACCCCGGGCACTGGCGGCCCACCGCTGGGCCAACGTCGCCGACGGTGCAGGGCCGGCAGGTTCGCCCACTGCCACTTCGGCGGCCGCGATCAGCAGCATTGCCGGATCGTCAGCGAACGCCGGGTTGGCCAGCTCGGCTTCCCCGGGGCCTCGGTGGCCGATCCTGGCAACCGCCGCGTCCAGAGCGGCGGCGGCATCCGGCGACAACGCCCGCAGACTGGTGACATTGCCGTCGAGGGCCAGTGCGCACAATGACTCATCACCGCGCAATACCGCGGCCAGCGAGGCGATCTCGGCCGCGACAAGCCCGCTTTCCATAATGACGCCCACCCCGGACACGCTGGATACCGCGCGGGTGCGTTCCAGCGCCGCCGAGGTGACGCCGGTGTCGATCACCCACAGCGCGGTCAGGATCCAGCCTTGGTGAATCCGATCCCGCAACAGCCGAATCCGGACTTCGAGGCCGGCGTCCGGCAGCATGGCCAGCTGTTCTGCGTCCAGGTGTTCGGCCGCCTGAGCGGCACTGTAGGCCTGCGTGTTGCTCTTGAGATTGCGCAACAAGGTCAGCGACCGCGCCGCGACGACCGCCTTGGCGACCAAACCGAGCGGGCCGCCCGCGAATTGCGGCCGCCCGAACGGCAGCAGGTCGGTGACCGGGGGTTCGGGGCCGAACGCGCGCCGGGCAACCGCCCGCTGGTCCCAGCCGGGCATTTGGAGCGCGGCCACCATACTGGCCGATACCCCGACATAGGGGCGATGCCCGAACACCGCGATGGCCCTGGTCCCCCATTCTTCGGCGACCACGCCGCCAAGGGCCAGCGGCTGACCCATCGCACGGCCGGCCGAGCGCAATCCGCTCATCTGGACGTCGAGCGTCATCGGGGTCAACGGTCCCGGCAGCGCTTCGGCGAGTTCGCTCGCGCTGAAGACGGGGAATCGCGGATCGATCCGGTCGTCGAACTCGCCCTCGAGCCCCTCGGGCGCGGCGGAACGGAGCTCCCCCAACCCGTTTGCCGACTCGATCCGCGGACGGACCTCCACCGGAAGCGCCACGTGGCCCGACGACTGGGTGGTCGCGCCCGCGGCATCGAGTCGGCGGCCCAGGAGTCCGCGCCCGGTGTCGGCGACCGCGTCGGTGGCCCGCCAACCGAACTCAAAATCCCAATCCTCTTGCATCGCAGCGACATCCATGTCGGGAGCCAATGCTGCCCAGCGCGTGACCCGATGCGGCTTGGAATGCGGGCGAACGGACCGCAGCAGCCGCCATGCGGTAATCAGGTTGGTGGTGTCCGGAGTGGCCAGATCCACGACGCCGGTGCGGTCGGTGCTGAGCGCCAGGACCAGGAACCGAACCAGGTCGTCGAGGTGCAGCAGCCGAATCGGCTGCGTGGAGAGCCTGGAGATCTTGGTGTGCAGCAGCGTCGCCACGGTACGGCACACCATCCAGTCAAGTTGGCGGCCCACCGCGGGTGCGATCCGGATGACCAGGTTCGGCCCAAAACTGGTCGAAACAAACGCCTCCGCCGGCCCGTTAACGTCGGGCCGCCCCGCGGCCGGGGACACGTAGAGCAGCCGGGCGCCGGCGCGGGCGGCCGCATGGGTGACATGGGCCACGCCGTTGATGCCGGCGGCTCCGGGTGCGCCCGCCTCGGCCGGGGCCAGATGGATCACTGCGTCGGCCTCGTCGGCCAATTCCTGCAGGACTGGGTCGGACAACGGCGCGCAGACAAGCTCCACGCCAGGGTCCAGGTATTCGTGCGGATGCTCGGATATGCCGCTTACCGTGTGCCCGGCGGCGACCAGCTGCCGCGCGGCCAACCGGCCGATTATGCCGGTGGCGGCGGTAACCAGGATGTGCACCAGGGCTCACCTCCCCCAACGTCCATCACCGACAATATGCAAGTCGGCGTGACTTACGCGACTGTTAGTTATTTGCGGGGCCCTCGGCCGCGCCAGCCATTAGCAACCACACGCCCCTCCGGTCACCGCAGCGTGGCGCTGCCGTCCGCGGCGACGGCAACCTTGGCGCCGCCGATGTCCTCGCGCACGCTCACCGCCGCCGCGGCCGGATCGGCGATCACCGCCAGGGCGCGCGCGCCCTCGGGGGTGCGCACCGCCAGGAAGGCCCGTTCCGGTTGTCCGTCCCGGTCGTAAGGCGTCGTCCATGCCTCCACAGTGCCCACGCCGACCCACTCGGGCAACCCGTCCCGCGTCGGCTCCAGGTCCACCGTGGACTGGACGTCCTCCCAACGAAATTCGGTCGCCGGTTCGGTGCTGTAGACGCCGAAGCTGTGCTTGGTCAGGTAGCCGCCGTTGGCGGTGATCAGGGCGCGCCGCCCGGGGTTGGCCACTAGCAGTTCGGCCATGGTGGCTATCGAGTGCATGACGTAGTTGCTCCACGGACCGCCCGCGAAGGTCAGCCCGCCGGTGACGGTCAGCGGCCGGGCCGGATCATCGAGGCCCAAGCCGAGTTCGGCCGCCGCGACCTGAACGGCGGAGGGAAAGCACGAGTACAGGTCGACGTGGTCGATGTCATCGATCCCCAGGCCGGCCAACGCCAGCACCCGCGCCCCGCCGATCCGGATGGCCGCAGACCGGTACAACTCGTCACGGTCGGCGATGGAGGAGGTGTCGTACGCGTCGGTGCCTGCCAGCGGATACACCCAGCGCTCGGCGGGGATCTGCAGGCGTTGCGCCTGCTCGACCGAGGTCAGCACCAGCGCGGCGCCTTGGTCGACCATGTTGTTCGAGTTCATCAACTTCGTGTACGGCCAGCTGATCATCCGGTTGCTCGGGCCGGGCCGGGTGATCTCCTCGGCGGTTACCGGTTTACGGATCCACGCGTGCGGATTGTCGACGGCGACGGCGTTGAAGCGCGCCCACAGCTGACCGACGCGCCTGCCGTGGTCCTCGACTGACTCGCCGTTCGCGATCCGCAGCGCCTGCTCGAACAGCGGGTAGACGTTGGCCGGCTGGCCCAACCCAATCCTGATCTCCGCGGCTCCGGCCATCGGGACGTCGTCGCCGGCGACCTCGGCTTCCGGCACCGATTCGTCCTGAACCGTCCACCCGAGCTTGGCGCCCTTGGCTTTCAGGCCCCTTCGGGTGCGCCAGGTTTCGGCGCCGGTGAGCAGCACCACCCCGGCCCGGCCTTGTTGGACGTCCAGGCACGCCCGGTTGAGCAGCGACTGCGGTACGTTGCCGCCGACCGGGCTGTACAGCGTGGTGAAATCGGCGGCGCCGATCCGCCGGCCCACCAGCAGCCCAGGATCGCGGTAACGGGCGGACAGCACGTTGACCACGCGAACGGAGTCGACGGCCTCGAGCACCCTGGAATCGGCGGCTTCTCGGGCCGCGGCGACCATCAGGTCGACCGGCTCGACGGATCGCGTTGCCGGGTCGATCTCGTCGCGGTGGTTGACCTGGCCGTAGCCGACCAGCACCGGTGTCCTCGGGTCGACGGGCATAGGCCCACCTTTCCAGGCGTTGCCGGCATCGGCGCGGGCGCCCCTTGATCGCAGCAGTGCGCGGGGAGAGCGCCAGGCCGGCGTTATGCCGGGCCCGTGCGGTAGATGGATTTCAGCGTCCGGTAGGCCTCCAGGCCCTCCGGTCCGAGCTCACGGCCGAGCCCGCTGGCCTTGACCCCGCCGAACGGCGCGCGCATATCGAGCGCGTAGGCGTTGACCCCGATGGTGCCGGTGTGCACCGCCCGCGCGACGTCGGTGGCGCGGGCGTCGTCGGTGGACCAGACCGTGCCGGCCAGGCCGAACTCGGTGTCGTTGGCCAGGGCGATCGCTTCGTCGTCGGTGTCGTAGCGGCTGATGGTCAGCACCGGCCCGAAGATCTCCTCCCGGGCCAGCCGATCGGAGTTGTCGACGTCGGCGAATACGGTCGGAGACACGAACCAGCCGCGCGGCTGATCTTTCGGAACAGAGCCGCCGGCAACCAATCTCGCGCTGCTGTCCTTCCCGACGCCGATGTAGTCCAGCACCCGGTCGCGCTGCCGCGAGCTGACCATCGGGCCGATCTCGGTGGACGCATTCAGCGGATCACCAACCGCCATGCTGTCGGCCAATGCGGTGACGGCGTCGACGACCTCGTCGTAGCGGGACCGCGGCGCCAGGATGCGGGAGCTCAGGTGGCAGGTCTGTCCGTTGTTGACGAACGACGCGTCGCGCAACCCGCGCATGGTCGCGTCCAGGTCGGCGTCGTCGAGGATGATTGCCGCGGACTTGCCGCCGAGTTCCAGCGTGACCGGGCGCATCAGCCGGCCACACATTTCGGCGACAATGCGGCCCGTGGCCGTCGACCCGGTGAACGCGACCTTGTCGATACCCGGATGCGCCACCAGGTAGGCACCCGTGGCCGGGCCGCCGGACACCACGTTCAAGACCCCCGGCGGCAGCCCGGCATCCGTCGCCGCCTCGGCGAAAGCCAATGCGTCCAAAGCGGTTTCGGGCGAAGCCTTGAGGACCACGGTGCATCCCGCGGCCAGTGCCGGCGCGATCTTCATCGCCGCGAGCGCCTGCGGATAGTTCCACGGGATGATCGCCGCCACCACCCCGACGGCCTCGCGGCGCACAATCGTGTGCCCGGTGACCCCCGGCCGGATCTCCTCGATGGGGATCTCGGTCACCAGCTGGGCGTAATAGCGCAGCAGCAGCGGCGGGAAGGCTCCGTTGGCGCCGCGGGACAGCCGGATCGGCATGCCGTTCTCCCTGGTCACCAGCTCACTGGTGGCCTGCGCACGTGACTTCAGCGCATCCGCCATCGCGAGTAGGAACCCCGCGCGGTATTCCGGCGCGCTGTCCCGCCAACCGGGCAATGCCCAGCGGGCGACGGCCACCGCGTCGTCGATGTCGGATTCGGTGACGCTTGCGCCATCGCCGAGCGGTTCCCCGGTGGCCGCTTCAACCACCGGTTCGACGTTGTCGGTGGTCCAGAACCGCCCACCCATGAAATACCGTGCGGGCGCGGACACAGCCGTCATGAGCACCACCCCTCTTTGTCGGCGCCGTTGGAGCTTCCAGGAAAATGCTAGGCGCCGGTCGCGGGCTCGAAAAGGACCCGTTCGGCGATCAGCCGATCGGTCTCCTCGGCGCCCATCCCGAGCAGTTTTCGGCAGATCTCGCGGGTGTCCTGACCGGGTAGCGGTGCCGGACGCTGTGGTGCAGGCGAGATGTGACGGAACGGCGCCGGACCCGTCTCCGTCGGCAGAGCCCGGTTGATCAGCGGATGCACCATGTCGCGGAACACCCGTCGCCCGATCAGTTGGGGGTCCTCGAGCAGGTCCGGCGGACGGTTCATCGGGCCGGCCGGAACTCCGGCCGACTGCAGCGCTCGCGCGACATGCGCCGGGGTGCGGGCCCGCGTCCAGTCCGACAACAGCGCCACCAACTCGCGGCGATGGGCCACCCGCGATTCGCCGGTCGCGAAGCGCGGGTCGTCGGCCAACTCCGGTTGCTCTAAAACCGCTATGGCGCAACGCCATTCACCATCGGATGGGATCGAGATGACGCACCATTCGTCGTCGCCGGCGCAAGGGTACACCGCATGCACGCTGGTGTCGTCGCTGATCTCGACGGTGCCGGTGTCCCGGTCCCCGAGGGCGGCCCTGACGAACAGGGTGTCCAGTTGATTGACGACGACCTCGGCCTGGGAGACGTGGACGTTGGTGCCGTCACCGGTTCGGTCCCGGCGGATCAGCGCGGCCAGCGCCGCGATCGAGGTGACCCGTCCGACCACGTGATCGGGGAAGATGGTCGCCGCGTCGTAGAAGGCATGCCGGGAGCCGTCCGGAGGAGCATCCGCAGCAGCCCCGTCCCGGGGATCCTGGGCCGTCCACAGCCGGGTGACGCCCGTCGTCGCGCGGACCAGGGGTCCATACCCCAGCCGGCGGCTCCATGGCCCGCTGTTGCCGAATGCGCTGCTCCCGGCGAGCACGATCCGCGGGTTCAGGGTGCGCAGCGTGTCGTACGGAAACCCAAGGGAGGTAAGCGTTCCCGGTTTGAAGTTGGCGAATACCGCGTCGGCCTCGGCCGTCAGGCGGCCGAAGATTTCCTTGCCTTGAGCGGTGCGCAGATTCAGGCCGAGTCCGAGGTGGTTGCGGTGCGTCCGGGCAAACGACTCGCTGATCGGGTCGCCGGGTCGCGCCTGCCGCAGCCCGTCTGGGTAATCGGCACTTTCGATTTTGATGACCTCGGCGCCCAGGTCGCCGAACAGCCGGCCCACCTCACCGCCCGCGACGATGATGCCCAGGTCCAGGATTCGCAGGCCCTCAAAGGGGTAGCCGGGACCCACCGCACCGGACGCTGACGGAGCCAGCGCCGCCACCGGCGCGGGGTTGGCCAGCCAGCGCGGTTCGTCCTGCCCCGCTGCGGGGGCGGGCGTCCGGAATCCGGTGCGCCGGCCGTCGACGATGAAGTATCCGGTGGGCACGCTCGTGTGCAGGCCGGGGACAAGTTCGGCGTCGGTGATCGCGCCGACGGCCTGAAAATGTTCGGAGGCCAAAATCCGCGACGGCGTTAGCACCGCTGAGATCGGGACACCGAGCGACTGCCCTTCGGCCACCAGCGCTTTCATCGTCTTTTCGGCGAACAACGCCTCGACGAGGTGGCTGATCCGGGGCCACGCCGCCATGCGCGGGCCGATCGATTCGTATTCGGGGTCTTGAAATTCCTCGGGTTCGCCCAGCCACCCGCGTAGGGCGCGCCATTGCCGAGGAGCCATCACGCACAGCCGGACGTAGCCGTCCTGGCACCGATAGATCGGGTAGGTGTCTTGATTGCGCGGGCGGCCCCGCCACTCCCCCGCGCCGCTGCGGCCGGCGGCGACCTGCCCGACCGCCCCGAATGCCGGGTCGAGCGCCATGACGACGGCGTCCAGCCTCGAGAAGTCGATGTAATCGCCCGTCCCACAACGTAATCTGTTGTAATAGGCGACCAACGCACACCACGCCGCCTGAACGGCGGCCGTCGCCGACGCGATGCCGTCCGGCGGCAACACCGGGGTGCCGGTGGTGGGGCCCGACCGCGACAGCGAGCCCGACATGGCGAACAGCACGGGGTCGGTCGCGCGCCACGACGAGCGCGGACCCGTGGCACCGAAGTCGCTGATCGACAGCGCCACCAGATGTGGGTAGCGATTGGCCAACTCGGCGCACGACGTCCCGAAGGTGGCGGACTGCCCGTCGGTGCCCGTGTCGACGACGATGTCGGCCCCCTGCACGAGGTCGAAGAAGCCCCGCCGGTCGTTCTCGTCGTCCGGGTTCAGCACCACGCTGCGCTTGTTGGCGTTGTGCACGGCGAACGGGATGCTGGCGCCGGCCAGAGTCGGCAGGTCGCCGCGCGCCGGGCTACCGCCCGGGGGTTCCACCTTGAGAACGTCGGCACCGAGGTCGGCGAGCAGCCGTGTCACCGTGTCGGTTACTCCGCCGGCCAAATCGAGGACCCGCACGGCATCGAGCAACCCGTCGGCCACGTGCTCACCGTACCCGTACCCGCCGGGTCTATCGGTCACGGCGTGCGTCACGGTGCGCTGGCTCCCACAGCAAAACGGGTGGTCACCTACACTAGGACACCTCCGCAAACGTTGAAACGCTGACATCGACAGCCGAGTAGGCGATTCTCAGCAAAGAACATGGAATCGGGAACTCCGGCGTGACCGACACCGGCCTCTTCAATTCGGGTTAGGGGGACATCGGCATCGGAAACTCCGGCGGCAGTACACCGGCATCGGGAACTCCGGCTCCAGCCAACTCGTCGGCTACGGCGCCAACACCGGCTTCGGCAACGCCGGATTGGACAACGTGGGCGTGGGTAACACCGGCTTCGGCAACTTCGGCAGCTTCAATTCCGGCGCGGTTAACACCGGGAGCTTCAATTCGGGCTATGCGAACACCGGCTTCTTCAACGCGGGCGACTACAACACCGGCCTGTGGAACTCCGGGGACTCCAACACCGGGGGCTTGCACTCGGGCGCGCTGAACACCGGCTTGGGCAGCGCGACAATCCAAACCGTGCCGAATTCCGGGTTCGGCAACTCGGGCACCGACACCTCGGGCTTCAACAACACAGGCAATGGTGGTTCGGGCGTCGGCAACTCCGGCGTCAGCGTCTCGGGCTTCAACAACTCCGGCGGCCAGGTCGCGGGATTCCTCAACTCGGGCGCGGGCAGTAACACCGGAATCCTGAACTCGGCCACCTACCTGCACGGTTTCTTCAATTCGGGCTTCAATAACGCGGGCTACTTCAACTCGGGCAGCTCGGGCGGTAACTCGGGCTTCCTGAACCAAGGCGCCCTGAGCTCGGGTGCCTTCAACCTGGGCACCTCGCGGTCGGGTTTCTTCAGGCGCTGACCCGGCAAAAGAGGCCTCGACGGGGATAAGTCGCGCCCAAATTCGCAGCAGCCCAAGCCTGTTCGAGCAGAAAATCCGACCGGCTACGCTGTGTAGTCCGTTGGCCGAACAACTCGGATGGAGGCACCCGACGATTGAGCGCCCACCTCAGCTACGCGGAAGCCGTGATCGTCGGCGCCGCTCAGGGCATCACCGAACTGTTCCCCGTCTCGAGCCTCGGGCACGCGGTGTTGGTGCCGGCCCTGGCCGGCGGGCAATGGGCCCGAGACTTGAACGTCTCGGCGCCGCATTCGCCCTACCTCGCGTTTATCGTCGGCCTGCACGTCGCCACGGCCGCTGCGCTGCTGGTGTTCTTCTGGCGTGACTGGCTGCGTATCCTGGCCGGGTTCGTCTCGTCGCTGCGCCACCGCCGCATTCACACTTCCGACGAGCGGCTGGCCTGGCTGATCGTGGCGGGCACCATCCCGGTGGGCCTGGCCGGACTGCTGCTGGAACAGCTGTTTCGCACTACGCTGGGCAAACCCATTCCGGCGGCGGCATTCCTGCTGCTCAACGGGTTCGCGCTGTACGCGGGCGAGGTGTTACGCCGCCGCGCTGCCCCGGCCGCCCCGGCTGCCCCGGCCGCGCCGGCCCAGGGGCATCTCGAGCACACCGACGAGGCCGTCGACCACCGGCTCGCCCAATTGCCGATTGCCCGGGGCGTGCTGATCGGCTCCGCGCAGATTCTGGCGCTGCTGCCCGGCATCAGCCGCTCCGGCATCGCCATTGTGGCCGGCCTTTGGCGCGGCCTGTCGCACGAGGACGCTGCCCGCTTCTCCTTCTTGCTGGCGACGCCGATCATCCTGGCCGCGGGGCTCTACAAGATCCCGGAGTTGTTCGGGCCGCTCGGTGCGGGGATCGGCGGCCAGGTCCTGGCCGGCAGCGTTGCCTCCTTTGTCTGCGCGTATCTCGCGGTTCGCTACCTCACCCGGTACTTCCAAACCCACACCCTGACGCCGTTTGCCATCTACTGCGCCGTGTTCGGGGCGGCCAGCCTGGCCTGGCTCACCCTGCGTTAAAGCGTGCAACCACGGTGGCCCGCGTCCCCGGGGAGAGCCGCCGGACCTGGGTTATCACCGCAGTATGGACGGATCTGGGAGCTGCGATGAGCGACCGGTTATTGCGCGACGCGACGTGGCGTGCTGTGCTTACCCCAACGCAAAGTTGACGCCCGTCAAGTTCTCGGAAAGGCCTCCATGGCAGACACTGCTTCGATCGGCGTCAAGGTCCGCGGCAAGGTGATCGTGATCACCGGCGGCGCACGCGGAATAGGGCTGGCCACCGCGACCGCGCTGCACAATCTGGGCGCCAAGGTCGCGATCGGCGATGTCGACGAGGTCACGGTGAAGGAATCGGGCGCCGCGCTCGGCCTCGACGTGTACGGCAGGCTCGACGTCACGGACCGGGATTCGTTTTCAGATTTCCTCGACGCTGTCGAGCGCCAGCTCGGACCGATCGACGTGCTCGTCAACAACGCGGGCATCATGCCGGTGGGCCGGATCGTCGACGAGCCGGACGCCGTCACCCGGCGCATTCTTGACATCAACGTCTACGGGGTGATCCTGGGCAGCAAGCTGGCGGCCCAGCGGATGGTCCCCCGCGGAACCGGACACGTGATCAACGTCGCCTCGCTGGCCGGCGAGCTCTATGCCGCTGGGCTCGCGACCTACTGCGCCAGCAAGCACGCCGTGGTTGCGTTCACCGACTCGGCGCGGCTGGAGCACCGCGCGGCGGGCGTCAGGTTCTCGATGGTGTCGCCGGCGTTCGTCAACACGGAGCTGATCGCGGGCACCCAGGGGGCCAAGGGATTCAAGAATGCCGAACCGTCCGATATCGCCGACGCGATCGTAGGCCTGATCGTGCACCCCAGACCGCGGGTGCGGGTGACCAGGGCGGCCGGGGCGATGGTCGCGTCGCAGAAGTTCATGCCGCGGCGGATCGCCGAGGGCCTGAACCGGATGCTCGGCGGCGAGCACGTCTTCACCGACGACGTCGACGTCGCGAAGCGCAGGGCCTACGAGGCCCGGGCCCGCGGCGAAGAGTGACTTCCGCTTCCATCGGCGTTCACCCGCGGCGCGGACAATCGGCCGGGTGAGTCCAAAAAGCGCAACCGACGTCCTGTCCGATGACGAACTCGCCCTGATCAACGCCTACTGGCGCGCAGCCAACTATCTGTCTGTGGGCCAGATCTATCTGCTGGACAACCCGCTGCTCGCCGAGCCGCTGGCCGCGGAGCACGTCAAACCCCGGCTGCTGGGACACTGGGGCACCACGCCGGGGCTCAACCTCATCTACGCGCACCTCAACCGGATCATCCGCAACCGCGACGCCAGCGTCATCTATGTGACCGGGCCCGGCCACGGCGGCCCCGGGCTGGTCGCCAACGCCTACCTCGAGGGCACCTATAGCGAGGTGTACTCGAGCATCGGGCAAGACACCGAGGGGCTGCGTCGGCTGTTTCGTCAGTTCTCCTTCCCCGGCGGCATCCCCAGCCATGTCGCCGCGCAGACCCCGGGGTCCATCCACGAAGGCGGTGAGCTCGGTTACGCGCTGGTGCACGCCTACGGCGCGGCCTTCGACAACCCCGATTTGGTGGTTGCGTGCGTGATCGGTGACGGCGAGGCCGAGACAGGGCCGCTGGCCGCCGGCTGGCACTCCAACAAGTTCCTCAACCCGGCCGTCGACGGTGCGGTGCTGCCGATCCTGCACCTCAACGGGTACAAGATCGCCAACCCGACGGTGCTGGCCCGCATCCCGCACGGCGAGCTCGAATCGCTGCTGCGCGGCTACGGGTACCGCCCGATCACAGTGGCCGGGGACGAGCCCGCCGACGTGCACCAACAGCTGGCCGCGGCCCTGGAAGACGCGTTCGACGACATCACGGCCATTCAGCGCGCGGCGCGCGGTGTCGAAAAGGGCGAAAGGACCGACCGCCCCGTGTGGCCGATGATCGTGCTGCGCACCCCCAAAGGCTGGACCGGCCCCAAGGTCGTCGACGGCCAGCACGTCGAGGGCACCTGGCGATCACACCAGGTCCCGTTGGCCGGGACGCACGAAAACCCCGAACACCGCGCGCAGCTCGAGGAGTGGCTGCGCAGCTACCGCGCGGAGGAACTGTTCGACGAGCGGGGCGCGCTGCGCTCCGAGCTGCGGGCGCTGGCGCCCAGCGGTGAGCGGCGGATGAGCGCCAACCCGCACGCCAACGGCGGGCTGCTGCTGCGCGACCTCGACCTGCCGGACTTCCGCGACTACGCGGTGCCCGTCCCGCGGCCTGCCGCCACCACCCAGGAGGCCACCCGCGTGCTGGGAACCTTCCTGCGGGACGTGATCACCCGCAACCCCGACCGGTTCCGGTTGATGGGCCCCGACGAGACCGCCTCCAACCGGCTGTCGGCTGTTTTCGAGTCGACGGACAAGGTGTGGCTGTCGCAGACCCTGCCCGATGACGAACACCTGGCCGCCGACGGCCGGGTGATGGAGGTGCTCTCCGAGCATTTGTGCCAGGGCTGGCTCGAGGGCTATCTGCTGACCGGCCGCCATGGCCTGTTCAACTGCTACGAGGCGTTCGTGCACATCGTCGACTCGATGTTCAACCAGCACGCGAAATGGCTGTCCACCAGCCGCGAACTGCCCTGGCGGCAGCCCATCGCGTCCCTGAATTACCTGCTGAGCTCCCACGTCTGGCGCCAGGACCACAACGGCGCATCCCACCAGGATCCCGGGTTCATCGACCTGGTGGCCAATAAACGCGCCGAGGTGGTGCGGGTCTACCTGCCACCGGACGCCAACACGCTGCTGTCCGTGGCCGATCACTGCCTGCGCACCCGCAACTACGTCAATGTGATCGTTGCCGGCAAACAGCCCGCGTTGGCCTACCTGTCGATGGAGGAAGCGGTCGCGCACTGCGCCCGCGGCCTGGGCATCTGGCAGTGGGCGAGTACGCCCGGATCCCAGGGGGCCGAACCCGACGTGGTGCTGGCCTGCGCCGGGGACATCCCGACGCTGGAGACGGTGGCGGCCGCCGAGATCTTGCGACGGGAATTGCCCGAGCTCACGGTCCGCGTGGTCAACGTCGTCGACCTGATGCGCCTGCAGCCGGAGTCCGAGCACCCACACGGGTTGCCGGACAGGGAGTTCGACGCGTTCTTTACCCGGGACAAGCCGATCATTTTCGCCTACCACGGCTACCCCTGGCTGATCCATCGGCTGACCTATAGCCGCACCAATCACAGCGGCATGCACGTGCGCGGGTTCAAGGAGCGCGGCACGACAACGACGCCGTTCGACATGGTGATGCTCAACGACCTTGACCGCTTCCACCTCGTGATGGACGTCATCGACCGGGTTGACGGCCTGGCCAGCCGGGCCGCCGTGCTGCGCCAGCGCATGGTCGATGCCCGACTTGACGCACGCATCTATACGCGCGAGCACGGCGAGGACGACCCGGCGATCGCCAACTGGGCCTGGGCCAGTGCGTCGGGCGAGTAACCGTCGGTCGAGCGTGTGGCCTCCGGACGACTTCGAGACATTTTCGTACTGAGGGCCCACGCTCCACGCCGTACCCTGAGCGGGTGGCAAGCGTTCTGTCGGTCAACGTGGCTCGTGTGCGAGCCAACCCCGACCCGCGCGCGCAGTCGAAGGTGACCGGCATTGACAAACTGCCGGTGACCGAGGCGGTGATGGTGCGCGCGCCCGGGCCGATGCAGGGTGGCCTCGGCAGCGGGCTGGTCGGCGACACCATCGGCAACCAGCGAGTGCATGGCGGCGACGACCAGGCCGTCTACGTATACGCGCGAGAAGACCTGGACGAATGGGAAGCGCAACTCCAGCGGCAGCTCACCAACGGGATGTTCGGCGAGAATCTGACCACCTCGGGCATCGATGTGACGGGGGCCCGGATCGGCGAACGCTGGCGCATCGGCGCGGACGGTCTGCTCCTGGAAGTCTCCGCGCCGAGGACGCCGTGCCGGACGTTCGTCGAATTCCTGCATTTGAACCACTGGATCAAGACCTTCACCCAGGCCGGGAAACCCGGCGCCTACCTGCGGGTGATCACACCCGGCACGGTGCGCGCCGGCGAGGCGATCACCGTCGATCACCGCCCCGACCACGACGTGACGATCGGGTTGGTCTTTCGCGCCCGAATGTCGGAACCGGACCTGATTCCGCGGCTCTTGGCGGCGGACGCGCTCTCGGCGGAGCTCAAGGACTTTGCGCGGCGCCGCATCGCGCTAAACAGGGGCTGAACAGCGGCTGAGCAGCGAAGCAAGCGGGACACTAGGCCCGCGCGGGTAAGCTTGCCGGATGCTTGACGCGCCTGTTGCCGCCGACACCCACCCGCTGGTGTCGCAGCTCTCGGCGCTGCACCGGTTCCGGATTCAGGTCGACATCGCGGTCGTCGTCGTGGTCTTGGCGCTGACGAACCTGATCGCACACTTCACCACGTCGTGGGCCAGCATCGCCACCGTCCCGGCCGCGGCCGTCGGGCTGGTGATCCTGGTCAGGTGCAACGGTCTGGACTGGGCCGAGCTGGGCCTGGGCCGCGAACACTGGCGGTCCGGGCTCTGTTATGCGCTGGCCGCGGTGGCCGTCGTGGGGTCGGTGATTGCGATCGGCGTGCTGCTGCCGATGACGAGGCCGATGTTCCTGAACCACCATTACACCCGGATTTTTGGGATCTCCGGCGCGCTGATCGCCTCGATGGTCATCATTCCGCTGCAAACCGTGATCCCCGAGGAGCTGGCCTTTCGCGGTGTGCTGCATGGCGCGCTGAGCCGGGCATGGGGATTTCGCGGGGTCGCGCTGACGGGCTCATTGCTGTTCGGCCTGTGGCATGTCGCAACCTCGTTGGGGCTGACGAGCGGCAACGTCGGGTTCACCCACCTGTTCGGCGGCGGTGCCATGGGCATGCTGGCCGGTGTGACGCTGGCCGTATTGGCCACCGGAGCGGCCGGGTTCGTCTTCAGCTGGCTGCGCCGACGCAGCGGCAGCCTGATCGCGCCGATCGCGCTGCACTGGTCATTGAACGGGTTGGGCGCCCTGGCCGCCGCCCTGGTCTGGCACCTGTCCAGTTGATCCAGCTGACCTCAAACTCAAACCGGTCACACCAACAGCACCGCGGCGCCGGCGATCCGGCCCTCGCTGAGGTCGGTCAGCGCCCGATCAGCCTGGTCGAGCGGGTATTCCGGCGTGGTTACCTCGATGTGGTGCCGGGCCGCGAAGTCTAGGAACGCGCGCGCATCTGCCCGGGTGTTCGACGTCACCGATCTGATCTGGCGCTCCTGGAACAAGTGTCGCTGGTAGTTGAGCGTGGGGATATCGGAAAGGTGAATGCCCGCGATCGCCAAGGTGCCGCCGCGGTCCAGCGCCTCGAGCGCGGGCAGCACCAGTTCACCGACCGGGGCGAACAGGATCGCCGCGTCCAGCGGCACGGGCGGCGGATCGGCAGCACCCTGCGCCGACGCGGCGCCCAGCTGCAGCGCCAGCTCTTGCGCGGCGGCACCGCGGGTCATCACATGCACCTCGGCGCCCTGCGCTAAGGCGACCTGCGCGGTGATGTGGGCGCTGCCGCCGAAGCCGTAGAGTCCCAGCCGGCCACCCGGCGGCAAGTCGGCGCGCAGCAGGGACCGGTATCCGATGATGCCGGCGCACAGCAACGGCGCGAGCTCGGTGTCGTCATACCCGCCCGGCAGGTGGTGCGCGAAAGCCGCTGGTACCGTGGCGAATTCGGCGTACCCGCCATCGGCATCCCAGCCGGTGTAGCGGGACCGCGGACACAGGTTCTCGCTGCCCCGGCGGCAGTACTTGCACACGCCGCAGGTGTGCCGCAACCACGCAATACCCACCCGGTCCCCCACGCCGAACTCGCCGCCCGCGTCGGGGCCCACCTCTGAGCCCACCTCGATGACCTCGCCCACCACCTCGTGGCCCGGGATCACCCGATCACGATGCACCGGCAGATCGCCCTCGGTGACGTGCAGGTCGGTGCGACATACCCCGCACGCGCGCACGGCCACCAGCAATTCTGACGGCCCCGGGCGCGGCACCTCGGCGGTGACCGCCTCGAGCGGCCCGGTCCGCATTGGACCGGGCCGACGCACCTGCCACGCGCGCATGGTCTTGGCGGCTGCCGCTGGGGGCATCAGCGCAGCTAACGCCTGCGCACCAGGCTCACGACCCACAGCAGGATGCACGCGCCTAGCAGGGCGACGAAGAAGGTGAACCATTTGTGCCCACCGGCGACATCGACGTGCAGCCAGGTGAGCAGCATTCCTCCGAGAAATCCGCCGACCACGCCGACGACGATGTTCAGCAGTATCCCCGAGCCGCCGCCCTTAACGATCTTGCCCGCGACCCAGCCGGCGATCCCCCCAATGATGATGTAGGCGAGCCAACTTACCGCCGTCGGCGGGGCGAGGACAAGGGACTGAGTAGCTGCCATGACGTGCATTGAGATCTCCTTGCAATCGGAGGCCAAGCCCAGCTCAGATGCTGGACCGTCATATCGGTATACCGTGTTGGCGCAACAATTTCACCCGGTAACCGAGGACGGACGCACGAGGCGACCGATTAAGCGGGCTCGCTCCGAGGTTGCGTCCGCCCCGGGGTGGGGGTGACGCCCCCAGCGGGGGCCTGGCCCGGCGCAGGGGCCGGCGCGGCCGGCGCGGGTGCGGGGGCCCCCGGAGCGCCCGGCGCAACCCCTTCGGGAGCTGCGGCCGGCGGCGGCGTCCAGGGCTGGATCGACTCGGCAAGCGCCTTGGCCGCACCCTTGTCCACCGGGTCATTCGATGTTCCGAGCCACACCACGAACCAGCGCTGGGGAGGGCCGGCGTTGGGCGTGGTCGCGGCCGGCGAGCCGATCACGCCAGTCCAGATCTGGCCGTTCGGCTTGGTCGTGTCACTGAACTTGACCTCGTAGTACGACGCGCTTCCGGTGATTCCGTTGGCGTTGAGTGGGGTGGATTCCTGGTTGATCCGGGTGCCGGGATACGGCATGAAGAATTCGCCCATGTCGGAGCCCAGCCGGACCGCGGCCTTGGCATCGTTCGCTTCGGCGCTGGCGTAGAGCTTCTGGTCCAGCCGACCGAGCACGATGCGGGTGTCGTTGGCGACCGGCGCCGGCTGCCCGGGCATCGGCGGCGCTCCGGTGGTCTTGCTGAGCAGCGCCGAGCCGTAGTCGAGGTGGGAGGCGTCCGATTCCACCCAGCCGCCGGGAAGGATGAAGCTGAATCCACCAACGGCGTTGGTGATCCGGCCCGCGTTCGGGTCGACGGGCGGCGCATTCGGATCCGGCGGCGCCGGCGTGGGCGTCGCGTTGGGGTCACCCGGTTGCGCAGTCGGCGAAGCAGGGGCGCCCGGCGGGGGCGTGGTGGTGGTCTCCGGTGCGGGCGCCGGTGCCGTGTTGGACGGCGCCGGCGCCACCGTCGTCGGTGTCTCCGGATCGGCACTCGACGGCGCGGGAAACGCGATGGTGACTGCGCTGACGCTGGTCACCGCGGCAATCGCCAGCGTCGCCCAGAGTCCGTTGCGGCGTGTCGAGTTCGGGTCCACCTGATCCATGGCGACGAACCTACCGCGTTACGGCTGTGACGCAAGGATGCCCTGCGGGGGATGTCGCGGGGTTTCTCGGCGGGTTTTTCGGTGGGCACGTCTGACTGGGCCTTTCTCAGTGGGCATGCGGGCGCAGCGCGGGATACAGCGCAACCTCGTGTGCCTTGACGCTGAGCCAGACCCGATCCCCGGGCTTGAGCCGCAGGTCCGCGGCGGCCTCGACGGTGATGTCGGCGGCCAGGCCAGGCGCGCCATCGGGCTGCTCCCGGGCGCGCACCAGGACCGCCGGTCCGCGGGTATCCAGCTCCGCCACGGTCACTTCGACCGTGTTTCGCGGGCTGCCATGCGGCGCATCCCGAAACACGGCCACCGCGGTAGGGGCGAACACGGCGACCGCGTCGTGCCCTTCGGTCAGCTCCTTGTCGAGGTCCTGGGTCGGAGATCCATGCCAGCCGACGCCGGACGGCGTCTGCAGCGAGCCGTCCGGGCCGATGGTCCCGTTCACCAGGTTCACACCCGCTATCCGGGCCCCGAAATGGCTGCGCGGCGCACTCAGCACGTCGGGCACCGGGCCGATCTCGGCGATCTTGCCCGCCTCGAGCACCAGCACCCGATCGGCCAGCGTGAACACGTCCAGCAGGTCATGGGTGATCAGGATGACGGCGCAGCCACTGCGGGTGACGGCGGTGCGCAAGACCGCGCGGACGGCCGCGGCAGCAGCCACGTCGAGCCCGGTCAGCGGTTCGTCGAGCAGCAGCACATCCGGCTGGGCCGCCAGCGCACGCGCGATCGCGACCCGCTGGGCCTGACCACCGGACAACTGCCGCGGTTTGCGGTCGGCGAACTGCTCAGCGTCCACCTCGCGCAGCCACTGGAGCGCCCTATCGCGGGCATGCGCCTTTCCCCCGGCACGCATGCGCCGGAGCGCGCCGAGCACCCGGTGACGGCTGCGCGGTCCGAAGGCCACGTTGGCGGCAACGCTCAGGTGCGGGAACAGCAACGGGTCCTGCAGGAGCAGCCCGACTCGACGATCGTGCGTTGCCACGCTCACCCCGGCCGCGGTGTCGGTCAACACCCGATCCCCCAACCGCACCAGACCCCGATCGGGTTGAACCAGCCCGGCGATGACGTGCAGGGCGGTGGACTTGCCCGCACCGTTGGGTCCGAGGATGGCGAGCACCTCGCCCGCAGCCACCGAAAACTCGACGTCCAATCCGCGGTCGGCCACCACCGCGCGCAGCTGCAGCTCGCTCACCGCTGGCTACCTCGTGTCCGTTCCGGTCAGCCGCCGAGCGCCCAGACCCAACACCACCAGCGCCGCGACCGCCACCAGCAGGATCGACAACGCCACGGCCGCATTCGCGTCGCTCACCCGCTGCAGGTAGATCTCCAGCGGCAGGGTCCTGGTCACCCCCTGCCGGGAACCGGCAAACGTCAACGTGGCGCCGAACTCCCCCAGCGAACGGGCGAACGCCAGCACCGCCCCCGACATCATGCCGGGTAGCAGCAGCGGCAGGGTGACCCGCCACCACACAGTGCTGGGGCGCGCCCCGAGCGACGCGGCCACCACCTCGTAATCGGCTCCCGCGGTACGTGCTGCTCCTTCCAGGGAGATCACTAGGAACGGCAGCGAAACGAAGGTTTGCGCCATCACCACCGCGGTCGTGCTGAACGCGATGCTCATACCCGCGGCCTCCAGGTACTTCCCGATCAACCCGAGCCGGCCAAACGCATAGAGCAGCGCGATGCCGCCCACGACCGGCGGCAGCACCAGCGGCAGCAGGATCAGCGGTCGAAGCAACCGGACCAGCCGCGCCGTACTGCGCGCCAGCACCAGCGCCATCGGCACGCCGAATAGCACGCACAGCGCGGTGCTGGCGGCGGCCGTCTTCAGGCTCAGCAGCAGCGCCGTCCGCGAGGAGGGACTGGTGATCAGCGACCCAAAATGCGGCCAGTCGACCTTGATCGCGATCGCCAGCAGGGGCAGCACCACGAAGATGGTCCCCGCGGCAGCCGGGACGTACACCCAGCGCGGCAGATCGCTGCTACGTTTGCTGATATCTCCACCCCTAACCCGGTCGCGCTGGGCCCAAATTGTTGCCGAACGTAGCACGCCGCAGCGTCTCTACCTGGGCAAGCAGGATTTCAGCAAACTAATTGCGGGCCAGTGTGCTGCGATAACAGCAGGTAAATCCCGCATCGGGTTGGCGTCAACGCAGAGCCGCTTCCGTGCCTCGTATGCCTCGATCCTGCGGCTGTGGCAGGGTCCAGCGCCCGGGTGGGCCCGCCGGGTAGGGGTCAGCTAAAGCTGGAGCGGTAGCCGGTGTCAGGGCGACTGACCTTTGCTGCCGGCGCCGAAGCTGTCGATGCCCAGGCCGCCCGCCCCGCCGACACCGGCCGTGCCGCCGGTGCCTCCGCCGTTGTTGAGGACACCGCCCGCGGCGTGCAGGCCGCCCGCGCCGCCGGCGGCGCCGTCGTCGCCGTTGCCACCGTTGCTGGCCACGCCGGGCGGCGGCACAGAGTAAGGGTCGACGGTGGCACCTCCGCCACCACCACCGCCGGTGCCGGCGCCGCCTGATCCACCGTGTCCGCCGCTGGCCGAGGCAGGGCCCTGGCTGGAGTTGAGGCCGATAGCGCCGCCGCCGCCACCGCCGGCACCGCCGATGCCGCCGGCACCCGCCCCGCCGCCGCCGCCGCCACCACCGCCCCAGGCGGCACCCGTTGCGATGCGGTAAGCGCCCGCGCCGCCACCGCCGCCGGCGCCGCCGGATCCGCCGATACCGCCCGAGCCGGTGGCACCGGCCCCGCCACCGCCCCCGTGGCCGCCCGGTGCGGCATTGGCACCGCCTGTGAACCCGACGGCGCCGCCACCGCCACCCGTGCCGCCGGTACCGCCGGTGCCGGCGTTGCCGCCGGTGCCGCCGGTGCCGGCATTGCCGCCGGTACCGCCGGCACCGCCGCCGCCCCCACCGCCACCCTCGGCACCGGTGGTGCTCTGATTCTGGTCGGTGCCGCCAGCGCCGCCGTCCCCGCCTTTACCGCCGGCGCCGCCGGCACCGTTGGTTTCGGTGCCGCTGGCGTTGCCGCCGGCGCCGCCGGCGCCGCCGTGACCACCGTCGCCGCCGTGGCCGCTGTAGGCGGGGGCAGCGGGAAAGGCGCTGTCTTGGCCGCCAGTGCCGCCGGTGCCGCCGGCGCCGCCCTGGCCGCCGCTGCCGGCGTGCCCGAACAACATTCCAGCGGCGCCGCCCGCCCCACCTGCCCCGCCGCTGGCGCCCGCCCCACCGGCTCCACCGGACCCGCCGTCGACGGGATCGCCCGCGCCGCCCAGCCCACCGCCGCCACCGCCTCCACCAGCGCCGCCAAGCCCGCCGGTCCCGCCCAAAAGCGCCTGGTTCGCGCCGCCAGCGCCACCATGACCGCCGGCCCCGCCAAGCCCCCCGTTCCCCCCGATCTGGCTGCTCGACGTGCCTGTGCTGCCGGGGAGACCGCCGCCGCCGGCGCCACCAGCCCCTCCGGCACCGCCGGCACCGCTGAGCGACAACAGCTGCGTGTTGGCCCCGCCGGGTCCGCCCGCCCCACCGGGCGAGCCAATCCCGCCGGCCCCGCCGGCCCCGCCGGCCCCCCCGTTTCCGCCGCCGAGCAACCCATTGGCCCCACCGGCGCCACCGTTACCGCCTTGTCCGACGACGCCGCCGACCGATCCAGCCCCGCCGTTACCGCCGCGGCCCCACAGACCCGCCGCCCCACCGGCCCCACCGTTGCCGCCAGTCCCGAATAACTGGCTCATGCCCGACCCGCCGTTGCCGCCGTTACCGATCAGCCACCCGCCGGGCGCACCGTTGCCGCCATACCCGCCGGCGGTGGTCGCATCCGCGCCATCGGCGCCGTTGCCCACCAGTGGTCGTCCCGTCAGCAGCTGCCACGGCGAAAAAGCACCCAGGCCTTCCAACGGCGAGGCGTTGGCGGCCTCGGCGGCGGCATATGCGCCCCCGGCCCGGTCCAACGCCTGCAAGAACTGCGAATGAAACACCGCCGCTTGCGCGCTGAGCGCCTGAAAGCCGTGACCGTGGGCGGAGAACGCCGCCGCAATGGCCGCCGACACCTCGTCCTGAGCCGCGGAAAGGATTCCCGTGATCGGGGCCGCCGCGGCGGTACTGGCAGCTCTCAGCGCTGAGCCGATAACCGCTACATCTGCTGCTGCCGCCGTCACCATTTCCGGAGCCACGATCGCATACGACATATCGACCACCTACTAGCAAGTCTCGCTGGCCGCGCGGAGCCCGCGGCGCTTCTCAGCCGTCTGAGCAAAATAATTGTAAGCAGCCTTAGTTGGTGCTGTATTGAATTCGCACTGGCTTTGAAACGACCGTCGATGACGTCAATTCGATTCTCCGGGGTTACGACGCTTCAACGCCGCCCGGTTCACCAACCCCACTCGTCATCATCCAGGACGTCCACGGTGACATTGTTGTCGGCGGGGCCCTTCGTCCCGTAGGCGAATGTGAGCATGGTGCGGTCATCGTCAAGGGCTTCGACTTCTCTGACCGTAGCGTGCCCGATCTTCATGCGGATCCTGTCGCCGGGCTTCAACTCGTCAATACGTTTAAGGGGCACGTTCGTCATTTCCGCTGGTTCATGCCTTTTACCCACTCTGACGATCTCCCACCCGACTACGGGAAATCCCCAAACCGGGCATATCAGATCCCCCGCGCCCTGTGCTGTCATTATTCCCGCTGGCGCGGTGGCCGGTCACGTTTTTGGCCAAGACTCCCAGGGCTCCCCAGGCTCCCCAGGTTCCTAAGGCTTCTGAAAGCCCAACTGGGCCAGGATCTTTTGACCCGCGTCACCTGTCACCATCGCCACGAACTTCTGCGCCAGCGCGGGCAGCGGCGCCTTCGTCAGCACCGCGATGGGATAGACATTCACCGCGCCGGCGGCCTCGGGGAACGTGACGGTCGCCACCTTGTCACCCGCCGTCATCGCGTCGGTGACATAGACCAATCCGGCATCGGCCTGCCCGGTGGTGATCTTGTTGAGGACGTCGGTGACGTTGAGTTCCTCGCTGACCGGGCTCAGGTGCACCCTGGTGCTGTCCTCGATCCGCTGCGTCGCCGTTCCGCATGGCACCGGCTTTTGGCACGTCACCACGCTGAGCCCGGGCTTGGCCAGGTCGGCGAAGGAACCGATCTTCTTCGGATTGCCCGGTGCGGTCACGATGACCAGCGTGTTGGAGGCGAATTTCGCCGGGTTGCCCGCAACCAGGCCGGCCTTGGCGACCTTGTCCATCTGCGCAGTGTCGGCTGACGCGAAAACGTCGGCGGTCGCGCCCTGGGTCAACTGGGTGGCCAGGTCCGAGGAACCGCCGAACTCGAAGTCGACGCCGCTACCGGGATTGTCGCTTTTGAACCGCTGGCCGATCTCGGTGAACGCGGGCTTTAGCGAGGCGGCCGCGAACACCACGATCGACCCCGATGCCTGCGTCGACTGGCCGGGTAACTGGGAAGTCGACGGAGAAGGAGCCTTCGAACTACATGCCACCAGACTCGCCAGCAGAATCGTCGACACCAAACCGGCCAGCGCTGCGATCCGCCGCATGGGTCAAACCCTAGCGGGGCGAGTAGCGCGCCGTCTTGCGCAGGCCCGACGAGCCGGTGGGGGCTGAATAGTTACGAAACTCATCCGCGCGTCGTACCGATTGGGAATTTCCTCGAATAGCTACTGTCCAGTAACATCAACGGGGATTGACGCCATAACACGCGGAGATCCCAGGCACCGGCCCTGTGGTGTGCCACCATCAAAGGGCAGGTTCCCCGCACCGATTGCAAGGCATTAGCGCTGGTGAACGGCCAGGGTCTGGGTCCAACGTCGAACACGAGGAGGTCATGGCTGTGGAGGTGCTAGTCACCGGGGGCGACACCGATCTGGGCCGCGTCGTAGCCGAAGGCTTTCGCGACGACGGGCACAAAGTGACCCTGGTTGGTGCCCGCCGTGGCGACCTCGAGGTCGTCGCCAAGGAACTCGACGTGGACGCGATCGTTTGCGACACCATCGACCCAGCCAGCCTCAGTGAAGTTCGCAGGCTGTTCCCGCATCACCTGGACACCATCGTCCACGTGCCGGCGCCGAGGTACGACGCAGGCGACCCCCGCACCTACACGCTGGCGGACACGACCGACGCGTGGCGCAACGCGCTCGACGCGACCGTGCTTTCGGCCGTGCTGACCGTGCAGGCGGTGGGTGACCACCTACGCTCCGGCGGGTCCATCATCAGCGTGATGGCCGAGAACCCGCCCGCGGGCAGCGTCGACGCCGCCATGAAGGCGGCGCTGGGGAATTGGGTCACCGGTCAGGCCGGCATTTTCGGCACTCGCGGAATCACGGTCAACGCGGTAGCTTGCGGGCGCAGTGTCCAGGCCGGTTACGACGGACTGTCGCGCACCCCGCCTTCGGTGGCGGCCGAGGTCGCCAGGCTCTCGCTTTTCCTGACCACGCCCGCGGCTCGGCACATCACCGGCCAGACCTTGCACGTCAGCCACGGCGCGCTGGCTCACTTCGGCTGAGGCTCTTTCGTTTTCGCCGGAGCTCGCTACGGTAGATACCGTGGCTATTCGGCTTGGTTACCAGATTCCGAACTTCTCCTACGGCACCGGGATAGAAGAACTCTTCCCCACGGTTGTCGCTCAGGCGCGCGAGGCCGAGTCGGCCGGATTCGACTCGGTTTTCGTCATGGACCACTTCTACCAACTGCCCATGCTGGGGTCACCCGACCAGCCGATGCTGGAGGCCTACACCGCCCTGGGCGCGCTGGCGACCGCTACCGACCGGGTGCAGCTGGGCACCTTGGTGACCGGCAACACCTACCGCAACCCAACGCTGCTGGCCAAGGTCATCACCACGCTGGACGTGGTCAGCCAGGGTCGCGCGATCTTGGGCATCGGCACCGGCTGGTTCGAGCTTGAGCACGACCAGCTGGGCTTCGAGTTCGGCAGCTTCACCGACAGGTTCAACCGGCTCGACGAGGCATTGCAGATCATCTTGCCGATGATCAAGGGCGAGCGGCCCACCTTCTCGGGGAAGTGGTACCACACCAGCGAAGCCATGGCGAACCCCCGCTACCGCGACCACATTCCGCTGATGATCGGCGGCAGCGGCGAGAAGAAGACGATCCCACTCGCCGCGCGGCACTTCGATCACCTCAACGTGATCGCTGGGTTCGACGAGCTGCCCCGCAAGTTGGAGGTCGTGCGACGCGCGTGTGAGGAGATCGGCCGCGACCCGGCCACGCTGGAGACCAGCATGCTGATCACGGTGGTCATCGACGAGAACTTCCCAGCCGACCAGATACCCGCCGAGATGACCCAGCGCATGGTGGCCGGCAGTGCGGACTCGGTCGCCGACCAGCTCAAGACCAAGGTGTTTGACGCGGGGATCGACAGCGTGATCATCAACATGCCCTTTTACAAACCCGGCGTCATCCGTGCTGCGGGTGAGGCGCTGGGCCCCCTCGTCAGCGGATAGCCGACATGACGAGCGTCACGTAGCCGCGACCAGGACAGATGCACCGATGTGGCTGATTACACAGGCTTCCACCTGGGCTTCGGGTATAGACATGACTAGCCTGGCTAACGGAGTAGCTAACTGAAATCGCGCGTCAAGGAGCCTCGTCAGGAGCAGCGGAAGCATGAGCCCCCAGCCAGTAAGCACAGTCGAACCAGTTGAACCCAAGCGTCGGCATCGCGTCGTCATCATCGGGTCGGGATTCGGCGGACTCACTGCGGCAAAGAAGCTCAAGCGGGCCGATGTCGACATCAAGCTGATCGCCCGCACCACCCATCACCTGTTCCAGCCGTTGCTGTATCAGGTGGCGACCGGAATCATCTCCGAGGGGGAAATCGCCCCGCCGACCCGGGTCGTGCTGCGCAATCAGCGCAACGTCCAGGTGCTGCTCGGCAAAGTCACCCACATCGACCTGGCCAACCAGTGCGTCGTCTCGGAGTTGCTCGGCCATACCTACGAAACCCAGTACGACAGCCTGATTGTCGCCGCCGGCGCCGGCCAGTCCTACTTCGGCAACGACCACTTCGCTGAATTCGCGCCCGGCATGAAGTCGATCGACGACGCGCTGGAGTTGCGGGGCCGGATCCTGAGCGCGTTCGAGCAGGCCGAACGGTCCAACGACCCGGAGCGCCGCAGGAAGCTGTTGACGTTCATCGTGATCGGCGCCGGCCCGACCGGCGTCGAAATGGCCGGGCAGATCGCCGAACTGGCCGATCACACCTTGAAGGGCGCGTTCCGGCACATCGACTCGACCAGAGCGCGGGTGATCCTGCTCGACGCCGCCCCCGCGGTGCTGCCACCGATGGGCGAAAAGCTGGGCCAGCGGGCGGCCGCGCGGTTGGAGAAGATGGGCGTCGACATCCAGTTGGGCGCGATGGTCACCGATGTGGACCGCAACGGCGTCACCGTCAAGGACTCCGACGGCACCGAGCGGCGCATCGAATCTGTGTGCAAGGTGTGGTCCGCCGGCGTGCAGGCCAGCCGGTTGGGCAGGGACCTCGCGGAACAGTCGGAGGCCGAGCTGGACCGGTCCGGGCGGGTCAAGGTGCTACCCGACCTGTCCGTCCCGGGATACCCGAATGTGTTCGTCGTCGGTGACATGGCCGCGGTGGACGGTGTGCCCGGGGTGGCGCAGGGTGCCATCCAGGGCGCCAAGTACGTCGCCAATAACATCAAGGCCGAGCTCGCCGGGGCCGACCCGGCTCAGCGTGAGCCGTTCCAGTACTTCGACAAAGGTTCGATGGCCACCGTGTCGCGGTTTTCCGCGGTGGCCAAGATCGGTCCGCTGGAATTCAGTGGCTTCATCGCCTGGCTGATCTGGCTGGTGCTGCACCTGGTGTACCTGGTCGGCTTCAAGACAAAAATCACCACGCTGTTGTCGTGGACGGTGACCTTCTTGAGCACCCGGCGCGGGCAGCTGACCATCACCGATCAGCAGGCCTTCGCGCGCACGCGGCTGGAACACTTGGCCGAACTCGCAGCCGAGGCGCAGGGTTCACCGTCACCCACAAGGGCGGCAAGCTAACCCGCGAGTCGGTCCGCCTGCCAGGTACTCAGCGTTCCACCGCCCGCCAATGTCAGCACGGTCCAATCCGCGTCCGGGGTAGCCGCGAAAGCTTCTGCCGGATAACGCAATTCGTTGATCGCCGCGCGCGGAGCGGCTAGGTCGTCGTCAGCAACTGATCCCGCGCCAAGCTCCACCCGATGCCGCAGCAACGGACAGCCGGGCCTTTCGGCGTGCAGCGAGCCCGACCAAAAGCCTTCACGCTCATTGCATCTGCCGATCTGCACCCGCTCCCGGAAGCGGACCCGGCCGTCGTCGCGCACCCACAGCACCACGCTGGAATGGTGCCGTGCGGCGGCGGCGACGACGGTCGGTTCCAGATCCACATCGATACTCCCGGCAACCTCAATTTCCCAGCGGGCCTGCGAAGTCAGGGTATCGGGTCCGGGCAACACGACGGTGGCCGCGGCGCTGCGCACTCTCAGCCGGGCGCCGCGTTCGACGATGACACGAATATCGATCGTGTCGCCGCCCAACGGGGTCGCGGCCGCCGATACCAGGTGAACGGTCTCAGGCGCGGTGAATCGCGCTTGGATCCCGCCGCTGCATTGGATGCGCGGGAGGCGGTGCTCGGACGCGACGAGCAGAACTTCAGAATGCATCAGGTAGCGGCGACCAGTTGTGCACGAACCCAGGCCAGCACCTCGCTGGCGGCCGGATCCCCGGTCAGCGATTGCATGACCGTCGGGCGGCCGTCGCGCACGGCGTCGGCGTCGCGGGCCATCACCTGCAGGTCCGCGCCCACCAACGGCGCCAAGTCAGTCTTGTTGACCACCAACAGGTCCGAGTAAGTGACTCCGGGGCCGCCCTTGCGTGGCACCTTGTCGCCACCGGCCACATCGACGACGAAGATCTGCACGTCCACCAGCCCCGATGAGAAGGTGGCGGTGAGGTTGTCGCCACCGGACTCGACCAATATCAAGTCCAGCGCCCGATCGGCGGAGTGGGCAGCGATCAGATCCTCGATCGCGTCCAGGTTCGCGGTGATGTCGTCGCGTATCGCGGTGTGCGGGCAGCCGCCGGTCTGCACGGCCGCAATCCGGTCATCGGGCAGTACCGCATGTTTGCGCAGGAAGTCGGCGTCCTCCGTGGTGTAGATGTCGTTGGTCAGCACCGCCAGCGACAGCTCGTCACGCAGCTGCCGGCACAGCGCGGCGACCAGCGCCGTCTTGCCGGAACCGACGGGGCCGCCGATGCCGATGCGTAGCGGCTCCCCCGGCTGCCGGACGCGTTTCGGCCGATCGACGTGTGTGTGCGGGTGCGAATGTGTTGTCATGTTTCGTCTTTCACGAGGCGAATAGGGGTCGCTCGCGTTCGGCATGGCGCTGCGCCAGCGTATCGAGCAGGGGGTCGGATAGGTCGGCCAGTCCGGTTGTCGCCTCGGCGGCGGTGCGCTCGCACAGCTCGGACAACCGGAAGGTCAGGGCGGCAACGGCTCCGGGGTCCAGCGCGAGCAGTCGCTGGGCGGCGGTGGCCGACGTGGTCATCGTGGTGTAGACGATGTGCAGTGCGGTGTGCTCGGGAGTCAAGCCACCCGCGGAGCCGACGCGGCCTGCGGCCACGCCAAGGTGCGGCCGCGAGCCGAGATCGTCCCACCCGCCGTCCGGCCAGACCCGTCGAGCCAACCGTGCCAGCCCGCGCCCCTGGCTGCGCGATGACTCCCGGGCCGCGGGGGCCGGTGTGCGCGCGTCGGTTTCCCGGTCGGCATCGTCGGGGGCTAGGTCGCCGCGGTGCACCGCCGCCGCGATTGACGCCGTGACCAGTCCGTGAGTGCGGATCCGACGCTTCAGGAACGCTTCCAGCGTGGCGAGGTTGGTGAGCATGCCGCGGGTGACGGCTTCCTCGACGCCACCGGAGTGTACGTGCCCACCCGTAGGCAGTCGCGAATCGGACAGGGTGAGCAGCACAGCCAGTGAGGTCATCGGAATCTCCGGACATCCTTAAAACAGGAAATATCGTTGTGCCATCGGCAGTTCGGCCGCCGGCCGTTGTTCCCACACCTGACCGTCGATGCGCACGGTGAAGGTGTCTGGCTCGACCTCAATGCTGGGCAGCGCGTCGTTTAGCGGCAGATCCGCCTTGCCGATTGCGCGCACATTGCCCACCGGCACGAGGCGCCGGTTGACCGCGAGCCGGTCCGCCAGGCCCGCGTCGATGGATTGCGGCGCAACGAAATGCACGGCGGTGGCCGCGGCAGCGGCCGGGGCGGCGCCGAACATCGGCCGCGGCAGCACCGGTTGCGGGGTCGGTATCGAAGCATTCGCGTCGCCCATCGCCGCCCAGGCGATCATGCCGCCCTTGAGCACCGCGTGCGGGCGCACCCCGAAAAATGCCGGCTCCCACAGCACCAGGTCGGCAAGCCTGCCCACCGTCACCGAGCCGACCTCGTGGTCCAAGCCGTGCGTAATCGCCGGGCAGATTGTGTATTTGGCGATATAGCGCCGGACACGCAGGTTGTCGGCGGCTTGTATACCGGAGCGGTCTCCGGGCAACGCTCCCCTGCGCCGCTTCATCACGTGTGCGGTCTGCCAGGTGCGCAGCACCACCTCGCCGACGCGGCCCATCGCCTGGGAGTCGCTGCCGATCATCGAAATCGCTCCCATGTCATGCAGCAGGTCCTCTGCGGCCATCGTCGACGGCCGAATCCTGCTCTCCGCAAACGCCAAATCCTCTGGCACCCGGGGGTTGAGGTGATGGCAGACCATCAACATATCCAGGTGTTCGTCGAGGGTGTTGACGGTGTGTGGGCGCGTCGGATTGGTCGAGCTGGGAAGCACATTCGGGTGCGCCGCGATGGTGATGATGTCGGGCGCATGGCCGCCGCCGGCACCCTCGGTATGGTAGGTGTGGATTCCGCGGCCCGCGATCGCGTCGATCGTGTCCTCGACGAATCCCATCTCGTTGAGGGTGTCGGAGTGCAGCGCCACCTGAACCCCGGCGGCATCGGCGACGGTCAGGCAGCTGCCGATGGCCGCAGGTGTCGACCCCCAGTCCTCGTGAAGTTTGAAACCCGATGCGCCACCAAGCAATTGCTCCCATAGCGCCTCGCTGCTGACGGTGTTTCCTTTGCCCAGTAGCGCGAAGTTCATCGGCCACTGATCAAGCGCCTCCAGCATGCGGGCCAGGTGCCAGCCGCCCGGAGTGACCGTGGTGGCCTTCGTGCCCTCGGCGGGCCCGGTGCCGCCGCCGACCATCGTGGTGATGCCCGCGCCGAGCGCCTCGGGTATCAGCTGTGGGCAGATCAGGTGCACGTGGCAGTCGATGGCTCCGGCGGTGAGGATGAGCCCGTTACCGCCGATCACCTCTGTGGACGGTCCCACCACCAGGTCGGGATTCACACCCGCCATGGTGTCGGGATTGCCCGCCTTTCCGATCGCCGCGATGCGGCCATCGCGGATTCCGATGTCCGCCTTGATGATTCCCCAGTGGTCGATGATCACCGCGCCGGTGATTACGGTGTCGGGTGCGCCGTCGGCCCGCGTCGCGCGCCCCTGACCCATCGACTCGCGCAGCACCTTGCCGCCGCCGAACACCGCCTCGTCGCCGGCCAGTCCCGGTCCGCCACAGCGGTCTTCGGTGATCTCCACCAGCAAGTCGGTGTCGGCCAGCCTGATCCGGTCCCCGGTCGTCGGGCCGTACAGGTGCCCGTAGCGCTCCCTGGACAGCCGCGTCATGACGGATCGAGCCGTCCGGGTGGATTCAGCGTCAAACCGTGTACTTCGCGACGCCCGCGCAGCGGCACCAGTCGGACGGTCTGGGAAACGCCCGGTTCGAACCGGACCGCCGTGGCTGCCGGAACGTCCAACCGGAAACCATGCGCCGCCGTACGGTCGAACGACAGCGCCGCATTGGCCTGCGGAAGGTGAACGTGACTACCGACCTGGACCGGGCGGTCGCCGGTGTTGATGATCTGCATCTCAAGCTGCGGTGCACCCTCGTTGATGTCGATATCGCCGCTGCCGTAAAGAATTTCGCCGGGGATCATGCGATGGGGTGGTGGATGGTGACCAATTTGGTGCCGTCCGGGAACGTGGCTTCGACCTGCACATCCGGAATCATTTCCGGCACCCCCTGCATCACGTCGTCCCGTCTGAGCACGTCGCATCCGCTGGCCATCAGTTCGGCGACGGTTCGGCCATCACGCGCCCCTTCGAGGACGTGGTCGGTGATGACCGCAACCGCTTCGGGGTGATTCAGCTGCAACCCCCTGGCCTGGCGGCGACGGGCAAGCTCTGCCGCGTAGGACAACAACAGGCGTTCCTGCTCGTGCGGTGTCAGGCGCATGCCTCGTGATCCTGCCACGGCCCGGCGCACTGTTGTCCACCCCCGGTTCGGCCCATGGGTCCCAGGACATTCACAGGCTTTTACATGTCGCACCCGCTGCTCAAAGTCCGCGTCTGTGGGTACGGTGTCTGCTAGCGCGCCGTGGGGGCACGCCCGGACGAGTTCGCCGTACCCGGAGAGCGACAAGACGGCGAGCGCGGGATGCATGGCGCGTCGGTTCACCAAAAAGACCTGTGGACATTGGCTTTGGTTAGCAGTCGGTCGCCCGGGCATCCTCCCGCCGTGAGCTGGTTCTCGACGAGAGGGAAGATTTAGTGACGAATCCATTCGCCGGACAGGATGACGTTTTCAACCGCGAAGGTAGATGGGCGCAGCAGGCCGAGGCCGAACTATCGACCCGCCGCCTCCGCGAAGAGTCCGACCGGTGCATCGCCCATGGGCTGGAAGCTGCACCGACGATCAACGATCGGACGCTGTCGACGTTCTCCCGCGGCGAGCTGCCGCACTTCGCCGGGGAGCGCGGAACGTTTCTGAAGTGCCCGTTCCTGGAAGACGTGCACGAGGTGGGTGACGCCGAGGTTGCCGTCTTCGGTGCGCCGCTGGACGCGGGGACCACCTACCGACCGGGCACCCGTTTCGGGCCGATGGGAATCCGCCGCTCAACCAACCTGTTCGGCACCTACTGCTATGAACTGGGCGTCGACTTGCGCGAGCAGCTGAACATCGTCGATATCGGTGACGTGGTGACGATTCCCGCCAACATCGAGAAGTCGTTCGACCAGATCAGCACGGCCATGTCCCATGTGGTCTCGCAGGGCGTGTTCCCGGTCATCCTGGGTGGCGACCACTCGATCGGGTTTCCGACGGTGCGGGGCCTGGCCCCGCACATGGACGGCAACGTGGGCATCATCCACTTTGATCGGCACGTCGACACCCAGGAAACCGATCTCGACGAGCGGATGCACACCACGCCGTGGTTCCACGCCACCAACATCAAGAACGCACCGGCCACCAACCTGGTGCAGATCGGAATCGGCGGTTGGCAGGCGCCGCGCGCGGGAGTTCAAGTTGGTCGACAGCGCGGCAGCACCGTCATCACGGTCGGCGACGTCGAGCGCGTCGGGATAGAGAAGATCGCCGAAATGGCACTCGAGGTGGCGTGGAAGGACGCCAAGGCGGTTTATCTGTCGTTTGACATCGACGTGATCGACGCGGGATTCGTCCCCGGCACCGGCTGGCCCGAGCCGGGCGGACTGCTCCCGCGCGAAGCTCTCAACCTCATTCGGCTGATCTCCGAACCGGGCCTCAACGGCATCGAGGTGGTGGAGTGCTCGCCACCCTACGACTGGGCCGAACAGACCGCCCTGTTGAGCAGCCGCGTCATCCTGGACAGCTTGGCCGTCATGGTGCGGGCCGGCAAGCTCGGCAAGAAGCCGGCCGCGCTCAAGCGGCACGCCTGGGGCCCGTACAACGATTGATCCGGGCCCCCGTGAACCGAAGATCAGCCAATGATCATTCTCTGCCGTCGTCCCGATCGCCTCGGAGATTCGCTCGGGGGCGTCCGTTCACCTCCAGACTTTTCGCGTCGAAGAGGTGCTAAATCGGCTCCGCGTTGTTGGATTTGATTAGCCAGTATTGGATATGGCGAACGCACGTTGCGAGCGCGCTCTCGACGTGCCGCGGCACCTGCACGTCGGAACGATGCACATCGACTGCGACGCCGGGCGCATTGCCGTCCCGCGGCGCGCCCAAGCCGACCGGGTACAGCGCGCGCGTGGTCGCGACGGATTGTAGGTTCACTTCTCTACTGAAGTGATTGTTCAACAGCCTTTTTCATGCATGCTGCTGCCGGCGTACAGCGGTTCAGCGCAGACCGTTCTGCACCGACCGAAATCGCACAAGTCACGGTCGGCCGGCGCCTCTCGCGATGCGGTCGGCGTGGCACGAGGCGAGCGAGACGCCTTGCGAGAGCCAGGAAATCGCGGCTTTCAGCAAATTCTCAGTTAGTAGCCAGCGTGACTACAGTCACGTCGTCCAATATTTACATATTCCTCAGTATTTAATGCTCACGCGGCGACGTCGACGTCGGTGCCGCCGTGTCGACATCAGATGTCGGCATCGGCGCACCGGCGTCGGCATGGTCACCCGCGCACAACCCGGCGGCAGGCCGGCGTCCGGGCGGCCCTCGGGCGATCAGACGAGCTCCGGACGCGGCCGCGTCCGGTTGTTAGGGGGCTAAGCAGTGGATTTTGCGGCATTGCCGCCGGAGGTCAACTCCGGCCGGATGTACGCCGGCGCGGGGTCGGCGCCGCTCGTCGCGGCCGCCGCGGCCTGGGATGGGCTGGCAGCGGAGCTGGGCTACGCGACAAGCTCGTACCGGGCGGCGGTGGCCGAGCTCACTTCCGGCCCGTGGGTGGGTCCGTCGTCGACCACCATGGTCGCCGCGGTGACCCCGTACGTCGCGTGGATGAGTGCTACCGCCGCGCAGGCCGGGCAGACGGCCAGCCAGCTCAAGTCGGCAGTCGCGGCCTACGAAGCGGCGTTCATGGCGACCGTGCCGCCGCCGGAAATCGAGGTCAACCGCGCGTTGTTGGCGGCCCTCGTCGCCACCAACGTCCTCGGGCAGAACACGCCGGCGATCGCGGCCACCGAGGCTCAGTACGCCGAGATGTGGGCTCAGGATGCCGGGGCGATGTACGGCTATGCCGGGGCATCGGCGGCGGCAACGGCACTGACACCGTTCGGCGCACCGCCGCCGACCGCCAACCCGGCCGGCACATCGGCTCAGGCCTCCGCGGTCACCCAGGCTGCCGCCGCTCCGGCCGGCGCGACGCAGTCAACGGTGTCCCAAATGGCGATGGTGCCCAACGCACTGCAGAGTCTCGCGTCGGGGGGGTCGTTCGACCCGTTCGCGTGGCTGGAAAGCCTGCTCAACACTCCAACCGGCACCGGCCTGAACACCTTCACCGTGAATGCGGGTAACTGGGCGCTTGTCCTCAGTGGCTTTCTGTTCACGGCTTCTGGAATCACGCCGCTGTTGGGCGGGCTGTACGGGCTCGCAGTACCTGCTGCCGCGGCGACGGCTGGCCAGGTAACACCCGATGCCGGGCTGGGTGGCCTGGTCAGTTCGTCCAGTCCCGCGGCGAGCGGATCGGTTTCGGCGGGCGTGGGTGAGGCAGCCTCGGTCGGCAAGTTGTCGGTGCCACAGTCCTGGCCGTCCTGGGTTTCTTCCGAACCGGGTTCCGCTGCGGTCCGGCTCGCCAGCAGCGCATCGCCGCTGCCGGTGGCCGGACTGAGCGGCTTACCGCAGGCCCAGCCCGGCGCGCCGGGCGGTGCGTTCGGCGGTATCCCGCCGGTGGGCAGCGTGGTCAACGCGCCCAGGGGCGAGGCGGCCCGCGCACGATCCGGGGCGGGACAAAAGGTCATCCCGACGTTGCCCGGGGAGCCGAGCGCCGAGGAGAACATCGCCGGCCGGCCCGCGCAACCGCAACCGACTCGCCAGCATGTCGCCAGTTCACTGAGCGAACGCGAACGCGAGGAACTCGCGGCGCTGCGCAAGGAACTCGCCGAAGCGGCCACGGAACGAGACGCGGCGGCCCGCCTGATCAAGGAGGCGATGTTGTGATCGGCGTCGTCGATTTTGCGGGGCTACCGCCCGAGATCAATTCCGGCCAGATGTATGTGGGCGCGGGATCGACGCCGATGGTCACGGCGGCGGCAGCCTGGAATGTCCTGGCGGCCGAGCTGAGTTCGGCGGCCACCTCCTATCGAGAAGTCCTTGCAGTGCTGACAAGCGGCCCGTGGGTGGGCCCGTCGTCGACGTCGATGGCGGCGGCGGTGGCGCCCTACGTGTCATGGATGACCACCACCGCCGCGCAGGCCCGGCGGACGGCCGGACAGCTGGGGTCTGCAGTCGCAGCCTATGAGGCGGCTTTTGCGGCGACGGTGCCGCCGGATGCGGTCGAGGTCAACCGGGCACTGCTGGCGTCGCTGGTGTCCACCAACATGTTCGGGCAGAACACCCCGGCGATCGCGGTCACCGAGGCGCAGTACTCCGAAATGTGGGCCCAGGACGCCGCCGCCATGTACGGATACGCGGGCGCGTCGGCAACCGCGACCAGGTTGACGCCGTTCAGTTCACCGCCAAAAACGACGAATCCCGCCGGGACAACCGCTCGGGGTGCGGCGGCAACCCAGGCTGCCAATTCCGTGACCGGCTCGAGCGTGCAATCGACGCTGTCGAACGTGCCCAACGTGCTGCAGAGCCTCGCGTCGGGATCGTTCTCCGGATCCAATCCGATTCTGGCCTTTCTCAACAGCTATCCGGTCCAGACCTTCAACTCCCTGAGCGGCGGAACCGTCGGTTATCAGATCCTCTCCGAGGGACTGAATTTCGATGCTTCCGGCCTTATGTTGACCATCGCGCCCCCGGTCGCCGCCGGATGGAATCCGTTGATCTCCGTGCTTTCGGCTCCGGCGACGGCAAGCTCGGCGGCATCCAGCGTGTCGCCGGGGGCCGCAGAAAGCGGGCCGGCGGGGCTGGGCTCGGCGGGGCTGGGGTCGGCGGGGCTGGGGTCGTCGACCTTGGTGGGTTCGTCCGCTGCCGGAACTTCGGCGGCGCTGGGCCAGGCGGCGTCGGTCGGCAAGTTGTCGGTACCGCAGGCGTGGGCCACGTCGCCGCAGGTCCGACTGGCCGCCACCGGAACGCCCCTGGCAAGCGCCGGTCTTGATGGTGTGCCACAGGCCGGAATGGCCGGGTCGAACTTGTACGGGGGCGCGGCGCCGATGGGCCCGGTGGCGAGCGTCGTCAACGCGCCGCGCGGCGACCAGAGTCGGTCTCGGGCCGGCGCACATTCCAAGGTCATCGCGGCGATGCCCGGAGAGTCGGGCATGCAGGACGACCCCGCGGCCCGGTGGGCCCCGCCGAAGGCCACTGCCGACGGCGATGGCCTGGTCGACGAGCGCGACGAACTCAACCAGTTGCGCAAAGCGATCGTCGAGGTGACCAGGCAGCGCGATGTGCTCAAACGCACGGCGTCGACATTGATTAAGGAGGCCACGGATAAGTAGCACGCCCGCCGCTTATCGCTAATTGCACGACGGGAATCACTTCAGCAGAACTGTTTTCGCAATTCTATTGGTGGGAGAGAGATTTGAGCGTCGATTTGACCTCCGATGCCGCGGAGTATGACGCGGACGACGTCCAGATACGGGAGGATGCGGTCGCGTTGACGTCTGATACCGCGGCCGATGATGAGGACCAGGCCCAGCTCGAGGCACTGGGTTTTCAGTCGGAATTCAAGCGAGACATGAGCCCGTGGGCCAATTTCTCACTCGGCTTCACCTACTTGTCGCCCGTGGTCGGCATCTACACGGTTTTCGCGTTCGCGTTGGCCACCGCTGGGCCACCGATGATTTGGAGCCTGCTGATCGTCGGCGCGGGACAGATGCTGGTCGCCCTGGTCTTCAGTGAAGTGGTGGCACAGTTCCCGGTCGCTGGCGGCGTGTACCCCTGGGCGCGACGGTTGTGGGGACGCAAATGGGCGTGGATGACCGGGTGGATTTATATGTTCTGCCTGTTGGCACTGATCGCTGACGCGGCCTTCGGCGCGGGCCCGTACGTGGCCGCCATGGTCGGCTTCGCGCCGACCGCGCAGGCCAAGATCTATTGCGCGCTAGCCGTATTGGCGGTTGCCACCCTGATCAACCTGACCGGCACCAAGATACTGGGATACTTCGCCATCTTCGGTTTCACCGCGGAGCTCATCGGCGCCCTGGTGGTCGGCGTCTGGCTGCTGTGCACCCACCGGTACCACGGCCTCGGTGTGCTGTTTCACAGCTTCGGCGCCCAAGGCCAGCACAGCTTTCTTTACGCCTTCCTGGCGGCGGGCCTGATCGGCCTCTACCAGTTCTTCGGCTTCGAAGCGTGCGGCGACGTTGCCGAGGAGGTCCGCAATCCCGGCATACAGATCCCCAAGGCAATGCGCCGGACCATCTACATCGGCGGCACCGCATCGACTTTCGTCTGTTTGAGTTTGATCCTGTCGGTCACGGATTTCGGCGCGGTGATCCGCGGCGAAGATACCGACCCGATCGCGACCGTCCTGGCCAGCGCCTTCGGCGACACCGGATCCCGAATCGTGCTCGGCATTGTCTTGATCTCGTTCGTGTCGTGCGCGCTGAGCCTGCAGGCCGCCGCCAGCCGGCTGATCTTCTCCTACGGCCGCGACGGCATGATCGTCGGATCCCGCCTGCTGGCGCGGTTCGATCACAAGAGACACGTGCCTCCCTATGCGCTGCTGGCCGCGGTCGTCATTCCGGCGACGCTGATCATCGGTTCGATCGTCTCCGCCCATCCGCTCAACAAGCTCATCAGCTTCGGCACGGTCGGGGTCTACCTCGGTTTCCAGATGGTGGTGCTGGCCGCACTGCGCGCACGGGCGAAGGGCTGGGTGCCGTCCGGCAAATACCGGCTGGGCCGCTGGGGAATGCCGGTCAACATCGCCGCGCTGGTCTACGGCGTCGCGGCGATCGTCAACGTCTGCTGGCCGCGTTCACCCGACGCGCCGTGGTACGACAATTATGTCGTGTTGCTGATGTCCGGGATCATCGTCGGCCTTGGCGCGCTCTACATGCTGACTTCACGCGCCTACGCCAACGGCGACGCGCCGCACGCCGACGCCATCGCGCCGCGGTCAGCCGGCTGAGTCCCGGGGCTGGGAGCCCGGCTACCCCTCGAGGTTCTGCAGCCGCACCTGACCCCTGGCCACCACGCGGTGGTCGTCGTCGGTGATGGTGACCAGCCAGAGCTGCTGACGCCGCCCGCGGTGGATCGGTTCGGCGACCCCGTAGACCATCCCCGCGCTGATGGAACGCAGGAAGTCGGTGTTGTTGTTGACGCCGACAACGTTGCCCCCGCCGTTGCTGGCCAGCCAGGTGAAGGCCGCGACGCTGGCCATGCTCTCGATCATCGAGCAGTAGACACCGCCGTGCACCAGGCCCATCGGCTGCAGGAGTTTGGGCCTGACCTCGAGCTGCGCGCGGGCGCCGTCGGGGCCGAGTTCGGTGAATTTGAGTCCCAACTCGTCGTCGAAGGGCGAGGTGAAGTTGGGGGGCATTCGCACCTGTTGGGGGTCCGGCGGTGGCACGCCCTTGTGTCTACACCATCGGCACGGCGCCGAAGAAACGGGCGAGCCCCGTACAACAAGGCACGGGGCTCGCCGATCGAGTAGACCGGGGGTCGCTGCAGCCCTCAGGACACTACCGCGGTCATTGTCGCTCGACCTTCTCAAGAATAGGCAAGGCTGCCCTAATTTCGCAAGCGTTAGACTCGCAGTGTTGCTTACGTGTCGCGCCGCTGGTTCTGAGCTGAGCGGCTGTTAGGAGGGTCACACACTTGCCCCGCCAGCCGCCCTACCAGCCGATCGCGTGGGTTGAGCGCCCAGCATGGCGGCCCTCGAAAGGCTGGCCGGTTTTGGTTACGACGATCGGTAGTAAGCCGGAGTACGCTGGATTCGACGCTCTGGGGAGATGAACGAACTATGGCCAAACTGACGCGACTAGGGGATCTGGAACGCGCGGTGATGGATCACCTGTGGTCCACGCCGGAGCCCCAAACGGTTCGGCAGGTCCATGAAGCGCTGTCTGCCCGTCGCGACCTCGCCTACACCACCGTGATGACCGTGCTGCAACGCTTGGCCAAGAAGAGTCTGGTCACCCAGATCCGCGACGACCGCGCGCACCGGTACGCACCTGTGCACGGCCGCGACGAACTGGTGGCCGGCCTCATGGTCGACGCGCTGGCCCAGGCCGAGGATTCCGGGGGCAGGCAGGCCGCGCTGGTGCACTTCGTCGAGAGAGTTGGCGCCGATGAGGCGGACGCACTTCGGCGCGCGCTCGCCGAATTGGAAGCAAATCAAAGCGATGCACGATCCGCTGGCGCTACAGCGGAGGACTGAGGGAGACTAGCAGCGTGTCAGCGCTGGCCTTCACCATCCTCGCGGTGCTGCTGGCCGGTCCGACGCCGGCCCTGCTGGCACGAGCGAAGTGGCCGTTGCGCGCCCCGCGCGCCGCGATGGTGCTGTGGCAGGCCGTCGCGCTCGCCGCGGTGCTTTCGGCATTCAGCGCCGGTATCGCGATCGCCAGCCGGGTCCTGATGCCCGGTCCCGACGGGCGGCCCACGGCCAGCATCGTCGGCGCCGCCGGCCGACTCGGATGGCCACTCTGGTCGGCTTACATTGCCGTTTTCGCGGTGACCGTGCTGGTCGGTGCGCGACTGATGATCGCCGTGATCCGGGTGGCCATCAGTAATCGCCGCCGCCGGGCGCACCACCGCATGGTTGTCGATCTCGTCGGAGTCGGGCACGACGCGGCGCTGGCCGAGCCGTGCGCGCGGACCCGCGACCTTCGGGTTTTGGGTGTGCCGCAACCGCTGGCCTACTGTCTGCCGGGCGTCCGTAGCCGGGTGGTGGTCAGCGAAGGGGCGCTGACCACGCTCAACGGCGCAGAGGTCGCCGCCATCCTGACCCACGAGCGAGCTCACCTGCGGGCCCGCCACGACCTGGTATTGGAAGCGTTCACCGCGGTGCACGCTGCCTTCCCGCGGCTGGTCCGCAGCAGCTCCACCGCGCTGAGCGCCGTGCAGCTGCTCGTGGAGTTGCTCGCCGATGACGCCGCGGTGCGCGCGGCCGGACGCACTCCCCTGGCCCGGGCGTTGGTTGCCTGCGCGTCCGGGTGCGCGCCGTCGGGCGCGCTGGCCGCGGGCGGTCCCAGCACGGTGCTGCGGGTGCGCCGGCTATCGGGGCGTGGCAACAGTCCGCTGCTGGCAGCGGGCGCCTATCTGGCCGCGGTGGCCGTGTTCGTGCTACCCACCCTCGCGCTGGCCGTTCCGTGGCTCACGGAGTTGCGACGACTGTTCAATGTTTGATCCTGGGTCTGACCCTGGTCTCGCGCGGGGCCGAAATAACGCAAGGCTGAACCGAACACGTTGCGGTCGGCTGTGCCACAGTGTGACCGAGAGCTTTTCGAAAGCCTGAGCATTGCCCGTCACCAAAGTTCACCCGACCTGAGAGCCCCGAACGAAAGGCAAGGCATGAGTGCCGCGGATTTCACGGAATCGAAGACCGCCACCGCGCAGATCGGCGTCACCGGTCTAGCCGTAATGGGTTCCAACCTCGCCCGCAACTTCGCCCACCACGGCTACACCGTGGCGCTGCACAACCGATCGGTCGCCAAGACCGACGCGCTGCTCTCCGAGCACGGTGACGAGGGCAAATTCGTCCGATCGGAGACCATCGAGGAATTCCTGGACGCGCTGGAGAAGCCGCGGCGGGTCATCATCATGGTCAAGGCCGGCGATCCGACCGACGCGGTGATCGAGCAGCTTGCCGACGCGATGGAGGAAGGTGACATCATCATCGACGGCGGCAATGCGCTCTACACCGACACGATCCGCCGCGAGAAAGCCATCCGCGAGCGCGGGCTGCACTTCGTCGGCGCCGGGATCTCCGGCGGCGAGGAGGGCGCGCTGAATGGACCGTCGATCATGCCGGGCGGCCCCGCCGAGTCCTACACGTCGCTGGGCCCGTTGCTCGAGGAGATCTCCGCGCACGTAGACGGGGTCCCGTGCTGCACCCACATCGGGCCCGACGGTTCCGGACACTTCGTCAAAATGGTGCACAACGGCATCGAGTACTCCGACATGCAGCTCATCGGCGAGGCCTATCAGCTGCTGCGCGACGTGCTCGGCAAGTCCGCCCCCGAGATCGCCGAGGTCTTCGCCGAGTGGAACAAAGGCGACCTGGACAGCTACCTGATTGAGATCACCGCCGAGGTGCTGCGCCAAACGGATGCCAAGACCGGCAAGCCGCTCGTCGACGTCATCCTCGACGAGGCCGAGCAGAAGGGCACCGGCCGCTGGACGGTGAAGTCTGCCCTGGATCTTGGTGTGCCAGTCACCGGCATCGCGGAGGCCGTGTTCGCCCGCGCACTCTCGGGTTCGGTGGCCCAACGCAAGGCCACCACCGGCCTGGCCTCCGGCGAACTGGGTAAGCAACCAGCGGACGTCGAAGAAACATCAGCCCAGTTCGTCGAGGACGTCCGCCAGGCGCTCTACGCGTCGAAGATCATCGCCTATGCCCAGGGCTTCAACCAGATTCAGGCCGGCAGCGCCGAATACGACTGGGACATCGCGCCCGGTGACCTGGCCACCATCTGGCGCGGCGGCTGCATCATCCGGGCCAAGTTTCTCAACCGGATCAAGGAGGCGTACGACTCGGACGCCGACCTGGCGACGCTGATCGTGGCGCCGTATTTCCGCAGCGCGATCGAAGCGGCCATCGATGGCTGGCGTCGCGTCGTGGTGACCGCCACCCAACTGGGTATCCCGATTCCGGGCTTTTCCTCGGCGCTGTCCTACTACGACGCGCTGCGCACCAAGCGGCTGCCCGCCGCGCTGACCCAGGGCCTGCGCGACTTTTTCGGTGCGCACACCTACGGCCGGATCGACGAGGACCCGAGCAAGAAGTTCCACACGCTGTGGAGCGGGGACCGCAGCGAAGTGCCCGCCTAGCCGGGCGAGATCCAAAGGGGGCTAAAGAATCTTGGGCCGACAGCGATGAGGTTCCTGGACGGGCATCGACCCGCGTACGACCTGACCTACAACGACGTGTTCATCATGCCGAACCGGTCCGACGTGGCGTCGCGCTTCGACGTCGATTTGTCCGCCTGCGACGGCTCGGGCACCACCATTCCGGTGGTGGTCGCCAACATGACGGCGGTGGCCGGGCGGCGGATGGCCGAGACGGTGGCGCGCCGCGGCGGCTTGGTGATCCTGCCGCAGGATCTTCCGATCACCGCGGTGCAGCAGACGGTGCAGTTCGTCAAGAGCCGCGACCTGGTACTCGACACCCCAGTGGTGCTGGAGCCCGACGATGCGGTGTCGGATGCGATCGCGCTGATCCACAAACGCTCGCATGGTGTCGCGGTGGTGTCCTTCGAAGGGCGCCCGATCGGCCTGGTCAGCGAATCGTCCTGGATGGGCGTCGACCGGTTCACCAGGGTTCGTGACGTCGCGCTCACGGACTTCGTCACCGCCCCGGCCGGAACCGAGCCGCGCAAGATCTTCGACCTGCTCGAGCACTCCCCGATCGACGTTGCGGTGCTGACCAACCCCGACGGAACGCTGGCGGGAGTCCTCACCCGGACTGGCGCGGTCCGCGCCGGCATCTACACCCCCGCCACTGACGCCCGCGGGCGCTTGCGCGTCGGCGCCGCCGTCGGCATCAACGGCGACGTCGCAGGCAAGGCCCGGTCGCTGGCCGAGGCCGGCGTCGACGTGCTGGTCATCGACACCGCGCACGGACATCAGCTCAAGACGCTGGAGGCCATCAAAGCGGTCGCCTCCCTGGACACCGGAGTGTCGCTAGCGGCGGGCAACGTGGTGTCGGCGGAGGGAACTCGGGATCTGCTCACCGCCGGGGCGGACATCGTCAAGGTTGGTGTCGGCCCCGGCGCGATGTGCACCACCCGGATGATGACCGGGGTCGGCCGCCCGCAATTCTCGGCGGTACTCGAATGCGCCGCTGCCGCAAAGGAACTCGGTGGGCACGTGTGGGCCGACGGCGGCATCCGCCATCCCCGCGACGTGGCGCTGGCCCTGGTCGCCGGGGCATCGAACGTGATGATCGGGTCGTGGTTCGCGGGCACCTACGAGTCGCCCGGGGACCTGATGCGCGACCGCGACAACCAACCGTTCAAGGAGAGCTACGGCATGGCTTCCAAGCGCGCGGTCGTCGCCCGCACCGGCACCGACACCGCGTTCGATCGCGCCCGCAAAGCACTGTTCGAGGAGGGCATCTCGACGGCGCGGATGGGCCTGGACCCCGACCGCGGCGGTGTGGAGGATCTGATCGACCACATCACCTCCGGCCTGCGCAGCACCTGCACCTATGTCGGCGCCTCGACGCTGGCCGAGCTGCACGGGCGTGCCGTGGTCGGTGTGCAGTCGGCGGCCGGCTTCGCCGAGGGCCATCCGCTGCCCTCTGGGTGGTGAATCCGCCCCGTAGCGCGAGCCTGACGCTTCGCTAACATATGGAATTCAATCGGCCTAGCAACGCGCTACGCGAAATCGAGCGAAAGGGATGACGTGCCGCAGGCACCCGCCGGGGCTCCCTGGATGCTTGGGCCTTCCCGGGCGAGCGGCCACTCCCAGCGCCACATGGCGGGTTGGGGCAGGCCGAACCCGCCATGAACTTCTCCGGCCCCACCGTCAGCCTGCTGGCCATCGTGGTGCTCATCTTCGGCAACGGGCTGTTCGTCGCGGCCGAATTCTCGCTGACCGCTCTGGACCGCAGCACCGTCGAGGCCAACGCCCGCGCCGGTAGGCGCCGGGACCGCTTGATCCAGCGCGCCCAGCACCGGCTGTCGTTCCAGCTGTCGGGCGCTCAGTTGGGCATCTCGATGACCACGCTGGTCACGGGTTACCTCACCGAACCGATGGTTGCCGACCTGCCCCATCCGTGGCTGGATGCCCTCGGAGTATCCGACCCGGTCGCCGATGCGATCACCGCCGTGATGGCCCTCGTGATCGTCACCTCGGTGTCGATGGTGTTCGGCGAGTTGGTCCCGAAGTACCTCGCGGTGGCGCGCCCGTTGCGGACCGCCCGCGCCGTCGTCGCCACGCAACTGCTGTTTTCGCTGATGCTCACCCCGGCAATCCGGCTGACGAACGGGGCGGCGAACTGGATCGTGCGCAAACTGGGTATCGAGCCGGCCGAGGAGCTGAGGTCGGCCCGCTCGGGGCAGGAGCTTCTGTCGCTGGTGCGGACCTCGGCCCGGAGCGGTTCCCTGGACCACGACACCGCATCGCTGATCCGACGATCGCTGCAGTTCGGCGCCCTGACCGCCGAGGAGCTGATGACGCCCAGAACCGAGGTCGTGACCCTGGAGACGGACAACACCGTCGCGGACCTGATCGCGGCCGTCGCCGAGTCCGGCTACTCCCGATTTCCGCTGGTCGACGGCGATCTCGACTCCACCGTCGGCATCGTGCACGTGAAGCAGGCGTTTCAAACTCCCCCGGCCGAGCGCGCGCACACGCTGCTCACCACGGTGGTGAAGCCGGTCCCGATGGTGCCGTCGACCTTGGACGGCGACGCTGTGCTGGCGGAGGTCCGCGCCACTCCCCTGCGGACCGTGCTGGTCGTCGACGAGTACGGCGGCACCGCGGGCATGGTGACCATCGAGGACTTGATCGAGGAGATCGTCGGCGATGTGCGCGACGAACACGACGACGCCACCCCGGATGTGGTTCAGTCGGGCGGCGGCTGGCGGGTCTCGGGCCTGTTGCGCATCGATGAGGTGGCCACCGAGACCGGATACCGGGCCCCCGAGGGGGAATACGAGACCATCGGTGGCCTGGTGCTGGAACAGCTCGGCCACATTCCGCAGGTCGGTGAAACGACGGAGCTGCCCGCGCTGGACGCCGACGGCCTGCCAGACGACTCGATGCGCTGGCGGGCGACGGTAGTGCGGATGGACGGCCGCCGGATCGACCTGCTCGAGCTGACCGACCTGACCGGTCAACCCGCAGGTCCGGACGAATCCGCGTGAGGCGCAGCGGCTGATGCACAACGCAGTCGGGGTAGTTCTGGCGATCGTGTTGATCGGCGCCAACGCGTTCTTCGTAGGAGCGGAGTTTTCGCTCATCTCGGCCCGCCGCGACCGCCTCGAAGCGCTCGCCGAACAGGGCAAGGCGGGCGCGGTGACCGTGATCCGGGCCGGTGAGCAGCTCTCGTCGATGCTGGCGGGCTCGCAGCTGGGCGTCACCGTCGCCTCCATCCTGCTCGGCCGGATCGGCGAGGCCAGCGTCGCCGATATTCTGCGCTCGCCGTTGGGGCTGACCAGCATGCATCCGGCGGTGGTCCACACACTGTCGTTCGTGATCGCCCTGGCGGTCGTGGTGACACTGCACGTCCTGCTCGGTGAGATGGTGCCGAAGAACATCGCCCTCGCCGGCCCCGAGCGCACGGCGATGCTGCTTGTCCCGCCCTACTTGATCTACGTGCGCGCCGCCCGCCCGTTGATCGTGTTCTACAACAAGTGCGCCAACGCGGTGCTGCGCGGGCTGAACGTGGAACCCAAGAACGAGCTCGACGTCACGGTCTCTCCGGTCGAACTGTCCGAGATGATCACCGAATCAGTGTCCGAAGGTCTGCTGGACCAGGAGGAACACACCAGGCTGACCCGGGCGCTGCAAATCCGCACCAGGGTGGTGGCTGACGTCGCCAAGCCGCTTGATGAAATTCGGGCGGTTCCGGTTGCGCATGCTGGTTCCGGGGCCGCTTCCGGGCCGACGGTCGGGGCGGTCGAAGAGGCGCTGGCCCAGACGGGCTACTCCCGGTTTCCGATCGCCGGCCTCGACGGTCAGTTCATTGGATACCTGCACATCAAGGACGTGCTGACGCTGGGCGACGATCCGAAGACCGTGATCGATCTGGCGCTGGTGCGGCCGTTGCCGCGGGTTCCCACGTCAATGCCACTCGCCGACGCCTTGTCGCGCATGCGCCGCAACAACAGTCATCTCGCCCTGGTGACGGCCGACGACGGTGCCGTGGTCGCCATGGTGGCGATGGAGGATCTAGTGGAGGACCTGGTCGGCGCCCGGCGCGACGAGGCACTCTGAGGCCGAATGCCGGGCCCGCCCGCGGGCAGCCCGTATGATCTCCTACGGCCGCGGGTACCCGAGGAGCGCCCGGCGGGAACCGGTCGGCGCGTGCCCGCGTTGCCAAGAAGCGATTAGCGCGGCCCGCGTGTTTGCCGGGGCGAAGCCGTGACCTGCTGTTGCGGGTGCGGCGAATACGCTCGTCAGGCTGCTGGCCGGTAAGCTGATCGCGTAGCCCCGGGGGGGTCACTGAGGCCAATGAGGGCCCACTACGGAGGAGAAACATGACAGATCGCGTGTCGGCGGGCAACCTGCGCGTCGCCCGGGTGCTCTACGACTTCGTGAACAACGAGGCCTTGCCCGGCACCGGCGTCGACCCGGACAGTTTCTGGGCGGGCGTCGACAAGGTCGTCACCGACCTCACCCCGCAGAACCAGGCACTGCTTAACGCCCGCGACGAGCTGCAGGCCCAGATCGACAAGTGGCACCGCCATCGGGTGATCGAGCCGCTCGATGTGGAAGCGTACCGCCAGTTCCTCACCGAGATCGGTTATCTACTGCCCACGCCCGATGACTTCACCATCACCACCTCGGGGGTCGACGACGAGATCACCACGACGGCCGGCCCGCAGCTGGTGGTGCCGGTGCTCAACGCCCGGTTTGCGCTGAACGCGGCCAACGCGCGCTGGGGTTCGCTGTATGACGCCTTGTACGGGACGGACGTCATCGCAGAAAGCGACGGCTCAGAAAAAGAAGCAAAGGGCACCGGCGGCTACAACCGAGTCCGCGGCGACAAGGTGATCGCCTACGCACGCAGGTTCCTCAACGGCGCCGCGCCGCTGGCGTCGGGCTCGTGGGCGGACGCGACGCGCTTGAGCATCGTCGACGGCCAGCTGCAGATCGCCTTCGGCGCGGACTCCACCGGGCTGGCCAGCCCGGAGAAGTTCATCGGATACACCGGCGAGCTCGGCTCCCCCAACTGGACGGTGCTGCTGGTCAACCATGGGCTGCACATCGAGATCCTGATCGACCCGCAGTCACCGATCGGCCAGACCGACCCCGCCGGCATTAAGGACGTGGTGCTGGAATCCGCGATCACCACGATCATGGACTTCGAGGACTCGGTGGCCGCCGTCGACGCCGATGACAAGGTGCTCGGCTACCGCAACTGGCTCGGTCTGAACAGGGGCGACCTGGTCGAAGAGGTCAGCAAGGACGGCAAGGCGTTCACCCGCGTACTCAACGCGGACCGCACTTACACAAGGCCCGGTGGCCCCGACGAGGGCGAGCTGACGCTGCCCGGACGCAGTCTGATGTTCGTCCGCAACGTCGGCCATCTGATGACCAACGACGCGATCGTCGTCGACGAAGGCGACGGCAACGAGAAAGCAGTGTTCGAAGGCATCATGGATGCGCTGCTCACGGGCCTGAGCGCGATCCACGGCCTCAAAAATGGCGAGGCGAACGGCCCCTTGGTCAACAGCCGCACCGGGTCCATCTACATCGTCAAGCCCAAGATGCACGGCCCCGCCGAGGTCGCCTTCACCTGCGAGCTGTTCAGCCGCGTAGAGGACGTGCTGGGGTTGCCGCAGGGCACCATGAAGGTCGGCATCATGGACGAAGAGCGGCGTACGACGCTCAACTTGAAGGCGTGCATCAAGGCCGCCGCCGACCGGGTCGTGTTCATCAACACCGGCTTCCTGGACCGCACCGGCGACGAGATCCACACCTCGATGGAGGCCGGCCCGATGATCCGCAAGGGTGCGATGAAGAGCACCACCTGGATCAAGGCGTACGAGGACGCCAACGTCGACACCGGGCTTGCCGCCGGCTTCACCGGCAAGGCCCAGATCGGCAAGGGCATGTGGGCGATGACCGAGCTGATGGCCGACATGGTCGAGCAGAAGATCGGCCAGCCGAAGGCCGGCGCCACCACCGCGTGGGTGCCTTCGCCGACGGCCGCCACGCTGCACGCGATGCACTACCACCAAGTGGACGTGTTCGCCGTGCAGAAGGAACTCGAGGGCAAGACGCGCACGACCATCGACCAGCTGCTGACGATCCCGCTGGCCAAGGAGCTGGCCTGGGCTCCCGAGGAGATCCGCGAGGAGGTCGACAACAACTGTCAGTCCATCCTCGGGTACGTGGTGCGCTGGGTCGACCAGGGCGTGGGCTGCTCGAAGGTGCCCGACATCCACAACGTGGCCCTCATGGAGGACCGCGCCACCCTGCGGATCTCCAGCCAGTTGCTGGCCAACTGGTTGCGGCACGGCGTGATCACCGCAGAGGACGTGCGGGCCAGCCTGGAACGGATGGCGCCGTTGGTGGATCAGCAAAATGCGGGCGACGCGGCCTATCTTCCGATGGCGCCTGGCTTCGACGACAGTATTGCGTTCCTGGCCGCGCAGGAGCTGATCCTGTCCGGCACCCAACAGCCCAACGGCTACACCGAGCCGATCCTGCATCGCCGCCGTCGCGAATTTAAGACACGCGCCGGTGGCTGAGCACGGCCTGACACGCGGCGATGGGTCTGATGACTAAACTCAGCGCCGAATTCACGGCAATTCAGGCGATGAATCGACGGAAAGGGGGCGGGTACCAGCATGGGTAGGCACAGTTTGCCCGACCCCGAGGAGGACTCCGGCGCCGACGATTCCGGCCTTGAGGATTCCCAAGAACCGTCCGACGATTCCTCGGCGGGCTATGCGGATCCGGGCCACGGGATCGGCGAGTTCGGCAAGGTTGACGAGGTAGGCGGGATAGGTCAGCACGCGGTCGGCAGCTACCGGGACGACCCCGGTTACCCGGGCTACCGCGACCCAGAGGCGATCCCCGAGCCGACCGTCGGCGGGCCGCTGGGTGACTATGGCTCTTTTGATGGCTCTTTTGATGGCTCTTTTGATGGCTCTTTTGATGGCTCCTCAGATGGCTCTTCAGATGGCTCTTCAGATGGCTCGTCGGGCGGGTTCGGCGCTCGGAGCGGCTACCTGCGTAACCTGGACCAGCCGCCCGAGTTCCCGCCGCGCGCTGCCGACGCGCCGACCGATTACAGCCGCCACCCGGACCGCGATCAGTACCCGGATGGGGCCGCGGGGCTCGACGAGAACGGCTACCCGCAAGCGGACCCCTATCTCACCGAGGATCACTACCCCGCCGGCGGGGCCGCCGAGCATGCCGCGGACCGTACGGGTTTTTCGGCCGGTGCCGCCGATGAGTACCCGGACTTCCCGCGGCCCGAGGCCTCCCCGGCCGACGGTCAGCCGCCGACTCCACCGCCTCCGTACGCAGCCGGCCACCGGGGACTCGGTGATTGGCAGGGTGGCCACCGCAGCGCCGGTGGACGACGGGGAGTGAGCATCGGGGTGATCGTGGCCCTGGTCACGGTCGTCGTTGTGGTGGGTGCCGTGATCCTGTGGAGTTTCTTCGGCGACAAGCTGTCCAATCGCTCGCACTCGGCCGCCGCGCGCTGCGTGGGAGGCAAAGAGACGGTCGCCGTCGTCGCGGATCCGTCGATCGCGGACAGCATCCAGGAGTTCGCGCAAAGCTACACCGCATCCGCCGGGCCGGTCGGCGACCGCTGCATTGCGGTGAGCGTCAAGTCCGTCGGTTCCGACGCCGTCCTCAACGGTTTGACGGGCAAGTGGCCAGCCGACCTGGGCGGCCAGCCGGCGCTCTGGATCCCGGGCAGTTCGGTCTCCGCGGCACGGCTGATCGCGGCGTCCGGCCAGAAAGCGGTGAGCGATAGCCGTTCATTGGTGACTTCGCCGGTGTTGCTCGCGGTTCGCCCCGAACTGCAGCGAGCGCTGACAAATGAGAACTGGGCGGCGCTGCCCGGCCTCCAATCAAACCCGAATTCAATGGGCGGCTTGAACCTGCCGACCTGGGGATCGCTGCGGCTGGCGCTGCCGATCAACGGCAACGCGGACGCCACCCTGCTGGCCGGCGAGGCGGTGGCCGCCGCGTCGGCGCCTTCCGGCGCGCCGGCAACCCAGGGCACCGGTGCGGTGCGCACCCTGCTGAGCGCCCAACCCAAACTGGCGGACAACTCGCTGACCGAGGCGCTCAATGCGCTGCTCAAGCCCGGTGATGCGGCCGCCGCGCCGGTGCACGCGGTGGTGACCACCGAGCAACAGCTGTTCCAGCGCGGCCAGTCGCTGTCGGATGCCAAGAGCACCTTGGGTTCCTGGGAACCGCCCGGGCCCGTGCCGGTCGCCGACTATCCCACGGTGCTGCTCAACGGCTCGTCGCTGTCGCACGAGCAGACCGAGGCGGCAAGCGCGTTCGCCCGGTTCATGCAAAAGCCGGAACAACTCGCCAAGCTGGCCAAGGCCGGCTTCCGGGTATCCGGCGTCAAACCGCCGAGCAGCCCCGTCACCAGCTTCGCGGCGCTGCCGCCCGCGCTGTCGGTGGGTGACGCCAGCCTGCGTGCGACGCTGGCCGAAGCCATGTCCACACCGGCGAACGGGGTGGCGGCGACCATCATGCTGGACCAGTCGCTGCCCGTCGACGACGGCGGCAAAACCCGCCTGGCCAACGTGATCGCGGCACTCCAAGACAGGCTCAAGGCGATGCCGCAAAACTCGGTGGTGGGCCTGTGGACGTTCGACGGCCACGAGGGTCGATCGGACGTGGCGACCGGTCCGCTTTCCGACCCTGTCAACGGCCAGCCGCGCTCCGCGGCGTTGGCGGCCGCGCTGGACAAGCAGTATTCGTCCAACGGCGGTGCGGTTTCGTTCACCACGCTGCGGATGATCTATCAGGACATGCTCGCCAATTTCCATGCTGGCCAAACGAATTCGATACTGGTGATCACCGCAGGGCCGCACACGGACCAAAGCCTCGACGGGCCCGGGCTGCAGGACTACATCCGCCGCAGCGCGGACCCGGCCAAACCGGTCGCGGTCAACGTCATCGACTTCGGCGGCGACCCCGACCGGGCCACCTGGGAAGCCGTCGCCCAGCTCAGCGGCGGCAGCTACACGAACTTGGCGACGTCGGCCACGCCAGAACTCGGCGCGGCGGTCAACACGTATTTGAGCTGAGTGACGCTACCGAAGGATCAGCATGAAGATTGACTTCACTCCGGATCCCGAGCTGTATCCGTTCGAGTCACGCTGGTTCGACAGCTCTTTCGGTCGCATGCACTACATCGACGAGGGGACCGGCCCGCCAATCCTGTTGTGCCACGGCAATCCAACGTGGAGTTTCCTGTATCGCGACATCATCGTCGCGCTGCGTGGGCACTTCCGTTGCATCGCACCGGATTACCTCGGTTTCGGGCTGTCCGACCGCCCCGAGCGCTTCGGGTACGCCATCGACGAGCACGCCCGCGTGGTCGGGGAGTTCGTCGACCATCTCGGGCTCGACGGCTACCTGACAATGGGGCAAGACTGGGGTGGGCCGATCGGCATGGCTGTCGCGGTGCAGCGGGCCGGTCGGGTGCGCGGCGTCATCCTGGGCAACACGTGGTTCTGGCCGACGGACGAGCTGACGACAAAGATCTTCTCCCGCGTGATGTCCAGTCCCCCGATGCAGTGGGCGATCCTGCAGCGCAATTTCTTCGTCGAGCGGCTGATCCCCGCGGGAACCGAGCACCGACCGAGCACCGCCGTGATGACCCACTACCGGGCCGTGCAGCCCAACCCCGAGGCGCGCAAGGGCGTGGCCAGGATGCCCAGGGAGATCCTGGCGGCGCGTCCGCTGCTGGAGCGGCTGGGCCGCGAGGTGCCGGCAAAGTTGGGCGCCAAGCCCGCGCTATTCGTTTGGGGCATGAAGGATTTCGCGTTCCGGCCGGGGCCGTCGCTGCCGCGGATGCGCGCGGCATTCCCCGATCACATCGTGGTCGAGTTGGCGACCGCCAAGCATTTCATCCAGGAGGACGCGGCCCGCGCGATCGCCGCGGCAATCATCGAGCGATTCGGCTGACCCAGGCCCAGGTGATTCAGGCGAAAGCCTCGACCGGCGGGCAGGAGCAGACCAGATTTCGGTCGCCGTAGGCGCCGTCGATGCGGCGCACCGGGGGCCACACCTTGGGCCGGAAGGCCGTGCCGAGCGGATAGGCCGCCTCTTCCCGGGTGTACGGGTGATTCCAGTCGGACACCAGTAGGCACTCGGCGGTGTGCGGCGCGCCCCGTAGCGGGTTGTCGTCAACAGGCCACAGCCCGGCCGCCACTTTGTCGATCTCGCCGCGGATGGCGATCATGGCGTCGCAGAAGCCGTCGACCTCGGCCAGGCTCTCGCTCTCGGTGGGCTCCACCATCAGCGTGCCGGCCACCGGGAAGCTCATTGTTGGCGCGTGGAAGCCGTAGTCCGCCAGGCGTTTTGCGACATCGTCGACGGTCACGCCGGTCGCCTTGGTGATGCCGCGCAGGTCCAGGATGCACTCGTGGGCGACCATGCCGTTCTCGCCGGTGTAGAGCACCGGGAAGTACTCGTCGAGACGGCGGGCGATGTAGTTGGCCGACGCGATCGCGGCCAGCGATGCCGCCCGCAGCCCGTCGGCGCCCATCATCCTGATGTAGGCCCAGGTGATCGGCAGAATCGAGGCCGACCCGTAGGGCGCCGACGACACTGGGTGACCCTGGGGAAGCTCCGGCGCGTAAGGATGACCCGGCAGGAACGGGGCCAAATGCGAACGCACGGCCACCGGGCCGACGCCCGGGCCGCCGCCGCCGTGCGGGATACAGAACGTCTTGTGCAGATTCAGGTGGCTGACGTCGCCGCCGAACTTCCCCGGCCGGGCCAGCCCGACCAGCGCGTTGAGGTTGGCGCCGTCGACGTATACCTGGCCGCCGGCGTCGTGTACGGCCGCGCAGATCTCGGCGATGTCGTGTTCGTACACGCCGTGCGTGGACGGATAGGTGATCATCAGCGCCGACAGCCGCTCGGCGTGTTCGCCGACCTTGACCCGCAGGTCGTCGAGGTCCACGTCGCCGTTGTCGTGGCAACCCACCACGACGACCCGCATGCCGGCCAACGCCGCGGAGGCGGCATTGGTGCCGTGGGCGCTGGATGGGATCAGACAGATGTCGCGGTGTGGTTCGCCCCGGCTGGCGTGGTAGTCGTGGATCGCCAAGAGGCCGGAGTATTCACCTTGCGATCCCGCGTTGGGTTGTAGCGAAACGGCGTCGTAGCCGGTGATCTGCACCAGCCAGCGCTCCAGGTCGGCGACGAGACGGCGCAGGCCCGGGGTGTCGGAAGCCGGCGCGAACGGATGCTGACGCGCGAATTCCGGCCAGGTGATCGACTCCATTTCGGCGGCCGCGTTGAGTTTCATCGTGCACGAGCCGAGCGGAATCATGCTGCGGTCCAAAGCGATATCCTTGTCCGCGAGCGCCCGCAGGTAGCGCATCATCGTCGTTTCGGTGCGGTATTGCGTGAACGCAGGATGCGTCAGGAATTCCGAGCTGCGGCTGACGATGCCCGCGCAGACCGGTTCCGCAGGCGCCACCCCGAAGGCGTCCAGGACCGCCGTCACATGGGCGTTCGTCGTCGCCTCGTCGCAGGCCACCGACACGTGGTCGGCATCGACGCGCCACAAGTTGATGCCGTGCGCCTTCGCCTTGTCGACCACCTCGCCCGCGCGCCCGGGCACCCGGGCCAGCACGGTGTCGAAGTACTGGTCGTGCACCAGCGCATCCCCCAGGCCGGCCGCGATGGCCTCAGCGTGACCGTGCACGCGGCGGGCGATCGCGGTCAGGCCCTCGGCGCCGTGGTAGCTCGCGTACATCGCGGCCATCACCGCCAGCAGCACCTGGGCGGTGCAGATGTTGCTGGTCGCCTTGTCGCGGCGGATGTGCTGCTCGCGGGTTTGCAGCGCCAGCCGGTACGCCGGCGATCCGTCACTGTCGACGGACACGCCGACCAGCCGGCCCGGCAGCTGCCGGGCATGCTTGGCGTGCACGGCCAGGTACCCGGCGTGCGGGCCACCGAATCCCATTGGCACGCCGAATCTTTGGGTGGTGCCGTACGCGACGTCAGCGCCGATCTCGCCGGGCGGCGTGATCAGCGTCAGCGCCAGCAGGTCGGCGCCGACGGCCACCAGCGCGCCGCGGTCATGGGCGGCGGCGACCAAAGCGGTCCAGTCGGTGATGCGGCCGCTGGCGCCGGGCAGCTGCGCCACAACCCCGAAGAACTCACCGTCCGGCAGGCCTTCACGCAGGTCGGCGGTCACGATCTCGATGCCCAACGGCTTCGCGCGGGTCGCTAGCACCGCGGCAGTTTGGGTGAACACATCGCTATCGACCGCCAGCCTGTTGGATGCGCCGCGGGAGGCGCGGTGCATCAGGGTCATGGCCTCGGCGGCCGCGGTGCCCTCGTCGAGCATCGAGGCGTTGGCGATCTCGAGACCCGTTAGGTCGGTGACCAGGGTCTGGAAGTTCAGCAGCGCCTCCAGCCGGCCCTGGCTGATCTCGGGTTGGTAGGGCGTGTAGGCCGTGTACCAGGCCGGGTTTTCCATGATGTTGCGCAGCAGCACCGGCGGGGTGAGCGTGTCGTAGTAGCCCTGCCCGATCATCGACACCGCCACGGTGTTGGCGTCGGCCAGCGCCCGCAGCTCGGCAAGCGCCTCGGCCTCGCTGGCGGCCGGTGGCAAAGCGTCCAGACCCGGCGCGGCGCCGGTGTCGGTGAGCTGGTCGAGGATGCCCGTCGGGACCGCCTTGGCGGCCAGCTCGTCGAGCGAATCGACACCGATGATGGCGAGCATGGCCGCGACGGCCGCGCCGTCCGGGCCGATGTGCCGGTCTGCGAACCCAAAAGACTCCGAATGGTCGGCCACGGTAGAAACTCCTGACAAAGGGTAGAGGACTAGCGGCCCTCTCCCTCTGTCTTCACCCGTTCGCCGGGCGCCTGAAAGATTCGGCGCCGACTTTCTTGGCGCCTTTCCCCATCGGCGGGTGCGGACCGCTAGGCGCTTCTAGGGTTCAACACCACTTTCCAGAGGCATCGTTGTCCCGCGCGGTCCTGGTGCCTGAGAGGTTGACGGAGAGGTATTGCTCCTTCGGCGTCCGTGGCTGGCGGCCACAGAACTCTCCCGCTCGAGAGCGATGCGGATACCAGTTTACTGCCGAGCAGTCCCTCGCAAGCGAGAGGTGCCCCCAGCAAAGTGGAACGCGCGGCGGCCGCAGACTGTGATTCTGCGGCTGCTCGTGGTGGGAACTCTTGGTTAGCCGATCTTGCGGTCGCGATGCTTGCGACGGGAGGCCAGCTCGTCCTCGGGGGCGGCGATCGACTCCCCGCCGTCGGCCCGCTCGCCGGGGAAGTCGGCGATGACACCGGTCAGTTCCCTCATCGCGCCGGACACGGCGATACCGAACACACCCTGGCCGCCCTGCAGCAGGTCAACGACTTCCTCGGCCGACGTGCATTCGTACACGCTGGTGCCGTCGGAGAACAACGTGATGTTGGCAAGGTCCTGGACGCCACGCTGGCGCAGGTGATCGACCGCGACGCGGATGTTGTGCAGCGATATGCCGGTGTCGAGTAACCGCTTGACGATCTTGAGGACCAGGATGTCCTTGAACGAGTAGAGCCGCTGGCTGCCCGAGCCCGCCGCGCTGCGGATCGAGGGCACCACCAAAGACGTGCGTGCCCAGTAATCGAGCTGACGGTAAGTGATCCCGGCGATCTGGCAGGCACTCGGCCCGCGGTAGCCGACCAACTCATCGGGCACGGAATCGTCGGGGAACAGTCCCTGCTGCACGGGCGCGGTGGGTGCGACCGCGGTGTTGGTGCCCCCCGAGCCCTCAGTGCCCTCAGCGCCCTTCGGCGAGGCGGCTCCGGTGTCCGGGTGGTCGGCAAGGTCCAGCTGACCTTGACGTGGCTGCTCGCTCACGGTGGTTCCTCTCGCCGATCGCGCTCTTGTCACTAGCTGCGTCACTTGGCTGCGATCGCAGCCACTTTTGGTCAGGCCCGAGTGCTAGAGAGCTTACTGCTGTTCCATAGCTGCCGTATCTTAAGTCGCAATTCAAAGTATGGCTGTCGCCACGGCCTGCGGCCGCTAATCACCAGGCGTGTCGCATCGAGGTACGAGATGAGACGCGACCGTGATATTGACAGCTACCGCAAAATTCAAACGCCCGGCGGTGCCGACACGCGGACCCCGCGGTTTAGGTGGCCTTGAAATCATCCGGTGAGACGCTGTCGAGAAACTCCTTGAACTTCTCCACCTCGTCCTCGCGAACGGCGGTGCTGGCCTCTTCGTCGCTCTCGTCGGGGATCAGCAGGCCAGCCTGGGCCAGCACCGGTTCTTCCACGTAGATCGGAACGCCGACCCGCAGGGCAATCGCAACCGAGTCCGACGGCCGCGCCGACACCTTGATGTTGCGGTCGAAGATCAGATCGGCGTAGAAGGTGCCTTCCTGCAGATCGACGATCCGCACCTCCTTGAGCGAATGCCCCAGTGCAGCAATGAGATCCCTGATCAGATCATGCGTCAGCGGTCGGGGCGGTTCGACGCCTTGCTGCTCCAGCGCGATCGCTGCGGCCTCCGATTGGCCGATCCAGATCGGCAAGTACCGGTCACCGTTGGCTTCGCGCAACAACAGCACCGGCTGGTTCTGCGGCTGCTCGACTCGAATGCCGACCACACGAACTTCACCCATCTGTGTCTGCCCTCCGCACATGCAGTGCCGTGTCTGACTCATCCTTGGCGCTGCGACGCGCCGGGCACGAAGCCTGCCCACGCCGCCGAACACCAAGCTGTCGAACGAAGTCTAATCCTCAGCGGTGCAGAACGTCGCGAACCGCGGACTTGATCAAAGAGGTATGCAAAGTGATGGCGAGCGCGGCGACCTCACGCGCCAAGTCGTCGGCCCGATCGCGGGCGTCCGCCTTGCCGCCCTTGACCACCGGCCCGGCGATCTGGGCGATCAAGTCGGATTGGCGGTCGGCCGCCGAGCGAAACGCCCGCAAATGGCGCGGCTCGACCCCGTACTCGGCCAACGCACTCGCGCATTGGAGGATCACCACCGCGTGCTCGTCGAAGAAACCGCCCGGCCCCGTCGTGATGACACCGGCCCGCAGCAGCGCCGTGAGCAGGTCGTCGTCTACTCCCGATCGTTCCAGGAGGTCTTCCCGGCTCAGCCGCACCCGGGTGGGCGCGACCGCCGCCGCGTCGGATCCGGCCCCGGAACCGGCACCCGCCCACCCTTCTGACCCGTCTGGCACCGAGACCAATCGCGGTACGCCGTAAGACGATCCGAAGGGCGGTAGCTCCCCATCGGGCTGATCGTCCAGCTGCGCCCGGATCACCTTGAGCGGCAGGTAGTGATCTCGCTGGGCTGTGAGGATGAAGCGCAGCCGCGCGCAGTCGTAGGCGGTGAACCTGCGGTATCCGGAGGCCGCACGTTGTGGCGTGACCAATCCCTCAGCCTCCAAGAACCGAATCTTGGAGATCGTGACATCGGGGAAATCCGGCCGCAGCAGCTCCAGGACCGCCCCGATCGACATCCCGGCAAGCGCCGGGCTATCGGGTGCGCCCACTAGCCTCCCGATCCCCCGTCGTTGTCCCCTTGCTTGGGCCCGGTCAAAAAGACCAACCGGAACTTGCCGATCTGTACTTCGTCCCCGTTGGCCAGTACCGCCGAATCCACCGGCTCGCGGTTGACGTAGGTGCCGTTGAGGCTGCCGACGTCGACAACGTGGAATTCGTTGCTTTCCAACCGGAATTCGGCGTGGCGACGGCTCACCGTGACGTCATCGAGGAAGATGTCGCTGTCGGGATGGCGGCCCGCCGAGGTGATCGCCTGGTCGAGCAGGAAACGCGATCCGGCGTTCGGTCCCCGCTTGACGACCAGCAACGCCGAGCCCGCCGGGAGTCCTTCGACCCCCGATACCGAGGTCTCGGTCCCCGCCTGTGCGGGAGCGTCCAGCTCGTTGAGGAAGTCGGCCCGGAAGACCGACGTCGTCTCTACGGTGACTTCGTCAGAAGTCTGGTCGTTATCCATGTCCGTCACCCGCTGCTCCTTACCTGGCCGCTGTGGCGTTTGTATGACCCGTTTACTGCGTTCTAAAAGCCTTCAGGTACTCATCTGTCACTAATGTGTCGACCGTACCGCGCGCCGGTCGGTATTGTGCCCTCCACTTCGGGATGGGATCCCGAAGCTGCCCAGCTCCTCCTCCGGCCGCTCAACGGCCCCTGGGAAGGCCCCAGAACCTTGGCGCGCGGCGCTGGCAGGCACATTAGCAATCGTCATTCGGTCAGTGTGCCGCGGTAGGCCTCGGCGTCAAGCAGCGCGGTGATGGCGGTGTCCAGGGCAGCCGTATCGGAGACCTGGATATCGAGTAGCCAGCCGGCATCGTATGGGTCGCTATTCACTAGTTCCGGAGTGCTTTCCAGATCGCTGTTGACCGCGGAGACTTTGCCCGAGACCGGCGCGTAGAGATCCGACACCGATTTCGTTGACTCCACTTCGCCGAAGGACGCGCCTGCCGTCACCTCGGTGCCCACGTCGGGCAGCTGAACGAAAACCACATCGCCCAGCGCCGATTGCGCAAAGTCCGTGATCCCGACCCGGACGGTGTCCTCCCCGCTGCGGCGTACCCACTCGTGCTCGGCCGTGTAATGCAGATCTGGCGGGATATCGCTCACTGTGATCCTGTTCTGGTCGCAAATCGGGGGTAGTTCACTTGACGGGCTGAGCGTATTGGTGGGGTTTTGGTTGCCGCAAGGTGGTCACGTCCACTCGGTCGGCCTGTTGCACAGACATTCGCGCGCCGACGCGTTTGACGCTGTCCTCCGCGCCGCCGGGGATGTTCATCGCCGCTGCGAGCGTTGGCGGATCGCCAATCGCCAGAATCGAATATGGCGGCGACAGTGTCTTGTTGTCGATCGTCAGCGAGCCGGGCGAACCGACCACCCAGGTATCGACGCCGACGCGCACCGACTGGTGTCCACCGCCGATCTCGATCGCCTCGGCACCGGCTGCGCGCAGTTCGTTGATCACGTCGAGCATCGCCTCCGGTGCTACCCCGGGTCCGGGATCCTCGATTGTCACGGTGATCCCGGGGCCGGTGGCGCCCACGGCGCCGACCAGGATGGACAGCGCAGCCAACCTGGCCTGGGCACTTTGGATGGCGGCCTGGTCGGTGTTTCCGGATGCCTGCAACGAGTTGAGCGTGCTCTGCAACTCGGTGACTTCGGTGTTGAGCGTGGCCTCGCGTTGCCGCAACGAATCCAACAGCACCAGCAGGTCTGCGGGACGCGCAGTGTCCAGGGAATCACCGGACTTGGTCTGGCGCGCCTGGCTGACGATGGCCACGCCCAAGAGCAGGCACAGCAGAATCGCCAGCGCCCCGAACGCCATTCGGGAGCGACCGCCACGCAGCAACCCGGCCAGCCCGGTGCGACGGACCCGTCCGATCTCGGGCCGCGGGCGGTTTTGGGGTAGTTCGTGACGGCCATGCTGCCCGGCTTCTGGGGCGACGCTGGCTTCTGGGGCGACGCTGGCTTCTGGCGCAATATCGGCCGGTGCGCGTTCGGCGGGGTCCGGGTCCTGACTCACCCTGAACTCATCTCGGTACTCATCTCGCTATCAACCTCGGTCATTGTGCGCCGCGGCTCATGCCCCGAACAGCCGGCGCCGCAGCGCCGCGGCATTGCCGAAGATGCGGATACCCAACACCACGATGATGGCAGTGGACAGCTGCGTCCCGACGCCGAGTTGGTCGCCGACGTAGACGATCAGGGCGGCCACCAAGACGTTGAACACGAACGAAATCACGAAAACCTTCGGGTCGAAGATCCGCTCCAGGTAGGCGCGCAGCCCACCGAACACCGCGTCGAGCGCGGCGACCACCGCGATCGGCAGGTAGGGCTGGATGACCTCGGGCACGCTCGGGTGGAAAACCAACCCCAGCACGATGCCGATCGCCAGCGCCGCGATTCCGATCATGCCGGTCGGATTCCCGTCCGCAATACTCTCACGACGACTTCTCTCCTTAGGGCCCAATCTGTTTGGCGAACTTGACATCCCGGATCGCTCCGGCGGGCATGGTGACGCTGTCGGCGACGTTCACGCTGACCCCGACGCCGTAGGAGACCTCCAGCAGCCTGAGCCGGTGCAGACCAGGGCTGTTGTCGAACACGTCGCGCATCGCGTGCGGCGGGCCGACGGCGACGATCTGGTAAGGACTGCTGGTGGGATTGTTGTCGACCAGGATTGCGCCGCCGGCCTGCCGGATGGTCACGTTCGGCCCGATGCGGGCGCCGTTGACCGCGATGGCTTCGGCACCACTGGCCCACAAGGAGTTGACGACGAGCTGCAGATCGCGGTCCAAGATGATTTGCCGGCTACCGTTCACCCGCTGCTTGGAAACATCGGAAAGATTCGGACTGACACCGGGATCGGTCACGGTCACCGTCAGGCCCGGCCCGGTGACCGGTGTGCTGGACGCCGCGAGGCTGAGCGCGTCCAGACGGTTCAGCAGCCGCTGACCCGCGACGTCGTCGGCGAGCGCACGCCGCTGTACGTCGTCGACTTGCGCCGAGAGCGTGCTACGCCGTTGGGCCAGCTTGGCCGCACTCGCCTCGGTGGACCGCACGCTCGTTGCCAACAGCTGTTGGGCGGTCCGCACACCGGGTGCAACCGATCGGGCCTGCGCGACCGCGGCGGCAAATACCGCAGCGACCAGCGCCGCCGCCAACGCCTGCCAGAGCCAGCCGAACGCGCGACCTCGCCTGCCCGGCGGGGTGGCCGAGCGTTCGGCGGCCGCCGCGGCATAACCGGGATCCAGGTGCTCTGAGAGCAGGGCGCGCAGTAGCGAGGGCACCGGAATGCGCTGCGGCCGTCCCGCCCCATGGGCGCTGTAGCCTGCGTTGGGGTCGTAGCCGCCGAGCATCGGATCACGATCCGCCATGGTCACCCGCTTCTGGCGTGATCGGTTGCTTGCCTTCGACTTTCAGTTTGGGCATGCGGCGCATCACCAGCACCGTTTGCACCGCGTATTGGACGAACGACCATGCGTACGCATACAAACCCCAGATCAGGAAAGCCCAACCGCAGGCTCCGACCACTCGGCTCCACAACGCGTCCCACGTTCCGAGCAGGACGAGCGGAAACCCGCTCATGAGGCAGAAAGTCGCGCCCTTACCGATGTAGGTCACCGGCAGCGCGGAGAGTCCGCGGGTGCGCAACAGCGGCAGTGTCGCGGCCAGCAGCGCGTCGCGGACGAACAGGGTGATGACAAACCACCACGGCACGATCCCGCGCACCGCCAACGTGATGGGGACCGTGACCATGTAGAGGCGGTCGACCGCCGGATCCAGCAGGACCCCCAGACGCGACGACTGGTTCAGCGTCCGGGCGATCTTGCCGTCGGCCCAGTCGGACGCGCCGCTGAACATCAGAATCGCAACCGCCCAGCCGTCGGCGTGCGCGACCAGCAGCGCGTAGATAAACACCGGGATGAGCGCCAGGCGGATGGCACTCAGCGCGTTGGGTACGGTCAGCACCCGATCCGGCGGACGCTCGGGCTCCATGAGCCGTGACCTTAACGCGCAGAGGTTACGGTCCGCACGACGGACCGGGCTGCCGCGCCCTCGGCGACCCACGCGGCCACACTCAGCGGAACACTCCGGGCAGGCTCAGCGTGGAAAGCGTGTCGTCGGACAGCGGGTTGTCGTTGACCATGTACGTCCACGTCGACGTCGGCCGCGCCAGCTTGGACAGGTCCAGCCCCTGCTCCTCCTCGAGCACGTTGGCGGTTTCGAACGTCTGCTGGGCCGCCTCGATCGCGTCGGCCGCCAGTGATGCGAACGCATCGACGGCCAACCGGTGGAACTCGTCCAGCGGATTCTGTCGGCCCAGCGCGCGCAGAATGATGCTTTCGCGGATGTCGGCCAGGTACGCCAGATGGTCGGCCCAGCCGCGGTCGAGGTGATACAGCATGATCAGCCGGCAGATCTTCTCGAGGTGGGACTCGTCGAGGTCTTTCGAGAGCTCCTCGTATCGGTCCGGCGCCAGGTCCTCCAGCTCTTCACGCGCTGTCGCGGTGCGCAGCAACGTGTTTCGTCGTTCGACGATGATGGCGCGCTGTTGGGCGATCAGCTGGTTGTAGCGCCAGGTGTTCGCGTGCACGTCCAGCAGGCGGCCCTCCGCGACGCGCTGAGCGTGATCGAGTAGCGAGGTGGTCTTGGGGCTGACGATCTGGCCGTCCTCGTCAGTCTGCATGGGCAGCTTGTTGTGGTCGAGGTTGGCCGCCACGACATCGTCTTCCCAGCTGGAAAAGAACACCGAGGAGCCAGGATCGCCCTGCCGCCCGGCTCGGCCGCGCAGCTGGTTGTCCAGCCGCTCGGTGTGATGCCGCCCAGTGCCGACCACGTGCAGACCACCCAGTTCGGCGACCCTGTCGTGGTCGGCTTCGTCGGATCCGCCGAGCCGGATATCGGTGCCGCGCCCGGCCATCTGGGTGGAGACCGTGACGGTGCCGTGCTCACCGGCCTCGGCGATCACCTTCGCCTCCTCGGCGTCGTTCTTGGCGTTGAGCAGCACCGCGGGCACGCCACGCCGCAGCAGCCGCTCGTGCAGGTCCTCGGACTCTGCGACGTCGCGGGTGCCCACCAGCACGGGCTGTCCGGTCTCGTGCACCTCGGAGATGTGCGCGACGATGGCGTCGTTCTTGGCCGCGGCGGTGATGTAGACGCGGTCGGACTCGTCCTCGCGAATGTTGGGGGTGTTCGGCGGAATCGGTGAAACGCCGAGCTTGTAGAACTGGCGCAGTTGCTCACCGGCCGCCAGCGCGGTGCCCGTCATGCCGCACACGGTCGTGTATCGGTTGATCAGCGCCTGCACCGTGATGGTGTCGAGCACCTCGCCGGTCTCGGTGGTCTCGATGCCCTCCTTGGCCTCGACGGCGGCCTGCAGGCCGTCCGGCCAGCGCTGCAGCTGCGCGATTCGCCCGCGCGAGGAGTTGATCAGGTGCACCGCGTCGTCCCGGACGATGTAATGCACGTCGCGGTGCAGCAGCACGTGCGCGTGCAGCGCGACGTTGACTTCGGTCAGAGTGCTGACCACGTGCTCCTCGGAGTACAGGTCGATGCCACCGAGGGCCTTTTCGACTTTGCGCGCGCCGACCTCGGTCAGGTGCACGTTGCGGTTGTCCGAGTCGGTGTCGTAATCGGTCTCCGCGGCAAGCTGGCCCACCAGCTCGATGATCTCCAGCCGCGGCGTCTCCCGATGCGTGGTGCCGGCCAGCACCAGCGGCACCAGCGCCTCGTCGACCAGCACCGAGTCGGCTTCGTCGATAAGGGCCACATCGGGATTGGGCGACACCAGGTCGTCGACGTCGGTGACCAGCTGGTCGCGCAGCACGTCGAAGCCAATCTCGTTGACCGAGGCGTAGGTGACGTCGCAGCCGTAGGCGGCCCTGCGCTCCTCGGCCGTCGACTCCGCGGTGATCCAGCCGACCTTCAGCCCCATGGCCTCCAGCAGCGGGCCCATCCATTCCGCGTCCCGGCGGGCGAGGTAATCGTTGATGGTCACGACGTGCACGTGCCGGCCGGCGATTGCATAACCGGCCGCCGCGATCGCGCCCGCAAGCGTCTTGCCCTCACCGGTGGCCATCTCGATCACGTCGCCGGCAAGCATCCGCAGCGCGCCCAGCAGCTGCACGTCGAACGGCCGGAGCCCGGTCGCGCGTTCGGCCGCCTCGCGGGCGATCGCGAGGAACTGCGGGATGTCCTCGGATTCGGCGAGCGCCTCGAGTTTCAGCAGCCCCGTTGCCTTACGCAGCTTCTCGTCGGTGAGGTCGGCGGCTTCCTTGTCGTACTCCGCCGAGGCGGTGACCTCGGCCATCGAATGGCTTCGGTTCTTTTCCGTGCTGGCGCCGAGCAATCGCCAGAATCGGCTGCTCAGGCGGCCAGGTTGCGCGCGGTCGGTCTTTGACACAGCTCAACGGTACGCGAGGGGCGCACCTGTGCGAGCGCGTGTGCCGGTACACCGACACGCCGCAATACCTGTACGTTTGCGGACGCTCGCGGCGTCACTGGCAAGTCAGGCGAGGTTGGACCGGCGCGGGTAGGCGATGCTCGGGTCGGTGAGCACGTTGACGACGGCGGGCAGCCCGCTGGCGAACGCGCGGTCCAGCGCGGGCCGCAACTCCGCGGGCGCCGACACCAGCTCGCCGTGGCCGCCCAGGGCGCGCACCACCTCGTCGTAGCGGGTTTCCGGGCGCAACTCCGCCACCACCGAATAGCCGTACAAGGCTTCCATGGGGTGCTTTTCGAGGGCCCAGATTCCGTTGTTGCCGATCACCGACACCACCGGCACTCCGTGCCGAACCAGGGTGTCCCATTCCATGCCGCTGAACCCGAATGCGCCATCCCCTTGCAGCAGGACGACCTGCCGGTCGGGGTGGGCCAGCTTGGCGGCCAGCGCGTAACCGGGACCCGAACCCAGGCAGCCGTAGGGACCGCTGTCCAGCCAGCAGCCGGGCAGATAGCTGTCGATCACCCGACCGGCGTAGGAGCCGAAATCGCCGGCGTCGATGACGACGATGGCGTCGCGGTCCAGCAGCGGGGCCAGCTCGGCGTACACCCGCATCGGATGCAGCGGGACCCGGTCGTCGGCGAGCTCGGCCCTTTCTCCGTCGCGCGCCGCGCTTTCGGCCGTACGCAGCTCGGAGATCCAGCCCCGTGTGTCGGGGCCGCCGGAGCCCGCCAGGGCCGTCAGGATCGCCGTCAGGTCCCCGTACAGCCCGGCAGCGACGGCCCGCGGGTGCTCGCGGTCGGGTTCGGCGCGGTCCACCACCACGAGCTGGGTTTGCGGCCCGAACACCTTGCCGAAGCCCAGGCGGAAATCCATGGGCACACCGACGATCAGCGCCACATCCGCCTCGCCCAACGCTTTGGCCCGCGCCCGCGAAAACGCCAGCGGATGGTCGGCGGGCACCACGCCGCGCGCCATCCCGTTCATCAGCACCGGGATCTGCCGCTCTTCGGCGATGCGCAGCAGCGCCGCCTCCCCGTGTCCCCACCAGACATTGGTGCCCGCCATGATCACCGGCCGTTGCGCCGCGGAAAGCAGGGCGGAGACCCGGTCCAGCGCGTCGACGTCCGGCCCGGGGGCCGCGGGAAGTTCGGTCAGTGCGCCGGGTCGTGCACCGAGATCCGGGTCGCCCGACGGCGAAAACACGTGGTCCATCGGGAAGTCGACGAATCCCACACCCGAGGGAGCGCAGACCGCGGCCCGCAACGCCTCGTCGACCAGCCGGCCCGCGTCATCTGCCGACTGCGCGGTCGCGGCGAAGCGGGCCAACGGAGCCACGAACGGCACATGGTCGATCTCCTGCAGCGAGCCCATCCCCCACCGCAGCGCGGGCGCCCGGCCACCGAGGACCACAAGCGGCGACTGGTTCTGCTGCGCGGCCGCCATCGCGCTCATCCCGTTGGTCACGCCCGGCCCCGCGGTCAGCGCGGCCACGCCCGGAACTCGGGTCACCTTCGACCAACCCTCGGCGGCGAAGGCAGCGGTCTGCTCGTGGCGGGTGTCGATCAGCCGGATACCCTCGTCACGGCAGCCGTCGTAAATGGAGAACAGGTGCCCGCCCGAGAGCGTGAAGACGGTGCCGACGCCGCTGGCTCTGAGGCGGCGCGCGACGAGCCGGCCGGCATGGATGGTCTGGGCAGGAACGTTCTGGGCGAGCGGAGCGTCGATGCGCATCCCGGCAGCCTATCCGCCGGCCTCGGGTAACTTCGCGGGGAAGTACGCACGATGAGGCGGTGGCATTTGGGCCGGCCGCCTCGCTAACAAGGAGACGTCCAAGTTGGGCCCCAAGCCGTTCAAGCCATCGATCGACTGGTCGTCCGCATTCGAGGCTTCCTTGCAGTGGGTGGCCATTGCCTGGGTGATCGGTGCGGTGTGTGTCCTCATCGTGCTGATTGCCTTCAGATTTTTCACGCCGTGGGGCCAGCAATTCTGGCGAATCACCCGCGACTACTTCGTCGGCCGGGCCAGCCTCAAGGTGTGGTTGATGCTCGGCGTGCTGCTGCTGTCGGTGCTTATGTCGGTGCGTCTCGTTGTGTTGCTCAGCTACCAGGGCAACGACCTGTATACCGCGGTACAAAAGGCGGTGCAAGGCACGGCAGCGGGTGACGACAGCGTCAAACAATCTGGCGTTCATGGCTTTTGGATGTCGATCTCGATATTCATCCTGCTGGCGACCCTGTATGTCATTCGGTTCATGGCCGACATCTATCTGACGCAGCGATTCATCATCGCGTGGCGCATATGGTTGACCGCCCACCTGACCGACGACTGGCTGGACGGCAGGGCGTACTACCGGGACCTGTTCATCGACAACATGATCGACAACCCGGACCAGCGTATCCAACAGGACGTCGACATCTTTACCGCGAATGCCGGTGGCACGCCGAATAATCCGGCCAACGGCACGGGAAGCACCCTGCTGTTCGGTGCCGTCAACGCGGTGGCCTCGGTGATCTCGTTCGCCGCGATCCTCTGGCACCTGTCCGGGGATCTGAAATTGTTTGGCTTTGTGCTGCCGCGCGCAATGTTCTGGACCGTTCTCGTCTACGTGCTCATCGCGACGGTGGTCGCGATCTGGCTTGGGCGCCCGCTGATTTGGCTCAGCTTCAACAACGAGAAACGCAACGCCGCATTTCGTTATGCCCTGGTGCGATTGCGGGACGCGGCGGAGGCGGTCGGCTTCTACCGCGGTGAGCGGGTCGAGCGGGCGCAACTGTGGCGACGCTTCACCCCGATCATCACCAACTACCGAAAGTTCGTCCGCCGCACCATCATCTTCAACGGATGGAACTGGTCGGTGAGCCAGACGATCGTGCCGCTGCCGTGGGTGATTCAGGCGCCGCGGCTGTTCGCCGGCAAGATCGACTTCGGTGACGTCGGCCAGTCGGCGACGGCATTCGGCAACATTCATGACTCGCTGTCGTTCTTCCGCAACAACTACGACGCTTTCGCGGCGTTCCGGGCGGCGATCATCCGGTTGCACGGATTGGTCGACGCCAACTCCCGGGGCCGCGCGTTGCCTACGGTGCTGGTCAAACCGAGTGGGGACGTCGCCGTCGAACTCGCCGGCATCGAGGTGCGCACACCGGCTGGCGACCCACTGATCGACTCGCTGGATGTGCGCCTGGACAGTGGCGACTCGCTGGTCATCACCGGGCGTTCGGGCGCCGGCAAGACCACCCTGTTGCGCAGCCTGGCCGAATTGTGGCCATACGCCTCCGGCACCCTCTGCCGCCCGGACGGCGACAACGCGACGATGTTCTTGTCGCAGTTGCCGTATGTGCCGCTGGGGGATCTGCGTGGCGTGGTGTGCTACCCCAACTCAGCGAGCGACATCTCAGACAACACCCTGCGCGAAACGTTGACGAAGGTGGCCCTTGCGCCGCTGCATGACCGCCTCGACGAGGAGCGGGACTGGGCCAAGGTGCTCTCCCCCGGTGAGCAACAACGTGTGGCGTTTGCCCGCATCCTGCTGACCAAACCGAAGGCGGTATTCCTCGACGAGGCCACGTCGGCGCTCGACGAGGGGCTGGAATTCGCGCTCTACCAGTTGCTGCGCACCGAACTGCCGGACTGCGTCGTAGTCAGCGTCAGCCATCGGCGCGCGGTCGAACAGCACCACGCCCGGCAGCTGAAATTGCTCGGCGGCGGCCAATGGCAGCTAGGCCCCGTGGAAAAGGAGCCGGCACGAGTCTAGTGCAGGTCTGGCCCGCAACGGCCCGGCAGTCAGATCTGACTACCGCAGCCGCGCCCTAAAATGCCTCGTTGTGCTCATCACGAGCCATCCGCCCGCCTCCTGGCGTCGCGGTATGTCCTTTGTGATCGCGGCCGCGCCGATGTTGGATGCGGGCGGCAACCGATTTGGCCAACGTTGGCTCGATAGTCAGCACAGCGAACGCAGCCGCGCCCGCCCGGACGACCGAGCTGGCGGCCGCCGGCGCCGACCAGGTGCCGGCAGCGATCGCGGCGTTGTTTGCCAGCTACGGTCGGGCCCATCAGGAGCTGAGCACCGCTGCGGCGTTTTATGGGCACTTCGCGCAGGCGCTCAACGCCGCGGCGAACTCATTACGCGGCCACCGAGGCCGCCAACATCAACCCGCTGCAAGGCGTGCTGGTTGTGCTCCCGTTGCGGCGTGCGCACCGGCGCGGCGACCGAAGAACGAGCCCTCACCGAGCTGGGTGCCGCTCGCGTACCCCTTGCCGTCCTGGGCAATGTTGGAGGCGCACGCCCCCGCCGCATACAGGCCGGCCACCACGGAGCCGTCCTCGCGCAACACCTGCCCGTCCACCGACACCGCGAGCCCGCCGATCGTGAATCCGGCGTACATCGCCTTGCCCAGTGACATATCGAACGCACCCCACGGTCCTTTGTCCTGGGAGGCAAGGAAATCCGGCTGCTTGTGGAAGTCGGGATCCTCCCCCCGCGCGGCGTAGGTGTTGTAGCGCTCCAGCGTCGCGCTCAGGTTGCCCTGCGGAATGCCAAGGGCGGCTTCCATTTCGGCGATGGTTTCCCAGCCGTCGATCAACGGGACGAGCGGCATCTTCGGATGCTGCAGGTGGGCCTCGTCGACAATCAAGTACGCGGTGCTGTCCGGCTGATCCATGATGAAGCCGGAAGTCCTTGAATGGTAGGAATCTTCGGCGACGAACCGCTGCCCGAGCTTGTTGACGACGATCCCGGTGAGCAGGATCGACGGCGGATACGGCGGAGCGGTGATGAAGATCTGATCCATGTGCTGGGTGGCACCGCCGGCCGACACGCCAAGCCTGATGCCCAGCCCATCGTCGTAGGTATTGCCGAGCACGAAAGGCTTTTCGGCCAGCTTCGGCGTGTACTTGGCGACCATGTCCGGGTTCATCACGAAGCCACCCGCGGCAATGATGACCGACTTCGCCTTGACCGCACCGACTTCCGAGAACCGTTTCCACATGACGCCGGTGACGCCGGCACCTGCGCCGTCCACGATGAGCGCGGTGGCACCCGCCTCGTAACGGATCTGCACGCCCAGGCTCGCGGCCCGCTTCAGCAACAGGTCGATCACCATGCTCGCGCCGCCGGTGTCGCCGGGCACCGGCACCTTGTGGCCCCGCGGCGCCGGCACCGCCTGCTCGAGGAACGGCCACACCTTCTCGTTGCCGGTGAACATCAGCCCCTCGGTGTTGGGCTGGATCACGGCCTTGCCCGGGAAGTAGCTGCGCTCGAACTGGAAGCCCAGGTCCTCCAGCCAATTGAAGTGCCCGACGCTGCCGTCGCAGTACGCGCGGATCTTGTCGCGGTCCGGGTCCCGCGACACCGCAACCAGGTACTTGTACATCTCCTCGGGTGTGTCGGGATGACCGGTCGCCTGCTGGACCGCGGTCCCCCCGCCAAGGTAAAAGTGGCCTCCGGCAAGCGAAGTCGTGCCGCCCGCCGCGGCGGCACGCTCGAGCACCAGCACCCGCGCCCCGGTCCCCAGCGCCTCGGCTGCACTGACCGCCGCGCAGCCCCCGGCAATCCCGAAACCGATCACCACCACGTCGACGTCATCCGACCAGGAGGTCACCGTGTCGGCACTGACGGTCGCTGGTATCTCGGTACTCACCGCTGCTGCTCCTGTTTGATGTAGTCGTAAAACGCCCGCATCTCGGGCGAGACGTACGCGATCTCCAAGAACGGCACGCCCGCCTGCGGCGCTGACACATAGGCGAATTGAATTCCGCCGGCCATGACCCCCTGCTGGACGACCGAGGCGCCATGCGCCGCGGCGTCGGCCAGCGCCGCATCGAATCGCCCCGGGCTCTCGGCCTCGATGCAGATGTGGTGCAGACCCGGTCCGGAGTCGCGGAGAAAATCACTATAGATATTCTCCCCGCTGACCGGCTGGATCAACTCCAACTGCATGTCCCCGAGGTAGCTCAGCGAGATGCTGGCAACGAAATCGGCCGGCTTGCCGAGGTAGCTGCAAGTTTCCGGAGCAAAGTGCACCTCGGGTATGCGCACCCACTTCCGCACACCTAACAGGCCGGTGAGGGCCGTTTCGGTGGCGTCCAAGTCCTGGGTAACCCACGCGATCTGTGTCGGGGACGGGGCAGAAGGGATCATCGTCTCGCAGGATAGCCCAGCCTGCTGGCCCGCAGAAGGGGCCCGAAACGACTTTGCCGCAGTCAGCCGCCCAGGGTGCGGAAAAGCCGAATGAACACGTTCTAATTCGCGTTGATCAATGTCGATCAATGCTGGGTCAGCACGTCCACCAACAGCCGCACCTGGGTGTCGAAAACCGCCGCCGGGTCGGTCAGGGTGTCCGCGCCGTACTGGCCGAACACCTCCAGGCTGATCGCACCCACCACGGCCGCCCAGAGCAGAAAGCACTTGGTGATGACGTGATCGTCGCCAGGAAACCCGAATTCCTGGCGGATCCGCTCAAAGTCCGAGGACATCGGTTGAGATGCGACGTCATTGGTCAATCGGATGTCCCCGGTGGCAATCCCCGCGGCGATGGCGTCGAAGAATGCGCCCACCACGCGAGTGCCGACTCCTACGGTGCGTTCCGCGGGTGCGTGATAACCCGGGACCGGGCTTCCGTAGAGCAGAGCCCAGCGGGCCGGGTGCGCGACGGCCCAGCCCCGCGCCGCGCGCGCGATCGCCAGGACGTCGTCAGTCCATAAGTCGGTCACGGTGTCGCGGGCGCGATCCGCCGTGTCGGCCAACTCGGAATAGGCGTCGACGAGCAGCAAGGTCAGCAGCTCATCGCGGCTGGACACGTACCGATACACGGCCGAGGACACCATGCCGAGGTCACGGGCTATCGCGCGCAGCGATAACCCGGCCGCGCCGTGATCCACCAACTGGCGTCGGCCGAGTTCGATGATTTTCGCCTCCAGCTGCTCCCGCGAGTCCTGCCGCTTGCCCACGGGGCCAGTCTGACACAACCGAGATCACTGCTCTTGCTTTTCATGTGGAACCGTGGCACCGTGTTCAGTCACGAGAGCACTGCTCTCATTCTCGCTGACCGAGAGGATGCGTCGCCATGTCCACGCACTATGAAGAACCCAACCGGGTCGCCCGGGTTGCCAACACGGTTATCCGTTGGCTCGCCGAGCTCGGGATCAGCATCGCCGGGACCCAGGCGCTGCGCGTTCGCGGCCGCAAGAGCGGCAAGGAGCGCGGCGTGGTGATCAACCTGCTGACCGTTGACGGCGTGGATTATGTCGTCTCGCCGCGCGGCAACACCCAATGGGCGCGCAACGTCCGGGCAGCCGGCGTGGTCGAGGTCGGGCCGCGCTGGCCGGCGTCCAGACGGCGCCAACGCGTGATCCAGGAGGTGGCCGATGCGGCGAAGCCCGACGTGCTCAGGCGCTACCTGGCCAGGTGGTATTGGCAGGTCAAGGATTACGTCTCGGGGTTGACACCGGAGTCAGGCGAAGACGAGCTGCGCGCCGTCGCGCCATCGATCCCGGTGTTCGCGCTCGCGCCGTAATGGTGATCGCGAGCGCGGCGAAGCCGGGCGAAGCGGGTCGCCACCATCAGGTCCGTGGTGATCGCGAGCGCGGCGAAGCCGGGCGAAGCGGGTCGCCACCATCAGGTCCGTGGTGATCGCGAGCGCGGCGAAGCCGGGCGAAGCGGGTCGCCACCATCAGGTCCGTGGTGATCGCGAGCGCGGCGAAGCCGGGCGAAGCGGGTCGCCACCATCAGGTCCGTGGTGATCGCGAGCGCGGCGACGCCGCTGATCAACCGATCCTGGCCGGCCCAAGATCCTGTCGTGCCTCATCGGAAGTGGTTCGCCAGGACACCGCCGCGGGCAAATCTCCCCACACGCTGTTGAAGATCCCGATGATCTGCCCGGGTGCCCCGTCTGGGGCCACGTACACCGGTCCGCCCGAGTCGCCCTTCTGGCTCACGACGCCGTGGGACATGGTGAACCAGCCGTTGTTGACGCCCTCGATGGTTCCGCAGGTTTCGCCGGTGATGACGCCGAAATGGCACACCGGCTCGCCGGGTTGGGCGGCCACGGCCGGGTTGAACTCCAATGGACGACCGCCGGGCAGGATGTTGCTCGCCACGACGTTGTCCTGCAGCACAATCGCCTCGTAATCGGAGATCGCCTGGTCGGTGGCCACCGTCGACCCGCTGGGTGTGTCGTCGCGGAAGGTCGCAAGGTAACCGATTACGTTGCGGTCCCGGTCGGTGACCGGGCCGTCGCCTCGACAGTGCCCCGCCGTGAACGCGATTCTCTTGGCCAAGTCGACGTAACCCATGGTGCACACGCGATTAGCCTGGTGGATCTCCATTCCTGGGAAGACCAGGGTGGAATCGGCGCTGGCCGCGCCAGGCGGGAGCCACAGAGCCAGCGCCCCGACCAGCACCGACACCGTGAAAACACGCATTCTCAAGCAGCGCACCTTAACTCCGATCCCTCGAACAGCACCAACGCCGTGACAACGTGCATTGTCAAGTGGCGCATATTAATTCCGATTCGCCGGACGGAAATCGATGCCGCGAAAACGCGCATTGTCAAGCGGCGCACCTTAACTCCGATCCCCTGACCAGCAAGGACGCTGTGAAAACACGCATTGTCAAGGGCCGCATGCCAACTCCGATCCGTCAACGCTGACGCAATTTGCCTGCCGGAGCTTGACGTTACGACTTATCCCTCCCCGACGGATAGTGTTTCGGAGCGACCGGTCACAGCGTTACCGCGATTTCGCCTGAGGGACCTCGCTTTCCCCGGCGGCGACGGAATCAATGTCCGGTTGACCGGACGTGGCGTCCAACCCGGTGGACCGAATACGTAGCCCAACCGATCTCGCACGCGCGTTGCCGATCGCCAGTCGCGGCCGATCGCCACGTATTCGCGGGTTTGCAGGGTCCAGATGTTGAAGGTGTCAACCTGCTTGGTCAGTCCGTAATGCGGGCGGAACAGCTCCTGCTGGAAGCTGCCGAACAGCCGGTCCCAGATGATGAAGATGCCGCCGTAGTTCTTGTCTAGATAGATCTTGTCCATGCCGTGATGCACCCGGTGGTGCGAGGGCGTGTTGAACACGAACTCAAAAGGCCGCGGCAGCGTCCCGATCCGCTCGGTGTGCACCCAGAACTGGTAGATCAGGTTCAGCGACCAGCTGAAGTACACCATCCACGGGGGCAGTCCCAGCAGCGGCAACGGAAGCCACATCAGGATCTCGCCGCTGTTGTTCCACTTTTGCCGCACTGCTGTGGCGAAGTTGAAATATTCGCTGGAGTGGTGCGCCTGGTGCGTCGCCCAGATCAGCCGGACCCGGTGCGCGATGCGGTGGTAGCCGTAATAGAGCAGGTCGACGCCCAGGAACGCGATGACCCAGGTGTACCAACGGGTCACCGGCAGATGCCAGGGCGCCAGGTACGCATAGATCGCCCCATAACCGAGCAACGCCAGCGACTTCCAGCCTGCCGACGTGGCCACCGAGACCAGCCCCATCGAGATGCTCGCCCACGAGTCGCGGGTGAGGTATCCCCCGGAGGGAGGACGTCGCCTGCCCGACTGACCGGGCGCATCGGGGGCATCTGGTGCATCGGGTGCGGGATTCTCGACGCTGGCCAGCTTGCGGGCCGCCGTCCACTCCAGAATCAAAAGCAACAGAAAGAACGGGATGGCGAAGAGCACCGGGTCCCGCACCTGCTCGGGCAGCCCGAACCAAAATCCTGCCAACACGTCCACACCAGACAGATTACGGCCGGCCTTGCCCAGGCGAGCGCCAGATGGATTCGGGCCCACAGGCGGTACACACTGTGAGGCGATGACAGGGACAACTCGCAGGACGCATCGCGGGATGCTGGAACTCGGTCCGACCCAGCGACTGCTGCGGTCCACCGGCATCCGCAATCGGTACTTTCCGGCCGCGAAGCTGGACCACTGGGCCGCACACCCGCGTCTGCCCTACGCAGGTCTGCCATCCAGGCGGGTGTTGACCAGGATCGATGTCACCCGGACCGACCTCGATGGCCGTGCGGTCTACCAGGTCAGCCCGCGTGAGGTCGATGGCGAGCGGCTCACCGGCCATCTGCTCTATCTGCACGGCGGTGCATACGTCCTGGACTTAGTGCCGCATTTTCATTGGCCGGCGATCGCGAAGCTGGCGAATGCCGTCCGGCGAACGGTGACGGTGCCGATTTACCCCATCGCCCCGGAGCACAGCTACCGCGAGGTGTTCCCATTCCTGTTACAGGCATACCGCCGGGAGCTGGAAACCCGGGATCCGCGTTCGATCGCGTTCGTCGGTGAGTCGGCCGGGGGCGGAATGGCCTTCGCGCTGTGTCGGGCGGTGCGGGACGCTGGCCTGCCGCAGCCCAGCGATGCGGTGCTGCTCTCTCCCTGGATGCACATTGCGATGCCCGACCCGGGCGTGCCCGCCGTCGCAAAGATCGACCCGTTCCTGAACCTCGACGACCTGCGTGCGGCGGGGATCCGCTATGCCGGCGGCGATCCGCTGGACACGCCGCTGGTCAGCCCCAGCGTGGGACCGCTGGAAGGTCTGCCGCGACTCACGATATTCACCGGCACGCACGACGTGCTCAACCCCGACGCCCGCGCATTCCAGAGGCGCGCAACGGGCGAAGGCCTCGATATCGGCTGGTACGAACTGGAAGGCGGCCTGCACGTGTGGATGTTTTTGCCCGGTCGTCGCGCCGCAACCGCGATGACCACGATCAGGGAGGTGTTGAGCCAGTGACCGGCGTGATTGTCGTCGGCTCCGGCTTCGCCGGGCTGTGGGCGGCGCTCGGCGCCGCCCGACGACTCGACGAACTCGGCGTCCCGGCGGGCGCGGTCGACATCACCGTGTTGAGCGCCAAGCCTTTTCATGACATCCGGGTGCGCAACTACGAGGAAGATCTGAGCGCCTGCCGCATCCCGCTCGGCGGTCTGCTCGACCCCGTCGGCGTCGCGCATGTCGCGACGGAAGTGACCACGATCGACACCGACGCCCGCACCGTTAGTACGGCGAGCGGTACGGCTTACGGCTACGACCGGCTGGTGCTCGCCGCGGGCAGCCGCGTGGTCAAACCCGCCGTTCCGGGTCTGCGGGAGTTCGGTTTTGATGTCGACACTTATGACGGGGCGGTTCGGTTGCAGCATCACCTGGAACGGCTGGCCGACGCCCCAGGACGACCGTTGCCTCCCGCGGCGGCGACGGTCGTCGTGGTCGGCGCCGGGCTGACGGGGATCGAGGCGGCTTCCGAGCTGCCGACGAGGCTGCGCGCGCTGTTTACCCGCAACGGTGTAGTCCCCCGGGTGGTGCTGGTCGACCACAATCCGTTGGTCGGCTCCGATATGGGTGCCGCGGCGCGGCCGGTGATCGAACAGGCCCTGTCGGACAACGGCGTTGAGACCAGGACAGGAGTCAGCGTCGCAGACGTCAGCGAGGACGGGGTCTCGCTGTCGTCGGGTGAGCGGCTGGCGGCGGCCACGGTGGTGTGGTGTGCCGGAATGCGGGCCAGCACGCTGACCGAGCAAATACCGGTCGCCCGCGACCGGCTGGGCCGGGTACCCGTGGACGACCATCTGCGGGTGATCGGCGTGCCCTCGATGTTCGCCGCCGGGGACGTGGCCGTCGCCCGGATGGACGACGATCATCTGTCGGTGATGTCGTGCCAGCATGGGCGCCCGATGGGCAGGTACGCGGGCTACAACGTGATCAGCGATCTGCTGGGTGAGCCGCTGCTGACCCTTCGGATCCCTTGGTATGTAACGGTTCTCGATCTCGGACCGGCCGGGGCGGTGTACACCGAAGGCTGGGACCGGACGGTGGTCGCCCGGGGTGCGCGGGCCAAGGTCACCAAGCAGACCATTAACACCCGGCGGATCTATCCACCGCTGACCCGCGATCGCGCAGACCTACTTGCCGCGGCCGCACCGGAATTACAGGCCCGCCCTTAACCGCCCTTGGCAGGACGCTGGTCAGTCCAATTGCAGGTGATCACCGGCTTGCCAATGGACCGCTCGAATCCCCTGCTGCAGGGACAGTTCCCCCACCAAGTGTTCGAGCCTGGCCGGCGAATTGCCATCCATGAGCAGGTGCGCGGTGAGCGTGACCTCGTCGTCGTCGGCGGCTCCCCGGTGGATGCCCCGCAGCATCATGTCGTTGCCGCCGACGTGTTGCACGATCTGGGCGCGCGCGTACGTTTCCGACTTGGGGCGACACACCACCTGCAGAAGATAAGGCTGCAGGCCTTCGTCTTCCGCTCCGGCGTCGTCGCGGTCGATCATCCGGCCAAGCGGGCGGCCCAGCATGTGGATCGCGATGACGGTGCCGGTGGCGATCAAGGTGAACGCCAGGTGCCCCGACGCGGCCAGCACACCCACCGCGGCGGAGCACCACAGGGTCGCGGCGGTATTGAGGCCCCGCACGTTGAACCCCTCGCGCAGGATCACCCCACCGCCGAGGAACCCGATCCCGGACACCACGTACGACGCGACCCTGGTGGGGCTGCTGTCCTCGGTGGCGACCGCATACAGCACGAACAGGGTCGCACCCGCGGCCACCAGGGCGTTGGTCCGCAGCCCGGCCATGCGCGCCCGCCACTGCCGCTCCAAACCGATGAGGGAGCCGCATCCCACCCCGACGCCCAGCCGGAGTGCAAAATCGGCCACGCTCAGCGTCTGCATGACCCCGCGCTCCTTCCCCCATGGCAAGCCTGACGGCGGGTGCCACGCGTCGGCGCAGCTAACCACGCCCAGGTAAACGGCACGTAGCCCAAGACCAAACTGGCCGCAATGCGGTCACCGCGACAAGCGGTGTCGCGCGCCGGCTGCGTCGATTCGGGCGGTCGATTCGGGCAGTCGATCGCCGTCCACCCACTGCGCTACGACGGTTTGATGAGTTGCGGGCAGTAGTACTTCGTCGAGATGGCCACAAACAGGGCGGCGTGGTCCGCGGTCAACGCGGGATTGTCGTTCTGCAGCTCGCGGACCAGCTCCGGGCCCGATTTGCCGTTGCCCATCGACCCGCACACCGTTTTGGCGAATGAGATGGCTCGACTTGCGTTGTTGTAGCTGAGGCCCGCATCGCGCACGGTGGCCAGAAAGCCCGTGTCGTCGAACCCGTCGTCTGGACTGCCATACGCGGGCCCGGCGAAGCCGATCATGACGGAAGCGCCGAGTAGCGCGAATAGCGATCTCATCCCGGCTCGTCAGGCCTTGTTGAGGTGGTGAGGGCAGTAGTATTTCGCCGCCAGCAGCGAAAACTCAGATGCTGCGTCCATCGTGAATCCGGGATTGTGGCTCTTCACGTCGTGAACTAGCTCCAAGCCGGACTCCCCGCGATCCAAACAGTCACATACCGCGTGGGCTGTCGCGATGGCCGACGCCGGGCTGGAATAGGTGATTCCGTCTTGTTGCAGGGCAGCGATGAAGCCCGCGTCATCGCCGGTGCTGTCATTGATCGGATCGGCATAGGCGGGTGCTGCCAAGCCGATCATCGCGGAAACGCCCAGTAGCGCTAGTAGTTTTCTCATAACTCAACCTTCTTCCATTCCGAGGCGATTTTCACAGGTGGCGCAAAGCCACCAACGGTGTTTGGCACCATGGCTGTAGCGTTCCAACTCGACTCAGTTGCGGTTCGTCCGCTCGCCATGGCCTGGCTCGCGAAGATCTTCCGCACCAGCGGCATTGACGACGCGTCGGCCGTTATTCGAGGTCTGTCGCCAAGCCCCTTCGCCGGTGCCGGTGCCGGTCTACGATTGTCGCCGAAATAGCTTGGAGCGTAGCTGATCTCAACGCCTCGACCAAGCATGGTCACCGGCGCCGAGATCGCCACAATAGACGGCATCAAGGTCCAAACGCTCCAATCAGCCTGTCCGCTAACCTAACTGCGCATCCGCCGGCACAACCGTGGGCTTGTCGCCTTTGGACAGGTGCACCGCGTGGATGCCGGGTTTCTTGGCCAGTTGCTCAAGCAGCGCGTCGAGGCCTTCTTGGTCGACTCGGTGATGCTGCACGCTTTCGGGTTTCTCCGAGATTTGTGCAACCAGACGCTTGAGCTTCTCAGGCGAGGTGCTGTCTTTGAGGTCCTTGAGCGGGGTCAGACGGCCGCGCACGCCGGCACTCTTGACCACGTCGGGACCGCCGGCTCCCAGGGCGCTGCCCAGCATTCCCGCCATGCCCATCGAGCTGAAGAGTCCTCCCTCGCCGAGTGCCGCAGCCGGCACCGCGTCCGGTCCGGCGGCCGACAATGCCGCGGCGACCGTCCTGATGGCCGGCGTGGCCGTGGCCCAGCTCGGCGGAACGCTCAACGATCCGACCAGGGTGCCACGCCCGAAGTGCGCCTCCGGCGTGACCGAGCCGAACAGTGTGCCGCGGCCCCAGTGTGGTCCCCCAAGCCCCAGCCCGGCTCCCAGGCCTTCCCTGGGGATGGCGCCAGCCGAGGGGTGCGGGGCGAACTTGAGGAACTGCGACGCGGGAAGGTTGATGAGCAGCCCGATGTAGTTGTACTCGGTGGTGTAGCCAAGCGGGGTCTTTAGCGCCGTGTACATCTGCGTGAGAGTCGTTGCCCAGCCTGGCCCGACGAGGGTGTTGATGAGGTTGTTGAAGAAATTTGTGTACTGGGTGGATAGGTCTGCGCCCTGCTGCAACAGCCATGACACCGGGTTGGGGATCGATGACAGGGAGGACAGGATCGACTGTGCGCTGCCGGCCGAAGTGCCGGCCGCCTGGGTCGCCGCCGCGGCCTGGCTGGCCAGACCGGCCCCGTTGGTGACCTCCGGCGCCGCGGTGAATGGTGTCAACTTGGTGGCGGTCGCCGACGAGCCGGTGTAGCCCTCCATCGCCAGCGCGTCTTGAACCCACATCTCGGCGTACTGGATCTCGGTCAACATGATCGCGGACGTGTTCTGCCCGAAGATGTTGGTCGACACCAGTGATGTCAGCTGGGTGCGATTGGCGGCGATCTCGGTGGGCGGCACGTGCGCCGCGAACGCCGTTTCGTAGGCGCTTGCCGCCGCGGTGGCCTGGGCTGCGGCTTCGCCGGCCGTTCCGCCGGTGGCCTGCATCCAGCTGAGGTAGGGCATGACCGCGGCGGCCATGGCCGCGGACGACGGACCGACCCACGGCCCGGCGATCAGGTTTTCGATGATCGACGAATACGCGCCGACGGTGGTCTGTATTTCGCCGGCCAGCCCGTCCCAGGCCGCCGCGGCGGCCCGCAATGAACCCGATCCCGGACCGCTGTACATCCTGCCGGAGTTGACCTCGGGCGGTAACGCTGCATAAAACATCTGTCTATACCCCTTGCCTGGTCGTCCGCGCTTGCGTGGCGTTTGCCGGCTTGATCTCCGTCGTGGCGGTCATTGTCGTCAGTGCTTCCATCGTGGTTAGTCGTCGAGTGCCGGAATCACGATGATGGTGGCTGTGGCGGGGTCGGCTTCGACGACGCCGCCGAGCGACCTCGCCGCCGCACCGCCGGCTCCGGAATAGGCCGCGGAAGCACCCATGGCGCGTCCCGCCAGGCTCGACAGGGCCATCTGACTGAAGACGCCCTCCTCCCCGGTAAGCGCGGCCGCTGGCGCGATTTGCGCGCTCGGCAGCACCGAGGCCAGAGTCCTGATCTGCATCTCCGGGGCGGCCTGGGTCCAACTCGGGGGCACCGCCATATTGCTGACCATGGCCGCCTTTCCCATCGCCGCCGATACGGGTCCCCCACCAAAGCTGGCCGCCGAACTCAGGTGTGGCATCTCGCTGGCGATGGGGGCCAACGCCCCGCTGATGATCTTCGGAGTGAAGAAGGATTCCAGCCCCTGTGCGTTTTGGGCGTAGGCGAACGTCTGCCCGAACGACAGGAACGGGCCGCCGAGCATGCCACTCGCCCCGAAGAATGGCGAATACAGCCCGACGGAGGTCGACATGATCGTGTTCCAGTTGGTCAGGTCGGTCGCGAGCCCCGCGGGCAGCGGCGGCAGATTTAACCCGACCGATCCCAGTAGCCCCGATGCCGCGGGCGTGGGGGTCGATGTCGCCAGGCTTTGTAGCGTGCTGGGGACCGACGTGATCAGCTGGGACAGTTTCGTGCCGACGTTCACGCCGCTCGCGGCGCTGGACTGAGTAACCGCGGTCGATTGCAGGGCCGTGGCCGAGGAGTTGGTGGTCTGCGGCGGCTCGGTGAACGGCGTCAGCTGCGACGCGGTCGCCGACGACCCGGCATAGGCATACATCGCCGCCGCATCCTGGGCCCACATTGCGGCGTATTCGGCTTCGTTGGCTGCGATGGCGGCGGTGTTCTGCCCCAGGATGTTGGTTGCGACGAGCACCATGAGCAGGGCGCGGTTGGCCGCGATCAACGGCGGAGGCACCGTGGCCGCGAAGGCCGTTTCATAGGCGCCGGCGGCGATCTTGGCTTGGGTGGCCGCCTGCTCGGCCTGCGCGCCCGAGGCACTGATCCACGCGACATATGGCGCCGCCGCGGCAGCCATGGCTATCGAGGAGGGACCCGTCCACGGGCCGACGACCAAGCCCTCGACAGTGGACCCGTACGACGACGCCGTTGACTGCAAATCGGCGGCCAACTCGTCCCACGCCGCCGCGGCGGCCAGCATTGGCCCCGACCCAGGACCGACATACATTAGGCCGGAGTTGATCTCCGGCGGTAGCGCCCCGAAATCCAGCATCTACTTAGCCTCCAAAAGTCTCTCAGCGTCCCTTAGCTGGCCGCGATCGCGTTCGCCGCCTCGGTAGCCGCATATGACCCCGAGCTGGCCGTCAACGTCGTGACGAACTGCTCGTGAATCGCCGCGGCCTGCGCGGCCATCGCCTGATACATCTGCGCGTGCGCGGCGAACTGTGCGGCGGTCAGCGCCGACACCGGGTCGGCCGCGGCCGGAATCACCCCGGTCGTCGGGGCGGCCGCGGCCGCGCTTCCAGACGTCATCACGGAACCGATACCCGCCAAGCTCCCGGCCGCCGCTGCCAGCACCTCCGGCTGTGTGGTTACAAAAGCCATCGTTTTCCTCCCATACGAAGATGTTGTTAAGGATGTTGTTCAGCACCTCGTTGGGCGCCGCCATCTTGACGCCCGTGCCTGTCGGCTGAGATCCCCTCAGATGGCCGCCATGGTAATTACGGCCAACTAGTCCTAGCTGCAAATCTGCCCAGCTCTTAGGGAATACATCGGAACCAGCGTCGATTCCTTGTATTCGATGTCAACTGATGCTCGTGTCCCCTCGTTGAAAATCCGTCAATACCGTTCGCCCTGAACGCTTGCTCAAGATTACGATCATCGTGATCAGAACGTATTCGCGACACGTTCCTGTTTGGTAATCGCAAGGTAAAAAGCAAATGTCATGGCACCGCTATCGCGTGTCAGATGTGTTCGTCTTGCAGCTAACGCCGACATCCAATAACCACCTGTTCAGTTTTGAGCACAGCAACCACCGAAAAATGACGAAAAAATGGTTCTCCAATTCTGAGGCTTAAGTGAAGAGTCATTCCACAGACCGGCGCCATCAGCGATATTGTTAACTGCGTTTAAGGCTATTCATCACCTGCGTCGATCCCGAGCTTCATGACCCCCTAGTGCACTAGTGTTGTGGGCTTGAGAATTTCAGATATGCTGTGACACCGCGACGGCGCCGGAGCAGTATCAACATTCCGGGCACGCCACGCATATCGGCGCGAAAAACTCACCACCACGGCTGCGGGGGCTGGGCCCGAATCGTGGGCCCGCGGGCGTCGACATACCCACATTGAACGCTAATCGTCATCCCACTCTCCCTTTAAGTTCATCAGATAGTAGCCATGCCACACTGCCGTCGAGCTTATTGGCTGCTGGGGACTTGCTGTGAGGCCTGTTTCCGCTGGTCATGGCCGTCCGTGCCCCGGGCGCGGTTAGCGCCGTCTTACCGCGCTGTTACCGCGATGTTGCGAAAAGGCCTGACTCACTTGATTTGTGGCGCCGCGCGCTATCCGGCGGCCGGTGAGCGTGGCACGAAGGTCGGGCGGAACCCGTATTGCGGCACCGGACGCCCATAGACTTGGCCGGCCATGTTGCCCAGCGGCACCGGGGGCATGCTGGCTGCCATCGCCGGCGGCGCGACCATCGGTGTGCCTCCCAACGTCGAGGCCAATGGGCTGGCAAGCGGTGCAGGCGCGGTCCAGCTCGGCGGCACCGACAGCGCGCCGATCATAGGTGCGTGCCCCAGCCCGGCTGCTACCCCGTTACCTACGCCTCCGAGACCTCCCAGCCCGCCCACGGGACCCATGAGCGCCTCACCAAGCGCGCCCGTGGCCGCCTGCCCGGCCGCGTCGCCAACCGCGCCCCCGGCGGATTGCGCACCCAGCAAGCCCAGGAAGGGCGCCATCGAGTTGCTGGGCATGTAGAACCCGGACGAAAAGATGGTGTTCCAGATGTTTGCGTTCAGGAGCTGCCCAACGGCCGTGTCGTTCCCGCCGATCAAATTCAGCACACCATTTAGTCCCGTGGCGTCATTTGCCGACCCTGCCCCAAACGGACTAGCCCCCTCCAACGCCTGGAGGATGCCGCCCAGATCCGTCGCCTGCGACGAAGTCGGCGACGGTGACGCCAGCCCCTGCAGCGCGTTGGGCATCACGCACATCACCTGCGCGAGCGCGCTCTGCTGGGTCCCGGCCTGGGTCGCGGCGGCCTGGCTGACCGCTGCGGACTGTCCGCTCAGCCCGCCGGGGCTGGTGGCCTGCTGCGGCTCGGTGAATGCCGTCAGCCGGGTGGCGGCCGCCGACGAGCCGGCATAGCCGTACATTGCGGCGGCGTCCTGGGCCCACATCTCCATGTACTGGGCTTCGGTGGCTGCGATAGCCGGGGTGTTCTGGCCCAGGACGTTGGAGGCGATCAGCGCGATCAGCTGGGCGCGGTTGGCCGCGACCACCGGCGGGGGCACGGTGGCCGCAAAAGCAGCCTCGTAGGCCCCGGCGGCGGCCTCGGCCTGTACGGCGGTCTCCTCGGCTTGCGCGGCCGTGGTGCTCATCCACGCCACATAGGGCATGGTCGCGGCGACCATCGCCGCCGACGCCGGACCGTGCCATTCTTCAGTACTCAACGCCGATAGCACCGAGCCATAGGCGAGCCGGGTGGCACGCAGCTCTGCGGCCAGCCCATTCCATGCCGAAGCCGCGGCCAGCATCGGGCCCGCCCCGGGTCCGGAGTACATGCGGGCAGAGTTGACTTCGGGCGGAAGCAATGCGAAATCCGCTGCAGCGGTCATCGGTGACCCCTCCCCTACCTAGCTACGACTACCTAGCCGTGACGGCGCCGCGTCTTGCGACGAAAGACTTGCGGATGGCCCTCGCTTGGCCGCTGACGGCCCGGTCCACGGCAACATGCGCATTCAATTACGTTGCAGTGCAAGCTCATACGTATCCAGCACGGGTCAAGCGACCGGCGGCAGTAGCAATCGCTCCCGGTGCGCAATTTCAAACGACCTCGGACTCTCCCCGGCGGAAAGCGACGAGACCAAGGGGCCGCCGCGACTTCACCCGTGCCAGCGCACGTCATCCACTCGCATGGAATTGCCGAGCGGAGCAGAAAAACGCGGGCGAGCCTGTCGGAAGTGTGCCGATTCAGACGGCGGAAATGGTGCCTGGGCCGGATCGCAGCGAAATGGTCGCTGATCTGGAATACGGACTATCGTCGGGGCTCATCTCGCTCTCACCTCCTCAGGGCCAGGGCACACGGGGATGCCGTTGGTAACGCACCAGGGACGAGAGGGAGGTGAGCCCAGCCAGACCAGCAAGCGCAAGCCGCCGCACCCCTCTCGTCAGAGCTTCGACACCACACGGCGTATCCGGTTGCACCACAACCGAAAGCCACTTGGGCTCAACCCTTAATCCGGGAGGAGCTGTCCTGACCCTGGGCGTCTTTCGACGTTCGAGGTCAGCGGCCTATGTCCGTGTAGACGCCTCACCTAGCGAGGTGCATACGAACCCCATGGTGGCATCTGGCGCAAGGTGAGTCAACCCAACTGCCAAACGCTTGCAACGTGCACCCAACCGCCCTGCGGATATCTCACCGCGGCGCCGATCGAACCCGACGCCTACTTCGACTTCTTCTCGGCCACTGCCGCGCTGAGTCCTTCCAACAGGTCCTCGCCCGTCAGCTCCTTGAACCGCAGTAGCTGATCCGCGCTGAATTCGCTGATGTCACTGGCCAGCACCGCGTCCAGGTCTTCGTCGTCCAGGCGGAAGCTACGGTGGTCGCGCGCCTTCTCGACCACATTGCGCACGAAGCCGGCGTTACCGAGGGTATCGATCCCGCGAATCAGGTCTCCTTCCTCGGAAACCGTCTCGTCGAGGTAGAACCGGGTATACGCCGGCATCAGCACATCGGCTACGTTGTCGTTGATCACGTCTTCGTTCTCTGCGCCCATCATCTTCGTCAGCGCGACCAACTCTTGCGGGGTGTAGCTGAAGAACTCGATCACAGTCGAAAACCGCCGCCGCAGGCCCTGATTCACTTCAAGCATCTTCTCCATGGCCTTCGCATAACCCGCCCCGAACACCACCAGTTCGTCGCGATGGTTCTCCATGTAGATCAGCAGGGTGTTGATGATCGCGTTGCCGTAGGGGTCGCCCTGGGTGTAGCCCTTCTCGTGCAGCGTGTGCATCTCGTCGAAAAATACCGCGCCGCCCAGGGCCTGCTCGAACATCTCCTCGGTATTCTTCTCTGCGTCGGCCATATACCGGCCCAACAGCTTGGTACGGCTGGTCTCGACCACCAGCGGCTTACGCAGCACCGTCAAGCCGCACAGCTGTTTAGTGAAAGCCCGTGCTACCGACGTCTTGCCGGTACCGGGCGGCCCCAGCAACAAGGTGTGGCGCGATGTCACGGGAACCGGGAGACCCATCTTGGCACGCGCCAAGTTCACCTTTGTCGTCGCCTTGATCAGTTTGATTTCCCGCTTGGCCCGTTCCATGCCCAGCATCGCGTTGAGCTCGGCGTCCCCCTCGGCCAAGTACTTCGCTGCCGACTCGGCATGCCGAGCGGCCTCGGTCTGGGCGCGGGTGGGCGCGCTCTCCGGATCCCACGGATCCGTGCGGGCCTCGATTGTTTCCGGGTCGGTCAGAATCAGCCGAAAGTTAGGGTTGTCCAACGCTTCCCGGGCCGGTGCAAACTTCGGATCCCGTGAATACACCCGGCGCAGCAGCTCGACGGCCTCTTCCTCGCGCCCGACGTGCCGTAAACACATGCCTTGGGTGTAGAGGGCGATGTTCGCCGCGCCCGGTACCCGGTCCCCCTCGACGGCTTCGGACCCGCGCCGGTACGCCTCCTCGAACACCCCCAGCGATGCCAGCGCCGTCGTGGCCATCGCCGCGCCTGCGGCCTTCAGCTCGGGGTGCCGCCATGGCGTTCCCTCGGGAAACTGGACGAGCACGTCCGGCCAACGTCCGGTGCGGAAATACAAGACCCCGCGCACGTAGTTGACCAACTCGGAGTCGAACGGGTGACGGGGCTCGACGCCGTCGAGCAGTTTGGCCGCCTCCTCGTAGCGCTTCGCCTCGGCGAGGACGGCGGCGTAAGCGCAGGCCAGGGACTCGACGCTGGTGACCGCGAGCTTCAAAAACAACCCGTCGGAGACTTCGGGCCGGAACTGCAGGTCCGTGACCCCGAGGCGCCGGGTCTCCCAACCAAACGTTCTGACCGACGCCCATGCGCCGGAGAGCACCTCGATGCTCTGATCGCCCACCAGGACCCGCGCCAACCAGGCATCGCACATTCCCGGATCGAGGTTGGTCGCGGTATTGAACATCTGCGACGCCACCTGCGGGTTGTGGCTCGGCTGTAGTCCGTTGACGGAAATCCCCGAAGCCAAAAGGCCAGCGACCATCGCATTGCGGGCGTCTTCGGCGGTCGACTGCGCGCGGGTCATTGCGCTGCGGGCATGCTTTCCTGCACCTGACCGACCGACACCATGAGCTCGTCGTGGTCACGCAATTCGCGGCCGGGCACGGCCAGCAGCGGATGGGTCGTCGGCGCCGGCAGGCTGGCGCGCACCGCGGCCAGTTGGCGGCCGGTCAGCCGGTTGAGCCCCGTCGATATCTCTTTAGGCAGGCGGCCGTCGGAGTGATACCGCACCCAGGCCGACACCAGCGGGCGACCGGCCCGACTGACGAGGCGGATGGTCACCACGGTGGCCCCAATCTCGGTGCTATCGACCCACAACGCGTCGATGGTCTCGGTGTCGATGTGCGACGGCGTCAGCCAGAAGCTGGTCGCAAAACCGTTGAAATGCTTGAGAAAACGCCACCCCGGGCGGCTCCAGGTGGGCTCCAGATCGGCCAGCACGGCGGTGTCGACCTCGGCGAGTTCGTCGGCGGTCAGCGGCCGGGCCGAGCACGATTGCCCATCGAGATCCTGGGCGAGCCGCTCGGTGGCCGCAGCCATCGTCGACGCCAGCGAGTCGCGGGCCGCCACCGCGGCAACGTTGCGCTGCGGATTCATCCGCAGCACCAGCCAGGTTCGGCGGTGCAGCGAGGTGGGGAGATCACTGACCAAGTCCCACTCTTCTGGGCCCCAGTCGTCGAGCTTCGACAGCTCGGCTGAGTTGCCCCCGCGACGCACCTTCACCGCGACGATGTCGATGCCTTCGAGGTGAATATCGAACTGGCGCAGGCCCTCTGCGATCGCCTCCACCGCCACCGCGGCCGCCGGCGCCGCCCGATGGCGGGACCGCCCCGACGGATCGTCATGGCCGTTCAGCGCGATCACCGTGACCAGGTGGCCTTTGTGCTCGCGCACTCCAACAGTGTCGCGCCCGAACCGGCGCTGGTGATCGATCGCGGGCGTGCACCCCCCAGCCAGCGCTGCGCCCGGGTCGGCAGACCAATCCCACAGCCACGCCGCCAGCCCGGAGGCCAGTGTGAGCCCGTGGTAGGTGACCAACGACAAGGCCGTCAGCACCGCTGCGACGCCAACCCCGACCCAGAACGCGACATGGCGATCGCCCTGCCACGAGTCCGGGGCATGGCTAGCCAGCACCAAGATCACGATGTCGGCCAAAAACACCGTCGTGACCCGAGGCCACGACAAAGACAACCCTAAAGTGCGCTGAGCCTTCATTCCTGCTCCGCCTTCTGCTTACGTGTTCGCACGACCATCATGGCAGTACCGAACACCGCGCCGCCTATCAGTAGTGCCGCAGTCAACCCTCCGGCGGCCACCCACACCGGCACCATATCGCGGCCGGCAGCCGGCTTCGGCAGGTTCAACGGTGCGGAAAGCTGCTGCGGCGGCTTTGCCGGGCCTTCGGGTACATCCCAGGTCAGGGCAGCGACCGGGTCGACAATTCCATAGCCGATCTGGTTATCCACACCGCGAGCCGGCGCCCTGGCCGTGTGGATCAACCGGTTGATGACTTGATATGCCGACAGCTCTGGGTACTTAGCGCGGACCAGCGCGGCCACCCCGGACACGATCGCAGTCGAAAAGCTGGTGCCGGCCGGAACCAGCAACGAATTATCCGGGCCGTCGATCGCGTTGATCAGACCGTCGTCGCGTGGTGAGAGGCCGATGATGTCGGTTCCCGGCGCGGCGATCCCGACCCATGGTCCGGCGACACTCGTTTGGGTCATGGGCGTGCCGCTCGAATCCACTGCGCCGACCGTCAGGACGTAGTCGCTGAACCACGACGGCGTCACGACCGTCGTGACAGCGTTCCAGTCACGGGGATCGTTGGGCGACAACGGATCATGCAGCGGGTTCTGCTTGCAGTCCTTGCTGCTGCTGTCGCCGGCGGCCGCCACGATGACAACGTTCTTGTCGACCGCCGCATAGCGCACCGCCGCGCCCAACGCGCGCTGGTCGATGATGTTGCGCGCGCTCATGCACGTCACGCTCGAGATGTTGATCACCTGCGCGCCCATATTCGCGGCATGCACGATCGCCCGTGCCATCGTCTGGATGTTGTCGATCTTTGCCGATGTCTGCGGGTCCTCGTCACCGGTGTACGGGTCCTTGAGGGAAAATTCCTGACTCGACTGGCGGATCGAGATGATGTCGACATCGGGGGCGATCCCGCTGAACGCGTCAGTCGGCGCCGCCGCCGGTGATGCGGGTGCCGGAGCAGGTGACGGCGACGCGGACGCCGGCGCCGGAGACGGCGATGCGGACGGTGACGGTGATGGCTTGGGCGTCGGCTGCAGCGGAAGCGGGCCGCTGGAATGGTCGATGGGCTTCGTGTGTCCGCCACCGGAGTAGCCGGGTATCGTCACCGTGCCGCCGCCATGGCTGGCTGACGGAGCCCCGGGCGGTCCAGGTGGCGCTCCCGGTCCCGCTCCTTCGGACGGCGACGGGGATGGTGGAACCATCGTGATCGTCTGAGGCAGCGGCGACAGCGTCACAGTCTGCGGCGGCGGTGCTTTCGGGGGCGGCTCGGTGGTCGGGATAGTGACCGGCTTGCGCGGTGCCGCCGGCGGCGCCGGCGCGCCATTCGCCGGAGCTGCGCCGATCATCGATGCCACGATCGTGCCGTGGGCATCGCAGTCCGATAACCCGTCACCCGACATCACATAGTCGCCACCCGGGATGAGATGCGGAAACCTGGGGTGCGGTGTCACACCGGTGTCGATGACGGCGACCTTTACGCCGGCACCACGGCCGAATTGCCAGGCCTCCTGCATATTCAACATGTCCATGTATTTCGGCTGCAGCCGAAAGTCGGTGCCCGGCAGAACCCCGACTTCAATGCAGTAGGCATTCTGCTTCATCGGAGCCACCGGTCCGGGCGGGCCGTCCGGGGGAACCGCCGCCGCATCAATAGTCGGAGGCGCAATTGCATACGCCGGCGGCAATCCAGCAAATGCGCCTCCGGTGAGCACCGTTGCGGCGACGGCCGCGTGGAACACGCGGCCGCGCCACAACTTCCCGTTAGCGGTATCGAATCGCTGCATAGACATTCATCAACCACAATGCCAGCGGGAAAATTGGCATCAGGCAGAGGTATTCAACCCATTCCACCAACTTGCGGAACAGCGGACTGTAGATGGTGTTGGGCACCACCGCGGCGGCGGTCATGCCCGCAGCCGGCAGCAGGACCAGGATCCCCACGCCGATCGACATCGACAACGGCGAGGACAAAACGAGCACGTAGCGCACCACCACCGCAGCGACGATAAGCACGGCCGTCGCGGCCAAGGTGATCGCTTGCCAGCGGTCGACGTACGAGCGGCCACGCAGCATGAGGAAGCCCGCGGAGAACCCGGCCAGCAGCAGCGGCAGCCAACGCGTATCGGTGTGCGGGTTGCTCAACGAGGTGAGCGAGACGATCATCAGCACGCCGAGCCCCACCAGCAGACCGGACAGGTATGACCTGGCGCGCTCGGCCTGCAGCAGCACGTCGCGCACCGACTCAGGCCCCTCCAGAACCGGCGGGCCGCCGTCCGATCGAACCACCGTGGTGGGCAGGTCGGGCCGCGCCTCGAAGACCCACCGGCTGGTGGCCGACGGGAACACCGGGAGCCGGATGCCGGACAGCCGACGGGACAGCGCCGGTGCGAAGTGGTAGGCCAGCACGCTGAGCAGCACCACACTGCTGAACAGCGTCACAGCGCTGGTATTGGCCACCATCCGGGCCAGGCTCGCGACCGCCGTCACCGACACGATGGTGATGATCGCGGTGTAAATCGACAACCGGCGGCCGGTGAACCGCAAGGCCAACGTCGCGCCGACGGCGAGCACACCGAAACCCAACACCGCTTGCGGGGACCCCACAGGGCCGGGCGGCGCTGCCGCCGCGGCAACCGACAGGGGCGCGAGGCCGGAGATCAACAGGATGTCGCCGACCCGCCGGTCCTGCCGTGTGTTGGCCCGCATCAGCACCAACACCGATACCGGCAGCACGATCAGGGCGATCACCGCGGCGTAGATGGCCGTCAGCCACGAGCTGTGGTGCCAGCGCCACCAGCCCAGCAGAGCCGATGCGGCTGTTACCCCGACCGCCACCATGGACGCGCCGACCTGCACCGCAACGACTGGGTCGATCGAGGCGAATCGCTTGCTCAGGTTCTGCGAGACCGCAGTAGAGATGTGCTCGATGACCTGCGAGCGATGCTCGGTGTCCGCGATGAACCGGATCCACAAACGGTCGCCGTCGTAAACGTCTTGCTCGGTCAGCGATTGGGTGGCGCGCAGCGGCGTGCCGTCGACCAAGCACAGCATCCACCTGCCGCGACCGGTGGCCTCCAGTGGCGCCTCGGCAAGCTCCCTCAGCCGACTGTTCACGACTTTCAGCAGCGGGTCGGTCATCACGGAAACCGGAGCGTTGGCATCCAGCAAAACGCCGATCTGGACACCCTCGCCGGCCATAATGCCGACCACTACCGCCCGAGGCGACGAGACGCCCTCAACGTCAGTCTGTGGCGCGTCAGCTACCGCGGTCATCGTCCTGCACCCCCTGCCCTGGTGTAACGGTTGATCCCTGTCGCTAACCGCGCGGGGGGCTCCGCTGAGGTACCCACCGAAGGCCCGTGGCCCCCCGGGAGGTGCAGCTCGACCAATTCCGGATTCATTTGCCTCGCCTCGCGATTAGTAGTTGTGGCACTGCCTTCAAGCTTTGAAAGTGATTCTAGAGGAGTTTGCCGCGTTCGCATCTTGGCGGCGGAATTTGTGTAAACGGATTACCACGCTTTGCATTTCGCACCCTGCTTCAGACCCGGCTGTGATTCTTCCACTCGCCGTAAGGCAGCGTGTCCAATACGGTTTTCACGCCCACCTGGATAAGCTGCGGTGTCGCGGGACAGATAGCCAGCCATGCCTCGCCGGAGCCTGCCGTTCGTGCCTGTTGGTACAGCGCGATGCGGCCGCCAGAGCCGTCCTTCAGCGACAGCACCGAGGCGCTCGGTCCCTTGGCGTCGTCGCGGTACTGGCGCGCATACACGGCGACCTCGGCGGCTGGGTCTGACAGCGCCTGACCCAGCGCTGCCACCGTTGCGGCGCTGATACCCATTCGACGTAGATCTCCGCCGGAGAAGACGTTGAAGCCGGACTCCTGCCACGATTTCGTTGCCTCGAGCATCTCCTCGAGAGGCACGTTGACCGCGTTGATGGCCGCGGGTTCCGCGTGGTGAATCGATTCCAGGCCATCCATCACCAGTGCGGCGATCGAGGCGCTGTCCGCGACGGCGACATCGTCGACCGTGATGTCGCTGCCCACCCGGACCGCTGACACCCAGTGATTGGCGCGGCGGGCCAACACCACGCGGAATTCGTTGTCGGGGATATCGCGCGAACCCGGCGGCTGGTTCTCGTCCTCGACTACGCCGTAGAGCAACTTGCCCCGCGACAACAAGGCGACGACCTCGATGTCGGGTGCGGCGAGCACCCGCATCCGGGCGGCGACCTGCTCGTTGACCTGGTCGCCGACGACAATCCCCTGCTCGCGCATGACTGCCATGCCGGGATGTTCGTTCAGCCAGTCGTTGGAATCAGTAGAGACGAACGGGCGGCACCGAAGCTCGGGGGCGACGTGTCGAATGTCCAGGAGGGCCTGGAGCATCCAGAAGCCGTCGACGTTGACGGTGATATCGGTGCGGGTGCTCTGCTGATCCATTAGTACCTCTAAGGTTGACGGGCTCGGACACTGCAGGACGCGGCAGCACACCGATGGCTGGTGTGCTGCCGCGCCTGAGGTGTGGTGTTAGGCCCAGCTAGAGCCGACAGCGCTGTCCGTGCTGGCCATGTTGCTGCCAGCCGACTGCACCTTCTGCCCGTGCGAGTTGGCCTGCTCGTAAATCACCTGGAAGTTGCGACCCAACTGGGTGATGAACTCCTGGCAGGCAACCGAACCGGCACCGCCCCAGAAGTCACCGGCAGCCAGCACATCGCGAACGATGGCCTGGTGCTCGGCCTCCAATGATGCGGCCTGGGCCCGGATCAGAGCGCCATGGGCGTCGACGTCGCCGAACTGGTAATTGATGGTCATATCAGTGTTCTCCTAACGATTGAAAGGTTACGCAGCCTCGGCTTTACGCGCTAGCTGCTGAGGATCTGCTGGGACGCCTGCTCTTGCTGCTCGTAGTTGTTGGCGTCGCGGACCAAGCCGTCGCGCACCCCGTGCAGCATGTTGACGATGTTGCGGAAGGCCTGATTCATCTGACCCATGGTGTCGTAGGACGTCGCCTCGGCCTGACCACTCCAGCCCGAGCCCGAGATGTTCATCGAGGAAGACCACATCCGGCGAGCCTCGTCCTCGACCGTCTGCGCGTGGGTCTCAAAACGACCTGCCATGGCCCGCATTGCGTGCGGGTCGGTCATGAAGCGTGCCATGTTGCATTTCTCCTTGTTGCTTAAGTTGCTCAAGTTGTCTGGTTGTACTGATTGTTCTGATTGTCTTTGTGTTGTCTTTGTGCTTGAACGCGATGGCCGGACAGGCTACGCAGACGCGCCACCCGCCGAACCGAAACTAGGGACGAACCCCCCTTCCATCAGTCGCCGGTCGCCACCGGGCGTTCTAACACGGTGAGCAGCTGTCGAACCCTAACCGCGGTGTTCGAGTTGACGAACTACCCATACCGTCTCGGGCGCTTTCGTAGCCCTGCAGTCGATCCCCGAGATCACCGACTGCCGGGGGGTTGCCATGGAGCCCATGTTTGTGGCGGTCGTGGCAACCCTTGCCTCACCGGCCGGTTAGCCGGCGGCGGCTGCGTTGGCGGCCTCGGCGGCCGCGTAGGAACCAGAACTGGTGGCCAGAGTGTTCACGAACATCTCATGAATCGCCGAGGCCTGTGCGCTAACTGCTTGGTACATCTGTGCGTGGGCGGCGAACTGAGCCGCGGTCAGCGCCGACACCTCATCGGCCGCGGCGGGCACCACCCCGGTCGTGGGGGCCGCCGCAGCCGCGTTTTGCGCGGCCATGGTCGATCCGATCCCCTGCAGGCTTCCCGCGGCCGCAGCCAGTGCTTCGGGCTGTGTCGTCACGAACGACATGCTGCCTCCTCCTCAATACTCCCCAGCATCGCTCTCTGGGACGAGAGTAGATGACTGTCTCGCCCTCGGCAGACCTCGGTGGCGCCTGTTCACAACTGTTCACCAGACGGCACAGCGAATTCACCTCGGGTAACGACACAGTAACAGCGTCTGACCCGGTTTTGGTGTGCTTCTAACTAAGAGTTCGCCGCGAGTGCGCTGGCTACCACCTGTGGTCCTCAAAACCCGCCTGGCCACCGCGTTTATCGACGGCTGCCACGTAACGCTTCGATAAAATCCGGCTGCCAATAACTTGCGCGGGGACTGCCGGCGCCGGCTTCAACGCCGCCGAGCGCCGCCGAGCGCCGCCCCCGGGTCGCCGCCGCGCCAGCGCCGCGCTGCCGAGCGGTCTAAGGCCCCGGTCCCGCGCCCGCGCGAAGCCGCCGCTCCGACGTCGACCCCGGCGGCGCTGGATCGCCGCGTTCGCGCTTCGATTGCCTCCCGTCCTCGAGCATTCAAGGCGCCTAGTCCCCTGACTAGATGCGCCGTCGGCAATCGTCAGCACGTGAACAGCCGAAACGACTTCTGAGCCGGGTCGAGCATCCGTGGCAGCGCCTCGATCGCCACCTACTGGCAACCGCGCCTTGACCGACGTCGAGGGGGTTTATCCGCGGCCGGATTTTTATCCGACGCGGCGGTCTTCTCGCCGCGAACCGGACGTGGAACCGGCTCGCCGCCCCGTACCCACCGTGCGTAGATGGACGGCCTAATCGGCCCATTCCTGCAGTTGACAGCCGTGTCCGCGAGGTAGCAGCCACCGCACTCGAATGTCGCATCGGGGCCGGGGCGCCCGGCGAACGGTGGCAACCGGCCGACGGGCGGCGCGAGCCGACGGCGGCGATACGGGATCGCAGCGATCTAGCCTCATTAGCAACTTCGGAAGAAAGTCATTGGACAAACTACCTGCGGGGGAAAACGAATGCCGTTCGAATCTGGTGGTTCATAGGTGTTCGATTTCGGGGCGCTGCCGCCTGAGATCAATTCGGGGCGGATTTATACGGGTCCGGGTTCGGGGCCGATAATGGCTGCCGCCTCGGCCTGGGATGGATTGGCGGCCGAATTGGGTGCGACCGCAGCGGGTTACAGTTCGGTGATCGACGAGCTGACCAGCTCGCCGTGGCTGGGTCCGACGTCGCGGGCGATGATGGCCGCGGTGGCGCCCTACGTGAGTTGGATCAGTGGGGCGGCCGCCCAGGCCGAGGAAACCGCCAGCCAGGCCCGTGCCGCGGCCGCGGCCTATGAGACCGCGTTCACGCTCACCGTGCCCCCGCCGGTGATCGCCGCCAACCGGGTGTTGTTGCTGACGTTGATCGCGACCAACTTTTTCGGGCAGAACACCGCGGCGATCGCGGCGACCGAAACCCAGTACATGGAGATGTGGGCTCAGGACGCCGCGGCCATGTACGGCTATGCAGGCTCCTCGGCGATCGCCACCCAGTTGACCCAGTTCACCGATCCGCCCAACACCACGACCCCGGGCGCGGCGGGCGGACAGTCCGCCGCGGTGGCCCAGGCCACCGCCACGCCCGCCGGCAACTCCGCACAGACCGCGGCGGCCGCGGTCTCAGAGTTGCTTTCCAGCGCCGCGACGCCGACGCAACTTGCATCGGCGGCTGACGCAACCAATCTTCCCTGGCCATTATCGCTGGTTTACGACACAATCAATGATTTCTTCACCCAGGGATTGCCGACGCCGACCAACAATTGGCTCGGGCTCAGCTCAACTATTTACAACGTACTCGGGAAACAACTCACAGGCCTGGGCTATTTTTCGAATGGTATGGCCAGCTTTGGCATGAGCATTCTCCAGCAGACTTTCAACGGCCCTCTGGGAACAACTGCCGGCGCCGGCGGTGCCTTCATCCCGTCACCACAATTTGCCGCCTTGGGCGCCGGCGGTTGGACGTTTGCGCACCCGTCGGCGGGCTTGGCGTCGGCAAGCCTTTCGTCGAGCGTCAAAGTCGGCGGTCTGTCGGTGCCGGTGAGCTGGGCCAACGGCGCTCCGGGCGCGGCAGAGCAGGCCGCCGCGAAAGTGGTGGGCACCAAATTCGTCGGCTCGCACGGCGGAGGAGCGGGCCCAATGAACGCCGCGCTGACCGGGGCCCCGACGGGAGGACGCGGCGCGCAACGCGCGGGCTACACGGGCGTTCGGTATGGAGTCCGCTATAAGCGTGCTCACCCGTCCACCGTCGGCAGGATAAGCACCGTAACGAGCAACCGCGACGAGCAAGCAGGCCCCGAAAGCCGTTGGGCTGGAAGGTTATTGAGGAGGAGATCAGATGTCGTTCGTGACCACGCAACCAGAGGCGCTGGCAGCAGCGGCCGGCACCCTGCAGGGGATCGGCTCGGCGTTGAGCGCCCAGAATGCCGCGGCCGCCGCGCCCACGACGGGTGTGGTGCCGGCAGCCGCCGATGAGGTCTCGGCGTTGACCGCGGCGCAGTTCGCCGCGCACGCCCAGATGTATCAGGCGGTCAGCGCTCAAGCGACCGCCATTCACGAGGCATTCGTCAACACCCTGGGCATCAGCTCGGGGTCGTATGCGGCGGCCGAGGCGGCCAACGCGGCCGCGGCTGGTTAAGGAGTCAGGGCATGGGAATCGATTTTGGTGCGACACCGCCCGAGGTCACCTCGACGATGATGTACTCGGGCCCGGGGTCGTCATCGCTGCAGGCCGCGGCGTCGGCGTGGAGCGCGCTGGCAGCCGAGCTCGCCTCGACAGCACAGGGCTACGACAAGGTCGTCACCCAGCTGGCCAGCGAAGAGTGGCTGGGGTTGTCCTCGGCGTCGATGGCCGCGGCCGTGCAGCCGTACGTGGCCTGGATGACGACGACGGGCGCCCAGGCCGAGCAGGCCGCCGCGCAGGCCCAGTCGGCCGCGGCGGCCTTCGAGGCTGCGTTCGCCGGGGTGGTGCCCCCGCCGTTGATCGCGGCCAACCGTGCCGAGCTGACCCAGGCGTTGCAGACCAACGTCTTCGGCCTGAACAACGGGGTGATCGCGCAGCTGGAAGCCCAATATGGGGAAATGTGGGCCCAAAACGCCGGGACCATGTACACCTACGCCGCGTCGTCGGCGACGGCCTCGCAGGTGACACCGTTTACCGACGCCCCGACGATCGCCAACCCGGCGGCGGCGTCACTGCAGTCCGCGGCCACCGCCGCGACCCCCGCCTCCTCGATCCAGAGCTATTTCCAACAGGCGCTGACCAGCCTCACCACCCGGCTGCAAACCATCTCGAACCCGTTCGTCGGCAGCAACGCCTCGTTCAATTCGGCGGTGCAGGAGGTCTGGTTCCTGTTGACTGGGCAGACCGTCCTGCCGACGAACATGGGGACGATATTCAACGGGATCAGCCCCTTCACGAGCGTCTTCTACAACACCGAGGGCATGCCGTACTTCAGCGTTGGTATGGGCAACTTCGGTACTCAGATCTCCAAGTCGGCGGGCTGGCTCGGCGGCGCGGCACCGGCCGCCGCCGCGGCAGCACCGAAGGTCAGCATGCCCGCACTGGGTGCCGGCGCGGGCGGCGTCGGCAGCCAGGTCGCCGCCGGACTGGGCAACGGGGCCCACATCGGGCACCTGGCCGTTCCGTCCTCGTGGCCGGGAGCATCCACCGCGGCGCCGGCGGTGCGTCCCGCCGCGCAGTTCATCAGCGAGCCCATGGCCGCGGGCGAATCCGGGCAAGGAAACTTGGTGGGCGGCATTCCCGCCGGCATGGGCGGTGTCGGGCGCGGGTCCGGCGCCGCTCCCCGATATGGGTTCAAACCCACCGTCATGGCCCGCCCGATGCCCGCTGGGTAGCCGCACACCGCGGGTTGCCCCACAGCCGCCGATAGAGTCTTGTCGAGAACGGAACCTGCGGAAACCGGGGTGGCGAAATGCGTGTGTTGTTGTCGACATACGACTCGCGAGGGGGCGTAGAACCGCTGGTTGGGCTCGCGGTGCAGCTGCTGGCGGACGGGGCGGCGGTGCGGGTGTGCGCGCCGCCGGATGAGGAGTTCGCCGAGCGGCTGGACGGTTTCGGCGTGCCGCTGGTGCCGTTCGGAGAGTCGGTGCGTGCGATGACGGCCGCCGCAACTATCTCGGGGCCCCCGTCGGAGGCCGACATGCGCCGGCACGTGGACGATACGATCGCCGCGCAGTTCTCCACGGTCGCCGCCGCGGCCGAGGATTGCGATGCGCTGGTGTCGACGGGCCTGATCTGGACCGCCGCGGGCGCGCGGTCGGTGACCGAAAAACTGGGCATCCACTACGTTTACGCCAGCTACCACCCGACCCATCTGCCGTCCCCGCACCACCCGCCGCCGTCGTATTGGGGCCTGCCGTTCCAAATGTTCATGCCCGACAACCGGGTGTTGTGGGACCTGGACGCGCAGAACGCGAATGCGTTGTTGGGCCCGACACTCAACAGCCACCGGGCCTCGATCGGCCTGCCACCCGTGGACAAAGTCCGTGAATACGCCTTCACCGACCGCCCGTGGCTGGCGGCGGATCCCGCCCTGGGCCCCTGGCATGAGCCGGCGGACCTCGACGTCGTCCAAACCGGCGCCTGGCTGCTCCAGGACGAACGCCCACTGCCGGCCGACTTGGTGGCTTTCCTGGATGCCGGCACACCGCCGGTGTATGTGGGCTTCGGCAGCATGCCCGTGCCCGGTGCGAAGGACATCGTCCGGATGGCCATCGAGGCCATTCGCGCGCAGGGCCGCCGCGTGCTGCTCTCCCACGGCTGGGCCAACTTGGCCCTGATCGACGACGGGGAAGACTGCTTCGCTGTTGGCGAGGTCAACCAGCAGGCGCTTTTCCGCCGGGTTGCGGCCGTCGTGCACCACGGCGGCGCGGGCACGACCACGACAACTGCCCGGGCCGGCGCCCCTCAGGTGGTGATCCCCCAGGGCAAGGACCAACTGTATTGGGCCGGCCGGGTTGTCGAGTTGGGCATCGGCACCGCATACGACGGCCGGACCGCGTCCTTCGACTCCCTATCGGCCGCGCTCAAGCTGACCCTGTCTCCCGAGACCCGCGACCGAGCGAGCGCCGTCGCCGGGACGATCCGGACCGACGGGGCCAGGGTGGCCGCGACGCTGCTGATCGACACGATCAGCCAGGGAAGGCCGCCAACTTCCGGAGCTCCGTCACATTGATTTCCGCGTGAAATAATGGGTTGACTCCGGCTGGCTCCCAATAAATGTGGGTAGCAAAAGCCGCCGAAACAGCTCCCCGCCTCGTCATATCTGCGACTCGACACGATCTCCGTGTGATATGGGCGAGACACGGTGTCATTCTCCGTCGTTCGCGGGCCTGGCCTGCGGTTGCACCGATTGCGGTAACCGTGAATATTGGCATTAGGAAGCATTCGAACGCCACGATCTCAGGAATCAGAGCCCGTTGGTGTTGGCGCTTCAATTCGCCGGCAACAAATAATCACACGTCAAGGAGCACCCAAATTGGTTACCCGCCTGCTGGTGGCTGTGACCGTCGCGTTGATCGGCCCGTTGGGGGTGGTCTCGACGGCTCATGCCGACACAGCCGACAACAACTTCCTTGCAACGCTGCGTTCGGAGGGCATCACCGACCATGTATCGCCCCAGCACGCGATCGCAGCCGCACATAGCGTCTGCCAGAAACTTGACGAGGGAGAGAGCCCAACCGCGGTGGCGAACGACGTGCTGAACAACAGCGCCATGCCCGCTTACCATTGCGGCTACTTCGTCGGCGCGGCCATCAAGGCGTACTGCCCGCAATACACGCCCGAGGAACAGAACTCCGGCACCTGACAGTCGGCACCCTACAGTCGTAGCAAATCCGAAGGCGCGCCGGCCACACGTGGTGCGGCGGACGCGCCTTGCGGGTGTGGGGTGTGTGGTTATCCGGCTGGCATCGGGCGGGCCATGATGGTGGGCTTGAACCCGTATCGCGGAGCGGCGCCGGACCCGCGCCCGACACCGCCCATGCCGGCGGGAATGCCGCCAATCAAGTTTCCCTGCCCGGCTTCGCCTGCGGTGATGGGCTCACTGACCGCCTGCACCGCAGCACGCACCGCCGGTGGCGCCGTCGTCGCTCCCGGCCACGAGGACGGAACCGCCAGGTGCCCGATGTGGGCACCGTTACCCAGCCCGGCCGCCACCTGGCCTCCGACGCCGCCCACCCCCGCACCAAGCGAGGGCATGCTGATCTTGGGGGCCGCCGCGGCGGCCGCCGGCGCCGCGCCACCGAGCCAGCCCGACGACTTGGCGATCTGGACACCCATGTTGCCCATACCAACACTGAAGTACGGCAGACCCTCGGTGTTGTAGAAGAAGCTCGCCCATGGGCTGTAGCCGTTGATAAGGGTCCCAAGGTTGGTGGGCAAGACGGTCTGCCCCGTAAACAGGAACCAGATTTCCTGCAGCGCCGTATTGAGGTTGGCGCCCTGGCCAACGAAGGGGTTCGAGAGGCTTTGCAACCGAGTGGTGATGCTGGTCAGCACGCTTTGGATCGAGGGCGGCAGCGAGCTGGCGGTCGCCGTGGACTGCAGCGACGCCGCCGCCGGGTTGGCGACTGTCGGAGCGGTGGTGAATGGCGTCACCTGCGACGCCGTCGCCGAGGACGCGGCGTAGTTGTACATCGTCGCGGAGTTTTGGGCCCACATTTCGCCATACTGGGCTTCCAGCTGCGCGATCACCCCGTTGTTCAGGCCGAAGATGTTGGTCTGCAACGCCTGGGTCAGCTCGGCACGGTTGGCCGCGATCAACGGCGGCGGTACCACCCCGGCGAACGCAGCCTCAAAGGCCGCCGCGGCCGACTGGATCTGGGTGGCGGTCTGCTCGGCCTGGGCGCCCGTCGACGTCATCCAGGCCACGTACGGCTGCACGGCCGCGGCCATCGACGCCGAGGACAGCCCCAGCCACTCTTCGCTGGCCAGCTGGGTGACGACCTTGTCGTAGCCCTGCGCTGTCGAGGCGAGCTCGGCGGCCACCGCGCTCCACGCCGACGCCGACGCCATCATCGTCGATGACCCGGGGCCGGTGTACATCATCGCCGAGGTGACCTCGGGCGGTGTCGCACCAAAATCGATTCCCATGCTCTGACTCCTTAACCAGCCGCGGCCGCGTTGGCCGCCTCGGCCGCCGCATAAGACCCCGAGCTTATCCCCAGGGTGTTGACGAATGCCTCGTGAATGGCCGTCGCCTGAGCGCTGACCGCCTGATACATCTGGGCGTGCGCGGCGAACTGCGCCGCGGTCAACGCCGAAACCTCATCGGCGGCCGCCGGCACCACACCCGTCGTGGGCGCGGCGGCCGCGGCATTCTGGGCGCTCAACGCCGAGCCGATGCCCTGCAATGTGCCCGCCGCCGCCGCCAGCGCCTCTGGTTGCGTGGTCACGAACGACATGTGATCTCCTCCTCAATAACCTTCCGGCCCAGCGGCCCTCGGGATCTGGTTGCTGATAACGCTAGTTCGGTCGCGTGTCGCAGCGCCCCCATCGCTGCGAAATCCCCAGCTCTGGACAACTACTCTTCATTTGTTGGCCACCCGCAGTTTGAAAGTACGGGCGGCGTACGGGCTGGATTCGTGCTGCGGGCATGGGCTCATCCCGCCGACGGTGGGCGTGTTAGCACGCCGTACCGGAATCCGTACCGAACACCGAGGTTGCCCGTTCGTTGAGCGCCCCGCGCTCCCCCCACCGGGGCCCCGCCCAGCGCGGCGTTCATCGAGCCCGGCGCTGCGCCGGGCGAGCCGGCCAAGTTGGCGCCCGCCAACTTCGTGGCGGCGGCCTGCTCCGCAGCGCCCGGAGCGCCGTTCGTCCAACTCACCGGCACCGACAGGCCACCGACCTTGAGAGACGACGCCATGCTTGCCGACGACAAGTTCGCCGACGACAGGTGCGCCGGGATTCCTGCCCCCAGGTGGCCAAATGTCCAACCACCCGCACCCAAGGCGGAAAACTGCGGTGACGGAATGAAGGCACCTGCAGCACCGGCCGTGGTACCCAGGGGGCCGTTAAAGAGCTGCTGGCCGATGCCAAAACCGAATTGTCCTACGCCTAGGCCGAAATACGCCTGCAGCGTTTGCTTGAGAACAGCGTTGTACCAGGTCGAGCTCAGCCCGATCCAGTTGTTGGTCGGGGTGGGCAAGCCCTGCGTCAGGAAATCGTTGATTGTGCTGTACACCAACGACAATGGCCATGGAAGGTCGGTCGATGCCGAAGACGAAGCGAGCGGCTGAGCGGCGCTGGACAGCAGCTGTGGGATCGTGGCCGCGATCGTCTGCGCGGAGTCCCCCGCCGGCGTGGCCGTGGCCTGGCCAACCGCGGCCGACTGGCTACCGGCGGCGCCCGGGGTGGTGGTATTGGGCGGATCGACGAACCGGGACAACTGCGTGGCCAGCGCCGACGAGCCGGCATAGCCGTACATGGCCGCGGCGTCTTGGGCCCACATCTCCATGTAATGCGCTTCGGTCGCGGCGATCGCCGCGGTGTTCTGGCCCAAGAAATTGGTCGCGACCAACGTCATCAACAACACCCGGTTGGCCGCGATCACGGGCGGCGGCACGGTTAGCGTGAACGCGGTCTCATAGGCGGCCGCGGCCGCGCGGGCCTGACTGGCCGCCTCCTCCGCCTGCGCGGACACCCCACCGATCCAGCTCACGTACGGGGTGACCGCGGCCATCATCGCGCGCGACGCCGGACCCAACCACGGTGAGCTGGTCAGCTCGTCAACCACCGAACCGTAGCCCTGCGCAGTCGTACTCAGTTCGGCCGCCAATGCGTCCCAGGCCGAAGCCGCAGCCATCATTGGCCCCGAACCCGGACCGGTATACATCCGCCCCGAATTAATCTCGGGCGGCAACACCCCGAAGTCAAACACCACCCCTCCTCAACCGACCACGGTTGGCGGTCTCGGCTGCCGCTATCACGCACTTGCAGCCGCGCTGCTGCAAGGCCCTCCCGTTCTGTGGCCCGCGCTTGTTCTCGGGCGGCCCGATACGTTCCGGGCCCTCAGTCACTGAGCCGATGCCAGGGATCATCCGCGGCTCCCGCCTTCTGCCTCGAAACCCCTTCAGCGCCTAACGTCTTCAGAGCGACTCTTCGTCGTGGCCGAACCGCCGCTCAGCCAAAAACTCTAGAGGGCGGATGGCGCTTAACGACCCGGTGATGCCAACTATTCATTACCCGCAAACTTCTGTTAAACCGCTGTTAAATTTGGCCTCCGGACGGGTCTCCCCCACCTGCGGAAACGACGAACGGTGGTGGGGCGGCCGGTACGACGCGCATGGTTCTGTTCATGTCTGGTTACATCAGTCCTCTTCGAGAATGAGTGCCATCTCCGGGCAGGAGGCGACACCGTCTCTGGTCAACTGCTCGTCCTCGGGACGAACCTGCCGCTCGACCAGGATCGAGTAGCCCGACTCGTCAATGGGGAACAGGTCTGGATCGACCGCGTAACACTGGGCGTGTCCCACGCACTTCGACTGTTCGAGGCGAACCTTCACTCCTGTCTCCTCTCTTAACCACTCCGCTTAGCCTGTCCGGGAATATCGGGCGGTCAGATGGATACGTACATTAACCGCCGGCACCGGAAAAAATGGCGGTCCGGCAGGATTGGCAGGTATCTGCGCGACATGCCATATTGAGCTGTGGCAGCACGGCTCGGCTGCGTCGACGTCCCGGGAAAATGACACGGATCAAAAGAAAGAACCTCAGCGCATGAGCACTCCCGGCGGAAGCCAGGCCGGTGCGTTTCACCTACCGCGGCTTGACTATTGGAATTTGCCGTTGGCCGAAGACCGCGGGTTGGGATGGAAGACGTTGCGAGACGCCGGGCCGGTCGTGTTCATGAACGGCCACTACTACCTGACCCGACGCGAGGACGTGCTCACTGCGCTACGCAATCCCAAGGTCTTCTCGTCGACCATCCTGCAACCGCCCTCCGATCCGCTGCCGGTGATCCCGCTGGCGTTCGATCCGCCGCAACACACCCGGTACCGCAAGATTCTGCAGCCCTATTTCAGCCCGATCGGGCTCAGCAAGTCCCGCCCGGTGCTGCAGCGCCACGCTGCTGAGATGATCGGGGCGTTCGCCAACCAGGGTGAGTGCGAGGTCATGGCCGATTTCGCGCGGCTCTACCCGTTCCAGGCCTTCCTTGACCTCTACGGCCTGCCGCTGGAGGATCGTGACACCTTGATCGGATGGAAGGACGCCATCGTCGGCGACAAGGAGTATCTGCCCATCGCCGAGCTCCAGGAGGCGCAGACCAAGCTGTTGGAGTATCTCTACGAGGCAATCCAAGACCGCCGCGGGAACCCGGGTCCGGACATGCTGTCGCGGGTCATGACCGGCCCGGGCGGCTTCACCGATATCGAGCTGCTGGGCATGAGCCACCTGTTGATCCTGGCGGGCCTGGACACCGTGACGGCGATCATCGGATTTTGCCTGTTCGAGTTGGCGCGCAGGCCGCAGTTGCGGGCGGAGCTTCGCGATAACCTCAGGCAAATCAGGGTTTTCATCGAGGAGATCATTCGACTGCAGCCCCCGGCGCCGGTCGCGCCCCGGATTGTCACGGAGTACGTCAACGTCGGCGGCATGACGCTACCGCCAGGGTCGCAGGTGCGGTTGTGTATGGCCGCGGTCAACCGCGACGGCGCCGACGCGTGGTCAACCGACGACCTGGTGATGGACGGAAAGGTGCATCGGCACTGGGGATTCGGCGGTGGACCACACCGCTGCCTTGGTTCACACCTGGCACGGATAGAGCTGACCGTGATCGTCGCGGAATGGCTCAAGCAAATCCCCGACTTCGAGGCGCCTGACGACTACGTCCCCGAAATCAAATTCCCGTCAAAGTCCTTCGCGCTCATGTCGTTACCGCTGCGCTGGGTTTGAACCCAGCGCAGCGGTAACACTGCAACCGTGCTCGCGATCGCCACGAAGCACTAGCGGCGCAGCTCAGTTGCGGCCACCTGAACGAACACGCCGGTGTCCTCGGCCATTAGCAGGCCACGACCGCGGGGCAGCGGGCCACCCTTCATCTTGCCGCGGATGAAGCCCTCGTCGGGGTCGGCGTCCATCACCAGCAGCGGCGCGTTCGCCTGGTGCAGCGCCCGCAACATCGGGTCGCTGCCCGCCGACGACCAACCGCCGAATGTGCGGCTGACGATCACATGCAAGCCGACGTCGGAGGCCCTGGTCACCCACGCGGCGGCCTTGTGCAGCGGCGAGTCGAAGCCGGGCGGCAACTGTTGGATGTCGTCGACGATCACGAAGATCTCCGGGCCGCTCCACCAAGACCGCGACAACAGCTCCTCCGCGGACAAACCGGGCGGAGGTTCACGGCCGGCCAGAACCGTGGCCAAGTCGTTCATCATGGCGTTGACGCCGTCGAGGTTGTAGGCGAAGTTCTCCACATAGTCGGAGCCCATCGCGGTCAACAGCTGACGGCGCGGGTCGACCAGCCACACCTGCGCGGAGGGTCGGCCCTCCGGCGGCGTTGGTGCGCTGGTGGCACCCGGGGCGTAGAGCCGGCCGATCTCCGACATGATGGTGGCCAGCGTTGTCGTCTTTCCGCATTCGCGCCGACCCGTGACCATCAAGTGCGAGTTCTCCGCGAAGTTCAGATAGACCGGCGCCAGGTCCAATTCCGAGATCGCCCAAGCGATTCCGCCGACGCCAACGCCTTGACGGGTGTCCCGCGCGGTCAGCTCGCGCACCTGCTCCACCCCGAACTTGGCCGGCAGCCGGCGCACTGGCGGGGCCTGGCCGGTCGCGATCCGGCTGACCGCCGCGACCACGCTGTCGGACTCGAAGATCCTGTCGGGTGTGTTGTGCAGCGCGGGCCGGGCCACCAGGGTGTGCAGGCCCGCCTGCGGATCGCTGTCGAGCCGGACGTAGTTGACCGCGACCATGCCGCGGCCCGGCTTGACGGGTACCTCCTTGGCGAACCGGGAACGCACCAGCTTGGCGTCTTCCACGGCGGCCAGGCGCAACTCGATCCGGGAACCGAAACCGCTACGCACCGGCGGCCGCAGCTCCGATTCGCGATCGGCGGTGACCACCACGTGCACCCCGAACGAGGGGCCCTGGTTGATGATCACGTTCACCTGCTCGATCAGCACCTCGTTTTCCTCGGCCAAGGCGCGGTAGTTGTCGATCACCAGGTAGACGTCGGCGAAACCGTCGTTGGGCACCGGGCCGGGCTCACCCCCGAACTTGCGGCGCCGGAACACGTCCATCGACGCGATCCCGTATTCGAGGAAGCTGCGTTTACGCTCGCGGACCAGCGCCAGCAATTCGGCGACCGTCCGGCGGACGCCGTACGGATCCGTCGGACCCGCCACCTCGCCCACGTGCGGTAACCGGGCCACGGTGGTCAACGCGGTGCTGCTGTACGCCAGGCAGTAGAACTGAACCTGCTCGGGGGTGTGGGTCAACGCGGCCGAGCAGATCAACGTCTGCAGCGCGGTGGTTTTGCCCGAGCCGCCGGCGCCCAGAATCAGCACGTTGGCGCCGGGTCCGGAGGTATCGACCGTCCATGGCGGTTGGTCATGCTTGAACGGACGGTCGATGATCCCGATCGGGAACACCAGATTCTGAGCCGAGCCGTACTCCTTGTTCCACGGGCGCCCGAGGAAACGGTTGACCAACTCGTCGATCGGGACGGGCACAGTCAGCGGCGGTTGCCATAGCCGGTAGGGCTCGAAGTCGATCCGGCGCAGCTGATCAATGATCACCGTGCCGACCTTGGGGGTCCTGATTCCCTCCTCGTCCTCTTCTGCCTCCTCCGCCTCGAGCACCTCGCCATTGGTGTGCACGGCGACCGGCTCGATTTCGGGGCCGCCGACGCTGACCTCGAGCGGCGTGAACGAGTTGGTGAACAGCTGCGGACGAACGTAGTCGATGCTGTGCAGCAACACCGGCGCCTCGTCGCCGTCGACGGTGACCCCGCGGGCGTAGTAGTCGCGCCACAGGAACTCCGCCTGGAACCGGACGATGTCATCGAGGCTCTTACGGAAGTAGCCCAGACCTGCCTGGGCCGGCAGGTTCACCGCATTGGGCACACCGGCGGCCTGCGCCGCACCGGCGGTACGCGCCTTAAGGACGAGGCGATAACCCATGTTCTCCATGAGCTTTTCGGCGCGGCTTTCGATGGTCTGCGACGCCATCATCAGGTGGATCCAGTAGGCACGGCCCTGCCGGCCGATCGAGTCGAGGACGTCGACCGCGGTCGGCATGATGCGGAACCATTCGTAGAACTCGTCGATGACTACCACGAGCATCGGCAGCGGCGCCATGTCCTGGCCGCGCGCCCGCATCCTGCCCCGAACCGAGTTGTATTCCTTGGCGTCGTCCACACCGGCGTTGTCACACACCGCCTTGCGGCGTGCGATTTCGCCCCACAACGCGTCCAGGAAGCGCTCCATCAGCGCCTGGTCTTCTTCCAGGTCGGTGATGATTCGCGAAACGTGCGGCACGCCGGCGAACGGCTTGACCGCGGACCCACCCTTGAGGTCGGCCAGGACGAACTGCAGTTCCTCCGGCGGGTGTCCGAGCATCAGCGATTCGATCACAGTTCGCACCAGCGTCGACTTACCCGAACCGGTCGTTCCCGACATGACCCCATGCGGGCCATCGCCACCCTCGTCCAGCGACTTCATGTCCAGGAACAGCAGCTCGCCGTTGTCGGATCGATTGCCGAACGGGACCCGCAACCGCGACCGGCCCATGCTGTCGGTGCGGCTGCCCCACAGCGAGTCGAAGTCGATGCTCGACGGATCGTCAATCCCGTAGTAGGACAAAATGTCTCGGGCACCGATGTGGGCCACCCGCTGACCGATCTCCTCGTACGCCTCGGCGATCCGCCAGCGCGCAACCTTCTGCGAAAACTCTTCCGCGTCCGCGATGTCGATGTGGTCGGTGAGCGCGAAGAACCACGGCTTGTCGTCGATTACCATCCAGGTGTCGCGGTCGCGGGGCAGCGCCTCGATCACACCCCTCTTGTCGAACTTCAACGTCCGCTCCGGGATGGACGTCCACATCGACGCGCCGGTCAGGTCGAAGAACGTCACACCGTCGACACCCTCGGCGCTGATCACGTACTCCCATTGAGGGTCGGTGACATCCGAGACGATCACGTGGTGCGGGGTCGGCGTCTGCGCCGATGAACTGGCATGGCGAGGCGTGAAAGACCCACGGCCGGCGAACAATTCGGCCTGCTCAGCGGCAAACTCCCGCACCGAGCTGTACACCATCCGCGCGTTGCCCGCCGCATCCTGGCGCCTGGGGTCACCGAAGTGCGGAAGCCACTTCACCCACTCCCATTCCTCCAGGTCGGAACTGACGATGATCATCTGCACGTGATCGGGCCCGTGCGAGAAGGCCAGCTGGCAGAGGATCGACCGCATCAATCCCAGCACCTGCTCGCGCTCCCCCATGAGCGCGTACCAGGGCTCGACGAGGAAGGAAATCATCTTGGGCAGGTTGTATACGACGCTTTGGTAGCGCCCGAATTCCTGAAGCGCCTTGCCGGTCACCGGCTCCAGCTCGATGTCCGTCGGCATGTTCTGCGGCTCGCCCCAGGTCACCTCGGGACGCGTCATGCCGACGCCGACCCGGACCACTCCGAAGTTGAGATCCTTGCCGTCGGGCTTGCGCTCCCACATCCGCGGCGAACCCACCGCGGCCGCCAGTGTCGTGGGCGCCGGGTGGTACCAGCGGTAGTTGGCGTCCATGCTGTCCGCCGACTCGTTGGCAGTCTCGCGCAGCATGTCCAGCATCAGCATGAACTGGGCGCGCATCGCGTCCAACTTCGGCCGGCTCATCTGCTGCTGGCCGCCGCCGCCGACGCCGCGGAACATCATCATCATCATTCCGCCGACCATGAAGATCGGGAAGATCGAGCCGACGCCACCGAACACGTGCGATCCGCTGGCGAAGGTCATGGCCACCATGCCGCCCAGCATTCCGATCACCACGACGCCGACCACGACCAGCCACCACGGCTTGCCCTCCGGCGGCGGGATGCTCAAAGGCGTTGGCAGGACGATGTTCTCAGGCTTGATTACCGGAGCCTTCTCCGGTGTCGGCCGCGCAAATCCACGTTTCACTTCGGTACCACCAACTCTGCAGGGGACATGTCCATCGGTAGTGTGTCGTGCTCGACCAACGCATCTGCCCGAGACAGCGTTGGGCCTTGCGGCAGCAGCCGCAGGGCCACCCACGGCGCCAGGCTCGGCGTGTTCTTCAAACCCAACGCCTCGCGCGCCTCACGGGTGTCTTCCACCCCGAACCGCGCGCCCGCCTCGGTCAACCACCACAGCGATTCCGTTGTTTGAGCCGCCGGATTATTGCCGGTGACGGCAACGAAGTTCGCGGAGTTTGGGCCGAAGAAGACCTGGTCCGCTTCGCGACCGGTCGTGTCGGCCTTGACCAGCGACACGACCTTGGTCGCATCGCCCGCCTTGATCGGAATGGTCGGCCCGGTTATCACCTGGACGCGGGCTCGGGTCTCACCTGCGGTCCGTTCCCACCACCAGCAGGTCGATGGGTTCTCCCGGATGTCCACCGCGTCCAACGGGCTATCGGGATATGCCGACAGATCCAGCTTGTTCACCACCGGCATCTTCGCCAACGCGGAGGGTTCCACGGTCATCGGTTTGGAACTGACCGAGCCCGCGTTCTGCATGATCTGGGCGACCAGCGGTGGCAGCGTCTGCACGCCATCGGTCAGCACCAGCGAATACTGCTGCGGACCACTGATCTGTGGTGTGACGATCACCGTCCCCACCGGGCCGGGAGCGCCGGCGAATGTCGCCGGAGTGCCCAGGAACGGCACGTCGGGCACCGTCAATTCGGGGCCGACCGGCAACGCGTCGAACAGGGCCCGGCTCATTGGGCGTGCCTGACTGACCTGCTCCGGCGTCAAACCCAGCGGCAGCAGCACCGACCGGTTCGTCGCGTCGATGCGCGACCGGCGTCCCTGCCGGATGACCCACGCGTCGCCACCGTAGTTCAGCACCACTGCATCCGATCCGGTCAAAACCCGCCGATGGCCCGAGAGGTCCGGAGATCCGTCAATCACCGAAACCGTCACACCTTGCGGGGCCCCGACCCCGGTCGAGGTGGCCACGGTGTCGCACACCAGCCACGACGACGTCGTCGGGGTCGCCGGCTTGAACTCGTTCGGCGCACCCGGGATGCCGACCATCGGCCCGTGCGGCAGGCTGGTGATCTGGCTGCCTCGAACGGAGTGCGGGTTGTCCGGCCGGCCGGCAATCAGCCGGGCCGATGCCAGATTGAGCGCCGGGTACAACCTGTCGCCTACGCGGACGTACAGCGCGCCCGAGTCACGGTCGGCGATGATCGGCGACTCGTTGATCTGGCCGGACGGGCTGATGAAGGACCACAGCAGCGCACCGAGGCAGATCAGCAAGGCCGAGGAGATGGACGCCACCACCGCCAACGTCTGGCGCCGGCCCGGTTCCACCTCCATCCGGACGCGCCAGCGTGTCAACGCCATCGCGGTTCGGCGGGCAAGGAACTGATAGCCAGTCACCTGCGTCCGCGTTGACAATCCGAGGCCGTACCCCGACGCCCGGTGTCCGCGACTCTCTTCGGCCACGCTAATTCACCATCCGCTCTATCAGAACACCCTGATATTGACTCTTGCGGTAATCACATCGATAACCGTAAGGCACCCGCACAGCACTCGCCAGGCGACGCCTACGCGTTGATCTCCGCGTCTGCAACGTCTATGTCGTCTATGTCGTCTATGTCGTCTATGTCGTCTATGACTCCGTCGGATCCTGGTCGCCCGGGTCGCGAACGGCGCCAGAAGCCGCCCACAAAACGAGCCGCCGCCACTTCCCGCACCCCCCAGATCCGCGTTGGATTCATCGTCTCTCCAAAGGCATGTTAGCTGCGGATTGCCGTGCCGTCCTGTCGACGGCAGTATTCGGCGCTCCAACTATCCGGCGACTACCCCGCGACGACCCCGCTACTGGCGCGCGACTACCCGGCCCGTGTCGTCGCGCGGCGGCTCGCGGACGCAAGATGGGCGACATGACTGAGCTGGCGCCCTCGTTGGTGGAACTCGCCAGGCGATACGGCATCGCCACCGGCTACGCGGACTGGACCGGCCGCCCCGTGCCCGTCCCCGAGGCGACGATGGTGGCCGTGCTCGCCGCGCTAGGCGTCGCCGCCGGTACCGAACGCGACCGCAATACCGCGCTGACCACGCATCTTCGGGCGTATTGGACACGCCAGATGCCGCCCACCATTGTGGGGCGCACCGGTGCCCAGACGCGGTTCTGGGTGCACGTGACCCACGGCGCCCCCGCCGATGTGTGGTTGCAGCTCGAGGACAGCACGGTGCGGGGCGGCTTGCAGCAGGTCGAGAATTTCACCCCGCCGTTCGATCTGGACGGCCGCTGGGTCGGTGAGGCCACCTTCGTGCTACCCACCGACCTGCCGCTGGGCTACCACCGGGTGTGTCTGCGATCCGGCGACTCGCAGACCAGCACCGCGCTCATCGTGACGCCGGACTGGCTCGGCCTGCCGGAGCAGCTGGGCGCCCGCCGCGCGTGGGGTCTGGCGGCTCAGCTTTACAGCGTGCGGTCCCGCGGATCGTGGGGGCCCGGCGATCTCACCGACCTGACCGATCTGGCCGTGTGGTCGGCGTCCCGGCACGGCGCCGACTACCTGCTGGTCAATCCGCTGCACGCGGCCACCCCGACGATCCCGGTGGAGCCGTCGCCCTATCTGCCGACATCGCGGCGCTTCTTCAACCCGCTTTACCTGCGCGTGGAGGCCATCCCCGAATTCGCCGACCTAACCAAGCGCGGCCGGGTGCGCCGGTTGAGGTCCGACGTCCAAGACCGGGCAGCACGGCTCGACTCCATCGACCGGGATGGCGCGTGGGTGGCCAAGCGTGAGGCGCTCGAACTGCTGCACCGGGCACCGCGCTCGGCGGGACGCGAGCTGGCGTACGCGGCCTTCCTCGAACGAGAGGGCCGCGCGCTCGATGACTTCGCCACGTGGTGCGCCCTGGCCGAGAAGTACGGCGGCGACTGGCACTGCTGGCCGTCTTTTCTGCAGCATCCCGACGGCGCCGGTGTCGCCCGTTTCGTCAAAAAGTATCCGGAAGCCGTCGATTTCCACCGCTGGTTGCAGTGGCAACTCGACGAGCAACTCGCCGCAGCGCAATCGCAGGCGGTGCGCGCCGGCATGGCGCTGGGCATCATCCACGACCTGGCCGTCGGGGTACACCCGAACGGGGCCGATGCGTGGGCGCTGCAGGACGTACTGGCGTTGGGGGTGACCGCCGGCGCGCCGCCGGACGAGTTCAATCAACTGGGCCAAGACTGGTCGCAACCGCCGTGGCGCCCGGATCGGCTCGAAGAGCAGGAATACCGACCGTTCCGAGCACTGGTCCAGGCTGTGCTTCGCCATTCCGGCGGGGTACGCATCGACCACATCATCGGCTTGTTCCGGCTGTGGTGGATCCCCGAGGGCGCACTGCCCACCCAGGGCACCTACGTGCGGTACGACCACGAAGCCATGATCGGCATCCTCGCCCTGGAAGCGCACCGGGCCGGGGCGCTCGTCGTCGGCGAGGATCTCGGCACCGTCGAACCATGGGTGCGTGACTACTTATTACTGCGGGGCCTGTTGGGCACCTCGATTCTGTGGTTCGAGCTGGATCGAGACGGAACCGGCGGTCCACTGCCGGCCGAGCGCTGGCGGGAGTACTGCCTGTCTTCGGTCACGACCCACGATCTGCCGCCGACCGCCGGCTACCTGGCCGGCGACCACGTGCGGCTGCGCGAGTCCCTCGGGCTGTTGACCCAGCCCGTCGAGGCCGAACTCGAATCCGACCGGGCCGAGCGGGCCGCCTGGATGGCCGAATTGCACCGGGTCGGGCTGCTGGACGACCCCGGCGAGGCTGACCCGGAACGGGTTGTTCTGGCCCTTTACCGGTACCTGTGCCGTACGCCGTCGCGGTTGCTAGGGGTGGCGCTGACCGACGCGGTCGGTGACCGCCGCACGCAGAATCAGCCGGGCACCACCGACGAGTACCCCAACTGGCGGGTTCCGCTGACCGGTCCCGACGGCCGGCAGGTGCTGCTCGAAGACGTGTTCACCGATCCCAGAGCGGCCACGCTGGTCGACGCCGTGCGCGCCGAGATCGCTCCACGAACGACCCCACGAACGACTTAGGCCCACCTGTTAGCTTCGGGTGCTATGACGGTAGTCCCGAAGGTTCCCAACGTCCCAAGGGTAGGAGTCTTCGTCCCGATCGGCGACGTTGTCACCGCGGACCCCGGCTGGATGGTGAGCTTTGCGACCCACCTCGAACGGTGTGGTTTCGAATCGATCGTCGTTGCCGAGCACACCGTGCTTGCCACCAGCTACGACAGCGTCTATCCCTATGACAGCTCCGGACGCGTTGGGCTGGCGGCCGACAGCCCCATCCCCGACCCGTTGGACATGTTGGCGTTCGTGGCGGCCCACACCAACCGGCTCGGGTTGGCCACCGGGGTCGTGGTATTGCCCAATCACCATCCCGTCGTTCTCGCCAAACGTGCCGCGACCGTCGATGTGCTCTCAGGCGGCAGACTCCGACTGGGCGTGGGTGTGGGTTGGCTCAGGGAGGAGGTCGAGGCCTGCGGCGTGGAGTTCTCGAGCCGGGGCAGACGGGCCGACGAGCAGTTGGCCGTCATGCGCGCGTTGTGGGCCGATCAGCCCCGAGGAGCCTCGTATCACGGCGAGTTCTTCAACTTCGACAACGCTATGTGCTATCCCAAACCGATTGCAGGCGAACGGCTTCCAGTTCATATCGGCGGGCATAGCAAGTCGGCCGCGCGCCGGGCCGGACGTTTCGGCGACGGCTTGCAGCCGCTCGGCGTGTCCGGCGCAGAGCTCGCTTCCCTGATTGCGTTGATGCGCGATGAGGCGGCCGCGGTCGGCCGCGATCCTGCGGCTTTGGAGGTAACACTAGGCCACGCCGTCACCAAGATCGACGTCGAGCGCGCGGGCAGCCTTGCTGATCAGGGCGCCGACCGGATTGTTCTGGCGATGCCGGCGACCACCGACATCGAGCAGGCCAAAGACATGTTGTCGGCCTGCGCGCAGCGGCTGTCATTAGTTTCGTGAGCACGCTTCCACCTGCCGACCGGGCGGCCCTCAGCGACTTGGTGCACCGTTATGCGGCTGCCGTTGATGACCGCCAATTCAGCTCAGTGGCAAAGCTTTTCACGGTCGCGGCCGAACTCGTCGTTGCCGAACCGCCCGCGGCGCTGGAGCCGATCCACTCGCACCGCGGTCAGGGCGCCATTGCCGCCGCGGCCGCCGCGGTCACCCAGGTGGAACGCACCGAGCACGCGATCGTCGGCGAGGTGTACGACGAGGGGCCGCGGCCCGGCAGCGCCCGCGGGCGCATCGCGTGCATCGCGCATCACTGGAATCGACGCCAGGACGAGATCGTCGACGTGGTCTGGCATTTGCGCTACGACGACGAGTATGAGTCGACCGATGCGGGTTGGCGGATCAGCCGCCGCGCCCTGACGGTCAATGCCATCGAGACCCGACCGGCGCGGCGGCTGCGCCAACACGATCGGTGAGTGACGCCGGTTCGGCGGTTCACTCAGGTGGGACAGACCTGGCTAACCCATCCGGACAGGGTCTTCTGGTTCTTTGTGTAGTCCGGGTCGTCGAAGTGCGCACCGCCGGTTGTGACGAAGTGTTCGATCGCGGCCTTCACCGATGCCGGCGGGTCGTATCCCTCCAGGGTGTCGGCGGCTTTGCGCGCGGCATCCTTGTCATTCGCCGCCAGAAGATCCGCGTTCGCGCCGGTGACATCGACACATTGGCTGGTGTCGAGTTGCGAGGCGGGTGCGGCCTCGGCGGAGGTGGTTTCGCTCGTGGCCCCCGACGTGGCCGTTGCCGACGCCGACTTGCTGGTGGACTGGCCCGAACTGGACGCCGCCGGCGTCGTTTTGCCGCCTGCGCACCCCGTCATCAGTGCCGCCGTCACCGCGACCGTCGCAAAAAACCACCGTGGGGCCAAGGTAATCCTCCTGGAGAATCGATGTCTTTTGGCTTTCGCAACGAGCACTCCCGCGTGCGAGGGCTGCGCACAGCGCGACTGCCCGGCGTAGAGTAACCCACCGCAACCGCGGCGGATCGCGTTTTTGCGGTTTACCGGGAGCACCCGCCGCGAATTGCTGCCCAACCTCGATTACCGGTCCGACTGGGCGGGTCCGCGTTGGCGCGCGTTTACTGCAGGTTGGCGAGGTTGTTTACTGACTTACGCACGTCGGACCGCAGCACGCGGGCGACGACCCGTCCGACCGGCCCGCCGAGCAAACCGCCGCTCAGCTCGGCGGTGAGATGAAAGGCCGACCCCGGGTGGTCGTCGCCGACGGTCATCGCCACCCTGATTCGAACGCCGCCGCGGCCGCGACCCTGCAGTTCGATTGATTTCGGCTCTTCGTAGTGCGCGACCGTCCAGTGAATGACGTTGCGGAAGCCCTTGACCTTGATCAGCGACGACACGCGGGTGCCTTCTTCGATGGTCGGCGGAACCCTGCCCCGCCATCCACCGAAAATCGTCATCCACTCGTCGAACCGACTCAGGTCGGATGCCAACTTCCAGGCGGCCGCCGGGTCCACCTCCGATGACATCGAAACATCCACTCGTGCCACGTTTGTCCGCTCTGCTAGTAGCGGGGCCCAACCACTTTCACACTTTCGGGGCCCACACCGATTGCGTACCCGCATGCGCCACCCCGATAAACGCCGACCGGCGCGGCAGGCCGACGCGTCAGGGCTCGCTAGGGCTGGTCCCAGGCCTTGTCCAGCTGTTCGGCAACGTCGATGTTCTGGGCGGCCTGCGATTGGGGCGAGTCGATCTCGGCGGCAACGAATTGGGCGATGAAGCGCCGGATCTCACCGTCGACGCCCGCGAGGATACGCAACACCTCGCCGCGGATGGACTTGGACGACACGTTGACCGTGATGTCGGACGGTCGTGGTTTCGCGACGTCAACGATCAGCAGCAATGGCTCGGCGGCGCGCGCGGTGGCGCGCAACGAGATGTCCCCGGAGACCGCAAATCGCTGCTTGTCGAGCCGAAGGTCCAGCAGCAGATCGATGGACAGCGGTATGTGGATGACGAAAGTGATCAGGTCGCCCACGCGCCGCGTCACCCGCGGGTCTTTGACCTTGACATTTGCGCTGACCTTGGCGATCCCACCCGGTCCCTGAGCGATCGGCTCCATGGCGAATTCGGTGCCCGCGAAATCGGCGAAAGCGGCGGCGACACGCTCGGGTGTGACAGCGACCTCGAAGAATCTGCGGCCGAACTCTTCGTACGTGACATAGTCGAGGTTTTGCATAGGCCTATACCGTCTCACGTTACCTGCCAGAACGGTTGCTGATCTGCTCGCGTCGCAGATATTTCGCGTCGGATGGGCCTTGCCGAGCCTCTTTCGGTACCGAAAAATTGTGATCTGCGTCTACCCGGACGAGCTGTGAATCAGTTGTGAAGCGCGCCACAAGCGGCCGGTTCGATTCGGTGTGTCGGGCAGCGGCCTGCCAGGCTTGGAGGACTTGGAGGTGTTAAGAGACTAATGAGCGCCCACGAATTTACCGAGCGACGCTCGGCCGTATCGCGGGTCGAAGGGCTGCTGACCTGGCTCGGCGGCGGACACCAGCGCGAACTCGGTGAGCGACACGAACGGTCCACCCACGCCGTGGCGGGTGCGGTCGTAGCCGTTGGCGCCGTGCTGGCCTGGATCGTCGCCAGCCTGGCGGTAAGCGAGTCGGCCCACTGGCCAGTGCCGGCCATCGTCGGGCTGACCCTTCCCGTTGGTCTGCTGGTCGGCGCGGTGACCCGCGCCATCGCCGGCGGACTCGACCGGGGCTGGCCCGGCGTGTTGGGTCGCGCGGCGGTGGCGGTTGCCGTCGGCGTTGTCGTCGGCGAGCTCGCCGCGGTCGTGATGTTTTCCGGCTCGATCGACCATCAACTCGACGAGCGGGCTCTGCGCACGGCCGACTCGACGCCGGCCGTCGCGCAAGCGTCGGGCGCCCTGCAGCAGACGCGAGATGTCCGCGGCGCGCTGGATAGCGCCGTCGATCAGGCCCGCCAGCACCAGGACAAGGCCCTCGTGGTGGCGCGCTGCGAGTACCACCCCACACCGGAGTGCCCGCAGACCCGGATCACGGGCGTGCCCGGCGCGGGGCCGGAGACACGCACCGCCAACGAGCTCCTCGCCGACGCGCAACGTGAGCTGGACAGTGCCCTGGCGGCCCGTGATCGCCAGGCACCCGAGCTGGACGCCAGGATCGGCCAGCAAGAGCAGGCCCTCGCCGCGGCGCGCGGCACCGTCGTCGCAAATACCAGCCGGGGCCTGGGCGCGCGCTGGGTCGCCATGAACGAGCTTACGTTCGCCAGCACGGGGGCCCTGGTCCTGCGGCTGCTGACGATCGCGTTCTTCACGCTGGTCTACCTGTTGCCGCTGATTCTGCGGCTGTGGCGCGGCGAGACCACCCACGATCGCCATGCGACCGCGCGTGCGGACCGTGAACGCGCCGAACTCGACGCTGACACCGCGATCGCGATCAAGCGCGCCGAGGTTCGCAAAGAGGCGGAAATCATGTGGGCCGAGCATCAACTCACGCAGGCCCGACTCGCGGTTGAGGCCCAGATCGAGATCGACCGCGAGCAGCAACGCCGTCGGGTCGCCGAAGCGATCGAGGCGCCGGTGCGCGCGTCGTCGCGGCGTACCTTCGAGCCTGTGGAGGAAGACATGTACCTGCCGATCGCCGCGGAAGCAGAGGCCGCCAGCCGGGCAGCCGCCGAATTGCCCGCTGCGCCCATAACCACCTCAGACAGCCCGGAGAGCCGCGACAACCTGCCCGCTCGCGTCGAATCGCACGGCCCGGTGGGCGAGGTTGAGCCACACACTGAGCGCGGGGCCCCGTTGATCCCGTCGCTTCCGGACGCCACCAAGGCCGCGGCTCGCTGGATTCGCCCGTTGGTGCCGCCGTTCGTTGCGCGCGTAATCGACAACACGACTCAGCCGCTGCGCACCGCACGCCAGGTGTTCGAAGACGTCGAGGAGGTCGCGTTCTCGTTCAAACGCACCCGCAAGGTGACGGTCGACACCCAGACCAGCGAACCGCCGGCCGCCCAGCCTGTCGAAGCGGCCTCCGAGCCTGTCGACGCGCCGGCCGGCACCGGCCGGATCGAGTCGTCGCGTGGCCGGGGCGACACCGCAACCCGCAAGGGGCGCCGTGGCGAGCTCGATGTCGATGACCGGCATGCGTCGTTGGAGGGGGGATCCTCGAGAGACCTCGCCGGCCTGACGGTTGGGTCGACCAACCGCGACGGGCAGCGCGAGCTGGTTGAGCGAGACGGTCCGCCCGAATTGCGTTCACCCGACGGCCCGCGCGAATTGCCGCCCTCCAAATAGCCCCGAATAGCCGCGAAGCAACCCCGACGTATCCCCGAAATAGCCCGGTGCCCTGTCAGATTGCTCACCGGATCAAGATCGACGGGAAGGCGTATTATCCGTCGGACGGAGTAGGCCGCGGTTGTTGCGGGCCTGGTTCCTGATAGATCGTGCCGGTTGTTGCAGGTGGATTGAGAACAGGACGTGCATCTCGTGGATCTCGTGCATCTGATGGACCTGGGGGCGTCGGTGGCCGCATGAAGATCACCCTGTTCCTCGCCGATGCTGCGCAAGCCGACGCGCAGTCCGGGAAAATCAATGCTCTCGGTCTCGGCTGGCGCCAGTGCCAAACGCCCACGCCCGCTTTCACATTAGTGCTGTTCGTCGACATCGATTGGGATGAGACCAACAAGCAGCACAAGCTGACCTGCCAGCTACTGACCACCGATGGCGAACCCGTGGTCATGCAGGGACCGGGGGGGCCTCAGCGGATCCTGTTTGAAGCGGCCGCCGAGGCCGGTCGCCCCCCCGGGGCAATCCACGGGACATCGGTTCGGATGCCGCTCACTCTCAACATCCCGGCCGGGATGCCGCTGGAACCGGGCATCTACGAGTGGCGCGTGGAGGTCGAAGGGCTCGAGAAGGCCACCGCGGTCGAGGCGTTCGTCGTGATTGGAACGGGTCTTCCACCGCTGACCGGGTAGGCCGGCGGCAACGGTTCTGCGCGCGAATCCCACCGCGACAAGCACTTTCACTGTGCACGGTGGGACGTCGGGATGACCGTTGCGGCCTATCTGACAGCCAGGTCGAGCCGCTCGAGGCGGCGCACCAGCATGCTCGGCAACCACGGCCCGACGTCGGCCACCTCGATCACCGAGGTGCGATCGAGCAGCATGCGCAAGACGATCTGGGCCTCCAAGCGTGCCAGCGCGGCCCCCACGCAGAAGTGCGCGCCCTTGCCAAAACTGATGTGGCCCTTGGCCGCTGCGCGGTCGAGGCGAAACGCGGCGGGCGCCTCGAAGTGGTCCGGATCCCGGTTTGCCGCCCCCCACAACAACAGCAGATGCGAATCCGCGGGCAGATCGACGCCGCATAACGTGGTGTCGTTGAGCACGTGTCGGTAGTGGCCCCGAAATGGGGCCTCGTAGCGCAGTGTCTCCTCGATGAATGCGCCGAGCAATGCCGGGTTTTCGCGCACCTGCTGCTGGATGTCGGGCCGGTGCCCAAGCATCCACGCCGCGCTGCCCAGCAACGATGCGGTGGATTCCCCGCCGGCCGCGAACAGGGTGACCATCATCGCTTGGGCGCTGACCATACTCAGCTCCCCCGCGGCACAGGCGGTCGCGAGTTCACCGAGCAGATTGTCCTGCGGATCGGCTGCCGCCTGGGTGAGACGTTCGGTGATGTAGCAAGCGAGTTCCAGAACGGCGACACCCGAGGCCTCGAGCTGATCCGCAGAGACCAGACCCTCCAACAGTTGGGTGGCCGCGTATCCCCATTTCACCAACTGGATGACGTCGGTGTGGGGCACGCCGATCAGCTCGGCGACGACCATCATTGGCAGGCGGTTGGCCATGGCGCCCATCCATTCGATGCTCCCGTCATGCACCCCGTCGTTCCACAATTGATCCGCGGTCGCGGCGACGAACAGCTCCAACGCGCGGATCCGCTTGGCCGCCAAGTGGCGCACCACCAGCTTGCGGTGCACCGCGTGATCGGGATCGTCGGCGGTGGCCAGTACGTGGGTGGGCCCGCCAAGCGGGTCCATCTGAAATGGCTTCACCGAGCCGTCGGCCGTATACGTCATAGTCGCGGTCAGGTTGGACGAGAAGTCCTGCGGACGGCCGTTGGCGTCGTTGACGGCGTCCCAACCGCACACGGCGTAGAACTCGGAGTCGCCGATTCGCTGGACAGGCCCGCCGGCGCGCATGCGCTCGTAGAGCGGGTACGGATCCTGTAGGGATTGGTGTCCGAAGAATGTGGTGGCCTCGTAACCGATGGTCATCGTCTCAGGCTGATCGGCCGATCCCCGCACGTCAACGGTGCGCGAGAAGTTGAAGGCCGCCACTGGGCCGGTGCGCCGCCGATTGTCTCACCGCGGGCCGAGGACCTGGGACTAGCATGAGATAGATGTCTCTTTGCGTCTCACTATGAGAAGAACTGCGTATTGACTCTCGACGCGGTAGGACGGGTGATCGGTGCCCCGTAACGACTGGCTGGTGGGTGGCGATCGCCGCGCGATCGCCACCGAACGGATCTATGACGCCGCAACCGAGCTCATCGCGCGTCAAGGGCTGGACGCATTCGACATCGACACGTTGGCCACCCGCGTCCATTGCTCGCGGGCGACCGTCTACCGCTACGCCGGCGGCAAGGCCGAGATTCGCGACGCCGTACTCACCCGCGCGGCGACCCGCGTCATCGATGGCGTGCGTTGCGCCGTCGACGGGCTCAGTGGGCCGGAGCGGGTGGTCGCCGCAATCACGTTGGCGCTCAAACGAATCCGGTCAGACCCGCTGGGCCGGCTGATGATCGGCTCCGTCCGCGGCACCAGCGAGATGGCCTGGCTCAGCGGGTCACCGTTGCTGGCCGGATTCGCCACCGAGCTCGCCGGGCTCGCCGACGCGGACCCGCAGGCCGCCCATTGGGTGGTCCGCGTAGTGCTGTCGCTGCTGTCCTGGCCGGTGGGCGATGACGGCGGCGAATACGAAGCCGAATACCAACTGGTGCAACGATTTGTCGCGCCCGCATTCGCCGAGCAGGGCTGAGCGACGCCGGCGCGGGGCCTACAGCGCGGGGGCCTACTCGTTGCCGAAGCTCTCGTAAAGTTCCGGCAAGAAGCCCGCCAGGTGGTTCATCTCCTGCGCGCAGTGCACCAGCAGATTGCGGCCGCTGGCTCCCGGGTCGCCGAGTATCCGCTTCGCGATGGGGCGCACCGCCTTGGACGCCACCCCGGGGGCGTTGCGCACGGCGATATGTGCTCCGCCCATCCAGAACCGGGAACGCATCTCGCTCCCGCCCGGCGTCGAGCGGATGTGGTGAATGAACCATCCGACGTCCACCGGGGCATCACCAGCGCCCAGCCGGGCGCAGACCGATATCGCATCGTCGCTGTCAGGGGGACAGCCCATTGCCGCCGGCTCGATGAATTGGATAGCGCCGTTCAGCATCGCCGAACCGATGTACTCACTGATCAGAGACCAGCGGCCGATGTACCGCTGCGCACCGGTACGCCCGGTGTCTTCATCTTTCGAGCCGTCCTTCCACGCAGCGGACAGGTGTGCCCGCGGATGCCACAGCTTGTAGCGGCGGGTATCGCATCCGTGCCAGCCGAACCACCACGACCACATCGCGGGGGTGACGCCCGGCATGTCGGTGCGCACGGACACCTGATATCCGCCGTCTTCGAGAACACCGTAGCCGTTCTCGGTCTGTTGGTAGCCCTCTTCGGCCACGCTGGCGGCGTCCGCGTACGCCAGCAATGCCATCTCGCCTTGCGGGCCGTGCTGCAGCGCCTCGACGACATGCTGTGGCAGCGCGGCCATTTCGGGGTTGAAGAACTTGCCGAATGGCGTGTCCGCGTCGTCCTTGCGGTAGCCGAGGTACAGGTCGTTGGCCATCAGATTCTTCCCATCCAACTGTTGAACAAACCATCGGGGTCGTATTCGGCACGAACCCGGTCGAGCTTGGCCATGGCCGCGTCGCTGGCGAACCGAGCCGGGCGCCGGGCGAGGTTTTCGTCGGCAAGCTGGATGCCGACGGCCAGGTGGGACATCGCCTCCATGTTGGACTGCGCCCAGTTCGCATAGCGCTCGGCGTCGGCCGGGTCCGTCGCATCGTTCCAGGAACCGTAGGCCGCCAAGTAGATATCGGCCTCGACGCTGTAAGCCATGTCCTGGCGGGGCGGGACCGGCCCCCAGTTCAGCCAGAGGAAGTGCGCCGGATGCGGCGGCAGGGTGTCCAGGATATTCCGGATACCGGGCAGCAGCTCTTCGGCGGAAGCCGAGGTCCACATGTTGTCCACCGCGTAGTGATGGTCGCCCAGGTAGTGGGTCATCGCGATGTCGTACCAGGTTGGTAAATCGGTTGGCATGTATGGGATTTGGACGAGCGCCTTGTCAGCGACCGGGCAGGTTCCGAACAGGGCGAGGGCCTTTTGGGCCTCCTCCTCGGAGTCGGCGAACGCGGGCGACGCGAACGAGATGACGGGTTGATCGATGTTCATGTTCGGTTCGCCGCGTGAGGCGACGGCCTGCAGTTCGACGCGAGGGTCGACCTCGGCCCCCACGGAGCGCGCCCACGTGAAGACCTCCTCGGCGAGGTCGAACGGGTAGAGGTACACGCTGGTGCCGCACACGGCGGGCCGCGGGTACAGCTTGAGATGAAACGCCGTGACGACCCCGAAAAAGCCGGGCCCGGCGCCGCGCGCGGCCCAGTAGAGATCGGCGTGATTGTCTTCGTCGCAATGGATTTGCTCGCCTTCGGCGGTAACGACGTCCACGCCGACGACACTTTCGCACGCCGGGCCATAGATCCGGCTGTTCCAGCCGTATCCGCCCTGCAGCAGGTAGCCGCCGAGACAGACGCCCCTGCAGTGGCCGCCCGGGAAGAACAGGTTCTGCTCCTGCAGGTCGGCCATCAGCAGGCTGCCGCCCTTGCCGGGACCGACCACGGCCAGACCCTTTTCGGCATCGATGGTGGCGTGGTCCAGCCGGCTGACGTCGAGCAGGAGGGAGCCGTCGCGCAGATGGCTGGCCGCGAAGCTGTGCCCGCCCGAGACGATGCTGACCTTGTTGCCGTTGGCCTTGGCGTAGCGAAGGGCGCCTACGATGTCGTCGGTGTCGACGGCCTGCACGATCACCTCCGGGTAGCGATCGGGCACCCGTTGATGCCACACCGTGCCGCGGCGAACCGCTTCATACCCGTCGTCCTTGCGGAAGAAGTGTCGCCCGGCCGGCAACGCACCCATCTAAGCTCCTCTGATCCACATTTCGGTTTATTGTAGTCCGCGATGCGGACCACTATAGTGGACTTATGCCCCCAACGGAACAGGACGCGGCGAATAATCGGGATGAGGGCATCCAGGTGCTGCGTCGCGCAGCCGCCGCGCTAGACGAGATTGCCGCCGAGCCGGGACAACTCCGCCTCGTCGACCTCGGCGAGCGGCTCGGCCTGGCGAAGTCGACGGCTCGGCGTTTGCTGGTCGGCCTGGTTGAGGTTGGGCTGGCCAGCGTCGATTCGCACGGCCGTTTCTCACTCGGGGAACGCTTACTGGGATTCGGTGGTGCCGCCGGGGCTCGCATCGCGGCCGTCTTCCGGCCAACCATCGAGCGCGTAGCGCGCGCGACGGACGGCGAGACCGTCGACCTGTCAGTGCTGCGTGGACAGCGCATGTGGTTCGTGGACCAGATCGAATCGACGCACCGACTGCGGGCGGTGTCGGCCATCGGCGTCCGTTTCCCGCTGCACACCACCGCCAACGGAAAGGCCGCCCTCGCAGCGCTTTCCGAGGCCGACGCCCAGCCGGTCATTTCGCGGTTCAGCACCGAGATCGCCGAGCGGCTGCGCGCCGAGATCGCGGAGGTCAGACGCACCGGAATCGCGTTCGACCGGGAGGAACACACCGCGGGCATTTCGGCGGCTGCGATCGCGCGACGAGCCAACGGAGACAACGTGATCGCTATCTCGGTGCCGGCACCCACGGAGCGCTTTCTGGCGAAGGAGGAGCGCATCGTGACGGCGTTGCGCGCCGCAGCCGACTCGCCGGCCTGGACGCGCTGAGCGCACCCCGCGACTTCACCTTCGAACTGCGACACTTTCCTTCATCGCCGGATCCTTTCCAACCACTTTCCGTCATTTGCGATGACCGCTGACGGCGTGCTCCCATCCTGGCAGCGTGCAATTAGCGCGTGCCGAAAAACGGCCTGCGCCCACCACGGACCCGCGTATTCCCGGCCGGTCTACCGCGAAGAAGGAGTTCACAAATGACCGAGACAACATCCCCGATGTCCGATACCGAGTTCAATCCGACTGCCGCGCTTGATGATTTGCTCGCCGACGTGGGTTTGTCGGCCGCCGATGCCGGTGGCCGGGTGACGTTTGCCGGCCAGGATCCGCTCATCCCGGCCCGGCACCGGTTGGCCGCGGCGATCGGAATCCCGATGATGGGCAACGCCGTTGCGGCGGCGGCCATGCACCGTCGTCGCGGCGGCCCGGGCCAGGATCTGCACCTGGATTTGCGCGAGGCGGTGCATCACATCAACCCCAGCTTCCATTGGCATCCCACGCTGGCGGGCGAGTTTCCGTCGATCGCACTGCTGATGGATAACCCGTTCGGGCTGATTCCGTATCGAACCCGCGACGGCCGCACCGTGATGGCGTCCGCGGTGTATCCGCACCAGGCCGCCAAATGGTGCCGTTTCCTCGATGTGCCGCCGGACTTCGGGAAGGTCGCGCAGGCGTTTTCCGGCTGGGATGCCTTTGAGCTGGAAGAGTCGGCCAACGCCGCCGGCCTCCCCGCGTGCGTAGCGCGCAGCCCCGAGGAGTGGCTGGCCCATCCCCACGGGGCCTTCCTGGCCAGTCAGCCGGTTGTCGGGTTGACCCGCATCGGCGACGCCCCACCAAGGGATCTCGGCCTTTCGGATCGACCATTGGGTGCGGTCAGGGTGTTGTCGTTCACCCATGCCGTGGCCGGACCCACGGTGGGCCGCGTCCTTGCCGAGCAGGGCGCCGACGTGCTAGGTGCGACCCGTCCCAACGACTTCGAACACGATTGGGTCTATTTCGAAGCCAACATCGGATCCCGCAGTGCGTGGCTGGATTTGGCCAAGGACAGCGGCAAGGCCAACGTCGACCGGCTGCTGCGCGACGCCCACGTCGTGGTCAACAACCACCGTGGCTTGAAACTGGAGAAGCTCGGCATAGATCCCCACGAACTCGCCGGCACCCACCCCGGGCTGGTGCACGTCTCGGTGACCTGCTACGGCTCGGCCGGGCCGTGGGCCCAGCGTGGCGGCTTCGACATGAACGGGTCTGCGGCCTCGGGGCTGATGGCCATCGAGGGCAGCGCGGCCGATCCACAATTACCGCCCACCGGGCTGATCAATGACTTCATCACCGGTTACATGGGCGCGCTCGGCGCCGCTGCTGGACTCCTCAGACAGCAGGCCGAGGGCGGCAGCTGGCACGTCACGGTCAACCTCACCCGCACTGCCATGTGGTATCAAACCCTGGGCCTGGTGGATCCCGCCGACGCCGGCCGCGACGACGAACACACGATCCGCGAACCGACCAGTTACGACACCGACAGTCCGATGGGCCGCGTCCACATGCTCGCCCCGCCAGTCGCTTTCAGCCACACACCACCCCGCTGGCCCGATCCGGTCCTGGTCCCCCGCGGGTCAAGCCCGCCCGAATGGGCCGGCATCACCAGTCGAGGGTGACCGTCGGGCCGGGTTACGCCTACAAGCGGCACCCGCCGCGACGACACAATCGCACGCAAAGTCGGCGCGACGAGTGACAATTGTCGCCGTGACCGACGGCGTGGACGAGGTGGACGTCGCGATATTGGACGCGCTGCACATCAATCCACAGGTGAGTTTCGAGGAACTCGGCAGGACGCTCGACGTGTCGGCCGTCACCGCCGCGAGGCGGTGGCGTCGCCTGGTCGACACCGGGCGGGCTTGGGTCTCCTCGGCGATCGGCCCTCAGATGCCGGCACGGGCGGCGCTGTTCGAGGCCGAATGCGAACCCGGTGCCGCGCGGTCGGTCGCGGCTCAATTCGCCGAGCAGCCACACGCTTTCAGCGTGAACATCACCACCGGACAAGACAATCTGTATGCGCTGCTGGTGGCCGCCGATCAACCCCTGCTGTCCGAATTGATCTTGGATACGCTACCCGCGATTCCCGGGCTCCGGCGGGTGCGGTCGGCGCTCATCACCCAGTTGTTCAGCGGCACCCGCTGGCGGCTGGGCGGCCTCAGTTCTGACCAGGCCCAAACGGTCGCACCCGAGCCCACCAAGACGGCTCCGGTGCATCGGTTCGAGGAGTTCGACCGCGAGTTGTTCCTGGCCCTGCAACGCGACGGTCGACTCAGCTACCGCGAGCTGGGCGCAGCGCTCGGCCGGTCCGAGCCGGTGGTGCGCCGCCGGGTGGGGCTGCTCACCAGTTCCGGATGGCTGGCGTTCCGCACCGATTTCGCGCGGGTGGAGGCGGGCTGGCTGTCCGGTATGGCGCTCAAGCTGCGGGTCGCGTGGTCGGACGTGGCCGCGGTGGGGCGCACACTGGTCCGTTACCCCGAGACCCGGTTCTGTGTCGCGACCGTGGGTGGCGCGGCCAACCTTTTCGTGACGATGCAACTACACCAGGCCTCGGCGCTGGACGGGGTGCTGCGTCGGCTGTTGGCCGAATACCCGGACGTGGCGGTATTGGACGCCCGGGTGGTGCTGCGCTCCGTCAAATCCTGGGGACGGCTGTTGGGACCCGAAGGCCGCGCCCAGGAGGTGGTGCCCGTCGACCTCTGGGCGCCTGCCGGCTAAGGGCGCTCGGTCGCAGTGACTTCCCCGCCACTGCGGCCGGGCGCCCCGCCCGTCCGTTCCAAGTAATCAACCGGCACTCAACAGATCGAGACAGCAGACGGCGTGAACAGCGGGCCCCATTCGCGGCGCGCCGCCGACTGGGCATCCATGAAAGCGTGCGCTGATGGTCCGCCGTTACCCGCCAGGTGAACCAGGGCCCAGGCCATCGCGAACAACGGCACCTTATGACGTTGCGCCGCACCGAGGAGCTCGTCGAAGGCCGCCTCCGAATGGCACCGGCGGATGCCAATGAGAATGCCCCGCGCGGTGTCCAGGATGCGGCTGAAGTCCGGGCCGCACGAGACCTGGGCCGATGGGATCTGGACGGGAGCCCGGTTCGCCGTCATGCCGTGGGTACCTCCTTGCGGCCCTGTCCAATGCTGCGTGACGGCGCTTCGATCCACCGCACCGTGCCATGATTTGCGCATTCCGTCCCGTCGCGCCAGATCGCCGTCCATTTCGGAATGCGGCCGTGATCGTCTTGGTACCGGCCAACGAGCGCATCCTGACGACGGACCTCTGCTTTGGTGACAGAGGACTCTGTGCCACAACTCGTCGGTCGCGCATAGTCAAGCACCATGCTTGGGACCCTCCTCGACGTTTTTCGCCTCCGCCAGTACTTCGACGTAGTAACCCGAACCCGTGAGTGGGCCCAGGGATTGCACGAGGACGCCGGACTGCTGACCGACGCTGCCCGAGTCGTGCTGCACCTGCCGACCGGCGGGGCGAGTGACCGCACCCTTAGACCGTTCCCATCGGCCGAGCCATACGCCGCCAACTTCACGAACGACCAGCGAATTGCGGTGGCGGCGACAGGCGGAAGCGGCGCAATGGCGTCCGTGGTGGGCGTGTTGACCGGCGCTCAGGATGAGCATGATGGCGGCGTTGCTGGTGAGGATGTGTGGGTATGAAATGACCCCGCCGGCTGGTGTCCGGCGGGGTCGGTGGTGTTCAGGGTGTCGGGGTGGTGTTCAGTCTGCCGTGACTTCGGCGATGGCTGTGCGGGTTGAGGATTCGTCGACGATGGCCTTGTCGGCGCCGAATGCGGCGACGAGGGCTTGCAGCGCGAGGTTATTGACCGCGCGGGGGTAGCCGCGGCTGGTCTGGTGGATGAGCCCGACGGCGTCGGCGGAGAACAGGGTGTCGTCGCGGCCGGCCAGCTTGAGGTGGTGGCGCAGGTAGCTGGCGGTTTCCTTGTCGGCCATGGGCGGCATGGTGTAGCGCAGCCCGATGCGTTGGTCCAGCGCGGCGAGCACGCCCAGTTTCATTCGCCGCCGCAGGGTGGGTTGGCCGATGAGCAGGCAGGCGAACGGGCTTGATGAGTCGAGGTCGTGGTTGGTGAGCAGTCGGATGGCCTCGAGTTGGTCGTGGCTGAGCAGGTGTGCCTCCTCGATGACGATGACGGCGGTGCGTCCGCGTTCGGCGTGTTCGGCGGCCAGCGTGTCGGCGGCTTGCGGGGCCAGGGTGGCGTGATGGGTCAGGGGTTGCCCGCCCAGGGAGGCCACGATGCGATGGTGGATGCCACGTACACCGACGGTGGGGTCGGGCAGGTAGATGATGCTGTGGCGGCTGCGGTCAAGGCCGGCCAGTGCGGCGCGTACGGCGACGGTTTTGCCGGCGCCGACTTCGCCGCTGATCACGCCGATTCGGCGTTCGGCGATGCACCAGCCGATCCGGGCGACCGCTTCGTTGTGGGCGTTGTGGCGGTGCAGCATGCCGGGGGCAAGATCGCGGCCGAAGGGCATCCGGGAAAAGCCGTAGTAGGAGGTCAGTTTGTCGATCATCGGGTCAGACCTCCTGGCCGGTGAGCAGGTCGAGCTCGCCGGGGATCTGGTCGGTGGGCCCGGTGAGGGCGGCGTAGTTGACGCCGCGGGCCAACTCGGCCGCATGGGCGGTCTCGATAAGCCGCGCGTAGTCGATGCCGGACGGTTGTGTTGGGGTGGTTGGGGTTTCGGGTTTGGCTTTGGGATGTGAGTGGCGGTTGATGTGGTGTGGGATGGCTAGGCCCATCGGTACGCCGGCCAGGCGGACCTCGATGCGGGTGAGGTCGAATGGGTCGAACACCAACTCGACCTTGCGTCCGACCAGTGCCGGGTCGACCTCGTAGCTGTTGGCGTGCAGCGACACGGTCGCGGTCTTGGTCACCCGGCGGTGTTCCTCCCACAAGAACGCCTCGGTCAACGCCGCCGGTGCGGGCAGCGCGACCGGGTCGGCGGCGCACCAGCGGGCCAGTGGGGTTTGGCCGGTCTCGGAATGCACCGTGCGGTGGTAGACGGTTTCGACCCAGGCCGCAAAGAGCCGATTCAGCTCGGCCAGGTCGGTCACGTGGTGGCGGCCGACGACATCGGGTTCGCCGGTGAGCTCGACCAGGAATTGGTCGCGCACCGTCCTGAAGAACCTCTCGATTTTGCCTCGGCCTTCTGGCCGATAAGGTGTCGAATGCACAAGGCGTACACCGAGTTTCGCGCACGCCCGCAGCAGCCAGGCGTCGACGAACGCCGAGCCGCGGTCCACGTAGATCGCCTTGGGGACACCGCGGGAGGCCAGCGCCGGCCGCAACGCGGCGGCCAGGCGCACCGTGTCCTCGGCATAGCCCCACCGATAGCCCGGCAGCAACCTGGAGTGATCGTCCAAAAACGCGAACAAGTAGGTCTTACGGACTTGAATGTGTATGCCGTGCAACGCATCCCCAGTCCACAAGTCATTGGGGTGTTCGGCTTCGAACCGGCCGAACACCGGCGTCGACCCCGACGCGGCGCCAGTCGTCAGACCCAACCGGTGAAAGTTGCGTTGCAGGGTGCGTTCGTCGGGCGCCCAACCCAGTTGGGACCGCAGGATCCGGCGGATCGCCGCGGCGGTGCGATCCGGGTTTTCCCGCCGCAGTGCCACCGCCAGCTCTAGCACCTCTGCCGGGGTGCGTGGCGTGCACTGGCGCGCGGTGGGCACCAGCGCATCGAACCCGCCCGAACGCCAGTCGCGGATCCAGCGGTCGATGGTCTGGCGCGAGATGCGGACCGGACGTCCGAATGGGTCGGTGTGCTCGCGCGAGGCCAACTCGCGCACCATCTTGCCGCGCTCCTTGGTGGAGTGCGTCGTGTCCGCTGCCTCGCGGATCAACTGATACCGGAAAAGCCCGATCGCCCGAGCCCGCTCGGCCCGCACCTTGGCTTCATCATCGCCGATCACCGACGGTCCTCCTTTGCTGTCTATCAAACACACGACAGCGCACAGGATTACGGCGTGATCGGGCTTCGCGGCAGGGTCGGCTCGTGTTGCACGTCCGCACCCGGCCAGCCCGGCGTCAACAACTGCCCGCCCGACACCGCCACAGCGGTCTCGGCCAGCGACACCCCAGACAGCACGAACCGACGCCCAATGGCCGCCGAAACCGCGCCTATCGCGGCCAGCGCATCACCTAGACCTCCACCGGCCGGCCCGGGCATCACTGGGTCGGGATCCACCGCACGCAGCCACACCGTGAACACCGAGCGCACCGCCTCGGCCCGCGCCACGAAGCGGCGCAGCCAGCCCCGTACCGTCTCCGCCGGACGGGCCAGCTCGGCAGCGATCCGGCGAAATCCCACCCGGCGCATCGCCTTGGCCACCAGCGCCGACACGATCACCGCCGCCGCGTCGGCGCGGCGCAGCAACGCACTCACCGGCAACAACACATGCGTCACCCCGCAGCCGGTACACCGCGACCGACGAGGACACAACCGCACCAGCCCGTCCGGACCACGCAACAGCCGAGGCCTGGCCCACCCCCAACCCGCCAGCACGCCATTGCATACAGGGCAGCACAGCTCGCCCGCCGCCAACCTGCGCTCGACTTGAACGACATCCGCCTCTACCGTGACCACTGCGCCTCCAAGCGCACACAGACGGCCCTCCCGCAGACTTTTGCCGAAGACATCCGGGAGGGCCGTCGCCTACAACGACGTGATCACCGTGCCGCCCCGGCACCACAAGCACCAAACCCAGATACAAACGCCGACGAGCTGATCACCGTCAACGCCTGACCGCTACCCCCAGGTGCTCAACCTGGATGCCCCCGAACATGGGCGCAGCGCGCGCCCTGGAGGAAGCTGGTCTGCGTCCAGCTGTCTTCTCGCTGTGCTCGGGGTCGGCGTTGTTCGGGTTTCCACTGGCGGCCGGGATCAGTGCCGAGCAGGTAGCCGCTTTCACCCTGGGGCTGCTGCCGCCGGACTACGTCGACGTGGACTTCGGCCGGCTGCTCCGCTTGGCGGTGACGGCCGGGCGGGGATTCGCCGGCATCGTCAGGGGCGACGCGATCGAAGACACCTACCGAACTCTCCTCGGCGATATGACACTGGGCGAGATGCCCACACCGGCGTACGCACCGATATGGAACGTCGAGCAGAATCGGGTTGAATTTATAGGTCCCCGAACGCATCCGGAGCTTCCGGTGGCACGCGCCGTGCACATGGCCATTGCCTTGCCGCTGTTCATCCAGCCTGTTGAGTTCGGCGGATTGCACTGGTGCGACGGCGGGATCGTCGACATCTTTCCGGTCCACCCGCTGCTTGACATCGAAAAACCCTGTGACGTCACACTGGCGATCAACGGGTTCTATCCTCCGGGCTTTGAGGGCGAAGACGCCACCGGCTGGGAGGATCGCCGCGCGAGCATTCTGTATGTCGCCAGCCAGGTGCGAACCTGCCAGCAGGTCCAGCTTGCACGCGAAAACCTGACCAGGCTGCGCGGTGCGTCGACAGTGGTCATGATCGAGCCGGTTTCCTACGAGACGGTGCGGGGAGTCGGCTTCTACCGCCAGTTCCTCAGCACCCGTGACTGGCCCGAATTCATGCAGGCCGGGCGTGCCCAGACTCGCCGGGCGCTGGCGGTGACCGACATGGCCAGCCCATCGGTGGGCCAGCCGGCCTAGCCGACCCGGCCTCAATTAGCCTGCGAGCGCTAGTATTTCGTCAAAGCCAGCGACGATGGCGTCATGAAAGACCTCATGGTCGGGTATCGCAGCGGTGTCGACGTTGATGCCCAGAGCGCAGGTGTCGACGTAGGTAAGCAACGTGACATTGACCGACGAGCCGATCGTCGGGCCGAACGCGTATTGCGCTCGCACAGCTGCTCCGCCCAGAAAAACCGGCACTGGGACGCCCGGCACGTCGCTGGCAAGGAAATCGACATGGCGTAAGACCGAACCGATGTACCAGCGCGGCATGAGGTTGAGGGCGCCGGCGATCAGTTGTGTGTAAGGCAGCGATCTTTCGTCGCGCACCGCGCGGACGCGCTCGTGTATCTCCTTGATCCGTTTGGCCGGGTCCGCCTCGCCCACGGGCACATCGAAACGCATCAGCGTAATTCGGTTCCCACCCATCTCATCGGTCTTCGTCCGAAGGCTGATCGGCATAGTCAGATGCAGGTCACCAACCGCCACGCCGTGCTTCTCGTGGTAGATACGCAATCCACCGGCCACCCCTGCGACGAATGCGTCGTTCAGCGCGCCGCCGCACCGATGCGCGGCTTCGAGCAATTGTGGCCGCGGCACCTGGTGCACGCCTAGACGACGAATCAGCCCGCGGTCCCTAGTCAGTGCAGAACCCGTGCGACCAATGGGCCGAACCGTCCGGTAGACCGATGCCACGCCCTGCGCCGCAGATCGCGCCGTCCCAACCGGCCGCCGAACAGCGTCGTACAACAGTCCCGGCGCCCACCTGACCCCGCCGCTCAACGCATTGCCAAGCAGTGAGATGCCATAGCCCCAGGCGTCACGGTACTGGTCCAGCCACGACGCCCTTCGCACTTGTTGCTCGGCCGGCAGGGGCTGACGTTCGGAGAGCACTTCGGAAAGGTCGAACAGGCTCATCGCGATCTGCACGCCGCCGACTCCATCGGTCAGGGCGTGGTGGAACTTGCAGATCACCGCGGCACCACCGTTTTCCAGGCCCTCGACCAACGTCGTCTCCCACAGTGCCCGAGCCCGATCGAAATCCTGCATCTCGGCCAATCGGGCCATCTCGAGCACATCGTCGAGCGTGCCTGGTCCGGACATGGCGGTTCGCCGCATGTGGTAGTCCAGATCGAAGTCCGGGTCAAGCTCCCACCGGGGTGGGGCCGGCGGCGGAGATGCCACCACCCGCTGACGAAACATTGGCAGTTTTCGGCTCATTAAGTCGAATCGTTCGCGTACCTCGCCCCAGTCCGGGGACCGGTCCAGCAGAACGACACTCACCACGGTCGACCGCAATCGCGGATCGCTTTCCATCGCCCAGGTAAAAGCGTCGGTGTTGTGCATAAATTCAGTCATGTGTGCTCCCGGCCACAAACGTACGATTTGCGGCGGCCGACGTCACGGGTATATCGGTAGACAGTGACTTTGGGCCCTAAAGATCGGGCCATTCGTCAGCTGGATCACCCGGCGCGGCCGACGTTGGTCATCCGGTCGAACCACGTCCACTTTTTTATGCGCAACTGTTCAAGGCGCAACGAGTTCCGTTGGGGCAAAAATGGTTTGTTGGGCGCGACGGCGACGCCCACGCGAGTTCCACAGCTCCAGTCAGCGCCGGGTATCAGCTGCCCAGCACGCGCCTTGTGTAGTCGTTGAGGAAGACACGGTTGGGATCCAGGCGGTCGCGGACGGCCGCGAAGCGGTCCCAACCGGGATATCGCCCGCGCAGCGTCGCCGCGGTCTGATAGTGCCGCTTGCCCCAATGTGGCCGGCCCGCAAACTCATCCATGATTTCCTCGACGGCACGGAAGTAGGTTTCGAACTCCATGCCGGTGTACTGGTGAACCGCGATGTAGCAGGTATCGCGGCCGTGCGCGGTCGACAGGAAGGCGTCGTCGGGGGCCGAGAACCGCACCTCGAGCGGGAACATGATCGGCAGCTTGCGGCGCCGCACGACTTCTATGACGCGCTGGATTGCCGTGCGGGCGTGCTCGCGCGGGATCGCGTACTCCATCTCGGTGAATCTGACCTTGCGCTCGGTCGCGTACACCTTGTAGGCGCGGTCGCAGACGGTGGCCTCCGACATCAGGCCCGTCATCAGTCGGTTCAGGCTCGGCGCCGCACGGGGAAGGCGCCGGCCCGCCCGGCAGACCAGGCTCAGTCCCACGTTTTCGAAGTCCTCGCTGAGCCTGCGCTTCCACGCGGGCGTGGGCGTCGGCTCCTCGTGACTGCGCTGCGTGGTGCGCGTTGACGCCTGCTGCCCGTAGGGAAACACGAAGAACTCGAAATGGTCGTTGCCGTCGATGGATTCGTCTAGACGGTCCAGGGTCTCGGTCAGCGCGCGTCGCTCGTCGCGGCGAGTCAACGTGTACAGCGGCACCGTCTGCACCGTCACCTGGGAGATCACCCCGAGCGCACCCAGCGACACCCGCGCCGCCAGGTAGGCGTCATTTTCCGAACCTTTAGAACCTTGCGAACCTTCCGACAGCGTCAGGACCTCACCGGCCGCGGTGACGAGCCGTAGTGCCACTATCCGCGCCGAGAGGTTGGTGAAGCGTGCGCCCGTCCCGTGTGTGGCGGTCGCGGCGGCACCGGTGATCGACTGCGCATCGATGTCACCCTGGTTTTCCAGCCCCAGCCCGTGATCGGCCAGTTGCGGGCCGAGCGTGTGCAGCTTGGCGCCACCCTCGATCGTGACCAGGCCGGTCTCCGGATCCGCCTCGAGGACCCGCTGCAGGCCGGTCATGTCGATCATCACCCCGTCCGTACACGCGCAGTCGGTGAACGAATGTCCGGTTCCGACCGCGCGCACCCGTTCACCGCGCTTAGCTGCGCCGGCAACCATCTCCACCAAGTCGGCCTCCGAGGTCGGCCGCACGATCGCCGACGGCGCGCAGAACTGCTCACGCGCCCAGTTGCCCCACCTAGGTCTCACTGGACTCACCCCACCAACTCCCGCACCAACTCCCGCACGACGGACTCGGCGACCGTCACCGCGTGCATCACGGTCTCGTAGACCACGTTCTCGGGTGTGTCCGACATGAGGTGGTAGTTCGACAGCTCCTTGTAGCGGTCGATCGACGAGAAGCATGCGGTCGGGTAGCGCGCGCGACTCATCAGTACCGCGTCGGTGCTGTTGCGCGACCGCATGCCTCGCCGCAGCGGCGCGTCGGCGCGCTCGGCGGCCCGCACGACAAGGTCGCGGAACGGGCGATGGTGGTAGTCCTCCATGACCGTCGTGCCCTCGCCCTCGAGCATGATCAGCTCGGGCGAACCGACCGTGTCGAAATTCAGGAAGTACGTGCGCTTCCGGTCGAGCTCGGGCTCGTGGCGCGCCATGAACCCATAGATGCCGCCCTGCAGTATTTCCTCGGCGCCCAGCGAGACCAGCAGCACCCGAACGCCTTTCACGGGCCGCTCCCGCAGCCGCTCGGCCAGCGCGACGATCAGCGCGACGGCGGACAGATTGTCGTTGGCCCCGGGGACGACCGGGCTGCGGGCGATGTCAGCGAATATCGCGGCCGCGGCCGCGCTCATCGCCGCGCCCGCGAGCATCATCCTGCGGCTGCCGCACAACGCGCCGACGCCGGCGACCATCGGCGCGACGATCGGCGGCCACCAGTTAGGCAGCGACGTGTTCACCCGCTCGGCGACCCCGGGAAATCGTTCGACGAGATACTGCTGAGGACCCTGGTTGAAGAACATGCCGGTGCGGGCGGCATCGTGATGGGCGCACACAACGACCGTCTGCTCGGCCGCGAGATCACCGGCCTCGGCTACGACATTCCATGTCGTTCGGGGCTTTTCCATTCGCCTGCGCGCAACGCGCGGCCCATTGGAACAGTCGTCGGCGATCGCCAGCCCGGCACCCACCCCCGCCACCGCGGCGGGCAACCGCAAGTGCCGACTGATCACACCGGCGAGCCCGACCGCCACACCGACCGCCGCCAGCTTGGCATGCAGCCACGGATAGCCGGCGTAGAACTGCTCCTCTTCGATTCGCGCATTGTGCGCGCCCGCCAGCGCCAGGCGCTCGACGATCCAGTCGGCCGCCAGCCGCTCCCCCGGTTCCCCGGCGGCGCGCTCGATCGGCGCGAGCGTCTCGACGACCTCGCGCATCGTGGCCGGCTCGGTCGGCAATGCGGCGATCGTGGTCATGGCAGCTCCTTCGCGCGCGCCTCGACGGGTGTCGCCGGGCCGCGCCGCGTCTGCCCGGTGACCATCGTGGTGAGACGTGCCGGCATCAGAGGAATGTGCGCCCCTCACCCCGATACGTTGGGACGGTGTCGACGATCTGCGCCCCACGGACCAGGTGCAGTCGGTCGAAACGCTCGCACAATTCACCGGCCTTGGTGTGGCGGAAATAGACCCTGTCGCCCACTTTCAAGCGGCGGGCCGCATCCCCGTACAGCGGCGTCTGAACCTCGCCCGTGCCCTCCATTGGGTCGAGCCGCAGCCCGCTCGGCAGGTAGGGCGTCGGCATGCGGTCCTTGGCGCCGACTCCGCTGGCCAGATAGCCGCCGCCGAGCGCGGTCGCGGTCTTTTTGTCCGGCCTTCGCGATATCGGCAACGCGAACATCGCCGCCGGCTGCAACGCGAACGCCGAATACGAGTCGAACAGCGTCGGCGCATAGAAGCCAGACCCGGCGGTCGCCTCGGTGATCGCGGGCTCCTGGGCGACCAGCTGTAGATCCCCGGTGCCGCCAGCGTTGACGATCTTGAGGTCGGCGACCTCACGCACCAGCTCAACGGCGCGGGCCCGCCGTTCGCGCAACTCCGCGATCGATTGGCGCTGCATCCACCCGACGACAGTGTTTTGGACGCGCTTGCCGGCCACCTGGTCTCCGAACCCCGCGATGTGGCCTTCGTAGGACATCAGCGCCACCAGGGTCAGGGTCGGCCGTCGGTCGATCTCCACGGCCAGCGCGCGCACCTGTTCGGGCGTGTGCAGCGGCGAGCGCTTGGGACCGATCTTCACGCGCCCGCCGGCGCGCCAGTAGCCGGCATCGAGGTCCACGCACAGTCGGACCGGTTTGTCCGTCGCGTTCTCGATCAGGTCGAGGTGCTCGACGGCGTCGACCATCACAATCGGTGCGCCATCGGGGTCGTCGGCGCCGATCTCGCCGAGCGCGCACAGCGCCGCCCGGTCAGTCGTCGGGTAGGCGAGCAATAGGTTGGCGAAACCGAGGCCCGCAAGCCAGAGCGTCTCGGGCAGCGTGAACGTCATCAAACCGTCGAATCGCTCACTGGCATCGAGGATTTCCCGCTGTAGCGGCCGGCAGCGCAGCGACTTCGACGCCACCCGGATCGGCTTGTCGCCCGCGCGGGCGAGCATCTGCTCGGCGTTGCCCCACATCGCGTCGAGGTCGACGAACGCGAACGGCGGATCGTGGTCGGCAAAGGCCTCTTCGTAGCGGCGCAACCGGCTTTGGGAGTCCATCCCTACCGGCCCGTCAGAACGTCGTTCGCTCCCGACCACCTCGTGCACGCCGTCACAGTACTGAACTTGACGCCGCAGAGGGCCGGGTTGGCCGGTTTGCGGCCGGCCGCCCGCCTGCGGTTCCCGCAAAGGCGCACGTAGCGGCGGTTTGGGGGTGCGGTTAGGGCGTACCCGCGGTCCCGTCCTGGCCGAACAACAGCCCGCCGCTGCCGCCGGCGCCGCCCTGGGCGCCCGCGACGCCGTCTCCGCCGTCGCCGCCGTTGCCGATCAATCGGGCGGTGCCGCCGTCGCCGCCGTCGCCGGCTCCGCCCGTCGATCCGGTGCCGCCGTTGGCGCCGGCGCCGCCGTTGCCGAAGAGCCAACCGCCCGCTCCGCCGGCGCCACCATTGCCGGCTCCGGCGTTCGTCGAGTTGGCGCCGCCGACACCACCGACGCCGCCCGTGCCGAAAAGCAGCGCGGCGTTGCCGCCGGTGCCACCGGCGCCGACGACGCTGCCCGACACCGAGGTGCCGCCAGACCCACCGGCGCCGCCGGCGCCGCCGTTGCCGATGAAGTACCCGCCCGAGCCGCCGTCACCGCCTTGCGCGTACAAGTTGCCGGCGACGCTCGCCCCACCGTTCCCGCCGTCACCGCCGGTGCCGAGCAGTATTCCGCCGGTGCCGCCGGTGCCGCCGAAGCCGCCCACCACGTTCACTCCCTGCACACCCACCGTCCCGGCAGCACCGCCGTTACCGCCGTGGCCGCCGTTGCCGAAGAGCCCCGCGCTGCCACCCGCTCCGGCGAACCCGCCAGAGCCGGCAAAGCCTGTGGTCGTGCCGCTACCCCCATCGCCACCCAGCGCGCCGTTACCGCCTGACCCGCCGGTGCCGAACACCAGACCACCCGAACCACCGTCGCCGCCGAGGCCACCGATGCCACCGTTGCCGCCGATTGCGGTTCCCGGCGCACCCGTCCCACCGATGCCGCCGTTGCCGCCCGACCCGCTGATGCCGAACAGCCCGATGGGGCCGCCATTGCCGCCCGACCCGCCGTTGCCGCCGAAACTGAGCGTGTCTGTGCCGATGCCCGCCCCGCCGGCACCACCTGCGCCGCCGTCTCCAACGGTGCCGAACAGCAACCCGCTCTGGCCGCCGAGACCGCCCATTCCGCCGTAGCCGCCGACCCCCTGCACCGTCACATCGGTGGTCCCGCCGGCTCCGCCGGTCCCGCCGACCCCGCCGGTGCCGAACATCAGCGCGGCCGCACCGCCCGTGCCTCCGCTTCCGCCGATCCCGCCCGCGGGCAGTATCCCCGCCGTGACGCCGGCGGTCGGCGCGACTCCGCCGATCCCGCCCGTCCCGCCGGCGCCGCCCGAGCCGTAGAACAGCCCGGCGCTGCCGCCGTTTCCACCGGTTCCGCCGGTGGTACCAACGCCGGAAGTGGGAGCGGGACCGCCGCTACCGCCCGTGCCGCCGGCACCACCGTTACCCCATAGCAGCCCGCCGCTACCGCCGGCGCCCGCGTTGGCGCCGTCGGCACCGGTCGTGGTGGTGCTACCGGCGTTCCCGCCGATCCCGCCGTTGCCCCATAGCCCGGCACTGCCTCCATTGCCGCCGCCTTGGTTCGTGCCGCCGGATCCGCCGTTGCCGCCGTTGCCGTAGATCCATCCGCCGTCGCCGCCGTTGTTCCCGGTGCCCGCCGCGGCGTCGGCACCGTTGCCGAACAGCGGACGCCCCGTCAGCGATGCCACGGGCGAGACCGCCGCCAGGCCCTGCGCCTCCTGCAGCACGCTCTGCAGCGGGGAGGCGTTGGCCGCCTCGGCGCCGGCATACGCGGCGGCACCCGAGTTCAGGACCTGCACGAAACGCTGATGAAAGATCGCCGCCTGCGCGCTCAGCGACTGATACGCCTGGGCATGCCCGCCGAACAGCGCGGCGAGGGCCGCCGATACCTCATCGGCGCCGGCCGCGACCACCGACGATGTCGGGACTGCCGCGGTCAGGTTGGCCTCGTTGATCGCCGAACCGACGTTCGCCAAGTCCGTTGCGGCCGCCGCCACCAGCTCCGGCACCGCGATCAGGAACGACATCCACCGACCTCCCACCACCTCACGGAGCACCGGCTGCCTCGAGGCCCCGTCGAACCCTCGGCAAAGGGTATCGCTATCCGGCCAACGCGCCGGGCATTTGCGCAACACGCATCAGGTGTTTCGCAACTGGACACCGGAACGTTTCTACATCACCGCGATCACCGCGCGATCAGGGCTCACGCAGGCGGCCGCGCCCGACCATTCGGACCTCAAAGTATCGCTTTGAGGTCCTTCGCCCGTGCGATGTCGTCCCAGTCGACTTCGAGCTCGAGCAGAATTTCCTCGGTATGTTGCCCATGCTCCGGTGCGCGGGCGGGAGCCGGCGGCGTTTCGTTGAATTGAACCGGCGCAGCGACGATCCGGTATTTCTCGCCCTCGTCGTCGACGTTGGTCACCACATAACCGTTGGGTTCGACTTGCGGGTCATTGAGGGTTTCCCGCGGCGTCGCCAGGGCACCCCACACGCCCGGCTCATCTTCGAGCACCTTTTGCCAGTGCGCCAAGTCTTGGCCGGCAAACGCATTCGCAAAAATTGCCGTCGCTTCCGCGGCGTTGGCTATCAGGTTGGCGGACGGCACGAATCGCTCGTCGGTGGCCAGCTCGCCCAATCCCATACGCCGGCAGAAGCCGGCCCAGTATTTGTCGGGCTGCAAAAAGACCAGCTGAATCCATCTGCCGTCGCGGGTCTTGTACCGGTTAACAAGTGGATTGATGGCCAACCCCGGTGGTGCGCCCGGAATGCCGTCGATGTTGAAGAAATCGGCCGCCGAAATCGACGGCGCGATGGCCCACATCGCTTGCGCCAGCAGCGAAGAGTCGACGATGCTGGGCTCGCCGGTGCGTTCCCGGTGGAACAACGCCGCACACACCCCGCCCGCGAGTGTCACCCCGCCCTGCAGGTCGCCGAAGGCCGGGCCCTGGACGGCGGGCGTCTCGGTCCCAAACGGCGTGAGCGTGTACGCCACCCCGCCACGAGCCAAATAGGTGGCGGCGTCGAACCCGCCGCGATTGCGATCCGGGCCGCGCACCCCCAGCCCGGTGCCGCGCGCGATGATGATCTTCGGGTTGAACGCACGAACGTCCTCGACGGTGAGCCTGGCCCGCTCCAGTGCGCCGGGCAGCCAATTGGTCATGAACACGTCCGCACTGGCCAGCAGCCGACCGAACAACTCGCGGCCCGTTTCGGATTTGATGTCAATCGCGACGCTGCGCTTCCCCCGGTTGCCCAACTCGAGGATGAAATCGGCGTCGACGCGAGCCGCCTCGCGGGTGAAACCACCCACCACCAACGCGCGGCCGGGATCGCCGAAAGTGACGCCTTCCACCTTGATTACGTCGGCACCCCAGTCCGATAAAGCGGCACCGGCCGACGGCACGTACGTCCATGATGCCAACTCGATGACGCGGACACCGCTCAGCACGCGTGACCCAACCATCTCCCGCCCAACCCCCTCGATCGTCGCCGTGGCATTTCTTGCTATTTTAGATATTCTAGCTACTGTAGGGGATACAGTTAGCCCGGCTGCAGCCACGATCTGCTTTCTCGTGGCGGTATTTCGTGGAAGAGATCCGATGGAGCCGACCGTTGGTCCGATCCCAATCCTCGACGCGGCGCAGCACCGGCATGTGGCTGCCCCCTCGCACCGATTTGGGGCGTTAGCGAATGGCTTTGGGCCCCAACGGGGGTCGCCACAACGGACACCAAGACAAAGGACGGGCTAGGGCTATGGGCAGGGTGACGGGCAAAGTGGCGGTAATCAGCGGCGCCGCCCGCGGTCAGGGGCGTTCGCACGCGCGGATGCTTGCCGCGGAGGGAGCCGACATCATTGCGGTAGATCTTTGCGCGGACATCGAGACCAATGAATACCCGCTGGCCCGCCCGGAGGATCTGGAAGAGACCGCTCGGTTAGTCGAGAAGGAGGGGCAGCGCGTCGTCACCGCCATCGCCGACGTCCGTGACCGCGTGGCGCTGTCTGCGGCGATCGACCAGGGCGTCGCCGAACTCGGCCATCTGGACATCGTTGTCGCCAATGCCGGCATCTGCCCGCTCACCGCCGGCTTGCCGCCCAAGGCCTTTGCCGACGCCGTGGACGTGGATCTGGTCGGCGTGCTCAACCTCGTGCACGTCAGCCTCAAACATCTGCAGGCCGGCGCGTCGATCATCGTGATCGGCTCCAACGCGGCCTTCATGTCGTCAATGAATACCACCGGCATCGACGGCGGTCCTGGCGGTGCGGGATACGCATTCGCGAAACTCGCTGCGGCACACTATGTCAACGACTTCGCCCGGTCGCTGGCCCCCTTCTCTATCCGGATGAACGCGGTGCACCCGACGAACGTCAACACCGACATGCTGCACAGTGCGCCGATGTACCGCGCCTTTCGGCCCGACCTCAAGGATCCGACCCGCGAGGACGCTGAACCGGTGTTCCCGTTGGTCCAGGCGATGCCGATCCCCTATGTCGAACCCGAGGACATCAGCGAGGCTGTGCTGTTTCTCGCCTCCGACGCGGCGCGCTACATCACCGGGCAGCAGCTGCGCGTCGACGGCGGCGGCTTCCTCAAGGTCAAGCCCTGGCCGGGCGCGTGACAGAGTGTGAGTAAGGTGGCACGAATCAGTCAGCCCTGCAAAGGATATGGAGCCGAACAGTGAGCGAGGGGCACTCACCCGAAACTCAGGGGGCAGAAACTCAGCGCCGCCTCTACGCACTGATGGTGCTGATGAAGGCGGCCGACGACCGGCTGTCCAAGGGCATCGGCACCGGGGAGTTCATGTGCGTGTATTGGCCGTCACGCGGCCAGGAGGCGATCGCCGCAGCGATGGGTGTTGCGCTGCGCGAAGACGATCAGCTGGTGACGACCTATCGCGGGCTGCACGACCTGATCGGCAAGGGTGTCCCACTCGAGGAGATCTACGGCGAGATGATGGGGCGCACCGTCGGTGCCGGCCGCGGCAAGGGCGGCACCATGCACATCGCCAAACCCGACCGGGGCGTGATGCTCTCGACCGGGATCGTCGGGGCGGGACCGCCGGTGGCCGTCGGGCTGGCGATGGCCGCCAAACGCAAAGGCCTCGACCGCGTCACGGTGGTCAGCTTCGGCGACGGCGCCACCAACACCGGCTCCTTTCACGAAGCGGCCAACATGGCCGCCCTCTGGGACCTGCCGTTGGTCTTCCTGTGCCAGAACAATTTGTACGCGGAGATGACGCCGACAGCGGACACGATGAAGCTCGAACACGTCGCCGACCGCGCGGCCGGTTACGGCATGCCCGGCGTTCGCGTGGACGGCAACGACCCGCTGGAGGTCAAATCGGCGCTCGACGCGGCGCTGCGGCGCGCGCGCGACGGCTCGAATGGAAAGGGCGGGGGCCCCACCTTGCTCGAGTGCGTGACATTCCGGTTCCGCGGCCACTACTTCGGTGACCGGATGACCTACATCCCCAAGGATCAGCTGGCCGCGGCCCTGGCGGCCGACCCGGTGCCGAGGTTTCGCGGTCACCTCGTCGACGCCGGCATCGCCACCGAGGACGAACTCAACCGCATCGACGCTGAGGCGCTGCAGGCCGTGGAGTCGGCTCTGCAGACGGTGATGAGCGCGGATGCCCCGTCGGTCGACGAACTCGACCGCGACGTGTACGCCACCCCGATCAGATTCCCGGTGTGACGACATGGACGAAAAAGAGATGACCATGCGCGAGGCGCTGAACCTCGCGCTCGATGAGGCGTTAAAGGCCGATGACAGAGTCTTTTTGCTGGGTGAGGACATCGCAGATCCGGGCGCATCCGGCCCGACCGCGGGACTGTCGACCAAGTACGGCCACGACCGGGTCCTGGACACCCCCATCTCGGAGGCCGCGATCGTCGGCGCGGCGATCGGCGCCGCCATCGACGGGATGCTGCCGGTCGCCGAGATCATGATCATGGATTTCATCGGCATCGCCGCCGATCAGCTGATCAACAACGCCGCCAAGCTCCGATTCATGACCGCGGGCCGGACCACGGCGCCGATCACCATCCGCACGCAGGTGTATGCCGGACTGGCCACCGGTGCCACGCACTCGCAGTCGCTGGAGGCGTGGTTCATGCACATCCCCGGGATGAAGGTGATCGTGCCCTCCACTCCGCGCGACGGCAAGGGGCTCCTGACCTCGGCGATCTTCGACGAGGACCCGTGCCTGTTCATCGAGACGATCCGCCTGCAAAGCAAGAAGGGACCCGTCCCGGTCGACCCCGGGTTCTCAATTCCGCTCGGGCAGGCCGACATCAAACGTCCGGGCACCGACGTGACACTGATCAGCTACGGGCGCCCCGTGCACGACGCGCTGATGGCCGCGGCCAGCTTGGCAGTGCAGGGCGTGAGCGCCGAGGTCGTCGATCTGCGTACCCTGGTGCCACTCGACGTCGACACAATCGTCGAATCTGCCAGGCGCACAAAGCGAGTCGTGATAGTGCACGATGCCGTCCAATTCGCCGGCCCCGGTGCGGAGATCGCCGCGATCCTGCAATCCGAACTGTTCGGCGAGCTGGCCGCACCCATCGAACGGGTGGGCGCCAGGTTCGTTCCGAACCCGGCCGCCGCGGCGCTCGAGGCCGAGGTTTACCCGTCGACGGCCCGCATCGTCGCAGCCGCGCAGCGTACCTTGGGAGAGAACTAAAGTCGATGGCTGACTTCATCATTCGCATCCCCAGGGTGTCAGTGGCCGTCGCCGAGGCCGAGCTGACCGACCTGCTCGTCGACAGCGGCGGGCACGTCGACGAGGGGACGCCGATCTACGTGATCGCCACCGAGAAGGTGGAACAGGAGATCGAGGCCGGCGCCTCGGGGACCGTGCACTGGACAGGACAGGTCGGGACCACCTACGACATCGGCGCCGAAATCGGCGTCATCACGTCATAACCGAAAGGGGAAGCGCATATGGACCTCAACGAGACCCGCGAGAGAATCATCTACGAAAAGGAAGGCCCCATCGCGCGCGTGACGCTGAACTGGCCGGAAAAGGCCAACGCGCAGGACCAGAAGCTGGCCGAGGAGGTCGACGCCGCGCTGCTCGACGCGGACCGCGATTACGACATCAAGGTGCTGATCCTCAAGGCCAACGGAAAGGGTTTCTGTTCCGGACACGCCATCGGCAACAACGCGGTCGACTACCCGTCGTTCGTCGAGGCCGCCGGGGTGATGGGCACCCCATGGAAGCCGCAGACCGACCTGTTCGTCAAGCCGATCCTGAACCTGTGGGAGTTCTCCAAGCCGACCATCGCGGCCGTGCACGGCTACTGCGTCGGCGGCGGCACTCACTACGGGCTGACCACAGATATCGTCATCGCCGCCGAGGACGCGTACTTCTCCTACCCACCCTTGCAGGGGTTCGGCATGCCCTCGGGTGAATGCTCTATCGAGCCTTGGGTTTTCATGAACTGGCGGCGCGCGGCTTATTACCTCTACCTAACCGAGGTCATTGATGCGAAGAAGGCGCTCGAGGTCGGTCTGGTCAACGAAGTGGTGCCCCGCGATCAACTAGGCGCGCGCGTCGACGCGATCGCCCGCCACATCGCGCAGGCGCCGATGACGACTCTGCTGGCGACCAAGGCCAACCTCAAGCGGGCCTGGGAGCTGATGGGCATGCGCGTGCACTGGCAGAGCTCCAACGACCTCGTCGCGCTCGCGTCGATCAGCAAGGATGTGCAGCAACTGATACAGCAGGTCTTCAAGGACAAAGTGTTGCCCTCCGAGCAAGCCCGGCGCCAAGCGGCGGCGGCCGCGTCGACCGAGGGTGCCGCAACCACTTGAGCCACGTGAATCCGTTCAAGGTCCGCTCGTGAACATCGCCGACCACGCGGCGACGGCCGCGGGCTCGCCGGCACTCATCGTCGACGGCGACACGATCTGCTACGGCGAGCTCTACGCCGCTAGCCGACGGGTGGCCGCCCTATTGCATGGCGCCGGGCTGCGGCGCGGCGACGGTGTGGCCCTGGTGCTGCCCAATCGACACGAATTCTTCGAAATCACCTGGGGCTGTCAGCTTTCCGGCCTCTACTACACCGCCGTCAACACGCACTTCACACCCGACGAGGTCGCCTATGTCATCGAGGACTCCGACGCGAAGGCAGTGTTTGTCGACGCTTCGATGGCGGAATTGGCGGCGCACATCCGCGACGCCAACGCGGCGGTTACGGTGCGCGTCGTCGTCGGCGGCAGCCTACCCGGCTGGGAGCCCTATGGGGAGGCCCTGACGGCGGCGGGCACCGACATTGGCGCGCCTAAGGTGTCTGACGGATCGGAGATGCTCTATTCGTCGGGCACCACGGGGCGGCCCAAGGCCGTTCGCCGGCCGCTCCCGACCGACGGCAACGGTTCGTGGGCACAGTCGGTGCTCGAGATGGCGCTGATTCACCACTACGGGATGACTCCGTCGGGCGTCTACCTCTCCCCCGCGCCGCTGTATCACGCGGCCGGGGTGAACTACACCATGGCGGTCAATCGGGTGGGCGCCGCGTCGATCATCATGGTCAAGTTCGACGCCGAGGCGGTGTTGCGGCTAATCGAGGCCCACCGCGTCACCCACGCGCAGTTCGTGCCGACGATGTTCGTGCGGATGCTCAAGTTGCCCAAGGAAATCCGGGATAAGTACGACGTGTCGAGTTTGCGCTGCGTTATCCATGCGGCCGCTCCCTGCCCCGTGGACGTCAAACATCAGATGATGCGGTGGTTCGGACCCATAATCTATGAATATTACGGGGGCACAGAGGGCTTCGCAGGCACCACGATCGGCCCCAAAGAGTGGCTCACGCATCCCGGTTCGGTGGGCATACCGATGGCCCCGGTGCACGTCGTCGGCGACGACGGCCAGGAGGTTCCGGTCGGGGAGCCCGGCGAACTCTATTTCGAGGGCGGACCGGATTTCGAGTACTTCAAGGATCCGGCCAAGACGGCATCGGTATCCAACGAACGCGGTTGGCGGACACTGGGAGACGTGGGCCGCGTCGACCAGGACGGTTACCTCTACCTGACCGATCGATCGACGTTCATGATCGTTTCCGGCGGGGTCAACATCTACCCCCAAGAGGCGGAGAACCTCCTGATCATGCATCCCAAACTCGTCGACGCGGCGGTGTTCGGCGTGCCCAACGACGAGTTCGGCGAGGAGGTCAAGGCCGTCGTGCAACCGGTCGAGGGCGTCACGCCCGGGCCCGACCTCGAGGCGGAGCTCATCGACTACTGCCGAACCCACCTCGCCACCTATAAGTGTCCGCGCACAGTCGAATTCGACGCGGAATTGCCCCGGGACCCGAACGGAAAGCTCTACAAGAGGCGCATCCGCGAACGCTACTGGCAGGGGCGGGCGTCACGGATCGTATGACGTCGGGCCGTTTGGACGCAATTCGCCGGGCGGCCGACGGCTACCACAGGAGAACGGGGTTCACCCAGGGCGGCGGCCAGAGGTGGTCGTTGGCGTAGGCCCACACCTCCCACGGGTTGTCGTAGTAGGCCGCCGTCTGGACCAGGCTGTACCAGTTCAGGTTTGGGTGTAACAACCAGTAGCCGGTCCCCACGATCACACCACCGACCGACCACGCGCCGTAACTGCCCCAGTACAGCGGCCCGAAAATTCTGTTCTGCCAGACATGCAACTCTTCGTGGTTTTGCATCAGGTCGTCGGCGGCCGGGCCGTACCCGAGATTGGTGGTGACATTCCCAAACGTGGTGGCAAAGCCCGGCTGCAGGCTGATGCCACCGCGGAAGACAATCGAGCCGACCTGCTTGCTGAGGACGGGATCGTAGCCGGCGTTCGGCTCGAACAGATTGATGAGTTGCACGCCGTAGCCCACCGCCGTATCGGGCAATCCCCAGGTGTAATCCAACAGAAAAGCGGCCCACCCGCGCGGCGTGCTGAAGTCGTAGATGCCCAACTCCGCGTTGAGGAACTGCTTCAGATCATTGATCACCGCACCGGCCGCGCCTGTCCCGCTCGCACCGGTCAGACCGGCCGCACCGGCAGCCCCGCCAGCCGGACTCGTGGCCGTCCCGAGCGCGCCATTGCCGATGACCGCACCGAGCAAATCGTGCTGCACCGTGTGCAACAGCGCCGCGCCCGCCGCCTCGGCGGCCAGATAAGAGCGAGACCCCGAACTCAGCGCCTGCGCAAACTGTTGGTGAAAGGCGCCGGCACGCGCGCCGAGCGCCTGAAAGTCCTGACCGTACTTGGCAAATAGCGCTGCCGTTGCCGCCGACACCTCATCGGCGGCAGCCGCGGCGAGTCCGGTGGTCGAAGCGGCCGCCGCTTGATGCGCCGCGTGCACCGCTGAACCGATGCTCTCCACATCTGCTGCGGCCGACGTCACAAGCTCGGGAGCCACTACCAGAGCTGACACGCCATGTCCTCCGCGCCAATCGCCGTGTGAGGTTGAAGCGTATCCAGATCCTGCCGCGACCGCACGATTTCGACACACCAATGCCGTCGAAAATGCCGTCGAAAACGCCGTCGAAAACGCTGTCGAAAACGCCGTCGAAACTCAGATGTATGCGATTCGAACCACCGCGGTGGTTGTATGGCCTGATAATGGCGGAGCTTATTCGGGTCAACCAAGTCAGGTCTTGCATCACGGGTTGCGCGAAGGAGGACCGATGACTTACGTGCTCACACAGCCACAGGCCATGGTGGCGGCCGCAGCGGATGCGGCCGAGATAGGTTCGGCGCTCAGTCAAGCCCATGCGGCAGCAACGGGCCGGATCACCGGTGTGGCCGCGGCCGCGGCCGATGAGGTGTCTGTGGCCACCGCGACGCTGTTTAACAGATACGCACGGGCTTATCAGGCAGTCACTGCGCAGGCAGCGGCGTTTCACGATGCGTTCACGCAGGCGTTGGGTGCCGCCGCCGACACCTATGCGAACGCCGAGGCCGCGGCATCGGCTGCGCTCCGGCCCCTCGCCGCTCCAGCCCGGGCGGCATTAGCGCCGATACCCGTTACGGCCGCTCTGATCATGGGCGAAAGCGGCGTGCCCACCCCTCCAGCGAGCTACATAAACGCGATTTACGCCAAGTACATCCAGCCCAATTTCCCTTCGGCCACCCCACCGCAAGGCCTGTCCACGCCCAATGGGCTATACCCGTTCAGCGGTGTCAAGGACCTGACCCTGGCCGTATCCGCGGCCCGGGGTATCACGGTGCTGAACAACGCGATCCTGCAACAGCTGGCCGCCCTCCCACCTGGCAGCTCCGTAGTCATTTCGGGCTTCTCTCAGAGCGCCATCGTCGCCTCACTGGAAATGCCGAAGCTCCTTGCCCAAGGCGTAACGAATTCACAGGCAAGTTTCGTGTTCATCGGCAATCCGATGAATCCCAACGGCGGCCTGCTCTCCCGCTTCCCCGGCCTATCGTTTCCGACCGTGGGTCTGACTTTTTATGGCGCGACTCCCACCGATGCCTTCCCGACCGTCATTTACACCCTCGAATACGACGGCTTCGCCGACTTTCCGCAGTACCCGATCAACTTCCTCTCCGACCTCAACGCCCTTATGGGCATCGTCTTCGTGCACACCAGTGCCAACTACGCGGCCGCACAGATTGCTACTGCTATTCCGTTGCCCACGCAGGGGCCCACTCTGACCACCTACGAGATGATCCCGACCCAGAACCTGCCGCTGCTGCAGCCGCTGCGCTACATCCCGTACATCGGCAACCCGCTGGCAGACTTGCTGCAACCGGATGTGAGAGCTCTGGTCAACTGGGGCTACGGCGATCCGGCCCACGGCTATTCGACCGGACCGGCCGATGTGACCACCCCGTTCGGATTCTTGCCGCCGCGCAGCGACACCTCCGCACTGGGGCCCGCGTTGGTCAGTGGCATCCAGCAGGGCATCGGCGCGGCGATCGGCGACCTGCGCGCTGAGGTACCCCCGCAACTGCCGTCACTGTCGGACATCTCGCAGGGGCTGACGTCACTTTTTTCGGGGAGTAGCACGCCGTCGACCGGGCTGCCCACGATCACCGGCATCCTCTCGGGCCTGCAGACGGCCAACACCCAGATATCCGGCGCCGTGACCAATACGGTCGCGACGGCCTACGGGACGCTGCTTCCGACCGCGGATCTCGCAGCTGCCTTCGCGGTCACTCTCCCGTCGTATGACGTCAACCTCTTCCTGGACGGGATCCTGCAAGCGATCGACGGTCAGCCTGTTGCGGGGCTGATCAATGCCATCGGTAGCCCGATCGCCGCGGACCTTGGAATGGGCACGCTCCTTGGCGGCATGGAGCTCATCGTCCTCGCGTATGCGGGTGAGACCATCTTCCTCGGCGAGCCACATCCCATTCCCTGATCACCGCGTCCGCGGCTAAGGCCTCTCTCGGGGCCTCGGGCCCGCCGAGCGGACCATTGACCAGCCTTCGCCGAGAAGATAGTTCTTGATTAGGGCGGGTTTTTCATTGCGATTCACCAAACGCCTGGGCTGGAAGGTGAACAAATTGACCAAGTCGGACACCGAAATGGACGACGTGAACTGGCTGCCGCTCCCGGTGCCCTGGGCGGTGCAGACCGCCGATCGGATCCCAAAACAGCGGTACTACGACCCGGAGTTCTACACGCTGGAGGCGGAGATGTTCTGGCCGCGCGTGTGGCAGATGGCATGCCGACTCGAAGAGATCCCCAAGCCCGGTGACTTCGTGGAATACGAGATACTCGACGACTCGATCATCGTGGTGCGAGTCGACGATCAAAACGTGCGGGCCTACCACAACGCCTGCCGTCACCGCGGAGTAAAGCTGGTGGAAGGCAATGGGTCTCGGCGTACATTTGTCTGCCCGTTCCACGGGTGGTGCTGGGGTATCGACGGACACAACACCTACGTGGCGCGCCCCGAGGTGTTCGCCGAGGAGAACGTCCGCCCCGACGATCTTCAACTCGTCTCGGTCAGGTGCGAACTCTGGGGCGGATGCGCGTGGATCAACCTCGACGACGACGCACCCGCGTTACGCGACTGCCAGGAACCGTTCGCCTCGATCTATGACGCCTGGCAGGTGGAATCGCTGCGCGTCGAGTGGTGGCAATCGTGCCGCCTGCCGGTGAACTGGAAGCTGGCGACGGCGGCCTTCATGGAGGGCTACCACGTCCCGCAGACCCATCCCCAGCTGCTGCCGGGCGCGCAGACCGGCGGCCCGCCGAACGGCGTCAAGGCGGTGCATCCCGTGATCCAGAGCAGCCTGTACTTCATGCGGACGCTCGGCGACGGCATGGGCGGCATGACGCACGAGAACGACATCCGGATCGCGGAAGGCCTGCAGAACACCGAACTGCCGGCCGACGCGGCAGAGGCGATGACCGCCTGGCGCAGCACCGTCAACGACGCGGTCGTCGGCTGGCATCGAGCCCGGGGCAGCGCCATGCCCGACCTCAACGACTTGGTCCGGCGCGGGATCACCGACGCGATCGGGTTCTGCTTTCCGCACCATTTCATCCTGCCGACCTACAGCAGCGCCTCGTCGTACCGGATCCGTCCGTTGGGGCCCGAGGAGACGCTGTTCGAGATCTGGTCCCTCACCCGATTGCCGTCGGACGTTTCTGCGGGTAAGCCCATCCCGCCGGAGCCCATGGCACCGAACGATCCACGGTGGCCGCCGATCCCCGCACAGGACTTCTCCAACCTGCCGCGGCAGCAAAAAGGGCTACGTTCCAAGGGGTTTGAATACATGCGGCTGTCGAACCAGATCGAAGGGCTGATCTCGAACTTCGAACGCGTGGTGGACGGCTTCCTCGCCGGCTTGCCCTACGAGGCCTTGGTACCCGCCATCCAGAAGACCAACACCACCATCGACGTGCCGATCGCCGACCTCGGCTTTACCAGCACCACGTTAGAGGCACGATGACCATCCGTTGGGACCGCTCCGTGGACCTGCTCATCGCGGGCAGCGGCGGGGGCGGCATGGTGGCGGGGCTGGCCGCACTCGACTGCGGGCTCGAACCGTTGATCATCGAGAAGCAAGCCCTGGTCGGCGGGTCGACCGGGCTTTCCGGCGGCATCGTCTGGCTGCCGAACAATCCGTTGATGCGCGCCGATGGGATCGCCGACTCGCACGAAGACGGACTGGCCTACCTGGCCGACGTGGTGGGCGACATCGGCGCCCCGTCCTCCCCGGCACGCCGCGAGATGTTTCTCAGCGCCGGCTACGAGATGATCAATTTCCTTGTCCGCAAAGGTGTTCGGCTTATCCGGTGCGCCGGGTACAGCGACTACTATCCGAATCACAAGGGCGGCAACGCGTCCGGCCGCGCCGTCGAGGGAATTCCCTTCGATGCAGCACAGCTGGGAAGCTGGCGCGACAAGGTGCAGCCGCCGCTGGCCAAGAACTACGGGTACGTGGTGCTGACCAACGAGCTCCGCTCGGTTCAGTATTACAACCGCTCCGCACGCGCGTTCGCGGTGGCGACGAAGGTGTTCCTGCGCACCGCCGCGGCGCGGCTAGGAGGTCGTCAGCTACTCACCAACGGCGCATCACTGATCGCTCAAATGCTCAAGGCCATGATCGAGCTGAGTGGAGATCCCGGGGGCCAGCCCCCGTTGTGGACCAACGCCGCGATGGACGACCTGCTCGTCGAGGACGGCCGGGTGGTCGGCGCGCGCATCCTCCGCGACGGTGAACCGCTGAACATCGAAGCGCGCAAGGGAGTTCTACTGGCCGCCGGCGGCTTCGGGCGCAACAAGGAGATGCGTCGCCAATACAGCGGTGACCAACCCAACGAGGCGCAATGGTCGATCGCCAACGCCGGCGACACCGGCGAGGTGCTGCAGACCGCGATGCGGCTGGGCGCCAAGACCGACCTGCTGGACGAGGCTTGGTGGCTGCCTTCGGTTTTCATCGCAAACGGTGGCGCCGCGGCCGCGTCGCTGGGGTCGGGCAGGCAACGGCCGGGAGCCATCTACGTCGATTCGGCCGGCCGGCGGTTCTGCAACGAGTCGAACTCCTACGTCGAGGTCGGCAAGGCCATGTACGCCAACAAGGCCGTGCCGTGCTGGATGATCTTCGACGACGGCTACATACGCAGGTACGTCACCAGCGGCAACCCGCTCAAGCGAAACCAGCACCTGCCGCCCGAGCTGATCGAGACCGGTGCGGTCAAACGCGGCGACACCGTCGCGGACCTCGCCCGCGAAATCGGTCTTCCCGCCGACGAACTGGCGCGGACCATCGCGCGGTTCAACCAGTTCGCCGCCAAGGGCCTGGACCCCGACTTCGGACGTGGCCAGTCGGCGTACAACGACTGCCTCGGCGATCCCGGGTACCGGCCCAACGCCGCCATCGGCCCACTCGACCACGCGCCCTACTACGCGACCAGAGTCTTCCCGGCGGATGTCGGGACATGCGGGGGTGTGATCACCAACGAGCACGCGCAGGTTCTCGACGAACATGATCAGGTGATCGACGGGCTCTACGCCACAGGCAACACCACCGCGACGGTGATGGGCCGAACGTATCCGGGTGCCGGCGCCAGCATCGCCAGCTCAATGGTTTTCGGCTACGTCGCGGCGCGGCACGCCGCCGGCCGCAAGGTCGCCGGCGAGATGAGCCGCTAACCGGGCGGGCCGCCGGGCGGCCCGGCGCCCGCGTCGTCGCGGTCGACGAATTCGCGTGGCTTCATGCCCGACTGGATGAGCTCAGCTCGGCGCGCCTGAACGTCGGACGCCGCGCCGACCATGTTGGTCAAGATGTGGCTGACCTGCAGGTGCACCCGCATGCCCATCAATTCCCAGGCTCGCTTGACGTTGTTCTTCACCGCCATCAGCGTGGTCAGCGGGATCTGGGCGATCTTGCGCGCCATCTCCTCGACGGTGTCCTCGAGGTCCTCGCGCGGCACCACCCGATTCAGCAGGCCCCAATCAAGGGCCTGTTGCGCGGACAGGGTGGGCGCCAGCAGCAGCCAGTCCATGGTGCGGTGCCAGTTCATCAGCAGCCACGGCTCGATCATGGTGTGCCCGCCGGGCTCACCGAGACTCTGGGCAAGCGGCATCTGAAAATACGCGTCCTCGGATGCGACACAGAAGTCGGTCAACAGGCCGAGGTAAATCCCGCCGCCCATGCAATAGCCGTGAATCTGGGAGATGGTCGGCTTGGGGAACTCCCACAGATACAGGGTCGGCCACAAAAACAGGTCGGCGGTGCCCTTGTACAGGTCTTCAAACGTGTTTCCGAAGTCCGGGTAAGGATTCTCGTCCGGACCCCAGCGGGCCACGTGGCCGCCGCAGAAGCCCTTGCCGTTGGCCTTGAGGATGACGACCTTGATCTCCTTGTCGCGGTCGGCCTCGCGCAGGCAATCGTCGACTTCGGTGACCAGGACCGCATCCTTGGTGTTGGCCTTGTCGACCCGATTCAGGATGATCCGCGCGATCGGCGGTTCGCGTTCATAGATCACCGCTTCGAGGACGCGCCGCTCCATCCTGGTGACACTACCAAATTGGCTTAGAGCGAACGGCTGATGATTTCCTTCATGATTTCGCTTGTGCCGCCGTAGATCTTGTTGACCCGCGCCGCCGCATAGGCGCGCGCGATCGGATATTCCATCATGTAGCCGTAGCCGCCGAAGAACTGCACGCAGCGGTCGACGATCTCCACCGCGCCATCGGCGGCGACCAGCTTGGCCATCGACGCCGTCGATGGATCGTTGTTGCCACCGATGTAGTCCTGGACGCAGTAGTCGACGGTGGTCTTGATCGACAGCGTCTGCGCCTTGAGTTCGGCGAGCTGAAATCTGTTGTGCTGGAACTCGATCAGCGGTCGCCCAAACGCTTCTCGTTCCTTGGTGTAACGGATCGCCTCCAGCACCGCCGCCTCAGCCATGCCGGCGCACGCCGAGGCGATGATCAGCCGCTCGCGTGCCAGCTGTTGCATCAGCTGATAGAAGCCCTGCCCCTCTTTGTCGCCGAGCAGGTTCGCCGTCGGCACCCGCATGTCCGAGAAGAACAATTCGCGAGTGTCCTGTCCGTGCTGACCGACCTTCTCCAGAACTCGGCCGCGCTCGAATCCTTGGAGTTTCTCGTCGGTTTCGGCGACGATCAACGACACCCCGGCCGCACCCTGGGACGGATCGGTCTTGGCCACAATGACCAGTAGGTCGCAATGGGTTCCATTGGAAATGAACGTCTTCGACCCGTTGATCACATACTCCGCGCCGTCCCGAACCGCGGTGGTGCGCACCGCCTGGAGATCGGACCCAGTGCCCGGCTCGGTCATCGCGATAGCCAGCACCGCGTCCCCACTGATGATCCCGGGCATCCAGCGCTGCTTCTGATCCTCGCTGCCGTACGTGTTGATGTAGTGCGCCACGATCGGCGAGTGCACCATCCAGCCGGACGAGCTGTCATGAGCCAGCGACAGTTCTTCGGCGACGACCGCCGAATAGCCGAAGTCGCCGTCCGCGCCGCCGAACCGCTCGGGGAGGTCCAGCCCGAGCAGCCCGGCGCCGCCCAACTTGTTCCAGAACTCTCGGTCCACCTGATGCTGACGGGCCCAATGTTCCTGGTTGGGGGTGGACTCTTTGCGCAGAAACTCGGCCGCGTGCCTGCGCAGCTCACGATGCTGGTCGGTTTCCCAGCTAGCCCGGTAGGCGGGAAAGAGCGCGGACACGACCACCCCAATTCGTGCGAAATGACCTTACCACAGACGATACAAGTGTACTGTTAACCAGTCAATGGCTTAGAACCGATGGAGGAGTGGGCAATATGACGAACCCGCGGGCAATGAACGACGACCTTACCGCCAAAGCCCGGATTCGCAACGCTGCGCTCGATCTGTACGCCCAATACGGCGAGGACAGGGTCTCGATGCGCGCTATAGCGGCCGAGGCGGGCGTCACGTTGGGCCTGGTCCAGCATCACTTCAAGAGCAAGGCCGGCCTTCGCGACGCGGTGGATCGGTTCGTGGTGGACTTCTTCGCGCAGACCATTGCGGCCGTTCCCGCGCAGGGCAGCCCCGGCGAGTATGCGGCCGCCCGCGACGTCGCGGTGCAGCGCATGCTCGCCGAGAACCCCCAGGTGGTCAGCTACATACAGCGTGCGGTCCTGTCATCCGATGATCGAATGCACCTGATGGACGTGCTTGTCGAACTCACCCGCCGCGAGGTCGCGGCGCTGCGGGACGCCAAGCTGGCCTCGACCCGGCGTCGCGAATCGACCCAGGTCGTTGCGGTGCTGGTGCGGCAGATGGGCGAATTGCTGCTGCAGCCGCTGGTGGATGCGACGTGGGAACGGGTCGCGCAAGACGGTGAGGGGCCGAAGCCACGGTTGTCGGTCAGGATCGAAGACGGCTGATCGCGCGCCGCGCAGGGTTCGCAGGACATTCGCACCGCCGCGGTGGTTGCGCAACGCCGGTTGGTGCAGTGTGCTGGGTGCAGAGCAATGCACTGCGCACGACCACAATTCGCTGCGACGAACGGAGATCCATGGCGACTCCTTTGGACCGGACAACTCAACTGGACCTGGTGGCCCGGCTCAAGTCCTCTTTCCCAGAGCTTCCGGAAGCTCCCACGCCGGATCTCATTGACCACAAACAATTCACCGCGTATGTCAAAACGCCGCATGACGTCGGCGGGGAGCCGGCTGCAGCCCTCGAATTCGAGAACAAGCAATACGAGCAGTGGGAAGAGGCGACCTATGTGACGTGTGAGGTGCTCGGCTGGCGTGGCATCTGGTTGTCGGAGGAGCGGCGCCGGATGGGCAACGTCGACCTGGGCCGCACCATCTACCTCGGACTGCCGTACTACGGACGGTGGCTGCTGGCGGTAGCGCGCATCCTGGTCGAGAAACACCACATCGGGTTGACCGAGCTGGCCGAGCGCACGGCCGAGGTGAAGGCTCGCTATGCGGGTGGCCTGCGGGGAAGGCCGTTGGAGGCGAGGCCGAAGTTCGAAGGCGACCCGTCGAAGGTCATCCGCAACGAGCATCACATCCACGCCGTCGGCAAGGGTGACCCGCAGGTGTATGCCGGACAGGCCGGCAAGCCGAAGTTCGGGGTCGGCGACAAGGTCGTGGTGCGGGAGCTTCCCGTGTTGTTCTATACCCGCACCCAGGAGTACGTGCGAGGGGCGACGGGCGAGATCGCCGCCGTCTCATACGAAAGCCCCGCCGCCGAAGACGAAGCGTTCGACGCGCCCGACCAAAGGCCCGAATGGTTCTATATCGTTCGGTTCAACCTCTCCGAGCTGTGGCACGGCTACACCGGCCCCACCAACGACACAGTCCAGACCGAGATCCCGGAGCGGTGGCTCGAAAGGAGCTCAGCGTGAGTACTCAAGATCATGACCACGACCACGCACGCACCGCCGCACCCATGGTCGATGAGATCACCGACTTCGAGGTCCTCGAGATCGCCCTTCGCGAACTATGCGTCGAGAAGGGAATTTTCAGCGCGGAGGATCATCGCCGCTTCACCGAGTTCGCCGAACAGATCGGCCCGACTCCCGCCGCCCATTTGGTGGCCCGGGCCTGGCTTGATCCGGAATTCAAGCGGCTGGCCCTCACCGACGCGTTGGCCGCCAGCAAGGAAGTCGGTGTCGACTGGCTGGAACCGACCGGTTTCGGAACGCCCAGTGACTTCACCGCGCTGCAGGTTCTCGAAGACACGCCCACGCTGCACCACGTGATCGTCTGCACGCTGTGCTCCTGCTATCCGCGCCCGATTCTGGGCAATTCGCCCGAGTGGTACCGAACCCCCAACTTCCGCCGTCGCATCGTGCGCTGGCCGCGCCAGGTGCTCGCGGAGTTCGGGCTCTACCTGCCAGAAGACGTTGAGATCCGGGTGCAGGACTCGAATCAAAAGCACCGGTTCATGGTGATGCCGGTGCGCCCGGACGGAACCGACGATTGGACCGAGGACCAACTGGTGGAGATACTTACGCGGGATTGTCTTATCGGTGTCGCATTGCCCAAGGTCGGCGTGACGACGAACGTGGTCACCCAGACGCGCCCGGCTGTCCATCCCGTCGACCAATGATGCTGGCGGGCCAAGTGTGAACACGCCGGAAAGTGTGCGCGCGGCCGAGCAGACCACGATCGCCTCGCTGGCGAAAATTGTGAAGCGGAATCAGGTCTGGAGCCGGATGGCGGCAAAGCACGGGGTCGATAATCCAGTGCCGCCCTGGAAAACCAGCCTCGATGGGATTTGCGATGCGCTCGATCAAAGTGTCTGCGGCCCTGGGGTGCTCGGCTTCGCCGAGAGGCGAAACGAAGAGGACGCGCTCGCGGCAACCGTCTACGCGGACCTGCCGTATCCGGAGAACCGGCTGGTTGCCCTGGCGCATTCGCTGGTGGTGCGCGGCGTCCTCGATGAGGCCGAGCTCGCGGAACGGATGGCCGCGGTCAGGGCCAGGCTGGAATCCTGACCGTCACGCTCGCGCCAGCAGCCATGCGTAACCATGGCCTTCGCCGGCGGCGATCACGTCAAGTTCGGCGAACGCGGCAGGCAGTTCCCCGGGCGCGGCGCGGAACGGCCCCGGCGCGGCTCCCACTTCGCTGAGCACGGCGATGGCCAGCAGTCCCTTTGGCGCCAGCCGCTCGACGATCGCCCGCTCAAGGCGGCGGTCCCGAAATTTGTGGCAGAGGATCACGTCGGCGGGCGGCCCGGCCGGCAGGCCGTCGTCGAGATCGACGACGTCGAACCGGCAGCGATCGCCAACTCGGCTGCGCCGAGCCAGATCTCGCGCCTCCCCGATGGCCACCGCGGAGATGTCGAAACCGATCACGTTAAGGCCCCGGCGGGCCAACCAGACGCTGGCAAGGCCTTGCCCGCACGCGAGGTCGAGGGCGTGCCCTGTCGTCGGAAACACCTCCGCGTGCGCCGCAAGGACGCTGGGCGGGCCAACCGCGTCGACCGACACCGGTTCCTGGCCTTCGTACCGCTCGTCCCAGCGGCGCTGATCCTCCCGGCTCACATCCGCCACCCTAGGGCAGCGCGGGGCTGGTGCAGGCTCGTGCTGAGCTAGTGGCTAAGCGCCCGCGGTTCCGTGTCAAGGCATTCCGATGGACGGGGATCACCCCAGCGCTGATTGATCGCGCCCAACGGATCCGCATGGATGCCGTGAAAACCGCGGTATGGCGAGCGCCGTCTTAGGTAGCAGCGCAGTGCGGGTCCGACCAGCGCCACCGGCCAGCGCCGCCAACCCACCTTTTCCCGGGTCTGGGCACACATGTCCGGCATCGAATGACGCTGGTAAGCAAGAACTTCCTGGGCGCGGTCCGTGTCCATCCAGTCCGTTGCGTACCAGGCCAGGTCGTTGTCCGGGTCACCGCGCCTGCCGGCCGGCAGGCCGCCCACCAAACCGATTGCCGAAGCCAATGCGGATCCCACGCCGGCTTGCGTAACGCGATGGGTGGCGTCCCCGCCGATGAGAAATATCTCGCGGACATGATCGGTGACCGTCGCTGCGGTGAATGCCTGGGCGGCGTCACGCACGTCGACGGTGTGAATGCGTCCGTCGGAGGGCAGCACCGCTTCGAAGAAGATGAGATCGCGGTCGATGGTCCAACGCGGCTCGGCGGTGAGCACTCCCCCGAGCCTTAGCACCACCCAGTCCAAGTCCGATGCCATCACGGCCCGCTCGGCCAACGCCTTTTGGGCGCCATACAATTCGGTGGGTCGCACGGGCGTCGATGCCGTCAGCACGTCATCGGTGCGGAACGGATTTCGCGCGCCGTAGACGGCGATACTCGATGCCTGCACGAAACGCGGCGGGTGGGGCAAAGCCGACGCCGCCTGCACTAGCCGCGCCGTGGCATCCACGTTGACCGCCTGAGCAAGCCGGCTTCGCGCATAGCAGAACGGCGGAATCATGGCGGCCAAGTGGACGATGGCCGTCGGTGCGGTCGCGGCGAGTAGGGCCGTGACCTCATCCGGCGACGTCAGATCGGCCCACTGCACCTGAACCCCGGATAGCGCGGTAAACGCCTGCGCACGTTTACGATTCGCGGGCAGGTCGAGGTCGGTGGCCACGACCTGGCGGCCCTGATCGGCCAGCGCGGCCACCACGGCCGAGCCGACGAGCCCGAATGCACCGGTGACGAGCACGCGTTCGCCTGTCACTAAATCCCCCTCAGCGCGGCTGAGCTACCGCCACATTTCTGGACACTTGTCTGCAATTAATGTCCGACGTTAGCGACCCCGCGGCAACTCGGCAAGGCCGGCTGAGACCGGTTGGTGCCGGGACCGGACGATATGTCCCTGTTCAACCCATGTTTTGCGACAGAGTTGTCCCGGCTACATCGGATTTCCTACACTGGACTGGTGTCTAGAGAAGCGGCTCCTCAGGTGGGACCGGTAACCGCCTCGCAAGTCGGCGGCCGGCGGTCGGACCGCCGGCCGGGGCAGACGATCCGCAAGGTCCTCGACGCCGGGTTGGCGGAACTGCGCGAATCGTCGTTCGCCAACCTGACGATGCGCGCCGTCGCGAGCCGCGCAGGTGTGTCGCCGGCCAGCGCCTACACCTATTTCCCGTCGAAGAGTGCGCTGGTCGCGGCGGTGTACCTGCGCTTCCTGCAGGCGCTTCCACTCCACACCGATGTCAACGACACCACCAAGACGCGGGTAAGCGCCACCATGCGAGACATGGCCGTGGTGGTCGCCGACGAGCCCGAACTGACCGCCGCGTGCGGTGCGGCCCTGATGGCCGACGATCCGGCGGTCAATCCACTGCGCGAACAGATCGCCGAAGAAGTGTCCAGGCGCATCGGCGCAGCATTGGGGCCGGGTTGGCCGCGCGCGGTGAAGTCCACACTGCAGATGACCTTCTCCGGTGCCCTGATGGCTGCCCGGTTCCTGTCCTACGACGAGATCGCCGGGCAGCTCGACGAGGCGGTCAACCTCATTCTCGGAGCATCAGTTGCCTGAAACCACGGCCGCAGAGCCGAATTGGGTTGGGCCGCTTGACCGCATAGACGAAGCGAAGGAGATTCATGGATAGCAGCGGCTTCAACCTGTCCACCGTGTTCGCGACGCTGGCCAAGGCAATCCCCGATCATCGCGTACTGATCTGGCGAGACCGGCAATGGACGTACGCCGAAATGGACGCCCGCGTCGACGGTGTCGCGCACTACCTCGCTTCCCTGGGCCTGGGCTGTCACACCGAACGAGACCAGCTGCAGGGCCATGAGTCCGGCCAGGATCATGTCGGGCTGTACCTGCGCAACGGCAACCAGTACCTGGAGGCGATGGTCGGCGGTTACCGCGTCCGTGCGGCACCGTTCAACGTCAACTACCGCTACGTCGAAGCCGAACTCGTCTATCTACTCGCCAATGCCAAGGCCAGGGCGCTGGTCTACAGCGCCGAATTCGCGCCGCGGGTCGCGGCCATTCGCGACCAACTCCCCCATCTGGAGTTCCTCATCCAGGTCGCCGACCACAGCGGCCAGCCCCTGCTGCCCGGTGCCGTCGACTACGAATCCATCGTCGCGACACCTGCGCCCGCAGCCGGAATGCCCACTCCCAGCGGCGATGACCTGTACGTGCTCTACACCGGCGGCACCACCGGAATGCCCAAGGGGGTGCTGTGGCGGCAGAACGACATATTCGTTTCCTCAATGGGCGGCCGCTATTTCGGCACCGATGACGCGCTGGCGTCCTACGACGAGGTCGCCGCACGGGCGGCGCAGTCCCCCGGAGTCGCCTCCGTGCTGCTCATCCCACCGTTCATGCACGGCGCGGCTCAATGGGGCGCGTTTCAAATCATGACGATGGGCGGCTGGGTGGCGATTCCCGACGACGTCGAAAGCATCAGGGCGGACCAGATTCTGGCACTGGTGGAACGCGAGCGGGTGATGAGCATCCCGGTCGTCGGCGACGCGATCGCCCGCCCGATCGCCGATGAACTCGAGCGTGGGAGCTACGACCTATCCGGCCTGGTGTCGATCAGCAACGGCGGCGCCCCGCTGACCCCGAGCGTCCGAAAGCGCCTCACCGCCGCGTTGCCGCACCTCCTGATCATCGACGCGGTAGGGGCGTCGGAGTCGGGCGTGCAAATGAACACGATGTCGACGGCGTCGGCACCGGGCGCCACGGCAACTTTCCATCCGGGCTCCGAAACAGCCGTCGTGGCAGCCGATTTCAGTCGTGTTATGGAGCCCGGAGGCGGTGACGGCTGGCTGGCACGTCGCACCCTGATCCCACTCGGCTACCTGGGCGACGCCGAAAAGACGGCCCGCACCTTCCCGGTCATCGACGGCGTCCGCTGGTCGGTGCCGGGTGATCGGGCCCGGTTCCTCGCCGACGGCAGCATCGAACTGCTGGGCCGCGACTCGGTCACCATCAACTCCGGCGGCGAGAAAATCTTCGCCGAGGAGGTCGAAGCCGCGATGGCCGAACACCCCGACGTCTACGACGTGGTGGTGGCCGGGCGCCCCTCCGAACGATGGGGCAACGAGGTGGTCGCGATCGTGCAGGTCAGCGAAGGGCGGGACCCCTCGGACGAGGAGTTGCTCACCACCTGCGGGCAGCATGTCGCCCGCTACAAACTGCCGAAGGCCATCATCCGCACCCCGAAAGTCCAACGGTCACCCGCCGGAAAGGCAGACTACCGATGGGCCAACCAGATGGCGGCCGAAAGCCTCTCCGGCGCAGCGGAATCCAAGGGCTGACCCGCCCGAGCGCCCGGGCCGCTGTTATCGGACGATTTCCACCGCACGGACGTTATGATCCAGCCATGCCGATGACCGACAACGAGTCTGCGACTCATTGACGATGCGCAGCCACGGTTGGGCGGGAAACACGCCGGCGTCTGACGAGGAGGCGATCGAGCGCATCCTGGATGCTGCGGACAGCATCATCAGCGAGCGGGGCTCGGCGATGCGGATCGCCGATGTGGCGCGGACTCTCGGTGTGACCAGACAGACCGTGTACCGGTACTTCTCCGGCACCGAGGCGCTGCGGGTGGCCACCGCAATGCGATCGGCCGACGGCTTCCTGGGTCATTTGGCAACCCATGTCAGGGGGATAGTCGACCCGGTCGTCGCCGCAGTGGAAGGAGTCGCGTTCGCCATCGAACAATTGAGGGCCGATAGCCAGGTCGAGTTCGTCCTCAGGCAAAGCGAGCGCTCCGGCCTCATGTCGGACACCGCCGTGACTTTCGGGCGCTCGATGCTGCATCGCTACGACGTGGACTGGAAGCAGCAGGGTTTCGACGAGGCGGGCCTCGATGAACTGGCGGAATTCTGCCTTCGGGTGCTGCACTCATTCCTCGCCGACCCGGGCCGACCCCCGCGCAGCGGCGCCGAGCTGCGGCGTTACCTGACCCGCTGGATCGGACCCGCGATCGCCTATCCGCAGCTGGCCCGTGCGATGGACCCGCTCCGGCCCCCCGAGCCGCGCGCCCGGCGCCGCTCTCCGGCGGCCTCCTGATTCCTGGGAGACACCAGCGGATCAGCCGCGATCCGCTGCTGACACATCCCGCACCGCACCGCCGCCCGCCGCCCGTCGTGGGGGGACACGACGATGCGGCGGGCAAGCCGGCGCGCTAAGCGCGTATTCGCAGATCAGCGGCCTAGCCGAAAATAATCCACGAGTAATGTCCTAAGTTCGGATTGCCGTTTGAGCCCGGGGAACCGTTTGGACCGCCGAGTCCACCCGAACCCCCGGAGCCGCCCATGCCGGCTGTGGTGCTACCGGTTCCGGCGGTGGCCGCGTCACCGCCGTTACCCCCGTCCCCGCCGCCTGTGCCTGCGCCGCCGTCGCCGCCGTTGCCGGCGATGGCGGTGGCCGTAGAAGTGGTGCTAAAGATTTGCGCGTCACCGCCGCCGCCGCCGTGCCCGCCGATACCGGTGGTCCCGGTGCCGCCCGCTCCGCCGGTGCCGCCGGTGATGCTTCCGTTTGACATGGCCTCCGCGAAACCGCCGCTGCCACCGGCCCCGCCGGTGGTCCCGCTGCCGCCGGCCCCGCCGTTGCCGCCGTGGGCGCTACTGTCCGAAGCGTAGATGTTCCAGATGAGGGCGTCGCCGCCGCCGCCGCCGGCCCCGCCGGGGCCGGTGGTGCCGCCGCTGAGGCCGTCCGCGCCGTTGCCGCCGGTGGCGGTACCGGTGTATCCCTGGGCGGTTGCGAAACCGCCGTTGCCGCCGGCGCCGGCGCCCGCGGCGCCCATGCCGCCGGCCCCGCCGGCGCCGCCGGTGACGTTTGCGCCGTTGAAGGATAGCGCCTCACCGCCGGTGCCTCCCGCCCCGCCCGTACCTGTGGTCCCGATGCCGCCCACGCCGCCGGTGCCGCCGGTGAAGTCTCCGCTTCCAAATGTGTACGCGATGCCGCCCGTGCCGCCGGCGCCGCCCGAGGCGCCGGCGCCGCCGGCCCCGCCGGTGCCACCGGTGGCCGTAGTCGGCAAGCCAGGGGTATTCGAGTCGATTTGCACCTCGCCGCCGCTGCCGCCGGCCCCGCCGGTGCCGGTGGTCCCGGTGCCGCCCGCTCCGCCGGTGCCGCCGGTGAGGCTTCCGTTTCCTTCATTGTCCGCGTAACCGCCGTTGCCACCGTGCCCGCCGCTGGTCCCGGCGCCGCCGGCCCCGCCGTCACCGCCCGTGGCATCGCCATGAGAGGCAGTGTTATAGATAAGCCCGCCGCCGCCGTTGCCGCCGGCTGCGCCGGGGGCGGTGGTGCCGCCGCTGAGGCCGTCCACACCGTTGCCGCCGGTGGCGTTTCCGGTTCCGTAGCTGATCGCGTCACCGCCGTTGCCGCCGGCGCCGTTGCCCGCTGGGCCGGTGCCGCCGGCCCCGCCGGTGCCGCCGGTGACGTTTGCGGAGCCGTAGGTTACCGCGTTACCGCCTGTGCCGGCGTCCCCGCCGGTGCCGGTGGTGCCGGCGCCGCCGGCCCCGCCCGTACCGGCGATGGGGGTAGCCGCCGAAGAACTGCTATCGATTTGCGCGGCACCGCCGGCTCCGCCGGTGCCGCCGAAGTCGCCGGCGCCGCCGGCTCCGCCGTTGCCGGCGACAGGGCTAACCGTCGAGGCACCATTGTCGATTTCGGCCGTGCCGCCGTCGCCACCGAACCCGCCGACCGTGCCGGTGCCGGCAGTCCCGGTGCCGCCCACTCCGCCGTCGCCGCCGGTGACGTGTCCGGTTCCGACGCTGTACGCGTCCCCGCCGTTGCCACCGCCCTCATAGTCGTACCGAGGGCCATACTCTTTCCACCAGGGCGCCGCTGGGGAGTCCCCGCCGCCGCCGGCCCCGCCGGCGCCGCCCGTGGCGCCACCCGCAGAGGCGCTGTTGTAGATATTCGCGTCGCCGCCGGCCCCACCGATCCCGCCGGAGCCGGTGGTCACGGTGCCGCCCGCTCCGCCGTCGCCGCCGGTGGCGTTTCCGAGTCCGTAGTTGTCCGCGACACCGCCCCCGCCACCGTTTTGGCCAGCGCCGCCAGCCGCGCCGGCGCCACCCATGGCGTTACCCAGAGAGGCACTGTTTTCGACATACCCGCCGCCGCCGGCCCCACCGGCCGAACCGGCGCTGCCCGCCCCGCCGTTGCCGCCTGTCGCGTTTCCGGTTCCGTAGTTGTGCGCGTCACCGCCGCCGCCGCCGCCGTAGTACCCGCCGTTGGCGCCGGCCCCGCCGTTGCCGGCGGTGGCGTTTCCGGTTCCGTAGTTCGATGCGTCACCGCCCCTGCCGCCGGAGGCATCGTAGAAAGACCCGTTGCCGCCGGCCCCGCCGTTGCCGCCGATGGCGCTACCCGTAGATGCGCTGCCATCGACTTGCGCGGTGCCGCCGTTGCCGCCGACCCCGTCGGAGTAGCTGCCGGTACCGGCCGCCCCGCCGTTGCCGCCTATGGCGCTACCCGTCGAACCGCTGCCAATTTCCGCGGCGCCGCCGTTGCCGCCGTAGCCGCCGTAGGCGCCGCCACTGCCGCCGGTACCGCCGTTGCCGCCGGTGACGTTTGCGGTTGCCACGCCGGCCCCCGCGTTGCCGCCATTCCCGCCGCTACCGCCGACTCCCCACTCGTCGCTGGCACCGCCGTTACCGCCGGCCCCGCCGTTGCCGCCGCTGCCGAGCACGAGGCCGGTGCCGCCTTGGCCGCCATTGCCGCCGTTGCCTCCGTTGCCGCCGATGGGGTCGTTGTCTTCGCCGTTCCAGCCGTCGTAACCGGAGCTGCCGGCGATCACGTCTTCGCCCTGGCCGCCGTTACCGCCGTTGCCCCCGTGACCGCCGTTGCCTACGGTCCCGCCGACGCCGGTACCGGCTGACCCGCCGGCCCCGCCGTTACCGCCGCCGCCACCATCAGCGCCGTAGCCACCATTCCCGTAGTCGTCCGCAGTGCCGACCCCGCCGGTTCCGCCGTTTCCGCCGGCGCCACCGGTGCCGCCGGATCCGGAGTTGCCCGCCACCCCGGTGGTGGAGCCGGCCCCGCCGGCCCCCGCGTTACCGCCGGTGCCACCTTGGCCGCCTTGCCCGCCGTTACCGCCGGCCACACTCGTGTTGCTGTTGTCGGTGCCGGCCCCGCCGGCCCCGCCGCCACCGCCGACGCCGCCACTACCGCCCTGACCACCCGCTCCCTGGCTAGCCCCGGCCCCACCGGCCGCCCCGCCGGTCCCGCCAGCGCCACCGGCACCACCGCTCGCGCCGGCGCCGCCCTGGCCGCCATCGGCGTGGGTGTCGTCCAAACCGGAACCACCCGCGCCGCCGGCGCCGCCGACACCGCCGGTGCCGCCATTTCCGGCCTGGCCAGTAGCGCCGGCGGTGGATCCCGTACCACCGTGCCCGGCCGCTCCGCCGATCCCGCCGGTGCCCCCGGTACCGCCCTGGCCGCCAGCAGTGTTAACTGCGCCAGCCACCCCGGACCCGCCAGCCCCGCCGACCCCACCGACACCGCCATTACCGCCTAGGCCGCCCGCGCCCTGGCTGCCGGCGGTGCCGCCCCGGGCGTTGCCGGCCGCCCCACCGACGCCGCCGGCACCACCGGTGCCGCCGGCCGCGCCCTGGCCACCTTGCGCTCCGCCAGTGTTGCCGGCGCTGCCATGCCCGCCGGCGCCGCCGTCGCCGGCGGTGCCACCCTGACCGCCGTCGCCGGCGGTGCCTGACGCTGCCCTACCCCCGTAGCCGCTGCCGCCCAGCCCGGCGTTGCCACCGGTGCCGCCAGCGCCGCCGGTGCCGCCAGCCCCGCCCGCGACCCCGGTGCTGGCGCTGCGGTCGGTGCCTGTACCGCCGTGCCCACCGGTGCCGCCATCGCCGCCGGTGCCGCCCTGCCCGCCGGCACCCTGGTGGGCGGCGGTGCCGCCATTCGCGCTACCGGCCGCCCCGCCGGCCCCGCCGGCCCCACCGGCCCCGCCGACGGCACCCTTACCCCCTTGGACGCCAGCGTTGGCGGTGTTATCCACGCCCACACCGCCCTGACCGCCGGTGCCGCCCACACCGCCGGCGCCACCGTTACCGGCGACCCCGTTAGCCCCCTTGGTCGATCCGGTCCCGCCATGGCCGGCCGCTCCGCCGCCACCACCGGTGCCGCCGGTACCACCTGTACCACCCGCGGTATTCGTCGCACCCGCGCTGCCTGTCCCGCCATCGCCGCCGTCACCGCCGACACCGCCGACACCGCCGGCGCCGCCGGCACCCACGTGGCCGGCAGTGCTGCCCTTCGCCGCGGTTCCGCCCAGCCCACCGTTGCCGCCGGTGCCGCCTGCCCCGGCCGCCCCACCGTTAGCGCCTTGCTGGCCGTTCGGGCTGGAGGTGGTCCCATCAACGCCGGCCCCGCCGGCCGCACCGTTCCCGCCGTTGCCGGCGGCCCCGCCGGCCCCACCATTGCCGCCGTTGCCGCTGTGGGTCCCGCCCGCGCCGCCGGCCCCGCCGACCCCACCGGCTCCGCCAGCCCCGCCGGCTTGGCCGGCCGCGCCCACGGTTTGGGCCGCCGCGGCGCCTCCGCCGTTGCCGCCGTGGCCGGCGGCCCCGCCAGCCCCGCCGGTGCCGCTGGTGGCCAGAGCGTTACCGCCGGCCCCGCCGTTACCGCCGGCACCGGCGTCACCGCCGACCCCGGCGTTGGGTTGGGTCGCGTCGCCTGCCCCCCCGTCCCCACCGACCCCGCCAATGCCACCGGCCCCTCCGTTGCCGCTCTGGGTCCCGCCCGCGCCGCCGGCACCGCCGAGCCCACCAGCTCCGCCGGCACCGCCTCCGGCCCCGCCAACCCCGCCAATCCCGCCGACGCCGCCGGCGCCACCGGTTCCGTTGAGCCCGCCGGCCCCGCCGGCCCCCCCGACCCCGCCGACCCCGCCGGCCCCGCCGTTGACCGTCGACGTCCCCGCACCACCGGCTCCACCCGCCCCGCCGGCCCCGCCGGCCCCGCCGATCAGTTGAGTCGTCCCGTTAGCGGCCGCGCCGATTCCCCCGGCCCCGCCAGAACCGCCGGAACCGCCCAGCGAGCCGGCTCCACCGGCCCCGCCGGCGCCGCCGTTCCCGCCGTTGACCCCAGCCACCCCGGCCGCCCCCGCGCCGCCGGAACCGCCGCTACCCCCGAGCAGTCCGGCATTACCGCCGGCCCCACCGTTCCCGCCGTTGACCCCGGCGACCCCTGCCGCGCCGTTGCCGCCATCACCGAACAACCACCCGGCCGACCCGCCGGCACCTCCCGCTGCGCTTGCGCTCGCGCCATTGCCGATCAGTACACGCCCCGTCAGCATCTGTGTGGGCGTGTTGACGGCATTCAGCGCCGCCTGATCGATGGCCTGCAGCGGCGCGGCGTTGGCCGCCTCGGCGGCCGAGTAGGCGGTCCCCGCCGCGTTCAACGACCGCACAAACTGGGCATGAAACGCCTCCGCCTGAGCACTGACCTGATGAAACGCCTCGCCATAGGCAGAAAACAACGACGCGATCGCCGCCGAAACCTCATCCTCCGCAGCCGCGATCACCCCGGCTGTCGAGGCCGATGCCGTCGAAGTGGCCGCGCTGAGCGACCGACCTATGCCCGTCGCATCCGCGGCAGCCGCCTCCAACAATTCCGGCATTGCAATCACAAACGACACGGCGCACTCCTATTCGGACCAGCCGTTGACTGACTGGCGGCTGATATAGTTGGGGCATACAGGACGATACAACTGACTTGTGGTTAATACGAGTGTTTTGTATACCAAACACCTGGCTTATAGGCAATACGTTTGTATTGTCGACAAGCGGCGGTGTAGTACCGGCAACCAGTGAGCCGCCGCCGTGAAGCGCACACCCCCATCAGTGGAGCCATCCGCGACCTCGCGGTCTACGACGATCCCGAACGCGTGAACAGCATCCGCCGAGGCGCGCGGGCCCTGCTGATCTTCGGCGGCGGTACGCACTACTGGTTGGGCGTCGCCTTGCCCGAATCGAACTCTGCGAGGCGCTGCGCGTCATCACCCGGCGCATGCGCAATGCCCGGCGCACCGGCCCGGACCCTGGAAATTGCCGAACGAACTCGCCGGACCGACAACGCTTCCCATCGAATTCCACGCGGTCCAGCCGGCGAGATTGCCGCCAAGGTGGCGAATCGAGGCCAATGGACCGCGGCGCCATACAGCCCGGCATGAGCGTATGGCCTAGTCCATACATATCGACGTACTGTGTGTAGCCATAGCCAAAGGGCCGGGGTTGTCACGATGACCGATCTGCGGGTGCGGCGGGTCCGCTTCGATTTCGCCGGCGAAGACGCCGCGCTCAATTGGCAGCCGGAGCGACCGGCGTTCGCCATGCAATGCACGTAATCTCCTTCTTCGCTCCGGGATTCGAAAAGTTCATCGCCGACGCGACGCGCCAGGCCATGCCGCTGATGCGGCTCACGTCAGCCACGTCCGCGCTCTGAGCCGGCGTTGGCCCGGCCTGCAGCAGACCTCTGAAAGACGTCGTCGCGTCGTTCGACCGCCTCACCGCCACCAAGCCACTGGCCTGGCGGCTGGCCAATCCCGCGGTGGTCGAGGCGACGTTTGTCCCGGCGTGAAGTCCTCGGCATGTTGGCCGGCCTGGTTCGCTCCCAGAGCCCTAACCGCGAACCGAAATACGAGAGGCTGAGGGAACTTGCCGGCCGATGGTTCAAGCGGAACGAGGAGAACCCGAGGATCGCCGCCCGGTGGTACTCAAGCGGCGCCGGTGTCGACTGACGCACCATTCCCGACTCGGCGGTTGATCTGCTCCCCTGGTTTACGCGATCCTCAACGGGCCGCCTCAAACAGCCTGAGCCGGTCGGAGCCGAAGGAGGAATACCGTGGCCGGTTTGGGACAGATTGCACTGAGCACCGCACCCATTTTTGGCGGTGCACTGCTGGCCGCGGCGGCCGGGCAAGTCAAGGGCCCAAACTTTCGCGACCAAATCCGGCAGGACATGGACCTGCTTGATCGACTGCCGCCGGATGCCACCGCTCGACGCGCCGACCTGCAGCGCACCATCGACGCCCGGGTCGATGACCTGGTCGACGGGGTCGACCGGACCCGCTCGATGCGTAGGGCCGCGATTTCGTACCAAGGCAATTGGCGCGACGTGGTGCTTCTGCTCTGCGTGCTGTTGTTCACCTACATCTGGTGGGACGTGGCCCGCGACCGAAGCAATTGGCTGGTCATGTTCATCTTGTTGATCCTGCTGTCGGTGATCACCGGCGTATACGCATTCCGCGGGTCTTTGCGTGCCGCCAATTCGTTCATGCACAGACAGCAGCGCGACGGTCGACACGATGGACTTCCCGGTCGGGACGCACCACGATAACGCGATCTCGCCGCGCGCTAAACGTGACGAAATCAAGCTTGGTGACCGGCGATCGCGCCGGTGCCCGCCGCGCACTCACGTCGGCCCTACCCGTTGAGGTGCGCGCCCAAAACCATCGACCTCTGATCTCCCAACGACCCTATCTGCTCCGGCGCGGGAGATTTGCCACGCACCGGCAGCACACGGACGCGGGACGGTCGATCAGGCAGTGACTTTCACCGCGAGCCGGATCGAGGCGAGCCCCACAACCGCACCATCGGCGACCCCCGCACCGCCGCCGCGGCCTCGCCCTCCCCGCGCCGTCGCATGCACCGGGACCATCACCGGGACCGATTGCGTAAACCACCTAGCCAATGGGGGCCGGCCGACGTCCACGAACCAAACCTCCCGGTGTGGCATCGGTCAATTCCCCTGCGGCGACGACGGTCTGGCCCAACACCAGGGTCTCGATGTAGCCGTCCGAGCGCTGAATCAGTCGCCCCGCACCGCCGGGCAGGTCCTCAACCCGTTCCGGGTAGTGCAGCCCGAGCCGGTCCAGGTCGATCAGGTTCACATCGGCCCGTCGACCTGGCGCGAGCACGCCACGATCACCGAGCCCGTAGAAGGCCGCCGGGTCGCCGGTCAGGCGGTGCACCGCGGTCTCCAGGGACAAGCCCGGCCCGCGGGTCCGGCCCCGCACCCAATGCGACAGCAGGTATGTCGTCATGCTGGCGTCGCAGATGATGCCGCAGTGCGCTCCGCCGTCGCCCAGCCCCTGCAAGCTCACCGGGTCCGACATCATGTGGTAGAGGTGGTCGTAGTTGTTGCCCGCGTAGTTGAGTAGCGGGAGCAACAAAAATTCGTGGCCACCCGCGCCGAGCAATACGTCGTAGGTGACTTCCCACGGGTCGCGGCCCTCGCGCTGCGCGATGGCCGCGATGCTGTCCTCGGCCGCCGGTTCGTAGTCCAGCGATTCGCCGAGAGGATACAGGCGCTTGAAGGTGTGCTTGTTGAGTTGGCCGGCCGTGGGTTGCGGTGTCGGGTCGGGCGGCTCGGCAAGGATCCGCGCCCGGATCTCCGGATCGCGCAGCCGTCGAACGCGCTGCGGCAGAGGCAATTCCATCAGCCGGCGGTAGGTCGGCCGGTGCCGGAAGGGGTTCATCCGCGATTGGTGGCCCATCAGCATCCCAAAAGCTCGGCTGGCCACCTGGGGCCGGATAGCCGCGCCGTCGGCGTTGGCTTGGTGCACAGCGGCGAACCAGCCCCGCCAGTCGTGTGGGTCCTGTTCGTTGACCATCGCCAGGAAGGTCAGCGGTATCCGGTGCTGCCGGCCCAGCCGGGTGATCCACGCGATCTCCGCGTCGATGGAGTGACGCTGGTCGCCGCCCATGGCGCCGCCCACGCCAGCCGGAACCACCTGCAGCACACCGGAACCCACGCCAGCCATGACCGCCATCAGCGCGCCCAGCTCGTCCTCCTCAGAGTAGGTGCCCGGCACGGGTTGGCCCGATGCGCTGCGGTGCCCGGCGGTTCGTCCGAACGACATGCCCAACGCCCCGGCCCGCAGCCCTTCCGCGACGATCCCGCACATCGCGTCGATGTCGGCAGTCGTCGCGGTTTCCTGCGCGCGGTCACCCATGACGAAGCCCCGGACCGCCGCGTGCGGTATCTGCGCGCCCACATCCACGGCCCGCGGCATCCGCTCCAAGGCGTCCAGATACTCGCCGAATGTTTCCCACTGCCACGCGATGCCTTCGGACAACGCAGAGCCCGGGATGTCCTCGACACCTTCCATCAGATCGATTAGCCATTCGTGGCGATCGGGGCGCACCGGCGCGAATCCGATGCCGCAGTTACCCATGACGGCCGTCGTGACTCCGTGCCAGCACGACGGGGTGAGATGCGGGTCCCAGGTCGCCTGACCATCGAAGTGGGTGTGCACATCGACGAATCCCGGTGTGACGGTTAACCCGTCCGCATCGAAGGTGCGTTGGGCGAGGCCGTCGACGCGACCGACTTCCACAATGACACCGTCGGTGACCGCGACGTCAGCGATGCGCGCCGGTGCGCCAGTGCCATCCACGACAGTTCCGCCCCGAATGATCAGGTCGTAGGTCATGGGCACCGCTCCCGTTCATCGCTTCTTGACTGCTTCGTCCGCCGCAAGCGGGCTGTCCGTCACTAAATCGTTATTACAGCAATGATAACGAGGTTTGGCGGTCGCGCTCCGGTCGATTACGAGCGTCAGGCCAGCGTAGGTGCTCGGACCCGAGCGTCACGCCAGCTTGTCGCTCGAGCAGGCGGTGGGGCGACTGGTGGGCCGACAGACCGACGGGTATCCCGCACGTCGCTGCCACGCGTGGAAGTATTCGAAGTCGCATTGGCCACCCGTGAGCCGAGATCGAGGAGGGGATAGTTGTGGACGGACAACCCGCACCGGTCAGGGAAGTCGGCCGCGTGGACTTCGACGTCGCTGATCGACTGGCGATCATCAACTTGTTCGGCGCCTACGCCTACACCTATGACGAAAACCAGCTGGACGACTTTCGCGCGTTGTTTACCGAGTCACCAGAGCTTGGCCTACTGATTGACGGCAACACCCTGTCGGAAGACATCGACACGGTGATGAAACTGCTCGCCGTCAGGAAGGCTGACTTCAAGGCCGCAAACAACCAGCGCCGCCACGCGCTCAACTCGTTCTGGTTCACCAGCCAAAGCGCAAGCGAAGCAACCGGGTACTGCTATGTCCAGGTGTTCGCAATCCGGGACGGCGGCCCGCCCACTGCCGAACTGACCGGCCGCTATGAGTTCACCGCTGCCAAGCAGCACGGCGCCTGGAAGTTCGGCAGATGGGTGTTGTCGATCGATCAGAACCTTGCGGGCGAGGCCGGCTAGAGGGCGAAAAACGTTGTGTTCCTTGGCAATAAGAGCTTCAATAGCCGGGCCCGGCGGATTCGAGAACTTCCAGGGCCGCATCGATATTGGGAATGAGCGTTGGGCCGTAACCGCTCACCACCTGCCCGAGCGCGCGGGCGATGTGCGGACCAACGACGGCAGCGCCCAGCACCTCTTCGGCGATGACGATCCCGTTCACCAGGTGGGCGGCGGCCAGGCGCCCGTCAGGGGTGACCTCGTACCGCCAGTCGCCGATTTGGATCCGCTCGGGTTGCGATCGGAACAGGCCTCGTCGTGCCGGTGTGAGAAGCACCCCTGGAAGGCCGCAGAACACCTTGACAACCAGCCCGACTCCCCCGGGCCCGGCCAGCGCCATCCCGACGGCGCGGCTCACCCGTTCGTGGTCGAAGCCGGTCATCAATCACTCATCGGAAGAATGAACGACGGTGTGATGCTTTGTGCTTCGCCGGTACGGCGCACCGCAGTTCCGGCCACGTAGAACTCCACGGTGTGGTGTCCCCACGCATAGTTCGAGATGGCGAAGTGCACACCAACTACCCCGTTTGCGCCGTCGCGCTCGGCCTCGCTCTGCATGCGTGACATCGCCAACTCGCGGGCTTGGTAGCTGCCCTGCGTCCATTGCGGCATCTCCGCGTTGCGACCCATTTGGTTCAGCGTCCGCAAGAACCCCTGCACGGCAATGTGGAACACACAGTTGCCCATCACAAAGGCAACGGGCGTATAGCCGGACCGCAGCAGCGTCGTCATGTCCTGGCCGGACAGGTGGCTGCTGAACGCTTGACCGTTGGGACGGCGATACGCGCCCGGCTTCGCGGTGTATCGCACCGCGGTGCCGACCGCAATGAACTCGAGGTGTTCGCCCTCGCCCTGGTGACGCCATTCGAGCCGGACGCCCACCACCCCGTCTGCGCCCAGCGAATCTGCCTCGGCCTGCATGCGTGACATCGCATTCCAGCGCGCGCGGTAAGTCGCCTCGGTGAGCACGGGCAGCTCCGATTGCTGCCTTATGCCGGTGAACTGGTAGCCCACGTGATACACCGACACGCCCACCACGAGCTCCATCGGTTCAAATCCGGCCCCGTGCAGCAGCGCGAATTCATTGATCGAGAGGTCAGACGTGAAGATCTTGCCGGCATGCGACAGTCGTTCGCTGGCGACTGGGTCGAGCTCGTTCGAAGTCATGGTTCGGGCACCCTCCTGCGGTCCCCGACAGCCTAGCCCGGCACCTCCGAGCGCCGGTGCCGCGCGGTTACGGTCCCCGCCTTCGGGGGGCGAGCCGGGCACTCACACCCAGCCGTGCTCGCGCCTCGTCGTTTCAGGTCGCTGGCGCGGTGGCCGGGCGCGGCCGGGCCATGGCCGTGAGGCCATTAAGCCCGTTGGCGGGCTCACGAATCCGACGAACCCGATGAATCAGAAGAATCGTCCTGTTCGTGCGGGCCATCGACACATTCCAACAACTCTTTGAGCGCGTCAGGGAACTCGTCTGCCATGCCCCACAGGTCCGGCAGCAGGTCGGGGCACGCGATGATGCCGATCCCCAACTCCCCGTTGAGCGACATGACGGTGATGTTGAGACCAGCACCGCCGAGAAGTGGGCCGAGCGGATACATCGACCCGATTTCGCAACCCAGGAAGTACAACTGGTTCGGCGGGCCGGGCACGTTCGACAGGATCAGGTTGTAGACGGGGCTGAGGGTCACCGGAATGCGCGGCAGGATTTTCATCGCGGCGCCGAACATTGTTGGGCCGCCCAACTGGGTCCAGTCGTGCAGAAGGCTCGGCCCCATCGCGGCGGTGTGGTCTTTTGCTGCGGCGTTTCCGGCCGCGATGGCACGGATGCGCTCTGCGGGGTTGCTGATCTGGCTCTCCACCCGGCAGAACATCCACGTGGTCTGGTTGCGCCCGGGTCGATCGGACTTCTCCCGCACCGACACCGGCACCGTCGCCACCAGCGGAGCGTCGGGCAGTTCACCGCGCGCGAGCAGAAACTTCCGCAACACCCCGGCGCACAACGCCACCACCACGTCGTTGACGGTCACGCCGAACCGATCCTTGACCCGTTTGACATCGCGCATATCGAGTTGGGTGTAGGCGACATTGCGGTGCTGGCTAAGGGGACCGTTGAACGGGGTCGGTGGCGCCGAGAAGGGTGCGGCCATCGTTCGGCCCTCGCGCGCACGCAGCAGCGTGTGCACCAACGTCCACATCGTCGCGGGCACCACCGTGGCCAACCGCAATGGCCGCAACGCGAACCCCATCAGCCCACTCATCGCGATCTGCAGCGGATTGCCGCCCCCCGGGCCGCCGACACCCTGCGGCTCCGGTGCTTCGGGTTGCACGCTGCACAGGTGAGCCAGCAGGTTCGCACCGCCGACCCCGTCGACGACGGCGTGGTGAACCTTGAGCATCACCGTCACCGTGTCGGGGCGGGCGCCGCCCTCGATCACCCACATCTCCCATAGCGGGTGGTCGCGGTTCAGCTGCGACCCCGCGATGTAGCCGCAGATCTCGGCCAGCTCCCGTCGTCCTCCGGGCGCGGGCACAGCCACCCGGTGCACATGGCGCCGTAGTTGGAAGCTCTCGTCGTCCACCCATACCGGGTGATCCAGGTTCAGCTGGTTGTCGGCGAGCTTCATCCGAAATTCGGGCACCGCTTTCACGTGGTTGGCCAACGCGGTGCGGAACCGCGCATATGTATAGCCGCCCGGCATCGTCGAGGTGCCAAGCTCCAAAACGCAGCAAACATTTAGTGGTTGCGCTGGCGTCTCAAGATAGAGGAAGAATGCGTCCAGACCGCTCAGCCGCTGCATAGCCGCCCCGTTCGACTAGTGAATTTCTAATCCCTGCCCCGCGAAGCGGTTTAGGCGAGAAGAACGCGGGCATCCAGTCCCCGCCGACCCTTTAGGCGTTAAATATTGATGACTTAACGCTGCGTTTCGCGGCGCCGTTGCCGAGCAAAACACCCCCATGTCACCGAGTGATGTCCCACCCGGCATAACGCCGGGGGTTCCCCGAACGGCGCGAACGCTAAACATTTTTTTCGCGCCGTCCCGGGAGCGGGTCAGCGAAAGTCGCACGCGGCCCGGGTCCGTTGACCACACCAGCGGGTGAGCACCGCCGACAGTTGCGCGGTGTCCCGCACCCGCTCGGTCGGCCGACGCGCGAACGGCCCCGTCACGAACACGAACCGGCCGCTGCGCAGGACTTCGTCGCAGCGGTTGCCGCCATATTCGATATCGGGCATTCGCCGCCCAACCACCTTGTCGCCTCCGCGCCGCCGTCCACCCCCGGTGCGGTCGGCGATTTACCGCGGCGCGACGTCACAGCGGCGCCAAGAAGTCGAGCGGACGCTGGCGGTGGTGCGCGACGCCGAGGTGGCCGATGCGCTGCACAGCGCGGCCGAGCGAGCACGCGCGCCCGCGGCGGCCGCATTCGAACGATTCGCCGCGCTCAGCGCACCGCCGAGCTGAGCTCCACCCGGCTGGCGGCTGCAGCCGATGCCGGTAAACGTCTTGCGCAAGGCCTTCACGAAACTCGGTTTGTCCTCGCGCGCCGAATTGATCACGCTTGCCGCGCAAGCCACCACCGGGTCTGGCCGAGCCGGGAAGGGTCAGTGATGCGGGGTGTTCTCTAGGTGGCTCGCGGCGAAAGCGGCTGCCTGGTCGACCATTCCGTCGTCGGTGTACGCGTTGTGTGCGGCCCAGTCCCCTCCGCCGGAGCACACGGGGTCGCCCGCTGCACACAGTTCGGTGGTTTTAGCCGTATACAGCGGGCCGATGACGAGCGGCGGCGCACCCACAGTGGTCAGGAAATTGCTCGACGGCGTGCCGAACAGCGCGACGGCGGCGACGTGGTTGGCCACGTCGGGCGGCATCGGATGGGGTGCGTCGGAGGGCGCTCCATCCGGGATGGAAGCCGAGGTGACATAGCCCATTACGGCCGCGCCCTGGGAAAAGCCGCCGAGCACCATCTGGGTGTTCGGACAGGTCGCCGCCGTGTGCTCGACATGGTTGCCCGCGTCATCGATACCGCTTATGGCCGTGGGGAAATCCATGGTCGCCGGGTAGTCGACCCCGTAAACTCCCAGTGATTTCCCGCCGATTTTCGAGCGGAGGGAATCCACAAACGCCTCTCCAAAGCCGCCCACACCGGGTGGCTCACCGGTACCGCGGGCGAAGACTACTTCGACGTCGGAGCACGGCCCGGTATTGCCGGAAGGCGCGGCAGATGCCGATGAGACGGGTGCCACGAGTGCCCACGCCACGGCCACCGCGGCACCGCCGATTCGAAAGGGAATTGTTGCACTCACCCATCAATGATGCCCACTTGTTATATCCCCCAAACGGGTGGTGAGTGCCCAATCGGTAACTGGTTCGTTTCGCTTTGTGGCCACTGTGCAACATCCAAACGAAGCCTCTTGCGGTTCGCCGCCGACGAGGATGCGATCGACCGCGCCCAGCTGTGACCCAGGTTTGACCAGCCGCCTTCGCGCGCTGTCAAACGAAACAGAGGGACCGCCGCCCGCCGTGTTTCGTTTCGCGCCCGGGTGGAACGACCGCATCTCGCGCGTGGATGCGGAGCCCTATCGGGGACCGTATTGGAGATGAGTAATTCGAGCTGTCGGTCGCCGCGTTTCAGCCGTCCGCGCGACTCACGCTCGCCGCGAGGCGCTTTGGGGTGCGGTGGCAATTCCTGCGCGAAAAAAGGCCCTACTCGACCGGTTGCCAGCAGGGCAACGATCCAGCAGCGCGAAGTCATATCAGAACAGCACCCAACCCGCAGGTCCAGCACGTTCCACCGCGGGTGCCGCCATGCGATACGACGCCAGACTCATCCCAGCCACAAACAGCGGCCTGGCGCCCAGACCCCGCCACGCAGCGAATCCGCCCCACAATAGTGATAGGCCAAATGCCGACGCTATTAACAGGTCAATGTAGAAGTGCCAACGCGAGTGTTTGGTGAACTGCTGTACCGAACTCCAATGAGCAAGGACATCGATGATCAGCAGTGCGCAGAATACCTTGAGAAGCCCGAACCCAAACGCGACAAGCGCGGCAACGGCCACGGTCCACGGCAGTCCCGCGCCATCGTCCGACCGGCGCTCCCACGGCCGCGCGGGGTTCGTCCCATAGTCCGCGGGCAGCCATCTTCGCCCGCGATCCGGTAGCTGGTCATCTCGGTCGCTTCCTTTCGCCGACGGGCACTCCGGGCGGCCCGCTCATGCGTCACCTCGACGGCGATTCCGATCACGGCGTCGGTCGCGGCCCTTGCCGGAACCTCCACAAATCCTTGGCTCCGTGGCGTTCGTGGGGTGGACATTCCGAACCGATTCGGGCGCGCGCTCGTGTAACCGGTATCAGCCCACTCACGCGCTGGGCGGTGGGCTCTCGTACGGGGAGGATCATGTTCGGACAAATCGACACCCTCGTCGGCCCCTGGCACCGGCTGTTAACCATCGAACTCAGCGACGTGGTGCGCGAGTACCGAGTCGGCGGCCAAACGGTGCGCGCGCTCGACGGCATCAGCCTCCGACTCGACGGCGGCCAGTTCGTGTCGATGGTCGGCCCGTCGGGTGCGGGCAAAAGCACCCTGCTGCATCTGCTCGGCGCCTTGGACTCCCCCGATTCGGGTTCGATCACGTTCGACGGCGCCGAGATCGGCCGACTCAGCGACGAGCGACAGTCGCAGTTTCGTCATCATCGCGTCGGGTTCGTCTTCCAGTTCTTCAACTTGCTGCCGACCCTGTCGGCCTGGGAGAACGTAGCGGTGCCCAAGCTGCTCGACGGTATGCGACTCGGCAAGGCCAAGCCGACCGCGATTCGGCTGCTGGAACGGGTCGGGCTGGGTAACCGCACCGAGCACAGGCCGGCCGAGCTGTCCGGCGGGCAGATGCAGCGGGTTGCGGTGGCGCGGGCATTGATGATGGACCCACCGCTGATCCTGGCCGACGAGCCAACCGGGAATCTCGATTCCGCAACGGGCGCTTCGATCTTGGCATTGCTTGCCGAGGTGGCACACGAGGACGGCCGCGGCCGGCTGGTGGTGATGGTGACTCACAACCCCGAAGCCGCGGCGACGACCGATCGGGTGATCACCCTGCAGGACGGTCGGGTTGGATCCGACGAGCTGTCGGTGCTCTCGCGATGAGACCGGGCTCGGCGTTCACCGCCGCGGCGAGCCGGCTGCGGGTATTCAGCCTGCGCGAACTTGCCGTGCACCGCCGGCGCACGTTCGCGTCGATCGCCGTAATGGCAGTCTCCGCAATGTATCTGGTTGCGATATTCGGCATCTTCGGGTCAATCACCGGGTCGGTCAACCGGTTGGCCGACGGAATCGCGGGAGTCGCCACGCTGGAGGTGTCCGGCATTACCGACGCGGGATTTCCCGACACGATAACGGCCGACGTCGCCGCCGTCCCCGGCGTCGCGGCCGCGGTGCCGATGATACGAACGTCCGCATCCACGGCGTCGGGGCCGCTGCTCCTCTTCGGTGCCGACGCGAACATCGGCGCGTTGGGCGGGGCCCTCAAAGACGCCCTTAAAGATACGGCGGGACAGCCGCCCGCAGGGCAGGCAAACCCCACGGGCCCAGCCCCAGCGCCAAACGGTGTCCGCGTCGGCCCGCGCGTGGGCCACGCGAAAGGCGAAGCGTTCCAACTCGGCTCGGAATCGGTCACGGTCACCGAGGTGCTCGCGGGCAAACGGTTGGCCAATCTTAATGCCGGACACTACGTCCTTGCCCCGCTTGCACTGGCACAGCGAATTGCCGGGCGCCAGGGCCAGATCGACTCGATTCTGATCACCACCAAACCCGGCGCCGACCTCGCGCAGGTTCGCGCCGGGGTGACCGCCGCGGTGAACGGCCGGGCCATCGTCGCGGACCCGAGCATGCGGGCCGCGCGGGCCGGTGACGGCGTCAAGATGATGAACTACATGGCCCTGATGGGCGCGGTCGTTGCGTTGGTGGTCGGCGCGTTCTTGATCTACACCACGATGACCATGGCGATCACGCAGCGCCGCCCCGTCATCTCGATGCTGCGCGCGATCGGTGGCCGGCGCGTGACGATCGTTCGCGACATGCTGGGAGAGGCGTCGATTCTCGGGGTGATCGGCGGTGCCATCGGATCGGGGATCGGAATACTGCTGGGCCGCATCGCTATTGGCCGATTGCCGCCGGCGATGACCCAGGGACTGGAGGCCCGCGTCGAATACTGGCTGCCCGGCTACGCGATTCCCGCGGCGATCGCGGCCACCGCTCTTACCAGCGTGGTCGCTTCGGCGATGGCGGCACGCCAGGTATATAAGGTGTCACCGATCGAGGCATTGGCTCCGGTCGGTGTTTCGGCCGCCGACCGCGTGCCGCGCTGGCTGCGGATCGCCAGCGGAATCGGGGCCGTCGCCGTTTTCGTCGCGTCGATCATCGTCGTCGTCAGCCAGCGCGGCGTTTTGGCCTTCGTGGCGATGTCCGCCGTGTTCTCCGCCGAGATCGCGCTGGGCTTCGCGCTCACCCTGCCCATCGTGAAAGCCACCGCCGCAACGGCTCGAGCGTTCGGCTCGGTCGGGGCGCTGGCGGCGGCGACGATCGAGCGCGCGCCGCGACGCGTATGGGCGACGGTGATGACCGTGCTTATAGCGGTTGTCACGACCGTTGCGATCACCGGGACGAACACCGACATGATCTCCTCGGCGCGGTCCATGTTCGCGCCGGTCGCCGATGCCGCCGTGTGGGTGAGCGCAAACCCGCCCGACAGCTATCCCATTGATGCACTGCCGCAGGGCCTTTCCGAAAAGGTGGCGGCGGTGCCAGGCGTCGGACGCGTCACCGAGGGCGCATTCGGATTCGCCGAAGTCGGCGGCACGCGCGTAATGCTCGACGGGTTTTCCGCCGGAACCGCCGATCCGCTCTACGGTGCGCTCAGCCAGCAGGCGCGCGACAAGGTGCTCGCGGGTCGAGGCGTGGTGCTGTCGCAGAACCTTGGCAAGACGCTGCATGTGCGGGTCGGAGATCAGCTGCGGATGCATACGCCGCACGGCGTGCGGCAGGCGACTGTGCTGGCCCTGGTGCCGTACTTCTCGACGGTCATCGGCACCGTCGGCATGGGCATCGATCAACTGCGCGCGTGGTTCGACCGCCCGGTCACGACCACGTTGCAAATCGCCGCGGCCCCGGGTGTTGACCCGCATCGCCTGCTCAGCGACGTGCGTCACGCGGTGCCGGCGCCAACCTACGTGTACGACGGCCGCGCGGAACTGGCCGGCCTGGAAGCCCCGCTGCATCAGAGCATGTTCATCGCCAACGCCGTGTGGATCATCGTCGTGGTCGTCGCCGGGGTCGCGCTGTTGAACACGTTGACGCTCTCGGTGCTGGAACGGCGGCGCGAGCTTGGCGTGTTGCGGGCGATGGGCTCCAGCCGGCGGTTCACGTTGCAGATGGTGCTGGCCGAGGCGGCGGGCATCGGTGTCGTCGGCAGCGTCCTGGGGTTGGCGTTCGGCCTGACGGACCAGTGGCTGTTCAGTCTGGTCAGCGCGGACATGATGAATTTCGAGGTCGAATTCCGGCCCAGTGCAATGGCATTGGCCTTCACCTTCGGGGCGCTGGCCATCAGCCTGCTCGGCTCGTTGCCACCGGCGCGACGCGCGGCGCGGCTGAACATCATCGAGGCCCTGAGCGTCGAGTAGCCGTCAAGTAACGGTCGAGCAGCGTCAGAAGTTCAGCGGCAAGAGCGCGGCGAACAGCGGGGCCACCGGGTCGGTGAACGGCAGGGCGATCTGACTGTTCAGGGCCGGCAGGACAGAGTTTTGAAAACTGATCACCGTCTGGCCCGTCTGCCCCATACCCAATACCGGCTCGGCGCCCGAAGTAAAGGTGCCCGTGAAGCGAGGGGTCGAGAAGATGGCGGCATCGAAGTTGGTGGCAAGGTCGGCGTAGGACACGATGGACAGGTTTCCGACCTTGAGGGTTTGGCTCATCAGGTCCGGGTTGCCCGGCACTGGGTTGACGACCGGTTCGAGACCCAGCAGGCCGGCGAGCCGGGTAGCTCCACGGTTCAATGCGGCCAGCCCCGGCCCCAGCTGGGCGGCCGCCGCCGAGGCGCCGGTGTGATAGCCCGCCATCGCCGCCACGTCCTGGGCCCACATCTGCTCGTACTCCGCTTCGGCGGCGGCGATGGCGGGTGCGTTCTGCCCGAAGAGATTTGAGATCACCATCGACGCCAGCTCCGTGCGGTTTGCCGATACCAGCGCGGGGTGCACCGTCGCGCCCCGCGCCGCCTCGAACGCGGAGGCCGCCGCTTTGGCCTGGGTTGCGGCCGCACCGGCTTGGGCCGCCGCCGTGCTCAAAAACCCCATGTAACGTGCGGCGACCGACGTCATCGCCGCCGACGCCGCGCCCTGCCATGACTGGCCTGACAGCCCGGAGGTCACCGAACCGAAAGAGGAGGCGGCCGAGTCCAATTCATCGGCCAGCCCGTCCCAGGCGGCCGCCGCCGACAGCATTGGGCCCAACCCTGCACCGAGATATATCCGCGCCGAATTGACCTCCGGCGGTAACACCGAAAAATTCATCGCACGTCCTCCGTGAACCGGCGTGACAAAAACGAGTCACTCCAGCGACGTATTCCACAACGCTGAGGTTCAATCGGGTTCAATCGGGTTCAATCGGGTTCAATCGCTCGCGCAAAGTGGCGAATCCCTGCAGATGCGGTTTGCACGGGAAGGGCACCGGGGTGCGCGGGATGCTTTGCAGTCCGGTGGTGTCGAAGCCGGCCGCCGCAATGGAGTCGATCGTGCGCCGGTTCGGCTGGCAACCGGCCGCCAACCATGACCATGGCTTGGCCACCAGGTCCTGGAACCGGCCCATTGCGCCATGTCCGCGCACGTGCTCGAGGACGACCAGCCGCCCACCAGGTTTCAGCACCCGCCGGATCTGGCTCAGCGTCGCGGCGACATCGTCCACCGAACACAACACCAGCCCGATGTGGACCGAGTCGAAACTGTGGTCCGGGAAGGGAATCGACTCCCCCGTCCCCTGCACGATGTCGGCTGCGATGCCTTGGCGCGCGGCAATGCGCGAAGCGGTTCGCCGAAACGCGGCCACCGGTTCGACTGCTGCGACCGAGGTCACCGCAGGCGGCACAAACTTCAAGTCCGCGCCCGGCCCAAGGCCGACCATCAGCAGCCGCCCCGTCGCGTGTGCGATCGCCGCTCGGCGGTACCGGTTATAGAACAGGCGATCGAAGACGGGCTGACCAAAGCGATATACGAAGGGGAACAGTGGATTACGCGTCATCTGCTACCTAGGTCGAGCCGAAATGGCGGGTAGTCGTCGCGCATCAGCGATACATACACCGCCACCCGATAACGCCACCGAACGATGCCCATCAGGAGGTCGTACACACCCTGGTGAATCGTTCCGGTGGACAACAAAGCCGCCGCCTCGATGACGGCGAGCACTTGCAGCAACGGCTCCATGGCCCAGCACAGCAGTATCTGCGGAAGCCCCAGCAGCCACCACTTCACCAGCACCGCCCAATTCGTAAGCCGTTCTGGGTAGTCGACTTCGAGCTCGCCCGGGTAGTCGGGTCGATGCGCGAGCGTGAAGGGCGGGTACTTATCGGTCGTGTTCATCGGGAATCGGTAGTTCATGACTCGCCACGACCAGCGCAGCACGCCAACGTTGAAGTCGAAGATGGGCCGCGGATACCGCCCCGTGAACAAGATCGCGACGCCGGCGACGAACGTTGCCAGCGGATAGACCAGGTACAGAAGGATCAATACCGGGTAATGCGGAACGGCCAGCACACACCATTTGACCAGCCAAAGCCAGCGCGAGGGGGCGTCGATGTCGCCGCGTACCCGCACCGAATCCCCCGGGGTGGCGACTGGTTGGACGCTCGACATCTCGGATGTTTTCATCGTCGGCCGGACGCGACGAGGGGCGTGATGCCGAGGTCTCGACTGATGCCCGCGGACATCCTGCGGTGACTCGTCCAACGCAGAAATGTCGTCAGCGCCCACGTCTGCAGCCGGTCGGAGATCAGCGCCGCCGGTCGCAACACCGCCTCGCCATGGGCCACCTGCAGCGATGCCAGCCGGGACACGGCCGCCACCCTGCGTCGCCTGGTTGTCTCGTACCAGCGCAGCGCACCCGAGACGTCAGCGCCACCGCGCTTGGACTCGCCGCGGAAGCCCGAGAGCGCCTTGCACAGCACCATCGTGTCGAGCAGCGCCTGATTGGTCCCCTGCGCGAGCGTGGGCGGCATGGTGTGGGCGGCGTCGCCGAGCAATGTCAACGCTCCCTGTCCCCGCGGGGGAACGGGATGCCGGAAATGCGGATAGGGCGAACCGGCCAGGTCGTCGTCGGTCAACTTCGCGAGGACCCGGTCGATCGAATCGGACCATCCGGTGAAGTTGGACCGAATCAACTCGATCGGACGTTGCGGCCTGGCGAAGCCGTACGACCACGGCAGGTCGAACCACCACTGCAGATCCGAGCCGCCGGCCGGCCACAGGCCGGTGTTCCCTCGTTGACCGACGATGATCATGGCGATGCGCTTGTCGGCGACGTCCGGCAACGTGACCAGGCCTTGCCAGCTGCACCAGCCGGTCGGCCGCGCATCGCGAGCGCCCGCGACACCCCGCACCACCGAATGCAGCCCGTCGGCACCCACCAACAGGTCCCCTTCGATCACGCGGCCGTCGGCGAACTCGACCTCCACCCCGGCGTTCGTGCTGACCACCCCGACCGCGCGCGAGTCACAGTGGATGCGATCCGTCGGAAAGCCGTTCAGCAGCCGCTCAAGCAGCACGCGCCGCGGAACCATCCGCACCGGTGCACCGAACCGCTCGACCATCGCGTTCAGGTCCAACATCGCCAGCCGGCGACCCGTGGACGTCGTCACCCGCACACTGGACAGCAGCTGGCCCGCCCCGTCCATATCGACACCCAGCTGGCGCAGAACAGTCTCGCCGTTGCACCAGATGGTCACCGCGCCGCCGCCCGCTTGCACGTCGGACCGCTGGTCGAAGACGGTGACGTCGTGCCCGTCCCGCAGCAATCCACGGGCCACCGAAATGCCGCTCACCCCGCCGCCGATGACAAGGACCCGAAGTGGCCGCACTGGCACCGCGGATAGTTCGGCTAATTCAGCCGGCGCCGGCCGCCTATGCGAATCTTCGGAACCGAGCACGGGTGATAGACAACTGACATGACTGTTGGCGCCAGCGCGATCACGTTTTTCCATCCGCCCCCCGATCCCGCGCGGTTCGGCCAATGGATGGCCGGATACCTCGCATCGGCTCGCCATACTTCGGGATACGTTTCCGCGCGCGAATCGGTTCAGGCAGAAGGGCAACTCGATTGGGCTGTCCAGGTTTCGTTCGACTCCCCGGACCTGCTCGACGCGTGGCTGGACAGCGACGAGCGCCGCGCCGTCCTGAGCGAAGGCACAACGCAGGGGTATTGGCGGTGCGCCTCCGACCTGGTCCTCGCCGGGGGTGAATTGCCGCCGACCAATGCCGCCGTGTTCCTGCACAGCGTGGCGGCCGGCAAGGCTTCCGAATTCGTGTCTGCGCAAAGCGCCCTGACGGCGACCAGCTCCGCCTTTCCCGGATACGAAGGCACCGCAGTCTTTCCGGCGGATTCGTCGGGGCAATGGATGTCGGTGCTTCGCTTCCGCACCGCGGCCGCGCTGAGGCGTTGGATTCAGTCGCGGGAACGCCACGAGGCCTTGCCGCGACTGCGAGACGAATTGACGCACGACTTCGCCGAGCTTGCGCTTAGCGCGCCGTTCGGATCGACGGTGCGAGTCGCTGACGGGGAAACGAGGATCACGCCAGGTTGGAAGTCGGCGATGCTGGTGCTGCTCTGCCTGTATCCGACCGTGATGCTGCTTTCCCGGTCACTGGCGCCCGCGCTAGACCATTTCGGCGTGCGCCAAGTGGTCGCAATTTTTGTCGGCAATGTCATCAGCGTTGTGCTGTTGCAGTGGGTCTTGGTTCCGACGGTCTCGGTGCCCGCGCGGCGCTGGCTCGACCCGATCGACGGGGCGCCGGCCCGCATCAGTGCGGCCGGCGCAGCGGTGATTGCGGTCTGTTACGCCGTGCTGCTGGCCCTCTTCGCGCTGGTCAGCTGATCATTTTGCGCAGGTCGTCAAGCGACCATGGCGGCGCGTCGCGGTGATCTCGGTAACCGAGTACGCGCGGCGTCGGCCGATCGAAGCGGCCGACGAATCCACCTGCCGCAACGAAGATCTGACCCGTAATGTCGCGCGCCAAATCGCTGGCGAGATAGGCGTAAATCGGGGCGGCAAAAGCGGCGGGCGGAGCGTCGAGTGCGAGCCGCGATGCCGCCTCGTCGAGCAATCCGCGGCGATGCAGGTCCTCGATCTGCTGCTCGTAGTCGGTGCCGGTGGAAATCCGGGTCTTGGCACCGGGGCAGACCACGTTGGCCCGCACACCGTGGCCTTTCAGCTCCGCGGCGATCGCCATGGTCAGCCCGTTGACCGCACCCTTGCCCGCCGGATAGCCGGTGCCGCCGTAATCGCCGAGAAACGCCATCGAGCTGGTGTTGATGATCGCTCCGTGCCCTTGGGACGCCATGATGGGGGCCGCGACCCGGCAGGTGTGAAGCGCGGTGCCGACGTGCGCACTCATCAGGCGGTCGAATTCCGCCGGCGCGACGTCCAGTATCGAGGAGCGCGGCGGCTCGGCGATCCCCGCGCAGTTGATCAGGACGTCCAGCCGCCCAAAGGCACCCAGGCATTCTTCGATCAGCGCCGCGGCGACGCGCTCGTCGTCGGCGGCTCCTGGCACCGCGACGGCTCGCCCTCCCGTCGCAGTGATCGCCGCGACCGCCTCCGCCACCGCGGCGGCGTCGCGCCCGTTGACCACCACACCGGCACCGAGGCTGCAAAGCAATTCGGCGACCGCGCGTCCAATCCCACGGCTGCCGCCGGCCACCACCACACCGCGACCGGTCAGTAGTTCGTCGCTGCTCATCGGTGCCATGAGCGTTCGACGAGCGAGTTGGTCGAAAGATGAAGCGGCACTGAGTGCCCCACCTGGAACCAGTGGAACCCAGCGAATATCAACGCCACCCACGCCGCCGAAATCACCAGCCCGGCGACAACGAGCGTGCGACCGCGCTGTTGGCTACGCCGGATCTGGATGAGCGCGACGATGCCGCTGACGATAGCGACGACCAGGCCGACGAGGCTGAAGCCCAGCAGGGCCCCACACAGAGACACCACCGCGGCGCGGTTTCGCTTATCGATGCGCTTGTCCGGCGCACTCGGGGGCGAGCTGTGCAACGGCTGCGCCGGTTTGCGGTGATTCCCGCCAAGCAGCGCCTCGACCCGGTTCAGGAAATGATCGACCTCTTCGGTGTCGTATCCGTGATCGACGGGGGCTCGCCGGAAGGCGATGGTGTGCACCTCGCGGGCGGTCAGGTGATTACGCAACTTGAGGCGGGCGGCGATCACGTCAAGGAACTCGTCGACCTCGTCCGCCTGGTAGCCGCGCCTGCCAGCCCTCGGCTTCGAAAACTCAACGCGATAAATGTCCTCGGAGTTCATTGCCGCCGCGAAACGCACATGCGCCGAACAGTACCGAGCCGGCATGGAAATGAGAACCTCATGAGCGCGGGCGGTTAACTGCCGAAATGGCGTCGACAGGTACTGTGCGACTCGGGATCCGAGAAAAGTTTGCAGAAAGTCAGAAAGTTCGGCCGCTTGCGTCGGCGCCACGAGGAAGAGCCTGAAGAGGAGCAAGACCCGATGAGGAGTACACGAACTGTGCTCGCCGCCATGGTGCCAGCAGCGGCCGGCGCGTTGGCAGCGACGACGTTGGCGGCCACGCTGGCGGGCTGCGGCGGCAAGGCGTCATCGCCGGCGAATTCGGCCGCGTCGAGCAGCGCCGCGTCGAGCATTGCCGCCTCGATCAGTCCCCCGAGCGGTTCCTCCACGGCGTCAGCACAGCCGACTGACTACACCGGGCTGCTGATACCGGCGACGGACATCGACGCGCCCGAACCCTTTACGGCCAGCCCGCCGACAAAGGACCCGAACGGCCAACCCGGCGTCGCAACCACCTTCAGCACCCAAGACGGCGGCCGCTCGATCAAAGACACCATCCAGGTCCTGGCCGATGCCGCGGCGGCCACGAACGCGCTGAACGCGGCGAAGACAGGTCAGGGTGCCGCTATCAAGGACCCGCACACGGAGGCGGCCCAGGTCGGCACCGGGGGGACGACGCTGCTGGGTAACTCGCCGGACGGCTCCAAGGGCGTGACGATATTGCTGTTCACCGAGGGCAGGGCGCTGGTCACGCTGGAGTTCGATGGCCCACGCGATTCGCTCGCTCCGCCCGAATTCGTCACCGACGTCGGCAACAAACAAGACGCCGCGGTCAAAAAGGGTCTCGGCGCCTGACGGACAAGCCGCCAACCGTCAAAACACGCTGGTAGCGACGCGGGCCCAGGCGTTGTTGCCGTATCCGCGCGGATTCCACAGCGAGGCCACGGATTCCGGCTGCAGCGCGCCGGCGTCGTCCCAGGCGCGGGCGGTGATGCGCAACGGCCCCGGTTCCGCCCGAACCGTCAGCGACCACGGTCGCCACGACCATTTACCGGGCGCCGGGTGCAGCTCGGCCTGCCGCCAGGTGAGCCCGTCGTCGAGCGACACGTCGATTCGCGCCACGCTGCGACCGTCGCCGGCGATGCCGTAGCCCCGGATCGTCAGCGCACCCGCCTGCACGTGGTCACCGGCGGCGGGATCGAGGATGTCGCAGTTGAGCGCGAGCGTCGACAGCGAAATGCCTTGGCCCGGTGGCGCGTTCTCGGGATCGACATCGGGCGGCAGGATCCGGTAGTCGATCGCCTGAAAGTAGTTGTCCGACGGGGCCGGTTGCACGGTGATTGCGGTGACCCATTTGACGCTGCGGGCGCCGATGTATCCGGGCACCACCACCCGTACCGGACCACCGTGGACGCGAGGCAGTGGCTCGGAGTTCATCTGCCACGCCAGCAGCACCTCCGGCGACATGGCCTTTTCCAACGAAATCGAGCCACCGTAGCGCTGCGCCGGCCGGGCCTCCTGGGAGACGTCGGGGGCTTCGAACGCAACATGTAGCCCTTCCTCGGGACGCACACCGGCGGCCGTCAGGATGTCCGCGAGACGGACGCCGTGCCACTCGGCGGTCGAGATCGCCCCGTGCGCCCACGGGTCCTTGCCGGGGATCGGACGTATCCGCAGCATCTCGGCGCGCCGGTTACCGGCGCACACCAGCGTCGCCACCACGCGGTGTTGCGCGAATTGAGTGGTGAGCTGGTCGTAATCGATGGTGAGCGGTTTACCTACCAGTCCGGTCACGGTCAGCTGCCATTGCTGCGGCGCGATCTCGGGAATTGGACCGTGGTTGCGGGCGTAGAACGCATCTGTCGGGGTGATGTCGCTGCTGGCCAGCACGGCAGCGGGCGGCTCGGCGTTGTAGGGTGCGTAGCCCCGTACGATCATCTCGTCCCGTTTACCCCACATCGGTGTGGCCCGAAACACGTCGGTTGTTGTCATGTCAGTAATGATTCGCCAAACCGACGGGCACGGGTAGGCGGCCTGATATTGTGAGCTCACAAGCCGTGCTTGTGACTCCGGGCGAATCTCACTTGAGCGGCTTGCAGCTTGCCGGTGGAGGACCGTGATGCCGCGCTTGAGTGCTCACCTGCCAGAACTTTCGGCGTTAGAAGTCTTCCTGGCGATCGCGCGCACCGGCAGTCTGGGCGCCGCGGGTCGGGAATTCGGCCTCACGCAGCAGGCGGTGTCGGCGCGGTTGGCATCGATCGAGGCTCAGACTGGCGTGGCATTGGTGGTCAGAACCCCGCGGGGATCGCAACTCACCCCCGCGGGAGTCGTCGTCGCCGAGTGGGCCGATCGATTGCTCGACATGGCCCACTACGTCGATGCCGGACTGGCGTCGCTGCGATCAGAGAGGCGCAAGCGCGTCACGGTGGCGGCCAGCCAGACGATCGCCGAACATCTGATGCCGCGCTGGCTGGTGTCACTCCAGGTTGCGGCGAATCGACTGGGCGCTACCCCGCCGGAAATCGTTATGACCGCGACGAACAGCGATCAGGCAATCACGGGCGTTCGGGATGGCACAACCGATCTAGGTTTCATCGAGACCCCACATTTACCAATGGGATTGCGCAGCCGCGTGGTCGGAAACGACGAGCTTGTGGTGATCGTGCCGACCGGCCACAAGTGGGCTCGCCGCCAGCGGTCGCTGCGCGCAACCGAATTGAGCGAAACGCCACTCGTCACGCGCGAACCGGGCTCGGGAACCCGTGATTCGCTGACCGCGGCGCTGCGCCAGGCCTTGGGAGATTCGGCCCAACAGGCACACCCGGTCCTCGAATTGTCCTCGGCCGCCGCGGTTCGCGCCGCCGTGATAGCGGGCGCGGGCCCTGCGGTGATGAGCCGACTGGCGGTCGCCGACGCCCTGGCGATCGGGCGTCTGCGCACCGTGCCGGTCCCCGAATTGAACCTGAGCCGGAAGTTGCGTGCCATCTGGGTGGGCGGACGGGCCCCAGCCGCCGGCGCGGCCCGAGACCTACTCGGCCACATCGTCAGCCGTACCGATCTTTAAACCCGCTGCTTGCTTCGGTGCATCATTTTTAGATATGTTGCATCGATGGTGGCCGACGTCGCATTGCGGGCCGAGCGCGCCGACGCGGCCCGTGCCTACTCGCTGGCGCGTGAACGCCTGCTCAGCGGCGAACGCATCGACATGCAACAGCTCGCGGCGGAGCTCGGGGTCGATCGGTCCACGTTGTTTCGCTGGGTGGGTTCGCGCGACCAACTCGTGAGTCAGATCCTCTACGAGCTGGGGCAACGCACGCTGAGCCACGTGCTCGGCAACGCGCGCGGAAAGGGGCTCACCGGCGCGCAGCTGGTTGCCGAGGCGCTCGGGGGCTTCGCCGACGAATTGATCACCGCGCCGTTCTTTCGCACCTATTTGCGGCGGGAACCCGAACGCGCGCTGCGGCTATTGACGACCAACGCCAGTCTTATCCAGCCCGAGATGATCAGCGCCGTGCAACGTCTCCTCGACGAGGAGGTAGATCCGGCAACCCTGTCCTACCCGATGCCAAGCCACGACCTCGCCTATCTCGTCATCCGCATCGGCGAGTCGTTCATCTACACCGACCTGATCACCGGCGGTGTCCCCGATTCCGGCAAGGCACGCACGGCGCTGCTGGCCCTACTCGACCTGACCCACGACGAAGGAGCGACCCAAAATGGACGACGTAGTTCACGGACAATGCGCCGAGCGCTTCGACAAGGTCCGCGCCGCGCTCGCCGACAACATCGCCTCCGGCGAAGAGGTCGGTGCGAGCATCGCCATCGACATCGACGGGGACCCCGTCGTCGATATCTGGGGCGGCTTTACCGACGCCGCCCGAACCAACCCGTGGACCAGGGACACCATAGTCAACGTGTGGTCGTCCACGAAGACGGTCACCAGCCTGGCCGGGTTGATGCTGGTCGACCGCGGCTTGGTCGAGCTGACGGCGCCGGTCGCCGCTTATTGGCCCGAATTTGCATCAAATGGCAAGCAGGACATCGAGTTTCGCCATATCCTTTCGCACATTTCGGGTATTTCGGGGTGGGACGCGCCGTTCACCACCGAGGACATGTACGACTGGGACAAGTCCACGGCGGCCCTGGCCGCCCAGGCGCCCTGGTGGGAGCCGGGAACCGCGTCCGGGTATCACGCCCACAATCAAGGCCATCTGATCGGCGAGGTGATGCGGCGCGTCACCGGACGTTCGCTCAAGGAATTCGTTCGGGACGAAATCGCGGGCCCGCTGCGCGCCGACTTCCAGATCGGTGCCGTGCCGGCCGATTACGAGCGCATCGCCGAGATCATCGCGCCCCCTCCGCTCGAGCTGCCACTGGACTTCCTCCCCGAAGACAGCCCGATGCGCAAAACCTTCAGTGGGCCCCCGCCCAATGCAGAAGCCGCAAATACGCCGGCATGGCGCGCGGCCGACATGGGCGCACTCAACGGCCATGGAAACGCGCGTTCGTTGGCGACGTTATTGTCGGCAATTTCGTTGGGCGGCACGGCGCGAGGGGTGAAACTGCTCAAGCCCGAGACCATCGAGCTGATCTTCGAGGAGCAGGCAAACGGGACGGACCTCGTCCTGTCCGTGCCGATGCGGTGGGGCGTGGGGTACGGGCTGGCACCGAACGACGCACTCCCCTACGTTCCGAACGAGAAGATCTGTTTCTGGGGCGGATGGGGCGGGTCGATGGTGGCGATCTGTCCCGACCGGCGCACCACCATCACCTACGTGATGAACAAGATGGGGCCCGGGATTCTCGGTTCGGACCGGATGGCGACCTACGGGGCGCTGATCTTCGACTCACTCCCGTGAGGCGCGAAGGCTTGCGCACCAAGGGCGTACAACTGAATTAGCCGACGTCGGGCATCGCGTGTTCCGGAACCATTAACCTCCCGGCGAATTTTAAGAACCGGCCCGTAGTGTACTGAGTCGATATCGACTCTAGCGCAACGCATTCCACGCGCACCGCCCAAAAGCGGGCACCGCCAACCTGCCACGACCATCGCGCACCGCGCACCTTTTCGTGGCCGCATCGGGTGTGATGTGTCCGAGGAGGACAGCAGATGTCGTATCTAATCGCGGCGCCGGAACTGGTGTCAGCGGCGGCAACGGATTTGGCAAACATCGGGGCGACGATTCGCCTGGCCGACGCGGCGGCGGCGCCAAACACGTCAAAAGTGCTGGCGGCCGGCGCGGACGAGGTCTCGGCCGCCATTTCGTCGCTGTTCGGCGCCCACGCTGAGGCCTACCAGGCGTTGAGCGCAGAAGCGGCGTCGTTCCATCAGCAATTCGTACAGCTCCTCAGCGGCGGCGCGGCGCAGTATGCCCAGACCGAGGCCGCCAATACCCAGCGGACTGCGCTCGACGCGATCAACACACCCATTCAAGAACTGACGGGGCGTCCCCTGATCGGTGACGGCGCTGCCGGGACGGCGGCGAACCCCAACGGCGGTGGCGGCGGTTGGCTATATGGCAACGGCGGCGCCGGCTACTCGCAGCCGACGGCCAGCGGCCTGGCCGGCGGCAACGGCGGGTCAGCGGGGTTGTTCGGCCAGGGCGGCGCGGGCGGAAACGGCGGGGCCACGGCTTCGGCCGGCAATGGCGGCGCCGGCGGCAACGGCGGATGGCTATACGGCAACGCGGGGGCTGGTGGCGCCGGGGCCAGCGGTGGCGCCGGCGGCAACGCGGGACTGATCGGTGCCGGGGGCGCCGGCGGCCTGGCCACGGCCACCACCGGCGCTCTGGGCGGTGCGGGTGGCTCGGGCGGGGTGTGGCTCGGTAACGGCGGCGCCGGCGGGTCCGTTACGAATAGCGGAACCGGTGGCCTCGGCGGTACGGGCGGAATCATCTACGGCAACGGGGGCGACGGCGGATCTGTCGGGGGCACCGGCACCGGCGGCGGCGGTGGCTTCAGCTTCGTTGGCAATGCGGGCGACGGCGGTTCCGTAGCCACTGGCACGGGCGGCAGTGGCGGTGCCGCCGGCCTGTTCGGCGACGGCGGCGCCGGTGGCAACCAAACCGGCGGCGGACACACCGGCGCCGGCGGCGTCGGCGGGGCCAGCGGGTTGTTCGGCAACGCCGGTGAGGGCGGGTCGGCCACCGCAACGTACTCGGGAACGGGCACCAAACCTTCAGGCGGCAACGGCGGCAACGCCACGCTGGTGGGCAATGGGGGCAACGGCGGGAACGTCGGGACCGGCGGCACGGCGGGCACCGGCGGCCTCGGTGCTTTTGTCCTCCTTCACCTTGGCGTGAACGGGTCGAACGGCACGGTCGGCTAGCTCGGGCCTGCAGAATCCTCACTCGCGGGACTTCGGTCCCTAGTGCCGACCGCGGTCAAGGGGTCGAATAGTCCCAGGGATTCGAGCATCCCAGCGACGACGTCGCCAATGGGAGGTATAGCCATGAGTACTGCACCACAATCCGAGGCCAGGACGCGGATGTTCGCCCGCGTACTCGGCCCATACCTCGTTGTCGTCACCGTTACGGCCGTAGCGCGCGCCTCGCAGATGCGGACGCTTTCCGCGGAATTCGGGGCGAGCCTCGCGTGGGCATGGGTGACCGGCGCGTTCATTCTGCTAGCCGGACTGGTCGTCGTCGCGCTTCACCCGTACTGGGGAAGCGCGGCGGCCATCATCGTGTCAATCCTGGGCTGGATGACCGTCCTGAAAGGGCTATTTCTGTTGGCGATTCCACAGTCCTACGTCTCGGCCGTCAACTCCGCAGTTGAGCCGAGCATCTGGTGGCGCGCCGGCTTCGTCGTGATCGCACTGGTCGGGCTGTATCTGACCTACGTCGGCTGGGCACCCGCGTCGAGCGGCCAAAGCAGCCACGGAGGCCCAGCCGCGCGGTAACGTCTGGGCATCCGCGTATCGCGATGGGAGATATTCATGACCGTTGAGCGCGAGATCCACGACATTCCGCAAATCGAGTACCCGGACTTGCCGATGGCCGCGGATCGGGCCGTCGGCTGGGCGGTCCTCCGCGAGGCCGGCCCCGTGGTTCTTGGTGAGAATGGGTACTACCTGACTCGCCGCGAAGATGTGCTTGGCGCGCTGCGCAATCCGGAAATCTACTCGTCGAAGAGCGCCTTCGATATACTCGGCAGCCCGCTGCCGTTGGTCCCGCTGGCTTTCGATCCACCGGAGCACACGCGGTTCCGAAAGATCTTGCAGCCGTTCTTCAGCCCACACACGCTTGGCGCGATGCTGCCGGCGCTGCAAGCACAAGCGATCGAGATCATCGATGCGATCGCCACCAAGGACGGGTGCGAGGCAATGCGGGATCTGGCGATTCCCTATCCATCACAGGTATTCCTGACGCTGTTTGGCCTACCCTTGGAAGATCGCGACCGGTTGATCCGTTGGAAGGACGCCGTCATCGCCCTCGGCTTGCTGGGCTCGCTCGACGGCGCCGACTTGGCGCCCGCGATCGAGCTCGCGGCCTACCTCGTCGAAGCCATTGCCGCGCATCGACGCAATCCCGGTGCCGACATTCTGTCGCAGGTGCTGCTGGGCGATGACCCGCTCGATGACGGCGAAGCGCTGGGGCTTGGCTACGTGTTCGTCCTGGCCGGCCTCGACACTGTCACCTCCGCGATCGGCTCGGCGCTGTTGGAGCTGGCCCGCCGACCCCAGCTTCGTGCGCTTCTTCGCGAAAACCCCAACAAGATACCGGTTTTCGTCGAAGAGGTAGTCAGGCTCGAGACACCTGCACCCATCGTTCCGCGGGTGGCGACCCAAGACGTCGAGGTCGCCGGCGTGGCGATTCCCGCGGGCTCGCGGGTGTGGCTGTGCCTGGGGGCCATCAACCGTGACGGCAGCGACGCGACGTCCATCGACGATTTGGTCATGGACTCCAAGGTGCACAGGCATTGGGGCTTCGGCGGCGGAACCCACCGGTGCCTCGGTTCGCACTTGGCCCGGATGGAACTCAATCTCGTTGTCTCCGAGTGGTTGCGCCGCATACCCACGTTCGAACTCGCCGCCGGCTACCAGCCGCAGCTCGTCTGGCCGTCGGCAACTTTCAGCGTTGCCGAGCTACCGTTGCGGTTCACCGCGTGAGCGCGGTGGACCCACCACCGCCGCCCGCCCTCGATTCGCACCTCACCAAGCCCGGCTACGTGGCGACGTCGTAGTCTCGCCCGGTGACCGAGCAGCAGCGCGACGCAAGCCCCGACGCCCTGGCCGTCGACTTTCTGGCCCGCCTGGGCGGCGCCATGGTGGCAGGAAATTACCCAATCGCAGTAGTCCGGCGCGCGCTGGCAGTGTCGGCCGAGCGGTTCGGCCTCAGCAACCAGGTGCTTTTGCTGCCGAACTTCATCCAGTTCGGCGGGTTTGACGACGCCGCCGGCACCACCGTCCGGGTCGTGCGATCCGAGGAAGACCTTCGCTACGACCAGGCGTTCCCGTTGGCCGCTCTGGTCGGCGACGCCCAAAACGGCAGGATTACCGCGCAGGATGGGTTGGCCGAGCTGGGCCGCATCCACGCGCTGCCGAGGCGCTTTCCGGCCTGGGTCAACGTGATCGGCTATGCGATACAAAGCGCGGCCTTCGGGCTCATCCTGCAGCCGACGCCGGCGGCGATGGTGGCCGCCACCGGCTTCGGACTGATGGTCGGCCTTCTGATGCTGCTCGGTCGACTCAGCAACGCGATCGATCAGCTGCTGCCGACAATAAGCGCCTTTCTGGTCGCATTCACGGCGTTCAGCCTCGAAAGAGTGTGGCATTTCGGCGACGACAGCCTGCGCGACCTCGCGGCACCGCTTGCACTCTTTTTGCCAGGTGTCGCGATCACCTTATCGGTCGTCGACATGAGCACCAGGGAAGTGGTCTCGGGCTCGGCCCGGCTCGTTGCCGGGTTCATGAGACTGGCGCAGTTGACATTCGGGATTTTGATCGCGGCACAAGTCCTGCACGTCAGCAAGACAGAATTGAACGCGCTGCAGCTCAACGAATTCGGCCCCTGGGCCCCGTGGGCCGGGGTGGCCCTTTACGCAGTCGGGATCGTGCTCTACCTCGGGCCGCCCAACCTGTTCCTGCCTTGGCTGCTGGTCACGTTGCTGGTCACCTATGCCGGCCAAGTGGTCGCGAACACTCTGTTCGGCAGTTACGCAAGCGGATTCGGTGGCGGGCTCGCGCTCATGGTGTGCGCAGTCGCGATGTCACAGCGGCCCAAGGCACCACCGGCAGCAACGCTGCTGCTGCCCGGATTCTGGCTGCTGGTCCCCGGCTCGCTCGGCCTGATCGGCGTCACCCAGCTGGTCAACGCCAACGTCAACGCCGCCATCGCGCTGACCGTGATTTCGATGATCTCGATCGCGCTCGGTATGCAGGCCGGTCTGCTGCTATGGCGCGGCCGCCACCGGCTGGCGAGCGACTCGCTGATCCGCTAGACCGAAGTTGCGGTGGGTTCTGACGGGGATTCGTGGTTTGAGCTGATGTTTTGGGTCCTAATCCGATGATTTATGTAGTCACGAATGAATGCGTGTCGCCTGGATGCTTGTGCACAATTTAGGTTATTATTTCTGGTGTGAAGCGCAGCTCTGGGAGAGCTCATGTAGTCAGAGTTAAGAAGACGCATGTCGATAGGCAGGGCAACGAGCGCGTCTATGAATCGGTGCTGCTGCGCCGCACCTACCGGGACGGAGCCGCGGTACGCAATCAGACCTTGGCCAACCTGTCGATGCTGCCCGCTGCGGCGATCGCCGCGTTGGAGGCGACGCTGAAGGGCCAAGCGTTGGTGCCGGCTGGGTCGGAGTTCAGCAAGTCCCGTTCGCTGCCGCACGGGGACGTGGCCGCGGTGGCCGCGATGGCGCGCAAGCTCGAGCTGGCGGCGTTGCTCGGCCCGCCGTGCCGGGCCCGGGATCTGGTGGTCGCGCTGATCATCTCCCGGGTGGTACGGCCCAAGCCGAAGCTCTCGACGCTGTCGTGGTGGGCCAACACCACCCTCGGGTCCGATTTGGGGGTTGCCGAGGCGTCCACCGACGAGATTTACGCCGCCATGGACTGGCTGGCCGCCCGGCAGGACAAGATCGAGAAAAAGCTCGCGGACAAGCACCTTGGCCCGCAAGCCAATCCGTCGCGGATGGCGTTGTTTGATCTGACCTCGGCGTGGGTGACTGGCCGCTGCTGCAAGTTGGCTGCACGCGGCTACTCCCGCGACGGTAAGAAGGGCTGCGAGCAGATCGAATACGGGGTGCTCTGCGACCCGGCGGGACGCCCGGTCGCGGTACGAGTGTTTGGCGGTGCCACCGCCGACCCGGTCTCGTTCACCGAGATAGTGCAGGTCGTCAAAGACAAGCTGAACATCACCCAACTGGTGCTCGTCGGTGATCGCGGCATGATCACCGCCGCGCGCATCGACGCGCTGCGCGAACTCAACAACAACCCCGACACCCCAACAGACTTCGACTGGATCACCGCGCTACGCGCACCCGCGATCGCCAAACTCGCCAGCGACGACGGGCCGCTGCAAATGACCCTGTTCGACGCCCAGGACCTCGCCGAGATCACCCACCCCGACTACCCCGGTGAACGCTTGATCGCGTGCCGTAACCCCGCCCTGGCCCTCGAACGCGCCCGCAAACGCCAAGACCTTCTGCAAGCCACCGAAAAACAACTCGCCGCGATCGCCAAGCGGGTGCAGGCCGGCACCCTGACCGGAGCCGACGACATCGGCGAGGCCTACGGCGAGGTCATCGGAAAATACAAGATGGGCAAGCACTTCCACCGCGAGATCACCGACACCACCTTCACCTACCAGCGCCACCACGACCGCATCGCCGCTGAAGCCGCCCTCGACGGCATCTACGTGCTACGCACCAGCGTCGACGCTGACACACTCGACCCCGCCGCCGTGGTGGCCGGCTACAAAAACCTCGCCAACATCGAACGCGACTTCCGCATCATCAAATCCGACGACCTCGACCTGCGGCCCATCCACCACCACCTCGACGACCGCGTCAAAGCCCACGTGCTGATCTGCCTACTCGCCTGCTACCTGACCTGGCACCTACGCAAAGCCTGGGCGCCACTGACCTTCACCGACCACACACCCCCCAGCCGCGACAACCCCGTCGCGCCCGCGCAGCGTTCCGCAGCCGCCCACGCCAAGGCCTCCACCAAACACGACGCGGCCGGCAACCCAGTCCGCGGCTTCCGCGATCTGCTGACTCACCTGGCCACCCTCACCCGCGACCGGATCCGCTACCACGACACCAACATCGAAATCGACAAACTCACCGACCCCACCCCCACCCAACGCCGCGCCTTCGAACTCATCGATTCCCCGATCCCACTCACCATCGCCGCGTAGCCAGAACAACCCCACACCAAAACCAACGAATCCCCAGGTCAACCCGGGGATTCGCCTACTTCAACAGCCTTAACTTCGGCCTAGATGGCGCTGATTTTTCGCGAGCTCAACGCCAGTGCGAAAATAGCTGGGAGATTCCGCAGTGGCGTTCGGCTCGCGACGGAGAAAAATTAGCTTCCAGCAAAAGCCTTCGAGCTTAACGGATCCCGGGCTTCGACGCTTCGGTCGACGTCTGCGGCGTGAGAAGGAACAGCCTGAATTGACGCCCGCCGGCCCGATCTTGCGCAATCTGATAGTTGGGCCAGTTCGCCAGAACCGCGGCCCACGTTGTCTCGCGTTCTTCACCGGTCAGCAACCTGACGTTTGCGGTGCAGAAATCGCCGCGGCCGCGAACGTTGACCCGTTCTGCTGCTACAAGATTCGCCGACCAAGACGGATGGTGCGGGCGACCCCAGTTGGAACCCACCAGCACCAGGCGATCGTCAACGGGTACGCACTGAACGGTCGCCATTCGGGCGAGTCCAGTTCTGCGGCCCTTGGTGGTGATCTGCACGCAGGGCACGCTGGCAAGATCCAGCACACCAACACGCCCACCAGTCACAAACCGCAGCACGGCCTCGATGCGTACGGCGAGCGGTCGGGCCGGCAACACCAACCACCGGTATGCACTCGGATTTCGCGCCACCCGGTGCAGCGGATTCATGCGGCCAGCCTATTCCGTTGCCCGCGAGGGTGCGTGCTTGCCCGCGACATCCCTTGCAAACGCGTCCAAATGCGCCCGCTCGCTACGGGTGGGATCTGAGGGCCCAGGGCACTAAATAAATTGCTTGATTTAAACAAACGAGCGTTGTTACTGAGCCCATGAACGAGGCCACGCAAGCCGAGCGGATGGTGCGCCCGGAAAGGTCAGCGGGCACCCGAGGGGCGATCTTATCGGCCGCCGACAGGCTGTTCGCCGAGCGCGGCATGTATGCCGTGTCCAACGGCAGATCAGCGAGGCCGCGGGTCAGGGCAATAACGCGGCGGCCTGCTACCACTTCGGGACGCGCACCGACCTGCTGCGGGCGATCGAAAGCAAGCACCGCAAGCCGATCGAGGAGTTGCGGGAGCAAATGCTGGCCGGCATTGGCGATTCGACCGAATTGCGAGACTGGGTGGGCGCATCGGTGCGCCCGGTGACCGATCACCCCGCCGCGGTGGGCACCGCCAGCTGGTACGCGCGCTTTGCGGCTCAGGCGATGGCCGACCCTACTGATGGCCCGCAACGTGCTGATGCACATCTGCGCCGAGCACGAGGGCGCGCTGGCCTAGCACCGGCCAACAATGCTTGCCGCGTGTCGTCCCGGCGCGTCCACCGGCGAGCTGCTCGCGGCCTACGAGTCGGCCGGCGAACCGCTACCGCCGATGCCGGTTGCGCACGCGCTGGGGCTGGGCTTCGACCCGCCCGTCGTGTCCGAGATGCTCTGGGCCGCAGGCGAACACGACCACTGGGACGCGGGTATTGTGTTGGCTCTCACCGGCTACGTCTGGGCAGAGGGTGTGGGCACCGTGTCCGCCGCGACACCGTCCAAATCACCGACGACGACCCCGTGGTGCTCACCGCCGGGCCGTCCTGGGGATAGCGAGTCATTGAGCCGTCCAGCCACCGTCGATCGAATAAGAAGTGCCGGTGATGGTGGCTGCCGCATCACCGGCCAGGAAGACCGCGAGCGCGCCGATGTCCTCGGGGCGGGTGTAGCGGGCCATCGGCTGCTTTTCAGCAACGAGTTCTTGTGCACCCTCTGCAAAGGATTGTCCCGCCGCCTCGGCGCGCACTTCGATCTGCTGTGCCACCAGAGGCGTCATCACCCAACCCGGGCAGATCGCGTTGCACGTAATGCCATGGTCGGCGTTTTCGAGTGCCACCACCTTCGTCAGTCCGACAACGCCGTGCTTCGCCGCGACATATGCGACCTTCTGCGCGCTTGCCACGAGACCGTGTGCCGAGGCGATGTTGATAATTCGGCCCCAGCCAAGGCGTTTCATGCCGGGCAGGACGCAGCGGCAGGTATGGAAAGCAGCCGACAGGTTGGTGGCAATCACGGCGTCCCACTTCGCGACCGGGAAATCTTCCACCCTCGCCACGAACTGGATGCCCGCATTGTTGACCAGGACATCGATCGCCCCGGAAGCCCTTTCGGCGCCGCTGATCATGTCGGCAATCTCGGCGGGCTTGGTCACGTCGGCGCCACAATACGCCGCCGTCACCCCGAACTCGCCCTCGATGCCGCGCCGCTCGTGCTCGATCGCGTCGGGGTCACCGAAGCCGTTGATAGTCACGTTTGCGCCCTCGGCGGCGAAGGCGCGCGCGACGGCGAGGCCGATACCGGACGTGGAACCCGTTACGAGGACGGACTTTCCGCGGATCATCGGACCCCTCGCCCCTTTCCTCCACACCTGAGCTACTCGAACCAGGTCGTTAGTTCCGGACAACCTTAACCGCTGTCGAGGTCACTACCACGATTTCGTCCCGCAGCCGGAGTCATCCTGCAGGCCATGCGCAGCGCCGACGAGGCGGTCGGCTTCACGGTGGCTTTCGGCCTCGCTGGCCGAACCAGCGCACGGGTGTCGCAACTGCGACCCATCGTCAACGATGCGGAGCCGCGGTATTCCGGTCAGCCCGGAGTAGTACCTGGATTCTGCGGTCGCGCCGCCTAGGGCAACCCATCCAACCCAGCCAACCCGTCCGGGAGACCGTCGCCGCCGGCCCCGCCCTTGCCGCCGGTGCCGGTCGGTCCGTTACCGCCATTACCGCCGTTACCGCCGGCGCCGATGAGCATCGCATCGCCACCGGTGCCGCCGTTACCGCCCGTGGTTGTAGGCCCGGGGGTGTCGCCGCCGTTGCCGCCATTACCGGCGGCCCCGAAGATGCCGGCTGCGCCGCCGTTCCCGCCGTTACCCCCGATGATGTTGCCGAACCCGCCGGCACCGCCGGAACCGCCCAAGCCAATCAGCAGCCCGCCGGCCCCGCCGATCCCGCCGGCGCCGCCGGCCCCGCTGCTGGTGCCGTTGTTAAAAGCGCTGGCCCCGCCCGCGCCGCCGGACCCGCCAAAGCCGAACAGCCGACCACCGGCGCCACCCGCCCCGCCAATCCCGCCGACGACGCCGCTGAACCCGCCGGCTCCACCAGACCCACCGGAACCGAACAGTCCGGCGGACCCGCCCGCGCCACCGGCACCGGGGCCAGGCCCAGTGGCGGACCCGCCGGCGCCGCCGGACCCGCCGCCACCGAACAGCAGCCCACCGGCCCCGCCGACCCCACCGGGCCCGGCGTTGGGGTTGCCGAATCCGCCGGCCCCGCCGGCCCCGCCGAGGCCGAATAGCCCGGCCGCGCCGCCGGCCCCGCCGACTCCGCCGACGACGGGGCTGAGCCCGCCGGTGCCGCCGGCCCCGCCGAAGCCGAACAGCAGCCCACCGGCCCCGCCGGCCCCACCGGTTACGCCGACACCGGGGTTGTTAAACATGCCGACGGCGCCGGCCCCGCCGAAGCCGAACAGCCCGCCGGCCGCCCCGCCGGCTCCAGAGGCCCCACTGCCCTGCGGGCTCAGCCCGGCGATGCCGCCCGACCCGCCGACGCCGTACAGCAGCCCGCCGGAACCGCCGGCCGCCCCGGAGCCGCCGCCGACGTTGCCGATCCCCCCGCCGCCGCCGTTTCCGCCGAAGCCGAACAGCCCGCGGCCGGCCCCGCCGGCCCCGGCGCCCCCGCCTTCGCCCGCGCCCATCCCGCCGGCACCGCCGGGCCCACCGGCGCCGTACAGCAGTCCGCCGGAGCCTCCGGCCCCGCCGTATCCGCCGACGTACCCGCCGAGGCCGCCGCTAGGGTTGCTGAAGTCGCCGGCCCCGCCGACGCCGCCGGCCCCGCCGACGCCGAGCATCAGCCCGCCGGACCCACCGGACCCACCGGCCCCACCGGCCCCACCGAGTCCACCGGCTCCTCCAGCGCCGCCGACGCCGACCAGCAATCCGCCCGCCCCGCCGATGCCGCCGGCGCCGCCGATGCCGGCCAGGCTGTAACCGCCGGTCCCGCCGGCGCCGCCTGCGCCGACGATCCCTGCCGGCCCGCCATTGCCTCCGGCCATACCGGCCCCGCCGGACCCACCTATCCCGCCATTGCCCATCAAGATCCCGCCCGCCCCGCCGGCCTCCCCGGTTCCCGGTGCCCCGTTCATGCCGTTGCCGATTAGCGGGCGACCGAACAGCGACTCGAAAAGCCCTTGGGAAGCCACAGGTGACCCGCTCGTGGAGGGATCCCCGGCGAAGCCGTTGTACCCTGGCGCGCCAATCAGCGACCCGGCCGCGCCGCCGACGCCGCCAGGACCACCGGTGGCGCCGGTACCGACGTCGCCGCCGTTGCCGCCGTTGCCGCCGTTGCCGCCGATTCCCATGGCGTGGCCGCCGTTGCCTCCGGCCGCGCCGAGGGTGCCGACGGTGGTGTTGTCGGGCGCGGCCCCGCCGGAGCCACCGTTGCCGCCGCTGCCGAAGATGCCCGGGGCGGCGCCGCCCGACCCGCCGGCCCCGCCAATGCCATTGTTGCTGTCGCCTAGGACGGTACCCCCGGCGCCGCCGGCGCCGCCGTCGCCGTTCAATGCGCCGCCCGACCCGCCGTTGCCGCCAGCCCCACCGTTATTGGCGCCAGGACCGCTCTGGTCGGCGCCGTTCCCACCGGCGCCGCCGGCGCCGCCGGCGCCACTGAAGTTGGCATGGCCACCGGCCCCACCGGCCCCGCCGACCCCGTTCTCGCTGCTACCCCCGGCCCCGCCGCGCCCGCCCGCACCGAACAAGGACGCGCCGTTGCCGCCAGCCCCGCCGGCCCCACCGGGGCCGCCGTCGGTGTCCCCGCCGGCCCCACCGGCCCCACCGGCACCGAACAAGGACGCGCCGTTGCCGCCAGCCCCGCCGGCCCCAGCGGCACCGATAGCGCTACCGCCGGCGCCGCCCGCCCCACCGAAGCCGAACAGCGAGCCGGCGTTGCCGCCGACCCCGCCGCTCCCGCCGGTCCCATCACCGGCCCCTCCGGCGCCGCCGGCGCCGCCTGAGGCGAAGAGGACGTTGCCACCGATCCCGCCGTTACCGCCAGCCCCGCCTACAGCGCCATCGCTGTCGCCGCCGCTTCCGCCGGCGCCACCGACGCCAAGGAACCCGCCGCTCCCGCCGGTCCCGCCGGCCCCGCCGTCAGCGTTGCTTTGACCGCCCGCGCCGCCGGCGCCGCCGGCGCCGATCAGCGCGCCGTGTCCACCCGCCCCGCCGGCCCCGCCGGTCTGGCTGGAACTTACGCCGCCGCCACCGCCGATACCGGCGGCGCCGAAGAGCGCGCCGGCCGAGCCGCCGGTGCCGCCGGCCCCGCCGTCGCCGGTCTGGCTGAACCCGCCGCCGCCGCCATTACCCCCGTTGCCGACCAGCGGGCTGGCGCCGCCGAAACCGCCCGTCCCGCCGCCGCCCATGACCCCGCCGTCGCCGCCCGCCCCGCCGACCCCGCCGGAACCGCCGAACCACCCGCCGCGCCCGCCTCCCCCGCCGACCCCACCCGCACTGCCGGTGGCGCCGGCGCTACCACCGGCCCCACCGGCGCCGCCCAACCCGTTCAGCAGCCCGCCGTTGCCGCCGTTGCCTCCGTTTCCGCCGGGACCCGCAGTGCTGCTGGCGGCACCTGCCCCGCCGCCGCCACCGGTTCCGAATAGCCCGGCGGCCCCGCCGTTACCGCCGGGCCCACCGGTCGCGGGGTTACCGGACCCGCCGCTGCCGCCGTTGCCCCACAGGATCCCGCCGTCCCCGCCGGCCGCCCCGGTCCCCGCCGCCCCATTGGTGCCATTGCCGATTAGTGGGCGTCCGACGAGGAATTCGGTTGGCGCATTGATCAGGCCGAGCAGGCTTTGTAATGGGTTGGCGTTGGCGACTTCGGTGCTGGCGTACGAGGCCGCGGCCGCGCTCAAGGCGCGCACAAACTCAGCATGAAACACCTCCGCCTCGGCGCCGAGCGACTGGTACGCCTGGGCGTGACTAGAAAACAGCGACGCGATGGCCGCCGACACCTCATCCGCGGCCGCGGCCATTACCCCCGTAGTCGGGGCCGTCGCGCCCCAATTTGCCGCGCTGATCGTCGAGCCGAGGCTCTGCAAGTCACTCGCCGCCGAAGCCAGCATCTCCGGGGCCACCACCACAACCGACATTTGAGACCTCCCTGATACGTCGTGATAAGTCACGCCCAACAAGTCATGACGACCCGGGAAATCGCTCGGTCAACATGGACCAATCGGCGAGGGCAGCATAACCCTTTCCGGCCGCAGGCGGGCTTTGGCATCGCGCTGCTAGCCGACGCCGCCGCGCATTTGTCGCGTCGCCCGCGCTGGTACCTTCGGCAAGTGCCGGATCGAGCGGGTCGCCCAGGCCATGACGCTCCCACAGTTCAACAGGTTTGACGGCCTTGCAGGGGGCAGAACGCTATCGTCGTCCTTGATCCGCCTGTTCTTCCGGCTGGCGGGCACGTCAGCACCGAATCGCGTGCGAATCAACGCCGGGACGTCCAGTAGCCGAGCGACCCCATCATCGCCGCGTCGAGCAATGTGTGCCGACGTAGCCGGGTCGGGTCGAGACTCGGACCGCCGCACCGATAGACCTCGGTGACGAAAAGCTGCAGCAAGTCCTCGAGATGCCGGTCCCACATGTCGGTTTCGGCGCCGGACATGGCCCCCAGATGGCCATGCCCAGGTTCATCTGGCTGACGCATCCCCAGTCCATCAAGCCGCACTGCAGCCCGTTGGCGCGCGCCAAAACCAGGAGTTGTCGACGATGGCGTTCCAACGGCACAGTGCGACATAGTCGTTGTCGGCAGCCTCATGGCGCGCGAAGCACGTCGCTTCGTTGCGTAGACGCGTGAGAAACGCGTTTGAACAAACATTGGCGGGTAGCAGACCTGGTTGGTTTTCGACGAATTCAGCCAGCTGATTCAGCCGCCGCTCAATTTGGTCGCTGCGCAGCGCCGGCCGTTCGCCGACCGTCGCGGCCTGGACGTCAAGCGGAAAGTATCCGGTCAGCCGGGCCGGCAGGCGCCCGGATCGGTGGGTGCCGGCCAGGCTTGCGAGCGCGGTGAGCAGCGCACGGTAATGGTCGACGGGTGCAGGCATCTCATAGTCGAGGCACGTGTGGTATTGCCGTTCGATTCGGCTGTCGCCGAACGTGATTCGTTTGGTGATCACTATTCCGGTGCCGGTCGGGCGGTGATAGTCGCCGAACTGCACGCTGGGTACCGCGACGGGGAACCCGGGCGCGCGTGACAGCGCCGCGAGCCGTACTTCCGCCTCCATCTCGGTTTTGCCGCGATCGCGCGTCGGGTTGTCGAAATCGGGGAGAACTCGACGAACAACTCGCGGTGCAGACCTGGCTGGGTCCGTTCGTATTCCACCGAGAGCACGACTTTGCGCCCGGTGCTGCCGTCGGCCACCTCGCGGAGATCGGTGATGCTCGCGACGGTGTTTTCTCTGGCGAGCAAGCCCGAGGCCCCAAACGCGTCGGTGAGAAACTCTGCCCCGCCGCCGCGCAATGCCGCGGGGTCAGCGGGAAACACCATGCCGAACTGGTCACCGGTGACCCATCGGCGAGTCTTGGAATGCATGGTTTACCAATTCTGTTCGGCCGAGCGCACCAGCATGTGGTTGACGGCCACCCGGCGGTCGCGGGTCACCATGAACAGCACCGCGTCGGCGATGTCCTGCGGCCGCAACTTGACCATGTCGGCGGTCTGCAGCTCGAACGCCTCGCGTGCAGGTTCGGCCAGGTGGGAGAAGAGCTCGGTATCGACCGTTCCGGGACCGACCACGCCGACGCGAACTCGCTTGCCCAGCAACTCTTGGCGGATGCCCTCGCTGAACGCGTTGACGCCGAACTTCGTCAGCGAATACACCGCGGTGTTGGGTCGGGCCACCCAACCGGCGGTTGAACTCACGGTGACGACGTCGGCCACCCCGCGCGGCGAATCTGCGGCGGCGTCGATCAGGTGCGGCAACGCCGTTCTCGTGACGTAGAGGACGCCCTGGACGTTGACCGTCAGCATGGCATCCCAGTCCTCGAGTGACGCCTCGGCCGCGGGCCCGGTCCGCATCAGGCCGGCGTTGTTCACCAGCGTGTCCAGCCGTCCCAGCTCCGAGACGGTGGCTTGGACGGCCGCCGCAACCTGCTCGGGGTCGGTGACGTCGGCGGACACTACCAGCGCTGTGCCGCCGCCTGATTCGATCTCGGATTTCAGCTCGGCCAGCCGGTCGGCGCGGCGTGCCAGCAGAGCCACCGCGGCGCCCTGCGCGGCCAGCGCCTGCGCGGTTGCCGCGCCGATGCCGCTGCTCGCGCCGGTTACCAGTGCCACAGTGTTTGCCAGTATCGGCGTCATTTTCTGCCTCCTGTCGGCGATCCGGCAGCCAGGATCTCGTGCAGAACGTAGTCGTTGTCCTGGCCGAGGTCTGGGGCGCCCCGCTCAATGCGTGCCGGGCTCGCGCTATCCGCCACGATGGTCCCAATATCGGACGTTGGCCTTCGCGGTGATCGGTGACGAATCGGTACAACCCGCGCTCCCACAATCGTTGGTCGCCGATCACGTCGACGGCGGTCGCGCTGTTGCTCGCGGCCACACCCGCCGCCCGCAGGCGCGCGCGAGCTGCTCGGCATCCCAGTCTCCAGGGAGGCCCGCAAGCTCGTGGTCGAGCGTCTCGCTATGAGCGCGTCGATCCCCCATCGCCGGGTAGCGCTGGCCAGCGCCGTAGCACCGAGCACGTCGCATAGCCTTTGCCATTCTTCGGCATTGCCCACGGCCAGGCTGACCCAGGAACCACCCGAACAGGGGTAGCAGCTGTGCGGACACATGACGGGATGGTCGTTGCGGTCAGACCCGAGGCACTCGCCCGTGAGGCTGTGTTCGAGCAACCGATCCCCGATCATCGAGGACAGTGTTTCGACGGCCGACACGTCGACGAATTGGCCTGCACCGCTTACCTCGCGATACAGCAACGCCACAACTGCGGCATACGCGGCCGCCGCGCCGACCGTGGAATCCCCGTAGCACATGCTCGTACCCAGAGGAGGTCCACCGGAGTAGCCAACCAGCGAGGCCAGCCCGGCCAGCGCGGCGAAACAGGGTGTCGTAGCCCGTTTGATGGCCCAGCGGTCCGTCGTTGCCCCACATCGTCATCGACACCGAGATAATGTCCGGTTTGATCTCCGCGAGCCTCTTTTAGCCCAGACCCTGGCGCTCCATCGCGCCCGGCCGAAGGTTGTTGATGACGATGTCGCTGCGGGCGATCAGCTCGCGCAGCCGCGCCATGCCCTCTGGTGTCTTGATGTCCAGGTCCACGCTGAGGATCTCGGGGTGATGCTCAGGAAGCGCCGGGCGCGGGCTACCCGGCCCATTCGATACCAGCTCGGTGTGCTGTCCGAGAGTTGTTGCGGGAGAAGTTATTCAGCGAGAGACGCGGTGAACGCGTACGGGACGGTGGGGCCGCCCCGACCCGGGGCCTCGATCTTGATCACCTCAGCGCCGAAATCGGCCAGCAGCTTCCCGCAGTACTCCCCCGCGACGGATTCGGCCAACTCAACGACGCGGAAGCCCGTCAGCGCCGACATGCATATCCCCGCAACGGGATTAGGGCTTCTTGCGCCCCGAGCGGCTCAGGCGCCACTCCGGCGGGAAGTTGAGATCGTTGTCCTTCACCACGTTGTTGAGGCCCTTCTCGAAGGTGCCCTCGGTGAGGTCGACATCGTTCTCCTGATCATTGGCGATCAACGGCAGCATCCCCTCGACCATGCCGGTCAGCAGGCTCCCGAAGTATTCACCCTTGTGCTGCTTGTAGAGCTCCAGGAAGGTCTTCTGCACGGCGACCGTGTCGGTGGGGCGAGAACGGGAACACGCCATCGCGTACTTCAACGTCTCTTCTTCCAGCTTCTCGCGGGGCACCACGCTGTTGACGAACCCGCAGTCGTACATCTCCTTGGCGCTGAACGGCCTTCCGGTGAAGAGCATTTCGGAGAACTTCCGCAGGCCCATCGTCTCGCACCACCACCACAGCCGTGGGCCCCAGCCCACGTAACGGAAGGCCGGGTGCCCGAAAAGCGCGTCGTCGGACGAGATCACCAGGTCGGCGTCGCCGGCCTGATAGAAGTGCCATCCGTAGCAGTAGCCCTTGGCCTCGATGATGCTGATCTTGCGGAGCTCTTGCAGGGGGCGGTTTCCCGCGCGCGCCTTGGCGTAGAAGTCGGTGACCGTGGACAGGTAGCGATACGACCCGCCCGGCGGATACTTCACGTCCTCATCGTTGATCGCGAGCTCGTGCAGCAGTGGCAAGCCCGGGTTCTCCAGCATCGGACGCTGCTCGGGCAGGTCGCCGCCGCTGCCGAAATCCTCGCCCTCGCCGCGGATCACCACGACCTTGACGTCGTCGTCCACGTTGCACTTGTGGATCAGATCGGCGTAGTTCTGCCGCATCCCCAAGGTGGTGGAGTTCTGCGCTTCGGGACGGTCGAAGGTGATGTAGGCGATTCGGTTCTTCTTGTCCTTCTCGAACCTGATGTACTGCTCGGCTTCCTTCTTCAACTTTTCGTAGTCGTACTCCGGCATGACTTCTCTCCAGTCCGTTGTGCTTACTTGAGCAGGGCACCCGCATCGACGGGCAGCGAAACGCCAGTGACATAACGGGACTCGTCAGAGGCGAGGAACAGGACGGCGTTGCTGATGTCGACGGCTTCCACCCATGGCACCGGAAGACTGTGTGTCATCTGCGAGAACGGGGCGAAATCCTCGGGCCCGGGATTCTCCAGATCCGGCCGGAACAGCTTGTACGTCACTTCGTTCATGGTCATCGGCGTGTTGACTTGACTAGGGTGCACCGAGTTCACACGGATCCGGTGCTGGCCCAGTTCGACCGCGAACGACCGCATCAATCCCAGCACGCCGTGTTTGGCGGCGATGTAGTGGCCGGTGTAGGCAAGGGCCTTGTGCGATCCGACGGAACCGGTAAGCACGACGGAGCCACCGCGCTCGCCTGCGATGATATGCGGCACACCGGCTTTCACGGTCTTCCAGACGCCGGACAGGTTTACGTCGATCATGTCCTGCCAAGTCTTCTCCGGCAGCTTGTGCAGTTTGCTACCGAAAGTACCGATGCCCGCGTTCGCGACGATGATGTCGAGTCGGCCGAGTTTTTGAACGCCGCTGTTCACCACCGCCGTGAGCGCGTCGCAGTCGCGGACGTCGGCCTCCGCGGCCACGACGCGCCGGTTCTGCGCCTTCACCAACTCGACAGTCTCGGCGAGATCATCCGGTGTCGAGTGCGGGTAGGCCATGTTCTCGATCGGCCCACAGATGTCGACCGCGATGATGTCGGCGCCCTCCTGGGCCAGCCGCACCGCGTGGCTTCGACCCTGACCGCGCGCGGCGCCGCTGATAAACGCAACCTTGCCCTCGACGCGGCCGGCCATCACGGAACCACTGTCGGCAGGGTTTCCCAGCCCCGCACCGTCGACGTCGGGCTGAGCTTGGCGCTGGGTAGATCGACGTCCCACTCGGGGAACCGCTTCAGGATTTCCTCAACCGCGACGCGGCCTTCCAGCCGTGCGAGCGCCGATCCCAGGCAGAAGTGGGTGCCCACGCTGAACGTGAGATGCGGCCGGGCTTCGCGATAAATGTCGAACTTGCCTGCATCAGAACCGAACTGCCGCTCATCGCGGCACGCCGACCCGAGGAGCATCATCATCACACTGCCTTCGGGCACGGTCTGGTCATACAGCGTGACGTCGCGGGTCACGTAGCGCGCCATGTGCGGTGCGGGCGGCTCAAAGCGCAGCAGCTCCTCGATGGCCTGGGGAATCAGCCCGGGGTTCGCAACGAGTTCGCGACGTTGGTCGGGGTGCTCGGCGAGAACCTTTCCCGCCCAACCGATCAGCCGCGTGGTGGTTTCGTTGCCCGCTCCGGCCACGACGTTGAGGTACACCAGGATCTCCTCGCGTGTCAGCCGCCGTGTAGTGCCTGTTTGGTCGACGAACTCGACATTGAGCAGTTCGGTCATGATGTCGTCGGACGGATTCTGGGCACGCCAGTCGATGTAGGCCTCGAACTGTTCGCCGACCGACAATCCCTGCTCGGCGGCCTTCATGGGCTTGCCCGCCTCGGTGCGCAGTTGCGCATTGCCGCGGTCGCGGATGTATTCCTGATCGTGCTCGGGGATGCCGAGCAGCATGCTGATCACCTTCATCGGCATGATCGCGCCGAGATCTTTGACGAAGTCGAATCGCCCCGATCCCACCAGGGGATCGAGGAGTTGGGCGCAGAAATCACGGATCAGCGGCTCGAGCCCGGCGATCTTGCGCGGCGTGAACATGCGCGAGAGCAGCTTGCGGTGCACATCGTGGATCGGCGGGTCTTCAAAGATCAGCATGCCCGACGGGATGTCGAGGTTGGCCTTGATCAGCTCCAGGATGACGCCCCGCGCGGAACTGTAGGTGCCATGGTCGACGAGCGCCTTGGTGACATCGGCGAACCGGCTCAGCGCGAAGAAGTCGTATTCCCCGTTGTAGTACAGCGGCGCCTCGTCGCGCAGGCGCGCGAACATCGGATATGGGTTGGCGATGAGCCCGACGTCGTATGGATCGAAACGAACATGGCTATCGGTGCTGATCGTCACGGAATCTCCCTACCCCCGCCGGTTCCGGCCGCGTTCCGGCTTGCAAATGTGTCTCTGACGAAGAGGCGGGCTGGGCTGAAACGAGCGCACCGACCGCCCGAGATCGGATTACTCTATTCTCGTAGAGAACCATATCCCGGGTGGCCTGACAAGGCCCGGGGACGCGTGCCCGACGCTCACTCATGCCCGGTCACGCCGACTCGCCCGGGCGCCGCGTCCCGCCGGTGCCGCGCGAAGCACGCCCCCGCCGTCGGTGAGCCGGCCCTTCTGCGGACTCTTGAGAATGCCGGTGGCGATGGCCGCCAGGATCCCGTCGAGTTGCTCCGGGCTGTCGATGATCCGGTCGCCATGGACGAACCGCAGCAGCAGACCGTTGATGAAGGTCAGCGTGACGTTGCTCAGATCCTCGACTACGGCCGATTCCAGCTGCGCGCCGTGCGGCATGAGCTGGATCAGGATTTCCCGGTGCAGCTTGGTGAACCCGTCCGTGGCCTGCTGGAGGATCGCGGCCAACTGCGGGTCGCGAGCGGCCTGCATCGTCAGCTCGTACCTGGCCTTCGTGTACGACAGCTGCGGCTCGCTGCCGGCCTGAATCACCACCTGCGACAGCTGCGACGGCGAGGGATCGTTGCCCCGACCGTCGGCAGCGTCGGCAATGGACTGCAAGCTCGCCAGGTCGAGTTCGGCCAGTCGCTCGGCGACCGCACGCAACAGCGCCGAGCGGGTGCGGAAATAGAACGACGTCGTGCCATCCGGCACGTCGGCCTTGCGGTCCACCTTGAGGTGGCTCAGTCCCTTGGCCCCGTCGTCGGCTAGCAGCTGAATGGCCGCATCGCATAGGTCGCGGCGGCGCTCCGCGGGGTTGGGCTTCCGTCGTTTCGGTACGGCGGAGATGTATCGAGCCATCGGCGCAAGCTTTCGTGGCGACGCGAAAGAGGATTGGGCAAGTTGCGTAAGCGACCATACTCTATATTCGTAGTGTCAGTAAAGACCGGAGACCTGGCCTGCAACACACGTCGCCGCAGCCACAGTCAAAATCCGCGGTAGTAGTTGCGATTCTTTCGCTTTCAGCCACCGCCGGCGGCACGCGAGTGCTAGACCTAACGGGAGCTGTCTTGCTTGACTCGCGGTTGGTCCGGCGAAAGGAATGCCGTGAAGTTGCGCCTCGCCAATCACGAATTGATCGGCGTCATTGTGTTCGGGGCGCTAATCTCTGGCTGCCATGCAACCCAACACCCGGCCGCACCCGCGCCGTCGACCTCGACGACGCCGACCACGCAGTCCGTGGCGCCAGTCGTTCGCCTTCAGCCGTTACCAGTTCGGCCGGTGACGAAGTCAGGGCCGACGACCCCCGACAAGTGCCCCCCGACGAATCCCAACTCCCCCGCGGCACCGGCCAATGTCCTCATCACCTGTGACCTCGCCCGTACCACCCTCTTCACTCTGGGCCCCGAGACAATGCAGCTGGTGCTGACACACGTCGACCCACCCAAATCGCTGCCGGCGGACTTTTACGAGGTGATCCTGACAATGGACGCAGCTTCGGCGGCCGCGTGGGCGTCCTTCACTGCTGCGCATCTGCACGCCCACGTTGCCTTCATCCGCGACGATCTCGTCCTAGAGGCGCCAATCATCGAGGACCAGGTGACATCTGGGCAGGTCGCCCTTACCACCCAAACAGCCCAGGCGGCCGACCAGTTGACCCAGCTGGCAGGCCGACCCGTATGACCCGGCTCGGTATTGGCTTTCTCAGCGTATTCGCCCTCCCACCAGTGGAATTGGTGAATCTCGCCGCGGATCTTGGCTGTCGCTACATCTCAACGGTGGTGCAGGGCGCGCCTTTGTTGCCGTCGCTGGGCTATCCGCTGTTCTCGCTTAGGGACGCCGCATTGCGCAATGAGCTGATCGCGGCGATGGATGACCGGGGCGTGACGATCTCGCTTGGCGACGGGTTTTTGGTGCTGCCCGGAGCCGAAATGCGCGATTTCTCCACGGATCTCGATGTCTTGGCTCAGCTGGGGGTGCCCCGGATCAACGCGGTCAGCCTCGACCCCGATCTCGGTCGCACGTTCGACCAGTTCGCCGCGCTGGCAGAAGTTGCCGCGCAGCGAAACATCGAGACTGACATCGAGCCGGTGCCCGGCCTGACCGTCGGGGACCTCGCCACCGCGGTGGCCGCTGTCGAACATGTGGGACGGCCCGATTTTCGGCTTTTGATCGACACCATGCATGTCGTGCGGTCCGGATCCGACGCCGCAGACCTTGCGGCCTTGAACCCCAACAGCATCGGCTACGCCCAACTCAATGACACTGTGCTGCGGCCACTCATCGACAACTACATGGAAGAAGCCATGTATGAACGCATGGTTCCCGGCGAGGGTGAACTGCCGCTGCACGACCTCCTCGCCGCGCTTCCCCCCGACGTCGTGATCGAACTCGAAGTGCCGCGGCGATCACTGGCGCTGGCCGGCGTCAGCCCGGTCGACCGGCTCCGACCCTGCGTCCAGGCCGCGCGCCGCCTGCTGTCCGAAATCACGCACGGGCCCGGCAACTCCAAACGGCCGCAATAACTTCCGACGTCGCCCGCTCAGCCGACGAAGTTCTTCGCAACCTGACGCATGTTCAGTCGCGCCAGCAATCGCGTCGTAAATTCGCTGAACTTGTTCTCGAATCGCCCAAGCTCAGCGTGGATTGCCTCGTCCAGATCCGCCGCGGTCATCAGCACCCCCCGCGCAATGGTTGCCACCAAGTCCCGTTGCACCGACCACCCCGATTGGCGGGGGTCCGTCCGGCTGGCGATGAGCTCGGCGCGACCACCCTCGGCTACGGTTCCCACGGTCGTCAGCCCGAGTGCCGTCGCCGCGGTCGCGGTGGCGAGGCGGAACGAATCCCGGCGCGGTATCCCCGCCTGGTCGAACGCGTCGAATTCGCGGTGGCCGAGTCGCCGGAAACTGGTGTTGTCCCGCAGCGGCATAGCGGGCCGGCTGACCGACAGGCTTGGGGTCGCGCAACAGCCGCCGTGCACCAGGCCCATGACGGCCCGCTCAAACTCTGCGTAGGTACCGCCTGACCCGCAGCGCGGGCCGGCGCTGCGCGCCGCGGCGGTGGCCATCGCCTGCCCTCAGCTGGGCTCGCGGAGCGGCAGACCGGCAGCGGAATAGATCGCGTCGATGACGGTCATGTTCTCGATCGCGCCCTCCGGCGTAGTCTTCACCGGTTCGCCGCGCAGCACCGCTGCGGCGAAAGCGTCGAGCTGATACGCGTAGGAAGCGCGGCGCGGGAAGCGTTCCGTCCGTTTGCCGGCGGCCGAGCGGACCGACATGTGATGAAAGAATTGCGGCGTCGTCGGATTGAGCACCCGCACTTCGCCGCGTTCGCCGACGACGTGAGCGCTGACCCGCAGCAGATCCGACGACCACATCGAGCAGCGGACCCGGCCGGTGTGCCCGGCGGCAAAGCGCAACTCGGCGCTCATCGCCCGATCTATCTGAGGATCGCGCAATTTCGCCTGCGCCGCAACAACTTCCGGGGTAGCTCCGCCGAACGTTCGGACCATGTGAACCGCATAGCACCCGGCGTCCATGGTGGCGCCGCCGGCCAGCGCGTAGTTGTAGCGGATGTCGGAAAACTTCGGCAACGGGAAGCACAGAGCTGCCTCCACCCGCTCGAGCTTGCCCAACTCTCCCGCCGCGATGATCTGCTCGACGCGCAACGCCAGCGGGTGATAGCGGTAATGGAACGCCTCCATGACGACCCGGTCCGACTGCGCGGCCAGTGCGGCGACCTCGCGGGCCTCGGCGGCGTTTGCGGTGAAAGGCTTTTCGCACAGCACGTGCTTGCCGGCATCCAGTGCGGCCCGGGTCCAGCGCCCGTGTAAGCCGTTGGGCAGCGGGTTGTAGATGGCATCGATGTCCGGGTCGGCGATCAGCGTTTCGTAGCTGTCGTGCACCCGGGCGATGCCGTGTTTGGCGGCAAAGGCTTGCGCGCGCGCTGAGTCGCGCGCCGCCACCGACGTCACCTGCACTTCGGTGTTCGCCTTGGCCGGCTTGATGAGCGCCAGCGGCGCGATGCGGGCCGCACCCAGAATGCCGATCCGCAGCGGAGCCGCTTGTCCAGACACGGACACGACGCTAGCACTTGACACCGCTCGGTTGGCGATACCAGAAGGCCCCGGAAAAACTCAGCCGTGGCTCCCCGCGGCCCGCTAAAACCCCAGCGCGACGGTCGCAAGTCCGGCGACCAAGCCAAACAGCACCACTACCGCTGCGACGAGCGCCAACACGCGTGCCCGGAATGAGCCCGCGAGCATCGCGAACGACGGCACGCTAACGGGCGGCAAGGTCATGAGCAATGCCCCCGCCGGACCAACCCCCATGCCAAGAGTGAGCATTGCCTGAATAATCGGCACTTCCCCAGCGGTCGGGATCACGAACAACATGCCGGCGACCGCGAACGCCACGATCCAACCGATGCTGCTCGTCACATCAGGTCCGATGTGCGGAAACAGCCACGCACGCGCCGCGCCAAGCAGTAGCACCAGCACGACGTATTCGGGCAAGAGCCGCAACGCCATCCGCGCGAAAATCCGCAGCCAACGCAGGAACACGCCGCCCTCTCCAGCCTGCCGGTGCGTGGGCAACGCAAGCCGGTCGTCGGCGGCGGGCGCATCCCGAGGTGTCACGACCCGGTTGGCCGACCAGCCCAAGCCCAACACCATGACCACGCCCAGAACGAGCCGCAACGCACTCCATTTCCAGCCGAGCACGAAACCCATGAAGACCAGCGTTGCCGGATTGAGGATCGAATTGCCGAGCCAGAACGCAACGGCTGCGCCCGCCGACGCGTTGCGCGCGCGCAGGCCCACCACAACTGGGGCCGCACAGCAGGTGCACATCATGCCGGGCACCGCGAGCATGCCGCCGGCCGCGACGCTGCCGAAGCCGCGACGGCCCAGCACACGCCCGACCCCCCGCACCGGTAGGAGTGCCTGAACCGCGGAACCGAGCAGCAGACCCAGCACCATCGCTTGCCAGATCGCCTTGCCATAGGCCCACGCGTAGTCGAGCGCGGCGCGAGGCGACGGTGCAGGCGGGCTCGCGGCGGGGCCCATCAGGATCGATTTGCCAATCGAATGCGTCACTTCGGCCGTGAAGGCGCGGTGATAGTAGGGAAGCCACTTCACGTAGAACAGACCGGCGATCGCCACCAACAGGAAAACGAGCCAGCCATACGACCGCCGCGATCGCGGCTCGGATGTCGTCGTCATCGTGCGACCAGCTCAGCCGGTGCGGTTGCCGGGTCGGCGACGGGCGAACGCGGGTGCCCGCTCCGGCCGCACTCCGACGCCGATGAAATAGGCGGGCAGCACCGCCAGCCACGGCAGCCGCTCCATGACGCCGAGCAGGGCCGCCGGCGGGGTCGGGTCCGCGCCGCGAAGCAACGGCCCGAGCAGCCTGCCCTGCAAGACCCGCTGCACCGCTTGGGTTATCGCGGTGGGAAATGCGCGGCGGCGGCGCACGGCCGCCAGGTCGCGGTCGGTCACGCGGTGCTGGCGCAGCGGTTCGGCCAGGATGGTCGCGGCCGCGACGGCATCTTGGACCGCCAGGTTGATGCCGACACCGCCCAGCGGAGACATCGCGTGCGCGGCGTCGCCGATGCACAGCAGCCCATCGGTGTGCCAGCGACGCAGCCGGTCCACCCGGACATCCAGGTGTTTGATGTCATCCATCGACGCCAGGGTCGCCACCGTCTCGGCCGCTTCCGGTATCAGCGCGACGACGTCGCGCCGAAACGCCTCGATCCCCCGGGCACGCAACTCGGCGTCGGTCCCCTTGGCCCCGAGGCAGGCGATCTGGTTATAGCCTTCGCGGGGGATGACGCCCATGGCCTTGCCGGGACCGACGCGGGGCAAGAAGGAAAATTCGGCGGCGCCTTCGCGCGGCAGCCTGAACCACCACACGTCGAAGTTCACCGGGTATTCCCGCGTCTGCAGGCCGGCCGCGCGACGGGCGATCGACCACCGACCGTCGCAGGCCACGGTCAACTCGGCCCGCAGTTCGCCGGGGCCGTCGGGACCCTGGTAACGCACCCCAGCGACGTTGCCCCCCTCCCACAGCAGCCCGGTGGCCTCGGTTCTCATCCGCAACGTGAAGCTCGGTTCGGCTTGTGCCACATCGGCAAGCAGATTCAGCAGGTCCCACTGCGGCACCATCGCGACAAACGGGTGGGGTTGTTGGCGCAGACGCCCGAAGTCGATGTAAGTGACCAACCGGCCGTTCGATTCGAACGCCGCCGTGCGAACCTCGCTGTGCGGCAACGCCGCGAAGCGCTCCCACAAACCCAGCTCGTCGAGGAGCCGTAGCGTGGTCGGATGCACGGTGTCACCGCGAAAGTCGCGCAAGAAGTCGCCGTGCTTCTCCAGCAACGTGACCTGAACACCCGCCCGGGCCAACAAAAGCCCCAGGACCATTCCGGCGGGGCCGCCGCCGATGATCGCGCAGGTGGTTGTTTCGGCCATTAGCGCCCAAGCATACGTGGCCTGGCGTGTTAGGCGAACCCGTGCGGATCGGCGTCGAAAACCGAAATGGGATCGAGGATTACGCCGTTCTCCTGCACGTAGCGGTCCCACAGCGCGAGGAGCTCGGCCAGCTTGTCGGGGTGCGAGGCGGCCAGGTCGTTGATCTCGCCCGGGTCGGCGGCGAGGTCGTAGAGCTGCCAGGTGCCCGGTCCGTAGGGCGCGGGCAGGTGCAGCGCCTTCCAGTCGCCCTGGCGAATGGCGCGGCGGCCGAACAACTCCCAGCCGGTGCCGGTATCGGCGTCATGGACCGCATCGGCCGCACCCGACAGGTAGCCGACCAGCGACCGGCCGAGCATGGGTGCCACCTCGCGGCCCTGATAGACCGTGCCAGGGTGTGCGACGCCGGCGAGCTCCAGCACGGTCGGAGTGATGTCCATGACCGTCGAGAACGCGGTGCCGATCTCTTGCTGCCGCGCAAAGCCCGGCCAGGTGACGAACCCGACCACGCGGATACCGCCCTGGGTGGTGAACGCCTTGTGCAGGCGCGACGGCGCGGTGGCGGCTTGTGCCCAGCGCGGGCCGTACCAGATGAACGACGTGGGGCGACCAAGGTTGTCGAGGGTGTTGTCGCAATACTTTTCGATCTGCGCGGCGATTTGGGCACCTCGCAACGGCATCGCCTCGACTATCGCCCCCTCTGCGCCGTTGTCGGACAAAAAGATCACGACCGTCCGATCGAGCTCGCCGGTCTCCGCCAGGTAATCGACGACCCGCCCGATGTTCCAGTCCATCCGGTCCACCATCGCCGCGTAGACCTCCATGCTGCGGGCCGAAAGGGCCCGCTCGTCGGCCGTCATGTCGGACCATTCCGGTGCGCCGTCGGCCACCACCGGGTGCGGCACCACATCCGGCGGACACAGGCCGAGCCGCTTGAGCGCGGCCAGACGGGCCTCGCGCAGCGCGTCCGGGCCGGCGTCGTACCGGCCGCGGTAAGTCGCGATCGATTCGTCGGGCGCCTGCAGCGGCCAGTGCGGCGCCTGAAATGGCAGGTAGGCGAAGAACGGCCGGTCACCTTCGGGGGAACGCTCGCGGAAGTATCGCAGCAGCGTGTCGGCGTAGAAGTCTGACGAGTAGAAGTCGTCACCGACAGTGACGAATTTGTCGTTTTCGGTGTAAAGCGTTGGCACGGGTGAGAAACCGCCGCCCGCGGCACCGCCGTAGTGGCTGGCACCGGCAGGCAGGAGCGCGAACGAACGCTCGAATCCGCGGGCCCACGGCGACCGATCGATGGTGGCGCCCAGATGCCACTTGCCCGACATCAGCGTCAGGTAACCGGCGTCGCGCAGCAGCTCGGGCAGGGCGACGACCCGGTCGTTGAGGTAGCCCTCATACCCGGGTGCGCCTTGGAAGCCGGGCATGGCGACCTCGAGCATGGTGCCGATGCCGGCGACATGGTGGTCGGTTCCGGTCAACAGCATCGCCCGCGTGGGCGAACACGCGGGCGCCGAATGAAAATCGGTGAACCTGATCCCCGCGTGGGCCAATCGGTCGAGGTTGGGGGTATGAATCTCACCGCCGAAGGCGCCGATGTCGGAGAACCCGAGATCGTCGGCCACGATCACCAAGAAGTTTGGTCGCTTCACGCTCAAGCATTCTTGCCCACCCCCCGGCGAGGGTGCGTGTCGGTACTGTGACACGCCGTCGGGCGTGGCATTTTGGGCGCCCTCGTCAGGGGCCAGCGGCACTAGCGGGCCTTACGCACCGGCGGTGGAGACCAGCTGCCGTCGAGCACCGAATGCTCCGGCGCATAGAGCCTCATGGTGACGCCCAGCGGCCCCTCGGGTGCGGGTAACCAGTTGGACACCCGATCAGGGCCGGGGTTGGCATGCTGGACATAGATGTCGAGCGAGCCGTCGTTGTTGAAGGCCAGCTGGTCGCGATCGCCGATCGCGAAGCGGTTGAGCTCGTTGCCGACCTGGTAGCCCTCACCGTCATACATCGTCACCGACCAGAACGCGGCTACCGGCGGTAGGTTGTCGGCGTCGAAATGCAGGACATAGCTTCGCTCACCAACCATCGGGTCACCATCGGCGTCGGCGATCAGCAGCGGGTACACCGCATCCTCCGGTGGATTGGCGCCCAGCCCAACCAGCGCCACCAAGGCGCGCTGCAGGTATGCGTTGCCATACACACCGATGTTGTCTTTGAGGATGGTCCAGCCGTTGACCCGAGTTCCGATTGCGGCCGCCGACGTCATGAGCTGGTGCAACGCGTCCGCCCGGCCCGCCGCTATCTCGCTTTGCTGCTCGTCATCGAAATCGTTTGGCCTGAAGGGCTTTCCGGCCATTATTCCCATGCCGGAAAGCCGCGCAAGGATGGAGAAGTCGGTCGGGTGCGGTGGATTGATTGCCAACAGATCAGCGGCGTAGGTAAAGAAGTCGAGCGGATCCATGCCGTTGAGCAGGCGTAGCGGCTCGGTGGCGGTGTCATATCCGGCGTCCACCAGGTGTTCGGGACGGTCGAGGCCCCGCGGGAGCGTCGTGATGCCGAGCCCGTTCTGAACTTGATGCACGTTCGGGTAGTCAGCCGGTCCGTTGGTCTGCGTGCGTCCGATGATCCACACGTGGGGTGTGGGCGCGGCGATCACGGCGAGATCGGCGGGTAGCTCTCCGCGATGGCCGGGCCCCGTCACGATAAAGTCCTGCGCCGCAGTACCGGTGGTGCGCTTGCCCGGGTTGGCGAAGACGTCGGTCCACATGTCCAGCATCGGCAGCATGTAGAACTGATCGTGGGTGTCGGGTACGTGCACGATCACCGGGCCGGCAGTGAGGTCAAGCCACGCAGATGAGTACAGCGTGTCGAAGTTGGGTCGCACGACGGCACGGAAGTCGGCGCTGGGGAATGCGCGGACGTGATGAAACTGATTCGGCTGTCCGCCGATGGGGTTGCGGCTAGTGGGCGTGTTGAGCGCCTGCAGCCTGGTGATATCCATCAGCGCGAGCGGGTAAAAGTACAGCGTCGCTTCACAACTCAACGTCCGTAGATCACCCGACAGTACACTCACCGGCCACTCCCTTCACCAACCCGCCTCTGGCGACTCCAAGTTACTACCGCCGTGCGGCCACACGCCAAGAATTGATCGGATCTCGGTAATCCTCTGCGTCACTTTAGCTTCAGTGGTCACAATGCGGCGGCTTCTGTCGTCCTAAGGGGAGACAAGTGATTTGCGGGGGGCGCGAGGTGACTTTGACGAGCTTCATACTGCGACTGACGGGCCGGCGAATTTGAGCGCTTGGCATGACACTCACTGAGATCCGGAACTGCTGATTGGACTCGTCCCACCATTCCCGAACGTCGGACACGCCGGTCAACAGCATCGGAAACCGGAAACCCAACCAGCCCTCGTAGAAGCGCTGCGATCCCGAACGAAGGCACATCGCGCCTTCGTCGTCGACCCGACAATCTATGTCGGCGGCCAGGTGCTGGTGCGTGCCGAGGTCGTCGACGACGGTGCCACGGGCCTGGCTCTAGATCATGGTCGCATCGAATTCGCCTACTTAATATGGACATTGATAGCGGCGCGACCAGGTGACCGTCTCACGACCGAAGCTGTCGCGATACGCATGACTGGAAATGGTGAACGGCACCTCCGAACCGTGCTCGGGGAAGAGCAGCCGCCGCGTCGCACCCAGCTTGAGGAACGCAACGGTGAGCATGCCGCCATGCCACACCCTGTCCATGAAGCCGGTGCCGATCTGACACTTCGTCGTCAGCGCTGAATCCAAAGCGCCACTGCATTTTTGGGTGCTGGTGCGCGAACTGATCCCCCGGCGCGCGTTCATAGATCGCGGTCATGGCGAATTTGAAGTCCCGTCCCGCGAGTCCGGGGCCGCACGCACCGGGCGCAGAACCCTAGGGCAGATCGTTGGCGGTGGTTGCCGCTACAACGGCCAGCGCGGCGGTCGCCGCATTCAATGACACCGGGTTGAACGCCCGCGTAAGCAGCGGCCGATCGGCGACGCCGGCTCCGACAATCAGCACCGGCATAGCAGCGGCCGTCGCCGGGTAGGGCAAGGTTTATGCGCCTGCCGGCCGCCAGCGGGCCGGCGATGCCGATCTCGGCCAGCCCCCACGCCACGGAGCGCGAGCCGGGCCCCGCTGTCGCTTAGACCCAGGCGCCGCCAGATACGCGCCTCGTCGTCATCAACGCGCACCAGCTTGGGCACGACTCCCTGGTAGCGCCACACAGTGCAGACGCCCGTCGCCGCCCCGCATGCGCGATGGCGTGGTTGCGCGATCGCTCGGGTGCGATGTCGTCTTCCAGCCAGAGCCGCAATCGATCGAAACTCCAGGGGGTGGCCCACCCGAACAGTGGGCGGAATATCAGCCGATCCACGAGCTCTCCGGCAAGTCCCGGGCAGGTGCGGTAGTCGAAGCGGGTGAGAAATCGAATGCCCGGTTGACCGTCGGCGTGGGACCCGGGCAGATAGCGCCAGTAGCCGGCCCCCGACTCGATCAGAGATTTGCGGTCCGCCGCCCAAAACTTCAGCCCGGACCAGCGCGAACCGTCAGGGCGGTCGCGGTCGCCGATCGTCTCACCGGTGCCGGTGACCTCCAGGCCCGGCGCGAGCCTCGTGCTGTAAGCGAATCGTCGCGGCTGGCCGGGCTCGCTCGGGGCGTACGTGATCTGACTGAACCGCAGGTCTTAGCGCCGGTGCAGAAGCCCATCTTGAGTGGCCGACCACAGGTTGTCGAGCGAGCAATCAATCCGCGACTCCACGTAGATCGATCTGACCTTGCGCACGCACCGACGGTAGCGGTCGGTGGGCTGGCGTTGCAGCGGCCATCCCACAAGCAATCCCTCCGACTGCTACGGAACAAATGAAGCGATATCGGGCGCGTCGTTGAGTGGCGGCCCATCGGTTCGGTTGCAGAAGACGGGCTATAACGCCATCTGAGCGCCCACCTTTCTCGGCGACCCCCGGGGAGCCCGGCGGGGCCATATCATTGCGCTACGATATAAATGTTGCGCATTGACGTGCAGGTGTGCTTTGATTCGCAGCAAGAGAGTTGAAGCACTATCCGGAGGATGGCTTGAGAATGTCAGTGCACACCATGCGGCCGATGCCCGGTCAACACCCGGGTGGGCCGACTGGCCCGTGGGCTCCCCCGGCGAATTCGTGGGGCGCCGCACCCGGCGCGGCGGGGCCGATGCAGCCGGCGGGCCAGCTGCGGCCGGCGGGCCAGATGGGGCCGGTCCCGGCACCGAACCCCCTGCTACGGGCCGCCGGCAATGTCTGGGCCGCGCCACCGATCGCCGCGCCGGGCTCGCCGTCGGTGCCTGGCTGGCCGAATTCGTACGGCGGGCAGCGCGACACCACACGTCGCGCCTGGGCGCTGTGCGGTGTGGCAGTCGCGGCGATGATCGTCATCGCGTCGATCGTGGTGGTGGCCGTCGCAGCCGGATCAGCCAACGACGCCGGTACGTCCCCCCGCACCACATCGACGCCGCAACCGACAGCAGCGACGCCCGCCCCGATCGTGCCGGTCGGGTCCCTGCCCGGGCTACTGCTCGACGCTGGGACCGTCAGCACGATCATGGGCAGCAACTTGACGGTGAATCAGGCCGCCACGTCGACGCGGCTATACAACGACACCACCGACAGGCCGGAGTGCGGCGGCGTGTGGGCGAACGCCAACCGGGACGTCTACGAGGGCAGCGGATGGGTTTCCGTGCAGAGCCAAAGCCTGCGCGAGCCGATCGATGACTTTCGGCACCTCGTCTTTCAGTCGGTGATCAGCTTCTCGTCCGCGGAAGCCGCCGCGAACTTTGTGGCCAAGGAAGCCAAGAGATGGCCCCAGTGCGCCGGCGGAACGATCATCGCGACCAGCCCGAGCAGCACGCCGCAGATCTGGCGGATCACCAGTGTGAGCACGCGGGACGGCGTGCTCACCGCGTTGCCGGTGCAACAGCGCGCGGGCGGGTGGCACTGCCAGCGTGCCCTGACCGCACGCAACAACGTGGTGGTCGACGTCGAGGCATGCGGCCCCAACCTGATCGATCAGGGAGCGGCGATTGCCCGGTACATCGCCAACCGGGCGCACTGACCGCCCGGCCTGCTGCCCCCGATCTCTACACCGAGCCCTAGCCCGAAAGGACGCGAGATGTCGCCAATCCCCAACTCACCAGCGAACACTGGATCGCCGCAACCGGCGATGCCGTTGCCGAACGGCCGGCCAGTACCGGGACACGTAAGTGCCCACGGCTGCGGCTGGGATCCCCGGGTGAATCCGCGGGTGGATCCCCAGGCACCCACCCTGGCTGCCCCGATCCCCCGGGTGGTGGACAACGGCCAGCTGGTCGGCACGGTGATGCCGGGCCCGGTACCCGGGTATGTGCAGGCCCCGCAGCCGGCCCTGCAACCGGCCTGGCCGGCGCCGCCCGGCTGGGCCGGCCCGCCCGCCCTGCCGTACCCACCCTCCGGAGTTCGGCGCCGCAACTCCCGCCGCACCTGGGGTTTACTCGGCGCGGGGGCTGCGGTGCTGGTGGTCGCCGTCTCTGCCGGTCTGATCATCGCCGCCGGAAGCGCGTCCGACGAAGCCGACCGTGCCGGCGGCGGCGCACCGGCCACAGCGTCCTCGTCGACCCCGACAAGTGCGCCGCCGCCCGCGCTCGTACCGGTGAATGCCCTGCCGGGGCTGCTGCTGGACCCGGCGACCATCAACGGCATTGAGGGCGCCATCGGCATCGTGCTGCAACCCGACCCGAATCCGAACTACCCCTATACCGGGGGACAGACCGACCACCCCGAATGCGAGGGAATCGCGCATCCCGCGGTCAAGACGGCGTTGCAGGGCAGCGGCTGGGTCGCGCTGCAGGGCCAGTACCTGCGGGAACCGGGCATCGACTGGAAACACGCCGTCACCGAGGCGGTGATCAGCTTCTCGAACGCCGAGGCGGCCGCCGGGTTCGCCGCCAGGCAGGCCGAGGACTGGGCGAAATGCACCGGCAAGCCGCTGACCATCAAGACCGCGAACGCCGGACCGGTGACCTGGTCGGTCGGTACCGTCACGAACCGCGATGACGTGCTGACCGTCGTGCTCACCGAGGAAGGCGCCGAGGGCTGGGCTTGCCAGCGGGCGATGATCGCACGCAACAACGTGGTCGTCGACACGCGGAGCTGCGGCTTCAACACGAGTGACCAGGCGGCCACGATCGCCGAGCAGATCGCCGACCGGGTGTCCGCCCAATAAGTGTTACGGACATGACTGCTACGGAATCGGATGGTCCGTAGGTGTGGCGGCCTGAGGCTGGCGGTGCGTGTCGGTGCGACGCGTTCTGCACCAGGAAAATCGGAATCGCGCCAGCTAGGCGTGGTGTGCACCGGCGGCAGGCCGGGCGCGCTGGCCAGGTGGGACAACAGGCCCGTGCTAGCGTCGGCGTAGCAGCGGCACACAAACGTTGGAGTGTCATCCATGGAGACCCCACGGTCGGCCGTACCCCCGCCTGGTTATCCACGGCCGCCCTTGACCATCCATGCGGGCGATCGGACCTACACCGCCCAGGAGAGCGATGCTCCCATCGTTGTCGGCCGCGAATTTCCCGCACAGGTGCTTATCGCCGATGATCGCGTCTCGCGTACCCACCTGCGACTGGACTGCACGACGGCCGGATGGGTCGCCGTCGACCAGAGTCGCAACGGCATCTTCATCGACGAAACTCGGCAATCGACGATCCCGATCAAGGAAGGAACCACGATTCACTTGGGTAGCCCGCTCGGAATCCCGATCGCGTTCACCTATCGGGCGCCGGCGCCGCAGCCCGACCGCGTGCCGGACATACCCGACGACGACACTGAGATCGCGCTCACCGCGATCGACCCCGGGGTTGCCCGCGCCGGCGCGGCCGTCGCCGCCCGCCGTGAGGAACTCAAGTTGACCCAGCGCTACCTGGCCCGCAACGGAATCGTCAACGCGGGCGCGCTGATCGACTTCGAGAAAGGCCGGCGCTGGCCGCGGAAGGCGACGCTGGCCAAACTCGAGGATGCGCTGCAGTGGCCACATGGAACGATCAACCGGATCCGCCGGGAAGGGGGCGGTCCGCACGGCCCGGACGACCCGGACGGGCAAGAGACGGTGACGATGATGAACACCGTGCGGGCGCCGCTGATGGCCGAGGCCGTTGAAGTCGCACTCACCACCATCAACTCGTCGATCGAGTTGTTGCCGGCGCCGTCTGAGCCGGACTTCAGCCGCCGGGCCGCCACGATTCTCGCGGAGCTGCGCAGGCTGGAGGCGGTCGCGGCAGGCGCGGCCCGCACTGCCAAAGGTGCGCCCGAAGTCGCGTTGGTCCTTAGCGGGGTGCGCAGGTGTTACAAGGATCTGATGTTGCGCGCGGCGCGCGCCCCCAGGGCCACGCTCGGGCAACGGTTGTATGCCGCCAGGTACCGCGCCGAACTCACCGTCGAGGAAACCGCGAATGCCGCCGGTGTGCCGGCCGATGTGATCACCGCCGCCGAGGCTGAGGTGCCGCTTGACGCCGGTACCGTGGCCGCGTTGTCGGCGGCGCTGGCTTCGCTCACCCGCCGCTGACGCCCCGATCAGGAAGGGCCCCGATCAAAAAGGAGAGGACTGGCGATGCCGTTTTCCGTCGGGACTGTTGTCGCCGGTTACCGCATTGAGCGCGTCCTGGGGGCCGGCGGCATGGGCACCGTGTACCTGGGACAGCATTCTTCGCTGCCGCGCCGCGACGCGCTGAAGATTCTGTCCGCGGAGCTGTCCCACGACGCGCAGTTTCGGGCTCGGTTTTTGCGCGAGGCGGACCTGGCCGCCACCCTGGATCATCCCAATATCGTCACCGTCTATGACCGCGGCGAGACCCCGGACGGGCAGCTGTGGATCGCCATGGAATTCATCGACGGCACGGATGCCAGCGGTGAACTGGACGACGGGCGGATGACGGCGCCGCGGGCCGTGCACATCATCACCGAGGTCGCCAACGCGCTCGATTACGCCCACTCCCGTCAGCTGCTGCACCGCGACGTCAAACCCGCCAACTTCTTGTTGGGCGCACCCGACGCCCCCGACGGCGGCCGAGAACGCGTCTGGTTGGCCGATTTCGGCATCGCACGAGCCCTGGACGACGCGACTCATCTGACCCAGACCGGCCTGGTGCTGGCGACTGCCGCCTATGCCGCACCCGAGACGGTCGAAGGCCTGCCGCTCGATCACCGCGCCGACGTGTACTCGTTGGGCTGCTCGCTGTTTCGGCTGCTGACCGGCCGCACGCCCTATGCCGAGTTCCCCGGAATGTCGGCGACGATGATGGCTCACATTCTGCAGCCGATCCCCATCGCGACTCAGTTCGCCCCGTGGCTGCCGCCGGCCATCGACGACGTGATCGCCCACGCGCTCGCCAAGACACGTGACCAGCGTTTCCAGAGTGCGGGCGCGCTGGCCGCCGCCGCGGGCGCCGCACTGGCCGGTCAGCCGTTGGCCTTGCCGCCGAGCGGTGCGCAGACCAAGGCCTGGTCCAAAGCGCAGGACCCGCCGACGATGCCCACCGGACCCGTTGCCCCGGTGCCCGGAAGGCTGCCCGCCTCGGGCCCACCCCCGGGATGGGCGCCCCCACCACCCAAGCGCCGGACCCGGCGGCGGTGGTGGGCCCTGGGCGCCGCCACCACCGCGGTGGCGACCGCCGCCGCGGTGGCCGTGGCCATAACCACCACCCACGCCGATCGCCAGCCAGGACCACCCCCCAGCACAGCGTCCGCACCGCCGGAGGCCAGCGCGAAAGACACCGGCCCGGTCGGCATCATCCTCGTCGACCCGAGCTGCACCGAGGGGAAGAAGATCGCGGACACGGTTATCGCGTATTCGCCGCTCAAGAAGTGGCACGCCGACAGTCCCGACAGCCCCCTCAACCTTTCGGCCAGCGCCTGGACCCCCGAACAGCGAGCAGCGATGCAACGGGCCGCAACCATGATGCGCGAACTTGCCGACAAGGCCGTGTCACTGGCCCCGATCACCCCGCACCGCGTGATGAGGGAGCTCTACGAACAAGTCATCGCCTATGCGCGCGCCTGGGCCGACAGCCAGAGCGATTACTTCCCTCAGCTGGACGTCAACCTCTGGAATGCGGCCAACGAGGCGATGAACGCGGTGTTTTGGACCTGTGAGGGGGTCGGCGTCAGCTCGATCGCGGCGCGATCGGTGCTGGTGCCGGCGCCGGCGGCGCCGCGTCAGGTCGCGCAGCCGCAGGATCCCAACAACGCGCAACGTTTTATCCATGCCACCGACAGGGCGGTCTGTGGTGAATTGGTGGCGGTCAACCAGAAGTACGACACCAACACCGTCATTCAGGATTTCCAAAAGCAGGATCACGAGATCCCGGCCAACCAGTGGACCCCCCAGCAGAAAGCGGTCAACGATGCGGTGGCGCCGCTGCTGGTGAACCTGGCCGACGACCTCGAGCACACGGCAGCACGCGGCGACAATCCGGTAATCCAGGATTTCGCGACCTTCTCCGCACAGTATTTACGTACCTTGGCCAAAGCGCTGCCCACCTACGGCCCACTCGACGGCACCCTGGGTTGGGTTTCCGGTTACACGCGTCACTTGGTCGGCGAAGCCTGCACCGCCATCAACGCCTGATCGCGCCGACCAACATGGCGGATCGTCTCACCCGGCCGCCGATCGCGGCCTCGCACCGAAGATAATCGGGTCATGCCGCTGCGCGACGGTGCAACATTTGCCGGATTTGCGATTGTGCGGCTTTTGGGATCGGGCCAGATGGGTGAGGTTTACCTGGCCCAACATCCCCGGCTGCCGCGGTCGCAGGCGCTGCGGATCCTGCCGGCCGCGTTGTCGGCCGACCCCACGTTCCGGGCTCGCTTTTACCGCGACGTAGATGGTGCCGTCTCGTTGTCGCACCCGCATCTCGTGAGGCTGCACGACTGGGGTGAATACGAGGGGCGGCTGTGGATCTCGATGGGTTACGTCGACGGCACCACCGCCGCACGGCTGCTCGCCGCGCACCGGCCAGGGGGGCTGCCGCGTGCTGAGGCACTGGAGATTGTCACGGCCGTCGCCGCGGGGCTCGACTACGCGCACGAACGAGGCCTGCTCCATCTTGGTGTCAATCCGGCCAACATATTGGTGTCCGATCCGGACAGCGCCCATCGGCGAATACTGCTGGCGGACTTAGGAATAGCTAGGCACAGCAACGACACGAGCGAGGTTGGCGGAACAGGCAACGACTACGCCGCGCCCGAGCAGTTGCTGGGCCTGCCGCTTGACGGGCGCACCGACCAATACGCGCTGGGCGCCACGGCCTACCACCTGTTGCACGGTGCCGCCGGCATCGCGCGCCCAGAGCCGCCCGAACTCGACCCGGCGCTGTCCCGCGCCCTCGCCAAAGACCCCGCCGAGCGTTTCGCCCGATGCCAAGACTTCGCCACCGCACTGCGCGGCGACGAACCTACTCGGCCGCACCCGGCGCCGCCACCCGTCCCGAACGAGGCCGGCCCTGTCACCTCGGCGCCATCACCTGCGCCAGCCCCGTTGCCGACGATGGCCGGGACGATGCCGGGCTCGATACCCGGGTCGACGCCGGGCCCGATGCCGGGATCCATACCGGGGTCGATACCGGCCCCCTACGGCACGGCGTGGCCCCCGACGTTCCCGCCACCCGCGCCTGGGTGGGGGCAGCAGGAACATCGGAGCCCACCCAGGCGTGGCACCCGCAGGCGCTGGGCGCTGTCCGGGGTCGCGCTGGTGCTCGCGCTGGTGGCTGCGGGGGTCGCGGTAACGCTGCTCCGCCACGACCCTGGTGGTCGTCCAATCGCCGCGACGACCCCCGCAACCACAACCACCACCATGCCGCCGGCCGCCAGCGCAGGCGACGTCGGCCCGGTTGGCCTCATCACCGAGGAACCGACTTGCGTCAGGTGGTTGGCGATCAGCCCGAAGTGGCCCGCTGACCCGCCCATGAGCATTTCGGGCGTTCCGCCTGTCACCGTGCCCCGCAATGCCTGGACGCCCCAGCAGCAGTCGGCTCTGCAGACCGTGGCAAACAACCTTCGTGCCGAAACAGCACAAATCGCGGTGTTGGCCAACACCACGCCGCATCGGGTGATGCGGGAACTGTACGAACAATTCGTGGCCTACGGGCGTGCCTTCGCCGACGCCGTCGCCGGCAACTACGTTCCCGACGATGCGAGCCTGCTCTACAGCAAGAATCACCTGCTCGACACCTTGACCTCCGTATGTATCGCCATTCGCGCAGGTACCCCCGCGGCACGCGCAGCCCTGTTAACGGCGGTTCCAGGTGCACCGGCACGGGTCGCGCAGCCGCAGAACCCGGCCGATCCCCAGCGCTTCGTCGCTCCGGCCGACCTACCCGCATGCGTGGGGGTGGAGTCGCTGACCGGCAATTACGCGTCCAACCCCACCGTCACGGCCTGGCTGGATACCGACAACTCCATCCCGGCGAGCAAGTGGGACCCCAAGCAGAAAGCCCTCAACGACGCCTTGGCGCCGATCCTGCTGACCCTCGCCGACGATGCCGAGCGCACCACTGGACAGGGCAACAACCCCGTCATGGCGGATTTCGGCACCCTTCTCGCGCAATACGAGCGCGTCTTCGTCAAAGCGCTGCCAACGTACGGCCCGTCGGACTTCCATCTTGAGGCGGTGGCCAACAGCGTGCTTTACATGATGGCCCAGGCCTGCCACACAGTGGGCGCATAATGCGGCGCACGCCCAGGTATCGCAATGGGTTTCAGCGTCATCGACCGCCGGAGCACCGGCCACGCTTACCATGCCAAGATGTCCACCGCCGAAAATCTGGCAGCTCGCGTCGCGGCCATGGAAATAGCCCTGGCCGAAGCGCTCGCAGTGATCAAGACCATCGGAGCTACTCAAAGCGTGCTCGGCGATGCGCTCAGGGAGTATGCCGCCCGCATGCGAGGATCCGAAACACTCGCACAGGACTCCAACCAGCGCATCAAATCACTGGAGGCATCCGTGGCCGAGCTCAAGGAGCTCCTGGCGAAGCCCGTCGAGCGCTGACGGCGGGGGGGGCGACGCTAGCGCGAGTTCGGTGGGCATCAACCAATTTTCGCCCGTAGGGCGCGGGATGCCTGCGCGTTCGCCGTCCGGCCGGATCGGTGGTGCAAGCCCAGCACAGAGACGATTGCGTTGGTGACGAACTGCGCTTCCTCCTGCAGGATCATGTGCCCAGCGGCGGGCCGGTGCAGATGAACAGCACCCGGGATGGACGCGGCCAGGTCCTGCGCGTGGGTCACCGGGGTCGTCATGTCCGCTCCGCCGCTGATGACGATCGTCTTGGCGGCAATGGATTTGAGCGTCCGGTACTGGTCGTACCGCTTCAGGCTGGGCAGGAACCCCGCCGCGGTCGTCAACGAAATCGTGTGGATCGCTGACGCCGTGGCATCCGCGATGCCGTGGCCCGAGTGTCTGACAACACCGTCACGGACCGGCCGGGTGAGACCCTCGATGGCGCGGTCCGCAGCACGTCCGGGGATGCGGCCGACGACATCGAACAACACCCCCGTGGCCGGAGTGGCGAGCAAGCGGCCGAGGCCGCGCTGGGCGAGCCGGCCTGCCGCCGTTGCGATCAGGACGAGGCCCTGCGGTTCGACCGGACGGTCGCAGGCGGGACGGCCCAAATACGCCAGCGCCGTCATGCCGCCCATAGAATGCCCCGCCAGCGTGAGCGGACCGCTGACCCGCAGAGCGGTCAGGACCTCGGCGAGGTCGGCTGCCAGCCTGTCGATCCGGTAGGTCGGCATTTCGGCGTCCGTCGAACCGCCATGGCCGCGGTGGTCATAGCTGATGATCCGCAGGCTGCCGCCCCACCGGCGCAGCAGTTCGCGGATTTGGAGCGCCCAACTCGACTTGGTCAAGCAAAGGCCGTGCAGCAGAACGATGGTGTGCTCGGCGGTGTCGGCGCGCCCGTAGTCGCGGACCGCCAGCCGCGCGCCGTCGCTGGTGGTCACCGTTCGTTCGGCATAGTCGCCGCACGCCGCCCGGACGGCGAGGGCGCCGCCGCGCGCCATGGGCAGGTCCGTCGTCGTCGGATACGTTGTCGTCGGATACGTTGTCGTCGGATTCGGGCGAGCGACCATTTCGGACTCCTCACAGCTGTCGATATCGGGCAGGTTCCCGATACGCTGTTGCGCTCGAACCTACGGACGGACAGCGGTGGCGTCTCGCTTGTGCGCACAAGCCGCGTAATGGGCGATTTTCAGCTTTTGCGCATTGTGCTCGGCGACGGCTCGATAACCTCGCTGCCGGACCCACAATCGCCTATGCGCGCCATCATTGCACGCGAAATGCATCGATTCTGACGGAACTGCCGGCCAACTCACGATCAGCGTGACTTTGTAAATGCAGGCGACACAAACACATCGAGCCGGAGCGCGGTGTTGACGTAGACGCGGTGACTGGCTTGGGCTATAGCCCAGGCCAGCCCAGGCCAGCCCAGGCCGGGCCGATCGCAGGCATCGCGTCCGGTAACAGTCGCGGCGGCGGCGCCGGAGCGAGTCAGAATGCGTCGGGATTCCGCTGTACCTCAACCGGCACGGGGTGTTGGTACAACCGTGCGGCGTTCTCCCAGCTGAACTTGCGAATCACTTCCGGTGGCAGGTCGCCGATTTCTTCGTGGATCGTCTGTTGGGTGTGTGGCCAGGTCGAGTCGCAATGCGGGTAATCGGCCTCCAACATGATGTTGTCCACGCCAATCCGGTCGCGCTGCACGAACGACGACTTGTCTTCCACCGCACAGAACCAGAAGTTCCGCGTGAAAACCTCTGCAGGAGTTAAACTCTCGCCTAGCGTCTGCCAGGTGCCATACATCGCGTGATAGCTGAGCATGTGGTCGAGGCGATCCAGCAACCCGGCGACCCAGCCGATTCCGCCTTCGGACAGACAGATTTTGAGGCCGGGAAATCTGCTGGGCAGCCCCGAGTACAACCAGTCCACAGCCGCGGAAATGGCGTAGGCGAAGAACAGCACCCCCTGCACATCCGGCGGCGCGTCCTCGGTGGTGGACGGCGACGAACCGGAAGAGCCGATGTGCAGGTTCACGACGGTCCCGGTCTCGGCGCACGCCGCCATCATCGGATCCCAGTGACCTGAGTGGATACTCGGCAATCCGAGCATGGCCGGGTTCTCGCTGAACGTGACGGCGTGAAATCCGCGTTCGGCGTTCTCATGGATCATCTTGGCGCCGAGCTCCGGGTCCAGCAGCCACGGCAGCTGGCAGGGAATGATCCGGTCCGGATGTGGGCCCGCCCAAGCCTCGAGATGCCATTCATTCCAGGCGCGGACCGAGGCCAGCGCCAGGTCGCGGTCCTTGGTGACCTGCTGCAGCCGCTGGCCGGCGAACCCCGGCAGGAACGAAGGAAAGTTGAGCGACGCATAGACGCCGTTGAGATCCATGTCTTTGACGCGCTCATGGATATCCCATGCACCCCTGCGCATTTCATCAAACCGGACGGGCTCGAAGCCATATTCCGACACCGGCCGCCCGACTACTGCGTTGAACCCGACGTTGGGCAATTCCTGCCCGTCATACACCCATGTCTGTCCGCCGGCGTCGGTGTCCACCACTTTGGGGGCGCGGTCGGCGAACTTTCGCGGTAGCCGCCCAGTGAAAGTATCCGGGGGCTCGACGATGTGATCGTCGACCGAGATCACCGTGTAGCGGCGGTGCGCCCGGGGCGGGTCCGGCAGAAACGTAACCGAACGCTCGTCACCCGTTCTGGCGGTGGTGAAGTTGAGGTTGGCGGCCAGCTCGTCGATCGATTTCATAGTCGGAGAATCCGTTCAGTTGAGCACAGCGGGATCGGCTTTGATGGTCATCCGCGCCGCGCCCGCCCAGTACACGTCGGCGGCTCGTTCGATGAGGGACCGTTGCATGCCCGCCATGTCCGACCAGTTCATCTGCACCGGCTCCTTGCCGGTCAGCATCACGTCGTAGGCGAGTCTGCAGACCCGCTCGATCGATGCCGCCCGGTAGACGGCCTCGGGCAGGTTGCGACCGGTCGCGATGACGCCGTGATTGGCCAGGATCGTCAGATTGGCCCGCCCAATGTGTGCCGCGAGTTCGGCCGCACGGGCGGGTGTGTCGATTTCGCCGTCGTACTCCTCGACCAGGCAAAGGTCATCCAGGAACAGCGCCCCCGTCTGGTGCACCAGCTCGGGCAGTCTGCCCAGCGCGGCAAGCACACACGCGTGGTATGGGTGGTTGTGAATCACCACCCGTGCGTCTTCGCGGACTCGGTGCAGTTCGGTATGGATGTGGATCGCCGGGGTGACGTCCCAGCGACCACGCACCACCCGCGCATCGGCATCCACCGCGCATATGTCTGACGCTGTGAGTTCGGCCCACCACAGTCCCCACGGGTTGACCAACATGTCCGTCTGGCCGTCGAGCTGCCAGGTGATGTGTCCGGCCATGTTCTCGGCGAATCCGATGCCGGCGAGGTGGCGGAACGCGATCGCCAGCGCCTGCTCGTCGGACAACTCGACACCGATCGGGGGCACCACCGACGGCGCCCACACCTGAAGGCCGCCGCGCCTCGCGTTAGGAGCGTTCATGGTCTCCCCTCCATCTTCATTCGAATATCTTGGCCTGAATATCCTGGCGGAGTTCAGCTTTAGCGATCTTGCCGCCGGAAGATCGGGGTAGCTCGTCGAGAACGATCAGTCCTTCCGGCAGCAGTTCCTTGGAAACCCCTAATGCCAAAAGATGATCGACGAGCCCGGGCAGGTCGATCGTCTGGGATCCTGCGAGTTCGAGGTAGACACATACCCTTTCGCCGAACACCGGATCGGGCATCGCGACGGCTGCCGCCTGCGCGACCGCGGGGTGGGTCAGCACGGCGTCTTCGACCTGCGCCGAGCTGATGTTCTTGCCGCCTCGCAGGATGAAGTCCGCGGTTCGCCCGGCGACGCTCAGATAGCCGTCGCTGTCGATCTCGCAGATGTCGCCCATGCGCATCCACCCGTCGCGGGTGAACAGCTTGTCATGGTCGGTACCACCCAGATAGCCGAGGCTGGTCGCCGGCCCCCGGCATGCGGGTTGGCCTCGCCCCTTCTCGGTGACGTCCTGGTCGCCGTCGAGTAGGCGAACCCGCATTTCGGGAACGATCCGCCCGCCGGTGCGCAGTCGGCGCTCCAGCGAGTCGTCCAGCGTCGTCCCGCTGAGCAGCCCGGTCTCGTTCGAGCCGTAGAACTGCAGGATCTTCGCTCCCGTGAGTCCCTCGAACTCGGCGGCCGGTCGATACGGCAACGCTTCGCCGCCGGCGAAAACCACGCGCAGCGAGGTCAGGTCGTAATCCCGGCAAGCGGGGTCGGCCATCAGCATCGTCAATTGAGTACTGACGCAACACAACACCGTCACCTGGTGGCGGGCTATCGCCTCGCACGTCGCCTTGGGCGTGAAACGTTCCAGGATCACCGCAGTCGCACCCAGGTAGATCGGGGTGGTATGGCTGGTCCAGATGCCGAAGCCGAACGGCGTGGGTATGACGGGCAGAAAAATGTCGTCCGCTGTCAACAGCCCGTTGGCGACCGCCTTTTGGTGGAAGTAGTACCAACGATTCTGGGTGTGCACGACGCACTTGGGCAGCCCCGTGGTGCCGGAGGTGGAGTTGATCAGGAAGACGTCGTCGGCACCGAGCTGGGACTCGGCGCCCACCGACTTGGGCTGGGCTTCAGGGCGGGCGGCAACGCTGAGGATCGGCAGGCCGTGATTCATCACCAGCAACGAGATCGGCGCGTCGGCGGCAAGGGCTGCCGTGTCCAGTGCGGCCAGCGCCGCGACGTCGGCGCGCGGGCGATCACTGATCAGGATCTTCGGCCGCGAACCGCGCAGTATCGCGCCGGCCTCACGGGCGCCGGCGCGCGCGCCGATGCCGACGACGACGGCGCCGCAGCGTTCGATTGCGACGAACAGCACGTGGATGGCGGCGGAGTCACCGTGCCAGACCGCGACCCGATCGCCGCGCGCCACACCGACACCGGCCAGCTGTTCGGCCAAAGCGTCTGCCGCAGAATCAAACTCATGCCAACTCAGCGAGGTCGCGGGATGGTCGACATACGCGGCACGGTCCGCTGAGTGCTCGGCGTTACGACGCACCGCGTCGGACAGCGTCGAGTCGGACCACCAGCCCGCCGCGCGATACCCGGCCGAGTCCTCTTCGGTAAATGCCGGCGATCCCATGATCTCCAGCCCACCGATGCTCATAACCAGATGATAGGAAACCAATCCGTAGTCCGGACCGGGCGGATTCCGCCGCCACGGGACTACGCCGACGTCGGGCCTTCGGCGAGTAGTGCGATGTTGTGCCGAAACCGCCGACCGCGCCGCAGCGATAACGGCAGCGTGACCGCCACGAACACGCCCAGAGCCACGAAGTAAAGGCTGACGTGAAAGCTAGATGCCAGAATCGCCTCCGCAATGCTGAACGCGACGAGGAACACCCACAACAACCACATCTGCCTTTCGCGACGCCTGATTTGATCCGCGGACCTGCCACCCAGGAAGGTCGACCCCAGCCTCATCGCCGCTAAGCGCAGCCCCGGATCGGTGGGCACCGAGCCCTGCGTGATAGCGGCGACCGCCTGAGAACGCTCGGACTCATCGAGGCCGGCGACCGCCTGGTTGAGCTCTCGGTACCAGGCGTGATGCTGATGGTGCATAAAAAGCCCGAAGAGGGAGCCGCTCATAAGACCAATCACCACGTTCGTCCCGGCGCCAGACGTCGAAGGGCTCGTGACGCTTATCCACACCAGCCAGAACACCGCGAAGGGCAGCGCCGCGACGAGAAACCGCAGCCAGGCGGGCTGCCAGGCCAACCAAAACGTCACAGACGATCAGTATGCTCCCCTGCCTCGCGCGTTACCTGCGATCGACGTCGGGCTTTGGGCAACTCCGGCGGATCGTGGCAGCATCGCGCTAGTGGCCAACACACCCGCCGAACGGCAGCACCTGCGCGACCTCGCGCTGCTGCGCCGGGTGCGTGACCGGATCGACCGGGAGTATGCGCAACCGCTGGACGTCGAGGCGCTGGCCCGTGGCGTGAACATCTCGGCCGGCCACCTGAGCCGCCAGTTCAAGATCGCTTACGGGGAGTCGCCGTACAGCTACCTGATGACGCGGCGCATTGAGCGCGCGATGGCGCTGTTGCGCCGTGGCGACCTGAGCGTCACCGAGGTCTGCTTCGCGGTCGGCTGCGCATCGCTCGGCACCTTCAGCACCCGCTTCACCGAGCTGGTCGGAGTGCCGCCCAGCACCTACCGGCGACAAGAAGCAGCGGCAGCAATAGCGGCGGAATTGCCGCCGTGCGTGGCGAAGCAGGTCAGTAGACCGATCAGGAATCGAGAAGCGCGGGCGCGAGAGCCTCACCTAGCGTGAGGCGCATGGACATCACCATTCACTCGAGCTTCCTCCCGCACGACGACCCGGAAGAATCCCTGGCGTTCTACCGCGACGAGCTGGGCTTCGAGGTCCGCCTCGACGTGGGAAACGGCAAGATCCGCTGGGTCACGATCGGCCCGCCCAACCAGCCCGACACGTCCATCGTCCTGTACCCGCCGGCCGCCACCCCCGGCCTCACCGACGACGAGCGCCGCGTCATCGCCGAGATGATGGCCAAGGGCACCTTCGGGACGCTGCTGCTGGCCACCAAGGACCTCGACGGCACCTTCGAACGGTTGCAGGCCGCAGTCGTTGACGTCGTCCAGGAGCCGACCGAGCAGCCGTACGGGGTTCGCGACTGCGCGCTCCGCGATCCCGCCGGCAACCTCGTCCGTATCCAGGAGCTCCGCTGACCCATGGCGGAAACAGAGTGCACGCATGCCGCGAACCGCCAGGACCTGATCAGCGTGCACGGCGCGCGGGAGAACAACCTCAAGGACGCAGCGTCGAGATTCTCAAGCGCCGGCTGACGGTCTTCACCGGCGTTTCGGGTTCGGGCAAAAGCTCCCTGGTGTTCCGCACGATCGCCGCGGAGTCGCAGCGGCTGATCAACGAGACCTGCAGCGCGTTCGTGCAGGGGTTCATGCCCATGTTGGCCCGACGGCTGGTACGGCCGAATCTTCACAGGCTGCAGCTTCTTCGATCCGGCCAAGCCGATCAGCAAGTTCACCAAGAAGCGACTCAACGACCTGCTACACAAAGAGCCCCACCAAGATCAACGTCGACGGCATCAACCTCACCTACGAGGGCCTTATCCCCAAAATACAGAAGTCGTTCCTGTCCAAGGACGTCGACGCGCTGCAGCCGCACATCCGCGAATTCTTCGAGCGTACAGTGACTTTCGCCACCTACCGGGATTGCGACGCACCCGGCTCTCGGAGGCGGCCAGGTCATCGGAAGATCAACATCGCCGACGCCTGCGGCTGCCGCTGCGGCTGCGGCTGCGGCTGCGGCTGCGGCTGCGGGACAATGCAACACGGTGCTCGTGGTCGAGCACAAGCCGGTGACAATCGCGATTGCCGACCACATCATCGACCTCGGCCCGGGTGCGGGTACGGCGGGCGGCACCGCCTGTTTGGAGGGCACCGTCGAGGGCCTGCGGGCCAGCGGCACGCTGACCGGCCGTCACGTCACTTCAACTACCGGGCCGCCGTCGGGAAGGCGGCGCGGAAGCCGTCGGCGTCGATGCTGACCTACAAGTTCGCGGCACCAGCGGCCTGCACCTCGCCGACGTCGAGGCGCTGCCCGGGGCGCTGATCGATGCCGGCTCGACCCTTACCGGCCGGCTGCTGGCCGCCCACGTCGGCACCAAGGATTCATAGAGAATCCTGCAAGCCCGGCCTTGGAGTGTGAAGTCGCCCGGAAAAACCGGAGCACACCGACGTCACAGAGAAATCCGAGGACAACCATGACCACCGTGGAATTGCCGAGAAATTGGCAGCCGCCCATGCCGGGCCACCCGGAGCAACCCCACCGCCACCCCTGGGAGATCGGGCTTCTGGTCCTGGTCATCGTGTTCACCGTGGGCCTGTATTCGTACGCGCTGCACGAGGTGCTGCAAGGCCGCCGCAGCGTGGCGCTGCTGACGATTGTCGCCTGGCCACTCGCGATGTACCTCGGGCGCGGGTTGCTATCAGGTAGGCAGCGCGTGAATGGCGTCAAGATGTCGCCCACCCAATTCCCCGAGGGCTACTGGCTCGTGGTTCAAGCGGCGCAGCGGTTCGGCCTCAACGAGGTGCCCGACGCCTACGTGGTGCTGGGCAACGGCCAGATCAACGCCTTCGCCAGCGGGCACGGCTTCCGCCGCTACATCGTCGTATACAGCGACCTCTTCGAAATCGGTGGACAGGCCCGCGACCCCGAGGCGCTGGCGTTCGTCATCGGCCACGAGGTGGGGCACATTGCAGCGGGGCACGCCTCCTACTGGCGCCAGGTGAGCCAACTGGGCATGCGGATCCCGTTCCTGGGCAAGGCGCTACAGCGGTCGATGGAATACACGGCCGACAACCACGGCTACGCCTTCCGGCCCGACGGTGCGCGCAAGGCCATCGGTGTCCTGAGCGCGGGAAAGTACATGTTGCGTTCGGTGGACTTCGACGCCATGGCCGACCGGGCCAACTCCGAGCGCGGGTTCTTCCCCTGGCTGGCCAACATGCTGGCCACGCATCCGGTGCACACCTGGCGCGCCGCAGCCCTGCGCAACCGTGGCGTCGCGGGCTCGCTGTTCGTCCGGCCCAAGCAGCTGGCCCCGATGGTGCCGCCGCCCGGACCGATTAACAACAACAGCATGTGGATGCGCTAAATATCTGAATAGCTCTGTGGCCCTGGCCCGGTCGACCCGCGAAGTTCCACGGGTCGACCGGGCTCGCCGTTGTGGCCCGTCGGTTTGGCACGCGGCTCACGCTGGTGGGCCCACCTGCAGCAGACTGTTGCGATGGCAATCACCCGGCAGGCGTTTGTTCGCGGGGCGTTGGGGACCGCCGCCGGCAGCGTGTTGGGATCGTGCCGGACAACCCCGGCACCTGGCCCGCAGAGCCCGGCCGTCCCCTCTGCCCCGCAGAGTCCGTCCGCCCCGCAGGACCTCGGTGCCCTTGCCCACACGATCGAGGGCCGGGTCATCCTGCCGTCGAGCACCGAGTACGCCGCGGCGAAGCGCCTCTTCAACACGCGCTTCGACGATTCGAAACCGGCGGCGGTGGTCGTCGTCAAATCAACCTCCGACGTCCAGAAGGCGGTGACGTTCGCCGCGAAGAACCAGATCAAGATCGCCGCCCGGAGCGGCGGGCACTCCTACGTCGGGGCTTCGGCACCAAACGGTGCGTTGGTGATCGACCTCCGGCAGCTGCCCGGCGGAATCAGCTACGACGAAGGCCGGGGGCTGGCCACGGTTTCGGCTGGGGCGGAACTGGATTCGGTGCAAGCGGCACTTGCCGCATACGGACGATCGATCCCCACCGGTAGCTGCCCTACGGTCGGCGTAGCCGGTTTGACGCTCGGTGGCGGGCTGGGTTCGGACGCCCGGCAGTGCGGGCTGACGTGCGACGCGTTGGTATCGGCTGCGGTTGTGCTGCCCAGCGGCGAAGCGATCACCGCAGCGGCCGACGACCATGGCGATCTGTTCTGGGGGCTGCGCGGCGGCGGAGGCGGCAACTTCGGCATTGTCACCTCGTTCACGTTCCGAACGTTTCCGGCCGGTGATCGCGACATCGTCAACCTCACCTTCCCTGAGGCCGCCGCCGGACAGGTCATCCCCGGCTGGCACAGGTGGCTGCGCGCGGCGGAGCGTGCGGTCTGGGGCATGGTCAACATCAGCGTGGGCTCCGGCTCCAACCGGTTGGCCATCGTGTTGGCGACACCGGGCGGCGAGGGAGGGCAGATGGCCGAAAGCCTCAGCGCCGCAATAGGACTACGGCCCCTGGAGAACACCGGTCAAACGTATGGTCACCTGGACTTCGTCCACTACTTCGCGGGCGGCGCCCAGGCGACGCGGCCGCGCGCATTCGTGGCCGGCTCCGACGTGATCCGCGAGCTGACCACGGCCGCCGCCGAGTCGATCGTCGCCGCGCTATCGGCATGGCCGGCGGAAGCGGGATCGGCGACTGCGGTCCTCGAGTCGCTCGATGCGGCCGTCGGTGACCTGGCTCCGGGTGATACTGCGTTTCCCTGGCGGCGTCAGGCCGCATCCGTTCAGTGGTACACCGAGCCGCAAACCCCGGCGGCCTTCGACGCCGCAACCACATGGCTGGCCCGCGCGCACGAAGCCGTGCACACCGCCTCGGTGGGCGGCTATGTCAATTACGTCGAGCCAAATGCTTCGGCAGCCCGGTACTTCGGCGTCAATCTGTTGCAGCTCAACACAATTCGGCAAAAGTACGACCCGAGCCAGTTGATGTATTCGAGCATCACGTACTGAACGTTCAGGCCTTCGGCCCCCACCACAGCTCGTGGATGTGGTTGTCTTTCCTGCCCGGATACACGACGTGCTGAGTGCCCTGCGCCTCGAACGCGTACCCGACGGGGCCGTTGCCGCCCGCCGACGGCGCGCCGGAGCGCAGCGCGGGAGCCGCGGCGCCCGGGCGACCGCCGTCGGCGGCTTTGTGCGACGAACAACCCGCCACTCCCACGGTGACAACGAATGCTGTTGCCGCCAGGGCGATCACGCGGCCTGATCTCATCGCGTTCTCCGGTGTTGTGCCGGTTCGCTTTCAGCCCAGATCGTAGGACTCGGTGGACAGGCGGAAGAAGTGCCCGGTGCTGCTGTCGGCGCACCTCATGCCCGATGGCTCGCTGGTGCAGGTGAGGGTCCCGGCGGAACGGCTCTCCCCGTAGTTCAGCGTGGGCATCGGCGGGACGGCGAGAACCCCGCCCACGCACTCGAATTCGGGAGGATTGCCCTGGTCGAGGTCGATTTGACCACCCCAGCCGCCCAGGTGACAGTCGCCGCGCGGTGGCGGTGTGTACGTGTGGCGCTGGGCCTGGCACGCGGCCGCCGGGGCACCCCGGTAGCCCAGAGTCGTCACGAAGCACACAATGTTTCCCGAGGGTGACTGAAACGATTCCTCGGGATCCGCGCGGGCCGTTCCCGGAAGGACGATCGTGGCCGTGGCCGTGGCGATCAGCCACGGCGCCGCACGCCGGATCCTGCAATGGCGACCCATCCGAACACCTCGATTCCCGCGGCCCCCGTAGCAAACGTTTCTACCATGGTCGACAACACGCTTTGGGCGCGGCCGCCGGGTTGCTAGCATCCGGAGAACTTCTCACCGAACGGTGGGTCAGAGAGGCGGCGGTGGACAAGGACCAGTTCGGAGGCACGCCGCCCGCTGAGTACCCCTACCCGGCGTATGCCATCGACCCGCCGCCGCAGGCGATCTCTCCCCAACCGAGAGCGCCGCAGCAACCAGCCGAGGCCCCGCAAGCGCTGGAGCCGACGCGCCAAGGTCGCGCTCGCCGTGGGCAGCGTCGCATCCGTCTCCGTTGTCATCGCCGCCGTCGGCGTCGTCGCCGTAATTTCAGGCCGGTCTGCCGACGCCGCCAGCACGCAGCCGTCGCACCGTGCTCCCCCGCCAGCCCAGATCGTGTTGCCGTTCAACAATCTTCATCACCCCGCGGGTGTCGCGGTCGACGCCGGCGGCAACCTCTATGTCGTCGACGACGACGCGGGCCGAGTGCTCAAGCTGGCGGCCGCGGGGACGAGCGCCCCAACCGTGCTTCCGTTGCACCTCAATCTCCCGGAGAGCGTCGCGGTGGACACCGCGGGCAATCTCTACGTCGTCGACCACACCCGAAACCGGGTGTGGCGGCTGGCGGCGGGCGCGAGCGACCCAAACTCATTGCCGTTCGGTGGAATCGACGATCCCCACGGCGTGGCGGTGGACTCCGCGGGCGCGGTCTACGTCGCAGACGTCGGCAGCAACCGGGCCTGGAAGCTGGCGCCGGGTGCGAGCGCACCGACCCCGCTGCCGTTCGCCGACCTCCGCGGTCCGTGGGGCGTTGCCGTGGACGCCGCCGGCAACCTGTACCTCGCCGGCTTCGGCAACAGCCGAGTGCTGAAGCTGGGGGCGGGGGCCAGCAGCCCGACGGTGCTGCCGTTCAGCGGACTCAACCACCCGACGGGTGCTGCCGCTCAGCAGTCTCGACGGCCCCTACGGTGTGGCGGTGGACGCCCAGCGCAACCTGTACGTCACCGATCCCTACAACAGGCGGGTGCTGAAATTGCCGGCTCAATGAAGCGGGATCGGTAGCCGCGCGTCCTCTGTCTACTTGCTGAAATGATCCGCCACCTCCGATAGGGACGACCATGTTTCGAAAACTGCGCATCCCCGGCCAGGCGGCCGTGGCCGCATGCCTCCTCGGCGGCTTGACCGCCGCCGGTGCGGCCGGCGCGCAGTCGGCGTGCTCCGACCTCGGCGGGACGGTCGACGCCAGTCAGACCTGCCAGGTCCAGAGCGCCGCCTCCAGCTACAAGATCCACTTCAGGTTTCCGGTCGACTACCCCGACCAGCAACCGGTTTCGGACTACCTGGGCCAGGTGCGCGACGGGTTCATTAAATTCTCCCAACTCCCGACCGCCCGGACTTTCGGCAGACCGTACGAGCTCGTGTCCAAGGGGACGACCTACCGATCGGCGACCTCCGGTTCCGCAAGCTTGGTGCTGACGATGGGCCAGGACGCGGAGCCCCACCCGGTGGCCTGGTACAAGGCGTTCAACTCCAACCTGACCACCCACACCCCGATCACCTTCGACACGCTGTTCAAACCGGGCACCGACCCACTTGCGATCCTCAACCCGCTCCTGGAACGAGAGTACGGCCCGCTCCCGCAGGGCGAGCCCGGCGCCGAGGTGTACCAGAACTTCGCGATCACCGACGACGCGGTGATCTTCTTCTTTGATCAGGGCCAGGTACTCGAGCACGCCGCCGGCGAACGCGAAATGTCGTTGCCCCGAAGCGAATTGGCGTCACTGCTGGCCTAGGCGTGTCTGACGAAAGACAACGGCTGCCACGACGGCGGGCTCCGCGCCGGGCTCGGCCCGCCCGTGCCGGCCGTGCCGGCCCGAAAATTCGTTATTGCTGATTTGGACGAGACGCTCTAGCCGAGCCCGGGCGGCAATATGCTTTCCCTATCGCCTGGACGTGTGGTGCACGGTGACGAGCCGTTTATGGCGTAGGGGAACAAGATGACGTACGTGACGGTGGCGACGGATCTGGTCGGCGCGGCGGTCGGGGAGTTGACACGGATCGGGTCGGAGGTCACCGCCGCCACCGCGGCGGCGGCCCCGACGATCGAGTTGGCACCGGCGGGTGCCGATGAGCTGTCGGCGGCCGTCGCGGCACTCTTCGGCCGATACGGCCGGGCCTATCGGGCAGTCGGCGCGCAGGCGGCGGCTTTTCACCGCCGGTTCGTGCAGGCTTTGGCGGCCAGCGCGGGGTCATATGCGGGCGCTGAGGTCGCCAACGCTTCCCTGTTGCATACCGTCGACCGGCCGGTGCTGGGTTGGGTGAACGCGCGCAGCCAGTCGCTGTTCGGTCACCCTCTGCTCGGCACCCCCAACGCGGGCGCCAGCGCCGGCACCAACGCGTCGGCACCGCAGGCGCTCGGCGCGAATCCGACCACCACTTCCGACACGGGCGGTATCGCCCTCGTCATGGGACCCACCGGAATTCCGCAACCGAGCGCCGCCTACGTCGCAACCGTCGAGCGGCTCTATCTTCAGCCCCTCGGCTTCCACGGCCACGCGGAATCGCTCTACACACCGGAGCTGGGGTACAACACCGACGCCAACTTGCCCTTGGACGTAGCGGACTTGATGTCCGCGGTCAATGCGCAGATGGCAACCGGGCAGGTGAGTGCCCAAAACCCGATCTGGGTCTTCGGTTACTCACAGAGTTCCGCCGCCGCCTCCGAGGCGATGATGCAACTCCACGCCGAAGGTGTGCCGGTCAGTGACCTCCACTTCGTGTTGGTCGGAGACCCCGCTTCCGCCTCCGGCGGCATATTGAACACACTGCTGCCCTCACTTGGACCGCTCGGCGGCCTGATCGCACCGCTACTCCCGTCGTTCGATCTGAGCCAGACGATGGGACTCACGACGCCGAACTACTACCCGGCCGATGTCTACACGCTCGCGGGCGACGGCTATGCCGCCTGGCCGCAGAACTTCTTCAGCAACCCGATCGCGGACATCCACGCGATCACAGGCTTTTTCAGCACACATGAGGAGTACCTGGGCTTAAGCCCCGACCAGATCCAAGGTGCCACACCGACACTCACGGACGGCCTGGTCCAGTACTACACGGTCGACAACAGCAGCCCGTTGTCGACGCTGATAAACGCCGCAGTCAACGTTGACTGGATCAGTCCCGCCACGGGCGAATTTCTCAACCGGTTGTTCTGACCCATCGCCTCGCCGATCCGGCTGCTCGCCCCGGTGATCGCAGCGACTTTTGCCTGTGACACCGCTCATCCCGATCCCTTCACTCGGACCCTGGCGCCCGGCATACCCGGGACCTCGCGTACTGCACGGCGTACCGACGTCTCGTATTGTCGGTCTGTGTTGATCGGCTTCGTGCTCGCTCTGGGTTGCTCGGTGTGCTACGGCACCGCCTCGGTATTGCAGGCCGTCGCGACACGATCGGTAAAGGCCGGCAGCGGCTCGGGCATCGACCCCGCACTGCTGCTGCGCGCCGGGCGGCAGTGGCGCTACCTCGCGGGCATCGGTCTTGACGGCCTTGGGTTTCTGTTACAGGTCGCGGCGCTGCGGCTGGTGCCGATCTACGTCGTCGCCGCGGCGCTGGCCTCCTCGATCGCCGTCACCGGCGTCGTGTCCGCCTGGGTGATGAAGGCGCGGCTTTCACGAGCAGAGTGGACCGCCGTCGGCGTGGTTTGCGCGAGTCTTTTCGCGCTCGCTTGCGCCGCAGGACCCGGGCACTTTCGACGCGCCCCGGCGGGGCTCGGCTGGGCACTGGTGGGCGTGGTCGTCGTCATTTTCATCGTCGGCGCCACCGCGGGCCGATTGTCCGACCGTGAGCGCGCATTTGCCCTGGGCCTTGGTTCCGGAACCGGCTACGGCGTCGTCGAGATCGGCGTTCGCATGCTCGACGAGATCAACCCCACTAAGCCCGCGTTCTACCTCAACCCGGCCCTGTACGCCGCCGCCGCGGGCGGCGCCGCCGGGTTTCTATTGCTCACCTCTGCGTTTCAACGCGGATCGGTGACCACCACCGTGGCCGCCATGGTGGTCGGTGAAACGGTCGCGCCCGCGCTCGTCGGAGTGATTTGGCTGGGCGACACTGCCCGCCCCGGCCTCGGCTGGCTGGTTATCACCGGATTCGTGGTGGCGATATCCGCAACGCTGGTGCTGGCCCGGTTCGGCGAAGCGCCCACTCCCGCCCCTGACCCCGCCGGCTAAACCTGCTGCCGACTTGGGGCGCGTTCAGTCACAGTTTCATCGGTGCCGCGCCGGCCGCGGGTGTGACCTGGTTTTCCTGGGTGACGGCGATCGTGGAGAGCTTCGGGGACCTCCTCTTCGGTGCGGCCGGTGTCGCGGTCCTGGCCGCCCGCGGCACATCGCGGTCACCCAACACCGTGACGAAGACGGCCACGTCGGCGTGACCGTGTGCGGGGTGCTCGGTGCGGTGTTGCACCAACAGCGCCTTACGATTCCTAAATGACGACGGCACCCGAACGGTTCTCGACCTACGGAACGGGCGGCGTTCACATCGTGTCTGATCGCATGGGCGACCCGCGGGCGCGTGCAGTGGTATTTCTACACGGCGGGGGGCAAACCCGCCGCTCCTGGGGCAAAGCCGCCGCCGCCGTGGCTGAGCGTGGTTGGCAGGCGGTCACCGTCGACCTGCGCGGCCACGGAGAATCGGACTGGTCGGATGACGGCGACTACCGCGTGGTCAGCTTCGCCAGCGACATCCTGGAAGTGCTGCGCCAGCTGCCGCCGCAACCGGTGTTGGTGGGCGCCTCCCTGGGCGGGTTCACCTCCATGCTGCTCGCGGGTGAGATGGCGCCCGGGATCGCCAGCGCGGTCGTCTTGGTGGACATCGTGCCCAACATGGACCCGTCCGGGGCGAGCCGCATTCACGCCTTCATGGCCGACCGGGTGGCATCCGGGTTCGACTCGCTCGACGAGGTCGCCGACATGATCGCCGAGTACAACCCGCATCGGCCCCGCCCGACCGATCTCGACGGCCTACGCACCAACCTGCGCCGCCGCGGCGATCGCTGGTACTGGCACTGGGATCCGAAATTCATCAGCGGCAGCTCGCCGTTTCCCCCGATCGAGGTGACCGACACGGACCGCCTGCACAACGCCATTAAGGCGATCCTGCGCAACGGCGTGCCGATGCTCTTGGTGCGAGGTCAGGTCAGCGACCTCGTCAGCCAAGAGCGCGCCGATCAGTTCCTTGCGCGCTTCCCCGAGGTCGAGTTCGTCGATGTCCACGGCGCCGGCCACATGGTCGCCGGCGACCGCAACGACGTCTTCGCCGAGGCTGTGCTGGGTTTCCTCGCCCGGCATGCCGACATCGGCTGAATCAGACGTCCACTGGCGTGGTGCGCACGTTGATCAGCGTTGGTTTTTCGCGGTCAGCGATGCCCGCTTCGACCAGCGCCGTGACCTCGTCGGTGCTGCGGGCTTCGTGCGCGTCGACGCCATAGCTGGCGGCGGTTGCCACGACGTCGAGCCCGGGCAGATCAAGGCCCGGAACACCGAAAGTCTGCTCCCACATGCCGAACTGTTTGAGGACGCCATATTCGGCGTTGGAGGCCACCACGATGGTTAGCGGGATCTGGTAGTGGGACGCGGTCCACAGCGCGGTGATCGCGTAATGCATTGAGCCATCGCCCATTAACGCCACAACGGGGCGATCCGGCGCAGCAAGTTGAGCGCCCACCGCAGCGGGCAGTCCAAAGCCGAGTCCGCCGCCCGCTGCTGACAGATGCGAGAACCTGCTGCCCGGCCGAATCCCGGCGGTCATCGCGATCTCGTTACTGCCCGCCTCGCTGACCCAAAGCGTCTGCGGCGGTGCGCCTTTCCCGACGGCCGTCCACAATGCTTCCGGCTTGAGCGGCACCTCCGCCTGCTCGATATCGGCAATGGGCTGCCGCGGCGCCGGCGCCGGCCGCTGACTTGGCTGTGCGGCGGCGAGCAGGGCATCGGCGGCGCTGCGCAGGTCCGCGATGATCGCGTCGCCGACGGGGGCGCGCGCGGCTTCGTCGGGATCATTGGTGATGTGGATGAGGCTCGCGCCCTCGGGTAGGTAGGGTCCGGGCACCTTGGGGTAGTACCGAAACACCGGGGAGCCGATCACCAGTATCAGATCGTGGCCGGCCAACGCCTGCGAGATCCAGCCCGCCCCAGGCGGCAGCACCCCCCGGTACAGCGGGTGATCCTCCGGGAATCCGCTCCATCCGGTCAGTGGCGACGTCCACACGACCGACTTGGTGCGCTCGGCGAAGCCGATGACGGCATCCCAGGCCCCGTACCGTTCGACGTCGCCGCCCACGACCAACGCCGGCGATGCTGCGGAGTGGATGCGCCCGCAGATCTGCTCGGCGAGGTCCGCCGGAAAACCCCCGGCGTGGGTCACTTTGCGGTCGCGGACCGTGGCGATCTCGGCTGCCTGGGCCTCGTCGAGCTCGACCTGCATGTCGTCCATCGGCAACGACACGAACACCGGGCCCATCGGCGGCGTGGTGGCCAGATGGATGGCATGGGCCAGCACGGCGGGTGCCTCGCTGGCGATTGCCGGTTCGGCCGACCACTTCACGAACGGCTTGGGCACCGTCGTGGCGTCGATGTTGGTGAGCAAGCAGTACTGGTTTTGCATGACGCGCCGCTGATTGCCCGCGGTGACGATGAGCGGGGTCTTGTTGACGAACGCGTTGTAAAGGGCCCCCTGCGCATTCCCGAGGCCGGGCGCGGTATGCAGGTTCACCACCGCGGGGCGTCCGGTGATCTGGGCGTAGGCGTCGGCCATCCCCACGGGGATCATCTCCTGAAGGCCCAGAAGGTAACGGAAGTCGCCGGGGAAGTCCTCCAGCATGGTCAGTTCCGACGAGCCCGGGTTACCGAAAAGCGTTGTCAAACCATGCGAGCGGAGTAGGTCGATGGTCGCTTGCCGCACGGAAATCATGGTGGATCCTCCAGAAGTCGTTGGGCCCGGCAGTTGTGAGTTCGACGCCGCGCAAGCACGCGCGTACGGTCCGAACTCGTTGGGACTGATGTAGATATCTTGAGTCCACCGAACCGGTCGCGCAATCGCGCGCCGGCAGCGGACCGAACCGGCAAACCTCCCGCGCTTAGCTGGCCCGACGAAAGCGCAGCCGATCGCAGTGACGAATCTCGTTGGGGAAGTCCAATTCTGGGATGGATCCACATCCCAACCCGGCACTGCGTTCGCCACCACGGCGAGCGCTACCCCACGTCGATCCAGATGCTGAGAACCCCAGTGGCAACCCGAGCAGCGCGAGCGGGGTCGCGTCAGTTGCGCGCAGGCGCGGCATTGCAGAGCACGCTGCTGGAAGTGGGAAGCGACCTTCCCGAATAGGCAATTTCCACGGTCCTACCCCTAAGGACCTGCGGCGGACCGTGCTACGACCGTCTTCGCGGGGACGCATCAAGCGACCCCGCCGCTGCGAGATCGGGATAGCGACGGAAGGTGGGGCACTCGAAGTGGTTGGCGGCGCGGGTGATGTTTTTCGACGATCCTGTGTCAGCGTTTGCCAACCTAACGGCGCGCGACACGCAGCGGGGGCTGGCTGGCCTTCTTCTGCTGGCGTCACCCGCACGACAACCCCTTCATGAGCGTCGCCGTGCGCGTCGCCGGCGCGCTGCTGCCGGATCTGGTGCCACGAGCTGTCGGGCAGCCGGGGCCAGTTGCGTTTGCCGACCCGGAGGTCGTCCGGACGGTCCTTGGCGCCAGCGCCTGGGGCGGGGTCGACATCAAGCCGATTGACATCGCGTGCACGCTGCCCGCCCGTGACCTCACTTACCTGACCCAAATCGGGCCGGTCGCAAAGGTCCTGCCGACCGTCGACGCCGGAACCCGTGCCCGGGTGGTCGGCGCTCTGCGCCAAGCCTACGAGCCGTTCGTGTCCGGTGACATCGCTCGGTACACGGCCGCGTGCTGGGCGGTCGAAGCGACCGCCCAGCCACGGTGATGGCTCGGGCATCGATCATGCATAGCCCAGCGCGGCGTTCTCCGCGCGGATTCGCACGTTCAGCACCAACGCGTTGGCCACGCTGAACATGATCGCGGTCAAGCACGCCGAGTGAACCAGCGGCAGCGCCGCCACTTCCGCCGCAACCGCGGTGTAGTTGGGATGATGTATCCAGCGGTACGGCCCACGGCGAACCAGCGGCACACCCGGGATCACGATGAGCCGTGGGTTCCAGTGCTTACCGAGCACGGCGACGCACCACCAGCGGATAACCGTGCTGAGCGCCACAACGGCGACCATCGGCCAGCCCAGCCAGCCGATGAACGGCCGGTGCAGCGCCCACACCTCGACGACGCACGAAACCAACAGCAGCGTGTGCATACTGACCATCGCCGGATAATGATCGCGGCCGAACTCCTTGCCCCCCTGAGCAATTGCCCAGGCTGCGTTGCGCCGGGCGAATGCGAGCTCGACCAGGCGTTCACAGCCGATAGCCAGGATGAACAGGTAGAACAACATGGTCCCCTCCCCTTACCACTGCAGCAGCAGCAACTCGAAGCTGAAGCCCGGACCCATCGCAAGCATCACGCCGAACGCCCGGTCGGCGGGCGGCTCGGCGACGGTTCGCCGCAGCACGTCGAGCACCGACGCCGACGAGATGTTGCCGTTCTCCCGCATGGAGTTTCGGCTGTGCGCCAAGGCTTCCGGCGGCAGGCCCAACGCGTTCTCGATCGAATCGAGCACCTTGGGACCACCGGGATGACACACCCACGTCGAGATGTCCGCAACGGACAGGCCGTGGTCGGCGAGGAAGCCGTCGACCTCGTCGCGCAAGTAGTCGTCGGCCATCTTCGGCACATCGCGCGACATCACGAGCTGGAACCCGCTGGAGCCGACGTTCCAACCCATGACGTCGACCGTCGATTCAAGCACCCGGCTGCGGGTGCCCAGAACGCGCGGTCCCCGATTGACCTTGGGGCTCATCGGAACGCAGTCCGCGCCGATGGCCACGACGGCGGCAGCGCCGTCTCCGAACAACGACACGCCGATGAGCGCGGGGATCGAGGTGTCGTCGCGCTGCAGCGTCAGCGAACACAGCTCGACGGACAGCAGCACCGCGACGTGCTCCGGGTAGCCGTGCAGGTAGTCGTAGACGCGCGCCATCCCGGCGGCGCCCGCCACGCAGCCGAGTCCGAACAGCGGGACGCGCTTGATGTCCGGGCGCAGACCGACGCGCGACATCAGCCGGGCGTCGATGGTGGGCACTGCGATTCCGGTGCTCGAGACCATCACGATGGTGTCGACGTCGCGGGGTTCGATGTTCGCATCGGCGAGCGCCGACAGCACGGCCCGCTCACCGAGGTCAACCGCCACGTCGATGTAGGCGTTGTTGGACTCGGTGAAGCCGGTCATTTTCGGGTAGCGCGACAGCGGCAGCGCGAGGCTGCGATGGTCGACGCCGGCCGTTTCGGCGAAGCGCATGAACCCCGGCTCGGCCAATTGGCTGAGCTCGCGGGCGACTTCGGCCTGGTCGTAGCGGTGCGGGGTGAATGCCACTGCGGTGCCGGCGATTTGCGGGGCACCGCGGCGACGACGGGCGGCGAGGCTCGTGGATGGTGAAAATGTTATTGCGGTCATGCCTATGCCGACGAATCGCGTTGCGGCGAAGGTTCATCGAAACATGGCCAAAGTGAACTTAAACACATCCCGCTCGTCGGCAGCGGAAACCGATCAGCCGCTCTTCAGGCGAATCTTCCAGCGCACGAAGCTGAGGTAACACACACTGATCAATGCCAGCATTCCCATGTCGAACCACCAGGCCCCGGGCGTGTGATGCCAATGCGAATCCTTCGGCGTCAGCGGGCCGGGCACCAACTTAATCAAGTCGACCGTGGAAGCTGACGTCGCGAATCCCCATCTTGCCGGTGTGGCCCAGGACATCTGGTCGAGCCCGACACGACCGGTGACGGGAATCATGCCGCCGGAGAACACCAGCTGCGACATGACCGCCACGACGAGCAAGGGCATGATCTGTTCGTTTGACCTCGCTACCGACGACAACGCCAACCCGAGCATCGCCGACGCGACGCAGGTGGCGGCGACATCGGCGAACAGCTCCAGCGGAGGCTTGCCCAGGGCGACGGCGCCCTGGGTCGGACCGCCCTTGCCGAGCACGGTGATGACGGTCACGATGGCCGACTGAACGACCGCGAACACGGTGTAGATGAAGACCTTCGCCAGTAGGTAGGCGGTGGTCGATAGGCCGACTGCCTGTTCTCGCTTGAAGATGGCCCGTTCACCGATGAGGTCGCGGATGGTCAGCGCGGTCCCCATGAAGACCGCACCGACATTGAGCAGCACCAGGATCTGCCCGGGCTCGTTGGGCGCATTACCCATCGGATTCGGGATGCCGAATCCGACGTCGCCGGGCACCGACATGGACAGCGAGCCCATGATGAACGGCAGCAGCGCGAGGAAGACAAAATAGCCCCGGTCGGAGACGATCAGCCGAATCTGTCGCCGGCCGATCGTGGAGAACTGCCGGAACAGGCTTGTATGCGACGGATCGCCCAGCTCGGCGGGCTCCTCCACCGGCGGCGCATCGGGCGCCGGCCCGGTGCGCGCCAGGTACCGGGCCTGGGCCGCGTCCGGGTCTTCGGCGACCGAGCTGAAGATGTCGGCCCAGTTCGTCGTTCCCATGGCCGCGCCCATCTCGCTGGGCGGCCCGCAGAACGCGGTCTTGCCACCCGGGGCCAGCAGCAAAACCTGGTCGCAGACGTCCAGATAGGTCAGCGAGTGGGTGACCACCAGGACCACGCGACCGGCGTCGGCCAATTGCCGCAGCATGGTCATGACCTGCCGGTCCAGCGCGGGGTCCAGGCCGGATGTCGGCTCATCGAGTATCAGCAGCGACGGCCCGGTCAGCAGCTCCAGGGCCACCGACGCACGCTTGCGCTGGCCACCCGACAGCTTGTCCACCCGGGTTTCGAGGTGTTTGGTCATCTCGAGTTCCTCGAGCACCCGGGCCACTACCTGTTCGCGATCGGTTTTGGTGGTGTCCGGCGGCAGCCGCAGTTCGGCGGCATACATCAGCGCCTGTTTCACGGTCAGCTGACCGTGCACCACGTCGTCCTGCGGCACCATGCCGATCCTGCTGCGCAGCGAGGCATATTCGGCGTGGATGTTGTGCCCCTCGAACACCACTGTGCCGGCGGTCGGGTGGGTGTACCCGGCCACGAGTCTGGCGAATGTCGACTTGCCGGCACCCGACGGGCCGATGACGGCCGTGAGCATTCCAGGGCGGGCGATCAGCGAGATGTCGTCCAACAGCGTCTTGTTGTTCTCGATAGTCCACGCCACCGCGCGCACGTCGAGGCCACCGGTGCCCGTCGCGGCCGCGGTCTCCTGGCGGCGCGCCAGCGTGCCGCCGGCGAACACGAGGTCGATGTTGCCGATGGTGACGACATCGCCCTCGTGCAGCAGCGCCATCTCGACCCGGTTGCCGTTGACGAAGGTGCCGTTGATGCTCCGGTTGTCGTGGATCTCAGTGCCCTTGGGCGTCGGAACCAGGGTGGCGTGATGGCGCGATGCCAGCACTTCGGGAATAACGATGTCGTTGTCGTCGGCGCGGCCGATCCTGATGGCGCCCGGCGCCGCCTCCACCGCCGCCGCGCCTCGACCCGGCCGCAGGATCTTCATCATCGACGTCGCGATGTTTCCCCCATCACCACCCGGGCGGCCGGTCGTGGGCGGCGGGGACGTGGCCGGCCGGTAGATCTGCGGAGTCGGCTGCGGCCCGGTGGGCGAGCGCACCTGGTGCGGCTCGGTCGGGTAGCGCGGCTGCGACGGGTAGCCCGGCTGCGACGGGTAGCCCGGCTGCGAGGGGTAGCTCGGCTGCACCCCGGTGGGCACATGTGACAAAGGCAGCCGCGATGTGGGCTCCCCGGGCTGGTGGGGCTGGCCGACCCGGCCCGGGCCGGTCGATGTCGTGGCGGTCGGTGACGTGCCCCGGGGCGGTTGGGTCGCTCCGGGCGGCAGGTTGATCAAGGGTATCGACATCGTGGGGGGACGCCCGGCCATCCCCTGGTGGCGACCCACCTCGAAGGTCAGCAGCGGGCCGTCCGGGTTGCCGATGTTGATCCGCTGACCGTCCTGGATGTCGACCGCCGGCACGCGACGGTTGCTGACGTACATCCCGTTGAGGCTGCCGTTGTCGACGGCGACCCATCGGCCCTGGTCGAATCGCAGCAGCAGGTGAGCCCGGGAGATCAGGGGGTGTCCGACCCGGACGTCTGCCCGCAGGTCACGGCCAACAACCACATCGTTGCCTGGGGCGAAGGTACGTTGCGATGCTTCGTAGCGCACGGTCAGCGCGGGCGGGGCTGCTCCAGTCATTGGTCCAGTCATCGGCACCAACTGTATCGGCAATGGCGCGGACTGCAGAGTAGGTCGGCGCCGCCGGTTCACCGGCCTGAGGTCGCGGTCCGTGGGCCACGGTGTGCCGATGGACCGCTCCACATTCCGATCGGCTCAGCACGGCGCCGCGGGTTTGTTTCGATCTGAGTCCGAGGCAAGCCGCTAGAAGAGCTGGTCACGGCCACGAAATGGGCGCGTCGCGGGCTCGTTATTCGGTGCGGTTTTGATCGCGAAGCAGCGGGTAACCGGCCTTCCGTGGACCAAAGCCATGGCGCCTTCCCGGACGACGTACCCGTCGCCGACGCCGTTGAACAACAGCGCGCCACCGCCGATTCTCCGTTCGACGACGACGGTGCTGATGATGCTGGCAGTGCGCCGGCCGGGCTGCGTGAAAGCGACATGCCGCTGGAGACGAGCGCTTCCGACTGGCAGGAGCAGCGCGAGACGGTCGAAATCGATCCAGGCCTGTGAATCAATCAGCTGTGAATGAAGCTGAAGCAACAGGTTTCGGGGAACTCAATCGGCAGCTCTCCAAATCAATTCGCGGTGCAGTTCCCTTTCGAGAAACTTGTCGACGGCAGCGATGCCCACCGGCGTGGGCGCTATCCCGCTGTAGCGATCCCGTGCGCCCGGCCATGACTCCACGGGCTCCGTGGACTCTGAGCGTTGGATACTCCCGCGCGACCCGAGACGATGTCGCTTTGCGTCGTTACCTCTTTGACGAAATCCCCGATGTATCTGATGGCCCGTCTACCCTCTGGCAATATGTCTGCCGCCAACGGGAAGTCGTGCACCTGCCCATCCCACAGATGCAGATCACAGCGGACCCCCGTGGCGCTTAGGCGCCTCGCCATGAGCTCGGCGTCGGCAAGTAACAACTCGTCGGAACTCGCATGGATGGTGACGGGAGGCAGCGAGGACAGATCGGCGTCTACCGGTGAGGCAACGCGACGTGTGGTACCGCCTCGTCCCGCTAGGACAGCTGCCCCGCCGAGATATCCAGTGAAGACCGACAATGCACCGCAAGTGAACATCGAGCACTTACGCGCGTTGCGATGTTGGAGTTTCCCGGTCGGATCCGCATCCGTGAACGGGGAGACGGTGGCGACCCCCGCTGGCCTAACGAAGTCACTTTGGATGGCGGCAAGCGTGGTCATGAACGCGAGATATCCGCCTGCCGAATCGCCCGCCACGACGATTCGATCGCCGTCGTAGCCGCGCCGCTGCAACCACCGAAGTCCACTGATCCCGTCGTCGATCGCATCGGCTATTCCGTGCGATGGCAGCATTCGATATCCGACGCTGAGCACTCCCGCGTCCGATGCCTTCGACAAGCGGGTGACCAGAGAGCGGTGAGTGTTGAGACCGCATGTGAGGAACGCGCCACCATGGAAGTAAAGGATCGCCCGCGTAGGCGACATGCCGGGTGCGCAAATCCATTCCGCGGCACAGTTCTCGAGCCGCACCGGTTCCATCTCCGCCGACGTGGGGAAACGTGGCAGCAATCCAGCAAGACTGTCGACATATTCGAATGGCCAATGCAGATTCGGCTGGGTGGCCCAGGCACGCACCGCGTTCTTCACGATTAGCCGGCTGGCTAACGACACCGCGATCGACCGGACGCTGTGGCGGTGGTGAATTCGCCGCTCAGTTAGCTGAATTGGGGACGAACGATCCGGATAATCGGCGGTAACCATTTAAGATCAACTCCTAAGGGCCACCGAATACCCCGCCGGACACGCACCAAACTGCGGCGCAAGGCAATACCGCATGTCTGGTTTCTCACGTTTGGCAGCGGAATGAATGGGTATCGCAGCGAGCATTTTGCCGCAATTGATAGCCACAATTGATATCAGCCGCCGGACACCGACGGCTGACGCGACGCGACAACCCCGGCCATCTCGCGAGTGGGCTTCAGAACGACATCGCCTTCACTGGGGGCATGGCACGGGTGGTGCGCCGGTGCACTACGGCGCGCCCGCCGCGGCCTGGCGCGTTGGCCACGCCGCGGGAGCGATGCGACTCCCCGGCGGCGTGGGTAGCGGTGAAGTCGAAGTGGCGCAACATGGTTCGCAGCGTCACCAGCATCTCCATGTTGGCGAAGGCTGCGCCCACGCACCGGTTCACTCCCCCGCCGTAAGGGACCCAAAGTGACGCGTCGGGCGGGTTGCCGACGAACCGATCGGGATCGAAGGCGTTGGCGTTGGGGAAGCGGGTCTCGGCGGTGTGGGCCAGCACGACGCTGACGGCCACCACGTGGTGTTTGGGAATTACCCACTCCCCCAGCCGTATCCGGTCCAGGGTGAACCGTCCGGTCATCTCGATCACCGGGTGGGTCCGCTGCACTTCCCAGACCGTGGCCTGCAGCAACTGCGATCCTTCGGTGTCGACCTCGGCCGTGAGCCGGCTCAGCAGCTGCGGATGACGGCGCAGCCGCTCGACTGCCCACGCCAGCGTGGTGGCGGTGGTCTCGTGGCCGGCGGCAAGCAGGGTGAGCAGCTCGTCGGCAATGTGGGAGTCGCTGATCGGCTGGCCGTCGTCGTAGCACGCCGTCAGCAGCAGCGACAACACGTCGCTGCGTGCGGCGAAGTTCGGGTCGCAGCGCAGCCTGGCGATCAACCGTGAAATGACCTCGTCGTAGCGGCGGCGGTAGCCAGCGTAACGGCCGCCGGGGCTCAACCGCCCGTAATCACGGCGCGCCGACAGCGGCAGCACCGCCAGCCGTGAGCCCAGCGCTACCAGCGGGGGCAACAGCTGGCGCAGCTCGTCAAATTCGGCGCCCTCAGCACCGAACACCGCACGCAGGATCGCATTGAGCGTGATACGCATCATCGACGGCAGCGTGGCGAACTCGCTTCCCTCGGGCCAGTTCGCCGTCTCGCGCAGCACCTCTTGCTCGACGATGGCCTCATAGCCGCTCATCCGTTTGCCGTGAAACGGCGGCACCAGCAGCTTGCGGCGCTGTCGGTGCTCCGCGCCGCGCAGGCTGAACGTCGAGCCGGGACCGAGCACCGTGCCCAGGTTCGAATTCCGCGTCACCAGGTCGCTCCGGGTACTGAACAGATCCTTGATCAACGCCGGGTCGCTGATCACCACGGCCTGCCCGAGGATCGGCAGACGCACGGTGAAGCTGTCGCCGTACCGGCGGCCCAGCGCCTTGACGGCGGCCCCACGAGAGGCGAAAAACCCCAACGCGGCGATGGGTTTAGGGATCGGGACGATCGGGGGCAGCCGCACCGGATCGGTCGTTGCTTCGGCCACTACTCGCCGCCTCTCGGGGGGTGGTACATCGACGTACCAGTCACGGTACGCCAATGTACCGGCGGGCGACGTCCAGCGAAGCGTGCCCCAAAATATGAGCATGGATAAGGCAACGCAGACTGGTCCGCTGCTGGCCGACCGGGTGGCGGTGGTCACGGGTGGCGGGGGCGGTATCGGCGCGGCAACCGCGCGGCTGTTCGCGCAGCACGGCGCCCTCGTCGTCATCGCCGACGTCGACGCCGAGCTCGGCCAGCGGGCCGCCGACGAGATCACGACGTCAGGCGGCTCGGCTTTGGCGATCGCCACCGACGTCCGGGACAGCGACCAGGTCGCGGGCCTGGCGCGATCTGTGCTGGGTAGCTTCGGCCGGATCGACGTGCTGGTCAACAATGTGGGCCACTGGCTGCGTCATCCCGGCTGCTTCGTCGACACCGACGCGCGACTGTGGGATGACCTCTACCGGATCAACCTGCACCACGTCTTCCTCGTCACGCACGCCTTCCTGCCTTCAATGATCGAGCAACGCGCCGGCGCGATCGTGAACGTCTCGTCCGTGGAGGGTCTACGCGGCTACCCCGAGGATCCCGTCTACGCCGCCTTCAAAGCGGCCGTCATCCACTTCACCCGCAGCCTGGCGGTCCAGGTGGGCCGCGACGGCGTGCGCGTCAATGCGATCGGCCCCGACGTCACCGAATCGCTGCAGGTGCCCTACTCGCAGTGGCTTTCCCCGGAGGAGCAGCTGCAGTGGCCACAATGGGTCCCCGTCGGACGGATGGGGGTGCCCGACGACCAAGCCCGGGTGATCCTGTTCCTGGCCTCGGACCTCTCGGCGTTCGTCACCGGCCACACGATCCCGACCGACGGCGGCACCGGTGCGGCAGGGGGCTGGTTTCGTTCATCGCGCCGACCCGACCGGGACTGGACCAATCGACCCATCGCGCCGTGAACACCAAAACGGCGCCTCCAGCACAGCGAGCGCCGATACAATTGCCAACGGTCCGCACATGAAACCGCTCAGCGGCAAGGAGACCTCGATGAGTCCCTCTAGTAGTCCCAGCAAGCGGCGATGGGCCGTCATGGCGATCGCAGCGCTCGCGTTCACCGCTGTGCCCGAAGCTTTTGTCACGATGCAGCCGTCCGGCGCGGCGCGCGCGGATGTCTGTGTCAACGCCGGCCGGCGCGTGTCGGTGAGCGGGTGCACCAACGTTGCCGACGCGGTCGCCCCCTACGCTCCGCCGCCGACCGACTACGCACCCATGCCCGAGGACTATCCGCCTCCACCGCCGGGGAACGTCCACGTGTGCGCCAATGTCGGCCGTCGGGTCAGCGTGAGCGGCTGCACGTAGAGACGCGTGACGGTCCCCTAATTCCATCTACTGTTTGGTGCGCATCCAGCGCCTTATCAGCAAAAAGGCGAACACGGTGAACAGGATTGCCAGAGTTACCACGAGCGCCAGCAGCACGCAGAAGGCCAGCACGGGCGATCGCACGTAGGCGATCCCGCCATTCACGCGAACCTCCATCGACGATCCATCCGGGCCAGACGGACCGCGGATGAGGCCGGTCTGTGAAAGTCCGCCGATATTCCATGCGCCGTAGCAAGCCCGACTTTTGGGACCGCCCTCGCAGCGAACGACCGTCGCCGTCGTTGGAGTCCCGCTTTCATAGCGGTAGAAACGGAGCGCGGACATACCGAAGAGAACGCTGCTCACCAGGAGCAATGGTGTGACGACAACCATCGCGCGCCCGAGACGGCTCATCCGGTCCGACTGACTGTCAGACCGGTAATCGGCACCACTCATCCGGTAATCATTTGGCAATCATCCGGTAAGTATCCGGCACGTATCAGCCCGCTGTGGCGGGTCGGTCAGAAGGCTGGCACAGCGGCAAGTTGCGAAACGGTCCGGCGAGTTCGACGGCGGTCTCTGGTTGGCGGCGCCGGCCAACCGGATCACGCGGACCCTTCCAGTTCCTGAGCTTCATAGTCATGGTCGGCCTTGGCCTGCTTGAAGGCAGCCTGCGGTTCTGGCAGATCATGATGAATGTCGACAGGAAGATGGCTTCGATCCCGACTTCCAGAGCCAGTATCGGCCAGGGGCATTTCTCCAACAGCGCCATCGACACGGTGACGAGGACCACGTGGATGAAAACGGAGTTCATCGAGCCGGCGGATGCCGTGATGTGGTCGGCCAGCCGGAGTTGAAATGCCTCGCTACGATCCTTGGCCTCGTCCAGCACGCCCGGATGGTGGAGCTGACGATCGCGCAGCAACCGGTGCGCAATGAGTTGAGGGAGATGCCGAGCCTTGTTGACGCGGGGGGGTTGTCATTCTGCTTCACCGCCGGGATAAATGTTTCCCGGAATGGATATTAACCAGACCAATCACGCTCTCGCACGGCAACGTTCGCCGACGGACGAGCGGCCGGCCGACGTCAGCGACAGGAGGCCTTCGGCCACCATCTGGGCAAGAACCCCGAACGCTCCCCACACGTTGGGATGCACTGTGTTTATTCCGACCCGCAACCTCCGAATGGCTCGGGACCATATTATGGCCCGATGCCCTCGATACGGGATGACGCGGACATTTACAGAAGTATCAAGTACGGCATGCCCGACGCGGCGTCGATCGCGGCCGCCCGCCACGTCAGCGCGGCGCTGGGGCGCGTAAGGCCGTCCATCGGCGCAAGCATGAGCGAAAAGGTCCACTACGATGTGGCGATCATCGGCGGCGGTCCCGCAGGCTCGACGACGGCGTCGATCCTCAAGAAGTACAACCGCGGGCTGAGCGTCGCGGTCTTCGAGCGTGAGACGTTCCCGCGCGACCACATCGGCGAAAGCCTCCTGCCGCCCATCTCCGACGTGCTCTATGAAATTGGCGCTTGGGACAAGATTGAAGCCGCCAATTTTCCGATCAAAGTGGGGGCAACCTATCGCTGGGGCCGAAGACCGGAGCTGTGGGACTTTGAGTTCCTCCCGGTAGAAGAATTTAGAGACGAAGACAGACCGGCGAAGTTCGAGGGGCAACGTCGCGCGACGGCGTTCCAAGTCGATCGGTCGATCTACGACACGGTCCTTCTCGACCATGCGGCGGAACTCGGGGCGGAAGTTCGCCAAAACACAAAGATCGCGAAGGTTTCGCGCGATGGCAACCGGGTTACAGGGCTCACCTTACAGAGCGGGCAAGAGGTCACGGCCAAGTACTACGTCGACGCTTCCGGTAACAGCGGAATTATGTCGCGGGCCATGAACGTCGAGTGCGACTATCCGTCGACGCTTCGAAACATCGCCATTTATGATTACTGGCAGAACGCGGAATGGGCGGTCGAGATCGGGGTCGGCGGCACCCGAATTCAGGTGCTAAGTCTTGGCTACGGCTGGATCTGGTTCATCCCCCTGGGCCCGACGCGAACTAGCATTGGCCTGGTCATTCCCGCCGAGTACTACAAAGAGAGCGGCAAGCGGCCGGAGGAGCTCTATTTGGAGGCCCTCAAGCAGGAACCTCTCGTTGCCGCCTTGACGAGAAATGCGACCGCGGAAGGGAAGCTGCAAACGACCCGCGACTGGTCCTTCCTTGCCGATCGGCATGCCGGCGACAACTGGTTCCTGGTCGGCGAAAGCGCCGGTTTCGCAGACCCGATCCTCTCCGCGGGCGTGACCATGGCGCACCTTTCCGCGCGCCAACTTGCCTATACGATCCTGGAACTGGAGCGCGGAGAGCTTGACGGGAACTGGTTGAAGGAAGAGTTCAGCCATCGGCAGACCCAGCGGATCCAAACCCACATCCGGTTCGGGGACTACTGGTACACCGCGAACGAGCAGTTCCGGGAGCTCAAGCAATTCACGACACGTCTCGCTGCGGACATGGGGCTCGAGCTTTCACCCGAGAACGCGTGGGACTGGATCGCGCGTGGCGGTTTCATCGATGAGGATCTGAATATTGGCGTTGGTGGGTTTGGTCTGGATTTCTTGCGCGCTTCGAGCGAATTCCTCGGCGACCTCGAATTCGACTCTCCCCTCGACCAGAACAACGTGATCAAGCTCAACCTTCACGGCGCCACCTCGAAGGAAAGTAGCGATTACAAGTCCGGCCGCGTTCGCAAGTTTCCTTGTTATGTGCGGGACGGAAAAGTGCTCCCCATTCGCGACGAACTCGGAATACTCGTGAATATCCTGCGACGAGAATCGGGGATGGCCGCGGTCTTTCAAATGCTCGAGAACTACTTGCAGAAAAATCCGATGCTGTCCCGGTTCGAGTTCCTCCATTTCTCCACCCTGGCCATCGAGGCCATGATCCGCGACGGCTGGCTCATCGCCTCCCACGACGACCGGCTACCCAGTGGTGCGATGGTCTGGAATTACGCGGGATTTCAATGGAACAGCGACACGCCCGTTCCAGAGGCTGGTGTACAGGGGTGAACCCATTCAGATTCCTGCACGGGAATAGCCGTGTCCCGGAATGGAGACTAACCAACCAATCATGCTCTCGCACGCCGACGTTCGCCGACGGACGAGGGGCCGGCCGACGTTGAGCTCGACTGTCAGCAGATCGTCACCGCGATGCCGTTGAGAACACCATTGCCGGACGGTTCGTCGATAAACGTCGGCGGGGAGAGCGCGTTGGTGTTGGCGCCCGGTGAGCTGTTGGCGACAGACATGCGAGTGCCCGGCTTGCCGTGGCCCCAACCGTGCGGCATCGACACCACACCGGGTTTGATCGCGTCGGTGACCTCGACGGGCACCTTGATCTCACCGGCCTCCGACTTGACCGTGACGACGTCGTTGTCGCTGACGCCGCAGCGGGCCGCGTCCTCCGGGTGAATCAGCAGCGTGCACCGGTCCTTGCCCTTCATCAACGCGGGCACGTTGTGCAGCCACGTGTTATTCGACCGCAGGTGTCTTCGGCTCACCAGGACCAACGGCTCGGCGGGCCGTTCCAAACGCGCGGCTAGCCGCGGCAGGTCATCGAGCAGATATCGCGGGGCGAGCCGGATTTTCTTGTCGGGAGTGCCGAGGATGCCGGGCAGCTGCGGCACCATCGGCCCGAAGTCGATCCCGTTCGGATTGGCCTTGAGCATGTCCAATGTGAGCCCACCCGGGTTATTGCCGTACTGGTCGCCGAAGGGGCCGGTGCGCAGCGTGAGGTCCAGCATTCGCTCCGGGCCGCCGCGCTCGTACTGCTTGCGAATCTGCGCGCCGTCGACTCCCCGGGTGAAGGCGAGATAGTCGAAGAACCCGTCGTCGATCGCCGCGACGTCGACGTCTTCGGCGGGCGTGCCGGTGCACAGGCCGGTGAGCCGGATCAGGATTTCCCACTCGTGTGGGCGATCGCCCGGGTCGAACACCGGCGCCGAGTAATTCGCGATGCTGTGGATCGCGAATAGCAGGATCAGGTCGTCGTGGTGCGGCTGTTCGAGCGGGGAGAGCCCGGGCAGGATCACGTCGGCGTGGCGGGTGGTCTCGTTGAGCCAAAGATCAACGGAGATCATCGCTTCCAGCATCGGCAGCACCTCGTCGAGCCTGTCACCGCCGGGCGTGGACAACACCGGGTTGCCCGCGACCGTGATCAACGCCTTGAGTTGCCCGTCGCCGGGTGTGGCAATCTCTTCGGCCATGCACGACACCGGCGCCTGGCCGAGCACCTCCTTGGCGCCGCGCACCCGGGTATGCCAGCGGCCGAACTCCGCGAGGCCGCCCTCTAGCCCGGGTAGCGGCTGCGAGGTGATCGACCAGGCCGCCGGCCGGGGGAACATCGCGCCGCCTGGCTTGTCAAAATGGCCGGTCAGGATGTTGATCACGTCGACCAGCCAGCTGGCCAGGCTGCCGAACTCCTGATTGCACAGGCCGATTCGACCGTAAACGACCGCTTTCTCGGTGCCGGCCAGCTCGCGGGCCAGCCGCCGGATGCGGTCTTCGTCGACGCCGGTGACCGCGCTTACCCGGCTCGGCGGCCAGTCCGCGGCGACCCGGCGCATCGTCTCGACCCCGTCGACGTGGGGCCCGGGATCTACCAGACCCTCGTCGAAGAGCGTGTGCGCGACGGCCAGCAGCAGCGCGGCGTCGGTACCCGGGACGATGGGCAGCCACTCGTCGGCCTGGGCGGCGGTTGGGGTGCGCACCGGGTCGATCACGATCACCTTGCCGCGTTTGCGAATTCCGTTGATCAAGCCCATCACGTCGGGCGCCGCAAGCAATGAACCCTGCGACGCGGCCGGGTTGGCGCCCATGATCACCATCAGGTCGGTACGTTCGATGTCGGGCACGGGGAAGTTCCACCAGAGGCCGTACATCAGGTGCGACGACAGGTTCTTCGGCCATTGGTCGACCGTGCCCGGCGAATAGGTAACCGGCATCCCCGACATGCCCAGGAGCACGCCCGCATAGCGGGCCAGTGAGAACGAGTGCGCCAGGGGATTACCGGTGTAGGCGGTGACAGCCCCTATGCCGTACTTGCGGATCACCGGCGCCACCAGCTCGGTGCAGCGGCGAAACGCCGCGTCCCAGCTGACCTCCTGCCAGTGCCCGTCGACCTTGATCAGCGGACTGCGGATGCGGTCCGGATCGTGGTGCAACGCGCCCAGGGACACACCCTTGGGGCAGAGGTGCCCGCGGCTCCACACGTCGTCCCGGTTGCCGCGGATGCTTTTGACCCGGCCACCTTCTACGTAAATCTCCAAGCCGCACATAGCTTCACACAGCGGGCAGGTACGCAGATGCCTGCCGTCTTCCCCGGTCACCACCCTCCCACCCTATTCCGCTACCAGCGGTAGCGGAAGTGGATTCATCCGGGAAGACTCGTGCCGCCCCTGCCAATACCGGTATCAACGCGGACAGGCTGGCGATCGAATCGGCGGAATTCGGAACACACTCGGCGCGCTGATGGTAGTCGTAAACGCCGGGCAATGCTTGCAGCAAGCTGCCAAAGGAGGATTGTGATGTCGACATATCGCGCCTATCAGGTCACCGGGCGGCGGCAGTTTGAGCTCGTCGAGCGCGAGTTGCTCGACCCGCAGCCCGGTCACGCGCGGTTGCGCGTGGACACCTGCGGTGTGTGCCACAGCGACGTGCTCGCCGTCGAGGGTCTACGCGCCGACCCCAGCCAGCCGGTGGTGCCCGGGCACGAGGCCGCAGGCGTCATCGACGCCGTCGGTGAGGGTGTCACCGAGTGGAAGGTCGGTGACCGCGTCGGGGTCGGCTACCTCGGCGGCCACTGCGGCGTCTGCGTCTGGTGCCGCCGCGGGGATTTCGTCAACTGCGAGAACCAACCTTGGACGGGGACGAACGTCGACGGCGGGTACGCCGAGGTCGCGTACGCCCGGGCCACCGGACTGGTCCGCATCCCCGACTCCCTGTCATCGGTGAACGCCTCTCCCCTGCTCTGCGCCGGCGTCACGACCTACAACGCGCTGCAGGGCCTGAACGCCGGACCCGACGCCCTGGTGGCGATTCAAGGCATCGGCGGACTGGGCCACCTGGGACTGCAGTTCGCGGACAAACTGGGTTACCGTGTCGCGGCCATCGCGCGCGGCACCGACAAGGCCGCCCTGGCCGAAAAGCTGGGTGCAGACCTCTACATCGACAGCGCGGCAACCGATCCCGCCAAGGTGTTAAAGGAGCTCGGCGGAGCCGTGGCCATCGTCGCGACCGCGGCCAGCGGCGCATCGATGTCGCCGCTGGTGGCCGGCCTCGCGCCGCGCGGCCAGCTGATAGTCGTCGGCGCGGGCAACGACCCGATCGAGGTCAGCACGGCCGAGCTCATCTTCGGCGGCCGCTCGGTCGTCGGCAGCCTCACCGGCACCCCGGTCGAAAACGAGGCTAACCTGCAGTTCAGCGCCGCCCGCGGGGTAGCACCGATGAACGAAGTGATGCCGTTCGAGGACGCACCCGCGGCCTACGCCCGGATGATGTCGGGCGAGGCCAGGTTCCGGGTCGTCCTGGACATGCGCGCAGGCCGTGCATGAGCGGCCTGCTGGGCGCGGTACTCGAAGCCCACGGCGGGCTGGACCATTGGCAGCAATTCAGCACCATGGAGGCGACGATCGTCAGCGGCGGCATGCTGTGGGAGATCAAGGGTCAACCGCAAGATCCCACGCCGCGTCGGATGACCGTGGCGCTGCAGCGCGAGTGGGCGTCGGTGCGGCCGTTCGGCGCGCCGGACCAGAAGACCGATTTCACGCCGCAACGGATCGCCATCGAAAAGTTGGACGGCCTGGTTGTCGCCCAAAGGACCTACCCGCGAACATCATTCATCGGTCACGAGTTGACGACACCGTGGGATCCGTTGCAGCGGGCGTACTTTAACGGTTACGCGTTGTGGACATATTTAACCACCCCGTTCCTGATGGCGCTGCCCGGGTTCACCGTCACCGAGATCGAGCCGGTCGAGGAACACGGAGAGCGCTGGCTTGGGCTGCAGGTGCGTTTCCCACAGCGGTTCGCCAGCCACAGCGAGCTACAGGAGTTCTACTTCGGTAGCGATTTCCTGCTGCGCCGGCACGACTACCGGGTCGATGTCGCAGGCAGATTCGCCGCAATCCAATACGTTTACGACAGCGTGGATTTCGATGGAATCAGGGTGGCGACCAAGCGCCGCGCGTACCGATGCGGCGCCGATGGCCGGCTGCTGTCCGACGATCTCATGGTGTCGATTGACGTCAGCGACGTCCATCTCGCTTAGCAAGAGTTCGGTTCGCGCGGCCGAAAGCCGCCCCGGCCTCAACCGGAGCGGCTTTCGGGCCATTGGCGGTAACCCGAGTGTGCGCGTTACACCGCGCTCGCGCCGCTGCGGGCCTCGATGGCCTTGACGCTGTGCGCGAACCCCTTTCGCAGGTGGCCCTTGGCAACGGTTCCGATCAGGCCCGCAAGCACCCAGCCCCGCCAGTTCTTGCCTTCCCGAACCACGACGACGTCGACGTCGGTCGTGCCGTTGAGCTGCCGCCTCAAGGTGTAGGTGTGTCCGATGCCCCGCCAAACAGGTTGGAGGCAGTGGTCGTCAGCGTGACGTGAGTGGGATCCGACCAGTCGTAATGCAGCCGTTCCCAGACGCCGCCCGAGCCCTCGGTGACGTCGGCGTCATGCGGGCCCCGGTGATGCACCTCGAGGTACCCATCGGAGCTGTTCGGAAAGGGGTTCGCGCGTCCCGGCCCGAAATCGGTGAGGCCCGCGATGAACTGCTCGGGGGTCGCGCTGGTCGTCTGGTGGAAGTGGATGGTGGAAATGTGCTGAGACCTTCTCCTCGACAATGGTTTTGGTGTGGTGTCGGCGCGATCTGGCCGCCGCCTACGAGCATCAATAGCGCGTCGCGCGCGTTGCCCATTCCGGCGAGCCCCCGCGCAGCCTGACCGCGTTAATCCTGGTAGTGGCGGGGCCAGCTTTAGCGCCTCATGCCACCACGGCATTCGGTCACGTATAACTGTGCACATGGTCAACGCTGCCGCCGATGACGCCTACGCGGACCCGCCCCCGTCCTTGGCGCGGTCCTCGCTGCTGCGCGAGCTACCGGCCACCGAGCGTGGCCTTCGGACTCGCGCCGCATTGGTCTCGGCCGCGCGAAAAGTGTTCGAGCGCGACGGTTACCTGGATACTCGGCTGAGCGATATCACACGAGCGGCCAACTGCTCATCGGGCACCTTCTACACCTATTTCAGCGGCAAGGAAGAAGTCTTCGCGGCGGTTCTCGAGCTCGCTCAGCAAGACATGCTGCATCCCGGCATGCCGCACGTCCTCGGCGATGACGACCCTGCCGCCGTCATCGAGGCGAGCAACCGCGCCTACCTGGAGTCGTACAAGCGCAACAGCAAGCTGATGGGTCTGCTCGAGCAGGTCGCCAACATCGATGCAGAGTTTCGCGAATTGCGCACGTCGCGTTCGAACGCGTTCGTGCGGCGAAACGCGCGCAGCATTGCGAAGCTGCAGGCCAATGGCCAGGCGGATCCGGATTTGGACCCGCTCCTGGCGTCGCGTGCGTTGTCGGCAATGATGAGCCGCGTCGCGTTCGGACACTTCGTCACGCACGAGGACCGCGACGATCAACCAATGGCGACCGACGAGGATCTCATCCAGATCATCACTCGCTTGTGGGTCAACGCCCTCCGAATTGCGACCCGCGATCAGCGCGACCAGCCCGCAATCCGCGACCAGTAACGATCGCCTGAGCTGCGCCAAGGGACTAAGCCACACAATAGCCACCCAAGAACTTGAACTTGACGTCGGATTCAACTTTTGGGTATAAGAGATGGAACGTGCTGCACAGTCAACCCCGGCTGCCGCGGGCTTGTTTCCCCACCCGCCGCTCGCGAATGATCGTCATGAGACCCGCACAGGCCGGCCCGCGGCAGGTCAGACCCAGACAGAGAGGCGTCGCATGTCCAGCGCCGATACCGTTCCCGGCCCGGTCGAGGACGCGCCGAAGACGCGCAGCGCCGTTTTGTTCGACTTCGGCGGTGTGATCACCACCAGCGTGGTGCGGGCGTTCGAGCAGTTCGGCGAAGTCGTCGGAGCTCCGCCAGGGCTGCTACTGGATTTGCTCAGCCGCGATACCGCAGCGCGCGAACTTCTGGTCGAGCACGAGTGCGGACGCATCGACGCCGACGCCTTCGATCACGGCTTCGCCGACCGGTTGCGCGAGCACGGCGTTGTGGTCCAGCCCGAACGGCTGTCCGCGCGGCTGCAGGCCGGCCTGCGTCGCGATGATGACACGGTGCGGTTGATCGAGGATCTGCGCGCCGCCGGATTTCCGATTGCTCTGGTATCCAACGCCTTCGGGCGCAATTGCTATGCGGGGTTCGATCTCGACGCGCTCGCCGACGTGGTGGTGATCTCCTCGGAGGTCGGGATCCGGAAGCCGTCGCGGAAGATCTACGCCATCGCCTGCGAGCGGCTCGGCATCGACCCGCAGCGGGCGGTCATGGTCGACGATCTGCAGCAAAACCTCGACGGCGCGGCTCGCCTCGGGATCGCCGGCGTGCTGCACACGGACGCCGCCGACACCCGCGCACAACTCAGCGAACGGTTCGGCATCGGATGGAGGAGTCAATGAAGGTCGCGGGCAAGGTAGCCATCGTCACCGGCGGTGGCGGCGGCATCGGCGGGGCGCTCGCCGAGCTACTCGCCACCCACGGCGCCAGGGTGGTGGTCGCCGATCTGGATGACGCTGCGGCCCAGGCCGTCGCCGACAAGGTCAACGTCGCAGCACCGGGGTCGGCGGTCGCCGCCGGCGCGGACGCGTCCAACACCGAGGCCATCCGCGGCCTGATTGCCCTGGCGGAGCATGAGTTCGGCCCGGTCGACCTGTATTTCGCCAACGCCGGGATCGTCGGGGTAGTCGGCCTGGAGGCCGGCGAGGCGGACTGGGACCAATCGATCGACGTGAACCTGCGGGCCCACATTCGCGCCGCGCAACTGCTCGTGCCCGGATGGATCGAGCGTGGCGAGGGCTACTTCGTCAGCACCGCGTCGGCCGCCGGGTTGCTCACCCAGATCGGCTCGGCGACTTACTCGGTCACCAAACACGCCGCCGTCGGATTCGCCGAATGGCTGGCAATCAGCTACGGCGACCGCGGGGTGCGGGTGAGCTGCCTGTGCCCGATGGGCGTCAACACCGAATTGCTCTACGCCGGGGAAAAGACTGGGGACCCACGCGGCGTCGCCGCCACCCGCGCCGTCACCACGGCGGGCGAGGTGCTCGAACCGGCCCAGGTCGCTCACGACGTCCTCGCCGCCGTCGACGAGGAACGCTTCCTGATCCTGCCGCACCCCGCCGTGCTCGACATGTTCCGCCAGAAGGCCACCGACTACGACCGCTGGCTGCGCGGCATGCGTCGCTTTCAGACGTCGTTGCTGGACAGCAATCAAACCCGCCCCTCCTAACTCGTCAGGAATTCCCATGTCCCTGTTCGATATTTCCGAACGCGCCCAGCAGCTGCAGACCGAGCTGCTGGACTTCGTCGAGTCGCACGTCTACCCGGCAGAGGGGATATACGAAGACCAGATGCGGGATTCCGGTGACCCGCACTTCCAGCCACCGATCATCGACGAGCTCAAGGTCGAGGCGCGAAAACTTGGGCTGTGGAATCTGTTTCACCCGCACCCCGGCACCGGCGCGGGCCTGACGAATCTCGAATACGCGCCGCTGGCCGAGATCATGGGCCGCAGCTTCATCGCCTCCGAGGCGTGCAACTGCAGCGCCCCGGACACGGGCAACATGGAGGTGCTCGAACTGTTCGGCACCGAGGAGCATCGCGAGAAGTACCTCAAGCCACTGCTGGACGGCACCATCAGATCGGCTTTCGCGATGACCGAGCCGCGGGTGGCCAGCTCCGATGCCACCAACATCGAACTGTCCATGGTGCGCGACGGCGGCGACTATCTGCTCAATGGCCGAAAGTGGTTCGCCTCCAACGCGATGCACAGAAACTGCAAGGTCTTGATCGTGATGGGCAAGACCGATCCGGCCGCGGCGCCGCATCGCCAGCAGTCGATGATGGTCGTGCCGATCGACGCGCCCGGGGTCAACGTCATGCGCAGCCTGCCGGTCTTCGGCTACATGGACCGCGAGGGCCACGCCGAAATCGAGTTCACCGATGTGCGAGTGCCCGCGAAGGATCTGCTCAAGGGCGAGGGCGAGGGCTTCGCGATCAGCCAGGCCCGGCTCGGCCCCGGCCGGATCCACCACTGCATGCGGGCGATCGGGATGGCCGAGCGCGCGCTGCAGCTGATGTGCAAACGCGCCCAGTCCCGGGTCACCTTCGGCAAGCCGATCGCCGACAACGCCAACATCCAGGATTGGATTGCCGAAGCGCGGATCGACATTGAGATGATCCGGCTGCTCACCCTCAAGGCCGCGCACATGATGGACACGGTCGGCAACAAGGAGGCGCAGACCGAGATCGCGGCCATCAAGGTCGCCGCCCCGAACATCGCGCTGAGGATCATCGATCGCGCCATCCAGGTGCACGGAGGCGCCGGCGTCACCGACGACTTCCCACTCGCCATGGCCTACGCCCACCTGCGCACCCTGCGGCTGGCCGATGGACCGGACGAGGTGCACAAGCGCGCCATCGCGCGCCGGGAGCTGCGCCAGTATCGGGACCTGCGGCCGGACACCGCGTGACCATGCCGATGGAGGCCAACGGCTCGGCGACATAGCCACCTGATTAAACTTGACGTCAAGGTCAACTTCACGGGATTTCACGCCGCGGCGCATCGTCGGCAAAGGGATCGGCAGCCGCATCGTCGTCGAAAGAACCGACCCGCGAACAGCATTCCGACTTCACCAGGGCCCTCAAGTTGAGGGATAGCATGGACTCCGTTGCAGTTCAATCACTTTGGTGTCACCCGAGGGCCGGCCAAGCGTCCGTGCGGACCGCTGTGACGCCGCAGACCTGCCGCTACCGACGAGCTGAATTGCCGCCCCACCAAGAGATTTGAATTTGACCAGTCCCGCAGATGTTTCCTGTACAAGCACCAGGCGCTGGCCCTAGCGTGAATTTCGACCCGCAAACGCCATGCAGTCGCCGTGGCATCCGCCGCACCGCCGGAGGCCGGCAGACCCACCACCCGATTGGAAGGAAACGGCTCGATACGACGATCCGGGTCGAGCCCACCATGAGTGATTATCAGGAACTGACAAAGATCGAGTACCTCCGTCGTGAGCTACTCGATCGGATGGACGCCGTACCCTTCGAAGACTGGTCGCCCACCCTGTTGCGGGCCCTCATCAGCGTGTTCGACCTGGACGGCTTCACGCCGGTACCCGAACCCGCATTCCGTCCCTACCGCGTCAAGTAGCCCGACGCGGGCGGGACCGCCGGGGCCGACCCGAGCTTGAGGCCTCTGGCCGGGTAGCGCACGATGACCGGATGGTTATTCTCAACGATCGGCGCTATGTCGTTAAGGTGACGCACCAACGATGACCGAAATCAGCGCGCCCCGCGTGGCCGTCTACTTTGACTTCGACAACATCGTGATCTCACGTTACGACCAGGTGCACGGACGCGGCTCATTCCAGCGAGACAAGCCAAAGGGCCTGGAGAAGGAACGGCTGCAACTGGCGACCGTCGATCTGGGCGCCATCATGGACTTCGCCTCCTCGTTCGGCACCCTGGTGCTCACCCGCGCCTACGCAGACTGGTCGATTGACATGAACGCCCGCTACCACGGCCAGCTCGTCAGCCGCGCCGTGGATCTCGTGCAGCTGTTTCCGGCCGCCGCGTACGGCAAGAACGGGGCCGACATCCGATTGGCCGTCGACGCGGTCGAAGACATGTTCCGGTTGCCTGACCTGACGCATGTGGTGATTGTCGGTGGCGACTCCGACTACATCGCTCTTGCCCAGCGCTGCAAACGCCTCGGCCGCTATGTCGTCGGCATCGGCATTGCCGGTTCTAGCAGCCAGTCCCTGGCCGCCGCTTGCGACGAGTTCCTCACCTACGACGCACTGCCCGGAATCCCCACCGTTGCCACGTCGGGGTCCCCACCCAAAAAGCGTGCCCGCCGTGCCGGCACCGCGGGGTCCGACGACGAGCCGGCTCCGCCCGACCCGCAGGCCGCCGCCACCGGGTTGCTGGAGCGCGCGCTCCGGATCAGCCGCGAAAAGGATGACGCGGATTGGCAGCACAACTCCGGGGTCAAGGACCTGATGAAGCGGATGGATCCGTCGTTCAGCGAAAAGTCTTTGGGCTTCAAGTCATTCAGCGACTTTTTGCGCTCACGCAGCGACCTCGTCGACCTTGACGAGAGCAGCACGACCCGCATGGTGCGCCTACACAGTGATGAGAGCTGACCAACCTGTCAATGCTTTTCACCGCTCCGGCGCTGGTTGGATGAAGCGTCTGTGCAATTCCTCTGTGAGCGCATGGATCTGGCGAGTGATCTCGGTGTTGGTCTTGAGCTCTATTTCTTGTGTCTCGAAGTCGTGGTCGGCCTTGGCCTGCTGGAAAGCCGCCTGACGGTTCTGGCCGATCATCACGAAGGTGGACAGGAAAATCGCCTCGAGCGAGACCACCAGCGTCAGCGTCGGCCACGGGCTTCGTTCCAAGACCGACATCCACACGGCGAACAAAGCCGCGTGTATCCAGACGAAGTTCATCGACCCGGCGAATGCGGTTATCCGGTCGGCCAGGCGCAGCTGCAGCTTTTCGCGTCGCCGCCTGGCCTCGTCCAGGACGGTGGGATGGTGTTCCAGCCCGCCGCGCAGCAACCGGCCCGGAATCAATTGCGGGTAGTGACGATGGTTTTCGGCCTGTGTCGTCATGCTGAGCCGTTCCTTTCGGTGCGGTGACGATACGCGCATCCGCGGACGGGGGGCGCTGGCCGATGCTACTTGTCCAGGGTCCGGGTGAGCCAATGCCAGATGTCGCGGTGGACGCGGTCCTTTCCGGGCTCGTTGAGTATTTCGTGTCGCCCGCCGGCGTAGAACCGGTAATCGAGGCTTCGGTGTCCCTGCTTCATGTAGCGGTTGATCAGGTTTTGGATCGTGATCGTATTGCCGCCAACGGGATCCTCGGTTCCGGCGATGATCAGGATCGGCAGGTCCACGGGGATGCGGGATTCGTTTTCCGGAAGCCATAGGTCGTGAAATCCCTTGATGGCCGCATAGGTCATCGCGTTGGAGAACAGCTGGCCGCATAGCGGGTCGCTCTGGAACAACCGCATCTCGTCGGGGTCGCTGGTCTGCCATTCGGAGCCGGTGGGTTCGGCTACGTTGGCGATGAAGGGGGCGTTCAGGCCGGCGATGAGCGAGCCGAAGAATTCGCTGGGCGCTGCCGCATCAGGGCCCGTCGCAAGGATGCGCAGTTGGTCGATGAGCGCCGGCGCGGCGTCGTCGTCGACCCCAGGCAGCGCGCCCATCGTGCCGCACAGAATGGCGCCGGTCAGCAGATCGCCATGGTTCTGGATGTGACACTGGGTCAGCGCCGAGCCCATGCTGTGACCGAAGGCGATCAGTGGCAGCTCGGGGTACTCGGTGTGCGCGATCTCGGCGAGTTGCCTGATATCGGCGGTCATGTCACTCCATGCGCTCACGCCCGCCTGTCCGAGTTCGCCGGGTCCGGCGGTTTGGCCGTGTCCGCGCAAGTCGAGGGCGTAGACGACGCTGCCTTCGGCTGCCAGGAAGCGGGCCAGCCTGTCGTATCGGCCACTGTGCTCGGCGCCCCCATGGGTGATCTGCACGGTGGAGCGCGCGCGGATGCCACAGGGCGGAAACCACTTTCGTGCAAATATTCGGACGCTATCGACCTGTGAAACGAACGTGAACGTTCCGGTGTCCACACGGGCGAGCGTGGTGGTCATGTGAGTCCCTTCTCGACCTACACACGGCTGGTCGACAAGGGCATTCCACAGCATGGTCTTCTCGGGCGGCAAGCTCCAAGGGCGCGCCGACCGGATAGCGGGAGGCGTCTCCCACTTTCGCTGTCGCAGCCAAGAACCACCCTGGCTGAAGCCGGATCAAGCGGCGGCTTTCTTACTTGGAGCCGTGGATGAAGCGGTTCAGCTCGGTGCGCGACCTGATGCCAAGCTTGGTGAAAGTGTTGCGCAGGTGCGTGTTCACCGTGTGCGGTGATAGGTAGAGCCGTTGCGCTACAGCGCGATTCGTGGCGCCGGCGGCAACAAGGTGGGCAACCTTGAGCTCGCTCTCGGTGAGGCTGTCGACCCCTGTCTGCGGGCGCGGGTTGGCGACCACCCGTCGCGAAACGCCGTGTTCGCGCAAGGCTTGACCGACCCGCTGAGCGTCGGCGGTGGCGCCGCACTGCACGTACGTGTCGAAGGCGACGGTCAGCGACTCCAGCGCCTCCGAACCGCGGTTTGCGCGCGTGAGCTCGACCCCCGCATCCTCGGCCGCGGCGGCGTGCAGCAGCGGCCGCGGCAATTCGCTCAGCGATTTGGCCGCCGCAAGCAGGGCGTCGGGGTCACGCTCGAGGATGGCCCGCGCCTGCTGGGCGACCGCGGTGAACAAGGGCATCCCGGGTTCTTCTCGCGAGAGCAGGGACGCCGCCCGCAGCACCTGTTCGCACAGCCCGGCGTCAGCGGTGGCGGCCGCAACCCGCGCCGCCAAGAGCAGGTGATCGAGATCGACGGCCCACAACGGTGTCTGCAATAGCGCGAAATCGTCGGTCAGCCAACGCAACGCTTCCTGCGCGTCACCCCGATGCCAGGCGGCCTGGGCGAGAACCGCCAGGCCCTCTTTCCGAAACGCTGGTCCTCCGGCCGTGTAGGCATCGCGGGCCTGCACCGCAACCTCACGTAACAGTGACCGGTCCCCCGCGTGCGTCGCTACGCCCGCCAGCACCATCATGCCGAGCCGGCCCCCGATGCGCGTCCACGTCATGCGCTCCTGCGGGGGAAGGGATTCGACGGCTGCGCGCGCCTCGTCCAACCGCCCCGCGGCCAGGTGGATCATCGCCTGGATCTGCGTGAGCAGCTGCAGCGCCATGTAGTTGCGTTGTGCGCGAGCAAGACGCAATCTCTCGGACACGCTCGCGGTGGCGTCGTCGATCAGGCCCAGCGTGGTGAGAACGAGCGTGCGGTTCGCCGCGGCGAAGTGCTGCACCGCGCCTGAGTCGGCGTCGTGCAAAAGGTCCGCGAGGCGATCGAGGGATTCCGCCGTGCGCTCACCGTATCCATCGGCGCAGTTCGCCTGGGCCATCGCCACCTCGGCGAGGACGGTGGTCAGCGTGTCATCGCTCGATGCCGCGGCCGCCAACGCGTCGTCGATGGCAGCGCGCACGCCTTCCGTTTGGCCGTCCATCGCAAGGTTGTAGGCCAGCCAACCGAGGTGGCGGGCCCTGGTCAGGTCGTTGATGCTGTCCAGCTCGAGGGCCCGCCGGTTCTCCTCCGCCCGTTGGCCGGCGGGCTGCGGTGACAGCATGGACAACCCGAGCCGAACGTCGGCCTCCTCCTGGGGCGAGAGGCTGTCGGAAAGCGTGGCCACGGCCAGTTGCCGCGCTTCGCCGTATCGCATGGCCTGGTTGAGCAGCACGACGGTTTCGGCGACCAGCGGCCCGCGTGCGGGATCTTGCCACGGCAGTAACCGCAGCGCCCGCTTGCTGATGTCGGCCGCGGTGGCCGGGTCGCCACCCGCCAGCGATTGCGCGGCTTGGCGCAGCGCGCGGATCGCCGCCTTGTCACCGACTTCGGCGCTGCGCGCGAGTTGGGTTGCCACCTCCGAAGGCGCGGCACCACCATCCAGGAGAACGTTGACGACGTCACGCTCCATCGCTCGTCGCAGCGACTGCGGGAGCGACTGCCGGGTGGCTTGCCGTAGCAGATCATGGCGAAACCGCAGCCGATCCCCGTCTTCGGCCAGCAGGTCGGCGCGCACCGCCTCCTCCACGGCCGCCACCAGGCCCAGCGGGCGCCGTTCCAGGGTGTCGGCCAGCAGCCCCGCCGAAAAGCTGTCGGGCAGAACGGAAGCTACTTGCACCACCCGGCGCGCGTCCTCCGACATGCGATCCAGCCGCTCCTGCATGGTGGCGGTCAGCCGCCGCGGCAGCTCTTGCCCCGTGACGCCGGCGCGCCCGCCTTTGACGACGATCCTGTTCTCCTCCTGCAGCCCCTGGATCAACTCCATCACCAAAAACGGGCTGCCGTTCGCCTTGCCGGCCAGACTGAGCAACGACTCGTCCGCTTCCGCGTGCAGGACGTCGGCGACGATCTCGGCCACCGCCGGTAGTCCGACGGCGCCCAACCTCAGCACACGGGCACCGTCCCGCTCGAGCAGGCTGACCGTCGTGCCGACCGCCGATCCCCCAGCACCGGTGCGCACGGCGAGCACCCACAGAACGGCGGCGTTGGCTAGTCCCGTCGTCAGCGACCGGATGGCCAACAGCGTCGCGTGGTCGGCCCAATGGATGTCGTCGATCACGATCACCAGCGGCGTCTGCGCCGCCGCGGCACCGATCGCGGCCTGCAAATCCTGCACCACCAAGTACCGCAGGTCGGCGGCGTTCACCCGGCGCAGCACCGAGGCGTGTCCGATCGGTGGATCCGCGCGCAGGGTAGCCATGAACAATGGCCCGAACGGAACCGTTTGCTGATACTCGAAGGCCTGGCCGAACAACGGCCGCACACGCTTGTCGGCGTGCGTCCGGAATTCCTGCAGTAGCCGGGTCTTCCCAATACCCGGTGGGCCCTCCACAATGACGACGCCGCCGCGCCGGCGGGCGGCCAGCGTCGCGAGACAATCGCGGACTAATTTCAATTCCTCATCGCGACCGCGAATCGGCGTCGTCATGGGCGACCGCCGCTGCACATCATCGGATCCTCCAGCCGAACCGCCCCCCGCAGTGCAGTCGAGTATGCGGGTTTACGGCCGGCCTTCGAGTCCGCCAATGGCCAGTCTCGGGGGCTGGTGACCGGTGTAGCGTCAACCTATGCAAATGGGGGCCCAGATACGGCCATGCACGCCCGCAGCCTGATCGGGCGGCACGCCGAGTTGCGTGCGCTCACCGAACTGGTCGACGATGTCCGATCCGGCCGGAGCCGAGTTCTGGTGGTGCACGGCGAGTGCGGGCTCGGCAAGACTGCGCTGCTGGACTGGGTGGCCGGCCAGGCCGGCGACTGCCAGGTACTGCGTGCCGCCGGGATCCAGGCGGAGATGGAGCTTGCGTTCGCCGGGCTGCACCAGCTGCTCGCGCCGATCCTGCCTCGGCTGCAGAACCTCCCGTCACCGCAGCGTGACGCGCTGCAAATGGCCTTCGGCATGCTGGCCGGGGCAACCCCGGATCGATTCTTCATCGCCCTGGCCGTACTGAGCCTGTTGGCCGATACCGCAAGGCAGCAGCCGCTGATTTGCCTCATCGACGACGAGCAGTGGCTGGATCGGGCGTCTGCGCAGGCGCTGGCCTTTGTCGCGCGGCGCATCGACAGGGAGTCGGTGGGTCTGATCTTTGCGACCCAGGTCGCCACCGACGAGTTGTCCGGGTTGCCCGAGCTGCGCCTCGCAGGACTCGACAACGCCGACGCCGACGCTCTGCTGGACTCGGTCTTGACCGCTCCACTTGATCCGGAGGCGCGCGAGCGGTTCGTGATCGAAACTCGCGGCAACCCCCTGGCGTTGGTGGAGCTACCGCGCAGCGTGACGCCCGCCGACATGGCGGGCGGGTTTGGGTTGCCCGCCGTGATGCCGATGTCGGAGCACCTCGAGGACTGCTACCGACGCAGCCTCGCCGCGTTGCCGGCGGCGACCAGGAGGCTCCTGCTGCTGGCGGCCGCCGATCCGACCGGCGAACCGTCGTTGCTCAGCAGCGCCGCAGCGAAGCTGGGGGGCGATACCCTCGATATCACGGCCGCGGAACCTGCGATCGAGGCAGGGCTGATCGACATCGGCGCCCGGGTTCAGTTCCGTCACCCGTTGGTTCGCACCGCGGCGTACCGGTCGGCGTCCAAGCCCGAGCGACAAGCCGCACACCGGGCGCTGGCCGAGGCCACCGACCCCCGGGCGGATCCGGACCGGCGGGCCTGGCATCGCGCTCAAGCCGCGCTCGGGCCCGACGAGTCCGTCGCCGCAGAACTCGAGAACTCCGCAGACCGGGCACTGGCCCGGGGAGGAATAGCGGCCGCGGCAGCGTTTCTGGAACGTGCGGCCGCGCTGACGCCGACGCCGGCTCGTCGCGCGGCTCGGATGCTGGCGGCGGCCAGGGCCAAGCGTGACGCAGGCGGGCTCGACGCCGCGCTTGGGCTGTTGGTCGCAGTCGAGACCGGACCACTCGACGCCTTGCAAACCGCGCAGGTCGGCTACCTCCGGGGCGAGATCGCCTTCGACCAACTGCGCGTACGCGAGGCGGTTCGACTGCTGCAAAGCGCAGCCGGACAATTCGAAACGCTGTGCGTCGAGACATCCCGCGAAGCGCGTTTGCGAGCGGTGGACGCCGCGATGTGGCTGGCCGGTCCGCATGGCCCGGACATGAGCAGCATCCTCGAAACGACCGACGCCGCGTGTGCCGGGCCGCCGTCCCCGGAGCGGCCGCGGGCCGTCGACGTGCTGCTGGACGCCTTCGTCGCGCGATTCACCCAGGGCTACGCGGCCGCCGCGCCGTCGTTTGACCGCGCGATCGAGATGCTGCTCGCGGTGGATGTCGATGCCAACCAGCTCGAGAGCTGGTTGCCGATCACCCGTTCCAAGATGAGCGCCACGCTGGCCGCCGAAGTGTGGGACGCCGACTCCTGGTATGCGCTGGCGGTGCGCGAGACGCAGTTCGCCCGGGTCTACGGCGCCCCAATCCATCTCCAGTTCGCGCTGCATTACCTCGCGTGGACGCTGATCTTGCGGGGCGAATTCGCGAAGGCGGGATCCCTGATCTGCGAGGACGCCGCGATCGCGGCCGCCACCGGCAGCATGCCGCTGCGGTTCAGCAAGTTGCTTCTCGCCGCGTGGCGCGGCCAGCAGGACGAGGCCCGCGAATGGGTCGACGCGATGACGGAATCCGCCGAGGCCGAGGGCAAGTGCAAGGTCGCCGACTTCGCCGCCTACGGCCGCGCGGTGCTCGACAACGGATTCGGTCGCCATGGCGACGCGCTGGCGGCCATTCAGCCGGTCTTCGACCACGACCACCTTGGCATGGGCGCGCTGGTCATCCCGGAGCTGGTCGAGGCGGCGTCACGCACGGGCAACGTGGAAGTCCTTGCGGCGGCGAGCGACTGGATGTCGTTGCGCGCCAAGGCAACCCCGACTCCCTGGGCGCTGGGCATTAACGCCCGCATCGCAGCGCTGTCCAGCGAAGGCGATGCGGCAGAAGGTTTTTACCGCGAATCTCTGGATCACCTCGGTCGCATCCAGGCCGGCGCCGAATGTGCCCGTGGACGTCTGATCTACGGCGAATGGCTGCGCCGCCAGAGCAGGCGTGCCGACGCCCGCGTCCAGCTGCGCGCCGCTGAGCAAATGTTTTCGGTCATGGGCGCCGACGGCTACGCCGACAGGGCTCGTCGCGAGTTGCTCGCCACCGGCGAATCGGCCCGCAAGCGTTCCGCCGAGGCCAGGGCCGACCTCACCCCGCAGGAGTTGCAGGTCGCGCGACTCGCGCGGGATGGCTTGTCGAACACCGAGATTGGCGGGCAGCTGTTCATCAGCCCGCGCACCGTCCAATACCACCTACGCAAGGTGTTCGCCAAACTCGGCATCCGGTCCCGCACCGAGCTTGCGCACGTGCTGCCCGACCCCCGCGGTGCGGCGGCACGACTCGAGCCCAGCGCCTAGGAATGCGCTGATTTAACCACCTTGGTTTGGGCGCGTCTGGGCGGTTTGGTGTGGGTGGGCCTGGAGAATTGGTGTGTGGCTTTGGGACGTGAGGCTAGGCAGGCTCGATTCGACGACGCGATGCTTCTGGTCGGTAATCAGCTGCCCGAGGGCAGTATCTATCGGCTGTTGGCTGAGCACGGTGGTGCGTTGTTTGGTGATGAGTACTTCGCCGACTTGTTCAAACGCTCGACACGGGGACGCCCGACGGTACCCGCTCGGGCGGTGGCCACGGTGATGTTGTTGCAGGCCTACGAGGGGCTCTCGGATCGAGAGGCTTGTGACCGGTTGGCGTTTGACCTGAGCTGGAAGGCTGCCGCGGGGTTGACGGTGGCGCGGGATCGGGTGATCTCCACCGTGGATGTCGAGGCCCGCCATGGGCACAAGTCGCGGGCCCGGACCTTCGACGGCTACAAGTCGCATCTGGGGGTCGATCCCGACGATGAGCTGATCACCAATGTCGCGGTCACACCGGCTAACACCGCCGACCGCGAGGTCATCGACACGCTGCTGGATCAAGACAGCACCAGCACACCCGCGGGCGGGGAAGCCGGGGTCGGCGAGCCGGCCGGCGGCACCGGCACCGGCGCTGTCCAACAGGGTGGTACTGATGCGAAAGGCTTTGAAGTGTACGGGGATTCGGCCTACGCCGACGGGGCCACGCTGGACGGGCAGCCAGCACGCGGCCACGATATGCGTGCCAAGGTGCCACCGGTGCGCAACGCCAACGGTTATTCAAAAGACCAGTTCGACATCGACCTGACCGCAGGTACAGTCACCTGCCCGGCTCACCACACGGTGGCCATCCGCAAAGACCTGCGCTACCGCGTCGCGCGTTTCGGTGTGCTCTGCAGCGCCTGCCCGCTACGGGCGCAGTGCACCACATCGCGGCGGGGACGAGTGATCAGCATCCACCCCCAGGAAGCAGCGCTGCAGCACGCCAAAGCACGCCAGAAAGACCCGTCCTGGCAGCAGGACTACCGAACCGACCGGCCCATCGTCGAACGCAGAATCAGCCCCTTCACTCGCCGCCCCTGGGGTGGCCGAAAAGCCCGCTGCCGCGGCCAAAAACGCATCCTGACCGACATCCTGGCCCGAGCCAGCGCCATCAACCTCGCACGATTGGCCACCCTCCGACTGCACCGCGGAACCGCAGGCTGGGCCATCGCCTGACCCAACACAACCCACCGCTCCACGCATCAACATTCCTCGAAGCCGCCAGCGGTCGAAATTCTGACGCCGCCCCACCAACGGGCACTAGATCAGCACCGTCCTAGGCGAGCGAAGGCCGCCCGGGTGTTCGCCCGGGCGGCCTTCCGTCGAATCTCGAAATACGCTGCCCGCGTTACGAAAGTGCCGGGATAACAGGAGCCGCCGGGCCGCCCAGTGCGGCCGCGATGTCGGCGGGCACGATGGACAGCAGGTCCTCGAGAATGCCGCCAATCGGCGTGCCGGTGACGAAAGCCGGGAAACCCCCGGGGACGTCGGTAAGTCCCGGAATGGTGGCGTTGTACATCGTCGCATTACCGAGAATGCCGTCCAGCGGGATGTTGAGGGTCGTAGGCAGCCCCAACGCCGAGATCGACAGCGGCAACGTCGTTTGGCCGTTGAGGAATCCGTTGGCAACGTTGGCCGGTGCCTCAAAGAGTCCGCTGACGGCGCCCACCAGATCCCCGGTCTGCAACGCCCCGGTGATCGTGTGGGCGCAGGATCCGAGGGCACTCAGCGCATTGACCGGACCGCCGAGAGCGTCAATCGCTAAGGCGAGCGGCAGCCCCACGTGGGCGTCGATATCAATTGAGCCGCCGTCAAACCCAACGAAACCGACGGTTGAGGTCACGGAAAAGTCGGTGAGCGTCTTGACCACGTTGGTGAAGTTCTGCGACACGTGAGCGGCAATAGAACCGGTGGGCAACATGTTTGTGAAGTTCTGCGCCATCTGTCCGGGTAGGGACAAGAGTGGCAGTAGGTCGCCCAGCGTGCCCGTCGGGGCAATGGTCAACACGTTGTTCGCGTCGACGGTGGTGTTGAAACCCGTGAGGAACAGATTGCTAAAGCCCGCCCCGAGGGAATTGAACCCGCCGGTGGTGTCGCCCGCCGCAAAGTCTCCGAAGGCGGTTTGCAGGCTGGCCGGCAGGCCGTTCAGCCCGGTGGCGAAGTCGTGCCCGGCGGCCTGCAGTGACGTGGAGATCGTCTGCACGTAGCCGCTCTGGTTGTTGAAGATCGTCTGCGCAAGCGCCGCCGGGTTGAAGCCCTCCAGGTTGTGGATGGCCGCCGCCGGCAGGCCGCCCAACTCGCTGGGAAGGTTCTGGAACCCGGTACCGATCGCCTGCGCGTAGCCCGTCAGGTTGCTGCCGATCTGATGCAGCACCGGCGACGGGTTAGCCGAGATCGCACTTCCCAGGGTTTGCAGGTTCGCAACGGTGCTCGAGTAGAGCGCTTGGTAGGGGGCCTGGTCGGCGGCGAGGTTGCTGGGGCTGAAGATGGCCTGCGCGGACGTCTCGAGCGACTGGAGTTCGGCGGGCGCGTTGGCGATGGCCCCCGAAACCTCTTGCAAGCCATGCTGGAACGCCGCCGTCGCGCTACCGACCTGCTGGCCAAGGCCGCTTGTGATGCTGCTGAGGCCGCCGCCGTTCATCGCGCTTGCCAGCGTTGTCTGGGCGTTCGCGACCTCGGTGGTGAGATACGAATTCGCGCCGGAGCTCAGCAAATTCACGAACTGCTCATGGAATGCGGCCGCGCGAGCGGCGAGTGCCTGGAATTGCTCACCGTGGCCGCCGAACAATTGCGCAATGACCGTGGAAACCTCGTCGGCACCGGCGGCCGCGATTCCGGTCGTGGGGGCCGCGGCGGCCGTGGTGGCCTCGCCGACGGTCGAACCGATACCCGCCAAATCCTGGGCTGCCGCCTCCATCATTTCGGTCGCGGCGGTGACAAACGACATTTCTTTCCTTTCGAGGCAGCCCACGGTTGAATGCGGCACGGCCGGCGAAAAGCCAGCGGTGCCGGATGCGGCGGGGATTGCAAGTGGCTGAGTCCAGCTTCGATGCCGGCTCGTGGATTCAAGGTGACAGCCCGATGTGCCGCCGGACCATCGCACGACGCGCGATATTTAAGCGGCGATCATGCGATACCTAACGTCAGGGCGATCCGCTGATCAACGCATCGCAGCAGCTCAGCATCTGTTACGCAACGCCAAAGGCCGCCCCGGCGGGTACCGGGGCGGCCTTCGTCTGGTTCTCGAAAATGCGGTGCCTACATCAGAAAGGAAGCCCGACAACCGGAGGCAGCGGGCCGCCCAGTGCTGCCGCGAGGTCGGCGGGCAGGTCGGTCAGCAGGTCGGGAAGAAGCCCGCCAATGGGCGTACCGGTGACGGCGATGTTGGCCCAGGAAAGTTCCGGAATGCTGCCGCCGTATGAAGCCGCGGGAACGAGAATTCCGTCCAAGGGAACATCGAGCGTGGTGGGGAACCCCAGTGCCGTGAGCGACAGGGGCAGCGTCGTTTGGCCGTTGAGGAAGCCGTTGACGACGTTGGCCGGAGCATCGAGGAGTCCGTCGACGGCGCCAACCAGATTTCCGGTTTGCAGCGCACTGGTGATCGTCTGGGCGCTGGATCCGAGGGCGCTCAGCGCGTTGACCGGACCGCCCAGCGCGTCAATCGCCGCCACCAGTGGCGCCCCCGCGGTGGTGTTTATGTCGATTGTGACATTGGCGAGACCGCCGCCGCCGAGAACGAAACTCGCGGTTGACGTCAGGTTTAGGTCGGTGACCGTCTGGACCAGATTGGCGAAATTCTGCGCCAGGTGAGCAGGCATAGAACCGGCGGGGAACAGGTTGGCGAAATTCTGCGCCATCTGTCCGGGGATCGACAATATGGGCAGCAAGTCGCCCAAAGCGCCCCCCGGCGTAACGCTCACGACGGTGGCCCCGCCGGGAACGACCGCGTTGGTTGTGTTGAAGCCCGTGATGAACAGATTGTCAAAGCCCTGCCCGAGAGCGTTCAGCGCACCGGTGGTGTTGCCGGCCGCGAGATCGGAGAAGGCGGTCTGCAAGCTGCCCGGCAGGCCCTGCAGCCCGGTGGTGAAGTCGTGGGCGGCGGCCCCCACCGATGTGGAGATCGTCTGTGCGTAGCCCATCTGGTTGTTCATGAATTGCTGCACGAATGCCGCCGGGTTAACGGACGAGAGCGCATGGAAGCCGGTTTGAATGGTCGCCGGCAATCCGGCGATCTCGGCAGCAATGTTTTGGAAGACATGGGCGTTCGGCAAACCGACGATCTCGGCGGGAATGTTTTGGAAGGCATGGACAAAGCCGGTGCCGATCGTCTGCGCGTAACCGATCTGGTTCTGCACGGCATTGGCTAACCCGGTGCCGATCGCCTGGGCGTAGCCGGTCTGGTTGCTGAAGATCTGATTCAGCAGCGGAGACGGGTTGCCCAAGAGTGAGGTTTCCAGGCTCTGCAGGTTGACAGATGTATTCGAGGCCAACGTTTGGTACGGGGTTCCCACCGCGGCAAGGTTGCTCGGGCTGAAGACGGCCTGCACGGACGTCTCCAGCGACTGGAGTTGGGCCTGCGCGGATGTCTCGAGCGCCTGGAGTTGGGCGGGCACACCGGCGATGACCCCGGAGACCTCCTGCACGCCGTTCTCGAGGGCCGCCACCGCGCTACCGACCTGCTGGTTCAGGCCGCCGAAGGCGCTGCTGAAGGAGCTTCCGAGGCCGGACAACGGCTGCGCGGACCCGTTCACCGCGCCCCCCAACATCTGCCCGGCGTTGGCGATCTCGCTGGTGAGGTATTCATCCGCACCGGAGCTCATCAAGCTCACGAACTGCTGGTGAAACGTGGCCGCGCGGGCGGCGAGGGCCTGGAACTGCTGGCCGTGGCCGCCGAACAACTGCGCGATCATGGCTGAAACCTCGTCGGCGCCGGCGGCCGCGATCCCAGTCGTGGGGACTGCGGCGATCGCGGTGGCGTCGTCCAGCGACGAGCCGATACCCGCCAAATCCTGGGCTGCCGCCTGCATCATTTCGGTCGCGGCGATGACAAAAGACATTTCATTCCTTTCTCCCCCAACACATGCGTTGAATTGCGCACGCCGGCAAGCGCCGGCGAGGCCGATGCGGGAGGGATGCAAGTGACCTGATTCCGGCGTCGATGCCGGCGAATGAATTCCACAATGGCCGCTCGATGTGCCGTCAAACCATCGCACGACGGCCCATATTTAAGCCGCGAGCGTGGGGGGCCTAACGGCAGCTCGATCGCCTGATCGGCGCATCACCGCAGCTCAGCGACCCCGACATACGCTCCCCCACGCCAGCGGCGGCGGGCGCGACCCGGCCTACCCGCTCAGGCGGCGTTGGTGACGACGATCGATTCCTCGCCGGTTTTCCACGCCTTCACGAAGGTGGCGATGGAGACCCGCTCGTTGGCGTGGTCAGTACCAGGGTCATTGAGGTGGACGATCTCCTTGTTGGTGTCGATACCGGTGACGACCAGGTAGTGATCGGCCTTGGTGCGCTGGTCGCTGGTGTCCCAGATGATCGCGGAATTCACCCAGGCGATGATCTTGCGGTTATCGGTGAGGTCCTGCTCCAGCGCGGACATCCCGGTCTGCTCTGGGTGGCCGCCCGTCCAGGCCATCAGCGACTTGATGCCGTAATGGCTCAGCAGCACAACCAGATCCGCCATTTCGACGCCGCCGTTGCCGTTGTTGTGGCTCGGGTCCGACGACGGGGCGTAGATCGGCCCCGGGTTGGTCCCCGAGGGGGTGCTCTGCGCCAGCGCGATCATCTGCTTCTCGGTCGGTTCGTTGCCGGTGATCTCGCCGACGACGTCGGCCACGGATATCAGCCCGCAGTTGTCCTCCAGCGACTGCGCGCGCCAGTATTTGGCCGCCGCCTCCGGGTCGCCGTACACGCCGCTGTCGACCGGTGCCGCGGCCACCGCCGACCTCGACGGCGCGGCGCTGGAGGCGGACGATGCGGCCGGCGGCGTCGGCGACGCGGAGCCGCACCCCGTCACCAGCAAGACACTGAGGATGCCGACAACGGCGCCCGCGGCGGCGATCCGGGAATTGAACACGGGTTAGTGAACCACGAATCCGGCAGCCGAGCTCAGGTTTCGCGCGGGAGGCCGCGTCGCGCTCCACGCCCCGTCAACACGCCCGATCAGCTCACCCTCTCGAGCCGCTGCCGCCCCGGGTGCCCACCACCCGACCGGGTGCCGCGCGTCGCGCTTCGGCGGCCGCGCATGATTGCGGGATGGAACGCAAACGCGTTGTCATCGCGGGACTTGGCGACAGTGGGATCCTCACCGCGATCAAGCTCTCCCGGCATGCCGACGTCGTCGGCATCTCGGTCAAGCCGGCACTGGTAAGCGGACAAGAACTCGGCATCCGGCTGTCTCGCCCCGAGGACTGGGCCCGCGACAACTGGATTCCGTTCGACAGGTTCCGCCGCCTGGATCGGGTGCGAACAATTCAGGCCACGTTGACAAACCTCGATCTGGGGGCGCGAACCGTGTTCGGCCAGGGTGACGATGGCGCGACGATCGCCGAGGAGTACGACGCGCTGGTCATCTCGACGGGAGTCAGCAACGGCTTCTGGCGCCGGCCGACGCTGCAGTCTGCGGCCCAGATCGGGGCCGACCTGCGCGCCGCACACGAGCGGCTGGCCAGCGCCGAATCGGTGATCGTCGTGGGTGGCGGCGCCGCGGCGGTCAGCAGCGCCGCCAACATGGCGATCACCTGGCCGGACAAGCGGATCGACCTCTATTTTCCCGCGGAGCGTCCGTTGGGCGGGCATCATCCGCGGATCTGGCAGCAGATCGAGCGGCGGCTGACCGACCTGGGCGTCGGCCTGCACCCCGGGCATCGTGCCGTGATTCGCGACGGGTTCGCCGGCGACGAGATCACCGGCGAACCCGTCCACTGGAGCACCGGTCAATCCCCGGCGTCCGCGGAGGCGGTGCTCTGGGCGATAGGGCGGGTGCGGCCCAACACGGGCTGGTTGCCGCCGGAGCTACTCGACGACGAGGGCTTCGTGCGGGTGACGCCGCAGCTGACGGTTCCCGGTCACCGCGGCGTCTTCGCGATCGGGGACGTCGCGGCGACCGACCCGCTGCGCAGCTCGGCCCGCAATCGCGGGGATGCGCTGCTGGCCCATAACATCCGCGCCGAGTTCGCGGGTCGACCGCTGCGCCCCTTCCGAGCACCGAGGCGGCGGTGGGGTTCGGTGCTGGGAATCCAGGCCGACGGGCTGGAAGTCTTCATGCCCACCGGCCGCGCGTTCCGCTTCCCGTCTTGGTCGGTGGACCGGGTGGTGATGCCGTGGATCGTGCGATGGGGCATGTATCGCGGGGTGCGGGAAAACCAGCCCTTCGGATAGGGCGCCTCGGGTCGGGGGGAGATTAGCTGCACCAGCGGGCATCGCGTGGGACCATTTGCTCGTGGTCGATGACGACGCGGAGAAGCGCATCGCAGAGCTGGAACGCCAGCTGGCCCAGCAGCGGCGCATCGCCGAGCTGGAGCGCCAGCTGGCCGAGGCGAAGGCGGCCGCCGGCGAGCACGGCTTGCGCGGCGGTGGGCCTGGGGGGCCCGACGGGCCCTCGGGTCCCGAAATGGCGCAGCTGCGAGAGGCATTGACACACGCCGCCGGGGCGGCGGGCATGTCGCAGGAACAGATGGACGACGCGCTCAAAAACGCTCGCGTGACAATCAAAAGCCAGCGCTCGGTCATCTATCCGGGCCCGGGTGACGCGCAGGACTTCGCCGCCGCATCCGGTGTCAGCCACCCAATCGGCTATCCGGGGGTGTCCGGCGTCGCGCCCACGACGGCGGTTCCCCGCCAACGAGCGCGGCGCACATTCAACGGCCCCGCCCTTTTCGGGGTGCTCGCCGGGTTGATCGGCGCCTGCGTGGGTGGCGTGGCGGCGGTGACCGCAGTCGCGCCGTGGACCATGCTCTGGGCAAGCCCGATCGTGTGCCGCAGCCCGTACCACTTGGACTACAGCACCTCGCACTACAGCTACAAACCGGGCCAGTCGGGGACCAGCGTGAGCTTCCAATGCGTCAACGGCACCGACTGGTACCGGGTCAACGAGTTCGCGCTGGTGGGGCTGCAGTCCGTGCTGGTCGTGCTCGTGCTGGTCGTTGCCCTGGCGCTCGGCACCCTGGTATTGCGGGTGCGCAATACCAAGCGGCCGCAATATTGACGCCCGGTATGACCGGACATCCCGCGGTTAAGCTCGCGGATAGCCGCGTCGTACTGTCCTGTCCAGCACTCCGAGCGTGGCCCGTAACGCCCCCTCGGACAGCACCGGGAAGATCCCGGCGTCGCGCCACTTCGGGTCGATGTTCGACCAGTCGTAAAACGTAGTGACCAGGGTGTTCGTACCGTCCTCGGCCGGCTGCAGCTGGTAGCCATACACGTGACCGATCTGCGGGCGGAGCTGGCCCAGAACCGTCCATGAGATCAGCCGGTCCTGTTCGAACTCCTTGATCTCGACGGTGACGTCGTACTTGCCCAGTTGCGGAAAGTCGTTCAGTGCCTCGCGGTCCATATGGACGACGAAGCTGTCACCGACGGCCCGCACCGGATCGCCGTCGGCGTCCTGCAGCATCCCCGATGAGTCGATCGCCACGTGGCCCTGCGGATCGCAAAGCAACGCGAAAATGTCGGGCGCCGGTGCTGCGATGCTGCGCTGGATTTCGATGCGTTCACTCATGGGTCCTCGCAACGGGGATAGGCGGAGATTTTAGAGATTGACGCCTACTCTACGGCGTTAGGGTTCAGGCATCGGCGGCGTCTCAGGATGGCGCCGATGACCAATTACTGGATGGATGCCCGGCCAGCAGGAAAGAAACCGGCGATCTTCCTATGATGGTGGTGCCGGTTGAAAGTCTCATCGAATTACCTGCGCGACATGGTCTTCAGTCCATCGTCGGCACTTTCTCCCGCGCACGCAGAGGGAGGACCATCGGCCAGGTGAGCAGTTCAAAAGACGAGGGCGAGTACCGCAACCTAGCGGTGAACCGGCTGCGGCCCGGCGAACTTCATTGGGCGCTGAACCACGATGCGGTGCACGGGATCGCATACGCGTTCAGGAACCCCGTCGCAGTGGCCGAGGCCACCGACGATCCGGACGACGACAGAAAGACGTATCTGGTCCGGGTCAAGCACGAGGACCTGGCCAAAGCGCTGGGGAAGATCAACCAGTGGATCGTCGAGAATCCGGGCAAGTCCGGGATTCAGGCCTACGGCTTCGTCAGGGCGCTGTCACGTGAGGTGGTCGGCGAGCGCGTCACCGACGACGACGAGCACCGCTGAACCGCGACTCGAACATTTCGGGCGCCGCTACCGAGGGCAGCACGTCAACCTTGGGCGAGCGCGCGGTCAGCCAGTGCCCCCATTGCCGGTGCCAACAGCTCGGCGTATTCCCGCGTCAAGTGACGCGAGTCGAAGAACGCCATGGTGTTGCCGATGATGACGGGGCAGCGGTTGGCGGTGCAGAACAGCTTAGTGAGGTCGGCGTATTGTCCACCGCCGGCTTTGGTGGCGGCCAACTCGGCTGCGATGCCGGGTCCATTTGCCACATCCGGCGTGGTCGAGCATGCCGTCGCGTCGTCGAGGTTCGTAGACAGGCAACTCGGCACCGATGCGCCCGGAACCGGGGTCGGTCCGAGGAGCAGCACCTTCGCGCCGGTGCCGCGCAGCACCCGCACGAGGCGGGTCAGGCTCTCGATCCACGCCGGGTTGAAGGCATTGAAACTCGGCAGCCACATACCGGTGCCGTTGGCACCGTAGAGCCGCGCCGAGTTCACCACGATCAGCTGAGGGTGCTCGGCGCGCAATCGGGCCATGATCTGACCGCGCCACTTTGCGCAACCTTCAAGCTGCTCAGCCAACCCATCCAGGAGGCGGTTGGCAAACGGCAAGTCCACTATCGGGCAGGCCGCCCTGGCCATCATTTCCAGCCGCCAGTGCCGCTGGGCGGCGACCTGCTGGAACGCCGGATTCAACATTGCGGCTTCCGAGTCACCGATCAGGGCCACCGTCGTCGTCGAGGCGGTGTCGCCCGCCGCGCACTCGGGTTGCCCGTCTTGCAAAGGCAAGCGCAGGCAGCCGTTGGTCAATATGGCCTTGAGTTGGGCCGCCTGGTCGGTGAGCGGCGGGTTCAGGTTCGAGGGGACGGCTCTCAGGTCGGCCGATGCCGCGACCGCGGCCTGCACCTGAGCGAACACGTTCTGCACCGCGGCGTCGTATACCTCCGCGTTGGAACCCGGGCGGGCAGGCACTTCGGTGATGACCAACGGTGTAGCCGCAAGGCCGCGGGCGACCGGGGGGTTCGATACCCCTCCTCCGGGCAGAACCACGCCCACGGCGACCGCCATCGCGGTGGCGGCACCGCCGACCGCCAGACTGGCCAGGGGCGAGCGGCGCAGGCGAGCAGAGAATCGAAACGGGTCCTCGATGAATCGTAGGGTGAGCAACGCAAGCCCGCCAGACAGCAGGACCGCAACCAGCTTGCCCACCAGCCCCAGCGGGTGGCCCAGGAATGCTGGCGCGAGCACCAGCACCGGCCAGTGCCACAGATACCACGAGTAGGACACCCGCCCGATTGCCCCCATCGGCGAGGATCCCAGGACGCGGCCGCATCCCCGTGACGGTTGCGCACAGCCGGCGCCGATTACCAGCATCGCGCCGAGCGTGGGCAGCAACGCGGCCGTCCCCGGGTAGGCCGTGGCTGCGCTCAACTCGGTGCAGGACAGCAGGATCAGGGCAAGCCCGGTCCATCCGGTGAGCGCGGCAGGCAGTCCCGGTAGCCGGCGCCACTGGCCGACGGTGAGGGCAAGCAGGCCGCCGGCGGCGAACTGCCAGGCCCGGGTGGGCATCGAGAAGTACGCCGCGGGTGGCATCAGATAGGTCAGTCCCAGCGACAGCAGGAACGACACGACGGCGACAAGCGTAAGGATCGCGACATACGGGTGCTTCGACGGTTGCACCTCCGCCCCGGCGCTGCGTCGTCGCACGCGCCGCAGGAGCCACGTCGTGCCGATGATCATGATCGGCCACACGAGGTAGAACTGCTCCTCCGCGGCCAACGACCAGTAGTGCTGGAACGGCGACGGCGACCGGTTGCCGAAGTAGTTAGCGCCTTCGAAAATGAACCAGTAATTGCAGACGTACAAAGCGCTGGCGATGCCGTCTTTAGCCACGGTCTGGACCTGAAACAGGGGTAACAGCAAAGCCGAGCAGATCATGGTGACGACGCCAACGGTCGCCGAGGCAGGCAGCAGTCGGCGGGCCCGCGCCCCATAGAACCGGCTCAACTTGACGGTGCCGGCGGTGCTGACCTCGCGCCACAGCAGTCCGGTGATCAGGAAGCCCGAGATGACGAAGAACACGTCGACGCCAACGAACCCACCCCCCACGCCGGGCAGGTCAGCGTGAAACAGAACAACGGCCAACACCGCTACGGCGCGCAAGCCCTCAATGTCGGGGCGAAATTCCTTTTGCGCCGAACGCTGACTTGGCTCTCTTTCCGTGGGGTCTAAATGATCCGTTGTGCGACGCTGAACCGCCGTCGCCCTTTCCCCCACATACCACATCACACGCCCCTCACCCCTGCCTGAACAGCCCTTTCACTACCCGCCGGCCAATCCAAACTCAGCGGACTTCTGCGCTGCTTCTCGCGTGACTCTTATACAGAGCGCGGTATTAGCATTTACGGCGCTCGGTAGTGATGAGCAGGTTAACACGGCCAATTCAAACAAATCTCCAAAATCGCAATAATCCGGTCTTTGCCCCCCAGCGCCGAATGAGTGGTATGCGACGGCGCGGTCATGCTTCCGGGTCTCGTTGGGTACCCGGAGCCGGGAGTCGCCGGTGCGGAATGGACCGATCACCGCGGCGTGCAATGCGGGCCGAGTACGCAGCATGCGCAGCGCGTTCCACATCGCCAAAAGATTTGTCGCAAACCGATTGCAGCCGGGCGATACGCAAAACAACGACTTTGTCAGCAACCTCACGTGCCATTAATCCCAGACCAGCAGTTAGAGGTGTGCCGTCCCGGCGCTTCCGATCGGTCTTGCGCCTTGTCCCATTCGGAGTTGGCGTTGCTGGCAATCAAATTGCTCTTTGGGCCCACCGCGATCCTGATGTGCGGGCCGACCGGATCCGATCACCACATCTTTGCATCTATCTGCACTCTTGCATTTGTCTGCACGTTGGCGTTAGCATCGGCAGGCCGGGCCCACCGAACGGGTGCGGCCAAGCCCTCGACAAGCCCTCGACAAGCCCTCGACAACCCTCGACAAGCCCGACAAGCCCTGGACAAGCCCGACGGGAGCACCATGAGCGCACCAACAACGAGGTCTGTCACGCAGTTCATGGACGACCCGATCAATTTCTTCGGGCAGTCCTATACGCAGATGCACACCATGTCGCGGGCCGACCTCGAGGAGCTGCAGCGACAGGCGCTGGGTATCCGCTTCGGACAGCATCACCAAAGCATCGAGATGCTGCGCAAATTGGCCGACCGGCTCGGGATCGCGAAGGTCGATCAGTTCAACGACGTCGTCCCGCTGATGTTTTCGCATACTGCGTTCAAGTCGTACCCGTCCGCACTGATTGACCGGAAGCGGTTCGATCTGATGACCAAGTGGCTGGACAAGTTGACCAGCTACGACCTATCGAACGTCGATACGCAGGGGTGCGCGGGCATTGACGACTGGATCGACCGCCTCGACGAGCAGACCCCACTTCAGGTCATCACCTCCAGCGGAACCACGGGCACGCTGTCGATCCTGCCCAAGGACAAGCGCGGGGCGGTCGAGGGCATGGTGCTGTGGAAGATCTGCCTGTTCCAGACGTTCGGCCGGGAACCCACCGACAACGAACTGAACCCGTCGGTCGACGTCATCTGGCCGAATTTCGCCAGCGGCAAGCTGGGACACCTACGTATCGCCCAGATGATCAAGCGGGGGTTTACCGGTGGCGACGAATCGAAGTTCCATCCGCTGTACCCGGGATCGGTGGAGACTGACCTGATGTTCCTGGCGTCCAAAATGCGCGCCGCGGCCTCGCGTGGCGAGCTCGACCGCCTCGAAATCGACCCGGCCCTGGCCGCCCGCAAGGACGAATTCATCGCCATGCAGCTGCGTCAACCTCAGGAACTGGATGCCTTCTTCGTCAAGATAACCGAAACGCTGCGCGGCAAAAGGGTTTTCATGACCAGCGCCTACCCCCAGATGTACGAGGTCGCCAACGCCGGCCTGCAACGCGGCGTCCGGAATGTCTTTGCCAAAGACTCGGCCATCCTCACCGGCGGCGGAATGAAGGGCGTGACCCTGCCCGACAACTTCATGGAGGTCATCAAGGAGTCCCTTGGTGTCGACGAGATCCAGCAGGGGTACGGCTTCTCCGAATCCAGCACGTTTCACTGGGCCTGCGAGGAAGGCCGCTACCACGTGATGCCGTGGGTAATACCGTTCGTCCTCGATCCCGACACCAGTGAGCCCCTGCCCAGGACGGGCAAGCAGACGGGGCGCGCGGCGGTCTACGACATCCTGCTTCGGGCGCACTGGGGCGGGGTGATTTCCGGCGACGAGGTGACCATCGACTGGGATCTTCAATGCCCCTGCGGACGCAGCAGCGTCGCGTTCGAGAAGGACATCACGCGGTACAGCGAAAAGCGCGGGGTCGAGGATGACCGGATCACCTGCGCGGCCACGCAGGAGGTGCACAACGAGGCGATCGACTTCATGAAAAGTGTCGGCTTGTGAGCGCCGCCTACACGATCCCGGTGTTTCTGCGCGGGCAGGTGATCACCGACGACCTGGTTCCGTTCGAAACCCGTAGCGGCGCTGCGCAATTTCTGGCCCCCGACATGGCCAACCACGTCGGCCGGCTGCCGCTCAAGAGCCCCGGCGAGATGTCCGACCTCTACGCGCTGGGTTTCGACGAAATCCTCGATGTCCTCGAAACCCTGGGTGAAGCCCTGGATTTCGGCAGGAACACCCACCTGCAGGAAGCGTACGAAGCGTCGCTGCGGGCCAACGTGTTGCCGCCGGAGATGCTGCGCAACAGCTATCAGGTGCTGCGGCCGCTGTTCACCCGACAGAACGTAATGGAGGTCGCGCAAACCCAGGTCGGCCTCGACTATCTCAATGGCTGGGTGCCGCGAAGGCTTTCCGACGGCAGGGAAGTGCGGGTACGCGCATTCGGGTCACGGGTGCTGCACATCCCGGCTGGCAACGGCGGACTGGTGTCCGCGGTGACCGTCCTGCGTTCGGTGATCGCCCGCTGCGACACCATCATCAAGGCGCCCTCCAACGACCCATTGACCGCGCTCGCCATCGCGCGCACCCTCGCCGAAGTGGCTCCGGGCCACCCCATCACCAAGCACCTGGCGGTCGGATACTGGCGAGGCGGGGACCTGGCGGTCGAGGAAATCCTCTACCAGCCGCGGCACGTCGAAAAGATAGTCGCCTGGGGCGGATTGGCGTCGGTCAAGCACGTCACCCGCTACATCCAGCCCGGGCTGGAGCTCATCGCGCTCGACCCCAAACGAAGTGCCACCATCATCGGCGCCGAAGCGTTCACCGACGAGGCCACCCTGCGCGAAGTCGCGCAACGTGCCGCCGTTGACATCGGCGTCGCCAACCAGGAGGGCTGCGCCAACGCGCGGGTGATCTACACCCTCTCCGGCACCGACGAGGAAGGCCTGGCGAAGGCGAACAAGCTCGGCGAATTGATCTACCGCGAACTCGTGATGCTGCCGCCGTTCATCAGCACCCCACCGCTGTACCCTAACCGGGAGTTGTTCGAGCATCTGGCGTCCTCCCGCATGACCGACGACTTCTATCGGGTCTTCGGCGGTGAGCAGCGCGAAGGCGCGATCGTGGTGTCGCAGTTCGACGAACCCGTCGACTACGCGGCGATGCTGTCGGGCCGGGTGGCCAACATCGTGCCCGTGGACGACATCGAGCAGGTCACCCGCGCGGTGAACGCCTACACCCAAACCATCGGCATCTACCCGGAATCCCTGAAGCGCCAACTGCGCGACCGCCTCGGATTGTTCGGCGCGCAACGACTGACCAGCCTCGGCTACGCCTGCAGCGTCGCCATCGCCACGCCCCAAGACGCCATCGAGCCCATCCGCCGAATGTGCAAATGGGTTGTGGACGAGGAATGCGACCCCCAGGTTGTCGTTCCGCTGTGGCGCCTGGGTCAACAGGTTAGGATCCCGCAATGAACCGGGCCGAGCGCCGCAAGAACGAACTGCGCGAGCGCATCCTGGCCGCGGCATTCGATTTGTTTCTGAGCCAAGGCGTTTCGGCCACCAGGATCGATGAGATCTGCGAGCGCGCCGACATCGCCAGTCGCACCTTTTTCAACCACTTCCCCACTCGCCAGGACATGGTCCGCGCGCTGGCCGAGAGCCGGCTGGTCAATCTGCACGACGTCGTCTTCGCCAGAAGCGGCGAGCCTATCCCGCAGCGCCTCATCAGCGTATTCGACGATATCGCAACGACGTTAGTCAATTCCGGTGAGACCTACCGCGAGATCATCGGTGAAATGATGGCGGCGGCCGCCTACGGCGCGCAACGCGGCTCGCCATTTCACGAGACGTTCGTCGAGCTCGTCAAGGACGGGATCGTCCGCGGCGAGGTCCATACGCGCCACGACCCGCAGATCGTCGCCGACATCATCGTCGGCGCCCTGTCCGGCGCGATCGTGAACTGGCGCGTTGACACCACCTACTCGTTGCCGACCAATCTGCACGATCTGGGCCTGGCACTGGCCGACCTTCTGGTCGTAGACGGCTGAGCATGTTTGGTTTCGCCAGCACCGTGGACGAGGTGATCGATGGTGTCGACCTGAGCGGCAAGGCTGCGGTGGTGACCGGGGCGTCCAGCGGTCTGGGATTGCAGACCGCGGCCACACTGGCCGCGGCAGGCGCGGAAGTCGTTGCAGCGGTGCGGGATCCGGAGGGCTTCCGCGCCTCGCCGGATTGGGCCGACCTCGGTGAGCTGACCACGCGGATCGAGGCTGTGACGCTGGACTTGGCGCGACTGGACGGCGTTCGAGCCGCGGGTGAGGAGATCGCCTCGAAGTTCGCCGCGATAGACCTGCTGATCAACAATGCGGGCGTCATGTTCACCCCGCCCGGCACGACGGCCGACGGTTTCGAGCTGCAGTTCGGCGTCAACCATCTCGGGCATTACCTGTTGACGACGCTGCTGCTGCCCCGGCTGCGCGCGGCCGCCGCCGCCTCAGGTGATGCCCGCGTGGTCACGTTGAGTTCCGAAGCGCATCGCCGGTGGGGAATCGACCTCGACGACATCAACTTTGAACGTCGCGGATACGACACCTTCCTGGCCTACGGGCAAGCCAAATCGGCGAACATCTTGATGACCGTCGAGCTGCACCGGCGTTTCGGTGCCGACGGCATCACCGGACTGGCCGTTCATCCGGGCACCTGCGCCACGAACCTGGGCCGGTACATGGACCGGGCAACCGCAAAGAAGTTGTTTGCGATGAGCACCGAAACCTTCGCGCCGAAGAACATGAAGTCCGTCGCGCAAGCGGCCGCCACCACGGTGTGGGCCGCCACCTCGCCTTCCCTGGCCGGACGCGGCGGGTCGTACCTGGCCGACTGCCAGATTGCCGAGGCCGCCACGGCGGCCACCGATCCCGCCACCGCTGAGCGGCTGTGGCTGCTGTCGCAGCAGTGGGTTGCGGACTCATCGGGGCCGGGCTCGTCGGGCTAGGCCCATCCGGGGCTCTCGAGCGATCTCGCCGGCGACGCAGCCACGGCGCTTTCTGTGAAAAAAGTGGCGCATCAGAGACGATTGGATGTACCGGTGCCGATGTTGTATGGGTACAGCCGACCGAAAGGACTCTCAATGAACACCGATTCCGCTAGGCGCATCGCCGGCGTCGTCATCCCCGACACCCCGCTCGTGCATGAAATCACCGAGTACATCCGCGACACCGAGGACGAGCTGCTGTTCAACCACTCCCGCCGGGTGTTCCTTTTCGGCGCCCTGCAAGGTCAGCGGCGCGGTCTGCGGCCCGACCTTGAATTGCTCTATGCCGGTGCGATGTTCCACGACATCGGGCTGACCGAGGGCTGCCGGACATCGACGCTTCGGTTCGAGGTCGACGGCGCCAACGCGGCACGCGACTTTCTGCTGGCGCGCGGCATCGAAGAGGCCGCCGCGCGCAAGGTGTGGCTTGCGATTGCGCTGCACACGACGCCCGGCGTGCCGGAATTCCTGGAACCCGAAATCGCCCTCGTCACTGCGGGCGTCGAGACTGACGTGCTCGGCATCGGGCGTGACGACCTGTCCGCCGCGGAAATCGAGGCGGTCACCGCCGCGCATCCTCGACCCGATTTCAAGAACCGGATCCTGCGGGCGTTCACCGACGGCATTAAGCACCGGCCGCGCAGCACCTTCGGGACCGTCAACGCCGATGTGCTGGAACACTTCGACGGTTCGTTTGTCCGTGACGACTTCGTCGAGATCATCCGGAACAACTCCTGGCCCGAGTAGGAGCGGGTTCGCCGCCACCACGTTGCTCGCGGGAACCGCGGTCGAATGCGCCGGGCCGGTGATTCAAGCTGAATGGCGAAGCCGGCGACCTCGCCGTGGACCATGCCCGGATTGACACCGGAGAAGTCGAGGTCCAGGGCCACGGGCTTGGTCACGCCCTTGAGCGAAAGGTCACCCCGGAGCACGTAGTTGTCGCCGTTGGGCTCCACTGCCTTGGATGTGAACGTCGCGACGGGATGCGTCGCGACATCGAAGCAGTCCGTCGACTTGACGTGCGCATCGCGCTGTCCGTACGAGAAACTTCGGCCGGCCCCGATGGTTTGAGTCCGGGTCGCATCGGCGATTTCGGCGGCAACGCGCGTGACCGCGGTCTTGGGGTGGACCCTCACGTATCCCACCGCTCACCAGCACCGGGCCGGCAGGCACGCCGATCGGTTTAGACGCCGACGCGGGGCAGTTCATGGAAGACCACGTTCACGTGGGTGCTCGGCACGCGATTGATCTCTGAACGAATGGTCGCGATCTCACCTGCCAGCGCCTCCTTGGCGTCGGCGGACAACGTTGAGTCGTTCGATGCGCAGGTGGAGATGGGCACAGTGACACCTTGTCCGCGATCAACCCAGATGCGCGGCTTGCGGTTTCGTCGGCACCACGATGACGGTGGGCCCGTCGGCCTTTAACGCAGTGGTGAATTCGTGTGCGAGCTTTTCGGTGCTGTCGACGTTGACGGCGTGACAACCGAAGCCGGCTGCGACGGAGGCGATATCCAGGCCCGGCAAATCCAAACCCGGCACACCCGGTGTCTTTTCCAACAGCGCAAACGATTTGAGGATCGAGTATTCGCCATTGCGCATCACCACGAAGACCACGGGCAGATGGTGTTGCGCCGCCGTCCAGATCGCCTGCACCGAGTACTGAAACGATCCGTCGCCGATGGTGGCGATGACGCTGCGCCTGAGCCCCCGGGCCCGGTCCCCCAAGGCGACACCGATCGCGCCCGGCACGCCCCAGCCGATGCCACCGCTGGCCGTCGCGAACAACCCACCCGAACGGGTGGTCGGCAGCCACCGTAGCTGCTCGGCGATGGTCGAGGTCGATTCCGTCACCAACGGCGAATCGACGGGCTTGACGGTGCTTAAGGTCGACCACACCGCCTCGGTGGTCAGCGGCGCGGTCGTCTCGCTGGTGACGGGCGGACGTGCGGGCCGCGCCGGGGGGACCGTTCGATCACGGCGCATTTCGATCATGCCGAGGAACTCGTTCAAGACGAGCAAGGTGTCTCCGATCAGGCTGTCGCCCACCGGCGCGGCCGCGGCCAACGCCGGATCCGAGGTGATCTGCAGCAGTTCGCTTCCTTCGGGCAGATACTCGCCGGGAACATACGGGTAATAACGAAAGACCTGCGCTCCCAACACGATCACCAGATCGTGCCCGCGCATCACCTCGGTGACGCCGGCGATCGTCATCGGCAGCCATCCCTGAAACAGTGGATGATCCTCAGGGAACGCAGCCCGGTCGGAAAGCGGGCCCGTGTACACGGGCGCACCAACCTTTTCCGCAAACGCCACTGCGGCGTCCCAGCCCCCACTGCGATCCACTTCGGGGCCGAAGACCAGCATCGGCCGCTGCGAACGGTTGATCCGTTCGGCAAAACCGCGCAACCGTTGGGCATCGGGGTTAACCCGTTGGCTCACCGTCCGCACCACCGCCGGGCCCAAGGCGGGCTTCTCCCAGTCGTCAAGCGGGATCGACAAGAACACCGGTCCCGCCGGCGGCTGCAGCGCCATCGCATAAGCGCGCATGAAGGCGGCCGGCACGTCCTCGGCGCGGGCGGGCTGATACGCCCACTTGACCCAGGGCAGCGGTAGCAGCGTCTCGTCCTTATTCGTTAAATATGGCTCGCACAAAACCATTTCGCGGGTCTGCTGGCCGGCGGTCACGATGAGAGGAGTGTTGCCCTTGTAGGCCGCCACCAGGCTACCCATCGCGTTACCCATGCCGGCGGCGGTATGCACGTTGACCAAGGCTGGCTTTCCGGTGGACTGCGCGAACCCGTCGGCCATGGCGAGCACCGAAGCCTCCTGCAACCCAAGGACATAGGTGAAGTCGTCGGGGAAATTCTTCAAAAACGTTTGCTCGGTGGAGCCGGGGTTGCCGAACACCGTGGTTAGACCAAGCTCACGAAGCAGGTCGTAGGTCACTTCGTGGACGGTTTTGGCGTACGTCATTGTCCTGCGGGTCCTTTCGTCGTTGTCCAGCTTTGACGCCAGCCGACGCCGTGCGCGGCGGCGCGCTCTGTTACCACACTCGTCAGGCCACCTGAATTTGTCGATGTGTTGGGTGACAACCGTGTCCATGGATCGCTGTGGGCGGGGACAATCCTGTGAGCGCGCTCAGCTTTCTCACAGCGCACAACATGATTCACCGCTTGACCGGTATGCCATCCCACCTGGTGGGTCGCCGCGGCACGGGGAGACTCGCATTGGATGACGGGCCGTCACGGGTACAACACCACGACATCGGCCACGCAGGCCGGGCGAGATTCGCCGGCAATCTCGTAGGTGAGGGTGAAGACGGCCTCCACACCGGAGGTCTTCTGCCGCGCACGCATCAGTGTAGCGGTGGCGCGCACCTGCGACCCGACCCGCAGCGGCGCGGGAAAGCGCACCTTGTCGACGCCGTAGTTCAGCGCAGCGGTCAGCTCGCGAATCTCGAGGACTTCCGAAATCACCACCGGCGCAAGTGACAGGGTCAGGTAGCCGTGGGCAATGGTGCCCTTGAACGGGCCATGCACCGCGCGCGCCGGGTCAGTGTGGATCCATTGATGATCCCCGGTGGCATGGGCGAACAGGTTCACTTGCTCCTGGGTGATCTCCATCCAGTCGGTGCTGCCGAGCGCTCGCCCGACAAGGCTCAGCAGATCGTCCGGCTGGTCAACGACGGTCTTCATCGAAATCCCTTCCGGCCGACACGCGACGGTCTGGTCGACACGCCTGCTCCGTTTGCGTCCGCTCCCATATTCCGTCAATCGTCTCGCCCGTTGAGGTCGTTGTCGTTGTGTCAGAAAACAAACTCAGGTGTCCCGTCGTGTATCCAGACCCACTGCCGGCAGGGATGCACCGGGCTAAGCTGTTGGATTGGTGACGCGCACTTGGACCCTGGCGACGATCAGGTCCGGCCAGGCGCGTAAATCATTGTCTGCCAAACCCACTCAGCCAGCAACGGTTTTTTCATCGTGCTGGATGAGGCGCCGTTGCACTTCGAAGGCCAGGCACAACTCGGCCACGTCGCGTGGCTTGGACAACGAACGCCCGGTGCGCTGCTCGATGCGGTGCAGCCGATAGCGCACGGTATTGGGATGGCAGAACAGCAATTCCCCCACGGCGCGCATCGACCCATCGTTGTCCACCCACGCCTGGAACGTCTCGAAGAGGGTGTCACGCTCCTGATCGGATAGCCCGGCGAAGCAATCCATTGTGGGCTCGACGAGCTTGACCAAGACGTCCGGCGCGCTGACGGCCGCGCTCGCCAATATCGATCCGTCGAACAGCGAAACCAGCAGGCCAGGATTCAGGCGTCCCCGCAACGACACCCGCGCAAAACGCAGTGCCTGAGCGGTGTCCCGCAGATCATCGAAACGTCCGCTCACGCCGACCCGGGCGGTGGCCAGCCGGGAAACCAGCGCCAGCAAGTCGCCCAGGTGCTTGTCGTTCTTGACGTGCACGATGCCCACATGCAGATCGGGAAGCAGCCACCAGGCCGAGAACACATCAAGGCTGCGCAGCTTCGACTCGATCTGGGGCAGCGCCTCCCCGCCGGCACCAGTCGTGTCGGCGGCGATCACCACATACGGCCCGGCGCAGGGTAACTGAAGGCAATCGGCGGCCTCCCACACGCTGCACTCTTCGATGACTCGGCCGTGCAACAGCGCATCGATGAGTGTTGCGCGCTGCGCCTCGTCGTTACGCATCCGGCGGATTTGTTCGGCGCGATGCCCGACGGCCATCGCGTCGGTATACGCCTCCTGCGCGGCCCACAGTTTGGCCGTCAAGTCCCGCAGGACGCCGCCATTAACACCCACGCCGTCGGTCGATTCGGCGGCCGCGGCGTCCCATAGCCGGCGGAACCCCACCCGGTAGGCCTCCATGACCGACGACAGGGGCACCCCATCGCGGGCTCGCTCCACCCCCAAGTCGGTGGCCGCGGCAGTGTCGAATGAGCCGCCATCGGCAATGGCGGTGCAGATCGGTCGAATGTTGGACGCGCAGCCCGCGACTACGAGATCGAAGGCAAGCGGAATCGCCGCCCGGTAGAGCGGCACCTCGCGGCGAATCGCGCGCGCGACCGTCACGGCATGCTCGTCGGCGCGCCGGCCGATCGCCTCCGCCACCTCCGATACCCGCTCTTGCACCGCTTCGCTATTCATGTGCAGCAGATTAAGCGCGCGCCCGGAGCTCGGCTTGTACCGGCGCAACGAAAATTCGCCACATCGTTGTCACCCAAACAATGACTGACCGCCTAAGCGCCACTCGGCGCCAATACCGCGACGCCGTACCAGCGGCAGACAAGCAAGGCCACTTCCACATCCAACCGATCGGCGGCTACCTCCCTGCCGCGCCTGGCCATGGCGCGGCCCACGCGGTACTTCACCGTGTTGAAGTGCAGGTTGAGTTCGTCGGCCGCCTGCTTGTAGCTTGACCCGCACCGGAGAAACACCTGCAGCGTTTCGCGCAGTCGGGCGTCGTTGTCGGTGTCGGCGGCCAGATCGCCGAGCACGCTGGCCACCCAGGCCCGGGTATCACCGATATCGCCGCCCAGCAGCGCGGCAAGCGGCAAGCCTCGATCCTCGGCACCGATCACCATCGGCTCCGCACGCCCACCCAACAACGCGACACGGTGGGCGCCCTCGGCCTCGCGGTGCGACTGCCGGAAGCCCTCCAGCCCTGCGCCCAGTGTCCCGATCGCGAGGCTGGGAGCATCCGGTCGCCCTAGCGCGAAATCGCGAACGCGCGCCGCCGCGGATTCTGTCGCCACGCGATATGGCAGCCATCCCCATCCGCAGCTCCGGTCGGCGGGGATGAACAGCGGGCCGGCGGCGGCGTCGGATGCCTGGCCTAATTCCCTGAGAAACCTTTGCAGCCTGCCGATTTCGTCCTCAGTCGCGCCCACGTCGGGGTACCACATCACCAGGCCCAGGTGGTGCCACCGCAGCGGATAGCGGATGCTCGTCGTGGCTGCGTCCACGTCGATTGACTTATGCGCCGCGATTAACTCGCGAACTCGCATGGCGCGCAAGCTGTTCTGGTTCTCCAGCCACCGTTCGCGTTCGTCTTCGTATACGACGACGACCTGCTGAGTGATCGAATCGATGTACTGGAACAACGTCGTGCCAATCGCCTCCAGGACCGTGTATCTGGCCGGATCGGGGATATCGATCGCGCGCACCTCGGCGAAGACCAGCTGGTTCATGATGTGCTGGCCGATGCGGTAGGCACGCACTAGGGCGTTGAGCGGAATTCCGTACTGGGCCAGGCGCCGGGCGTATTCCATCGCGGCGGCGGGCACCGCGACCAGTTCCACCGGGATCCCGTAACGCAGCGCGTTCAGCAGGGTCTCGACATTCCCTAAGACACTCGGTCCCAACAGCTCCATGGCCCGTCGATCCCCACCGAGCTCGGGGATCTCGTTTTCCAGGTGCACCTGAATGCCCGACGCGTGCCGGGCGAGATGGTCCTGCAGCCGCGCAGCAATTTCGGCGACGTGGCCGGTTACGTCGGAGTCGCTGTCCATGTCCGGTTTCGGCACGACTCCAACGCTAGACCGGGAGCCGCTTTCGTAGCCATCACGCCGCGTCGAAGGTCGATCATCGCTCGGCCGCCAGGACGCGTTCGCAGATCTCGGGCGGGTACAGAGCGCCGAAGGCGTAATGCACCAGCGGAATCGGGAATCGATCGAACGTCGCCGCGGGGCTCAATAACACATTCTGCTGGCAGGGCTCCGAATCGGCTGAGATCAGTGCCCGCGCCAAGGGATACCCCGGTTCGGCCCAAAGCCGCGAGCTGGCAGCCGCTTCCAGCACGGCGCCGACCGGGCGATCGATATGCATGACATCGTCGAGCGATTCCAGTGCCTCGATCCGTGTCATCCAACGCTCTCCCACAACCTGGTTGCCGGCCCGTTGCCGGATCTTTGATCGTCGGGTGAATGGGCGCGGCTGTCCATGTTCTCCGCGACAATCCGGTCTCCCGTCGGGTGTCGTGCAAAACAACGCCGACACCGCCGGCATGCCGGCCAGGGCTCTTAGGCACGTGGACGCCGCTAGCAGGCGATTCGGAGACGTCGAGCCCCGCAGGCTTTGCCGCAGCTGTGTATGTCATTATCGCCGGGCCTGTGAACTAGGCATTCTCTCCATCCGACGTGCCGCACCGTCGTCGAAACCATTAGCCTTATGCCTGGCACGGCACCGCGTACTCGTGCCCCGGCAAAGGCCCACACAGGCCAGAACCGGGGCGGGATGGCGCTTCAAGTCGGCTTGCGGCGCACGGTAGGCGGGTGAGGAGTCGGCGATGAGTGACGAGACCGCGGACGATTCGCGGGCAGGCACGGAGTTCGGGCAGTATCGGCTGCGGCGGCTGCTGGGTCGCGGCGGCATGGGCGACGTGTACGAGGCCGAGGACACGTACCGCGAGCGCATCGTAGCCCTGAAGCTGATGTCGGAGACCCTGTCGCGCGACCCGGTGTTCCGCAGGCGTATGCAGCGCGAGGCTCGCACGGCGGGGCGGCTGCAGGAACCGCACGTGGTGCCGATCCACGACTTCGGCGAGATTGAGGGCCAGCTCTATGTCGACATGCGCCTGATCGAGGGCTCGGACGTGGCCAAGATCTTGGCCACCCACGGGCCCCTGTCCCCGCCGCGCGCGGTGGCGATCGTCCGCCAGATCGGCTCCGCACTCGACGCCGCACACACCGCCGGCGTGCTACACCGCGACGTCAAACCGGAGAACATCCTCGTCGCCGGCGACGACTTCGCCTACCTCGTCGACTTCGGGATCGCCAGCGCCGGCACCGACGAAAAGCTGACGCAGCTCGGCACCACCGTGGGCACGTTCAAGTACATGGCCCCGGAGCGGTTCATGGAAGGCGACGTGGGCTATCGGGCGGACATCTACGCGCTGGCCTGCGTGCTGTACGAATGCCTGACCGGATATCCCCCGTACCAGGGTGACCAGGTCAGCGTGATGAGCGCCCACATCAATCAGCAGATCCCGCGGCCAAGCGCCGTGCGGCCGGGCATTCCGGTCGCCTTCGACCGCGTCATCGCCTGCGGGATGGCCAAGAATCCCGAGGATCGCTACGCCACCTGCGGTGATCTGTCGGCGGCGGCCTATGCCGCGCTGGCCTCGCCCGACCAGGACCGGGCCACCGACATCTTGCAGCGCAGCCAGGTGGCGGGAATGCCGGCCTCGTTCGCCGGCCCGCCGTCCGGCGGTTTTTCGGTCACGCCGCCGCCCCAGGCGCGTCCATCGGGGCCGATGTGGCAGTCGCCCACCGGTTCACGCGTCGGCCCGAGCGGACCGATCCCCGGCGGACCGATCCCCAGCGGGCCGATCCCGCAGCCGTCGGGATGGACGGGCGCTCCCGCATGGGGCACGGGCTCTGCGGGTACCGCAGGCGTACCTCCATGGGGTCAACCTCAACCGCGAGGCGGAAGCAAGCCGTGGCTGTGGGTGGGCCTGGCAGCCACCGTCATGGCGGCCGTCGTTGCGGTGGTCCTCGTGCTCGTGCATCCGTGGCAGTCGTCCCCGTCAACGCCGTCGTCGACGTCGCCGCCGCCACCGGCAGCAGACGCCGTCGAGCTCCGGGTCCTCGATGACGGCGTGTTTGTCGGCAGTTCGGCGGCATCCGTGACGATCGACATCTTCAACGAACCCATCTGCCCACCGTGCGGCAGCTTCATCAGGTCGAGTTCGGGTGATATCGAGAGCGCGGTGAACGACAAGAAGCTCGCGGTGCGCTATCACCTGCTGAACTTCTTGGACGACAAGTCAAGAAGCAAGAATTACTCGACTCGCGCGGTGGCCGCCACGTTATGCGTTGCGACGCAAAACGACCCAAAGCTGTATCTGGCCTTCTACGCGGGCCTGTTCGCCAGCACCTTTCAGCCCGCGGAGAACGCGCCCGAAGACCGCGCCGACGGCGAACTCGCCCAGTTGGCCAAGAACGTCGGCGCGGGCCAAGACGCGATCAACTGCATCAAGTCGGGCGACGAAACCGCCACCGCAAAATCCAAGGCCGAGAACGCCGGTTTGACGATGCAGGGACTCAATGCCAGCGGGACGCCGTTCGTGTGGGACGGCAACAAGTCCGTGAACATTCAGGATGCGGGCTGGCTCACCAAGCTACTCAAGTAGGCAGCAACGACCTCGAGGCGGATCGCCGGGCGTGGGGGTCGCGGATCACCACCGCTAGGCGGTCGACTCCCCACACCCGGCGACGTCCATCACAGGATGTACAGCATCTCCTGATAGGTGGGTAGCGGCCACAAGTCGTCGGCCACAACGCTTTCCAACATGTCGGCGGCGGCGCGCACCGCGTCCATCGCCGGCAGCAGCGCCTGCTGGGCGTGCTTGGCGTGGTCCAGCGCCGACTCCGCCGAGTGATCGGACAGCGCCGACTTCAGCGTCGCCAGCGCCGCGGACAGATCGGCAAGGGGGGCCGAAACCGTTTCCAGCGCAGTCAAGCTCGGTTCCAGACCGGCGGCCTTCAAGGTCGCGACGTTCTGCGCGAGCTCGGTCTGGTAGCGGATCGCGGCCGGCACGATGACCGTTGTCCCGATTTCCAGCGTCAGTTTTGCCTCGACCGCGACGGTCAGCGCGTACTGCTCCAACCGGACCTCATACCGGCTATGCAGCTCCCGTTCACTGAATACGCCATATTTCTCAAAGATTTCGACCGCTTCCGGCTTGATCAGCTCCGGAATGGCATCCATCGTGGTCTTGAGGTTCAGCAAGCCTCGCTCGGCGGCCTCGATCTGCCACTTCTCCGAATAGCCGTCCCCGTTGTACACCACGTCACCGTGTTCGGTGATGATCTCGGTGAGCAACTTCTGCACCGCCGCGTCGAAGTCCTCACCTTCTTCGACGGCCTTCTCCAGCTTCGTGGCCATGTAGTCCAACGAGTCCGCCATGATCGTGTTGAGGACGATCAACGGCACGGCGACCGTCTGCCCGGAGCCGGGCGCGCGGAATTCGAACCGGTTGCCAGTGAACGCGAACGGGCTGGTGCGGTTGCGGTCACCCGGATCGGTCGGCAGCGGCGGCAGCGTGTCGACACCGATGATCATGGTGCCCTTGCCCTTTGACGACGTGGCCGCACCCTTGGCGATCTGCTCGAAGACGTCGGCGAGCTGTTCCCCGAGGAAGATCGAGATGATCGCCGGCGGCGCCTCGTTGGCGCCTAAGCGGTGGTCGTTGGTAGCCGACGCCACCGAAACACGAAGCAGCCCGGAGAACTTGTGTACGGCGCGGATCACCGCGGCGCAGAACACCAGGAACTGGGCGTTCTCGTGCGGAGTGTCGCCCGGTACCAGTAGCGAGCCCAGCTCGGAGTTGCCCATCGAGAAGTTGACGTGCTTACCCGATCCGTTGACGCCGGCGAAGGGCTTCTCGTGGAACAGGCATTCCATGCCGTGCTTCTTGGCGATCGTCTTGAAGATCGTCATCAGCAACTGCTGGTGGTCGGAGGCGATGTTGGCCCGCTCGAACATCGGCGCAATCTCGAACTGGCCCGGGGCCACCTCGTTGTGCCGGGTCTTGGCGGGGATTCCGAGCTTGAACAGCTCCCGCTCGGTGTCCATCATGAAGCCGAGCACCCGCTCGGGCACGGCACCGAAGTAGTGGTCGTCGAACTCCTGGCCTTTGGGCGGCTTGGTGCCGAACAATGTTCGACCAGCGTTGACAAGGTCCGGCCGGGCCAGGAAGAAGTGCCGATCGATCAGGAAGTACTCCTGCTCCGGGCCGCAGAACGACACGACCTTGTTCAGGTCCTTGTGACCGAACATCGTCAGGATGCGCTCGGCGTGTATACCCATGGCCTGCTGGCTGCGCAGCAGCGGCGTCTTGAAGTCCAGCGCCTCACCGGTCATCGAGACGAACACCGTCGGGATGCACAGGGTGTTGCCGTTCGGGTTCTCCAGGACGTAGGCCGGGCTGGTGACGTCCCAGCCGGTGTAGCCGCGCGCCTCGAAGGTGCTGCGCAGCCCGCCCGACGGGAAGCTGGAGGCATCGGGCTCGCCCTGGATGAGGGTCTTGCCGGCGAACTCGGCGAGCGCCTGCCCGTCGGAGACGGGCTCTAAGAAGCTGTCGTGCTTCTCGGCGGTAAGGCCGGTCATCGGGTAGAAGACGTGGGCGTAGTGGGTGGCGCCCTTCTCCATGGCCCAATCTTTCATCGCCGCAGCGACCGAGTCGGCGACGGCGGGGTCCAGCTTGGCGCCCTTGTCGATGGTCGCCACGACAGACTTGTACGCCGCCTTGGGCAGTCGTGCCTGCATCTCGGCCTTGGTGAAGACGTTGGAGCCGAAGATCGTGCCTGGGGCTTCGCCGACTACGAAACTGACGGCCGGGGGGACGTAGGCCTCTACATTGTTGATCGCGTGCAGGCGGACTGCGTTTCCACTCAATTGAATTCCTATCGCTGGGGAGGTCCGCGATTTTCCGGCACGGAAGGCGGACCGCCTCACCCTAGGAACGTTCGATGGCAAACTTGTTACGCGGACGTCAACGTCGGCGTCGCAACGGTTGCGAATGTGAGACGCCGGCCGGCCGCGGCGGCCACCGACGCCCCGTGTTCACCGACCTGACACCCAGTGCATCAATCGCCGGTACGCGTGAATGTGACGTTGAAGGTGTAGGTGGGGCAGGGCGCCCCGGTCACCGCAGTCGCGTCCTCGTGACCGCTCCCGGTGAGCACAGTGATCGGATTCTGTGCCGGTTGCGGCATCGGGAACTGCGCGAAGAACCTCAAGTGCGAGGTGCGGGTGTTCGAACACCGTTCGTCGGTGTCGATCTGGTAGACCCACTTCCCGTCGCCGTAGACCAGCGGTAGGGACGTGTCCGGTGGCGTGTGGAACAGGCTCAAGCACCGATCTCCGGTCCGGAGGCAGTCCGTCCGGACAGCGTAGTCGCCCGACGCCCTGAAACCATTCGGTTGGGTGAGGGTTTCGTGGTAGCGGCCGTGCAGCGCTTCGGCGGGCGACACCACTCGCGGCGGAAGGGCCGCCGGGCTGGGAAGCGTGCTGACGTCCACGTCTGAAGTGCGGGTGAAGGTCACGGTTCGCTTGTTGGCGCATGCTTTCACGACGGCCTGATCGGCTTCGCCGGAGAAGGTCCCGTCCGGTTGTGGCTGAAGTATGAACGTCTCCCATGCCTCGTCGGTAATCCCGTTGCAGGTGGCCGAGCTGGTGCTGACAGCCAGCCAGTGATCGCCGACCTGGTCGAACACGATCGACGTCGCGTGCATGGTTTCGCCGGTGATGCGCGACGCCGTCGCCGCACACCCAGCGGATCCGCACACCGAGCTCATGGCCCAGATTTCGGTCGTCGGCGGCGTTGGGCCCGGCCGACCCTCGACGCCGGTGACCGCGCCGTAGTTGACTCGGTAGGTGCCGGTGAAAGGACCCGTGTTCGGTGGGGGACCAGCGGGCGCGGCGGACTTCGGTGCCGCGGGGGCGGCCGGTTTGGGCTGGTGAGTGAGCTTGACACCCGCGAAGACGGCACCGGCGACGAGCAACACGATCCCCGCCGAAGCACCGATCAGGATGCGGGGGCGCCGCTTCCAAATCGGTGTAGCCGGCGGCTCTTGGGGCTCAGAAGGCAGACCCGCGACGCCAGCCGCGGGTTGGGTTTCGTCGGCGCCGGGGCCGTCCTGGGCGTATGCCGCGAATTGGGAGGCCGGGGTGTCCGGGTAGGCGATGCTGCGGTGCCGGCTCAGCTGGTCGACGAACTCCCCGCAGCTGCCGAACCGGTCGGACGGATCCTTGGCCATCGCCCTGGCGAACACGGTGTCAAGCCCGGCCAACTCCGGGCGGCGTGCACCGATTGCGGGCGGCGGCGCGGTGACATGTTGGCTGATCACCACCATCGAATTGGGGTGGTCAAACGGCGGCACGCCGGCCAGCAGGTGAAACGCGGTACAGGCCAGCGCGTACTGATCGGCGCGCCCGTCTACCTGCTCGCCCCTCAACTGCTCGGGCGCCGCGTAGGCCACCGTGCCCACCGCGACGTTGGTGCCGGTCGGTCCCGACACGTCATCGATGGGCCGCGCGATGCCGAAGTCGGCCAGAAAGACCCGCCTTTGCTGACCGTCTGGTCGGGTCAACAAGACGTTGGCCGGTTTGACGTCGCGGTGCAACAACCCACGGTGATGCGCAAAATCCAGCGCCGAGCCGACCCCGGCAACAATCGCCAACGCCTCATCGAAGGGCATCCCGTGCGAGTACTGCTCGCGCAACAGCCGGGCGGAATCGGTTCCGTCCACGTAGTCCATCGAGATCCAAAACTGGCCGTCGTGCTCACCCCGGTCATGGATTCGCACGATGTGGGGATGCGATAAGCCGGCCACCACCTCGGCCTCCCGCAGAAACCACGCCCGGTACGTCGGATCGGCGGTCAAATCCGCGGGCAACACCTTGAGCGCGTCCTGGCGCGGCAACCGGGGATGCTGCGCCAAATAGACCGCGCCCATCGCGCCGTTGCCGAGTACTCGCAGAATCGTGTATCCGGCGAATACGTCGCCTATTTCGAGCGACACGGCTGATTCGTGTTTCGTCATTTTGTCAGCATCCTCAGTGCAATAACGGGCGTAGCCGAAGCTTCGCGGGGTCGGCGGTACTCAAGGTCGTGTTTCGCTGTGTCTTGCTGCTGGACAACGAATCTCCGGGGGCGAATCTCTGGGGCGTCGGTCAGTGCGACCGACACACAAAGGCTTTCGCACATTACTTGCCATATCGTCGCGGAATTCATGCGAAATTCTTACGCCGCCTGCCAGCGGTTGTGAAGGCCCCACGGCACCAAGGTTCATCCCGCGACCGGCCCCGCCGCCTGCTCGCCGTGGGCATACGCTCAAGCGATTCGACACCCGGGCATCCCCGCATGAGCAGAAGGAAGACATGGTGCGGGACGACGCACGCGCCGCCCCGCCAGTCGGCCGCTCAGCGTTTGGAGGGAGCTGGACAGGTTGCGAGCCAGCGGTGCGATCTCGTCCACCGAATACGCCCGTAAGCGCAAGCAGATTATCAACGACATATGAAAGCCGTTGCTCTACTCCGGTTTTTGACCAACCACAGCCGCGCTCGTGATCGCTGTCAGTCTCCGATGCGGGTGAACTTGACGTCGACGTCGGTGGACGGGCACCGGGATTGCCCCACCACTTCCTCGCGGCCATGGCCCGAGATCAGGGCGATCGGATCCCCCGGTGGTTGAGGCATCGGGAACGGCACGGTGATTTTCACGTGCGCAGGCGTGCCGCCTTTCGAGCAACCACCGTCGAACTCACGTTCATAGATCCAGGTGTTGCCGCCGAACACCAGCGCCATGGCCGCGGCCGGCGCCCGGTGGAAAAGGCTCATGCACCGGTCACCGGTGCGCAGGCAGTCGGTCTTGACAACGTATTCGGCCTGTTGCTTGAAACCGTTCGGCTGGATAGAGAACTGCTGGTAGTGGCCGTGCAGGCCAGCGGCCGCCGACACCACCCGCGGCGGTAACGAGGCCGGGTCGGGAAGGCTGCTGACGTCGACGTCTCCGGTGCGGACGAAGGTCACGGGTCGAATGTTGGCGCAACCCTTATTCATGGTCTGGGTGGATTGGCCGACGAACGTGCCGTCCGGATGTGGCTGCAGCGTGAACGTCTCCCAGGCTTCGCCCTCGACGTTGGCACAGGTACCGGTCCCGACGCCCACGGCAAGCCAGTTGCCGTCGATCTGGTCCAACACCAGCGTCGTCACCTGCATCGTGTCGCCGGTCAGCCGCGACGCCGTCGCCGTGCACCCGGCGGACCCGCACGAAGACCTGATACCCCAGGTTTCATAGGTCGGCGTCGCACCCACGGCCGGTACACCCTCGACGTTGGTGACCGTGGCGAAGGTGGCCTTGAACACACCGGTGAAAGGCCCCGTGTTGGGCAGCGGGCCCTTCGGCGCCGCGATGGTGGTCGTGGTGGGAGCCGTGGCGGCCGAAGTGTTGTGCCCGAACAGCTTTTGGCTCGCGAAGAGACCACCGGCGACCAGCAGCCCGACGCTGACCAACGCGCCAGTCAGGACCGCGGGGCGCCGCTTCCACATGGGCGGTGCCGCCCGAAGAACCGGCTCTGTCGTGCTGATCACGGGGCGGGTGTCCTGCGCGTAATCGAATGGAATGTCACGGGCATAGGCGTAGGAGGCAACCGGGCTCAGCTGCTGGCCGAGTTGAGCGGCAAACTCCCCACAACTGCCGAACCGCCCGGACGCCTCCTTGGCCATCGCCGTGGCGAACACCGAGTCCAAGCCGGCCAACCCGGGGCGGCGCGCGCCGATCGAGGGCGGCGGCGCACTCACGTGGTGGCTGATCACCACCGCGGAGTTGTCATAGTCATACGGCGGCGCGCCCGCCAACAAGTGAAACGCGGTGCAGGCCAAAGCATACTGATCAGCGCGGCCATCGACCTGCTCGCCCCGCAACTGCTCCGGCGCCGCGTAGGACACGGTGCCCACCGCCATGTTGGTCGCGGTCAGCCCGGCCGAATCCTCGATGCGGCGCGCAACGCCGAAATCGGCCAGGTACACTCGCCGCGCCTGCCCTTCGGCGTCGGACAGCAGGATGTTGGCCGGCTTGACATCGCGATGCAGCAGCCCGCGACGATGCGCATAATCCAGCGCCGAGCCCACCGCGGCAACGATCGACACCACCTGATCGACGGGCATCCCGGTCGGGAACTGCTCACGCAACAGCCGACCCACGTCGGTGCCGGCCACGTAATCCATTGAGATCCAAAATTGGCCATCGTGTTCGCCGCGGTCGTGAATCCGCACGATGTGCGGATGAGACAACCCGGCGGCCATTTCAGCCTCACGCACAAACCGCGCCCGGAATGCGGGATCGGCGGTCAAATCGGCCGGCAAAACTTTGAGCGCATCTTCGCGCGGTAACCGCGGATGCGCCGCCAGATACACCGTGCCCATAGCACCCTCGCCCAATACCCGTCGGATGGTGTATCCGGCGAACACCTGACCAATTTCTAGCGACATGGTGGGATCGTAAGTCCTTCCACTTCGGCGGCACCCGGAATTCACGGCGTGATCGCCGCTAACAATGTGACTACGCGTTGTCTGATTTCCTGGTCCCTGACTGGCATCGGTTTCTGTAACCGACACCACGTAGAGTGCCGCACCCTTCTTGCCGCATCGTCGTAGAAGTCTTGCGGAATTCTTGCGTTCACTCGATAGCGGTCGCTCGGACGTCAGCTCCCGAACTGCTCGCCGAGAAGCGTTGCTTCCCTTGAGGAATGCCTTGCGACGCTTGGGCGACACCGGCGGCCGGGCGACGGTCCCGTCCGTGCCGGGAGGCAGCGGCCGGCGACCCCTATGCCGTCACTCTGTGTGGCTGATGTGTTCGTGGTCGACGTCCAGGACACCGAAAACCAGGTCAAGCATGACCTGCTCGGTTGCCGCGCGGCCGCGGTGCAGGTCACGCCGCAGCAGTTTCCAGACCATGACGTATGTCGCGGCCTTTAATCCGGTGGTCATGCGCCGCCTGGCCGCGATGTCGGACGGCAGGAAGTCGGCGAACATCTCCTCGATCCAGTCTTGGTGGTGCTCGATCCCGTTCCACATCGCCTGTTCGAGTTCACGGGAATGCTGACCGCTACTCAACCAACCGACCAGGATGTCACCCATCCGCTCATATCTGCCTACCAAAGCTTTGACCGCACCCCTGACGTCGCCCTTGTGCGCGCGCGATAGCGTCGGTGCGGTCTCTTGCCAAAGCGTATCGAGTACTGCGAGGATCACGCGATCCTTGGAGTCGAAGTGGTTGAGCACGGTCTGGTGCGACACGTTGGCGGCCGCCGCGATCGCGGCCAAAGTGACTTCCTCGTAAGGCTTTTCAAGCAGCAGATCGTGAGCACCGCTCAGAATTCGCTCCTTGGTTGCCGCGGCTAATTCCGCGCGCGTCGCCCGGACGGTTGTTGCCTCACCGTTCGACCCGTTGGACCCGTTAACGTGGTTGATGCCATTGTTGCCGTTGGTTCCGTTTGAAACGTGGTTCAAGCCGCGATCGGGCTTGCCGGTGGTCATGCCCCAGTAGGCTACCCCTGTCGTTGAGCGACACTCAAGAAGCGATTTGCGGGGGTCTGTCGCCGACGACGGGGGCGATTTGGCCGGCGACTCCTCACCGCATGGCTGACCATGACCCCCACCCCCACCAGCAGTTCCGCACATCGCGGACGATGCGCCGATCCCGCCCGTTCACAACTTCTACCGGTCGCCTGGACGGGACGCCCTGCGGGGTCGCGATGGCACTCAGCGTTTCGTCGGCGCGGTTCGCCCGCCCCTGGTCGATTGCGATTTATTCTGGCTGGCGCTGTATTGCCTGCGGGTCGCCGAGTGTTGGGCCGAGGCGCTGAAGAAACCCTGAAAAAACCGTTATCGTGTCCTCAACCGCAATTTGTCGGGAGGCTGGCGTGGACCATGGACCGTTCGGCCGTGACCGGCTGATCGACTTGCTGGGCGATGGCAATTTCGCTAAGTCGTGGTTGCAAGATCCCTACCATGAGCTGGCCCGGCCACGTTGATAGTCGTCGACTACTACCTGCGCTTCCTGCACGCCGATCGGCGGATGCCGCTCAATTTCGACGTCGGTCCACTGCACGTCCACATCTGCGCCCGATCCGTATTCTTCTTTTGGGTCACGGTAGGCCTCCTGGTGGTCGCCGGCATCGCGGTGCTTGTCTCGCGCAAGCGCGAATTGATCCGCAAGTGGACCACCTGGCTGATGATCGCCCCGGCGTTCGGCATCCCGATCTGGATTGGCCGGGGCACCACCGCGGTGTTGGCCGCGGCGGTCGCCGTGGTGGCGGTGGTCGAGTATTCGCGCCTGGTGAAACTGGGCCGGCTTGACACCGGCCTGCTTCTGGGACTGGCCGTGCTGTACCCGCTCGCGGCCTGGCTGCACCCGCCCCTGCTGCGCCTCGCGCCGATCATCGTGCTCGCTTGCGCGCTGCCGTCGGTGTTCGGCGGTGACGTAGAAAATGGCGGCAGACGCACCTCGTTCACCGCTTTCGGTTCGGTGTGGATCTGCTGGTCGTTAGCGCACCTGGTGGTGTTGTGGGGCGACGCGTATCTGGTGTGCTTTGCCGCGGCCGCCACCGACGTCGCCGCCTGGTGTGGCGGAAAGGGGTTGCGCTTCATGGGCTGGGCCCGAAAGCCGTTGTCGCCGTTGAGCCCGAACAAGACGGTAGGCGGGTTGGTCGGCGCGGTCCTGGGCGCGTTCCTGGTGCTGACCTTGCTCGGCACAATGACGATCGGCCTGCTGATCGCGGTGGGGTTCGGCGGAGTGCTCGGCGACCTCCTCGAATCAATGGTGAAGCGGCAGGCGCAGGTTAAGGACGCGGGCTCGTGGCTGCCGGGCTTCGGGGGTCTGCTCGACCGGATCGACTCACTGCTACTGGTTCTCCCGCTGGCGTACGTCCTGGGATGAACCGCGTTTTAGTGATGGGTCGGTTTTTCTCTCGCGCAATTTATTTCAGCCCAACTGCGTATGGTCGAGGTGGTCGCACTGCGTAACGAACATTCGGTACAAGAACGCGATTCACGTGTCTGGTCGGCGATCGCCCGTCTCATGGCTGGACCGTTCGGGCTGCCGCTGGCGTTTCTCTGGGGATACGCCGAGGCCCTGAGCTGGTTCATCGTCGCCGAGATGGCGCTGTTTCTCTTTGCGGCCGCGGTCCCGCGCCGCGTGATGCTATTGGCCGCCGCGGTGATCACCGGCTCTGTGCTCGGCGTCCTGACCAACGCATGGCTGGCGTCTCGCGGTGTCGTATTGCCCGCTCCCCTGACCACCCCGCGAATGGCGGCCAGGGCCTTCGGCCAGTTCGCCGAGGGACCGAGCGCGATTATGCATCAGGCGCTATCGGGGATTCCCGTCAAGGTATACGCGCGCGCCGCCGGTCAGCACGGCGTCGACCTGTGGCGGCTGGCCTGCTGGACGCTGTTGGAGCGTGGACTGCGGATCTCGGTGGTGGGGCTGGTGATCTGGGTGCTGTCCAGCCTGTTCCATCGCTGGCTGCGACGACATTACGGCCTCTACTTGATTGGTGCGACAACCATTTTCACTGCCGCGCTGTCCGCGGTGATCGCCGCGTGGTCGTAACCGATCTCTGCGAGCTGCTTGCGGCCTCGGCTCACACAGCGAGTGCGTACTGCTCGGCGATCTCGGGCTCGGGCAGGTAGTCGCCCCGCAACGCGATGATCTGCTCGCGCAGCTCCTCGGCCGAAAGGCTGTCCACCTCTAAGGGCTCGCCGATGCGGATCTGCATCGGGGCCGGCGAGATGAAGCTGGCGCCCTTGGGCAACACATCAGCGGTACCCAGCACGGCAACCGGGACGATCGGCACACCGCAATCCCGCGCCAGCCGTAGCGCACCCGAACGAAACTCCCCGACACGCCCGTTCGTCGAACGGGTCCCCTCCGGGTAGATGATGACCGCGCGCCCGGCCATCAGCGCGGGGCGAGCCGCGGCCAGCAACTCCGCATACGTGCCTGCACCGGACCGCCGCACCGGCAGCACACCGGCCACCGTGGACGCAATGAACCGGCGCACCGGCACGTCGAACCAGTAGTCGGCCGCCGCGGCGAACACCGGCTGGGCCTTGGGCGGCAGCGCGGCCAGCAGGGCCGCGGTGTCGGCGTGCGAGGAGTGGTTGGCCACCACCACGCAGCCACCCGGCACCCGCCAGCGCCCGGTCACGGTGAGCCCGCCGGAAAGCGCCGCCACCAACCGCCAAACCCAGTGCCGCAGTGCGTACGCGATTCGGTCCGTGCTCATGATTCCAGTGCCCCTGTCAGTTCCTGTCTCGGGTAGGCCGCTTTGGCCGATGTCAAATAGACTGCGGCACAGCGCTTGCGTCACGCTCGCGAGGTTCTTGCGGAATTCTTGCGTCGCCGGGCGGCTGAGCGGAGAGGCTCGGGGGTCCATGCAGGGGTCCATGCACGCCGAAAGGGCCTGCCTGAGCGGGCCCTTGGGGCACGGGAAGGATTAGCTCCCGACGATCGGCACTGGCAACGGGGAGCCCGGGTCTCGGCTCACGCAGCGAGTGCGTACGCGATTCGGTTCGTGCTCATGAGGCCAGTGCCCCCGTCAGGGTCGCCGGGACCGCGGTGGGCTGCTCGGACTGCCGCTGGGCGCTCAGCTCGCGGTGCGCGGCCCGCAGCCGCAGCACGGTGGTGATCAACGAACCATTGATCAGCTGCGTGGTCACCACCGGCAGGACGATCGGAAACACCGTGGCCAGCACCATGAACAGGCACCGTTCGGTCTTGCCCAACGGGCCCCCGTTGCGCCGAGTCGCGCCCGCTCCCGCCGCGGCCAGCGACGCGAACGTCGGCAGCGTCGCAGCCAGCGCGGCCACCAACACCATGACCACCGGCCACGACAGGAAATGCAGCCCGGGACCACGCTGACGCGCAGCCCACACCGCCAGCCCGGCGAAGGCCAACAGATCCGAGGCGCGGTCCCCGATCTCGTTGATCACGAATCCCCACGGACGGCTCACCCCGGCGGCGCGGGCAACCGCACCATCCAGATTGGCGCCGGCCAGCCGCAGCGCAAGAAACAGCGCCACCAGCGGCCAGCACCCGAACGCGATGGCCACCCCGGCCGCACCCGCGGCCACCACACCGGCCAACGTAAACAGGTCCGGTGAAATCCTTCGAGCCACAGCAACATTCATGATCGGTGTCAACCGGCGGGTGTACCACGGCTTGAGCGCGTAAAGACCCAGGTGCTGCCGACGCCGGCGCGACGGCTCGATCAGCGCCAGCGTCGTCGACCCACGATGCACGACACGGGCCTCGGTCGGGTTCGGCGTGCGGACACCCAGCGTGCGTACTGTGGGAGCGTCGGCGAGGTCGGTGCTCACGTTACGTTTCCTTCCGGTGAACTTTGTCGCGGGTCGGCCGCTTTGGCCGATGCCAAATAGACTGCGACGCACCGCTTGCGTCACGCTCGCGAGGTTCTTGCGGAATTCTTGCGTTCTTGCGCCGGCCAAGCGGTCTCGAGGATCGGAGGTCTGTGGACGCCGACAATCCAACGGGGAGATCGGGTCTCAGCTCACGCGGCGAGTGCGTACTGCCCGTAAGCGTCGGGCTCGGGCAGGTAGTCGCCCCGCAACGCGATGATCTGCTCGCGCAGCTCCTCGGCCGAAAGGCTGTCCACCTCTAAGGGCTCGCCGATGCGGATCTGCATCGGGGCCGGCGAGATGAAGCTGGCGCCCTTGGGCAACACATCAGCGGTACCCAGCACGGCAACCGGGACGATCGGCACACCGCAATCCCGCGCCAGCCGTAGCGCACCCGAACGAAACTCCCCGACACGCCCGTTCGTCGAACGGGTCCCCTCCGGGTAGATGATGACCGCGCGCCCGGCCATCAGCGCGGGGCGAGCCGCGGCCAGCAACTCCGCATACGTGCCTGCACCGGACCGCCGCACCGGCAGCACACCGGCCACCGTGCACGCAATGAACCGGCGCACCGGCACGTCGAACCAGTAGTCGGCCGCCGCGGCGAACACCGGCTGGGCCTTGGGCGGCAGCGCGGCCAGCAGGGCCGCGGTGTCGGCGTGCGAGGAGTGGTTGGCCACCACCACGCAGCCACCCGGCACCCGCCAGCGCCCGGTCACGGTGAGCCCGCCGGAAAGCGCCGCCACCAACCGCCAAACCCAGTGCCGCAGTGCGTACGCGATTCGGTCCGTGCTCATGATTCCAGTGCCCCCGTCAGGGTCGCCGGGACCGCGGTGGGCTGCTCGGACTGCCGCTGGGCGCTCAGCTCGCGGTGCGCGGCCCGCAGCCGCAGCACGGTGGTGATCAACGAACCATTGATCAGCTGCGTGGTCACCACCGGCAGGACGATCGGAAACACCGTGGCCAGCACCATGAACAGACACCGTTCGGTCTTGCCCAACGGGCCCCCGTTGCGCCGAGTCGCGCCCGCTCCCGCCGCGGCCAGCGACGCGAACGTCGGCAGCGTCGCAGCCAGCGCGGCCACCAACACCATGACCACCGGCCACGACAGGAAATGCAGCCCGGGACCACGCTGACGCGCAGCCCACACCGCCAGCCCGGCGAAGGCCAACAGATCCGAGGCGCGGTCCCCGATCTCGTTGATCACGAATCCCCACGGACGGCTCACCCCGGCGGCGCGGGCAACCGCACCATCCAGATTGGCGCCGGCCAGCCGCAGCGCAAGAAACAGCGCCACCAGCGGCCACCACCCGAACGCGATGGCCACCCCGGCCGCACCCGCGGCCACCACACCGGCCAACGTAAACAGGTCCGGTGAAATCCTTCGAGCCACAGCAACATTCATGATCGGTGTCAACCGGCGGGTGTACCACGGCTTGAGCGCGTAAAGACCCAGGTGCTGCCGACGCCGGCGCGACGGCTCGATCAGCGCCAGCGTCGTCGACCCACGGTGCACGACTCGGGCCTCGGTCGGGTTCGGCGTGCGGACACCCAGCGTGCGTACTGTGGGAGCGTCGGCGAGGTCGGTGCTCACGTTACGTTTCCTTTCGGTGGATCGCGGCTGCAGACGAGCTGGCGTGGTGTTCAAGTAGGCACCTTCGGTTCCGCTACCGTTCCCAACATCGCGGTGGCCCACGTCCCATACACTGCGGCGCTCCGCTTGCCGCATACTCGTGAAGTTCTTGCGGAATTCTTGCGTTCGTTTCGGAATGCTTCCGTCCCGCGACATTGTTGACGCCTCTTCGAATTCCTCAGCGAGACAGTCGGTTATGTTCATAACCGTTGGCCACCGAGCGTCGCGCAGGCAGGTCCGTGAGGTGACCGCGACGCTAGCCCCGCGCTGAGCCGCGCGGCCGCCGCCGCAGCCACGAAGCATCCAAGCGCCGTCCAGCCTGGAGGCCCGCTCAGCCCGTTCTTGGCCAGCAGGACCAGCGCGACGCCCGCGACGCAGACCAGCGAACCCGCGGCGGTCGACCAGCCGCCGGTGGCCCCAACCGGTGCGTCCCACTCGTCCCACCAGGGCAGCCGGCGATGTTCGAGTGGCCAGAGCAGCCGGAATGCCACGGCCATGACGCCCGAGAACACCAGGGCGCGGAGCGCAAGGAGGCCCCAGAAACTCGGCGCTTTGACGTCGTATGCGTCGAGTCCGACGGCGTGCAGACAGACGGCGGCGGCCACAATCGCCGGGATGTGCCAGAGGTAAAGCGTCATCGCTCCCCCATTGCCCAGCGCGACAACGCGCCAGACACGCGGCCGCGCTGCCCACCGCCGGATCGCACCGGCGGCCGCCACGAACATGCATGACATCCATGTGCAGTGCAGTGCGAGCAACAGCGTCGGCGGCAGCGTATTGGGAGTCCGCTCGGCGCCTGTCGCGACCAGAGAGATGTCATACGGCCCGGCGACGGCCAGCGCCACCTGCGCGCTCAACGCGGCCGCGGTGACGGCGAGCGCGGCGCGTGGAGCGATCAGCCGGCGCGCGTAGGCGACTCCGATCACCACCGGGATCAGCCAGACGATGAGGTAATTCGCGGCACCCGATTCGGGTTTGCCGACCGCGAATCGAAGCCCGTCGACCACGGCCGCGGCCGCGAGGAGGGACGCGACCAGCGCCGCGACCGCACGCCCGGTGCGCAGCCTGGTCAACGCGGGTACGAAGGCGAGCACCACCAGGTAGACGCCGAGGAACCACAGCAGCGCGCTGCATGCGTGCCCGAGCGCCTCCGCGGAGTCCTGCCCGAGGGTCATCCTTACCGCGATAAGCGCGACCGTCCATGCCGCGAGGTACCAGAAGGCGGGCCGGCACAGTCGCTGTGCCCGGGCTAGCAGCCACGCACCCCACGGCGTGCCATTGCGCCGGCCGTATGCGCCCGCGGCGCCGCCCGCGACGAAGAACAGCGGCATGACCTGAACGACCCACGTAACCGCGGCTAACGCGGGCATTGCGCCGAGCAGGCTGCCGACGCGCGGACCATCGGGACCTATGGTGGCGAGCGCCAGTGCGCAGTGCCCGAACATCACGACGACCAGAGCGGCCAGCCTCGCGACATCGACCGCGCGGTTTCGGTCGGGTGCTGTGCTGGTGGCGACCTCACGTGCGTCGGGCATGAACTTGACGGATGACATGCCACCAGCATTCGGGGCTGCGGGCCGTTAGGGATGAGTAGGACTACGCGTCTCGCGCACTTTTCGTCATCGCCTAGGCGGTCGCAACCGAGCAGCCGTCGCACGCACTTGACGCATATACCCTACGGGGGTACCGTTAAGTTCATGAACGAGAAACCTCAACCCCGCCAGTGTAAATCGACCGGTTGCACGTGTAGTGACTCCGGCTGCACCCAAGGGGCTGGCTGCGCCTGCGGTCACCCCAACTGCACCTGCAACGACTAATCACCATCTGCCAGGGCCTCGACTACCCCCGGTCGGGGTCCTGGCATTTGGTTTATCCGCCGCAGTCTCGGCCGACGAAACTGACGCGCAGAATTGGTGAAAACCCAACTGCGCGTGCCCTCGTCACGAGTCCCCACCCCCTGATGGGTGAGCTCGCACTGCGCTGGATGGCCACCGCAATCTTCGGCGCCAGCGCCGCCGCATACACTGCATCAGGCGATCACCGCCGGGTACGGCCCTGATCCTCGGCGCGTGCCCATAGAAACCGGGGCGCGAACGCTATCCGGCGCCATCTCCCGCCGCGAAATCTCCTGCGGGCAAAGGCTTTTTGATGCCCCACTCCCGGCCGGCGCCTTCCCCGAGCCCGAATCGATCATGCAGACGGGACAACGCTTTGGGCGCCCACCAATTGAACCGGCCGAGCACATGCATGAAAGCCGGCACCAACACCATCCGCACCAGTGTGGCGTCGGCCAGTACCGCGACCGTCAGCCCGAAGCCAAACAACCGCATGAACGACACCTGTGCGGCCATCAACGCTGCAAACGAGATCGTCATGATCAGCGCCGCAGCAGTGATGACCCGCCCGGTATGGGCCACGCCGAGCGCGACGCTCCTGTCGTTGGCGCCCCACCCGCGGTGTGACGTGTGCCAGTACTCACGGATCCGCGAAATCAGGAACACCTCGTAGTCCATCGAAAGCCCAAAAGCGATGCAGAACAACAACACCGGCAGCTCCACCCCAATCTTGCCGGTCGCCGCCGTACCCAATCCGCCCAGGTGCCCCTCCTGAAATACCCACACCAGCGCACCGAACGAAGCGGTCAGCGAGAGGGTGTTGGTCAGCACCGCCTGGAGCGGCAGTACCGCGCTACCAGTCAGTGCGAACATCAGCGCCATGGTGATCAGCGCGATGATCGCCAGCACCCAGGGCAGCCGCGCCGCTATTGCGTGCACGCTGTCGCGATTCCCTTGTGCCGCCCCGGCCAACTGCACCGATCTGCCCGCCGGGGCCGGCACGGCGTGCAGCCGGTCAAGCTGCGTGGTTGACGCGGCGGAATACATTCGCGCGGTGGTGGTTACCGTCAGGAAGGCGCTGCGGTCCCTGAGCCCACTTGGCGATGCCGGCGGCCCGGGCTGCAGTTTGCCGTCGACGAACGTGCCGCGCGGTGACGAGGCCGACGACACGTCCGGCACCCGCGACAGCGCGGCGGCGTAAGCGTCCAGGTCCGCGAGACTCAGATCGGTCGCGTCTGGGAGAACGACGGTGATATCGGGGGTTGCGTCGCCCGGGAAGTCGTTTCGAAGTTGGTCGCCGACCTGGCGCGCTGAAGCCGAGGTGGGAAGAACCCGATCGTCGGCAAAGCCCCACCGCACGTCGCGGAACGGTGCGCCCAGCAGCAGCAGCAACGCGACGACGGCGACACCGATCGGCACCGCATGGCGCATGACGAACTTCGTCCACCGGTACCAAAACCACTCCTCGACCGGTTTGGATTTGGGTTGGGATTTGGGCTGGGACTTGGGCTCGAGCGGCCGGGACCGACGCAAGATCCGTAACGCCAAGCGGCGCATGTCCAGCGAATCGAGCCGGTCACCCAGCAGCGCGATCGCCGCGGGCGTCACGACGATCGCCGCCGTCACCGTGAACGCGACCACCGCCACCCCCGCGTAGGCGAATGACTTCAGGAAGTAGGGGGGAAAGAGCACCAGTGCTGCCATCGACAGCGCCACCGTCATCGCCGAGAACAGCACCGTCCGGCCGGCGGTGGCCATCGTGCGGATCAGCGCCGCGTCGCGAGTTCTGCCCTCTGCCAACTCATCTCGGAACCGGCTCAGTATCAACAGCGTGTAGTCGACGGCCAGCGCCATGCCCAGAGCGACGGTCAGGTTCAACGCGAAGATCGACACGTCGGCGAACAATGTGATCGCGTGCAAAGAAGCCATGGAACCGAAAATTGAGAATAGGCCGACGGCCACCGGCAGTGCCGCCGCAACCAGACCACCGAACACCCAGACGAGCAACAGAAAACTCAGCGGCAGCGCCAGCGACTCCATGAGCAACAGGTCTCTTTGAGTTTGCTCGTTCACCTGCCAGGCGACGGCGGCGTCACCTCCGGCGCGCACCGTCACACCGTCGCGATCGTGAACGAGCTCGTCGGCAAGCTGCCTCGCGTAGATCAGTGAGCCGCTTTCGCCACCCGTTATGGCGGCCACGATCAGCCCCGTCTTGCCGTCCTTGCTGACGAACCTGGGGGCGACCTCCCGCGATACGGTCCACGGCGAGACCACCTGCCCGACATGCACCGAATTCTGTAGCCGCTGGGCAATATCGGCGCCCACCGCAGTGGCTTGCGGGCCCAGCGCGCCGTCCTTGGACGTCACGGCGATCAGCAGTCCCGTGTCGCCCTGGTCGAATTTCTTTGAGAGCAGCGCGGCCGCCTTCGACGATTCGGAGCCGGGATCGACCGCCCCGCCGGCAGACAGCGACCTGACCACGGGGATGCCGAAGATCGCGGCGCCGATCATCACCAACACGGCCACGGCGATGACCCGGCGCGGGGCCGCGATGGCGATTCTCGCGATTCCTTGCAGCACGGCACTTCCTTTCGACGGGTCGGTCCCAATCCAGCGCGATTCACGCCGCCGCGGGCGTCAGCACGGTCGCGATGGCGGACGGAAAGATGCTCACCGTCTTCGAGAACGAATGTCTACCAAGCAGAGTGAACATAGTGCGACTCCTCAAGCGCGCTAAAGCAGTCCGAGCAATTGCAGATCGGTGACGTATTTGATGATGATCGGCGCCGAGATCTGCGGGATGCCCGGATTGTTCTTGTCGGGGCCGATTTTCGCTTCACGGACCGCGGCGCGGAATCGGTCGGTCGGCGCGTAGGACCCGCGGCTGGGCGCGAGGGGCTGCAGGGGCCCGGAATTGCGCAGCTGCAACGCCTGCAGCACCGAGTGCCGGCGCTGCCGATCCGGTAAGTTACGCAGGCCTGTCTCGAAGCGCTGCAACCACTCCCCAAAGTCGTCGATGCGCCGGATCGGGTAACCGGCCTCGATGAGCCAGTCGACGTATTCATCGAGCCCGATGCCGTCGTCGTGGGGGTTCATCACGTGGTAGGTCGCATACTCCGCGAGAGACGAACGGTCCAGTTGCGGACGCAGCGCGGCGATCGCCTCGGCGACGAATCCGACGGGCAGCCCGTCGAAGTGCGCGGGTTGCCGATCGCCGTCGGCGTCAAGTTGATAGAACGAGCGGGGCGCGATGCCGGTGGCCACCAGGCTCAGCGCCATCCGGGTAAACATGTCCGACAGGTTGAGCTGCCCCGCGTAGGTCGTGTCGGGCAGGATCATGCCGCAGCGGAACACCGCGACCGGCAGCCCGCACTGGTCGTTCGCCTCGCGCAGCAGCACCTCGCTGGCCCACTTGCTGTTGCCGTAGCCGTTGGTCATGCTGCCGTCGACGGTTCGGGTGGGGCTGATGATCCGGATGTCCGCGTCCTCGATGAACGCCGACGGCTCGATCTGGTTGCCCACGTCGGCGGTGGACACGTAGGTGTAGGCCTTGAGCTTGGTGGTGAGCGCGATCCGGATCAGCTCGGCGGTGCCGGCCACGTTGGGCCCGAACAGCTCGCTGTAGGGAAGGAAGCCGCTGACCACGGCCGCAGAATCGACGATCAAGTCGACGGTGTCGGCCAGCCGCTGCCAGGCCCGCTGGTCCAGGCCGAGGTTGGGTTCGCCCTTGTCGCCGGCGATGACCTCCAGGTGATCGGCGGCCAGTTCTTCGAAGCGGCGCCGCAGCGCCGGGTCGCCCTTGGGGTCACCACCGCCGAGGGTCGTGTCGAGCCGCCCCCGCGCGTCCTCGTCGGAGTCGGCCCGCACCAAACAGATCAGCGTGCCGTCGACCAGTTGCATCTGCTCGAGCAGTTGCAGGACGAGGTAACGCCCGACGAAACCGGTCGCCCCGGTCAGCAGAACCGTCCGCACCTCGGGGCTAGGGCCCGGCAGCGTACGGGCGTCGGCCAGTGTCGTGGCGTCGATGAACTTGTTCAGCGTGAGATCGCTTGCCCGCAGTTGGGCGGTTTGTCCTATGGAGCGTCCGTGCACCGACACGAAGCGCGGATCCCGGTCGCGACGCGCGGAAGGGTTCCCTATCCGCCGACTCAAGGCCCTGACGGATGGCGCGTCGAACAGGGTGGCGACCTTGAGTTGAACGCCCAGCGCCGTGTCGATGGAGGCGATCACCCGCATCGCGGATAGCGAATCCCCACCCAGATCGAAAAACGACTCGTCCACGCTGATGCGCTCGATACCCAGGACGCGGGCGTAGACGCCGGCCACGATCTCCTCCATCGGCGTCGACGGGGCACGGTAACCCTGGCCGGCCCGATACTCGGGGGCCGGCAGGGCGCGGGTGTCGAGTTTGCCGTTGACCGTCAGCGGCAGCGCGTCGAGCACCACCACCGAGGCCGGCACCATATGGGCCGGCAGGCGGTCGGCGAGTTCGGCGCGCACTGAGGCCGAGCCTGCCGCGCCGGCGGCCCCAACGACATAGGCCACCAGGCGCTTCTCACCGGTGCGGTCCTCGCGGGCCACCACCGCGGCCTGGTCTACTCCATCCAGCCCGGCCAACACGGCCTGAACCTCACCCAGCTCGATCCGATGGCCGCGAATCTTGACCTGCTCATCGGCGCGGCCCCGGTAGTCCAGCTGCCCATCGGCACGCCAGCGCGCCAAATCCCCCGTGCGGTACATGCGCAGGCCCGGCGCGAAGGGGCAGGCGACGAACCGCGACGCGGTCAACCCCGCGCGCCGCCAATACCCGACACCCACACCGGCCCCTGCGACATACAGCTCGCCGAGAACACCCGGCGGCACCGGGCGCAGCGACGGATCCAGCACGAAGAGCGCCGCCCCCGCCACCGGCGAGCCGATCGGCGGCGCACCGGACCCCGCTGTCAGTGGTGCGCTCATCGCCGCATCCACCGTTGTCTCGGTCGGGCCGTAGGCGTTGATCATCACCCGTCCGGGTGCCCACCGATCCACCAGTTCGGAGGGACAGCTCTCGGCGCCCACCACCAGCGCCATCGAATCCAAGCCCTGCGGCGACAACACCCCTACCGCGGACGGGCTCTGGGTGAGCACGTCGACCCGATGCGCGGCCAGCAACTCGCGGAAGTCGCTGGGCGAGCCCGACACCGATTCGGGCACCACCACCAAGCGGCCGCCGCCCAGCAACGCACCCCATATCTCCCACACCGAGACATCGAAGGCGTACGAATGACACTGCGCCCAAACACCGTTGCGCGGCAGGGACGCGCCCAGCGACTCCACTAGTTGGACGACGTTGTGGTGGGTTATCGCCACCCCCTTGGGCGCACCGGTGGTACCCGAGGTGTAGATGACGTACGCGATATCGTCCCCGGCCGGTGCCGGTAGGGCCGTGCAGGGGTGACTGTGGACGGCGGGATCGTCTTCGTCGATGACGACGACGTCGTAACCGTCGAGGCGCGGGCGCAGTTCGGCGGTCGTGACGGCCGTCAGCGGGGCGGCGTCGGCAAGCAGGAACTCCAACCGCGCCGCGGGCTGCCCCGGGTCGATCGGCAGGTAGGCGGCCCCGGCTTTCAGTGCCGCCAGGATCGCGACGATGGCCTGCGCCGAACGTGAAAATAGCAGCGCTACAGTCGATCCCGGTCCAGCGCCGCGTCCGGCCAGCAGATGCGCTAACCGGTTGGCGGCCTGGTCGACCTCCCGGTACGTCCAGGACCGCCCGCCGCACACCACCGCCACCGCCGCCGGTGTACGCGCGGCCTGCGCGGCCCAAAGCGCCGGAATCGACACCGGGGCGGGCGCACGCCGGGCCAACACCGCGCGATTGCCCCACCGATCCAGCGTTGTGCGCTCGGCCTCGTCAAGCAGATCGATCGACGACACCCGAGCCGCAGGATCGTCGGTCATCGCCACCAGCACCTTCTCCAACCGCCCGATCAGCGCCTCGATGCTGGCCGCGTCGAACACGTCGGTGCGAAACTCCACGGCCCCTGCGATGCCGGCCAGCTCGCCGGCGTCGGTGAAGCGTTCGGCCAGGGAAAGCGCCAAATCCATCACGGCGGCATGGGTTTCCACCGGCAAGGCGGTGATCTGCACGTCGCCCAGGCTCAGCTTGGCGGGGGCGTTGTTATGCCAGGCCAGCAACACCTGGATCAGCGGGTGATGGGTCTGCGATCGGGGCGGTTGAAGCCGGTCAACCAGCACCTCGAACGGCACGTCCTGGTGCTCGTAGGCGGCCAGGCCGCGTGAGCGCACCTGGGCGAGCAGCTCGGCAAAAGTAGGGTCCCCCGCGAGGTCGACCCTCAGCACCAGGGTGTTGACGAAAAGACCCACCAGGCGATCGAGCGCGGGATCTCCGCGACCGGCGATCGGGAATCCGACGGCCACATCGGTGCTGGCGCTCAGCTTTGACAACAGCGCCGCCAGGGCGGCCTGGACCACCATGAAGCTGGTCGAATTATGTTCGCGTGCAATGGAAGCCACCCGCCGCTGTAGGGTCGCAGGCCACTGAACCAGCACGGTGTCGCCACGGTGGCTGGCCACCAACGGATACGCCCGGTCGGTTGGCAACTCCAACCGTTGGGGCATCCCCGCCAGCGCCTGCTCCCAGTAGGCGAGCTGAGCGGCCATCGGGCTTTCACGGTCCGCCAGATCGCCCAGGTTGCGCCGTTGCCACAGCGTGTAATCGACGTATTGGACCGGCAATTCGGCCCAGCCCGGCTGCCGTCCCGCGGACCGGGCGGTATAGGCCGTACACAGATCGGTGGCCAGCACGCCGATCGACCAGCCGTCGGCGGCGATGTGATGCACCACCGCCACCAGCACGTGTTCGTTGTCGGCAACACGGAAAATCCGTGCCCGCAAGGGGATTTCGGTGGTCAAATCTACGCTGTGGCAAACCGACTGCTCGATGGCGTCATTGAGCCGAGCGGCCGGCCAGCCGACGGCATCAACTGCCTCCCAACCGAACTCCGCACGTTCCGCGGGAACCACAACCTGGTGGGGTATGCCACCGGTCGCGCCGAACGTCGTGCGCAGGCTTTCGTGGCGGCCGACCACGTCGGCCAGCGCCGCCCGCAATGCCCGGACATCCAGGTCGCCACACAAGCGCAGCGCCATCGCCATGTTGTAAACCGCCGAGGGCCCCTGCAATTGGTCGATGAACCACAACCGGCTTTGGGCGAACGACAGCGGGACCACCGCGGGCCGCGACGCGGCCACCAACGGCGTCCGCCCGCAACCACTCCCACCGATCCGGGGCGCCAAGCCGGCGACCGTCGGCGCGTCGAACAGGGCGCGCACCCCAAGGGCGGCATCCAGGCCGGCGTTGATCGCGACAATCACCCGCATCGCCGACAGCGAATCCCCGCCCAAGTCGAAGAACGAGTCGTCAACCCCGACGCGGTCCAGGCCGAGAACTTGAGCATAGACGCCGGCCAGGATCCCCTCGACCGGGGTGGCCGGGGCGCGATAACCACCAGTGGTGTACTCCGGTGCGGGGAGGGCGCGGGTGTCCAGTTTGCCGTTGACCGTTAGCGGCATCGCCTCGAGCACCAGCACAGCCGCCGGGACCATGTAGGCCGGTAAGCGGCCGGCCAGCTCGGCGCGCAGGTCGGCCGGGTTTGCCGTCCCGGTGACATAACCCACCAGCCGCTGCTCCCCGGGACGGTCCTCGCGGGCGAGGACCACCGCCTGCTCGACCCGATCCAGCCCGGCCAGCGCCGCGCGCACCTCGCCCAACTCGATGCGATACCCGCGGATCTTGACCTGCTCATCGGCGCGCCGGGCATACCGCAGCTGGCCATCGGCACCCCAGGACACCAGGTCCCCGGTGCGATACATGCGTGTCCCCGGCGCCCCTGGGTTCCCGAACGGACACGCGACGAACCGCGACGCCGTCAGCCCGGCCCTGCGCCAGTACCCGACGCCCACCCCGGCTCCGGCCACATACAACTCCCCCAACGCGCCCGGCGGCATCGGACGCAACCATTCGTCCAGTACGAACAATGCCGTGCCCGGCACCGGCGAGCCGATCGCCACCGCACCGGACCCCGCTGACCCCGCCGCTAGAGGCGCACTGAGCGACGCATACCACGTCTCGGTCGGGCCGTACCCGTTGATCATCACCCGCCCCGGCGCCCAGCGGTCCATCACCTCGGGCGGGCAGGCCTCGCCCGCCACCACTAACGCCACCGAATCCAAACCCTCAGGCGACAACACCCCCATGGCAGAAGGGGTTTGATTCAGGACGCTGACCCGCTCGGCGATCAGCAGCTTGTTGAATGCGTCCGGTGAGCCCGCCACTCCTTCGGGCACCACCACCAGACGCCCCCCGCCGAGCAGCGCACCAAAGATCTCCCAGACCGAGACGTCGAACGCATAGGAATGGCATTGCGTCCACACCCCCGCGCGGGGGAGGCCTGCGTCCAGCGACATCAGCAGCCTGGTGATGCTGCGATGCGTGACGGCCACCGCCTTGGGCACCCCGGTAGTGCCCGAGGTGTAGATGAGGTAGGCGATGTCGGCTGCGGTTGGGGCCGCCGGCACCGTCACCGCCGAGCACGGATATTCCTGTATGCGCGGATCGCATCCATCGATCACCACCGGCAGATGGAACCCGTCGAGCCGATCGCGCAACCCGGTGGTGGTCACAGCCGCCACCGGCGCGGCGTCGGCGACCATGAACGCGATCCGGGCCGCCGGCAACGCGGGGTCGATCGGCAGGTAGGCCGCCCCGGTCTTCAGCACCGCGAGGATCGTGGTGATGGCCTGCATTGAACGCTCCAATACCACGACCACGCATTGCCCCGGACCCGCCCCATGACCAGATAGCAAGTGCGCCAATCTGTTAGATGCCTCATCGGCTTCGCGGTACGTCATCGACAGGCCCTCGAAGCAAACCGCCACCGCCTCGGGGATGCGCGTGGCCTGCTCGGCAAACAGCTGTGGTATAGACACCGGCGCGGGATCGGGCTGCGCCAGCGCCGCGGCCCGACCCCACTCGTCCAGCAGGCGGTGCTCGCCGGCGTCCAGCAGATCCAGCGACGACAACCGACGCGCCGGATCGGTCGTCATGGCGGTCAAGACGGTCTCCAACCGACGGATCAGCGCCTCGACGGTGGCCGCATCAAACACGTCGGTGCGAAATTCCACCGCCCCAACGATTCCGACGGGCTGACCGGTGTCGGTGAAACGCTCGGCCAGCAAGAACGTCAAATCCATTCGGGCCGTGTGGGTGTCGGCCCGCAACGGGGTGACCTCAACATCACCCAGGGCCAGCCCGGCGGCGGACGCATCGGCCTGCTCAGCGAAGTTCTGCCAGGCCAACAAAACCTGGATCAGCGGGTGGTGGGCCTGCGACCGGGGCGGGTTGAGCCGATCCACCAGCACCTCGAAGGGCAGGTCTTGCTGCTCGTAAGCCGCCAGGCTGCGCTGACGCACCTGGGCGAGCAATTCGACGAAGCTGGGGTCACCGGCCAGGTCGACCCGCAACACCAAGGTGTTGACGAAAAAACCCACCAGTTCATCGAGCGCGGGATCGCTCCGGCCCGCGATCGGAAACCCAACCGCCACATCGGGACCGGCGCCCAGCCGCGACAACAGCATCGCCAACGCTGCCTGGATCACCATGAAACTGGTCGAATTATGTTCCCGAGCAACGCAAGTCACCCGTTGCTGCAACTTTGCCGACCACTGCACCGCGACGCGTGACCCGCGGTAATCAGCGACGAGCGGATAGGGTCGATCCGTGGGCAACTGCAGCCGCTCCGGCATCCCGGCCAGGGCATCCTGCCAGAACCTCAGCTGCCCGGCCAGACGACTATCACGATTGGCCAGATCACCGAGGTTTGCCCGCTGCCACAGCGTGTAATCGGCATAATGCAAAGGCAATTCAGTCCAAGCTGGCGCCTGGCCCGCGCATCGACCGGCATACGCCAGACCCAGATCACGCACCAGCGGCGTCATCGACCAACCGTCGGCGGCGATATGGTGCATCGCCGCCACCAACACGTATTCGTCGGCGCCGGTGCGGAAAAGCCTTGCCTGCAGCGGAATTTCGTTTGCCAAGTCGAAGCGGTAACGGGCCACCGCGCCGATGGCCTCGTCGAGCCGGGTGGCCGGCCAATCGATGGCATCCACGACGTCCCAACCAAAGTCGGCGCGTTCTGCACAAACGACTACCTGCTGAGGTATCCCCTCGGGGGCGATGACTACCGTGCGCAGGCTCTCATGGCGCCCCACCACGTCGGCCAGCGCCGCACCCAACGCGTCGGCATCGAGGCGGCCGCGCAGCTGCAACGCCACCGTCATGTTGTAAACGGGCGAGGGTCCCTGCAACTGGTCGAGGAACCACAACCGGCCCTGGGCAAACGACAACGGCACCACCGCCGGTCGCACACCTGCCGCCAATGGCGCAAGCCCCCCGCCACCGTCAGCGATGCGCGGCGCCAGCTGGGCAATCGTCCTGGCTTCGAAGAGGGCGCCGACTTTCATCTCGACATTCAGGGCTGCGTTGATCGCCGCGACCACCCGCATCGCCGACAACGAATCCCCACCCAAGTCGAAAAACGACTCGTCGACGCCCACTCGCTCGATACCGAGCACCCGGGCGTAAATGCCGGCCAGGATCTCCTCGAGCGGTGTCCACGGCGCGCGGTAACGACAGGATTCCTGAAATTCCGGTGCCGGCAAGGCTTTACGGTCGAGCTTGCCCGAGGAGGTCAACGGGAATTCGTCAAGCACCACAATCTGCGCCGGCACCATGTAGGCCGGTAACCGCGCACTCAACCGCTGACGCACCGCGCCGATCTTGGTGTTGGAGTGCGGGATGTTGGCATCGGTGGTGCGGTGGTGAGTGCCGGTGCGGGGCAGGTAGACGTCGGTCAGCGGTGGGGCGTGCGATCCATCGGACTCCGTGAAAACGGCATCGAGGTCGCCGGGCTCCGCGCCCCAGGTGACCGCGACGTGATATCCGTTGGTTTGGCCCAGCCGGTGGAGTTCTTCGGGGACGGCGGTGTCGACGAGGGCGTCGGCCTGGGCCAGGGCGTCGGCCAGGGGTAGCCCGCCCGCTAGGGCAGCCTCGATGCGCACGTCAGCGGCAAGTCCGGCGCGCGGAATCGCGGTGACGCGCACGGCGGCGGGACGTTGCGATTGCAACCGGGTGCGCAGCCCGGCCAGTCCCGCACAGCTGGCCCACGCCCAGTTGGGCGCGGCGGCCAGGGACCGCACCGCTGTGGGGGATTTGTGGACGATGACGTCGTAGCGATACCGGTTGAGTTCGTTGTCGGCCGTACCGCGCTTGACTTCGATGGCGAGTCCGGCCGCCAACGGATGTTCGGCGGCCCAGGCGGTGAAAAACTCTGGGGCCAAGAGCAATTCGGACTCACTGAGCGCGGCGCGGCGGGCTAGTTGGCGGATTTCGGCGGCCGCACTGGTGGGGGTCGCCTTGCCGGTGGCAGTGGTGCGCGCCAGCGCAACCGCGGTTTGAAACGCGCCGTGCAGGGCGTGGTTACGGACGTCGCCGATGAAAACCGTTCCGCCAGGAGCCAACAGCTCCATAGCGTTTGCAAGGACGTCGGCCAGATATCCCGAGTTGGGAAAGTACTGAACAATCGAGTTGAGAATGATGGTGTCGAAGTGGCCCTTTGGCAGTGCCTCGATGACGTGCGCGGGCTGGGTCAGCAGCTCGACCCGATGGCGCCACTCAAGCTGCTGCAGCGACCGCGCGAGGTTGCCGACAGCCACCGCCGACAGGTCGGTGCCGACGTAATGCTCGCACTGCGGGGCGATCTGGGACAGCAACAGCCCCGAGCCCGCGCCGATCTCCAATGCTCGCCGGGGCCGCAGAGCCATGACCCGATCCACCGTGGTCGAACGCCACTCCAGCATCTCCTCGAGCGGAATCGGATCCCCGGTGTAACTGCTGTTCCATCCGCGAAAGTCCATCCCGAACCGCGGCGCCTCGACCCCCGGAACTCGAGCGCCGTACAGCTCGTCGTACACGTGTTGCCACTGTTCGACGATTTCGCCGTCTCGGGCGTCTCGGGCGTCTCGGGCGTCTCGGGCGTCTTGGACTTCCCTGTGATCGAGGGTGACATAGGCGACGAGTTGGGCGGTTTCGGTGGCGGTGCGGTGCACGACGGCGGCGGCCCGGGTGACCTGCGGGCAGGCCAGCAGGGCGTTTTCGATTTCGCCCAGCTCGATGCGATACCCCCGGATCTTGACCTGGTCGTCGGCGCGCCCTAGATACCGCAGCTGCCCATCGGCGCCCCAACACACCAGATCCCCGGTGCGATACATCCGCTGCCCAGGCGCTCCCGCGCCGACGAACGGGCACGCGACAAACCGCGACGACGTCAGCCCAGCCCGGCGCAGATATCCGCACCCCACACCGGCACCGGCGACATACAAGTCCCCGACCACACCGGCCGGTACGGCCCGCAACCACCGATCCAGCACGAAAAAGGCGAGGTGGGCCAGCGGCACCCCGATGGGGCTAGCCGCCATGGGCCTGGCATCCTCCGCGTCGGCGGCGACCAGCTCCCGCACCGTCGAATGCACCGTCGTCTCGGTGGCGCCGTACATGTTGATCATGCGCGGCCATCCCGGGTGTCCGCGCAGCCAAGTCCGAAGCCGTCCCGGTGCCAGCGCTTCGCCGCCGAACACGACTGCCGCGAGTGCCTCGAGTATCGGCTGCGGTCCCGGTTCCGGCAAGGCGGATTGCAGTGCATAAAACGCAGACGGGGTCTGGCTCAACACACTGACCTGCTCGGCGACCAGCAGTGCGTGGAAGTCTTGCGGTGAGCAGGCCACCGACTCGGGCACCACCACCAGCCGCCCACCACGCAGCAAAGAGCCCCAGATCTCCCACACCGAGAAGTCGAAGGCCAATGAATGGCACTGCGACCACACCCCCGCCGGCGGCAGATAGTCGTGCAGCGACTCCAACAGTCGGCCGACGTTGCGGTGGGTGATGGCCACGCCTTTGGGGACACCGGTGGTGCCCGAGGTGTAGATGAAATAGGCGATGTCATCCGCATGCGGGGCGGCCGGCGTGGTCAGGGCCGTGCCCGGGAAGCCGGCGATGCGCGGATCTTCGATGTCGATGACGGGCACGTCGTGCCCGCCAAATCGGTCGGCGAGCGCGGCGGTGGTGATCGCGGCGAGCGGTGCGGCGTCGTCGAGCATGAACCCGATCCGCGCCGAGGGCAGGCCCGGGTCGATCGGCAGATAGGCCGCCCCGGTTTTCAGCACGCCCAAGATCGCCACAATCGCCTCGGCTGAACGCGAAAATAGCAGTGCCACAGATTTTCCCGGTCCCGCGTCACAGTCCGCCAGCAGGTGCGCCAACCGGTTGGCGGCCTCCTCGACCGCGCGATAGGTCATCGAACGACCCTCGAAAGTCAACGCCAGTGCCTCGGGCGTGCGCGCGACCTGGGCAGCCCAGAGCATCGGGATCGACTTTGCATCAGATTCCGGCTGCGTCAACGCCGCCCGGTTGCCCCACCCATCCAGCCGGGCGTGTTCACGCCCGTCGAGCAGGTCCATCGATGAGAGCCGCCGCGTCGGGTCGGCGGTCATGGAACCGACCGCCCGCTTGAATCGGTCGATCAGCGTTTCGATGGTTTCGGTGTCGAACACTTCGGCGTCGTATTCGACGCGAAGGCCCAGTTCGGGTCCCGGCACGGCTTGGATCGTCAGCGGGTAGTGGTTGTAGTCGTGCCTGCTGATTTCGGCGATGGCCAACTCGTGGGCTCCCCGAGGCACGGTGTCGACCGGGAAGTTTTGATATACGAAAACTGCGTCGAAGAGTCGTTCGTGGCCGCCGAGGCGGTGGATGTCGCTGAGCGCCAGGTGCTGGTGCTCGAGCGTGCAGTTATTCGCGCTGCGCAGTTGGTCCAGCAGGTCGGCGGTCGAGGTTTCCGACGTGATGGTCGCGCGCACCGGCACGGTGTTGACCAACAGGCCGACCATCGATTCCGCGCCGACCAGCTCGGTTGGCCTGCCCGAGACCGCGACGCCGAAGGCGACGTCATGCTGGCCGGTCAGCGAGGTGAGCAGCTGCGCAAAGGCGCCCTGCAGCACGGTGCTCACGGTGGTGTGACAGGAGCGCGCCAGTTCGCCGATCGCTCGCGTAGTGGCGGCGGACAGCCGGAACGACTCAACGCTTCGCCGCCCCAGCGCCAACCGATCCCGCGGGCCGACGAATGTGGGGGTGTCAAAGCCGGTCAGCACCTCGCGCCAGGCCGCGTGGGCGGCAGCTTGATCTCGATCGGCCAGCCAGGTGAGGAAGCCGCGATACGGTGCTGCGGCGGGCAGTCGCTGCCCGAAGTAGCCGGCGAAGATTTCGCGCAGCACGATCGGCATCGACCATCCGTCGGCCACGATGTGGTGATTGGTGAGCACAAACCGGTACCGGTTTTCGGCGATGCGAATCAGGGCCGTCCGAAAGGCCGGCGGCTGGGCCCCCAGATGAGCTCCGGAATGAGGTAAGTCGCACACCGCGAGGCGCTCGGCGGCACACACCTGCCGGATCTCCGCATCGGTTTCGAGCTCGAGGTACTGCCACACCACCACGGGATCGGCCGGGATGATCTGCACCGGCTCGTCGAACTGTGTGCAGAATCGGGCCGTCAAGTTCGGATGCCGACTGGCCACTGCCTGCACGGCGGCGCGCAGCCGGTCCGGGTCGACGGCACCGGTCACGGCGAAGTCCAGCTGCACCGCATACACGTCGGCTACGGCCTCTGCACCGTCGAGGGCTTCAACACCCTGGGTGGTGCCGGCGTGAAAGAGCAGCCCGTGCTGCATCGGGGTCAGCGGCAATATGTCGGCGATCGGGTACTGCCGCGCCAGCTCGTCGATCTCATGCTGGCGCAGACTCGCGGGCGCAATGTCGGAGGGTGTCAACCCGCCACCGCCTTGCCGGACGTGCGCACAGATGCCGTCCAGTGCCTCGAACCACAGCTCGCTGAGGCGGGTAATCGCCGCGCGATCGACGGCCGAGGGCGCCCACATCCAGTCGGCCCGCAGCAGCGGCCCGGCATCGGTGTCGATTGTGGCGGCGTTGACCTCGACCGTGTGCATCAGTGGCATCGCCAACCCGGCGGTGCTGCTCGCGGGATCGCGCGGGCAAATCCGCCAGCCCGCGCCCGCGCCGGGCTGCGCCCCGAGGCGACCAAGATAGTTGAAACCGATGGTCGGCTCCGCCGCAGGCAGGTCCGCGTCGGCGTTGAGGTAGCGCAATAAACCGTAGGTCAGGCCGTCCGGCAGGGCGCGAAGCTGCTCCTTGGCGTCCTTGACCACCGCGCCCAGCCCCGCCTCACCAGCCATCACCTGCGCCCAGGACAGCCCACCGACCGCCCCCAGCGTCAGGGCGACCGGGTATTTGGCCGTGAACCACCCCACGGTTCGCGACAGGTCAATGTCGGGGGCCAGGTCCTCGTGGCGCCCATGGCCCTCGACGTCGATGCCGACCGGCGCACCGCGGGCGTCCAAACACCCCGGGAGCCCCAGGAACCCGAAAAACTCCGACCACGCCAGCGCAAACGCGATCAGCAGGATGTCTTGTACCCCGGCGTGGAACGCCGAGGGCACCGCGCCGAGCAGCGAGCGCGTCGTCTCCGGGGCCAGCGACACCGACAGATGCTCGGCGGTGGCGAATGTTTCCGCCTTATCCGCCGCTGCGAGCGCCACCGGGTGCGCGTCCGGCGCCGCCAGCACCTCTCGCCACGCGCGCGCCTGGTCGAGCACCGCCGGCGTCTGCGCATGCTCGGTAAGCAGCGACGCCCACCGCTGAAACGAAGTCCCGACCGCCGGCAACGCCACCGGTTGCCCATGGCTGTGCTGGGCCCAGGCGGTCGCCAGGTCGCCCAGCAGAATCCGCCACGACACACCATCGACGGCCAGGTGATGGATCACCAGGACCAGCTGGGCCGTGTCGGCGGCCCACAGCGCGCTCAGCATCACGCCGGCGGCCGGATTCAGCCGAGACCGTGCGCCCGCCAGCGCCTCATCGGACAACTCCCCCACCGATTGCAGGCATTTGCCCGCGTCCATCGAACCCGGCTCGGGTACCCAGAGCGACCAGCCCCCGTCCCCGTCCCCGACCCGCAACCGCAGCATCGGGTGCCGATCCAGCATCGCCTGCAACAGCACCGTCACGTCGGCCTCGGCAACGCCTTCGGGGGCCTGTAACACCATCGTCTGGCTGAACTGGCCCACCGGGCCCCCAGCGCTTTCGACGCTGTGCAGCCAGCGGATGATCGGCGTGGCCACCACCTGCCCGGTGCCTTCGTCGATCACAGTGGCACCGCCGCCGACGGCGCCGGCGGCGACCCGGGCCACCCCGGCTAACCCTCTAATGGTCTGCTCGACGAAGATGTCGCGCGGACGACACAGCACACCGGCCTCCCGCGCGCGAGCCGCCACCTGCATGGCCAGGATGCTGTCGCCACCCAGGTCGAAGAACGACTCCTCCACCCCTATGACCTGCGGCGGCTCGATGCCGAGTACCTCGGCGTAGATGACGGCCAGGATCTTCTCGACCCGGGTGAACGGGGCTCGATACCCACCGAGGTCGCCGTACTCGGGCGCCGGCAGCGCGCGCTTGTCGAGCTTGCCGTTGACCGTCAACGGCAGCGCGTCGAGCTTTACAACCGCGGCAGGCACCATGTACGACGGCAGCCGCTCGGACAGGGCCGCGCGCAACCCAGCGGGGTCGACCACGCCGGTGACATAGCCCACCAGGCGCACGGGGGCGGGGTGGTCCGCGCGGGCGATCACCACCGCCTGCTCTACCCCATCCAATTCGGCCAGCGCCGCGGCTACCTCGCCACATTCGATGCGATACCCGCGGATCTTCACCTGCTCGTCGGCGCGGCCGAGGTAATCCAGCTGGCCGTCGGCGCGCCAGCGCACCAGATCCCCGGTGCGATACATGCGCGCCCCCGCCGCCCCCCGCTCTCCGAACGGGCACGCCACAAAACGAGACGCCGTCAAACCGCTCCGGCGCCAATACCCGCACCCCACGCCGCGGCCCGACACGTACAACTCACCGACTACGCCGGGCGGAACGGGCCGCAACCACGCATCCAGCACGAACAACGCCGCCCCGGCCACCGGCGAACCGATCGGCGGGACCCCCGACCCCGCGGTTAACGGCCCGCTCATCGAGGCGTAAATCGTCGTCTCGGTCGGGCCGTAGGCGTTGATCATCACGCGGCCAGGCGCCCACCTGTCCACCGCCTCGGCAGGGCACGCCTCGCCCGCGACTACCAGCGCCGCCGATTCCAGCCCCTGCGGCGCCAACACCCCCACCGCCGAAGGGGTTTGGCTCAAGATGCCGACCCGCTCGGCGGCGAGCAAAGCGTGGAAATCGTCCGGCGACGCCGCCACCTCCTCGGGCACCACGACCAGGCGCCCCCCGCGCAGCAGCGCACCCCAGATCTCCCACGCCGAGACGTCGAACGCGTAGGAATGCCACTGGCCGACCGTGAACGGCACCGGGCTCGCGTCCGCCGGTGCGGCCGTATCGAAGAAATTCGCGAGCCGAAAGAGTTGGGTGACGTTGCGGTGGGTAACGGCAACGCCTTTCGGCACGCCCGTGGTGCCGGAGGTGTAAATGATGTAGGCGACGTCTTCTGCTGTTGGGGCGGCGGGCGCCGGCAGCGGGGTGCTCGCATAGCTGTCGACCGCGCGGTCGTCGACATCGATTACCGGGACCTCCGCCCCGGCGACGCGGTCGGCCAGCCCGGCCGTGGTGAGGATGGCCACCGGGTCGGCGTCGGCGAGCATGAACCCGGCCCGCGCCGCCGGCAACGATGGGTCGATCGGCAGATACGCCGCCCCGGCCTTCAGCGCCGCCGCCATCGCCACGATCGCCTGCGCCGAACGCGAAAACAGCAGCGCCACAATGGCTCCCGGGCCGGCACCGCGGGCGGCGAGCAGCCGCGCCAACCGGTTTGACGCCTCGTCGAACTCGCGATAGGTCATCGTCAAGTCCCCGCAGCTCAACGCCACGACCGCGGGGGTGCGCGCGACTTGCGCGACCAACGCCGCCGGAATCGACGGCGAGGGCGGTTCGGGTTGGATCAACACTGCGCGGTTGCCCCAACTGTCGAGGCGAGCGTGCTCGGCATCGTCAAGCAGATCCACTGCCGACAACCGCAATGTGGGATCGGCCGTCATCGCCACCAGCACCCGCTGCAACCGCCCGACCAGCGTGGCGACGGTCGCCGCGTCGAAGACATCGGTTCGGAATTCCACCGTTCCGCCGATCCCGGCGGGCTCACCGGTGTCGGAGAAGCGTTCCGTGAGGGAAAACACCAGGTCCATGCGGGCGGTTTGGGTGTCGATCGGCATCTGGGTGACCTGCAGGTCACCCAGCACCAGGTCACCGGGCGCCTTGTTCTGCCACGCCAACAACACCTGGATCAGGGGGTGATGGGTCAGCGACCGCGGGGGCTGCAGCCGATCAACCAGCACCTCGAAGGGCACGTCTTGGTGCTCATAGGCGGCGAGGCTGCGCAGCCGAACCTGGGCGAGCAACTCGGTCAAGGTCGGATCCCCCACCAGGTCCACCCGCAGCACCAGCGTGTTGACGAAGAAACCCACCAAGTGATCCAGCGCGGGATCACCGCGACCAGCGGTCGGGAAGCCCACTGCCACATCGGCGCTGCCGCTGAGCCGAGACAACAGCACCGCCAGCGCCGCCTGAACGACCATGAAGGTAGTCGAATTATGTTCGCGCGCAACCGAAGCCATGCGCCGCTGGAGCGTCGCAGGCCACTCCACCGGCACGCTGGCGCCGCGGTGATCGGCCACCATGGGATACGGCCGATCGGTGGGCAACTCCAGCCGCTCCGGCATCCCCGCCAAGGCCGTTTCCCAGTAGGCCAGTTGCCCGCCGGCACGACTGTGGGGATCCTGCAGGTCGCCGAGGTGGGCGCGCTGCCACAGCGTGTAATCGAGGTACTGCACAGGCAATTCGGTCCACTGTGGCACCCGTCCCGCGCACCGGTCGGCATACGCCGCACCCAAATCGGCGGCAAGCACCCCGATCGACCACCCGTCCGCGGCGATATGGTGCACCACGGCAACCAGCACGTGTTCGTCGTCGGCGACGGTAAAAAGTCTTGCCCGAAAGGGTATTTCGGCCGCTAAATCGAACGTGGCACGGGCGGTCTCGTCGGTGGCCTCAACCAGCCGTGCCGCTGACCAGCCGGTCGCGTCGATGACCTCCCAGCCGAACTCCGCCCGCTCGGCCGGGACGACGACCTGCCGGGGCGTCCCCGCGGCGGCCGGGAACGCCGGGAACGCCGGGAACGCCGGGAACGTGGTGCGGAGGCTTTCGTGCCGTGCCACCACATCGGCCAGCGCCGCACCCAACCCCTCGGCGTTGAGTTGTCCGCTGAACCGCAGCGCGACCGCCATGTTGTAGGCCGGCGACGGTCCCTCCAGCTGGTCGATGATCCACAACCGGCTTTGGGCGAACGACAAGGGAACCACCGCGGGCCGCTCGACGGCCACCAGCGGGGCCCTCCGGGTCGAGACCCGGTTGATCCGGGAAGCCAACTGCGCAATCGTCGGCGCGTCGAACAGGTTGCCCACCTTGAGGTCTGCGTCCAGCGCCGTGTTGGCCGCGGCGATCACGCGCATCGCCGACAGCGAGTCGCCACCCAGGTCGAAGAACGAGTCGTCGACTCCGACTCGGTCGATGCCCAGTACGCGGCCGTAGATCCCGGCAAGGATGTCCTCGATCAGGGTGCCCGGAGGGCGGTATCGATCGCCGTCGGCGTATTCGGGTGCAGGCAAGGCGCGGACGTCGAGCTTGCCACCGACCGTTAACGGCAGCGCGTCAACCGCCACCACCGCCGCCGGCACCAGGTACGACGGCAGCCGGTCGGCCAGCAACTCCCGCAGCGCTGCGGGGTCTGCCGTCCCGGTCACATAACCCACAAGGCGCATGGCGGCGGGTCGGTCCTCGCGGACGATCACCACCGCCTGTTCCACCCCATCCAGCCCGGCGAGCGCCGCCTGCACCTCGCCGGGCTCGATGCGATATCCACGCAGCTTGACCTGCTCGTCGGCGCGGCCCGCGTACTGCAACTGCCCGTCGGCGCGCCAAAACACAAGATCCCCGGTGCGATACATCCGTTTCGCGGGCTGCCCGGCCCCGCCGAACGGGCACGCCACAAACCGAGACGCCGTCAAACCGCTCCGGCGGACATACCCGACGCCCACGCCGGCGCCGGCCACGTACAGTTCACCGACCACTCCGGGCGGCACTGGACGCAACCAGCCATCCAAGACGAACAGAGCCGCTCCCGCCTGCGGCGACCCGATCGGCGGGACCCCCGACCCCGCCGCTAAAGGCGCGCTCAGCGCCACATAGATCGTGGTCTCCGTCGGCCCGTAGGCGTTGATCATCACCCGCCCCGCCGCCCAGCGGTCCACGACCTCGGCCGGACACGCCTCACCGCCGAGCAGCAACGCCGCCGACTCCAACCCCCGCGGCGACAAAGCACCCACCGCCGACGGGGTCTGGGTGATCACGTTGACTTGTTGCGCGACAAGCAAATCGTGGAAATCGCTCGGTGAGCCCGCCACCGCCTCGGGCGCCACCACCAGCCGACCGCCGCGCAACAACGCACCGAAGATCTCCCACACCGAGAAGTCGAACGCATAGGAATGGCATTGCGTCCAAACCCGTATGGCGTCGCCGGTCGCGGGCAGGCCCGCGTCGAGCGACGCCATCAGTTGCGTCACGTTGCGGTGGGTAATGGCCACACCCTTGGGCGCACCGGTGGTGCCCGAGGTGTAAATGACGTACGCGATGTCATCTGCGAAAGGGCCGAAAGGGACCCACGGGTCTGTGGGACCGGGCAGACCCGTGGCCGGGTACCCGACGATGGCAGGGGCGGCCTCAATGTCACTGACGTCGACCACCGCCAAGTCGTGCCCATCCAGCCGGCCACGCAGTGCGGTGCTGGTGACCGCCGCCACCGGCGCGGCATCCCCGAGCACCAACCCGACCCTCGCCGCGGGCTGGCCCGCGTCCACGGGTACGTAGGCCGCCCCGGTCTTGAGCACCGCCAAAATCGCGATGATGGCCTGAGCCGAACGCTCCAACAGCACCGCCACCCGCGCACCCGCGCCGACGCCACGGTCAACCAGCGAGTGCGCCAACCGGTTCGACGCCTCATCGACGTCCCGATAGGTCCACGACCGCTCCGCGCACACCAGCGCCACCGCGTCCGGGTCGCGCACGACGTGCGCCGCGAACACCTCCGGAATGGAAGCCCCCCCGCTCACCGGCCGCGCCAGCACCGCCTGGTTACTCCACCCCGCCAACCGGGCATGTTCACCGTCGTCGAGCAGATCGAGGGACGACACCCGCACACTGGGATCGGCGGTTGCCGCCAGTAAGACCTTTTCCAGACGCCGGATCAAGGCCTCGATGCCTGCCGCGTCGAAAACATCGGTGCGAAATTCCACGGTCCCACCGATACCGGCGAGCCCACCCGCGTCGGTGAAGCGCTCGGCCAGGGAAAACACCAGGTCCATGCGGGCCGTGTGCGTGTTCAGCGGCATCGGGGTGGCTTGCAGGTCACCCAATGCCAGCCCGGCGGCGGGGTCGTCGTATTTCCAGGTGAAGTTCTGCCAGGCCAACATCACCTGGATCAGAGGGTGATGGGTGCGCGATCGGGGCGGGTTGAGCCGATCGACCAGCACCTCAAAGGGCACGTCCTGGTGCTCGTAGGCGGCCAGGCTGCGCTCGCGCACCTGGGCGAGCAGATCGGTGAAGGTCGGATTGCCGGCCAGGTTGACTCGCAGGATCAGGGTGTTGACGAAAAAGCCAATCAGGCCGTCAAGCGCGGGATCACCGCGGCCGGCGATCGGGAATCCGACCGCCACATCGGCGCTGGCGCTGAGGCGGCACAGCAACGCCGCCAGCGCCGCCTGCACCACCATAAAGCTTGTCGAATTGCGTTCGCGGGCAACATTATCCACCTGTCGCTGCAGCTGGGCCGACCAATCCACCACAACACTGGCGCCGCGGTGATCGGCAATCGGTGGATAGGGCCGATCCGTCGGAAGCTGCACGCGCTCGGGCAACCCGGCCAGCGCCTCTTCCCAATACGCCACCTGAGCGGCCAAGGGGCTGCCGCGATCCGCCAGATCACCGAGGTTGTCCCGCTGCCACAGCGCGTAATCGACGTATTGCACCGGCAGGTCGGCCCAGCCCGGCGGCCGCCCCGCGCACCGGCTCACATACGCGGCACTCAGGTCGGCCGCCAGCACACCGATCGACCACCCGTCCCCGGCGATATGGTGGACGGTGAGCAACAGCACGTGGTCGTGGTCGCAAACGCGGAAAAGCCTTGCCCGGAAGGGGATGTCGGCCGCCAGATCGAAGGCGTGGCGCGCGGCCTCCTCGACGGCCTCGCCGAGGTGGGCCGCCGGCCACCCGCTCGCATCGACGACCCCCCAACCGAAGTCCGCCCCCACTGCCGGGACGACCACTTGCCGAGGTATCCCGTCGACTGCCGAAATAACCGTGCGCAGGCTTTCATGACGAATCACCAGATCGGTTAATGCCACGTCCAACGCCGCGATATCGAGCTCCCCACGCAGCCGCAACGCCACCGACCTGTTGTAGACGGGCGAAGACCCCTGCAACTGGGCGATGAACCACAGCCGGCTTTGCGCAAACGACAACGGAATCACCGCGGGCCGTTCCCTGGCCACCAACGGCTTAAGCCGAACCGTTTGGCCGTCGATGCGCGACGCCAGCTGGGCAATCGTCGGCGCATTGAACAGGGTGCCGACCTTGAGGTCGACGTCCAGGGCCGCGTTGACCGCGGTAATCGCCCGCATCGCCGACAGCGAATCCCCGCCCAGCTCGAAAAACGACTCATCGACGCCGACGCTGTCCACGCCGAGCAGGCGCGCGAAGATGTCGTGCAGGGCCTGTTCGATCCGGGGATCGATCGGAATTTGCGGCACCGGTAGGGCGCGGGTGTCGATTTCGCCGTCGACCGTCAACGGCAATGCCTCCAGGACCACCACCTCGGCGGGCACCATGTATGACGGCAGCCGCTCTGCCAACCCCGCGCGCGCTCCGACCGGGTCCACGACGCCGACAACCGATTCGGTGACATAACCCACCAGACGCTTATCGCCGGGGCTGTCCTCGCGCGCGATCACAGCGGCCTGATCCACGCCCGGCAGCCCCGTTAGCGCCGCGGCGACCTCGCCACAGTCGATTCGATACCCGCGGATCTTCACCTGCTGGTCGCCATGCGCCATATACCGCGGATGACCATTACGTTTCATTCGACCGCCAACCCTCGACGGCTTCTGAATCAGGAGTCCGCGACCTGCGCCAGCCCCTCGCGCCGACAGGCCGCGACACCGTAAACCACCCGCTCACCGGCCGGGACATACGCGAACAGGCGACGCAGGATGCGTTGGCGCTCGTCGTCAACGAGGGCGAAGAAGCTGCCAGCAAGGAAGCTGCGATTATCGTCGTCGAACGGATTGGTACTCACTCGTTCTCCTAACCATTGCGGGCCAGACCAGCGAGCGCGGCACCGTTCACGCTGTAGCACGTTGTCTCTGCAGATCACGGACCGCGGACGCCAACATAACACCGTCAACCTTCATTTCAGGGCCGCGCCGGGCTGGTGCTGTGCCAACACGGGGAACACAGCGACTCGGTCGGCCTTCCCGCATTGCTACGCGCTTAGCTAAGTGCCAACGCTCCGTTGCGGTTAGACACTTTTTTGCGAAGATTTCTTGCGGGCCGGCCACGTCAGCCGACCCACTCAGGCTGCGGCACGGCGCTTGCGACATGATCGCGAAGTTCTTGCGGAATTCTTGCGCCAACCCGTCCGCCGTGCACGGAAGACCCGCAGTTGATGGCCTTGATTCCGATGACGCCAACGGCGCGGATTTCCGACTTTGTGGACCGCGCAGAACGACCTCCCCCGGCCCGATTCAGCGGTGCAGATATGGTCGACGACGCGGGTCACCGGGCCCGTTCGGCCGGCTGGCGCGGCGGGCCGGAACCCGGCGCAGCGCGAATTCGCTGGCAAACCCAAGTCAGCGATGCACCGCCCTGACGCCAAGCGACTGAACCGTCACTTCCCTGCCACGGTCTCACCGCTGCTTGGTTGGACCCCGGCCTTACGCGCATCCGAGTGGCCCGCCCAAGTCGCCGGCGCTCGCAAGATACATCAACGAAGGATGCGCCACGCGCAAATTCGAACAACTCAATGCGAATCATTGAAAGTCCGAAGACTTTGTGGCAGCGTCAGCGTGATCATCTCGTGATAAGGAAGTAATAAGTCCGTTATATATTGCTGTAATAGCACCGTAATAAGACCGTGATGCGGTCGTGATCGAAGGATGGGCATGTCATACGTGATTGCGGGACCGGAGGCACTAGCGCAGGCGGCGACGGACATCGCCGGGATCGGCTCGACGGTTGACGCCGCGAACGCGGCGGCAGCCGCCCCGACAACGGGAGTGCTGGCCTCTGCCGCCGATGAGGTGTCGGCGGCCATCACCGGATTGTTCAACGCACATGCCAAGGAATTTCAAGCCCTGAGCGCTCAAGCGGCGGCGTTTCACGCCCGGTTCGTACAGTCGCTGACGGCGACGGTCGGGTCCTACGCCGGCGCCGAGGGGGCCAACGCGTCGTTTATCCAGCATGCCATTCAGGACGCGCTCGGCCTGGCGACTCTGCCCACCGGCGGTAGCGGCGGCGGTGGCCAGCCGGTCAGCAATGGCGGAAACACCGGGTCGGCTGAGGCGAGCACCAACGCTGGCAACTCAGGTGGTGCCGCCGCAACGGTCAGTGCGACGAGCACTGCGGGTAGTGGCACTCCCCCCTCCGCATCCAACACCACCAGTGCTACTACGACGCCTACTGCGCCGACTGCGTCCCCTGCGGCCGCTTCCGGCGCGGCAACCCCGGCCGCGGCGGTCAGTGCCAACGCCGGCTCCACGAGCACCGCCGCCAGCGGTACCAGCGCATCCACCCCCGCGAGTTCGGCAACGACGACCGCCGCGGCCGCCGCCGGTGGGGCCGCTGCCGCCACCGGCACCTCCGGCACTTCCGGCACCGGGGCAACAGCGACATATGCGACCACGTCGCAATGGAATAACGGCTTCGTCGCCAATTACACGATCACCAATACGGGCACGACGCCGCTGACCAACTGGCAGCTCCAGTTCAATCTGCCTGCAAACGAATCCATCACGAATCTGTGGAACGGACAGGTTGCGCAATCCGGGACGCAGATCACCGTCACCCCAGAGAGTTACAACAGCACAATCGCGCCAGGCCAATCGGTCACCGTCGGCTTCCAGGCCGCGCAGAACGGCAGCTACTCGGCACCGACGAATGTCATGGTCAACGGGCACGCAGTCACCGGCGGTGATACCGGCACCGGAACCGGGACAGGCACTGGGACGGGCACTGGGACGGGCACTGGGACTGGGACTGGGACTGGGACTGGGACTGGGACTGGGACTGGGACTGGCACCGGGACCGGCACGGGAACCGGAACCGGAACGGGCACGGGCACAGGGACCGGCACCGGGACCGGGACCGGCACAGGGACCGGCACCGGGACCGGGACCGGCACAGGGACCGGGACTGGGACGGGAACCGGCACCGGCACGGACGGGGGCGGCACGGGCACCGGTGGCTCCGGGGTCGCGGCGACATACGCGTCGACGTCGCAATGGAATAGCGGCTTCACTGCCGATTACACGATCACCAATACGGGCACGACCCCGCTCAGTAACTGGCAGCTCCAATTCGACATGCCCTCAAACGAATCCGTCACGAACCTGTGGAACGGACAGGTTGCCCATTCGGGCGCGCACTACACTGTCACCCCCGACAGCTACGACAGCACGATCGCGCCCGGCCAATCGGTCACCGTCGGCTTCCAAGCCGCGCAGACCGGCGCCTACTCCGCGCCCGCGAATCTGCTGGTGAATGGACAATCAGTCACGGGCGGGGGCACCGGCGGCGGCACCGGAACCGGCACAGGCACGGGAACCGGGACCGGCACCGGGACCGGGACCGGGACCGGCACCGGCACCGGGACCGGGACCGGGACCGGCACCGGGACCGGAACAGGAACCGGCACGGGCACCGGCGGCACCGTGATCTCCACCCAGTACGGCACGACGACCGTCGAAAACGCCTACGTGGTGCAGAACAACGCGTGGAACAACCCCGGCGGACAGGCCATCACCGTCAGCAACACCGGATTCACCATCACCACCGAAAACGGCTCCGCACCCACCAACGGCGCCCCGCTTGGGTACCCGTCAATCTATGACGGCGTGCACTACGGCACCGCATCGCCGGGGACCAACCTGCCCATCCAGCTGAGCCAGATCCACAGCGCCACCAGCAGCATCAGCTACACCTACCCCACCTCGGGAACCTACGACGCCTCCTACGACATCTGGATGAACCCGACCTCGATCACCACCGGCGTCAACCAGCAGGAGCTGATGATCTGGTTCAACCACACCGGCCCCATCCAACCCGTCGGCTCCGTCGTGGGCACCAGCACCGTCGACGGCAAGAGCTTCACGGTGTGGCAGGGCAGCAACGGCCAAAACAACGTGGTCTCCTACGTCGCGAACACCCCGATAAGCTCCTGGGACAACTTCGACGTAATGGGTTTCATCGACAACACCGAAACCCTTGAGCCGGTGACCAGCTCGTGGTACCTGACCAGCATCCAAGCCGGCTTCGAGCCGTGGAGCGGCAGCGTTGGCGCGGGCGTCGATTCGTTCGCCGCGAGCGTCAACGGCGTCAGCTAAGGGTTGGGCATACCCAACCGGGTGTACGGTTCGACCGTGCAGGTCGACGTGATGGCTGTGCCCCGGCCTTTAGGACGGATCGGCGACGTCGCGCGGCGGACGCAGGCTGCTGGGTTCTCGGGTCTTCTCTTCACCGAAACGGGCCGTACCGCCTACCTCAACGCCGCGGTGGCATCGCAGGCCGCACCCGGTCTTGAACTCTCGACCGGCGTGGCAGTCGCCTTTCCGCGCAGTCCGTTCGTCACGGCGGCCACGGCGTGGGAACTCCAAGAGGCGACCAACGGGAAGTTCCGGCTCGGTCTCGGCACCCAGGTCCGCAGGCATGTGGAGCGCCGCTACGGTGCGGCCTTCGAGCGTCCCGGCCCGCGGCTGCGCGATTACGTGCTCGCTGTCAAGGCCTGTTTCGCCGGGTTCCGCACCGGGACGCTCGATCACCACGGCGAGTTCTTCGACCTTGACTTCATCACTCCGCAATGGAGCCCGGGGCCCATCGACGAGCCCGATCCCAAAGTGGACATCGCCGGGGTGAATCCGTGGATGCTGCGCATGGCGGGAGAAGTGGCCGACGGGGTCCACGTCCATCCGCTCGGTGAGCCGGGATATCTCGCGCGCCACGTCGTGCCCAACGTCGCCGAGGGGGCGGCCAAGTCGGGGCGCCCAGCGTCCGATATCGCCGTGATAGTGCCGGTGATGACGATCGTGGGTGACAGCGAAGAAGAGCGCCGCAACGAACGTGAATTCGCGCGCGCCAGCCTCAGCTTCTATGCAAGCACGCCCAATTACGCCTTTATCGCGGATGAGGCTGGATTCGAGGGTACGACCGCCCGTATCCGGGAGAAGCAGAAGGCCGGTGACGTAGAGGGGATGGCCTCGGAGATCACCGACGAGCACATTGCCACCTTTGTCACCGAGTCGACGTGGGATGGCCTGGAAGAGGCGCTCGTCGACAGGTACGAAGGAATCGCGACTCGCATCGTGCTGTATAACGCCCTCGGCGATCCCGAGCGTTTCGAGCGATATGGCGAAGTGGCGCAACGTATCTCGGCGCGCTAACCCGTCACCGGACAAGCTGTTCGGGCGACGGCGGATGGCCGGCAATGACAGACATATAGTCTGAAGGCCCCAGCTGCCTGCGCTTCTCCGGGAGGTAACGATATGCCCGCACCGTCAGCCGAGGTCTTCGAACGCCTGCGTCAGCTGGCCGCGATCAAAGACGTCGCCGCACGCCCGACCAGGACGATCGATGAGGTATTCACCGGCAAACCGCTGACGACGATCCCCGTCGGCACGGCCGCTGACGTCGAAGCCGCGTTCGCCGAGGCTCGCGCGGCGCAGATCGACTGGGCGAAACGTCCGGTCGCCGATCGGATTGCGGTCATCGGCCGTTATCGCGACCAGGTCATCGAGAACCGCGAGTTTCTCATGGACCTCCTCCAGGCCGAGGCGGGCAAGGCCCGATGGGCGGCGCAGGAGGAAATCGTCGATCTGATCGCGAACGCGAACTACTACGCACGCGTCTCCGCAGGCCTGCTGAAGCCTCGTAAGGTGCAAGCGCTCCTGCCCGGGATCGGCAAGACCACGGTCGGTTACCAGCCCAAAGGCGTGGTCGGGGTGATTTCGCCGTGGAACTACCCCATGACACTCACGGCGTCGGACTCGGTGCCCGCGCTTGTCGCCGGCAACGCGGTGGTTCTCAAGCCCGATAGCCAGACGCCGTATTGCGCGCTCGCGTGTGCCGAGCTGCTCTACAAGGCCGGCCTGCCGCGAGCGCTGTACGCGGTAGTGCCCGGTCCCGGCTCGGTGGTCGGCACCGCGATCACCGAGAACTGCGACTACCTGATGTTCACCGGCTCGTCCGCCACCGGCAGCCATCTCGCGGAGCACGCGGGCCGTCGGCTCATCGGTTTCTCGGCCGAACTCGGCGGCAAGAACGCGATGATCGTGGCGCGCGGCGCCAACCTCGACAAGGTCGCCAAGGCGGCCACCCGCGCCTGCTTCTCCAATGCAGGCCAGTTATGCATCTCGATTGAACGGATCTACGTCGAAAAGGACATCGCCGACGATTTCACCAGCAAATTCGGCGACGCGGTGCGCAACATGAAGCTGGGCACCGCCTACGACTTCTCCATCGACATGGGCAGCTTGATCTCCGAAAGTCAGCTGGAAACGGTGTCGGGCCATGTGAACGACGCGACGGCCAAGGGCGCCAAGGTGATTGCGGGCGGCAAGGCTCGGCCCGACATCGGGCCGCTATTCTACGAGCCCACCGTGCTGACCGACGTCACCCCGGAAATGGAATGCGCCGCCAACGAGACGTTTGGGCCGCTCGTCTCGATCTACCCGGTGGCCGACGTGGACGAAGCCGTCGAGAAGGCCAACGACACCGAGTACGGGCTCAACGCCAGCGTGTGGGCGCGCTCACCTGGGGAGGGCCAGAAGATCGCCGCCAGGCTGCGGTCGGGGACGGTGAACGTCGACGAGGGTTACGCGTTCGCGTGGGGAAGCCTCAGCGCACCGATGGGCGGGATGGGTGTGTCCGGCGTCGGCCGCAGGCACGGTCCCGAAGGCCTGCTGAAGTACACCGAATCGCAGACGATCGCGGCCGCCCGTGTGTTCAATCTCGATCCACCCCTTGGCCTTCCGCCGACTCTTTGGCAGAAGTCACTGTTGCCCATCGTGCGCGCGGTGATGAAGCTGCCCGGCCGGAAGTGACGGCAGTGACGTTCGAACATCCGAATAGCGTCCAAAGACGCCGCACGCGTCCCACCCGACACTAAAGTGCTGCTCATGCGGAGAGCTTTAGGCAAGATCGTGGCCAACGGCCGCGGCCGCTGGCTGGCGGTCCTGATGTCGCTCGTCGTTTCCGCCGCCATGATTTACGCCCAAAGCCCAAAGGCCCAAAGCACAAAGCCTCAGTGCTGCTCCAAGACCCCGGTAGCAACCGCGACAAGCTCGGCACCTGCGCCGGCCAGCGGGCCGCGCGTCGCCAGTCCCGCGGAGGCGGAATCGTTGGCGGCATTGGCCGCGACCGCGCCTACCGGCGCGCAGGACTTCAAGTGGGCGCTACCTGCCGGCGTCGCGTCGGAAGACAGGTTGCAGGTCGAGACCATTTGGGCGGCCCGCGTCATCGGCGTGCTGTTTCCGCAGATCACCACCATTTACGGGTACCGGCAGGATCCATTGCCGTGGCATCCCAATGGGTTGGCGATCGACGTGATGATCCCGAACCATGACGCGCCCGACGGCATCGCACTCGGCAACCAAATCGCCGGGTTTGCTTTGGCGAATGCCAAGCGCTGGAGAATCAACCATGTGATCTGGAGGCAGAAGATCTATCTCGGCCCCACCTCGGGGAGCTGGACGGCCGACCTGGGGAACGAAACCGCCAACCACTACGACCACGTTCACATCGCCACCGGTGGCGGCGGATACCCGACCGGGCACGAAACCTACTACATCGGATCCATGACCCCCCCGCCGTCGAATTGATCACTCAGGCAATAAAGTCCGGCGCCGAGGAGGCATCGGCGGATCGGAAAGCCGCGCTGCACTGTGTATTTCGATGATCTCGGCGACGCCGTCGGTCGGCACCGAAGCGGCGAGCCGGTCTGCATGGCGTCAATCGTTTCGACATCTCCCACATCTCTGTCGGGGCACACCAGGTGAGAGAATGAGCACCTATGCGCAGGGATGTGTCGAGACCGCCACCCGTGTTGTGGGGGAGCAAATCGTGAAGGTGTGGGTGGCAACCGCGCTTGCGGCCTTGGTGGCCGTCGCGGCCGCGCCGCAAGCACGGGCCGACGAGAGCGCGTATCTGAACTACGTCCAGGGAAACGACGACGCCCAGTCACCTGGCGCCCAGGCGCTGCTCAAAGAGGGGTACAAGGTGTGCAGCACCATCCACGAGCGGAGGATCACCGACACCCAAGCGGTGGACATGATCAAGTCCGATTTAGCTATCTCGGATGCCGCCGCGATCCAGATCTACTCGGCGGCGACGAGTCTGCTCGGCTGCTGAAACGGGCTGGTCGGCGACAACTACTCACGTTCGCGATGCGCAGGTGGGTGACCGGACGGCGGGTTCGGTACGCGGGCGTGTCGAGGGTTTGCCTCTAAGCGAAAAAAGCGGGGCTGTCCGGAAGTGGACGTTCCGGCGATCCGCAGCCAGGATCGAAACTAACCGCCCTGTGCTCTGGGGCTTTCGGGAAGGGACCGATTGGTGCGAGGAAGTTTGACAATGCGTTTCGGCGTGCTGCTCATGCTGCCGTTCATTCTGGCGCTGACGATGCCGCTCGCGCCGCCCGCGAGTGCCGACACTTACACAGACCAGCTAGTGGGCGGGTTCAACGCCCAGACGCACGTAGTGGCTGACCAAGAGGCACAACCGCAGCTGCAGAACGCCGACAAGGTCAACCAGCAAATCCTGACCAGCCGGTGGACTTGGAGCTCCACACCGCCGGTCTGGGTAGCGGCGGTGGCGCGCAGCCAGACCGGTTTGACCACGGCGGACGCGATCCACAACGTCATCTTGGGCCGCAATCCCGACTTCAGCGGAGTCATCCTGGTGATCGACTCCAAGGGCTACCATGTGCGCGCCTACAACGTGCCAGAGGCGATCGCGGACAGCGTGGACCCATTGATGGGTCAGTCGGCCAGGGATCACCGCAACGACCCATACGGCGCGACCACTGAGTTCGTCAGCAAGCTGTCCGACGTGAGTGTGGCGTCTGGAGGGCCGGCGTCCGCCTCTCCCTATGCGAATCCCAATGCCAACGCGAAACACGCCAGTTGGACGTGGCTGTGGGTGATGCTGGCCATCGTCGGCATTGGTCTCGCGGTTGCGGGCCTGGCCTGGTTCGCCATGAACCGAAATCGCAAGGGCCGCAGGGACGCAGCCGCGCGAGACGAGATCAAGCAAGCGTTGATCGCCGCCGAGTCCGGTGCCGGCGACATTGACAACGAGGTGATGACCAACAGCGGCGTGGATGTCTCTGCCGAGTCGTTGAAGGCCAACTCCAGCCTGCATAACGCCCGCAAGGCCTACGAGGCAGGCGACTACGCCGCGGCGCGGGCACACCTTCGGGTTGTGGAGTCCACCGTGGACAGGGCCAACCAGAAGTTGGGCCGGGTGAACAGTAGGCCCGGGGCAGACGCCGTGGTTTCGGTGCCGGACGAAGACCGCAGGCAGGCCGAGGTGCGGACAAAGAACCCCGACACCGGCGAGAACGTGACGATCAACAACAACAACTACAGCAACGCGCCGCAGCCGGGCTACACGAACTACTACCCCGGCGGCTACTACAACGGGGTCTTTTTCTATCCGGGCTATTACCCATATGCCTTCTGGGGCCCAGGGTGGGGTTGGGCCCTGACCGATGTGCTGCTGATGGATGCCCTGCTGGACGACCACTGGGGTGGCAGCTACGGCTACGACCGTGGCTTTGAGGCGGGCTGGGACTCAGCGCTGACGGACGCCAGCTATGACAACCGTCAAAGCGCGAGTTACGACAGCCAGCAGGGAGACGTCGGGTTCGATGGGAGCTACCCAAGCTCGGGCGGTGGCGACACCGGGTTCGGCGGCAGCGACAACTCGTATTCGGGTGGCGGCGACGTAGGCTTCGCCGGCGGCGGCTATGACTCCGGAAGCGGCAGCTTCGACTCCGGCGGGTTCGGTGGCTTCGATTCCGGCGGCGGCGGCATCGATTTCGGTGGGGGGTCCGACTCCAGCGGCGGAGACTTCGGTTTCTGACCTGCACAGACACCATCACTCGCGGATCGGAAACCGTCGGCCGCTAAACCTCGTTGCAGCAGTGTAGTCATTTGGCTACACTGAGCCTTCAGATCTGTGTAGTCAAGCGACTACACCGGCACTTAAGGAGGATTCAATGGAAGCGAAGCGATCGATCACCGGCAAGCACCGTCTGACGACGGTGTTGGGTGCCGGAATTCTGGCGTTCACGGCGTTGATGACCACCGGCGTTGGTATCAGCAACGCTGCGACCCTGCAGACCGAGGGCACTTATCCGAGTCGGCGGGCCTGTGCCGAAGCGGGCTCGGGCGTCAAGGCCACCACACCTGGCAACTGGACCGATTTCGTGTGCGTCCCAGATGACCGTGCTGCCGCTGGTACGTGGCGCTTGGTGCTTACCAACTGAGGGTGCCAGGTCCACCCAACGGCTCAACGGCTGTGAACGGCTGCGCGACCCGTGGCAGCGCCGTCTTCTCCGTCTTAGCGCCGCGCGCGCAAATGACAGCCGGGCGCATAGTTCGCTCTGTCACCCGCGCAACGCGCCGGCGCGGCGCACACCGCGGGGAGTTGATGAGCAAAGAGTTCGCGAAGGCACCGGTAACCACCGCGCGCCGCCGAGGGTCAAGGGCGCGCAGTGCGGCGTCACCACTCGCACCGGGGGGATCCGCGGAACCCACTTGCGCGACTTCGCCTTCGACATCGAGGAACCCGGTATCGGTGGATCCGGGAACACGAGTCGTGGACCGCCATGTAGGGCACCGGGGCCAGCACGCGATTCAGGCGAGAATTTGGGACGGGATATGCTGCTAGGCAGTCATTCCCACGATCAGGCGCTCTAGCGCTTTGAGTCTGTCACCTGCCGCAGGCCGCGTTCGATCCCGATCGGCGAACGCGAATTGGGTCGGATGCCGAGTGTTCTCACCGAGGCCTCTACATAGATTTCTCTGCAATCAAGCAGGATTCGTGGCCCGGCAAACTCCGACGGGCAGACGTCCCCCGTCCGTTCCCGCCACTGGTGAAGGCGGACAGCGAGTTCGTCCGCAATCGCTGCTGACCGGTCGCAGTCATCCCCGACGAGCAGGTTGTTCAACTCGCTGGGGTCGCGAAGCAGGTCGTACAGCTCCCGGGCCGGCCGCGGCCCGTTCGCATAGTCGAATACGGCTTTCCCGGAGGGACTGTCCCGGACGTCCAACGGTAAGTCCACGAGGTGGCAGGGCGCGTAGTTCTCGATATAGCTGTATTCCTTCGTGAGGATGGCTCGCATCGGATCAAACGAATCGTGAAAGGTTTTCTCGGTGAACAGCTCCTGGCGAACCGGCGAGGTGTCCGGGTTGGGCCGGAGCAGATTGTTGGCGTGCGAGACACCTTCCACCTCGGCCGGTATTTCGATGCCGAGCACGTCGAGCAGTGTCGGCAATAGATCGACACCGCTGAACAACTCGTCGTAGACACGCGGTGCGATATCCAGCCTGGTGGGTGGCCGGATGATCAGCGCTATTTCGGTGCCCGAACCGTACAACATCGACTTCGCGCGGGGAAACGGCGCACCATGGTCGCTGAAGTAAACCACCCACGTGGTGGCGTTCATGCCGGTGTCAGCCAGCGCGTCGAGCAACCGGCCGACCGCCGCATCTGCCGCCGCAATCGCACCGTAGAAATCGGCAAAATCGCCACGGACCTCTAAGGTGTCCGGCAGGTAGTCAGGGACCTCCACGTCTTGGAGCGGCACCGGCTGATAGCGCTCCTGCGGCCACGGCCGGTGCGTCTCGAAAAATCCCGCCGTCAGCAGGAATGGACTGCCACGCCCGAAGGGCGCACTCTCGGTCAGCCATTCCTGCGCTTTGGCGACGACGTACTCACAGTGCGAGTCGGACACGTCGTACTCGTCGAAGCCGAGCCGCGCTGGGAACGACGTCTCATGTTGCATACCAAACAGGGCCGAGTACCAACCGGCGTCCGACAGAAGCTGCGGTAGCGTCCGAACGCCTTCGCGGTACTCAAAACCATGATGTGCCAGTCCGATCAGGCCGTTACTGTGTGGATACCGGCCGGTGAACAATGCTCCGCGCGAGGGTGAGCACTGAGGTGCAGCCGCGTGAGCACGGGTAAATAGGATACCTTCGGCGGCCAACCGATCCAGGCGCGGACTTGAAACCCCCCGACGTCCATACGCCCCGAGCCAGCGGCCGGTGTCGTGCCAGTGCACGATGAGCAGGTTGTCGGTTCGCTGATCCGTCATGCTCACCAAGCTATCCCTAGCGGCAACCACCGGACTTCCCCGACGCGCCGTAACCGACGCCGGGCAATCGGCGGAGGTTAATCACTGTCGTGCGCCCGGACGGTCTTGTCGACACGCATAATGTGCTCAGCAACAATGATTTTCAGCAAGCCAAAACACAGACGTGCTGTCCGGCTCGCGCCGCGATGAGCGGTGGGGCGTGCACCCGCACCCACAGCTTCGGCGGCGGGCCCCGGGCCGGGTCCTCATCAGCCAACGCCGACTTGCAGCCAGGGAGATGCAATACGCCGGGTTGGCGTGAGCGTGGCTGATGATCAGCGACGCGTGATCCGTGCTGCCTCGCAGGATCGTCGATCTCTTGCGCGACCTCAAGAACTGATTCAAGCTGCTGTCGCAAGTTGCTTGCGGTCTCGGCTCGTTTCCGACACCCGAACTCCTCCGGCGCGGGCCTGTCGTCACATTCTTCATGCGCCCGTAACGCCGGCCGTATACGCCAGGGTGCCGCACCGCACGGAAACCGTTCTGGCTCAGCGTCCTTGACTGATCACCGAACGGCGAGCGACGATTCTGGCCGCCAGGGTAAGTAGCAAGACCAATGCGATTAGAGTCAACGCACCTGCCCAGGCCCGCGCCTGAGCCGCTTTGAAGCCAGTGATCGCATTGGTGAAAATCTGCAGCGACAGCGTCGACATGCGCCTGTCCGGGTTGAGCTCGAGGAACAGGTCGTTGCCCAACGCAGTCAACAGCAGCGGCGCGGTTTCGCCCATCGCCCGCGCGACGGCAAGCATGATTCCGGTGATGATTCCCGAGCTGGCCGTGGGCAGAATCACCGACAGGATGGAGCGCGCCCGGGTCACTCCCAGCGAAAACGCCGCCTCGCGAATCTCGTTGGGCACAAGCCGGAGCATTTCGTCGACCGACCGGATGATCAGCGGGAGCATGATCAGTCCCAAGGCAATGCCGCCGGCGATGCCCGAGAAGCCGAAGTGCACCACCCAGATCGCGTAAACGAATGCGCCCGTGACGATTGTGGGTACGCCAACCATCACGTCGGTGACAAACCGCGCGTACCGAGCGAGCCGGCCACCGTATTCGACGAAATAGACTGCGGCGGCAACTCCGATCGGAATCGACAGCGCGGCCGCAATCCCCACGACCATCAGGCTGCCGACGATACCGTTCATAAATCCGCCGCCTGGCGCAGCGGGATTGCCGGGTGGAGTCTGGGTAAGAAATTCCGGCCCCAGGTACCTCAGACCTTCGGCGGCGACATAGCCCAGCACCCAAATCAGGACGGCGATGGTGGTGACCATGATGAATGTCAGGACGCCCGTCATGGCCGAGTTCGTGAATTTGCGCCGCCACTCCAGCTTTTCGGCTTCGACGCTAAAGTCGGGTGCTTGCGCAGCGAGCGTCATGCGATGTGCTCACCCGCCCTGCTGACGATCCGCTTACCGACAACGTTCACCAATAGCGATACCGCCAGCAGCGCGGCGGCGACAACGAACAGCGAGTGAAGGTGATAGGGCTGATTGGCCTCGGTGAATTCGTTGGCGATGACGCTGGGCATGGTGGCGCCCTGGGAGAAAATGCTCTTCGCAATCGACAATACGTTGTTGCCGATCAACATCGTCACAGCGATGGTTTCGCCGAAGGCGCGACCGAGGCCCAAGATGGCGGCGCCGATGACGCCGGAGCGCGACCTCGGCAGCACCGCCAGTCGCAGCATCTCCCACCGGGTGGTCCCCAGCCCAAGCGCGGCCTCCTTCTCTGCCACGGGCGCTGTGGCGAAAACCTCCCGGCAGATCGCAGTCACGATGGGCAGCACCATAATTGCCAGGACCACACTGGCCGAAAACACCGAATAGCCGAAGAACGGGCCCCGGAAGATGTCACCGATGAGCGGGATGACCGACAGGTGTGTCAGCGATCTACCGATCGGCGTGACTACGGGCAGCAAGGCGAACACGCCCCAGAACCCATAGACGACACTAGGAATGGCCGCAAGCAAATCGACCAGCGCTGAAAGCAATCTGCGAAGACGCGCGGGGGCCACATCGGTGATATAGAGGCCGAGCGCGACCGACACCGGAACGGCCATGAGCATCGCGATGGCCGAAGTGACCAGTGTTCCGACGATAAACTGCAGGATGCCATAGGGGTTGGGGTGACGGGACCCGGCGGTTGCCTCCGATGGCGCCCAACGGTCGGAAGTGAAAAAAGTCCACGGACCGTAGTGGGTAAGCGCCGGCCATGACCGAAGGATCAGATAAACGGCGGTGCCCGCCAACACGAGAACGATGAATGCCGCAGCTGCGCCCGTCAGCGAGCGGAACACCACGTCACCGTAGCGGCGATGTCGGCTCAAGAGTGCAGGAGAGATTTGGACGGCTTTGACCGGCGCGTCAGGCGAGTCAGGCTGGCTATGAGCAACCTCTCCACCTCGTTGGGTGGCGCGTGCTCGGGTCACTGGCCCACCGGTGCGCCGCCGATTGTGACTTTCTTGAGCTGGCCAACGGACTTGGCCTGCAAATCCTTGCCCAACGGAGCGTAATTTACGCCCGCGACCTCGTCCTGACCTTTCGACAGCACCCAGGAAAGGAAGTTGACCACCGCCTTACCCTTGGCGGCATCAGGCTGATTGAGATAGATCAGCGCATAGGTGGTTCCGGTAATCGGATAGGCGTTGGGGTCCGGGCCGTCGGTGAGACTGGTGCGCAGATCGTCGGGGTAGCTGACTCCATCGGTGCCCTTGGTGATCGTTGCGGTGCACGCCTGGATGAAGTTGCCGGCCTTGTTCCTCACCAGGCCGTATTTGAGGTTTTGCTGTATGGCATAGGCCAGTTCGACATAGCCCAGACCGCCCTCGGTCTGATTGACGACCCCAGACACGCCCTCGTTGCCCTTGCCGCCGATCCCGACGGGCCACGCCACCTCTTTGCCGAAGCTACGGTCGGAACCGCCCAAGGTGCTCACCCAGGTAGGGCTTTCCCTGGTCAGGAAGTCCGTCCATACCGCAGTGGTTCCCGACCCGTCGGACCGATGTGCGACAGCGATCGGCTCGTCGGGCAGGTTAATTCCGGCATTGAGCGCCTTGAGGGCGTCGTCGTTCCACTTGGTGATCTTGCCCGCAAAGATCTTGCCGAGCGTCTCGCCGTCGAACTTCAAACCGGTCGTAACACCTTTGACGTTGTATACCGGGACGACTGCGCCGAGCACCAAGGGGATGTGCAGGATCGGCCCACCCTTTGCTGAAGCGAGCTCGCTGGCTTTCATCGGGGTGTCCGTGGCGCCGAAATCAATTGTGCCAGCACTGATCTGTTGCACACCCCCGCCGGATCCGATCGACTGGTAGGCGACCTTTACACCGTCAGATGCGCTGTAGTCCTTCGTCCATATTGACATCACGGGTGCCACAAACGTGGAACCGGCACCTGACAAAGTGGTGCCGCCGCCATCGAGTTTGTTGATCGGGAGGGCGTAGCCGGGGTTGGCGGCGGAGCCCTGGCCGCAGATCTGGCCGGCTTGTGCGGCCTCGGTAGTGCTTTGTCCTACGTTGCTGGTGCTTCCGCATGCGGCCAATGCACCCATGGCTAGCACGACGTGCGCGACGTGAGCAAAAGCCCTTTTCCTCATCGATCCTCCACTCGAGGCGATGCACGGTGCACCGATCAGTCATCCAAAACAGCCAATGTGAAAAGGCGGTGCACCCTTCGCGAATGGCGGGTGAACGTATTAGGGGCGCAGGGCGCGGGGCGCTGCCGAGCCGTCGAGGGGGTTTGTCGAGACCCGGATTCCGCCACTCCTGGCCCGGGTTGCGTCGTACGTGGAGCACCGTCACGCTTACCGATGTCTACTCATGTCGTACCCGCTCGACCGGACAGGACGCCTGCGATGGCCAAGCGCCTCGACGTCAAAAACGTCAACATCTATTACCGCTCCTTCCTTGCTGTCGCCGACGTATCGATGTCAGTGCGACCGCGCAGTGTCACGGCATTCATTGGGCCCTCGGGATGCGGCAAATCTAGCCTGTTGCGGGCGCTGAACCGGATGCACGAGGTCACCCCCGGGGCGCGCATCGAGGGTTCGGTGATGCTCGACGCTGAGAACATCTACGCCGACGGTGTGGATCCGGTAATTGTGCGCCGCACGATCGGCATGGTGTTTCAGCGGCCGAATCCGTTTCCGACCATGTCGGTTCGCGACAATGTCGTGGCCGGGCTGCGTCTTAGGACAACGCGCAAAGCAAAAGACCTGGCTGAGGTCGCCGAACGGTCGTTGCGGTCGGCGAACCTTTGGGAAGAAGTTAAGGACCGGCTCGACAAGCCTGGCGGTAGCCTGTCGGGCGGTCAGCAGCAGCGGCTGTGCATTGCCCGCACTATCGCGGTGCGGCCTGCGGTGCTGCTCATGGATGAACCATGCTCGTCATTGGATCCGGTGTCGACGTTAGCAATCGAGGATTTGATCGCCGAGCTGAAACAAAATTTCACGATCGTCATCGTCACCCACAACATGCAGCAGGCCGCCCGTGTCAGCGACCGGACGGCGTTCTTCAATCTCGAGGCGACCGGCAAACCTGGCCGCCTCGTCGAGATCGACGACACCCAGAAGATGTTCTCCAACCCATCCGAGAAAGCTACCGAGGACTACATCTCAGGCCGCTTCGGGTGACACTTCCACATCATCGTGTCACCACCGTCGCTGATCGCTGTCGGGCCGTAGCCAGCGACGTGCGTACCGCAGCGTCGCGCGCCCGCCGCGCGGCGCGTCACCCTACCGGCAGCTCCACGATCCGGCCGTTGCCGTAATCGGTGACGTAGAGGTTGCCGGCGGCGTCCACCGCGACGCCGTCTGGAAAATTGAGGCCGGTGAACGGCAGCACCTTCGGGGTGGCGGCGCCCACCGCCAGTTCCAACACCCGATTGTTGCCATTGTCGCTGACGTAGATGTTGCCGGCGGTATCCACCGCCACACCGTAGGGGCCTTTGAGGTTGGTGAACGGCAACGCCGCCTGCGCGCTCGAACCGGCCGGCAGCTTTAGCACCCGATTGTTGACGTAATCGGTGACATAGAGGTTGCCGGCAGTATCCACCGCCACGCTCTGCGGGGCCCGCAGACCGGTGAACGGCAGCAAAAACTGGGTGGCCGAACCAGCCGCCAACTTAACCACCCGGTCGAGGTTGACATCGGTGACGTAGAGGTTGCCGGACCTATCCACCGCCACACCCCAAGGCTGTTTGAGTCCGGTGAACGGCAGCACAACCTGGGTGGCCGAACCCGCCACCAGCTTGACCACCGAGGCGTTGCCGGGGTCGGTGACGTACAGGTTGCCAGCGGTATCGACCGCCACACCCTGCGGTTTGTTGAGACCGCTGAACGGCACCACCTTCGGGAAGCTCGACCCGGGCGCCAGTCTCAGCACCCGACCGCTGCCAAAATTCGCGACGTAGAGGTTACCGGCCGCGTCCACCGCAACGTCGCCCTGTTGGTTGAGGCCGCTGAACGGCAGCGCGACTTGAGGACCGAATCCCGATCCGGGGCGCGGCATGCCGGAGGGCGGTGTGCTCTGACGGCCGGTCGGGCGCTGTTGATGCTGGCTCCTGATGACAACGGCGGTGGCCATGCCGGCCACGCTCAACATTGCGACCGGGATCACGACGGCACCTCGGCCCCACCACGACCGCCGCGGCGATGAGTCCGTGTCGGGCGTCGGGTGACCGGCGGGCCGAGTCCGCGGCATCGCGGCCTTACCCCTTCGCGTCCTGCACGATCTCGCAGTTCTCGACTCCGAACGTCGGACTCTGCCGCCGATTCGCCACATGGTTTACCAGGCGCAGGGGCGGCCGCCGAGCACCACGCGAATGGACGAGCTGCCGGACGAACGCACTGAGCCGAGCGGCAGCTCCCGACTGGCCGCATGCCCGGGTGATGCAGGGTCAGCCAAACGTAGTCTTTGCTGATTCACGCCTACCACTGTGGGTTTCGATCCGAGTCATATTGCTGGTGTTGGGGATTGGACGGGTACCCCCTTAACACGGGATGAAACTTCGGCTTGCCGGGAGCCGCAAAGGTGTATTGGGGACAGTAGGCTTGGATGGCAGCTCCTGTGAAGTAGGCGGCATTATTCGCCGGCCAGCTCGTGGCCGCGGTGACCTTGGCGACCACGTCCGCGTTGCTCGTGTTGGGGTTGTCGTTGAGGGTGCCGCAGACGACCGTTTTCGCGACCTGGATCGCCTTGTCGGGTGCGCCGAAGTTGATGCCGGAGCTGCTGAGGTTGGCGATGAATGCGTCGTCAGTGCTGTCCGCATGGGCCGGCGCGGCCAACCCAATGGCCCCGGTGGCCGCGATGGCCAGGAACATCAGCGCTATCGCTCTAACTACCATGACACCTTCCTACTTCATTCCGGCGCTGGATTCGCGCCAATCGACTCCTCGGCCCTCGGCGAAACCCGTTCGGCGCCGACCGCCAAGGCCCACCAGACGCATCATCCAAGCGTAGATGCGGTGAAACAGTCCGTTTGCCAAATTCACCCCCGCTGACACCCGGAATCGCGCCAGAGTCCAACAGTTACGCTGCTCGGCATCGCTCGACGGCGGATCTGGGGGGCACGTGGATCTCAACACCGTGACTGACGTCGTCAGCGAGTCCCCCGACCGATCCGGTGCGGACTTTCGACGCTGCACATACGGAGGCGGCCCTGCAGACACACCGGCTCATCCGGCTCGTCTGAGCGCGACAGGCGTCGATGACCTCCGAGATAACTTCCGACAACGCCGTCACGGTCATGATCGGCGAAAACGTTCGACCCGGCTGCGAGAAGGCGTACGTCTCCTGGCAGCAGGACGTCAACAGCGCGGCGTCGCGTTATCCGGGATTCATTGCCGCGGAGATCAACTCCCCCACATCCGTACAGCCGCACTGGTCGGTGATCTACCGCTTTGACTCGATTGCGAATCTGCGGACGTGGATCAACAGCGCCACACGCCAGGAGCGGCTGGCCGAACGCGGGCGCTATTGCGACGGCCCCGCGACGCAGGAGATTCTGATGGGTGGGGCCGGGCCCCCCGACGCCCTGGTCACGACCGTGGTGACCCATCGGGTCGCCCCCGAGCACGTCGACGAGTTTCTTTCCTGGCAGGAGCGACTTCGGTTGGCGGAAAACAAGCTTCCGGGCTACCGGGGCTCTGAGATCTTCCGGCCGGTCGAGGGCGTGCAGGACGAGTGGACAACGCTGTACCGCTATGACAGCGCAGCCGACCTGGACAGGTGGCTGACGTCGACCGAACGCGTACAGCTTCTCGAGGAAGGGAGGAAGTTCAGCGACTTTCGGTTGCGTACGATCGATAGCTCGTTCGGCAACTGGTTCACGTTCGACGACGGCATTGGCCATGCACGGACGCGATCGAACGCCAAGACAGCGATCGCGGTGTGGTTCGGCTTGTATCCCACGGCAATGTTGCTCGGCCTGGCGCTGTCGCCGGCCAAGCTGCCGATGTGGCAGGGGACGCTCATCGGAACCCTGTCCTCGAGCTTCGTCATGACCTGCGTCACGATGCCGTTTTATGTGAATCGGTCGCTCAGGCACCGGCTGCAACCGACACCCGGTGCACCCAAGGCGGCGAACAACATTCGCGCCGCCCTGTTGATCACCTCGGCGATGGCCTGCTGGGCGCTGCTGTTCTGGCTGTTAACCACCGTGTTCTGGAAACTGCCGTGAGCCCTCGCGTCCACTTACGACGACCAGCACTGATAGGGGCCGGTCCAACCGGGAAAGCCGCAGTGAACGTGCCGGTAGCTGCCGTATCCGCCGTATCCGTCGATCACCGACAGCCAGGGGGCGGCGGGTGAGGGCGCGGTGACCGTGATGCCGGGGTTCGGGGGCGGTGTGCCGACGTCGGCGTGGCTCGTCGCAGCGAACGCGACCGCGCTCGCTGCGACCCCCATCACCAGCGCGGCGCCGGCCACGGCGCGGCGCCGCAATCCGAATACGTTGGGGCGGAAATTGATTGCCTTGGCGTCGTGAGTCTGGTTGATTCCTGCTGAAGCGTTCATGACATCGATCATTCATCCAGCGATGGCGCCGCAGTAGCGGTCGTTTTGTTGCAGCGATACAAACCCGACTTGTACCCTGCGAGGCACCCGCATGCGCCGCCGCCCATCATGTTTGCCTGGCGTTTTGCCCGGCTTCGTGCAATGTGCGGGCCGTCCGGCGCTACGATCAGGCGTGGCGTTAAGCGCACGGATGCCCGAACTTTCCGCACTCGAGTTGTTGTCGGCGATCGCCAAAACAGGCAGTTTGAATGCGGCCAGCCGCGAAGTGGGGACCAGTCAACAGGCGGTGTCGGCGCGGCTGACCTCGATCGAGTCCCAGATCGGCGTTCGGCTGGTGACCCGCACCACGCGGGGCACCCAACTGACCCCGGCAGGCGAGGTCGTCGCCGAATGGGCCGAGCAGGTACTCGATGTCGCGCAGCGCGTCGACGCCGGACTGGCGTCGTTGCGCGCCGAGCGTCGCAGCCGACTCAAGGTGGCCGCCAGCCAAACGGTGACCGAGCACCTGCTACCACGCTGGCTGGTGTCGTTCCAGGCAGCGGCCCTGCGGCACGGTGCCGTCGCGCCGGAGGTCAGCTTCAACGCAACCGACAGCGAGGGAGCAATCGCCGCAGTGCGCGCCGGGGAGGCAGAACTTGGCTTCATCGAGATTCGCGGCGCAATTCACGGGCTGCGCAGCCGCGTTATCGGGCGCGATGAGCTGATCGTCGTCGTGCCACCCGACCACAAGTGGGTCCGGCGATCGGCCCCGATCACGCTGGCTGAGCTTCGCCAAACGCCGCTGGTATCGCGCACGTCGGGGTGGCGGCTGTTGCTGGGCGGCGAGGAACCCGTGGCCGGCGATGAGCCGACGCTCGCCGCGCACCCACTCGAATTCGCTTCCGCGGCACCGGTTCGCGCCGCCGTTCTGGCCGGTGCCGGTCCCGCGGTGATGAGCCGGCTGGCCGTCAGCGATGACCTCAATCATGGGCGCCTGCGCGCCATTCCGATCGCGGACCTGGACCTGCGACGCGAGCTGCGTGCGATCTGGATGGGCGCCCGTACCCCGCCCGCGGGCGCGGCACGGGATTTGCTCAACCACATCGCGACCAGTCGGTGAACCTGTCCCGATACGCCCGACGGTGCCGCACCTGTTTTCGGTGCGGCACCGCGGCGGGGACCGGTCAGTCGAGGCGGCGCCCCTGGACGTACACCTCGGCGATCGACGACTCCCGCATACCCATGAGCAGTGCGAACAGCGTCTGCTCGCGCGCTCGCGTCGGGTCCTCGGAGCGCACGCCGTATTTCAGCACTGATGCCAGCGCGGGCGTTCCGGCGGGATCGACGACGACGAAATCGGCTTCCTTGCCGACCTCGAAGTTGCCGAAGCGCTCCTCCTGGTCGAGTGCCCTGGCACCGCCGAGGGTCCCGAGGAACAGCATCTCGGCGGGATGCATCGACACCCCGGCCTCGCCCGGTTCGGTGATGTGCACCTTGAACGCGTCGCCGAGCACCCGCGGAATCAGGAATTCGTCTCCGCCGCCGACATCGGTTCCCGCGGCGATGTTTACGCCGGATGCCACGGTTCGCTTCCACGGCATGGTGCCCGAACCAAGGAACAGCTGCGAGATCGGGCAGTGCGCGATCGAGGTGCCCGTCTCGGCCATCCGCTCGAGTTCGACATCCTGGCAATGCACCGAGTGCGCCATGATGGTGCGTTTACCAAGAAGACTCTCCCCGCCGACCTTCGAGCCGGGCAGGAACTTCCCGTCATAGGTGTCCAAATAGGTGTTGACCCGGAATTGCTTCTTGGTGGTTGCCACTTCGCCGGTGCCGGGCTTGTCGTTCTCGTTGAGGTGGCTGTGGAAGTAGACGCCACGGTCGCGCACCGAAGCATAGAGAGACCCGAGGGCTTTGAATGTCTCGACGGTTATCGACAGCGAGAACCGCGGGATGATCGCCACCTGCAGCAGTGCGGTGTTCGGGTCGCCCGTGTCGGCGGCATGCCACTTGTCGATCTCCTCTACGGTGAGCCGGATCGCGTCCTCCTCGGATGTGACCAATGGAGGGGCGCTCCCGAAGTCGACGGTCTGGATTGCCCTGCCCGAGACCAGCCGCAACCCGCGCCGCTGCGTCTCACCGAACAGGGCGTCCTGGGCTTGCGGGAATGGTGAACCGAAGGCCATCGCGGCGGTGGTACCCGCCGCGATCCGGCGGTCGCAGAACGCGACGGCCGCACGCTGCGCGAAATCCGGGTCACTGAACAGCGCCTCCGACGGATAGATGCAGGAGTCGAGCCAGTCCAATAGTTGGCCACCGCCGTAGGCGTCGAACGCGAAAACCTGCGGGAAGTGGATGTGGGTGTCGACGAAGCCCGGCAACAGAAACGCCGACCCGTGGTCGACGACCTTCGCGTTCAGCGCGATCGCCGGAAGTGCTTCCTTGTCGCCGCAATACGTGATCACTCCGTTTTCGACAACTAACGCTCCCTGCGGGAATTCGGCGAGGGCCGCGCCCGCTTCGATGATCTTCGGGCTGCCGGCGACGTGATAGATGTGGCCCAGGTGGATCTCGATGGTCATCGTGTTCTCCTTTGGTGATGTTTGTTGATGGTTCTCGTTTGGATGCAGTGGCTGGCGGGACTTCGACGCGATGTCGGAATCAGCCGCGGTGCTAGCGCCCGTTGAAGCGGTAGAGCCGGCGCCCGCAGCCGGGGTCGATCGTTAGGGACCAGGGTGCCACCGGCCCCGGCACGGCGGACGTTTCTAAAGTGTTCATAGGATTGATCGTTTATCCAGCGACGCCGTTGCAGTAGCGGCGGCGTTCTTGCCACGATACAAGCGCGTCTTGTAGCCGACTCGGAGACGCCTCCGACGCCGCGACCAGGTGTGGTGTTCGGCGCGTGGCCGTCCCGCGCTCGTCTCAATCTTTACGCCTGCAACCGGTCCGTAAGCCCAGACCGCCTGTCGGGGAATCGGACTCAATCCCCCAGCTCGCGTCCTGATCGCGGCGATCGCCGAACCGACGCCGAACCAACGCCGCACCGCCGACCGTTCCAAAAGGTTGTGTGGCCTGACTCCGATTGGTTGGTCCCCCAGGCCCGCGTCGTTATCGGCGACTGGCGGGATGATTACGGCCACCACCGACACTCAGCGCTGGGCTACCTACCCCCGGTCCGTCCGCTGCGATCTGCACCCATCGATGAACGGGGTTCACCGCTGTTGGCGACCGGCATCAAGGTCGCGTTCGGTGGTCACACCGGGGCGGGATCATCTTGGTTTGCCAGTATTTCGGTCCTTCTCACCGCCCACAGGATCAGCAGGATCGGGATAACCCAGTTCAGCAGAATGTTGCCGGGATGCCGTCCGTCGATGTCCGACGTCGCCGCAAGCGCTCCAGCGATCAAGTGACACAAGGCCATCAGCAAAATGGCGCCTGCCTACACCAGGCTGATCGACTTATTCTTCGCACGAAACATCGGACTGTCCCAGCACTGCGGATCGACGCTCTCGCGGGCGTATTGCTCAGTGAACGGAATGGTGAATGCGGAGGTGGCCATGATGGCTGCCAGCACTAGTGCGGCGATGCCGCGGCCGTAGTGACCAAGGAGTTCGTCGACTTGGTGACCGCCGAAAAAACCTGCGAGGGCGATGGCGGCGAAAGTGATGACTCCGGCGCCGTCGATGATTTTCAAGCCGCCGTGGCGCCCGTCAAAGATGGCCAGCGCGAGCGAGCCCAGACAAGCGAGGAGGGCAGCGACCCCGACGGCGTCGGCGCCACCCGTTCAACGACCAGGGAGGACAGCACCCAAGGTGTTAGCGGGATCAGAAATCGTTTGGCATCCATGTCCAGTCCTCTCTGCATCAGTGCCGTCCGCCTCGAAGCAGAGAGTCCGACACCGCCGGGTAGCGTTCTATGTGGGACGCTTCATTAAGGCCGAAGTAGGAACACGTGCGACGGTCTAGATCGACGACATAGCGGAGCACGCCTGCGCGCCACGCCGCCGCGGCAAACTCGGGAAACGTTGTCTCGCCTGCCTGATCGGCGCGCAAGGCGTCGATCAAGGCCTCCCGTTCGAATGGGGCCACATCCGACATGCCGGTGATCAGAGGCTCGCCTTGGACCAGAACGGGGCCGAGGTCGGTCAGGTAGAGGCTCTGCATCGAGGGCAGCCACTGTGTGTTGGTGCGGACCCCAGCGCGGCGCAACGTCTCAGCCAGATAGGGGAATCTCTGCAGTTCTGGCCGGTTGTCGATCGCATCACGTTGTGCGGCTTGCAGGTTCAGCAGTGCGGCGCTCATCGGTGGCTCCTAGGTGATCGTCCTCGTCCGCTGCGTCGCACAACGGAGTACCATGACAATGGTAAACCATAGTGACAATACATTGTCAATTGTGTTTGGAGATTGTTGATGCCGGATGAGGTGGCACTGCTGGTGGCGGACGTGTACGAACTTGCCGGCCTACTTCGGCGATCAGGCGAAGCTGCCGCTGCCGCGCAGGGCCAAACGCAAGCGCGGTGGCAACTGCTCAGCGTCATCTGTGATGAAGCGCTGACCGTGCCTCAGGCTGCCCGTCGGCTAGGCGTCAGTCGGCAGGCGATTCAGCGAGTCGCCAACGAACTCGTCGGTGCGGGCTTGGTCGAATTCCGGTCGAATCCCGACCACCGCACCTCGCCACTACTGGTGTTGACGGGCAATGGCCGCGATGTCCTCAAAGCCATCACCGAACGCGCTACCGTCGTCAACACTCGGCTCGCGGCCGCCCTCGGACCCGCCAGGCTTCGAGGGACCCGCGAGGATTTACGAAGCCTGATCCTTGAGCTGAGCAGGTAAGCCCTGCACAACAACCCACACGGCGATCGTCGACGGAAGTCAGCCACATTACTTCTCTGTTGAGTCTTGGTACTCTTCGCGCGCGTGCTAGCCATGCGGATCCGAGCAGAGGGAAGCGGTGGGACTTTGCGGTGGTTTCGAGGGGTTGGGCCGGCCGGTGCCACGGTACTGGCCGCAATAGCATTCGCGGGCCCGGCGCCGGCAGCGGCGCCCCCCGGCCCGGGGATGCAGGTCAAAGATCAAGACTGGAAATGCACCGCGGGTTTCGCCGCCCAGGGGGACGACGGCAGCTACTACCTGTTCACCAGCGGACACTGCGACCATCCCGCGGGCTCACTATGGACTTACGGGCTGGGCGTCCCACTCGGCAGGATCACCGCCAGCGAGGAAGAAGGTGACAGAAAGGACGCCGCGATCATTCGCCTCGATCCGGGTGTGGGCGTGCCGGTGGGAGATGTCGGCGGCAGGCCGGTCCGAGATGTGTTGGATGCCCCCCAGATACAAGTGGGCACGCCGTTCTGCAAGCTCGGCGCGATTAGCGGTGAGACGTGTGGCGCCGTCAAAAGCGTGGACGGCGATTTGGTGGTAGCCAGCGTGTCCGCCAAACCCGGTGACAGCGGGAGCGCCGGCTTCGTGAAGAACGCGGACGGCACCGTGAGTGCCGTCGGCGTATTGACGGGTTCGGTGGACGGTGACCTCAACACCACGGCCTTCGTACTCGTGCGGCCATTGCTAGACGGCTGGGGTTTGCGTCTTCTCCCCTGACGGCCGCGCCCGCTCAGCCGGCGGCGATTCGGTCGATGTGCGCCAGGAAGTGCGTCAATACCTCCTCGGGCGCCTCGAGTTGCGGCCAGTGCCCGATGTCGTCGGCCAGCATCACCACATCGGGCTGGGGTATCAATTCCGCGTAGCGCCGCGCCATATGAGCACCGGAGTTGGGGTCGACCGGCCCGTCAATCAACCGCATGGGAACCGCCGTCTGCCGCATGGCACGCACCCACCGGTTTCGGTGCGTGTAGCGATCATTGATGAACCGGCCAACCTTGTGCAGCACGCGGCGGCCGTCGTTGTAGTCGAGGATCTGGTTGAACACGTCCATCATGTGCGGAGTCGGCTTGGTATTCGGGCCGAACAGCTCGCGCAGCGTCGGTTCGAGCAGCCGACGGGTCAGAGGACTGCCCTGCACATGACTCAACAGGTCGCCTAATGGGGTGCGAGACATCAGCTTCTGCGCCGCCCTCGGCGTGTACGCCTCGATGAACATCCCGCCGTTGAGCCAGGTGATCGAATCGATGCGCAGCGCGCCATAGCCGTGTTGACCGAACTCGTGACGGGCCAACAGTTCCTGGCCCACGGAATCGCCTATGTCATGGGCAAGAATGTGTGCGTCGCGAATTTTCAGGTGCGCCAACAGCGCTTCGTGCATGTCGGCGTGGTCTGCCACCGAGTATTCATAGGCCACCGGCTTCTCCGAGAAACCCATGCCGATCATGTCCGGTGCGATGACGGTGAACCGCTGCGTTAGCGTTGGCCAAATCGGCGCCCAGTCATAGGAATTGAACGGGTACCCGTGGATCAGCAACAGCGGAGGCCCGCTGCCCTCCATTCGGTAGAAGATGCCGAAGCCGAGGTAGTCGAAATACTCCCCGGCGGCCAGCCAGCGTTCCAGGTCAGCATCCATGACGGTGATCATCCTTCGTCCATGAGGGAAGAGCCTTCACCACATCATCCACCCGCCATCGGACCCGCGCTGACTCCGAGGCCGCCGCGCAGGTGCGGTCGTGCTCGGCCAACGTTGATGCCTCAGCGACAATCCGGCCTGCGTCAAACGGATCGGTTGGGACCGGTGATCATCGGCATCACGTAGTTGCGCACGTGACAGTGCGCAGGTGGCGCTCCTGGACCTGTGCGGTGGCGGCCGAGCCGTGGAGCTCGATGCGCAGCAACCCGAGGGGGTATTCGGTGGCGTAGTCGAGGATGGCGCCCGCGTCGATGGCCAGGCTGGGCAGCATGGTTTCGGGCTCGGTGCGAAGCATTTCTTGAGCAGGGTGTGTTCACGCATGAACGTTACGGAGAACACGGTGCTGCAGACCATGCGATCTTCGAGCATCGCGGCGTGCGAACGCGCCGGGCGCTGCGCTCGATATAACGGCGCGCTTCGGCGAGCACGACGGCGTCGATCAGGGCCGTCTTGGCGGGAAATCGCTGGTAGAGAGCGGCGCGGCCGACGCGGCTACGCCGCGCGACGTCTTCCATGGTGGTGCGGCGCAATTGCGCGTCGCCCAGTCGGGCGACTATCCGTTTTGCCGGATGGCGGCGGATGGCAACCTGACCGACCACGGGCTCACCGCCAACGCCGCACTGTTCGTCGGCGCGGGATTCGAGACCACGGTGAACCTGATCACCACAACAGCAGGGGCTGGTCAATCTGCACGGATATACAGGACTGCCAGCCCAACTGGGCGGCAGGAGAATCACTTCCACCGACATATGCGGTTAAATCAGCAACGATTCGAGAAGGAACAAGGAGTTCCGATGTGCGCCAAGGCGCATCCCGACAACCCCTAGGCCTCCCGATGCAGTTTCCGGCCTGGATCGACCGGTTGCAGATCAGGTACATGAACCCGGTTATGAGGCGGATGGCACGCTATCTGCCGACATTCGCGGTGGTGAACCATCGCGGGCGTAAGTCGGGCACGCCGTATCAGACGGTCGTGAACGTCCACCGCAAAGGAGAAGCCTTAGCCGTGCTGTTGGGCCATGGAAACATCGACTGGGTCAAGAACGTGCTGGCAATGGGCGAGGCGGACCTGCGGCTTCGAGGGCGGGGCGTGCACATCACCAACCTGCGAGTGCTAGCCGCCGGTACCGACGGCGACGGACTACCGGCCATAGCGCGACTCGGATTACGCCGCATGGGTGTCCTCGTCGCGGACACCGCTTGAAATCAATCCCATTGTATGCGAATGGCTTTAGCGATTGCGCCGCGGCGAAACACCTCGTCGCAGACCAGCAATCCGCTACGGCGCCGCAAGCCGTTTTGCACAGGCCTAGGCGATGCATTCACAGCCATACGCTTCACGTCCCGTGCGGCCCGACATAGGGCCACAGGATGAGCCCCGGGACTGGAAACCCCTCAGCCTAGGTCACCGCAACACGCCCAAGCATCTTTCTTTCAAGAACTTGGCGGACGAAGCGCCACACTGCAAATCTCCAGTAAATCCCGGACCACCCATCTAAGCTGAGGCGTCTCATAGCGCTCACAAACTAGCCACACACGGAGGGGTGGATCCGCAATGAACTTCTTGGTGTCGCCCCCTGAGATCATTTCTTCGCGCATCTTTACCGGTGCCGGACCCGGCTCGATGCTGGCGGCGGCTGCCTCCTGGCAGGGCCTGTCCGCCGAGTTGCAGGAGGCGGCGTCCTCGTTCGGGTCACTGACATCGACGCTGGCCGGCGGCCCGTGGCAGGGCGCAGCGTCAGCGGCGATGATGGCTGTGGCCGCCCGCCACGTGCAGTGGCTCACCGCGATCGGGGCCAAAGCTCAGGCGACGTCCGCGCAGGCCATGGCGGCGGTCTCGGCGTTCGAGGTGACGCAGGTAGCCACCGTGCATCCACTGGCCGTCGCAGCCAACCGCGCGCAGTTCGTGTCGTTGGCATTGTCGAACCTGTTCGGGCAGAACGCCCCGGCGATCGCGGCCGCCGAATCGCAGTACGCCCAGATGTGGGCCCAGGATGTCGAGGCGATGCTGGGCTATCACACCTCCGCCTCGGCGGTGGCCTCGAGCCTGCAGTCCTGGGAAGACGACGTGCTGACCTTCCTGGCGAGCTACACAAACCTCGGATCGGGCAACACCGGCGGGGGCTTCAACCTCGGCGTCAACAACAACGGCTGGTTCAACATCGGAGCTGACAACACCGGCTCGTTTAACTGGGGCAATGGCAACACTGGGGTCCTCAATTTGTTCGCCGGTAACGCCAACGGCTCCTACAACATACTGAGTCACAACGCCAACGGCTCGTTCAACCCGTTTAGTCTCAACGCTAACGGCAACGAAAACTTTCTGAGTTTTGGCAACACCGGCAACGTTAACGCAACTATCCCCAACCCCTTCGGCCCCGAAAAGGCCATTGTGGCCATACTCACATTCCCTGAGGACCCCTTTACTTATATCGAGTTCCCCAGAATCACAAGCGACCTCAACGGCGGCATCATCGGATTTGGTTATCCCCACACCGGCCTCAACAACCTGCCCTTTGTGTTCTCACTAACCGGCGGGAATCATGGCGACTCCAACACCGGCGCCAGTGGAAACTTTGGCAACTCCAACGGCGGCAACGGAAATATAGGGGATCACGACAAGGGCAGCGGCAACATGGGGAACGCCAACTTTGGCAGCGGGAACATCGGTAATTACAACACCGGCAATGGAAACATCGGCGTTTATAACCTAGCAAGTGGAAACATAGGCAGCTACAACACCAGCAACGGAAACATCGGTAACAGCAACTTCGCTGGACTGAGGGGCGCCCTATTGGAGGTATTGGCGGTCCCCGCAATTCCCACCGGGTTGGGTTTCCCGATACAAACCATCTACCAGCAGCTCCCCTTCGTATCCGACTTCGAATATACGACGCATGCCCTACAAGGCCTTATCGGATCCGTTAGTGGCGGAGCCAACATTGGCGACTTCAACATCGGCAGCGCGAACATCGGCAGCTTCAACTTCGGCTCCGGCAACTTCGGCGACCACAACCTTGGCAGCGCGAACGTCGGCAGCTCAACCGTTGGCTTCGCAAATACGGGCGCGGGACACACCGCGGAGACCAACGACTTTGGTATCGCCAACACCGGCAGCAACGACGTCGGCTTTGCGAACACGGGCGATAACGACATCGGGTTCGGCCTTACCGGCAACAACCAGGCAGGTTTCGGCCCCAATTTCTTCAGCTGGGGCCAGAACGGAAACTATGGCCTATTCAACTCAGGCACCAATAATGTTGGTATCTTCAATTCCGGCAGCGGAAATGCGGGTATCTTCAACTCGGGCTCCGGGAATTCGGGCATCTTCAATTCGGGCACCCAAACCACGGGTATCGGGAACGCGGGAATCGCGGACTCCGGCGGCTGGAACACGGGCATGAACAATAATGGCTGGGGAAACTCGGGCAACTTTAATAGCGGCTTCTGGAACGCGGGCGACAACAACAACGGCTGGGGAAATGCCGGTAACGGAAACGCCGGCATGTTCAACGCGGGTGAGAATAACAGCGGGCCCTACAACGCGGGCGATGGGAACTACGGCGGATACAACAGCGGTAACAATAACTCCGGTGTCGATAATTCGGGTTCGTCGAACAACGGTGCGTTCAACTCTGGCAACACCGACCATGGCGTCTTCAACTCGGGTGACTCCGATACGGGCTGGTGGAACTCCGTCAACGGCATCTACGGCGTCGGCAATCAGCCGACGTGAACCTGGGCACACCCGGGATCGTTCGACCAGCGAAGCTGCGCCCCGAAGACCCATGATCCGAGTCTGGCCCCGTCTCGGTCGGCGGGTTCGCGTTGCTCGGGTCGCACAGCAGGACGGGTGGCTCCAATTTCGGCTTGCCGACCGCGATGACGGCCTCAACGCTCGAATCGAGCACTACTTGGCGTCGCCCGCGCGCGCGGTCGCTCGGACGACGCAGCGCTGCGATATTCGTTCGGTGCAGCTGAAGGTCCTTCAGTCAAAGGGCCGATGGCAACCACTGGTCTTGGCTGGCCTGGCACCCCGATCGCGAAGTCATGCACCATGTCACGCAGGTCGCCGTACTCCGGTCTACCGCGCCCGCGTTCGCTGAGCAGGGGCGTTCGAACCTCACGCTGAGCGCAATGTCTGGACTCCATAGGGATTTCGCGTGAGTTGATGAGGCGTTGAGCGATGCCTCGCAACCCGATATCGGTCCACAGGACTCAATACGCGAGGCCGCAATCACGGCCGACACGCCAAAGTATTTTTGTATCAACGAACTTGGGGGACGAGCCCGACATCCGAAAAGCCAGTGAAACCCGAGCAAACTGTTTAGTATGAAGCACGCTACTCAGCCAACCAAGGAAGCGTGGGTGCGTGGTGAACTTCTTGGTGTCGCCCCCGGAGATCATTTCGTCACGGATTTTCACCGGTGCTGGACCGGGCTCGATGTTGGCGGCGGCGGCGTCCTGGCAAGGCCTGTCCGCCGAGTTGCAGTCGGCGGCGTCGTCGTTCGGGTCACTGACATCGACGCTGGCCGGCGGCCCGTGGCAGGGCCCTGCGTCGGCGGCGATGATGACCGTCGCGGCGCGCCACGTCCAGTGGCTAGCAGCGGTTTCGGCGAAGGCCCAGGAGACCTCCGCGCAGGCGATGGCGGCGGTGTCGGCGTTTGAGGCGGCACAGGTAGCGACGGTGCATCCACTGGCGGTCGCCGCCAACCGGGCTCAGTTCGTGTCGTTGGCATTGTCGAACCTGTTCGGGCAGAACGCCCCGGCGATCGCGGCCGCCGAATCGCAGTACGCCCAGATGTGGGCCCAGGATGTCGAGGCCATGCTGGGCTACCACACCGCCGCCTCGGCGACGGCCTCGAGCCTGCAGTCCTGGGAAGACGACGTCCTGACCTTCCTGGAGACCTACACAAACCTCGGATCGGGCAACACCGGGGGCTTCAACATCGGCGCTAACAATAACGGCTGGTTCAACATCGGATCGGGCAACACCGGGTATGTCAACATCGGCGTTAACAACAACGGCTGGCTCAACATTGGCGCGGGCAACCTCGGGTACCTCAACGTGCTCGCCCTTAACGCCAACGGGTGGGGCAACCCACTGAGTTTCGGCGCTACCGGCTATGGCAACGTTCTGAGCTTCGGCAACACCGGCTACGCGAACATCACCATTTTCAACCCCCTCGGTCCCTATAAGGCTATCCTCGCTATTGCCACTCCCGAGGTCCCGACGTCGTGGTTCGAGTACATCAGAATCCCGAGCGACCTCGTCGGCGGCGTCGCCGGCATCAGCTGGCCCCACCCCGGCCTCAACAACCTCCCCTTTGCGCTGGACATCTCCGGCGGAAATACTGGCAACTTCAACTTCGCCGGTGGCAACTTTGGTAATTCCAACTACGGTCACGGAAATACGGGAAACTACAACAAGGGCAGCGGCAACATAGGGTTCGCCAACGTCGGCAGCGGAAACGCCGGAGACCACAACACCGGCAGCGGAAATCTCGGAAGCTATAACTTGGCCAGTGGAAACATAGGCAGCAACAACACCAGCAACGGAAACATTGGCAGCTACAACAGCAGCGGACTGCGGGGGATTCTGCTAGACGTATTGGCGGCCCCCAACTTCCTCACCGGACAAGGGTTCCCGCTTCAGACCATCACCGAGATTATTCCCATGGTCCAAAACATCCAAAACATCACGCATGCTCTGCAAAGCACCGTCGGATCGATTAGCGGTGGCGGGAACATCGGTGATTACAACTTTGGCAGCTCAAACATCGGTGGCCACAACATCGGCTCCGCCAACATCGGCGACTACAACATTGGCAACTCAAACTTCGGCAGCAATATCATCGGCTTCGCAAATACTGGCCCGGGACACACAGCGGCATTTAGCGACTTTGGTATCGCCAACACCGGTAGCTTCGACTTCGGCATTGCGAATACCGGCGATCACAACATCGGCATCGGCCTGGTGGGCGACAACCAGATCGGCATCGGCCCCGGCGTGTTCAGCATGGGTGAGAACGGCAACTTTGGCCTGTTCAACTCGGGCACCAATAACACCGGCATCTTCAACTCGGGCAGCGGAAATACGGGCATCTTGAACTCTGGGGTCTCAACCAACGGGATCGGAAATGCTGGCATCTTGGACATCGGTAGCTTCAACACGGGCATGAACGACAACGGCTGGGGGAACTCGGGCAACTCGTCCGTCGGCGCCTGGAACGCGGGTAACAACAACAGCGGCTGGGGGAATGCCGGCAACGGTAATGCCGGTGTCTTCAACGCCGGTAGCAATAACAGCGGGGCCTATAATTCCGGCGACGCGAACTACGGGGGCTACAACAGCGGCAGCCATAACTCCGGTATCGATAACTCGGGCGATTCTAACAACGGCGCATTTAACTCGGGCGATTCAAACTTTGGCGCCTTTAACTCGGGCAGCTCCGATGAGGGCCTCTGGAACTCTGCGTCGAACCTTAACGGCGTCGGCAATCAACCTGCTGCCTGAACCGGTGCAAACTTGGGATTGTCTCACTCGCGACGCCTAGGCGCGGGCCTCATAACCCACTCGACACCGGCAGGGCCTGGCTTCGCGCGACTACAAAGTCAGGACTTCGCGTTGCCGCGCCTCATCCCGCGCGGAATCGAGGTCCCCGACCAGCCGTGTGCTTCATCGTCCGTTGCGGCGACATCGGGTCACTGAACTCAAACATCCCGGCCTCAATTCCGGGGAACTCGCCAAAGTCATCTTCTATCAAGGAACTTGGCCGACGAGCGCGACATCCGAAAAGCACGTGAAACCCGAGCTGACTGTCTAAGATGAAGCACGCTACCGAGCCAACCTAAGGAAGCGGGGTTCGTGGTGAACTTCTTGGTGTCGCCCCCGGAGATCATTTCTTCGCGCATCTTTACCGGTGCCGGGCCAGGCTCGATGTTGGCGGCGGCTGCCTCCTGGCAGGGCCTGTCCGCCGAGTTGCAGGAGGCGGCGTCCTCGTTCGGGTCACTGACATCGACGCTGGCCGGCGGCCCGTGGCAGGGCGCAGCGTCAGCGGCGATGATGGCTGTGGCCGCCCGCCACGTGCAGTGGCTCACCGCGATCGGGGCCAAAGCTCAGGCGACGTCCGCGCAGGCCATGGCGGCGGTCTCGGCGTTCGAGGTGACGCAGGTAGCCGCCGTGCATCCACTGGCCGTCGCAGCCAACCGCGCGCAGTTCGTGTCGTTGGCATTGTCGAACCTGTTCGGGCAGAACGCCCCGGCGATCGCGGCCGCCGAATCGCAGTACGCCCAGATGTGGGCCCAGGATGTCGAGGCGATGCTGGGTTATCACACCTCCGCCTCGGCGGTGGCCTCGAGCCTGCAGTCCTGGGAAGACGACGTGCTGACCTTCCTGCAGACCTACACAAACCTCGGATCGGGCAACACCGGGGGCTTCAACATCGGCGTCAACAACAACGGCTGGTTCAACATCGGAGCCGGCAACACCGGGTTCCTCAACTTGCTCTCCCTGAACGCCACCGGCTGGGGCAACATTGTGAGTCTCGGCAACACCGGCTACCTCAACCTAACCATTCCCAAAGTCTTGGGCCCGTACGAGGCCATTGTTGCGATCGTCACCCCTGAGGATCCCCTCTCTTGGCCCGTATTGCTCAAGCTTCCCACCGACCTCACCGCCGGCATCTTCGGATTCAGCTATCCCCACCCCAGCCTCAACAACCTGCCATTTTTGGTCAATCTCTCCGGCGGAAACACTGGAAACTTCAACTTCGGCACCAGCGGCAACTTCGGTAATTCCAACAATGGCAACGGAAACACAGGAAACTACAACAACGGCAGCGGAAACAATGGCTTTGCCAACGTTGGCAGCGGAAATATCGGACAGCACGACACCGGCAATGGAAACACCGGGAACTATAACCTTGCCAGCGGCAATATCGGCAGCAATAACACCAGCAACGCAAACATTGGCAGCTTTAACAGCGGCGGCGTGAGGGGATTCTTGCTGGGGGTATTAGCCCTCCCCGCACTGCCCGTCGGATTAGGGTTCCCGATACAAACCATCTACCAGAATATCCCCCTAACGCCCAACATCGAAGGCATCACGCATGCCCTCCAGGACGTCATAGGATCGGTGAGTGGCGGGGCAAACATCGGCGACTTCAACAATGGGAGCGCAAACATCGGCAGCCATAACTTCGGCTCCGCCAACATCGGTAGCTTCAACATCGGCGGCACGAACGTCGGTACCGCGAACATAGGCATAGCAAATACAGGACCGGGTCACACCGGGGAAACATACGACATTGGCATCGCCAACACCGGTAGCTTCGACTTCGGCTTTGCGAATACGGGCAGTCACGATATCGGCTTCGGCCTCACGGGCGATAACCAGTTTGGCTTCGGCCCCAATGTGATCAGCATGGGCCAGAACGGAAACTGGGGCCTTTTCAACTCGGGCACCAACAATGTCGGCTGGTTCAATTCGGGCAACGGAAATACGGGCCTCTTCAACTCGGGCGACGGAAACACGGGCATCTTGAATTCGGGTGTCGGAACCGTGGGATTCAGAAATGCGGGGGTCAATGTCAACGGCGGCTTCAACACGGGCATGAACGACATGGGCTGGGCAAACTCAGGCAACTCGTCCAGCGGCGCCTGGAACTCGGGCAACAACGCCAACGGCTGGGGGAACGCCGGCAACGGAGATGCGGGCCTGTTCAACTCGGGTAGCAATAACAGTGGGGTCTACAACGCGGGCGACGGGAACTATGGCGGCTACAACAGCGGCAGCCATAACGCCGGTTTCGATAACTCGGGTGATTCGAACAACGGAGCATTCAACTCGGGCGATACAAACTATGGCGCCTTTAACTCGGGCAGCAACGATACGGGCGCCTGGGACTCCGTCTCGAACCTTAACGGCGTCGGCAATCAACCGACCTGAACCGTGCTTATTCGGCGCTGAAGGCAAAAATCGTCGTCGAATCGTAGGCCTGGCCCGGGTTGAGCGTGGTGGTAGGGAAGTTCGGGTGATTCGGCGAATCCGCGTAGTGCTGGGTCTCCATCGTGAATCCCGCGCCCTGCCGGTAGATACGCCCGCTGGTGCCCGTTAGCGCCCCGTCGATGAAGTTGGACGTGTAGAACTGAAGACCCGGCTCGGTTGTAGCGACAGTCAGGATCCGCCCCGTCTGCGGATCCTCGGCCTTGGCTGCCTCCACCAGGCCGGTGTTCTGGCGGCTGTTGATCACCCAGTTGTGGTCGTAACCTCGGGCCAGCAGCAGCTGCGGGTCATCCGCCGTGATGTGCGCGCCGATCGCGGTTGGTGACGTGAAGTCGAACGGTGTGCCCTTCACCGGGACGATCTGCCCGGTCGGGATCTGTGTGGCGTCGGTTGGTGTGTAGTTGTCGGCATCGATGGTGACCCGCTGGCCGTAGACGTCGAGCGTGCCCTCCCCTGCCAGGTTGAAGTAGCTGTGATTGGTCAGGTTGAGCACGGTCGGGGCATCGGTGATCGCGTGGTAGGTGATGCGCAGTTCGTTTTTCTGGTCCAGGGTGTAGGTGACCGTTGTCGTGAGCGTCCCGGGATATCCCATTTCGCCTGCGGGACTGACATATTGGAGCTTGAGGCTCACGCTGTCGCTACCGTTCTGCTGACTGGCCTGCCACACCTTCGCATCGAAGCCCGCGGTGCCGCCATGGAGGCTGTTGCCGCCGTCGTTGATCGGCACGTGATACTCGGTGCCGTTCAACGAGAAAGCTCCCCTGGCGATCCGGTTGCCATAGCGACCGATGATCGCGCCGAAATAGGGCTTGGCGAATCCGATGTTCAGGTAGCCTGCCAGGCTTGGGAAGCCCAGGACCACATCGTCGACACGCCCGGTGCGATCGGGAACCTCGATCGACTGAATGATGCCGCCATAGGTCAGGATTCGCACGAGCATGCCGTGCCCGCTGGTAAGCGTGTAGCGGCTCACCGACGTCCCACCCACCTCACCGAACGGCTCGCTGGTGATCGACGGCGACCCCGCGGATATCAATGGACTGCCGCGGCCCTTGGAAGTTGTGGCGGGGTTAGTCGTCGTGTTGCTGCATGCCGTCAAGGCCGCTACAGCGGCGATGGCGATCAGTTGAAGTAATCGCCTGCTTCGCATGGGCGCTCCTCGTACTCCTACTGATAACCGCGTCAGCACCTCGACGAGGATAACGCGCGAATCGAATCGCCCGGATGTCACTCGACCATCGCCGTCGAAGTCGACGGCAACCACCGGGATGCATCAAGACAAGCGGCCGGCTGGCCCGAACGGGCTGTCCAGCCGATTCCTCGACGAGAACTCTCTCGCTGTATTACCCCGGAGAGGTCTGAAAACCCTGCTGGTAGCCGTCGTCACCGCCTGCACCACGGTGGGCGTTGGTCCCGTCTCCCATGCAGACCGCACCGAACCGGTTCCGGTCTATGGGTTTTACAACGCCAAATCGGCCGAACGAAGCAGACATTCAACGCTGCGCACATACCGTCGGACCCCTCGAACATGCTCGGCCTGTTCACTACCCACTGCGACGTGAAGGGATGCACCGTGAAGTGGCTCAGGGAAACTGAAATCGTCCAGAATCCCGATGCGCCAGACCTTTACACCTACACGTGGAATAGCGGCCGATGGGAATCCAGCGGTGACGACCCCTACTTTTGCGATCCCACGGGGACCCACGGCACCGTGCCCTCCCGGCGGTCGGATTTCCTGGTACCCAATCCCAACGGATGCTTCTGGGGGGAGCGGACATTCACCGTCACCGGACCCGGGTGTCCGGGCGAGGGATCGGGCGTCTATTGGCTGCCGATCTCCTTGAGCCCCATCGATCCGCCGCTGGCGTAATAGCGGTCATTCAACACCCCACCGAAATCCACGACGCCGCAATCATCCCCGCGATGCTTGAGCCGAGCCAGCGCCGCGCGACCATACAGGGCGAAACACCGAGGTCAGCTCTGCCAGGGGCGGTCGCCTCATGGATCGGTGGACGATGCGATATGATGGTCCCAACGTTGGCTCACAACAGCAGCGCCAACACGTCGCGGAATGCTTGCTCATCCTCTGGCGACAGCCCGAAACCTCGGCTGCAGCATCGAGTAGATGAGCTGTGCGTCACAGCACAACTTCTTCTTGCGGCGATCGATTTTGCCAACCGGCAATCTCGCCACCTTGTGCTCACCGCAGCGGCGCCGGCGCGCCGCGACCGCGCGCGGCACGACGATGCCTGAAAGGCACCGAAAGATTGACTACAGAAAAATCATTCGCTGATCTCGGCGTGAACGGTCCACTGATCACCGCGCTCGGCGAGCGCGGCATCACCCATCCGTCCCCGATACAGGTTGCGACCCTTCCCGATACCCTTGCCGGCCGAGACGTGCTCGGCCGCGGCAAGACCGGCAGCGGCAAGACGCTGGCCTTCTCGCTTCCCTTAGTGAGCCGGCTCGCCCAAGGTCAGCGACGCGCGTCGCGACCGTCGGGACTGGTGCTCGCGCCGACCCGCGAGCTCGCGAACCAGATCGCCGCGACGCTCGAAACGTTGGCATCGACCCGCGGCCTGCGCGTTGCAACGATCTTCGGCGGCGTCGCGCAGAGCCGGCAAGTGGCTGCCCTCAAAGGCGGCGTCGACATCGTCGTGGCCTGCCCGGGCCGGCTCGAGGACCTGATGAAACAACGCTTGATCAGCCTCGACGCCGTGGAGATCACCGTCATCGACGAAGCCGATCACATGGCCGACCTCGGGTTTCTGCCCGGCGTCACGCGCATCCTGGCCGCCACGCCGGCCCGTGGGCAACGGCTGCTCTTCTCCGCGACCCTCGACAACGGCGTCGACAAACTCGCCAATCGATTCTTGCGGAACTCCGTGTTGCATTCAGTGGACGACGTGACGGCGCCAATGCCAGAGATGGCCCACCATGTTTTCCACGTCGCCGGCACCGAAGCCAAAAAGGAATTGGTTCAGCGGCTCGCTTCGGGCTCTGGTCGTCGAATTCTGTTCCTGCGCACCAAGCATCACGCCCGCAAGCTCGCCAAACAGCTCACCGAATCAGGAATACCGTCAGTTGACCTGCACGGCAATCTTTCTCAGCAGGCACGTGACCGCAATCTCGCAGCATTCGCCGCGGGCGACGTTCGTGTGCTGGTCGCAACCGATATCGCGGCGCGCGGCGTTCACGTCGACGACGTCGAACTAGTGGTCCACATAGATCCGCCCAGTGAGCACAAGGCTTACCTACATCGCTCCGGGCGGACGGCGCGAGCCGGAAACGCGGGCAATGTCGTGACAGTGGTCCTGCCAGAACAGCGTAAGGACACGCACACACTGATGCGCAGGGCCGGTATCGATGTCACTCCACAGCAAGTGGGCGCCGACTCGGAATCGGTATGCGCACTGGTCGGTGAGATCGCCCCGTATCGCGCTCCGGCCCCAAAGGCGGTGTCGCCACGCCCTTCCCAGCCTCGCCGAGCAGGCGGCGCGGGGCAACGGCGTCGTCAAGGCGGCACGTCACGCGACGAGCTCCGCCACCAACCGGCGCGTCCGCGACGACGCACTGCATAGGCAACGGCGCTCGTGAGGGCCGGATGTCAGCCTCGTCGAGTGCGAATACTGTTCCGGTACAACGGCAGTAGCCATTGAAGACGATCAGGTATCGAAGGACCCCGCGCACGCCCCGGCAAGCCCCCGGCGGCGCCCACCGCCGCTCAACCCAGAGGCGAAACGCGACGCCGCCGGCGGCGCGGGGATCCTGGACCGCAAGAAAGTTCTCACAGAAGTGCGATCGGGGGCGCTCCCCCGGCCGATCGTCCAACGGTCGCTAGGAGCGCTTTCCCACGGGGCGCGGATCGCCCCTGTTGAAGAAGTCCGCCCACGACACAACCTCGGGGTGCTGCTGGAGCAGTGCCCTGCGCCGGCGCTCGGTCATGCCGCCCCAGATCCCGTACTCGACCTGATTGTCGAGCGCGTCCGCCCCGCACTCCCGCTGCACGGGACAGTGCCGGCAAATAGCCACAGCCTTGCGTTGCGCCTTCCCCGTCACAAAGAGCTCGTCGGGATCTCCTTCTCTGCACAACGCTTTGACGACCCAGGTACGTTGCCCTGAGGTCACGGGGCGCAGATTGGTGTTGATGGTCATAAGGTTGAATCGCTTTGGGGTCGTTCGTATTTCTGACAACGAGCCGTTCCTTTCCTCTCGGCCGGAAGGTTGTACGCGTGCGCCGAGCATTGATCCGATGGTTACGTTCGTGCTCTTCGAAATGTCGCTGTATCGGGCCGGCCATGGCCGATCCGCCTGCGTAACAAGCAAACTAGGGCAGGGGCCAGCACGCGCGCATCGTGACGTGCCGCCAACGATGCGTAGCCTTGTTGTGCGGCCGCCACGAAAATGGGGCCGTGCCGATCAGGCCGGTTGGCCCTTTGCCCCGCGGGTTAATCCGGGCGCGCTTTGCCCGGCGGCTGATGATCTTGCGAGACAAGTCCGACAAGGCCAGGGTCGGTGCGCTGAGACCTCACCGGACTGGCTCCGTCGTGAAGACCTTATGTCGAACGACCCCACAGGAACTCAATAGTTCGGCGTCCTGCCGGGATGGGCGATCAGGTCCAGAATTCGTTCAAGGGTTGGGCGTACGTGTCGTTGGCAGTGAGCGGGGCCAGGCCCAAGGAGTCTTCAATAGTGGCCATCAGGCCGTACTCGTTGTAGTTGGCGGTGGCGACGAAATGGCCGGACTGCATCGGAATCGGGTTGGTCACAGCGTTGTAAGTCGTGGCGCCCTGGTTCGGGATGACGATCAGCGGCACGTTGTTGCCTTCGTTACCGAAGCCCAGCGACAGATTGTTGAAGTCCTCGTCCGACACGATGAAGATCGCGTCCTTCTGGGTCGGGTCGGTCCACGTTGTCGAGCTTTCAATAGTGGACACCTCTTGCTGAACGAACTGGTCGCCGGGGGCGATGTTGTACTGGTGCGTCGTGAGCTGGCTGGCAATGAAACGGGCATAGTCACCGGGCGTACTAACGGGACCTTCCATGTCGTTGGCGTTGTCGGCAGCGACCCAGGCAAATCTCGGGAAGGTGCTCGGGTCCTGCAGATCCGTGGACAGCTGCGTCAGCGGGAGGAAGTGTGTCTGCAGGTAGGCGGTGGGGCTGTTGTAAACGGAGCTGAATTGGGCAAAGGGTAATTGGCCGACGCTATCTGACAACGCGATGTCACCCGCGTAGGGCATGCCCTGCGCGTAGCCGGCCCACAGTTCGTGACCCGCATCCATTTCCTGCATGAGGCTGGGTGCGTTGATGACGTTCCCGGTGGGGTTGTAGTCGATGCCGAAGTCCGATCCGCCCATGATCCGGAAATAGTTGGGGGTACTCGGGTGGCCCACCGAGTAGTAGTTGTCGCCATATCCGTAGGTGTTGATCAGGCTGTTGATGTAGGGCGCGTTGGCGCTGCCGACGATGTCGCCGACGCCATGATTCTCGATGTAGATCACGAACACGTGGTCCAGTGAGCCGACGTTTGACGCCGGTGGGGCCAGCGTGGGCGCGATCGCGCTTGGATCGCCGACGGTGAACGACAGGTTGTCGGCGAAGGCGTCGTTGTAGTTGCCCAGGACCGGGTTGTGGTCGGCGAAAGTTGCGGTGACCACCGCGGAGCGGGTGCCCGCCGGGATCGTCCCGGAGACGTCTTGTTGCTGGAACCCGGTGATTCCCAGGCGATCCAGCGCCGTGACCGGCCCGATCGTGCCGGTGCCCAAAACGGCCCCGCCGGCGCTGAGGAAGGTGACCTGCACGGAGGCCGCCGACGGGTCCACGAGGTAGCCGCCGAGCAGCCCACTGAGCGTGTACGGTGTTGCGCCGGTGTCGATCTTGGTGGCCGAGGTGGCGAGGTTGACAGTCTGGCTGATGGTGGAGGTGGCCACCGGTCCCCCGCCGGCGAAATTGTTGCCGCCGCCCGAGGGCGCGTGCTGGGGAAAGCCCAGCGCCGCGGGCAGATCCGGAATCGGATGCGCCGTTGGCGACGGATAATTGCGCAACGTGCCGTAAGAGATCACGGTCGGGGTGCCGGTCACCGTCCAGCCCGGAATGGTCACCGAGCTGTAGCCCGACCCGGACGGGTCGGCGGTTTCGAAGCCGGGATTGATCAGCAGGTTCTGGCTCATTGGCAAACCGGGGATCCCGTTGAGGCCAAGCAACGCTCCGCCGGTCCCCACGGTACCGGCGCCACCGGTCAGCGCGAGGGTCGCGGCGTTGCCGGCGTTGCCGCCGTTGCCGCCGGTGCCGATCAGGCTGGCATTGCCACCACTGCCGCCATTGCCGCCGCTGAAGCCGGAGGCGGCATCGGCTCCGGCGCCGCCGGAACCGCCGTTACCCACCAGCGGCCCACGGCCCCGCCCGCACCGCCCGCACCGCCGGTGCCCCCGGCGGCGAACCCGCCCGCACCGCCGGCCCCGCCCGTCCCGACCAACGACGCGGCCCCACCAGCCCCGCCCTGCCCACCGTCAACCGACCCCGAACTCGGCGTTCCCGCGATACCCCCAGCACCACCGGAACCCCCAGAGCCCAGCCAACCACCCGAACCGCCGTCCCCGCCGACACCCCCACCCGCGCTCGTCGAACCCGGTTGCAGCACCGACCCGCCGGCCCCACCGGACCCGCCGGTCCCCGCGTAATGACCACCCGCCCCGCCGTGCCCGCCGGCCCCACCGGCACCCGACATACTCGCCCCGCCATCCCCGCCGGCCCCGCCCGCCCCGATCTCCGAGCCGCCAACATTGAACAGCGACCCACCCAGGCCACCCGCCCCGCCGGCCCCGCCGACGGAGTCGACCGACGCACCACCCACGCCCCCGGTGCCGCCGGGCGCGCCGACCAGCCCACTGAGCGGCCCACCGGCCCCGCCGATCCCACCGGCCCCGGGCAGCAACGACGTACCGAGCTGACCGGTCATCCCCCCGGCCCCGCCGACCCCGCCGCCACCGAACCACCCGGCGCGCCCACCATTGCCGCCGCCCCCGCCGTCCCCACCGGTCCCGCTAGCCGCGCCGACGCCGCCGGCCCCGCCCGGCCCGCCGTCACCGAACAGCCACCCGCCGTGCCCGCCCTGGCCGCCGGCCTTGCCGACGCCCGCCGCGCCCAGCCCGCCGGCCCCGCCGGCCCCGCCGGTGCCCAACAACCCCGCCGCCCCGCCGGGCCCACCGGGCACGTTGTCCGCACCCGACCCGCCGGCCCCGCCGTCACCGAGCAACCAACCCCCAGCCCCACCAGCGGTTCCGCTACCCGCCGCACCCGCGGCGCCGTTACCGATCAACACCCGCCCGGTCAACGCCAGGCTGGGCTCGTTGACCACGTTGAGCACCGACGCCGGCAACAAGGTGCCGTTGGCGCCGCCGGCGCCGTCGGCTCCTGCCGTCGTGCCCAGCCCGCCGATCCCACCGGCCCCACCGATACCGAACAGGAAAGCCTTACCGCCGGCCCCGCCGGCACCGCCGGCCACGAGCGCCGCGCTCTGAACGCCCGCCCCGCCGGCCCCGCCGTCACCGACCAGCACGCCGCCGGCACCGCCGGCCCCACCGGCCCCACCGGACCCGGTCGCCGCGAACCCGCCCGCCCCACCGATCCCACCGAAACCGACCACACCGGCATCACCACCAACCCCACCGTTCCCGCCGGTGCCGCTGCCGAAGGTGTTGCCGCCAGCCCCACCCGAGCCAGCCGAACCCAGCAAGCCCGCGTGGCCGCCGACCCCACCAACCCCGCCGTCCCCGGAATAACTGGTGCCCCCGGTGCCCCCGGCCCCGCCATTCCCCAACACATAGCCCGCCGCACCGCCAGCCCCGCCGGTACCTCCGACCCCGGTGCCGCCCGTGCCGCCGGTCCCGCCGCCGCCGCCCGCACCGAACAGCCAGCCACCAGATCCGCCGGACCCGCCCGCACCTCCGCTATCCCCCACCCCACCAAACCCACCGTTACCGCCGCCGGCGCCAACCAGCCCACCAAGCAACCCACCGGCCCCGCCGACCCCACCCGTCCCGCCGGCCCCCGCCGCCGCGTACCCGCCGGCCCCACCGGCCCCACCCCCACCCAACAACCCGCCCGCCCCGCCGACCCCACCGCTGCCGCCGGCCCCCGACGATGCGAACCCGCCGGCCCCACCGGCCCCACCGGCACCCAACAACCACCCGCCATGCCCACCGACTCCGCCAGCCCCGCCGGTGCCCCCGGCCCCACCGGCCCCGCCAGTCCCGATCAACCCCGCAGCCCCACCGGCCCCGCCGTCGCTACCGGCCCCACCCGACCCGCCGGCACCACCATCACCGAGCAACCATCCCCCGGCCCCACCAGCGGCCCCCGTCCCGGGCGCCCCGTTGGCGCCGTTGCCGATCAACGGACGCCCGGTCAACTCGAAAACGGGTCCGTTCACTGTCTCCAGCGCGGTCTGTTGCAGCGTGTGCAGCGACGATCCGTTCACAACCTCAGCGGCCGCATACGAGACCGACGCCGCGCTCAGCGCCTGACCGAACTGCGCCTGAAACGCCGCCGCCTGAGCGCCCACCGCCTGATAAGCCTGCGCATAACCACCGAACAACCGCGCTATCGCCACCGACACCTCATCGGCGGCCGCCGCAACAATCCCCGTCGTCGACGGCGCCGCCGACGACCTGGCCGCCCCGATCGCCTCCCCGATCCCACGCAAATCCGCCGACGCCGCAGCCAACACCTCGGGTACGGCGATCAGGAAAGTCGACATCTGCGGCTCCCATCCAGATCAAGGGGCAACTTGAACCGCTGCTGCTGTAGTTCAGACTGCATTCAACAGCATCTCGGGCCGCCGACTGCCCAAAATTGCTGAAATTTACCGATATTGGGCATTCCCGGCCTGACGGTTGCCCAACCGCCGAGTTCGCTCGTCCCAGACCCCGGCGGCCAACCGAGGTGGATGCCGCCGCCCAGTCCTGGCAGCGGCACCCATCGTCAGAGCGGTGCCGTGGTCGGTGGGCTCACCATGTTTGCCCTCACGGGTTGGCACCTGCTTCGTCCTGCTTCGTCGGATCACTCGCCAGCATGATGCTTACTGCAAGCACGGCTGCGTGACCTAACTAGGGTTAGTGCCCGTGATTGTGCTGTTGCCGCCGTCGGAGACCAAACGGGTCGGGGGTGACGGACCGCCACTTCGACTGGAGGAACTCGGCAACCCGGGACTGGGACCGTTGCGGTCTGCACTGGTTGGCGAACTCGTCGATCTCACGTCCGACCCGGTGGCTTGTAGATCGGCCCTGGGCATTTCTTCTTCGCAGCACGCCGAGATCGAGCGCAATGCCGCGCTCCGCACCGCGCCGACGCTACCGGCCATCCGCCGCTACACCGGTGTTCTCTACGACGCGCTGGATATTGATTCCCTTCGCGGCGCGCAGGCGGTTCGCGCACGCGCTCGGTTGGCCATTGGTTCAGCGTTGTTCGGGCTGCTCCGCGCCGACGATCACGTTCCCGCCTATAGGCTTTCGGCTACGTCGAAATTACCCGCCAAACCAACGCTGGCCGCCCGGTGGCGGCCAGCGCTGGAGCCATTGCTCGCCGAGCTAGCTGGCGAACACCTCATCGTCGATCTACGCTCGGGATCCTATGCAGCGTTGGGAAGGACGCCCACCGCGATCCGCGTCGAGGTACTGGCCGAGCATCCCGACGGCCGACGCACTGTGGTCACCCATTTCAACAAGGCACACAAGGGCCGGCTGGCTCGCGCGCTGGCCACCACGCGCGCCGAGCCCGACGATGCGAGCGCGATCGCTGCCGTCGCCCGCAGGGTCGGCATGCGTGTGGAGCGCACTGGAAATGAATTGACCGTCGTCGTACCTGCGGGACCGCGCCGATGAGCTTTTCGGATCAGGACTCCACGGTGTCGCGTCAACGCCCAAAACCTGCCTGGCGCAGCGCTTCTGCCATTGACCCCGCGGGTTGATTCTGAGCCCCTCGGTCGGCATTCTTGCCACGACTCGGGTTTGGTCGCTTCGCCGGCCCCTGACGGCCGGCAGGGCGGGAGTCGCCTTTGTGATCGAAACGCGCGGTCCGATCGTGCTGTGGTGTGTCGTTGAGACGTAGAGTCAACCCGATCCGCTGGCGTTGCACGTCCACGTTGATCACCTTGACCCGCACCACTTGTCCGGACTTCACAACCTCGTGTGGGTCGGACACGAATCGCTCGGCCATCGCCGAAACGTGCACGAGGCCGTCCTGATGAACGCCGATGTCGACGAACGCTCCGAACGCTGCGACATTGGTCACTACACCCTCTAAGACCATTCCCACCTTCAGGTCAACTATCTTCTCCACGCCGTCGGCGAAGGTGGCCGTGGAGAACGCGGGCCGCGGATCGCGTCCCGGCTTCTCGAGTTCAGCGAGGATGTCGGTCACCGTGGGGATGCCGAACCTGTCGTCGGCGAAGTCTGCGGGCCGAAGGGACCGCAACGTCCGCTCGTCACCGATGAGTTCGGCGAGAGTGATGCCCAAACGGTCCAGGATTTTGCGGACAACCGGGTACGCCTCTGGGTGGACACCGGACGCATCCAGGGGGTCGTCGCCGTCACGGATTCGCAGGAAGCCCGCGCATTGTTCAAATGCCTTGGGGCCCAGACGAGGAACCTTTAGCAGACCGTTGCGGCTGCTGAACGGCCCCATCTTGTCGCGGTGGGCGACGATAGCTTCGGCCAAAGATTCAGAGACCCCGGACGTGCGCGTCAGCAGGGGGACCGACGCGGTGTTCAGGTCAACGCCGACCGCATTGACCGCATCCTCCACGACCGCGTCCAGACTGCGGGCGAGCATTCCTGGCGTCACGTCGTGCTGGTATTGGCCGACGCCGATCGATTTCGGGTCGATCTTGACCAGTTCAGCCAGCGGATCCTGCAGCCGCCGCGCAATGGACACCGCCCCACGCAGCGTGACGTCCAGGGTGGGCAGTTCGTATGCCGCGTATGAAGACGCCGAATACACCGACGCACCGGCCTCACTGACCAATGCCTTTGCGGGAGCATCGGCACCGGCAGCACGGATGTCGACGATCAATTCGGCGGCCAGGGCGTCGGTTTCTCGCGACGCGGTGCCGTTGCCGACTGCGATCAGCTCGACCCGGTGGCGCGCGATCAGCGCGGCCAGAGTCCCTTTGGCACTATCCCATTTCTTGTGCGGTGCATGCGGGTAGATCGCGCAGGTGTCCACAACCTTGCCCGTGTCGTCCACCACGGCGACCTTCACACCGGTGCGGTAGCCGGGATCCAGGCCGAGTGTCGTTCGGGCGCCTGCGGGCGCGGCGAGCAGGAGGTCCTTGAGGTTGGTCGCGAACACCGTCACCGCCGCCTCCTCGGCCCGTCGGCGCAGCCTCATGCGTGCGTCGACCTTCGCAGAGACCGCCAGCTTGGTGCGCCATGCCCACTCGACCGTGGCCGCCAACCACGGTGTCGCCGCGGCCGCCGCGCTCCTGTCGATTCCCAGGGCAGCAGCGGTCATGGCCTGATACACCTCGTCGTCACCGCCGTCGAAGCTGAGCGCCAGGATTCCTTCCTTCTCGGCGCGCAGTACGGCGAGCACGCGGTGCGAGGGCATGCTTTCCAGTGACTCCGCGAAGTCAAAGTAGTCGCGGAATTTCTGCGCGGCATCACTTTTCGCAGCGTCGTCCGACGATGGCGCCGTCCGAAGTGAACCCGCCGCCCAGAACTTCTCGCGGACGGCGCCGACGAGCTCCGCGTCTTCCGCCGCACGCTCGGTGAGGATATGTTGCGCACCCTCGAGCGCGGCGCCGGCGTCGGCGACCTCGGCGCACAGAAATTCCGCGGCCGCGTGCTGCGGGACGAGCGTGGGGTCGGCCAACAGCCGATCGGCCAGTGGCTCGAGGCCCGCCTCGCGCGCGATCTGCGCCTTGGTCCGCCGCTTGGGCTTGTAGGGCAGGTAGATGTCCTCGACGCGGGATTTGGAGTCGGCGGCCATCAGGGCGGCCGTTAACTCGTCGGTGAGTTTTCCCTGCTCTTCGATGGAAGACAGCACCGCGGCGCGACGGGTGTCTAACTCCCTTAGGTATACGAGCCGTTCCTCAAGGGTTCGCAGTTGGCCGTCATCGAGACTTCCGGTCGCCTCCTTGCGGTAGCGGGCGATGAACGGAACGGTCGCACCCTCGTCAAGCAGCCGCACAGCAGCGGCGACCCGAACTACGTCGACGGCCAGTTCCTCAGCCAGACGGGCGTTTACAGACTTCACGGTTGGGCTCGGAGGCATCCGACGACTCTACCGATGGGCTCTGACGACGATCCCACCGAGCAAGCTCAGGTCCGACAGGGGCCCTTTGTAGATGGTCCTTTTTGGTCGGGCTGACAGAACGCCCGTGTGCGGACTACACCCCGCGCTCGACGGGAAGCAGTCCGCGTTCGACGGCGGCTACGAGGGTGGCGTGGTCGGCTTCGGTCTGGTCGGCGTATCGCCGCGCGAACTTACACATCGCCTTGTCGACCCGATCGGAGCTGCCCATGTATCCGGCGATCATCGAGGCGCCACTGGTCCTGGCGTGGCCCTTGGCGAGAAGCTGACCCACCACTCCGGCGTAGTCAGTCAGCGCCGACGCGTCTATGGCATCTAAAGGGATGCGCCCCTTCATATTTCGGAATTGCCGGACGTAAAATTGCAGTCCGTCCATGGTGGTCCAGCCCAACAGTGGGTCGCTGACTGTCTGCAGCGACTGCTGGTATTCCACGACACGCTGCCCTTGGTGGGCATGCCATGCCGATTCACCGTGCACGTAGCGCCCCAATACCGATCGGCGCGCCTGCTTGAGCTGTAGGAAAACAACGTCCTCTTCCGATGAGCCCTCCAGCAGCGCCACGTAGGCGCGCAGGCCGACACTACCCACCCCGACGACCTTGTGCGCGACGTCAATCAACGTGTAGCCACCGAGTACGCGCCGCCAGTACGAGGGCAAAGTATTGAGGTATCCGTCGAGCGCCTCGGCAAGTAACTCCGACTCCCGATCAGACAGTCGCGTGATAAGTGGCGGTTCCTCGACAATCCTCCGCTCACCGTCCACCTCGTGGGTGAAGCGCGGCAGCGCTCGATCGCCAGTGCGGCTGCGCGCCCGCTTCGCCGACCGCACGACCTGTTCACTCAGCGGGCCCGCCGTTTGCGCCGCCAGCCTGTCGACATCGAGCCGAATGAAAGACCTCGTGAACAGCGGCAGGTCGGCGAGTCGCCGCAACTCGTGGCGATAGGAGGAAACACAGGACCGTACTGCGTTGCCACAGTGGTCTTCCGAGGTCCCGTTGTGGCGCCCGGCAACCCAGATGCTGGCGGCCAACCGCCGCAGGTCCCACTCCCAGCCGCCCGGGTGGGCCTCGTCGAAGTCGTTGAGGTCGATGACGAGATCCCGCTCGGGTGAGGCATAGAACCCGAAATTGCCGAAATGCGAGTCACCGCAGACCACCGGCGTGATTCCAGTTGCGGGCAAATGTGCCACGTCTTCGGCCATCACCACGGCGGTTCCGCGAAGAAATCCGTACGGCGAGTCCACCATGCGCCCGACCCGGATTGGAATCAGCCGGTCGACCCGGCCCTGGTGGCTTACGTTGATGAGGTCTACCGGGTTGGGACGATCAGAAGGTGCCGTCCAGTCGGCTAACGACTTGCGCGGCACGCGCTTACGCAGACTCTTGCCGAGGGCATAGCGCTCTGCCCGTGTGACCGGTCGCTGGCGCAACGACCGGTAAGAAGTGCCATCGGCCTCGGCGAGGACCGTGTGACTGGTGGAAGCTGCGGCGCCGTGCATATCAGCTAGATACCTTGTTTGGCGGGAACAGTCCAGGAGCCGCTACCGATGTTCTCCGCGTGCAAGTAACTGCCGAGCAGGATGTTGGTTAGTTGGCTATCCGTACCCCGGTTGATCGACTTCACTGAGTTCTTCCCGTCGGCTTTCCTGGACACCCGTCGTTTCATCATCATCGCTCAATATTTCGCCTGGTTCGGTTGGTCGGACGGGGAGGGCATCGACTTGAGATAGTCGGCCATCAAATCCGACGGGATGTCACGGACACGGGATCGGCACTTCGAAGAACTTCACCGCAACTTCACTCAGTACGGCGCTAATCGCGAGCTAATAGTGACTTCATCGGTTCCGAGTGCTGATCGAATTCAATCCAGGCGCGGCGCCGTCCTCGTCGTGCTCGCCGGCAACGGCAGCTCGCTTGCCACCTTGGTCCTGTCCAAACCTCAGGCGTCGTCTCCGGGCTCGAGGATGATGGTGATGATCGCGTTGTGCGGAAAGTCGACGGTGTAGGGCCCTTCAGGGAGATCGGAGGTCAGCCTGATCTTCGGCGGCTCTCCGGCGCCCTGGTTGTGGATTAGCTTGATCCCGTCGATGACGAAGTTCGCCGGCGGTACGCCATCCATGCCGGACGGCAACAGCATTTCAAAACCGATCTCCACTTCGTCGACGCGGATGTCGGTGGTCGCATAATGCTTCGCCATTGGCGTAACTTAGCGCCCGCACGTGGCTAGGATGTGACGGCGTCATGACAACGCGGGCGTGACGTTCACCTGCCCGCATCCATGTCCACCTTGTTTGCTGACCTTTGCGGAGCTTTAGTTGTCGGATCGGATCAATCGTCCGGAGCGGTGCACATCAGGACAGTTGGCCACAAAGCTTACGCAAAATGGTGGGCTGCCGGGTAGCTGAGCATCAGCCTATGTTCGGCGCGGCCGAGCCGATCAGGGTTCCCACCTGCCGGCTGTTGGCGATGACCGAATTATCCGGGGTGTGTCGCGCATAGATTCCCCGCGTTACTCTTTGCCTATGATCGCGGGCGAGAAAGCGCCTGACTTTGCTTTGTACGATCACAACGGTCGGACTCGGACATTGTCTGCGCTCCTTTCCAAAGGGCCCGTCGTGCTGTTCTTCTTCCCGCTGGCGTCCTCACCGATCTGCACAGCCCAGGCTTGTCATTTTCGGGACCTGAGTAACGAATTCGCCAGGGTTGGCGCCCAGCGGGTGGGCATCAGCACCGACACCATCGACAAGCAGGCCCACTTCGCCCAACAGCGCTCGTTCGACTATCCACTGCTCTCCGATGCGGACGGCGTGGTGTCCGAGCTGTTCGGAGTGCGCCGAGGCAAGCTCGCCAAATTGGGCAGATCCGTCGCAGCGCATCAGGCAGCCCGCCGTGGCCGGCACACTCGGCGCCGCGGCCTGCTGGCCCGGCTGCTGCCGGTCAGAAGGACCACATTCGTCATCGACACCGACCGCACCGTGCTCAAGGTCGTCTCCAGCGAGCTGCGGGCATCAGTGCACGCCGACCAGACGTTGTGGTTCTTGGAGAACCACAACGTGCCGCATAGTTCGCCACATACCGTGGAGCAGCGCACCGACGCGCATCAGCAGTCGGAGGGCAAGGGCGAACCGATCGGCGACTGGTTCAGGGAACCGGAGACCGCGGACGAGCCGAGCCTGGTCCGGCCATACACGCTGACGGCAGGCCGCACCGACTCCGGCGTCGAACTGGCACTCGAGGCAAAGGTCCAAGCGCTCAACAACACAGCGAAGCCGCCGCGCTGGCCGAAAAATGATGTGCGGAGCCAGATCCTGACGTTGTGCACATACAGCCCCTCGGTCGCAGAGATCGCCGCTCGTCTGTCCTTGCCGATCGGCGCGACACGGTTCCTGATCGGCGACCTGATGGCACAGGGATATTTGCGGGTGCACGCCCCCCTAGGTGACTCGATGACAATCGACGAACGACGTGAGCTAATCCGAAGGACCCTGCGTGGCCTACGAGCACTCTGAGGGGTGGGGCGCCGACTCGACGAAAATCGTCATCTCCGGCGGGTTCGGCTCCGGCAAAACGACATTCGTCGGCGCTGTCTCGGAAATCATGCCACTGCGCACCGAGGCGCTCGTCACCAACGCGCCGGATGGGATGGACCGCCCTGAGGCCACCCCGAAGAAGAACCCCACGACAGTGGAAATGGACTTCGGCCGTATCACCCTCGATGAGGACTTGGTGCTCTACCTGTTCGGCGCACCGGGCCAGCGCCGGTTCAGGTTCGTGTGGGACGACCTGGTCTGTGGCGCGATCGGCGCGATAATCCTGGCAGATCTGCGGCGGCTGCAAGACAGCTTCGCCGCCGTCGACTTCTTTGCGGCGCGTAGCCTGCCGTTTCTGGTCGCCGTCAATGAATTCGACGGTGCGCCAGAGCATCCTATGCACACGGTCCGCAAGGCGCTGGCCCTGCCCAACCACGTCCCGGTGATCACCGTCGATGCTCGTGATCGCCACTCGGCGAAGGCCGCGTTGATCGCCGTCGCGGAGCACTCTCTGAGCACCATCACACCAGCTGGCGGCTGACCAGGGCCGGCCACACGATTTCGGCGGACCCTCCATCGAGGTGAATCTCGAGTTCGTCGATTACTTGACTGGCTCCCTCCGCGACCGCGTAGGACTCGCGATATTCGACGAAATCCGCAGAACTACAGAGCGCTTCGCACATAGGCCTCGAACAGCCACCGGTCGAGTCAGGGCGCCTTGCCTGGCGAGTTCCTGCCATGCCATCCGGGACCGTAGCGATCGCGGCGGATGCGGCGCCGTCTGCGTTGGAGCCTCAAAGCCTTACCCCAAGCAGCACAGCTAAAGGCGCAGGGCACGCCCCGTTGCTGTAGCTACATCCCCCCGCAGATTCGTGATCGGTGGATTGCCCCTCGGATGGATTGAGTTGGCGAGCAGAATTACGTAGGTATCTGAGCCTGGGTCCAGCCAAAGCGTGGTTCCGGTATAGCCGGTGTGGCCAAAGCTACCGATCGGAAAGACCATGCCCCGCACGGAATAGACCGTATCGATATCCCAGCCGAAGCCGCGCAGGTTTTGTCCCTTGATTGCCGGGTAGCGCGGAGCAAGCAACGGATCTGCTGTGTTTGGTGTCTTTGCAATGGCTTCTCGGCTGGCACGGTTCGCCGCGTCGAGTTGTTCAGCGCAATGTCCGGGTTGTTGGGGAGTCGTCATCAACTCCAGAGTCGCTTGCTTCAACGGAAACTTGCTCGGGCGGCCCGCAAGCCGATCAAGCAGGGCCTGCGCGAACATGCTGACGTCGTGCGCCGTCGAAAAAACACCGGCATGCCCGGCCACTCCACCCATGCGGCGCGCCGTCGGGTCATGTACGACGCCCCGAAGCAGGAAATCATAATCGGGATTTTTGCTCGGATCGGTCTTGCTTTCGTCGTCATGTGTGGTTGGTGCGATGCGCCAAAAAAGATTGGTGCTCCACGTACCTGCAGGACAAGTGGCCAGCGCGCCCCCTTTCAGCGGTGGAGCCCACGCAATCGCGGCTCCTCGCATCTTGTGTGGACCACATGCTTTGGCCGGGGGAAGATAGTGGGTGTCGTCCATGCCAAGCGGCGCAAATACGTTTCGCTGAACGTAAACGTCTTCTGCCTCGCCGGTGACTTTCTCGATCAGCGCGCCAAGCAGAATGAAGTTGATGTCGGCATAGCGGAAAACCTCACCGGGAACCCACTCCAGCGGCATGGTGAGCGCACGATGAATGCCTTCTGTTTTGTCGGCTCCGCCCAGTCCCCACGGATCTTTGAGGCTTACATCTCCCTCGTGTCCGCCGACGCCCGAAGTGTGCGTGAGCAACATGCGAACGGTCACCTTCGCACGCTGTGGATCGTTCGCCGTGTTGAACTCGGGCAAATACGTCTGCACGGGATCGTCGAATGCAACCTTGCCTTGTTCGTAAAGCTGCAGGACGGCAATCGCCGTTGCGAGGCACTTCGTCAACGACGCCATGTCGAAGATCGTGTCCTCGGTCATCGGCTCTGCAGGTGCGGACGATCCATCTAGCCCCGGTTCGCCGGCCAGTTTGCGCGAGCCAAAAGCCTGGTGGAAGACGATTTTGCCGCCGTGGCCAATCACAACGACAGCACCTGGCAGCCTACGTGCCGCAATCGCATGGTTGATCAGCGTGGAGACTGTTGCGAAGTCAGCTACGGGAGCCGCATCCGGCGCCTGCGCTGTCGGCGCGCTTGTGGGAGCCGCACCCGGCGCCTGCGTTGCCCGCGCGGTGCCGCCTACCGCAGTGTGCGCTGCATTGCTACACGAGCAAGCTGTAGCGAGTGCAAGCAAGACAGTTCCAACGGCAATGGCCGTTCGCACGGATGACTTACCGAACAATACCCCTCCGGGTTTCACGCCAGCTTCATGGTTGCGACATCTAGGGCCCAGGCTATGTGATCGTTACAGTCCGCGATGACCTGGGGAAGAAGGGCATTGGTCGATCAGCGCGGTTGGTCGAGGTAGCGGCGCGCGCCCCAGTAGTCTGCGTCCAGTCGAACCGGGGTGATACGCACCGGTGCCGTCTTGTCGAATGCCTCGATCATGGCGCCGTTTCCGAAATACATGGCCACGTGGTAGATCGCGTCGGGATTGTCGGGGTCCCTGCTGGCGTGCGAATAGAAGAGCAGATCGCCGGGTTGCAATGCGGATTTGTCGACGGGGCGGCCTCGGCTGTCGGCGGCTTGAGGGCCGGCATCGCGCGGCAGGGTGATGCCGTGCACCTGGTAGATGGTCGAGGTGAAACCGGAGCAATCGAAACCGAACCCGGCCCGGCCGCCCCACAGGTAAGGGACGTTCAAGAACGCCGCGGCGTACCGGACCAGATCCGCTCCGGTGGGATACGGTATGTCCGTGGGCTTTTCGTAGACCCCCACCGTTCGGGCATCCAGCCACTTCGGACCGCGATCGGGGGTGGCCACCTGAACGGCCTTGTCGGTGCGGCTCAGGACGGGAAGCCTGGTGTTGGTGCTGATCTCGAGGTCCTGATCGGAAAGTCCGGATTCGCGGTACAGCCAGGTGGTGATGCCGCGATCGGCCAACGCGAAGGGCGCCTGTTCCTTCAGTGCGCCGTAACCCGGGTCGGTCGTCAACTGGGCCTTGGGAATCCAACCGGGATAGCCCACGGAGTCCTTCGATGTGGGCTGGCCGGGGACCCGTACCTCGTCCCAGTCGCCCTGCTCCCTCACCACTATGACGCGGTCACCGAACAGAACCTGCGTGTCGTTGAGATTGTCCGAAGTGAGCGCTTCCTGCTGGGCCGGCGTCATGCCCGACAGCCAGCCGCGAATATCGACCGGATTGGTCAGGGCGGGATGGTCGACTGGGCGCGGGCTCTGCGGCGTGGTCCACACCGTGGCCACCGAAACTGCGACATAAGCGCTGCGCGCCGCCGGCAACGCGGAGACGTAGGCAGGGCCAACGGTTACGGATACCGCCGCCAGCCCGGTCGACAACACACCGGTGGACAAAACACCGGCGAACACCATTCGGGTCGCGGCGACGGTCATTTCCCTCGACGTTATCCGACCCGCGCTCGCGTGTCCGGTCGGCGCGATGGAACACGTCGCAGGCAAGGATGTCCATGGCGTCGGGAGTCGCGGTGGGTTTCGCGCGGTCGGCAACGCCGCCTCGACTCAGGCTGGACCCGCTGGGCGTGGGACTTGTGTTAACCCCGCCACCAGGACCGCTCGTGGCCGCACTCAATGCCGGCAAGGCAGTCACCATCGCGCCGCAGGCATTGAAGTTGATCACCCAACAAGCTGCCGACCTGTTGGGAGTCAGCCTCCCGACTGTGGTCCGGCTGATCACCGACGGTACGTTGCCGGCTGAGCGGGTCGGCAAATCGCCACCGACTTCTACTCGACGACGTTCTCGCCTACCGCGAGCAGCGCCGCAATCGCCAGTACCAGGCGCTGGCGGCCACAGCGGTCGACATCGACGCTGAGGACGATCCGGAGGTAGTTCGCCAGCAGCTACGCGAAGCGCGCGGAGTCGTCGCGGAGCGGCGGCGAGCCAAGGCCACTACCCACTGACAGCATCGGAGAATGTTCGTCGCGCCGTTGGATACCTCAGTGCTGTGGCCGATTCTCGCGGCGTAGCGGGCGCAACGCCTCGTCGATCGAATGAGCACGGCGTTCGATGACGCCGTCGTAATGAACTGGATGACGCCGTCGTGATGAACTGGAAAGCCTAGATGGCACGTTCGGGCTGCCCGACGCCGACGATCAACACATTGTTGCCGCTCCAACCGCGGACCGTGTGCGGACCGGTCCAGGCGGTCGGCGGGGTATGCGTCTATTCCCTGACGTTAGGTAGCGACCCCCCGACGTTGGGGTAGCGAACTACTCTTCCACCCCCGGCGTGGGGCGCGTTGGCTGTGTATGACACCCAAGGAGCCGCGACATGAGCACCATCTACACGCCAGGATTGAAGAAATTGGGTGCACCTGGTGGTTCTTCTTCACGCGCACAACGCTGCCGCAATGGCGTCGGCCGCAACGAGCTTCACGGTAAATCCGGGCACCGCATGAGTTGCTCCGAAATTAGTCTTGTGCACGGTTTGGCTTATGTTTTCGCCACCTGGTCGTCATACCCTGCGTGTTCGCACACGGTTCGATGATCACCTACGCTGAGCAGCCGCTGAGTCGTGCCCCGCTGTCAGGAGGCACGCAATGTCGTACGTGATCGCGGTACCGGACGCGGTTTCCTTGGCCGCAACAGATTTAGCGAATATCGGCTCGACGCTTACCGTGGCGAATGCGGCCGCGGCAATCCCGACGACGGCGATGGTGGCTGCGGCCGAGGATGAGGTGTCGGCGGCCATTGCGGCGGTGTTTTCCGCCCATGGTCAGGGCTGGCAGGCGCTGTGCGCCCAGGCGGCGGGGTTTCACGACCAGTTTGTGCAGGCGTTGACCGCCGGTGCGCGTTCCTATGGGAGTGCGGAGGCGACCAATGCTGCGGCGCTGGCGGCCAATCCGGCACAGAGCGTGGTACAGGATCTGCTCGATGTGATCAACGCTCCCCTGCAGGCGCTGACCGGGCGCCCGTTGATCGGCAACGGCGCCAACGCTGCCCCGGGCTCGGGTCAAAACGGCGGGGCCGGCGGGTGGTTACTCGGTGACGGGGGGGCCGGTGGGTCCGCTGATCCGGGTCGAAACGGCGGCGCCGGCGGGGCCGCCGGAATGTTGGGCACCGGCGGTGCCGGCGGGACCGGCGGGGCCGCGGGCGGCGCCGGCGGAACCGGTGGGGCCGGCGGGTGGCTATCGGGCAACGGCGGGGTCGGCGGCGCGGGCGGCGTCGACCTGGGCCTCGCCGGGATCGCCGGGGCCGGCGGGGCTGGCGGGGCCGGCGGGCTGTTGGGGGCCGGCGGGGCTGGCGGGGCTGGCGGGTCCGGCGGGACCGGCTTTACCGCCTCTGGCGGCGTGGGCGGTGCCGGCGGAGCCGGCGGCTCAGGTGGGCTGCTCAGCGGGCTGGTCGGCGCCGGCGGTGGGCACGGCGGGGCCGGCGGGTACGGCGACGCCACAGGGGGTGCCGGCGGAGCCGGCGGCAACGCCGGTCTGCTTGGCGGCGCCGGCGGCGCCGGCGGGACCGGCGGATTCGGCAACAACGGCATCGCGGGTGCCGGCGGGCACGGTGGCAACGCGGGCCTGCTGTTCGGCACCGGTGGCACCGGCGGCGCCGGTGGAGCCAGCGACGGAGCCGATGGCGGGGCCGGCGGGCACGGCGGCAACGCCGGCCTGTTGTTCTCTAGCGGCGGGGCCGGCGGGACCGGCGGATTTAGCCACAATGCCGATGGCGGGGCCGGTGGGGTTGGCGGCAATGCGTCGCTGCTTGGTAACGGCGGGACTGGCGGGATTGGCGGGGCCGACTTCAATGGCCCCGTCGGCGGGACTGGCGGAAGCGGCGGCCAGGCTGGCCTGCTGTTGGGCAACGGCGGTGCTGGCGGGGCCGGTGGCGCCGGCGGCCAAGCCGGAGTCGCCGGCGGTAACGGCGGCAACGGCGGCAACGCCGGGTTGTTCGGCACCGCTGGCAACGGCGGCAACGGCGGGTATGGCCCATTCATCGGCCACGCCGGCGCTAACGGCGCCGCCGGACCGCTGCAGGGCGTATTCAACCTGGTCAACGGGCCCACCGACGCACTCCTGGGGCGCCCATTGATCGGCAACGGCGCCAACGCAGCCCCGGGCTCGGGGCTCAACGGTGCACCCGGGGGGATCTTGCTCGGCGACGGCGGGGCCGGCGGCTCAGGCTCGGCCGACCACAGTGGGGGTGCCGGTGGGGGCGCCGGCCTCATCGGCACTGGCGGGGCTGGTGGAGCCGGCGGCTTCTCAACGACCGGAAACGGCGGGACCGGTGGGGCTGGCGGGGCCGGCGGGTGGCTTCTCGGTGATGGCGGTGTCGGCGGTAACGGCGGGCGCAGCCTCACTGCCATCGGCGGGCTCGGCGGGGCCGGCGGGGCCGGCGCGCTGTTTGGCGCTGGCGGCAACGGCGGGGCAGGCGGGTTCTCATTCAGCGGGAACGGCGGAGCCGGCGGGACCGGCGGGACCGGCGGGCTGCTCGGTGGGCTGGTCGGCGCTGGCGGCGGGGCCGGCGGAGTCGGCGGCCTCGGCACCCTACGCGGGTGCCGGCGGAGCCGGCGGCAACGCCGGCCTGCTCGCCGGCCAAGGCGGGGCGGGCGGTGACGGCGGCTCGGGCAACGGGGGCGGAACCGGCGGGGCCGGCGGCAACGCCGGCCTGCTGTTCGGTGCCGGCGGGGATGGCGGGGGCGGCGCGTGGACCGAGGGCGGCGGCGGGACCGGCGGCCACGGTGGGAATGCCGGTCTGCTGGTCTCTAGCGGCGGGATCGGCGGGACCGGCGGGTTCCAGACCGGCGGGGCGGGTGGGGCCGGTGGCAACGCCCTCCTGCTTGGCTCCGGTGGGACGGGCGGGACCGGCGGATTCGGCTGGGTGGACGCCGGTGGCGCCGGAGGGACCGGCGGCAACGCCGGGCCACTGTTCGGCGACGGGGGGGCCGGCGGCGCCGGCGGGAACAGTGCAGCGACCGGTGGTGCCGGTGGTGCCGGTGGCAGCGCCGTGGTGATCGGCAATGGCGGCAACGGCGGCAACGGCGGGATCGGCCTGGCGCCCCCCGATGACGGCGCCCACGGCACCGGCGGCAGCGGCGGGCTGCTGCTGGGCGCAGACGGGCTAGGCGGATTGCCGTAGCCGTCCGGACCAACGCAATTCGCCAGCACGGTAACTTTATGTGTCGACAGCACGACCACATACCGGTACTGCCAAGACCGATGAAGGAACCTCGAGTAACGGTAGATGTCCGAAACTTTGAACCGGTTTCGTCGCCCGATCTGCTTCGCGCGCCACGACGGGGCGTCGTCGTATACCGGGTCCGAGTGCACCTCGATCACAGCGATCCAACGATCTGCCGACGGCTGGCCTGCGCTCGAATTGCTCGCGTGTCCTTGACGGAAAGCGACTGTACTGCCATTGTGAGTACATGACTTCGGTGAAGGACGACCGTTTGCAGTTGCGGGTCGACGCCGCCGCCAAACGGCGACTAGAAGAGGCGGCAAGCGAGGCGCACCTCAGTGTGACGGCGTTCGTACTCCAAGCCGCTAGCCGTGCCGCCGACGACGTGCTCGCCGAACGACAAACCATGCACCTCTCCCCCCATGCTGCGGCCGCTTTTACCGAAGCGCTCAACCGTCCCGCACAGGTCAACGAGAGGCTCGCAGAAGCATTGCAGCAGCCGGCGAAGTTCACCTGGCTCGACTGAGGTGCAGTTCCACCGCCCAACATTACTCGACCTGGACAAACACCACCGAAACGAATTCACCTCGGGCGAAACAACATTAGACGAGTGGATGCGTCGCTACGCCGGCCAAAATCGACGCGGCAACACCGCCGCGGTGTGGGTGATCACCGACGCCAACCACAACGTCGTCTGCTACGCGAGCTTGTCGATGACCTCCGTCGACCGTTCCACCAGTCCCAAAACTCTGAGCAAGAGTGCACCTCGGCAGATCCCCGCGCTGCTGATCGGCCGCCTGGCGACCGAAACCCGCGTGGCCGGACTCGGACTCGGGACCCAGATGGTCAAGCACATCCTGGCCACCGCGGCCGAACTGAACATCAAGGCTGCCTGTCGTGCGGCCGTGGTCACTGCTCGCAACATCGAGGCGTTCCGCTGGTGGCAACGGTTCGGATTCGAACCACTCGACGCCGACGATCCAGCCAACCTAGACCTCTACCTGCTGACCAAAGACATCGCCGAAACCCTGGCCACCCTGTAAGACTCCAGCCATGGACAGCGCGGTCGAGCTGCATCTTCGCCAACTGATCTTCGAAAGACTCGCCGACATCGTGGCTGAGAACGGCGTAGTCAGTCGGACCGAACTCGAACATCTTCAAGTCGGAGAACAACACTGGCGCGTCATTGACCGCAACCGCGGCATCCGGAACCCCAAAGAACTCCTGGCCACGTTGTCGGTGATCTCCAACCCCAAAGGACCGTATGCAGATACGCATGTAGGCGACTCGCTCTACGCCTACGACTACCGGGCAGGCAGCACCGACGGCGATAACCGGAAGATGCGGCGCGCCATCGAACTCGGCCTGCCAATCATCTTGCTCCGCACCATCCGCCCAGGCATCTTTGTGCCAATATTCCCTGTCTATGTAGTCGCAGACGATACTGACAATCGACGATTTATCCTCGCCCTCGACGAGAGCCTTCGCTTCGTCTCCAACCCGCTGCAACTCAAACCCGCCGAACGCGAATACGCCGAACGAATCGTGAAACAGCGTCTCCATCAACCCGAATTCCGAGGACGCATCCTGCTCGCGTACCAAACACAATGCACCGTCTGCACACTCCGGCACGGCAAGCTCCTTGATGCTGCCCACATCATCGGCGATAACCAACAGCACGGCCTTCCCATAGTCCAGAATGGTCTGAGCCTGTGCAAAATCCACCACGCTGCTTTCGACGCAAACCTGCTCGGTATCTCGCCGGATTACGTCGTCCACATCAATCGTGACCTCATGGATGAAATCGATGGGCCGATGCTCCGACACGGCCTTCAAGAAATGGACGGCCGACTCCTGACCTTGCCAGCGCGAGCGTCCGACCGACCTGGAGCCGATCGGCTGGCCGAACGATTCGACGAATTCCGCGATGCAGGATGACAGACCCGCGAACATCCATCCCCTACTTGACCAACGGACAAGTACGCCACGGACGCGGGAAAGCCGAAATGGTGGTCCCAAACTGATACGAGCTAATCGATCATTGCGCGACGGAGGGATCCATCATGCAGGTCAAGGCCTACTTTTTCTGTCGGGCTGACAGGATTTGAACCTGCGGCCACTCGACCTCCAGTCAGACTCGAGGTGTTTTCCGTTGTCCCACAATGACTCTGAAGTTCCGCTGACCTGCGCGAATCGTCTCACTGCGTCTCCTGCAGCGGCTGCGTGACGCACGGGACTTGTGACAGGCCCGTGGCTGTCACAGGGGGTTTCGGCCACCGGGAAACGGTCGACGACGCGCCAGTCATAGCTGGACTGCCTCCACTGCGGGCTGCGGGGGCTACGGCCGGTCAAACGCTCGATCCGTCGAGCCACTCGACGACCTCGCCCATTGGCAGGCGAGGAGTCGCAGGCAGCGGGTCGGCATTAGCCGGTGCCCACCCGATGCGCAGCAACATCTGCGGGAACCCGCTGCCGCCGAACACATAGGTCTGCACGGCATCTCGTGTTTCGGCGATCTCCAATGGCTCGGTCACCGGGCAGCTCGCCAACCCCTGCGCGGTGGCGGTCAGCAGCACCACGCTGGTGGCCTCGCCCGCGCGCAGTCTGGCCAGCGGAGTGTCGTCTTTGGTGCCCACCGCCAGCACGACCGCGATGTCGTCCGCCGGTTCGGTATCGGGGGGCTGGGCCAGTGCAGCACCGGCGAACAGTCGGCCCGGCAGCGGCGCCGCCGGATCGGAGGGCGGTATGTTGCGGGCCGGCACACCGGCCACCGATGCGTCCTGCCCGCTCCACGTGGCCAGCTCGGCGCGATAGCCGTCATCGGTGGCGTGTCGCCAGACCGCTTGCGCGACAATGTGCTGCAGCCTCGGAAGTGAATTAACTTCGCGCAGCATCACCCCGGTGCTTGCCGCGCGCGTACCCATCACGGTGATGTCGCCGCCCGGCACATACCACGAGCTGTAGTGTCGCCGGTCGGTGCGCCGCCGCGGAATCGCCGCTGCCAGGGTCACATCGAGCTCCGTGGCGGGGTGGCGGTGAACCTTCACGGCGGCGAGATGTTCGGGTTCGGCCGGATTGGGGAACCGGTGGACCTTGGCTTGCCAACCCATAGCAGCCAATGCCACCACGCAGTGATGAAGCGCCGCGCCGCAGCTGAGCATCAGGTCGCGGCGGTCGGGGTCGGTGCTGGGCAAGTGCCGGTCGAGATCGGCGTACAGATGCAAGCTGTTCGCGTCTATGCGCCACCGCCATGGCTGAGAGTTGTGCACCGACGGCGCCCGAGTGGCCATCGACAACACTGTGCGGATCGTCTCACGCTCCGGAAAATGAACGCTCATCAGAATGCTACTCTCTGTTGACAATTCAGACGTTCCCACACTCGCGGCGCGCCGCCGTTGCGCCTAGAGGCGAAGGGCCCCGCTTCCTGGGACTTCTGCCGCTGTCACGAAAGCCGCGCGGACCAGCGAACCGGAGGCCCTCCCCCGGGGAGGGGTTTCGACGCTCAACGCGCCGTTCACTTGCTCGGCACACTGACGCAGGTTGGCTAGCCGCCGCCGTCGACGCCGGCCGAGGGCCCTTCGACCCGTATCAGCGGTGGTCTGCCGCCCGTCCGGCGGAATGGCTAGTCCGCGCGATGGAAACTGGTAACAAACCGGAAGGGCGAAGCGATGCGGGCTGACGTCGGAGACTCGTTGGTAGTCAAGGGCGACGAACCAGAATCCCGATCAGCGCGGGATCATCACCGAGTGCGCACACGGCCGGCGACACGCCAGACTACATGGTTGGCTGGCTCGTGCCTGCCACCAGGCACTAGCCTTTCCGGGGGCCGACTCGATCGTCCTACGGCCGCACAGCAGCAGGCGGCCGAAGCGCAGACACGGTCACGGCTGATGTCATCGCAGGCGGTTCTCACCGGCCACGCGAGCAAATGAGTGGGCGGTTGATTGCCAACGGCATGCCGCCGCGGGTGGTCGAAGAGGCTCCGCGGGCCATCCGCCGATATCTCAGCGCATCCGCAAATCCGGTTGCTGCTGCGAATGTCATTCCGGTTCAGCACATTTCTATATGGCCACGGTACCGAGGGGCTGGTGTCGTGGACGGAGCTCAGCACAGCAATACGGGCTGATTGGGGGACTTTTGGCCCTCGTGCGATATGACGCGGACAGTCAGACTGGTAGTCCGCGGTGTAGTAGTGGCACCACTGAGCATGAGGAGGTCCCGATGTCCGGCGTACCCGAACTCGATCAGTTGCACGGCCTCATTAGTGTTCTGCGGCAGTGCGTGACGTCACTGCAGACTCAGTACCACGACATTGCGCCGATGCGCCGCATTGCCAATGACGCCGACCGGCTGCTCAACGATATCGACCGGCTCGACATCGATACCGGCGAGCTGGATGTCGAGCGCGCGGCACCGCAGCCGTACGTCGGCGAGAAGATCCTGGTGCCGGACACGCAATACGACACCGACTTCTGGCGCGACGTCGACGACGAAGGCATCGGTGGGCAGTTGCGCTCCGGATGAAAGCCGCCACAGCGATAGTCGCCATCCGACCAGGATCATCGATCCCGGTCGCTCGGACCAATACGGTCACCTTGTTCGTCATCTCGGGGAAAGCTCTCCATCCCGGCCCTCGAGTCGCTAATTGTCAGGGGCAGGTGCCTCAACTCAGGTTGGCAGAGAGGGATGCTCCCCTGTCATCGCATGCAGTCCCAGGCCGATCCAGGGGTGTTGTGACATTGTCGTGACAGCCTTGCCCGAGTCACCCCCTTCGGACCGCCGCATTTGCGCCGGCGATCACCCCTCGTCCGCTGCGTCGAGCCATCGGGCGCGCTCACCAAGGGAACTCCGACGTTTGAGCCGCGTGCGACGCGGGCAAGCCCCGGTCCGCACTTACCGAGGTTTATAGTAACCTTTGCTATAATCGGCCTTATGCGTGCTCACGGTGAGTTGCTGCGCCAAGTGATGTCCGAGACGGCGACCACCCAATCAGAGCTCGCGCGGATGAGCGGCGTCCATCAACCGAGTATTAGCCAATTTCTTTCCGGCAAAGTCGATCTCAGCGACGACCAACTTGATCGTCTGGTGTCGTGCATGGGTTATCGCCTCGAAGTAGTCCGACGAACCGTCGTTCCTGAGCTAACCCGCTCTGAATGGCGGTCATGGAAATTGCACCGACAACTATCCAGACTCCTAACGCGATCGACTCTCGCCCAATGGCGGCCAACTATCGCTGCCAACCTCGACCGGCTGACCCTCGGCGTTCGCGGCCAGCCCCACATCCGCAACCTCGACCGATGGAAGACATTGCTGGACCACGAGGACCTCAGTGGCTTGCATCGTCTGCTGACCGGACTGGACCGTGACTCGATCGAGATGCGCGAAGTCACACCGATGAGCGGACTGCTCCCCGAAGAACAGCGCATTCAAGTTTTGCGGGAAATCAGTTAATGCGGCGCGACCAATTGGAACACGCGATTCGCGCCGCCTGTCAGATCGCCGGCCAACTCGAGGTCATCATCGTCGGGTCACAGGCCATCCTCGGCACCTATCCCGAGGACGAACTTCCAACGCTCGCTACAAGATCCCTCGAAATCGACGTTCTGCCTATCACCGACGACAATAACGAGACCATCCGCTTGGCCGACCTCATCGTCGGGGTTGCCGGCGAGTTTTCCGCATTCGAGCAACTACACGGTTTCAGCATCGACGGCGTCGACCTCACAACGTCAGCGCTACCCGGAGGCTGGCGCACGCGCCTGGTGAAGGTACAAAACGAAAACACGGCCGCACCATCCGGTCAACCCCGGTACACCGGCTGGTGCCTGGACAAAGAAGACCTCTGCGTCGCAAAGCTTTGTGCCTTTAGGGAAAAGGACCGCAACTTCGTACACGGCCTCATTGCTAACGGCTTGGTTGACCCGGAGGTGGTCACCGCCCGCATCGCGACCGTCCCAGGCCGCTATGCCTCAAGCATCGAGCGTGCGACCGCACGGCTCGCGCACCGGATGCAGTCCGATCAATCACAGTAACGCCGTCGCCAGCGACGATGAGTACAGAAACGGTCAAGATGACAATGTTAATGCCGGAGCGCAAAGACGATCTCGCCTGCGTGGTGGGATCCCTGGCCAGCTGTGAGTGGCATCGGCATTCGGGTTTCGCTTCCTAATACCACTTGAGGAGGGCCGGCCGTTAGCGCCATCGAACAGTTTCCCGGCGAACTGGATTCGCTCCGCGCGGACAACGTGCGGTTGCGAAGGTTGCTTCAGCTGAGCGAGGAGCAGGCGCGCGCTGCCGCCAGCGATCAGGCCACGCTGACCGGTGCACCGCAATCTCCAGTGAGCATGGCCTCGAGCCCGGATGACAAGGTGCGGTTCTTCTTCGATCTGTTCCTTTGTCGCACTGATGTTTACGCGCTGCGCTGGGAAAATCGCCGCGATGGCCGATCGGGCTGGCTGCCGGCGATCAAAGGCTACGGGCGCAAGGGTATGAACCGTGCTGAGGCGCCGTACCTGCCGCTGACTCCGGAGGTCATCGACGCACACCTGCGCGGTGAAATCCACATTGGCTTGTATCCACTCGACGATGACGATACCTGTTGGTGGGTAGCCGCCGACTTCGACAAAGAAGCTGCGATGCTCGACGCGCTCGCCTACCTTAAAGCCGCACGCTCACATCAGATCCCGGCAGCGCTAGAGGTGTCGCAGTCCGGCCGGGGCGCTCACGTCTGGATCTTCTTCGCTCGATCCACGTCGGCCGCGGTGGCGCGGGGCATCGCGACAAGCCTGCTGGGCGAGGCCTTTCGCCTGCGGGGCAGCATGCACTTGAGCAGCTACGACCGGCTATTTCCATCGCAAGACGTGCATACTGGCCGCGGGCTGGGCAATCTCATCGCCGCACCGCTCAACGGCAAGCGCCGCCAGCACGGCACCACAGTCTTTCTTGACCCGGCCACCCTTGAACCCTATGACGACCAGTGGGCCTACCTGTCCAGCATCGCGCGGCTGTCCGCCAAAGACGTCACAGCGCTGGCTCGTCAACTGCCCGATCCACAGTTCGGCCACAACGTGCGCCGATTGCAACTGCCGACCTCATCGAAAATCGTCCCCCGCCCGGCGGCGATCATCCGCGCCACGTTTGGATCACGAATCACCCTGACCGCCAACGACCTGGGCCCAGCGATGATCTCTGCCGTCAAGCATGCCGCCTCAATACGAAACCCGGAATTCGATGCGCGCCAACGTGCCCGACGAAGCACCTGGGACACTCCGCGTTTCCTCTACAGCTACGACGAAACCGCCGAGGGCGACCTCGTTCTCCCCCGAGGCCTGCACGCTCTGCTGACCGAACTCGTCGACTCCGCCGAGAGCACACTGCGCATCGACGACAAGCGCCAACTCGGCGCACACCACCACTTCAGCTGCGCCACCACACTGCGCGCCACACAATCCGCAGCACTGCAAGAGCTTGTTGTCGAAGACGCTGGCGTCCTCATTGCACCGCCCGGCACAGGCAAGACTGTAATCGCCTGCGCTGCAATCGAATCGCGCGCCACTTCCACTCTCGTCCTGGTCGACCGCAAGGCCCTGGCCGACCAATGGCGCGACCGTATTCACGAGCACCTGGACTTCAAATGCGGCCAGATCGGCGGCGGACGATCGAAAACTACCGGAGTCCTGGATATCGCCCTGCTACCCACCCTTGCCCGCCGGGACAACATCGAAGAACTCACCGCCGACTACGGATTCGTCATCGCCGACGAATGCCACCACGTCGCGGCCAGCGCCTTTTTCGCCGTTCTGAGCAGAATCCCCGCACGCTACTGGCTGGGTCTGACCGCCACACCCGAACGCCGCGACGGACGCGAGGACCTGATCTATCACCAACTCGGTTCCCACCAGGTCACCATCGACGCCCCGAGCACCGGCCAACTACCGGTAGACGGCTCCGATCTCCTGACACCGCACCCCGTTCTGCACCTGCATCCGACCGAATTCCGGTACTCCGGCAACGCTGACCCAAGCGCACCAGGCGGAATGGCCGAGATCTACCGCGCGCTCGTGGCCGATCAACACCGACTCGACCAGGTTGTCGACGACGTCCTAGCCGCCGCCAGCGACGGCGCCAACATCCTGGTGCTCACCACGTGGGTGGAGCACCTCAACGCCATCGCCGAACGGCTCCGAACAGCCGGCAAGACCGTCACCGTCCTCAGCGGCGGCATGAAGGCACGCGAACGCCGCCAGATCACCGAGCAGCTCGCCGAGCACACATCCGAGTCGGACCCACTGCTGATCGTGGGCACCAGCTCCTTCATCGGCGAAGGATTCGACTGCCCCGCGCTCGACACGCTATTTCTGACTGCGCCGATCACCTTCAAGAACCGCCTCCTGCAGTACCTCGGCCGAGTCACCCGTCCCTACCCCACCAAGACCACCGCAACCGTGCACGACTACCACGACGACCTCACCCCCGTCATCGCCTCATCCCTCAAGAAGCGCGCACCCGGCTACGTCAAAATGGGCTTCCCCGACCCACGCCGACAAACCTGAACGTGTCAAATCGACAATTCGACCTGAACTGTCGGTGAGGTTCTTGAAGCTGCTTGAGTCGGCCGAGCGAAGCAGGGTTTTCAGGACATCTCTAGCGACTCTGAAGATAGCCACACTGTCGAAGAACTCACAGTCATCGAGTATGGCGATGTTGTCGTCCGGCTGCGGGGTTCCGGTCGAAAAACTGACGCGCATAGCCTCCACCTAGGCGTAGAGCTCCCGGGCAGTACCCAAAAATGTTGATATGCAGCCGTTTTCGACCCCAGCCCACCCCCGCCAGCGCCTGCGACACGCCCGACCGCGTGGTCGGCTCCCCGGAAATAGCCGGCCCCGCAAAAAAATAAAATCGACTGGACCATGCGGAGTCGCTGCGGGGGGGCCTCAGGAATTCGGCGGGAGGGGTGGCCGTCCGCCTGGAGGCGCGCCGGGGTGGTGCCATGAGTGCCCCGGGCCGGTGGATGGTGCCCTGCTGGCCGCGGCCGGATGGTGTGGAGTAGCCGCGAGTTCGGGCAACTGTCCCGCGGCGGGAGTGGTCGCCGCGGGATCGGTGTCGTCGGGGATTGGTTTAGGGGCGTTTGATCGGGAATGCGCTGCCGCCGATAATCCACGGGCCGGCCAGGTGCGGCATAGATACGCGTTCAAACACGGATGATAAGGTAGCTAGCCGCTTAGTCTCCCGGCATGGATCGCATCTGGCAGTGGGCGTGGGATCGGTACGGGGCGAGGTACTCGTGGGTGGTCTGCGCGATCAAGTTCCCCGTCAGCTGCTGCCGATCTACCTCGTTCTGTCGTTTGTCGTCGTCGCTTTCGAGAAGTCCAGTCACTACGTCGAGGCGGCCGCCGTCACCGTCGTCGCGGTGCTGGTGCTGGTGTACGCGTCGATTCTTCCCGGCGCTGGGCGGTGTCGCCTTGCGGAGCGATGGGCAGCGGGCCACGAGGTCGATCGGCGAACGCGCACTGGAAGCCACCTATGCCTGGGCTCGTGCGGGCGACCGCTCGAGCGTGTTGCGGTCATCGCGGTCGTGGCCGCCGTGTTGTTGGTCGTTGTCGGTGTGATCGCCGGCGCGACCGGGTCGCGGCTCGTCCAGTACGGGATCGTGGGCGCCGCCTTCGGAACTGCCGTGGACGCTGATCGCTGTGCACAGCTTCGTGGAGGCCAGCATTGCGGCCCGCCAGGGCCGCGCTCGCCGGTGACACGGGGATCGGCGACTCCCTGCCGCGGTCTCGACCGACTTTTGCGGCGTGGTCGAACCTGTCCATGCTCGCGGTCGGCTTCGCGTTCGCCGTCGCGGGCGCGATGCTGGCGACCGTGTTCGATCGGGCCGGTGAGATTCCCGTGCTCTGCGTCGTGATCGGGTGTCGCGTTGACGCTTGGCTTCGGGGTGCCGATCACCGTCGGCGCCGTCGTTCTCGCCGTCCCTGCGACCCATTCACGACCTTGCCGAAGGAACCGAACGTGTTGCGGCCGGCGACTACAGCCAACGCCTACCGGTGGTTCAAGACGACGATCTCGGCGCGCTGACGGCGTCGTTCAACCGCATGCAGGCGGGATTGGCTGAGCGGCAACGACTTCAGGCGGCGTTCGGGACCTACGTCGATCCCGCCCTGGCGGCGCGGCTGCTTGAGCAGGGCGACGATGTGTTCACCGGTGAGCGCCGCGAGGTGACGGTGATGTTCGTCGACATCCGCGACTTCACCCCGTTCGCCGAGGCGAACACCGCCGAGGACACGGTGCCCGCCTCAACGCGCTGTTCGAGATCGTGGTGCCTGCCGTCGTCGACGCCGGTGGGCACGTCAACAAGTTCCTCGGCGACGGCGCGCTGGCCGTCTTCGGCGCACCCGAACGACCTTGCCGATCATGCCGATGCCGCTGTGAGGGCCGCTGTGCTGATTCACCGTCTGGTTGCCGAGCGATTCGGCGGGGAGCTTCGGATCGGCATCGGGATCAACACCGGGGTGGTGATCGCCGGAACCATCGGCGGCGGCGGCAAGTTCGAGTTCACCCTGATCGGTGACACCGTCAACGTGGCAGCCCGCGTCGAGCAACTCACCAAAACCACCGGCGACGCGATCCTTCTCACCCAGCAGTGCGTCGATGCCTTGGCGTCTCGACCGCCCGGACTCATCGACCGGGGATTCCATGTCCTGAAAGGAAAGTCAGCCGCCGTGCAGGTCTTCGGCCTCGACCAAGAGACCGACGCGCGCGTTGACCTCACTCGGTAAGCGAAGCGGGAGTACGACACCGCGGTCCTCCTGGGCCAAGCAGGCTGGCAAGTTGCTCGAACCATTCAGTAGAACCAGGTTGGCACGCCGTCGGGGGTGAGTTGGGTGTCGGATTCCGCGTTGGCGTGGCCGATCTCGGACAGCGGCACGGCGGTTTCGGCGGGGATGGATGCTAAAACGTCAGCCATTCCACCGTCTGCCGAAATTAGCGAGACCCAGTGCTTGCGCCGGCCGGGCGTGATTTTGCCTTTGTCGATCGCGTCATCGACGGCGGCCTCTACCTTGGCTTGGGCGGCTGCGGCTTTGAGCCGGCGGCCTTCGGCTGCGTCGCGTTTGAGTGCTTCGTGGGTGTCGTGGTCGAGCACGTCGAGGCCGTGTTTCTTGGCGGCTGCTGCGACCGCCGAGGGTGCTGCGTCGTCGGCGTCGGGTTCGGTGACAGCATCGCGCACCGTGTCGAGGATCAGGGATACGTCGTCGGTGTCTTCGGGCAGGCCCAGGAGGGCGAGCAGCACCGCGAACTGTGTTTCGTCAAACTGTGGGACAGCCATTGCGTATCAATACCTTTCGCTTATGCTGATGCGAGGCCGGTGAGTTTTTTGCAGGCGAAGGGGCGGTCCACGGCGAACGCCGGCACGGCGAACGCTTGAACGCGCCATGACCGGATGGATTGGTCGAGCCAGCTTTCGGTCGTGAGCCCGAATTCCCAGCCGACCACGCCGACCATGCCGCCTTGCACCATGTAGGCGGTGCCGTCGGCGATCCTCGGGTTGGTGTGCATCGTCAATCCGGCGGACTTGAGCACCGCGTCAAGGTATTGCCCGTACAGGGTTTTCAGCGCCTCGGCCTGTTCCGGCGCCACCAGGAGTGTGTCCAGCTTGACGCCGAGCTCGTCTCTGTCGGCGAGCTTTTGGGCCGCGGCGAAGTGAGCGGTCGGCAACTGGTTGGACGGCGTCAGGCTGTCCAGGGGTCCAACGGTGATGGCGGTGTCCCACGGGGTTGATACGGCGATGCTGGCCGGGCTTTCGGCCTCAAGGGCCGCAATCGCCCGCAGGTCAAGGGTTTTCGTGATGGTGTTCGACAACTGCAAAACTTGGGTGTCCATCAAGCTGATGTTGTTTCGCAACACCTGCTCTATGGGCATCGTGAACGCACCGCCGTAGTCCTCGACGAGGCTCAACCGGGGATCCGGCAGAACACCCTCGATTTGGGCGTATTCGGCGCCGGGAAAGCGTGGTTCGACCGGTCCCGCGGTGTAGTAATCCGACGAGGCGAGGCTATTCCAGAGCATGGCGCCTGCGCTCACGCGTGCCCCGTACTGCCGAAACAGCTTGGGCAGCAGGATCAAATCGTCGGCGAGCTTGGCGATTCGCATCGCGATGATCGACGGCTGTTTCAGCGCCACATCGACGGTGAGTTGGCGCCCATCGAGAACGGGCAGCAACGGGGAGTTGATGGGGACGTTTGGGGCTGGTCATCGGTAGGGGTTCCTTTCGGACCGGGAGGTCAGTAGAGGGCGACTTCGGCGATGCCGTTGGCGGCGGCGCTGTTGACGGCGATGCCGAACGACAGGCGCGGTGCCGGTGGCTGTGACGGCGGTGCCGCCGGCGCCGACCGCGATCGGGTCGCCCGGGTTGATAGCGGCCGCGCCCGCGAGGACTTTGACGACACCGCCACGCGCAACCAACAGCAGCGCGCCGGCGGCCACGCTGTAGGCGGCTACACCGAACGGGCGCGCGCCGGCCGCGGCCGGGCCAACGCTCAGGCTGTTCCCGGGCGTACGCGCGGCGCTGATCGCCACGAAGGTGCGTTCGGTGACCGCGGCCGTGGCTTGCGCGGTGATCCGGTGGGAGCTGAACGGCTCATAGGACCAAGGGCTGGTGATCGTGCTGCTCACGCGTTGACTCCAATCATTCGGTGGTTTCTGCGGCGCCGGGCGGTCGCGACTTTCACGGCGCGGGCCCGCACGGCAGGGTCGGTGGGCCCGTAGGTGACGCACGCCAAAACAAGGCGGCGCCCCGAGGCAGCCACGCTGTCGAGCTCGGCCAGATCGTCGATACCGGGCGCGGTGCCGCCCAACAACGCGCACGCGGTGATTACGAGGGGCCATTGGCGGCCGTCGCGGTCGGTGACGTTCGTTCGGGCCTCAACCGAGCGTGACGGATACCGGTGAGGCAGCAGGGCAGCCAGCGCGGCGGGTACCCCAACGAAATCTCCGACCAGGGTGTCTCCGACGATGCGCATGTTGTCGATTCGGCCTAGGGCTGGCGATCCGTCGAACCGGGGGTCGGTGTGGCCGGTTTTGAGGACCGGGGCGCGTATGACGCCTGCCCTGGCGGCCTCGACGGCGGAGCGCAGATCGTCGGGCGTGACGGTCCATGTGCCGGTGGAGATTTCGTGAACACCGACCTTGACGAGCTCGACGTTGCGGATGGTGCGCAGCGACGGCCTAGGCATGGTCACCGCTCCCTGCGTTCGGCGCGCGCTTCGGCGTAGCGTTCGACGTCGGCCGCGGAGTAAAACCAGCGTCTCCCGGTGAATCGGGCGCGGATGCGGCCGCGGCGGGCGAGGTCGCGAACGCCGCCGGGGGTGCATCCGATGATGCGGCGAGCGTCGCCTGTGCCGATGACATGTCCCAGATCTTCGGCGTTGTCGCCGTTCCTGTCTGCGCAGGACGCGGAACCGTCAGCGATCGCTGACGCTACCACAGAGAATCAGTGCAGGTCAGATGCTTTCCGCCGCCGCGAGCGCTGCGACCGACCCCGCCTTGGCCGCCGGCACGCCACCGACCCCACCGATACGCGCCCACTGTCACCACCGGCAGCACCCGCGCCGCCCTGACTGCCCTGAACGCCGGCAGTAAGGGAGTCTGCGTCGCTGTTGCCGGCGGTGCCAGTAGCGCCCAGACCGCCGTTGCCACTGGTGCCACCGGTCCCGATGATCCCGTTGGTGCCGCCGTCGGTTCCGGCGCCCGCAGCACAGGCGGCGCCGCCCGTGCTGTCGCTGCCCCTGCCCTGCCCGCCCTCACCGCCGGTGTTAGCTGTTCCGCCCCGCGCTGCCCTGCCCGAAGACATAGCCGCCCGGACCGCCGGCGCCGCCCTTGGTGGCAGTGGTGGCGCCGTTGCCTCCGTTGTTGAGGTATCTGCCGGTACCGCCTGTCGAGCCAGTTGCGCTACCACCGTCCGTCGTTCCGGCGGCCACAGCGGTACCGCCGCCGCCGCCACCGGCGATGGGCGGCGAGCCGGGCGGCGCACCGTCACCGCCGGTAGCAGCGCCGACGAAGCCGGTCGCAACGCCGCCGTTGCCGCCGCTGCCACCGGACGTGTTCGAGTCGCCGCCCGCACCACCACCACCGCCGTCCCCGCCAAGGGGCACTACATCAGCGCCGTCCTAGCCGCCTCCACCGCCACCGCCGCCGGTGCCCGTGTCGCCCGCACCGTCGGTGGAGAAGCCTCCGGTACCGCCGGTGGTGCCGCTAGCGTTGCCGCCGGTCCCAGTAAGGTCGCCATTGATGGAGGCCGCGCCACCGCCACCGCCACCGCCAGACGTGCCGCTCCCGGACGCGCCGCTGCCCCCGGCCACGATGGTGCCGGGGGGAACCTGGAAATCGCCACCGCCACCACCTGCGCCACCGCCCCCCAAGCCGCCGCCGCCGCCGCCGCCGCCGCCGCCGGCCATGGGGACGAAGAGGCCGGAGAATAAGCTGGCGTGAACGCTCCCGCCTTGACCGCCGGTGCCGCCGGGTGTGATCCCGCCTCCGCTGGCGCCGTTCAGGCCGGAGCTCGCGGTCTCGGTGGTGCTGGGGCCGATGACTTAGCGGCAGCACCACCACCCCCGCCGCCGCCGGCACCACCGAGGCCAGTCCCAGACGATTCGCCGATGCCGCCGCTGCCGCCTGCACCGCCGAAGGCGGTATTTGCGCCAGCGGTGGCGTAGCCGCCGCCGCCGCCGGTTCCGCCGTTGCCGCCATTGCCGCGGACGATGCCGGTACCGCCGTCGCCCCCAGAGCCGCCGCCGCCGCCGCCAGCGCCCGCGGCTGGCCCACCGCCGTTACTTTGGTAAGCGCCGTTGCCGCCAGCGCCGCCGTTGCCGCCGGTGCCGCCGGAGCCCTGCTGGCCGGTGGTGCCGCCGTGCGCGTTACCGGCATCCCCGCCGGTGCCTCCGGTGCCGCCGTTGCCGCCCATTGCGCCCCGGGTGCCAACGGCGACACCATTGCCGCCGCCCCCGCCGCTGCCCCCGGTACCGCCCTGGCCGCCGTTGCCGGCCGCACCCGAGACCGCGGTGCCGCCAAAGCCGGTGCCGCCCAGCCCGGCGTCCCCGCCGGTGCCGCCGGTGCCGCCGGTGCCGCCGGTGCCGCCGGCCGCGCCGGGGGTGTTGGTGTTGTCGGTGCCGTGCGCGCCCTTGGCGCCGACCCCGCCGACCCCGCCGTTGCCGCCTTGGCCGCCGGCGCCCTGAGCGCCGGTGCCCCCGCCGTGGGCGTTGCCGGCGTCCCCGCCGCTGCCCCCGGTGCCGCCGGCCCCGCCGGCCGCGCCCTGACCGCCGTTGACCCCGGCCTGCCCGGCACCGCCGCCCCCGCCGCTGCCCCCGGTACCGCCCTGGCCGCCGTTGCCGGCCGCACCCGAGACCGCGGTGCCGCCAAAGCCGGTGCCGCCCAGCCCGGCGTCCCCGCCGGTGCCGCCGGTACCGCCGGTGCCGCCGGTGCCGCCGGCCGCGCCGGGGGTGTTGGTGTTGTCGGAGCCGGCCGCGCCCATCGCGCCGACCCCGCCGACCCCGCCGTTACCGCCTTGCCCGCCGGCGCCCTGAGCGCCGGTGCCCCCGCCGTGGGCGTTGCCGGCGTCCCCGCCGCTGCCCCCGGTGCCGCCGGCCCCGCCGGCCGCACCCTGACCGCCGTTGACCCCGGCCTGCCCGGCACCCCCGCCCCCGCCGCTGCCCCCGGTACCGCCCTGGCCGCCGTTGCCGGCCGCACCCGAGACCGCGGTGCCGCCAAAGCCGGTGCCGCCCAGCCCGGCGTCCCCGCCGGTGCCGCCGGTCCCGCCGGTGCCGCCGGTGCCGCCGGCCGCGCCGGGGGTGTTGGTGTTGTCGGAGCCGGCCGCGCCCATCGCGCCGACCCCGCCGACCCCGCCGTTACCGCCTTGCCCGCCGGCGCCCTGAGCGCCGGTGCCCCCGCCGTGGGCGTTGCCGGCGTCCCCGCCGCTGCCCCCGGTGCCGCCGGCCCCGCCGGCCGCACCCTGACCGCCGTTGACCCCGGCCTGCCCGGCACCCCCGCCCCCGCCGCTGCCCCCGGTACCGCCCTGGCCGCCGTTGCCGGCCGCACCCGAGACCGCGGTGCCGCCAAAGCCGGTGCCGCCCAGCCCGGCGTCCCCGCCGGTGCCGCCGGTACCGCCGGTGCCGCCGGTGCCGCCGGCCGCGCCGGGGGTGTTGGTGTTGTCGGAGCCGGCCGCGCCCATCGCGCCGACCCCGCCGACCCCGCCGTTACCGCCTTGCCCGCCGGCGCCCTGAGCGCCGGTGCCCCCGCCGTGGGCGTTGCCGGCGTCCCCGCCGCTGCCCCCGGTGCCGCCGGCCCCGCCGGCCGCACCCTGACCGCCGTTGACCCCGGCCTGCCCGGCACCCCCGCCCCCGCCGCTGCCCCCGGTACCGCCCTGGCCGCCGTTGCCGGCCGCACCCGAGACCGCGGTGCCGCCAAAGCCGGTGCCGCCCAGCCCGGCGTCCCCGCCGGTGCCGCCGGTACCGCCGGTGCCGCCGGTGCCGCCGGCCGCGCCGGGGGTGTTGGTGTTGTCGGAGCCGGCCGCGCCCATCGCGCCGACCCCGCCGACCCCGCCGTTACCGCCTTGCCCGCCGGCGCCCTGAGCGCCGGTGCCCCCGCCGTGGGCGTTGCCGGCGTCCCCGCCGCTGCCCCCGGTGCCGCCGGCCCCGCCGGCCGCACCCTGACCGCCGTTGACCCCGGCCTGCCCGGCACCCCCGCCCCCGCCGCTGCCCCCGGTACCGCCCTGGCCGCCGTTGCCGGCCGCACCCGAGACCGCGGTGCCGCCAAAGCCGGTGCCGCCCAGCCCGGCGTCCCCGCCGGTGCCGCCGGTACCGCCGGTGCCGCCGGTGCCGCCGGCCGCGCCGGGGGTGTTGGTGTTGTCGGAGCCGGCCGCGCCCATCGCGCCGACCCCGCCGACCCCGCCGTTACCGCCTTGCCCGCCGGCGCCCTGAGCGCCGGTGCCCCCGCCGTGGGCGTTGCCGGCGTCCCCGCCGCTGCCCCCGGTGCCGCCGGCCCCGCCGGCCGCACCCTGACCGCCGTTGACCCCGGCCTGCCCGGCACCCCCGCCCCCGCCGCTGCCCCCGGTACCGCCTTGCCCGCCGTTGCCGGCCGCACCCGAGACCGCGGTGCCGCCAAAGCCGGTGCCGCCCAGCCCGGCGTCCCCGCCGGTGCCGCCAGTCCCACCGTGGCGGCCCTGCCCGCCGGCCACACCCATGCTGGTGCTGTTGTCAGTGCCACCCCCGCCCTGACCACCAGTCCCACCCACACCACCGGTGCCGCCCTGCCCGCCCGCACCCTGCTGCCCACCGCCGCCAGCACCGGGGGCCCCACCATCGCCGCCTTGGCCGCCGGTGCCGCCGGAAAAGCCGGTGAAGCCTGCACCTCCGCCGCTGCTGCCTGCAGCGCCGACGTCGCCTTGACCACCCGTCCCGCCGACCCCGCCGGCCCCGCCGTCGCCGGCGGACCCCGCTGCTCCCTGGCCGCCGATCAATCCGCCAGCCCCGCCCGCGCCGCCGGCCCCGCCTTGGCCGCCGCTGCCTCCGGTACCGCCGACCCCGCCGTCCATCCCTTTACCGACGCCGCTGACCCCAGCTGCACCCGCCCCGCCCGTACCACCGGTGCCGCCAACACCGCCGGCGCCGCCGGCGCCGAACAGCAAACCGCCATGCCCGCCCGTACCACCGGTGCCGCCAATACCGCCGGTGCCCCCGGTTGCCCCTGTCGTGCCGACGCCGCCGACCCCACCGCTCCCGCCGTTACCGATCAGGCCCGCCGCACCGCCGGCACCGCCGTTCAGCCCGGCCGCGCCGGCCGCGCCGTTACCGCCATTGCCGTACAGCCACCCGCCATCACCGCCGTTGCCGCCGGCAGTCGTCGCATTCGCGCCGTTGCCCACCAGCGGGCGCCCGGTCAACAGCTCCCACGGCGAAAACCACTGCGACTGCAACGGCGAGGCGTTAGCCGCCTCGGCAGCGGCATACGCTTCTGCGCCCGCGGTCAACACCTGCGCGAACCCGGCATGAAACGCCGCAGCCTGGGCGCTCAGCGCCTGAAACTGCCGGGCGTGCATGCCGAACAGCGCCGCGATCTGCGCCGATACCTCGTCTGCGGCCGCGGCGGCAATCCCCGTCGTCGACGGCTCCGCCGCCCGATGGGCGGCCTGGATCATCGGCCCGAGACTGGCCACGTCCGACGCCGCTGAAGCCAAAATCTCCGGCGCTGCGATCACAAACGACATCCCGCACCTCCGACCAGGTCGGGACGAACCAGGCAAGGACCCGAGGCGCTGTCGCGCCCACGGCAAACACGGAGCCTATCGCTCACCAGACGCGCTCATATCATTTTCATATAAACTCTGACGCCACCGTCAAAATCACCAGGCCTCCTTCAACCCCCAACCGAATCCGCAGCAGTGGACCCCGACCACCCCACCCTTGAGCCTCGTAGCGACTGGACTACGAAGCGGGCTCGGCTCAACCGCGCCTTCACTCACTCAGAGCTTCGGTTTTGTCCGCTCCGTATCCGCCACGCCGGGGGGCCGGGTGTGCTCTGAACCCCCACGATCGGTGCAATTCGTCCATTTCGACCAGCACAAACGGCTCGGTCCTGATTTCGCCTCGGCTTCACACGCGCAAGGTCGCAGTTTCGATCCCAGCCGGGACCACCAACATAATTGCAACCGATATCGGCATATGCATACCGGACCGGCAGTCCTATAGGTCTTCGAGGTCTCCGCCGAGTTCCTTTAACGCGTCGCGCACGGCGGGGTCAGGTTGGGTGGATCGGCGGTCCCTCTCGCGCGCCCGGCTTGGGTTATTCGCGCGATGTGTTGCCCGATTCCAGGCCTCATCGTCGTCGATAGTCATGTCGTCGCGCTCGGCACGCATGGCGCGGGCTAGTTCGTCTTCATCGCCTGGCGCGTTGGTTTCGCAAGGAATGGCTCGATCTTCGCGAAGACATTTTCGTCGTAGGCTTCGCAGCCGCAATCCGCCACGCCGCATTTACTTAGGCAATCCCCTTGGCTGTTCGGCCAGTGGAAGGCCTGGACATGCTCATACAGGCATATGCGCCCCTCAGCTTTCGAGAGGTACATGTCGAAAACCTTGCGGTTCTGCGCTTTCTCAAGCTCGTCCCGTTTGCGCTTGCTTATCATCCTTGCCTGCCTTCGGTGCGCGCAGCACTTTAGATGCGCCCACCGATAGCGCCACGGTTCGCCGCGCCCGCGAACCTCGATCCTTAACCACTTGTTAGCCGCGTCGCCAGCACTCGCTAGGCGTGGACTACTTCGTGCGGTTCGGCCAGCCGCCCAGCGTCGTCGGCTCCGGTCACAACGCCGACGCGCGGGTCTTCCTCAGGTCCGGGAAGCCATTCAATCTCGGCAGCAACAGGCAGTCGCAATCTCAGAGCGGATTGACGCCCAGAATTTCGCCGTGGCGTCGACCACGACGGCGCCTGACGACGACAATTTTCACGACAACCGCGAACGACAACTGCGTGGGGCCTAAGGCAGCCTGACGTGCAAGATCACCTGGCTGCAGCGCTGCGGCCAAGCCGGCTCATTTGGGAACAGATTTGGGAACAAAACAGGGCGAAACTGGCCAGAATCGCTGCGAGGTGGTGCAACGGGCCAGACAGATGAAGGCCGTTGACCTGCACTTCTGAGATCACCCGGACATTGGAAAATGCCTGGCCCGTAGCTCATCACCCAGCGATTGCCTGCAACGTGGCAACGTCCACTCATCGCTTGTCAGCGCGGACGACAGCAGCATCGCGGGGGCTTAAGGCGGTTCCTCGAAGCGGCGAGTTTCCCAACAGTTGTGACAACTCGTGACAATCTGGAAGCTCTTCGAACACGTGTGCACATCAGCCGACGAGTAAACTCCCAGCTCAGAGCACATTTCTCTGGTCGGGCTGACAGGATTTGAACCTGCGACCACTTGACCCCCAGTAAATAGGGGTACGACATTTCCCGAGGTCAGCCCCGTACTCCGGGTCCGTGGTGTTCGCGCATGACGTGCACAAACGCACAGGTCGTTCACCATCGCGGATGACGTGTGGTCCCAAAATGGTCCCCGGCGTTAGCGCAAACCCCGGACCAGCCCTGTCCGTACATCCACCGTACAATGAAGCGATCGGCATTGACTGAGGGAAGAAGACCGAGGGAAGAAGACCGAGGGAAGAAGACCGAGGGAAGAAGACCGAGGGAAGAAGACCGAGGGAAGAAGGAGGTATCCCTGTGGCAGGGAAAACGAAGCGCATTGAGCTTCGCGCGGAGCAAGCCACCGTGGACCGCATCCAGCGTGCCGCCAACCTTGTCCATGAGCACACGTCGGAGTTCGTGCGGAAAGCTGCGATGCAACGAGCCGAAGACATCCTGCGTCAGGAGTTGGTAACGGCAATGGAATCAGAACAGTTCGACACACTGATGTCCTCCCTCGATGCTGCTGACGATGCGCCGCGGTTGGCGGCTGCCGCACGCAAACCGACGGTCTTCACTAGGCGCTGAAGGATGTTCGAGTCCGCGCGACTCACTGACGCCCACACACTTGAAGGATTCGACTGCGGCAAAGCGTCGCTCAATAACTGGCTCACCGCCCAGGCCCGTCGCGCGGACAGCAGCGGAGTGGCGCACGTCTACGTGTGGACCCCGCTCGGCGAGCAGAAGGTCAGCGCCTATTTCGCCATTTGTCCCACCGAGGTAGTGCGCAACGACGGCCTCTCCGCGTCGATCGCCGGCGGCTATTCCCGCATTCCCGGATATTTGATCGCCCGCCTGGCCATCGACAGGTCGCTTCGGGGGCAGGGATACGGCGAGCAGCTACTTCTCGACGCACTAGGCAAAGCCGTCGCTGCATCCGAGATTGGTGGCGGCCGGCTCATCGTCGTTGATGCCATCGACGACGAGGCTCAGTCTTTCTACGAGCATTACCACTTCGTTCCCGTCCGTAACCGCGAGCGCCGTCTGGTGATAAAGGTATCCACAGCGGCGAAAGCACTCGGCGAGCGCTGGCGGCAGTAAGTGCTGCGGAAGCACGCCAAAAATAGTGGCGGCTCCCCTGGATTGGGGATGTCCCTACGGGTGCGGTCGACGCGGCGAGCGCTCCTCACACGCCGGCCCAGCGAGCGAGGTCGCTTAGAGCCCCTTCGAGCGGAGCGCCTTCATCAGTGAGGGGCGCCTACCGTAGGCTTGCCGGACCTTAGCTATGTATAACGCGAAATTAGCACTGCGACCGCATCTTTCGTACAGCTCGGCCATCGTTAAGAGCGTCCCAGCAATGCCCGGGTAGAGCTTGGTGCTGGGACGCTGCAGGTCGTTCTCTGCTGCGGCCGGTACAGATCTGCCGCGTCTACTGGCCGCGTCCCGGCGCCTTGCGTAGTGAGTTCCTGCCATGCCCATCCGGGACAGTAGCGGTCGGCGGCCTCCCACGCGGCGTCGACGTCTCCCTCACTCAGCGAGAGCTGGACCAGGACCGACCCCGCGCCGGGGCCACCGGCCAATTCTCGCGCGTGGTCGAGCGCCCAGGCGCGTTCGGTATCGGCGCGACCGATCGTGGCGGCGAAGTCCAGCAGTGACCGATAGGCATGGACCGCAGGCTGCCGGACGAAATCGGCGCGCAGAACGGCGATCCCGTCGTCGATGCGGCCGATTTCCCGGTACGTGTCGGCAACGTCGGACGTGCTCAGCCAGTAGCCAATACCGCCGCCTTGACTGCTGGCTCGTCCTTCGGCAACCGCTCGATCGATCCAGTTCACTACCTCGTCGTCACGTCCGGCTCCCGCAAGCGGGCGATGATCGCGCCGTACTGCGGGCGCTCCCGTTCGTTCAGCGGCTCGACAGCGCGGTCGACATCGCCGTCGTGATCGGCCAGCTCCAGCAACACGGCGTCAACTTCAAACCGGCTCCAGTGGTCGCGACCCGCGTGCTGACGGTCCAAATCCGCGACCGCCGCGCGGTAGATCCCGAGCGCATGGTCGTCGACGCGTCGACGAAATCCGCGAGCAGCAGCGTCGGCCATCCCGGCGAGGTCGCACGGAAGGTCGCTAGCCACCCCGCGAGTTGGCTGGGTCTGGTTCACCCAGTCGACATGCCTGCGCCTACAGGTCGGCAGCCCGCTCGCATTCACCGCCGATCACTCCCGACGAGTCATCAGCATGCTCGGTGATCGTGCGCAGCATCGTCAACGCACACATCAAGGCCGGACGCACGATTTCGGCGGACCCTCCGTTCAGGTGAATCTCAAGTTCGTCGACTACTTGGCTGGCGCCTTGCGCGACGGCGTAGGACTCGCGATAGTCGACGAATCCGCGGAAGTCCAGGGCGTTCCGCACATAGGCTTCGAACTCGGCTTTCGCCGTCGTGTCGTCACCGGAGGCCGCCGTGGCGCGGACCTCCAACATGCGGCGCACTTCGCCGTCCCGGTGGGCGAGGTAATGCACCGCGACCAGGTGCTTACAGAAGTCGCCGTTGGCGGCGTGCGCGCACGTGCAGAAACCATCAGGTTGCGGACCGGCCCAGTCGAGCCCCGCGGTGTAGACCTGCTTGGCCTGGACCGACGCGTTGGCTCTCGCGGCAGTCGCGCGCAACCCTCGGACGTACCGGACATAGTCTTCGCCTCGGGCATAGCTCCGGTCACCGGCGACCTCAAGCAGCGCCCTCTTCGACAACGGCATACCGACATAGTGCCGGATCGCCTCGGCGACAGCTCTAAGGTGAGCGGCATGAGCGAGCGCCCGTACCTGCGGCTGGTACCGGAACCGGTGTCGCGCCCCGACCTGCGTCGCGCGCGACGGCGTGATGTAGTCGTGTATCGGGTGCGGGTGCACCTCGACGACAGCGATCCGACGATCTGGCGACGGCTGGACTTGCGCTCGAACCTGACGCTGGACCTGCTGCACCAAGTCCTGCAGGTGGCGTTCGACTGGACCGACTCCCACCTGCATCGCTTCTCACTCGGCGGCGGCGCCTTCGACCGCCGAAGCCAGCTTTTCCTGTGCCCGTACGACGTGGAAAACAAGGAGTGGCCCGAAGACGACGACGGCCTGCCCGCCGCCGAGACTCGACTAGACGGAACCCTCAGTGAGCCTGGCGATGTTCTGCACTACCTCTACGATTACGGCGACAACTGGGAGCTGACGCTTCGTCTCGAAGAAGTTCTTCCCGCCGAGAGTGACTGTCCCGCAGCGGTTGTCGTCGACGGCGAGCGCGCCGCACCGCCAGAAGACTGCGGGCATCTGGTCGATGCCGACAGCCTCTCCGAGGTGCTCCCTGACCCCGCGCTGTTCGAGCCGAAACGGGTCAACAAGGGGTTCGGCGACGCGTACTTCGTGCTGCGCGAGGCAGGCATCAGCGTGCGCCTGGTCGACCTGGTTCATCGGCTCACCTACACCCCGTATGGCGACGACCTGACGAAGGCGGCGCTCACGCTGGCCGGTGGGCGACCGCTGGACACGGTCCCTGTTGCCGACAATCTGCAGGCATATCAGTGGTTTCTGGATCGCGCCAAGGACTCCGGCATTCCGTTGACGACCGCCGGATACCTCAAACCGGCTGACGTCGAGGAAGCCTCGAAAGTCGTTCCGGTAATGAATGATTGGATTGGTAAGCACAACCGCGAGGTCCAATGCTATCCACTGCTGCGGTTCCGCGAAGGCGTGCAGTCGTTAGGACTGCTGCGTAAGCACAAGGGCACGCTGTTGCTGACCAAGGCTGGCGTAGTGGCCCAGCGTGACGCCGACAGACTGTGGGAGCACCTAGCCGGCCGGTTGATTCCCAAGTCCGACGAGAAGTTCGAAGCAGAGGCCACCATCCTGATGCTGACCTTTGCGGCGGCTTCGGCCGGTTCCAAATTGCCCTTCGACAAGATGACGGCGTTGCTGGCCGAACTTGGCTGGCGCTACTCCGACGGTCGGTCTCTATCGGAATCGTCCCTGCGCCAACTCCCCGTCCACGACGTCTTGATCAACGTTACTGACCAGCCCGCGACCCGGGCGCGGCGGAATATCGTGAGTCCTGCGGCAGCAGCATTGGCGCGTCAGGCGCTCGGCGGGAACTGAAAGATTCAGCCATCTGAGGACGCCCCCGGGGGTCGTTCGCCGGCGCCTTCGCGAAGCGCGCCGACTGGCGCCGGGCCGCAGCCCCCAAACGCAACCTCGGGATAGCTCCCTGACCCGCGCATGAAGCTGATAGGACTCACGTGCCACCACCCCACTTGACCTGCGGACAACTTCGGCACAAGGACACGCCACCGGCTGAGCCAGCCAACGTGCACAAGCGCGCATAGCGTGCCGGCGTGCGGTCGAATTGGCCGAAACTCCCCGGAGTGAGCCCGTCGAGCGCGCCGCGATAGCGTCCCAGGGAGTGGTGGACTTCGGATCTGGCGTGTTTTACGCGTTGTGATCAACGAGTCTTGTTGAAAGCTAGGTGATTTGGTCTGAGTCCAACCACGCTGTTTGATCCGCTCCTCGCTAGCGATCATCAGAAGCGAACGCGCGGTGAGGTTCGCCGCCTCCTCTGGGGTGTCGGCGATGTCGTAGAACACCCTCTTAGCCACCTTTTGCCTCCTTATATCGCCTCTTAGCCTTCTCAACATCTTTCTGCGGCGTTCGTTGTTTACAGCCCTTTACCCCCACGCGCGGGCCGGTTCCTGAGCCTGCTGGACGCCTCCCAGCGGCCGCTGTTTTTGGGCACGGCGAACGCGCCGATGAACGTCGCCGGTGTGCTAACAGACGTGGCCTCCCAGCAGGTCGTCGGGTCGATGCACGGCCTGCCCGTGGTCACCGACCGAACGTCCCCGTTAGCCAGGGCACGGGCAACAACGAGGACCCGGCGTTCGTGGTAAGGGCATCCGATCTAGTGCTCTGGGAAGGCGGGATCAGGGCGAGGGTCCTACCGAAAGCAAGGCCACGACTCTCACAGTCCTGCTTCGAATTTATTCATACTTGGCGTTCACTGCGGCCCGCTACCCGCAGAGCGTCGTAGAGATCACCGGGCTGACGGCGCCGACGTTCTGAGAAGGTTGCCGCCGCAACGTAACAAGAAATCAGGTAGAGCCGCTGCAAGGTGCGGCGGCAATTCGGTCCACCGGACCCGGTAACTCGGCACCGCGCTCTCGTTGTAAGACTTGGCGTTTGGCGGAAGCTCAGTTCCCCCCGGCCCACAAACCAAGCCCGACGTCGTCATGGCATGGCCTCGGCCCAGTCGATATGCCCTTCGTAGCCAAGCGTTTTCGCCGTGTCGCGGTAGCGATCCCGCAAGTCTGCATAAGTCGCGCCATCGCCGTGAGCCCGCGCCAGCAGAGCTTGCAGCGGCAACAGCCAAATGTCGCGGATCACCAGACCCTCTTCGGCTGGCGCGGTCGCTAACCGCTCGATCGCCGCCTCGGCTTCGACCACGTCAGCGTCGGTCCCGCGCTCAAGCAGTGTCTCCACCAGAACACCCGTCGCGGGAACGCCATACACCAGCAGCCGTCCCTCGCGGAACATATGGTCGACGGCGGCGCGCATGAGCGGGATGGCCTCGTCGTGATCTCCGCGCCGCGCGCTCTCCCGTGCTACGTACAACTCGAGGCCCGGTACATTGCCTAACGCCTGTCCTGAGCGTCGGCACATCTCGCTGACCTCGGCCAGGAGCTGCTGTCCGCGAGCACGCTCGGCGGCCGTGTGGCGGTGCACCAGCGCCATGCCCACCGCTGCCCGGGCTTGGGCCAACGCGAAGTCATCACCGGATCGTTCGGCATTCTGTAGGGCATCCTCGCTCTCGCGCACCGCGGAATCGTCGGGCTTCAGCACGCCAAACGGTATGCCCTTGAGGTAGACCCAGGCGAAAACGTTGGCGTAGGACATGGGGTCGGCGCCGCAGGCCATCGCCAGGGCGTGCCGCTGGTCGTCGCGCCACCCGGGACGACCCAGGCATAACCGGGCAATAGCCCGCAGCGCGAAGGCGAGCGCCAACGGGGACCCGACAATGAAGTTGCCTTTAGCTGGGTCACCGTCGGCCAGCTCGATGACCCGCTGTGACCAGCGCAGCGCGTCACTCACCTCGACGCTTTCGATCTTGGCGTAGAGCAGTGGAAAGGACAGCCCCACCGCCAGGCTCGGATCGCCGATCGACTCGACGAGGGTCCAGGTTTCCGACGCCAGCTGCGACGCCTCGCGCACCCGGCCCTGCGACGCGTGATCGATCACCAGCCCGGCCATCCCGATGGCCAGCGACGCCTTGTCGCCGGCAGCGGTGCACAACTGCCGCAGTTCCTCAAAACGGTCACCGGCAATATTCATATGGACTCGCCAGGCGATCCCGCACAACATGGCGCGAGGAGCGATGCACATGGCCGTCCGGTTGGGGTCATCGGCGGGCAGTGCGTCGGCGATCCTTCGGGCGCGCTCCCAACTCAGTCGGGCGGCGTTGATGTCGCGGTTGGTCGCCCAGGTTGCGGCGCGCATGTGCCAGCCGTAGGCGGTGTGCAGATCACCGGCGGCCTCCAGGTGCTCGGCGATCAAGGCGGCATTTTCCTCGGCCGCTGCCGGGTCACGTGATTCGATGGCGGCCGCGACGCGCCGGTGCAGCTCGGCGCGATCCGATTTCAGTTGTGATTCGTAGGCCACCGCGCGGATCAGCGGGTGGCAGAAGGCGTACTCGGCGGTTGGAGTCAACCGCACCTGATCGATCAGCTCCGCGCCCAGCGGCTCGTCGACCACCGCATCGATGCCCAACGCGGCCAGCAGCTGCGCCCCGAACCGGGCTCCGATCACCGACGCCGCGTGCAACGTCCGCTTGGCCGAGGTGTTCAGCCGGTCGATGCGCGCCTCGATGGCCGCCTGCACCGTGGCCGGCACGCTCACCTCGGCGATGTCGACCTGGCGCACGTAGCCACCACGCCCACCGGCCAGCGCCCCGCGCTGGGCCAACTCGCGCACCATCTCCTCGGCGAAAAACGGGTTCCCGGCGGACCGTTCGGCGAGGATCACCGCCAACTCGGCGACCGAGGGATCCGACCCCAGCAGCTCACCGATCAGCGCCGCGGTGTCCGCATCACCCAGCGGCTCAAGCGCTATCGACTGCGCGCCGGGCACCCCCGTCAACACCCCCGCATACTCGGGACGAGACGTGATCAGCACCAGCGACGGGGTGCGCGCAATGACGGCCAGGAAGTCGGCCAGCATCGACTCACTGACCGCATCGATCCACTGGGCATCCTCGATGATGAACAGCGCCGGCTGGGTGCGCGCCAGCGACGCGGCGTTCACCAAGGCGGTCAACCGACGCCGCCTCGCATCCGGGTGGATCGCCGGCAGCACCACCTCGGGGTCGGCGATGCCCAGCAGATCATCAAACAACAGCAGATCCTGCGGATCGGCATCCGGGAATTGTTGCCGCACCCGGGCGCGGGCGGCTCGATTATCAAGGCCGTCCAGGTCAGCCACGCCGGTGCTCGCGCGCAGCAGGCGCGTCACGGCATAGAACGGAACGTCACCGGCATGCGACTCGCAGAAGGCCCAAAACACCTCGACCCCGCGACCGGCCGCCACCGCTGCCGTCTCCCGCGCCGTGCGGGACTTCCCGATGCCCGGCGGTCCCACCACATTCACCACCCCACCGCGGCCACCGATCGCGCGCTCCATCATGGCGTCGAGGGTCGTCATCTCCCAGCGCCGTCCGACCAGGCGCGCCTCGGCGCGCCCGACCAGCCCATCGCGCGGGCCGATCCCCAGCAGCCGGCGCGCGCGCACCGGCTGGTCGGCGCCCTTGATGCGCACCCACTCCGATTCCCCCAGCAGCACGGTGTGCTCGACCAGCCGCGCGGTGGACTCCGACAGCATCACCCCGCCCGGCTGCGCCACCGATTCCATCCGCTGGGCCATCCCGACGTGCTCGCCGGTCGCGGCGTACCCCAAGGCCCCCGAACCGATCTCCCCGGCGATCACCCGACCCGAATCCAGGCCCACCCGCACCAGCAGATCGACACTGTCGCGACGGGCCACCTCATCTGCCAACCGGTGCGCCGCCTCCTGAATCGCCACGGCGGTCAGACAGGCCCGGACAGCGTGATCCTCCAACGCCACCGGGGCGCCGAACAGCGCCATCACCCCGTCGCCGGTGTACTCCACCGTCCCGCCGTAGCGGCGCACCACCGCCGCCAAGCGCTCCACCAGCTCGGTCATGATCTCGCGCAACCGCTCCATATCCAGCGCGGCCGCGATGTCCATCGAGCGCACCACATCGGCGAACAGCACGGTCACCTGCTTGTACTCGGCCGGTGTCATGGCGGTCGCAACCGCCGCACCGCACTCATTACAGAACTTCGAGTTCGGCGGCAGCTCAGTACCGCAAGACCCGCACACCAAGGCTGCCGCCGTCATGTCACGCGGCCAGCCGACTGTCGTTCCACGTCACTATCGTGTCACCGCCGGCCAGCCAGCATGTGCCATATCGCCGCTGCGACCACATGGGCCGCGGCAGAGCGCAATGTCAACCCTTCCAGTGTGAGTCAATACGAAGTCGCAACCAACAAGCGTTGCCTCTGCGGGAGCATCTGCCGAATTTCCCTTTAAAGATCAAGAAACGCGGCCGACAACAGGGCACTGCATCAGAACCGTTTACGTACGTAGTCGACTGCGGCATCCCACCCGTTTTGCAGTAGTCGACTACTGCATACCGATCTCAAAGGAGAGACACACACTGGCGCTAACCAGGAGGTGCGACATGTCCTATGTGATCGCGGGGCCGGAAATGATTGCGGCGGCGGCAACTGATCTGGCGAATATCGGTTGGTCGCTCAGCGAGGCCAACGCGGCGGCGGCAGCCCCGACCACCGGGGTGCTGGCCGCCGCTGAGGATGAGGTGTCGGCGGCCATTGCGGCGCTGTTCTCCGCCCACGGTCAGGGCTTTCAGGCGCTGAGCGCCCAGGCGGCGGCGTTTCATGCCCAGTTCGTGCAGGCCCTGAACAAGGCGGGGGGTGCGTATGCGGCCGCGGAGGCGGCCAATGCCTCGCCGCTGCAGGCCGTGGTGCAGGGTGCCCAGAGCCTGGCGGTGTTTTCGCCGGTGCAGGACCTGACGGGGCGCCCGCTGTTTGGCAGCGGCGCCAACGGGGCCCCGGGGACCGGGCAAAACGGCGCGCCCGGCGGGTGGCTTGTCGGCGTCGGCGGCGCTGGCGGTTCCGGCGCGCCCGGCACCGGGCAGGCGGGCGGTAATGGCGGTGATGGTGGGCTGCTGGGCATCGGCGGTGCCGGCGGAGCCGGCGGAAGCTCAGCAACCGGCAACGGCGGCGCCGGCGGGAACGGCGGTAACTCTTACGACCCGTTCGACGGCTACGGCGGGGCCGGCGGCGCGGGTGGATCGAGCACGGCGCCGGGCGGGGTCGGCGGGGCCGGCGGACACGGCGGCAATGGGGGCCTGCTGTTCAGCGGCGCCGGGGCCGGCGGGGCCGGCGGGGGCTCAACTCTCGGCAACGGCGGGGCCGGCGGCGCCGGCGGGACCAGCGGGCTGCTCAGCGGGTTGTTGGCCGCGAGCGGCGGGAACGGCGGGGCCGGCGGGGACGGCGGGACGGGCGTCGGGGGCGCCGGCGGAGACGGCGGCAATGGGGGCCTGCTGTTCAGCGCCGGCGGCGCCGGCGGCGCCGGCGGACACGGCGGCACCACCGGGGGCGCCGGCGGGGCCGGCGGCAACGCGGGCCTGTTGCTCGGCTCCGGCGGAGCCGGCGGGGCCGGCGGATTCGGGGTGACCGGCGGCGGGCACGGCGGGCACGGCGGCGATGCCGCCGGGCTGTTGGACGGCGGGGGCGGTGCCGGCGGAGCCGGCGGATTCAGCTCCACGGGCACCGGCGGAGACGGCGGGACCGGCGGCAGCGTCGCCGGCCTGCTTGGGCCCGGCGGTGCCGGCGGAGCCGGCGGAAGCTCAGCAACCGGCAACGGCGGGGCTGGCGGGAACGGCGGCCATGCCGCCCCGTTCTTCGGCGGCGGCGGTGCCGGCGGCGAGGGCGGCGCAGGCGCAGGGACCGGCGGTAATGGCGGCGACGGCGGCAACTTTACGCTGGCCGGCGCCGGCGGGAACGGCGGCAACCCCGGGACTGGTGCGACGCCGGGCAAACCCGGGACCGGCGGCACCGGGCTGCTCGGCTGGCCCGGGGTTGACGGGATGACATAGCCCGCGGCGTTGATGGGAGTGGCGCCGATCACCGATCGGTGGTGATGCCGGGCGTTGCCTGGCTGGTCGTAGTGTCGTTCCTCCTAAGACTGGGCGAAGCAGCTCGTCATGCCGGGCACGGTCGCTCACCACAGGCAACTTCAGATAGCGCCGCCGGGAAAAGCAGTAGTCCACTACTGCATACCGATCTCAAAGGAAAGGCACATACTGCGGGTGGCCTAGGAGGTGCGAGATGTCGTATGTGATTGCGGTGCCGGAGATGATGACATCGGCAGCAACGGATTTGGCAACGATCGGCTCGGACCTCCGCGGGCCACATAGCGGCGGCGGCCCCGACGACGGGGGCGTCGCGTTGCCGGGGGGCAGCCCCGGCACCGGCGGCACCGGCGGGCTGCTGTTCGGCCGGAACGGGATCAACGGGTTGACGTAGCCGCGGACGCCGGAAATCGTCGAGCAACGACCCTGAGCCCAGTTGCTAATGTGGAACCGGCCCCATCCTGAATCAGGAGGTAAGGACTGGGCCCGTTATCTAAAAAGAGCGCCGCGCCATCGTGCCGAGCGCCTGGCGGGTCTCGGTCCCGAGGGCGACGACGAGGACTGATGGATCAATGAGCCAGGTCGTTTCACCTCCAGCACGAGCTGCTTGATTCCCAAAGCGGACAACACCACGTCTGCGCGACCGACCTGAAGATTTACGTCCGCCAGCGACCAGTCGAGCACGGTTGTGAACAAGTCCTCGAGGATGTTCTCCGCAATCTTTTCGACCGGCGCGTCGAATAAGCCCTGCTGCAGTCGCTCGCGTCGTCGAGCAGCAAACGTCGGCCAGCTTGCACGAATCCGCTCGACACACCGTCGGTACGAAGTAAGCCCCCGAAGCGAGTCGGCGGCGACCGCATCGGCCCGCGCTGGCGGCTTTGTCGCTGACTTGTCATTGACATCGCTGCCGATATCTGGCTGCGAGGTACCGGAGTGGACAGGGCCCCGGATGGGATCTCGGTCGCCACCAGCGCACTCGTGCATGCGTCGAGCGTACGCAGACCAGGCGGTCATGCCGATCACTTCGCCGACCAAACCAAAGGAAGTTCAGCCGCATACCCGATACCTTGCGACGCTGTTCAGCGCTCGATCAGGAATCCAGGCAACCTTGACCAGTACGCAAGTCGAAGACGCGGCGCCAGGGCGGCGTCGCTCCATCGTTAGCGTGGCCGCCAACCCGCTCCGTCGGGGCCCGATTTACTTGCGAAACTCCGCAAATATCACTCCCGCGCAGCCGGCTTTCGCGCAGCAGCGGCGATCTTCCCATGCCGGCGAGTCGGCCGCGCCGAGCTGCCTTGGCGCTTCTTTTTGGGCGGAACCTTTGCAGGCTCACTCGCGGGCCCTGTTGTCCTATCGTGGAAATTGTCGATAGGGCGGACATCAAACATTAGGCCAACAGGCGGCAGCATATTCACAAGCGCGTCCAAGCTGAACTTGTGTAGTTTGCCGTTCATTAAATCCGAAACCCTTGGCTGGTTGACGTGAAGAATCTCTGCAGCCTCGGTCTGAGTCCAACCACGCTGTTTGATCCGCTCCTCGATAGCGATCATCAGAAGCGAACGCGCGGTGAGGTTCGCCGCCTCCTCTGGGGTGTCGGCGATGTCGTAGAACACGCTCTTAGCCACCTTTTGCCTCCTTATATCGCCTCTTAGCCTTCTCAAGATCTTTCTGCGGGGTTCGTTGTGTCTTCTTGTCAACGACATGCAAGACATAGACGGTCTCCCGAAACTTCGCGACATACATCAGGCGGGCGATGCCGTCCGGATCGGACACTCGAATCTCATAAGTGCCCGCACCAATGTCGGGCATGGGTTTGTAGTTGTTCGGCATCAGCCCGAGCTGGACCCGAAGTAGTTCATGCCCAAGGTCGTGCTGCGTCGCAGGCCGAACCTCACGGATGTCGGTGCGTGTAGTGCCAAGCCATTCAACGGGCCTTAGCTCACACGCTGTGACTATATCAGTATCAATATAACCAGGGCTGCGGTTCCCCACCGGGGAGCAAGCGAAATTGAACAAGCGACGCACTTGACCAGCGGACAAGTGCGCTCCGGTCGGTGGCGGAAGCCGATCTGGTCCCAAAGGGCCTCCAACGAGTGGCCCCAGCACGGCGACGCGGTCGCATGATTTGACCAATATTGACTGATTCCCCAGCTCAGAGCCTATTTCCATTGGTCGGGCTGACAGGATTTGAACCTGCGACCACTTGACCCCCAGTAAATAGCGGCAACGCGTTTCCACAGGTCACAGGGACTATATGGCCCATTTATCAGCGTGCATAACGGGCACAGACGCGCAGGTCGTTCAGCAGCGCGCATAGCGTGTGGTCCCAAATTGGTCCCCAAAGTACACAGCTGCCAGGTGCACACGCCGCATCGCCGACGGCTTCCTAAACTGAGCGATATCGCACCCGCCGACAGCGATATCACGTTCACCGCCGTCGACGAATAGGGACATCCGAAACTGACGTTTCAGGTCAGACGACCGGGTTCATGACAGAACTTGACAAGAATCGTGTTGTAGCAACCGTCGCCGCTCCGGCGCTAGGGCGTCAGGGTGCTCCGAGGGGCGCTACTAGGTGCACTGCTGGGGGCGCTGCTAGGGGCGCGACTGGGGGCGCTGACAGGGGCACTGCTAGGGGCACTGGTGGGCGAGATCGCGTCTGGGCAGTAAGCGCTGGAAGCGATCGCCGCGAACTTGTTGGCTTTGGCCTCGCTGAGTGCGGGGTTCTTGGATTGCAGGGTCTTGACGACATCCGTCATCTGCGTGCCGCCTTTGACCGTGTCGCACACCCATTTGCCTGCCCCTATCACCTTATCCGGGTTGGAATAGGTAATGCCGGCCTCGTTCAGTGAGGCGATGAATGCGTCGTCGGTGCTATCGGCGTGCGCGGGCACGGCCATGCCGATGATGGCCGCAAGGCTCGTCATGGTCAGGAGTAGCTTCATATCGCTACTGATCGTCGCAGAGTGTGTTCATCCCGCATCTCGCGCCTACCCTGTCAGCCTCGCCTAGCTTCTCAACGCCACAAAACGGGTGCAGGCCGGTTTGCTGTCTGTCATGCTTCGCGCATGCAGAACGGGCGCCATGAATTCCCCGTGCACAAGGGGCGCCATGAATTCCCCGTGCACAAGGGGCGCCGGATCCGCAACGGTGCGCTCATCACGGCTTCGGTGGCCGCGCTCACCCTCATGCTCACCTACCTCGGCTACAACCTGATCCACCAGAAGACCTCCGCCCCAGCGGCCGGCACCCGAGCCCCTACGGCTGCGGGTCCCATACTCGACGGCAGCTATCGCGTGGACTACGACCTTGTCACGCAGACGCAGAACGGTGCGCAAACCCAGCCCAGTTGGGCCTTTCTTTCATCGTCTCGGTGGGACTTTCGTTCAATGTGCACACCCACTGGATGCGTAGCCACCGGGACGCAGTCAGACGACAACAACCATCAAGTGGCGCGCGCGCCGGCGTATCCACACGTTCTGCACTTCGTCGACGGTCACTGGCAAGCCGCGCCGGTCCAGGGCCAAATCCAGCAACCGCGGTGCCTTGGAGCAAACGGAAAAGTCGTAGCCGGTGCAGAAACCGAAGCGTTTACGTGGTCATTGGAGCCACAGCCCGACGGCACACTCCCAGGCGTTGCGACCGAAACCGTTCTCACCAATGAATGCGCCGGTCAAGGAACGGTGGTCCAGACCACCTTGGTGTTGACACGCACAGGCGATGTGCCCCCGGACGTCGCTGTGGTCGACCCAGCGACAGTAACCGCGGCCCCGGCGGCCGCCACCCCTGCCCCAGCCGCTGCGGGTCCGGCACTCGACGGCACCTATCGCGTGGACTACAACTGGGCAAAGCAAACGGCCAACGGCGACCCAACATCCGGCGACCTCGCCACCACCCAGACCACTAATTGGTGGGCGTTTCGTTCTCTGTGCACAGCCACGGGATGCGTGGCCACAGGATCCCGGCTCGCCGACACCAACCACAACGAGGCCACAGGTGTTGCACACGTTCTCCACTTCGCCGACGGTCACTGGCAAGACACGCCCTATCTTCATGCGCCCGAACGGTGCCGTGGAACAAGCGGAACAGTCACCGACACCTCGACACTTAGTTGGTCAATGGAGCCACAGCCCGACGGCACGCTCCGAGGCGTTGTGACCGAAACCGTTCTCACCAATGAATGCGCCAATCAAGGATCGGTGTACCGAACCCCCGTCGTCGCGACCCGGATAGGCGATGCACCGCCCAACGTCGTCGTGGCCGATCCAACGCTCTTCTAAGCCATCGACATAATGCACGTCAGTTCTGAAGTGCTGCTGGCGACGCCCGACGTACACACCCTGCGCCACTCGGTCGCGGTGGCGTGGCTCGAGTCGGGCGTAGATATCAGGGCGGTCGCCGACCCCCTGCTAGGGCACTCGTCGGTCGCTGTCACCGGCAATGTCACACCAGTGACGACGCCGCACGGGCCGCTGTGAAGGGCCTCGGCGATGCGCTCGGTTTGTGATGGCGGTATGCAAAGGCGGTACGGCAAGAAAAAAGCCGTTCCCGAACCTCGGAAACGGCCTCTGACCTGCGTCGGGCTGACAGGATTTGAACCTGCGACCACTTGACCCCCAGTCGACTCTGATGGGTGTTCGGCCATATCCCGTTGTTCCTGACGTCGCACCTGAGCTGCGGGAACTGTCCCGAACCGTCCCTTGCCTTCCCGGTACGTCTCGCGGGTGTTGTGACAATGGTGTGACAACGAGGATGTGCATATCCTGCAGGCGATCCTATCGATGCCGATGCTACTATTCGAACATATCGAAGATAGTTTCGTTTTGTTCGGATAGAGGTTTGTAATGAGCGCAGACGCGGTGGAAGCGGCAACTTTCGTCCCAGAGGAACGCGAGGAGCTTGGTCTCGTCGTTGGGTTCCTTGCCGCCCATGAGCGTCTTCGCGGGTCGGCCGCTTCCCCGAGTTATGCCCTCGTTGGTGTCGAGGAACACGACCGTATCGAACTGCCGCCGACCGTGCACCAGGCGCTGAGGAAGGTGGTGGCCGCGCTGTATGCCGGCAAAGCTGTGACCATTGCGCCACAAACGATGAAGCTGACCACGCAAGAGGCGGCTGATCTGCTCGGAGTCAGCCGGCCGACGGTTGTTCGTCTTATCACCGACGGTGTGTTGCCGGCCGAGCGGATCGGCAATCGTCATCGGTTGCTTCTCGATGACGTTCTGGCTTATCGCGATCAGCGCCGCAACCGTCAGTACGAAGCGTTGGCTGCCACCGCCGTCGACATCGACACCGAGGACGATCCCGAAGCGATTCACCAGCAACTTCGCGAAGCCCGCCGAGTCGCGGCCCAGCGGCGACGGGCCAAGACCTCAGCCCGCTGAGCACACACTACGAATGTTCGCTGCCCTGTTGGATACCTCGGTGTTGTGGCCGAGTCTGCAGCGCGATTTCTTACTGTCGTTGGCGATCGAAGGGCTCTACCGGCCGTTGTGGTCATCCGCGATCCTTGACGAACTGCGCTACCACGAGGCCCGGAAGCTCCTCCGCCACGGCGACGACGCAACTACTGCGGAGGCGCGGGCGCAACACCTCATCGATCAGATGTCGACGGTGTTCGAGGACGCCCTCGTGCTCAATTGGGAGCCCCTTGAAGGCACCTTTGGCCTGCCCGACCCCGATGATGAGCATGTCGTTGCCGCGGCACTGGTTGGCGGGGCAGGCGTGATCGTCACTAGTAACCTCAAAGACTTTCCACCGCAGACCATCCCGGAACCACTCAACGTCGTCTCGCCCGCGCAGTTCGCCGCCGACACTGTGGCGTTATCCCCCGACATCGCCCGCCGGGCTGTAGTGGCGATAGCGTCCAGGCTTAGTCGGCCTGCGTTGACGGTCGATCAGATCCTAGAGCGCCTCGAAACCCGCTACAGCATGGCCGAATCCGTCGAACTCATCCGCGGCACT
>CAVZTC010000004.1:0-852423 GCA_963778135.1 uncultured Actinomycetota bacterium | reverse complement strand
CAGGTGGCTGGCCAGCGCGGTGGGGGTGGGATGGTCGAAGGCCACGGTGGCCGGTAGGGCCAGCCCGGTTTGGGCGCTCAGCGTGTTGCGGAGTTCCAGGGCGGTCAACGAGTCGATGCCGAGATCTTTAAAGGGCCGTTGGGTGTCCAGGGCGGTCGGGTCGGGGTGGGCCAGTACGGTGGCGGTGGCGGTGGCCACCAGGGTGGTCAAAGTGCGCAGTTGCTTGTCGGGGGTCTGGCTGGCGAGCTGCGCGGCCAGGCTGTCAGGGCCGACACTGGTGGCCGCCTGCGGGCGGGCGCGGGTCAGCCCCGACAGGATCGCCGGCAAGGTGTGCTGATGTGCCTGGCGGGCCAACGCCGAGGCGTTCAGGGGGCACGGGATCAGGCAGGGCTGCTGGCGGGACAGGGCGGCGTCGAACAAGGCCAGGCCGTGGGTAGTGCTGATCGGGACCAGGCCGGTGCGGCTCAACCGGGTCTGCTCGGCCGAGCTGAGCCCGGCGGTCAGGCCCGTACCCGGCCAATACCCCCAGGCCAGGCTGGTGGCCTGCTGGCGGTGCCGCCGATGCTCGACCAGCGCGTCGCAGAACGCGTTAGCGGCCGCGTAATTGGCCTGCCCGCCAGCACCGAGCACGCCCGCGACCGAGGAGAACACCACAAACGCATCCAGCTCGACATCGCGGGTGAGGTGATGCAGATGCCAGGCGGCGTCGGCCTTAGCGGCCAACACCGTGTCGAGTTGCTCGGCGGTCAATTCCCCGATCACCGCGTCCTCGAGCACCCCGGCGGCGTGGATAACCCCGCGCAACCGATGCCGAGCCGGAATCGCCTGAAGCAGTGCGCCCAGCTGGGCGGGGTCGCTGACGTCGCAGGCGCTGATCGTGACGTGGGCACCCAACCCGGTCAGCCGCGCGCACAGCTCGCCGGCCCCGGCGGCCGCCGCCCCGGACCGCGAGACCAGCAGCAGGTGCCGCACACCGTAGGCGCTGACCAGATGCTGCGCGAACACCGCGCCCAGCGTGCCGGTGCCCCCGGTGACCAACACCGTGGCCTGCGGGTCGAACACCGCGGGGGGCAACAGCACAATTTTCCCGGTGTGCCGGGCCTGGCTCATGTCCCGAAACGCCCGCACCGCCTGAGCCAGGCCATAACTGGTGATCGGCAGCGGCTCCACGACCCCGGCGGCGAACATAGCCGCCAGAGTGGCCAAAGCGGCCGCCGTGGCCCCCAGCTGCTCGGGTGCCGTCGCAGCCACATCAAGGACGTGATAGCTGACCCCGGGATGGGTCACGCCGACCTGCTCCGGTGAACGGATGTCGGTCTTGCCGATCTCCACGAAACGACCACCATCGCCCAGCAGGTCCAGCGAGGTATCGATGAACGGCCCGGTCAAACAGTTGAGCACCACATCCACACCCTGACCGGCGGTGGCCGCCCTGAACGCCGCCCCGAAATCCAGGCTGCGCGACGACGCGATGTGCCCGCGCGCCACCCCCAGGGCTTCCAGCACCCCATGCTTGCCGGGGTGAGCGGTCGCATACACCTGCGCCCCCAGATGGCGCGCGATCTGGATGGCCGCCTGACCCACCCCGCCGGCACCGGCATGGATGAGCACCCGCTGCCCCTCACCAAGCCCGGCCACCTCAACCAACGCGCGATACGCGGTGACAAACGCCACCGGCACCGACGCCGCCTGAACACACGACCACCCCGCCGGCACCGCCACCACCAGCCGCTGATCGGTGACCGCAGTCGGGGCAAACGCATTGTTCGGGAACAAGCCCATCACCGCATCCCCGACCCGCACCGCGCTCACATCCGGGGCGGTCTCAAGGACAACCCCGGCGGCTTCCCCGCCCAGCCCGTCATCGGCGATCGCACCCAGCGCCACCACCACATCACGGAAATTCAGCCCAGCGGCGCGGACCTGGATCCGGACCTGCCCGGGACCCAACACCACCGGCTCGGCCGCCACCAACGCCAGACTGCCCAAATCACCCGCGCCGGTGCTGTCCAGCCGCCAGTGCAGGGTCAGCGGCACGCTCAACGCCCGCGCCCGCGCCAGCCGCGGCACATACGCGCCGCCCCGGCGCAACACCACCTGCGGCTCACCGGCCGGCCACCGCGCCAACGTCGCCAACAGCTCGAGTTCGCTGGCCACGGTGTCATCCGTGTCAAGCACCGCCACCTGCTGCGGATACTCGCTTTGCGCGCTGTGAATCAACGCCCACGCCGCCGCGTGAGCCATATCCGGAGCACGGTCGACCGCCCCGATACTCACCGCATGACGGGTCACAATCACCAACCGCGCGGCGCTGGCCTGAGCGGGGCTCTTAACGCGAGCCAACCACTCCTGCACCACCGCCAGGGTCCGCGCCGTCAGACCGTGCAACCGCGGCAACGGGTCAGCATCGCCCTCGACGGGCACCGGCAACACCCAGATCACCAGCGGCGGACACGACACCAAACCGGCCAACCCGGGGTAGATCACACCGCCCCGCAGCACCGCGGGCAGCCGACCGGGATCCTCACTGAGCACCACCCACTGCGGTACCGGCGGCGCCGAACCATCGTCGGGCAGCGGCGACCAGGCCAGCTCAAACAACCCGTCCCCCGCCCCCAGCGGGACGCGCGACCCAAAACCCTCGGGCACCGCGCGCATGGTCACGCTATCGATGCTGATCACCGGCGCACCACCGGGATCGACCGCGCACAACCGGAACCTGTGCGCACCGATACGGGTCAGCTCGACATCGAGCACCGCAGCCGCACTGGCATGCAAACCGACCCCACCAAACGCAAACGGCAGCATCGGCTCCCCGCGATCAGCACCGGCCTCAGCGCCTAACAACGCCTGCAACGCGGCATCCAGCAGCGCCGGGTGCACCCCATAACCGGTCACCTCGGTCTCAGCGGGCAACCCCACCCGCGCACACACCACATCCGGGTCGGCCGGGTCTACCCCGATACCCCACAACGACCGAAACAACCCCCCGTAGCGGTAACCACGCTCAGCCAACCCCGCATAAAACCCATCCCCATCAACGGGCTCCACACCCACCGACGCCCCCGCCGGCCCCACCCACCGCGGCGCCTGGGCACCCAACACCCCGGCGGCATGCAACGTCCACCCCACACCGCCCCGATCACCGCCCGGACGCGCGTGCACAGTAAACGCCCGCCGCCCGCCGTCATCAGCAGCATGCACCATGACCTGCACATCACTGAACGCATCCGCAACCAACACCAACGGGGTCTGCAACACCAGCTCATCGATCACCGCACAACCCACCCGCTCACCGGCGGCCAACACCACATCGATGAACCCCGTGGCCGGAAACACCACACTCTCACCAAGCACGTGCCCGCCCAGCCAACCCTGCGTCGCCGTCGACAACCGCCCACTGAGCACAATCTGATCCAGACCAGCCAACTCAGTCACCGCACCCAACAACGGATGCTCCAAACGAACCAACCCAGCGGCACTGACATCGCCCGCCGACGGGGCCAGCCAATAGCGTTGGTGCTCAAAAGGATAGGTAGGCAACGCCACCGCACCCGCGTGCGGATACAGACCCCGCCACGACGGGCTATGCCCATGAATGTGCAACCGGCCCAACGCCATGGCCAACGCATCCAACTCCGGCTGCTCGCGGTGCAAGGTGGTGATCACCGCCGAGCCGGCCCGCCCCGCGGTGCCGGCCAGCGTGTCGCTGATCGCCGGGGCCAACACCGGATGCGGGGACAACTCCACAAAAACCTGCTCCCCCTGGCCCAGCAGGGCGGCCACACCGTCATGAAAACGCACCGGCTCCCGCAGGTTCCGATACCAGTAGTCGGCGTCCATGCCGGTGGTATCCAGCGCCTCACCCGAGACCGCGCTATCCACCGTCGAATACAACGGGATCCGAGCCGGCCGCGGGGCCAGATCCGCCAGCTCGACCAGCAACTGCTCACGCAATACCTCGACCTGAGCCGAATGCGACGCGTAATCCACTGCGATGCGCCGGATTTGGATACCGTTTTGCTCGCACGCCACGCTGAACTGCTCCACGGCGCCCAACTCGCCGCTGACGACCGTGTGCGACGGGCCATTGACCGCGGCGATACCCAACGCCTGACCCCAACGCCCCGACCGCGGCGCCACCTGCTCGGCAGCCAACAACACCGACGCCATAGCGCCCCCACCAGACAGCGCGCTCAGTGCCCGACTGCGCAGCGCCACGATCTTGGCCGCGTCCCTCAGCGGGAAAACCCCGGCGATATGGGCGGCGGCGATTTCTCCTTGGGAGTGCCCGATCACCGCATCAGGCACTATTCCGTAAGAACCCAGCACCTCGGCGAGCGACACCATCACCGAGAACAGCACCGGCTGCACCACATCGATGCGATCCAGCGACGGGGCGCCCGGGTCCTGGCACACCACATCACGCACCGACCAGCCCGTGAACGGCAGCAGCGCCGCATCACATTCATCCAGGGCCCGCGTGAAAACGGGGTGACGCTGATAAAGCTGTTGACCCACCCCCAGGTATTGGCCGCCCTGGCCGGGAAACACGAACACCCTCTTGCTGGCCAGGCGGGCCACCTGATGGTGTTGGGTCACCCGCGGGTGCGGGCGGCCGCTGCTCAACGCGCGCAAAGCCGCCAACAGCGCCCCGCGGGGGTCAGCGCTGGTAGCGGTGATCGCGGCCCGATACGGGTGCTGTGCGCGGGTGGCCGCCAGACTGTAAGCCACATCGGCCAGATCCAGATCGAGATGACTAACCAGATGCTGACGCAGCTGCTCGGCTTGAGCGCATACCGCGGCGGGGGTGCGCGCCGAGACCGGCCATACCCACACCGGGGGTTCCTCGACGGTCTGGATCGCGGCGGGTACCGCAGTCCGGACCGGGGCTTGTTGCAGGATCAGATGCGCGTTGGTGCCGCTGATCCCGAACGAGGACACCCCGGCGGTGCGAGGGTGGCCGTTCACCGGCCAGGGAACAGCCTCGGTGAGCAACCGAACCGTGCCGGCCGACCAGTCAACATGCGGGCTGGGCGCGTCCACGTGCAACGTCGGGGGCAGCATCGCGTGGTTGAGCGCCTCGATCATTTTCATCAACCCCGCGGCCCCGGCCGCGGCCTGGGTGTGGCCGATGTTGGATTTGATCGACCCCACCCACAACGGGCTCTCAGCGGTATGGGCAGCGCCGTAAGTGGCGATCAGCGCGCCGGCCTCGATCGGATCCCCCAACCTGGTACCGGTGCCGTGGGCCTCCACCACATCCACCGCATCCAGAGTCAGCCCGGCGTTGGCCACCGCCTGGCGAATGACCCGCTGCTGAGCCGGCCCGTTAGGCGCGCTCAACCCATGAGACGCACCGTCCTGGTTGACCGCCGACCCCGCGATCACCGCCAACACCGGATGCTGGTTGCGGTAGGCATCGCTAAGGCGTTCGAGCACCAACACCGCCGCGCCTTCACCCCACCCGGTGCCATCAGCGGCCGCCGCGAACGCTTTACAGCGCCCATCAACGGCAAGCCCACGCTGACGCGCCAACTCCGTGAAAACCCCCGCCGTGGTCATCACGGTGACCCCACCAGCAAGCGCCAGCCCAGATTCCCCGTTACGCAACGACTGACACGCCCAATGCGTGGCCACCAACGACGACGAACACGCGGTATCCACCGTGATCGCCGGGCCCTGCAACCCCAACACGTACGCCACCCGCCCCGAAACCACGCTGGTAGCCAGGCCCGTCATCGCGTAGCCCTCAACCGCCTGCGAATCACCCGCCCCCCCATAGGACTGGGCCCACGCACCCACGAACACCCCGGTATCGGTGCCCGCCAAACCAGCCGGATCGATCCCCGCGGACTCCAACGCCTCCCAACACACCTCCAACAACACCCGCTGCTGGGGATCCATCGCACGGGCCTCCCGCGCCGAAATCCCGAAAAACTGCGCATCAAAACCCGCGGCATCCTCTAAAAACCCACCCTCACGCGTATAGGTCTTGCCCACCGCATCCGGGTCCAGATCAAACAACTCCGCCAGATTCCAGCCCCGATCACTCGGGAACTCCCCCACCGCATCCCGGCCACCAACTACCAAGTCCCACAACCCCGCCGCGCCATCCACCCCACCAGGGAACCGGCACGCCATCCCCACCACCGCGATCGGCTCATCAGCGCGGGCACCGACCCCAGCCCCCACCACCGGCTCCACCCACTGGCGGTGCTGCCCGCCGCCGTCGCCGAGCATCCCCGCCAAACCCCGCACGCTGGGATGGTTCAACACATCAACCGGGTTCACCTGCACCCCAAGCACACCGCTTAGCCGCACCGCCAACTCGCTAACCCCCAGCGAATTCAAACCGACAGCGCCCAGCGGTTGATCGATATCGACCTCGGCCACACCGATACCCACCACCGCAGCTACCTGCTCACCCACCACCGCCACCAAGTCATGCCCGGCCGGAGTTACTGCCTGCGATGCCGACAATGCGGCGCTGGCCGGTTGCTGATCAGGCAAGCGGTCCACCAGCAGCGCCCGAGCCGCCAAGGTGCCATCAAGCAGAGCAGCGCGGCAACGGCCACGCTGCACCTTGCCGCTAGTGGTCTTACTCACGCTGCCCCGCGGGCCCACCACCACCACCGCACAACGCAACTGGTGGTTTTCCAGCACCACCGCGCGCACCGCCCCAACCACCTCAACCAACACCTGCCGCGACGCCTCGCCGGCCACCTCCACCAACACCGCGAGCGCTTCACCCTCGCCGCCGCCCCCACCGCCGCCCTCGATAGCAAAAGCCGCGATCCCACCCGGGCGCACCAACAGATGACAACCCCGCAAACTATCCTCGATATCCTGCGGATCAATATTGCGCCCCGCCACAATCAACAGGTCCTTAATCCGGCCACACACATACAACTCACCCCGGCGCACAAACCCCAGATCCCCGGTCCGCAGATAACCGCGCCCACCCACGGCCCCGGCAAGCCGAGCCCCGAAGCTGGCCCGAGACCTCTGCGCGTCCCCCCAATAACCCGCGGCCTTACTCGGCGAATCCACCCAAATTTCCCCGACCTCACCCTCAGCCAGCACCACACACCGCTGCGGGTCCACAATCTGGACAGCGACATCATCGTTGAGCTCACCGCAACTCATCAGCACCTGGCCATCAAGACCCTCGCTGAGCACCGCCCGCCGCTGCGTTTCAAGCTGATAACGATCCACCCGCACCCTCGAGCGTCCCCACACCGTCACCGCCAAGGTGTGCTCGGCCAGACCGTAAGCCGGACAAAAAACCTCCGGACGCAACCCACAAACAGCGAAAGCCTCCACAAAACGCCGACTAGTGCCCTCACGCACCGACTCCGCACCGCTTAACACCATCTGCAAAGAGCTCAAATCCCACCGCGCACGCTGCTCAGCGGTCGTCTTACGCACCGCCAACTCATACGCGAAATTCGGCGCAATCGTATGAGTAGCCCCGACCCGGTGCATGACCTCAAACCACAACGCCGGCCGATGCAAAAAACTCAACGGCAACATCATGGTCAGCGCAGCATTGCCATACACAGCACCCAACAACGCGCCGATCAACCCCATATCGTGGTACTGAGGCAACCACACAACAAAGCGACTATCCCCGCCAAAACCCAGACTTCGACCCACGAAATCAAGCTGATGCGCCAGATTGGCATGGGTAACCACAACACCCTTGGGATCACCCGTCGACCCCGAGGTGTACTGCAGAAAAGCCGGCGCATCCGGGTCCGGCGCCCAACCCCCCACCTGACCACCAGAAACCAACCCCTCCACGCCGCGCCCACCGACCCCACCCGGAACCACATGCCACGCAAGATCGCCACCCCAACCAGCGCCGCTCGCAGTCAACACAGGCTCCACCGCACCCGCCTGCCACGCCCGCGCATACCCGCGACTGGTCAACACAGCCTTCGCACCGCAATCATCGGCAACCCGCTGCAAACGCGCGATCGACCCCTGCGGATTAAGCGGATCCGGCGGATACACAGGCACACCCACCACCCCCGCCGCCATACACCCCAACAACCCACGCGCGAAGTCCAACCCCGGCGGATACACCAACAACACCCGATCACCCGGCTCCAAACCACACCCCAGCCCAAGCATCCCGGCCACCCCAGACCGCCTCCGCCACCACCTCAGCGCGACTCATCGACTCAACAACCCCGCCCCCCTCATCAACGAAGGCCAACGCAGGCGCATCGGGAACCCGCAACCCCAATTCCCGAATCCGGTCCAACAGCAATGCCATAAACAAACGCTCCTGTGATATCTGAGTAAGTCAGCTCACCAACAACCCGAAGTCACGGCGCGGAAGACCCACCACGGCTCCATCGATACCGCTGGGGCTCGCCGGGTCGCCATGAGCCGACCCGGCGCACCGGCGGCCACCTCACCCGGGCAGGCCTCTCCGAAACTGAGCAGCGCGCTTAACCCGTCTGGCCCGTCGAGGTGTATCCGATCCGGCGGCGACAGCGCCATCGGGGTCAACGGCGCCACCACCTACGCCGCCCCCGACCCCAACGCCCACAACGCGTCGACCACTCTTCAAGCTCTCGAGACGACAATCCCCGTGCACCGTCCAGATCAGCCCCACCCGCGGCACCATCTCGACAGCGACAGACCGCGCTCACAGGCATCAAGCAACTACACCCTCCCAGCACTACCGATGCATCGGCCGTCATTCGCGGGCACGCCTACATTCCAAATTGACGTGACCGTGAGCCACATCACGTTAACTGGCGGACTGGTGATTTGGTTGCAGAACGAGTGATCCAAGCAGTCAACTGAGAGCGGCAATCAGCGTCACCGGCGGTCCAGACGACATGCGTATATGACGAACGCGCCAACCGCAGATGTTCTCCGCGGACGATTGCCTCCGGCTTGGGCACCGGCGATCGTTGTCGTCGCACGCGGCAATCGGGGTGACACCGACGGTCCGGTCGAGTGGAACGATGACAACTCGCCGATGCCGCCCAATACCGGCCGCGCAGCACGCTTGAAAACGGGCGTTACCGGGGCAGCCTCGGGGCTGACGATGCGGGTAAAAAGCCACCCGCCGCTGGGTTAATTGACCACCTCCCTGGCTCTCCGTCGGGCACGTCAGCGATCGCTTCGTCAGCTGACCGATAGGGCCAACTGCATGACATCGTCTCGATCCGCATCGATGTCGCTTGGCTGCGTGATGGTGACGGCCGGTTCCTCGATGAGCGGGCAACTCACATCGCTGGCCCGCATTCCGCTACTGAAGTGGCCCGGGACGCGCGCATTCGGGGCGTGTCTCATTGACTGTGTAAGTGGTCGGGCCTGAATGGTGGTCAGGCATGCTGGCCGCCGGAGAGGAGTGTGACGGGTCTGTGAATCGCTTATGTCTCGATCTGACTCGCCACGGGATAGCGGTGCTCAGAAGCTGGCACAGGTTCGAATACGCGGTCGGCGTCGTCGTGGCGCAGCACCCAAGAACAGCGCGGGTCTGGACGCCTGCACGTACTGCAGCATCTGATGTCGCCGTTGAAGTTTCCCCCGGCTAGGATAGGCCGCCGGGCCGGCGCGCGCCCAGATCCGCACCCGCTTGACCGGGCCGTCATCGTCGGGGAACTCCGGCCTCGACGTCGGCAGCAGCTGACTGTCCTGGAAGTCCAGGCCGACCGAGCTTCCGATCACACGGTCGGGCGGCACCCTTTACATCTGCGCGGTGACGCGCCGCGTGAAATCGCGGCCGCCGCCCGAGACGATATCGCGCCCGAGACGATATAGCTGGTGAAGCCGTTGGCCTCCGGGTAGCACACCAGCTCGACCATCGGCACCTACCCGCAGGCGACGTAGGGCCGGTTCAGGGTCGGATGCGTGGCGTCGGCGAAAAACGCCCGCACCCGTTCGGCTTGTTCCTCGACGGTTAACCCGCGTTAAGCCGAAAGTATGCCACCTGCAAGGGTTTTGATGTCAGAGCCGTCGCCGTCGTCGTCGTAGTGCTTTGTGACGACGTCACCGAACCAGGACAGATCTCCCGACAAGACGGCTCGATACGGCTGCCTTTCGCCTAGGGCGACGTCCGCAGCTGCCTGAGCCGGCGCACCACGAAATACAGCTGAATGCAGGCCGGCTTCTCGCACCACAGGGTGCCGTCGCTGTCGAACACCGCGACCCGCTCTTCGAGCGGCACCCTCGGTGATGACCGACCGACGAAGTCAACGATCGCCGCCTTGGCCGGCCCGTCATTCCACGACTCAAGCATCGCCAATCCCCAACTAGTCCCGACTAATCCGCGGCCAGGAACGCCTTGAGCTTCTCGACGGCGTGGTCGATACTGAAGCTGGCCGGTGGGTGCCGCGGCGGAAATCACTCGAACCTCTCCAGGAACTTGGTGGCCATCGCCGTCGCGTAGAGGACAAAGAGGTCGCGGCGAATCATCTAGTCCCAGTGGGTATTCGAGGTGAGATCGGCGTATTCGAACGGATCGGTGCGCAGGTTGAACAACTTAGGAACCCGAAGCACGACGAACCGTTGGGCCCAGATCTGCAGCGTGCCCTGGCAGCGCTGTACGGCGAACACCACCCTCCAGTCCTCGAACCGCATGGCCACCAGGTCGCCGTCCTCGGAAAAGTAGAAGAAGCCGCGGCGCCGGCCGTGCTCGACCTCGCCCATCAGTCAGGGCAGCAGATTGAAGCCGTCGATGTGGACCCTGCATACCCGCTCTTCTCCGTCGCGCGCGACCGCAAAGCCCTTCTTGAGTTTGTCGCTGACCGTCGGAGTCTCCCGCGCCGGGCCAGCAGCGTCGGCAGCCAGTCCTGGTGCTGGATGATGTCGTTGGCGACGGTGCCAGCCTTGATTTTCCCGGCCAGCGGATCATCTCCGGCACCCGAAATACGCCCTCCCAGTTGGTGTTTCTTCTCGCTGCGGAATCGCGCGGTGCCGCAAATTGGGCTAGGTGTTGCGGTGCGGGCCGTTGCTTGAGCGGTTCGGCAATCGTCAAATCCTCTGCGAACCAACCGATGTCGGCACCAGACAAGCCGATGCGATCGGCGTTCGGGGTGCGATAGCCCATCAGGCCGTCACTGCAACTACCGAGGTTGGTGATCCCTATGTCGTCATCCCAGATCACTAGGACCTTGGGCTTACCGTCGGGCATGAATCCCGGCCCTTCTCCCATTGCAACCGGGATAGCAGGTCCCAACCGCGATGCTTGGGACATTCCGGACCAGCCAGAAGGGGCGAGCTGATCGAGCGAGCTGATCGGCCATTTGGCGCCGCAATCGGGCTGCGGAGTCCAACACCTCAGGGCTGAGGCCGCAAAAGTGGTTCAACCAATTTTCGTCATGTTTAGCAAACTCCCGAAGAAGGTGCGAAATGAGAACGATTCGGATTACCGCCAATCCGGTTTTCCGGCCCGCGCGGGCGCGGGAAGATCCGGACCTTAGCCCGATACAGGTGGCGGTGAGCACTCGGCAGAGTGCGGATGCGAAATCGATGTTCCATTCGGGCGGCAGGACTTCGGGCCCCTCGGCGTACACGTCCGAGATTCGCTCCGGCGGATTGGCGATCTGCCAGAAGGCGGAGGCCAACGAGTAAGCGGCGATCAAGATGTCGAAGGCGCCCGAACGCCCGAGCACGGGCATAGCGCTCGATCGCGTCCGCCAGCGCGACGGCGGCGGCGGCAACGGTCCGCCTGATCTCGACGACCCGCTCGATTTCACCTCTTCCTCGAGGTGCAGATGAAGGTTGGCCGGCAAGTCGCAAAACAACGGGTCGGCGGCCAGGCCGTTGGCCACCGTCTCGGCCATTCGCTCTGTCGACATCGAACCGGGCTCGTCCAACTTCTCGCAGACCGTGTTCGATCAGCGCACCCAACCTTCGGCCGCCAGATGAGTAGCACCTTTTTGTGGGAGGTGAAATAGCGGCGCACCGCGGAGTAATGAATTGCGGCGCGGGTGGCGACCGCCGCCAAGGTCACGGACGGGACGCCGGTTTCGACGGCCAGCGAACGGGCGGCTTCCACCAACGCCGCCGCGCGTTGGCGCTTGTTTTCCTCTCTGCGGGCGCGCCGGAAGGTCAATTGCGCCACCGGCTGAGGATAACGCACGTTGTGTGATTTGTATAACGCACGTTACGTGACTTGGAAAACGTCGAGCGCCCCACTGACCTGCCGTTACGCACGTGACATGCGTTACACTCGAGTTCACGAGTGACAGGGTCGACAGACCCGGGCGCCGAACGTGACGAGGGTATGGTCGAGGAGTTGTTTAGTTAGGCAAGGCTTGGTTAGGCTCGGCGCGGGAGCTGAACAACTTCGGTCGGAGGACGAACCGTCCGCACGGTCGAAATGCCAAAGGGGCGAAGAGAATTCCAATTTTCAAGGTGCTGTCGCGGACTTGGATTCCACTGGTCATCCTGGCGGTAGTGATCGCCGGGGGATTCGTCGTGTACCGCGTCCACGGTTACTTCGGCTCCGAGAAACACGAGTCTTACGCGGACAGCAACCTGGAGAGCCCCAAACCGTTCAATCCCAAGCGACTCGATTACGAGGTCTTCGGTGCACCCGGAACGGTCGCCGACATCAGCTATTTCGATGTCAATTCCGATCCCCGGCGCATCGACGGGGCGCCGTTGCCGTGGTCGTTGCATATCACCACGACCTTGGCCGCAGTGATGGGAAACATTGTGGCGCAAGGCAATAGCGATAGCATCGGCTGCCGCATCACGGTGGACGGCGTAGTCAAAGCCGAGCACGTTTCCAACGAGATCAACGCCTACACCTACTGCATGGTGAAGTCCGCGTGAGTACCCGATTCGCGAACGACCCCGACACCCAAGGCGCCCCCGGCACCCCGGACGGCCCGGGCATCACAGCCGATGCCGAGCGGCCGCGAATCGCGCAGGTGATCCACCGGTTCGCGGTGCCGATCATCCTGGGCTGGCTGGCGATTATCTTCTGCATCAGTGCGTTTGTCCCGTCGCTCGAAGAGGTCGGCCAAGAGCGTTCGGTATCGCTGAGCCCCAAGGAAGCGCCCTCCTACGTGGCCATGAAGAAAATCGGCGACGCGTTCAAGGAGGGAAACTCCGACAGCGCGGCGATGATAGTGCTGGAAGGCGATCAGCCACTCGGCGACGATGCCCACAGGTTTTATGACACCCTGATCCGCAAGCTGCGGGCCGACAGGCACGTGCAGAGCATCCAGGACTTCTGGGGCGATCCGCTGACGGCGGCGGGCGCGCAAAGCAACGACGGCAAGGCCGCCTATGTCCAAGTGAATCTCGCCGGTAACCAGGGCGAGCCGCTGGCCAACGAATCCGTGGCAACGGTCCGCAAGATCGTCGCGGAGACGCCCGCCCCGCCGGGGATCAAGGCGTGGGTCACCGGGGCGTCGGCGCTCGCCGCGGATATGCAGCACAGCGGCGACAGATCCATGCTCCGGATCACCGCGACCACGGTTGTCGTGATTTTGATTATGTTGCTGTTGGTCTACCGATCAATCCTCACCGTGATTCTGCTACTGCTCACGGTCGGAATCGAGTTATCGGCCGCGCGGGGCGCCGTCGCGATGCTCGGGCATACCGGAGCTATCGGACTGTCCACCTTTGCCGTCAGCCTGCTGACGTCGTTGGCCATCGCGGCCGGCACGGACTACGGAATCTTCATCATCGGGCGCTACCAGGAGGCCCGTCAGGCCGGCGAGGACAAGGAAGCCGCCTTCTACACCATGTATCGGGGGACTGCCCACGTCATCCTCGGCTCCGGTTTGACCATTGCCGGGGCGACGTTCTGCCTGCACTTCGCGCGGATGCCCTACTTCATCACCCTGGGTATCCCGTGTGCGGTCGGGATGCTGGCCGCGGTGGCGGTCGCCCTGACGCTGGGGCCGGCCGTGCTGACCGTCGGCAGCCGGTTCGGCCTGTTCGAACCCAAGCGGCTGATCAAGGTTCGCGGCTGGCGCCGGGTCGGCACCGTGGTGGTCCGCTGGCCGCTGCCCGTGTTGGCCGCGACCTGCGCGGTCGCCCTCGTCGGCCTGCTGACGCTGCCCGGATACAAAGCGAGCTACAACGACCGCGCTTACCTGCCCACCTTCATCCCCGCCAACGAGGGATTTGCCGCCGCGGATCGCCATTTCTCCCAGGCCCGCATGAAGCCCGAGATTTTGATGATCCAGTCCGATCATGATTTGCGAAATCCGGCAGACTTCCTGATCTTGGACAGGCTGGCCAAGGGCATATTCCGGGTCCCGGGAATATCGCGGGTACAGGCAATAACACGACCCGACGGAACGGCAATGGACCACACGACCATTCCGTTTCAGATCAGCATGCAGAATGCCGGTCAGGTACAGACCCTGAAATACCAGCGCGACCGGATGAATGACATGCTGAAACAGGCCGACGATATGGCCAAGACGATCGTCACGATGCGGCGGATGTACGCGTTGATGACACAGCTCGCCGCCACCACCCACCGCATGGTCGGCGACACCGTCGAGATGCAGGAAATCACCAACCAGCTGCGCGACAATATCGCGGATTTCGAAGATACCTGGCGGCCGGTCCGCAGTTATTTCTACTGGGAGCGGCATTGTTACGACATTCCGGTCTGCTTTTCGTTGCGATCGATATTCGACGGGCTGGACGGCGTGGACCAGATCACCGACAAACTCAACGCCCTGGTCGGTGACATCAAACAGCTGGATGTGCTGATGCCGCAGATGCTCGCCACGTTCCCGCCGATGATCGACACCATGGAAAGCATGCGGACATCGATGCTGACAATGCACAGCACGATGTCGGGAATCATGGATCAAATGAACGAGATGAGCGAAAACGCGAATGCCATGGGAAAGGCCTTCGACGCCGCCAAGAACGACGACTCGTTCTACCTTCCGCCCGAGGTCTTCAAGAACGCCGACTTCAAGCGCGCCATGAAATCGTTCCTGTCGCCGGACGGACACGCGGCCCGCTTCATCATCTTGCATAGGGGGGACCCCGCGTCGGCGGAGGGCATCGCGAGCATCAATGCGATACGCATCGCGGCCGAGGAGTCGCTCAAGGGAAATCCGTTGGAGGACTCCAAGATCTACGTGGCCGGAACGGCGGCCGTCTTCAAGGACATCTCCGAGGGCGCCGAATGGGACCTGGTGATCGCGGGGATTTCGTCGCTCTGTCTCATTTTCATCATCATGCTGATCATCACGCGCGCCTTTGTCGCCGCCGCGGTGATCGTCGGGACGGTGGCGCTGTCGCTGGGCGCTTCCTTCGGCATGTCCGTGCTGCTCTGGCAGCATATTTTGGGCATCCAATTGCATTGGCTGGTGCTCGCGATGTCCGTCATCGTGCTATTGGCGGTGGGATCCGACTACAACCTGCTCCTGGTCTCGCGGTTCAAACAGGAAATGAAGGCCGGGCTGAATACGGGCATCATCCGTTCGATGGGGGGCACCGGCAAGGTGGTGACGAACGCGGGCCTGGTGTTCGCGTTCACCATGGCGTCGATGGCGGTCAGCGATTTGCGGGTGGTCGGTCAGGTGGGCACCACCATTGGCCTGGGGCTGCTATTCGACACCTTGATCGTGCGCTCGTTCATGACGCCGTCCATCGCCGCGCTGCTGGGCCGCTGGTTCTGGTGGCCGATGAGGGTGCGTAGCAGGCCCCCCAGGCCCCGGATCGCGCCGGCCCAACCGCAGCCGGACCACTCCCTCGCCTACAGCGATTAGCTGACAGGTTCGTCTGGGCTACTGCAGCACTAAGGGGTCCCGTCCGCTCCGGTATCGCCGAACAGTAGCCCGGCCTTACCACCGGTTCCACCGGCGAACCCGCCGCTCCCGTTGCCGCCATTACCACCGCTACCGAACAAGATCGCATCGCCGCCGTCGCCGCCGCCGGCTCCGGCGTCCGGGTCGTCCGCGCCTCCTGCGTCGCCGCCGGCCCCGCCATTGCCGATCAGCCCGGCTTTGCCGCCGGCGCCGCCCGAACCACTGTGCTCACCGGCCATCGACATAAAGGCGCCCTGCCCACCGGCACCACCGTTTCCCAATAGCAACCCGCCGTGGCCGCCGTTACCACCCGCACCGGCCGCGCTCCCCACATTGCCGCCGTTGCCGCCGTTGCCAATGAAATGGGCGTTGCCGCCGTCGCCTCCCACGGAACCACCAAGCCCAAGGCCACCGGCGCCGCCGTTGCCGATCAGCCACCCGCCATCCGCGCCGGGCATTCCGTCTCCACCACTGCCGCCGTCGCCGGCGAGTAGCCCGGCTCTGCCGGCCGCGCCACCGTACGGGCTGCCGATGCCCCCGTTGCCGCCCCTGCCCAGCAGTCCGGCGTCGCCGCCGTCGCCGCCGATGCCGAAGAAAGAGCCGCCGCCGTGGCCGCCCTTGCCGATGAATAGCCCGCCGCTGCCACCGGTGCCGCCGTGCCCACCGGACTCACTGAACGAGTCGTAACCGGCGAAGCCGCCCGCGCCGCCCCAGCCCAACAGGCCGGCATCGCCGCCATTACCACCCGCCCCGTTGTCCCCGGCAAAGCCGCCGCCTCCCCCGCCATCGCCGCCATTGCCGAACAACCACCCGCCACGGGCACCTTGGCCGCCGGCACCACCCTTGTCGAGAAAATAATCGGCGCCGCCCGCCCCTCCGGCCCCGCCGTTGCCGATCAACCCGGCGGCCCCGCCGTTACCGCCCGGTGCTCCGGCGGCGCTGAAACCAGACCCGGCGTTGCCGCCGTTGCCGCCGTTGCCGATCAATCCGGCGGCTCCGCCGTTACCACCCGGCGCTGGGAGTCCGCTATAACCGGGCACAGCGTCGCCGCCGTTGCCGCCGTTGCCGAACAGCCACCCGCCATCCGCGCCGGGCTGCCCGTTTCCACCATCGCCGCCGTCACCGATGAGCAGCCCCGCTTTGCCGGCCGTGCCGCCGGCCGGGCCACCGAAGCTGGAGCCCCCGGTGCCGCCATTACCGATCCAACGGGCGTCGCCGCCGACGCCGCCGCTGCCGTTTCCGTAAGAGCTGCCGCCGTCGCCGCCGTCGCCCATGAACAGCCCGCCGGTTCCGCCGTTGCCGGAGTTGCCGTAGTTGCCACCGAACGAGAAGCCGGAACCGCCACCGCCCCCGGCGCCGCCCCTGCCGAACAGGCCGGCGTTGCCGCCACCACCACCTGCCCCTCCGTCGATCCCCCCGTACGACGCGTCGCCACCCTGCCCGCCGTTGCCGCCGCTGCCGGACAACCACCCACCGTTGGCACCTTGGCCACCGGCGCCGGCGTTGCCGCCAGAGGAATTGGAGCCGCCCGTCCCGCCGGACCCGCCGTTGCCGATCAACCCGGCGGCCCCGCCCCTGCCACCGGCCCCTCCGGTGGGGCTGACACCGGACCCGCCGTTGCCGCCGTTGCCGATCAACCAGCCGCCGTCGGTGCCGTTGGCCCCGGTGCCGGCGGCCCCGTCGGTCCCGTTGCCGAACAGCGGCCGGCCGGTGAGGGCTTTCCAGGGCGAAAATGAGCCGTCAATGCCTTGAACACTTTGCATCGGCGATGCGTTCGCGGCCTCGGTGGCCGCATACGAGCCCGCGGCGTCGCGCAGGGTCTGCACAAACCGATCGTGAAAGGCCGCCGCTTGGGCGCTCAGGGCCTGATAGGCCTGGGCGTGTTCGCCGAACAGCGCCGCGAGGGCCGCCGACACCTCGTCGGCGCCGGCCGCCGCCACTGCGGTGGTCCCAGCGGCCGCGACGGCGTTCGCCGACTCGATCGTCGACCCGATACTCGCCAGATCCCCTGCCGCCGCCGTCACCAGCTGCGGCGCCGCAATCACTAACGACATCGGGTAAGCCTCGCTCGCCGATGTCGCGGCGGCATCAGTAGTCGGCTACTGCAATCTCGCCCCATCTTGGCGCCGTGTTACTTACGCGACGGGGCCCACCCGACACCGCGGCTGTTACGAATGGCAGTCATGCACACCATCGCGCTGATCGGGTTCCTCGGCGGCCTGATCACGGGCATCTCGCCATGCATCCTGCCGGTGCTCCCGGTGGTGTTCTTCTCCGGCGTGAACAGCACCCGAGCGGCACGGCCATACCTGGTGATCGCGGGCCTGGTATGCAGCTTCGGCGTGGTCACCCTCCTCGGGTCCGCCCTGCTGTCGGCGCTGCACCTGCCGCAGGACGCGATCCGGTGGGCGGCGCTGGTGACGTTGACGCTGATCGGCCTAGGGCTGATCTTCCCGCCGCTGCAGCACTTGCTGGAGCGGCCGTTCGCCCGCATCCCACAGCGTGAGATCAGCAGCGACAGGAGTGGTTTCGGGCTTGGCCTGACGCTGGGCGCGCTGTATGTGCCGTGCGCGGGGCCGGTTCTGGCGGCGATCGTGGTCGCCGGCGGCACCGCCCACATCGGGGTGGCGACACTGGTCTTGACCGCGACATTCGCGGTCGGCACCGCGGTACCGCTGCTGGCTTTCGCGCTGGCCGGGCGACGCGTCGCGGAACGCGTCTCGACCTTCCGGCGCCGGCAGCGCGCGATCCGGATCGCTGGCGGAATCACGATGATCGTGCTGGCGGTGGCGCTGGTCTTCAACCTGCCCGCGATGCTGCAGCGCGCCGTCCCCGACTACACGGCGGCCTTTCAAAAGCGGATCGGGGCCGACGACATCCGCCGCAAACTGGACCCGGGCAGCGCCCTGACCGGCCAGCTGGCCGACTGCACAGATGGCGCCGATCAGCTGCAACAGTGCGGGCCCGCGCCCGCGATCAGCGGGATCGCCAAGTGGCTCAACACCCCGGACGGCAATCCCATCGACCTCGCGTCGCTGCGGGGCAAGGTGGTGTTGATCGACTTCTGGGCGTACTCGTGCATCAACTGCCAACGCGCCATCCCGCACGTCGTCGACTGGTACGACCGGTACCGCGACGACGGTTTGGTGGTCATCGGGGTGCACACCCCGGAGTACGCCTTCGAACACGTCCCTGGCAATGTCGCCAGCGGCGCCGCCGCGCTGCACATCAGCTACCCCGTCGCGCTGGACAACGACTACAAGACGTGGAACAACTACCAGAACCTGTACTGGCCGGCGGAGTATCTGATCGACGCGCACGGAATCGTCCGGCACACCAAATTCGGCGAAGGCGACTACGACGGAGGCGAGGCACTGATCCGCCAGCTTCTTGTCGATGCCAATCCGGGCGTCCAGCTCCCTGCCCCGGTGAACGGGGTGGACACGACCCCGCGGACCAGGCTCACGCCCGAGACCTACTTGAGCCCCAGCAGGGCTGGGAACTACGGCGGCGACGGCGAATACAAGGCGGGTAGCGGCACGTTTGGCTTCCCCGCGACGCTGGCCCCCGACAAGTTCGCCCTGCGCGGTCGTTGGACGCTGGACGACCAGGGCGCCACCGCCGACGGTAACGGTTCCGGGGAGGCCGCCATTCGCCTGAACTACACCGGGAAGGCCGTCTACGTCGTCGTCGGCGGGACCGGCACCCTCACCGTGACCCGGGACGGACACACGACCACCATCCCGATCGGCGGGCCGCCCACCCTGCATCAGATCGTCGGCAAGGACGCTGGAGACGCTGGAGACACAGCGCACCGCGATCAACTCGACATCCAGGTCACCAAAGGCCTGCAACTGTTTTCGTTCACCTTCGGCTAAAACTTCCGTAAGACACCGGTAAGCGCCGTGGTGCCCGTCCGCCAGGTCGGTGGCTCCGAATAGATGGTGTGGAGCAGCAGGAAATCCGTTCGGTGGCGGTCATCGGTAGCGGCGTGGCCGGCCTCACCGCCGCTTACGTCTTGTCCGGACGCGACCGGGTGACGCTATACGAGGCCGACGTTCGGCTCGGCGGCCACGCGCACACCCACGTGGTCGACGACGGCGCCGGCGGGGTGGTGGGTGTCGATTCGGCGTTCCTGGTGCACAACGACCGGACGTATCCAACGCTGTGCCGATTGTTCGACGAACTCGGTGTGGGCACCCAAGAGTCCGAGATGTCGATGTCGGTGCGCGCCGACGACATCGGGCTGGAATATGCCGGAGCCCTCGGCGCGCGTGGGCTGTTCGCCTGCCGGCAGTCGCTGCGTCCCCGCTACTTGCGCATGCTCGCCGAGATCGTCCGCTTCCACCGCGCCGCGATCCGACTGCTGGCCGACGGACCCGATACTGCCGACGGGCTGGAGACGCTGGAAGCGTTCCTGAACCGGCACCGCTTCTCGTCGTACTTCGTCGACTACTTCATAACGCCCCTGGTCGCGGCGGTGTGGTCCTGCTCCGGCGCCGACGCCCTGCGCTATCCGGCGCGGTATCTGTTCGTGTTCCTCGACCACCATGGCATGCTGTCGGTCTTCGGCTCACCCACGTGGCGCACGGTGACCGGCGGGTCGGCAAATTACGTGCGGGCCATCGCATCCCGGCTGCACGAGGTGTCGGTCGCGACACCCGTGCACTCGCTGCGGCGGGTGCCCGACGGCGTACTGGTGCAAGCCGGAAGCGGCGCGCCGCGGCTGTTCGACGCGGCCATCGTCGCCGTGCACCCGGACCAGGCGCTGCTGCTGCTCGACGACCCGACGCCGGCCGAGCGCGCGGTCCTCGGCGCGATCCCCTATTCGACCAACCGCGCCCAGCTGCACACCGATTCCTCGGTGCTGCCCCGCCACCGCGGCGCCCGCGCCTCGTGGAATTACCTCGTGACGCCCGGCCGCGAGCACGTCGTGGTGAGCTACGACATCAGCAGGTTGATGCGCCTGGCCGGTGACCGGAGGTTCCTGGTGACCCTCGGCGGCCATGACCTGGTCGAGCCGCGGTCGGTGATCGCCGAGATGACCTACAGCCATCCGCTTTACACACCGGAATCGGTTGCAGCCCAGGGCTTGCTGCCGAGCCTCGACGACGACCGTGTGGTGTTCGCGGGCGCGTACCATGGTTGGGGATTCCACGAGGACGGCGCCGCCTCCGGTCTGCGCGCCGCGCGCCGGCTCGGCGCCGACTGGCCGGCGGCGGCCCGGCGGGAGGCGGTCGGAGCATGTTGACCCCCGCGATCTACCGCACCACGATCAGCCATTCGCGTCAGGAACCCATCCACCACTCGTTCGAATACCGAAGCTACAGCTGGTATGTCGACGTCGACGAACTGCCGCGGCTGGCGTGGTGGCTGCGACCGTTTGCGCGGTTCCGCGCCGACGACCACTTCGGGGATTCTTCGCTGATCCCACCGAATGGCTCGCTGCGCGAACGGCTTAACGCCTTCTTCGCCGACCGCGACGTGGCCGCGCCCGAGGGCCGCGTCACCGCGCTGCTGCAGGCGCGCGTGTTGGGATACGTGTTCAATCCGCTGAGCGTCTTTTGGTGCCACGATCGGGACGGCCGGTTGCGCCATGTGATCGCCGAAGTACACAACACCTACGGCGAGCGCCACGCCTATCTGCTGCCGCCGGCCGACCTGCCGGTGACGACCGCAAAGACGTTCTACGTCTCGCCGTTCAACGAGGTGGACGGCTGCTACCTGGTGCGGGCACCACGACCCGACGGCGAAGTCGACATCACCGTGGCGCTGCATCGCGATCCTCGGCCGGCTTTCCCCGTGTTCATAGCCAACCTGAGTGGCGAGCGCCGACCGGCCACCATCCGACAAGTCGCGATCATGCAATTCGTTTCACCGCTGGCACCGCTGCTGGTGGCCCTACGCATCCGAATACAGGGGATCAAGTTGTGGTTACGTCGACTTCCGGTGGTACCGCGATGAGCCTGCCGACAATCCAGGAAGCCAGCCAAAGTTTGCCTCAAACTCGCTCGGGGACAATCGATTCCGACGTGTGGCCAGCGGTGGCCAAGGTGCCCTCGGGACCGCTCTCCGCGGCGGCCGCGGTGGTGGCCGACCGGCTGCTGCGCCGCGCCGCGGCTCGGCTACCGCTGCGTCTGGTCTACCCCGACGGCAGCGTGGTCGGCGCCGCGGATCCGACCGCACCCACCATGGCGATCCACCGACCGGACGCGCTGGCCCGCCGGATCGGCCGGCACGGCCTGATCGGTTTCGGGGAGTCCTACATGGCCGCCGAATGGTCCTGCGAAGAACGCGACCTGACGCGGGTGCTGACGGTGCTCGCCGCGTCGGTCGCCGACCTGGTGCCCGGCACGCTGCAGCGGCTGCGTCCGATCGGGCCGGCGTTTCGGCCGCGGTGGCGCAGCGCCAACCGAAATCAAGCGCGCCGCAACATAGCCCGGCACTACGACCTGTCGAACGATCTGTTCGCCGAGTTCCTCGACGAGACCATGACGTACTCGTCCGCGCTGTTTGGCGACCTGGGAGACGAACCGGGAAATAGGCCCCCGGAGTGGCCCGATTTGGCTGCGGCCCAACAGCGCAAGATCGATCGGCTGCTCGACACAGCCGGCGTCGGCAGCGGCAGCCGGGTGCTCGAGATCGGCACCGGATGGGGCGAGCTCTGCATTCGAGCGGCCGGCCGCGGGGCGCACGTCCACTCGGTGACGCTGTCGGTGGAGCAGCAGCGCCTGGCGCGGCTTCGGGTTGCCGCGGCGGGCCTGTCCGATCTGGTTCAGATCGACCTGTGCGACTACCGCGACCTGGAAAGGGTTGAAGGTCGTTACGACGCCATCGTTTCGGTCGAGATGATCGAGGCGGTGGGATACCACGCGTGGCCCCGGTATTTCGCCACGCTGGACCGGCTGGTGCGGCCGGGTGGGCGGGTGGCCATCCAGGCCATCACCATGCCGCACGACCGGATGCTGGCCAGCCGCAACACGCACACCTGGATCCAGAAGTACATTTTTCCGGGCGGACTGTTACCGTCCACCCGGGCCATCGTCGAGATCACCGAGCGGCAGACCGCTTTACGCACCGTCGACATGACCTCACTGCGTGCGCATTACGCCGAGACCCTCCGGCTCTGGCGGGAACGGTTCATGCAGCGGCGAAATGCGTGGGCGCAGTTGGGCTTCGACGAGGTATTCGGGCGGATGTGGGAGCTATATCTGGCGTACTCCGAGGCGGGCTTCCGTTCCGGCTACCTCGACGTTTACCAGTGGACGTTCGCCCGGGAGGCAGACTCATGAGCCCGCTGAACTTCACCGACCTCCTGCGGGTATCCGGCGCGTCGCTGGCGGCCCTCGCGGTGCTGCATTCGGTCACGTTCGCCATCGGCAGGCGAATCGGGCGCTACAACGTCGTCGACGTCGCATGGGGACTGGGCTTCGTCGCCATCGCCGCCGTCGCTGCGACGCTGGGCGACGGCGACCCGACACGGCGGTGGCTGCTGCTGGCGCTGGTCGCGATCTGGGGCGTGCGCCTGAGCTGGCACATCCAGCGCAAGACCGTCGGCCACGGGGAAGACCGCCGCTACGCCGCCCTGTTGCGGAACGCCACCGTCGGCCAGGTGATCCGCAAAGTCTTTCTGCTGCAAGCCTGCATCACGTGGTTCGTCTCATTGCCGCTGCAGCTGTCGGCGGTCACCGGCCCCACGCCCACACCGCTCATCGCCGTCACGGTGCTAGGCGCGGCCGTGTGGCTGGTGGGTGTGACTTTCGAAGCCGTCGGGGACCGGCAACTAAAGGTCTTCAAGGGCGACCCGGCGAATCGCGGCGTGGTGATGGACCGCGGCCTGTGGGCCTGGACGCGGCACCCCAACTACTTCGGCGACGCCACCGTGTGGTGGGGGTTGTGGCTGATCACCGTCACTGGCTGGCTGTCTCTGGCCACCGTTGGCTCGCCACTGCTGATGACCTACTTCCTGGTGTACGTGACCGGCGCCCGGTTGACCGAGAAATTGATGGACGGCCGACCCGGCTTCCGGGAGTACCAGGCCCGGACCGCGTTCTTCTTCCCCCGGCCGCCCAGATCGGCCCGCAAATGAGGGACGATAGGCTACCGGTCAATGACCGGACCAGCACAGTTGAACGGCGACCTGGACGCCTTGCTACGCCACGTCGCGCGCGGGGACAGCGATGCGTTCGCCGCGGTCTACGATCTCACCAAATCGCGGGTGTATGGGCTGGTGGTCCGGGTGCTCCGTGATGCCGGCTACAGCGAAGAAACCACCCAGGAAATCTATCTCGAGGTGTGGCGGACCGCGTCCGAGTACAACCCCGCCAAGGGTTCCGCGCTGGCCTGGCTGCTGACCATCGCGCACCGACGTGCCGTCGACCGGGTGCGCAGTGAGCAAGCCGGCACCCGCCGGGAATCCAGCTACGGCGCGGCCAACGTCGACCCGGCCGGTGGCCCCCGCGGCGACATTGTCGCGGACTCCGCAATCGCCGGCGACGAACGGCGTCGAGTGGTCGCCTGCCTCGACGCGTTGACGGACGCGCAGCGCCAATGCATCGAGCTCGCCTACTTCAACGGCCTGACGTATGCCGAGGTGTCGCAGCAGTTGGCCGCCAACCTGTCGACCATCAAGTCACGCATCCGCGACGCGCTGCGCGGCCTGCGGAATTGCCTGGACGTGCCATGACCGAGCCGACCGATTTCGAGTTGCTCGAGCTGGCCACCCTGTACGGCCTGCACGCCGTGTCCGAGGCCGAGCGGGCCGAGATCGACCGTCGGGTCGCCGCCGCGCCGTCCGCGGTCGCGGCCGCCTTCGCCGATGAGGTCCGCGCAGTCCGCGACACGATGGCGGTGCTGTCGGCGGTCACCATCGCCGAGCCGCCGGCACATCTGCGGGCGGCTGTTCTGGCCGCGGTGAACCCAGACAAGCAACGCGGGTCATCCTGGCGCAGAAAGGCTTTGGCTTCCGCGGCGGCCGTCGCCATCGGGCTGGCGGGTTTCGGCCTCGGCGTGATGTCGCGACCGCACCCGACCCAGACGGTCGCCGAGCAGGTCATGTCGGCACGGGACATGAGATCTGTGTCCCGCCCGCTCGCGACCGGGACGGCCACGGTGATGTTCTCCGTCGACCGCAATGCGGGTGTGCTGGTGATGAACAACGTGCCGCCGCCGTCCCCGGGAACCGTCTACCAGATGTGGCTGATCGGGTCCAGGGGCCCAAGGTCCGCGGGAACCATGGGCACCGAGGCCGTGCAGCCGACGACGACGGCAACGCTGAACAACATCGACCAATGCAGGACGCTGGCCTTCACCGTCGAGCCGGGAGCCGGATCGACACAGCCGACGACCCCGCTGCTGGCCGAGCTGCCCCTGAGTTAGGTGAGCTGGGCGTTCTTGCGCACGCTGCCGAGAATCGCGACGATCACGCCGAATCCGACCAGCGCAACCCCGGCGATCAGCGTCAGGTCCAGCCACTGATGCAGGCTGGCCTCGGCGCGGCCGACCATCACTTCGGCGATCTTGCGGATATCCCCGGTGGTCTTGTTGAGCGCGTCGTTGACATAGCGGCCGCCGACCTCAATGCCCGCCCACCCGGCCGCGCCGACCAGCAGCGCCGACACGCCGAGGCCGGTCAGCGCCTTGCCGCGGCGCCGCGCGGCAACCAGGGTGAGCAGCGCGAACACGCCGGCCAGGGCCGACGCACCGATGCTCACCCAGGGGGCCCAGGTGGCGACCCGACTCAATTGCCCCTGCCGCAATGGCTGCGAAGCACCGGGCACCGACACCGTCAGTGGAACGGTCAGCGTCGCTGGCACCTTCACGCTGTAGGCGCTCAATGTCTGCTGCATCGAGCTGTCGTTGAGCATGGGGGCCACGTCGACCACCCACGCGTCGCCGGACCGCGCATCGCTGAACAACCAGCGATGCGCCTCCCGGTTCACCCGGGCGAACAGCGGCGGAAACTCTGGCCCGGCCGTGAATGCCGCGGCCGCGGCGCGCACCCGCGAGCTGTCGACCGGTTCCCGGCCGTGCGCGGCGATCAGCGCCATCGCCCGGGTGGTGAGCTCACCCGCCGCCGCGGACTGCAGCGCCGGATCGCCCGCGGCTCGCTGCGCCACCGCCACGTAGCCGTCCTCGTTGACGATGTTCATCTGCACCCACATCGCCGGGACCGCCACCGCCACGGCAATCGTGGTGGCCAGCCACAGCAACAACCTGAATATCGCGGCCGCGAATCGCACCCGGCCAATCTAGGCCAAACTTGGCCGATTTCGCGCGATCTAGGGTGCGATCCCACGCAGGTAGGCGGCCTGGCCGAGGTGCTGTGCGCAGTCGTCGATGATGCTCACCAACCGCGCGCTGGCGGTGACCGGCGGATCCCAGCTGGTGTCCACGATCCGGGCCAGCTCGCCGGCGGTCACGCTGGCGACGTATTCCAGGCTGAGCTTGTGTACCGCGTGGTAGTACCCGGACAACAGCGCGGCCGGGGCCCGCACCTTCGCCACGTCTTGGGCCTTATGCCCGTAGCCGGTGTCGTGCCGCGGCAGGTCCAGCGCGAAGCGGTCCACCCAGCCGTCGCGCGTCCACACCTCCTCGACGCCGGCCACATGGGCCAGCTGAATGTCCTGCACCCGCGCGCTGTGCCAGATCAGCCAGGCGATGCTGTTGGCGTCCGGCGTCGGTCGATAGTCGGACACCTCATCGGTGAGCCCGTCGGTGAGCTCATCGACGTGTTCGATCAGCCGAGTAAACGAATCCCGAAGCAGCTCTTGGGCTGCCTCCTGGCCGGATGAGTCGGTGCCTGCCATACCGGCGACCCTACGCCCGTGCGGTGCGGCAGACCGCTTCGACGTTGTTGCCGTCGGGGTCCCGCACGAAGGCCCCGAACTAACCGGGATGATATTCGGGCCACAGCCGCGGCGCGTGCTGGAGGCACCTCCCGCTTGCGCGGGAGGACTCGGCACCCAGCCCCACCCTGAACACAATGGGCGTCGCGGAAAGCGCGCACCGCGGACTGTGTCGTAAAAGCGCGCGGCGTTCGCAGCCACTGGCATAGGTCGGCGCCATTATTCCGGCGTGGTCGATCACAAGGTCGATCACAAGGTCGATCCTGGCATGACCCACCGACACAGTCGTAGATTAGTTAGATGTCCTACGACCTCCTCATCCGCAATGGCACCATCGTCGACGGGCTGGGAGGTGAGCCGTACATCGGCGATGTCGCCGTCCAAGACGGCGTCATCAAGGCGGTCGGACATGTTAACGGCGACACCGCCGTCCGGGAGATCGACGCGACCGGCCTACTGGTGACCCCGGGCTTCGTCGACCTGCACACCCACTACGACGGGCAGGCCATCTGGTCGGATCGGTTGACCCCGTCGTCTGCGCACGGGGTCACCACTGTGGTGATTGGCAACTGCGGGGTCGGCTTTGCGCCGTGCCGCAAGGAAGACCACGACGTCCTCGTCGACGTGATGGCCGGCGTCGAGGACATTCCCGGCGTCGTGATGACCGACGGCCTGCCGTGGACTTGGGAGACCTTCCCTGAATACATGGACGCGCTGGAAGCGGGCAGGCGCGACATTGATGTCGCCGCCTACCTGCCGCATTCCCCGCTGCGGGTCTACGTGATGGGTCAGCGCGGCGCCGACCGCGAGCCCGCCACAGCCGAGGACCTCGCGAGGATGCGGGCGCTGGCCAAGGAGGCCATCGAGATCGGCGCTCTCGGTTTCGCGTCGTCACGGTTGACCATCCACAAGACCGAGAGCGGTTCGCCGATCCCGAGCTACGACGCCGCCCGCGAGGAGATCGAAGAGATCGCCCGAGGCGTCGTCGACGCCGGCGGCGGTCTGCTGCAGTTCGTCCCCGACATTCCTTCCGGCGGCTACCAGCCCGTGCTGCAGACGGTTTTCGACGTCGCCGAGGACGTCGGGCTGCCGGTCACCTTCACCCTGGTGGTCGCCAACGCGGGCGATCCGACGTGGCCGGACGCCATCACCATGGTCGAGAAGGCGAATAAGAATGCGGGGGCTGGGGGGGCACAATTCACCGCGCAGCTGCTGCCGCGCCCGATCGGCCTGATCATCGGGCTGCAGCTGAGCGCCAACCCCTTCGTGCTCTATCCCAGCTACCGCGAGATCGCGCACCTACCGCTGCCCGAGCGCGTCGCCGAGATGCGCAAGCCCGAGGTCCGCGCCCGCATACTCGCCGACAAGCCGGGCACCGGCCACCCGATTCTGTACGTCGCGCAGATGTGGGATTGGATCTTCCCGCTCGAGGAGCACCCAAATTACGAACCCGACGCGTCGGACAGCATCGGGGCCAGGGCCCGGGCCAAGGGCGTGAACCCGATGGAGGAGGCCTACGACCGGCTGCTCGATGACGACGGGCGCGCCATGCTGCTGGTCGCGACGAGCAACCTGCAGGGCAATTCGCTGGACACCGTCGGCGAACTCCTGCACCGCGACGACGTGGTACTGGGCCTCGGCGACGGCGGAGCGCATTACGGGATGATTTGCGACGCCAGTTACTCGACGTTCTTCCTGGCGCACTGGGCCCGCGACCGCAAGTCCGGACGCTTCACGGTGGCCGAGGCGGTCCGCGAACTGACGTCGGTGCCGGCGCGGATCGCCGGGCTTTCCGACCGCGGGCGCATCGCAGTCGGCTACAAGGCGGACCTCAACGTCATCGATCACGGGGCGTTGCGGCTGAACAAGCCGATAATCAGCTACGATCTTCCCGCCGGCGGCCGACGGCTGGACCAGACGGCGGACGGCTACGTCGCGACAGTCGTCAGCGGCCAGCTAATCGCCGAAAACGGGGCGCCGACAGCCGCGCGACCCGGAAAATTGGTCCGTGGCCGTCAGTTGGCACCCGGGTCCGGCTGAAACGGCCACGGTAACGGCGCTTCCCCGCTAAGTTTGAGTAGTGACAAACCCGCATTTCGCGTGGTTGCCGCCAGAAATCAACTCGGCACTAATGTACGCCGGTCCCGGGTCGGGACCGCTACTCGCTGCGGCCGCAGCATGGAACGAGTTGGCTGGCGAGTTACATTCATCGGCTTCGTCGTTTTTGTCGGTGACTTCGGATTTGGCCGGCGGTTCCTGGCTGGGTCCCTCATCGGCCGCCATGATGGCCCTCGCTGCCCAATATTCGAGCTTCCTCCGGACGGCGGCCGGCCAGGCCGAGCAGGCGGCCGGCCAGGCCTCGGTTGCGGCGAGCGCGTTCGAGGCGGCGCTGGTGGCCACGGTGCAGCCCGCGGTGGTGGCGGCCAACCGCGCCCTGGTCCAGGTATTGGCTGCCACCAACTGGTTGGGGCAAAACGCGCCGGCCATCATGGACATCGAGTCCGCCTACGAGCAGATGTGGGCGCTCGACGTCGTGGCCATGTCGGGCTACCACTACGACGCCTCGCAGGCAGCGGAGCGGCTGGCGCCCTGGCGGCAGGTCCTGCAGACCATCGGCGCCACCCAGGCCGCGAAGACGCCCAAGAATGGGGGCACCTTCAACATCCTCGGATTGTTGGGCGGCTCGAGCTCGGGCGCGGGAACTTCTCCAAGCAGCGGCGGCACAAACCTGGGCTACGGAAACACGGGGCTCAGCAACATCGGGTTCGGCAACCTCGGCAACTCGAACATCGGCTTCGGCAACACCGGCAACTTCGACATCGGGTTCGGGCTCACCGGCGACCACCAGATCGGCTTCGGCGGCTTCAACTCGGGTAGCGGCAACATCGGCTTCGGAAACTCCGGAACCGGGAACATCGGCTTTTTCAACTCCGGCACCGGAAACGTCGGGATCGGGAACTCGGGCTCCTTCAACAGCGGCATCTTGAATTCGGGGGCCACCCCCAGCGGGACCCCCGCCTTGTGGTCCAGCTTCGCGTCGCAGACGAACCCGGAATCGGGCCTGCTCGCTGCTGGCAACTACGCCACGGGCGCCAGCATTAACGCGGCGAACATCGCCCCGGGCGTCCTCAACTCCGTTGGCGCGGGCACCGGCGTCTTCAACCCCGGCCTGGCCAGCCCAGCCCTGCCGAGCCCGGGCATAGCCAGTTCGGTTGTCCCCTTGACCGGACCAACCCCGGCCTTCACCCCGGGGCCCGCCGCCGCCGCGTTCGACGCGGGCGCCCCGAGCGTCGCTCCCGCCAGCGCGCCGACCGTCCCGAGCGCCGTCGCGAGCCTGCGCACCCCCTCCTCGACCGGCTTCTACAACTCCGCCGGCAACGATTCGGGTTCGCGAACCACGACTTCGCGTGAGCCGGATGTCGGCAACTCGCCCACGAACGGCGCGGGCATCCCCAGCTCGGGCTTCTTCAAGTCTGAGCTTGGCTCCAACGTCATCCCACTCTTCAGGCAGCCCACCCATACCGACTAAGGGCGCGCCTATCCTCGATATTTATGGGCGATAAGGCTGCGAAAAAGGTGGACCTCAAGCGGCTGGCCGGCGCCTTGCCCGACTTCCCGTTCGCCTACCTGATCACCGTCGACGACGGCTATCGCGTGCACACAGTGACGGTGGAGCCGGTGCTGCGCGGGGCCATCCTCGAAGTCGGCCTGATCGGGGGACGCACCCGCAGCAACCTGCACCACCACCGCGACGTCACGCTGCTGTGGCCGCCGGCCGAGCCGGGCGGGTACTCGCTGATCGTGGACGGCACGGCCGAGTTATCGGAAGACACCGAGAACTCGGGCGAGACCGCCCGGTGCGGCGTGGTGCCCACCCGCGCGCTGCTGCACCGCGAGGCCGACTCCCCCTCGGTGGCCAGGGGCTGCCTGCACGACTGCGACGTGTTCTCGCTGCCCGCCTGAGGCCGTAGAGTCTCATCCGTGAGCCGTGTCGCACCGCTCGCCCCGCCGTGGAGCGACGAAGACGCCGCCGGCATCAACAGCTGGGGTCACCCCGACCGCACCTACGAGCCGCTGCTGCTGGTGCGTTGCCTGCAGCGCCATCCGGCGCTGGCCACCCGGCTGCGCAAGCTCGGTGAATCGCTGTACGTCGCGGCGCTGCTGGCGCCGCGGACGCGGACGATCGCGATCCTTCGGATCTGCGCGTTGGTGGGCTGCGCGTACGAGTGGGGCGGGCAGGCGGCGTTCTGGGGGCCGATCGCGCGCGTCAGCGACGACGAGTGCGACGCGCTGGTGACCGGCGGCGAGGATGCCGCAGCCGACCCGCGTTGGACACCGGCCGAGCGGACGCTGATCGAGGCGGTGGACGAGCTGGAGCGCACCGGCTCGTGGTCGGAGGCGACTTGGATGGGACTGGGGAGCTTCCTTAGCGACGAGCAGCGGATCGAGCTGCTCACCGCCGTCGGCTGGTACCGCACGATTTGCACGCTGTGCAACGCGCTCGCGCTTCCGGTGGAGCGCTGGATGCGGCCCTGGCCGCTAGCGCGTTGACCGGTTGCTGCCCATATCCCTTTTGAGGCCCGGATGCTGGCTTTTCAACAGCGGCAGCAGCAGCCGTCGCGGCATGAACTGGAACGCGCGGGTGCTGAGCTTGCTGGGCAGGCCGGGGATCACGGTCCCGCGGTCGCGGTCTAACGCGTCGACCCCGGCGCGCGCCACCGCACGCGATGGCTTCCACATGAACTTCGGGAACGCGGCGGCGAACGTTCGCTCGTCCATGCCCGCGTTCTGCAGGAACTCGGTGCGCACCGGGCCCGGGCACAGCAGGGCGACGGTGACGCCGGTGCCGGCGAGCTCACCGCGCAGCCCCTGCGTGTAGTTGTTGACAAACGCCTTGGTCGCCGCGTACCCGACCTGCCCCGGGAAGGGCTGGTAGCCCGCGGTTGACCCGACGTTGAGGATCGCGCCGCGACCGCGGGGCACCATCTGCTGGACCGCGCGGGTGCTCAGGTCGATGACGGCCTCGACGTTGAGGCGCACCTGGGCAACCTCGTCGTCGACGGGTATTTTCACCACCGCCCCGATAGTGCCGATGCCGGCGTTGTTGACCAGGATGTCGACGGTCAGGCCGCGGCGACCCACCTCGTCGAACAGGCCGGCGCGAGCGGCCGAATCCGCGACGTCGCAGGCGAGCACCTCGACGCGCGAGCCGCGACCGGCGAGCTCGCCGGCCAGGTCGCGCAGCCGGTCTTCCCGGCGGGCGACGAGCGTCACGCCGTGGCCTCGGTCGGCCAGTTCGCGGGCGATGTCGGCGCCGATGCCCGAGGATGCCCCGGTGACGAGGGCGGTGCTGCTGGGTGAGGGAGTTGGAAGGGCCACGTCGTCGAACCTACGCGCGTCGTGTCCGACGTTGACTCTGCAGTGACGGTGGCAATTACTTTCCGCCGTGAGCGCAGAGTCAACGTAGAAAGAGCCCGGCCTGCGCTAAGCAGGCCGGGCTCTTTCGTCTGTAGGACTTAGAAGTCCATACCGCCCATGCCGCCGGTCGGGTCGCCCGCGGGAGCGGCCGCCTTCTCCGGCTTGTCGGCCACAACGGCCTCGGTGGTGAGGAACAGACCCGCGATGGACGCCGCATTCTGCAGCGCCGAACGGGTGACCTTCACCGGGTCGGCAACGCCGGCCTTGAGCAGGTCCTCGTACTCGTTGGTGGCGGCGTTCAGGCCGGTGCCGGCGGGCGAGTTGCGCACCTTCTCGGCCACCACGCCGGGCTCCAGCCCGGAGTTGAAGGCGATCTGCTTCAGCGGAGCCTCCAGCGCCACCCGGACGATGTTGGCGCCAGTCGCCTCATCGCCGGTGAGGTTCAGCTCGGCCAGAGCGGGAACCGCCTGCAGCAGGGCGACGCCACCACCGGCGACAATGCCCTCCTCGACGGCCGCCTTGGCGTTACGGACGGCGTCCTCGATGCGGTGCTTGCGCTCCTTGAGCTCCACCTCGGTGGCGGCACCGGCCTTGATCACCGCAACACCGCCGGCCAGCTTGGCCAGGCGCTCCTGCAGCTTCTCGCGGTCGTAGTCCGAGTCGCTGTTCTCGATCTCGCCACGGATCTGGGCCACCCGACCCGCGATGGCGTCGGCGTCGCCGTCGCCGTCGACGATGGTCGTCTCGTCCTTGGTGATCACTACCTTGCGGGCCTTGCCGAGCAGCGACAGGTCGGCGGTCTCGAGCGAGAGGCCGACCTCTTCGCTGATGACCTGACCACCGGTGAGGATGGCCATGTCCTGCAGCATCGCCTTGCGGCGGTCACCGAAGCCTGGGGCCTTGACCGCCACCGACTTGAAGGTGCCGCGGATCTTGTTGACGACCAGGGTGCTCAAAGCCTCGCCCTCGACGTCCTCGGCGATGATCAGCAGCGGCTTGCCGCCCTGAATGACCTTCTCCAGCAGCGGCAGCAGGTCCTTGACGGTCGACACCTTAGAGCTGACCAGCAGGATGTAGGGCTCGTCCAGGACGGCTTCCTGACGCTCGGCGTCGGTGACGAAATAGCCCGAGATGTAGCCCTTGTCGAACCGCATGCCCTCGGTGAGCTCGAGCTGCAGGCCGAAGGTGTTGGACTCCTCGACGGTGATGACGCCCTCGTTGCCGACCTTGTCCATCGCCTCGGCGATCAGGTCGCCGATCGACTGGTCGCCGGCCGAGATGCCCGCGGTGGCGGCGATCTGCTCCTTGGTCTCAACGTCCTTGGCCGACTTGAGCAGCGTCTCGGTGATCTTTTCGACCGCCTTCTCGATGCCGCGCTTGAGGGCCAGCGGGTTGGCGCCGGCGGCGACGTTGCGCAGGCCCTCGCGGACCAGCGCCTGAGCCAGCACGGTGGCCGTCGTGGTGCCGTCTCCGGCTACGTCGTCGGTCTTCTTGGCGACTTCCTTGACCAGCTCGGCGCCGATCTTCTCGTACGGGTCCTCCAGGTCGATCTCCTTGGCGATGGACACACCATCGTTGGTGATCGTGGGGGCACCCCACTTCTTCTCCAGGACGACGTTGCGGCCCTTGGGACCGAGCGTCACCTTTACCGCGTCGGCGAGGGCATTGAGGCCCCGCTCGAGGCCGCGGCGGGCCTCTTCGTCGTACGCAATTGTCTTGGCCATTGCGAAGTGATTCCTCCGGATTGGGGATAACAAGTATTGGCCGGGCGCGGTGCCCGCGACGGACGGCTCAGGTTGTCGTCGTTGCGACTACGACCTGGCCTCACCGACCCGACCTAGCACTCACCGGTCGTGAGTGCCAATGTCATTTTTAGCACTCGCCTATGCCGAGTGCAAGGAACGGTGCCCGGCGGCGGTGCCCAGGCCGGTCAGGCCAGATCGAGCAGCTGCTCGTAGAAACCGCCGAAGCTGCGGCAGGGGCTGATCAGATGGATCTCCAGGATCCAATGGCAGAGCCGGCCGCTGGGATCGGCGCGGCGCATCGGCTTGTCCGATCCGGGCATGATGTACCACTCGACTCCGGTGCCGGCGATCTTCTTGTGCGGGAACTCCCCGACCAAATGACCGGCGATGGAACTGCCGAACCCGAAACCCTCGGCGTGCACCACCCCCACGACGAAGTCGAATAATTCGGCCCCGGTGACGTCAGGGTGACCGTCGAAATAGTCGCGACCGGCCTGCCATACCCGTGGCAGCGCGTCGCGGAGGGCCATTTTGTTCGGATCGCCGTTCAGCACGAAAGTGCGGCCGAAGTCCGCCTCCCACTCCTCGAAGATCGGCCCCAGGTCCAGGAAGACGATGTCGTCGGCGGCGACCACCCGGTCCGGAGGGTGCTCCCGGAAGGGTTGCAGGGTGTTCTCGCCGGCTCGCACGATCCGCCGATGCCAGTGCCGAGTCACTCCAAACATCTCGGCGGCGAGGTCGTGAATGTCGTTGGACAACTCCTGCTCGCCGACGCCGGGGCGAATCATGCCGCGCCCTTCGATCTCGTCGAACAGCTGGGCCGCCTTGCGCTGGGCGTCGAGAAGCCGCTCCACCCGGAATTGTTCCTCTGCTTCTGGGGCGGTTTCCGGGGCCACTACCGGGCCGCCCGCAAACCATCGACGACGACATCGGTCACCCGCTCGGCCAGCTCCGAGTTGTATGCCTCCATCGCCTGGCATCCGACCAGGATCGTCTTCACCTCGCGCACGCTGACGTCCTGACGCGCGGTGCCAGCCTCCTGTGCGGCCCGAAGCAGTTCGCCGAGCACGCCGAGGAACGCGTCCTCGGCCTCGGGCGCGGCGAGTGCGATGTCGATGCCGAATCCGGCCAGCGCGTCGACCAGGCCACGGTCCGTGGCGCCCCACTGCAACACGATCGAGCGCAGGTAGGTGAAGAGCGCCTCCCCGGGCGCGCCGGATTTCAGAAGTGCGCGCCCGTCGTCGACGAGATGCTGCATCCGGTCTTCGATGACCGCGTGAAACAGCGCCTCCTTCGTCGGGAAATGCCGGTAGACGGTGCCGGCGCCGACCCCGGCGCGCCGGGCGATCTCGTCGATCGGCACCGACAGGCCTTCGGCCGCAAAGGTTTCGTAGGCGACCTGCAGCACGCGCGCACGGTTGCGCGCCGCGTCGGCGCGCATTGGCCGGGCGGCTTGCGTCATGTCACACCACCTTCAACTTCGGTAGCCATTGCAAAACGGGGCGTGCGTTCCGTATAGTTCAAGACAACCGGAGCGATCGCCCCGTTTACATCATCTTAGCGAGGAGTTTCCGATGGACAAGTGGACCGCCGCAGACATTCCGGACCAAACGGGCCGGGTCGCCGTCGTCACCGGAGCCAACACCGGCCTGGGCTACGAGACCGCGTTGGCGCTGGCCGGGCATGGCGCCCACGTGGTGCTGGCGGTGCGCAACCTCGACAAGGGTAAGGAGGCCGTCTCGAGTATCACCGCGACGAGTCCCGACGCCGACGTCGCGCTGCAGGAGCTGGACCTCACGTCACTGGAATCCGTCCGCGCCGCCGCGGAGCAATTGCGCTCCAACTACGACCGCATCGACCTGCTGATCAACAACGCCGGCGTGATGTACACCCCGAAGTCGACCACCAAGGACGGCTTCGAGCTGCAGTTCGGCACCAACCATCTGGGCCACTTCGCGTTCACCGGCCTGCTGCTGGATCGGCTGTTGCCGGTCGCGGGCTCACGGGTCGCGACGGTCAGCAGCATCGGCCACCGCATCCGTGCCGACATTCATTTCGACGATTTGCAGTGGGAACGCAGCTATAACCGCGTCGCGGCCTACGGGCAGGCCAAGCTCGCCAACCTGCTGTTCACCTACGAACTGCAGCGGCGGCTCGGCGCGCACGGCACGACGATCGCCGTAGCCGCCCACCCGGGCGGCTCGCGCACCGAGCTGATGCGCAACCTGCCCCCGCTGGTCGCCCGCGCCTCCGCGGTGGTCGAACCGCTTTTCCAGGACGCCGCCATGGGCGCGCTGCCGACACTGCGCGCGGCCACCGACCCGGGGGTGATCGGCGGGCAGTACTTCGGGCCCGCCGGCCTCACGCAGACGCGCGGCTACCCCAAGGTCGTGGCGTCCAGCAAGAAGTCCCATGACGCCGCCGTTCAGCGTCGGCTGTGGGCCGTCTCCGAGGAGCTCACCGGGGTGACATATCCCATCGGCTGACCTGCTGGGGTCGCGGCACACTGGAAATATGTCCCTCTTCGTGCCGCCGTACCCGCCGTCCCGCTACACCAAGGACGAACCTGAGGTCAGCGCCCGCCTGAGGCGGGGCGACTCGCCGCCGGACCACGAATGGCACGGAACCGCGTACCACTACCTGGCCACTCAGAAAACCACCGGCGGCGATTACGGCCTCTACCGGGTCGATATCGATCCGGCCGGCGGCGGGCCCGGGCCGCACTTTCACCGGGCCATGTCCGAGGCGTTCTTCGTGCTGTCCGGGCGGATGAGGCTGCACAACGGCGAGGAGTGGGTGGACGGTCATCAGGGCGATTTCCTGTACGTCCCGCCCGGTGGGATCCACGGTTTCCGCAACGAGGCCGACGAGCCCGCCTCGATGCTGATTCTCTTCTCTCCGGGCGCACCACGTGAGGCCTACTTCGAAGGCTTCGCTCAGTTAGCGGACCTGACCGACGACGAACGCAAAGTGTGGTTCGACCGTCACGACAACTTCCTCATCCAGTAGCGGTCTTCATCCAGTAGCGGTCAGGTCGCCGTTGACGTAGCGCTGCAGGTTGGGGCTGATCGCGGCGACGACCTCGGCTTCGGGCATCGACGCGACGGGCTCGATCTTCCAGACGTAGCGCATCAGCGCGAAGCCCATCATCTGCGTCGAGACGAGCCCGCTGCGGACCATGCGGTCTCGCTCGTCGACACCGAGCTGTGAGACGCCCATCAGGCTGCCCGCGACGACGCGCCCCAGCTTCTCGCGGGTAGTCGGCTCGTGCGCAGCGGTCTGCAGGATGGCCCGCAGCGTCGGCCCGATCTCGTCGTCGGCCCAGCTGGCCAGCAGTAACTCGATCAACGCGACGCCGAGCCGCTCGATGGGGGTGGTCCACACCCTCGCGATGCTGTCCAGCCATTTCTGCGGCGGGTTGGTGGCGGCGTCCAGCAGACCCTCCTTCGACCCGAAGTAGTGGTAGACCAGCGCGGGGTCCACGTCCGCCGCGCGCGCGATCGCCCGGATCGTGGTTCCGGCCCAGCCGTGCTGGGCGAACTCGTCGCGAGCGGCGGCAACGATCCGCGCGGAGAGCACCCCGCGTTCATCCCGCGGCCCTGGGGTTATCGCCTTCTTCGCAGCCTTCTCGGCAGCCCTTTTGGCAACTTCAGCCATGAGTCTCATCATAGCGTGAATTTCCTCTTGCGTTGAGACTTGTTTCAACGTACCGTGAGACTCAGAATTTCAACGCAACGTGAAAAAACAGGGAGCAGCCATGAGCACCGCATCGCCCAACCCCAACGTGCTGGTCGTCGGCGCCGGACCCGTCGGCCTGGTGGCCGCCAGCGAGCTCACCCGCCGCGGCGTCCGCGTCCGGGTGATCGACAAGCTGGCACAACCCACCGACCAGTCCCGCGCCATCGCCGTACACGCCCGCAGCCTGGACATGTTCGACCGGATGGGCATCGCCGACGAGATGCTGAGCACCGGGATCAAAGCTTTCGCGATGCAGATGTACGCGGGCCCCAAGAAGCTGTTCCGCGTGCCGCTCGGTGACGTCGACAGTGCGTTCCCGTTCACGTTGACCACGGCACAGACCGAAACCGAGCGGGTGCTGGGCGCGCACGTCGAGTCGCTCGGTATCAGCGTCGAGCGGGGGGTCGAGCTGGTCGCGCTGAACCAGGACGGTGACGCCGCACAGGTCACCTTGCGACACGAAGACGGATCGACCGAGCAGCTCAGCGCCTCCTGGGTGATCGGCGCGGACGGCGCGCGCAGCACCGTGCGAAAGATGGTCGGCACCAAGCTCGCCGGTTCATTCGTCGGCGAGCGCTTCCTACTCGGTGACGTCGATTGCGAGCACAGCCTCGACACGGACAGCATGCACACCGTCCTGGCGCCCGAGGGGACGGTCGTGGTTCTCCCCATGCGGGACGGCCGGATGCGGATCCTCGCCGCGGTGGACGAAGCGCCAGGTACCCCGCTGAACTTGAATCCCACCCAGGACGAACTCCAGGCCATCCTCGATCGGCGGACAGCCGACATCCGGATCCTGCGCTCGCACTGGCTGACCACCTTCGAGATCCACCACGCGCGCGTGCCTGCATACCGCTTCGGCCGGGTCTTTTTGGCCGGCGACGCCGCTCACATCCACAGCCCCGCCGGCGGCCAGGGCATGAACACCGGCATGCAGGACGTGTTCAACCTCGCCTGGAAGCTCGCGGCCGTGGTCAAGGGTGACGCCGGCGAGACCCTGCTGAACAGCTATGAGGCCGAGCGCATCCCGGTGGCCGACGGCGTCATCACGTTCACCGATCGACTCACCAAGGCCGCCACACTGACCGGCATGCCACGGCGAATCCGCGACGCGGCGATGCAGCTGCTTTCCCACGTGCCCGCAGTGCGGCGATTCATGGCCGAGACGGTCGAGGAGGTAAACATCAGCTACCGCAAGAGCCCGATCGCCGTGGGGCGGCGCCTGCGGCACGCCAAAGTGGTTGCCGGCGATCACCTTCCGCACGTCACCGACGAGGCGTTGCAAAAGCAACTCTCCGCGGTATGCGGCGCGCAGGGCCACATCGTGCTCACCGTCGCCTCCTCGGGCGTGGCCCCGGCCGCCGGGGAGGGTCAGGTACAGGTGCTGGTGACGGCCGACGACGTCCCGGTCGCCGGGTACGACACCGTCGTCGCCGACCCGAATGGCCTTGTGGCACAGCGATTCGGGCTCAAGAACGGTGGGCGGGTAGTGATCCGCCCTGACGGCTACATCGGTGCCGTCGCCGCCCTCGACGACACGACAACGGTCGCCGACTACTTCGCCAAGGTTAGGAGCTGAATCGTTATGTACACCTTCGACATCGCCGCCACGGACATGTTCGACGACCGCACCAATCAGTTCGAGAAATTCGGCATCCCGCTCGATGCGATCAAGAAGGTCGGAGCCGCCGTCACCGACATGTGGGCCGACGCGCCCGGCGGCTGGGTCTACGAATGGTCCAAGCTGGCCGAGGAATACGCCGAACACGGCGACCACTACATGGCGTCATTGGCGTACGGCTGCGCGAAGTTCCCCTGCCTGACCGATCAGGCGCGGGTGCGGGCCATGCAGCACCAACTCGACCAATTCCAGTTGGCGGCCAAAGACTTTCCGGTGGCCTTCGAACGCCGCATCCTCACGGTGCCCTACCGGGGCGGCACCGTCGACGTGCCCGTCCACGTGTACTCGACCGACGGTGACTTCGCCGCCCGTCCGGTGCTTATCGCCAGCGGCGGCGTGGACACCTGGAAGATGGACATTCACCCTTGGTGGGTCGGTTTCGCCCGCGGCACCGGGTTATCCGTTCTGGCCTTCGACCACCCCGGCACTGGCGAAACGGCGATCCCGCTCGACGGACACGCCGACGAGGTCGTCCGCGGGATCGCCGACTACGCCCGGAAGCTGGGCGACGGCAGGGTCGCGCACTTCGGGGTGTCGTTCGGCGGCAACTTCTCCGCGATGTCGGGGCTGGCCGGGATTGTCGACGCCGCAGTCGATCTGGGCGGTCCGGTTGACCACGCGTTCGATGCGGAGAACGTGCAGCGGCTGCCCTATGGCATGCACGACATCGTCGGCAACGCCATGCACTGGGAGCACTCGCCCACCCTGGACGAACTCAGCACCGGACTGGGAGAGCTGCGCCGCCGGGATCTTCTTGCCCAGCAGAGCAATTCGCCGATGCTGGTGATCAACGGCGCGGACGACTACTTCATCCCGCAGTCGGACACGCTGGTCTTCCAGGGACGTCCGAACACTGAGGTGCACCTGATCGAGGGCACCGGCCACGTCGCGATGAGCAAGGCGCCCGAGGTGGTGCCGAAGATCATCGCCTGGCTCAGGGGCCAATTCTAAGTAGCGCGAGCCGTGAGGTCAGATGCGTTACGCCACAAGCGGTTTCGGGTTATCAACTATCGAGTACTCAGTGGCGTCGCCGGAGATCGCCCGGCTGCGTTCACCGCGTACGCTCACCGGGATGTCGCCGGCCAGCGTGATCCGGCGCATGCTGCGAGGGTGGTTGCCGTAGTCAGAGACGGCATAATGCTGGGTCGCCCGGTTGTCCCACATCGCGACATCGCCGGGTTCCCAGTTCCACCGAATGGTGTTCTCGAGCCAAGTGATCCGGTCCTGGAAGATCCGGAATAGCGCCTGCGACTCGGCGCCGTTGACCCCCAGGATCGACTTGGCGAATGCACCGAGGAGCAGCGCCCGCTCACCCGTCTCCGGATGCACGCGCACCACCGGGTGATGGGTTTCGAAATGGGTCGAGTGAAATTCGGCGGCGTACTTCAGTGCCGCTTCCGGGTTGGCCTTGATCGCCGCCAGTTTGGCGGGATCAACCTGGGCATAGTCGAAGGCGTTGTTATGCACTGCCCACAAGTTGTCCGCGAGTTCCTGCAGAGGCTGGGGAAGCTGTTGGTACGCCGCGGCGGTGGAGGCCCAGGTGGTGGTGCCGCCGTACGGAGGCAAATCGACCGCGCGCAGGATTGAGGCTTTTGGTGGGCGGTCGACAAAGGTGACGTCAGTGTGCCATTGGTTGGCGCCGCCGCCGCCGAAGGACTCCAGCCGCATGACGCGGCCGCCCTCGAACTTCAACGTCGGGTGCGGCGTCGTGGGCACCCCCAGGCTCTCGGCGAAGGCATAGTGGGAGTCGTCGTCAAGTTGACGCTGTTCGCGGAAGAACAACACTTTGTGCGTGGCCAGCGCCTCGTTGACCGCAGCCGCGGTGTCTGCATCGAGCTCGCCGAGTCGCAGTCCGTCGACGCGTGCGCCGATGTTCTCGCCCAGTTTCACTACACGAAGATCGCTACTCATGGCTATCCCTCCAGCCCTCCAGGTCTTTCGCGCCGAGACACCCGTCAACGTGGCGCGCCTTTGGCTACTGTAGACAGATGACTACGCCGAACGCAACGGGCGAGGAGCGCGAGCTGACACAGAATTGCCCGGCTTGATGTCAAAAGGGGCGATTCTGCGCCTGCTCGCCACCGAACCGGTAATCGCCCTCGACCAGCTCACGGGTGCGTTCGAAGAACGTCCGACCGCTGTAGGGCAGTTGGGTGACGACCTTGCCGCTCGGATGCCGAAAGTAGTTGGCGCAGGCGAGCCAGACCTTGCCCTCCATGGCGGCCTGGATCTCGTCGTTGTAGCGGCGCTGCGCGTCGGGCGTCACCTCGACGGCGCGCGCCCCGCGACCACCCATCACGTCGAGGATGCGGCGGACGAAGGTGGTCTGCGCCTCGTGGATGTAGATGATCGAGTTGACCCCATTTGTGTTGGGGCCGTAAAGCATAAAGAAGTTCGGATATCCGGTCACCAACGTGCCGAGGTAGGCTTCGGCGCCGTCGCTCCAATCGTCGTGCAGGCGCCGGCCGCCGGTCCCGTACACCTCGATGCTGGACAGGTATTCGGCGGCCTTGAACCCGGTCCCGTAGATGACGGTGTCCGCAAGGTGTTCGACGCCGTCGACGGTGCGGACACCCCACTCGGTGAGCTCGGCGATCGGGGTCGTTTCCAGCTGGACGTGCGGCAGCGCGAAAGTGGGGTACCAGTCGCGTGACATCAGCGGCCGCTTGCAGCCGGCCGGATAGTCCGGCGTCAGCTTTGCCCGCAGGTCTGGGTCGGCGACCTTGCGGCAAAGGTAGCTGCGGGCCAGTTCGGTCGCTTCGAGGGTTTGGGCCGCGTCGACGTCGAAGCTGGACGATTCGTAGGCATCGAAGGCCTCGTCACGCAGCTTTTGCGCCGTGCTCGGGTCGCGTTCGAACAGCTCGTGCTGCTCGGGGGTGAACGGGAAGTCGAATCGCGGTGCAATCCAGATCGGCGTCCTCTGAAACACCGTCAGCTGCGCGGTCTGCGGCGCAATGCCGGGAATGTATTGCACCGCGCTGGCGCCGGTGCCGATGGCCGCCACCCGTTCCGCAGCCGTCGACTTACTGTGATCCCAACGCGCCGAATGGAATTGGCGTCCGCGGAACCGCCGCGTCCCCGGGATGTCCGGGATGTTGGGCACGTCGAGCATCCCGACGGCACTCACCACGACGTCGACGTGATGCTCGTCGCCGGTGTCGGTGGTCAGCGTCCAGCGTTGCCGGCTGTCCGACCACCGCACCGCGGTGATTGCGGTATCCGGACGCAGGTGCGCGCCAAGCCCGTGATCGACGGCGACCTTCTCGAGATACTCCAGGATCTCGGGCTGATTCGCATACGTCTTGCTCCATCGGGGGTTGAGCGCGAAAGAGTACGAGTACAGATGCGACGGGACGTCACAGGCCGCACCCGGAAACGTGTTGTGGCGCCAGGTGCCGCCGAAGCCGTTCGCGCGGTCAAAGATCGTGAAATCGTATGCGCCAGCGGCGAGTTGAATCCCCATTGCGATGCCGCCGGCGCCCGCGCCGATGATGCCGACCGTCGGCCTTACCCCCATTGCGCAAAGTAGGGACGTTCGGGCCGGCTTTTTTCCACCAGGATGAACACCACGCCCCACGGATCGACGAACCAGGTGGTGCGCACGCGGGCGACATCCGCGATTCCGCTGACCAGGAAGCGCACCCCCTTGGCCTCCAGCTCCGCGCGCGTGGCTTCGATGTCCGCACAGATCAGCCCGACGTGCGAGAGCCCGTGGTCGCTCAAAGCCGCGGCGCTGCGCTGGTCGCCGCCGTCGACATTGACGTACTCGATCACCTCTAGCACGCGGTCACCGTCGCCGGGCAATCCGACGATGGCCGCCTTCATCGCGGGATCCGACACCAATTCACCCATGTCATCGCGAATGGCGTTACCGGCCATGACGTAAGGCGGTGAAAGCACACGCAGGCCCAATACATCGCGGTAGAACGCCACCGCGGCCTCGCAATCCGGAACACACACCCCGGCGTGAGCCAACCCGGTAATCACGTTCTCAACCTTACTCAACGCAACAGGTATCTTGAGGTCAATGAATTCAACCGCCCCGACCGCACAGACCCATAAGTGGTCAGAGGCCGACGTGCCGGACCAGAGCGGCCGCGTCGTCGTCGTCACCGGCTCCAACACCGGCATCGGATACCAAACCGCCGCCGTGCTCGCCTACCGCGGCGCGCGTGTGGTGCTCGCGGTGCGCAACGCCGAGAGGGGCAACGCGGCCCTGGCGCGCATCGTCGCGTCCAGCCCGGACGCCGACGTGACACTGCAAGAGCTCGACCTCAGCTCGCTGGCCTCGGTGCGTGCAGCCGCCGCCGCGCTGCGCTCGGAGTACCCGCGCATCGACCTGCTGATCAACAACGCCGGGGTGATGTGGACGCCGAAGCAGGTCACCCGGGACGGCTTCGAAATGCAGTTCGGGACAAACCATCTCGGTCATTTCGCGCTGACCGGTCTGCTGCTCGACCACCTGCTGCCGATCAAGGGTTCGCGGGTGGTGACTGTCAGCAGCCTGGGTCATCGGTTGCGCGCCTCGATCCATTTCGACGACCTGCAATGGGAACGGCGCTACGACCGGATCGCCGCCTACGGGCAATCCAAGCTGGCCAACCTGCTGTTCACGTACGAACTGCAGCGCCGGCTGAGTTCCCGGTCGGGTGCGGCCAAGTCCACCATCGCGGTGGCCGCGCACCCCGGCGGCACCAACACCGAACTGGCCCGCAACCTGCCGCGGATCCTCAAGCCCGTCGCCGACGTCCTCGGGCCGATCCTCTTCCAGAGCCCGACGATGGGCGCCCTGCCGACGCTGCGGGCCGCCACCGATCCGGACGTCCAGGGCGGCCAGTACTACGGCCCCGACGGTTTGGGTGAGCAGCGCGGGCACCCGAAACTCGTTCAGTCGAGTGCACAGTCGCACGATGAGGATCTGCAACGCCGGCTGTGGACGGTCTCCGAAGAACTCACCGGCGTCAGCTTTCCGGTCTGAGAACTACGCCGTTTGTCGGCGCTGGACAGATGCGCCCCGACTGGGATCGGCCCGGGCAAGCAGCATGCGGGCATAGGCGAAATACACTGCGGTGCCGATGATTACAGACGGGCCGATAGCCGCCAGGACGTGGGGCGTGCCCATCAACAGGTGGCCAACGGTCAACCAAGCCGCCGACAGATTCGCGGTAGCGAGAAAGGCAAGCCAGAAGCCCCGTATAGGATTTGACGGCCAACGGAACAACCGTTCGAGCACGAGAGACAGCACCAGCGTCGCGCTAAAGGTCAGCGCTGCCTGCGTCAAGCCTGCCCGCAGCGCCACGCCTAGGCCATGGTTGGCGTGGACCAATGCCGCCCAGCTGCCGTAGCCCACTCCGCCGACCAGCGCCACCAGCAGTGGCCGTGCGCACTCAAGCCGCGCACGGGCGACCGATGAACTCATTGGGCCGCACGCACTTTCACCGTCCGAAGCAACGTGGCGGCCCCACGAACCACCCAGGGGTTCTCGCTGACGATGACATAATGGCGCCGCGTGCTGACGACCCGCACCAGCGCTTCAACGTCAGTAGGCGTCGGGCGTTGGGGGCTGGGGTAGAGCCGCGAGGCAGTCGAGGCGAGCAGTCGGTAGACCGCGGGTGAGGAACTTCGGGTGAGGTAATCCAGCGGGGTGCGCGGTTCATGCAGCCTAAAGAGCAGCGCCTGCCGGAACCCGAAGAAGAATGCGGAGGCCCCCCCGATAACCTGGCCGGAAGTACACGAACGAGCACATCACCGCGTGCGTGCGAGCCGCAACAAACACTCTCTCGATTCTGAGACTCGAGAAACCCGCGAGTTCGCCGTCCGCGCCGTAGTAGAGCACCAAGCGCTGCCCGGTATTGATGACCTCCGCCTCGAACTCATCACGCGTCCAGCCGCCCACGGTTTCGCTGTAGACGGCGTAGGTCTGATCGACCAACGCGGAGCGCCGCGACGCAGCGAGTGCCGCCGGCCGCAGGTATTGGCTTCGACAGATGCACCGGCGTTGGTTCCGCCGCGCGGGCGGGAGCGCGACAACTGTTGGTGTGTAGGCGATGTCGGGTAACGAGGCCGGGTTGATCACCGGCGGATTCGCGGAGGAGCGGGACGGCTTTGCGGGGGAGGTATGCAGCTTGAGCATACAAGTAATGGTACGAGCGACCGCATAGCAATACGGGTGTATTGGCCGAAGAAATTTTGCCCAACTCGACCGAAGCGTCCGTCGCCACTCCAATGCTCCACTGCCACAGAGAGATCCATCAGAAACTTTCCGGCCGGCTGTCGCAGCGCAGCGCGGCCGGCGTCTGAGCTCCTCACTCGCGACTGCCGACCGTCACGCCAGAGTCACCCTCGACCACCAGCGCCACTCTGGCGTGACGCTCGACGAAATAGCCGCGGCGCCGATAATGGCGGAGTGCGATCTGTCGAAGAACATCAACGTGTCGTCGCGGAGATGATCCGCGCCCGCCCGACGGCCACGCTTCCGCTGGCCGAGGCGCAGGGTCTGGTGTTGGCCCATGACGTGGTCGCGCCGCTGTCGCTGCCGGTGTTTGACAACTCCGCGATGGACGGCTACGCGGTGCGCGCCGAGGACACGGCCGGTGCGACACCCGAGCGCCCAGTGTTTTTGCCTGTCGCCGAAGACATTCCGGCCGGGCGCACCGACGAATTGACGCTGAGTCCGGCGACCGCGCATCGGATCATGACCGGCGCTCCGGTACCGGCGGGGGCCACGGCGATCGTGCCGGTCGAAGCCACCGACGGCGGCACGGAAATGGTGGCGATCCACGACAGCCCGCCGCCTGGGAAGCACATCCGGCGCGCGGGCGAAGACGTCGCCGCCGGCACCACCGCGCTGCGCGCGGGCCAGCCCGTGACGGCGGCGATCCTCGGCCTGGCGGCGGCGCTGGGACTGGCCGAGCTACCCGTGATCCCGAGGCAGCGCGTGCTGGTGATCTCCACCGGGTCGGAGCTGGTAGCACCCGGCCGCCCGCTACGGCCGGGCCAGATCTACGAATCGAACTCGATCATGCTGGCCGCGGCCTTTCGCGACGCGGGCGCCGAGGTGATCGCCGTCGCCACCGCCGAAGACGACGTCGCGCAGTTCGGCGCGATCATCGACCGCTATGCCGCCGCAGAAGGCCCAGAAGCCGCACAAGCCCATGTCGACCTGATCGTTACCAGCGGCGGCGTCAGCGCCGGGGCCTACGAAGTCGTCAAGGACGCGTTCGGGCCCCACGGCAACCAACGCGGCGATCAGGGGGTGGAATTCGTCAAGGTGGCAATGCAGCCGGGCATGCCGCAGGGAATTGGGCGGGTGGCCGGCAGCACGATCGTCACGCTGCCGGGCAACCCGGTGAGCGCCCTGGTGTCCTTCGAGGTGTTCATCCGGCCTGCGCTGCGCCGCGCCATGGGGCGGCCGGATCCGGATCGACCGCACCGGACGGCAGTGCTCACCGAGACGCTGACCTCTCCGCAGGGTAAGCGCCAGTTCCGGCGCGCGATACTCGACCCCGAGGCGGCGACGGTCATCAGTTACGGCCCGCCCGCGTCACACCATTTGCGCTGGCTGGCCTCGGCGAACGCGCTCCTGGACATCCCCGAGGACGTCGTGGAAGTGGTGGCCGGAACCGAGCTTCAGGTCTGGGATCTCAGATAGCCCAACGCTCCGTAAGATGACCGCGTGGCACGACGCCCCCGCGACCCCTCCTCCGAGTCCTCGGAGCAAGGCGCCGCACACCTTGTGCAGTTGATCCGCTCCGCGATTCCACCGGTGCACCCCGCTGGACGCCCGTTCATCTCCGCCGGCCTGGCCGTGGCCGGCGCCGGGGCGTTGGGCCAGGCGGTCACGAGACGCAACTACCGGTGGCTGCGCCGAACCGGTCTGTTGGCCGCGGGCGCCTGTGCCGGCTTTTTCCGTCACCCCCCGCGGGTTCCGCCCACCCGGCCCGGCGCCATCGTGGCGCCCGCCGACGGCACCATCTGCGTGATCGACGTTGCAGCCCCGCCGGCGGAACTCAGCATGGGCACCGAGCCGCTGCCGCGGGTCAGCATCTTCCTGTCCATCCTGGACGCCCACGTGCAGCGCGCCCCGGCCAGCGGCGAAGTGATCGCCGTGCAACACCGGCCGGGCCGCTTCTTGTCGGCCGACCTTCCGGCCGCGAGCACCGACAACGAGCGCACCAGCGTGCGGATCCGCATGTCCAGTGGCCCTGAAGGCTCAGAGGTCGTCGCTGTGCAGGTCGCGGGGCTGGTGGCGCGCCGCATTGTCTGTGATGCGCATGTCGGGGACAAACTGACGATCGGCGACACCTACGGCCTGATCCGGTTCGGCTCCCGGTTGGACACCTACCTGCCGCCGGGCACAGAGCCGGTGGTCAAGCTCGGCCAGCGCGCGGTAGCCGGCGAGACCCTGCTGGCGGAGCTGCCATGACCAACAAGCCCCGGACCAGGCGCACGGTCGACCTGCATCTCGTGCCCAGCGGACTGACCGTGCTTTCCATCTGCGCGGGCCTGACCTCGATCAAGTTTGCCCTCGATCACAAGCCGATCCCCGCGATGGCGTTGATCGCCGTGGCGGCCATCCTCGACGCGCTGGACGGCCGGGTGGCCCGCATCCTGGACGCCCAATCGCGGATGGGCGCCGAAATCGACTCCCTGGCCGACGCGGTGAATTTCGGGGTGACGCCCGCGCTGGTGGTCTACGTGTCGCTGTTGTACAAGTGGCCGGTCGGTTGGGTGGTGGTGCTGCTCTACGCGGTGTGCGTCGTGCTGCGGCTGGCCAGGTACAACGCACAGATGGACGACGGGACCCTGCCGCCCTACGCAAAGGAATTCTTCGTCGGGATGCCCGCGCCGGCGGGCGCGGTGTCCATGATCGGCCTGATCGGGCTGAAGCTGCAGTTCGGCGAGGGCTGGTGGACCTCGGTGTGGTTCCTGGCCTTCTGGATCACGGGGACGTCACTGCTCATGGTCAGCGCGATCCCGATGAAAAAGCTGCACACCGTGGCGATTCCGCCGAACCGCGCCGCCCTGCTGCTGGCGGTACTGGTGGCCGTCGCGGGCGCAGCGGTGCTGGCCCCCTTCATCCTCATCTGGGTGATCATCATTTCCTACGTCTGCCACATCCCCTTCGCTGTGCGCAGCAAGCGCTGGCTCGCCGAACACCCCGAGGTGTGGGACGACAAACCCAAGGAACGGCGCGCAGTGCGTCGCGCGAATCGCCGGGCGCAGCCGAACCGCCGGTCGATGCCGCGGCTGCGTAGGCCGAGCGGGCGATCGATGGCGCGGCTGGGGCTGCGCAAACCGGGCGGGCGACTGCCGTGACCGTTCCGGGTTCAGGCCCGGGTGCACGGGCGGGGCACCTCGCGCTGATCGCCCGGCTGAACACCTCGGCAGTGGACTCCCGTCGCGGCGTGATCCGGCTGCACCCGAATGCCGTTGCCGCTCTTGGTATCCGGGAGTGGGACGCGGTGTCGCTGACGGGATCGCGGACGACGGCGGCGGTGGCGGGACTGGCCGCCCAGGACATCCCCGTGGGCACCGTGTTGCTCGACGACGTGACGCTGTCGAACGCCGGGCTGCGCGAGGGCACCGAGGTGATCGTCGGCCCGGTCGTCGTCTACGGGGCGCGGTCGGTGACGCTGAGCGGCTCTGCGCTTGCCACACAGTCACTTTCGCCGGTCACCCTGCGCCTGGCCCTGCTCGGCAAGGTGATGACGGTCGGCGACGCGGTGTCCCTGCTGCCCCGCGACCTGGGCCCCGGCACGTCCACGTCGGCCGCCACCCGCGCGCTGGCGGCCTCGGTCGGGATCAGCTGGACCTCGGAACTGTTGACCGTCACCGGTGTCGACCCCGACGGCCCGGTCAGCGTGCAGCCGAACTCGCTGGTGACCTGGGGCGCCGGCGCCGAATACAGCGCCGCGACGACGCCGCATGAACAGCTGACCACCGGTACCCCGGAGGTCCTTGTCGAGGAGCTCAAGGGTTCGCAGCCGCAGGCCGCCAAGCTCGCCGAATGGCTCAAGCTCGCGCTCGACGAACCACACCTGCTGAAGACATTGGGCGCCGACACCAACCTCGGTGTGCTGGTGTCGGGTCCGGCCGGCGTGGGCAAGGTGACGCTGGTGCGCGCGGTGTGCGATGGCCGCAGGCGAGTGGAACTGGACGGTCCCGCGGTCGGCGCGCTGAGCGCCGACGATCGGCTCAAGGCCGTGGCATCTGCCGTCAAGGCGGTGACGGCGGTTCGCGGGTCAGGTCAGCAAGGCGGCGGCGTGCTGCTGATCGCCGACGTCGACGCCCTGCTGCCGGCCACCGCCGAGCCGGTGGCCGCCCTGATCCTGGCCGAACTGCGCAGCGCCGTAGCCACCGACGGCGTCGCGCTGATCGCCACCTCCGCGCATCCCGAACAGCTCGATCCCCGGCTGCGCGCCCCCGATTTGTGCGACCGAGAGCTGGGTTTACCGCTGCCCGACGCCGCGACCCGCAACGCGCTCCTGGAGGCGTTGCTCAAGCGGGTACCCACCGGCGATCTCGATCTCGATGAGATTGCTAGCCGCACACCGGGTTTCGTTGTTGCCGACCTGGCCGCGCTGATACGTGAGGCGGCGCTGCGGGCGGCCTCGCGGGCCAGCTCCGACGGCCAGCCACCGAAGCTGAACCAGGACGATCTCGTTGGCGCGCTCAGCGTGATCCGCCCGCTGTCGCGCTCGGCCAGCGCGGAGCTGACCGTCGGGAACGTCACCCTCGCCGATGTCGGTGACATGGCCGAAGCCAAACAGGCCCTGACCGAAGCGGTGCTGTGGCCGTTGCAGCACCCGGACACCTTCGCCCGGTTGGGTGTCGACCCGCCGCGCGGGGTGCTCCTCTACGGTCCGCCCGGCTGCGGCAAGACCTTCCTGGTACGGGCGCTTGCCAGCACCGGGCAGCTGAGCGTGCACGCTGTCAAAGGCTCGGAGCTGATGGACAAGTGGGTGGGCGCCTCGGAGAAGGCGGTCCGCGAATTGTTCAGGCGGGCCCGCGATTCGGCGCCGTCGCTGGTGTTCCTCGACGAGGTGGACGCGCTGGCGCCGCGGCGCGGGCAGAGCTTCGACTCCGGCGTGACCGATCGCGTGGTGGCCGCGCTGCTGACCGAGCTCGACGGCATCGACCCGCTGCGCGACGTCGTCGTGCTGGGCGCCACCAACCGACCCGACCTGATCGACCCTGCGCTGCTGCGGCCCGGACGGCTGGAACGCCTGGTGTTCGTCGATCCGCCCGACGCCGCCGCGCGCCTCGAAATCCTGTGTACGGCAGGCAAATCCATTCCGCTGAGCGCCGACGTGAACCTCGAAAAGGTGGCCGCCGGGCTCGACGGATACAGCGCCGCCGACTGTGTGGCCCTGCTGAGGGAAGCCGCGCTGACGGCGATGCGGCGTTCCATGGACGCCGCCGACGTCACCGCGTTCGACCTCGCGGCCGCCCGCAAAAACGTGCGCCCGTCGCTGGATCCCGCTCAGGTCGACGCGCTACGCGCGTTCGCCAAATCCCTGTAACACCGCCCGCGCCGACGCCGCGACATCGGCCTCCAGCCAGGACGGCATCGGCTCGTCGCGAGCGTGCCGCCGAACGACGGCGTAGGGCAGGTCGGCGACGGCTCTGTTTACCGCGTCGATGGCCCGCGGATCGCTGCTCCCGTAAAGCTGTTCGGCCAACTCAAGCACTCGCTGGACAAGCGGGGCGTTCATGGCGTCCAGCGTCTCCTGGAACGCCGCGTCGGGTTGGCCGTCGAGCAGATCGACCGCACGGATGGAGAGCAACAGCCGGGCATCCTCGAGGGAGCTCGCGGGCGAAGCTGACCGCGGCCACGGCCATCTCGACCGCGGTGCCGACCGCGGTCTCGGCCCGCGCGGCCATCGCCCGCGCCTGGAAGCGTTCGAGCGCGCGCACCCACGCGGCGGTCACCACGCCGTCGCGGTTGCCGAACCGGTGGTAGAGCGTGCCGGCCGGTGCGCCGCTGGCCTTGGCGATCGCCGCGACGCTCGCCGCGCGCGGCCCACCCGCGAGCACCAGCGCTCGCGTTGCGTCCAGGATCACGTCGGTTTCATGCTTCCGCGGCGGTGCCATGATCTAGTACAGTCCTTCTATATGAAACGATTGCCCTATATCGATGCGCATGCTATCTCAATCGACGCGTCGGCGACGCAAGCCTGGTCGGCCCTGCTGAGGGTGATGTGTCGTGATCCCAACGACCCGGCCACGGTGCCGGTGGGGTTCAAGCTCGAGGAAGCGACGCCGCCGCAACGGCTGGCACTGAAGGGCCGGCACCTGTTTGCCCGCTACCGCCTGGCGTTCGCGCTGGAGTCGGATCACGGCCGGGTGCGGGTGCGGGCGGTCACCTGGGCTGCCTTTCCCGGCGTGCACGGCAAGGTCTATCGCGCGCTGGTGATCGGCAGCGGTGCTCACCGGGTTGTGCTGCGCCGCATGCTCAGACGGGTAGCCGCGGTGGCTTGAACCTGGCCTGATCCCTAATCAGTCGGAAAGCTGAAACTCCACGATCGCGGCGACCGAATCCACGGCCTCGCTCAGCGCGGCCCGCCGGTCGGCGGCCGACGGCGCCGACAGCACCGCGTAGCGGTCAGCCGCGCCGATCGGTAGGCGAGATGCCAAGGCGTACAGCCGCTGCCCGGCCTCAACCGGGTCGGCGCGCGCGGCGCCGAGCAGCACCTCGCGGCCGGGCAGCTCAGCACCCCGGGCGTCGGCGATCCGCTCGAATACGGCCATCATCCGGTCTTCGATATCGACGAGCTGCGCGTCGGATACCGGATCCCCCGTCTCGTCCGGCCAGAGGCGCGCCGTCGCCCGCGGGTAGGGGTCGTCGGGCAGCCAGTCGCACACCCGGATTCGCTCGTCGGTACGGCAGCGCAGCGCATAGTGGCCCGGGGCGGCTTCGACGCACTCGGTGATCCGGGCCAGCACGCCGACGTCGCTGCGCGCGTCCCCGCCGCCGACCTCCCGGCCCCGCGAGATCAGCACGACGCCGAAGCGGGGGTCGGCGCTGCGCATGCAATCGACCACCAGAGCCTGGTAGCGCGGCTCGAAGATGTGTAGCGGCAGATCCTCGCCCGGCAGCAATGCCGACTCGAGCGGAAACATGGCCAGCTCAACGGATTCGGACATACAGTCCCGAGATTACAGCCTCCGAGGAGAGTCAGAAAAGTCAGCCAAGACCGGTGTTGCCGTTCTGGCCATGACTACCGGTGGACCCGGAGCCGCCGGCGGAACCGATGGCGCCCGTGCTGGACCCAGTCCCGGGGTCGCCGGCGGCGCCGCCCGTGCCGCCCGTGCCGCCAACGCCGCCGTTACCACCGGCGCCGGAGTTGCCTATCACGCCTTTGTATCGGGCCCCGCCCCCGTCGCCGCCGTCGCCGCCGGCGCCGCCCTTGCCTCCGTGACCACCGGTGCCACCCCAGCCGGCGTCACCGCCGGCGCCCGCCGTTGCCGCCGTGCCCGTGGCCGTACCGCCGTCGCCGCCGTCACCGCCGATTCCACCCGGCGCGCCGGCACCGCCGGCGCCGCCCGCCCCGCCGAGGCCGCCGCTGCCGCCGACGCCGAAGAACCCGGCACGGCCACCGGAACCCCCCACACCACCGGCGCCGCCGCCTTGGCCTGACGCGCCGGTGGCGCCGTTGCCGCCGTTGCCCCCGTCTCCGCCCACGGCGGTACCCGAAGAGGCCGTTGCGTTGCCGCCGGCGCCACCGTCACCGCCCTGTGAGCCGGTGAGCTCGGCGCCGGTAGCGCCGTTGCCGCCCGCACCCCCGGTCGCCGACGCCACCGCCATGGCCGTTCCGCCTTGGCCCCCCGCGCCGTTGAGGCCGCCGCTGCTCCCAGCGCCCCCAAGGCCACCCTCGCCGCCGGTCGCGCTGCCTGCGCCGGTGTTGTCGGCCGCCCCGCCCGTGCCGCCAGTGCCACCCGAGGCGGTCGACCCGCCGCTGCCGCCGTTACCGCCCGCACCGCCGGTAACGGTTGAGCCGCTCGAAGTGCCGTCGCCGCCGTTACCGCCGTTGGCGCCACCCACCCCGGCCGTGCTGCTGCTCGAACCGACGGTGCCGGCGGTGCCGTCACCGCTGGGGTTGGCCCCGGGCGTGCTGGGCGTCGAGAGCGAGCTGGCCGTGTGGTCGGTCGGGTCGGTGCCCGCGGCACCGGCGGCGCCGGCGCCGCCGTTCCCGCCGTTGCCGCCCGTGCCGAACAGTCCGCAATCACCGCCGTTTCCTCCCGCGCCGCCGGCACCACCGGCTACGGTGGCGGCCCCGCCGTTGCCGCCGGTCCCCCCGTTGCCACGCCAGGTTCCACCGGCGCCGCCGGCTCCGCCGTTCCCACCGGCACCGCCATTCCCGCCGTTACCGCCATTGCCGAACAGCCCCGCGGCGCCGCCGGCACCGCCCGTTGCGCCGGCGTTCGTGCTGTTACCACCGTTGCCCCCGTCCCCGATTAGCCAGCCGCCGGGCTTGCCTGCTTGCCCCACCCCGCCAACGGTTCCCCCGGCTGCGCCGTCGCCGACCAGCGGCCGCCCCGTCAACGTCGCAAGGGGCGTGAATACCGACAGGTTCTTGATGGTCTGCAACACCGAAACGTTGGCGGCCTCGGAACTGGCGTAGGTCGTCGCACCGGCGTTCATGGCCTGCACGAATTGGCTGTGGAACGCCGACACCTTCGTACTGAGCTCCTGATAGGCCTGGCCGTGCGCGCCGAACAGCGCCGCGATGGCCGCCGATACCTCGTCCTCGCCGGCGGCCAGCACCCCCGTCGTCGGGGCCGCCGCGCCCGCGTTGGCCGACGCGATGGTCGACCCGATGTTCGCTAAATCCGAAGCCGCCGCCTCCACCATCTCGGGCGCTGCGATGACAAACGACATGGAACGCCTCCGACCAATTTGGGCAAACCGGCAACAATTCGGGATCACAATTGTGACGCAATTTGCGCGTCGGCGTATTGTTATCCGACCGCGACCACGGACTTTGTTAGCTCGCCGGTGGCCAAATGTTGGCTAAACGTTGGCTAAATGTCTACCGAGCAACCAGCGCTCGGATCTAGATCTCCAGCTCGGCAACCAACGCGTCGACGACCGCACGGAGGTCGCCGTCATGCTCCTCGGCCACCCGACGCTGCCGCTGGTATGAGGCACCGTCGCGCCAGATGTCGGCCACCGCGGCCAGCTCGTCAACGCAATGCAGCGACTTGGCCACCGGCTCCAGCCTGTTCAGCACGTCGGCCAGATCGTCGGTAACCAACCGCTCGTTGCTCTCCGCGTCCAAGATGATCACTGCGTCCAAGCCGTAGCGGGCCGCCCGCCACTTGTTCTCCTGGACATGCCAGGGCGGCATGGACGGCAGCGACTCGCCGGCGTCGAGCCGGCGGTCCAGGTCGACAACCAAACAGTGCGTCAAGGCGACCAGCGCGCCGAGCTCGCGCAGGTTGGACACGCCGTCGCAGACCCTCACCTCGAGGGTGCCCAGATGCGGCGATGGCCTTATGTCCCAACGGATCTCGTTCATGTGGTCGATGATGCCGGTCTTCTTCTGGTCGTAAACGAAGCCTTCGAACTCCGCCCAGGTCTGAAAGTGAAACGGCAGCCCGGCGGTCGGCAGCTGCTGAAACATCATGGCCCGATTGCTCGCGTATCCGGTGTCAACGCTGCCCCACCACGGCGAGGACGCCGACAGCGCCAGCATGTGCGGGTAATAGTTCAGCAGCGACGTCATGATCGGCATCACTTTGTTCGCCGACGAGATCCCGATGTGCACATGCACACCCCAGATCAGCATCTGCCGGCCCCACCACTGGGTTCGCTTGATCAGCTCGGCGTAGCGCGGCGCGTCGGTGAGCTTCTGGGTGGACCACTGGGCAAACGGGTGCGTGCCGGCGGAGAACAACTCCATCCCGCGATCCCGGACAATCCGGCGGGCGGGGCCCAACGTGGTGCGCAGATCGTCCATCGCCTGCCCTGCACTGTCGCAGACGCCGCTGACAACTTCGACCGTGTTGCGCAGCAATTCCTTATGCACACGCGGGTTTTCGCCGATCTCGGCGATGACAGCGGTGGCTTCGTTGCTCAGGTCCCGGGTCTGCGCGTCGACGAGCGCGAATTCCCATTCCACCCCGATGGTCGGCCGCGGCGAACGGGCGAAGTCGATATGGCCGCTTGGCCTGCTGGCCGCCGGGCTAGCCGGAACCAATGACACCGCACGCCACCCGCTTGCCGGCGTCACCGGTGCTCATCGTCGTCTCGTCGGGACCCGCAGGCCCGCTGACCTGGTTGTAGCGATCCGCGGGAATGTTGGCGAAGTTGTCGGCGCCGGCGTGGATGATGATCGCGGTCTTTTCGCCCGTCGTCAGGTCCTCCATGGTGAAGGCGTCCGTGGTCGTCACCAGCATCGCGCTGCCGTCTTTGCGCACCTGCAGCGACGTGAGGTCACCGCTGGAGTGCCCGGTGTGCCCGGGCAACTGCAGGTGCCCGCCAGCGGACAGGAAGTCCCCGGGAGCGCCGCCGCCGCCTGGGGCGAGTGAGTTGGGCTCACACTTGCCCACCTTGTGGATGTGCACGCCGTGGAACCCGGGCGACAGGAAGCCGCCGGTGGTCGTCGCGATGGTGATGGTGGCGAAGCCGTTGCTGAACTCGAACTTCGCCGTCGCCACCTCGGTGCCGTCGGGCCCCTTCAGGTGGGTCGTGATGTTCGGTGCGCCCGCCGGCGCAGGCGCGGTTTCCTGACCCGAGGTTCCCGTCGGCGCGGCGGCCGATCGGGTCCAGACCGGCGGCGTGGTGCCCGGGGTTGTCGACGCGTGCTGGGGCGACGAGCACGCGCTTACGAGCGCGACGCAACTGGCCCAAAACAATGGGGACAGTGCAGAGATGGTGACGGCGACATTGCGGTGACCGGCGAATTTGGGCATAGCGAGCAGCCTAGCGTGGGCCACGTCAGCCCGTCATCAAGGCTCAGCCCGTCACCAACACGATGACACCGGGCGGCTGGTTCTTCAGCGCATCGATCCGCGGCTCGACGGGTGCCCCAAGCTTCTGGCCCACCGCGTCGGCGGTGGCGTGCTCGCCCTCGGCGTCGCCGTAGTACACCGTGGTGGCGGCCACGTCGGACACCGCGAGGTTCCCGACATCGGTGACTTTGAAGCCGGCTGCCGCCAGCTGGTCCCTGGTGCGCGCCGCGACGCCTTCTTTCGACGAGACGTTGTATACGCGGACCTCGGCCTGGTTGGCCGGGGCCGGCTTGGAGCTTGTCGAGCTGGACGCCGCTGCGCTGGTAGTTGTGCTCACGCTCGACGCCGGCGACGCCGACTCGTCATCGGAGTTCCCGGACGAGCCCAGGGCCTGCCATCCGAGCAGCAGAAATATGACGCCAAGGAATATCAGCACCATCACCATGGCCCGCAGGGGAAGCCCCGAGGAATCGGGGACGCGCTCGTTCATCGAGCCCACTGTAGCCAGGTGCAGGCCAGAACCTGCAAAAGCACGTGGGGCGTCAGGTGACCTCGAACCCGAGGCGCCGGGCCGCGCGCGCCTTTTGCCGGCTGGCGCGCAACCGTCGCAACCGCTTCACCAGCATCGGGTCAGCGGCTAACGCCTCCGGTCGATCGACCAGCGCATTGAGGACCTGGTAGTAGCGCGTCGCCGACATCGAGAACAACTCTTTGATCGCTTCCTCCTTGACACCGGCAAACTTCCACCACTGACGCTCGAACGCCAGAATGTCGTGTTCGCGGCGAGTGAGCCCATCGGCGATTTCAGAGTCGTCCCCCGCTCGATTTGCCCGCGCCATGGCGCTGTCCATATCGCTTCCCCTGGACCCTTCCGGCGGATTCCAAATTGCTCGAATGATTTGACTTATATAGGCGCATGTTTCGGCGAATATTGAACCACGCCGGGACTTGTTGAGCCGTGACCCGCACCCGCGAGTCGGCCGACTCGCTCAGATTGCCCCGCCGCTTCGCACGCACAGCCTAGCCGGATTGCCCGCTCCCCGCCTCGGGCCGTTCCGGCGTCTGTCGTCGACCGGCCTAAGCTAGCCGACCATGGCTGTCGTACCCATTCGCATAGTGGGAGATCCCGTTTTGCACACTCCCGCGGCGCCGGTGCGGGTCGGCGCCGACGGTTCGCTGCCGGGCGAGCTGGCCGAACTGATCGCGACGCTCTACGCCACCATGGACGCCGCCCACGGGGTGGGCCTCGCCGCCAACCAGATCGGACGCGGACTGCGACTCTTCGTCTACGACTGCGCCGACGACCGCGGACAGACCGCCCGCCGCCGCGGCGTCGTGATCAACCCGGTGCTGGAAACCTCCGAAATACCCGAGACCATGCCCGACCCGGGCGACGACGACGAGGGGTGCTTGTCGGTCCCCGGCGAATCGTTCCCCACCGGGCGCGCGACGTGGGCACGGGTCACCGGCCTGGACGCCGACGGCAAACCCGTGGACATCGAGGGCACCGGCCTGTTTGCCCGCATGCTGCAGCACGAAACCGGGCACCTCGATGGGTTCCTGTATCTGGACCGCCTCATCGGCCGGTACGCCCGCGCCGCCAAACGGGCCGTCAAGTCGCACGGCTGGGGCGTTCCCGGGCTGTCGTGGCTGCCGGGCGAGGGGCCCGACCCGTTCGGTCACTGATGGTCGCATGGCCGGCCGTCGGGACGCGGGTGACGGTTCGGTACCGCCGGCCCGCCGGATCGGTCCCGCCGCTTACCGATGCGGTGGGGCACCTCCTGGCGATCGACCCGGTGGTGCGGGTGCGCACGAAGACGGGCGCTGTCGTCGAGTGCGCGCCCCCCGACGTCGTCGCGCTGCGGGTATTGACCGACACACCGGTGCGCACCGCCGATATCCGGGCGCTGGAGCACGCTTGGGCCAGCAGCCGGCCCGACGCTGAATTGACCTGGCTGGACGGGTGGCTGCTCAGGGCCGGGCACGGGACGGATTTGGCGGGTTTGGCGGGTTTGGCGGGTTTAGGTGCCAATTCAGCAGTGCCGCTGGCGATTTCGGCGCGACCAGATACGATCGCAGCGATCTTCGCGTGGTACACGAACCGCGACCTGACGCCGCGATTGGCCATCCCCGACCGATTGCTGCGCCCGCCGCCGGGCCTGGAGTGCGACCACACCGAGCAAATCCTGGTGCGCGAGGTGCCCGGTGTGCCTGGTGGCCGGCCCGACGCGCCGCGCGCTCCCGAGGCTCCCGAGGCTCCCGAGGCTCCCGAGGCTCCCGAGGCTCCCGAGGCTCCCGAGGCTCCCGAGGCTCCCGAGGCTCCCGAGGCTCCCGAGGCTCCCGAGCGTCACGCTAGCGTGACGCTCGACGACGAACGCCACGCCGGCGTGACGTTCGACGCGCCAGACGCGGCCAACGCGGCCAACGCGGCCAACGCGGCCGGACACCACGACGGCGTGACCGAGGTCGGCGAGTTCGCCCGCGCGGCGGTGACCGACGCGCCGGACGGCACCCGCTGGGTGGGCGTGTTCGACGTGAGCGTGGCCGGCGACCACCGCGCCGCATGCCGGGACTGCGAGGCGCTGCTGGCCTGGGGTACCCGGCACGGCGCAACCCGCGGCTACCTACGGGTTGCCGAGCAAGACGCCAACGCGATCGCGGTCGCCGCATCCCTGGGCTTCCGGTTGCACCACCGGACCCGCTACTTCAAGGTCCGGCCGGGCACCTGGGATACCGTCTAGCCATGCCCGAGGGGACCCTGCGGCTGGCCACCTGGAACGTCAACTCGATTCGCACCCGCATGGACCGCGTCATCGACTGGCTGGCACGCGCGGATATCGACGTGTTGGCGATGCAGGAGACCAAGTGCTCGGATAGCCAGTTCCCCACCCTGCCGTTTTTCGAACTCGGCTATGAGGTGGCGCACGTCGGCTTCAATCAGTGGAACGGCGTGGCGATCGCCTCCCGAGTCGGCCTCGACGATGTGCAGATCGGCTTCGACGGCCAGCCGGGCTGGAGCAGCAAGCCGGAAGCGGCCGCCGCGGCCGAAGCCCGGGCCTTGGGCGCTACGTGCGGCGGCGTACGCATCTGGAGCCTGTACGTGCCCAACGGCCGCGCCCTGGCAGATCCCCACTACAACTACAAACTCAATTGGCTTGCCGCACTGCGTGATACAGCCGAAGGCTGGCTACGCGACGACCCCGCCGCACCGATCGCACTCGTCGGCGACTGGAATATCGCCCCCACCGACAACGACGTCTGGAGCACCGAGTTTTTTCAGGGCTCAACACACGTCTCCGAGCCGGAACGCAAGGCCTTCAACGCCGTTGTCGAAGCGCAATTCAGCGACGTGGTAAGGCCATTCGCCCCGGGGCCCGGCGTCTACACCTATTGGGACTACACCCAGTTGCGGTTTCCGAAGAAGCAGGGCATGCGCATCGACTTCATCCTGGCCTCGCCGGCGTTGGCCGGCCGCGTCGTCGACGCGCAGATCGTGCGGGAGGAGCGCAAGGGCAAAGCGCCCAGCGACCACGCGCCCGTGCTGGTTGATGTGAAACCGGCCTGAGTAAATTCCATGACGCGGTCGTTGTCTGCGCGTGTGCAACGTGGCAGGCTGGTCTTGCTGTTTACTTCGCGTTCAACGGGAATACGAGCGGCATCAACGTAGTCGCGGTCAGAGCGACTAAGGCCAGGGAGTCATGATGAGTGTCGTTGGCGGGGCAGTCCGCAGCGTCGGGAAAACGGTCAGTCGTGCGGCGACGGCGACAACAGCGACCGCGGGCGCCGTGGGTGGCGCCGCCGTGCAAGGGGTCGTCGGCGGGGTAACGGGGGCCGCGCAGGGCGTCAAGCGCGGAGTCAGCGCGGGCAGCCATTCGACGCCGGCAGCCGCCTTGGCCCTCGGCGCGCTTGGCGTTGCCGGGCTGGTCGAGTGGCCCGTGCTGTTAGCCGTCGGCGGCGGCGCACTGCTATTGAGCAAGATGAACCGCAAACCAGAACCGCCTGCGTCGGTCGCGAAGGCGACCCTCAAGCCGGTACCCAGCGAGCCCGAGCCGAAGAAGGCCGCGCCGGCCAAGGCCGCCAGCAAACCGGCGGCCAAGAAGACGGCCGGCCGACGGGCGGGCGCCACGGAGTTGCGCAGCACAAACTGATCGACACTGTTACCTTTTGACCATCGGCGGATCAACACGTTCTATGCCGATGCGCGCTATCGGTATGGGCTTCCAGGTAACCACCGCCCTAGCCAGCGCATCGGTGAGCACCGCGGCAAACGTTGCGGGGACCCTGGGAAAGAGCGCGGGCGCGTTTGCCAAGGCCGGCATCGGGGCCGGCGTCGAGGTGGCGGCGATCCCGCTGCGCGAAGGAGCCAAAGCGCTCTCGGGCGAGCTGTCGCGTGAAACACTCGGCCGGCGCTGCTGGCGTGGCGAGAATCGCGCCTGGATCGAGGTGCGCGGCCTGCACGACGCGGTCGACGGTGAACTTGGGCGCGCCGTGCTGGACGCGGTCCGTGCCCACCCCGGCGTCACCTCGGCCAGCTTGAACCACCCCTTGTCGCGGGTGGTGGTGGAAATCGGCGATCAGAACGCGCAGCTGAGCGGACTTTGCCGTGCCGTCCGCGACGCCGAAACACGTTGCTGCCCAAGCCAAATCGAAAGCCCGCAAGGGCCAGCACCAGCTGCGCCGAATCTGCCGGGCGACGGCGTGGTGCTGGCGACTCGCGCGCTCACCGTCGCCGCCAACGCGGCGGGGCTGGGCATCGCCTGCGCCGGCCGAATGCTGCTCTGGAACAAACTGCCGAATCCGATCGTCGCGAGCGTCACGTTCTTCGACTACCAGCCGTGGCTGCGCCGCCGGCTCGACGACGTTATCGGCGGGCCCGCTGCGGATACGGTGATGACGTTGGTCATGGCGGCGACCCAAACCCTCGGCCAGTCGACGACGTCGCTGGCGATCGGGCTGTCGATGCAGTCGCTGAAAGCCGCCGAGTCTCACGCCCAGGCGCGCGCCTGGCGCGGGCATGAACCGCAGCTGGCGTTGCACGCCGACCAGCCGCCCGCCGATCCGTCGTCACGGCGAGGGGCTCCGGCCGCGAAAACCGAGACCAGCACCGAGCGTTTCGCGCTCCTGCAGGCGCTCAGCGCCGGGCTGATCGGCGCCGGAACCCGCAACGTGCACATGGCCGCGACCGCGGTGCAGGTGACCACACCCAAGGCCAACCGCAGCACACCGGAGGCGTTCGCCGCGACCCTCGGACGCGGGTTGGCCGACAAGCATTCGGTGTTGCCGCTGCGTCCGGCGGCCCTGCGGCGACTCCACAAGGTCGACGCGATCGTCATCGACCCACGAGTGCTATGCACCGACGCGCTGCGGGTAGCGGGCATTCGCGGCGCCAACGACGGCGATCTGTCCGCCGCGTGGAATCGAGCCCAGCTGCTGCTGGAGAAGAACAGCCTGCGCGCGGGCTGGCGCCGGGTGCCCGGGATGTCGGGCAGCGGGCCAAATGCCAAAGTGGAGGCGCTGTTCAGCTTCGCGCACGATCCGCTGGCCTCGGCGGTGGTCGGCGAGGCACACAGCACCGGCGCCGAGCTCGTCTCGGTCGATGACGGCTCGCTGGGCGAGTTGCGCCCGGCGTTCGACGACGTCCGGCCCCTGAAAGGCCCTGAAGGCGCGAAAGACGCTAAAGACGCTGCGGGCTTTGCGGGCTCAGTCGACGATGCGCTGGCCGCCGCGGTGGCCGACCTGCATGCTGCGGGCCACACCGTCGCCGTGTTGTCCTCGTCAGCCGCGAAAGCGACCTCGTCGGCCGACGTCGCGCTGGCAGTGCTGCCGGGCGGCGACGGCGGCGCTCCGCTCTGGTACGCCGATCTGCTGCTGCCCGACCTCGCCGCCGTCTGGCGGGTGCTGCACGCGCTGCCGGCGGCCAAGACCGCCATCGAGCGCGGCACCCTGCTGTCCGCCGGCGCGACGTTTATGGGGTCGCTGCTGATGATCCCCACCGTCCGGGGCATCGGTCCCGGACCGGTGAACCTTGGGGCCGCGTCCGGCCTGATCTCCGGGTATCTGCTGGCACGCGGGGTCATGAACGCTGAGACTCCGCGGCCGGCGTCCGTCCACGAGTGGCATGCGATGTCGGTCGAGCAGGTCCAAAAGATCCTGCCCGTACCCGACGCTGGGGCTGGGGCCGGGGCCGGGGCTGATGCCTATGCCAAGCCCTACCGCCGGGGCGCGCAACCGTCCGAATCACCCATGCAATCGGTGTGGCAGCTCGCCAGGGCCGTCCGAGCCGAACTGTCCGACCCGCTGACGCCGGTGATGGCGCTCGGCTCGGCGGCCGCCGCGATCCTCGGTTCGCCCATTGATGCGGTCCTGGTCGGGACGGTTCTGACCGGAAACTCGATCCTCGCCGCGGCCCAGCGGCTCCGTGCCGAAAAGCGGTTGGGCCACTTGCTGGCGTTGCAGACGCCGCCGAGCCGCAAGGTAATCACCGGCCCGGACGGTGGGCGGACCTACGTCGACGTCGATGCCGCGCACCTGCGGCCCGGCGATCTGATCGAGGTCCGCACCCACGAGGTAGTGCCCGCCGATGCCCGGATCGTCGAAGAGGTCGACGTCGAGGTCGACGAGTCGACGCTCACCGGCGAGTCGCTGTCGGTGGACAAGCAGGTCGAGGCCACACCCGGCGTTCCGCTCGCCGAACGTCGCTGCATGCTGTTCGCCGGGACCACCGTGGTGGCGGGCACCGCGGTCGCGGTGGTGACGGCGGTCGGCCCGGACACCCAACAGCGTCGCGCCGCCGATCTCATATCCGGCGAGCTGTCGTCGGAGATCGGCCTGCAACACCAGCTCGGCGAGCTCACCACCCGTGCACTTCCCGTCAGCATCACCGGCGGGGCGGTGGTCGGCGCGCTCGGGCTGGTGCGCCGCATGGGGTTGCAGCCGGCGGTGGCAAGCGCCATCGCCATCGCCGTCGCAGCTGTCCCGGAGGGGATGCCGTTGGTGGCGACGCTGGCGCAGGCGGCGTCGGCACGACGCTTGACGAAGTTTGGTGCGCTGGTTCGGGTACCGCGTTCGGTCGAGGCGCTCGGACGCATCGAAGTGGTCTGCTTCGACAAGACCGGAACACTCAGCGAGAACCGGCTGCGGGTGTCGGAGGTCCATCCGGTGGCGGGGCGTTCCGATGAGGATGTATTGCGCTCCGCCGCCCACGCCGCGCCCGCGTCGAAGGACGGCCTGCAGGCGCACGCGACCGACGTCGCCATTGTCGAGGGCGCTACGGCGGCGGGTGCCTACGACAGCAGCAGCGGCTCAACCGCCACCGCGCACCTGCCGTTTCGCTCCGGCAGGGCCTTCTCTGCCACTGCGACCGGCGACCTGTTGACCGTCAAAGGTGCGCCCGAAGTCGTGCTGGCCGCATCCGGCGACGAGTCCCTGATGGACGGCACCGTCGCGGAAATGGCAGCCAGTGGGCTGCGAGTGATCGCCGTGGCGCAACGCACGCTCACGGCCAGGCAGGCTCAGGCGGTAGCGGAAAACCCCGACGACATCGCCGAGTACTGCAGAGACGGATTGACGCTCACGGGATTCCTGGGATTGTCCGATACGCCGCGCCCGGAGTCCGCCGGCGTGATCACCACGCTGCGACAGCAAGGCGTGGGCATCAAGCTGATCACCGGGGATCACCCGATCACCGCCAAGGCGATTGCCGCGGAGCTCGGGCTCCCGGTGACCACCGAGCAGCTGATCACCGGTGCCGAATGGGACTCGTTGTCCCGCAAGGACCAAGAGCGTGTCGTGACCGAGCGGGTGATCTTCGCGCGGATGACGCCGGAGAACAAGGTCCAGGTTGTTCAGACGCTGGTGAGCGCCGGCGTGCGGACCGCGATGGTCGGCGACGGCGCCAACGACGCCGCGGCCATCCGGGCGGCCACCGTCGGGATCGGCGTCGTCGCCCACGGCAGCGACCCGGCCCACCTGGCCTCGGACGTGGTGCTGGTCGACGGCCGTATCGACGCACTGCTGGAGGCCATCGAAGAGGGACGCCAGCTTTGGCGACGGGTGCAGTCGGCGGTATCGGTGCTGCTCGGCGGTAACGCCGGCGAAGTGATCTTCGCGATCATCGGCAGCGCCATCACCGGGACTTCGCCGCTGAACACCCGACAGCTGCTGCTGGTCAACACCGTGACCGACGCGTTCCCGGCCGCCGCCCTTGCGGTCAGCAATCCACGCAGCAAGGTGGACCCCCGACTGCGCGGTGTCGACCAGGCCGCGCTCTGGAACGCCGTCGCGATCCGGGCGGCCGCCACGGCGGCGGCGACCACCGCGGCATGGGCACTGTCCGGCTTCACCGGCGTTTCAGCGCTCCTGGGGGTCCCGGCGCTGCCGCTGCCAGGCCTGCCCGCACTGCCGGGGCTGGGGGGAATCACCGGGGCGCAACGCGCCTCCACCGTTGCTTTGGTCGCGCTGATTTCCGTCGAATTGGGGCAGACGCTGCTGGAGTCGCAGGCCCCCATGGTGGTACTGACCGCGCTGGGCTCACTGGCCTTCGTCGGGGTCCTGATCAGCATTCCGGGAGTCAGCCAGTTGCTGGGCTGCACCCCGCTCGACCCGCTCGGGTGGGCCCTGGCGCTGACCACCGCCGCCGTCGCGACGCTCTCCGTCGCAGTCCTCAGTCGCTTTTTCGACGATCAGAAGCAACTGGAGGAGCCTCAGCCGCCCCAGCCCGATCCCGCTTCGATGCTGGAGGTGGTTGAGGATCCCGCTCCGGCCGCACAATCTCCACGACGCCCACGCGCCACACGAGCGCATAAAATTGCAAAAACGGGCCATTCAGGACAGCGGCGACCGGTGAAATCAGCGGACCAGCCTGTCGTTCCGAGGTCGCCATAACTCCGACGGTGACCATGCCATTCCCGCCATCAGGCGGGATGGCAAACCCTTCGTTACTGAGAGGCAAATGATGGCGGAAAAAAAGACGCGACGGGCAACGCCCCAGCGGGAGGCCGTGGACAAGATCCGCGAAGGCGAAACGTTCGTCGTGAACCTGCCGGTGCTGGGACAAACCGAAATACCGCGACCCGAACAGCTGGCCTACTACGGCGGTCTGGCCGCGCTGGCCGCCTTCGAACTCATCGACTGGCCCGTCGCGCTCGTCATCGCCGCCGGGCACATACTGGCCAGCAACCACCACAACAAGATCCTCGAAGAACTCGGCGAGGCGATCGAAGAGGTCTGAATCTAAGGGTCGCGAGCCTACCGGCCGGGTTCGGCGGCGATGCGCTCGTGAGCCGTCAGCAACAGATGGTCGAACTGGCTTTGGACGGCGGCCGACGGGGGCGGCAGCTTGACGACTTCGTCGACCAGTTGCTTGGCCAACACGCGCAACTTGGTGTTCGATTCTTGCGACCGCCACTGCAGGACCCGAAAGGCCTGATCCGCGCTGACCCGGTAGACCGCCATCAGCACACCTTTGGCCTGTTCGATCGCCGCCCGGTTCTCGAACAAGTCCGGCAGCGCCTCGTCGAGCACCTCCTGCCGGGTCTCGAACCTGGTCTCGTCGATCGTCGCGGTGAGGTCGATGTAATAGCCCGCGGTCCCCACCACCGCACCCTCGTCGTCCACTATCCGGTCGGCCACGACGATCGCGTCATGCACCGCGCCCCCGGTGTCGACGAACCGGTGCCGGCTCGAGAACGATTCCCGCGAGTGCAACGCATGGTCGAGCAGATCCCGGACGTGCGCACGGTCCTCCGGATGCTTGTGCGACAACAGCAATTTCGTCGTGGGCACCACGGATCCGGGTTCGTAGCCGTGCATCCGCGCTACCTCGTCGGACCATTCCCAGCGCTCAGCGGCGAACAAGAAGCGGAAGCTGCCGACGTTGAGGTACTCGGCGGTGGGCGGCGCCGCGCCGGTTGGCTGGTTGCTGGTCGGGATGGGTTTGTAAGCGCCCGCCGAACTGGGCTGTTGCACGTGTGCATCATTCCATGGCGTCCATGCCCCCTGCACATGATCGGCGCACTGCGCTAGCGTGGGAGGGGCCCAATTCAACCCACGCGGGAGCGCACGCCGAGTGCGCTGAGAGGACGGCTTGGGGCCGTCGACCGTACGAACCTGACCGGATAATGCCGGCGTAGGGAGATGAAAAATATGACCGTCACCATCGAGCCCTCCGTGACCACCGGGCCCATCGCGGGCAGCAGTAAGGTTTACCGCGACGTGGCGGCCCCCGGCGGCGGCGCCAGTCTCCGGGTGCCGTTCCGGAGGGTGCACCTGTCCACCGGGGACCACTTCGATCTCTACGACACCTCTGGGCCTTACACGCATTCGGACCCAGTGATCGACCTGGCGTCCGGGCTGCCTCCGCGGCCCGGTGTGGTCCGCGACCGCGGCACTCAGCTGCAGCGTGCCCGTGCCGGCGAGATCACCGCCGAGATGGCCTACATCGCCGCCCGCGAAGGCATGTCCGCCGAACTGGTGCGCGACGAGGTGGCCCGCGGCCGGGCCATCATTCCGGCCAACCACAACCACCCCGAGAGCGAGCCGATGATCATCGGCAAGGCATTCGCGGTCAAGGTCAACGCGAACATCGGCAACTCCGCGGTGACGTCGTCGATCGCCGAGGAGGTCGACAAGATGGTGTGGGCCACCCGCTGGGGCGCCGACACCATCATGGACCTGTCCACCGGCAAGAACATCCACGAAACCCGCGAGTGGATCCTGCGCAACTCGCCCGTGCCGGTCGGCACCGTGCCGATCTATCAGGCGCTGGAGAAGACCAAGGGCGACCCGACCGAGCTCACCTGGGAGCTCTACCGCGACACCGTGATCGAGCAGTGCGAGCAGGGCGTGGACTACATGACCGTGCACGCCGGGGTGCTGCTGCGGTACGTGCCGCTGACCGCCAAGCGGGTCACCGGCATCGTGTCGCGCGGCGGCTCGATCATGGCGGCCTGGTGCTTGGCGCACCACCGGGAGTCGTTCCTGTACACCAACTTTGAAGAGCTGTGCGACATCTTCGCGCGTTACGACGTCACCTTCTCACTGGGCGACGGGCTGCGGCCGGGCTCCATCGCCGACGCGAACGACGCCGCGCAGTTCGCCGAGCTGCGCACCTTGGGCGAGTTGACCAAGATCGCGAAAGCCCATGGTGCACAGGTGATGATCGAGGGTCCCGGGCACATCCCGATGCACAAGATCGTCGAGAACGTGCGGCTGGAAGAGGAGCTTTGCGAGGAGGCCCCGTTCTACACGCTGGGTCCGCTGGCCACCGACATCGCGCCAGCCTACGACCACATCACGTCGGCGATCGGCGCGGCCATCATCGCCCAGGCCGGTACCGCAATGCTGTGCTATGTCACCCCGAAGGAACACCTCGGGCTGCCGGACCGCAAGGACGTCAAGGACGGGGTGATCGCCTACAAGATCGCCGCGCACTCTGCGGACCTGGCCAAGGGGCATCCCCGCGCCCAAGAGCGCGACGACGCCTTGAGCACGGCGCGGTTCGAGTTCCGGTGGAACGACCAGTTCGCGCTGTCGTTGGATCCCGATACCGCAAAAGAATTCCACGACGAGACGCTGCCGGCAGAGCCGGCCAAGACCGCACACTTCTGCTCCATGTGCGGGCCGAAGTTCTGCTCCATGCGGATCACCCAGGATGTCCGCGACTACGCAGCGGCCCATGGGCTGGACAGCGAAGAAGCGATCGAGGCGGCCCTCCAAACAGGAATGGCGGAGAAGTCGGCCGAGTTCGCCGAGCACGGCAAGCGGGTGTATCTGCCGATCACTACCCAGCGGTGATCGCGAGCGCGGCGCAGCCGGGCGAAGCGGGTCGCCGCTCATCCGACCCAGCGGTGATCGCGAGCGCGGCGCAGCCGGGCGAAGCGGGTCGCCGCTCATCCGACCCAGCGGTGATCGCGAGCGCGGCGCAGCCGGGCGAAGCGGGTCGCCGCTCATCCGACCCAGCGGTGATCGCGAGCGCGGCGCAGCCGGGCGAAGCGGGTCGCCGCTCATCCGACCCAGCGGTGATCGCGAGCGCGGCGCAGCCGGGCGAAGCGGGTCGCCGCTCATCCGACCCAGCGGTGATCGCGAGCGCGGCGCAGCCGGGCGAAGCGGGTCGCCGCTCATCCGACCCAGCGGTGTTCCTGCCGCTGGCGGCGCCGGGAACGACGCCGGCTCGGGTGCTGACCATCGCCGGGTCGGATTCCGGGGGCGGCGCCGGCATCCAGGCCGACATGCGCACCATGGCGCTGCTCGGCGTGCATGCTTGCGTCGCGGTGACCGCAGTGACCGTGCAGAACACGTTGGGAGTCAAGAGCTTTCATGAGATCCCCGACGACGTCGTCGCCGGCCAAATCGACGCCGTTGCCACCGATATCGGGATCCAGGCCGCCAAAACCGGAATGCTGGCGTCGGCGAGCATCATCGGTACCGTGGCCGCGACCTGGCGCCGGCTCGGGTTGACGGTTCCGCTCGTCGTCGACCCCGTATCGGCGTCGATGCACGGCGACCCCCTCATGGCGCCGGAGGCCCTGAATTCGCTTCGCGATCAACTTTTTCCGTTGGCAACACTGATCACCCCGAATCTGGACGAGGTGCGCCTGCTGGTCGGCATCGAAGTGACCGACGCCGAATCACAGCGCGCCGCGGCCAAGTCCCTGCACGCGCTCGGCCCGCGGTGGGCACTGGTCAAGGGCGGACACCTGCGGTCTTCGGGCAGCAGCTGCGATCTGCTCTACGGTCCGGCTGAAGGCGCCGACTTCTACGAGTTCGACGCGCCGCGGCTGCCCACCGGCAACGACCACGGCGGCGGTGACACGCTGGCCGCCGCGGTGGCCAGCGCGCTGGCGCACGGGCTCACCGTGCCCGACGCGGTCGGCTTCGGCAAGCGATGGGTGACCGAATGCCTGCGCGCCGCCTACCCGCTCGGCCATGGCCACGGCCCCGTCTCTCCCCTGTTCAGGCTGTCATGAACCTCGATCAAATCGCCGGCGTCGCGCACCAGCCAACCGGTGACGGCCGCCCAAAAGGAGTGGTGGTCCTGACCCACGGCGCCGGCGGCAACCGGGAAGCCAAACTGTTGCAACAGGTTTGCGACGAGTGGGCCCGGCACGGCTGGCTGGCGGTGCGCTACAACCTGCCGTACCGCCGGCGCCGGCCCAAGGGTCCGCCGTCCGGTTCGGCGGCGACCGACCGGGCCGGAATCGTCGAGGCCATTACGGTGTGCCGGGGCCTAGCCGACGGCCCGCTGATTGCCGGCGGCCACTCGTACGGCGGACGGCAGACGTCGATGGTGGTCGCTGCGCGCGGAGCTCAGGTGGACGCGCTGACGCTGTTTTCCTATCCGGTCCATCCGCCGGGCAAGCCGGAGCGTGCCCGCACCGAGCACCTGCCGGACATCACGGTTCCGACGGTGTTCACCTTCGGAACGTCGGATCCGTTCGGCACGCCCGCGGAGGTCCGCGACGCGGCGGCGTTGATCGCAGGGCCGACCGCGCTCGTCGAGATCACCGGCGCGCGCCACGACTTGGGCTCGAAGACCCTCGACGTGCCCGCGCTCGCCGTCGAGGCGGCGCTGGGCCTGTTGGGCCATCCGGGGAACTAATAGCTTGAGCTCCATCAGTTTCGGCACACAGGTCTGTAGGTACGCGGACTCGTCCCCTGAGTCTGGGTAGTCCACCATCCGGCCCAGGTCGACCACCAGCGCCATGGCGGCGTGCACCAGGAACCGTGCCTGCGTCGGCGTCAGCGACGCCCACGCGGCCGTCAGCAGCCGCACCCAGGAACCGATCGTCGACAGTTGCACAATGTGCAGCAACATCTGATCGCCGGGCGTTAGGTTGACCCGCTCGGTGTAATAGACCGCCGCCAGTTCGGGGCTCACGAATGACGTTGCCACATAGACATCGATCAACAGCGTCAACGCCTGGCGGGTTCGGCGGGGGAAGACCTCTCCCGGTTGCGGAAGCTGGATCGACAGTTAGAACTGGACAGTTCTAACTGTTTACTTTAGTGTTGGTCAGGTGGACAAACCCCTCGGACCCACCGAATCCGTTGACTCGTCGCTGTCGGCGGCGCGCGATTTGCGGGTCTTGTTCAGCCGGCTGCGACGTCGGCTGCGCGATGTCACGGTTGACGGCGGCCTGACACCGTCGCAGACGGCGGTGCTCACCCGGCTCTGGAAGGAGGGGGCGTCGTCGGCCAGCGCGCTCGCCGAAGCCGAGCGGGTCCGTCCGCAATCGATGGCCACGATAGTGGCCGCCCTCGAGCAACTCGAGCTCATCGAGCGCACACCCGACCCGGAAGACGGTAGGCGCCAGGTTATTTCGTTGACCGCTGCGGGTCGTCAACGCGCCGAGAGCGACCGGCAGGTGCGAGAGGAGTGGCTGGCGCGCGCCATGCGCGAACGCTACTCCGAGCCCGAGCGTCGCATCATCGTCGACGCGTTGTCCCTGCTCGAGCGGTTAACCGAATGAAAGGGGAAGAACGGCAATGGAATTTGGAGTGCACTTTATTGACTTTCTGCCAGGGGATCCGGCAAAGCTGGGCCCAACGCTAGCCGAGGCGGCCAGGGCCGCCCAGCAGGGCGGCGCGACGATGTTCACCTTGGCCGACCATTTCTTTCAGATGGAAAGCCTTGGGCAAGCACAGGATCCGTTCCTCGAGGGCTACACATCGTTGGGCTTCTTGGCCGGACAGACCACGACCATCGACCTGACCTTGCTGGTTACCGGGGTGACGTATCGCTACCCGGGGCTGCTGGCCAAGGCGGTCAGCACTCTTGACGTGCTGAGCCAGGGCCGGTCGATGCTGGGGCTGGGCGCCGCGTGGTACGAACGGGAACACACCGCCCTGGGCTTTCCCTATCCGCCGCTGAGCGCCCGCTTCGAGATGCTGGAAGAGGCGCTGCAGATCTGCGCGCAGATGTGGAGCGACAACGACGGCCCGTACCACGGCAAGTACTACCGGTTGGCCGAGACAATCTGTGCGCCACAACCGATTCGGCGCCCGCCGATCCTGATCGGCGGCGACGGCGAAAAGAAGACGCTACGGCTGGTCGCGCAATACGCCGACATCTGGAACAGCATGGCCAACGACGTCGACGAGCTCAAACGCAAGATCGAGGTTCTCAACCGGCACTGCGGCGTGGCGGGCCGAGACCCCGGCGAGATCCGCAAGACGCTAGGCAGCCTTTTGGCGGTCGACCCCTTCGAGGACACCGACGAGTACCTCAAGACCGTCGAACGCTACGCCGAGCTTGGCATCGAGGTGGTCAACGTGGGCCCCCTGCCTGCAAACCCCGATCCCGTTGGCTACATCCGCCGGTTCGGCGATCAAGTGGCGCCAAGGCTCGCCGAAATCGCCTGAGAAGATGCCGATCCCGGCTATCCGGTAAAGCGTGAGTAGCACGCGTCCATGTTGCCGACGACGCCGCCGCGGAACGCCGCGATCCGAGTGAATCCGGCGGGCACGCTGGCCCCGTCCGCGTCGCTGGCGACCAGATGGTTGGTGAGCAGCCCGGAGACGGCTTCGTCCAGGTCACCGGCGGTCAGCAAGAGCTGCTTATTGGAGGGCAGCTCAATGGGTTCGGCCATCTTGCGGTGGGCGACACCGGTCAGGCACGCGGTCCGCAGGGCGGTCCAGGGGCTCTGCATCGGTAGACCGCGTTCGTGCTGCGCCGCCAGCGCGTACCTCGACATCACGATCGACAGCGCGGTGTCGTCACCCTGCGGCAGGCTGTGCTGCTTCATGTCGGCCTTGCGGCCCATCCTCGCCAGCGCGGGCAGGTCCACCACGATGGTGTTGGTGGCCGGGCAGTACGACGCCGGTGGGCTGGCCTTCGCGTCGGGGCAATCGGCCGGGTTGTACGACAGGGTGGGCGCTTGCTTGGGTTTGAAGATCTGTCCCATCAGCTCCATCAGCGTCGACAAAGTGTCTTGGTTGATCGGGACCTCACCGGTTTCCGAGTCGCCGTTATCGTCGGTCCGGAGGTTCTTCGGCAGGTCACCGCGGCGCTGCTCGATTTCCTGCTGATTGATGCCGGCGCAGGCCGAAGCGCCGGTGATGAAGCCCATCTGGAAGGCACTCACCCGATCGAGCGCAGACCCATGCTCGTCGTCGTTTTCGGTGTCGGCGTCCATGACCGGGTCGCGGGTCGTGATGATCCCCGCCAGCACATGGTCGAGCCCGTCGGCGGTGCTCAGCGTGAAGCGCTTCGATTTACCGTTGGCGACCCAGAACAGGTACACGCCCGCGAAGCAATCGGCTTGCTGCTCACGGACAATGGTGGGGTCCTTCTTGGTGACCAGTTTCGCCATGTTCTGCAGCGCGTGCCCGAATTCGTGTGCCAGCACGCCATTGACGGACATGTTGCCGAAGTACTTCTGCGCGATCACCATGAACTCGCCGCGATCCCAGGCGATCAAATTGCACCGCGAAGTGAAGAACGCGTTGACGAGCTTGTAGGTCTGGTTGTGGCAGACAACCGGACTGTTGCGTTCCGTGGAGTCGTACGAGACCAGCTTGCTCGGTGGGTTGTAGCTGCCTTTCAGCGAGTCCTTGTACGCCGCCTGCCAATACTCCTCGATGTCGTTGATCGACAGCAACGCCAGCTTGTCGATCGGCCCGTTGTTGGTGTTGACCACCGTGCCCGTCGGAGCGGGCGCACTCGAGCGGGGCCCGCTCGGGCCGTTGGTCGCGGGCAGGCCGCCCACCCGGAAGGGGTCGTTGAGCATCGACAGGGCGCGGCCCTCGACGTACGTCGTGGTGCACCCCGCCACACACCCCGCCACCAGGAGTGCGGCCGCGGCGCCGGCGATCGCCGCCCTGATCGGCGCCATCGCCCGATTTCGCGCGTGGTTTTTCATCGATGAACCCCGTCCCAACCGGGCTGCAAGGCAGCATTAGCGGACCAATTCTAGAGCCGTAGGTTTGCGGCCACGCGTCGGTTGAGCCGAGATCGACAGCTAGCCCGTATACCGCGAGTAGCAAGCGTCCATGTTGCCGCCCACGCCGACACGGAAAGCCGCGATCCGGGTGAAACCGGCCGGCACGGTGATGCCGTCCGCGTCGCTGGCGGCCAGGCGATTGGTCAGCAGCCCCGAGACGGCTTTATCGAGGTCGCCTGCTGTGAGCAGCAAGCTGCTTGTGGGACGGCACGTCGATGGGCTCGACCATCTTGCGGTGCGCATACCCGGTCAGGCACGACGTCCGCAGCGCGGTCCACGGGCTCTGCATCGGCAGGCCGCGCTCGTGCTGCAGCGCGAGCGTGTACCTCGACATCACGATCGAGATCGCGGTGTCGTCGCCCTGCGGCAGCAGGTGTTCGGATCTACCGGCGACCTTTGCCACAGTGGCGAGTGCGGGCAGGTCGACCACGATGGTGTTGGTGGCCGGGCAGTAGGACGCCGGTGGGCTGGCCTTCGCGTCGGCGCAATCGGCGGCCTTGTACGACAGCGCCGGCGGTTTCTTGGGGTTGAAGACCTTCCCCATGACCTCCATCAGCGTCGACAGGGTGTCCTCGTTGATCGGGACTTCACCGGTCTCCGCCGTCCCGCTGTCGTCGACCCGCAAGGTCTTCGGGAGGTCGCCGCGCCGCCGCTCGATCTCCGTCGAGTTGATCGCCGCGCACGCCGACGCTCCGGTGACGAAGCCCATCTGGAAGGCGCTGACGCGATCCAGGGCCGACCCGTGTTCGTCGTCGGTTTCCTTGTCCTCCACGGGGTCCCGAAGGGTGATCAGGCCCGCGAGCTCGTGGTCGAGCCCGTCCCCGGTGCTCAGAATGAAGCGCGACGACTTGCCGGACGCCACCCAATAAAGGTAGACACCCGCGAAACAATCGGCTTGCTGCTCGAAGACGATTGTCGGGTCGTTCCTGGTGACCAGTTTCGCCATCGACTGCAGGGCGTGGCCGAACTCGTGGGCGAGCACGCCGGTGATGGACATGTTGCCGAAATATTGCCTCCCCAGTGGGAACAGCTCCCCGCGATCCCAGGCGATCAAGTCGCAGCGCGAGCTGTAAAAGGCGTTGACGTCCTTGTAGGTCTTCCGGCGGCAGACGCTCGCACTGTTGGGATCGTTCGAGTCGTAGGAAACCAGCTTGTCGACCGGCTTGAACTTGCCCTTCAGCGACGCGCTGTAGGCAGCCTTCCAGTACTCCTCGATGTCGTTGATCGACAGCAGCGCCAACTTGTCGATCGCTCCGTTGTCGGTGTTGACTACCTTGCCCGTCGGGCTCGGCGCGTTCGGGCGCGGCCCGCTGGAACCGTTGGCCGCGGCCAAATCCCCCACCCGGAACGGGTCGTTGAGGATCGACAACGCCCGCCCGCCCACCACCGTGGTGCAGCCCGCCAACACGAGAACCGCCCCGGCACAAGCGATCACCACGCGCACTGACGCGCTGGTCCTGCGGCTATACATTCGGCACATTCTAGGGCCGTTGCTTTGTTCGGGAACCTTGTTTCGTCAGCCTTGGGAAACGATCGGCAGGGTGGGGCTCTCGGTGACGCCGGAGTCCTTGGCTGCGGCGGCCATTGTTTGGGCCAGCATGTCCGGTTTGACGATGTCATCCCTGAACGAGTGCATCTCGATTGCGCCCGTGCCGTTTTGGCTGACGTCGACGGGGCCGACCTGCACACTTGAGCCCTGGTAGGTGTGTCTGTCGACATTTTCTTGCTTTGTTTGGATCAATCGCGTCGACGCGAAGGAATCTTTCATTGATCAGGACCGTCTCGTCACCTGAACTGGCGTGTGGTCGGATAGCCGGTGGTCAGGTCAATCTGCCGCCCCGTCATGCGTTGGGACAAAAGATTCCGAGAATCTGCCGGCAGTTGTCTCTGTTGATGAGACCCGGTGGCGCGGGTGGCGGCGGCGCCGGCGGATTGTCGCCATCCCAAATGTTTTGGGCGACATTCCCCTGCCCGAAGTACACGTAGTAGTAGGTATGGCAGATGTTGGTATCCCAAACCACCGGGTTGGTGACGTGATTACCGGTCGGCGGCAAGGCTTGCCCCGGGCACCAATGGCATGGCCCTTCCGGGTGGTCTTCCGGACATCCCGGCCACGCGTTCAGCGGCGCGGGGCCAGGTTTGGCTGCGGCGGTACCCATTGTCAGGCCGCCAGTCAGCCCGCCGGCCAACGCGAAGCCGGCGGGTAGCAGCGCCGCCGCGATAATCGCTTTCAGGGTGCGGTTGGAGGGCATGTTGATTCCTTCCGCCCCAGTGGTGATCGCGAGCGCGGCGCAGCCGGGCGAAGCGGGTCGCCGCTCATCCGCCGCCGTCGGATCGGACGTTAACGCCGCCGGCTTGCGAAATTCTTGCGTCGCCATACACACAGGAACCTCAACGATTCCGCAGGACTCAAGCGGGTACTCACCCAGGATGAAGAACATCGCACGTGTCTCGGCGACGACGTTCGCTATGGCCGCGGGTTTAGGGCTTGCGGGCCTGGGGGTCGCCGCCGCAGCCCAGGCTCAACCTGCGCCGTTCCCGGATTATCACTGGTGCCCTGGCCAGTGGTGGGATCCGGGGTGGGGCGACAACTGGGACGGGGGTCGCTGCCACGACGACCACTGGTTTGACGGTGAGGCCCGCGACCAGGGCCACTGGCACAACGGCCCCTACGACCAGCACTGGCAAGGCGGGAATCCCGGCGACCAGCACTGGCAAGGGGGCAACCCCGGCGACCAGCACTGGCAAGGCGGGAACCCGGGCGACCAGCACGGACCGGGGGGCAATCCCGGCGACCGGCACTGACGCGTTGCGCCCGGTTACGGGACCCGGGTGCGGTGCCGCTGGTCGTGGGAGGGGACGCCGTTGACTCCGCCGATCGACTCCGCGTAGGTGCCCACCGCAAACCCGACACCAGACCCCATGATCGCCAATGCTTTCCGGTTGATGTTGTCGACGGTGTCCCGGGCGCTCAGATAGTTGGGGTCGAACCAGAGGCCGGTTTGACCACCCCACAGTCGTTCCTGAACAACGGTTTTGGGCTGAGCGGCGCCGGTGGTCATCCCGCCGATCGGCACACCCGCCACCATGAAGGGGTGGTAGTCGGCCCTCGTGGTCAACGGCATGTCGGCCGGTCGCTTGCCGGCCAGACTGAGATAGCCGGACAGCGTGCGCTCAATGCCGGCGGAACCCGCCGGCACATCACCCACAACCGGTGTGGGCGGCCCGGACTGGTCTCCGTCGTCGGTGAAGAAACCGGCGTTCGGCGACCCCAGCATGTCGAAGTTCAGGTACAGCGCAATGTCGTTGAGGCGTTCGCGGTCCAGGCCGAACAGGTAGTCCATGACGCCGTTGAGCCCGTCCTCCTCGGCTCCCCAGAAGACGAACCGCACCGAATTGTTCACCGGCGCCAACGGACCCAGCTGCAGCGCCGTTTCCAGCACCGCCGCCACCCCGGACCCGCTGTCGTTGATGCCCGGGCTGTCCCGCGGGCTATCGAGATGAGCGCCGACCATAACCACCTCGTTCGGCGAGCCGGTCTTGGTCTGTGCCACCACATTTCGCGAGGTGATCTTGACGGTCTCGGCGTCCAGGACCAGACGTATCGGTGCGGTGGCACGCGACAGCGCCTCGGCGCCGGTGGCGCCGACAACCGCGACCGGCACGGTGAGCTTGTCGTAGTAGCCGGGGCTGAACAGCGTCGGTGGAGCCCCCGCGCCCCCGGTGGGCGCGCTGACCACGATCAGCGCCGCCGCACCCCTGGCCACCGCGCTGTTCTGCTTGTCGACCACCGAACAGCCGGTGTCGTCGACGAAGGCGATCGCGCCCTTCGGCAGCTCGCTGGGGTAATCACTGGGCGAGCAGCCGGCCTGTTGGGTGGCCCGCACCAGCTGACCCGTCAGCCCGCCCGGCGGCGTCCGGACCAGCAGCGAGGCCTGGTCGACCGAGAAGCTGCGGCCCGCGACCGTCGCCGCCGGCTTACCCGGCGATATCGTGTACAACCGGTCGAACTGCGGCGTCGTCACCCCAAAACCTCGGTCGCGCAATGCTTTGGCCACGTATTCCACGCTGGCGTCGTAACCCGGTGTGCCGTCCGCCCGAGTGCCCCCGTTGCCGTTGGCGATATCCTGCAGCGCGCGCAGGTGGGTGAACATCCGCTCCGCGGTCACCTTCGCGGACAACGAGCGGCCCAGATCCGGCGCCGCGGCGGGCGGCGACGGCCGAGACGGCGCACAGGCCGTCAGGGCCGCGGCCAACAGCAGTGCCGCGCCCAGGCCACGAACCCCCGCCGGTATCACGGCTTTGCGGCAAGCACGTGACGCGTGCGGTCCGCCATGCCCGGAACACCGTTGCTACCGTTGATGTCCTGCGCGTACAGACCCATCGCATAGGCAACGCCGGCGCCGTTGATGGCCAGCGCGGTGCGGTCGATGTGGTCGAGGGTGTCCCCCTTCTGGTGGTAGTTGGGGTCGAAGGGCTCGTTGGCCGTCCCGCCCCACAGCTTGGCTTCTTCGGGGGACATCTTGTTCTCGGCCCCGGAGAACAGGCCGCCCGACGGGATGCCCGCGAGCGTGAATCCGTCGTAGTCGGAGCGACCGTCGAACGAGGTGTCCTGCGCGGTCTTTCCGGCCGACTTCAGGTAGGCCACCAGGGTCCGCTCGATACCGGCCGAGCCCTCGGGTACCACCGGCTGGCCGCGGGTGTCCGCCGGCAGCGATTGGTCGCCGTCGTAGGTGAAATAGCCCGGGTTGGGTGACGCCAGCATGTCGAAGTTCAGGTATAGCGCAATGCCCTTCAGCGCTTCGATGTCCAATGACTCGACGTAGTTGCGCGACCCGATCAAGCCGAGTTCCTCAGCACCCCAGAAGCCGAACCGAACCGCGTTGTGCACCTGCGGCGAATTCCCCAGTTGCACTGCGGTTTCTAGAACCGCGGCCACCCCTGAGCCGTTGTCGTTAATGCCCGGCCCGGCGGGCACGCTGTCCAGGTGCGCGCCGGCCATCACCACGTCGGTGGGCGACCCGGTCTTCGTTTGCGCGATGATGTTGCGGGCCTTGAAACTCTCGACGCTCGCATTGAGTTTGATCCTCGCCGGTCCGGACTGCACGCGTAGCTGCAGGCCGTCGGACTTGGTGACGCTGACAACCGGAATCTTGACGTCCTTGTTTGCCCCCAGGGTGCCGCCCATGTGCTGCTCGTCGACGTTGTCGACGACGATCATGCCCACCGCCCCGCGCTGCACCGCAATGTCCACCTTTTGCGAGAACGGGCACGTGCCGCGGTTCACCAGCACCACGGCACCCTGCGCCGGCAACCCGTCGTAGTCCGAGGGCGCACAGCCCGGGGCCTCATTCGCGGGCGCGGCGACCAGCGGTCCGGTCACCCCGTCCGCCGGGGTGCCGAGACTGAATTCCAGCGCGCGGGCCTCAAAAGTTTTGCCGCCGACGGCCACCGACCCCTTCTCGGCGTGGAACACGCGGGCGGAGAACTCGGGCGTTTGCACGTCAAAACCGCTGTTGCGCAACGTGCTCACCACGTAGTCGACGCTGGCTTCGTAGCCGGGGGTGCCGACCGCCCTGGTGCCGTTGTTGGCGTTTGCGATGTCCTGGAGTTTCCGCAAGTGTGCCATCATGCCGTCGGCAGTGACCTTGTTGTGCAGCGCAGTTGCGAAGTCGGCGGCGGCGGGGTTGCTGGTCGCTGGTCGCGAGTTTGCCGGGCAGTGGGAGCACCCGGCTACAGAAGCGACAACGGCTATTACGGCCCCGATCGCCGTCAGCGTCCTTGATTTGTTCACCATTGCGCCCAAGGTTAGACGCGATAGCCGCAATTAGACATACAGGCCGGTGAATGGCGCAAAGGGTATGTTGCGCACCACAAACCAGGCCACTACCAACGACAGCGTCACCCACGCGGCCCAGCGACCATGCTGCCAACTGCGGATGCGCCGACCCGTAGCACGGCCATACGTCCACGCCAGGTACGCCCACACCAGCAACCCCAACGCCACGAGGCCGAGCGCGTTATATCTTGCGGCCGCAAACAGATCGCCGTGCATCAGCGAATACAGCATCCGCATGCTGCCGCATCCGGGGCAGTCGATACCCAACAGCGCCTTGGTGGGGCATACCGGCAGCGGGCCGTGCGGAGTGGTCGGATCACCCACCCAGATGGCCGCGCACACGAAAGACGTGGACGCGGCCACCAGCAGTGGTGCGCCCAAACTCAGCGGGATCGCGCGTTCGCGGATCACCATGAGCGCAACCCGGGCTTAGACCATAGCGAGCATGGCAGCGCTCGTGCCGGAATTGAAGCCACCCGAAGCGACCATCACGATGATGTAGACAATGTCGACGACGATGCCGATGATCACCGACCACGTGACGAACTTCTTGGCACTGTCGGCTGCAGCCTGCGCCTCGGCGTATTGACCGCTCTGCCACAACCCGTTGACCTGGGTCGACTTGATGATGGCGACGATGCCCAGGGGAAGACAGCAGAACAACGTGACCAAGATGGACCACACCAGGTAGTTGTTCGGCGCTTGCCCGGCAGGCTGCTGCGGCGGGTAACCGGGCGGGGGCTGAGCAGTCATACTTTTCTCCAGTCGAGGGAAGTTAGCTGGCCATAAAGCGGTGCTTACCATACCCGAGGGGCATGGATACGGCAGCACCAATCGGGAAACTCCCTCCGGCACCCCCACGGCCTGCAACAATTTCTAGCGGAATGTGTTGCATTGTCAGGGAATAGGCCTGCAGTAATCTACTCTAAGCGATTAGCACCGCCGGTCCTTCAACGATCAGGAGCCAACGATGTCTCACCTCGCTAACGTGTTACGAGTCGCGACGGCCGCAGCGCTGATGGGAGGTTTCACCTGCCTTCTTACTGGCCTTACTACTGGCTTAGATGCTGCCACAGCAACCGCGGACCCTGACCCCAACAACACCGGCACTTCAGACAATCTCAACACGCTTGCCCATCTGATGTCGAAGGGCTACAGCCTCAGCAACTGCACCGCTCAGCCGATCGAGGGAGCCCAATTGGCCTCGCTCACTTGCGGACAAAGCCCCGACACCAGCGGTCCCGTCCAGGGCAAGTACATCCTCTTCAGCACCACAAACGACTTGACCTCCATGTTCAAGACGAGCATCAAGGACGACGTCCTGACCACGTGCGGGGACGCCGGTCAGTCGCCGACCCCGTGGCACCAGGGCAACGCCACGACCAACGCGGGACAGGTCGCCTGCGGGACATACCAAGGCGCAGCTGAGATTATCTGGACCACCGATGCCAAGAACGTATTGAGCTACATCCGCGGATCCAACACCGACGTCGCCGCGCTCTACCAGTGGTGGCGCACCAACGGCTGACCGTTACGGTTGTGCCATAACCGATTTGGCAGACCGACTTCAAAGCTGACGTGAAAGCAGTTCGGCCACCGCGCGCATCCCGGCCGCGTTGGGGTGCAGCGGGGTCGGCGAACCTGGCAGCGGCACACCGTATCTCGCCGGACCGATGGTCCACGGCTCGGCCGACCAAGCGTGGTGGTCCCGGCTGGCCGCGGCGGCGGGGATCACCTCGCAGCCCGTCGCTGCCGCAGCATCGGCGGTGAGTCGTTCCAGGGTGGCGGCCACCTGGCGCCCCAGCCCGGTGTCCGCCTCCGTCAGCGGCGCGGCCGAGACGCCCGCGGGCGGCAGCAACGTCAGGTAGTCGACGAAAAACACTCGGGCACTTGGGGAGCGCTCGCGCAGCGCCTGACCCACCGCGCACAACGAGCCGAACAGGTCGTCGAGGGCCCGATCACGTGCGTCGCGGTCCAGCAGTTCGGAGATGCGCTCACCCAGCACCGGCAGGTGCCGCGCGAAACCCGGCAGCGACGCAGCCATCAGCAGCGGAACGTATCCGACGTCGTTGCCGCCGACGGTGACCGTGACCAAGGCCTCCGAGCCGTCCAGCACGGCGATTTGCGGCGGCACGCCGCGCTGACGCTCGGTGAGCACGTGCGCCGTCGTGGCGCCGGAAAACGTGACGTCCACCAGCTCGAGGTTCAGCCGGGCGGCCACCAGATGCGGGTAGTTGCGGGCCGACCGGCCGGAAAACCAGGGCGCCCCCGCGGCGCGGGGCCGGATGCCCGGACCGGCGGCCATCGAACTGCCCAGCGCCACATATCTTTTGGTCATAACGTCGGGCTGGAAGCCTGCGCCCAGAAGCGTTTTGGAATCCGCCCGGCGCGGCGCGCCAGATAGCCGGCGGTGACGGCGGCGGCCATCGCGGCCGCCATGGCCGGCGGATCGGCGGCCCGGGTCACCGCGGTGGCCAACAGCACCGCGTCACAACCCAACTCCATCGCCAGGGCGGCGTCGCTCGCGGTGCCGATGCCGGCGTCGAGCACCACCGGAACGCCGGCCCGGGCGACGATCATCTCGATGTTGTGGGGATTGGTGATGCCAAGGCCGGTCCCGATCGGCGCGCCGAGCGGCATCACCGCCGCGCAACCGGCATCCTCCAGCCGACGGGCCAGCGCCGGGTCGTCGTTCGTATAGGGCAGGACCACGAACCCGTCGTCCACCAATTGCTCTGCGGCCCGAATCAATTCAACCGCGTCGGGCAGCAGGGTGCGTTCGTCGGCGATCACCTCGAGCTTGACCCAGTTGGTATTGAGCGCTTCGCGGGCCAGTTGAGCGGTAAGCACCGCCTCGCCGGCGCCGCGACAGCCCGCGGTGTTGGGCAGCGGCGTGATGCCGAGCCGATTGAGCAAGTCGAGCATCCCGGTTCCGCCGTCGGCGTCGATCCTGCGCATCGCCACGGTGGTCAGCTCGGTGCCCGACGCGATCAGCGCGTCTTCCAGCACCGCGAGGTTGGTCGCCCCGCCGGTTCCCATGATGAGCCGCGAGGCGAAACTGCGGTCCGCGATCGTTAGCTTCGAATCAACCACCCTGCACCGCCGTCACCACCTCGAGTCGCGCGCCGTCGAAAAGCGTTGTCGTCCAGTTTGATCGGGGCAGCACGGACATGTCCATGGCCACCGCGATACCGCGATCCGGGAAGCCCAGCGACTTTAGCACCGCCGCAACGGTGGCCTGCTCGTCGACCTCGACGGGTTCCTCGTTGACGATGACGATCATGTGGCGCTCCCTCCCCTTGCTCCTACCGGGACAAGTTCGGACACGATCTGCTCCGCGGTCCAGGGTGCCAAAAGAAACCCCGATCGGCCATGGCCGGCGGCGACCAGGGTCCGGTCGTCGAGCCGCCGCACCAGCGGCAGGCCATCCGGCGTCATCGGGCGCAGCCCCGCGGCGCACTCGGCCAATTCGTACTCACCCAACGCCGGCAGCACCGCGCAGGCGTCGTCGAGCAGGTCGCGCACTCCCGATACGACGGGAGCGGTGTCGCGGCCGTGTTCGTACTGGGTGGCGCCGACGACCACCCCGTCCGCGCGTGGCACCACGTACACCTGCCGCCCGTGCACGCGGGCTCGAATTACCCTCTGCACGGGCGGCATACATCCCTTCCGCCAGCGCAGCCGCAGCACCTCGCCTTTGACCGGGCGCACCGGCAATCCGGGCCATAGCGCGGGGGCGTCAACGCCATTGGCGATCACCACCGCGTCGCCCTCGGCGCGGGACAGCTCGGTCACCGGCCCCGCCCACCGGACGCCGCGGCGTTTGCAATCGATGCGCAGCGCGTCGAGCAACGCCCGATTGTCCACCGCCAGTTCGGTGGGCGCCCGGAAGCCGTGCCGGATACCTTGTGCCAGCAGGGGTTCGACGTCGCGGGCGGCCGGCTCCCAGATCACCGGGTGCCCCTGGTCGGACAGCCAGTCCGCTACGGTACGCAGGTCAGCCACGTCGGCCTGGTCGAAGGCGACCACGAGCGATTCGCGGGCGGTGATCACCTGCGGCGGCAGCCCGTCGATGAAGCCGCCCTCGCGCCACAGCCGCAGTGACTCCAGGCCCAGCCGCAACAGCCGCTCCTCGCCGGGCCAGCCCTCGCTGTGCGGGGCCAGCATGCCGCCGGCAACCCACGACGCGCCCTGCTCCCCGGTTTGATGTACCCGAACGGACCATCCGGCCGCAGCGGCCCGGCGCGCCACCGAAAGTCCGATGACGCCGCCGCCGATCACGGCCAGCGTCTGCCCGGACGGGCCGGTCATGCTGCTCATGCTGGTCATGCAGGAGGGCCTCCCTTCGCCGGCATGATCCGGATCAGGTGTGACGGTAAGGGCAGTTCCAAGTCGCAAGCCGGGTACAAAATGGCTGGCAACTTGGCGGGCCCACTCTCAGCCCCGCTCCCGGGACTCCCGTGTGTTCGTACGGTCCACGCTAGCGCGCTAACGTCGCGATGTGCACGCATCTCGCCCATGGCTCCGCGTCCGCCTCGTCACGGCGAGGCTGTATCTGTGCACCGACGCGCGGCGCGAGCGCGGCGACCTGGCCGAGTTCGTGGACGCCGCGCTGGCCGGCGGGGTCGACATCGTCCAGCTGCGCGACAAGGGCTCGGTCGGTGAGCAGAGATTCGGCCCGCTCGAGGCGCGCGACGAGCTGGCCGCCTGCGAGATCCTGTGTGAGGCGGCCCGCCGGCACGACGCCCTGTTCGCGGTCAACGACCGCGCCGACATCGCCCGGGCGGCGTGCGCGGACGTGCTGCACCTGGGCCAGGGCGACCTGCCGCTCAGCGCGGCGCGGGACATCGTCGGCCCGGACACGTTGATAGGCCTGTCCTCCCATGACGCCTTCCAGGCGGCCGCGGCGCAGGCCGGGGACGCCGACTATTTCTGCGTCGGTCCCTGCTGGCCGACCCCGACGAAGCCGGGGCGCGCGGCGCCGGGCCTGCGGCTGGTGCGGGACGCCTCGAAAATCAGCACCGAAATCGGGGGCGGTAAACCCTGGTTCGCGATCGGCGGCATCGATGCCGCGCGGCTGCCCGAGGTGCTGGATGCGGGTGCCGGCCGGATCGTGGTGGTGCGGGCGATCACCGCGGCCGAGGACCCGCGTGCCGCGGCCCAACGGCTCAGTTCAGCGCTTGAAGCAGCGAGGCGATCCGGGGACTCAACTGTGACGGCGCCTGCTGCTCCTGGAGCGCATCGCCCGCCACGCACCAGATGAAGACTCCGGCCTCGATCTCGAGGGTGCGCGGGAGCAGCCGCCGCCGTTCGTCGCCGCCGGCCAGCGGCAGGGTGGCCGGGGCCGCGCGCAACAGTTGCCAGCTGGCCGCGAATCCGGGATGCAGCGGCAGCTCGGCCACCTCGTCCTCGCCAACCCAGCGCAGCTCGGCGCTCTCCCGATTGGGCACGGTCCGCAGCAGCTCGTCCGCGTCGGCGACCACCGTGGTGTAGGTCCAGCGCGTGCCGCCGGGCCCGGAGACTTCGGCGGTGACCATCGTCGCGCGCACGGCAATGCGCTCGGCGCGAAGGCCGGCCTCCTCGCGCGCTTCGCGCACGGCCGTCTCCTCGGGGCTCTCGTGGCTGTCACGCGCGCCCCCCGGCAAACCCCAGGTCCCGCCCTGATGGCTCCAGACGGCCCGATGCTGCAGCAATACCGCGGGGGTGCCGTCCGGCTGTGGCGCCCGCAGCAGCAGACCTGCGGCGCCATATCTGCCCCAGTAGTGAGCGCCGCGGTCGGATATCACCCATCCGTCACCGTCGCCGTCCACCGGATAAGGATATGCAGTCCAATCGGGACGATATTGTCCCCTGCCAATCGGGGAGAGTTTGGGCCAATCGGGGACAATTGGGCCAATCGGGTAAGCCTCCCCCCATCCACCGGAACATGCTCTTAGAATTCGCTTATAGACGCAATACGCCTGTGGATGTTCGTGAGATGGTCGAAAGACGAGGTCGGGACCAAACGTGACGGTTGAGCTGGCGCACCCGTCGACCGAGCCGCTGGGGTCGCGGTCGCCGGCCGAACCCGCCCACCCCCGCTGGTGGTTCATCTCGACAACTCCCGGCCGCATTCTGAGCATCGGGATCGTGCTGGCGTCCCTGGGCGTCGCCAGCGCGTTCGCCACCTCGACGACCATCACCCACCGGCAACAGGTGCTCACCACCGTTTTGAATCACACCGAGCCGCTGTCGTTCGCCGCCGGACGCCTATACACCATGCTGTCGATCGCCGACGCCGCGGCGGCCACCGCATTCATCGCCCAGGCCGAACCGCGCAGCGTGCGCGAACGCTACGAGCAGGCCATCACCGACGCCGCGGTGGCCGTGACGCGGGCTTCGAGCGGGCTGACCGACGCACCACAGGTGGAGTTGCTGGGCCGGATCAACGCCGAACTGGCCGTCTATACCGGGTTGATCGAGATCGCGCGGACCAACAATCGGGAAGGCAACCCGGTGGGGTCGTCCTACCTGTCGGAGGCATCGGGGTTGATGCAATCGACGATCCTGCCCGACGCCAAACGCCTGTACGACTCGACGTCGAAGCGGGTGGATACGGAAACCACTGCCTCCACTCGCTTCCCAGCTCCGGTGCTGTTCGTCATCGGCACCACGATCGTCTTCGGCGCATTCTCCCATCGGTGGCTGGCCCGGCGCACCCGGCGCCGCATCAACCCGGGTCTTGTCGTCGGCGCGCTCGGTATTCTCGTCATGGTGGTATGGGTCGGGACCGCGTTGACCATTTCAACGACTGCCAGCCGCAGTGCCAAAGACACTGCGGCTGATTCGCTGAGGACCGTCACCAACGTCGAGATCACGGCCCAGCAGGCGCGAGCCGACGAGACGCTGTCGCTGATTCGCCGCGGCGACGAAGTGATCCGCAAGCAGTCCTTCTACCAGCGCATCGACTCCATGCACGAGCAGCTCGACCACTACATGTCTCGCCCCGACGCCGTCGACAAGGCCGACCTGCAGGGCGCGGACGAGCTGCTGGTCCGCTGGCGGCAGGCCAACGACCGGATCAACGCCTACATTTCGGTGGGCAACTACCGGGCCGCCACCCAGGTCGCGCTCGGCAACGGTGAGGACGACTCCACCCCCGCATTCGACAAGCTGGACGACGCGCTGGTCAAGGCCATGGACCAAAGCCGCACCCACCTCCGCAACGACGTCCTCAACGCCCGCAGCGGGCTGTCCGGCGCGCAGGTTGGCGGCGTTGTGCTCAGCCTGGGCGCTGCCTGCGCGGTCGCCCTCGGCCTGTGGCCCCGGCTGAAGGAATACCGGTGATGACGCGGCGGGCGGCGGTCCGGCGAGCGTGCGGCGCGCTCGCGGCGGCCACGCTGCTGGCCGGGTGCAGCCACGCGGAAACCCTGACAGTAATGACGGTGCCGACCCTGCCGCCGCCCACACCGCTCGGCATGGAGCAACTGCCTTCGGAGGCGCCGCTGCCGGCTGACCAGACCGGCGAGGACTGCAATCCGACCGCCAGCCTGCGCCCCTTTGCCACCAAGCCAGAGGCCGATGCCGCGGTGGCCGACATCCGCGCCCGGGGCAGGCTGATCGTCGGGCTCGACATCGGCAGCAACCTGTTCAGCTTCCGCGACCCGATCACCGGCGAGATCACCGGGTTCGACGTGGACATCGCCGGCGAGATCGCGCGCGACATCTTCGGCTCCCCGTCGCATGTCGAATACCGGATCCTGTCGGCCGCCGAGCGCACTACCGCGCTGCAGCACTCGGACGTCGACGTCGTCGTCAAGACGATGACCATCACCTGCGACCGACGCAAGGTGGTGAATTTCTCCACCGTCTACCTCGACGCCAACCAGCGCATTCTCGCCCCGCGTGACTCGCCGATCGTCAAGGTGTCGGATCTGTCCGGCAAGCGGGTCTGCGTGGCGAGGGGCACCACGTCACTGCAGCGGATCCAGGAGATCACGCCGCCGCCGGTCATCGTGTCCGTGGTGAACTGGGCCGACTGCCTGGTCGCCATGCAACAGCGCGAGATCGATGCGGTCAGCACCGACGACTCGATCCTGGCCGGTCTGGTCGAAGAAGACCCCTACCTGCACATCGTCGGGCCGAACATGGCCAGCCAGCCCTACGGCGTCGGCATCAACCTGAACAACACCGCGCTGGTCCGGTTCGTCAACGGCACGCTGGAACGCATCCGCCGGGACGGCACGTGGAACACTCTGTACCGCAAGTGGTTAGCGGTCCTCGGCCCGGCACCCGCAGCACCTGCCCCGAGGTACGTGGATTGATGGCCGACCCCGACGCCGAAGACGTGGGTCCCGCCACGCAGCGGGCCGAACCGCCGACCAGCGTGACGGGTCGCATACCGACCACCCAGGCGGTCTTCCGGCCCGATTTCGACGACGACGACGACGGTCTGCCGCACATCTCCATCCCCAACGCGGACACCGAACCGCAAGACCGGTTGGCGGTGGCGACGCGGGTGCTCCCGGCGCTCCGACAGCTCGGCGGCGGTCTGGTGGAGATTCCCCGGGTACCGGACATCGATCCGCTCGAGGCCCTGATGACCAACCCGGTGGTGCCGGAGTCCAAGCGGTTCTGCTGGAACTGCGGGCGGCCGGTCGGCCGGTCCACCGCTGAGGACAAGGGCGCTCAAGGTTTAAGGGAGGGCTGGTGCCCGCACTGCGGCAGCCCGTACACGTTCCTGCCCCAGCTCCGCGCGGGCGACATCATCGCCAACCAGTACGAGGTCAAGGGCTGCATCGCGCACGGCGGGCTGGGCTGGGTCTACCTGGCGCTCGATCACAACGTCAACGACCGCCCGGTGGTGCTCAAGGGCCTGGTCCACTCCGGTGACGCCGAGGCACAGGCGATCGCGATGGCCGAACGGCAGTTCCTGGCCGAGGTGGTGCACCCGCAGATCGTGCAGATCTTCAACTTCGTCGAGCACACGGACCGCCACGGGGACCCGGTCGGCTACATCGTCATGGAGTACATCGGCGGCCAATCGCTGAAACTGAGCTCAAAGAAGGGCAAAGCCGAGAAGCTGCCGGTCGCCGAGGCGATCGCCTACCTGCTGGAAATCCTGCCGGCGCTGAGCTACCTGCATTCCATCGGCCTGGTCTACAACGACCTGAAGCCGGAGAACATCATGCTCACCGAGGAGCAGCTCAAGCTGATCGACCTGGGCGCGGTGTCGCGGATCAACTCGTTCGGCTATCTGTACGGCACACCCGGATATCAGGCGCCGGAGATCGTGCGGACCGGGCCGACGGTGGCCACCGATATCTACACCGTGGGGCGCACGCTGGCCGCGCTCACGCTGAACCTGCGCACCCGCAACGGCCGCTACGTGGACGGGCTGCCCGAGGACGACCCGCTGCTGAGGACCTACGACTCGTTCGGCCGGCTGCTGCGCCGCGCCATCGACCCCGACCCGCGGCGCCGGTTCACCTCGGCCGAGGAGATGTCCGCGCAGTTGATGGGCGTGCTGCGTGAGGTCGTCGCGCAGGACACCGGGGTGGCCCGGCCGGGTCTGTCGACCATATTTAGCCCGAGCCGCTCGACGTTCGGCGTTGACCTGCTGGTCGCGCACACCGACGTGTACCTGGACGGCCAGGTGCATTCGGAGAAGTTGACCGCCAAGGAAATCGTGACCGCCCTGTCGGTGCCGCTGCCCGATCCGACCGACGTGGCCGCCCCGGTGCTGCAGGCGACGGTGCTCTCCCAGCCGGTGCAGACGTTGGACTCGCTGCGCGCGGCCCGCCACGGTCTCCTGGATGCCGACGGAGCGGACGTGACCGAATCGATCGAGCTGCCGCTGATGGAGGTCCGCGCACTCCTGGATCTGGGCGATGTCGCCAAGGCCACCCGAAAACTCGATGACCTGGCGGAGCGGGTCGGGTGGCGATGGCGGTTGGTCTGGTACAAGGCCGTCTCCGAACTGCTCACCGGTGACTACGACTCCGCCATCAAACATTTCACAGAGGTGCTCGACGCCTTTCCCGGTGAGCTGGCACCCAAACTGGCGCTGGCCGCCACCGCCGAGCTGGCCGGCGAAGCCGACGAGCACAAGTTCTATCGGACCGTGTGGCGCACCAACGACGGCGCGATCTCGGCTGCCTTCGGGCTGGCCAGGTTTCAGTCGGCCGAGGGCGACCGCACGAGCGCGGTGCGCACCCTCGACGAGGTGCCGCCCACCTCGCGGCATTTCACGACCGCGCGGCTGACCAGTGCCGTAACCCTGCTGTCCGGCCGGTCGACGGCCGAAATCACCGAGGAGCAGATCCGCGACGCCGCCCGGCGGGTCGAGGCGCTGCCGCCGACCGAACCGCGCGTGCTGCAGATCCGCGCCCTGGTGTTGGGCGGGGCGATGGACTGGCTGGACACGCACGAGGCAAGCACCAACCACATTCTCGGTTTCCCATTCACCCAACACGGGCTGCGGTTGGGTGTCGAGGCATCGCTGCGCAGCCTGGCCCGCGTGGCGCCCACCCAACGGCACCGCTACACGCTCGTGGACATGGCCAACGCGGTGCGGCCCACCAGCACGTTCTAGCCCGAAGTTAAGGCGTGGTAGCTTCGCTGATTTTTGTCCGCGCCAGCGTAACGCCACCGCGAAATCTCCCGGGCAGAATTTCTTCGCACTGGCGTTGCGCTCTCGGAGAATCAGCGCTGCCGGCGAGATCTCCTGGGAGCCTTGGGCCCTCGTACTTGAGGCTGCCACCACAACGATCAATCCTGCCTGGAATCGGGTTGGAAATCACGCCGTGACGACGGCATGAAAACCGCTGCCAAACAACAGATTACGTGATCAGAGCCGATCATATTCACTGCATCAGAAGAACTCTCACAATTGACGATGCTTCACCGAGTCGGCCAGGCCAAATTATCGTCAGTGTGTTAGTCGAAACACGTTGTTCAGGAACCAGATAGACATAAGGTTCTCCCTTATGCGAAACGAACGGCGAAGCCTGCCGCCCGCGATGTTATCCCGGATAATGGCGTGGGCGCTGTGGGACTGCGGTGCCGTTGGTTCGAACGCGATCGTGATGACATTCGTATTTACCGTCTACTTGGTCGACAGAGTGGGCAAGGGCCTCCCGGGTGATGCGTCACCGGCAAGTTTGATGGGGAGCGGGCTCGCCGTCGCCGGTGTGTTTATCGCGGTGACGGCGCCGCTCGTCGGCGTCTGGGCCGAAGGTCCACGCCGGCAGCGAGAGGGGTTAGCGGTGCTGACCATCCTCACTGTGGCACTGATCGGCGCGATGGGCTTTATCAAAGACCAACCCAGCTTCTTGTGGGCTGGCATAGTGCTGCTGGCGACAGCGGAGGCTTGCCACGATCTGGCCTTCGTCCCGTACAACGCCATGATGCGTCAATTCTCCACTCCGGAGATCTCGGGCCGAGTCTCCGGCATCGGCTGGGCGGCCGGGTATGTCGGCAGCGTCGTGCTCTTGCTCACGGTCTACGTGGGCTTCATCGAAGGCGAAGGTGAATTCCGCGGCTTGCTGCACATTCCCATCCATGACGGAAGCAACGTGCGGGCCGCGATGCTGCTGACCGCCGCGTGGTTTGCACTGTTCGCCGTCCCGTTGCTGTTCACCGCCTACCGGATCAGGGAACGAGACGAGCTCTATCCGAAGATCGGCGGGCTGAGCAGCCTCCGCAAGCTGCGGTGCGACGTCGTCGCAGAATGGCGCCGCGACCGCAACATGGTCTATTTCCTCGTGGCCAGCGCCATATTTAGAGACGGGCTGGTCGGAGTATTCACCTTCGGCGCCGTGGTGGGTGTTGCGGTGTATGGCATGACGCAGGCAAGCGTGCTGATGTTCGGCATCGCCGGGAGCCTGGTGGCCGCAGTGGGGGCGGTGCTGGGTGGAATGTTCGACGATAAGTTTGGGCCCAAACCGGTCATCGTCGGATCACTCGCGGCAATCGTCGTCCTGTGCCTGACGATGGTCGGTCTGTCTGGTCCGTCCGCCTTTTGGACGTGCGGCTTGCTGCTGACCGTCTTCATCGGGCCGGCGCAATCGTCGGCGCGTACCCTGCTGCTGCAATTGGCCGGACGTGGTAGCGAGGGAGTGGCCTTCGGCCTGTACGCAATGACCGGCCGGGCGGTGTCGTTCGCGTCACCGGCGCTGTTTTCATTCTTCGTCTATGTGTTTCACACCGACCGCGCCGGCATGGCTGGGCTATCCGCGGTGTTGGCGACGGGATTGCTCGGCATGCTGTTGGTGCGCGCCCCGCGCGGTCGCGCCGAGGTTGCCAGTGAATCGTCACGCTACTGAAAGTTGTTACAGCACAGTCATGGCCCGGGTCGAGGCGCCTCCGTCTGTGCACACACCGCGGCGCGTGTGCGGGCACGCTCAGCAAATTTTCAGCTCCGTGCCGCACAGTGGACGCATGGCCGGGCAGTCCCCACAGTGGATCGCGTCGGCCCGCGTGCTGCGGCGGGCCGGGTTCGGCGTGACCGGCCCCGAGGTGGACGCGCTGGTGAGCCGGGACTGGCCGGCCTACGTCGACGCGATGCTGGGCGCCGCACCGGACGCCGACCCGGGCGCGGTCGCCACGCCGATGCCCACGCTGGCGACACCGCGCGCCCCCGGCAGGCGCGCGACGCCGGCGGCCCGCAAAGAGTTCGGCCGCCAACTGGCCGAACAGGCGGGCGTCCTGTCGGCCTGGTGGCTGCGCCGCATGGTCGCCGTCCAGCTACCGGTCCATGAAAAGCTAACGCTGTTGTGGCACAACCACTTTGCCACTTCCGCGCAGAAGGTTCGGGTGGCGGCGTACATGGCCGCGCAGAACCAGAAGCTGCGCACCTTGGCGCTGGGCGATTTCCGTGCCCTGGCGTACTCGATGCTGACCGACGCGGCGATGCTGCGCTGGCTGGACGGGCAAACCAATACCGCCAAGGCTCCCAATGAAAACCTGGCCCGCGAGTTCATGGAGCTGTTCGCATTGGGCCACGGCAACGGCTACACCGAGGACGACGTGCGCGCTGGCGCCCGGGCGCTGACCGGATGGGTGATCGGCGCCGACGGCCGAACGTCGGTGCTCCCGAGGCGCCATGACTCCACCGCCAAGACGCTGTTCGGCCGCACCGGCAATGTCGACGCGGCGGGCTTCTGCGACGCGGTGCTGGCCCAACCCAAGTCCGCGGAATACATCGCGGGACGCCTGTGGCAGCAACTGGCTTCTGACGAGCCGCCGTCACCGCAGGCGCTGGGCCGGCTGGTGTCCGCGTACGGCCCGGGGCGCGACCTGCGGGCGCTGACGAGGGCGATCCTGACCGACGACGAGTTCACCCAGGGCCGCGCCGCAGTCGTCAGCGCCCCGATCGAGTGGCTTGTCGGGGTGGTGCGGGCGCTTCGGGTACCAATCGACGAGCCCAGGCAGCTCAAGGCCGCCGAAACGGCGCTGCGGGCGCTGGGCCAGCGGCCGTTCTATCCCCCGAGCGTCGGCGGCTGGCCACACGGCCAGGTGTGGCTGTCCACCGCCAGCGCCGAAACCCGGTTGCGCGCCGCGAGTCGGCTGGCGAACTCCGGTGACCTGTCGATCGTCGAGAGCGCCGCACCCGGCGACCGCATCGACGCGGCCGGCTATCTGATCGGGGTCGGAGCCTGGTCGGACCGGACCGCCGACGCCCTCGAGCCCCTGGTGCGCAGACCACCGCAGTTGGTCGCGGTCGCCGTCAACACGCCCGAATACCTGACGTCATAACAGGATCGCCATGAGGTACCCATGCCCGAAATCAATCGCCGCAGATTCCTGATCGCCAGCGCGGGCGCCGGCGCTGCCGGCCTGCTGTCCGGCGCGGTCGCGGTCAGCTGGCCCGACCTGATGCGCGCCGCCGAAGACCGGCCGCTGGCCGACGACGCGGGCGTGCTGGTGATCGTCACGCTGTACGGCGGCAACGACGGGATCAACACCCTGATCCCTTACGCCGACAACGCTTATCACGACGCGCGGCCGGAACTTGCCTACGCCCCCGGCGACGTCCTGCACCTGGACTCGCAGCTCGGCCTCAACCCGGGAATGAAGGGCCTGGCCCAGCTCTGGAACCAGCGGCAGCTCGCCGTCGTGCGCGGCGTGGGCTATCCCCGGCCGGACCACAGCCACTTCCGGTCCATGGACATCTGGCAGACGGCGCAGCCGGCCGAGCCTGTCGCCACCGGCTGGATCGGCCGCTGGCTCGACGCCACCGGCGACGACCCGCTGCGCGCGGTCAACATCGGGCCCGTCCTGCCTACCCTGGCCGTCGGCGAAAGATGCACGGCGGCAGCACTTTCGACGACCCAGGTGCCGCCGGCGCAGGAGGAGCGGCTCGACACGATCATGGGCGCGCTGGGCGTCGATGACGCCGCCGACACCCCGGCGATGGCGGCGGTCCGCAAGGCATATCGCGCTGCGCGCACCACCAACGCGCGGTTCGCCGCCGTCAAACCCACGCAGGCCGCGAAAACCCCAGCGAATGAACACAACTCGCTGGGCACCCAGCTGAGCCTGGTTGCCGCCGCCGTGCGGGCCCGCGTCCCGACGCGGGTGTACACGGTGCAACTCGGCGGCTTCGACACGCACGCCAACGAACGCGGAACCCAGCAGCGGCTGTTGCAGACCTTGGACGAGGCCGTGTCGCCGTTCCTGCAGGAGATGGCCGGCGATCCCTGTGGGCGCAACGTCGTGCTGATGGTGTATTCGGAGTTCGGGCGCAGGGTGGCGGCCAACGCGTCGCAGGGCACCGATCACGGCACGGCCGGCCCGGTCTTGGTTGCGGGTCGACCCGTCAAGGGCGGGTTCTACGGCGAAGAGCCCAGCCTCACCGACCTCGACCACGGAGACCTCAAGTTCACCACCGACTTTCGCGACGTCTATTACGAACTGCTGTGGCGCACCGTCGGCACCGACCCCACGCCGTCGGTCGGAGCGGGCCGCACCGCGCTGGGCTTTCTGTAGGACCCGCCGCCCGCTGGCCCGGCTATTTTCGGGACTTTCCCGTCGGTTATCCTCCGAATCCACCAACAGCGGCTACGGCGTGCCCACAATGGGCACTGCCACTCCCCTGTTTGGAGCGGGCGAAGGAAGCGATTGTGCAAGAAGGTGTGCGGTTCGGCGTCCTCGGGCCATTGCAGGTGAGTGTCGACGGTTCGGTTGTCCCGTTGGGCACCCCCAAGCAACGCGCAGTGCTAGCGATGTTGCTGATCAATCGCAACCGACCGGTGCGCGCCGATTCTTTGGTCGACGCGGCCTGGGAGCAAGGGCCTCCCGCGGCGGCCCGAACCACGCTTTCGTCGTATGTGTCGAATCTGCGGCGCCGTGCTGGCCGACGCCGGCGCGACCAGTCGCGACCTCTTGGCCAGCGCACCGCCGGGCTACCGGCTGGCGGTCCTGGACAGCCAATACGACCTCGGGCGCTTCACGACCGCGAAAAGCGCCGGCGCTCGGGCGGCCGCGGATGGGCGGTTCGAGGAGGCCAGCGGCCACTTGTCGGCCGCGCTGGCGCAGTGGCGTGGACCCGTGCTGGACGACTTGCGCGACTTCAGCTTCGTCGACGCCTTTGCGACCGGACTGGTCGAGGAAAAGGTCGTGACACAGATCGCTCGCGCCGAAGCCGAAATCGCCTGCGGACGAGCCCACTGGGTGATCGGCGAGCTCGAGGCGCTCGCCGCCGACCACCCGTACCGGGAACCGCTGTGGGCGCAGCTGATCAGCGCCTACTACTTGTCCGACCGCCAATCCGATGCGCTCGACGCCTACCACAGGCTGAGGAAAAGTCTGGCCGAGGACCTGGGCGTCGAACCCGGCGCCACGGTGGGCGGGCTCTACGAGCGCATCCTTCGGCACCAGTCGCTCGACGTCCGCAAGGCCGCCCAATCGAGCGCCGACGAGACCATGCGGACCCTCTCGGCGCGCCTCGCGTCGCGCCCGGGCAGCGCCTACGGCCCCTCGCTGCGCGACGCGGACAAACGCAGGTATCCGCTAGTCGCCACGACCACCCGGATCGGGCGCAGCCTGGACAACGACGTCATCCTTGCCGGCGCCAAGGTCAGCCGCCACCACGCAGTGATCGTCGACACCGGCTCGAGTTTCGTCATCGTCGATTTGACGTCGGCAAACGGCGTCTATGTTTCTGGCCGACGGGTCTTCACCAGCGCCGTCTTAGCCGAAGGTGACCCGATTCGCATATCCGAACACGAGTTCATCTTCGAAAGCACCTCCCATGCGCCCGCCGCTGACGAGTAACGCCTGGGGTGTGAGTTGAGGATGCGGCCATACCGAGCCGGCCTCCCTGTAACTTGAGCGCTGGTTTGCCGCTGGCGGACATTGATGCCAGGAACGGCGTTGCTGGTTGTGGGCCATGCGCTGGCGGGCATGCCGCACATCGCGGTGACGATCGCACCCCCGATCACCCTCGCCGGCCGCGCTCGGCTTTGCCTACGCCCGCACGCGGGTCGCGCGCACCACGGCGGCGGGAATTTCGCTGCGGCGCTGATCATTTCGGAAGCTGGCCAAGCTGCGCATCGGACGTCACCCAGGCCAAGCTAGCAACGTCTGCGAATCGCCTCAGCGACACCGGACATGCGCAGCGCGGCACCTTCGTTCCAGGCGTTTTGGAAGCCCTGCGCGCCCAGCTGCTCACGGGCGCGGCGTTCACATTCGGTGTGAAATTCCCCGAGGACGCAACTAGCGAGCGGGGCTCCGCTGGCGCGACTTATTTCGGCGGCCGCTGCCATCAGCACCGCGGCTTGCCGCGGCTGGTTGCTGGATTCCGCGATCCATGCCAACAGTTCCAATCCATTTGCGACGGCATATTTGTCGCTGACTTCGAGGGCAAGTTGAAGGCCATCCTGGACCACGTCCTCGGCGCGCGGCAGGTCGCCCAGCCGCCAATGAGCGGCACCGACCGACCCCAAAGCTATTGCGCGTATCGCCCAGTCGCCGCGCGACTCGGCCCGGGCGAGACACTTCTCGGCCCAGGCCAGCGCACCGCTTGCGTCGCCGGAAATCAGGTCCAGCCAGCTCATGGCCGACATCGAGAGAACCTGGGCTTCGAAGTCATCGGTCGCCGCCATTGCCCGCTGCATGCCGTCCCGTGCGCCCTCGAGGTCGCCGGCCAGCAAGGCGCTGTAGCCAGTGTAGAAGTCGATCCTGCCGCGGGTCACGGGGTCGTCGACGACCTCGAGGACGCTACGCGCCTCCGCGATCCAGCGCATCGCTGTCAGCGGGTCCCCGCGTCGGAACGTGAGGTGGGCCGCGGTGAACAGTGCCCGGATTCGCCGCACGCCGGGCTCGGGGGAGATGGCCGCGACGGCGCGGTTGGCCCATTGGCAACCTTCGCTGAGCAATGCATGGTGGACCCAGAACTGGCGCAGGGCAGCGATCATGTCCACCGCCATCGCTGGACGATCAGTGAGGCTGAATTGCAGCGCCTCGCGGATGTTGGGCAGTTCTCGTGTGAGGCGCTGGACGTACTCGAGTTGGTGCGAACCAAACCATTGCGCCTCGGCCTCGTCGAGCAGCTGGTGATACCAGCCGGCGTGGCGTCGAGCCAACCGCAGGCGCTCGGCCTCGCTGATGCGGCCTTTTCCGTAATCGCGCAGCGTTTCCAACAGCCGAAAGCTCACCATGCCGCGCTGTTCGGTGCGAATCAGAATGGACTTGTCGACCAGCACGCACAGCAGGTCCAGAAATTCGAAGGCCTGCATGTCCTCGCCGCAGATACCATGGGCGGTCGGTAAATCGAAGCCTTCGGCGAGCACCGAGAGCCGACACCACAGCTGTTGTTCTGACCCGGTGCATAGGTCATAGCTCCAGTCCACACACGCGGCCAGGCTTTGTCGGCGGGTCACCGTGCCGCGGCGCCCGCGAGCCAGCAAAGCAAAGCGATCGCAGAGCTTCTCGGCGATCTGGTCGGCCGACATCGTGCGCATCCGCGCCGCCGCCAACTCGATCGCCAGGGGCAACCCGTCCACACGCGCACAGCAACGCGAAATCGCGATCGCATTGTCAGCGTTTACCTCGAATCCGGGTACCGCGGCGCGGGCGCGCTCGACAAACAACTGCACGGCCTCGTAGCCGGCCAGGTTGTGGGCCGTGGGATCGTCCTCGATGCTCGGGCACGACAGTGGGTCCAGCCGGAACACCGCTTCGCCCTCGACGTCGAGGACTTCCCGGCTGGTGGCCAGGACCTGCAGCCGCGGGCAATCGCGCAGCAGTAGCCCGCAGAGTTCGGCCACCTCGCCGCTGAGGTGCTCGCAGTTGTCAAGCACCACCAGTGCCTGACGCGGCGCGAGAAATTCGACCAGCACGTCGGCCAGTGCCCGGCCCATCTGATCGCGCACGCCCAACGCCGCTGCCACCACCTCGGTCAGCAGTGCACCCTGGCGCAGCTCGGCCAACTCCACCCACCACACCCCATCGCTGTACAGCGGGCGTAGCTGGGTGGCCGTCTGGACGGCCAGAGCTGTCTTGCCGACTCCACCCATCCCGACCAGGGTGAGCAGCCGCGAGGCCGACAACAGCTCCCGGAGTTGGCTGATCTCTGCCGCACGCCCCACGAAACGGGCTACCTGCGCCGGGAGCCTGCCCCCGCCGCCACCGACCGACGTCGATGCAGCCGAGATGGTGGCCCGCCGATCAGATTCTTGCCCGCTCGGCAGCGCCATGTGATCGACGGGCTGACCCAACTGCGACTGTGTTCGCTGGATGAGTTCACCAAGCGCTACCGCGGTAGGCCTATCAGCCGGATCGTGGGCCATGGCCTGGCGCACAACCGCAGCCACCGCCTCGGTGATGCCATGCTCGCGCAGATCGGGCATCGGCTGTGCGATGGTCCGCATCAACTGCGCCGTTCTCTTTTCCTCAGCCCGTCGCTCACGGGCCGCGTGACCGGTCAAGCCGGCGAACAACGTTGCGCCCAATCCGTACACGTCCGAGGCCGCAGTGGGTGGTTCACCGGCAAGGATCTCCGGAGCGGCATACGCCGGTGAGCCCGAAAACACCCCTGCCTCCGTCTGAAATCCGCCAACCACACGGGCGATACCGAAATCACCTAATGCCGGCTCGCCATAATCGGTGTACAAGATGTTGGCGGGCTTCACATCGCGGTGCACAATGTCCACCGCATGGGCACAGGCCAAGGCCGCGGCCATTTTCACCCCCAGCCGCAACACCTCCGCCACCGGCAATGCTCCCAACCGGCCGATACGCTGTTGAATAGAGCCCTGACCGCAATAGGGCATCACCAAAAACGGGTACCCGCTGGCGATTTCACCGACGTGCAACACCGGCACAATGCTGGGATGTCCCGTCAACCGGGCCATCGCCAACTGTTCACGCCCAAACCGTGCCCGTTCGTCGTCGAACCGCACCTTTAGCACCTTGACGGCCACCACCCGCTGAAGGGTCACCTGACGACAGCGATACACCGTCCCGAACCCGCCCCGGCCAACCTCGACCCCACCTTCGAATCCCGCCGCTGCCAACTCAGCGACGATGCCACCGGGCATAGCGGCAGATGCCCCCGCAGCTTCGGACTCCGTGTCAGCCAGGTGGCTATGCATCACAATTCTCGGCGCTCGTAGAAATAGTGGACTAGAGGCTACGCCAATCGGTTGCATAAGATCGCCCGCATGGCGTGATTGGAGCTCTTTGCCAACTAGGGACCCGCCAGCAAATTCGCGCAGTCCCGCGCGATGGCCAGTTCTTCGTTGGTCGGTACTACGAGCACCGCGATCGTTGAGTCGTCCCGCGATACCCGCCGCGCCCCGCGGTCGGGCCCGCGATTGCGGTCCTCGTCCAGCACGATGCCGAGTTCCGCCAGGCCGACGACGGCGTCGCGGCGCACCGCGGGATCGTTCTCGCCGATCCCGGCGGTGAAGCTGATCACGTCGGTGTGGCCCAGCACCGCCAGGTAGGCCCCGATGTATTTGCGCAGCCGGTGAATGAACACGTCATAAGCCAATTGTGCTGACCCGTCGCCTGATTCGATCAGCCGCCGCAGCCGGCGGAAGTCCCGTTCCCCGGCCAGGCCCAGCACCCCGGAGCGGTGGTTGAGCATGGACTCGATGTCGTCGACACCCATCTCGGCGTTGTGCCATAGGTAGCTGACCACGCTGGGATCGATGTCACCGCTGCGGGTACCCATCACCAAACCCTCGAGCGGCGTCAGGCCCATCGACGTGTCGATCGGCCGGCCACCGGCGACGGCCGAGGCCGAGGCGCCGTTACCCAGATGCAGCACAATCTGATTCAGGCTGTCCAGCGGCCGGTCCAGGTAGGCGGCGGCCTGCTGGCTCACGTACCGGTGCGAAGTGCCGTGAAATCCGTAGCGGCGGATCTGCCAACGCTCGGCCAAGTCGCGGTCGATGGCGTAGGTCGACGCCGCGGGTGGCAGGTCGTGGAAGAAGGCCGTGTCGAACACCGCGATGTGGGGAACTTCGGGTAGCAGCTTTCGCGCGACCTCGATTCCCGTCACCGCCGGCGGATTGTGCAGCGGGGCCAGGCTCGACAGCTCGTTGAGCTTGTCGATCACCGCGTCGTCCAGCAGCGTCGGGCGGTGAAACTCGTTGCCCCCATGCACTACTCGATGCCCGACCGCCAGCAGCCGCGCGGTCTGCAGGTCAATCCCGTCCTCCGCCAGCCGCTCGAAGGCCAACCGGAGCGCCGCCTCGTGGTCGGCGACCGGGGACGACGGTTCGCCGATTTGCTGAATGACACCCTCCGCCAGCCTGTCGCCCGAAAACGGTTCGACGAGTTGGTATTTCAGCGACGAGGAACCGGAGTTGAGCACCAGCACTTCAGCGGTCATGAACGCCCCTAGTTGAATCCCGGTGCTGGGCCTGGATCGCGGTGATGGCAACGGTGTTGACGATGTCGTCGACCAACGCACCCCGGGACAGGTCGTTCACCGGCTTGCGCAGGCCCTGCAGCACCGGGCCGATCGCGATCGCGCCGGCGCTGCGCTGCACCGCCTTGTAGGTGTTGTTGCCGGTGTTGAGGTCGGGAAAGATCAGAACGGTCGCGTGACCCGCCACCGGCGAATCCCGCATCTTGGTGGCGGCGACCGAAGGTTCCACCGCGGCGTCGTATTGAATGGGGCCCTCGACCGGCAGATTCGGATCCCTGGCGCGAACCAACTCCGTTGCCGCCCTGACCTTGTCGACGTCGGCCCCGGTGCCGGACGCACCGGTGGAGTAGGACAGCATCGCCACCCTCGGCTCGATGCCGAACTGGGCCGCGGTACGCGCCGAGCAGATCGCGATGTCGGCCAGCTGTTCGGGCGTCGGGTTGGGGACGATGGCGCAGTCCCCGTATGCCAGCACCCGATCGGGCAGGCACATCAGGAAGACGCTGGACACCGTCGAGACGCCAGGCACGGTCCTGATGATCTCGAAGGCGGGGCGAACGGTATGCGCGGTGGTGTGGGCGGCGCCGGACACCATGCCATCGACAATGCCGTTATAAACCAGCATGGTACCGAAATACGAGCCGTCGTGCATGATTTCGCGGGCGTGTTCGACGGTGACGCCCTTCGCCTTGCGCATCTGCGCGTACTGCTCGGCGAACTGATCCCGCAACTCGCTGTCTCGGGGGTCAATCACATCGGCCGCGCTCAGGTCCACCCCGAGTTCGGCCGCACGCAGCCGGATCTTGGCCTCGTCACCCAAAATGGTGAGGTCGGCGACGCCGCGCAGCAGCAGCGGCCCGGCCGATTTCAGGATGCGGTCGTCATCGCCTTCGGGCAGCACGATGTGTTTGCGATCCGAGCGGGCCCGCTGCTGCAGGCCATGGGTGAACATTTGCGGTGTGACGACGGTCGGGATCGGAAGGGCGAGCTGCGCCAGCAAGTCGGCGATGTCGACGTGGCGGTCCATCAGTTCCAGGGCGGTGTCGATCTTGCGCCGGGAGGTGGCCGTGAGCCGGCCGCGGGCCGAGGCGGCCGCGCTGCCGGTCTCGTAGGTGCCCAGCGTGGTGGCGATGATGGGCAGCCGTAGCCGCAGGCCGGCCACCAGCGCTGCGATCGACGGATGCAGTGTGAAACCGCCGTTGAGGATGACGCACGACAGCGACGGAAAGCCTACGGCCGCATGGGCGCTGGCGACGGCGAGCACCACGTCCGAGCGGTCGCCCGGGGTGATGACGGCCATGCCGTCACGCAGCCTTTCCAGCACGTGGTCGGCGGTCATCCCGGCCACCAGCACGCTCGTGACCTCGCGTTCGGCGAGCGACTCGTCCCCCCTGATCGTCGTCCCGCCCACGGCCGTTTCCAGTTCGGCAACCGTCGGCGCGGACAGCATCGGCTCTTCGGGCAGCACGTAGCCACGCGGCGTGAAGTTGCGTAGCGATTCGGCAACACTGCTCAGCTGGGACGGGTCGCATCTGTTGGCCACCACCGCCGCGGTGTGGGCGCGCTGCGCGAGCAGCTCGGCCAGGCAGACCCCGACGACGCTCGTCACCTCTTCGACCGTGCGGTCCTTCGCGCTCACCGTCAGCAGCACCGGCGCGCTGAGATTGACCGCGATGCGGGCGTTGATCGACAGCTCGGCGGGGCTGGCCACGTCGGTGTAGTCGCTGCCGACAATAACCACCACGTCGCACGACACGGCCATCGCGTGATACGAGTCGACGATCATCGCGATCGCCGTGTCGCGGTCGGCGTGCAGCTGCTGGTAGGTCACGCCGACGCACTGCTCATAGGGCACGCCGGCGGTGGTGTGCTGCAGCAGCAGCTCCAGGATGTAGTCGCGCTCTGGGCCCCCGGCCGGTATCCGCGTAATCGGCCGGAACACACCGACTTTGGCGACCTTGGCGGCCAAGCGGTGCAGTATCCCGAGCGCGATCGTCGCTTTCCCGGTTGCCGGCTCGGGCGCCGCGATGTAGATCGCAGCGGTCTGCGTGCCAGAAGGGTTAGGCACCCGACCGCCTGTTCAGCCCAGCCGCCGCAGCCTGGGCGCAAGATCCTTTTCGAACAGCTCGAGGAACCGGCGCTGGTCGTGCCCTGGCGCATGGAACACCAGATGGTTGAGGCCCCATGTCACGTACTGACCGACCTTCTCGACGGCTTCGTCGGGGTCCGACGAGACGATCCAGCGCTTGGCGATCTGCTCGATCGGCAGCGCATCGGCGGCCCTTTCCATTTCGATCGGGTCCTCGATGCTGTGCTTCTGCTCGGCGCTCAGCGACAACGGCGCCCAGAACCGGGTGTTGTTCAGGGCCAGGTCCGGGTCCGGGTCGTAGGAGATCTTGATCTCGATCATCTTGTCGATGTCGTCGGGATTGCGCTCGGCGGCCGCCGCCCCTTCGAGCACTGCGGGCATCAGCTTTTCGGTGTAGAGCTCCTCGCCCTTGCCCGACGTGCAGATGAACCCGTCGCCGGCGCGACCCGCGTATTTGGCCACCACCCCGCCGCCGGCGGCGATGTAAACCGGCACCCCGCCCTCGGGCACGTCGTAGATCGAGGCGCCCTTGAGGTGGTAGTAATCGCCGTTGAAGTCGACGCGATCGCCGCGCCATAGCTCGCGCATCAGCCGCACCGATTCGCGCAGCCGGGCGAACCGTTCCTTGAACTCCGGCCAGTCGCCCTCGTATCCGGTGGCGATCTCGTTCAGTGCCTCGCCGGTGCCCACCCCGAGAAACACCCGGTTCGGGTACAGGCAGGCCATGGTGGCGAAGGCCTGCGCGATGACGGCGGGGTTGTATCTAAAGGTCGGAGTGAGCACCGAGGTCCCCAGCACGATTCTCTTGGTGCGTTCGCCGACGGCCGTCATCCAGGCAAGCGAGAACGGTGCGTGCCCACCCTTGTGCCGCCACGGCTGGAAATGGTCGCTCACGGTGGCACTGTCCATGCCATGGGCTTCGGCGGCGACCGCCACTTCGACGAGCTCGCGCGGTGCGAATTGTTCAGCAGACGCCTTATATCCGAGTTTCAATTCAGCCACTCGTTCTTTCTACTCCTGACGCGCCCCGGGTGTAGAGGGGTGTAGAGGGTCTAGTGGGTGTAGCTGGGTCCCGGGGGTGCCGCGCCTACCTCCGGACCTCATGCAATGATCTCCGCGGGCCTGTGTTGGCAGCACAGCAAGGGAGTTCGCCAATGAACGCGAAAATTGCAGACCCCGCGGCGGGGGTATTCGTGGATCCGGTGGCCTACGGCGACCGAGCGCGGATGCATGCGGCGTTGAGCCACCTTCGCGCCACCGCTCCGGTGTCCTGGGTAGCGGATGTGCCGGACTACCGGCCGTTTTGGGCGATCACCAAGCACGCCGACGTCATGGCCATCGAGCGCAACAACACGCTGTTCCGAAACTCGCCGCGCCCGTTCCTGGTGTCCAGAAACAGCGAGCCGTACATGATGAGCACGCGCTCGCTCGTCGACCTCGACGAACCCGAACACGGTCCGCTGCGGGCGATTGCCGCGGATTGGTTTCGCCCTGGGGTGACGCGGACACTGAAGGCCCGGGTTGACGGTCTGGCCAAGGCCTACGTCGACAAGTTGTTGGCGGCCGGTCCGCAGTGCGACTTCGTCAAGCAGGTTTCGGTCGACTTTCCACTTTCGGTCGTGATGTGGCTGCTGGGGTTGCCCGACGCCGCCTTTCCCTACGTCCTCGGGCTGACCAGGGAATGGTTCGCCCTCGCGGGCAACGACTCTCGAAGCGGTGGTGGGGGCGAAGTCAAGCTGACCGCCGCCATGGAGGCGGCCCAGTACTTTGCCGCGGTAATTCAATCCAGGCGCGAGCGACCGACCGACGACCTTGGCTCGGCGATCGCGAACGCCCGGATCGACGGCAAGCTTCTGCCGCTCGGCGACATGCTGTCCTACTTCGCGATCTTCGCCACCGCCGGCCACGACACCGTTAACGCGCTCATCTCGGGCGGGCTGCTCGCGTTGATCGAACACCCGGATCAGCTGGAGCGGCTCCGCGACGATCCCGGCCTGGCCGCGGCGGCCACCGAGGAGATGATCCGCTGGGTCACCCCCACCATGCAGTTCATGCGCACCGCCGTCGCGGACACCGTCGTGCGCGGGGAACAGATCGCCGCCGGCGAATCCGTGCTGCTGTCGTACGTCTCGGCCAATCACGATGAGGATGTCTTCGACGAGCCGTGCCGTTTCGTCATCGGGCGCGAATCCAACCGACACCTGTCCTTTGGCTACGGCATCCATTACTGCCTTGGCGCGGCCCTGGCCCGCATGGAAATCACGAGTATCTTCACCGAGATGATCTCCAGGCTGAAAACCATCGAGCTGGCCGGCGATCCGCAGTATCACCCGGCGATATGGGTTGGTGGCCTCAAACACCTGCCGATTCGCTACTCACCCCGGTGAGCTGCACCGATATCAGGAGGAACAACGGATGGGCTCAGACGCGAATTCAGCCTCTTCTGCGCAGTCGGAGTTGTCCCTGTTTCTCGAACTCCGCAACATACCCGCAACCGGCCAGACCGGTGACGGCCGTGAAGCGGCGGCCGTCGACTACGTCCTCGACAACGTTCAACCCGGCGACATCGACGGCGCGCTGGCCGCCCTCGACGACTACGCCTACCAGAAAGCGGTCCTGATCAATGTCGGCGACCAGAAGGGGGCGCTGCTGGACGCCGCGGTGCGGCGCGCCGACCCGCGACTGGTACTGGAATTGGGCACCTACTGCGGCTATGGCGCGCTGCGGATCGCCCGATCCGCTCCCAACGCCAACGTGTACTCCATCGAAATTGCCGAAGCCAACGCCGTCAACGCCCGCCGGATCTGGGCTCATGCCGGCGTCGCCGATCGCGTGGAATGTGTGCTGGGCTCTATCGGCGATGGCGGGCGGACCCTGGACGCCCTGGCCGAAAAGCATGGATTTGGTTCGAACACTTTAGATTTCGTGTTCATCGACCATGACAAGGAAGCCTACCTGGCCGACCTGCAACACATCCTGAGCCGGGGCTGGCTGCACCCGGGTTCACTCGTCGTTGCAGACAACGTCAAGTGGCCGGGCGCGCCGGATTACTTGGCGTACATGCGCCGGCAGCAGGGTGTTCGGTGGAACACTACGGAGCACGAGGCGAGCGTCGAATACAGACAGATCCCCGACCTGGTTTTGGAGTCCGAGTACTTGCGCTGAACCAGCGATGGCGCATCGATGCCAGGTAGTGCATCCCTTCGCAACATAGGAGGAAACGCATGGCAACGACGGCGGCCCTTTTCCAGGTCACCGACATCGTCCATTTCGCCCGCGGCAGCGCGGTGAACTGGGTGCTGGTCACCGGTGACACCGGCGTCATGTTGATCGACGCCGGCTACCCCGGCGATCGCGAGGATGTGCTGGCCTCGCTGCGCCAGCTCGGCTACCAGGCCAAGGATGTGCAGGCCATCCTGCTGACGCACGCGCACATCGACCACTTGGGTTCGGCGATCTGGTTCGCCAACGAGCACGGCACCCCGGTGTACTGCCATCCCGAGGAGGTCGGCCACGCCAAGCGGGAGTACCTGGAGCAGGCATCGGTCGTCGATGTTTCGCTGCGCCTCTGGCGGCCCCGCTGGGCGGTGTGGAGCTTTCACTTGGTGCGCAACGGTGGCCTGATCCGCGACGGGATCCCCAGCACGCAGCCGTTGACCACCGAGGTGGCCGCCGGGTTGCCGGGTCACCCGATCCCGATTTTCACCCCGGGGCACACGAACGGGCATTGCTCGTATCTCGTCGACGGCGTGCTGGTCAGCGGCGACGCGCTGGTCACCGGCCATCCGCTGCTGCGGCACAATGGGCCGCAGCTGCTGCCGGCGATGTTCAGCCATAGCCAGGACGGCTGCCTGCGCAGCCTGGACGCGCTGGCGCTGCTGGAGACCGAGATACTGCTGCCCGGCCACGGCGACGTGTGGCGTGGGCCGATCCGGCAGGCCACCGACGAGGCCATCGCGTTGGCACGCTAGACCTGCACTGGTCCAGGCTAGGCCGGCTGGTTCTGCAGCCCCAGGTGCTCACGCAGCGTCTCGCCGGCGTACGCGGTGCGAAACGCGCCCCGCTCCTGCAGCAGCGGCACGACTCGGTCGACGAACTCGTCCAGGCCGTGCGGTGTCAAGTGCGGCACCAGGATGAACCCGTCGCAGGCGTCGGCCTGCACGTATTCGTCGATCTCGGTGGCGATCTCGGCGGCGGTGCCGACAAACTGCTGCCGGCTGGTGACGGCGATGACCAGCTCGCGGATCGACAGCCCCTCGGCCTCGGCGCGTTCGCGGTAACCGCGGGCCACCGCGACCGGATCGCCGTGCCGGACCCGTCCCTGGCTGATGCCGGTGTCGCCGGCGGGGTCGATGTCGGGTAGCGGCCCGTCCGGGTCGTAGCCCGAAAGGTCGCGACCCCATACCTGTTCGAGCATCGCGATCGCCGTCGCGCCGCCGACCTGCTGACGGCGGATACGCCGCGCCTTGTCCTGCGCCTCGTCTGCGGTGTCCCCGATGACGAACGTGGCCGCGGGAAAGACCTTGAGCTGGTTGGGGTCTCGACCGAAGGACCGCGCGCGGCCCCTGATGTCTGCGTAGTAGCGCTGGCCTTCGGCAAGCGTGGAGTGCAGGGTGAACAGCGCGTCGGCGTGCCGCGCGCCGAAGGACCGGCCCTCGGCCGAGTCGCCTGCCTGCAACAGCACCGGATGCCCCTGCGGACCTGCGGGCAGCGTGGCGAAGCCGCGCACGTTGAATTGCGGACCCGAGTGTTCGATGCTGCGGATTCGGTCCGGCTCGACATAGGCCCGGTTTTCGACGTCGGCCAGCACGGCGTCGGCCTCCCAGCTATCCCAGAATGCCCGCGCGACGGTGAGGAACTCCTCGGCCCGGACGTATCGGTCGGCGTGAGCGAGGAAGCCGCCGCGCCGGAAGTTGGCACCGGTGAACGCATCCGACGAGGTGACCATGTTCCAGCCCGCGCGACCGCCGGATAGATGGTCCAGCGTCGCGAATTGCCTTGCCACTTCAAATGGTTCGTTGAAGGTGGTGTTGATGGTCCCGGTCAGCCCGAGCCGGTCGGTGACGCCCGCCAGCGCGGCCAGCACGGTGAAGGTGTCCGGCCGGCCCACCACGTCGAGATCGTAGATGCGGCCTCGATGTTCACGCAGCCGCAGCCCCTCGGCCAGAAAGAAGAAGTCGAACAGTCCGCGTTCCGCGGTGCGCGCGAGGTGCACGAACGACTCGAACTCGATCTGGCTGCCCGCGCTCGGGTCGGTCCACACCGTGGTGTTGTTGACGCCCGGGAAGTGAGCCGCCAGGTGAATCGGTTTGCGGCGCCTTCCCTCTCGCACGCTCAGCGGGTCACCCCCACCGCTCGGCGATCAGTTGGTGCGAGCGCAACCGGTCAACGTGGCGGTGCGTGACCGAGGTGACGACGAGCTCGTCGGCGCCGGTCACGCGTTGCAGCGCGGTCAGCCGCTCCGCAACCTCATCGGGGTTGCCGACGAATTGCGTTTCCAGCCGGTCCTTTACCACCGGCAGCTGCTCCTCGGTGAGCGCGTGGCAATCGTCGGGATCCGGATAGGGCACGGCGCCGACGCCGGTCCGGATGGAATACACCCACTGCCCGTAGCCGCCAGCCAGGCGCCTGGCGGTGGCGCTGTCGTCGGCGACGACGATGTCGGCGGACACCACGACGTAGGGCCGTTCCAGCGTTGCCGACGGGACGAAGGCGGCGCGATAGGCGTCGATGGCCTCGAGCGCGGTCGCCGGAGTGATGTGATAGCTCGCGACGAACGGCAGCCCGTGCGCGCCGGCCACCCTGGCGCTTTCACCCTTGGTGCTGCCGAAGATCCAGGGCGTCAGCTCGGATCCTTCACCCGGCACCGCGTGCACGTCGAACCCCTCGACCTGGTAGCTGCCGTCCAGCAGCGCGATGATGTCGCCGAGTTGTTCGGTGAAGCCGGGCACGGTTGCCCCGGGCTGTTGCAGGATTCCCATCGTCGCCTGCACCCGGTCCTTGTCGAGGAGCCCACGCAGGTCGAATGGCAGCGGAACCACCACACCGTCGACCTCGTGCCACTCTCGCGGCTTGCGGGCCTTCGTCGACGGCTGTCTCGGCTTGAAACCGGTTTCGCGCCGCTGCCCGCGGCCAACGCCCAAGTCGATGCGGCCCGGGAAGAACGCGTCGAGCATGCCGAAGCTCTCGACCACCGCCACAGGGGTGGTGTACCCGAGCTGAACGGCGGCCGACCCCACCCGAATGCTATTGGTAGCAGCGGCGATTCGCCCGATCAACACGGCCGTCGCCGAGCTGGCCACACCGACGAAGTGGTGCTCGGCGAGCCAGTACCGACGATAGCCCCACCGTTCGGCGTGTTGCGCCAGGTCGATGGTGTTGCGCAGCGCCGTCGCCGCGTCGCTGCCCGCGCTGATCGGTGCCAGGTCCAGGATCGACAGCGGCACCTTGTTCACCGGGTGGCTCATTGCTGCACCGCCGCATAGCGGTTGGGCGCCACCGGCAGGCCGAGCCGTGCGCGCAACGTTTCGCCCTCCCGATAGCGGGCGCGGAACTGCCCGGCGCGCTGCAGCAGGGGCACCACCTCGTCGACGATCACCGGCAGATCGGTGGCGTTGACGGCCGGGCGCAGGCGGGCGCCGTCGATGCCGATGCGTTGCCAGTCCAGCAATATGTCCACCAAGTCCTTTGCGCTGCCGCCGAATACCAAGGCATCTGACCCGAAGTCGGTGTCGCCATCGAATGAAACAACAAGGTCGGCAAACACTTTCAGCCCTGAGCTCGGAATCTCGTCGAGAATGGCCCGCAGCGACCCTTCGTCGGTGGGCGTGATGAACACGACGTCGGTGCTCGCGGCGGCGAATTCGTAGACCGGACCGGCGTGCGCCAACGCTGCGACCACGGGCTGGCCCTGCGGCGGCCGCGGCGTGATTGACGGGCCCCGGACCGAGAAGTACTTTCCGACGAAGTCGATGTAGTGCAGTTTGTCGATGTCGATGTAGCGGCCGGTGCTGACGTCGCGGATCACCGCGTCGTCCTCCCAACTGTCCCACAGCCGCCGCACCACCTCGATGTGCTCTCGAGCCTCGCCGAAGCCTTCCTCGAACAAGTTAGTTTGAGCCCCGCTTCGGGTTAGTTCGCGGCGGCCGAACAGGGCGGCCTCGTGCGTGGTGACGCTGACCCGCGCCTGCCAGCCGGCCCGGCCGTGTGATACATAGTCAAGGGTGGCAATGGATTTGGAGACGTGGAACGGCTCGGTGTGGGTGACGGTGGCCACCGGGATCAGGCCGATGTGCGCGGTGGCCGGGGCGATGCGGGCCGCGACCAGCACCGCGTCGGCGCGACCGGCCAGCCGTCCCGGATCGATGCGCTCGCGACGCCCGGGTTGCGGCATCAGGGTGTCGTCGATGGTGAGGAAGTCGAGCAGGCCGCGCTCGGCCGTTACGGCGAGACCGGCCCAGTAGCGCCCCGACAGCACCGACGCTGCGCCGGGGTCGGACGCCAGAGTGACCCGCCAGGCCTGGGGGTGCCAGCCGTACCCATCCAGCGCGACGCCCAGATGCAGGCCCGTCATCCCAGATCCTCATGGGCCAGAACCTTCTCGAACGCGATCGGATAGAACGGCCCCCAGTCCGGGATCGGCTCGGCGGGCGGCACCCGGGTGTAGCCGGTCGCGTCATACAGCCCTTCGGCCTCGGGTTGCCGGTTGCCGGTGATCAGGTACAGACGCCGGTAGCCGCGCGCCGCGGCCTCCGCCTCCAACGCCGCCAGCAGCGCCTTGGCGTAGCCGTGCCGCCGGTGGGCGCTATCGGTCCAGATCCGCTTGAGCTCGGCGGTGTCGGCGTCGAAACGCCGAAACGCGCCACCGGTAACCGCCACGCCGTCGAGCATCCCGATCAGCAGGCCGCCGTCCGGCGGCGTCAGCTCGGCGGGCGGAACGGGCAGCCAGGTCAGGTGCGTGCTCGGGCTACCGCCGTAACGTTGCGCGTACTCGACGGCCAGCTCGGCCAGCAGCGGCTGCGCCAACGGATCATCGTAGGCGGAGGGCACAAACCGCAGCTCGTTCATCTAACTCTCCAACGCCTGTCGCGCCGAAGCATTCCTGTGGGTATCGACCCGGCTGGCCGTGAGATACATGGGCGTGACCGCGACGTCGCGGCGGCTGACCCGCGGGCCCCCCGGGATCCCCATGTCGGAGAACAACTCTACGACGTTGCGCTCGACCGTCTCCCAGCCGTAGGCCGCAAGATATTCCGGCACGTAGCGGTATTCGGCCTGGTAGGTCAGTTCCGCCAGGTCGACGTCGAGGCCGATTTGGCGCCACCGGTCGACAAACGAACGCCCCGCTGCCATCTGTGCCGGGGTCCAGGTCGGCATGTGATCGGCGGCCAGCCGGCTGCCGACCGGGCTCACCGCCGTGACATCCTGCAGCAACCGATCCTGCCCGCCGGGGGACAAATACCCGACCAGGAGCCCCTCGGCGATCCACGCGGTGGGCTGACTGGCGTCGAAACCGACCCTTCGCAGCGCCGCCAACCAGTCCTGACGAAGATCGATGCCAACCGCGCGGCGGTCGGTGGTCACGCAGGCCCCCAGCCCGCGCAGCACCTCGGTTTTGAAATCGATCACTTCGGGCTGATCGATCTCGTAGACCGTCGTCCCGGGGGCCCACCACAGCCGATACGGCCGGGTGTCCAGCCCGGACGCCAGGAGCACCACCTGGCGAATGCCCGTCCTGCCGGCGTCCGCGAGGAAGTGGTCCAGGAACCGAGTATGCACCGCAAGGACATTCATCAACCCACCCATGACCGGGTCGCCGACCCCGTCGGCCGCATGCTGCTCGTTGCCGACGACGCGGGCGAAGGACTCCACCCCCGCGGCGCGCACCAGCGGCTCGGCGAACGGATCGTTGAGGATGCCTTTGCTGGTTGCGACGGCCCGCGCCGCGGCGCCGAATGTCGCGGTCATCCCGACGCCGGTGGCCGGGTCCCAGGTGTCGTTGTCGGTCCGCGCCATCTCGGCTATGCACGGGGCCGTCGGGTCAGCCCGACGGCCGCCCGCCAACCAAGTAGCAGCAGCGCGGTGACCGACGACGCCACCACCACGAAACTCGCTGCCACACTTGCCGAACTGGCTTTTCGCAACAACATGCCGACCGCCACGGTGCACACCCAGACGACCAGGCCGGTGGGGACCACGGCGGTGGGCCGCCGCCAGCCGCGCGATGCCAGCCACCCGACGAGGGTTCCGGTGAGGAACGGCCACGCGGTGGTTGCGACGCCGGTGATGGTGACCCCTTCGGCGTGGCTGCGCCGGCCGACGGCGCAGAACGCCAGCACGCCGACGATGTCGGTGGCCAGCCAAGCCAACCAGGTTAGCCCGCGCCATGCCTGCATCCCGCGAGACTACGCGAGTCCTTGACCCTGCCGCCGCGGTGAACCTAGATTCGTCAGCGATGAATGCCCATACACACGGCAGGCTCGCAGTGGTGACCGGCGCCGGATCGGGTATCGGCAAGGCCATAGCGCTGGCGTTCGCCGCGCAGGGCGACCGCGTCGTCGCTGCCGACCTGGACGAGGCGGCGGCAGCGGCCACCGCCACGGAAAAGCCCGAGCTGATCACCGCGCTGCCGGTGGACGTCGCCGACCCGGCCCAGGTCGAGGCCCTGCGGGAAAGGACCCACGCCGAAGTGGGCGTGCCCGAGTTTGTCGTCAACGCCGCCGGCTGGGACCTCACCGACCAATTCCTCAACGCCACACCAGAATTCGCGGAGAAGGTGGTGGCCATCAACTACCTGGGGCCGGTCAATGTCTGCCGCGCGTTCCTGCCCGGAATGATCGATGCGGCCGCCGGCGGCCGCATCGTGAACGTGGCCAGTGACGCCGGCCGCGTCGGCAGCGCGGGCGAGACGATCTACGCCGGCGCCAAGGGCGGGGTCATCGCGCTCACCAAGTCGCTGGCACGGGAAATGGCGCGCCACCGGATCACGGTGAATTGTGTGTGCCCGGGCCCCACCGACACGCCGCTGTTTCATGCACAGCCGGAGAAGCTGAAAGAGGCTCTGGTCAAAGCGATCCCATTCCGCCGGCTGGCCCGCCCCGAGGAGGTCGCCGCCCCGGTTCTGTTCTTCGCTTCCGACGCCGCGTCGTTCATCACCGGACAGGTCATCAGTGTCAGCGGCGGGCTGACGATGGCCGGTTAATGGCCGGTTAATGGCCGGTTAGTGGCAGGCTGATCTCCTATGAGCACGCAAGCGCCTCCCGCCTTCGACCGAGACGACCCGCTCGGCCTTGATGCGTCCCTGTCCAGCGACGAACTCGCGGTGCGCGACACCGTCCGAAAGTTCTGCGCCGAGCACGTCACGCCCTACGTTGCCGAGTGGTTCGAGATCGGCGACCTTCCGGCCCGCCAGCTCGGCAAGCAGTTCGGCGAACTCGGTCTGCTCGGCATGCACCTGCACGGCTATGGCTGCGGCGGGGCCTCGGCCGTGCATTACGGCCTGGCGTGCCTGGAGCTGGAGGCCGCCGACTCCGGCGTGCGGTCGATGGTATCGGTGCAGGGGTCGCTGGCGATGTTCGCGATCTGGAACTTCGGGTCCGAGGAACAAAAGCAACAGTGGCTGCCCGGCATGGCCGCCGGCGAGCTGCTCGGCTGCTTCGGGCTCACCGAGCCCGACGCCGGGTCCGATCCCGCCGCGATGAAAACCCGGGCACGACGCGATGGCTCGGATTGGGTGATCAACGGCCGCAAGATGTGGATCACCAACGGCTCGGTCGCCGATGTCGCGGTCGTGTGGGCCGGCACCGACGAGGGGATTCGGGGCTTTGTCGTCCCGACCAAGACTCCCGGCTTCGATGCCAACACCATCCACCACAAGCTGTCGCTGCGGGCATCGATCACCAGTGAGCTGGTGCTCGACGACGTGCGACTGCCCGCCGAAGCGATGCTGCCCGAGGCGCGAGGACTGCGGGGGCCGCTGTCGTGTCTGTCGGAGGCGCGCTACGGAATCATCTGGGGATCGATGGGAGCGGCCAGATCGGCATGGCAGGCCGCGCTCGACTACGCGACACAGCGCACCCAGTTCGGCCGCCCGATCGCCGGATTCCAGTTGACCCAGGCAAAACTCGTCGACATGGCGGTGGAACTGCACAAGGGCCAGCTGCTGTCGCTGCACCTGGGTCGCCTCAAGGACGGCGCCGGGCTACGCCCCGAGCAGGTCAGCTTCGGCAAGCTCAACAACACCCGCGAAGCGCTCGAGATCTGCCGGACCGCACGAACAATATTGGGCGGCAACGGGATATCGCTGGAATATCCGGTCATCCGGCACATGGTCAACCTGGAATCGGTGCTGACCTACGAGGGCACACCCGAGATGCACCAGCTCGTCCTCGGCCAGGCGTTCACCGGCAGCGACGCCTTTCGCTGACCGGAGTATTCGATGGCAGCACGGCTGGAATATACGGCGGAACACGATCAGTTCCGGCAATTGGTGCGCGACTTCGTGCGGCTCAAGGTCGTTCCTGCTCACGAGAACTCCGAGCGGCAGGGCTGTTGGGACCGCTCGCTGTTCCTTGAGGCGGGAAAGATTGGGCTGCTGGGCTTTTCGGTCCCGGAGCAGCTCGGCGGGCCGGGAGTGACCGACTTTCGCTACAACGCCATCGTCCTCGACGAACTGCAACGGGCCGGGGCGGCATCCGAGGCGATCGCCTTCACGCTGCAAAACGACGTCGTGCTGCCGTATCTCACCGATCTCACGACGCCGGAGCAGCGGCAACGATGGCTGCCCGGCGTCGTGACCGGCGAAACGGTACTCGGCATCGCGATGACCGAACCCGGCACCGGCAGCGACCTGGCCGGGATCCGCACTACTGCGGTGCGCGACGGTGACTGCTACGTCGTCAACGGCACCAAGACTTTCATCTCCAACGGGCAGAGCGGCGACCTTTTCGTGGTCGCGGTGCGCACCTCACCGGATCGGCACCACGGGCTGTCGCTCCTTGTGGTGGACGCGGACACCGAGGGCTTTCATCGCGGCCGCAACCTGGAAAAGATCGGCTTGCACGCCCAGGACACCAGCGAGCTCACCTTCACCGATATGCGGGTGCCGGCGGAAAATCTGCTCGAAGAAGAGGGCAGGGGCTTCTATCAGCTGGTGCGTAACCTGCCGCAGGAGCGGCTGGCGCTGGGGGTCAGCGCGGTGGCCGCCGCCGAGAGCATATTCGCCGAGACACTGGACTACGTGCGGCAGCGCAAGGCATTCGGCACGCCGATCGCCAGTTTCCAGAACAGCCAGTTCGTGCTGGCCGAACTGGCGACCGAACTCGATGTCGCGCGCACCTATCTCGACGACTGCCTTGCCGAGCACCTGGCCGGCGAGCTGACGGCCGCACGGGCGGCACGGCTGAAATGGTGGACCACGGACCTGCAGGTGCGCACCGCCGATCGGTGCCTGCAGCTGCACGGCGGGTACGGCTACATGCGCGAGTACCGCGTGGCCCGCGCGTTCGTCGATGCCCGGATCCAGACGATTTACGGTGGGACCAACGAGATCATGAAGACCATCATTGCCAAGGACCTGGAGATCTAGTGTGGTGGGGGAGCCAACCATGGGACGAGTAACACATCGGGCCGTAGGACGTATCGCTGCGTGCGGGCTGTCCGTGGGCGCTTTGCTGGGGATGGCGGTGGCGGGCGCCGACCCCACCGTCACGTTGCCCGCGATGACGCCCACCAACAGCGGACCGATCATCGGCGGCGGTAGCGCCTCGGCGCAGATGTCGCAGCAACTCAAGAGCCTGGGTGATCCGAACGTCCAGGAGGTCGACGGCTCGGACGCGGCTCAATTCATCACGGCCGCAGCCGCTGTCACGAACCGCGACCTCGCCTCCCCGTTCATGGCGTTGCAGCGGGCGTTGACATGCCAGACGAACAACGCGGGATTCGGGGCGCGTGCCTACCGGCGCAACGACGGGCAGTGGGGAGGCGCGATGCTGGTCGTCATCAAGAGCACGGTCCCCAACGCCGACGCCCTGACCGCCTGCGAGAAGTCGAATTGGCGTCGGCCGTCGGCCGGCAGCACAAACTCGATGTGCGACAGCGGCTGGAGCTACCCACCTCAGACGTTCACGAACCGCGGGGGCGAGACGTATTACGTCTTGCTCGCCGGCACGACCTCCGACTTCTGCAGCACGCTCAATAACAACTACCGGAACAACGCGAACACGTGGCCCACCTAGAACCGCGTGCGGTCGTCGTGCGCATCGCGGCGGGGCTGCTTTTCCTGTTTGCTTCCCCAGCCGGAATAACCGAGGCGGCGGCCGACCCCACCGTCGCGCTGCCCGCGATGACATCCGGCGGCGGCGGTCCCATCATCGGCGGCGGAGACGCCGCGGCCGAGTCCCGAGTCGCGCGGCAACTCACCAGCCTCGGCAAGCCCGACATCCAGGAGGCCGATGGGTCGGACGCGGCTCAATTCATCACGGCCGCGGCCGGGCTCCCGAACCGCGTCCTCGCCGCCCCGTTCGTCTCGTTGCAGCGGACGTTGGCGTGCCAGACGAACAATGCAGGCTTCGGGGCCCGTGCATACCGACGCAACGACGGGCAATGGGGTGGCGCGGTGCTGGTCATCGCCAAGAGCGCCACCGCGGACGTTGACGCGCTCGGCGCCTGCGTCAGGTCGAACTGGCCTGGCCCCACGGCCGGCGGGCCGAGCTCGATGTGCAACGCCGGCTGGACTTACCCCACCTCGGGCGACAACCACCGACCTGAGACCTATTACATCTTGCTCGCCGGCACGGCCGCCAACTTCTGCAGCGGACCCGACGACAACTACCGCAATTTTGCGTCCGGCTGGCCCTGACCGGCGCTCTAAGCGACCTCTAAGCCACCCCTAAGCAACTAGGCCGGGCGAAAACGCCTGCGGCGCAACGGTAATGACCACCGCGGCGGGCGCGGGCGGCGCACCGGAATCCACGCGCGGCGTGGGCCGCAGGAGAGCGCCGATGATCCAGAGCACTAGCCCGAGTGCGATCGCAATCCCGCCAATGACAATTCCGGCGATCGCCATGCCGCGGCCGCCTTGACCGCTCTGCTTGATCTGGCCCAGCGCGACAAAGCCGAAAACCAGCCCCAGGATGGGGCCGATTCCGCAAATCCACCCGACCAGCGAGCACACCAACGACGCGATGGCAAACCCGTTGGTACCCGAGTTCTGTGGCATTGGGGGCGGCGCTTGATAGCCATAACCGTCGTAGCCGCCGTAGCCGCCCGGCGCCGGCGGCGGATAGCCGTAGCCGCCCGATGACAGCGGCTGATATCCGCCCGACGATGGCGGCGGATACCCACCGCCCGGCGGTTGTGGCGGCGGCGGATAGTTGGGCGGCTGATCCGTCAAGGGGACCTCCTCCAGGTCACGACCCACATCGATGACTTCGCGGGGATCGAGCGGCACATCACTCTACAACGCGGCGCAGTACTTGTCCTGCCAAAACGTGTCCGCACAACATTGCGGACCGCCACCGCCAGCACGATCGCGGCATCGTTGCGCGCATGATTGGTTGGCGCGAAAGACATTGACACGTGAGAAAATTTGGCTAGCTAAGCGAGACCCGTAAATTGAGCGCGTGGACGAACGCCCGGAGCCCGGCAGGCTCGAGAGAGCGTCAAGAGCGTTCTGCCGACGCGGATCAGTCACCTCAACGCGGCGACGGCTGGGATCGCACACGAATCGACACCTTGAAGGTGCCCGGCCCTGGACGGGACACGGCGCCTGGCTCACATCCTGGTCAGGACCAGCGCGGCGGCCAGTTGACCTAGCGCCCAGCGTGAAGCCATGGCGAAAAATCAGGCTGTTTTTTCGCCATGGCTTCACGCTCGGCGCTCTGACCAAGCCGACCAACCCGACCGGCCGCGCGGTCCGAATTCGGCGCCTCGGCACCGTTGCACCGCACCGCCGGGACACCCGGTCACAGTACGATGCATCGTTCGACAAGCGATGATCGCAAGCACAGCGAAGTCGGGCGCAGCGGGCATCGCCATTCCACTACCGGAGTCGTACGGTGTACATGCCCTGCGCAGACTGTTGAGACCGAAGGAGGAGCATGACACCCCCATCCAGTGACGCCTCGGCTGTCGCCGGGCGCCATCGCGTCGTCATCATCGGCAGCGGATTCGGCGGCCTGAATGCGGCCAAGGCGCTCAAGCGGGCCGACGTTGAAGTCACGCTCATCTCGAAGACCACCACCCACCTGTTCCAGCCGCTGCTGTACCAGGTGGCCACGGGAATCCTGTCCGAGGGCGACATCGCCCCCACGACCCGGCTGGTGCTGCGGAAGCAGAAGAACGTGCGGGTGCTGTTGGGTGAGGTGAGCGCAATAGACCTGCAGGCCAAGACGGTCACGTCGAAATTGATGGACATGCACACGGTGACGCCGTTCGACAGCCTTATCGTGGCCGCCGGCGCGCAACAGTCCTACTTCGGCAACGACCACTTCGCAACGTTCGCGCCCGGGATGAAGACCATCGACGACGCGCTGGAGCTGCGCGGCCGCATCCTCGGCGCGTTCGAGGCCGCCGAGGTTACGACCGACCAGGCCGAGCGGGAACGCCGGCTGACCTTCGTGGTGGTCGGGGCAGGACCGACCGGCGTCGAGGTGGCCGGGCAGATTGTCGAATTGGCCGAGCGCACCCTGGCCGGGGCATTCCGGACCATCAAGCCGAGCGAGTGCCGGGTGATCCTGCTCGACGCCGCGCCGGCGGTGCTACCGCCCATGGGCCCGAAGTTGGGTCTCAAGGCACAGCAGCGGCTCGAGAAGATGGGCGTCGAGGTGCAGCTCAACGCGATGGTCAGCGCCGTCGACTACAAGGGCATCGCGATCAAGGAGAAGGACACCGGCGACCGCCGCATCGAATGCGCATGCAAGGTGTGGGCGGCCGGCGTGCAGGCAAGCTCGCTGGGCAAGATGGTCGCCGAACAGTCCGATGGAACCGAGACCGACCGCGCCGGCCGGGTGGTCGTGGAGCCCGACCTCACCGTCAAGGGCCACCCGAACGTCTTCATCGTCGGCGACCTGATGTCGGTGCAGGGCGTGCCGGGCATGGCTCAAGGCGCGATCCAGGGGGCGCACTACGCCACCAAAGTGATCAAGCAGATGGTCAAGGGTAAGGACGATCCGGCAAACCGCGAGCCGTTCAAGTACTTCAACAAGGGCAGCATGGCAACGATCTCCAGGAACAGCGCGGTCGCCCAGGTCGGCAAGATCGAATTCGCCGGTTACTTCGCCTGGCTCGCGTGGCTGGTGCTGCACCTGGCCTATCTGGTCGGCCACCGCAACCGCATCGCCGCCCTGTTCGCCTGGATGATCTCCTTCATGGGCCGCGGTCGCGGGCAGATGGCCATCACCAGCCAGATGATCTACGCCAGGGTGGTGACGCAGTTGATGGAGGCGCAGACCCAAGGAGCCTTGGCGGCCGCCGAACAGGCCGAGCAGGCGGAACAAAAGGCGGCAGGCTAGTCGGGTCGCGACGATTAGGGCTAGCCGGCGCCGATTTTCGCGACCCGAACGCGACTGCGAAATCTTCGGAGTTTTTTCGCGCTGACGTTTGGCTCGCGCGGAGAAAATTCGGCGGGTACCGGCGCCGCCCTTAGCTCAGGGCCTGCTCGATGTCGGCGATCAGGTCGTCGGTGCCTTCCAGCCCGACTGAGATGCGGACCACGCCGTCGCCGAGCCCGATCGCCGCGCGACCCTCCGGCCCCATGGCCCGGTGAGTCGTGGTCGCCGGATGGGTGATAAGCGATTTGGCGTCGCCGAGGTTGTTGGAAATGTCGATCAGCCGCAGCTTGTCCAGCACCTCGAAGGCGCGTTTCTTGGCACTGCCCTCGACGCCCCTCGGTGCGTCCAGCTCGAACGTGAGAACCGTTCCGCCGCCCGACATCTGACGCTTGGCCAGGTCGTACTGGGGGTGCGACGGCAGGAATGGGTAGCGCACCCAACGCACCGCCGGATGACCCTGCAGGAACTCGGCAATCCGGAGTGCCGAGGCATTACTGTATTCGACCCGAACCGCCATCGTCTCAAGGCCTTTCAGCAATATCCAGGCATTGAACGCGCTCAGCGCCGGGCCGGTGTGCCGCATCAGCTTCTGCACCGGACCGTCGATGTACTCCTTGTCGCCGAGGATGGCGCCGCCGAGCACCCGGCCCTGACCATCGATGTGTTTGGTCCCCGAGTACACCACCACATCGACCCCGAGCGGAAAGCCCTGCTGCAGCAGCGGCGTCGCAAAGACATTGTCCAGCACCACCTTTGCGCCCGCGGCATGCGCCAGCTCGGTCACCGCGGCGATGTCCACCAGCGACTGCATCGGATTGGACGGCGTTTCGAAGAAGACGGCCTGGGTGGGCACCGAAAGCGCCTGCTCCCATTGCGCGAGGTCGTCGCCGTCGACGAAGACGGTCTCGACGCCCCACCGCGGCAGGATCTCGTTGCACACTACGAAACAGGAGCCGAACAGGCTGCGCGCGGCGACCAATCGGTCACCGGCGCCCAGCAGCGCGCCCAGCGACGTGAACACCGCGGCCATGCCGCTCGCGGTGCCGAACGCCGCCGGTGCACCCTCTATCAAGCGCAGGCGTTCCTCGAACATGGTGACGGTCGGGTTGCCGTAGCGCGAGTACACGAAATGGTCGAGCTCGCCGGTGAACGACTTCTCGGCGACCGCCGCCGACGGATAGACATAGCCGGACGTCAGGAACATCGCCTCGGCGGTCTCTTCGAACCCCGACCGCAACAGCCCGCCGCGCACTCCGATGGTGGCCTGGCTGACGCCGTCGGGCAGCGCCTTGGGGGTGCGGACCGAGTCGTGGTCGGTCATCCCTGCGTCACCCCTGCTTCCAGGGCAATCCGATCGCCCGCCAGCCGCCCTCGCCACGGTGTCCCGAGGCATTGAGCTGTCCTTCGAAGCCGTCGAGCACGTTATACGCCGGAGCGATGCCCGCGGCGGTCGCCACCTCGGCGGCGCCGATGGAACGGTTACCCGAGCGACACAAGAACACCACCGGCCGCTCCCCCGCGGCGGAGTCCGCCGGCTGAACGCGCTCCCGCAGTTCGGCCAGGAAGCTCCCGTTGCGCCTCCCGTCGGACGTGTTCCATTCGATGAACACGACCTCGCGGCCGATGCTCGACAAGTCCGGCACCCCGACGAACCGCCACTCGGCGTCAGTGCGCACGTCGACCAGGATCGCCTGGGGGTTGTCGTTCAGCATTTTCCAGGCGTCAAGCGGCGTGATGTCCCCTGCGTAGCTCACCCGCGAGAGTCTCGCATATTCGGCGGCGCTGCGGCGAACTCAAGGCTGCCGGCGCCCGGACAGCGCGGTCGCCACCTGGCGGGCGCGATCTCGTGCGGCCGCCACGTCCGGCGCCGTGGCCAGCGCCACCGCACCAGAGGATCCGAACACCCGAATATCGCCCTCCGGCACCCGAAGCGCGGCCGTCAGCGCGTCGGGAGTCAGCGATCCGCCGGCCACGTCGATGACGCGCGCCGCACCCGGCGAATTCATCATGGTGTCCACCGGAACGCCCAGAATGGCCCTGGCCTGCAACTCGAACGCGGAAAGCCGCTGGCTGCGCGACGTCACCCACGCGCTCTCGTGCGGGCATGGGGTGACGTCGGCGAAGTACACCTCGTCGCCGTTGATCATCAATTCGACGCTGAAGACCCCACGCCCGCCGAGCGCCTTGACGATGCGCGCGGCGATCGACCTCGCGGAATCCGACGCCGCGGTGCTCATCTGCTGCGGTTGCCAGGACTCTTGCACGTCGGCGTCGGCGCCACGATGACCGATCGGTGAGCAGAACTCGATCACCGGGCCGTTGGGACCCTCGGTGCGCACTGCGATCAGCGTGATGTGAAATTCGACCTCGACCACGGTTTCGGCCATCACCCGACGACGCGCTGCCGGCGCCGCGCCCCCCACCGCGCGCCGCCACGCGGGTTCGATGTCATCGGGCCCCGCGACCACCGAGTGTGCCTGGGCGCCCACCCCGACCACCGGCCGCACCAGCAGCGGGAACCCGGCGTGCGCGGCCACCGCGTTGAGTTCGTCGACCGACCCGGCGAACCAGAACGGTGCGGTGGGCAGGCCGAGCTGGTTGGCGGCCAGCCCGCGCAGGCTCTCCCGGTTCCCGGTCAGCCGGACGGTGCGGGCGCTGGGCACCAGCTCGGTGAACTCGTCTTCGGCCTTGACCCAGAAGCTCTCCAGGGCGGCGAATGCCTCCGGCGAGACCGCATTGGCGCCGGTCACCACGAAATCCGGTTGCACGCGTTCGATCGCCGCGGCCAGCTGGTCGACGTCGGTCATCGGGACGACCAACGATTCGTGCGCCACCCCATGCGCCGGCGCCCCCGCGTGCCCGTCGACCGCGATCACCTCCGCGCCGAGCGCGCGCAACGCGATCGCCAGCTCCCGGCTGAGCTCATCCGCACCCAGCAGCATCACCCGGGGCCGGACCTCATCCTCGGGGGCGTCGAGGTCCTTGGGCACCTCGGGGGCATCCGGAGCCGCGGGAGCCTTGGGGGCCTGGGGAACTTCGATGGCCTCGGTGGTTTCCGTGGTTCCGGGGATTTCGGGGATTTCGGGGATTTCGGTCACCCAGGTGGCTTCGGGAGCCTGCGCAGGGCGCTCCCGCTTGCCCGTGGGCTGCTGCTCCGGCTCGCTCATGGTGCTCAAGGATAGGGGCGCCGGCGACTCAGGGTTGGCCGGGAAGAAGCCGCACCATCAAGCCGTTTCCCTCGGCCAACACGTTCTCGCCACCGTCCACCAATTCCGCCGCCACAAACGCCTTGCGACCCTCGATGCTGGTGACCCGCCCGCGGATGGCCAACGGCGTATCGATCGGGGTGATCCTGCGGTAATCGACATGCAGAAACGCCGTCCGGCTGATCGGCCGTCCAGCCGCGTGCGAAATCATGCCGAACGTGTGATCAAAGAGCAGCGGCAGTACGCCGCCATGCACGGCGTGGTTACCACCAACGTGAAACCGGCTGAAATGCCCCGTCATTTCGACCCCTTCGGGGCCGTATCGCGTCAACGTCCAGGGCGGCAGCAGCAGGCTGCCCATGCCGGGTAGGTCCGGCGTCCGCCCGGCCGGCGCCTTACCTTCCTCGGCCTGGAACGGGCCCAGCAGCCCGACCAGCGCGTCGGCGCGCTCGGCCGCCTCGTCCCACACCTCGTCGCTGGGATCGGCGGATACCGCCAGGTCCTGCAAGCGGCGCATGGTCGTGACGAATCGGCGGAAGCCGTCACGCGGGCTGGCCGGGCCGTATTCGGGAAAGCCGCCGTGGTGTTCGTAGTCGGGGTCGAGCTCCTCTGGGCGCGCAAACGAATAGTCGGTCACGAGCGGGCCTGCAGCACGTCGCGGCGCACGATGGTCTGATCCCGTCCCGGACCGACACCGATGCACGAAACCGGCGCTCCGGCAAGCTCTTCCAGGCGCAGCACATAGTCACGCGCCTTGGCGGGCAGGTCGCCGAATTCGCGGGCTTCCGAGATGTCCTCCCACCACCCGGGCAGCTCCTCATAGACCGGTTCGGCGCGGCACAGGTCGCTCTGGGTCATCGGCATGTCCGGCGTGTGCGCTCCGTCGATCCGATAGCCGACACACACCGGCACCGTCTCCAGGCTGGAGAGCACGTCGAGCTTGGTCAGGAAATAGTCGGTGATGCCGTTCACCCGGGTCGCGTAGCGGGCGATGACGGCATCGAACCAACCGCAGCGGCGCCGACGTCCCGTCGTGACGCCGAACTCGCCGCCTGTCTTGGACAGGTATTCGCCGTTCTCGTCGAACAGCTCGGTGGGGAACGGGCCGGAGCCCACCCGGGTGGTGTAGGCCTTGAGGATCCCCAGCACGGTCCGGATGCGGGTCGGGCCGATGCCGGAACCCACGGCCGCCCCGCCCGCCGTCGGGTTCGACGACGTCACGTACGGGTAGGTGCCGTGGTCGACGTCGAGCAGGGTGCCCTGCGAGCCTTCCAACAGCACCGTCTCGCCGGCGTCGAGCGCCGCGTTGAGCAGCAGCCGGCTGTCGGCGATGCGGTGCTGGAAGTGCTGCGCCTGCTCCAGCAGCGTCTCCACCACGTGCTCCGGCTCCAGCGCCTTGCGGTTGTAGATCTTGACCAGCACCTGATTTTTGAAGTCGAGCGCGGCCTCGATCTTGCGGGTGAGCTGCTCCGGGTCGAGCACGTCGGCGACCCGGATGCCCAGCCGCGCCACCTTGTCCTGGTAGCACGGCCCGATGCCGCGGCCGGTGGTGCCGATCTTCTTGCTGCCCATGTAGCGCTCGGTGACCTTGTCGATGGCGACGTGGTAGGGCATCAGCAGGTGCGCATCCGCGGAGATCAGCAGCTTGGAGGTGTCGACTCCGCGCTCATCGAGCCCATTCAGTTCCTCCAGCAGCACGCCAGGGTCCACCACCACACCGTTGCCGATGACGTTGGTGACGCCGGGCGTCAGCACCCCCGAAGGGATCAGGTGCAGGGCAAAGTTCTCGCCGGTGGGCAAGACCACGGTGTGCCCGGCGTTGTTGCCGCCCTGGTAGCGCACCACCCATTGCACGCGCCCACCGAGCAGATCAGTGGCCTTACCTTTGCCCTCGTCGCCCCATTGGGCGCCGATCAGGACGATTGCCGGCATGACGGGCTCCCTGCTTAGTCGTGGTGATCGCAAGCGCGGTGCAGCCGGGCGCAGCGGGTCACCACCATAATTGTGGTCCAGCCGGTGACCCACCCTATCCCAGCGGTTTGCGAGGAGTGCCGTGAACACGGTCGAGAAGACTCCCAGCTCGGCGGTGCTGCTCTTCGGCCCCGGCCGGGCGCATCGCCCACTGGACGCGCTGCCCGCACATCCGGTGGAAAGTGTGGCCGAAATCGACGCCACGATCGGGCCATACGGGCGGCTGGTGGTGGTCGGCGGCGACGCTGACCTGGCCAGCGTGCTGGGCCGGCTGATGCGCGCCGACCGGCTGGACATCGAGGTGGCATACGCGCCGCGCCGCCGCACCGCGGCGACCCGGGTCTACCGGCTACCGGCCGGGCGCCGCGCGGCGCGGCGCGCCCGGCTGGGTTCAGCGAGGCGGGTGCCGCTGATCCGCGACGAGACCGGGTCGGTGATCGTCGGCCGCGCCGATTGGCTGCCGTCAGACGGCCGGCAGCTGATCCACGGCGAGGCAATCGTCGACGACACCCGGTTGTTCGACGGCGAGGTCGCCGGCGCACGCATCGAGCCGACGCTCACGCTGCCGGGCCTGCGGGCCAGCGTGTACTGCCGCAGACTCGGGCGCCGGTGGATCACCGGGCGCGCGGTCCAGCTTGGCTGCACCGGAGTCGTTGTGGCGCGTGACGGCGTCGCGGCCGCCCGCAGCGCGCGCCGATCGACGTTCTACCGCAACGTCGAAGGATGGCTGCTGGTCCGATAGTTTTCGCAGGTCAGCAGTGAAACGGACTCGTTTGAAGAATACGAGAAGGATTCCGGAAGCCCTGATGCGCAACCTGGTGGCATTAACCCATCGGGTCGCCGCCGCGGCCTGGAACGAAAGGAATGCACAGACATGAACAGCACCTATGCGCCGACGGTCCGTGCGCACGCCTCGCCGCCGTGTTCGACCAACGGGATGGCCATCGCCGCGTTCGTCCTCAGCGTCATGGGATTCTTTTTCTTAAGCATCCCCTTCGGGTTTGTCGCGCTGCGCCAGATTGGACGACGCGGGGAAGATGGCCGGGGACTGGCGATCGCCAGCCTGGCAATCTCCACGCTCGTCTTCGTTGTCATCGTGGCGCTGGGGATCATCGGGGTATACCAGCTCTCGAAAATGGGCGTGGCTCCCGAAACACCTGTTAGCCGCTGAGTCCAATCAGAACCGCCTATGCCCCGGGTGTCTACGAACTCGCCCGGGGCCATGGCGGGCTAGGTCGGGCGCGCAGCGCTGATCACCCGCGTTTTAGATGCTCAGCGGGGTGGTTGGTCGAGCCGTGTCCCACAGCGTCACGCGAGCGGCGCTCGGCGGCCGGCGCGCTCCGCGAAGGCGTCTAGCGCGCCGAGAACCTCGGGTGCGCGCCAGGCCCGATTGCGGGCCTGGTCGGTGAACTCGACGATGATCTCGGCCTCGACAAGCGGGTCCAGGTATCGGTAGACATTGGCAATCGCGATGTTCAGTTGATCGCTGACCAGTTTCGCGTTGACCACTGGGCGTTTGATCAGCAAGTCCGCCACCCGGTGCACGGCCGAGTTGCGGCGGGCGGTGATCTTCGATGCCCACTGCCCTCTGATCGTTTGCAGATCGTCTATCAGGTGCCGACCATTGACGACGGCCAGGATCGATGCCTCCGACATTTTCTGGACTATCGGGGCGGGGTCGCCCTCGCGATAAGCAGTTAGTGCCTGAAAGTACGAATTGGTGTCCGTTAGCAGTCCCGCCGAGACAGGGACCGTGACCTGACGAGTTAACCGCTTGTTGCGCAACATCGACTGGACCAAGGCCCTGCCGGTGCGCCCGTTGCCGTCGGGGAACGGGTGGATGGTTTCGAATTGTGCATGCGCAATTGCGATCTGCGGAAGGATCGATATATCACTGCGCTTGGCAAATCGCACTAGATCATCAATGGCAACTGGGACCCGGTCCTGTTGCGGCGCAATGAAATCTGCGCCGCGCGGCCCGAAGTTGCCACCGCCGACCCACACCTGTTCGGTGCGCCATTTGCCGGCGATGCTCGGCTCACTCTCGTGCATCAGCGCGTAATGCATGGCCAGGATGGCCTCGTCACTGATTTGGCCGGCCAGGTCGATGGCCGCCTGCATCGCCTTGGTGTTCGCAACGACCATTGAAGCGTTGCGGCGCTTGGTGTTTCCCAGCGTTTCCGCTTCGGCGATCGCGCGCGCAGATGCCGTCAAGTTCTCGATTTTAGAGCTGGCTGCCGATTCCGTCCGTAGCAGCACGGAGGCGAATGGGGCGATCTCGCCCCCTAGTTCTGTATCGAACCGCGCGATCTCCTGGCCGGCCTCCTCGGCGTCGGCTAAAACATCAGCCGGCAGGCTGACGTCGAGGTTGGCAATCTCGGCAGGGATGGCAGCCCGGTACTCACCGGACTGACGCCGGGCCGCACGCAGGTCGGAGCGCTGGTAGCCGGCCTCGACCGGCGTGCCCCAGACAAGGGTTTCGTACCCCACTGCGGTGCCCGAGCTAACTGATGACACTCGCCAATCTTATCATCACTTAGATAGCTAAGTGATAATAAGAGCGTCCGTTATTATCAGTTCTCCATCCTGAGCACGTCGCCAAGGATCGTCGCTCAGGAGAAGACGTGATTGCGTGCGATCCAGTCGTCGATGTGGCTCAGGGTGACCGGTAGCGCCGCCCCGGTGAACACCATGTGGTCGGACCCGGGGATCTCGACGTAGCTGCCGCGCCGGTAGCGGGCCGCGGTCTGGCGGGCCACCGTGGCCGGCACCATGCGGTCGCGGTCGGCCCCGATCGCCAGCACGGGGGTCGTGACCGCCGCGAAATCGACAACGGTGGCGCTCGAAAGCCTCGAAAGCCTGGGCAGAGCCGCGAACAGTTCCCAGACGTAGCGCCCGGATTCGTAGACCAAACCGTCATGGATCTCCCGGGCAACCTCCTCTGTCTGGGTATTGGCGATCCAGCGTCGAAATTGCCCGAACGTCGGGGTGCGCCACGGCTCGGACCAGGGACGAGGCCGCAACAGGTGCGGCAACGTCGCGCGAAACGCCGTGGGGGTCGCACCGAAGATGCCCGCCGCCGGGGCGGGGCAGGCTGCCACCACGCCGGCTTGGCGGGTGCGCGCGGCGACCAACTGCGCCAGCAGCCCACCCATCGAGTGACCAATCAGAAGCGGCGGGGAATCCAGCGAATTCACCAACGCCACCAAGTCGTCGGTGTAGTCGCGAAGGCTCAGCGAGGCGAGCTTGATCGCGCCCTCGTCCACGGGCAGTTCGTGGTGGCGCAACGTTGGGTTGTGCACGGTGTAGCCACGCGCTTCGAAGGCGGCGCGGGTCTGCGCCCACACCTCCCCACGGCACCACGAGCCATGAATCAGAACGACGTGCTTGGTGTCGGGCCAGCGCCCCTCCCGGCCCATCGCCGTCATGGCATCGCCTCGGCCAACGCGATATGTCCTTCGAAGCCAAGCGTTTTCGCCATGTCGCGATAGCGATCCCGGAACTGCGCATACGTCGCGTCGTCGCCGTGGGCGCGCGCGAGCAGTGCCCTCAGCCGCAGCAGCGGAACCTCGAACAAGACGAATCCCGGGTCCGTCGGCTCTGCCGCCAGCCGGTCGATCATGGCCTGCGCCTCCTCGAGGTCGGCGGTTGTGCCGCGCTGTAGGAGTGATTCCACCAGGACCCTGGTGGCCTCGCCAAGGGAGAGCGCGTCGCCCGCGTCGAACGTGTAGTCAACGACCGTGCGTGCCAACTCGATGGCGCCGTCGATATCGCCGGTTCTGGCTTTCTCCTTGGCGATCTCGGTGTCGACGGTCCGCACGACGTTTTCCGCATAGCCATGGCGCAAGTTGGCTTCGCGAAACTCGGCGAGCAGGGCGAAACCGGCCGCGCGCTGCGGACCGCCCTGATGGATGAGGCAAACGCCGCGACTTACCCGGGCGCCATCGACCTGGAAGTCGTCGCCGGAATGCTCGGCCATCTCCATCGCTTCGGCGGTTTCCCGGTCAGCCGCCGCGTCGGGCAGCAACACCCCGGCATGTGCGGCGAAGCGGTGCCTATACAGCACGGGGATGAAGTAGCACGTCGGGTCGACGCTACGGGTCATCGCGAGCGCCTGATCGAGGTCTTCCTTCCAGCCTGGAACTCCGAGGCAATATCGACAGTTGCCCCGCATGAGCAACGCCATCGCCAATGGTGACCCGATGGAGCCCAGGCCGCCCTTGGTGGGATCGCCGTCCGCCAAGTCGATGACGCGCTGCGCGATCCGCAGACCTTCGGCCGCCTGGCCCGCGAACCACATGGGATTGCTCGGCATCAAAACCAATGCCAACGGCGGATCGGCGATCGACTCGAGCAGCCGGCTGCACTCCGACGCAACCCGCGCCGCTTCCCGGTAACGGTTATGGAATACCAGCGTCGTCATCAGGCCGGCCATGCCGATCGCCAGCGACAGTGTGTCACCGGCGGCGCTGCACAGGTCACGCAGTTCGTCGAAGCCGGTGTCGGCGATGGTGCCGGCGACACGCACGGTGTTCATGCACAGCAGGGTCCGGGGGGCGATGCGCATCGACGCTCGGTCGGGGTCATCGATGGGCAACCGGTCGGCGACCGTTCGGGCCCGTTCCCAGCTGGTGCGCGCGGCCCTCACATCGCGGGGTTGTGCCCATGCCCCGGCGCGCATGTGCCAGCCGAACGCCGCGCGCAGGTCATCGGCGGCCTCGAAATGCTCGGCGATCAGCGACGCGTTCTCGTCCAGCGAATCCGGGTGGCCCGAATGGGCCGGATGGCCCGAATAGCGTTGTGCGATCGCGGTGGCCAGGCGCCGATGCAGATCGACGCGGTCGGACTTCAGCTGAGTTTCGTAGGCCACTGTCCGGATCAGCGGGTGGTGGAAGGCGTACTCGGCGTGCGGGGTGAACCGCACCTGGTCGACGAGTTCGGCGGCGATCAACTCGCCCAGCTCGGCATCAGCATCGAGCAACGCCAACTGCTCGGCGCCAAACCGCAGCCCGATCACCGCGGCGGCATTCAGGGTCTGCTTGGTGGCCGGCGCGAGTCGGTCGATGCGGGCGGCGATGGTGGCCTGCAGGGTCGCCGGCACGGCGGCATCGGCGTGTTCGAGCCGGCAGACATAAGCACCGCGGGCCCCGGTCAGCGCGCCACGCTCGGCCAGATCGCGCACCAACTCCTCGGCGAAAAACGGATTGCCGGCGGCCCGTTCCGCGATCGCGGTGGCCAACCCGCCGACCGAGGAGTCCGACCCCAGCAGCCCGCCGACCAGTGTCGCCGTCTCCGAATCGCTCAGTGGCGCCAAAGCGATGCTCTGCGCACCGGGCACCCGGCCCAGTGCGCCCCGGTATTCGGGTCGGTAGGTGACCAACACCAACGAGTGCGTCCGCGGGACCACGGTGACGAAGCCGGCGATCATCGCCTCGCTGACATCATCGATCCAATGGGCGTCCTCGACGACGTACACCGTCGGCGCTTCGCGGGCCAACGAGGCGGCGTTCACCAGCGCGGTCAACCGCCGCCGCCGGGCATCCGGATCGACCTTGGCCAGCGCCGCCTCGGGGTCGGCGATGCCCAGCAGGTCCTCCAGCAGAAGCACATCCTCGGGATCGGCGTCGGGGAATTGTGCCCGTACGCCCGCACGAGCGGCCGCGTTGTCGACGCCGCGAACGCCGGTGGCGGCGCGCAGCAACCGCGCCACGACGTAGAACGGGATGTCGCTGGCGTGCGATTCGCAGAAGGCGGTGAACACCTCGACACCGCGGGCGGCCGCCATCGCGGTGACCTCGCGCACCAGACGGCTCTTGCCGATGCCCGGTGATCCCACTACTCCGACCACCGCGCCATGTCCGTCGGTGACGCGGTCCAGAAGGCCCGCGACCGCAGCCATCTCGCTCTGTCGGCCGACCAGATTCGACTCCGAACGTCCGGCGGCGCGCTGCCCGTCGCCCATGCCCAACAGCCGGCGGGCGGGTACCGGCGCCTCGGAACCCTTGATCGGAACCAACTCCAACTCACCCAGGCTCGCCGCGTCCTCCACCAGTCGCGCCGTCGACTCGCTTAGCATCACCGCTCCAGGCGGGGCCACCGACTCCATTCGCTGGGCCATCCCGACCTGCTCGCCCACGGTGCCGTAGCCGAAGCGACCCGAACCCATGAGGCCGGCGATCACCTGACCGGAGTTCAGCCCGACCCGCAACCGCAGGTCGATACCGTCGCGCTCGCGCACCTCGACGGCAAGCCGCTTGGCCTCCTCCTGCAGGCACAACGCCGCCAGACAGCCCCGGACGGCATGGTCCTCCAACGCCACCGGCGCACCGAACACGGCCATGATGCCGTCGCCGTACCACTGCGAGACCGTGCTGCCGTACCGCTGCACCACCGCCGCGCAGCGGTCGGCGAGGTCGGTCATGATCTCGTGCAGCCGCTCCGCACCCACCGCGGCGGCGATGTCCATCGAATGAACGACGTCCGCGAACAGCACCGTGACCAGCTTGTACTCGGCGTGGGCATCGTGCGCCGTCACCGCCGCACCGCACGCGTTGCAGAACTTCGAGTGCGGCGGCAGCTTGGTACCGCACGACCCACACACCAACGCCGCCGCCGTCATCTCACGCGGCGAGCCGCTGTCGCTCACCGCACTATCGTGTCACCGTTGGCCGCCCAAAGCATGTGCGGGCATGTGCGATATCGCGGCCACGACCCCGCCAACGGTCCGGTAGTTTCGACCGGTGAGCGTGCGCGGTTCAGTCCGACCTAGCCCGATCTTTCTGGCCCTGATCGCAGCGACGGCCTTCGGGGGCGTGCTGGCTTGGCTGGCCGGCTACACCGTCCGGCCGTTGGCCTATGCCGGGGTTTTCATCTTCGTGATCGCCGGCTGGCTGGTGTCGCTGTGCCTGCACGAGTTCGGCCACGCGTTCACCGCCTGGCGATTCGGCGACCACGACGTCGAGGTGCGCGGCTACCTGACCCTGGATCCGCGGCGCTACAGCAATCCCGGGTTGTCGCTCTTGCTGCCGATGGTGTTCATCGCGCTGGGCGGCATCGGCCTGCCGGGTGCGGCGGTCTACCTGCGGACCTGGTTCATGACACCCACCCGTCGCACCCTGGTCAGTTTGGCGGGTCCGGCGGCCAACCTGGTGCTGGCGGTGGCGCTGCTGGCGCTGACCCGATTGTCTTACGACCGTGCCCACGCGGTGCTGTGGGCGGGGGTGGCGTTCCTGGCATTCCTCCAGCTCACGGCGGTGCTGCTGAACCTGCTGCCGATCCCGGGCCTGGACGGCTACGACGCCCTGGAACCGCATTTGAGCCCGGAGACGCAGCGCGCGGTCGCCCCGGCCAAGCAGTACGGCATGTTCGTTCTGCTGTTCCTGTTCTTGGCGCCAGGACTGCGGAATCTGCTCTTCGGCCCCGACGGGATCGTGGGCTGGATCTTCGACCTTTCCGGAGTGCCGAACGAGCTGGCGATGGCCGGCGGGGCGCTGACCCGCTTCTGGAGCCAGTGGTTCTGACCGGTTGCCATATATGCGCCAGTACGCATATATTGACTGGCTATGGGAGCAGGGCACAGTCACACACCCGCCGAGGGCGATGCGTCGCGGATGATCCCCCGCATGATCGCCGCCGCGGGCATTTTGGCGGCGTTCTTCGTGGTGGAGCTGACCACCTCGTTGCTGATCAACTCGATGGCGCTGCTGGCCGATGCCGGGCACATGCTCACGGACGTGGTCGCCGTGTTCATGGGGCTGGCCGCCGTCACGCTGGCCAAGCGCGGCAGCTCGTCACCCTCCCGCACCTACGGCTGGCATCGCGCCGAGGTGTTCACCGCGGTGGCCAATGCCGCGCTGCTGATCGGGGTCGCGGCGTTCATCCTCTACGAGGCAATCGAGCGGCTGAAGGAACCGGTGTCCATCCCCGGCGTGCCGATGGTCGTGGTGGCGACGGCCGGCCTGGCCGCCAACTTCGTGGTGGCACTGTTGCTGCGCTCGCACTCCGAGGACAGCCTGGCGGTCAAGGGCGCCTACATGGAGGTCGTCGCCGACACCGTCGGCAGCATCGGTGTGCTGATCGCCGGCATCGTAACTATCACCACGCGCTGGCCGTACGCCGACGTGGTGGTCGCCGTGCTGGTGGCGATTTGGGTGCTGCCCCGGGCGATCGCGCTGGCCCGGGCGGCCTTGCGGATCCTTTCCGAATCGTCACCCGACCACATCGACGTCGAGGAGCTGCGTTCGGCGCTGGGCGCCGTCGACGGCGTGACCGAGGTGCACGACCTGCACGTGTGGACACTGTCACCCGGCAAGGACATGTGCACCGCGCACCTGACCACCACAGCCGAAACCGCCGACACAGCCCGGGTACTGAACGAGGCGCGTGCGGTGCTGCACGCCCGCGGACTCGACCACGCCACCGTGCAAATCGACAGCCCGGACGGCGCCGCGCACTGTGAGGAAAGCTTCTAACAGCCGACGGCCCTAAAACCCGAGGGCCGAGCGGGCCTCGCGGTCGCAGTCGTCGAGCAGATCCATGCAGCGCAGATACTCAGGGGTCTCGCCGATGGATTCGGCGGCGCGCGCCAGCGCCGCCACACACCGCAGGAAACCCCGGTTGGGCTCGTGCGCATACGGCACCGGCCCGAAACCCTTCCAGCCGTTGCGGCGCAGCTGGTCGAGGCCGCGGTGGTACCCGGTGCGGGCATACGCGTACGCGGCGACGGCCCGGTCGTCGGCCAGTGCCTCCTCGGCCAGCGCGGCCCAGGCCACGGACGCCGACGGATGGGCGGCGGCCACGATGGCCGGGTTCTCGTCGGCAAGCAGTTCGGCCTCGGCGTCACGGTCGCCGGGCAGCAGAATCGGATCAGGTCCCAGGAGGTCACCCATCGGCGTCATGTTTTCTATTCTGCCGTTCCGCGCCTGGCGCGGGTCCCCCACCTCGGCGATCACGCCATCCCGGGGCCGGGTCGCTAAGCTCCAGCTACTCACTCGATAGCTGGAGGACAGCAGCACTCATGCCCAATGCACCCGAGCCCGACGGAGCCGGCGAGCAGAACGCGCATCCCGGCGACGAGCCCACCGAGGAACAACCCCTGGTTCCCCACGACTCCGAGACCGAGACCGTGGCGATCAGCACATCCGATCCGGAAGACGATCCCGACGCGAACACCGACGAGCAACAACGCGAGCGGCGCTTCACGGCGCCCGGCTTCGACGCGAAGGAAACCGCGGTCATCGCCACCTCTGCCGATCCCGCGACAGAGGTCTTCGCTAAGCCCTCAGAGTCGCCTGGTCCGGCCGGGCCCCACGAGCCCGCCGGCCCGCCCGGGCGGCCCACACCGCCACCACCACCGATCGTTCCCAAAATGGGCCCGAGATCTGCTGTGCCGCAATCGATTCCTCCCCGACTGCAGGGAAAGCTAGAGACCGTCAAGCGGTTCAACTGGGGCTTGGTGTTGGCGCTGGTGGTGATCATCTTGGCGTTGGCGGCAATCGCGATCATGGGCACCGTGTGGCTGACCCAGAAAAACCACTCGAAAGTGTCGCAAGAAGACCAGGTCCGCCAAACCATCCAGAACTTCGATACCGCCGTGCAGAAGGGTGACCTGAGCACGCTGCGCACCATCACGTGCGGCACCACCCGCGACAGCTACGTGGATTACGACGAACACTCGTGGGAGGAGACCTACCGCCGGGTCTCAGCGGCAAAGCAATACCCGGTGATCGCCAGCATCGACCAGGTTGTGGTCAACGGCCAGCACGCCGAGGCAAACATCACCACGTTCATGGCCTACGACCCGCAGGTCCGTTCGACCCGCAGCCTCGATCTGCAATTCCGCGACGATCAGTGGAAGATCTGCCAGGCCGCCAGCGGCTAGCCTGAGGACCCTAACTTCTCAGGCCCCGAAAAGCACGCGCCCACTCAGACAGATTCACAGCAACCCCGATCGGTCAACCCCCGACCACGGCCGCCAAGCCCGCTACCGCGCCGATCCCGGGTAGAACGCCGTCGTTCGGCGCTACCCTGCTGAGCAAACGGGTGTAGCCTCAAGGTGCTGGGAATTCAGCTGGTGCGGGATTAGTTCAGCCGTCCGCCGCTAAACTCTAGGAGCTCGGCTCCGAACCCTCACACCCCGGTGTCGAATGCACGTCAGGTCGCCATGACCGCCTCATTTGCTTTCAGTGCCAACACCCACATTTCCCTGATAGACCTGCCGCTCGAGTTCGGCTCGCCGGCCGGCGCGATGGCCGACGAACTCATCGAACACGACCGCTACGTCGACACCCACGGCCAAGGCGTGTCCGAACTCCGCAACTGGACCTCGGGACCCTCCGCAACGACGACATCTGCGGCACCAACGCGTGCGAGCACGGCAGGTGCGCCGAGCGGGACAAGCCTGATGATCATCGCGAACACACTGATCGTTGCTGTTTACGTTCCGATTGAAAGGAATTTCCATGTCTGCTGCTACAGCGGCGAAGCCACCCGTCACATCGGAACCGAACTACTATCGGGCGCCGATGCCCGCCACGGTATATCGGCCCATCGCCCAGCGGGCGATGAAGCTGACGGGCGCAGAAGTCACACTGGTCGCCATGGCCAACCCCGACATGCCCACGTCGGAGGTGGCCGATCTGATAATGGTGGAAACCGCCGGTGCCGCAACAACCTCGACGCCGGCCCATGCCATCCGGGTCGCAGGAAACTCGATCGGGCAGGCCTTCGAGGACCTTGCCCCTCGACGACTCAACAACTTCGACGTCGCCATCGACGGCGTCCGACGTGTCGGCCCCGCGCTGGTGCTTCCGCTGCGCACCACCGACACCCTCGCCGGGGTGCTGGTGGTGCTGCGGGGTGACGGCGCCCGGACGTTTAGCGACGAGCAGCTCGACATGATGGCCGCGTTCATCGACCAAGCGGCGCTCGTCTGGCAGCTGGGTTCCACACAGTGCCGGATGCGTGAACTCGACATTCTCGCTGACCGCGACAGGATCGCCCGCGACCTGCAGGATCACGTGATCCAGCGGATCTTTGCGGTCGAACTGGATCTGCACGGGACCATTCCGCGGGCGCGATCAACTGAGGTGCAGCAAAGACTGTCCGGCAGCATTGATGATCTTCAACGCGCCATTCAGGAGATCCGCACCGCAATTTTCGACATGCACGGTGAACCGCCGGGCAGCACCGGGCTGCGACAGCGGCTCGAGGCGGCAATCGCGCAGTTATGGGGATCCGAACTGGGCAGCATGGTTCAATTCGCGGGCCCCCTGTCGGTTGTCGATGCTGCACTCGCCGATCACGCCGAAGCCGTTGTGCGCGAAGCGGTCAGCAACGCTGTCCGGCATGCCAACGCGACCACGCTTGCGGTGACAGTCAAGGTCGACGATGACGTTTGCATCGAGGTTATCGACAACGGTCGACGCGCCCCCGGGGACGTCACCGGCAGTGGCTTGAACAGCTTGCATCACCGCGCGCAGCAGGCCGGCGGCGCATTCACCATCGCGCATGCTCCCGGCGGGGGCACCGTGCTGCGTTGGTCAGCACCGCTGCCCTGATCATCACTCACCGTCTTCACGGTGGTTGTGATGACGCCCGCGAGCTGCAGTTCGCGCCGCACATTGTCGGCGGAGATAGGTTGTGCTACAACCTGTTCAGCGATTGAGTGCGCCAGCGCTTGAGGTGGTGGCGGCCTTGGGGATCGCTGAGGTGGGCGACACCCACCCTTTTCTTTGAATCGCGCGTCGGCATGAATTACCTTCTCTCCAAGTCCATTTCGCTGTTCGTTGTAGCATCTCATCCTGGTTGGTCGCCTTAGACTGAAGGGTGGGCACGCAGGCACTCCGCGTTTGTCCTCACGCGTATGGTCGTCGCCATTGTTGATCCACGGCGTCGGCGGGCAGGTACCCCCCGAAAAGTCTTGGATCTCAGCGGCGCAGGGCTGCGAGGAGTTCGGGCAGCGGCACTGTGGCGATACCGATCGCGGCGTCAGCGATGCCGTACGGCAGCACCAGGGTGTCGGCGTGGACCAGCGCGCCGCAGGAGTAGACAACGTTGGGCACGTAGCCGTCCCGCTCATCAGCAGCGGGGCTCAGTAGCGGTTGTGGTAGCTGGCCAAGAATCCGTGTCGGATCGTCGAGATCAAGCAGAATCGCCCCGATGCAGTAGGTGCGCATCGGGCCGACGCCGTGGGTAAGCACCAGCCACCCGGCGTCGGTTTCGATGGGCGGACCGCAGTTGCCGAGTTGTACCACCTCCCAGGCTCGGGTCGGGCTCTGGCAGGGAAGCGCACTCGCCCAAACGGACAGATGATCGGAGTAGGCAACCGTATTCGATTCGCGGTCTGATCTCGACATTGCAGCGAAGCGACCGCGAATCCGACGAGGAAACAGCGCCAGACCCTTGTTGGCAGCGGCGGGTCCGACGATAGGCGCGGAGGTGAAGGACTCAAAATCGGTGGTCTGGATAAGTTGCTGGCCGATGTGGGATCCGCTGTAGGCCGTGTAGGTGGCATAGAAAGAGATGGAGCCGTCGTCGTCGGTGAAACGAACGAAGCGTGCATCCTCCATGCCGCCCTGCTCCGCGCCCGTCGATGGCCACAGAACCCGCTCGGAAAGGGCACTGCCGTCGGCGAATTCGACTGCGTACGTCCGTTCCGCGATGTTGCGGAATGTGGAAATCGTCTGGTCGGCGTGTCCGCGGGTGCTCAGATGAGCCTGGAGCCGGGCGAGTTGTTGATCGAGAGCAGCTTGGGCAAAGCGCTCTCCGAGTCCGTTGAGGACATAGTCGGCGGCCTCTCCGGCGTCGTCCAGCCTGGTGAGTTCACTGCGGAAGACGGCTGCGTCGAGGAGGGCGGACTTGGGCGCTCCGGCGGTGGCGAACGGAGCCGGATCATCGATCGTGGCGCGGCCGGCTGCGTCGATGACGCCGGTCCGAAACCCGATGGACGAACGGTGCCCCTCCCCGATGCCCCGGACGCTCATCGCGAATCGCAGACTGCCCGCGACTGTCCCGGCCTGGTCGGGATGTGCCACGATGCTGGGGTTGCACAACGCTGCACCCTCAATGGCGTATTCGCTCGTGAAAGCCGCACCCAGCAATAACTTTCGCGCCTCCGAGAGTTTCCTTCCGGGATCGAGCCGGTCGGCGAGTTCATGGGCGTGCCGACGGAAGGTGCCGGCAAGATCGCGGTGGCGCCCGTCGAAGCGGACGATGACATCGTCCAGCGAGGACCGCACCTGCCCTTCGTCGAGGGCCAAGATTCGCGCCAGCACCGCTCCCGCTCGGGACTCCTGGTGCTCGAAACCTTCCTGGCCTGGCACGAAGAGTCGGGTGATGACCCGCGAGGGGTTGGCCGCGAGCCGCTGGGGGCTGCGTGTGACGAGCCCGGCCCGCACGGAAGTCATTGCCGCACAGCAGAGAAGCGCCGAGCGTGCTGCATCGTAGAGAGCACTGCCAGTGTCGACTCCGCGCCTTGGTTGCGGTTCACGCCATCGGCGCCCAGGCCGTCGAATCCGCCGCCGGTCTCGGGGTCCCACATGAGCTGTCGCGCGTCGTTGACACCCATGAACCAGGCCGCAGCTGCGAGAACCCCGTCGGGCCAGATCGAACGGGCGTCAATGGCAGCGGCACGCGCGCACGCGTCGGCGAGGGTGGACACCTCGGTCGGCTGCTGATCGAACGCGGGCCGAACATCGTCCGGCCCTCTGCCCGCTGCGGGAGTGGGCGAGAGGTGATCCCCTGCTGTTTCGTATTCGACCAGCCAACCCAACAGACCCAAGCCCCGGTCCAGCAGTGTTGAATCATTGAGCGCCACGCCGGCGGCGATCATCGCCTCGGCGAGAACCGCATTCGCGTAGGTGAGTCGCGGCTCGGGCCATGGCCAGGCCGCGTCGCCGTTAGGTTTGGCCACGGTCGCGGCGTAATCGGTGAGGAGTTTGCGCGCGGCCGGTTGCGCGGGGTCGACGGAGAGGAGTTCGGCGGCGCCCAACGCCGCGAACGCCATCGCCCGCGGCCACGGCGACCGCACCTTCGCGGCACGCTCGAACTGAATGACGGCCAACCGTCGAACCAGACCGACGTCACTGTGCGCGGCGGCGGTTCCCAGTCCCCAGATGCAGCGCCCCCAGCAGTCCTCCAGGGAGGGCTCATCCTCCCAACGGCCTTTGCTGTTCATCCGGTTTCGGCAGGCGCCGGCATGGGACTGTGCATCGTTCAGGAACTGCACCGCAACGCGCGCAAGGCCGTTGACCTCGCCATCAGCGTTGGGCTGTCGGCTGGCGACGACGAGTACCCGGGCCATGTCGTCGGTGCAGTAGCCGTGCTCCGGCCGGGGCTCGGCCAAAAGGGCATGTTCGAACGTGCCGCGACGGTCTGTCAAGCGCAACAGGTGGTCGAATCTCGGGTGCGGCATGGTTGCGGTCATGCCAGCGCCCGATGCTTAGCTAGAATCCGTTGTGCCAGAACCAGATATGCATTGGCCACCACCGGCCAGGCCATCGTCGGGGCCAGTCGGCGGGCCTCCGCAGCCATGGAACCGGCGAGGCGCGCATCGGTCAGCAGTCGCCGGAGGGCGGAAGCCAGCGCGGCGGGATCGTCGTGATCGACGACGATGCCCGCCCCGCTGGCCAGGAGCTCGACAGCGTGCGGGAAGGCGGTGGCGACGACCGGTCGCCCGCTCGCTATGGCATCGACCAACACACCGGAGGTGGCCTGATCCGTGGAATCGTAGGGCAGAACAACCACGGCGGAGGACTGGACAAGCGCCGTCAGCGACGACACGTTGCGGTAGTTGGCGTCGAAGCACACGGAGTCGGCTACGCCGGTGCGCCGCGCTTGTTCGGCACGGGCGTCGCGGTATGCCTCGCCGTCGGCGGCCAGAACCTTTGGGTGCGTGCGGCCGGCAATCAGATAACGCGGCCTGCCATGGAGCTCACGCAGCGATCCCATCGCCTCGATAACCCGCTCAATGCCTTTCCCGGGCCCCAGCAAACCCCAGGTCAACAGAGTCGGTCTGCCCGAACGCAGCACCGGGGTGTTTCTCAGGACGGTCGCGCCGTGCGCGATCGTGGTGACTTTTCGGCGATCGACATCGAAGCCGAGGCAAAGGCGTTGCCTGGCCGCCTCCGACATGACAACCACCTGAGCCGCCATCGCCGCGATCGTCTCGAGCACCGAACGCTGGTGCGGGGTCGGGTCTTTGAGGACCGTGTGGGCGACCACGATCGACGGGATGTGCAGCCCGCCGATGATGTCCACCACCTCGTCTCCGTCGACACCGCCGTAGATACCGTACTCATGCTGCACGACAGCGATGTCGCTCTCGTTCAGCAATTCGGAGGTTGCAGCCATCGATGTCGCGGAACCGTTAACCAACTCTCCGATCACCCGAGTGCCGGAAGATATGGACCCGTCGGCAACGCGCACGACACTGACGTCAGAACCATTCGCGCACAACCCTTCCGACAAGGCGGCACTGAACGTCGCCAGTCCGCACGCTGTCGGTGGATACGTACTGAGAATGCCGAAACTCAGGGAGCCGGAAGGCTCTCGTCCGACAAGAGGGGCGTTCAGCGTTTCAAGGGTGGATCGATCGCTCAAAAGTGGTCCCGACGGAACGTTGTCGTCAACGTGTCCGGCGCGAGCTGCTGCTCTGCGAGATCAGCGGCGGACGGCTGACTTCATCCCGGGCTGGCTGGGTTCCCAACTTCACTGACACTACACCCGATAGGCGGCTATCGCCGCATTGAGACCGGCGAATCCCCAGGTTTGCGGCCAGGGCCCCGCCCCGACCATCCCGGCCATGTTGCCCACCGGGCGCGGAAGCGCCCTACCGTGTAGTGTGATGAGTGCTGAGAATCTCAGCTGGTCCGGATGGGTTTAGCCGTACGCTGCAAAACCTTAGGAGCGCTAGCTCCGAGCCTGGCACGCCGGTGATCGCCCGCACGACTGGATCACCATGACCGACACATTGTTAGACCCTTCCTGCCTGCCGGGCGATGCCATTTGCTGGACGCCTTTCGCCATGCCGGACAAGGGTCGATTAGCGCGATTCGACACTCACTGGACGGAGTCGTCGGTCGCCATAGTCAACGCCCACGGCGAAATCGACGGGGCGAACGTGCACACCCTCACCGAGCATTCACTCGCCGACCTGGTGCGTTGCCGCGGGCTGATCCTTGATCTGACCCGTCTGAAATTCTTTGGCACCGCGGGTCTCTCGGCGCTGCAGAGAATCTCGGCGAGCTGCGCGCGCGCCGGAATAGATTGGGCGTTGGTACCCGGTGCTGCGGTATCCCGGCTGCTACGAATCTGCGACCTAGACGGCTGGCTGCCAGCAGTCGACACCGTCAGTGCGGCACTGGCCGGCCTCCCTGGATGGGCTTGCGACGCGGACCATCCCGAAAAGACTTGTGGTATCGGTGACCTGGGGTAGCGACCTGATTACCGGTCCAGCGAACCGGGTGATCGCGACGGTGCAGACCGGTGTCGAGGTGCTGCGGTTCGGTGGCCTGCAGACCGGATCCGTTCCCTCACCGTTTCAGATCGTGGAGCGGTGCGATATGTACCGGTTACGACGCTACTTCCCCGACAGCGCAACTGATCCGTCACGGCCGCCGATAATCCTTGTGCCGCCGATGATGATGTCGGCCAACGTGTTTGACGTCACCAGGGACCAGGGCGCGGTCGGAGTCCTGCACGAACTTGGTGTGGATCCGTGGGTGGTGGACTTCGGCTCACCGGACCGGGAAACCGGCGGGCTCGAACGCACGTTGAGCGACCATGTCGTCGCGCTGAGCCGGGTCATCGACTCGGTACAGGCACACACCGGCCGCAGGGTGCATTTGGCGGGCTACTCGCAGGGCGGCTTGTTCTGCTATCAAACCGCGGCCTACCGACGTTCCGAGGGCCTGGCCAGCGTCATCACATTCGGTGCCGCCGTCGATTCGGTCGGCGGTCTGCCGTTCGGAATTCCCGCGGGCCTGGCGGGCCGCGGCGCCCAACTGGTCGCCGACCACGTCTTCAACCGTCTGTCGGTCTCCGGATGGATGGCCCGTACCGGCTTTCAACTTCTCGACCCGGTCAAGACGGTACGGGCCAGGTGGGACTTTTTACGCCAACTTCATGACCGAGAAGCGCTGCTGCCCAGGGAACAGCAACGCCGCTTCCTCGAGGTGGAGGGCTGGGTGGCATGGTCGGGTCCCGCGGTCGCCGAACTGTTACGTCAGTTCGTGGTCCACAACCGCATGATGGCCGGCGGCGCCGTGATCGATGGCAGGTTGATCACCCTGGCCGAAATCACCTGTCCGGTCCTTGCTTTCATCGGCGAAATCGACGACATCGGCCGACCCTCGTCCGTGCGAGGAATCCGGCGGGCCGCCCCGCGCGCCGAGGTGTCCGAGGTGTTATTGCGGGCAGGTCATTTCGGGCTCGTGGTCGGATCGACCGCCGCCGTGCACACGTGGCCCACTGCCGGTAACTGGGTGCTCTGGCAGGACGGTCGAGGGCCCAGGCCCGACAGCGTGCAAGCGATGCAGGCCGACCCTAGCGTCGGGATCGATGGCGCTGCGGGGCTGTCGTCGCGTATCGCTCACTCGGCGGGCGCGCTGGCCGAACTGGGCATCGGCGTGAGCCTGGGGTTGACCGACGCCGCGGTGGGGGCGGCACGCAGCAGCAGGGGGATTGCCGGTGAGGCCGTGCGTACCGTGCCCCGGCTCGCCCGCCTCGGGCGGCTGCAGCCCCATACCCGGGTGTCGTTGGGCGGGTTGATGGCCGAACAGGCGAACAGAGCGCCCAATGAGGAATGTTTCCTCTTCGAGGATCGGGTCCACACCAACGCGGCGGTCGACCATCGCATCGACGCCGCAGTGCGCGGCCTCATCTCGGTCGGTATCCGTCAGGGAGCACACATCGGTGTGTTGATGGACACCAGCCCCGGGGCCGTGACCGCGATCGCGGCGCTGTCGCGGCTGGGCGCGGTCGCGGTGCTGCTACCCCCAGACGACGACCTCGCCGCCGCCGTCCAGCTGTGCGAGGTGGCCGACATCGTCACGGACACAGACCATCTGGCGGCGGCCACCGCGACCGGCGCCAGGGTGCTCGTCCTCGGTCACGGCCGCACCGCGGACCTTTGCCCGGCGGAGTCCGAGCGGGTCGTCGAGCTTGACCGCCTCGACCTGTCCCGTGCGCCGCCGCCGCAGTGGTATCGCCCGAACCCGGGCCGGGCAAGTGATCTCGCCTTCGTGTTCTTCAGCACGACGGGAGGGCGCCGGGTGGTCAAGGAGGTCACCAATCATCGGTGGGCGCTGTCGGCCTATGGCACGGCCACCGCCGCCGCGCTCGGCCGTGGTGACACCATCTATTGCCTGACCCCGCTGCACCATCCCTCGGGTCTGATGGTCGGCCTCGGCGGGGCCGTCGCCGGCGGGTCGCGCATTGCCCTGACCGGTGGCGTCGACCCAACCCGGTTCGCCGACGAGATCCACCGCTACGGGGTCACGGTGGTGGCCTACACCTGGGCCATGCTGCACGAACTGGTGGAGGCGACGTCGCCCGAGCTTCACGAACACCACCCGATCCGCCTGTTCATCGGAGCCGGAATGCCGACCGGGCTGTGGCAAAAGGTCACCGACCGCTTCGCCCCTGCCCGAGTGCTGGAGTTCTATGCCTCCACCGAGGGGGACGCGGTGCTGGCCAACGTCGCCGGCACCAAGATCGGGGCCAAGGGTCGGCCGCTGCCGGGCAGCACCGAGGTTCGGCTGGGCGGCTACGACGCCGCCACGGGCCGCTTCATCGAGGATGACCATGGTTTCGTGCGCCCGTGTGCGGACGACGAGGTGGGCGTGCTGCTCGCGAAGCCGCGCGACGGCCTGGATGCCGCGAGCGTGTCGATGCGCTCGGTATTCACGAAGGGAGACAACTGGATCACCACCGACCACCTGTTTCGCCGCGACAGCGACGGCGATTACTGGTTCGTCGACAACAGGAACACCGTGATCCAGTCGGTGCGCGGACCGGTCTTCTGCCAGCCGATCTGCGACGCCCTCGGCGTCATCACCGCGATCGACCTGGCCGTGGTCTATCCCGTTGCGACCGACACCCACGACGTCGCGGTCGCGGCCGTGACGCTTGGCAGCGACGACGTCCTCACCGGGGCTGGCCTGGGGGACACCCTGACCGCCGCGTTGGGCGGCCTCCCCCGGGACCAGCGCCCCGCCATCGTCCACATTGTCGACCGCATACCACTCACGCCCTCCTACCGCCCACAGTCGACCGCACTACAAGAGGCCGGGCTGCCCGCGCCGGGGGAAACAACCTGGTACCACGACCTCACCGACGGCCACTATCGACAAGCGGCCGCCATCGGCGGAAGGCCACGCCGTCTAGCCCCAGCAACTACGAGAAGCGAGTAGGTGGGCCATTCCAGCGGCCTTCCCGAGCACTCAGTGGACCATCGCGGCGCTGTCAACCCCGCCTGGCCGCCACCACGTCGCGCGGTCAGGCGCCGGAGTCTGCGTCGCCCGGGGAGCCAGCGGCCGCGCCGAAATGTTTAGATCCTCTATGGAAGGGGAACCATGGAGTGAGCGGTCGAAAAGACATCCGCGGCGATACTTAGCCACAGATGAAAAGGCCGCCGCTCAAGTGGAGGATCTACTACAGGATGCCTTTCTTGCGGCCAGAGACGTTGCCGCCAATTGCATCCCGCCGTAACTGTCGGTCCCCAAACTCAAGGTCGAAACAACTTGAGCGACTCATGCTCTACCAACACAAGAGAGAAGAAATTCATGACGGAGAAAAACAGCGGTCCCGAAGAAGCCGTCAAGGGGGTCGTTGAGGACGTCAAAGGTAAAGCAAAGGAAGCGCTGGGCACCGTAATCGGGCGTGACGACATTCAGCGCGAAGGCAAGGCCCAGCAGGACAAGGCCGAAGCCCAGCGCGAAGCTGCCGGTAAGGAAGCCGAAGCCGAGAAGGCCCGCGCGAAAGCCAGCGTTCAAGAGGAGCGCCAGAAGTCGCACCAGAGCGGCTAGCTCGCCCGGACGCCAAACGCGGTCCGACAGTGCGGCGTCCGATAGTGCGGCGTAGTGGGCTCAGTCCGAGAAGGGCTGAGCCCACTGTCGTGTCGCCGCGCCAGGAGTGTACAAATCCTCCCGCACCCGTGAGTCCTCCCGCAACCCGTGAGTCCTCCCGCAACCCGTGAGTTGAGATGTCGGCGGTCGCCCCGCATTGCTGCCGGCCATAAACATCTCGCCTGCCGCGATCGCGGCGACGGCCACGTCCACGTTCTTGCGGCCGTCGGCCGCCCCCGCCCACCAACGCTCATTCCGCCAGCTGCTCAGGCTGTCGCAACGTCACCGGCGTGAAACTCGCGCAACGCGGTCCGCAGCCCGCGCCGCCTGCCCGTGCCGGAGTCGACACCGAAGCTCTCGCGAACGCCCTCACGGATTCGGAATTTCAGTTCCGAGTGGGTTTCGGGCGCGTCGTCGGAGGTTCCTTGGAGGAACCTGTTCGGGACCGAGAGCTTGACGATTGTCCAGAACGTCTGCATGTACTGGTGCATTAAGGATCCGGTGGTGTAGGGCAGGTCGTACTTGTCGCATAGCTCCTTGACGCGCTCGGATATTTCGGCGTACCGGTTGCTTGGCAGGTCGGGGAAAAGGTGGTGCTCGATCTGGTAACACAGGTTGCCGCTCATGAACGCCATCAGGGGGCCGGCGGTGAAATTCGCCGAACCGAGCATCTGCCGCAAGTACCACTCTGGATGCGTCTCGTTCTCGTATTCCTCGCGGGTGAATTTCTCGGCGCCGTCGGGGAAGTGCCCGCAGAAGATCACCAGATAAGCCCAGTAGTTGCGGATCAGGTTCGCTATAGCGTTCGCGGCCAGGGTGTGTTTCCACCCGGGGCCCGACAGGGCGGGAAAGATGATGTAGTCCTTGCCGACCTGCCTGGCGACCTTCTTGCCGATCACGCGCAAGTCCTTACGGGCCTCGGCAATAGTTTTCTCACCTTTGCGGACCTTCGTTATTTCAACCCCATGCAGCGCGACGCCCCACTCGAAGAGCGTTCCGAGCAGCAGGTTGAAGACAGGGTTGCCGAGATACTCCGGTTTCCAGCGCTGGTCTCGCGTGACGCGCAGGAGGCCGTAGCCGACGTCGTCGTCGATCCCGACGATGTTGGTGTATTTGTGGTGCACAAAGTTGTGTGTGTACTTCCATTGCACACTCGGAGAGGTGGTGTCCCATTCCCATTCGGTGGAATGGATCTCCGGGTCGTTGAGCCAATCCCATTGGCCGTGCATGATGTTGTGCCCGAGTTCCAGGTTCTCGATGATCTTCGCGATGCCAAGCAGAGTGGTCCCGGCGACCCAGGCGACCTTGTTCCTGCTCGCCATTAAGGCAATTCGACCACCGACCGAGAAAGCGCGCTGCAGCTGGATGGTCCTGCGCACGTAGCGGGCGTCCCGCTCGCCCCTGGACTCCTCGATATCGGTTCGGATCGCGTCCAGTTCGCGGCCCAATTCCTCGATGTCGGCCGCGGTGAGGTGTACGTACTGCCTGATGTCGGTGATGGCCATGCCGCGCTCCCTAAATGTCGATGGTGCAGTCGCCGGATGCTGCAGAGATGCACGTCTGAATTCGATCGCCGGCGCGGTGTTCGGTTCCCGACCTGAGATCGCGCACGTAGCCCGATTCCAGCGGCAATACACAGGATTGGCAGATGCCCATTCGGCATCCGAACGGCATCTGGATGCCGAGCTGCTCGCCGCCTTCCATCAGTGTTGTCGCACCGTCGAGTTTGATGCTCTTGTCCGAGATCTGGAAGGTGACGGTGCCGCCCTCGCCGCATTTGTCGGTGCGCGCGATGGCGAACCGCTCCGTGTGCAGCTTGTCCCGCAAACCCGCTTCCGTCCAGACCTTTTCGACGATGTCGAGCAAGGCGGGCGGACCGCACGCCCAGGTGGAGCGTTCTTTCCAGTCCGGAACGAGGCAGTCGAGTGCGGCGAAGTCGACCTTGCCCATGTCCGCCGTTAGCTGCAGGTGCAGCCGGTAGTCGGGCTGGCTGCGCTCCAGCGCACGTAACTCGTCGTGGAATATCACGTCGCCGGCGGCGTGCGCTGAATGGACATGGACGATGTCGGAACTCTCGCCACGCTGCCTGAGCGAACGCAGCATCGCGATCACGGGAGTGATGCCGCTGCCCGCAGTCACAAACAGCAACTTGGCCGGCACCGGATTGGGTAGAGCGAAATCGCCCCTCGGGGCCGCGAGCCGAACAACCGTGCCAGGCTCGACCCCGTTTACCAGATGCGACGACAAGAAGCCCTCGGGCGTTGCCTTGACTGTGATCGAGATCGACTTCTTGTCGCGCCGTGGGATCGACGTCAGCGAATAAGACCGCCAATGCCAGCGCCCACCAACACGCACTCCGATGCCGAGGTACTGGCCGGGCTGGTAGTCGCCGGAAAAGCCCCATCCGGGTTTGATCGTGACCGTGGCCGAGTCTTCGGTTTCCTTGCGAACACCCACGACGAGCCCACGCAGTTCCCGCGCCGACCACAGCGGATTGAGCAGTTTAAGGTAGTCATCGGGCAGCAGCGGCGTCGTCGCGCGAGCCACCAATCCTCGCAACACATTGACCGTCGGGGTCGACGCGGTCGCGACATTCCTCGCCGGCGCCGCACTCCACAACCTCAGATTCATCTTCGAACCCCAGCCTCAACCACCGTCGAGGAAGGACCATCGAGCTTGGCGATCACTTCGGTCGAGGTCAGCTCTTCGTGCCGGACCTGTTGTGTGCCGCCGCAGACCAAGCACACCGTGCGTTCGCATCGCGAGGACTGTCCGGGGTCCCCGCGGCTCGCCATGGGCTGGCGTGGACGGTGAGGCTGGTCTTGGACGGTGGCCATCGCTGCCTCGACGGTGCAAGCGGCGGGCAGCAAGCCCTCTGGGTCGCAGATCCGCACCACTCGGGAGACTGCCTCACCGGACACCACCGCCCAGCCTATGCTGGCGCGCGCGCAGCAGACGGAGATCCTATGCAGCGCCGAGAAGCCCTCGGTACCAAAGAAATCCAGGTCGCGCAGATCAAGGATCAGCCCGCGGCAACGCATCAGATGCCCCAGCGTGTACTCCACCAGAGTGTCAGCGTTGGATGCGTCGATGCCGCCGTGAGCCCTGATGACGGCTACCGACGACCTGAGCCGACGACTGGCTAGCCGCGCGGTGTGGCCCTGCAAGGGCTGGGAAAGGAAGCCGGCGTCCGATAGCACGGACGGGGCGGGTGGAGCATTCATGGTGATCCCCGACGTGCGGTTGTCACCGGTGTGTTCGGCGCGAGCTACGGCTCTGCGAGGACAGCGGCGGACGGCTGACCCCATACCGGACTGGTTGAGAGTCCCAACTAGACTGACGTTCCACCCCGCAGAAGCAATTGTCAACACCTAATGGTTGCCGCTTAGGGCACCGGGACGATTCCTTGTCGGACCATGAGGCTCGGACCCCTATCCACAGGCTGGAGCGGCCTGATGAGGCCATCAGAGCCCTCCTATTAGGGCGCCGCGCGTTCTCGGTGAAAGGGTGACGCACCCAACATAATTCCCAATCCCTGGGCGGAAGGCCCCCAGACTTCCTAGTGGGTGCAGAGATGCTCAGTCCAACCGAATCGGAAGCGTGGCGACGATGGCGTCGGTGCGCGCACGAATTGTGGCGGCGAGCAGCGGGCCGCGTTGGTTATGCAGGATTCGGTAACGCTGGCGCTTCGGTTCGATGTAGACGAGCAAGACGACAACTAACCGTCCCTTCTCGACTTGGGTTCGGACGAAGCCGACGGTGGGTGCCACCAGGGTGCGGTGCGGGCTGGGCAGCACTCGTAGGTCGACCCCGGGGTCCCATTGTTTCCAGAGCTCGCAGAGCCGGTGGGTGGCGTTGGGGTCGGTGTCGACAGCCACTGGAACCACTTCGCCGCCGAGCCACATCGCGACCTGCAACGCCTGTTCGGCGACCTTGCTGATCGTGACGACCGGCACGATGACCGTCGCTTCACCGGAAGGCCCCGGAACGGGTTTGGGTGGCAGCTGGCCCAGGCCCAACTGTTGGGCGACGCGATAGTAGTACCGTTCGATCCGATCGAACAGCAGCATCAGGCCAGGCACGATCAGCAGCAGCAGCCAGGCACCCTCGGTGAATTTGCTGGCGAAGAGCACCACTCCCGCCACGGCGGTGAGCACCGCCCCGGTCCCGTTGAGTGCGGCCTTGCCCACCCAGCCGCGGCCGCGTTGTTGCAGCCAGTGCCGGACCAGTCCGGTCTGGCTGATCGTGAATCCGATAAAGACGCCGATCGCGAACACGGGCAACAACCTGTGGGTTTCGGCACCGACGACGAGTAGCACCGCCGCGGCCAGCACGCCCAACGTGGCAACGCCGTAACGGAACACGGGCCGCTCGGCGCGAAGCGTGAACAGGTGCGGGAGCCGGTGGTCCTTGGCCAGCAGCTGCATCAACACCGGCAGACCTCCAAAGCTGGTGTTCGCCGCGAGAGCCAACACCAGAGTTACCGACAGGTTGGTCACATAGAACGGCCACCCGGTTCCAAACGCGCCCGCCGAGAGCTGCGCGAGCACAGTAACGTCGCCGCGCGGTGTCACTGCATGCAGCCGGATCAGCGCGCTCAAGCCGAGAAGCATGGCTGCCAGCAACACTCCCAACGCAACCTCGGTGTGTTGGGCCCGCTTGATGGCGGGCGTCCGGAATTGGGGCACCGCGTTGGCGATTGCTTCGACTCCGGTCAGCGAGGAACATCCCGCCGAAAACGCCTTGAGAATCAGCACCAGTCCCAGTGCCTCGGTGGTCCGGATGGGGCCCAGATCCGCACCGATAACGGCTGCGGGATGCGGACGGATGAACCCGACGACGATGATGGCGACGATACTGACGATGAACACCAGCGTCGGTCCCATCAGCACCTTGGCCGACTCGGCGATTCCGACCAGGTTGACGGCGGTGATCAGGGCAAGCCCGGCCATCGTCACGGCCAGCAAGTGATGCGACATCACCGGAAAGACGCTCCCCAGACTGGCTGCGCCGGCCGCCAGACTGACCGCAACGGTCAACACGTAATCGACGACCAAGCTTGCCGCAGCCAACAAGCTCACCGTGCGGCCGAGGTCCTTTTTGGCCACCGCGTACGCTCCGCCGCCGTTCGGGTGGACCGCGATCACCTGCCGGTACGAGATCACCAACACCAGCAGCAGCACCGTGATTGCCATGGCGATCGGCAGGGTCAATCGCACCGCGGCCGCGCCCGCGGCGACCAACACCAGCGCGATCGCTTCGGGACCATAAGCGACGCTGGACAATGCGTCCAACGACAACGCGGCAACACCGCCGATGGCAGTCAACCGATGCGGATCGCCCCGATGGTGTCGCCGTAGCCGACGATCAACAATCCGATCGGCCTGTCGCTCATGCTTGGTGACTACCATGGTCCCGATTGAACACCGCGACGCTGGGACCCGCCGACCTCCACCTCGGAGGCGGTCATTTTGCCGCCATCGTTCGGAGGGGCCAACGTGCACGCTGTGGCTGGTAGAGCAGTCGCCCTACATGGTGGAGGGTAACCTCCGCGATCCCCGTGTTCAGCGTCGGTGATTCGACAGGAGGACGCAGATGTATTCGTCCTGCCCAAAGCCCACGCAGCGGGAGAACATTCGATGCCGACCCGTGCGCCACCGGCTCGTGGCGCTGCGCAATCGACGCCGCAGCGGACCTGGCGCCATTCGAAAGGGTGCCCATTGCGTGATTTCCTCTGTCCCAACTGCGGGCAACACCTGGCCTTCGAGAATTCGGTTTGTCTATCCTGTGGCAGCGCGCTGGGGTTCTCCCTGGACGACACTGCGTTGCTGACGATCACCTCGGGCGAAGCCAGCGAGCAAGGCGGTGCGGTAGACTCCCGCCAGTATCAATTGTGCGCCAATCTACATGTGGCCGAATGCAATTGGCTGGTCAGGGTGAATCCCGGCATCGGCGCGGTAGCCGAGCTCTGCACGTCGTGCAAGCTGACCCGTGTCCGCCCCAACAACACAGACACCGCGGCGATGGCCGCGTTTGCCGCCGCAGAGAGGGCCAAGCGGCGGTTGATAGTCGAACTCATCGACCTGAAGCTGCCGATCATCAACCGCGACCAGGACCCGGAGTACGGGCTGGCGTTCGACCTGCTGTCCAGCGGGATGGACAAAGTCGTCACCGGCCACTACAACGGCGTCATCACAGTGGATCTCGCCGAGGGTGACGTCGTGCATCGCGAGCAGCTGCGGATCGCGAATGACGAGCCGTACCGCACCCTGCTCGGGCACCTGCGCCACGAAATCGGGCACCACTACTTCTACCGCCTGGTCGGCAGCTCGGCGGACTACCTGCCGCGGTTCCGTGCGTTGTTCGGCGACCCCGACACCGACTACCGGCAGGCGCTGGACAGGCATTACAACCAGGGTCCGCCGGCGGGCTGGACGAAGAACTACGTCTCCCTGCATGCGACCATGCACCCCGCCGAGGACTGGGCGGAGACCTTCGCACACTATCTACACATCCGCGACACCCTGGACACCGCGGCCGCGTTCGGCTTGACCGCGTCGGGCGCCGGCTTCGAAAGGCGGATGCTCGGGCCCAGCGGATTCAACACCATCATCGAGATGTGGTTGCCGCTGGCGTGGGCGCTGAACATGGTAAACCGCTCGATGGGCCGCGACGACTTCTACCCGTTCGTGCTGCCGGAACCGGTGTTGGAGAAGATGCGGTTCATCCACACCGCGATCGACGAGATCACCTCCAGGCCCGGCAAGCCGGCCTCCGCCGGCGGCGCCGGCACCGGTGGCGCTGAATGACACTGTCGCGCCCGTAATCTGCCCGCCGGCAACGGGACGAGATCATAACCTCTCATGACCTGAAGCCCGATGCCTATCCGTGTAAAGTTGGTGTCGGTTGATAGTCCAGCCGGCCCGGAACACCCCTGTCCCAGCGGCGACAGCGTGAGAGCGATAGCTCGCAACCGAGCACTTCGGTGGTCCCCCTCTTGGAGTTCACGATGGATACGCGCCACCATGGGACTCTCACCCAGGACGCCGTCCGGCGACTCTTCGCTGCCTCGTCCGATGAGCTGGCGAACCACTGATGGCCATCACAGACATAGCCGAATACGCCCATCTCAGCGCCGCGGACGTCGAGGCACTCGCCGTCGAGTTGGACGCGATCCGTCGCGAGCTCGAGGATTCGCGTGGCGCGAAGGACAGGGCGTATATCCAGCGCACCATCGCTGTTCAACGCTGCCTCGACCTCACCGCCCGTGTGGTGATCGGGGGCAGCCGCACCAGGATCGGCTGGGCGCTCGGGACGCTCGCACTGGCCGCGGCGAAGAGCATCGAGAACATGGAACTGGCCCACAATATCGGCCACGGCCAGTGGGATTGGATGAACGACCCGGAAGTCCACTCCACTACCTGGGAGTGGGACATGGCGGGGCCGTCCTCACAATGGAGGTACTCCCACAACTACCGTCATCACGTCTTCACCAACGTCGTCGGGGTCGACGACGACCTTGGGTACGGCGTTCTGCGGGTGACCCGTGACCAGCAGTGGAAGCCCAGCAACCTGCTGCAGCCGCTGCGGCATCTGTTGTTGGCCATCACCTTTGAATGGGGTATCGGGTTGCACGGCCTGTACTCCGAGCAAGAGCGCGCAGGGACTGACGCCGAAAAGTCGGCTCACACCCGAGCTCTGCTCCGCAAAATCGCCCGCCAGGCAGGTAAAGATTACCTGCTCTTGCCGGCGCTCGGCGGGCGTCGCTGGCGGCGCGTTCTTTTCGCCAATGCGGTCGCTAATCTGCTGCGAAACCTGTGGGCCTACGCGGTGATCTGCTGCGGCCATTTCGCCGACGGGGCCGAGAAATTCGCCCCCGAGGCTCTGGAGGGTGAGACCAAACCGCAGTGGTATCTGCGACAGATGTTGGGTAGCGCCAACTTTCGCGCCGGTCCGGTGATGGCGTTCATGAGCGGAAACCTCTGCTACCAGATCGAGCACCACCTCTACCCAGATCTGCCCAGTAACCGCTATCCGCAGATCGCTCAGCGCGTACAGGCGGTCTGCGCCAGATACGACCTCCCCTACACCACCGGCCCGCTGGCCTACCGGTACCTACTCACCCTGCGCACGATCATCAAACTTGCCCTGCCGGACCGGTTCCTGCGCGCCACCTCCGACGACGCCCCAGAAACCGCCTCCGAAAAGAGATTCGGCCAAAGCGGATTCGGCAACTTCATGCCACGACCCGGTCTGGGCGCCAACCCCAACGTGCATCGACACGGACTGGCCACCGCGATCCGCAGCCGTAACGACCGGCTCGGCCAACGGCACACATCAGCGCGCCGCCGAGTCACCGTGACGCCTCGATGACCGCACACCGACATTGAGTCCTCAGACGGGATCATCGCGATGACCCTGTCTATGCGCCGCAACATGATTCGTTGCTTGTTGGCGACGCCATGATCAAGCCGGCGGTCTCCGCCGGGACGGACGTGGAGCTTCCCCTGGGCTCCTTGCCCCCCGCGTGGAGCGCCGAGCCGATTACGTCACACTCTGAAACCTTTTCAGGTCGGATCAGTTCGACCGCTGCGCGGTCTCCAGTGACCCCTCGGCATCAGAGGCCGCGCATAAACTTCCCTTTGCTACTCCGCCACTTCGTTTGCCCCACCTTCGGAATCCCATGTCGACCGAGCCGCAGCTGCATCTTCGCGTCTCGCCGCGCGGCGGATGCCCGCGCGGAGTACTTCGTGGACGGTCAAGTAGGGCTTGTCGGTAGCTGCTGGCGTCGATGTGCCCATGGCGGCATGGTTGCCGATAACTCGCGCTTCGATGATGTGCGTCATGACGGTCTCCCTGTCTGCCCGCGCAAGCGAGCTGCTGGTTGTTGTTGTTGTTGTAGGCCTCGCAAATCGGGAGATCTGCACGCGTGGAGGTGACCCTAATGGCGGATCGTCGCGCTGCTGCGCCGGCGGCTGCTCATGGGGTCGCGCGCCGACTTCTGGTGTTCCAGTTGCCGGATCAGCTCGCGCTTTGCTTCGCAGATAGCGCGGGTGATATCCGGGTTCTCAGCGACTGCTACTAACGGCGGACGGCCAGGCAGGCTCGTGCGCAAAGTCACGCGCTGCTCCTTGCCGCCGCGGTCCTGCAAAGAGACTTCCACATCTATGTCCCGCGGATCCCAACGTCCCAGCAGGTGCGGACCGAGCGTAGCCAACGTCTCCAATACGTGCGAGCGCTCCTTTTCCTTGAAACCCGCTCCGACGTGAAGCACTCTCTCGCCGAAATCATCTCGTTGTTCGTCGTCAGATTTCATCTTCGTCGTCCTCCTCAGATTGCCGGGTGTCCAAGGCGGGCACTCGGGTTTTCCCACGCGCGTCGTCATCGTGCGGCAGTCGAATCCGATCCCGGGAACAGACGGAAACACGTTGATGCCATCGGCAAATTCCCATGAACTCCGGCGATCGCTGGTTTCCCGCAGGCCTCCATTAAACGCCCCCCAACACCGACTGTCAACATTGTTGACCGACGGTGTGGGTATACAGGCGCCGCTTTAATTGTCGTGGATCCGTCGACTCAGGCCTGCGAGGAGTTCGGGTAGCTGCACCACGGAACCCGCTCGGAAAGTGTTATGCGGTCCTGGAATTCGACGGCGTACGTGCCTCGGCGATACTTCCGAGCAAGAAGTCGTCGCCGTGAGCGCCCACTTGTCGCCTTACGTGGATCGGGACGATTCGTCGGGGGAGGTTCGGTTTGCGGTTGGGCCGGTCAGCAGGAGGTCGAGGCCGCGGTCGAGTTCGGTGGCCCCATCATAGGAGGCCAGGACGGATGCGAGCGCACGTAGGCGGGGGAATTCGGTAATCGGCAGCCGGTGCAGGCCGAGGCGCAGCACGTCGTCGGTTTCCTCGGGTCGTTCGATAACCTCCTGGAGCTCGTTGAGGATATGGCCATGCAAGAAGCCGAATAACAGCCGGTAGATATGCAGCGCCTCGACCCCGGTGAACCCGGCGCCGGTAAGCAGCGTAAGGACGTCTTCGAGTGGACGCAGCGTTCCCGGCGGTCGTTGGCCCAACGGGGTGACCAGGGGCCGGGTGATCAACAGAGGCACGACGTTGGGGTGCGCCAGGGCCAACCGACGGAAGTTGTGTGCCACAGTGCGCAATTGGCCTACCCAGTCCGGGTCCGCGGTGTCCACGGCCAGTTGCGCGAGCACGATCTCGATGACCCCGTCCAGCACGGCGGCCTTGTTGGGGAGGTGCCGGTAAAGCACGGTGGGATCCCGGCCCACCGCGTCGCTCAGTCGGCGCATAGACAATCCGTCCACGCCGTCGCGATCGATGATTCCCAGCGCGGTCTGCAGGATCAGTGCGCGGCTGATCTGTCCGATGCTTTCGCCGGCGCCCCCGCCGGACGCGTCACTGCCGTCACCGCCCCCACCGCGCCCGGTCGGCCGTGGCATCATCGAAGCAGCCCTTCCTCGTGTTGGCCATGATCCAACATCAAAGACTATCAGCGCATGTCAACGATGTTGACACCCTGACGCGGGTATCGGCGGAGATCCATCAAGAATCAGACGCGTCGGCTGCTCGTCATCGTGGAATAGGTCGTTCTGTATTTTGGCCATTTCGCCATTTCGCCATTTCGCCAGAAATACTTGCCAAGGTCATTGCGTTCGGCCCGTGCTCACGGACACCGCCCGCGTCGGATAACACCACCTGCGTCTGACAATCGAGCATCGGCCGGACGTGACACGATCTAGGTACTGTGCAGACCGGCCGACAAGGAGCGGGAATGAAAAAAGACAAAGCAGATCAGTTTGAGCAGGAGCTGATGCAGCCGCTCGCACAGGCCCTCCGCACGAGGCTTGGTGATTCGGTTGAGGTCCGCGTCAACAATGAGCCACACATGATGCCCGGTGAACGGGTCGAGTACGCCACGTGGCTCGAAGTCGTGCTCAAAGACGCGCGAACCGAAGTCGTCTTTCGGCCCCTCAGCCGCGAAGACTTCTCTGCGATCTGGCAATGGGGAAAGAGCGGCCGCTTCATCCACCCGATTGCACAAGGCGGCGGCGATGCCGGCGACAGCGCCCGCATGTCCGTTGACGCTGTCGCCGAACGCATCTGCCAAACCTCAAGCATGTGGCATGAGGATCCCCCCGAGTCGTTTGGCTGGTCAGTCACCTGAACGCAACGTTCTGCAGCAAGCCGTATCCCGCCCTCGAGACGCCCGCCAGGTCGCCTGAGCGGTCAGCCGGATAAGGACTTTCCGGCGCAGTGCAGGTCGTTGCAAGCCTCGATCACCCGCTCGGTCATCCCCGCCTCCGCCGCCTTGAGGTAGCTGCGCGGGTCGTACACCTTCTTGCTGCCCACGTCGCCGTCGACCTTGAGCACGCCGTCGTAGTTGGTGAACATGTGACCGGCAATCGGACGGGTGAACGCGTACTGGGTGTCGGTGTCGACGTTCATCTTGACCACGCCGTAGCGCAGCGCCTCTTCGATCTCTGACTTCAGTGATCCAGAACCGCCGTGGAACACGAAGTCGAACGGCTTGGCGTCATCGGGGAGGCCGAGCTTGGCGGCCGCCACCTTCTGCCCCTCGGCCAGGATGTCGGGGCGGAGTTTGACGTTGCCGGGCTTGTAGACGCCGTGCACATTGCCGAATGTCGCGGCCAGCAGGTAATGACCGTGCTCGCCGTGGCCCAGCGCGTCGACGGTCTTCTCGAAGTCTTCGGGCGTGGTGTACAGCTTCTCGTCGATCGCGCCGACGACGCCGTCTTCCTCGCCGCCGACCACGCCGATCTCGACCTCGAGGATGATCTTGGCGGCCGCGGCCGCCTTGAGCAGCTCCTGGGCGATGGCGAGGTTCTCGCCGATCGGCACCGCGGAGCCGTCCCACATGTGCGAACCGAACAGCGGATTCTTGCCGGCCGCTACCCGCTCCGCCGAGATTGCCAGCAGCGGGCGCACGTAGGTGTCCAGCTTGTCCTTGGGGCAGTGGTCGGTGTGCAGCGCGACATTGATCGGGTACCGGGCCGCGATGCTGCGGGTGAACTTCGCCAGCGCCACCGCGCCGGCGACCATGTCCTTGACTCCGAGGCCCGAGGCGAACTCCGCTCCGCCGGTTGAGAATTGGATGATGCCGTCGCTGCCGGCGTCGGCGAAGCCCTTGATGGCCGCGTTAACGGTCTCCGACGAGGTGCAGTTGATGGCCGGGAAAGCGTACGAGTTCTCCTTCGCACGTCCCAGCATCTCGGCGTAGACCTCGGGTGTTGCGATGGGCATGAACGTTCCTCCCTCAAGGCGGCGGTGGACCTCAGTCGACTCAAGTCGACCCTAAGTATCGCAACACCGGACGGGAACCTGCGCGGCTACCGGTATCTTGAGCAATCATGAGCACCGCCGTGATGGCCCTGCCCGACATCCTCGACCCGATGTACTGGATCGGTCCCCAAGGCCTGTTCGCCTCGGCCGTGCTGCCCACCATCCTGGTCATCGTCTTCGTCGAGACCGGCTTGTTGTTCCCGATGCTGCCGGGCGAGTCGCTGCTGTTCACCGGTGGGCTGCTGGCCGCGCACGGAACGCTGGATATCTGGGTTCTGGCTCCCTCGGTTGCGGTGGTCGCCATCCTGGGCGACCAGACCGGGTACTTCATCGGCCGCCGCATCGGGCCCGCGCTGTTCAAAAAGGAAGACTCGCGCTTCTTCAAGAAGCATTACGTCACCGACTCGCACGCGTTCTTCGAAAAATACGGGCCCTGGGCCATCATCCTGGCCCGGTTCATGCCCTTCATCCGGACGTTCACCCCGGTGGTCGCCGGCGTGTCCTACATGACCTATCCGGTTTTCCTGGGGTTCGACATCGTCGGCGGCATCCTGTGGGGTGGCGGCGCGACGTTGGCGGGTTACTTCCTGGGCAACATCGCCTTCGTCCACAAGAACCTGGAATCCATCATCCTGTGCATCCTGTTCGTCTCGTTGCTGCCGGCCTTCATCGCGGCGGGACGGGCCTATCTGCGACGCCGCCGGGCAGCCACAGAACCCGCCCCGGAACCCGCCCAGGCTAGCGACGAGCCGGACCCGCTGGCGCTACCCGAATAACTCCTGCCCGGGTCACTGATCGGCCGTGACGCTGTAGGCGGCCTCCATCAGCATCCAGCCGGACAGCTGCACCGACAGGTCCCGTTCGGCAATCTCGGAACTGTTCACTGCGCCCTCGACAAACTGTGCCTGCTCACCGCCCGCCGTGGGCAGCTCCGCGTCGCGGTCCCAAAACGCCCCGAATACCGGTAGCCCGTCCACCGTCTGCCGGCAGTCCCACGCCGATTTCGCCGAAGTCAGCACGATCTTGCGGGCGGTGTCGCGGGCGGCGACGGTATCCGGCGAGGTGCCCGGCAGCGTCGTGGCGACCAGCGCGAGGTAGCGGGCGGTGATGCCGGAGAACAGGCCCCCGTCCCCGCCGCCTGCGCCCCGCAGCACCCCTGACGGCGCCATCTGCTCGTTGACGGCCGCGACCAGCCGCTGCACGCGCGGCCCGTGCCGATCGTCGCTGGTGCGTGCCGCGAGTTCGGTTTCCAGGCCGAGCACCACGCCCTGGCAGTAGGTGTACTGCGCGCGCACCAGCGAGCCGCCCTTGATGCCGTCGAACACGAGGTGCGTTTCAGGGTCGATGAGCGTCTTGTCGATCCAGTCGGCCATTTGCTGGGCCCGGCGCAGCCGGTCGCCGTACCGGGCCAGGAAGATGCCCGCCGGGCCGTTGGCCGGGGCGTTGAAAAACTGGTCCTGCTTGCGCCACGGGATGCCGCCGCCGTCTTCGGGCACCCACGCCTTCACGAACTGGTCGGTGAGTTTGGGGAGCGCCCGTCGGCGCTGGACGCCGGCGAGGCGCGCGGCGCGTTCCAGCGCCAGCGCCAGCCACGCCATGTCGTCGTAGTAGCTGTTGGTCCACCTGAAGTTGTTGCGCACCCGGTGCGAGCGGACCTGCCGGTTGATTCTGACCCGCCTTTCCGGCTGGGGGTCGCGCACCTGCGCGTCGATCAGGCAGTCCAGCAGATGCGCCTGCCACCAGTAGTGCCAGGTGCCGAACAACCGGTCCCGTCGGTCCGACGGCCAGGCCACCACCCCCAGCTGCGTTCCGGGCATCGCCCAGAGCCGTTTCAGGTGTCGCTGCGTGACCGCGGTCTCAGCGGTGGCCGCCCGGTTTGCCCATACCTGATCCATGACTTAGATCCTGCCCTAGATCCTGCCTCAGCCGTGGGCCCGCCCGGAATCACCCCATGGCCTCGAATCCACGCCTCGAATCCACGCCTCGACCGGCGCGCGCCGATACCCCATGACCCACCCCCCGACGCGCTGTCAACGAGGATCAAAACGGTGGTGGTTTGTTGCGTTCGGCGACGTGGGCGTCGTTGAGGGCCCGTTCGCATTTAATGCGATACGCCAGGTCGGCGGCGCGGGTGCGTCGCCGCCGTGGCATCATCACGCCCCGGTCGCCGATAGCGCCGATAGTGGCTGTGGGAGTGGGGGTGTGGGGTAGTTCGGCGGTGGCGGTGTTCCAGGTCGGAAAGACGATGCGACTGCCCGGACGGGTGGTGTAGGTCCGCCCGTTGGGTGCGGTCCAAACCACCGTGCCGTCGGGCAGTTGCACCTCGCGCCAACCCGTCCAGAAAGTTTTCAACAGATGGTGTTTTCTACACTCGCACTTTAGGTTTGAGGGATGGGTGGGCCCCTGTGGCCAGGGCACCGTATGGTCGATATCGCACCATTCGGCGGGCAACTCACAGCCAGGGAACCGGCACGTCAGGTCCCGCATCCGGATGAATTCGGCCAGCTTGGCCGAGGGTCGGTAGCGCGGCTCCGCCCCCAATTCGGCCGGATCGCGTACCGGGCAGATGGTGGCGCCGCCGCGGATCAGCTCGGCCAGCAGCGGCGGGGGCAGCACACCACCGCTGGTGATCAGCGCCACGGGCGGCCTGACCGATGCTCCGCTGGTCGGATCGGGTTCGGGGTCCGGCGCGAGCGCCTCGACCAGCGCCATCCCTGGAGTGATAGGCCGCGGCGGGGGTCCCTCACCGGAGGTGTGCGGGTCGGGCGCGGCGTTTAGGGCGGCGGCCTCGGCGACGACGTGGATGACCACCCCGGCGGCCCGCGCATCGGTGCCGGCCCCGCAGGGGCACTCGATGTTGCCGCAGCCGCAGGTTAGGTGTTCGGCGCCGGCGGCCAGCGCGCCCAGTGCGTCGGCGCGGCGCTGGGCGACGGTGCGTGGGTCGTTGTCGCAGACCCGGTGGGCCATTTGGGTGAGGCGGCGATCGAGCATGGCGGCGTCGGTGGCATACAGCCGGCCCCACAGGGCGGCGGTGCCGGCGTCTTCGGCGCCGTCCTCGGGGTCGCCGACGTGTACGTCGCGGCTGCGGGCGGCGGCGCGGGTGCGGCGCAGTGCACCGGGGTCGTGGCGGTCGATGAAGCCGTCGATGGCTTTTTCGAGTTTGGTGGCCGATAGCGGGCCCCAACCCGGGGCGTGTTCGGCCAGGGCGGCGTCGATGAGCCGTGTTGCATCGGGGTCGCGGACCAGGTAGGTGCGCCAGGCGATTACCGACATCAGTCGGGCATCGAGTCGTCCGGTCAAAAACATTGCCGCCACCTCAGGCAGCCGGTGCAGCGCCAGGCTTAGGTGCATTTGTCCGGAGGCCCGCCCGTGGCTGAGACCCAGTGCGGCGGCGACTTCGGCGGCTGCGGCGTCCCATTCGTCGCACGCCCAGTTGGCGCGTTGGTCGCTGGCGGTGCGTCGGCGGGTCAGCTCAGCGATCGCCGACAGGCGCCGGGCGGCCGCGGCCGCTTCCGCGCGGGCGCAGTCCTCGATGGCTGCGACCACCGCGCCGTCGTCGGCTCGATGCAGCTCACCGGGGTCCGGGAGCACATATTCGCACATACGTTCGATACTACCAGCGTCCGCCGACCGCGTTGACTCGTCTGAAATGCGCGCGAATGGGTGCTTCGTTGCCTCATCAGAAATGCGCGTGTGGACGGCACGCCTGCCTGATCGGTCCAGCAATTGACTCCGGTAGGCCCAGATGATGGCGGTTGACATCTGGGCGAGCGCAGTTGCAGTGACGCAGGCAGCGGCTATCCGCTACCCGCAGGCCGGTAAGCGCGGGAAGGGCCGGATCCTCGATGAGTTGTGCGCCAATACCGGCCTGGCATCGCAGCCATGCCCGTCAGGCGCTTAAAGCCGCCGCTGGCGCCGCACGATCGTCACCGTGCGCGCTCCCCGGCCGCTGACCTACGGACCCGAGGTCATCGCCGCATTGACGGTCTGCTGGACGGTACTGGGAATGCCCGCCGGCAAACGGCTCGCCCCCATGCTCGCACGAAGTCCGTCGGCCGTGCTGCGTCACTTCCGGGAGCTGGTCATCAGTGATCAGACCGCGGCACTGCTGGTGTCGATGTCGGCGGCCACCATCGATCGACCGCCTGGCCGATGAACGGGCCAAGCACAAGATCAAGGGACGGCGTAGGAACCAAGCCGGGGTCACTGCTCAAAAGCCAGATCCCGGTGCGCACCTGGGCCCAATGGGACGACGCCGTGCCCGGCTTCGTCGAGATCGACACGGTCTTTCACGACGGCGGCAATCGCGGTGGCGGCCATGCCTTCACGCTGACGGTCACCGACATCGCCACCGGCTGAACCGACGAACCGCTCACTGCCCGACAGGGCCGCCAAGACCGTGTTGGCCGCCCTCAATCGCATCGCTGCCGCGATGCCGTTCCCGATCCTGGGTGTGGACTGCGACAACGGATCGGAATTCATCAACGACGACCTGCTGACATGGTGTCAAGACCGCCGCATCACCTTCACCCGGTCACGGCCGGGGAACAAGAACGACGGCTGTCACGTCGAACACGAAGAACTGGTCAGTGGTACGCACCGTGGTCGGCTACTACCGCTACGACACCGCATCAGAACTGTTGCTACTCAACGAAATCTGGCAACTGCAGTCGAAGCTGACCAACTACTTCGCACCCCCAGCAGAAACTGATATCCAAAGTCCGCACAGGGGCCAAGTATCCAGGAAGCATGACAAAGCCACCACCCCGTTTCACCGCGCGATCGGCCACCCGGGCATGACGGTGGACCGCACCGTGGCGCTCAAGCGGACCTAGCTCGCTGATCAATCCGGCCGCCACCCAACGCCAGATTGCGAGCGTTGATCCACCCAGCTCTTCACCCTGACCACCAGCAAAGGCCAACCCGACGTCCCCGACTCCAGTCACCAAGCGCGCACGCTCACGTGAGGCAACGAACCACCCTTCGCGCGCATCTTGAAATGCGGCAACTTGCCGACAGGCCTCTGATAACGCAGATTGACGTCACTCAGGGATGCTGGAAGGCATGGGAGAGGAGCCGACGGCCCGATGGCTGACCGTCAACGGCCGGCGCTGTGAGGTCCGCGCCGAGGACGACACACCGCTGCTGTATGTGTTGCGCAACCACCTGGGATTGAAGGGCACCCGCTTCGGCTGCGGGCTGGGTCTGTGCGGGGCGTGTTTCGTGCTTGCCGACGGCCGCCCCGTCTACTCCTGTGATGTTCCGTTGTGGTCGATGGCAAACAAGTCGATTCGCACCGTGGAAGGCTTGGGCGCCGACGGAGAACCCCACCCCGTGGCCCGCGCGCTGATCGCCGCGCAGGCTGCGCAATGCGGCTATTGCATGTCGGGCATCGTGGTCTCGGCCGCCGCGCTATTGGCCGGCAACCCCGATCCGACGGAAGCCGAAGTCCGCACCGCCCTGGACCCCAACCTCTGTCGCTGCGGCTCGCACAATCGGGTGGTCAGCGGCCGTGCTGAACGCCGCGGCCCAGATGGCCGCGCACAACGCGGGGCCCGGCGATGGCTAATCGTGACCTGCCGCCATCCCTTGCATCAAACCCATTGCTGGGCAAATGGATTCGAATCAGGTCCGACCGCGTGGTGGAGGTGCGATCGGGCAAGGTGGAGCTGGGCCAGGGCGTGTTGACCGCGCTGGCGCAGATCGCCTCCGACGAGCTCGATGTGGACGTCGCACGCGTGCACATGGTTGCTGCGGCAACAGATCTCAGCCCGAACGAGGGCTTCACCGCCGGCAGCCTGTCGATTCAGCACTCCGGGGCGGCGCTGCGACAGGTGTGCGCCGAAGTGCGGGCGCTCTATCTCGATGTCGCGGCGGCCAAACTCGCTGTTACGTCCGACGAATTGGACATTGCCGACGGCCAGATCAAAAACCGGTCGACCCGGGCGACCCGGACGACCCGGATGGCCCGGACGACCCCGAAATTTGGCCACGAGCTACTGGGAACTCGCCGACGACGCGCTGCTGGATCGGCCGGCGACCGGCAACGTGGCACCCAAGGCGGAATCGGACTACGAGGTCGTCGGCACCAACGTGGCCCGGCTGGATTTGCCCGACAAGCTGACCGGCCGCCCGCGCTATGTGCACGACCTCAGCCTGGACGGGCAAGTGTACGGGCGGATCGTTCGCCCGCCTTCCCGCGGCGCACGGCTACGCGACGTCGATGCCGGCCCGACCGAGAGCACTGCCGGGCGTGATCACGGTCGTGCGTGACGGCGACTTCCTCGCGGTGGTGGCCGAGCGCGAGGAGGTCGCGATTGATGCCGCCGAGCGGTTGCGCCGCGACGCCGGCTGGGACGAAAGACCCACCCTGCCCGACGAAAACGACCTGCCCGCATTTCTCGTGTCCGCCAGCGCCGAAAGCTCGGTGCTCGCCGTCAAGGAAGCGGCGACCCGCACCCCGTCCGCGCGGGCTTCGTGGTCCCATTCCGCCCGCTACCACCGGCCCTATCTGGCGCATGCCTCCATCGGCCCGTCGGCCGCCGCGGCCCTTTCGCACGCCGACGGCCGCCTCGAGGTCTGGTCACACAGCCAGGGCGTCCACATGTTGCGGCGCGAATTGGCTGCGGCGCTTGGCCTATCGCTCGATCTGGTGTTGGTGCGTCACGTCGAGGGAGCCGGATGCTACGGCCACAACGGCGCCGACGACGCCGCGATGGATGCCGCGCTGCTGGCGCGGGCCGTACCGGGGCGGCCGGTGCAGGTGGTCTGGTCGCGCGCCGACGAACTGGCATGGGCACCGTTCGGCCCCGCGGCGGTCGTCGAGATCGGCGCCGACTGCGCCGCCGACGGCAGTGTCCTGGACTGGCGGCACGAGATATGGAGCGGCAGTTACATGGGCCGCCCCGGGACGACCCCGACGAACGCGTTGCTCGCGGCCAGCCACCGCGCCGGCGGCGAGCCGATCCGCGCCGGCGGCGAGCCGCCGGTGGAAGCGGGAGGCGGTGCCGGACGAAATGCGGTTGCCGGGCTATGGGTTTCCGTCCTACCGGGTGATCAATCACCTGTTGACCGAGATGCCGCTGCGCACCTCGGCATTGCGGTCGCTGGGGGCCTTTCTCAACGTCTTCGCGGCGGAGTCGTTCCTCGACGAACTGGCCGCGGCCGCGGGCCGCGATCCCCTCGAGTTCCGGTTGGCGCACCTGTCCGACCCGCGCGGACAAGCTGTCTTGCACATGGCGGCGGCGCGGGCCGGTTGGGCGGAATGGCCGTCACGGGAGGCGGTTGGGCATGGCATCGGGTACGCGCGGTACAAGAATTCGTCCGCCTACTGCGCGGCCGTCGCCGAGGTCGAGGCGATCGACGAGGTCCGGGTGCGCAGGCTGACCATCGCCGTGGACGCGGGTCTGGTCATCAATCCCGACGGCGCGGCCAATCAGATCGAGGGCGGCGCAATTCAGGCCACCAGCTGGACCGTCAAGGAGCGGGTGCGCTTCGACCGATTGAATGTCACCAGCGACAACTGGGAGACCTACCCGATCCTGCGATTCTCCGAAGTGCCGTCAATTGACGTCGAATTCGTCGCCGGACAGGGCAATCCTGCGCTGGGTGTCGGCGAGTGCGTGCAGGGACCGACGGCCGCGGCGATCGGCAACGCGGTCTGCGATGCGCTCGGCGTCCGGGTGCGCTCGCTGCCGCTGACCGCCGAGGCGCTGATCGCCGCGATGCCCGACTGACTACCGCAAACCGCATTTGGTCCCGACGGGCTCGTCCCGGATCAACCATGGAACGCTCGTTCCGACTACTCACCGACCAAGTCCTGTTCCGGGGGCGTCCACGAAAGCGTGGCCACACTGCAACGAGACATCAGCGACTGCATCGCAGCATGGAGAACAACCCAAACCCGTTCTGCTGGAATACAACCAACGACAATATCCTCAACTCACTCGGCGAATATCCGGCACGGATTTCACGCGCAGGACACCGGACGAGTCGCCGCCACCTGCCTTGCGCACAAACTTGGTGGGGCACGTCGGCCGATTGACGGCCGATGACCCCTCTCGATAGCATCGCCCAGCCGCACGCTGAAGACGTGCCCATTCCTGAGTCGCGGCGACCGAAAACCGTTATGCGGCTGCATAGTTTGGAAGGGGTCCAATGACATGAGAGATGTCTACATCACTGCATGCGCGGCGGCCCTCCCCAACAACCCGGTGGACAACGAGTCAATGGAGCAGGTCCTGGGGTACGTCGGCGCCCTGCCGTCACCGCTCCGCAATAGGATTCTGAACAGCAATGGCATACATACCCGGTACTACGCCATTGACCCCGTGACACATGAATTTACCCATTCCAATGCGGAGCTGACGGCCGAGGCCATCCGCAATCTCGACGTCGACGGAGTGGACGTCGAGGATATGCAAGTACTGGTTTGCGGCACCTCGACGCCCGATCAGCTCATGCCGGGTCAAGCCCTGATGACGCAAGGCCTGCTTGGCATCTCCGAGATACCTGCGATCACAACGGCAGGCATATGCCTCAGCGGGCTCACCGCGTGGGAATACGCTTGGCTCAGCGTTGCGAGCGGCCGCTACGACAACGCCGTCGCCAGCGGTTCGGATCTCTTCTCCCCGCTGATCGCCTCCAATACGTTCTCCGCAGTGCCAGAGCACACAACCGTCGATCCGGAGATTGGTTTGGCGATCGCCTTCGAGAAGGACTTCCTGCGGTGGATGCTCTCTGACGGCGCAGGCGCGATCTGGCTTTCGCCCGAGCCCTGCGCCGATCGGCTGAGCTTTCGGGTGGATTGGCTGGAAACCATCTCCTACGCGGGCGAAATGCCGGTTTGCATGCACCGCGGCCTGAAGCTCGGCCAGGATGGCCGCGCAACCGGATGGTCGCAACTGCCCCCCGCCGAGTGCATCGAGGACAGCGTGTTCGCCATTCAACAGGACGTGCGAATGGTCAACAAGAATATTGTGCTGTACACACTCGAGAAGCCATTGAGGAAGATCATGGCAAAGTACGACTTCAAGGGTGAGGATATCGACTATCTGCTGCCACACTATTCGTCGATGTACTTCCACCAGCGCTCTGCGGACGCCCTGGACCGAATCGGCTTGAACATCGATCAGAGCAAATGGTTTACGAACCTGACCTACAAGGGCAACACGGGCGCCGCGTCGATCATGATCATGCTGGAAGAGTTGTATCACTCAGGCCGGGTGAAACAGGGCGACCGCATCTTGTGCGGCGTTCCCGAGAGCGGCCGATTTTCAACGGGTTTCGCCCACCTCACCGCGGTGTGATCAGCTTTGGATGCCCAGGAACTGACCGATTGGCTCATGGAAAGGGTCGCGAGGTACCTCAACGTGGCTCCAGAGACCATCGACGCCGATATGCCGCTGGCCGACTGCGGCATCGACTCGGCCATGGGCCTATCGCTCTGTGCGGACCTGCAATGCGAACACGGTTTCGACGTTGACACGACCGTTGTGTGGGATTATCCGACGATCAGCGCGATTGCTGCTCATCTGCTAGGTGAGCAAGTCGGGTGATGACGCCAATCGCGGTTGTGGGTATTGATTGCCGATTTCCCGCCGCCGCCGATAAGGACGCATTCTGGCGGCTACTGCTCGACGGCATCGTCACCGACACCGAGATCCCGTTGCAGCGCTGGGATATCGACAACTACTACCGCCCCGAAGTCGTGGCCGGTTCGATGAATACGCGGCGTGCCCATTTTCTCGACGACGTGGCGGCCTTCGACAACGAATTCTTCGGTATCGCACCGGTAGAGGCGGAGGTACTGGATCCCCAGCAGCGGCTGTTGCTCCAGTCGTCGTGGCGGGCATTGGAAGATGCGGGAATCGATCCAAAGTCGCTCGCGGGCACATTGACCGGTGTATTCGTCGGCGTGATGTCCAGTGAGTGGAGCAGCCTGCAAATGCTCGACTATGAGCGGCTGAGTCCTCTCCACGGTTCGGGCAGCGGGTACTTCATGCTGGCCAACCGGATCTCGTATCACTTGAACCTGGTAGGGCCGAGCGTGGCAATCGACTCGGCGTGTTCGTCGTCGTTGGTAGCGCTGCACCAAGCCTGCTCCGCGCTGCGCGACGGCGAAGCCGACACCGCCATTGCGGCCGGAGCGAACTTGCTGCTCACCCCGGCGCTGTCGGTGTTTTACACGCAGGCCGGACTTTCCGCGCCCGATGGTCGCTGTAAGCCGTTCTGCCAAGGGGCCGATGGCATCGGCCGCGGAGAGGGGGTGGCGTCGGTTGTCCTGCGCCGACTCGACGACGCCGTTGCCGACGGCCACCAGATCTACGCGGTGGTGAGAAGCTCAGCCATCAACCACGACGGCCGCAGCAACGGCATTACCGCGCCCAATCGTCGCGCACAAGCAGAACTGATGCGGCGCGCATTGCGGGCGGCCGAGATCGATGCCGACCAAATCAGCTTTGTCGAAGCGCACGGCACCGGGACCGTTTTGGGCGACATGATCGAAGCCAACGCGCTGGGTGACATTCATCGGTCCCGAGACGGTGAACCGTGCCTTCTGGGCTCCGTGAAGGGCAACATCGGTCACACCGAGGGCGCGGCGGGCATGGCGTCGTTTATCAAGGCGTGCCTGGCGCTACACCATCGCGTACTGCCACCGACAGTGATTGACGGCCAAGCCAATCCGGGATTGCGGCTGGAATCGCAGGGGTTGCGGCTGGCGGAGGGTGCGCAGCGGCTGCCCCGTACCGATGCGGTGGGTGCGGTGAGCTCGTTCGGCCTGGGCGGCAGCAATGCTCACGTGGTGCTGAGTTCGGCTCCTGCCTTGGCGCCGCCGGAGACTGGCGCTATGGGAGTCCTGACTCTATCGGCGCCTAACGAGCGCGCGTTGCGGCGAAACGCAGAGTCTTTCGCAGATGCGTTGCGTGGACTCGACGATCACCGCGTCGCGTCCTGGTGCCGCACCGCCAACGCGGTCAAACGATCGCATCGACATCGCCTGGTGCTAGCCGGCGGGCTCAATACCTTGGTTGAGGGTCTCGACGATTACCTGGCGGGCATTCGACGCGATTTGACTTCCGCGACTCCGATGCGCAAGGCCCAGGCCGAGATCGGCTTTCTGTGCCCTGGCCAGGGCACGCAGTACGCGGGGATGACTCGGTCGCTCTACGACGTCCATCCGATCTACCGGGAGCAGCTCGACGCGGTGTGTGCGGCCGTCGATTGCCACCTTTCGGTGGGCTTGCTGCCGACGATTCTCGGCGACAGTCCCGGCATCAACGACACGCGGTTCGCCCAGCCTGCCCTGTTTTCCGTGTCCTACGCGCTGGGAAAGACATTGCTGCTCAGCGGTATCCGACCGGTGTTTGGCATCGGCCACAGCGTCGGTGAGATCGCCGCCGCGTGCCTGGCCGGGGTCCTTTCGGTTGAGGATGCCGCCATGATGGTGGTGGCGCGAGGCGAGCTCATGGGATCACTGCCCTGCGGGGGTGCGATGATCGCGGTAGATCTGCCGATGCATCGGGCGGAAGCGTTGGTTTCCGCAGCGGCGGACTGCGCCGTCGCGGCGGTGAATGGACAGCGCGCAGTGGTGATTTCCGGCCCCGCTGAAACGGTGGCCAGGATCGGCGCGGCAGTGCGTGACGTGGGCAATCGTGCGACGAATCTAGACGTCTCTCATGCCTTTCACTCGCCGCTGATGCGGCCCATCGTGTCTGAGTTTCGACGCGAGTTATCGGGTCTGTCACCGAAAGCGTCAGCCTTTCCGATCTTTTCCACCGTTATCGGCAAGCAGGTGGACGGTCAAGATATGGGAGCCGACTACTGGTCTCGGCAAGTTTGCTCTCCCGTGTTGTTTGCCGATGCGCTCGATGCCGCCATTCGCGAGGTTCGGGCCGGCTACGTCGCCGAGGCAGGCCCGAGGCCAACTCTGCTTGCGTTGGCCCGGCAGTGTGGATTGGCACCGCAAACCCGTTCGTTGACACTCTGCGGTGGTCCAGATTCAGCTGGCTCGGAACTGCTCGACGTGGCAGCAGTGCTGCTGCGCGATGGGTATTCGCTTGACCTGTCACCGATTTACGGTCGCCCGCTCGGCACGCTCGAACGCATTCCGGGTTATGCGTTCGATGTCGGCAACCGATTCTGGTTCAAAAATGGCGCACCACCGCAGGCCCCAGCCCCGCCTGAAGTGACCACACCCAACAAGGCCGACCGACCCGCAGAGGCACCGATCGATCTGGCGGACGAGGTGCTGGCTCTGATCTCGAGGGTTGGCGGGTTCGAGGTCGGCGCGATCTTGCGGTCCAGTCGCCTCAGCGAGGATCTAGGCTACGACTCGTTGATGCAACTTCGCCTTCTCGAGCATGTGCGCAGACTTTACCCGCAGCTGACAGCGAAAAGCATTGCTGATCTCGCGCCGCATAACGGTACCGTCGGCGCGCTGGTCGACTTGGTGGTTGAGCGGGTGAGTTCGTCGGGCCCGAAGCAATGAGCGCCATCGAGTTAGTGTGTTTTCATCACGCGGGCGGCGGAGCAACGTCGTTCAATCCGCTGCGCCGCGCTCTGTCGGCGGTCGGCGCGAGCGTGCGCCTGACCGCCGTGGAACTGCCCGGCCGGGGGGCTCGGCGTGACGAGCCGCGATTCGTCGACGCCAGCGATTGCGCACGATCCATCGCCAATGAGCTCGCCGACCTGCTGAGCGGCCCCCATATCTTGCTCGGCCACAGCATGGGTGCGCTGCTCGCGTATTTGGTCGCACACCAACGGATTATGGTCGGCCTAACCCAGCCGCAGGCAGTGATCGCAGCGGCCGCATGTGCGCCGCACCTGACTGGGCAACAATACGACCTCGACGCGATGGACGACCACGAGATCGCCCTCGAACTTGCGAGCCACGGTGGATTGCCCGTTGACGTGCTCGCCCATCCGGATTGGCTATCGCAATTGATACCAACTGTTCGTGACGATCTGCGCATATGTCAGTCCCACCGCTGGTCTGACGACTTGCCATTGCCATGCTCGTTGCACATCTTCGGTGCCTACAGCGACCCAATCGTGCCGCCGGACGCGTTGGCCGCGTGGGCAGACTATTCCGTTGCGCCCCAGCCGGTCCGGCTGTTCTCCGGCGGCCATTTCTTGTTTCGCCGACCCGCCCCCGAATTGGTTAGTGCGGTTGCGGATATCGGCAACGGTGGATTTCAGGGACAGGAGCTTGTGTCTTGAGTAGCTTGATCCGCGATATCTTTGCCGCAGCCGAATTATCCCCGCGCGGTCTGACCGTCGGCACTGCCGCCGCCCCACTGCGGACGAGCTGGCGCGATGTCCATGAACAGGCTGCTGGGATGTCAAATACCCTGGCGGCCCAGGGAATCGGCCGTCACGACACGGTCGCAGTGCTGGCCGGCAGCGCGTCGGATGTCGCTCCGCTGGCGCAGGCGCTCTGGATTCGCGGTGCCGCGTTAACAATGCTGCAGCAACCGACACCGCGCATAGACCTGGCAGTTTGGATCGCTGACACGGTGCGCGCGGTCAGGATGCTTGGCGCAGCTCTCGTCGTCGTCGGCGAGCCATTCGACACGTTCACGACTGCACTGGCGGCAGACGGGTTGACTGTGTGCGCCATGGAGTCACTGCGCAGCGCCGGACCGATGGCATTAACGGAAACCGCCGATAAAGACGTCGCCATGAGACAGCTCACCTCGGGATCGACCGGGATGCCGAAGGCGGTGGAGATCAGCCACGGCAATCTGGCCGCGAATATCGAGGCGACCCGCGTCGCCCTCCGCATCAGTCGCAACAGCGTCGTTGTCAGTTGGCTGCCCCTGTGTCACGACATGGGCATGGGGTGCATGTGCTTTCCGATGAATTGGGGTATCGATGCAATTGTGGTCCGAACGGATGAGTTCGTCCGGCGACCAATGGTGTGGGCCGAATTGATGACTAAGTTCCGTGCGACCATCACTGCAGGTCCGAATTTTGCATATTCCCTGCTTGCGCGCCTACTGGAGCGCGCCGACCCACGAACGATCGACCTGTCCTCGCTGCGGACGGCAATCAACGGGGGCGAGCCCGTCGATCAGCGCGACCTCGCGCGCTTAGCGTCCGAAGGAGCCCGTTTCGGCATGGGCCCTGGGGTACTGACCCCGTTCTACGGGCTCGCCGAAGCGACCCTCACGGTGTCCGCCGGCACCTTCGGCGTGCCCGCTGTCGTCGATCATGTGTCCCGACAACACCTGACGCGCGACAACCGGGCCATACCTGTCAGCGCCGAGGCAGAGCATGCGCAGCAAGTCGTTAGCGTGGGACTGCCGGTTCCCGGCCTAGAGGTGCGCATTGCCAGAGATCGGACAGTGCAAGGCCCTAGGGAAATCGGCGCTATCGAGCTACGAGGCCCGTCGATCGCCCAGCACTACCTCACCGATGACGGCATCGTCTCGCTACAGGGCGGCGACGGTTGGTTCGATACCGGCGACTTGGGTTACCTCGACGAACAAGGCCGTCTCTATGTTTGCGGCCGTACCAAGGACCTCATCGTGTTGTCCGGCAAAAACCTATATCCGCATGACATCGAGCGTGCTGCGGCGAGCGTCGAGGGCGTACGCGCCGGTTGTGTGGTGGCATTGCGAGTGGACGCCGATCGTGAGGGCTTCGCAGTTCTCGCCGAGGTTTACGACCGCTATGACGAGCAGGCGCGGACACTGATCCGCCGCCAAATCGCCTCCAGGGTCAGTAGCCACGTAGGCCACACGCCTCGCGAAGTGCGGTTGCTCAGGCCAGGTAGCTTGCCAAAGACGACTTCGGGCAAGCTGCGACGCAACAGCGCACGTGCACTGCTCGTCCGGCCGGACACCAGCACGGAGTAACCCCGGTCTCGTGTGCCGTGGCACGGTCACGTAATGGCGACGCAGCCGAAGACATTGAGCCACAATTTTATTCGCGCCGGCTGACCGAAGACGGGTCAACTGTTGGAAAGCGCCACGAACAGCTGCTGCAGACCGGTCAGCGAGTGCGCCGGCAGGAACAGATCGCAATACGGCAGGGCCGCCGCCATCGAACCGGCCAGCGGCCGGAAGTCACCCTTCGCCGCGCGCGGGTTGAGCCACACCAGCAACTGGGCGCGGCGACGCAGCCTGACCAGCGCGTGCTCGAGCACGTCGGGCGGATCGCCGTCCCAGCCGTCGGAGGCGATGATCACCACCGCGCCGCGCAGTGTGTTGCCATGCGGGGGCGCCAGCAGCGCGGCGATGCTACGGCCTATGTACGTGCCGCCATACCGGTCGGTCACCTTGGCGTTGGCCCGTTGCAGCGCCACCTCGGCCGAGCGGTGGGACAGCACCGCGGTGAGCCGGGTCAGCGACGTCGAGAACGCGAAGACCTCGGGGCGAATCCTGGCCTGGCGCAACGCCGCGGCCCGCATCAGGTGCAGGTAGATCGCCGCGTAGGGCTGCATCGAGCGGCTCACATCGCAGACCAGGACCACCCGCCGGGGTCGGCGACGGGGCCGCGTTCGGGCGAGCGTCACCGATTCCCAGCCCGTCCGACGGGACGCGTTCATGGTGGCGCGCAGGTCGATTCGCTTACCGTGCGGGCTGGGCTCGAGCCGCAGGCTACGGCGCCGGGGCCAGCGCTGCGCCGCCGCTTCGAGCCAGGAACCGAGCAGGCGGAGGTCGTCGGGGTCGAACTGGTCGAACGGTTCGTCGGCCAGCGTGGCGATCCGGCTGGGCAGCAGGTCCGGCAACACGACCCCGGCGTCCGTGGCGCCGTCGGCGCTGGCGGACCGGGTTACCCAGGGCAGGGTTTGGGCCTGCGTACCGCTGGAGCGGCCGGTCGCGGGCTGCACAAAGCCGGCAGTGGGGGTCTTGGGGCCGGCGATCGGCAGAGCCGACTCGGGGCTTCGGGTGTCGCCCGGTTGGATGCTGCCGAAGATCTGCTGCAACACCGCATCGAAGGCGGCCAGGTCTTCCATCCGGTTGACCAACGACAGCCTGGCCGCCCAATACAGCGCCGACGTGGTCTGCGGCGACAAGAGTTGCAGCGCCTGCACGAAAGTCGCTTGGCCGCTGGCGGATACCGATACACCCGCGCCGCGCAGGCGCGCGACCAGCGCGGCCGCGAACGCCGCCAAATCGACGCCCCGCAGCAGCAAGGGGGTATTCATGGGCTGTTCATGGGTGGTCAGCGCCTGCGGTGCAGCACCCAGATCACCAGTAACACGGCCACCACCGCCAGCGCCACGGAGCCGTACGTCTTGAGCCGCCCGGCACCGGCGAGCTCCAGCAGGTCGATGGGCTCGGGCTCCGCGGGTGCTTGGCGGGCGCTCGCGAACTGGCCGTTCGGTGAGCCCGGCGCAGCTTCGGTGGTCGCGGCGGTCGAGGTGGTCGGCGTGGCCCGGGTGGCAGAAATTGCGGAGGTTTCAGCGGTCTCGGCACTGGAAGTGTTTTCCGCGACAAGTTTCGCTTCCAGCGACTCGACGAACTGACCCAGCAGCTTCTCGGACACCTGCTGCAGCATTCCGCTACCGAACTGGGCCAGCTTGCCGACGATCTTCAGATCGGTGTCGACGGTGACGCGAGTCTTCTCCCCGTCCTCGTGTAACTGCGCGGTAACCGTGGCGGCCGCGTTCCCGGTCCCCCGCGCCTCCTTGCCCTTGCCATCGATCACCGCGCGGTGCTGGCCGCGGTCCTGCTCGACGAAACGCACCTTGCCGCTGAAATCGCTGGTGACCGGCCCGACCTTGACCTTGACCTTGCCGAGGTACTCGTCACCCTCGTGGCCGACCAGCTGCGCGCCGGGCATCAGCGGGATCACCTGCTCCAGGTCGCACAGCACGTCCCAGGCCCGCTCGATCGGCGCGCTCACGGTGAACTGGTTGGCGATCTTCATATCGCTGGTCCTCTCATGTACGGGTGCACTCGGAAAAGGCGTTGTACGCTTCGCGAATCAACGTACGGTCATCGGGTGTCTTGGCCAGCGCGCCCAGGCTGACGACCCCTAACTCCGTGGCCTCGTCGACCAGGTCCGCGACGCCCAGCGACACCAGGGCGGCGACCCAGTCGATGGTCTCGGCCACCCCGGGTGGCTTGTCCAGGTCGAGATCGCGTGTGCTGCTGACGAATTGGGTGGCGCGCTCGATCAGTGGCGTGGTCGCTCCGGGCACCGTGCGGCGCACAATGGCGGCCGCACGGGCCGGCTCGGGATAGTCGATCCAGTGATACAGGCAGCGCCGCCGCAGCGCGTCATGCAGGTCCCGGCTGCGGTTCGAGGTCAGCACCGCGATCGGGGGGCGCTCGGCCACGAAGGTGCCCAGCTCGGGCACGGTGACCGCGGACTCGCCGAGGAACTCCAGCAGCAGCGCCTCGAATTCGTCATCGGCCCGGTCGATTTCGTCGATCAGCAACACCGGGGGCGTCGGCCCACGATGCCGCACGCACCGCAGGATGGGCCGGTCCACCAGATAGGTCTCGGTGTATAGGTCGGCTTCTCCGATCGCGGCACCGCCGGCCTCGGCCAGCCGGATGGACAGCAGCTGGCGTTGGTAGTTCCAGTCGTACAGCGCCTCGTTCGCGGTCAGGCCCTCGTAGCACTGCAGCCGGATCAGCGTGGTGTTCAGCACCCCCGCAAGCGTTTTCGCCGCCGTTGTCTTGCCGACCCCGGGCTCGCCCTCCAGCAGCAGCGGCCTGCCGAGCGTCACGGCCAGATAGATCGCCGACGCGGTCCCGGTGTCCAGCAGGTAGTCCCGCGCATCGAATCGATTCACCACATCGTCGGGGCTCGCGAACATCACGGCACCGATTCCAGTAGGCGCCGGTAGTCGTCCCAGGTGTCGACGTCGAGCGGCACCGGCCCGTCCACCGCGAGCTCGCGCACCGCATGCTGGCCGGACTCGATCAGCTTCCACACCCCCTTATCCCCATGCAGCTGCGAAAGTTCGCCGAACACGCTGCGGCCGAACCAGAACGGATGCCCGACGCCGTCGTCGTAACGGCAGACCATGACGTCACCCGCCGGGCCCGTGGCGATCATCCGCCGTAGGGTCGCGGGGCTCATCCGCGGCTGGTCGCCTAGGAGCACCACGATCCCGGCAGCTTGCCGGTCCACCCGTTCCAGTGCGAGCCGCAGCGACGCCGAACACCCGGTAGCGAAGTCCTCGACGGAAACCACGTCCGCCCCCTCCAGCGGGACGGCGTCGCGCACCGCGCCGGCGGCACCGCCCAGCGTCACGATGAGCTGGTCGAATCCCGCGGCGCGAGCGACACCGAGGGTCGCCCCCAGCACGGTGGTATCCCGATACGGCAGGACCTGTTTGGGCGTGCCCAGCCGCCGCGAGCCACCGGCCGCCAACACAATGCCCGTTACGCGGCCCGTGGCTCCCCGCACGGTCATACGCCGGCTTTCCCGGCCGCGAAGGCCGTCCGGCACCCGGTGCAACAGAACCAGTAGTCCTCGTCGGCCAATCGCAGATATTCGGTGGCCGGTCCGACGGGCACCGTCATGCCGCAAACGGGGTCGACGGCCCCGATCGGGCCACCCTCGACCGACGTCTCCGATGCGGTGGGACGGACCAGGCTGCCCCTGCGCACCGCGGCGATGAGTTCGGCCGCGATCGCCACCGCGATCTCGGGCGGGGTCTTGGCGCCGATGCGCAAACCGACCGGTGTGTGCACGCGCTCCCGTTCGGCGTCGGAGAGCTCGAGTTCGTTGAGGATCGACGCGCCACGCACCTTACTGGCCACCAGGCCGACATACCCCACACCGTTATCCAGTGCGGCGCGGATGATTTCGGCCTCCGGCCCGCCATGGCTGGCGATCACCACCGCGTCGGTCTCGCTCAGATCGGTCTCGCTCTCACCGTCTCGATGCGCGTCTCGTCTTCCTTCATAGCCCAGTACTTCGCACATTTCGATCAGCGCATCGGCGATCGGCGTGGCCCCGTAGACCCGGATCAACGGGGCCGGCAACTGCGGCGTCAGGAAGATCTCCAGCGAGCCGCCGGACAGGCACGGGTTGACCACCACGCAGGCGCCGGGGGCCTCCGGGAAGTGCACGTCGCCGTCGGGAAGCACCCGCAGCAACACACTTTCACCCGCCTGCAGCACGCCCATGGCCGCCTTGCGGACGGAGTTCTGCGCGCACTGGCCACCGACAAAGCCTTCGATCGTGCCGTCCGCCAACAGAATTGCCTCGTCGCCCGGGTACGCGGAAGTGGGTGGCGCGGCCCGCACCACAGTGGCGTGCACGAACGGTGTCCGTGCCGCCAACAGTTGCTGCGCTCGCTCGCTGATCCGCACTACGGCTCCATCAGATCGGGGGCCTGGCTCTGCCTTGCATGGCCTCCCAGACCCGCGACGGCGTCAGCGGCATATCCGCGTGGCGAACACCGTAGGGAGCCAAGGCATCCACCACCGCGTTCACCACCGCGGGCGGCGATCCGACGGTGGCCGATTCGCCGATGCCCTTGGCGCCGATCGGGTGATGCGGCGACGGCGTCACGGTGTGCCCTGTTTCGAGATGCGGGACCTCGAGCGCCGTCGGGATCAGGTAATCCATCAGCGAACCGCCCAGGCAGTTGCCTTCCTCGTCGAAGGCGATCATCTCCATCAACGCCATCCCGATCCCGTCGACGATGCCGCCGTGTACCTGGCCCTCGATGATCATCGGGTTGATGCGGGTGCCGCAGTCATCGACGGCCAGGAACCGCCGCACCTTGACCACCGCGGTGCCCGGGTCGACGTCCACGACGCAGAAGTACGCGCCGTACGGGTAGGTCAAGTTCTCCGGGTTGTAGCAGACCTGGGCGTCCAGGCCACCCTCGATGCCCTGCGGCAGGTCGCCCGCACCGTGTGCACGCATGGCGATGTCCTGGATGGTTACCGAGGCCGACGGGTCACCCTTGACGTGGAAAGAGCCCTTGTCCCAATCCAAGTCGGCGACCGAGACCTCAAGCATGCCCGACGCGATGATCCTGGCCTTGTCACGCACCTTGCGAGCCACCAGGGCCGCGGCCGCACCCGAAACCGGCGTGGACCGGCTACCGTAGGTGCCCAGTCCGAACGGGGTCTGGTCGGTGTCGCCGTGCACCACCTCGATGTCGTCGGGCGGGATGCCCAGCTCCTCGGCGACGATCTGCGCGAACGTCGTCTCGTGGCCCTGGCCCTGCGTCTGAACCGAAAGCCGCACAACGGCTTTGCCCGTCGGGTGCACCCGCAGCTCGCAGCCGTCGGCCATCCCGAGCCCCAGGATGTCCATGTCCTTGCGGGGCCCTGCGCCGACGGCCTCGGTGAAGAAGGACATCCCGATGCCCATCAGTTCGCCGCGTGCCCGCCGCTCCTTCTGCTCCGCGCGCAACGCGTCGTAGCCGATCATGTCCATGGCCTTGCGCATGGTGGCTTCGTAGTCACCCGAGTCGTAGACCCAGCCGGTCTTGCTCGTGTAAGGGAATTGCTCGGGGCGCAACAGATTTCGCAGGCGAAGCTCCGCTGGGTCCATCTTTAGGTCGAAGGCCAGGCAGTCGACCAGCCGCTCCACCAAATACACCGCCTCGGTGATCCGGAACGAGCACGCGTAGGCCACCCCGCCCGGCGCCTTGTTGGTGTACACCGCGGTCATGTGGCAATAGGCGGCGTCCAGGTCGTAGCTGCCGGTGAACACCCCGAAGAACCCGGCCGGGTATTTCACCGGCGCCGCCGTGCCGTTGAACGCGCCGTGGTCGGCCAGCACGTTGGTCCGGATCGCCAGCATCTTGCCCTCTTTGGTGGCGGCGATCTCCCCGACCATGATGTAGTCGCGCGCGAACCCCGTGGAGGTCAGGTTCTCGCTGCGGTCCTCCATCCATTTCACCGGCTTGCCCAGCACCAGCGAGGCGACGATCGCGCACACATAGCCGGGATAGATCGGGACCTTGTTGCCGAACCCACCGCCGATATCGGGCGAGATCACCTGGATCTTGTGTTCGGGCAGGCCGGCCACCAACGCGTACAGCGTGCGGTGTGCGTGCGGCGCCTGGCTGGTGGTCCACAGCGTCAGCTTCTGAGTCACCGGGTCCAAATCGGCTATCGCACCGCAGGTTTCCATCGGAGCCGGGTGCACCCGGGGGTAGACGATCTCCTGCTTGACGATGACGTCGGCCTTGGCGAACACGGCTTCGGTGGCGGCCGCGTCACCGGTCTCCCAGTCGAAGCAATGGTTGTCGGTCTTGCCCTCGAGGTCGGAGCGGATCACAGGCGTCGACGGGTCGAGCGCCGTGCGGACATCGACGACGGGATCCAGCGGGTCGTACTCGACGTCGATCAGCTCCAGCGCGTCACGGGCCGAATACCGGTCCTCGGCAACGACGAAAGCCACCTCTTGGCCCTGGAACCGCACCCGGTCGGTGGCCAGCACGGCCTGCACGTCATTGGACAGCGTCGGCATCCAGGCCAGACCCTTCGCGGCCAGGTCGGCACCCGTGACCACCGCCTTGACCTTCGGATGTGCTTGTGCGGCAGTAACATCGACGCTGACCAGGCGGGCGTGCGCATACGGCGAGCGCAGGATCGCCAGGTGCAGCATGCCCGGCAGCGCGATGTCGTCGACGTAACGGCCGCGGCCCCGGATGAATCGGGGATCCTCCTTGCGCAGCATCCGGCCGTAGCCGCAGGGCTTTTGGTCGTTGTCGGCGGTGTCTTCCGGCGAGGGCGGACGAGAGATGGTGGTCATGACGATGCGACCTCCGTGTTAGCGTGCTGCGCCGCCCACTGAATGGAGCGCACGATCGTGGTGTATCCGGTGCAGCGGCAGATCTGCCCGGAGATCGCTTCCCGGATGGTCTCCTCGTCGGGGTCCGGATTGCGGTCCAGCAGGGCGCGGGCGGTGATCATCATGCCCGGCGTGCAGAAGCCGCATTGCAGCCCGTGGCAGCGCATGAACCCTTCCTGGATGGGGTCGAGCGAGCCGTCCGGGCCCGCCAGCCCCTCCACGGTGCGGACGCCGTGGCCCGATGCCATCACCGCCAGCATGGTGCAGGACTTCACCGGCACGCCGTCCACGTCGACGACGCATGTTCCGCAGTTGCTGGTATCGCAGCCCCAGTGAGTCCCGGTGAGCCGCAGCTGATCACGCAGGAAATGCACCAGCAGCGTCCGGGGCTCGACGTCGGCGGTGACCTGCTCGCCGTTGACGGTCATGTTCACCTGCATGGCTAGATCCCTTCGGCTTCGCGCACGCGCTGCGCGGCACTGCGCAGCGTGCGAATGGTCAGCTCGGCGGCCAGGTGCCGCTTGTACTCTTCGGTGCCGCGGACATCGGTCACCGGCTCGCAGGCTTGCGCGGCCAGCCGGCCCGCGTCGGCGAAGGATTCTTCGGTCGCTGGCCTGCCGACCAGCCCCGCCGACAGCTCCGCCAGCGCGGCCCGGTCGGGATTGACCGCGGTCAATCCCACGCGGGCGGCGGCTATCGTGGCTTCTCCATTTTCGGCGGCGAGCGTGAGACTCGCGCCGGCCGCCGTAACGGCCCAGTCACCCACCCGCCGTTCCACTTTCGCGTACGCGCTGGACGTGTTGTGCCGCACCGGGATGCGGACCTCGATCAGCATCTCGTTGGGGGCGACGGCGGTCTCGTACGGGCCGATCATGAAGTCGTCGATCGCTATCTCGCGTTCGCCCGCCGGTCCGCGTACCAGGCACACCGCGTCCAGCGCCTCGCACACCGTCGACAGGTCCTCGGCCGGATCCGCCTGGCACAGCGAGCCGCCCAGGGTGCCGCGGTTGCGGACCACCGGGTCGGCGATCACCCGTTCGGCATCGCGGAAGATCGGGCACACGGCGGCCAGCGTGTCCGACTCGAGGATTTCGCGGTGCCGGGTCATGGCTCCGATCCGGACGAGGGTGGGATCGGTGATCACGTATCCCAGCTCGGGCACCAGGTCGTTGATGTCCACCAGGTACTCGGGGTTGGCGATGCGCAGCTTCATCATCGGCAGCAGGCTGTGCCCGCCTGCCACGACTCGAGCCGTCTCGCCCAACCGGTCGAGCAGTCCGATGGCGTGGTCGACGCTGGTCGCACGTTCGTACTCAAAGGGCCCAGGTACTTGCATGAGAGCAGTGTGAGCCGCGCCACAATGGGCGTCAATGTCGAGTTAAGTGATCGTTTAACTCGCCCTGAACTACCTGTTCGAGATCAGCGCACTGGCCGGCTACCATCGCGCCGAGAGTGGCTTCACTCTGGGCGATGGGACAAACCCCACGCTGACTAGCCCGCTACCTGCGCGCCCGGCGTATCTTCGCGGACATCCTCGCGGACGTCCTCGCGGACATCTTCCCTGACATCATGGTGGATGCGCCCCGCGATTTCGGCCAGCCGGCGGCCCCCGCCGCCCCAGCGCCTGGCGATGATGTCGGCGGCGATCGAGACCGCCGTCTCCTCCGGGGTGCGGGCGCCGAGGTCCAGTCCGATCGGGCTGGACAACCGGCTCAGCTCCGCTTCGGTGAGCCCCACGTCGTGCAGCCGGGCCATCCGGTCGTCGTGAGTGCGGCGCGATCCCATCGCCCCGACGTAGCCGACCTCGGGCAGGCGCAGCGCCACCTCGAGCACCGGGACGTCGAACTTCGGGTCGTGGGTCAGCACGCAGACCACCGTGTGCCGGTCGATGGCACCCGCCCCCGCCTGGGCCGCCAGGTACCGATGGGGCCATTCGACGACGACCTCGTCGGCCGTCGGGAAGCGCGCTCGCGTGGCGAACACCTGGCGGGCGTCGCAGACGGTGACCCGGTAGCCGAGGAACGAGCCCTGCTGCGCCAGAGCCGCGGCGAAGTCGATCGCGCCGAACACCAGCATCCGGGGGCGCGGAGCGTAGCTGGAGACGAAGACCTCCATCCCTTCGCCGCGCCGCTGCCCGTCCGGGCCGTATTTGAGCACTTCGCTACGGCCCAGCGCAAGCAAACCGCGCGCGTCGTCGGTGACCGCGGTGTCCGCACGCGCGGAACCCAGTGATCCGGTCACGGTGCTATGAGGGTCGGGCCGGATGACGAGCCTGCGGCCGACCCACTGCGCATCCGGGTGGGCGATCACGGTCGCGACCGCGACCGCGCGGTGCCCGCCGATATCGTCGGCGACCGCGTCGAGTTCGGGGAACGACGCGTGTGACACCGGCTCGACGAACACGTCGATGATGCCCCCGCAGGTCAGGCCGACCGCGAAGGCGTCTCCGTCGCTGACCCCGTAGCGCTCGAGCCGCGGCGTTCCGGCTTGCGCCACCTCGGTGGCGATTTCGTATACCGCGCCTTCCACGCAACCACCCGACACCGACCCGGTCACCGAGCCGTCCGGCGCAACCACCATTGAGGCCCCCGGCGGTCGCGGCGCTGAGGAGAAAGTTCGCACCACCGTCGAAAGCCCCGCGGTCTGACCGGACCGCCAGATCGGCAGCAGGTCGGCAAGCACGTCACGCACGCCTTCCAAATTAGGCCCAGAAGTACGCTGGCTCCATGACCCCGGCGCAACTTCGTGCCTATTCGGCGGTGGTGCGCCTGGGTTCGGTGCGGGCGGCCGCCGTGGAACTGGGGGTATCCGACGCCGGAGTCTCGATGCACGTGGCGGCGCTGCGCAAGGAGCTCGACGACCCGCTGTTCACCCGGACCGGCTCCGGGCTGGCGTTCACCCCCGGCGGGCTACGGCTGGCCAGCCGGGCCGTCGAAATCCTGGGGCTGCAACGACAAACCGCCATCGAGGTCACCGAGGCGGCCCATGGGCGTCGGCTGCTGCGGATCGCGGCGTCCAGCACCTTCGCCGAACACGCCGCGCCGGGCCTGATCGAGCTTTTCTCGTCGCGGGCCGACGACCTGTCCGTCGAGCTGAGCGTGCATCCGACGAGGCAGTTCCGCGATCTGATCTGCTCGCGTGCCGTAGACATCGCGATCGGGCCGGCCAGCGAGAGTTCCGTCGCCTCGGACGGCTCGCTGTTTGTGCGGCCCTTTCTGAAGTATCAGATCATCACCGTGGTGGCACCGAATAGCCCACTCGCTGTAGGTATTCCGGCGCCCGCACTGCTGCGCCAACAGCAGTGGATGCTCGGCCCGTCGGCCGGCAGCGTGGACGGCGAGATCGCAACGATGTTGCGTGGCTTGGCAATTCCGGAGTCGCAACAGCGGATCTTCCAGAGCGACGCCGCGGCGCTCGAGGAGGTGCAGCGGGTCGGCGGTGCCACGTTGACCATCGGTTTCGCGGTCGGCAAGGACCTTGCCGCCGGGCGGTTGGTGCATGTGACGGGCCCCGACCTGGACAGATCGGGCGAGTGGTGTGCGGCGACGCTGCCGCCGGCGGCCCGGCAGCCCGCGGTCTCCGAGCTGGTCCGCTTCATCACTACGCCGAGGTGCATCCAGGCGATGATCCGGGGCACCGGCGTCGGCGTGACCCGGTTTCGCCCGAAGGTGCACGTCACGCTCTGGAGCTGAGAGGCAGAATGCGACCATGACCGGCCCCGACCACACAACCGCGAGCTGGCGGGAGGTCGCCGACCGGCTCACCCCCGAGCAGTCCGCGCAGTTTGAACTCTTCGAGCGATCCGACCCGAGCGGCAATGATGCGGCCGCCCTGCTCACGAGGGCCCGCGAGTTGGCTTTCTTCAACGTGAACGCCAACATGACCGGTGCCGCCGTGTTGTCGGGCAAGATCGCTGCCCCGCCCGACGCCACGCGCGTCTACGGCTGGCAGACCTCCGGCGGCCGCACCTGGCGCGAATTCGACTGCAATACAACATGTGTCGGGTCGGCGGTGATCCGCGTCGTCGGCCGCCAGTTCAGCGACGGCCAGTGCGAGCGATGGATCAGCCTGTCGGCCACGCACGATGAAGAGTTTCAGGCGGCGCAGGCCCGCGAACTCGCGGCCGCGCTGCAGGCCGTCGCCGACGAGACCGAGCGGTTGGCCTGATCGCTACCCCACCGGCGCACTCTGCGCTATACGCTCGCAGTGGTTCGTCGAGCGCCCCGTTGAGCGGAGGAGACAGGCATGAGTGTGTACAAGGTGATCGACATCATCGGCACCAGCCCGGTGTCCTGGGAGCAGGCCGCGACGGAGGCGGTGGAGCGGGCGCGGTCCAGCGTCGACGACATCCGCGTCGCGCGGGTCATCGAGCAGGACATGTCGGTGGACAGCTCCGGCGGGATCACCTTCCGCATCAAGCTGGAGGTCTCCTTCAAGATGAGGGCGGCGCGCCCTTAGGCGCGCTCACCGGCACGGCCACCCGCCCTACCAGGGACAGGTCGCCGTGCTGCCGGATCCAGGATTGCATCGCGATCCCGGCGGCCACCCCCGCGTTGATGCTGCGCGTGGATCCGGACTGGGCGATCGACACCGTGATCGCCGCACCGGACCTGGTGTCGTCGGTGATGCCCGGGCCCTCCCGCCCGAACACCAGCAGGCACTGCCGCGGCAGCGCCGTCTGCTCCAGCCGCGCGGCGCCGGGCACGTTTTCAGAGTGACGCCGCGGCGCGCGAGGAGGTGCGGCGCGTGGGTGGCGCGAGCCCGACCATCGCGTTCGCGGTCTCCCAGGATTCGGCCGCCGGACGACTGGCGGCACGTCAAGGGCCCGCGACTGGAGCGGTCCGGCGAATGATCCGCGGCCACACCGGCCCCCACCGCCCGTCGACCCGCCGTGTCCGAACTGGTCAGCTTCATCACCACGCCGCGCTGCACGCAGGCGATGATCCGGGACAGCGGGGGCGGACACACGAGATTCCGCCCGAAAGTCCATGTCACGCAGTGGAGTGAGTGTGCGCTCACGGTTATGAGCGTGAACCCGGGGCGCTCGACTCACGCCCTACATGCACGCGAAGCCGCTGGCGCAGAAGATTCGGCTGCGCGCGGTCAGCCCTGGGCGCCGGTTGTGCCCGGGCTGCCCGACAGCGCGCCCGCGGCCCCGCCCTTGCCGCCCTCCCCACTGGAGCCGTTCGGATGCCCACCCTCGCCGGTGCCGCCCGCACCGCCGTTGCCGCCGTCGCCGCCGTTGCCGATCCGCCCGGCGTCCCCGCCGGCCCCGCCGCCCGCACCGTTCCCGCCCCCGTCTTGCGAACCGTTGCCGCCGGTGCCGCCGGCCCCGCCGGCCCCGCCATTGCCGTACAGGGACCCGCCGGTGCCGCCCTGACCGCCGAGCCCACCGTTGCCCCCGGGAATATTATTCGGCGGCTGGCCGTCGCCGCCGGTGCCGCCGGCCCCGCCAACTCCGCCGGTGCCGATCAGCCCGGCATTGCCGCCGGCGCCGCCGCCACCACCGTTACCTGCTCCAAGGCCGCTCTCAGAGAAACCGCCACCGCCGCCGTTGCCGCCGGCCCCACCGGTCCCGTAGAGCCATCCGCCGTTGCCGCCGGCGCCGCCGGATCCGCCGTTGCCGCCTACGCTGTCGTAGCCGGCCCCACCGGGCCCGCCGGCACCGCCGGCCCCGATCAGCCCGGCGGCGCCCCCAGCCCCGCCACGTCCTCCGATAACGTTGGGGCCGCTCCCCCCGCCGCTGACCCCGCCGGACCCGCCGGACCCGCCGGCGCCGTACAGCCAGCCGCCGGCGCCCCCGTTGCCGCCGTTGCCGGCGGGCTCGACGTCACCGCCGGGCGTGGCGTCGCCGCCGGTCCCGCCGTTCCCGCCGGTACCGATCAGCCCGGCGGCACCGCCGTCCCCGCCGGTGCCGCCGGTGAAACCGCCGCCGCCGCCCTGACGGGCGTCCCCGCCGTCCCCGCCGGTTCCAGCACCGCCGTACAGCCAGCCGCCGTGGCCACCCGCGCCGCCATCGCCACCGGACCCGGCGAAATGTACGTTCGTCGCAGCGCCGCCGTGGCCGCCGCTACCGCCGGCCCCGAGCAGGCCCGCGCCCCCGCCGGCAGCCCCGACGCCGCCGTTGCCGCCGTCGCTGGTGTTCCCGCCGGCCCCGCCGGCCCCGGCGTCGCCGGACAACCAGCCGCCGTGCCCGCCTGCACCGCCGTTGCCGCCGGCGGCCCCGGCGCTGGTGTCCCCGCCGGCCCCACCGGCCCCGCCGTTACCCACCAATCCGGCGCAACCACCGACACCGCCCGTACCGCCGCCGACCCCGGCGGCGGTGCCGGCACCGCCGGCCCCACCGGCCCCGCCGCTGCCCGACAGCCAGCCGCCGTGCCCGCCGGCCCCACCGGCCCCGCCCAGATAGCCGGTCCCGCCGGCGCCGCCGTTGCCGATCAACCCCGCCGCACCACCCGTACCGCCGGCCTCGCTCGCGGTACCAGTGGTGTAGGTGTAACCGGTGCCGCCGTTGCCGTACAACAGCCCACCGGCCCCCCCGTTCGGGTTGGTTGCCGTCCCGTTGGCGCCGTCGCCGGTCAGCGGGCGCCCGAACACCGCCTGCACCTGCGCATTGACCGCATTCAACGCATTCTGCTGCGCGTTGGCGGCCTCGGTGCCCGCATAGGAGGCCGCACCGCCGTTCATCAGCTGAACGAACTGGTTATGAAACACCGCCGCCTGAGCACTGAGGGTCTGGTAGGCCTGCGCGTGGGCGCCAAACAACGCTGCCACAGCCGCCGACACCTCATCGGCGCCGGCGGCCACGATCCCCGTCGTCGGGGCCGCCGCCGCCCCATTGGCGGCGCCGATCGCCGAGCCGATATTCGCCAAATCCGAAGCCGCAGACTGCATAAACTCCGGCGCCACGATCAGAAAAGACATCAGGCCCCCCTACAAAGATCAGTACGCTAGGCTAGACGACTGGTGCATGCTAGCGCCTTTCCAGGCCGTCATCCGCGGCTTTTGGCGGAAGCGCCGCCCGCTCCGCGCCGCACGCCCTCAAGGGTCCTCTCAATCAGACGCCGCCGCCGCGCTGATGAACCGGTTACCAGGCGCGCGAGAGGTCCCCGTGCTGCCGGATCCATGCGTGCATGGCGATCCCCGCGGCGACGCCGGCGTTAATGCTGCGCGTCGAGCCGAACTGCGCGATCGACACCGTGACGGCGGCGCCCACCCGGGTGTCGTCGGTGATGCCGGGACCTTCCTGACCGAACACGAGCAGACACTCCCGCGGCAGCGCGGTCTCCTCCAGCCGCGCGGCCCCCGGCACGTTGTCCACGGCAACCACCGTCAGACCGGCGCCGGCGGCGAACTCGATGAGCTCGGCGGTGCTGTCGTGATGGCACAACCGCTGATAGCGGTCGGTCACCATGGCGCCGCGGCGATTCCAGCGGCGGCGCCCGACGATGTGCACGGTATCGACGGCGAACGCGTTGGCCGTGCGCACCACCGAGCCGATGTTGGCGTCGTGACCGAAGTTCTCGATCGCCACATGCAGCGAGTGACGCCGGTTGTCGATGTCGGCGATGATCGCCTCCCGCGTCCAGTACCGATAGGCGTCGACGACATTGCGAGTGTCCCCGTCGCGCAACAAGATCGAGTCGTACCGCGGGTCGTCCGGGAGATCTCCCGCCCAGGGCCCGGCGCCGGTCGCGGGTGCCCCCCATTCGGTGGGCCCCGGATCGCTCACTTCGGGGTCCACACAGCGGCGTGGGTGCCGGCGATCGCGACCGTGGCGTAGAGCAACGCCTCGTTGATTTCACCCTGCGTGCACAGCGATGCGCTGATATGCACCGCGTCCAGCGACGCGTCGGGCAGGATCAGCACGGAAGCCCCGTACGCCGCGCAGGCCGGGTTCAGGCCACGGCCGGGCAGCGTCGGCGAAGCGACCAGCATCATCGGACCGCCGCGGGCGGCGGAGTCGTCGCGATACCGAGCGCCAATCGCGTCGGCCTGCAGCCCCAGCAGCATGTAGCCGTTGCCCGCGAACGCCGACGGGTCTCCCAGCTGCGCCTTGGTCAGCGGGGCGCCGTCGGCGTGCCAGGCCGACAGGCTGGTGGTCTTGATCGACACGCCGGTGTCGTCGCCGTTGGTCGGCAACACCCCGACCGGAAACGCCGCCCCATAGGCGACGGTTGTCTTCGGCATCCTGTCGTGCGGCGAGTAGGCGTACGCCCCGCGGACCGCGCTGCGGTCCGTCAACGGGCCCAGGCAAACCGTGCCGGTGAGCCGGTCGGTCGGCGCCGAGAGCGGTGAGGTGATGTCGTGCACCTTGGTCATCGCGTCGTCGCAGCTACCCACACCGGCGGTCTCCATCGGGTGCGCCAGCGCGCCGTACAGCCCGAAGCGAAACTCGTCGGCTTTGGCGTGCGGCGCCTTCGGGTCGGTGGGTGACGCGTCGACGTCGATCAGCACGTAGTCGTCGTCCCAGCGCAGGTTCGACACCGAGATGTTCCAGCCCAGCAGCCTCAATGATTCGCCGAGCCGCGCGCCCTGGGCACCGTAAAGGCCGGACTGCTTCGAGCCCGAGCAGGCCACCAGGGACGCCAGGCACGCCAGGCAAGCCGCCACGGCAATGCAGGCGCGAGGGATGCGTTTCAGCGGAACAAGATGGCGTCCGGCTCCGGATTCCCCTGTGTCACAGGAACTCCGGCGCGTACCAATTTGCCCGCCTGCGAGCGACAGCGCACGGGCCGGTCGCGGCGGCACCCGAGATTGTCGCTCGGAGGCGGGCAAATCGACACCCGCCAGCAGGGGTGACGCTAGTGACGCATGCGACACACGTGATAAAAGCCGGTGCGTCCGACGCATCCCGGCGGCCGGCCTAACCAAGACCCAGATCGGCCAGGCCCAGCAGGCTGCGGTACCGAAGCCCCTCGGCCTCGATGGCCTCGGCGGCGCCGGTGGCACGGTCCACCACGGTGGCGACGCCGATCACCTCGCCGCCCGCTTCTTGCACCGCCCGCACCGCGGTCAGCGCCGAGTTGCCGGTGGTGCTGGTGTCCTCCACCACCAGCACCCGCTGGCCCGAGACCTCCGATCCCTCGATAAGTCGTTGCATGCCATGGGTTTTCGCTGACTTGCGGACCACGAACGCGTCGATCGGGGGCCCCGGCGCGTGCATGATCGCCGTCGCAACCGGATCGGCACCCAGGGTCAGACCGCCGACGACCGCGTAGTCCCAGTCCTTGGTGAGCTCGCGCATCAGCCGCCCGATCAGCGCCGACGCCCGGTGGTGCAGTGTGGCGCGGCGCAGGTCGACGTAGTAGTCGGCCTCCTTACCCGACGACAGCGTGACCCGGCCGTGTACCACCGACAGCCTGCTGACCAGCTCGCCCAGCTCGGCCAGCTCTTCGCGGCTAGGTTCGGGCACGGCTGCCGCCGGCTCGTTTGGATACCGACCGCAGCAGACGCCGCGGAATCAGCCGCGCCGCGCCGACCAGGGTCTTGTACTGCAGGCCGGGAATGCTGATCACCTTGCCGGCTGCGATGTCGGCCAGGCTCGCGCTGACCACGTCGTCGACCTCGAGCCACATGAACGACGGCAAGTTGGCCATGTCGATCCCGGCGCGGGCGTGGAACTCGGTGTGCACAAACCCCGGGCAAACCGCGTGCACACCGACGCCGGTCCCCGTCAACCCGCCGGCCAGGCCCTCGCTGAACGAGATCACCCAGGCCTTGGACGCCGAGTACGTCGACCCGCGTCCCGGGACCAGCCCGGCGACGCTGGCGACGTTGATGACGGTGCCGGCGCCGGCGCCGAGCATGGGCGGCAGCGCGGCCCGGGTGAGGTGCATGACCGCGGTCACGTTGACGTCGAGCTGCGTTTGCAGGAGCGCCGGATCGGCCGTCCAGAATTCGCCGGACGTGCCGAAACCGGCGTTGTTGACCAATACCTGGACCCCCGCCGCAACCCTGTCGGCGACCTTGGCGCGGTGGGCCGGGTCGGACAGGTCCGCGGGCAGAACCTCGATCTGACCGGCTTGAAAAGGCGGGTTGCGCAGCTCGTCGGCCAATTGCTGCAGCCGGTCACCGTCTCGAGCCACCAGAACCAGGTCGTAGCCGTCGCGCGCGTAGCGTCGCGCGTAGCCGGCGCCGATCCCGGATGTGGGCCCGGTGATCAGGGCGGCAGGGCGAGGCATGAGCGACAGTGTACTGACCGGGAATTCGTGCGCCCGGCGCTATCAGCGCTGGTAGTGGGTGGCCTGATTGCCGTTGCGTCCCGACTGTCCCGACTGGGGGCGCCGACCGGCCTCCGAGTGGCCCTCATCCCGGCGGACCGGCTCAGGACGCCGGCTGGCCTGAGCATCCGTGCCCAGCAGCCCGGCCACATCGTGGTCGGGGCGCCGCTGCGGCAGCTCGGCCCGCCCGGCGGGCGTCAGGGGACGTGCGGCGTTCGGGAGCCCGACCGCCTCCTCGCTCTCCTGCGCCACCGGCGGCAACACGCGGAGCAGATCGTTGAATTGGCGCACGGTACGCAGGCCCTCATCCCATTGGGTGCGGGTGCTGGCGATCGGCATGCTGACCAAGGTCCAGTTCTGCTCGTTCCACATGATCTCCGCACAGTCGGGTGCGGTGTGCGCGAAGGTCACCATGCGCCGGTCGCAGGCCCGCCGGGCGGCATCCAGATTGGTGGAGTACACCATCCGCGGCCCGATCGCGCCGAGCAGCCAAATGTCGCTCTCGCGCGGCTCCTTGAGGCCCTTGAGCCGCAGGTCGACCACGACGTTGGTGCCCACCTTGCGGTGCAGCGCGATCACCGTGGCGACTTCCTCGAGGTCGAAGATGTACACCGCCTCGCCGCGGATCTGACCCAGCACGACGTTGTGTGCGGGCACATCGCCGACCGTCGACATCACCCCGCGCTTCCAGCGCTTCAGGATGTCGGTTGACTCGCGTTCGAAGTCGAATCCATGCGACCTCGCCCACGACTTACGCCGCCTGCTACGCCCCCGGCGCCGATCGATGTCGACGTACGCCAACACCGCCGCACCGACGAAGCACAGTGCGGACAGCGTGAACCAAAGCGGGACCATTGCAGGTAAGCGTACTTGCTGTTCCACCCGAATAGACAATTCGAGCAGGTCACAACCCAATTACGACCGCGCGTAATGTGCCTTCATGCGCTACGCGGACTACCAGCTCATTCGGATCGCCGCCGAGCGCGGCATTTGTCGCGCGACGATCAACCATCCGCCCATCAACCTGCTGGACATTCCGTTGCTCACCGAGATTGACCGCCTCCTGGGGGAGGTCACGGACGACGACGAGATTCGGGTGCTCATCGTCGACTCGGCCGATCCGGAGTTCTTCATCGCGCACGCCGACATTGCGCTGATCCAGCATCTGCCTCCCGACGACACCGGATTGCACGACGAGCTGTCGTTCTTTCACGCCATGACGGAGCGCGTCCGGACCCTGCCGAAGGCAACCATCGCCGTCATCGAGGGTGCCTGCCGGGGCGGCGGCTGCGAATTCGTGATGGCGTTCGACATGCGCTACGCCGCGCTCGGGACGACGGTCCTGGGCCATCCGGAGGTGTCGGTCGGGATCATCCCCGGCGGTGGCGGCACGCAGCGGCTGCCGCGGCTGGTCGGACGCGGACGGGCCCTGGAAGTCATCCTCGGCTGCATGGACGTCGACGCCGCGACCGCCGAAGCCTGGGGCTACGTCGAGCGCGCGTTGCCACCCGAGGAACTGCGGCGCTTCGTCGACAAGCTGGCCCGCCGCATCGCGTCGTGCCCGCCGTCGGCCATCGCCGCCGCCAAACGCGCGGTGGACACCGCCCTCGACGAGCGCATAGACATGGCGACGGGGCTGCTGATCGAGGATCAGTTGCTGCGCGAAACCGTCGCCCAACCGGCCGCCCGCGCGCTGCTCAAAGCGATCGTCGACGCCGGCGCCCAGACCCGTGATTTCGAGCTGGGCGACCGGCGCCGGACGACCGAGAACAGGATTAGCCAAGGACCAGCGAGTCGCCGTCCGCGCTGACGTTGACGGGCACCACGTCGCCGTCGTGCACTTCGCCTGCCAGGAGCATCTTGGCCAGCTGGTCGCCGATCGCATGCTGCACCAACCGCCGCAACGGCCGGGCGCCGTACACGGGGTCGAACCCGCGCTGCGCCAGCCACTTCTTGGCCGGCAGCGACACCTCCAGCTGCAGCCTCCGTTGCGCGAGCCGCTTGCCCAGCTGGTGGAGCTGAATGTCGACGATCTCCACCAACTCCTCGGGGTTGAGCCCCTCGAAGATCAGCACGTCGTCGAGCCGGTTGATGAACTCCGGCTTGAACGCCGCGCGCACGGCGGCCATCACCTGTTCCTCTGTTCCTCCGGACCCCAGGTTGGAGGTCAGGATGAGGATGGTGTTGCGGAAGTCGACGGTGCGGCCCTGGCCGTCGGTCAGCCGGCCCTCGTCGAGCACCTGCAGCAGCACGTCGAACACGTCCGGGTGCGCCTTTTCCACCTCGTCGAACAGCACCACCGTGTAGGGCCGGCGGCGCACCGCCTCGGTCAGCTGACCACCCTGGTCGTAGCCGATGTAGCCGGGCGGAGCACCGACCAGCCGCGCCACCGAGTGCTTCTCGCCGTATTCGCTCATGTCGATGCGGACCATGGCCCGCTCGTCGTCGAAGAGGAAGTCGGCCAGCGCCTTGGCCAGCTCGGTCTTGCCGACGCCGGTGGGGCCGAGGAACAGGAACGAGCCCGTCGGCCGGTTGGGGTCGGCGACCCCGGCCCGGCTGCGTCGCACCGCGTCTGAAACCGCGGTGACGGCTTTGCGTTGGCCGACCACGCGGCGGCCCAGCTCGTCTTCCATCCGCAGCAGCTTGGCGGTCTCGCCCTCCAGCAGCCGGCCGGCAGGGATGCCGGTCCACGCCGACACCACGTCGGCGATGTCGTCGGGTCCGACCTCCTCCTTGAGCATCACGTTCTCGCGGGCCTCGGCGTGCGGCAGCGCGGCGTCGAGCTTCTTCTCGATCTCCGGAATGCGCCCATACCGCAGCTCGGCGGCCTTGGCCAGCTCGCCGTCGCGCTCGGCGCGTTCGGACTCCCCGCGCAACACCTCCAGCTGCTCCTTGAGCTCGCGGACGATGTCGATCGCGCTCTTCTCGTTCTGCCACCGGGTGGTCAGCTCGGCCAATTGCTCCTTCTTGTCGGCCAGTTCGGCACGCAGCTTCTCCAACCGCTCCTTGGACGCTTCGTCTTCTTCCTTGGCCAGCGCCATCTCTTCGATTTCGAGCCGGCGCACCAGCCGCTCGACCTCGTCGATCTCGACGGGCCGGGAGTCGATCTCCATCTTCAGCCGACTCGCCGCCTCGTCGACCAGGTCGATGGCCTTGTCCGGCAGGAAACGGGCGGTGATGTAGCGGTCCGAGAGCGTGGCCGCGGCCACCAGCGCGGAGTCGGTGATCCGCACGCCGTGGTGCACCTCGTAGCGATCCTTGAGCCCGCGCAGGATGCCGACGGTGTCTTCGACCGACGGCTCGCCGACGAACACCTGCTGGAATCGCCGCTCCAGCGCGGCGTCCTTTTCGATGTATTTGCGGTACTCGTCGAGGGTGGTGGCGCCGACCAGGCGCAGTTCGCCGCGGGCCAGCATCGGCTTGATCATGTTGCCGGCGTCCAAGGAAGAGTCAGCGCCCGAGGCCCCCGCGCCGACGATGGTGTGCAACTCGTCGATGAACGTGATGATCTGGCCGGCCGAGTTTTTGATGTCGTCGAGCACGGCCTTGAGCCGCTCCTCGAACTCGCCGCGGTACTTGGCGCCGGCCACCATGGACCCCATGTCCAGGCTGACGACGGTCTTGTCGCGCAGGCTGTCCGGCACGTCGCCGGCGACGATGCGCTGGGCCAGGCCCTCCACGATCGCGGTCTTGCCGACACCCGGCTCGCCGATGAGGACCGGATTGTTCTTGGTGCGGCGGGACAGCACCTGCACGACGCGGCGAATCTCGTTGTCGCGCCCGATAACCGGGTCGAGCTTGCCCTCCCGGGCCCGTGCGGTCAGGTCGGTGGAGTACTTCTCCAACGCCTGGTAGGTGGACTCGGGGTCGGCGTTGGTGACGCGGGCGCTGCCGCGCACCTTGACGAACGCCTCCCGCAGGGCCTGCGGCGAGGCGCCGTGCCCGGTCAGCACCTTGGCGACGTCGGAGTCGCCGGTAGCCAGCCCTACCAGCAGGTGTTCGGTGGAGACGAATTCGTCGTCCATCTCGGTCGCCAGGTGCTGCGCGGTGGTGATGGCAGAGACCGCGTCGCGCGACAGCTGCGGCTGCGAGCTGGAGCCGCTGGCCTGCGGCAGCCGGTCCAGCAGTCGCTGGGTCTCGGTGCGGATGGTGGCGGGCTCGACACCGACGGCCTCGAGCAGCGGTGCGGCGATCCCGTCGTTCTGCGTCAGCAGCGCCATCAGCAGATGAGCGGGCCTGATCTCGGGGTTGCCGGCGGACGTCGCCGCCTGCAGGGACGACGTCAGGGCCGCCTGCGTCTTGGTTGTCGGATTAAAAGAGTCCACGACACCTCCGTTTCGGGTACAGAAAGGGGCTGGTTAAAAATGCTTGTCGGGTTGTTCAACGCCGTCAAGGTTGAGTCTGTTCCGCTCAACTCTAGCGAATTTTGCGCACTCAGGCGCCAGAGCTAGAGCGACACGCCGCCCTTCCCGTTCCTGCCGAACACCAGCCCGCCGAGACCGCCGATGCCGGGGGCCCCATTCTGTGCGCCGTTGCCGCCGTCGCCGCCGTTGCCGATCAACCCGCCGTTGCCGCCGTTGCCGGCGAGCAGACCGCTATTCCCGCCGTTGCCGCCGCTACCGCCGAAGTTGTTGCCGAAGGACAGGCCGCCGACGCCGCCGGCCCCACCGCTGCCGATCAGCGTCCCGCCGTCGGCTCCAGCGCCGCCGTTGCCGCCGCTGCCACCGAGGCCGGTCGCCACGCCATTGCCCCCGGCGCCGCCGTTGCCGCCACGGCCGAACAGCCCGGCGACGCCGCCGTTGCCGCCGTCTGCGCCGTTTATGTCGAGGCTCAAACCGTTACCGCCGGGCCCGCCGTTACCGCCCTGGCCGTGCAGCCCCGCATCACCACCATTACCGCCGGTGCTGCCAGGCTCGCCGTGTCCGCCGTTGCCGCCGTTGCCGATCAGCCAGCCACCGTCCTCGCCCGGCTGCCCAGCAGCGCCATTTGCTCCGTCGCCGAAAAGCGGGCGACCAGTCAGGTCCTTCCAGGGCGAGAACCACGGAATGTCCGAAGCCGCCTGCTTCGCGGCCGCCAACGGCGACGCGTTGGCGCCCTCGGCGCTGGCATACGACGCCGCGCCGCTATTCATGAGCCCGACGGATTGGTTGTGAAACTGCGTGGCCGCGGCGCTGAGAGCCTGATATGCCTGAGCGTGCGCGCCGAACATCGCGGCGATAGCCGCCGACACTTCATCGGCCCCCGCCGCCAGTACCGAGGACGTGGGTAAGGCCGCCGCGGCGTTCGCCTCGCTGATCGTCGAACCAAGATTCGCAAGGTCCGAGGCCGCCGCCGTAACGAATTCCGGCGCCGCAATGACAAACGACATCTCGCACCTCCAGGTGTGGCGCACGTACAGCGACCGGCCATACGGGTGGCCGTCATTGAAATAGTCGTTAGGGAAAATAATAACCCCGCCAACGCGCCGTAATCACCCCTCGATACCCGTCAATTTCCGCGGCTCCGCTACCGTTCTGGCGTGACCGTCGAACAGGGCTCCTAGATGGTGGAACTGCTGCCCCTCGCGCTGGTCATCACGGTTTCGCCGCTGTCGATCATTCCGGGCGTACTCGTTTTGCACACGACCCATCCGCGCGAGAGCGGGCTGGCATACCTGGCCGGTTGGCTCCTCGGGCTGGCCGGATTGACGGCGCTCTTCATCGGCATCTCCGACATGCTCGGCGGCCTGAAAAGCTCCCCGCCGGCGTGGGCATCCTGGCTGCGGATCGTCGTCGGCGCCACACTCATCGTCTTCGGAGTCATCCGGTGGCTGACTCGGCGCGGCCACGACCACGCGCCCGCTTGGATGCGATCGTTGCGGTCCGTCACTCCCGCCCGAGCCGCGGTGACCGGCGCGACGCTTACCGTGGTGAACCCCAAGGTGCTATTTGTTTGCGCGGCAGCGGGTTTGGCGATCGGGACCGACGCGCTGGGTGTTACGGGAACCGTGCTCTCCGCCGCGCTGTTCGTCGGCGTCGCGGCGTCGTCGGTCGCGATCCCGGTGCTGGCCTACGTGGTCGGCGGCGACCGCCTCGACGGTCCGCTGGAGCGACTCAAGAACTGGATGGAAAGGCATAACGCCGGCCTGGTGGCGGCGATCCTCGTGCTGATCGGATTGTGGGTGTTGTACAAGGGCATTCACGGCACGTAACCAGTGGGAGGCCGGTGGGAGGCCGGCGCAAGAGCTTAGAATCGGCGTCCGTGGGCTTAGAAGACCAGGAAGCGTTGCGGATCTTGCGCGACGCCTTCGAGGCCCTCAAATCTGCGGACGCGGGCCCCGGCAACGAGTTGGTCCGCCGGTTCTACGCCCACTGGTTTTCCCTCGACGTCTCGGTGCGAGACCTTTTCCCGCCCGAAATGGACGGCCAGCGAGCCGCTTTCGCGCACGCACTGCACTGGGTATACGGCGAGCTGGCCGCGCAGCGCGCAGATGAGCCGGTTGCCTTCCTGGCCCAGCTCGGCCGCGACCATCGCAAATATGGCGTGCTGCCAAGCCATTACGAGACCCTGCGGGGTGCCTTGTACGCGATGCTGCGCACCCACCTGAGCCATCCAAGCCGGGATGCCTGGACAGCCGCCGTCGACGACGCGGCCAGTCAGTCGCTCAACCTGATCACCGGGGTGATGAGTGGCGCCGCCGACGCCGACGAGGGACCCGCCTGGTGGGACGGCACCGTCATCGAGCACATGCGCGTATCGCGGGATCTTGCCGTCGTCCGGCTGCGCCTGGACCGCCCGATGCACTATCACGCGGGTCAGTACGTCAACGTCCACGTTCCGCAATGCCCACACCGCTGGCGCTATCTGAGCCCGGCCATTCCCGCCGACCCGGACGGCGGCATCGAGTTTCACGTCCGCCTGGTTCCCGGCGGCTTGGTCAGCACCGCCGTCGTCAACGAAACCAGGCCCGGCGATCGATGGCGGCTATCCAGCCCGCACGGCTCGCTGCGGGTGGATCGCGACGGCGAGGACGTGCTGATGGTGGCCGGCAGCACCGGGCTGGCACCCCTGCGGGCGCTGATCATGGACCTCAGCCGCTTCGCGGAAAACCCCCGAATACATCTGTTCTACGGCGCCCGCTACGGGTGCGAGCTCTACGACCTCCGCACGCTGTGGGAGGTCGCGGCGCACAATCCGTGGCTCTCGGTGTCGCCGGTGTCGGAATACAAGAACGATCCGTCTTGGGCCGCAGACTATCCCGACGTGTCCCCGCCCCGCGGCCTGCACGTGCGCCAAACCGGCCGGCTGCCGAATGTGGTCACCCAATACGGCAGCTGGGGGGACCGCCAGATCCTGATCTGCGGCGGACCGGCCATGGTCTGCGCGACCAAGGCCGCCCTGATCGCCAAAGGTGCTCCGCCGGAACGCATTCAACACGATCCCCTATCGAGGTGAGCAATGCATATCGTCACCCTGCATGACCCGTCGTCGCCCGTGGCCGCGCAGTTCGTGCCCGAGGCCGGCATGATCGGCACCTCACTCAGCGACTCCGGCGTGGAACTACTCGGCCAACGGCGCGGCCTGGACGCGTACCGCACGGCGGGCAAGACGATGGGGATCCCGATTCTGTATCCCTGGGCAAATCGGTTGGGGGACAACACCTATACCGCCATGGGCAAGACGGTCACCCTGACGCCGGGCGACAACGGCGTTCGCCCCGACCCAAACGGGCTGCCCATCCACGGTGCGCTGGCCGCATATGCGGGGTGGCGCGTGACGGCCGAGTCGGGCAACGAGCTCACCGCCGAGGTGGACTTCGGCGCCGATCCGCGCTTGCTGGCCAGCTTCCCCTACCCACACGTGCTCGCGGTGAAGGTGCGACTGGCCGAGCGGACACTGACGCTGCGCACCACGGTCACGGCGACGGGCGACACGTCGGTCCCGCTATGTTTCGGCTTCCATCCGTATCTGCAGCTGCCCGACGTGGCCCGCGTCGACTGGATCATCGAGACTCCCCCGCTTCGGCATTTGGCCCTCGACGGGCTGGGGTTACCCACCGGCGCAGCGACGCCGCAGCCGGCGGCGACGGAACCGCTGGGCGACAAGGCCTTTGACGACGCCTACGACCAGGTGACCGACGGCGCGGTGTTCGCGGTGTCGGGCGGCGGCCGCCGCATTGAGGTGCGCTTCGAGCAGGGGTATCCGGCGGCGCAGATCTTCGCGCCGCCCGCCGAGCAACTGGTGTGCTTCGAGCCGATGGCCGCACCGACCGACGCGTTGCGCCGCGGCGGCTACCGAAGTGCGCGGCCGGGCGAACCGGTGGTCACCCAGTTTTCCATTCGCGTTTGACGAACCGCGGCACGGATCAACCGGAGGACCCTTCGCTGCCGTCCGCGCCGAGTAGCGTCCCACCCGTACCGCCGACACCGGGTAACCCGAGCTGTACCGCGACGGCAGCCCCGCCACCATTGCCACCGTTGCCACCGTTGCCGATCAGGATCGCATCGCCGCCGTTACCGCCGTTGCCGCCGACGCCCAACACGCCGGGGCCGCCGTTGCCGCCGTCCCCGCCGTCACCGTAAAGCTGTCCGCCGTTACCGCCATTGCCGCCCTTGCCGCCGCTCGTGGCGAACAAGACAGCGTTGCTGTCGCCGCCGTTACCGCCGGCGCCGCCATACCCGAACAGCCCAGCGTTACCGCCGAAGTCCCGCCGGCACCGCCGCCGGTACCACCGTCGCCGCCGCGGCCGCCGTAACCAGAGAACATCCCGCCGCTGCCGCCGTTGCCACCCATCCCCCCGGCACCGTTAGCGACAGCGGAAGCGGCGCCGCCGGTGCCGCCGGTACCGCCCCCGCCAAACAGCCCGGCGTTACCGCCGGTACCGCCGGCCCGCCGATGTCGCCCACGGAGCTACCAGCCACACCGCCCGTACCGCCGCTGCCGCCGTAGCCATACATCAGCCCGCCGTTCCCCCCGTCGCCGCCGCCGCCGCCGTTGCCGGCGCCGGTGTTGCCGCTGCCGCCGTCCCCGCCGCGCCCAAGTAAACCCGCGTTCCCGCCGTTCCCCCCGTTTCCGCCCTAAGTCGCAGAACACCGCCGGTACCGCCGCCGCCGCCCTGTCCAACCAGCAGGCCGCCGGTGCCACCGGTGCCGCCGTGGGCGCCGTTGCCGCCGGTGCCGCCCACGCCGATCAGCCCGGCATTGCCGCCCGAACCGCCGTTTCCGAAGCCCTGGTTGAGCTGATTGACGCCGCCAGTGCCCCCGTTGCCGCCGTTGCCGAACAGCAGCCCGCCGCCACCTCCGGCACCGCCGACCGCGCCGGTCCCACCCGTCGGGCCCCCGGACCCACCGTTTCCGCCGTTGCCGCCGTTGCCGATCAGCCCGGCGTCCCCACCTTTACCACCGGCCTGTCCGGGGAATCCGAGCGCACCGTTGCCGCCGTTGCCCCACAAGATTCCGCCATCCTGGCCGCTGCCGCCCCGCGTCGTCGCGTTGGCGCCGTTGCCGATCAGCGGCCGATCCAACAACGCCTCGGTTGGCGCATTGATCACACCCAAGATCTCTTGCTTCAAGGTCTGCAGCGGCGACGCATTGGCGGCCTCGGCGCTGGAATACGTGTTGGCGCCCGCCTGCAATAGCTGGACGAACTGCTGATGAAACGTCGCGGCTTGGCTGCTGAGGGCCTGATAGGCCTGGGCGTGCGCACCAAAAAGCCCCGCGATCTGCGTCGACACCTCATCGACGCCCGGCGCCAGCACGCCTAGGGTCGGGAGGGCCGCCGCCCCGTTGGCCGCCCTGATCGTCGAACCGATATTCGCCAGATCTGTTGCCGCCGCCCCCACCAGCTCGGGCTCCGCGATCACAAACGACATCCGACACCTCCCCGCAGACTACGAGGTCAGAGCGGCCGACACTCTGCAGACGTCGATCGTACCGCCGCCAGGGACGGCACATCCGGCAATTCAGCGGGGCTTGCGCGGTTGCCAAACCACCAACGCGGTGCTCTTGGGCACCACCGCGACGTCGCGGCGCTGGTTGGCGCGCAACGCCATCACCTCGTCGGACAACTCCTTGACACGGGACTGCAGCGCCTCCACCTGATTCGTCAGCTCGATGATGCGCTTGATGCCGGCGAGGTTGACCCCCTCGTCCTGGGAGAGCCGCTGAACCTCGCGCAGCAATTCGACGTCATGCTGCGAATAGCGCCGACCACCCCCGGAGGTGCGGTCGGGGCTGACCAGCCCGAGCCGGTCGTACGTACGCAGGGTTTGCGCGTGCATGCCGGCCAGTTCGGCCGCCACCGAGATCATGAAGGTCCGGGAATCCCCGTGCCTTGGGTTCCTCGGGTTGTTAGCCATCAGCGATTGCCCGCCCACCCGGCCCGTGGGTCGAACCCACTCGCCCGTTCGGCCGCCGCGTAGGCCTCCAGCGCCTCCTGTGCCGCGCCTTCCACGTTCGGCGGGACCGCCACCTTGACGGTGACCAGCAGGTCGCCACTACCGCCGCTGCGCTTGGGCACGCCGCGTCCGCGCACCCGCAGGATGCGGCCGTCAGCGGTACCCTTAGGCACCCGGACACCGACTGTGCCGTCCAGCGTGGGCACCGAAAGCGTTGAACCCAAGGCTAATTCGGTGAAGCTGACCGGAACGGTCACGGTGAGGTCGTCGCCGTCCCGGCCGAAGACCTTGTCGGGCCGCACATGCACCGTCACGTACAGGTCACCCGACGGGGCGCCGCGCAACCCGGCCTCGCCCTGCCCGGCCAGCCGGATCCGTTGTCCGTCCTCGACGCCGGGCGGGATGCGCACATTGATGGTGCGCGTGCGGGTGGCGACGCCGGTGCCTTTGCACTCGTCGCACGGGTGCTCGATGATCGAGCCGCTGCCCCGACAGTCGGTGCATGGTTCGGAGAATCCGAAGGCGCCCTGGTTGCGGTTGACGACGCCGGTGCCGTTGCAGGTGGCACACACTTTCGGGCTGGTGCCCGGCCGCGCGCCGCTGCCATGGCAGTTGGTGCACGGCGCCGGGCTGGTGAGCCGCAGCGGCATCGCCACGCCCTTGGCGGCCTCGATGAAATCGAGCTCGGTCTCGGTCTCCAGGTCGTTGCCGCGCCGCGGCCGGCTGGGTCGAGGCGCGGCGCCGCGTCCGAACAAGCCACCGAACAGGTCGCCGATGTTGGTGCCGCCGGATCGGCCGGCAGCGTCGAACAAATCGTTGAGGTTGAACTCGGCCCCGTCCCCACCGCCGCCGAAGCCGCCGAAGCCACCCGAATCGAACCGGCGGCCACCAAAGCCGCCACCGGCGAACAGCCGCCGGGTTTCGTCGTACTCCTTGCGCTTGGTGTCGTCGGACAGCACGCTGTACGCCTCGGACACCGCCTTGAACCGTTCCGCTCCGTCGGGGTTCTTATCCGGATGCAGATCGGAGGCCAGCTTGCGATAGGCGGTCTTGATCTCCTTTTCGGTCGCGCCAGAGGAAACGCCTAACTCCTTGTAGAAGTCCTTTTCGACCCATTCACGCTGGGCCATGCCGCGTCACCTCCCTCGCCAATCGATTAGTTGCTTGATGGTTCTGATTCTGTGCCCTCTTCGGCGGAGCCTGCAGGGTTATCGCCCGTGTTGGCCGGCCGGGCTTCACGCTCTGTTTCGACGAGCGATTCATCGGCTCGTGCCGAGGAGCCGCCCTCAACCGTGTCGACAACACCGACCAGGGCGTGCCGTAGCACCTGATCGCCCAGCCGGTAACCCTCGCGCATGACGGTGCCGATCACCGGCTTGGAGCCCTCACCGCCGTTGCCCTCGTGTTGCACGGCCTCGTGCAGCACCGGGTCGAAGTCTTCGCCCTCGGCACCGAACGCCGAAAGGCCCAGCCCAGTCAGCGCGCCTATCAGCTTGTCGGCGACCGACTTCATCGGGCCCGTCTCGAGGTCGCCGTGCTTGCGCGCCCGTTCGAGATCGTCGACCACGCCGAGCAATTGGCTGACCACGGTCGCCTTGGCACGGTCCGCCACGGCCTGCTGGTCGCGCAGCGCGCGCTTGCGGTAGTTGGCGAAGTCGGCCTGCACCCGCTGTAAGTCGCCGAGCAGTTCGGCCGCCTTGTCGGCCTCCTCCGGAGACTCGCCGGCGAACGCCCCCGGCGCCGACCCGCTAGGGGCCGGGCCGGGCGAGGCGTGCCGCACTTCGCCGGTTTCGGGATCAATCCGCCGTTTGTCGGTGACCGTCACCTGCTCCTGTGGATTGCTTTCGCTCACTTGGACTCCCGGTCATCTTCGACCACCTCCGCGTCCACGACGTCGTCGGCTGACCCCGCACCACCGGGCTCGGCCGACGGGCCGGCCTGCCCGGCACCGCCCTCGGCGGCCTGGGTGGCTTCGTAGATCGCCTGGCCGAGTGCTTGTGACTCCTGGCCGAGCTTCTCCATCGCCGACTTGATCGCGGAGATATCTGATCCACCAAGTGCCGCTTTCGCTTCCGCCACTGCGGCGTCCACCTTGTTCAGCGTGTCCTCGGGGACCTTGGATCCTCCCTCGGCTTCGCGCTGTTCCTTGACGAATTTCTCCGTCTGGTAGACCAGCGTCTCGGCCTGGTTGCGGACGTCCGCCTCCTCGCGACGCTTGCGGTCCTCGTCGGCGTGCGCTTCGGCGTCCTTGATCATCCGGTCGATCTCCTCCTTGGACAGGCCGGAGCCCTCCTGGATCTTGATCGTGTTCTCCTTACCGGTGCCCTTGTCCTTCGCGGTGACGTGCACGATGCCGTTGGCGTCGATGTCGAAGGTGACCTCGATCTGCGGGACACCGCGCGGAGCCGGCGGGATGCCGGTCAGCTCGAAGGAGCCGAGCAGCTTATTGTGCGAAGCGATCTCGCGCTCACCCTGATAGACCTGGATCTGCACCGACGGCTGGTTGTCGTCGGCGGTGGTGAAGGTCTCCGACCGCTTGGTCGGGATCGTGGTGTTGCGCTCGATGAGCTTGGTCATCACGCCACCCTTGGTCTCGATACCCAAGCTCAGCGGCGTAACATCAAGCAGCAGAACGTCTTTCACCTCGCCCTTGAGCACGCCGGCCTGCAGCGCGGCGCCCACGGCCACCACCTCGTCGGGGTTGACGCCCTTGTTGGGCTCCTTGCCGCCGGTGAGCTCCTTGACCAGGTCGGTCACCGCGGGCATGCGGGTGGAACCGCCCACCAGCACCACGTGGTCGATGTCGGACACCGAGATGCCGGCGTCCTTGATGACCTGCTGGAAGGGCTGGCGGGTGCGGTCCAGCAGATCCTGGGTGATCTTCTGGAACTCGGCGCGGGTCAGCTGCTCGTCGAGGAACAGCGGGTTCTTGTCCGCGTCGACGGTGATGTAGGGCAGGTTGATCGAGGTGCCCTGGCTGGAGCTCAGCTCGATCTTGGCCTTCTCGGCGGCCTCACGCAGCCGCTGCATCGCCATCTTGTCCTTGGTCAGGTCGATGCCGCTGGTGCCCTTGAACTTGTCGACGAGCCAGTTGACGATGCGGTCGTCCCAGTCGTCGCCGCCGAGGTGGTTGTCACCGCTGGTGGCACGGACCTCGACCACACCCTCGCCGATCTCGAGCAGCGAGACGTCGAAGGTGCCGCCGCCCAGGTCGAAGACCAGGATGGTCTGCTCCTTCTCGCCCTTGTCCAGGCCGTACGCCAATGCGGCCGCAGTTGGCTCGTTGACGATGCGCAGCACGTTCAAACCGGCGATCTGGCCGGCTTCCTTGGTCGCCTGGCGCTGGGCGTCGTTGAAGTAGGCAGGGGTGGTGATCACCGCGTCGGTGATGTCCTCCCCGAGGTAGGCCTCGGCGTCGCGCTTGAGCTTCATCAGAACTCGGGCGCTGATCTCCTGCGCGGTGTACTTCTTGCCGTCGATCTCGATGTTCCAGTCAGTGCCCATGTGCCGCTTCACCGAACGGATGGTGCGGTCGACGTTAGTCACCGCCTGGTTCTTGGCGGGCTGGCCGACAAGAACTTCACCGTTGCGCGCGAACGCGACGATCGACGGCGTCGTCCGCGAGCCCTCGGAGTTCGCGACGACGACCGGGTCGCCGCCCTCGAGGACGCAGACGACGGAGTTGGTGGTCCCGAGGTCGATACCGACCGCACGAGCCATAGTGAATCCTCCTGATTAGTAGCTTCTTGCGTTGCACTATGCTGAGTGAACCGCGCTCAAGCCTGCCCCTCAGGGCGATGGGCTGTCAACCCAGGATTGAGTGTGGTTCGCTCAACTTGTTGACCATGCTAACGGGCGGCATCGTCATCTTGTTCCCGGGGGTCCCTTTTGCCAATTCGTCGGACCTAGCTCAGACCTAGCTCCGACGTAGCTCAGACGTCGCATGGCGTAGCACAAATCGCTACAGTCAGACGATGGTCAGAGTCATCGCACAACGCGACCTGCGCAATGACAACGCCAAGGTGGTCGAAGCGGTAGCCGGGGGCGAGACCTTCGTGGTAACCCGCAACGGCGAGCCGGTGGCTGAGCTTCGCCCGATCAAAGCCGCTCGGCGTTCGTTTATCCCTCGAGACGAAGTCGCGGCGCTGGCGTCTGCCGACGTGCGTATCGACCATCACCAATTCCGTGCCGACCTCGACGGGCTAATCGACCAGGGACTGTGATTTGGCGCGCGGGCTTCTCGATACCTCCGTCGTCGTCGATTGGCACGACGCCGCCGTAATCGCCGCGCTGCCCGACGAGATCGCCATATCCGCTATCACCGCGGCCGAATTGGCGGCCGGTCCCCATCTGGCAGCGACCCCGCTGGAAGCGGCCAAGAGGCAGGCCCGGCTGCAGGAAGTCGAATCGCTCTTCGAACCGCTCCCACTTGATGGGACGGTCGCGCGCAGTTACGGGCTTATCGTTGCCGCCACGGTCCGCGGAGCAAGACAGCCACGCCGCCGCTTTGCGGACCTGCTCATCGCAGCGACCGCCCACGCCAATCGCCTCGACGTCTACACACGAAACAGCGAAGACTTCAGCGGGCTGGAAGGACTCGTCCACGTCGTCGGCATCTGACAAGAGATCCGCATCTGACAAGAGATCAGCATCTGACAAGAGATCAGCATCTGAGAAGAGGTCAGCCCGGCCGTCCAAGGCGGCCAGTACTACCTCGAGCTGGACATGGACCGAATCGTCGTCGACGACGACACGGTCGTCACCGAGGGCAACTTCCGCTCGACGCCGACGGCCTCATCAGCGGCGAGGAGACCTCCACCGCGGTGACGAGGCCCGACTTCTTCACCAAGGTCGAGCCGTCCGAGGTGCCCCAGCAGTTGCGGGAATTCATCCAGGCGCGGTAGCCGGCTTCGGAAGGTCAGGAATCGCTGGAATGTTCGGCACTCGCCGTCGACGGCGGTTTAATCTCATCGAGATGACCGGCCCAGAAATCCCCGAGGAACTTCGCCAGCGCGATCCGGAGTTCATCCGCACGGTCCTGCCGACGCTGTGGTTGGCGTCGACGGTGTGGTTCCGGGCCGAGGTGCACGGCTTCGAAAACGTTCCCGACGAGCCGGTGCTGTTCGTCGGCAATCACAGCGGTGGCGGCGCCACCCCGGACACGTTCGTCTTCCTGCTCGCCTACAACACCTTCTTCACCGTCGAAGGTCGCCCGCTGTACGCGCTCGCCCACGACACTGTCACGGCGGCACCGATTATCGGCGGGTTGACCCGCAGGCTTGGCGTGGTGCCGGCCGCCAACTCCTTCGCCGAGCGCATCTTTGCCAATGGCGGTTCGGCGCTCGTCTACCCCGGCGGCGATGTCGAGGCCCTACGCCCCTGGCGCGACCGAAACAAGATCGTCTTCTCGGGCCGCAAGGGCTTCCTGCGGTTGGCGCACAAATGCAACGTCAAGATCGTGCCGGTGGTCGCCACGGGCGGTCACGACACGCTGATCATCCTCAACGACGGCCGCCGCACGGCGCAGCTGCTGCGGCTGGACAAGCTGCTGCGGGTGAAGACCCTGCCGATGACGCTGAGCCTGCCGTGGGGGCTGCTGCCCTTCCCGCTGCCGCAGTTTCCGCTTCCGGCCAAGATCCGCATGCAGGTGCTCGAGCCGATCAATGTGCGCGACCGGTTCGGCGATGAACCGGATTGGGACTATGCCTCCGACTATGTCACGAGCGTCATGCAGGTCGGGCTGTCGAAACTGGCCAGCAAGACCGTCGTCCCGATGGTCCGCTGATGGCCCAGACGGTTACCGTTTCCCGCCACATCCGCTGCCCCGTCGACGAGGCCAGCGCCTTCGTCACCGACCCTCGCAACGTGCTGATGAACGTGTCCACGTTCAGCCGATGCCGATTCATCGAGTCCTGCGACGACGGCCAACTCTGGGATGTCTACCTGGACAGCGGGGCCGTCCACCTGGGCGGACGAGTGCTCATCACACCCCCCGACGCGACCGACAATGGCCGGCTTAAGTGGCGATCGGTGCGCGGAACCCGGCACTCGTTCACGGCGCTCGTCGAGCCCGACGGCGAAGGCAGCCGGCTCGCAATGACTTTGACTTTCTCCGTCAAGGGGTTTGGCATCGCCTTGCTCACCGAGCTGATCGGGCGCGGTCTGGTCGGCCGCAACCTGGAAGCCATCGCCGAGGAGATCCGGCACCACCTGGAATTCGAGAGATAGCCTCCGCCGTTTCTCCCCGACAGCGCATGTCGCTGGCGCGCGCCGTGATCGCTCCTCCCGCGTAGCGTTGTTCACCAGTATTAGAGGGGTAGGACCCACATGCGGACGATCGCGCTCGAAGAGCATTACGCGACAGCGGGATTCATCGCCGGGCCGGGCGGCTGGCTCAGGTCGCGTCCGGGCATCGCCGAACCGATCTGCGACCTCGGTGCGGCCCGCATCGCGGCGATGGACGACGCCGGCGTCGACCTGGCGGTGCTGTCGCTGGCGGCGCCCGGCGTGGAACAGTTGGACGGTCCAGAGGCCATTCGCCTCGCCCAGGGCTGCAACGACGAACTGGCGGCGGCGGTCGCACGGTACCCGGACCGGCTTGCAGGCTTCGCCGCGCTGCCGGTGAGCTCGCCCGATGCGGCGGCCGAAGAACTGGACCGGGCGGTGGGTGAGCACGGATTTCTGGGCGCGGTGATCAACGGCCACAGCCAAGGTCGCTACCTCGACAACCCGTTCTTCGAACCGATACTCGAACGCGCGGCGGCGCGCAACGCCCCGATCTACCTGCACCCCACGATCCCGCCGTCGACCGTAATCGAGTCCTGCTACGCCGGGTTCGCCGCCGACGTCACCTTCGCGCTGGCCACGGTGGGCTGGGGCTGGCACATCAACACCGCCACGCATGCGCTGCGCCTGATTCTCGGCGGGGTGTTCGACCGTCATCCGTCGTTGCGGATCATCATCGGGCACATGGGCGAAGCGACGTCGTTCATGCTGCCGCGCTTCGACGCCACGATGAAGCCGGAGCTGACGGGACTGCGGCACCCGGTCAGTACCTATCTCCGCGAAAACTTCCACTACACCTTCGCCAACTTCAACGACAAAGCGACCTTTGCCAACCTGGTCGCGCAGGTCGGCATCGGCCGGGTGGCCTTCTCGACCGACTACCCCTTCGGTTCGATGACACACGCGCGCACCTTCCTCGACAATCTGCCCCTCACCCAGGAGGAGCGGGCGAGCGTCAGCCACCGAAACGCCGAGCAAATCCTGGGCCTGTGACCCGCCACCCCGGGATCGTCGTAGGTTTTTGTTTGGTTAATAGACAGCTCGGTGTCCACGGCCGTGGGTTAGCCTGAGCGTTCCGGGAAGCACCAGTTCAGGAGCGCGATGCCACCGCCAGACGCCGCCGAGCAGCTGACACGTGAAGACGCCGGCTATCACAAGGCCCTCAAGAACCGACAAATTCAGATGATCGCCCTCGGCGGCGCCATCGGCACGGGCCTCTTCCTCGGCGCCGGCGGACGGCTTGCGTCGGCGGGACCCGGGTTGTTCATCGTCTACGGGATCTGCGGCATCTTCGTCTTCCTGATCCTGCGTGCGCTCGGCGAGCTGGTGCTGCACCGCCCGTCGTCGGGATCGTTCGTGTCCTATGCGCGCGAATTCTTCGGCGAGAAGGTCGCTTTCGCCGCGGGCTGGATGTACTTCCTGAACTGGGCGATGACCGGGATCGTGGACACCACCGCGATCGCGACGTACTGCCGCTACTGGCAGGCATTTCGCGTGATTCCGCAGTGGACGCTCGCGTTGATCGCGTTGGTCGTGGTGGTGTCGATGAATCTGATCTCGGTCAAGGTCTTCGGCGAGATGGAGTTCTGGGCCTCGCTGATCAAGGTGCTGGCGCTGGTCACCTTCCTGGTCGTCGGCACCGTCTTTCTGGCCGGCGGCTTCAAGGTCGACGGCCAGGACACCGGGCCGTCCTTATGGAGCAGCCACGGCGGGCTGCTGCCGACCGGAATGCTGTCCCTGGTACTCGTCACCTCCGGCGTCGTGTTCGCTTACGCAGCAATCGAATTAGTTGGCATCGCGGCCGGCGAAACGGAGAATCCGGAGAAGGTCATGCCGCGCGCGATCAACTCGGTGGTATTCCGTATCGCGGTCTTCTACATCGGGTCGTCGGTGCTGCTCGCCCTGCTGCTCCCCTACACCAGCTACCAAGCCGGTGTCAGCCCGTTCGTGACCTTCTTCTCCAAGGCCGGGTTCCGGGGAGCGGGCAGCTTGATGAACCTCGTGGTGCTCACCGCGGCGCTGTCCAGCCTGAACGCCGGATTGTATTCGACGGGCCGGATCCTGCGGTCGATGGCGATGAGCGGTAGCGGGCCCAAGTTCACCGCCCCGATGTCGAAGAACGGTGTGCCATACGGCGGCATCCTGCTCACCGCCGGAATCGGCCTGTTCGGGATCGCGCTCAACGCTTTCGTGCCCCACCAGGCCTTCGAGATCGTGCTCCACATCGCCTCTGTGGGTGTCGTGGTGGCCTGGGCGACGATCGTGGCGTGCCAGCTGAAGTTCCACCAATTGGTGAAACGGGGCCAGCTCGAGCAACCTACGTTCAAGATGCCGTTTGCTCCGTACAGCGGTTACGCCACGCTGGCTTTTCTGGTGGGCGTGCTGGTCCTGATGTTCTTCGACAAGGTGCAAGGTCCGTGGATGCTCGGCGCGGTGGTCCTCGGCATCCCGGCTCTCATCGGCGGCTGGTATCTGGTGCGCGGTCGGGTAACGGCCACCGCGACCCAAGGCGCCCAAGACGTGGGCCACACCCCGGAACCCCTTGCGCCGACGGCGGATTCGGCGGCGGATTGACGCCCTCCGCTTACCGCGGATTTCGTAGCCCCACGCGTCGTCGGCCGGTCGCCCCGACGCTGTCGGCGCCGTCAGATTGTCTTACGAGGCGGCCTTTGCCATGAAGCCCGACGCCACACTGCCGACGACGATCAGCACCATGCCCACCGAGAAGTCGATGGAACCGGTGACCAGACCCGCGATGCCCGTGACGATGACGAACGTGGGCAGCCAGTTGACAACCTGTACGACCGAGGGCACCTGCGCCTGCTCTCCGTTGGCCAGGTCGGACTTGGCGGTCACGTAGTCGGGGTAGAACTCGGTGAAGGCGACCGCGCAGAAGATGCCCGCCAACTGCAGGATCCAACCCGTCCAGAAGTTGGCGGCGTCGTGGAAGACAAGATCACCGACAAACCCGACTGCCGCGGCGAAGGTGAACGCGCTTGCCCACACGGCGGTGATGACGGCGTTGATCCGCTTGAACAGCGGGCTGTCCCAGTGTTCCTGCGGCGTGGTGTCTTTGGCGTAGGCCATCGTGAAGGGCTCGCCGATCAGCAGCGTGAGCCAGGCGAACGCAGCGAGCGAAACGTTGGTCAGTTCGCCGGCCCACAGTTCCAGAAACCGGATCACGCTGTCGTCGGCGAAGGCGCCGACGATGGCCATCACCCCGAAGAACACGGCGCCGAAGAGCTCCAGCGCGTGAACCCTGATGCCCCGGCTCAGGCCGACAAGTATCACCAGCACTGAAAGGCCCAGAGCGGCGGTGACCGCCATCTCGAAGCGTCCGGGTGCGGACAGGATCGACAACAGGGCCCACGGCGCGATGCCGGCAAACGGCGACTTGAGGAACGCATCCATCGTCCGTCTGGGTCGGGAGGTCGGCGCTTGGGGGTGGATGGCCTGGGTCATCAGAACTCCTACTCGGCGATATTCCAATTTCGACAGGTCGATACTGACATGTATATTAGTGACATGTCAATAGTGGAACGTTAAGCTAGTCGGGTGAGCCTGAGACATGCCGCGCTGGGACTGCTGGCCCAAGAGCCCGCCAGCGGATACGACCTGCTGAAAAAGTTCAAGCTGTCGCTGGACAACCTGTGGCCGGCCACGCAGAGCCAGCTCTACGGCGAGCTCAACAAGCTCGCCGCCGCGGGACTCATCAAGGTGTCCGACGTGGGCCCGCGTGGGCGCAAGGAGTATGCGATCACCGACGCCGGACGCACCGAGCTGTATCAGTGGATGACCCATCCGCAGCAGGATCCGCCGATTCGTAACGCCGCGATGTTGCGCACTTTTTTCCTCGGCCGGCTCACCCCTGGCCAGGCGCGTGGGTATCTGGAGTCGCTGTTGGCCGTGGCCGCGGAGGAGCGCGCCCACTACGAACAAATCCGCGACGGCTACGACTGGTCCGTGGATGACGACGCCTTCTTCGCGCGCGCCGTCCTCGAGCAGGGGCTGCGCTGGACGGGATTGGAGATCGATTGGGCCGAATGGGTCCTCGACGGCCTCAACCGGCGCGACCAGCAAGGCCAGAAAGGCCAGAACGGCTAGAAAGGCCCTGCCTAGACCCCGGGCGCGGGCCGGTCCTGCAACCAGTCGATGTCGCGTCCGCCGGCCAGGTCGTCGCAATCGACCATCTCCACGTCGGCCCGCTCGCGCAGGTAAGCGGCCGCGCCCTGGTCACCGGAGATCCGGGCCAGCACACCGGGCCAGTGCTGCCGTGCGATGACGACTGGATGACCTGGCCGGCCGCCGAAATGCGCGCGGGCAAGCCCGCCGCGCGCCGCCAGCGCCCGGTCCAGGACCCGCGCCACCACCGCGGGACCGACGTCGGGAGTGTCGATGACGTGCAGCACGGCGTAGTCCGCGTTCATGTCATCGGCCTGGGTCAGACCCGCCCGCACCGACGCGCTCAAACCCTCGCGCCACCACGGCGCGATGACCGCCGTGACACCCGCCGGGGCCGCCACCTCGGCAGCGCCCAAGACCAGAATCACGTCGTCGCAGCCCCCACCGCGAAGCGCGCTGACCGCGGTATCCAGCCAGCCGTCCACCAGCACCTTCGGCTTGCCGTACCGCCGGCCGGCCCCGGCGGCCAGCAGAATTCCGGCGACCATCGATCCCGATTGCGGCACCCGCCCCATGATTCCATTTTTCGCGGCGCCACCGCGATTTTGCGATCGGCTCGAAACGACGGCAGCGCGGCGATAACACTTTGCCATCAGCGACATTCCAAATGCGCGTCAACGTATTGACCCGCACCGCAAATGCGTAATCTGTCTCCTGCATATTTCAAATATTTCGGGAGTAGCGCGTGCGGTTATCGCAAAGGGCATTGCGGGGTCTGGCCGGTGGGCCGCCGCTGCTCGCGGCCGTGCTGGCCGGTGGCATGCTGCTTGCCGGCTGCAGCACCATCATCGACGGCAAGCCGGTGGCCACCCCGGGGACGGGTCCCACCGAGCCCACCTTCCCGTCGCCCAGCCAGACCGGTACCGCGCCGCCGCCGACGAGTGCGTCGGCGCCACCGACCACCCCCGCCACCGGGCCGAGCCCGACCGCGCCGGCAGGCGCCATCCCGCTCTTGCCCGACCAGAACGGCTACGTCTTCATCGAAACCAAGTCCGGGGTCACGCGCTGCCAGATCAGCAAGGACAGCGTCGGCTGCGAGGCACCGTTCACCAACTCGCCGCTGCAGGATGGCGAGCACGCCAACGGCGTCAGCATCACCGCTGCCGGCTCCGTTCAATGGGTGCTGGGAAACCTCGGGGCCATCCCGACCGTGACCATCGATTACAGGACCTACGCCGCGCAGGGGTGGACGATTAACGCCGCCACCGACGGCACCCGTTTCACGAACAACCGCACTGGTCACGGAATGTTCGTCAGCGTCGAAAAGGTCAATACGTTCTGACCCGGCGTGGCGAGCTTGTGGGGTCAGTACCATCGGAGCCGTGGCACCTTACGGCCCACCCGACGACTTCAACAACCAACCGACCCGGCAGGCCGACTTCGGCCGGGGTGGCGACCCCGCGTCGGGTCCGCCGCCGCCAATGCCGCTGCCCCCTGCGCCCCCTCCGACGATTGCGCCTGACGACTATCACCCGCCGGGTTTTGTCGACGAGGAAGCCAAACCCGTCCCGTGGTACCGCAAGACCTTGCTGCTGGTCGCCTGGGCCGTGCTTGTTCTGATCCTGATCGGGCTGATCGTCTACGGCATCGGCGAGCTGATCGGCGGAGGCGGAGGCCAGACCACCACCACCCCTGCCCCGAGCAAATCCACGACAGCCACGACGGCGCCGACCACCAGTGAAAGCGCCACAACTACGCCGCCGAGCAGTGAGACCACCACTCCCACCTCCGCGCCACCGACCAGTACCGGGGTCCAGCCACCGACACAACAGCCGACAACGCAGCCGTCGCATCATCACCATCTGCCGCCGCTGCCGTCGGTGATCACGATTCCTCAGGGGCCGACGGTTACGCTGCCGCACGGCCTGCCGTGACGGCCTAGATTTCCGCCAGATCAAGGTTTGGTGGCTGATCGGTAGCGGCCTGCGTGGCCGCGGTATAGGCGCGTGACCCTGCCGATACACTCGGCGGCCGTGACATGGTTCGCGTCCCCTCGCCTAACGCGGCGACGCACATAGACTCGCTGGAATCCACCAATCCAACAGACACAGGGGTATGCCACATGAGCGAGTCGCTCGGGTTGTCGATCGGGGTGGCCAACCTGGTCGCGGCGCGCGTGGGTGGTACCCCGGTGGCCCGCACGTCCGTCCTGACGCTGTTCGACGACCGCCCGAGCGAGGTCGGTCTTCCGGAAGAAAACCCGGCACTGACCCAACCCGGTCTGGTGCTGCGAGGATTTATCGAGCGGATCGGGGAACGGACTCCGTTGGTGGCGGCCGACGGAACGAAGTATCTCGGCGAGGCACTGACCGTCGATGCGCTCGAAGCGATGGCGCGCACCGCCGGCTACGGCACTCCGGTCACCGTCGCGGTCCCCGCCTACTGGTCCAAGGGGCAGTTCGCCGCGCTGCGTGAAGAGTTCTTCGCCCAACCTGGTCTGTCGGCCGACGGCGTAGCTCCGGTTTTGGTCTCCGACGCCACCGCCGCGCTCGCCGCGCTGTCCGCCGCACCGGGATTCCCGGCGGGTGGCGTAGTCGCTGTCTGCGACTTCGGTGCGGGCGGCACCACCGTCACGCTGACCGACGCGGGATCGAACCTTCAGCAGATCGGCGCTTCGGTCCGCTACACCGACTTCTCCGGCGACGCGATCGACCAGCTGATCGCCAATCACCTTCGGGCGACCGCCCCCGATCCTTCCGATCTGGCCAACACCGCCCGAACCGGTTCGCTGAACCGCCAACTCGGCGAAAGCCGCCGCGCCAAAGAAGAGCTCTCGACGGCGCCGACGGCCACCATCGCGACGGTTTCGGGAGATATCCTGCTGTCCCGCAACGATTTTGAGCAACTCATCACACAACCGCTGGATCGATTCATCGACACCATCGAAGAGGTGTTGCAGCGCAACGGGATTCCGCGGGCCAACCTGGCCGCCGTCGCGACCGTCGGCGGTGGCGCCAGCATCCCGCTGGTCCCGGCACGACTGTCCGAGCGCCTGCAGGTGCCGATCCTCACCACGGCGCGGCCCGCTTTCAGCGCCGCCATCGGCGCTTCGCTTATCGGCCTGCAATCGTCGGCGGGCGCAGCGACGGCCGCGGCTCCCGTCGTCGCCGAAACACCGACCGAGCTGGTCGGGACCCCGCCGACCCAGGTGACCCCTACCGCCCCGGCCGCGCCGGCTCCGGTGGCCTGGTCAGAAGACACATCCACCGGAGAGGAGCCGGTCCCCTACACCGGCCCCGAACACACCGGCGGATATGGCCAGGAGGCAATGGTATTCGACGACGGGGGCGACGACCGCTACGCCGCCGAGCCAGGGCCGCTGCCGTGGTACAAGCGCACCGCCCTGGTCGTCAGCGTGGGCGCAGCGCTTGCAGCCGTGCTGCTGGCAGTGGTGTTGGCACTCACGCTCGGCAACGACAAGGGCACCCAGCCAAGCCAAACACCGCAAACGGTGACCATCACCGCGCCGAACGGCAGCACCACCGTGTCGGTGATCCCGCCGTCGCCGCCCGACAGCAGCAGCACCGAGTCGCCGGCGACCACGACAACCGGCCAGGCCCCCTCGACGACGACAACGAGCCAGGCACCCACCACGACAACCACGACGGCTGCGCCCACCACCACGACCACCCAGCCGCCCACCACGTCGTCGTCGCAGGCGACGACCACCGCGCCGACGACGCCCACGCGAGAGCGACCGACGCTGTTCCCTCACCCCTTCGAGCCCCCGAGGCGCTAACGCACGCTATAGCCAGCCGCGGCGAACTCCGCCACCATCGCCTCGGCGCTGCGCACCGCGGCCCGGCAGACCCTCTTGGTGAACGGGTCGTTGAGCGGGTGCTCGGCGCGGCGGCGCCAGCGCTGCGCGGCCGCGAACGCCGCGCGCGGACCCTCCTGCGGGTAGAGATCATCCGGGTTCAGGCCGAGGCGGCTAGCCGGATGGGTGCCCGCGCCGCCGATGACGCGCCGCAGTGAAACGATCTCCTCCTCATTCAATGTCGTTGGCCGCGAGAGTAATTGACTGAGAAGTCGCAGTTCCTCGAACGCGTGGGTGTCGACCAGAAGCGGGTCGATATCGGCGATCACGTACGGCGTCGCCACGATCGGGTACGCCTCAACAAACCGGCGCAGCGACACCAGCGCGGTGTGCGCCTTGAGCATGTCTGAGCGCTGTGCGAATTGCTGGTCGATGACCTCACGCAGCGCCACCAGCCCGCTGCGCTCCAGCAGTTCGTCGGCCAGCCCCGCCGAATCGGTCACTCCCGCGGCCAATACGCCGATCGAGATCCGGATCCCGAACATGCCGAACCGATTCAGCAGTTGCGCGCGCGTCGCGGCGTCGACCGGCAGCGGGCTGTCGGCCCGGACGAATCGGTCCACGCTCAGCATGGCCTTGTTGAGTTCGGCGGGGTCGGAGCCGGCAAGCTTCTGCAGCGCGATGAACTCGCTCTGGCGCAACGTGCGCGCGGTCAGCGCCAGCAATCCGGATACCGGCACCACCGCCTGGCAGATGCCGGTCTGATTCATCTCGGTGGTGAACCGCTTGGCCACGTCGGCCGCCGACAGCATCGCATCGACGCGACCCGCGCCGATCTCGTCGGCCCGTGACGCGACCCCGATGATGCCCAGCGCTCCACTCGACCCGCCGACGAGCTGACCGATCTGTTTGAGCAACGAGATGTCGGCGGCGTTGAGGGTACGCAGCAGGAACACCACGGCATCGACCCGCGGCACGCCGTCGGCGGGCACCAACAGCCGCAACGTGCGCTCGGAGGCGTCGCGCGTCAACGACGAGGTTCCCGGTGTGTCGATGATCGTAGTGTCGACGAGCTCCTCGGCAGGCCACTCGACGTCCAGGTCGGCGACGTCGGCGGGATTGAGCATCTGGAAATCGAAGGTCAGGCCACCTTCTGGTCCGGCGCCATGGCTGCTGATCGGCACATTGGAGCGCCGTCCGCCCCAGTGGTTCGCGGTGACCTTCGGGGTGGGGCCGTGCCGGAACCAGGTCACGATGCGGGTGGCCTCGGTGGCGTCGGTCGGTGCAACGTCCTCGCCCACCAACGCATTCACCAAGGTGGACTTGCCGGCCTTGAGCGTCCCCGCCAATGCGATGCGGATCGGCTCGTTGAGCCGCGCGCCGATGCGGTCCAGTTCGTGAAAGACGTCGGGGCGCTGGCGGTAGGCCGGCTCGCCGCGGTAGGCCTGGATGGTTCCGCCCAGAATTGCGCGGACTCGATCGCTTGTGCTCACACCCGTCCTAGAGCCACCGGAGGCGTCAACTTGCGAACGTTGTCGGTGACCTGGTCCAGGATATTCAACTGCCGCTCCAATTCACGGACCCTATTGTCGCGTTCGGCTTCTTCCAGGTGTGCCGCGGTGATGGTCGCCTGCAGCGATTCGTTCAGTGAACGGGTCAGCTCGTTGCCGATGTCGCGATAGTGGTCGCGCAGCTTGCGGTGGATGTCCCTCAGCCGGTCCCGCGATTCCTTACCCACCACGAACGAAACGTCGTCGACGAAGCGCCGCACATTGGTCTTGGCCTCGGCGCGCGCACGCGACAGCCGCAACTCCTTGTCCTCCTTGAACGCCATCCGGCCGAGCACCAGCCCAGCCCCCACTGACAGCGGATTGAACAGCCCCAGCCCCGCGACCGATGACAACATGCCGATCATGACCACACCGCCGTACGAGCCCCGCAAGCCGGTGATCACCTTCTGCCCCTTGCCCGCCGGCTTGGATTCCAGCTCGGACATCGATTTGAGCTGGCCGAAATCGGCCCCCATGTCGCGGGCGGTCAAGTCGGGAAGCATGACCGAATCCAAGCCCGCGTCGGCAAACGAGGCAGCGACGGCGTCGGCGAGTTCCTCGGCCCGGCGGAAAGCCCACACGAAATTGTCTCCGACGGCCGTGGCAACCGCCTCCTCCACATCGGCGCCGATCTCGGCCCAATGACGAGTGGGGTCACACGAGTCGATCTGGCGCTCCGTGTCCTCGGTGAGGGTGCGAAAGCGGGCACGCATGTCGTGGTCCACGTCGTTGGCCAGGTCGTTGTATCCGTCGTTGAGCACCTGCTGCCACAGCGCGGACTGGTTCAGGGCGTCGTGCGCGTCGCGCTTCCGCCGGTCCAGGTCGTCGGCGAGCCTGTCCCGGAAGTGCGGATCGTTGAGGGAAGATAGCTCCGAACGCGCGGCAATTGTCAAATGCTCGGCAGCTGAACGTATTTCGCTGAGCACGACATCGCGGACCCGGTCGGTCTCGCGAGACAGTACCTTCTCGCTGAGAAACTGGACGATCGCCGGGAAGTTGGACTCCTCGTTGAGGTCCTTGTCGTTGAGGGAGACGGCGTGACTACGCAACAGGGACGACACCGGGAGGATCGGTATCGGCACCCCGGCGCGCTGCAGGTGGCCGGCGTTGGTGTTGACGATGTCGCGCCAACGCGGATACAAGTCGGTCTTGGTGGCCACCAACACGGCGACGGGACAGATCTGGTGGGCCTGGCGGATGAACCACATCTCCGGTTCGGTCAATTCCTGGCTGGTGTCGCTGACCATCAACAGGGCGTCGGCATCGGGCAGCAGCCCGAGCGTCGCGGAAAGGTGCGGCTGCCCGTGGCCACCGACGCCGGGGGTGTCGACGAACGCCAGCCCACCTTGCAGCAGCGGGCTGGGGGCACCCACCTCGACCCGCAGCACTTCGCGGCCCCCGGCTTGCGGCGACTTTCGCAGGTCGGTGCTGATGTCATCGACCGGTATGTCGACGGTGGCGGGCTCACCTTTGGGCCCCGCGGCCACAACAAGCCGAGCCGACGGCGGGTCGCCGTAGCTCACGATGGTGATCACCACGGTGGCCTCGTCGTCCCCGACTCGGGCAACGGGGAGGTTCAGCAGCGAGTTGAGCAACTGGCTCTTGCCTTGTTTGAGCTGGCCGGCGATGACCACCCGGACTTGCGGGTCGGTGATGCGCGTACGGGCCCGGGTGAGTCGCTGCACCAGGTCATCGCGGTCGTTGAGTTGGGCGATTGCGACGGTGTGGTCGATCAACTCGACGATCACGCCGACCCGACGCGGGTCACTGGGCTCAGTCAACGTGCCACCCCACTTTCTCGCAGCGATGCACTGAAATCACGGTATTCGCGAATCGGCGGGGACCGTTAATGCCCCGCCGTTTCGTTAGGTCAGCCGCCCATCACCCATGCGGGCCGGCCGGGTGCGCCGGCGCGGGATGGGGCGCCGGGGCGGGCGCATGCACCGGTGCCGGCTCGTGCGGGGTGCCGGAGAACACCGACGGGCCGTGCGGCGCCGGCGCCGGCGCGTGCTCGACCGGGGCGGGCGCGTGCTGGACCGGAGCCGGAGTGTGCTGCACGGGAGCAGGCGAGTGCTCCACCGGCGCCGGCGCGTGCGTCGGGGCCTGTTGCGGTGCGTTGATCACCGGCCCGCCCGTGCCGCCGTGGCTCGGGACAGTGCCACCGGGACCACCCGGGCTCTGAATGACGGGACCTTCGCCGCCGGCACCGGTCGGGCCATGCTGAGCGGGGACACCGCCACCGTTGACCGGACCACCCACACCCGTCGGGCCGTGCTGCGCGGGGACACCGCCGCCGCTGACCGGGCCGCCGCCCCCGAGCGCGGCACCTTCCTGGCCGAGGATGCCGCCGTGCGCCCCGGCCCCAGCTCCAGCTCCGCCGGACAGGGTGCCGCCGGCTCCGGCGTTCGCGGGGCCGCCGGCAGCCCCCGCGCCGGCGGCTCCGCTGGCATGGCCGCCCAAGCCGGCCCCACCCGCCAGGGCTTGGGGCGTCGAGTGGCCACCCAGCGCATTGCTGCCGCCACTCAAGGCACTGACGCTGCGCTCGCCGCCGATGCCCAGGCCTGCGCCGCCACCCGCACCCGCCTGGCCAGCGACACCGACACCCCCTAACGGGCCCGACACGTGCGGAGTAGCGGCACCGTTCAACGCAGCCCCTTCACTTGCGACCAATCCGGCTTGGCCACTTGCGTTGCCGCTGAGTGCAGCGTTCGCGCCCAGACCGGCGGCACCAGTCAGCCCGGCATTGCCGGCGCCGGCCAGCCCGGCCTGGCCGCCGAGGCCGAGTGCGGCCTGACTACCGATGCCCGCGCTGGCGCCTGCGCCCGCGCCTGCACCGGCGCCGAATCCGCCGCCGGCTTGACCACCAAGACCCGCGTTACCACCGAATCCACCGCCGGCCTGACCACCACCGCCGAATCCCCCGCCGGCCTGACCACCAAGAACAGCATTGCCACCGAATCCACCGCCGGCCTGACCACCAAGACCCGCGCCAGCACCGCCGCCCAGTCCAGCCTGGCCGCCGAGGCCTGCGCCCGCCCCTGCGCCAAAGCCACCGCCAGCCTGACCAGCGAAGCCCGCATTGCCACCGAATCCACCACCAGCCTGACCACCCGCGCCAACACCGGCACCACCGCCAAAGCCAGCACCAGCCTGACCACCAGCGCCACCGCCAAAGCCACCACCAGCCTGACCACCAACACCGGCACCACCGCCAAAGCCACCACCAGCCTGACCACCAACACCGGCACCACCGCCAAAGCCACCACCAGCCTGACCACTCAGGCCGGCGCCGCCGCCCAAGGTTGCGCCACCGCCGAACCCGGCCTCACCACCAAGACCCGCGCGACCACCAAGACCCGCCTCACCAGCCAGCCCCGCGCCACCACCAAAACCGGCCTCACCACCAAGACCTGCGCGACCACCAAGGCCGACACCAGCACCAAGACCAGCCTCGCCAGCCAGCCCCGCGCCGGCACCGAAGCCGGCGCCAGCACCGATTCCGGCGTCACCACCAAGACCAAAACCACCACGGCCACCAAGACCGGCGTCACCACCAAGACCAAAACCACCACGGCCACCAAGACCGGCGTCACCACCAAGACCAAAACCGCCGTGACCGCCCAGACCAGCCCCACCGCCCAAACCAAAACCGGTCTGACCACCAAGACCGAACCCGCTGTGACCGCCCAGGCCAAAGCCGCCCTGGCCACCCAGGCCGGCCCCGCCACCCAAACCTGTCTGACCACCGAAACCAAACCGACTGCCAACGCCCAGACCTAAGCCCGCGCCGACCTCAGCACCAAGGCCAACTCCTGTGCCCAAACCAAGACCGCTGTGACCGCCAAAACCACCGCCAAGGCCGAGACCAACCTCAGCGACCACACCGAAGCCGGCCTCGACGCCCCCGCCCAGCCCGAAGCCCGGGTGACCACCAAAACCAGTGCCGAAACCGCCGCCGAACGGCCCGCCGAATCCCCAACCAGGCCCGCACGGACCAAAACCGGGCCCGCACGTCGCGTCTCCAGGCCCGAATGGTCCGAAGCCGGGCCCGAACCCACCGAAACCAGGCCCATACCCACCGAAACCAGGCCCGTAACCGAACCCGGGAAGACCCGCATTGACCAGTCCGCCGCCGAGTGCGCCGATCAGTTCAGCCCCCAGACCACCGGCAATCGCGCCGGCGTCGTCCACCACATAACCGGCGTCATTCGCAAGCGAGTACCCCAGGCCGCCGCCGTCGTAGTCCCCCCCGTCGCCGTAGTAGCCGGGGTCATAGCCCGCGTCGTAGCCCGTGTCGTAAGTGGGTGCGAAGCCGTACTGGTCGGCCACCGCCTGCTGCAAGCCGCCGATCGGGTCGCCCCCACCAAGAGCTAGACCAGGCATCGCATTGCCCGCGGCCATCGCTAACTCGTCGGGACTCACGTTGACCAGACCATTATCAGCCATGGCCTGCTGAGGACCGTAGACGAAGGCCTGGGCCGCGTCTGAATTGGTAAACAGGCTGAGGATGTATTCGATCAGCGCATTCATGGTCGATTCCCTTCAACGTGTGTGAAGCTTTTCGCCGTTACGGCGTTCTGAAATTCACGTTATGGATCCCGCCCTTGCCTGGAATCGGGGCGCAATCCCCCAGCTGCATGGATACCCACCGGGATCAGCCAAGCCACCCCATTAGGGGATTAGGGGAAATCTGCAGAGCCCCGTACCCACGTGGAAGCACCCCCAATTGGCGGAATTCGCGCAGCTCAAAGGCCTAGTTGCCGGCCAGCATCGGGCCGTCACCAAGATCAACGACTAGAACAACTCACCCGTGGAGGTCACCCGTTGAGGTCACCCGTGGAGGCCGAAGCCGTGGTGACCGGGGTCAGCGTCGTGCGGGTGGGCAACCGGATGATCCCAGCCAGCCGGATGGTCCGCCGGGAAGACGCTGTGGTCAACCGTCGCACCGGGCACCTCTGCGCCCGTGAGCAGTACCGATGGTTGATGCGGCTCGGTACCCAGCGAGCGCAGATCGGTGGGCGCCGCGCCGGGTCCCGGGGCGGTCGGCTGGTTGATCACACCGCCCACCGGGGCGTGCTGATGCACAGCGGCCAGAGGGGTGTGGGGCGAAAACGCATCGAGCGCGGCCGCCGCCGCGCCACTCGCCCAAACGTTGCCATGATCAGCGACAGGCGCTCCCGACACCGCGCCACCGGGGTTGGCCATCGACAGCGAATCCGACACCATGGGGATCAGATTATTCACGTCCGCGCTGGTCACATTGGCAAGGTGCGCATCTGCGATCGACTGCGCGGGGTTAGCGGCGTAGCGCGCGGCGGCTTCAGGGTCGCGCACAAGTGAGATCACGAAGTCAAGCAATGAGTTTGCCATTGCCCACCTCCTTGCGCCTCCTTGCTGCACCCCGGCCAATTGTCAGCCAGTAACCAAGATGCTATCGGTTGACGCCACCGATGTGATCGGTGCGCAACCCACCTGCCCCGTGGCAGCATTAGGGGGCACGGCATTAGGGGAATTGTGGGGTTACGGGGCTCGTAGATCGCCGTCGGGAGGAGAGTGGCAATGGTTTCAAAACCGCCCCTGACATCCCGTGAACCAGCCGTCGGCGCGGTTCCCGTAGCGCCCGTCGAGGTCCCACACACCGCGCGTGAAGCCATCCAGGCCCTGGCCGACGCAGCGACGGTGCCGGCCAAACTCCTGATCAGCGGGGGCATCGGAACCGGCAAAACCACCGTCCTCACCGCGGCCCGGGACACACTGCGTGAGGCCGGGCTGACCGTGCTGACCCGCCCACCCCGCGCCGGCGATCCGCCCGGCGCGGCGTTGGTGATCGACGATGCGCAACTGCTGGCCGAGTCAGAGCTGCTGGACCTCACCGAACGTGCGGCCGACCCCCGGGCGACGGTTGTGGTGGCCGCCGAACCCCAAGAGCAAGCTGCGGGCACTGAGCGCGGCCATCGAACGGGAACGCCCTCGAATATCGCTCGGTCCGCTGCCAGTCGCCGACCAGCAACAGCACTGCACAGCTGGCCTGCCGTTCCTGGTGCGCGCCGTGGCCGATGGGGCGCAACCACCGGCCCAGGCGGCCAAGTTCGCACTGGTCGACCGATTGTGCCGGCTCGACGAGCCCACCCTGGACGCTCTTCTCATCATGTCGCTGGCCGAAGAACTGGGGTCCGCCGATGTTGCTGGCGCGCTGGGGATTTCGACAACACGGGCACACCAGCTGGTGGATCGGGCGCGTGCCAGCGGACTAACTCAGCCGTCGCACGGGCCGGAGTTCCTGCAGTCCGTGCACGATGCGGCCGCCCAGATCGTCGGCAATGCACACCACCACGAGGTCGAGGCTGCGCTCCTCCGAGCACAACTCGACATCTCGACGCTGTCAACGGATTTCGCGCTGCGACTCGCCGAACACGGGCTGCGAGACGACCGGCTGGCGGGCATCCTCGCCCGGCAGGCCGCCGACGCCCGGGGCCACCCCGCTCGGGCCGCCCGGCTGTATCGGGCAGCGGTCGACGCCGGCGCCGAGGGGCTGACTTCACGACTCGCCGACGCGCTGGCGCTCACCGGCGAAGGAGCGGCCGCGGCGGCACTGGCCGACGATCTGCTCGGCTCGTCGGACGCAGGCGAACGCGCCGCGGCGGTGCGCATTGCGGCCAGCATCGCCGCTCACGACGGCAACGCAAATCAGGCCGCGGACCTGTTCGGCTGGCTCGGCCCCCACCCCGACGCGGTGGTCGGTGCGGCGGCCGCGATAGCGCACGTCGCCGCGGGTGATCTCGCGGCGGCGGCCGTTGCCCTGCGCCTCAAGGACGCCGGTCCGCCGACGATTGCCGCGCGCACATCGCGGAGCCTGGCCGAAGGACTGCTAATGAGCATGGATCGGCCGTATCCGGCGGCGATGGCAAAACTGGGCCAGGCGATCGCGACGGAGCAATCACTGAGCCAAGTCATGCCGGACAGCCCCGCCGCGCTGGTTACCTTGGCCGCGATCCACGGGGGCGATCCGGTGCGCGCGCGCAGCGTGATCGGCCGCGCCGCGCGCGACGGCGGCGATTCGCTGTTCGAGCCTCGGCGCTCGCTGTTGTCCGGCTGGATCAAGATGCAGGACGGGCAGTTGCCGTCGGCCACCGCGGACGTCGCCGAGGCCGTCACTGGGGCCAGCCCGGACGGGCTGCACCGCCGCGACGCGTTATGGGCAGCCGCACTCCAGACCGCGATCGCGCGGCGCAGCGGCGACACCGGTGCGCTGCAAAAGCATTGGTATGAGGCCATGGAAGTGCTCGCCGAGTACAGCGTCGACCTGTTCGCGCTGCTCCCGCTGGGCGAACTGTGGGTTGCCGCCGCGCGCATGCGCCTGGTCGACCGATTGCGTCACGCCCTGGATCAGGCGTTCACCCTCTTGGACTCACTGGGCAACCCGGCGTTGTGGTCGGTCCCGCTGCATTGGGCCGGGGTGCACGCGGGAATACTGGCCAACTCACCCGAGTCGGTCGCCCCCCACGGGCAGGCCCTCAGTGCAGCGGTGGACGACAGCGCGCTGGCGCGGGCCCTGTCCGGCGCCGGCCGGACCTGGCTGCGGGTCCTGGCCAACCAGGTCGACGCCGACGAGGTCACCGCCGCAGGCCGGTCGCTGTCGGGAGTCGGGCTGACTTCGGATGCGACCCGGCTGGCTGGTCAGGCCGCGCTGCAAACACCCGACGCCCGCGTGTCCGGCGCCATGCTGCAACTGGCGCGGGACCTCAAGCTAGGCGCGAATTGGGGCCCAGCCCCGGCTGAGACGGGCGCCGAAACGCCCAACTCGGAAGCACCACCCGGCGCCCAGTCAGCGCAGCGCCAGCCGGCCGCGGGTTCGCGCCTGTCTGACCGCGAACGCGAAGTCGCCGAGCTGCTGCTGTTGGGTATGCCATACCGCGACATCGGCGGGCAACTGTTCATCTCGGCGAAGACAGTCGAGCACCACGTTGCCCGGATCCGCCGCCGGCTCGGCGCATCCTCGCGGTCGGAGATGTTGTCGATGCTGCGTGCCATGCTGGCACCGGAGCATTGAACAGCAGGTTAGGGCAGCCTTTCTCGCATCGAGAGCCGCAAAGATGTCACTATGGGCAGGCTAAGAGATCGAACGGGTTTTCGCTGAGTGACTACGAATTGGGGTAACCTTCCGTGACCACGCAGACGCTCATCAGAATGATTCTGGGCCTGAGCATGACCGCGGTGGTGGGACTATTTGCTCTGCGCCGAGTCTGGTGGCTGTACAAGCTGGTCATGTCCGGACAACCGGCCAGCGGGCGCACCGACAACATAGGCACTCGCATCTGGACCCAAATCGCCGAGGTGTTCGGACAGCGCCGATTACTGAAGTGGTCGCTGCCAGGTTTGGCGCACTTCTTCACCATGTGGGGCTTCTTCATTCTGCTGACGGTCTATATCGAGGCCTACGGCGTGCTGTTCAAGCCGGATTTCTCCCTCCCCGTCATCGGCCACTTGGACGCGCTGGGAGCCCTGCAGGACTTCTTCGCGCTGGCAGTACTGACCGGCATCGTCACGTTCGCCATCATCCGGTTGCGCAGCGAGCCAAAGGAATACGGCCGCCAATCCCGCTTCTACGGTTCACACACGGGCGGTGCGTGGCTGATCCTGTTCATGATCTTCAACGTCATCTGGACGTATGCCATCTTCCGCGGGGCGTCGGTGAACGCCCTCGGCGCCGAATTCCCTTACGGCAAGGGCGCATTCTTCTCGCACTTCATGGGCAATCTATTAGCCCCGTTGGGCCACGACACCAACGAGATCGTCGAGACCGTCGCGCTGATGCTGCACATCGGCGTCATGCTGGCCTTCCTGCTGATTGTGTTGCACTCCAAGCACTTACACATCTTCCTGGCGCCGATCAACGTTACGTTCAAGCGGCTTCCCGACGGGTTGGGCCCGCTGCTGCCCGTCGAGTCCGACGGCAAGCCCATCGACTTCGAAAACCCGCCGGACGACGCCGTTTTCGGCCGCGGCAAGATCGAAGACTTCACCTGGAAGGCCAATCTCGACTTCGCCACCTGCACCGAGTGCGGGCGCTGCCAATCGCAATGTCCGGCGTGGAATACCGCCAAGCCGCTGTCGCCCAAGTTGGTCATCATGGACCTGCGCGACCACTGGATGGCCAAGGCGCCCTACATCCTTGGTGAAAAGAAGGCGGAGCCGCTGGAGGGCCTCGACCTCGAGACCGTCAAGGAAGAGGGCCATCACGTGCCGGAGTCCGGATTCGGCCGGGTTCCCGGGCACGGGCCCGAGCAGGTGGCCCGCCCGCTGGTCGGCACCGCCGCTCAGGGCGGGGTGATCGATCCCGACGTGCTGTGGTCGTGCGTGACCTGCGGCGCCTGCGTCGAGCAATGCCCGGTGGATATCGAGCACATCGATCACATCGTCGATATGCGGCGCTACCAGGTGATGATGGAGTCGGAGTTCCCCTCCGAGCTGTCCACGTTGTTCAAGAACCTGGAAAACAAGGGCAACCCGTGGGGCCAGAACGCCTCCGACCGGACCAACTGGATCGACGAGGTCGACTTCGACGTCCCCGTTTACGGCGAGGATGTGGACAGCTTCGACGGCTACGAGTACCTGTTTTGGGTGGGCTGCGCGGGCGCCTACGACGACAAGGCCAAGAAGACCACCAAGGCCGTCGCCGAACTGCTCGCGATCGCCGGGGTGAAGTACCTGGTGCTCGGCACCGGGGAATCCTGCAATGGCGACTCCGCACGGCGGTCGGGCAACGAGTTCCTGTTCCAGCAGCTGGCCCAGCAAGCCGTCGAGACGCTCGACGGGCTGTTCGAGGGTGTGGAGAGCGTCGACCGAAAGATCGTGGTCACCTGCCCGCACTGCTTCAACACGATCGGCAAGGAATACCGGCAGCTGGGCGCCAACTACACCGTGTTGCACCACACTCAGCTGCTCAACCGGCTGGTTCGCGACAACAGATTGGTCCCCGTCACCCCAGTCTCTCAGGACATCACCTACCACGACCCGTGCTACCTGGGCCGGCACAACAAGGTGTACGAGGCGCCGCGCGAGCTGATCGGCGCCGCCGGCGCGAATCTCACCGAAATGCCGCGGCACGCCGACCGCAGCTTCTGCTGCGGCGCCGGCGGCGCGCGCATGTGGATGGAAGAGCACATCGGCAAACGGATCAACCACGAACGGGTCGACGAGGCGCTGGCCACCAACGCCGCCACCATCGCCACCGGCTGTCCCTTCTGCCGCGTGATGGTGACCGACGGTGTCAACGACCGGCAGGAAGAGGCCGGTCGCAGCGGCGTCGAGGTGCTCGATGTGGCCCAAATCCTGCTCGGGTCGCTGCAGTACGACAAAGCGACGCTGCCGGCCAAGGGCACTGCCGCGAAGGAGGCCGCGGAGCTGGCCCCGAAGCCCGAGCCGAAGGCCGCCGCGCCCAGCGCGCCGGCCGAGGCACCTGCGCAAGCACCGGCCGACGAGCCCGAGGCCCCGGCAGCCGAGGCGCCTGCCGCACCCGCTGCACCCGCTGCACCCGCTAAGGGCTTGGGTATCGCCGGTGGCGCCAAACGGCCCGGCGCCAAGAAGGCCGCCCCGGCAGCCCCAGCAGCCCCCGCAGCTGAAACAGCCAAGGCACCCGACGCCGCCGCACCTGCAGACGCCGCCGCACCCGCCGCACCCGTTAAGGGTCTGGGCATGGCGGCCGGCGCCAAACGACCCGGCGCCAAGAAGGCAACACCCCAGGCCCAGGCGCCGGCGCCGCCGGCGGCAGCCGAGGCGGAAGCCGAACCGGCAACCCCTGCTGCACCGCCTGCAACAGCGGCGCCGGCAGCGCCCGCGGCACCCGTTAAGGGCCTGGGTATTGCGGCCGGGGCCAGGCGCCCGGGAGCCAAGAAGGCGGCGCCGCAGGCCCCGGCGGCCGAGCCCGAAGCCCAGCCAACGCCCGAAGCCCAGCCAGTCCCCGAAGCAAAGCCGGAACCCGAGCCGTCCGCGCAAACGGACGGTGATGCAGCGCCGCCGGCCGCGCCTGCGACGCCTGTCAAGGGGCTGGGTATCGCACCGGGCGCCCGCCCGCCGGGCAAGCGCTGATCACGGTTTGATACTGGTCAGCAAATTTCACTGGACAGCAATGGCACCATAGGTGACGTGACCACTCACCAGCTGCCCCCGCATACTGCCGGCCATCACCGGCAGCGTGCCTTCGCGCAGTCGTCCAAACTCCAGGACGTTCTGTACGAAATCCGCGGCCCGGTGCACCAGCACGCCGCCCGATTGGAGTCCGAGGGCCACCGGATCCTGAAGCTCAACATCGGCAATCCGGCGCCTTTCGGCTTCGAGGCACCCGACGTAATCATGCGCGACATGATCCAGGCTCTGCCCTACGCGCAGGGCTACTCCGACTCGAAGGGCATCCTGTCGGCCCGGCGTGCGGTGGTCACCCGCTACGAGTTGGTCGAGGGCTTCCCGCGCTTCGACGTCGACGACGTCTACCTGGGCAACGGGGTCTCCGAACTGATCACGATGACGCTGCAGGCCCTGCTGGACAATGGCGATCAGGTGTTGATCCCCTCGCCGGACTACCCGTTGTGGACGGCGTCGACGTCGCTCGCCGGCGGCACACCGGTGCATTACCTGTGTGACGAGACCCAAAGCTGGCAGCCCGATATCGCCGACCTGGAGTCGAAGATCACCGAGCGCACCAAGGCGCTGGTCGTGATCAACCCGAACAACCCCACCGGCGCGGTGTACGGCCGCGAAATCCTCACCCAGATGGTCGAGCTCGCGCGCAAGCACCAGCTGCTGCTGCTCGCCGACGAGATCTACGACAAGATCCTCTACGACGACGCCACGCACATCAGCCTCGCCTCGCTAGCCCCCGACATGTTGTGCCTGACCTTCAACGGCCTGTCGAAGGCCTACCGCGTCGCCGGATACCGAGCGGGCTGGCTCGCGATCACCGGGCCCAAGGACCACGCAGGCAGTTTCATCGAGGGGATCAGCCTGCTGGCCAACATGCGCCTGTGCCCGAATGTCCCGGCGCAGCACGCAATTCAGGTCGCCCTCGGCGGCCACCAGAGCATCGAAGACCTGGTGCTTCCCGGCGGCCGGCTGCTCGAGCAGCGCGACGTCGCCTGGACCAAGCTGAACGAGATCCCCGGGGTGTCCTGCGTGAAGCCGGAGGGCGCGCTGTACGTGTTCCCCCGGCTGGACCCCGAGGTCTACGACATCTCCGACGACGAGCAGCTTGTGCTCGACCTGCTGCTGCAGGAGAAGATCCTGGTCACTCAGGGCACCGGGTTCAATTGGCCGGAACCGGATCACCTGCGCATCGTCACGCTGCCGTGGTCGCGTGACCTCGCGGCCGCGATCGAGCGGCTCGGCAACTTCCTGTCCAGCTATCGGCAGTAAGCCCGCCGCCGTCTTGTCAGACCGGGGCGCCCGGCGCGCCGGGCGCGCCCGGGCCACCGAACAGCGACCCGCCGGCACCCCCGGAGCCGCCAGCACCGCCGACGCCGCCCTTACCGCCTGCGACTCCGCAACCAAATACGACATGCGCGCTCGCCTGTGCGCAGTTCAAACGATCGTAACGCCGTACGCACAGCAAATTCCCGTATTTTAGCTAGCATTCGGCGCCAACGCGCCCGATCAGCCCAGCAGGTCCAGCACGCCGCCGCGGATAGCTGATGCGTTGGCCGCTTCAGCGGTGGCGTAAGCGCTGCCGGCCGAGTGCACGGACTGCACAAACTGCGTGTGGAATTGCGTCATCTGTGCGCAGATTTCCTGATACGACGCGGCGTGCCCGGAAAAGAACGCCCCAATGGCGACGGAGACCTGATCAGCAGCCGCGGCGAGCTCGCCCATGGTCGGCGCCGACGCGGCCACGTTGGCCCCGTCGATCGTCGAACCGACGTTCGCCAGATCCGTAGCCGCCGCTGCCACCGCTTGGGGCGCCGCAACCACATACGACATGCAAGCTCCTCCCGGAGTCGATCCTCTGATCGTACGGCTGTAGGGGTCGCCCATTTGCCGATTTAACGAACCTCGATGGGAAAACCACCGTGCAGCGCGCGGCCCACCCCGGTCGATCTTGTGGCGGCAACTCTGGAACGCCATGCCCCGGAGCGGGCGAATTGATTTGGGAAATAATAGCCGGGCGATCACAGGGTCGCCAAGGAGTTTTGGCCACGACCGGCCGTGAGGTGTCACATCTCACACCCGATCCGAGGATGGCCGGCGAATTGCTGAGCGTTTGCCTGTCGAAATGGGCCACAGGCGAAACACACATAATGCAGGCCGCATCGCGGCTATTACCGCAGCTCGGCTGCAATACGAATGCGGGCGGGCCGTCGCATCCGGCCGTTACTAGGTAGTTTGCTAGCAAAAAACCAGTATCCGCGTACGCTAGGCGGCCCACCGACCCGGTGAAACGCTGCAATCGACGGCCGGACACCCAGTTCCTAGGAGGCAGCGATGTCGTATGTGATTGCGGTCCCCGCGCTCCTGGCTACGGCGGCCACGGATCTAGAGAGCGTCGGATCGACGCTCAGCGCGGCCATCGCGGCCACGGCGGCACCCACGACGGAGGTCCTCGCGGCCGGTGCCGACGACGTTTCGGCGGCCATCGCTGCGGTGTTTTCCGGTCACGGGCGGGCGTATCAGGCGATCAGCGCCCAAGCGGCAGAGTTTCATGCCGAGTTTGTGCAGGCCATGACCGCGGCCGGGAGCACATATGCCAGCGCCGAGACGGCCAACGTCGCGCCACTGCAGGCAGTGCTCAGCCTCATCAACGCGCCTGCCCAGGCGCTGTTGGGGCGCCCGCTGATCGGCAACGGCGTCAACCAAGCCCCCGGGAGCGGGTTGGACGGCGGGGCTGGCGGCATCTTGATCGGTAACGGCGGGGCCGGCGGGTCCGCCACGGCCGGCAGGGGCGGCAACGGCGGGGCGGCCGGGCTGTTCGGCAACGGCGGCGCCGGCGGCTCGGGCGGAAGCACGGGCGCTAATGGCGGGGCGGGTGGCGCCGGCGGGCGTGGCGGGCTGCTCTGGGGCAACGGCGGCAATGGCGGCACCGGCGGGACCGGATCTTCCAGCGGCGGGGTCGGCGGCGCCGGCGGGAGCGGTGGGCTGTTCGGCGCCGGCGGGTACGGCGGCACCGGGGGGAACAGCGCCGCCGGGCTGGGTGGTGGTGGCGGCGTCGGCGGCAATGGCGGGCTTGTCGGTGCCGGCGGGCACGGCGGCCTCGGCGGGCAGGGTGCCGGCACCGGCGGCACCGGCGGCACCGGCGGCGCGGGCGGCCTGTTCGGCGCCGGCGGCACGGGCGGCACCGGCGGATACGGCGGCAACACAGGCGGTACCGGGGGTATCGGCGGCGCCGGCGGCGTCGTCGCCGGCGACGGCGGCACCGGCGGCACTGGCGGGGCCGGCGTTGGCTCGGGCGGGCGAGGCGGGGCCGGCGGCAACTCCGGCGCGCTGTCCGGCAGCGGCGGCGACGGCGGCGCCAGCGGGTGGGGCTCCTTTGGCGGCGCGGAAGGTGGAGCCGGCGGCAACGCGGGATGGTTCGTGGGCGACGGCGGCGCCGGCGGCACCGGCGGGTTCGGCGGCTTCGGCAGCTTGAACGGTGGGGCCGGCGGCAACGGCGCCCTGCTCTTCGGCAACGGCGGCGCCGGCGGCACCGGCGGGCACTCCACCAGCCAGCCCGGGGATGGCGGAGCCGGCGGAAAGGCCGGGCTCATCGGCAACGGCGGAGAGGGCGGCGCCGGCGGGTACGCCGGGCCGACCGGTCTCGGCGGCGACGGCGGCAAGGGCGGCAACGCCGTACTGATCGGCAATGGCGGTAACGGCGGCAACGCCGGAACGGGCCAAATCTTCGGGCAAGTCGGGGCGGGCGGCACCGGCGGGCTGCTCGGCTTGGACGGAAGCTCCGGGCTGAGGTAGCCCGCCGGGGCACGCCCTACGCTCAAGCGGGTGACCCATTCACACTCCCACAGCTTGTCGTCGGGCCCGTCGTCTCTGGGCCCGCTGCCCGCCAAAATCGTGGTCGGGCTGCTGGCCGCGATCGGTGTCGCCGTACTGGCCGGTGCGGTGTGGCTGTGGCCGAGTCGGCAGCACGTCGACATCCCGATGCCCTACCAGAGCGCATCCGGCGGCGCGGTAACCACCCAAGGCGGGCACGTGCTTTCCAGCGAATTGGGCGACTGCGGCAGCCCGTCGGCCAGTCAGGTCATTACCACCGCTCCGCAGCCAGCGACCCCGGGCGCAGGAAAGTGCGTACAAAGCCTGGTCGCCATCGATTCCGGCCCGAACGCCGGCGCCAACACCTTGCTGGAGTTCTCCCCCGGCCCCAGCCAGCCCCAGCTTGCGGCGGGCGATCACATCCGGGTCATCCGGGCGGTCGACGCCCAAGGCGCCACCACCTACGCCTTCTACGACTTTGAACGGGTCTGGCCGCTGGTCGCGCTCGGCGTCGCGTTCGCGGTGGTGATCGTCGCCGTGGCGCGTTGGCGCGGGTTGCGTGCGCTGGCCGGCATCGTGATCGCTTTCCTGGTGTTGGTCGTGTTCTTGCTGCCGGCGCTGCGGGACGGGGCGCCGGCGGTGCCCGTGGCGCTGGTGGCGTCCGCGGCGATCCTGTATGTGGTGATCTACCTCGCGCACGGGGTCAACCTGCGGACCAGTTCCGCCCTGTTGGGCACCCTGGCGTCGTTGCTGCTGGCCGCCGGATTATCCTGGGCGGCAATCGGTCTGGCCCATCTGACCGGGCTGTCGGACGAACAGAATACCCAGGTCGCCGCCTATCTGGGCCACGTGTCGATCAGCGGCTTGCTGCTCGCCGGATTCATCATCGGATCACTCGGTGTCCTCAACGATGTCACGGTGACACAGGCGTCGACGGTGTTCGAGCTCGCCCATCTCGGCGGCCCGGCCGCTCAGACCTCCCGGCGGGCCATTTTCGTTGGCGCCATTCGGGTGGGCCGCGATCACATCGCGAGCACCGTATACACGCTGGTGCTGGCCTACGCGGGCAGTTCGCTGCCGCTGCTGTTGCTGTTCAGCGTCGCCAACCGATCGCTGAGCGACGTGCTGATCAGCGAGAGCGTGGCCATCGAGCTCGTCCGCTCCGCGGTGGGCGGCATCGCGCTGGCGCTGTCGGTTCCGTTGACGACGGCGATCGCCGCCGTCCAGGCCAAACCCGCCGAAATCAGTTCCGTTCCAACAGCTCCAGCAGGTAGCCGCCATAGCCCGACTTGACCAGGCTGTGTGCGCGCCGCGCTACCTGCCCATCATCGATCCAGCCCATCCGCCACGCGACTTCCTCGGGAATGCTGACTTTCAAACCCTGCCGGCGCTCCAGCGTGCGGACATAGTCGCTGGCATCGAGCAGCGAATCAAACGTCCCGGTGTCCAGCCACGCCGTCCCGCGGGCCAGCACCTCGACCACCAGCCGGCCCTGGTTGAGGTAGGTCCGGTTGACGTCGGTGATCTCGTACTCGCCCCGCGCCGATTTCCTTAAGCCCCTTGCGATCTCGATCACGTCGTTGTCGTAGAAGTATAAGCCGGGCACCGCGTACTGAGACTTCGGCGTGGCGGGCTTCTCCTCGAGCGACAGCGCTGTGCCGTCGGCGCTGAATTCAACGACACCATACGCCGACGGGTTGGCCACCCAGTAAGCGAAAATTGCCCCGCCGCTGATGCTTTGAAAGCGGACCAGGCTTGTCCCCAGGCCGGGACCATAGAAAATGTTATCGCCCAAGACCAATGCCACGGAATCGCCGCCGATGTGATCGGCGCCGATGACAAACGCCTGCGCCAGGCCATCGGGTTGATGCTGCGTCGCGTAGCTGATATTGACGCCGAACTGGGTGCCGTCGTGGAGGAGTCGCTGAAAACCGGGCGCGTCGTGCGACGTGGTGATCACCAGGATGTCGCGGATGCCGGCCATCATCAGCGTGGACAGCGGGTAGTAGATCATCGGCTTGTCGTAGACCGGCAGCAGCTGCTTGCTGATGCCCATGGTGATCGGGTACAGGCGCGTACCCGATCCGCCTGCCAAGATGATCCCGCGCATGAGTGGCACCCGACCCCTAACCTACTAAGTCATCCTCGGTGAGATCGGTGGCTTCCAGCGCCGACGCCAGGTCCTCGTGCCGGAACACCGCGGTGACGTGGTCGTGGACCACCCGGAATGCCGACGCGCCGGTGGTGACGGCATCGGGATCGTCGGGCGTGCTGATCTTCTGCTCGACGACGACCACGCCGTCGTGCACGTACATCCGGCCGAGCTCCGACGTCGCTTCCAAGGAGGCGGCCCACCTGCGCAGCGCCTGGTGACCCTGGGCGGCCCCGCGCGCGTCGCCGAAGTCGATGTCGTCGCTGGACAAGGCGACCAGGGTCTCGATGTCGGAGGAGTCGAGTGCGTCGTGCCAAGCCAGAACGGTGGCGATCTCCGATGTGGTCATGGTGTGCAAATTACCGTGCTTGTCGCGATGCCGGGGCTAGAGCGCCTAGAGCGGGGTGCGTTCCAGCCATTTTTGCCATACCGCCTCGTCGCCGAACAGCTGGATACCGGTATCGGCGACGGGGACTCGGCGCAAGATCGCCAGCAATAACTCGGTGGCACCGCCGCGCAGCGCCACGGTGCCCTTGCCGTGCTGATGTGACCAGGTGATACCGGTCTCCGCGACGGCTATGGTCCATTCGCCCGACTCCCCCAGCCCGGGGTCGGTGGCGTGCAGGTGAATGGTTTCGCCGTTTTCGAGCGGCAGTGGCGCGCCGCCGCTTCCGGCCTGGATCGCAACGCGCTCGAGCCATTCGGTGATCCCGTCGGCCGCGATATCGGGTGGCAGGGTGAATTCCTTGCCGGTCGCGACGGCCGCGTCGGCCCGGTGGACCGCCACCTCGTGCAGGCGCCGCCGGATCCACCAGTTCGCCGGCCTTTCCCCGAGAAAAGTCCACACCGGGGTTTCCACACCCGACAATTCCACGGCATCGACCAGCCGCTGTGCGCCGCCGTGCAACCAGGAAATCGCATCGCCGGGATCCGGTGGCGGCTTGCCGCCTTCGACGGTGCGCGGATCGAGATAGTTGTCGCGTCGCTCGCGGACGATCTGCGCGGCCCAGCGATCACCCCGGCCAACGTGACGGAACAGTTGTTTTAGAGTCCAGCCCGGGCATGTGGGCACCGGCGTGGACTCGTCGGCGTCGCGGAACAGCTCAGCAAACGCGCGAGTCTGTTCGAGGAATGCAGCCGCGTAGTCCACGTGGCTCAGGCTACCCCAAACACACTGCGCGGACTCCGCTGCCGACCAAACTCAATCCCGGCAATTCGAATGACCCAGTGTCAGAGCGGAATCGGTCAAGAGCCGCTTCGGTCCTGGCGCTCCAGGACACGCTCGCTCAGGACCAGATGCCGTGCCGCGCCCGGCGCCGGGCTCGCGATCGCTCAACGCACTAACCCATTGTGGCCCCGGCCTTTCCGGTATCGACACCACTAGCGCGACGGCACGGTTGACGCTTTACTAGCCCTCCACTAGCCATTGCCAAAATTGGAGCCAGTGCCATATTCGGTCGGCCATTGACCGTGCGCCCAGGGTTCCGACCTGCCCGAGGCCTCCCAGTCTTCACGTAGACGTTGGATCTTTCGCTCATGGGCCCGGTTGATGCGCAGCATCACGTAAAGCGCCCCGACAACAATTGCCACACCCACCGCGGACATCAGGATCATCCCCATGACGCGCCCCAATCCTGGATCTATAGAGAACGAGGCTACGCCGATCGTGACGACGCGCAAGCACAGCAAGTCACGCGGCGAACCCCGTTGCCGCACACGCGGTGCGCAGCTAACCGGTCTTGATTCTGCGCCGCACAGACCAGAACAGGACCACGCCGCTCACGATTGCGACGAAGCCCCCGATCATGAACCAAATGTTCAGGGCCGATCGCGGTTCCCGTTGATAGGCGGTGCCGCCGCGCACATGAACCTCCACCCGCGACCCCAGCAGATGATCTCCGTAGAACTTTCCGCGGATCTGGCCGGTCTGTGACACTCCGCCGACGCTCCAGCTGCCGTCGCAGGTTTGGTAGTCGACTTTCTGATCGGTGGAACCATTACGAAAGTCGTCGACGACGTGAGGGGCACAGCGATCGATCGTCGCGGTCGTAGGTGTACCTAGGGAATCGTCGTAGGCGAGCAACGCACCGGCGCCGAAGACGTTCAACCCCGCGATCACACAAAAGATGGCAAAAAGCTGCAAGAACCATTTCCGCGTAAAGGGTTTGACGCTAACGGTTCCCGTTGCGTTCGCCATATTCGCTTGCTGCGGTGGCCGCGCCGGTGGCAAATCGTTGTCCTGGTGGGCCACCAAATCGTACTGCCGCCTGCCGACGATCATCATGGCGAGCCCGGCGACGTAAAAGGCTATACACCACCAGTACCGCGACCAATCAAATACGGCGGGGAAGCCCGCGCAAAAAAGCGCAAAACCCCCGATCAGTATTAGCCAGGCCTTCGTCATGGCCGTAGGTTACCGCCGGCAAATTGCGAAATTCTTGCGGGTGCCAGGCAGCCGATCCGCTGGAGGAAAGTGCGCGAGAATTTCGCAAGCGTCGACCGTAATCTATTGGGGGACAGAGCGCGCTGGTCTCAAGCGGCTTCGCGGTAGCCGGCTTTGGGCTGGCCGCGGGGACAGCCGCGGCCCAGCCCGGTCCCGCGCCGCTTGACCACTACACATGGTGCCCGGGCCATCCGGATCCCAGGGACCACATTTCACCGCAGGGCCCGATCGTCGACATGCAGCTAGCCCTCAGCACAACGACATTGCGGAAGGCGACCGCGTGCCGCGTGGGCCCGCCTGCGCCCCGCTGTGCGCTCCCTGGCCCTAGCGGTGACGAGAACTCCGGCTGCCCGCATTGCTTTTCGCGACAACGCTCTGGACCGCATCGACCCGAGCGAGGTCGATACCCCACGGCTCATCGACACCGAGACGTTCGTCGAGATCCCAGAGCACACACCGCTCGCCCGGCGTCGCGACGAGCGACCACGCGAGGACCGTCCTGCGCAGCTGCTCACCGGTTGAATCCGACGCCCCCCGGACTCCCTGCGGTGCGCCGCCCTCCGGGTGGTGATGCAGAAACTCCCCGTATGCCTGCTCGCAGAACGTCGCATACCTTGCGGTGCAAAGGATTAGGCCGTGCCACGCCTCATCCACCGCGCGCGAAGGCATCCCAATCACCTCGTGGTCCCGCAGCGCGGCCGCACAGCATCGCAGCCACTGGCGCAACCCGGCGTCGATGAGCGACCTCGGCTGCCACGGACATGTTTTGAACACCGCCGGGGGAAGCTGGAGCTGCGCCACCGCGGCGTTCACCCGATCGAGCCGACCCCGGCGCCTCCGCGCAATTTTCCGGATGTCAATTACCCCCGCCACCACCACAGCCGCCTCCGCCGCAACCGGATCCGCCGCCGCAGCCGCTATGACCGCCGCCGCACCCGCTGTGACCCCCGCTAAAGCCGGAGCCGTCGCCGCCACCACCGCCCCCGGCGCCCCCGGCGCCCCGGCGCCCCCGGCGCCCCCGCCGCTCGCCCAGTAGCGATGACGGCGCCTGCTGCTGGATCGCAAGCGCAGAACCAAGTAAACGACGACCGCCACCCAAGGCATGGCCAAGACCACCGGGCCCATCCAGTCGGGGGCAGGGCTGTTCCACCCGGGGATGAGGTCACCGAAAAACCGCAGCCCGGCTCCGCCCCCAGCGAGAAGAGCGAAAAGGATTACGTACCAGAGCCACCAGCTACCGAAAACACCGCGAAGTACGTCCGCAATCCGACGGCCGGGGCGCGGGGGGCGCGCCACGTCCGTCCCGGGCGAGCGGCCGACGGGCGGCGGCGGCAACGGTGCCGGCGGTGACGGCGGATACGTGCCGGGCTGAGAACTCAGTTGCCGCTCAACAAGGTCGAGAAACGCGTCAACCTCGTCTTCGTTGTAGCCACGTTTTCCAATGGGCGGCTTGGAGAAGGCCACGTTGCGCACCTGCTCCGGGGTAAGCGCGTGTCCCGTCGAACCTTGCAGCGTCGCCTCAACGAGGTCGAGAAACGCGTCGACCTCGTCTTCGTTGTAACCGCGTCTCCCGACGGGTGGCTTGGAGAACGCCACGTTGCGGACCTGCTCGGCGGTAAGGGAACCGCCCGTCGCGGGCGCGGATCGCTGCCGCTCCGCCTGCTGACGTTCCAGCTCGGCGATGCGCTTCTCGGGGTCGTCATCGTTCATCAGCAAGTGGTCGTCCATCCCGGTTCCTTCTGTTGGGCGTTAGATTACCGCCGACCAACTGCGGAATTCTTGCGTTGCTGCCGTGCTAGAACCGCTATGTGGAACGGTTCGTTCCCGCACGCCATCGCCGACGGCGACGCGGAGTCGTCTTGCTGGGCCTGCTGGTGCTCGCCATGGTCGCGGTGCTTGTCGTGTGGGGACGGCAATGGACCGGCGATCGGCACTCGCCGTCGCCGACCTGGAAGCCCGCGCCGACGTCAACCGCCGCCGGCACCCCTCGGTTCGACCAGACCCGGACGCAGCTGGCGGCATTGCCCGTCAAGTGCTGGGACAGCCGAATGGACTTCGAGCGGTCGCGGTTTGGGGAAGCCTGGAGCGACGACGTGAACGTCGAGTTCGGGCACAACGGGTGTAACACGCGCGACGACGTCCTTCGCCGCGACTTGACCGACGTTGTCCTGCGGCCGGGCACCTGCTTTGTGCAAAGCGGAACGTTGCACGACCCGTACACCGGCACGACGATCGAGTTCTTACGCGGTCCGCGCACCTCGGGCAGCGTCCAGATCGACCACATCGTCTCGCTGGCGGACGCTTGGTACAAGGGCGCGCGATACTGGGATCCGCAGCGGCGCCGGGACTTTGCCAACGATCCGCGCAACCTCCTCGCCGTGAGCCCGAAAGCCAATTTCGACAAGGCCTTTCGCGATGCCGCCTCATGGCTGCCGCCGAATGAGGCGTACCGATGCGACTTCGTCGCGCGCCAGGTCGACGTCAAGACCGGATACGGATTGTGGGTGTCGGCCAAAGAGAAACTGGCGATGACCGACGTGCTCGCGCGATGCTAGGACGCCGCGTTAGGGCCGCCGCGCGCCCAGCCGGTACACCCGCCAGCCCGCCTGCTGCCAGCGGGTGACGTCCAGGCAGTTGCGGCCGTCGACGACGACGCGGGCCCGCACCTGATCGGCCAAATCGGCGGGGTCGAGTTCGACGAACTCCCGCCATTCGGTCAGCACCAGCACCGCGTCCGCGTCCTCGCACGCCTCCGCCACTGACACCGCGTAGTTCAGCGTGGGGAATTGGCGACGCGCGTTGTCCAGGGCCTTCGGGTCGTAGACGTTGACGGCGGCACCGTTGAGCTGCAGCTGACCCGCCACGTTGAGCGCGGGCGAGTCGCGCACATCGTCGGATTCGGGTTTGAACGCCGCACCGAGCACGGCGATGTTGGCGCCCAGCAGCGAGCCGCCACACGCGGTGGTCGCCAGCTCGACCATCTTCGTGCGCCGGCGCATGTTGATGCTGTCCACCTCACGTAGGAAGGTCAGCGCCTGATTGGCACCCAACTCGCCGGCGCGGGCCATGAACGCCCGGATATCCTTGGGCAGACAGCCACCACCGAAACCCAAACCCGCGTTGAGACATTGGCGCCCGATCCGCGCATCGTAGCCAAGCGCATCGGCCAGCACGGTCACGTCGGCGCCGGCGGCCTCGCACACTTCGGAGATCGCGTTGATGAACGAAATCTTGGTCGCCAGAAACGCATTGGCGGAGACCTTGACCAATTCCGCTGTCTGCAGATCGGTTACCACGAACGGCACGCCCGCGTCGATCAGCGGCGCATAAAGCTCGCGGGCGACCGCCTCGGCGCGCGCCGAATCATGTTGTACGCCAAGGACAATGCGGTCCGGATTCAAGGTGTCCTTGACCGCCAGGCCCTCACGAAGGAACTCGGGATTCCAGGCTATTTCTACGTCGACCCCCGGGGGCGCAAGCGCGGCGGCCCGCTGTCCCAGCTCGGCCGCGGTGCCCACCGGGACCGTCGACTTGCCGATGAGTACCGACGACCTGGTCAGCCTGGGCACCAGGGTGTCGATGACGGCGTGGACATAGCGCAAGTCGGCGCCGTAGCCGCCCTTCTTTTGCGGCGTCCCAACTCCCAGGAAATGGACGTCGGCGAGTTCGGCCGCCATGTCGTAGTCGGTGGTGAACCGCAGGCGTCCGGCGGCGAGGTTCTTGGTCAACAGCTTTCGCAGGCCAGGCTCGTAGAACGGAATGTCACCACCGGCGAGCTTGGCGACCTTACCCGGATCTACATCGACCCCGACAACATCGTGCCCCAGCTCCGCCATCCCGACGGCGTGGGTGGCGCCCAGATAGCCGGTCCCGAAGACAGCACATCGCATACACCCGTGTGTAGGTGGCCGCAATGAGCTAACTGCATCGAGCCGCTAATCGGCAGGCAAACGGCAGATGACAGCTCACTAGGGGCCAGCAACAACCCAGCTCCGGGACCCGCCGAAGGAGCCTCAGCGACCGTGACCTCCGCCACCATGGCCGCCGCCACCACCGAAGCCACCGTGGGGGCCACCAAACCCCCCGCCACCCGGGAACCCGGGGAATCCTCCGCCCCCGTGGCCGCCTTCTCCCGGGAACCCGCCACCTCCGTGGCCGCCGCCCGGTCCTCCGAAGATCGGCGGAATCGGTATCGGAATTGGCACGGGGATGGGGGCCGCCGGTGCGGGAGCAGGCGCCGGTGCGGCGGGAATCTGAATAGGGGCCGGCGCCGGCGCTTCCGGTGCCTGCGGCGCCGGCGCTTCCGGTACCTGTGGTGCGGGCGCTTCCGGTGCCTGTGGCGCGGCCTGCGGCGCCGGCGCGGCGGTTGGAACCTGCGGAGCAGCCTCCGGCGCAGGCGCGGGGGCCTGCGGCGCGGACGCGGGCGCGGGAGCCGCCGGCACCGGCTGATGAGTGGGGGCCACGATGTTCTGGCCGGGGTCGGGCCGGACACCGGCCGACGGCCGCATGCTGACCGCCAACGAAACGACCAGCGCCGCAACACCGACGATGAAGATTGCCGCCATCGCGCTACCGAGCAGCGCGAACGACCTCCGCTGGTCATGACCGATGTCGATGACACCACTCGCGGCGGTGTGCGCGCCGGTATAGGCGTCGGCTAGCTCGTCGGGTACGGCGCTGTAGGCCAGGGGGTTGACGTCGTCCGCCCCGCCGGGAGCGTCGAAGTAGGTGGGAACGACGGCGAACGGGTTCATGGCGCCGGTCCCGGGGTCCTGCGCGTACGCGCGCGCCGCGGTGGACGACACGAACAGCGGTGCATTGGCCGACGCCAGCGCCGCACCCCGGGCCAGCGCCGTCTCGGGCTCCTCGGGTGCGGTCAACGGAAGCGAAGTCGCCGACTCCAGCGCCGGCTTGATCATCGGGATGTCGATGCCCGCGCCGACGACGAACACGGCGTCCGGGCGTGTCGCCAACGACTCCGCACCTGAGACCATCTCGGTCAGCTGGGCCACCGCGGCGTCGTCATCGTCGGGCAGCTCGAACCGCTGAATGTCGGCGATCGACCCGTCGGCGGTGTCGACCACGGCCAAAGTCGCGGTATCGGGCTCAACGAACAGCAGCGCGGTGTGGGCATAGTTGGTTTCGTTTCCCACCGAGTGGGTCAACGCGGCCGCGGCCAGAAAAGCCGAGACCAGCATCACGTTCTCGATCTTGTGGGCGGCCAACGCGTCGCGCAACGCGGCCGCCTCGATCGGGTCCGTCCAGGTCACCCCGGTCGACATCAGCTGGTAGCCACCCTCGGCCGCGCCCTCCTGGGTCCCCAGAATGGCCGAGATCACCCGGTCCGAAGCACTGACCGTCGGGGCGTCGTGACTGACGCCCACCTCGAAGTTGTCCTCGTCGACGGTGGCGCCGTCACCGTTTTCGCCTTCTACCAGCACCATCCGGACTGCTGTCGGCGCCATCGAGACGCCAAGCACGGTGTCCAAAGCTCCCCCAAATAGCCCTTTATGTCTACAGTCAGACCGTTCCGACGTTCGTCGTCCTGGCCTTCTAGCCTGTATTCCCCGCGTCGTTCGATTTTACGCGCGTCGGGCCGCCCGGATCGGGCTCACAGCGGGTGCCCAGCTCAGGGCCAGAAGCCCCGCCCCAAGCGGTGGTGGCCCCAGCGCGGGCGCTCGGGCGGCAATGGCGGTAATTGCGCAGTGGGCGGCTGCTCGGTGGGCAGTTGCTCGGCCGGGGTCGCAACCGGCGCCGGCTGCTGGACGATCGGTGGGGGCGCTTCCGGCGGTGCCTGATACGCCTGGCTGACCGGGGCCGGCGCTTCCGACGGTGGGGCCGGGGCGGGCTCCTCGACCTTCGGGGCCGGCGGCTTGCTCGCCGGGGCGACGACGTTCCTGCTGATACTGGACCGCTGGTCGGCATGCGGACGGATTCCCAGCGCCAGCGCGAGCGCCAGCGCCACCACCCCGATAACGAAGACCGTCATCGCACTCATGGCCAGCACCAGCGCCCTGCGGCTTCGATATTCGGCTTGATATTGGGGTTCAGCGGCGTACGCCTGGTTATCGGGGTCGTCGGGGTAATCGGGGTCGTCGGAAACGGCGCTGTAGGCGAGCTGCCCGACGCCCGGGTCGGGATCCTTAACCTGCGGGATCGCGACCGTCGCGGGCGCCCCCAACGACGCATTCGCCGACGCCAGCGCCGCACCGCGAGCCAACGCGGTTTCGGGCTCCTCCGGCACGGCTATCGACAGCGAAGTCGAGGCCTCGAGCGCCGGCTTGATCCGCGGGATGTCGACCCCGGAGCCCACCAGGAAAAGGCTTTCCGGGCCGGCGTCCAGCTCCGCCACCGTGGAAACCATCGCGGCCAGCTCCGCCACCGCGGCATCGGCGTCTTCGGGCAGTGGCTGCTGTCGAACGTCGGCGATCGACCCGTCCGTGCTGTCAACGACAGCCAGCGTGGCGGTGGTCGGCTCGACGAACAGCAGCGCGGTGCGCGCGCAGCTGGTCGCGCTGCCGACCGCCTGAGCCAGCGCAGCCGCGGCCATGAACGCCGAGACCAACATCACGTTTTCGACCTTGTGGGCGGCCAGGGCGTCACGCAGGGCGGCTGCCTCGATGGGGTCGGTCCAGGTCACTCCGCTCGACTGCAGCTCGTGGCCGCTTTCCGCCGCGCTTTCCCGGGTCCCGAGGATAGCCGCGATCACCTGATCTGCCGCCGCGGCCGCGACGGACTCCGGGTCGACGTCGAATTTGTCCTCGTCGACGGTGAGCCCGCCGGCGCTTTCACCTTCTACCAGCACCAAGCGGACTTTTTCGGGTGCCATAGCCACACCAAGCACGATGTCCACGGATGAAATTATCCCAAAAAAGCCGACGTGCTCGTTGCGTCTGTCGTCGGGATCGCGCTAGTGGTGCCCGAAACCGCCGAATCCGTGCCCGCCGCCGAAGCCGCCGAACCCGTGTCCACCGCCGAAGCCGCCGAACCCGTGTCCACCGCCGAAGCCGCCGAACCCGTGTCCACCGCCGAAGCCGCCGAACCCGTGTCCACCGCCAAAGGGCCCACCAAAGCCGTGCTCCCCGCCAAAGGGTCCTCCGAAAGGCCCGCCGAACCGTTCGTGCCCGCCGCCGTACCGCGGCGCCAAGCCCCGCTCCTCGGGCACTCCCCCGGGCAACCGCGACTCCGGGAAGCGACCGCGCGGTTCCGTCATACGCGGTTCCATCATGGGCGGACGGAGGTCCGGCACGCGCGGCATGATCGGCAGCAGAACCGGCGGCGGAACCACGGGAACCGGCGCCGGCACAGGCGCAGCCGCCGGAATATGCGCAATTGGCGGCGGGCTCAACGGCTTTGGCGCGGCCACCGGCGACGGTATCTCGAGTTTCGGCGCCGGAGGCAGCGCCTGAGCCGGTGCGGGCGCCTGCTGGACTGGCGCGATCAGGTTTTGATTGGGCCTGGGCTGCAGCGCGACGGTCGGCCGGATGCCTATCGCGAGCGCAATTTCCAGCGCCACAACGGCGCTGATTACGACGACCGCCGCCGAGCTTCCCAGCAGCAGAATCGGACTGCGCCGCGGGCCGTCGCCCGCACTGGGATCGTCGACTTGCTCCGCGATCCCCGTATCGGCGTCGGGGTCCACGTCCGGGACTGCGCTGTATGCGACGTTGTCCAAGCCCGCGCCCAAGCCCGCGTTGAAGCCCGCGTTGGCGTCGGCGGGAAGGTATCCGGCAAAGCTTCCGGCGAGCACCAGCGGGTCCACCTCGCCGGTGCCAGGGTCCTGCGCGTAAGCCTGCGCGGCCGTCGACGACGCGAACAACGGCGCGTTGGCCGACGCCAGCGCCGCGCCCCTGGCCAGGGCCATCTCCGGCTCCTCGGGCACGGACAGCTCCAGCGAAGTCGCGGCCTCCAACGCCGGCTTGATCATCGGGATATCAACGCCGGAACCGACGACGAACAGTCCGTCCGGCTGGGCTGTCAGGGTGTCCGCGGCGGAGGCCAGCTCGGCGAGTTCGGCCACCGCCCGGTCGTCGTCGTCGGCGAGCAACTGCCGCCGCACCTCGATGATCGAGCCGTCGGCGGTGCTGACCACGGCCAGTGTGGCTGCATAGGGCTCGACAAACAGCAGGGCCGTGCTCGCGTAGTTGGTCGCGTCGCCGACAGCCTGGGCCAGCGCGGCCGCGGCCATGAACGCCGAGACCAACATGACGTTCTCGATCTTGTGGGCGCGCAGCGCATCTCGCAGCGCCGCGGCCTCGATGGGATCGGTAACGGCCACCCCACTGGACAGCAGCTGGTAACCGGCCTCAGCCGCACCTTCCCGAGTGCCCAAGATGGCCGAAATCACTCGTATCGGTCCAGTTGCGGCGGCGTTGTCAGCGGCGACGTCGAAGTCGTCCTGGTCGACGGTTACTCCGTCGGCGCTTTCGCCTTGGACCAGCACCATGCGGACCTTCGTCGGTGCCATCGAGACACCAAGCACTATGTCGACCACCGGTCAAACTCCCCCTAGATAGGCGCTTTGACTAGGAGAGGGGACGGCCACGGGTTCCCGACCGACCCGTTGTTCAGAGATTACTCCTGCGGCGTTTAGGGATTGTTAAAACTCGTTCGCGCCGTCGTTTCATTAGTGGTGACCGCCGCCGCCGCCGTGGCCCCCGCCGCCACCGCCGAACCCGCCGCCACCATGGCCGCCGCCACCGAAGCCGCCGCCGCCACCGAACCCGCCGTGGCCGCCGCCACCGAAGCCGCCACCGAAGCCGCCACCGCCAAACGGTCCGCCGCCACCGCCAAACGGTCCGCCGCCACCGCCACCGAACGGTCCGCCACCGCCACCGAACGGTCCGCCGCCGCCGAAGGGCCCACCGGCGTGGCCGCCGCCCGGCTCACCGCCGCCGAAGGGCCCGCCACCCGGCGCGCCGCCGCCGAAGGGCCCGCCGCCCGGCTCACCGCCGCCGCCCCCGAACGGTCCGCCACCTGGCGCACCGCCGCCGTGGCCGCCGCCGAATGGCCCGCCGCCACCGGGCTCGCCGCCGTGGCCGCCGCCGAATGGCCCGCCGGCACCTGGAATGCCCTCACCGCCGCCGAACGGCCCTCCGTGAGGTTCTGAGCCGGGACCGCCGGGCCCGCCGGATTCGGGTTCACCACCGCCTGGGCCGGTGCCGTGAACGGTTCCGCCCTCGCCCGGAATGCCCGAGTGCCCACCGGGGCCGTTCGGTTTGGGCGATATCCCTTCCCCGGGCGGCGTTTGATGGGTGGGCGGCTCCTGTAGCGTGCCGCCGGGTCGGGGCTGCGTAATGATCTGCGGCGGCGACTGGCGCTGCGGAATCTGGAGCTGCGGAATCTGAACCAGGGGCGCACGTGGTTCCGCGTCGGGGATCGGCACGTGAACCGGTGGCACGATCACCGGCGGGACCACAACCGGGACCGGCACAACCGCCTCGGGAGCCGGAGCAGCGGGCGCGGCGGGCGCCGGTGCCGCTGCGGCTATCGGCGGGACCAACGGCTTGGGTATCGCGACCGGCGTCGGTTCGTTGATTCGCTGAAGCTGCGGAGAGGCCTGCAGAGGCGACGACGCGGGATGCTGATCGGCTGGGACGATGAGGCTTTGGTTGGGACTGGGCTGCAAAGCAACCGTGGTGCGGATGCCGATCGCCAGCGCGATCTCCAGCGCCACCACGGCGCTGATCGCGACCACGGCCATCCCACTGCCGAGCAGCATCACCGGCCTGCGGCGCGGCTGGCCGTGGTCGGCGTCCAGCGCGTCGGACGGGTTTATCAAAACGGTCGCGGCGTCGGCGTCCTCGTCGAACACGGCGCTATAGGCCAGGCCGTCGTCATCGGATTCATCGCTCGCGAAAAGTGCTGAAATACTTAGGTATTCGGGCAGCGCCTCCAGGTCCATCGCACCGGTGCCATGGTCTTGCGCGTAGGCCAACGCAGCGGTGGAGGAGGCGAACAGCGGCGCGTTGGCCGCAGCCAGGGCCGCCCCAACGGCTAGCGCCGTCTCCGGGTCCTCCGGCGCGCTCACAGAAAGCGAGGTCGCCGACTCCAGCGCCGGCTTGATCGAGGCGACGTCGACCCCCGAGCCGACCACCAGCAGGCCACCCGGAGGGGTGGCCATCTCCTCCAGACCGGCGATCATCCCGGTGAGTTGCGCGGTGGCCTCGTCACTCAGGGCGTCGCCGACCTGCTCCATATACCAATCGCCGATGGCGCCGTCGGTGGTCTCGATGATGGCCAGAGTCGCGGTGCCGGGCTCCACGAATAGCATCGCGGTGCGGTCGTAACCCATTGCCCCGCCAAGAGATTGCGCCAAGGCTGTGGCAGCGACGAACGTCGAGACCAGCATGACGTTCTCGAGCTTGTGGGCGGCCAGCGAGTCACGCAGCACGGCCGCTTCGACCTGGTCGGTGTAGGTCACCCCGATCGACGACAGCCGCAGGCCGGCTTCGACCGCGCCTTCGCAGGTACCCAGGATCGCGGAGAGCACCTGGTTGGGCGCGCCGGTGGGCACGGAGCCATCTGCGTCGTCGGCACTCGTGACGTCGAACTCTTCCTCTTCGACCAGGGCGCCGTCCGCATTTTCGCCTTCGAGCAGCACCATCTGGACCGAAGACGGTGCCATCGACACGCCGAGCACGATATCCAAAACCAACCCCTCCAACGGTTCTGCTTGCCCAACCCATGGTCGGGCGGAGAAGAAACGACGGACTGGTCAATCTTCACGCACAGGGACTGTGCGGAGGCTCTGGTGAACCTATGTAGACCTTATGAAGTTCTGGTAGGAACGCGAGGGCGTCGGCCCGCGCTGGCCCTGGTACTTCGACCCGACCCGCGAACTGCCGTAAGGGTGTTCGGCCGGAGTGGTGAGTCGCAAGATGCAGAGCTGACCGATCTTCATGCCTGGCCACAGCGTTATCGGCAGGTTGGCGACGTTGGACAGCTCGAGCGTGATGTGACCGCTGAAGCCGGGATCGATGAAGCCCGCGGTCGAGTGGGTCAGCAGGCCCAGGCGGCCCAGCGACGACTTGCCCTCCAGCCGCCCCGCCAGGTCGTCGGGCAGGGTGAACAGCTCCAGCGTCGAGCCGAGCACGAACTCGCCCGGGTGCAGCACGAACGGTTCTCCCTCAACGGGTTCCACCAGAGTGGTCAGCTCGTCCTGCTGCTTCGCGGGGTCGATGTGGGTGTAGCGGGTGTTGTTGAACACCCGGAACAAGCTGTCGAGGCGAACGTCGATGCTCGACGGCTGCACCAGGGTGTCGTCGAACGGGTCGATGCCCAACCGCCCGGAGGTGATTTCGGCCCTGAGGTCACGATCGGAGAGCAGCACGCGACGAGCCTATCTGCCGGTCGCCGCAGCGTTGGCCCAGCGGAGGGCTCAGCGGGAGGCTCAGCGCAGGTACACTTCCCCGCCGGTCGGGTAGCCGCCTCCGGTTGTGGTGACGTGGACGTGGTCGTAGTGGCCGTACCCGCCGCTCTGTTGCCCGCCACCGGGTGTGTAGTAAACGCCACGCCAAATGGCGTCCTGGATCCCAAAACGGCTCACGTTGTCAAGCACGTACGCGACGATTTGGTTTCCCAGTGCGATGCCGTCGGCGCTCTCGGGGTTGGGAATCATCACGTCAACCGCCAGGCCGAGCGGATGCCACGGCTTCGGATCGGGTCGTACGCCGCCCATCTCGTGGATCTGCGGGAATTCCGCGCTGATGGCGCGTTCCACCAGGATGGTCCTGACCTGAAGTCCCTGCTCGTTGCAGCGGCCGACGGGTAAAAAGCGGCTGTTGACCCGCAGCCTCGAAGCCGCGGGAGCCTCGCCCATCCCGCCACCCGGCATACCCGGCGAGTACGCGGCTGGTGTTGCCGTCACGATTTCGAATGGCCACGGCGCTTCGTCGCTGGCGACCGGCTTTGCGTCGTCGCGGCCGCCGAGTGCACCGATATCGCCCCCCGCCGCGAAGAACACGGCGGCCGAGGCGATGCCCACAGCCAGGACGATTGGCGACTTGCGTCGGCGCCTGGCTAATTGATGCCGACCCACCGAACGCACATTACGGGATAATAACGAAAGAATAAATATGCGTTATCTAAATTTGTCGCGCCTGGACGAGCACTACCCACGAGCCCGGCCGTCCCCGGATGCTAGCCTTCTCAGGCAACAGCGCCGATGTAGTTCAATGGCAGAACATCAGCTTCCCAAGCTGAATACGCGGGTTCGATTCCCGTCATCGGCTCCATATCTGAGCAGGGCTTTCGCTCGATTTCCGCCCTCCGATTTGGACACCGGTTCCGTAACGGTCCCGTACGTGGAGGAAGAGAAGCGGAGTGTGCACCGCTTAGCAGTTTTGACCGCGAGGGCAGCGGCGACACCACCGCTACAGCAATGGCATTGCCGCCGCGCGACGCGAGATCGTTTCCATGCTCAACGGCGGCGCGCGCCCGGACCGGGATTATCCGCGCCTCATCGCCGACACCGGTCGGGCAGGATCAACGTGCGCGACCAGGTGAGCGCGATCTGGCCGATCGACCGGATCGAGGAGGCGATCGCGGCCCTGAAGGCGGGCAAGGTCACGCGCGCGGTTCTCGACCACGACCGATAGGTGGGGTGCTCAAAGCATCTGCCGCTTTGATACGAACTATCGCTTTGATACGAACCTATGATTGCGCGCAGCACGACTTGAAATGGATGAGCAGCAGGAGATCATGAGCACGACACAGCTTGCCCTGGAGGGTATCCGGGTCATCGACATGACCCGCGTCTTCGCCGGCCCGATCAGCGCGCAGATACTGGGCGACCTCGGCGCTGACGTCATCAAGGTGGAGCGGCCTGGCAGCGGTGACGAAGGGCGCGCTTACGGTCTTGCCTCGGTCGAGGGCAAGGATGGCAAGGACCTTCGCCAGTCCGGCTTCTTCACCGCGTCGAACCGCAACAAGCGGTCGATCACGGTCAACCACTCCAAGCCGGAGGGGCAGGACATCCTGCGCGCCCTGGTCAAGACCGCGGACGTCCTGATCGAGAATTACAAGGTCGGCGACCTCAAGCGGTTCGGGCTGGATTACGAGAGCCTGAAGGCGATCAATCCCCGCCTCATCTACTGCTCGATCACCGGCTTTGGCCAGACCGGGCCGATGGCGGCGCGCGCGGGCTACGACGGGTTGTTCCAGGCGAGCGGCGGCATGATGGCCGTGACCGGCATCCCCGAAGGCCAGCCCGGCGCGGGGCCGGTGAAGGCCGGTCCCAGCCTGGTCGATTTCGTGACCGGCCACAACAGCGCCATCGCGATCCTCGCCGCGCTGAACCATCGCCACAGCACGGGCGAGGGCCAGCATATCGACATGGCGCTGCTCGACAGTTCCGTGGCGATGATCTGCCACATCATGCAGGACTATCTCATCAACGGCGTCCAGGCGGAGCGTCTGGGCAATGGCGGCAACGGCGGCGGCCCCGCTGACCTCATCCATGCGCGCGACGGCATGACGTACATTACGGCCGGCAGCGACGCCCACTGGCGGCGCATGTCGGAGTTGATGGGCCAGCCCGAGCTCTACGCCGACCCGCGCTTCGACACCAACGCCAAGCGGGCCAAGACCAATCGCGCGGAGTTGATCGACATCATCAACGTGTGGAGCCGGCAGTTCACGACGGAGGAGCTTCAGGCGAAGTTCGATAGCGTGGGCATCCCGGCCGCGCGCTATAACGATCTGGCGGAGGTCTGGGACGATCCGCAGGTGCAGCACCGGGGCCTGCGCGTGACGACGCCGCATGCGTGGGCCGCCGCCGGATCGGTCGACCTGATCGGCAGCGCGCTGGCGGGCATGGGCGCGACGCCTGCGACGATACGCCGCGCGCCGCCGCTGATCGGCGAGCACAGCGCGGAGATACTGGGCGAACTGGGCTACGATGCAGCGCGGATCGCGGACTTGCAGGAGCAGGCGATCATCTGATCGGTTGCGGAATCGACTCGGGGTAGGGCTTAGGGTCCACGCCGAATCTTGCGAAGCGTTGGTCCCCGTACCCCTTCGGTACCCTCAACCCGACCGAACCAGAGCTCGTGCAAGCGGCGCGTTTCCTCCACTCCCGCCGCCTTAGGTAGGTGCGCGCGCAGACTCCGCCGCAGGGCGTCGCTGCCCATGGCCAAGTACGGGGCCTCGCGTTCGTCGAAGGTGCGGGTGTCGCGAGTGGGGCGGCCGGCCAGGCTGTTCTCGATCAGGACGCAGACCTCTTCGACGCCTGCGGCGGACGATGGCAGATCGGTTTAGTAGATCCGAGAAGGAGGGCCGACTGGAAGCATATAGGGACCGTCAGTGTCCACTGACTTCTCGCTGATGATCTCTGCCGCCACGACGTCAGAAGCCACGTCAGATTGAACATGCCGCAGATGCTCGATGAACCGCCTGTCCGCTGCAGTGGTCGCTTCACTCAGCGCATCGATCGTGGCAGTCTCGCCGCCCGTTCGGCACTTCGCAAAGTCTGCTTCGTACCGATCGATGACCGAGAACTGCCTGCATTCGATACGAAAGCATTCCGCCCACACCCCGTCCGGTGGGCGGTGAAACATGGGTGTCAACTCGCGGATACTCGCGATTCGAGCGCCGAGCTTGTTGTTGACGCCCATGAAGATCATTGGCGGAAAGTCCTCTGGCTGAAGCAATGTTGTTCCTCGACTCCTACCTTCTAACTGCTAGCCATTACGACGTCTTTGCCGGACTCCCCACCGTCGCGGCGGGACGGGCGCTGTCGGCGATACCGGAGCAGGTCATCGCGGGTGAGCTTCTGATCGGAGTGCGCCCAATAGGCCAGCCACTCCCTAGTCACGTGGATGATTACATGGCCATGTCGGCGGTCTTTCATATATGCGTCGTGCGCGTCGCCTTCCAGGATTAGCCCGACTCGCTCGTTGAGGTCCTCGAGCGCATTGGCGGCCTCCTGGGCGCTTACGCCGGCTTGTTCTGCGATGCTCCAAATCGCCAGTTGGCCCATCAGTCCACGCTCGTCATCGGTTAAGGGGCGATCGATAGCGGGGCGCGATGTCCTTGAATCTCTGTTGGGCGGCCTGTCGACTAATGCCCAGCACCATCCCGATTAGGCCCCAGGTTTCACCGTGCCCGCGTGCTTCTGCGACGGCTACGCGCAGAAGCGCCTCGGCGCCCGCAACTTCATCGGCAGCTTGGCGGATGCGGCGCAGGTAGCCAGCATCGTCGAGCTCCACGTTCGGGTCGTTCGGGTCGAGCTGGTCGAGCCAGCGTTCGGCGGCCTCGGTTTCTTCGGCCTCGGCGGCGTCAATCTGAGCTTGTGTCTTGGACTTCATAACAGGTTGAACCATTTTCGCTGTAGTAGGTTGGCGTGGACCCTCTCTGCCAACCTGAGTTGAGGCACCTGCCCCCTGACAATTAGTGACTCGAGGGCGGGGATGGAGAGCTTTCCCCGAGATGACGAACAAGGTGACCGCATTGGTCCGAGCGACCGGGATCGATGATCCTGGTCGGATGAATGACGCTGGGACAGAACGTCCTGACCCTGAGGTGCCCGAGCGTGCCCGGCGCCGGAGGTTCACCGCGAAGTACAAGCTGGAGATCCTGGCCGCTTACGACGCTACTCCCGAAGGCGAGAAGGGTGCGCTGTTGCGCCGGGAGGGCCTGTATTCCAGCCACATTGTGCAGTGGCGGCAGGCCCGCGACGCTGGCGCGCTGGCTGGCTTGGCCGTTCCGCGCGGACGTAAGCGGCGCGACCCACAGGCCGAGCGGATCGCCCGGCTGGAGGCCGAGAAGCGCCAACTGGAGCAGGAGCTGGCCAAGACCCGCTTCGTGGTGGATGTGCAGGCAAAACTGCACGCTTAGCGGGTGATCGGTGTCAAGTGCGGGGTCCGTCGAGCCTGGTGAGCAGCTCGAGGTAGACCTTCTGTCTGCGGGGTTCGTCGCGTTGGGTGGCGTTTTCGAGCTGGTTGGTCAGGACCTGGCGGTGCTGCTCGTTGGTGGAGAAGTGGGTGCAGGTTTCGCAGATCGTTTCGTAGCGGCAGTCCAAGACGGTGGGCCGGGTGCAGTGCCCGTTGCCGAGCAGTCGGGTGGCCTCGCCGCGTAGGCTCGCATGTTGGGGCCTTCCGCGTCGGCGGGCAAGGCGGTCGCGGGTTGCGTGTAGAGCGCTTCGACTTGTGCTGTGACAGCGAAGTATTCGTCGGCTACGTACGGTCTGCGATGCGCGCATAGGTCATGGTCATCGACAGGGAGGCATGACCGAGAAGCGCGGCGATCGCTTCGATACTCATGCCCCGGTTGATGGCCTGGGTGGCCAAAGTGTGACGGAGCTGGTGGGGTGTGACGTGCCCGATGCCGGCGGCCGCCGCGGCGGCGTAACGCTCTTGGAGACGCTGTCCGAGAGCGCCGAGCCCGAGAACGGGTCGATGAAGTGAGCGACGCAGCGATCGCTGAGCTGGCGCCCAGAGATCGGCGTACGCAACGCCTGCGATGTCGTCGGTGTCGCCCAGGCCAGCTACTACCGCCGACACCGGCACGGCCCGCCACCGCAGCGGCCGGCGCCGATCGGCCACAAGGACCGACCGCAGCCTCGCGCGTTGTCTGAGACTGAGCGGGCCGCGATCCTGGCTGAGTTACACAGCGAGCGCTTCGTCGACACCTCGCCGACCGAGGTGTGGGCCACACTGCTCGACGAAGGCCGCTACCTCGGCTCGATCTCGACCTTCTACCGGCTGCTGCGCCAAGCCGGTGAAAGCAAGGAGCGGCGCCGCCAAGCCACCCACCCCGCGACGGTGAAGCCGGAATTAGTTGCACGCCAGCCAAATTCAGTCTGGTCATGGGACATCACCAAGCTGCGCGGCCCGGCAAAGTGGACGTATTACTACCTCTACGTGATCTTGGACATCTTCTCCCGTTACGCGGTCGGATGGATGGTCGCGCACCGGGAGTCTGCGGCGCTGGCCGAGGTGTTGATCCGCCAGACATGCGCCAAGCAGGGTATCGGCCGCGAGCAGTTGACCATCCACGCCGACCGTGGCTCGTCGATGACCTCCAAGCCGGTGGCGTTCCTGCTCGCCGACCTGGGCGTCACCCAGTCGCACTCACGCCCGCATGTCTCCGACGACAACCCGTTCAGTGAGGCGCAATTCAAGACACTGAAGTATCGGCCTGACTTCCCTGATTGGTTCGACTCGATCGAGGCCGCCCGTCGGCACTGCCAGATCTTCTTCGGCTGGTACAACGATGAACATCGCCATACCGGGCTGGGCTTACACGTTCCCGCCGACGTGCATTACGGCACTGCCGTCATCGTCCGCGAGAAGCGCGCCGGCGTGCTCGACACCGCCTACGCCGCACATCCAGAACGGTTCGTGCGCAAGCCTCCCGAACCACCGAAACTGCCCAACGGTTCGTGGATCAACAAACCAGACGACACCGAGGAGGCCACTCAGTAAATAACCCTCAACGGTGCCTCATTCAGGTTGACAAATTCCGGGATGATTCGCTACGGGTCATTGGCGGGAACGACGACGATCTCAAGCAGGCGCCCTATAGCGTCGGGCCCGATGAGCAGTAGATGACCTTCGTTGTCGGCAGTCTGCGGGTAGCGGCGGATGAAGTTCCTCAGGGCGTGCATGACATCGTCGTCGGTGAGGTTGTGTTCGGCGTAGTGCTTACGCGCCGAGTGAGTGATCCTCACTTTGTCAAGGTTATATTGACAGATTCCGCGGCGTCAACGACTCCTTGACACGCTGCGGCGCCACAGCAACCAGTTTTGGCGGAACCCAAAGCTGGTTTGGCCCGTGCGTACCCCGAACGGCAACCGTGCCGACCCTGAAACGTGAGCGTGTGCTGAACGAACCAAAAACTAAGATGCAGTCGGTATTTGAGTTCGCTGAGGGCACACCAACCAGGCACTTTCGAATAGCCGTTCGCCGCTGGAAATAGCTTCCCAAGCTGAATACGCGGGTTCGATTCCCGTCATCGGCTCCGCTAAACGGCAGTTCAACGGCATAGAATGCTCACTCTCGCTAATTGCGATGGCGGGGCCGTGGAGCAATCGCGCGCTAAATCTCGTCAAATGCGGACTGGCCGGTCTACCCTTAGTTCCGTCATCGATGTCACGCTCGCGGAATACCGTTCTGTTGAAAACGAGAAGTAAGTGATGATTGATGTTAGTGGCTGCACTCGTGTTGGGCGTCGTCGGCCTAATGGTGCTGGTGGCGGCGACCCTCACCTACAGCACAATCCAGGCCTTAACCACGGTCGCGCTGGCGATAGGGGGGCTGCTGCTTTTGGCCGCCGACGGTGTTGACGTCATGAACTGGATTCGGGTCCGCGTCGCCGCCATCAGGCGCGAGCGCGTGTTTGAGAGCCCTATCTTTGTCCCAATTCTCGAACGTGGATATGTGCTGCTGTCGTTCTTCTTGCCGTCGGCGCACATTCGGTTGCACTTTGTTTTGAAAGAAACCAACCCAGCACAGGATCAGTACGTCACGAGGATGAGCGGCTGGCTTGAGGTGTACCTGGTGGCGATCACGGGACTGCTTGTCTTCCTCGTGTGGTCGCAGTCCTACCCATGCGCGTGGCGGCACTCAGGGTGGGGCTGTGTTCTGACGCTGTTGGCGGCTTGGGCGGTGGCAACTCGGATCGGCGAAATCTTGCTGCAGTCAATCGAAGTCATGTTGGGTCGCATCCGCGTTGACGCCGCATCGGGACTTCCGACGCTCGCGATTTACGTCGTTCAAACCGTCGCCATCTTCGCCATCTGCTCCGAATATGCTGCCTACGCCTCGGGCTATCAGGGGGCGTTCAAGTCTGACACCAATCCGCTCCCGAGCAACGCGTTCGGTTACGCGTACCTGGCGTGGAGCAATCTGGTGACCTTCGGGGCCGCCTATCCTCCGCGCACATGCTGGGCGATGCTAATAGTCGTGTGCTCGGGCATCACCTTCATTCTGCTGTTTAGCGTGCTGCTGAGTTTCGTCGTAAGCAAAATCCAGCCGGGCGAATGCAAAGCATTGGACGCAACGGGCGACACCACACCTGTGAATACGGGAGACGACCCAGCGAAATAGCGACCCAGGGGGTGCCGCTGCGGCCATCGGTCGCGACGGAGCTGTCAGCGCATCGAAGGGGGCTTAGAGACTCGGGATCGCGAGCGGCGTCGCGCCTGTGAAAATTCAGGCCGCCACGTCCAGGCTCGTGAGCCCGCGCAGCACCGGATTCGCCCGGTACACCGGCCGGTCTTCCACGAGCGAGAGCCCCGGGAACCGCTTCGTCAGCGCGCCGAACGCGAGCCGCGCCTCGAGCCGCGCGAGCGGCGCCCCGAGGCAGAAGTGCGTGCCGAACCCGAACGCGAGGTGCGGGTTCGGGTCGCGCGCGAGGTCGAGCTGGTCGGGGTCCTCGAACGTGTCGGGGTCGTGGTTCGCCGCGCCGATGCTCACCAGCACGAGCGAGCCCTCCGGGATCACCTGGTCGTCGATCGCGACGTCTTCAAGCGCCACGCGCACCGTCGCCTGCACGGGCCCGTCGTAGCGGAGCAGCTCTTCGATCGCGGTCGGGAGCAGCGCGGGCTCGTCGCAGAGCCGTTTCCACTGATCGGGCTCGCGCAACAGGGCGAGCGTGCCGTTGCCGATCAGGTTCGTCGTCGTCTCGTGGCCCGCGAGCAGCAGTAGGTTGCTGGTCGCGAGCAGCTCATCGTCGGTGAGCGCGTCGCGCTCCTCCTGGGCCGCGATCATCGCGCTGATCAGGTCCTCGCGCGGGGCGCGGCGGCGGGCAGCGATGACGTCGGCGAGGTAGTCGAAGATCATGCGCGCCGCCCCGGCGCCGGTCTCGCGCGCCTCCGGGCTCGTCGACCCGAACCCGTTGATCATCGCGCTCGACCACTGACGGAACCGACGGTGGTCCTCGACCGGGACGCCGAGCAGCTCAGCGATCACGATCGCCGGGAGCGGCTCGGCGACGTCGTGAATCAGGTCAAAGGTGCCCTTGGCCTGCGCCTCGTCGGCGAGCTCGCCGACGATCGCCTCGATGTGGCCGCGCAGCGCGGCGATGCGCTTGGGCGTGAAGGCCCTGTTGACGAGCCTGCGGACGCGCGTGTGGTCGGGCGGGTCCATGGTCAGCATCGAGCGCATGCCAGTCGCGCTCCGGCGCAGGAACTCCGGCATGCGGTCGAGGTTGTCGCGCATGACCGGCGCGCGCAGGCGCTCGACCGAGAAGCGCGGGTCGCGCAACACCGAGTGGACGTCGCGGTAGCGCGTGAGCATCCACGTGCCGGGGCCGGCGTAGTTCGGGACCGGCACCTCCAGCACGGGCCGCACGGTGCGGATCACGGAGTAGATCGGGTAGGGGTTCTCGAGCGAGCCGGCGCTGCGCAGCGGCAGGAACAGGTCGAAATCGCCGGAGCCGTCAGAAGAAGGATGGGGTGACGAACGGTCGCGCGAGGGCGCGGAGCGCTGCCGGGCAGCAGACTTCATGGCGGGATCCTCTGGGCGAGCGCACTGTTGAGAATGACCGACTGACCAGCCACAATAGCATCGTGTCCACGATCGCCTCAAGCGCGCGCGAAGGGCACCCCCTATCTCTACTTCGATAGCAAAGGCGCGCTGCTGCTTCGTGATCCGGCACCTCCGAGTCGTCCGACTTCTGCGCGTGGCGCTCGCGGTCGTGCGCGTCTTGCCCCGCTACCTGCTGCTCCTGGCGCGCGATCGCACCGCTCGCTGGTCGACGACCGACGCCGACTGGCAGCGCGCGCACCGCGCGGCGGCCCACGAGATCAAGCGCGTCGCGCTCTCGCTGGCCGGCGCCTTCACGAAGGCCGCCCAGATCCTGGGCGCGCGGGCCGACTTCTTCCCGGCGCCGTTCGTCGAGGAGCTGAGCCAGTTCCATGACGCGGTGCCGCCGCGGCCCTTCGAGACGCTGCGGCCGCTCGTCGAGCGCGACCTCGGCCGCCCGCTTGACGAGGTCTTCGCGACGATTGACCGCCGGGCCCTCGCCGCCGCGTCGTTGGCGCAGGTGCACCGCGCGACGCTGCGCGACGGCAGCCAGGTCGTCCTGAAGATCCGCTACCCCGAGATCCCGAGGATCATCCCGCTCGACCTTGGCATGCTGCGCCGCGTCGTCGGGATCGTCATGCTCGTGCGGCGGCGCATCGACTTGCGAGCGCTCGCCACCGAGGTGACGCGCTTCATCGAGCTCGAACTCGACTTCCCGCGCGAGGCGCGCTCGACCGAACGGCTCGCGAAGAACCTCACCGACATCCCCTTCGTGGTCGTCCCGCGCGTCCATCCGGAGCTGTGCGGCGACAACGTGATCGTGCTCGAGTACCTGGAAGGCATCCAGGTCTCGCGCACGAAAGATCTTGTCACGGCAGGCCACAAGCTCGCGGACATCGCGCGCAAGATCGGCGCGCTCTACGGCACGATGATCTTCGAGCAGGGCTTCTTCCACGGCGATCCGCACCCCGGGAACCTGCTGATCCTGCCCGACGGCCGGATCGGCCTCCTCGACTTCGGCTTGGCCAAGGAGCTGCCGCCCGGCTTCGCGCGCCTCCTCGCGACAATGATGGTCTCGTCGATGATCGGCGACTCGCGATCCGCGTTCTCCGCGGCCGAGCAGCTCGGCTTCGACGTCGCCTCGATGAAACCCGAGAACCTGCGCACGTTGATGCTGATGACGGTCGGCGACAGCGACACCGAGGCTGGCTTCTTCGAGTTCCTGGGCGAGACGAGCCTGCGCAAGATCCCGGAGGACTTCGCGCTCGTCGGGCGCACACTGATCTTGCTGAACGGGCTCTCACACCGGCTCGCGCCCGGGCGCCGGCTGATCCAGGCCGAGCTGCTGAAGCACCTCGCCGCGGGCGCGGCCCGGGCAGACGGCGACGAGACGGTCCCAGCGGCCAGCTCGGATAATTCGGCCCGCAAGCCCGCGTAGTCGTGAGGTTCGGCGGGGTGTCCGCGGCGACGACGTTCGGGATTGCTGGTCGGGTGATGAAATGTCCGGCTGGGCAACTAAGTTCGAGAGACCGTATCCACGGTGAGCACAGCGGTTTCGCGGGCGTGGGTTTGGGCCTCGTACTGGCGCTAAGCCTGCGCACGTGCAGCGCAGCGTTGGTCGTCGCGGTCGAATGAGGCCGCCACGGCGGCGGGCACGAGCTTGCGGTCGGCGCGTGCGGCGACGCTGCGCAGGGTGCGGACGCGGTCACGATTGGCCACGATCATCTGAAAGTGCTTCGCGGCAGCGTATTAGTGCCGCAGTAAATCTGGTGGATGCCTGTGCCGACTTCGTGGTGTTGGTGGGCTTCGTTGCGAGGTGCAAGGTCCGTCTCCGCACAGGAAAATTCGCACCACTCCGGAACCCACATCTCCGCGGCGAGCCCGGATAGGGTGATCCGCTCCTTCTCGCGTTTTCTTTTTGGTCGGCTGAAACTCCGCCACGGAAATCTTCCCGCGCGCGGGTGCAATGACGGACGTAGTGCGATACTGCAATCTCACCGACTTCGGCGCGGGACTACTCGGCTTTGGCGCTCGAGATCCGAACACGCACGCGATAGTTGTCGTGGTCAACGGCGCGAAGCACACACATACAGGAGGTGGGGCATGCGATTGGTTGCCGTCGCTACTGTCGCCATCGTCGCCACCGCCGTGGCACTGGGGCTGGCCACGCCGGCTGTTCCGCCGGCCCCGGCGATCGCGCTTGCCGACCACAGCGTCCCCCTGGATCCTTTCGTCGATCCGGGCGACGGTTCCCTGCCGAGCGGGGCGACGCTCACGGCGTTCGACGTCTCGCACCCGGCCATCGGGCGCCTTGAACCGGCGCTGTTGAGCGCCATCCAGAGCGCCACCACCGCGGCCGCGGCTGACAGGATCACCATGACCATCACCTCGGGCTGGCGGTCGCCGGAGTTCCAGCAGCGACTGCTGGACAACGCCGTGCGGACCTACGGCAGCATGGCCGTGGCGCGCCAATACGTGGAAACCCCGACGCTGTCCAAGCACGTCATCGGGCAGGCGGTGGACGTCGGCGGTACGGGCGCCGACCAGTGGCTCATCGCCAACGGTGCCCGCTTCGGGCTATGCCGGATCTATGCCAACGAGCTGTGGCACTTCGAACTGGCGACGGACCCAGCGGGGAACTGCCCGCCACTGCTCGCCAACGCGGCCGAGTAGCCGAGCTCACGCGCTGCGGGCAACGCGCTCAAGCGTTTTCAGCAGACGCCCCTGAATCATCGGCACGCCCCGCTTCAGTAGCGGCTCGATCCCGCGCACCCAGCCCACGTTCATCGGCGCGAGGGTCCAGCGGAGCTTGCAGCGCTCGGCCGAGATGGGCGTGATTTCGTAGAGTTCGCTGAACGCGCTCACCCGGCCGACATTGCTGGCGGTTATCGAAAAACCCATGCGGCGGTTGGGTTCCCATGCCCAGAACACCTCGTCGACGTTGATGCCACCTACGAGTTGCAGGGAAGTGTCGTTCCGATCGCGAACGGCTCCGGGCTGGTCCAGGTGACCTGGCGTATCACCGGCACCCACCTGCTCCACGACGGCCCGTCCACCAACGTGGCAAATAGCTGCTCGGTGCTTACGGCCATCTCTCGTTCGGCGGTAACACACGATTTTGCGGTCTCGACGAGGTGCTGGTCCACCGTCAACTCGTGCATCGGACTGACATTAGCGGCGGTCCTGGTGCCGGTCGATGGGGTTGTGGGTGCACACTGCCGGACGCCGGTGCGAGACCGAGGCCGTCGATTGTGCGGCTCCCCCGCCAGCCACAGGCGCACCAGGCAGCGCCGGTCCGCCACCTCGGGCGCGTCGACGAAACTCCACCGGTTGTGCAGTGTCACGTGGTTGTCGGCGAAGAAGACCGCGCCGGGGTCGAGCGTGAATTGCAGGTAGTTGGCGGGGTCGTTGATGATGCGGTCGAGCGCGTCGAGCGCCTCGCGTTGGCGCGCGGTGAGCGGACGGCCGCCGCGATAGTGGCCCAGTTCGATGTGCAGGCGGTTGTAGCGGATGCGGACGCCGTGCGGGGTGTCGGTGAAGACCGACCCAACCGTGATCGGGTCCTCGCCCGGCTCGGTCTCGTGCGAGCGGTCGAAGCAGAACTCCCCGTAAAGTTCTTCCACCAGTTCGGGATTGGTCTCGAGCAGCGCGTTGTAGGCGGTGTGGCCGCTGACCATCAGCGACTCGCCGCCGGACACCGCCTTGCGCAGGCACAGCAGCGCGAGGATGTCGGGGCGGCTGCCGGCGTAGGCGCAGGCCGAGTCGGTGTGAAAGATCAATTCCGAGTTAGTCTTTGAGCCACGCGCCGCCACGACCGACTGGCCGGTGTCCTGGACCAGGTAGACGCGGTCGCCCTGCCGGTTCTGCGGCTGCGGGCCACCCAGATAGGTGCCCAGGCCCCAGTACAGCATCGACGCTTCCTCGTCCGTCCAACCCTGCAGGGGCAGTCCGCGCAGCACACAGAAGCCGGGGCCGGAGCGGATGCGCTGGCCGATACCGCGGGCCATCTCCGCGAGTTCCTTGTCGCGGAAGTCCGATGGCTCGACGCTGTCGAGCCCCCGGCCCCGACTGCGCAGCCTGTCGCGGATGCGGAGGCAGGCGGCGGCTTGGTGCGGCTCGACCGTGAGCATGTAGTCCGCTGGGCCCAGGCTCTCCCGATTCCAGACCGTCGGTCCGGACACCATCCGGCGCGCGGCGTCGCATCGTTCTTGTATCGCGGTGTCGTTCATTTTGGTTGCCCCCTTCATCGAAGCTGTTGGCGTCTAAGCTGATCCCCCCTCGTCTGACCGGGGTTGGGTTGAGTGACTAACAGGGCAGGCTTGCGATTTTCTTGCGTCCCAGCGCACGGTGCGAATCGGCGACGCAGCGCAAAAGGCCTTCGAAAAGCGCGAGGAAAAAGCCGGGGAAAAGGCCGAGAAAGACCGGCAAAAAATTTGAGAAAATGTGTCCCCCCCGCGCCGACTGCGCGCTCCTACCGACGTGACACCCCAGCGTGCACCACGAACCAGCCTCTCACTATCGAGGAGAAGTCATGACCGTTGAGTCCGTTCAGATCAACGCGGTTTACCCGCACGCCGATAGCCGCTACGAGTGCGTGGAGGCGACCGTTCACTTCGCGGTCGACCCTGACGATCGGGCGAATCAGAGCATCGTCGACCTCGAGCTCGCGCCTCGCCAGGATGACGAACTGGTGCGCTTTGACGCGGACCTTCGCCTGATCCGCCCGATCAGCGGCGGCAACGGGAAAATGCTGTTCGTGGTGCCCAACCGCGGCCTTCCGACGAACGCACCGTGGCTGAAGGGCGGATTCCTGCTCGACCGCGGCTGGACCATCGCGTCGTGCGGCTGGCAATGGGATGTGCAACGCGGGCCCGCGATCTTGGGCATCACGGCACCGGAGGCCGACGTGCCGCCCGGCTGGATGCGCCTGGAATGGCGCGCCGATTCCGCGAGTGCTGTTCACGCGCTGAGCTTTTCGGCGCCCGAAATCGACTCGTTGCCCGGTGCGGAGTCGCTGTTCACGTTCACCAGCTACCCGACAATCGACGTCGACGACCCCGACGCGGTGCTGACCGCGCGCACGTCGCCGGACGCCGAGCGCACCGAAATTCCACGTGCAGCTTGGCTATTCACCGACGAGACGCACGTCGCCGTGGACGGCGGATTCAAGGCTTTCCACTGGTATGAGTTGGTGTACCGGACGTCACAGGCCCCGGTCGCCGGGTGCGGATTGCTGGCGATTCGCGACGTGGTGTCGCACCTGCGGGCCGACGGCATCGACCACACCTTTGCCTATGGCGTCTCGCAGGCGGGTCGGCTGCTGCGCCAATTCATTTCCGAAGGGCTCAACATCGACGAGTCCGGGATGAGGGTTTTCGACGGCGTATTCGCGGACTTCGCGAGCGCTGCGCGCGGAGAGTTCAACCACCGCTTCGCACAGCCATCGGCCGCGCAGGTGAGCGGCTTTGGCACCCTGGCCCCGTTCGGGCACGCCGACCTGCTGGCGCGGCAGCGCGACCTGGGCGGTGTGCCGAAGACGATCTTCACCAACAGCGCGTCCGAGTACTGGCACGGCGACGGTGCACTTCTGCACGTCGACCCCTACACCGGCAAGGACCTGCCCGAGGACCCCGATGTCCGCACCTACCTGATAGCGGGAACCGACCACTTCGGCAGCAGCAAGATCAAGGACGCGCTGCCGGCGGCCAACCCGGTGCACCGCCTGGACGTCACGCCCGTGACTCGGGCGCTGCTGGTCGCGCTGGAGAACTGGGTCGCCGACGGCGTCGAACCACCGCCCAGCCGGGTCCCGCGGACCAGCGACGGCACGGCCGTCTCCCGCAAGGAAGTGCTGTCCGGTTTCGGCCACGTCGGCGCGCCGGACCCCGCGTCGCTGCCCTGCGCGCGCAGTGTCGACCTTGGACCGGATGCCGATCGCGGCATCGGTAGCTGGCCGGTCCTCCTCGGCGAGGCGTACGTCGACCTGGTTTCGGCGATCGACGCGGACGGCAACGAGGTGGCCGGCATCCGGCTGCCGGCGGTCGCGGCACCGCTTGCCGCCTACACGGGCTGGAATCCCAGGCGACACTTCGACGAGTTGCCTGATGTGCTGTATGAGCGGATCGGCAGCAAGTTGCCCTTCCGGCCGGGGCAGCCGTCGGGCGTCGAACGGTACCCGACGCGCGGTGATTACGCCGCGGCAGTGCGCGCCGCCGCCGAAACGCTTGTTGCCGAACGGTTTCTGCTAGAAGGGGAGATCGACGGCGTAGTGAAGAAGGCTGCCTCGGATTATCCCGACTATGCAGGCATCGAGGCCACGTCATGAACGCTATCGACCTCGTCATGCTCGCGCTGGGCTGCGGAGTTCTGCTCCGGGCGTTGGCGCGCAAGGCGCCGAAAGCGGTGCCGGCGGTGGGCCTGGCCGCGCAAGGCGTACTCGGCGTGTACATCGGGCTGATGGTGCACAGCGTCTCGCTCACCGCGCTCGGCTCGCACTGGCCGATCGTCGTCGCGGTCGCCTTCGGCACCCTGGTCATCAGCGTCGCGGGCGGCGCGCTGCTCGGTCTGCACCGTGGCGTCACCCCAGTGACCGGGGCGCTTGCGCTCGTGGCGGGAGGCTCGTCCGGAATCGTCGCCATCGCCGATGAGCTCGGTGCTGACGAACATATAGTCGCGGCCGTCCAATACCTACGCGTTGCGCTGGTCACGGCGGCCATGCCCGTCGTCGTTGCGGTCTTCTACCACGGCACCAAGTCCGATCGATCGCCGATAGCCGAAACCGCTTATGTTCCTTGGTATATCAGCGTGGCGCTGATCGCGGTCATTGTCGCGGCGGGGGTGGTGGCCGGCCGCTGTGTCCGGCTGCCGGGGTCGGGATTGCTGGGCCCGCTAGCGATCACCATCGTTTTGGAACTCACCGGCCTAGCGTCGGGTCTCGCTGCTCCGATGGCGCTTGTTCAGGCCGGGATCATGCTGGTCGTCTGGCAGTCGGTGCTTGGGTTCACCCGAGAGTCGCTTCGGGCGATCCAACGGATCCTGCCCGGCGCGATCGCGTTGATCATCGTGCTGAACGTCGCTGCGGCGGGTCTCGGCGTCCTGCTGGCCCACGTGTCCGGGCTAAGCCTGCTCGACGGATACCTGGCAACGAGCCCCGGCGGCACGTACGCGGTGCTTGGCACCGCGGTGGGAACGGGCTCCAACGTGGCGTTTGTCATGGCAGCCCAAGTCATTCGGACCGCCATGATGCTGTTCGCGGCGCCCCTTGTCGCGCGGGGGTTCCTCCGATTCATGTCGCAACGCGCGGTGCCGAGCTCGGCGAGCAGTGGGCTGATCCCCGTCGCCGCCTGAACACGCGGTGATGCAAGATTGCGACATGGCCGACCGCCGGGTGCGCTACGCACGCAACGGCTCCGTCCGGCTCGCGTACCGCGAGTTCGGCGAGGGCGATACGACGCTGGTGTGGAATCCCGGCTGGTTCAGCAACGTCGACCTCGTCGACGAACCCGCGAGTCCGATCACAGCCGTCACCGAACAACTGGCGGAGGCCACCCGGCTCATCGTGTGGGACAAACGCGGCACCGGCCTGTCAGATCCGGCCACTCACGTCCCTCCGCTCGACGAGCGAATGGATGATCTGCACGCCGTACTCGACGCCGCGCAGGTCGATCGCCCCGCCTTTTTCGGTATGTCCGAGGGTGGCCCGATGAGCCTCTTGTTCGCCGCGACGCACCCCGAACGCATTCATTCACTGGTCATGTACGGCGTGTCGGCACGGTTTTCTCAAGAGCTGCCCGGTCACCCCTGGGGATTTACCGCCGAAGAGAAGGCCGAACATCTGGAATCTATCGAAAGCCATTGGGGCGAAGGTGCTTTGGCTGAGTTGTTCTTCGGCGAGCTTGCCGACATACCGGGATTCCGCGACCTGTATGGCCGGTATCAACGGGTCAGCGCCAGCCCGACGATGGCCGCGTGGCTGTGGCAGGCGCTGCTGGAGATCGACGTCCGCGGAATTCTGGGTTCCATCCGCGCCCCCACCCTTGTCCTGGTGCGGCCGAATGATCGGATCGCTCCGTTAGAAAGCGCGAAGGCGTTGGCGGCCGGCATTCCCGGGGCCCAATTCAAGACGCTGCCCGAGGGGCCGCACTCCCTGGTGGATGACGCGGTGGGCTCGGCCGTCCTCGACTTCGTCTGCGGCACATCGAATGTCGCCGTCGACGACCGGGTGGTCAAAACGGTGCTGTTCACCGACATCGTCAGTTCCACCGAACTGCTCAGTGCCCGTGGTGATGCCCAGTGGCGTCGCCGGCTTGACGCACATGACAAGGCCGTCGACTGGCTATTGGAGAAGCACGGCGGCCGCCGCGAGAAACACACCGGAGACGGGGTCTTCGCGCTATTCGACGGGCCCACCAAGGCCGCCCGGTGCGCGTTAGAACTGATTCCCGCGCTTGCCGCCAGTGGCATTCGGGTCCGGGCGGGCGTCCACACCGGCGAATGCGAGCGCCGCGGCGACGAGTGGAGCGGCATGGCCGTGCACACCGGCGCTCGAATCGGAGCGCTGGCGGGTGCCGGTGAGGTGTTGGCCAGCCGCACCGTCCGCGATCTCTCCGCCGGATCGGGCCTCACCTTCGAAAGCCTTGGGCCGCAACGCCTAAAGGGCTTGCCCGAGGCGGTCGACGTCTACCGGCTCACCACACCAACGAGCCGAGCCGCCGAGGAGTTGTAGCGGCGTCCTGGGGTTTATCCACAGTGCGACTTTCGTCCAAAGCCGGGCCGCCTCGTACGGATTATCGCCGCCGAACCGATTACGGTCGAAAGCATGTTCGAAGACATCGGGGACGCAGACCTGGTGAGCGCCATCGGTGACGCGGCAGGCGCCGAGAACACGGCCTGCGCGCGCCGGCTGGCGGCCATCGCCGAGCTGTGCCGGCGCCGCCATGCTGCCGACGGGGACGGACGTCGTGAGCGGTGGCGCATCGACCCCTGGGAAGCGGTCGCCGCCGAAGTGGCCGCCGCGCAGGGCATCACCGCGGCCGCCGCCGCCGCCCAACTGCACAACGCGATCAGCCTGCACGAGCGACTGCCCAAAGTCGCGGCCCTGTTCGCCACCGGCGCCCTCTCCTACCGGCTCGTGCACCTGATCATCAACCGCACCCTGCTGGCCTTCGACCCCGACATCCTGGCCGCCATCGACACCGACCTCGCGCACACCTTGACGACGTGGGGCCCGCTGTCGCTGACCAAGACCGAGCACGCCATCGACGCGCTGGTCCAGCGCCACGACCCCGACGCGCGGCGGTGCACGGAGTCCATGGTCCGCTCGCGCTTCATCGACATCGAACACCGCGGTGACGGTATCGCCGCAATGCGCGGCGACGTGCAATCCAGCGACGCCACCCTGCTGGACCGCCGGCTGACCGCGTTGGCCCACACCGTCTGCGCAGGCGATCCGCGCACCCTCGACCAGCGCCGCGCCGACGCGGTGGGAGCACTGGCCGCCGGACACACCGTGTTGGCGTGCGCGTGCGGCCAGCCCGACTGCACCGCCGACGAAAACCCTGCACCAGCACCGGTGGTCGTGCACGTGGTCGCCGAGGCCGCCGCGCTCGACGCCGCCACCGGCGCCGATCTGCACGGCGAGCGGCCCGGCGACGGGGGCCCGAATTCGTGCGCGACCCGCAGCGTTTCGCCGAACTCATCGCCCAGGCCACCACGACCCGCCCCACCCCGCCGCGCCCCGCGACGCCGCGTCCGGCACCCACACCAGGACTGATATTCGGCGGGCCCCTGATACCCGCCCACATCCTGGCCGACCTGGCCGCCCGCGGCACCGCACAGCTACGGCCCCTGCGTCACCCCGGAGACAGCCCACCCGAACCGCGCTACCGTCCCTCGACCGCGCTGGCCGATTTCGTGCGCTGCCGCGACCTGACCTGCCGGTTCGTCGGCTGCGATCGCCCCGCCGAGTTCTGCGACATCGACCACACCACCCCGTATCACGCCGGCGGCCGCACCCACGCCTCCAACCTGAAATGTCTCTGCCGAAAGCATTAGCGACTGGCCTAGTTTCTACAGAAAGGTAAACTAGGCTCAGCATGACCATCACCCCCCTCACCAGCACAGACACCGTTCTCCGCGGCTCGGCCGCCGCCATCGTGCTGCGCGCCGGATGCTACTGCCGGATCAGCTCTGACCCCCACGACAAGCGCGAGGGAACCGACCGCCAGCGCCAGGACACCGCCGACATGTGCGAGATGTACGGCTGGCAGATCGCCGATGTCTACGTGGACGACGACCGCTCCGCCAGCAACGGGCAGCGCCGCCCCGAATGGGACCGGCTGCTGGCCGACGTCGAAGCCGGGAAAATCGGCGCCATCGTGGTCTGGAACCAGGATCGCGGATGGCGCAAAATGGCCGACCTCGAATCGCTGCGCCCGCTGCTCGCGCCGCGCGGTGTTTTGCTGGCCACCACCAACATCGGCGTGATCGACTTCCGTAACGCCGACGACGTGTTCCGCGCCCAGGTATCCACCGCCCTATCGGAGATGGAGATCGCCAAGATGAAGGTTCGCATGCGCCGCGCCGCCCGCCAGGCCGCCGAGCGTGGCATCCCGAAGTGGTCGAAGGCGTTCGGCTACGACGACAACCGCCAGCCGCACCCCGTCGAGGCTCCCATGGTGGCCGACGCCTACCGCGCGGTCCTGGCCGGGGCATCCCTGTCTGGGATCGCCCGCGAGTGGAACGCCGCCGGGCACGCCGGCCGCACCGGGAAACCCTGGAGCGCCAGCACGTTGTCACTGTTTATGCGCGCCGCCCGCAACGCCGGACTACGCAGCCACAACCGCCAAATGGTCCTCGACGACGACGGCCAGCCCGTGGCGGGCAACTGGCCGCCGCTGATCGACGAGGCCACCTGGCACGCCGCGCAACAGCTCCTCGACGACCCCGCCCGCAAACCCGGACCGCGGACGGTTCGGCAGCATCTGTTGACGTCCATCCTGCGGTGCGGCGCGTGCGGCGCCGGACTGTCCGGCTACGTCAACACCAAGCACCGCCCCGGCGGCGGAGCCAACTACCGCTGCTCCCGCTGCCTGCGCGTGTCCATCAACAAGCCCGGCGCCGAAGACTTCATCCGCCGCCTGGTCTGCGAACGCCTCGCCCGCGACGACGCCCACGACCTACTCGTCGACCATGACGCCCCGGACCTGGACGCGCTGACCACCGAAGCCAACGCGATCCGCGCCAGAAAAGCGACGCTGCTGACCGAGCTGGCCGACGACCTGGACCCATCCCAGTGGCGCATCCTGACCGGAAAACTGGACGCGAAGCTGGCCGCCGTCGAGGCCCGCATGCTGTCCGCGGCACAGGTCAACGTGTTCGCCGGGCTGCCGCTCGGCAGCGACCGCGTCGCCGCGGCATTCGACACCCTCGACGCCGACCGGCAACGCTCCGTCATCAACGCGCTGCTCTCGGCCACCGTCGCACCGGTCGGCAAGGGGCATCGGCCCAAGGGCGGCCAGCGGAGCTACGGCAGCACGTTCGACGACTCCCGCGTCCACATCGACTGGCGCCAGTAAACGCCCGCGCTACCGCAGAAACCCCCGCCGACCATGGCGGGGGTTTTTCTGTTGCGCGGGTGCGTCACCACAAGCGGGTAGAGTCACGATCATCATCTAAGGCAGGGTTCTCCACAGTTTTGCTACCCGTCGCCATCACACCATTTGACACGTCGCCATCACCCAAAACTGTGGGGAATGGGACGTATTCATGCCGAAGCCAAGATCCGAACCCCAGCGGGCCCGTGATGAACTGGCCGCCGCCGCGCGCCGCCACGGCCCCAACTCGCCGGAAGCGCTGGCCGCCCGCCGCCGCCTCGACGAAGCCAACCTGACCGCGCGCATCCGCCAGCTGGCCGCCGACGCACCCCCGCTCACACCCCGCCAGCTCGCCGAGCTTCGCCCGCTCCTCGAGCCGGTGCGCGGCATCCTGGCCGCCGACGCGACGCCCCTCGACGCCGCCTAAGAGACTCCGGCGCCCAGCGCCAGATCACACAACCGAATACACCCGAACCCCACGCCCCGGCGCAATGTCCCTGCGCCGGTGGCGCTGGGGTTCAACACATTCCAGAAGGGAAGACCGAAAGACCGATGACCAGCCCACCAAAAGAAGAAGGGGGCCACCCCGACACGGCGGCCCACCTCACTACACACAGCGACCTCGACGACACTGCTACGAAAATTATAGCAGCGGCAGCGGACGGGTCCGCACACGACGGCGGCGCGCCGTGACCGCGATGGAGGTGGTCATCGACGCACTGCGCGCACACGGAAGCAACGTCACCGAACACGGCGACAAGGCACAAGCCACCTGCCCCGCACATGACGACCAGAATCCGTCGCTGTCCATCAGCCCGCGCCGCGACGCCAAGGGCGCCTTGGTCTACTGCCACGCCGGGTGCGTCACCGCCGCGGTCCTGGCCGCCGTGAACCTGGCGCCCAAGGACTTGTTCGACGACCCCCAGGCGCGCCGGATCTACGAACCGCGTAGGGACTACGCATATCCGGGCGGCCGTCGGGTCCACCGCAAGCCGGACAAGTCCTTCCCCCAGTCGGGGACCAAGGACGACCGCAGCCTCTACCACGCCGACAAGATCACCGACTCCACCACCACCGTGTACTGGCCGGAAGGCGAGAAGGATTGCGAAGCTATCGAGGCCGCTGGCGGCGTCGCGGTTTGCTCGGCGATGGGCGCCGGTAAGGCGCACCTAGCCGAGCTGTCCCCACTGCGCGGGAAGCACGTCGTTGTGGTGGCGGACAAGGACGACGCCGGGCGCAAGCACGCTGCCCAGGTCGCTGGTCTGCTCCAGGGCACAGCGGCGTCCGTGCGCATCATGGAAGCCGCCTCGGGCAAGGACTTCGCCGACCACTTCGCCGCCGGGCTGGGTCTCGACGATCTAGTCGACGGCCCGTCGCTTGTAACGGATGTAACGGATGTAACGGATTCCCGGGGAGGTACACCTACGTCCGTCGACGGAGCCCGGCTGCTCGACAACATCCGACACTTCCTGGCCAGGTTCGTCGCCTACCCCACCGACCACGCACTCACCGCGCACACCCTGTGGATCGCGCACGCACACCTCATGGACTGCTGGGAATCCACACCCCGGCTGGCGTTCCTATCACCGGAACCCGGCTCCGGGAAATCACGAGCACTGGAAGTCACCGAACCGCTGGTACCGCAACCCGGTGCATGCCGTCAACGCCACCAGCGCCTACCTGTTCCGGAAAGTGTCCGACCCCGCCGGGCTGCCAACCATCCTGGACGACGAGATCGACACCGTGTTCGGCCCGAAAGCCAAAGAGAACGAAGACATCCGCGGCATGTATAACGCCGGGCACCGCAAAGGCGCCACCGCCGGGCGCTGCGTAGTCAAAGGGAAAACCATCGAAACCGAGGAGCTGCCCGCCTACTGCGCGGTGACGATGGCCGGGCTCGACGACCTACCCGACACCATCATGACCCGCGCCATCGTCATACGGATGCGCCGCAGGGCGCCATCGGAACCTGTCGAACCGTGGCGGCACCGCGTCAACACACCCGAAGGCGCCGAGATCCGCGGCCAGCTGACCGCGTGGGCGGACGCGGTGCGCGACGCCGCCACCGGAGCGTTCCCGGACATGCCGAAAGGTGTCACCGATCGCAACGCGGACAAGTGGGAGCCGCTGCTCGCGGTCGCTGATCTGGCCGGCGGGCACTGGCCAGCAACCGCGCGTGTAGCGGCTGTAACGGATGTAACGGATTCTCGGGCAGCTACACCCAGCATCGGCGTGCAGCTGTTGCGCGACCTCCGAACCGTCTTCACAAAACGCCAGGTCGACCGTTTAGCCAGCGAAAATGCTTTAACTGACCTTAAGGGGATGGAAGAGGCCCCGTGGTCGACGATCCGCCGAGGTGAGGCGCTTGACGCGCGCGGGTTGGCGCAGCGGCTCCGCAAGTACGGCATCAAACCCAGCCTTCTTCGGATAGGCGAAAACCTGGGCCGCGGCTACGAACGGTCACAGTTCCTCGACGCCTGGTCTCGATACCTTCCCGACGATCCCGACGATCAGTCCGCCGACGTAGGTGTACCTCCCCAGGAATCCGTTACATCCGTTACATCCGCTACAAGCGACGACGGCGACGACGGCGGCGCACTGTTCGATGAACCGTCCACCACCACAGACAGGCGTTGCAGCGCCTGCGGCGTGAACCGACTCATGGGCTCCGAGGCGATCCGGTTCGGCACGTGCAGGCCATGCCGCGACAAGAGCCAATCAATCCCCAACATCCACGCCACCACCCCCGGCAAGGCTGCTCGACGCCCATCCCCGCAACAGGGACGCAAACATGGCTAGGGGAATGTCGCCGCTGGCCGCCGCGCTGGCAGACATCCACCCGCCGCGTCTGGACAATGCCGCGTGCGAGGGTCGCGACCCATGGTGGGATGCCGACCGCGGCCCCGCCGCTGCCCAGGCCGCTGCTCACATCTGTCTGACACGGTGCCCGGCGTTGCCCGCCTGCCGCAGATGGCTCGCCAGCCTGCCCGCTGGCAGTGTCACCGGTGTCGTCGCTGGCGAATTCATCCCATGGCCGACGTGACCGTCTGGCTGGCCGCCGCCGTTGGTGGCCGTTCGCCGCGGTCGCCTGGACCGTTCGAGAGCCGATTGTGGACGCTGACCCGCCGTCCCTCCGCGCGGTCCCCACTCCCGCTCGACCACCCCCGAGGGGGGTTTGAACTCCGATGGGGCAGTGAGGCACCTCTGGTGTATCTACACTATTTGGCCCGGCAGATTTGAGCGTAACAGTTTTGCTGTTTCCCACGGACACTGCCTCTGACGTGCGGGAATGCTTCCAAGAAAGTTACAACCAATGTTACGGAATGAAGGGAAAGTGTAACGCCAATGACTGACGACATTCACCCGGACGCCGCCGCCGCGTTCGCCTCGGACGCCGCGCCGGCCGCCGAGTCTGGCTGCAGCCGTCCAAGCCCAGGACCGCACGCGCATCATGGCCATCATGGGCCGGGCCGAGGCCGAGCCGCACCGTGGCGCCGGGATGCTGCTGGCCGCGGTCCGGGCGCAGCTGGTGCTGGTTGAACTGCTGGCCGCTGCCGGGGTGATCGAGGACGCGCAGGCGTGGCTGGACGCTGCTGCGATGGCGCAGATCGACGCCGCCGCCGCCGGGGAGTAGCCAACCGGACTGCGGTCCGGTTACACTGATCTTGCCGGGCGCTCCCTGCTTTGCGCCCGGCCCCCGTTCGGGCCTGGCCTGGCACTGGCCGCCGAATCGGTGGGACATAGGGAAATGGCGCAGCCCTGGCACTGGGCGCGCTGACACAAACTTCACATTCTGCGTTTTATGCGGCGCGGGCCGCGTATTTACCTGGCACTGGAGCGCAGCCGATTATTTCATCGGCTGGCCGGTGCATTTTTCTTTGCGCTTTTCCGGTCAAGCCATTACTGGAAAGCCCAAAACAACATGACTGATCTACGACATTTGCGTGCGAATTCGCACGCCGCGCGGCAAGGACTTATCCGCCGGGCCGAAGCCGAAGGCCGCACCGAGTTCACCGCCGAAGAGGAAAACGAATTCCGCCGGTTGACCAACATCATCGACGACCTGAACGACCGCATCGACCTGGAGACCCGCTCCGGCCAGCTGCACGCCAGCGCCGACCGCTTCTTCACGGCGTCGCAGGCCCGCGGCCATGGTGCTGGGTTCACCGCCGCCGTGGACAGCCCGTATGACCGGGACCGCCGCCACAGTTTCACCAGAGACCTGCTGGCGATGGCGACTCCGGCCATCGATCCCGGCGGGGAGTTCCGAACACGCCTGGCCGAGCAGGCCGAGCGGCGCGACGTGTCGGGCCTGGACACCTCGGTGGGGAATGCGGGCACGTTTTCGCCGCCTGCTTACCTGCTGAGCCTGTGGGCGCGGTATTCACGCCCGATTGCGCCGCTGTATTCGCTGCTGCAAAAGGTGGAGCTGACGGCGCCGGTCACGAATATTCCGAAGCTGACGGCCGGCGGCACCGCGTCGGTTCAGACGAACCAAAACACGTCAATTACGACCAGTCAATTCACTGACGAATATTTGCAGACGACGGCGAAAACAATCGCCGCCGCCACCGTTGTCAGCCAGCAATTGTTGGATTTGTCGCCGATGAAAATCGACGACATCGTTTTCCAGGATCTGTTCGCCGCGCTGGCGACCGAGGTGGAAGCGAACCTGTTGTACGACTCGACTTACGGGCTGGACGCGACTGTTACCGCCTCGGGGATCTCCGCGTCGGTTCCGGGCCAGGATGTCGACGACCTGTATGGGGCGATCAGCAAGGCCCTTTACCGGATCGCGACGACGCGCTACAACACCAGCAACGTCATCGGGCTGGCTCATCCAGGCACTTTGTTGCACTGGCAAAGCAAGCTCGACTCGGAGGGTCGTCCGCTGTTCGCGCCGAGCAAGGGGCAGGGCGCGGCGTTCAATCCGGTGGGCGTGGTTTCCGATCCGGGCGCGCTGGGTGACCAGGTGCGGCCTGCGCTGTCGATCCAGGGGGTGCCCTTCTTCAGCGACGCCAACATCGCGGTGAATGGCGGCGGTACGGCACCGATTTACATCGTCAAGCTGGACGACGCCATCCTGTCGACGCGCGGCCCGGTGTCGTACGCCAGCCCGGACCCGCTGGCTGCTCAGCTGTCCTGGCTGCTCCGCGTCCACTCCTACCTGGCGCCTACATGGCGCTACCCCGAGGCGATGGTTCGGATCAGTGGGTTCCCAGCTGCCGAAGCACCTGCGTTCGGGTCGTAACCGCTATGCCGTTCGCAACGCCGGTTAATCCGTACGTCGACCGCGACCCGCGGCAGCCTTACCTGCCGCTGTCGGAATGCGCCGACGCCATGGGCATCGACGTCGACCAGATCAAGCGCCTGGTAGCTGTCGGGGTTTTGCGGTCGCGGTGGACGCGGGCCGGTACCGAGGTGCAGCCCGCCCTTACTGAATAGCGAACACTTGTTGCCCGATCTGCCGCGCCGGGCCACCTTTTCGTGGGTCGGGGAACCGTGGCGCGCCGGGGCAACACCATGGGCCGCCCCGGCGCTTTGTGATTCTCCTAATTGCGTCGGGCGCCGGGGCGGCCCGCACAAACCTCTGCAGAGGCGGTCGGCGGACGTCAAGGAAGGACTGACACCGGCATGTAGACACAGAACCGCCCTCCGACCCAGCAGCCGGAGGGCGGTTCTTTTCCAGCTGGCCCCTATGTGTCGGCGGCGCCGTTCTGCGGCTGGTAGTACGCATTCATCACGTCGCGGGAGCCTAGGGCGTATCAGACGTACCATCTTGCGTTTGAGGCGGTTGAGTATCCAGGGCGTCGGGATTTATCGTCTTGGAAATGATTTCGGTTATAGCAGTAGGGTTTTTTTGCAGATATTCAGCAACTAAGGCACTGGGGGAAAAGGGACTGAAAATGGAGGGGTACATCGCTTGCAGCCCACCGATAGGATTTTTTTGCAGATATTCAGCAACTAAGGCACTGGTGGAAGGGGGACTGAAAATGGAGGGGGATATCTCTTGTAAGGCGGCGATCAGTGTGGGGCTTAGTGCTGGGTTCAGTACCGGGGCCGAGCTCAGCGCGGGGCTGAGCCCGAGGGTGCTCAACGCTGAGCTAAGGTCGACGGCTGCCGCCAGCTGAGCACCGGGATCGATCAAACCGCTGGGCGGGATCTTCTTCACGGTCGCGATTGTGTCTTGTTCGACTGTCGCCCCGAGGTACTCGTTGGCCAGCCACAGAAAACTACCGAGATTTGTCTGGTGGTAGGGATGTGATGTAACAGTCTGCATCTCTGCCACTAATTCCGGCAATGGACCAATGGTCTGACCCCGTTGTCTTCGGTACCAGTCACCCTTTTTCTCATCGTTGGTCACCCACAGAAGCGCTCGGTTCGAGTTCTTCGCGTGATCCAATAATTCAGCCCAGGCCAGATAATCGCCCGAGGGATCCGGCTTGTCGGCATCGCCGAAGCCTGGCGGGATGCGGTTCTTGACCCTGTCCGCAGCCTCAGATCGACGCTCGGTAAGCACCACCGCATCCGGTCGACGCCCGAGCGAGCTGTCTGTCAACAACTCATCCAACGCGTCCCTTACCGGATCTTTCTCACGTGCCTCGTCAAAGGTTATTGTGTGTTTCTCACGTAATTTAGTCAGATTTTTTGCAAATAACCGTTGCGCTTGGTCGAAGAGTTTCTCGACTTCCATTCGCAAGTCTTGATCACGGATTTCTTCCACGTGTGGTTGCTTCAATTGCAGACCGTCCAGAATTTTGGCGTAGACGGTGTCGATCTCTTCGAGAACGGTGAGGCGGTCGCGCTGAAATTCAAGCGCTACTTGGTAGGGGACAAATATACGGTCGCTATTGTCGCGGAGCACCGAGAGTATTTGTTCGCGTTGTTCTCTACCAACGCGATATAGGTCAAGTAGCGCGTTCGTGTCGAGAGCTATTGTTCCTGTTTTGACTATTTGTTCAACCGTCTCGCCGTCGGGTTCGTACCATTCAGGCAGAATAGATTTCATCCCTAGTGCATCCTCTGCGCGACTCATCTGGGCCGATCTACCCGAGCACGGTACCCGGTATGCGGCCGTGAGCGACGTTTCGGCGTAACGCGCCGCCTTAACGCCCAGGGCGCGCGGGCCGTTTTCGGGCGTCACGGTAGCTAGGCGCCACTATCGCCGCCGCACGCGGCGTCGTTTTTGGCCTAGCACCGTGTTCGCCGTGCGGGTGGCGTCCGGTTGCGCGTCGCAAGCGCTGCCACAACGTCCCGCATCCGTCCCCAAATATCATCGACATCGTGGCCACCGGGCGGCCACGGCGCGGTAAGGGATACCGGACACCCTGGGTCGCATCGGAGCAGGCATGAGCAGAGAACGACGAAACCGACGAAAGCGTCCGGCCCGCGAACGGCGCGATGGCCGGTGCATCTTCTGCGGTGCCAAACCACCGCTTACCGATGAGCACGTATTCGCGGACTGGCTCCGGAGGCTTGACCACAACGGCGAGGGGGTTCACGTCCTGACCCAGGGCGATGGTAGTGCGCCGATCGTTCAGCGTGGGCGTGGGATCTTCACCAGGAAGCTGAAAATCGTCTGCGGCGTGTGCAACCACGGGTGGATGAGCGGGATCGAGGAGGCAGCGAAGCCGCTGCTCATTCAGATGTTTAATGCAAAATCCCAGATTCCACTTAGCCCCGACGATCAGCTCACATTGGCGCGGTGGGCTTTCAAGACCGTGGTAGTGGCCCGGTATATCGCGAACGAAGGCACCTTCCCTGCGGCCCACCGCCGGGAGTTCTGCACCACGAATGACCCGCCGCAGCAAGCTCAAATCTGGATCGGTACCGCATCTGTCCCGAACACCCCGACTTACGGTGAGGCGGTCGCGCAGATGAGGTACGAGCCAGTCGAGTTGACGGGCCCCGCTTCAGACGGTGCGGCGATTGCCGTGCCCGCCTACCGGTCGGAGCTGCGGCTATTCAATGTGGTCTTCGTGGTCATGGGGCAAGTCGCAGACAGCCCCCTCGCCCGGATCGAACCGAGCGCGGCTCTTGGTCAGGCACTCACTCCGCTCTGGCCCCTCACCAACCACAGCATTTCATGGCCGCCTCTCACCCTGGACTGGATCGGGGGCCTGTCTGGACTTACGCAGCTCCCGATGCATCCGAATGCGTAGCCGCCCCGGTCCCCTTCAGCTTCGCGGGTATACCTGTTGCCCGCCGGCGTACATCGGCAAGCTCTCGGTCTTGTACGCGACAACGTAGTACTGGTGTCCTTGCGCGGGTGCGGGCGTGCCCACCGCACTCACACGGACATCGTTCAGGGTCTGGCGCTGGTGTTTTTGTGCAAGCTCAATTTGCGCGAGAACGAGCCGCTGACCGTGCTCAGTGTCCGGCACCAACACCCGGTGGATCTGGTCGCCGTCGGCTACTGCAATGTGTTCCCAGGCTTCGGCAAGCGTCTTGGCCTCTTCCCTGGTAGGGCATACAGCGTCCACTTTCGTCTTCTGCCTGACCGTGAGGATCAGATGCCACGAGCCCTCGTCCGCCAGGGTCAGCCCGTAAAACCGGTCGGCACTATGGGCGGTCTCGGTGTAGTCCACCAGCTTTGCGGCCTTGCCGTCCGTCAGCACCGATTGGCCCCCGGTTGTCCATTGCAACGTCGCCATTCCGTGCCTCCTTCCTGTGATTTCGATATGTGTTTGGTGCGGAAACGAGTCAAGGTGAAGTGTTGGTTCCCGAGAGAGGCCAGACACCAAAATTTGGGGACACGGACCGTGGGCCTTGGGAATCAGGTGGACTAGGAAACAGAGGGTTTGCCCGGCGCTTGACCAGCGGGAATGGAACCCACCAAACTTCCCGTTGTAGTAACTAAGCTAGCCGCATCCACCACCTGCTCAAGACATTTTGGACCGGCCCCACCGGTTGGCACGACAAGCAGCTCCCCGACGGAACCATCATCTGGACCTCACCGACCGGCCACCAGTACGTCACCCGCCCGGGCAGCCGGCTGCTGTTCCCGGCCCTGTGCCTGCCCACCGGCGAACTACCCGCAGCCCCAACGCCATATCAACGGTCCGGTGACCGCGGCGTGATGATGCCCCAACGCCGCCGCGCCCGAGAACAAGACCAAGCCCACCGCATCAACGCCGAACGCCGACACAACCAACAAACCCGGCCCGCCCAACGCCGCCAACACCAACCGGCCTACTCGGTTGCCGCCCCACCCGGCAACGACGAACCACCACCATTCTGACTGGCGGTCAACAGCCGCCGTAGGCTTGGCGGGTGGAAGACGCAACCAAAGCCGACATCCTCGCTGCGCTAGATCACAGCGGGAAGCGGTTCGTCACGATGGTCCGGGGGCTCGATCCGGATCGCGCCGCGCGACCGGTGCCCGGGCTCGACTGGACGGCCGCGGAGACTGCGGCGCACGTTGTCACCGTGCTCGGCAGGCTGCTTGGAGATCGTCGACGGGCCGCCAAGAACGAAGGGGTTGCCGGGCTGAATGCGACCTGCCTCTCGGAGTACACCGATTGCGATGTCAACGATGTCGCCGACCGGCTCGAGGCAAATCTGCGCACGGTAATCGACCGCGTCTACGCCAAAGTCGATTTCGACCGTCAATATCCCTTCCACGGTGGATCGACGATCTCTGGCGGCGGCGGAGCTCGATGGATCTTGTGCGAGCTGCTCGTCCACGGCTACGACGTAGCCGTCGCAACCGGAAACGACTGGGGGATACCGGCCGCGGAGGCATCCATTGCGATTCGTGGCCCCGCCGAGTCGATGAATCGTCTAGTTGAGAGCAACACCTCTACCCGGCACCGGGTGCATCTGGGAGACGACGACACAGTCGAATTCGTCGCATCCTCGGGACCCCTGCCTACCGGCGAGCCGATCGAGGTAGAACCCGACGAGTTGCTCCTGGCTTTCTTCAAAAGGATTGAAGTGTCCGATCCGCGTTTGGCGGCGGTCCTGGCTAATCTGCCACACCTCTAAGCGGGTTTCGGCGCGACGACGTGGCCCACAAGAGCAGCAGCAACGCGATGGCGCCGCACGCCACGTAGAGCCAGCCCAACGGGGCTTGTGAATTCTCCGGAAGCGCGCCGGCCGTGGCCATGGCGACGCTGACGACGAGATAGCAAATGGCACTGATCATTCCGCCGATCAAACCCAGATTGCGGCTGAACAATCCGAGCGCGAGCCCGTACATTTGCGGGCACAGCACCCCGCAGCCGGCCAGCGCCAGGCACGCGCCGAGGGTGATGGCCCAGGCCGACACACCGATCGTCGCTGCGGAGACGACCAGAACCAGCGCACCAACCCCGAACACGGCCAACGCGCCGAACGCGAGCCGTCGGGTTGACGTCCTGACCGCGAGTGCGCTGCAGGCCAATTCGCCCAGGAGGTTGGCGAATCCGACCACCAGCGCGATCGCACCGTAGGCGGCCGGCTCGAAGCCGAGACCGTCCTGATACAGGAACGGACTGACGACGGCGAACGTCAGTTGTGCGGCCGCCATCACGCCGAACACCAGAACGAAGCTCACGAAGACGCGGTCGCGTAATGCGTCGGCGCCGGTGCGTATCGCCGCGCGCACGTCGATCGGCGAACGCGCCGCGGGTGCGAGCGTCTCGGGCAGCGCGAGCGCGACGAGAACCGCCGCGGTCGCACCCAACACGGCGATCAGGACGAAAATCGCCCGCCACGAAATGAATTGCACCAGTAGCCCGCCAACGCCGGGCGCCAGCACCGGCGCCAATCCCCATGCGGCGCCGAGCAAACCGGACACGGACGTGAGCCGCTTGCCGGAGAAGCAGTCGGCAGCGATCGCGTACGACAACACCATGCACGCACATGCCGCGGCGCCCTGCACGAATCGCAGACTCAGGAGCACCCCGATATTCGGCGCAAGAGCACACAGGACGCTGGTCACCACCAGCATCGAAAGGCAAGACAGCTGCACGCGCCTGCGGCCCAACGCATCGGCGACCACTCCGATCGGCACCAGCCCAAGGCTCATCCCCAGCATGTAGGCGGTGACCGTGTCCTGGACCGCGGCATTCGCGGCGTGCAGGTCGCGCACCATTTGCGGTAGGGCGGGCGTGTAGACGTCCAGCGGGATCTGGCTCAGCGGAACCACCATGAGGAGGATCGCCACGACGCGCCGGCCACCGACGGCGCCGAGCGCGCGCGGACTCACAGGGAGAGCGCCCGGCGCAGGAAGTCGAGCTGCAGCAGCAGGAGGTTCTCGGCCACCTCCTCTTGCGGCGTCATGTGCGTCACCCCCGAGAGCGGGAGCACCGTGTGCGGCCGGCCCGCGGCCGTCAGAAGCGCCGAGAGCTGGAGCGTGTTGGCCACCACCACGTTGTCGTCGGCGAAACCGTGGATCAGCATCAGCGGCCGGGTGAGCCCGGCTGCGTCCCCGAGCAGCGACACCCGGTCGTAGTTCTCGGGGTCGTCGGCGGGCGTGCCGAGGTAGCGCTCGGTGTAGTGGGTGTCGTAGAGGCGGAAGTCGGTCACGGGGGCGCCGGCGACGGCGGCATGGAACACGTCGGGCCGGCGCAGCACCGCCAGGGCGGCGAGGTACCCGCCGAAGGACCAGCCGCGAATCGCGACCCGCTCGAGGTCGAGCTCCGGAAACTCCGTCGCCGCCGCCTCGAGCGCCGCGACCTGGTCGTCGAGGACGGGCGTGGCGAAGTCACCGCGGATCGCGCGGGTCCAGGCGCTACCCCGTCCCGGGGTGCCGCGCCCGTCGGCGACCAGGACGGCGAACCCCTGCTCGGCGAACCATTGCGAGGCGAGGAAGAAGACCTGGGCGGAATAGACGCGCTGCGCCCCGGGACCGCCGTAGGGATCGAGTAGCACCGGTAGCCGTCCCGATCCGGGCACGTGCCAGGAGGGCAGCAGCAGGGCGGCGCGCAGCTCCGCGGGACCGAGACGAAGCATCCTCGGCGCCGCCGTGAGTAGCGGGGTCTCTTCGAGCGTCTCGATCCGCCCCACCGCCTGGCCGTTGCGCCACACGGTGAAGCTCGCCCGCTGCCGGTCGAGCCGCCACTCGCGCACCACCGTCGTCCCGCCGCCGGCGGCGGCCGAGCGCAACGACGGCCCCTCGTCCCCCGCGTCGCGGCCGACCTCGACCACCCCACCCTCCAGCGACCACTCGAACACCCCGACCTCGGTCGGCTCGGCCGAGGCGGTGAACAGCACGCTGCCGCCCGAGACGTCGCTCACCGAGCGCACCTGCAGCCCGGGCGGCGTGACCGGCTCTCCGTCGACCTCGATCCGGCTGGTGTCCTCGCTGTCGGCGACGAAGACAAGCGCCCCATTCCCGAGACGGGCGGGCACGCCGCCGGTGATCTCCAGCCAGTCGGGATCGGTGTCCTCGCGCACCACCGTGACGGCACCCGAGCCGGGATCGATGTCGAGCACCTGCGACCGACGCTGGTCGCGCTGCTGCACCAGGGCGAGCAGCCCCTGGTCCGACCAGTTCACGGCCGCGAGGTACTCGAACCGGTGGTGGTCCCAGGCGACGTCGGTGCGCGTCCCGTCGAGCCCCACCAGCGTCAGCGTCACTGCGGCGTTCGCCGAGCCCGTGTCCGGGTAGGCCATCTCGCGCGGGGACCGTTCCGGGTGAGCGGGGTCGCTGAGGTAGATGCGGTGCACCGTGGACTCGTCAACCCTCGCCACCAGCAGCCGTTCCCCGTCGGGGGACCACCAGAAGCCGGCCTCGCGGCCCATCTCCTCGGCCGCCACGAACTCGGCAAGGCCATACGAGACGTCCAAGCCCTCCGCGACGGCAAGCGCGCGGTCACCGCTGCCGTCCGCCCCGATGACGCGCAACGACGCCGAACTGACGTAGGCGACGCGGTGGCCGGTGGGGTCGAGGCGCGGGTCGACGGCGGGTTGCTGCACCGGCAGCTCGCGCACCGCACCGGATGCCAGATCCGCCAGGAACAGGCGGCCGGCGAGGTCGAACACCGCCCGGGTGAGCTCCCGGTCGGCGGTAAAGCGCACGATGCCCTCGGACGTCTCGCGGGCTCGCTCGCGTCGCGCCTGCTCCTCGGGTGGCAGTTCGCCGGAGCCCTCCCCGACCAGGGTGGCGGGGTCGACCAGGAGCTCTTCGCGGCCGGCGTCGACGTCGAAGCGCCACAGCATCGTGATCGGGTCCGACCCGGCGCGCGAGCGGCAAAACAGGATCGAGCTGCCGTCGGGCGAGATCCGGAACGACCTGGGCCGGCCAAGCGTGAAGTGGCGCGTGCGGGCGTACTGGCGCGGGAAGCTCTCGTCCGTGTCCTGGGTCACGACGACCAATACTGCACCCACCTAAGGGGAGCCGAGGCCTCCGCCGCCGCCGGGGCCACCGCTCCCGCCGCCGGCCCCGGCGGGGCCGACGGGTGTGCCACCCGGATCGCCCGGCGTGCCGTCGCCGCCGCCGGAACCGCCAAGGCCGCCGGAGCCGGTGCCGCCGGTTCCACCGGTGCCGCCGGTTCCGCCGGTGCCGCCGCTGCCGCCGTCGTTGCCGGTGCCGGTGCCGGTGCCGCCAGTGCCGCCGCCGCCGCCGACGCCCGCGGTGCCGCCGGACCCTCCGGTGCCCTGCGTGCTGGAACCGCCGGTGCCGCCCTGGCCGCCGGTGCCGCCTTCGCCGCCTTGCTGGCCGGGGCTGCCGCCGAGCAGGGAGCTATCGCCCTCGGCGCCGGTGCCGCCGGTGCCGCCCACACCGCCTTGGCCGCCGGTGCCGGCGGCGTCACCGCTGTGGCTGGTTGCGCCGCCTTGGCCGCCCTGGCCGCCGATGCCGCCCACACCGGGGTTGCCCGGGGAGATGCCGTCGACGCCGGTGCCGGGTCGGCCGCCGCCGCCGCCGTTGCCGCCGGTGCCGCCGGTGCCGGCGGTCGCGCTGTTGCTGCCGGTGTCGTCGAAGCCGGTGCCGCCCATGCCGCCGGTGCCGCCCTGGCCGCCATCGCCGCCCCCGCCGAACAGGCCGCCGAGTCCCGGGGTGCCGCCCTGGCCGCCGTTGCCACCCCCGCCGCCCTGGCCGCCGTCAGTGCCGCTGTCGCCGGATGCCGCGCCGATGACGCCGGCACCGCCGGTACCGCCCTGGCCGCCATTACCGCCATAGCCGGCGAAGCCGCCCGTCCCGCCGCTGTTCGCGTCGCCACCGAGGCCGCCCGCGCCACCTGCGCCTCCGCCACCCGCAGTCCCGCCGGTGCCGCCGGTGCCGACCTGACCGCCGGTGCCGCCTTGCCCCCCATACCCGCCGAGACCGCCGAAGCCGGCCTGACCGCCACTGCCGCCGGTGACCCAACTCCCGCCGGTGCCGCCCAGGCCGCCGACGCCGCCCAGGCCGCCACTGCCGTTGGTTCCGCCGTTGGTACTGCCACCTTGGCCCCCGGTGCCGCCCTGGCCGCCCCACCCGCCGAAGCCGGCTTGGCCGCCGTCGTCCGTGTTCTCAAGGCCGGCGCCGCCGGTGCCGCCGCGGCCGCCCAAGCCGCCTTGGCCGCCGCCGCCGACGGTCCCGCCGGTGGCACCGGTGCCGATTGCGCCGCCGGCGCCGCCTTGGCCGCCGGTGCCGCCGTTGCCGCCAGTGCCGGCGTCGCCATACGGGTCGATGGTGGGATCGTCGGGGTCGGGGCCGTCATCGGGGTAGCCGGTGCCGCCCTGCCCGCCACGGCCGCCCGTGCCGCCGACGCCGCCGCTGCCGTTGGTGCCGCCATTGCCCGAGTCGCCGCCCACGCCGCCCTGCCCGCCGGAGGCCCCGTTACCGCCGCTGCCGGCAACACCGTTGCCGACGGCGCCGACGGCGCCCTGAGCGCCAGCCCCGCCGGTGCCACCCTGGCCGCCCTGGCCACCCGTGCCCGCGGCACCCGTGGTGCCGCCAAAGCCGCCTGCCCCGGCAGCACCGCCGGTCCCGCCGATGCCGCCGGCGGTGGCGTCGTTGGCGCCGTCGTCGGCGTAGCCGGTGCCGCCCTGGCCACCGGCTCCCCCGGTGCCGCCGGTGCCGCCGGAGCCGGTGGCGCCGCCGGAACCGGCGGTGCCGCCCGCGCCGCCCAGCCCGCCGGCCCCGCCGGTGCCGCCCGCTGCGCCGGTGTGGCCGATGGTGCCGGTCAGGCCCTTCCCACCCTGGCCGCCCTGACCGCCCTGACCGCCCGCCCCGCCGTTGTGCCCGGCGCCGGCGGTGCCGCCGCCGCCGCCGGTGCCGCCTACCCCGCCGGTGCCCGCACCACCAGCAGTGCCGCCGCTGCCGCCGGTGCCGGCCGCCGCACCGGTACCGCCGTCGCCGCCGGCGCCGCCAGCGCCGCCGGTGCCACCGGCGATGGCGTTACTGCTGCCGTCGAAGCCGGTGCCGCCCTGGCCGCCGTGGCCGCCGTGGCCGCCAGCCCCGCCGGAGCCGTTGGTGCCGCCGGCTCCGGAGTTGCCGCCCGCGCCGCCCTGCCCGCCGTCCCCGCCGAAGCCGCCGGTGGCGCCGGTGCTGCCGGCCGTGTTCGCGGCGGCGCCCTGGGCGCCGGCCCCGCCGGTGCCGCCCTGGCCGCCCGCGCCGCCGGTGCCCGCCGCCCCCGTGTGGCCGCCGCTACCGCCGCTGCCTGCTACCCCACCGGCGCCGGCCGCGCCGCCGGCCCCGCCGGTACCGCCCGCGGTGGCGTCGTAGCTGCCGTCGTCGGCGTAGCCGGTGCCCCCCTGGCCGCCCGCGCCGCCAGCCCCGCCGACGCCGCCGGCGCCGTTGATGCCGCCGCTGCCGGAGTCGCCGCCCGCCCCGCCCGTCCCCCCGGCCGCGCCCGAGCCGCCGGTGGCACCCGTGTCGCCCATGGTTCCGGTGGCGCCCTGCGCCCCGGCCCCGCCGGTGCCGCCCTGGCCGCCCGCGCCGCCGGTGCCCGCGGCGCCCACGCTGCCGCCGCTACCGCCGATACCGGCCGCCCCTCCCGCGCCTGCCACCCCGCCCGCCCCGCCGGTGCCGCCGGCGGTGGCGTCGTAGCTGCCGTCGTCGGCGTGGCCGGCGCCGCCCTGGCCGCCTGTCCCGCCGGCGCCGCCCGCACCTCCCGAGCCGTTGCTGGCGCCGGCACCGGAATTGCCGCCCGCGCCCCCCTGCCCGCCGGCCCCGCCCACGAAGCCGGTGCCGCCCAGATTGCCCTTGGCGGCGGTGGCGCCGTTGGCGTCGGCGGCCCCGCCGGCCCCACCCTGACCGCCGGCACCGCCGTCGCCTGCGCTGCCCGCGTGTCCAGCGGTCCCGAGCAATCCCCCGGCGCCGCCGCCGCCGAGGGCGCCGCCATCGCCGCCGGAGCCGGCGTTGCCGCCGTCGCCGCCGCCCACGTCGTGGCCGACGCCGGTGCCACCGGACCCGCCACCACCGCCCATGCCGCCGGCGCCGCCGTTCCCGCCCGCACCGCCAACGCCGAACAGCCCCCGGCCCGCGCCACCGGCCCCACCGGCGCCACCAGCCCCGCCCGCAAAGCCGGTACCGCCGGCCCCGCTGACGGGCCCGCCACCCGCGACGCCCGCGCCGCCGGCTGCACCCGCACCGCCGGCCCCACCGGCACCGCCGGATCCGCCGGCGCCGAACAGCAGTCCACCACTGCCGCCGGCCCCGCCGGCACCGCCCGCGTCGCCGGTTGCGCCATTGCCGCCGGCGCCGCCGGCCCCGCCCCGGCCAAGCAACCCGGCGGACCCGCCGGCCCCGCCGATAGCGCCAGCGGCTCCGGCACCGCCGGCGCCGCCATTGCCCAGCAGCCAGCCACCGGCGCCCCCGACGCCGCCCGGCGTCGCCGCGTCGGCCCCGTTGCCGACCAGCGGACGCCCGGTCAACGTCTCCCACGGCGAAAACCATTGAATGCCCAGCAGAGCCTGCAACGGTGTGGCGTTGGCAGCCTCGGCGCCCGCGTAAGCCTGCCCGGCCGCGGTCAAGGCCTGCACAAACTGAGCGTGAAACTCCGCCGCCTGCGCGCCTAGCGCCTGATATCCCGCGGCGTGCGCACCGAACAAGGCCGCGATCCGCACTGACACCTCGTCCTCGGCCGCGGCCAGCAGGTTAGTGGTCGGGGCCGCCGCCGCGGCGTTGGCCGCCGCAACGGTCGAACCGAGGTTGGACAAATCCTGGGCGGCGGCCGCCATGATCTCCGGAGAAACAAGCAGAAGCGACATCACGCCAAACTCCAACCGCAATAATGGTCACGCGAGGGCCACTCAATCGTACGTTTCTGAAACGGCCGGTTGGGATTTCTAGCCCTTCTCGTTCAATTTGTGAGGAGACTGTGTGCGACATGAGAATCGTTGCGAGAGAGGAAATCCCACGCAGAAAATCTCACCGGATAACGCAGCGAACACCCGCCAACGATAATATTTCGGTGGCTGAGGATATTTCGGTTATCTCGCGAACAATAAGCAAAGCATCCGGGCTAACAGCGGCAAACGTCCCGGTCCCCTAACCTCGACCAAGAAGGCGCTGCTTCTGCTCGTTGAATTCCTCCTCCGTCAACAGACCCGAGTCGCGGAGCGCGCCGAGCTTGCCTAGAACTTCAGCGAATTCGCGAATCTCGGAGGCGATTCCCGTGCTGGGGCCGCACGGCGGGGTCGGCGTAGGTGCCGGGCATGCACCGGCACTCGCCCCGGTGCGCTCCCGGTGACCCGGGCTGACGGGGCCGCCGATCGCGCGTCCGGCCATGCCTGCCAGGGCCATCTGACCGAACAGGCTTCCCGCACCACCGGCGAAGGCTTCCGGGGCGGCGCTCAGGCTGGTGGCGGGCAACGCGACAGCGGCCAGCCTGATCGCCGGGGCGGTCGTGGTCCAGCCCGGTGGCACCGACAACGCCCCGACCGAGGCCGCTTGGCCCAGAGCCGCTGAGCCCGGCGACCCTACCGCACCCAGCTGGTCGAACCGGCCCATGATTCGCTCCTCCATGCCGGTGAGATGGTCGGCATCACTGGCGATCTCGCGCTGGTTGGTCAGCATCTCTTCGTCACCTCGTGCCGCGTCTGCCCATGCCCCTGTCGCGGTGGTCAATTCAGACGACCCGAGGCCCAATGCCGCGGGCTCCAAGATGGTCGAGGGGGATATCAGGCTCAGCCCCACGGTCTGCAGGATCCCGGAGAGGTCGGATGCGGCCGGCGTGGCCGCTGACGGGGAGGAGGCAAGCCCTTGTAGCGCCGTGGGTACGGCGGAGGTCAGCTGCGTGAGCACCGTCTGGGTGTTGGCCGCCGCCGATGTGGCGGTGGTCTGGGCGAGCGCGACGGCTTGGCCGCTCAGCCCACCGGGGCTGGTGCTCTGCGGTGGCGGGTTGAACGGCATCAGCGTTGACGCCGAGGCCGACAAGCCCGCGTAGCCGTACATCGCGGCGGCGTCTTGGGCCCACATCTCGGCGTAGTGAGTCTCGGTGGCCGCGATCGCCGGGGTGTTTTGCCCGAAAAGGTTGCTCGCAACGAGCGTCATCAACAGGGCGCGGTTGGCCGCGATCACGGGCGGGGGCACCGTGGCGGCAAACGCCACCTCATAGGCGGCCGCGGCCGCTTTGGCCTGGATCGCCGTCTGCTGGGCCGCCGTGGCGGTCGCCCGCATCCACGCCACATAAGGGCCGGCCGCGGCCGCCATCGCCACCGACGCGGGGCCCAGCCAGTGCCCGGCTGTCAGCCCCGAGGTCACCGATCCATACGAGGCGCCCGCCGATTGCAACTCGGCGGCCAGCCCGTCCCAGGCCGCCGCGGCGGCCAGCATCGGCCCCGGGCCGGGACCGGTGTACATCCTCCCGGAGTTGATTTCCGGGGGCAATGTCGCGAAATCCATTGCTGCACAACCTCCTAGCTAATAGCGGTCGTAGTGCTGGCCTCGGCTGGTGTCCCGCTCGCCGGGAGCCATCGCAGGTAATCCTGCGCCGATAAGGGGGTGACAACGTCGGAATTCGCTCAAGACGAGGAGCGGACCGCCGACGCGCAGCTTGGCCACGCGCGAACTCGCATGAAAAATTCAGGCTGGGGGCAGGTCACGCCGATCTCGAATGACTTGGTCACCGTTGGTATCGGGTTGGCCATATCGACTCCGGTCGCGGTCGCGGCGATAGTCGAGCTAACCGCTCGATCCACTGCAGCAGCGCGGTTATCCGCGGATTCTGCGCTTCACCGGTGAGCATGAGAAGCAATAACGAGGCCGCCAGCGATGCGATGGCTATCCAACGTGTCACCCGAGATGCCCGCAACGACAGCATCGAAGACGTGAGCGATAACGCCGCGGCCAGAAGGTCACGGAATTGCTCGTCGTCGGCCCGCAAGAAGGCAAGCATCTCGTCCTGGTCGGAAATCATTAGCCGGTCCGTGGCCGTTGGCTCCCGGAGGCGGTGTCCATTGAATTGCTTGTTTGCCCGCGCGGTGGTGCGCACGTTCACGCTCAACACCAGCAGGTTGGCGCGCTGTTCGCGCATGTGGCTCATGCGCAGGCGCCCATGACGGTGCGGCGCCCGGTCGCGAATCTGCGCGTACCGGGAATGGTAGACACACAACGGTTCTGACACCGACAGTCGCAGAAGACAGTCCCCGACGACCCCACTGACGCGGTCGACAATCGCCCACTCATCGGCGATTGCAGACTCCTGGCGCTCGCCCCACAACGCCCAAGTGCGCCTTTGCCTCACGCGGCCGGTGGGCATCGGCGACATCCTGTCCAGGTTCATCGCTGGAATCGCCGGCGATACGTCAACCAGGCCCTGGTCGGCGAGGCCGAGTGTCGGACGTGCGGCCGGTCTTTGGGCGTGCCCGGCCGGGCGTGCTGATTTTTTCCTCGGGTAGCAGCGATGCGGCCGTCATTGGCCTAAACCGGTTAGGCCGCTGCAATATTGGGCGACGTCGATCTCGTTGTCGCTGAAGGCGCTCTGCACCACGTATCCGATGACCGCGGCAGCGAGCGCCCTTGCGGCGGCAGGGGCTTTCCGGGCAGTGGTCCACCTGGTCGCAGCCGCCCGAAACGACGCCAGCTGACGCTCCAGGCTTTCGGCGATAACGGTGTGCGCCAACGGCCGTGCCTGTGCGTGCGCCCAGCCCTGGATCGCGAGTTTGAAGAGGTCGACGCCGGGGCTTTCATGGCGTAGCCGTCTCAGGCCGTCCAGTACCAACCGCAGATAGCCCGCCGCTGTCGTGGCTCGGGTGTGCTCGCCCGTCTGCACAATGAGCGTCTCGACTTCGGCCAGTGATCCGCCGATGGCCGCCCGGATCATCTCGTCCTTCGACCCGAAGTAGCGGTACATCAGTCCCGCGGAGACGCCCGCTTCGGTGCGGATGTCCTCCATGGACGTGCCCTCCACACCCAGACGGGTGAAGCACCGGCGAGCGGCATCGACGAAGCGTTCCTCCTGGGCTTTGCGATGGTCTTCGGTCACCTTGGGCATGAGCATCACTCTAGCATTAATGAATAGATATTCACTATTGACAAGGCGGGGGCAAGGGAGTGACACTCAATGAATGATCATTCATTTAGAAGGTGGCAAGCCATGACCGTCACGCGCGTTCATCATCTCAACACCGCTTCCATACAAGGGATTTCGGTACTAGGTCAGCACTTGGTCTGCCATGTGCTGCTGCTGGAAACCTCCGACGCGGGCCTAGTCCTGGTGGACACGGGCCTGGGCGCCAAGGACTACCTCAACATGACGGCTCGGCTCGGCCTGGAGTTCTCGAAGGGCTTCGCACGCCCGATCATCGACCCGTCGCTGGCGGCTATCGCACAGATCAGGGCGATGGGATTCGACCCACGCGACGTGCGCCACATCGTGCAGACGCACCTTGACCTGGACCACGTGGGCGGGCTGGCCGACTTCCCCGACGCCCTGGTCCATGTGCACGCCACCGAGCTGGATGCGGCCCGGCGCCGCGACGGGTTCCGGGCCAAGCGCCGCTACCGGACCAACATGCTGTTCGGCCACAACCCCACATGGCGCACCTACACCCACGGTGGCGACGGGTGGATGGGCTTCGACGCGGTACGCGGACTGCAGGGCCTCGGCGACGACATCCTGATGGTGCCACTGTTCGGGCATACTCACGGCCACTGCGGCATCGCCGTCAACGACGGTGGCCGCTGGCTCCTGGACGCCGGTGACGCGTACTTCGATGCCCGCGAGATCAAGCTACCCGAACGCAAGTGCGGACCCGGCCCGGCGTTCTTCCAGCTGATTGTGACCACCGAGCGCGGCAATCGGCGCAACAATCAGGATCGCCTGCGCTCCTTACACGCCGAGCACCCCGACATCGATATTTTCTGCGGTCACAATCCCTTTGAGTATCTCGATCTGGTCGAGAAGGCCGTGGACTCGCCACGCGGCATCTACCCGACGCGTCGCTTCAACCCCGACAACCGAGCGCTCGGCAGCGGACTCGTCGCCGCCGCGCCGACAGGTCGGCGGTGAACGTGATGGACCATCAAGGCACCACCGCGCTGATCACCGGGGCCAGCGGCGGCCTCGGCGCTGCGCTCGCAGGCCGGCTCGCCGAACGCGGCGCCAACCTGATTCTGGTGGCGCGCGGCATGGATCAACTCAAGCAGGTCGCCGACAAGTTGAGCCGGCCCGGCGGGGTCGACATCGCCGTCTACGACCACGACCTCGCGCGGCCAGGGGCCGGCGTCGAACTCGCAGCACGAATCGCCGCCGACGGCTTGACAGTCGACACGCTGATCAACAATGCGGGCATCGGCACCCACGGCGATTTCGCGACCCAGGACCCCGACGCCCTGACCACCGAAGTCCGACTCGATGTCGTCACCGTCGTCGAACTCACCCGTGCGCTGCTGCCCCAGCTCCTGCACAGTGGTCGGGGCGCGCTGGTGAACATCGCCAGCACCAGCGCCTATCAGCCCACCCCTGCCATGGCCGTCTATGGCGCAAGCAAGGCCTTCGTCCTCAGCTTCACCGAATCCCTTGCCTACGAAACACGCCGCAGCAGCCTGAAGGTTCTGGCCGTTTCGCCCGGACCGATGCGCACCCAGTTCTTCGACAAACTGGGCACCACCCGCCCCGGTGTCGGCCAATGGCAAGGCCCCGACCAAGTCGCGGACTTCACGCTGCGCACACTCGACCGACGGCACATGCCACCGAGCGTGATCTCCGGGGCGCTCAACGTCGTGCCCATCTTCGCCGCCCGCTTCGCCCCCCGTCGTTTTGTCCTTGCCCTGACCGGCCTATCAGTAGGAGCCAGCCTGAAATGAACATCAAGACCACCATTCACACCGTCGTCCGCCAGACAGACCCCGGGCGTGCCGAGCCGCAGGCGCCCATCCCGTTACCCGTCGGCAAGTGGATCGAACTGGACTACCCACGCCGCATCCCGCCGCTGCAGCCGCGCGAAATACCGCTGTGGCTGCGCGGGTTTCTGACGATAATCCGCGTTCTTGCCGGAGAAACCTACGACTACACGTGTTTTCGCGTAACGGCGCGGCTCGGCAAGGTCATGCCACTGCACACGCTGTTCTTCACCCAGCTACTCCAGCACGGACGCATCCCGGGCGCGGACAGCGAGCGCGTCGTCATCCGGGTCGCGTGGCGGGCAGGCTGCCAATACGAGTACGCCCACCACACCCGCATGGCGATGGCGCTGGGCGTTTCGCGCTCGGAAATCGAGTCATTGTCCAACGAGGTCGACGAAAGCTGGTCGCCGCGCACCCGTGCGCTGATGATGGCCGTCGACGAGCTGATCGCCACCAGGAATCTCTCGCCGCTGGTCTACGAAGAGCTGCGCCACGAACTCGACCCGGATCAGATTCTCGAATTCGCAACGCTGGTAGGCCATTACGTGATGGCGACCATGATGCTGTCGGTCGCCGGCTGCCCGATCGAGCCCGCCTTCGGATTCGAGCAACCAGCCGGGAAACCCGCCCTGGCCTAAGACGTCTAACGGACCGTCCGGCCCCGGTTCCGCCGTTCCCAACGGCAGAACGAGGGCCGACGCCGTTGCTGGAGACTCTGCCTCAGCCGAAACGGCTCCCCGCTGTCTCCGCCTCGGCGGCCTTGCTCACCCCGCGCTTGATGTCCTCGCCGATCAGTTCCGTGTGTTCCTCGATCCGGTCGAGGTCGACGCCGCCGGCGACGAGTCGGCGGTTGCGTGCGGTCGACGCGTGTTTGATGATCCGTCGGATGAATCGTCCGTTGCCCAGCAGGTCGATGCGGCGCAGCCCGGTCACCCCGTCGATGTCGTTGTAGATCTCGGTGCACTGTTGGCGCAGCATGTCGCGGGCGTCTTCGGTCAGCGGCGCACCGGCCTTAGGGGCCTGCACATCGGCGATCGCGACGAGCTGGTCGGGGGTGTAGGAGTGAAACCGGATGCGCTGGGTGAAGCGTCCGGTCAGACCGGAGTTGGTGCGCAGAAATTTGTTGATGTCTTCTTCGTAGCCGGCCACGATGCACACGAAGTGCTCGCGGTCGTCTTCCAAACGGTGCAGCAGGCCTTCGATGGCTTCTCTGCCATGATTGTGCTCGCGGCTTTCCTTGACCATCGTGTAGATCTCGTCGATGAACAGCACCCCACCGAGTGCGCTGTCGATGACCTTCGAGGTCTTCTCCCGCGTCTCGCCGACGTATTTGCTGACCAAATCGTCTTCGGTTGCTTTGACAAATTTGTCGGTTTCGACGATGCCGTGGCCGGCAAAGATCTTCGCAAGAATGCTGGCGACTTGCGTCTTTCCGGTGCCCGGCGGCCCGGACAACAGAATATTCTCCGTTAATTCGCCTACGGGCAAGCCCTTTTCGCGCATCTTCCCGGCGATCAGCGCGTTGGCTTCGACGTCTCTGATGCTGTCTTTGACGGAGTCCAGACCGACCAGCTCGGCGAGGTCGTCCTCGGCCTCCTTCAGCAGTACAGCGCGGCGGTCGGCGGTGATCGCAGCGTCGGCGGAGGGGGTAGTGGCCGGATCCCAGTAGTCGGTGCGGGCGGCGATGAGTTCTTCGGTCGTCAATGCGATGCGCACGGTCGAGTCGATGAGTGCGCGCGAGGCCACGGCGACCAGTTCGGGGTCTCCGCGATGGGCGTGCAATGCCTCGAAGAAGGCGCGGGCCTGGTTTTCCTCGCCCAGTTCTCGATAGATAAAGGCCCGCTCGAGCATGGCCTTGTTGTAGACGTCTCCCATGGTGGTGCTGACCGCCTCAAGCCGGCGGGCGGCTTCGGTGAACATCTTCAAATGCGCGCACGCGGCACCCGCCATGTAGTTGGCGCAATCGGCGAGCACGCCATCCTTCCAGTCGTGGGGATTGATGGCTTCCAGCACGTCGGACCAGCGTTCGGCGCGCAGATAAACGGTGCCCATCAGGAAGTCGGCGATCTGGGTGCGGTTGCGGCGCCCCTTGACTTCCTTGATCAGTGCCACCGCGTCGTCGTACTGACGGTCATCGGCCAGCAGCGCCGCCCGCGCCAGACACACGTCGTCGGCGGTGAACATCTGCAGGTTGATCAGCCCGGCCGGGTACAGACCCATCAGGGTGTGCGGCGGCAGGCCGAGACGGCGCTGGTCGACACCGAGGCGGTTGCGGGTGCGGTAGCACTGGTTGATCACATAGCGATCGGTGACGGCGGCGGTGCCCTGGTTTTCCTGCATGGTGACCATCGCTAGGCCCATCCATGCATCGCACATCCCCTCGTCGATCTCGACGGCCTTCTGAAGGGCTCGGCGCGCCTCGGCGAGATCGACCGATCGCAGCTCGGAGCCGGTGGTGGGGATGCCGAGATTGGCTACGCCGATGCGAAAGGCCCGCTCGGCCAGCTCCAGGTTCATGATCTGCGATTCTAGGTCGGGTCCAGTCGGGGCGTCGACGCTCAACGGTTGGGAGATTCCCAGCCTCGAATTAGTGTTGACGGGCATGGATGACCCTGCGGGGGACGGGCGTTACGCGGCCGGCAACGCGGCCATTCAGGCGCTACTGGACGCTCAAGCAGAATTGTCGGCGCGCCTCGGCGCGGCCATCGCAGGGGTCGAGGGCCTGCGCTGCCGGGTGGCCTCCGAGGACGAGGACATCGTCGCCGAGGTCGACGGTCTGCAGCGACTGACCGGCCTGTATCTCGAACCCGGGGTCATCGACCGGTACCGGGCGGACCAACTGGCGGCCGTCATTAGTGAAACGGTCGTGGCCGCGGGCCAATTAGCCGGCGAAGACGCCGCCGGTATCCGGGCCCTGCATTTCCTTCAAACGGACGAATGATTAGCCACAAAATGCAGGCTGGGCCGCTCTTGGCGATCTGGAGGAATCTTTTTTCGCTGTCGAACACCCCCTGCGACCCCCGTATACTTCGGCTATGTCGTCTTGATAGGGAAGACGCTTATCGCTTGTCTTCAGGGGAGGCCGCTCATGGATTTTGTTGGAGTTGAACCCTCCGCGGTGGCGGTCGTGGCGGCCGATCTGCTGGCTCAAGCGGTGGACCTGCAAGCCGCCATCATCGCGGCGACGCCGGCGATGACCACCGTCCTGCCCCCCGGCGCTGAAGAGGTGTCGGCCACCGGTGCTGCGTTGTTCAACGCAAGCAACGCCCAGAATCTCGCTATGGCGCAGGCCCACGTTGTGGAACTGGTCAGCGCCGCCGAAGCCGTCGGCGGATCGGGCATCGCGTTCCAGGTGCAAGACCTGGTCAACAAGGGTCTTTTGTTCGTCTAGACCACTGAGGCCTTTTTGTTTTCTCTAGGCAATGAAGGGGGGTTGGCCTAGTGGCGGGCCAGTACATGGCGTTGCCTCCCGAAGTGAACGCGGCGCGGCTCATCGGCCCCGACCCCTTGGGGACGACGTTGCACGCCGCCGCGGCCGCGCTCGACGGGCTCGGGGCAGCGATGGACGCCACGTTCGCCAACGTCACCGCGGCGGTTCAAGCCCTCGCGGCCGCCGGCTGGACGGGCCCCTCTGGGGTAAGCACTGCGGCGTCTTTCCTTCCCCATGTTGCCGTGGCGCTTGAGAACCGAGTCACCTTCGGCGCGCGTGCGGAGGCGCACAGGGTGTTCGCGGAGGCCCACCGGGCTGCGCAGGTGGCGACTCCTACGCTGCCGCATGTCCTCGAGAACCAGGCCGAGCACATGACGCTGCAGGCCACCAACATCATGGGCATCAACGCTATGCCGATCGCGGTGAACCGCGGTATCTACAGCGGCATGTGGACGGACGCCGGTACGGCGATGAACACCTACGACGCGGTCGGGTCTGTCGCCTCGACGCCGGTTCCGGCGGCGCCGCCGCCCCCGATCACCACGGGCATGGCGGTGGGCCTCGCGACCTCGGGTGTCAGCATGGGACTGCAAGTCGGCACCGGCGTGATGCAGGGCGCCATGAACGCGGCCGAAACCGGACTGGGCACGTTCAGCGGGGTGGCAAGCGGGGCGGCCGGCACCGCACCCGTGGCCGCTCAAGCGATGGGCTCCAACACCGGCACCACCGGGGGCGGGACGGGGCCGCCCGCAAATCCTGCACTGGCCGCCAACGCAAACGACCCCGCTCAGCAGCTGACGCCGTTGCTGGCTCAGGGCGCCCAGGCCGCCGGACAGATACCGCAAGCGCTCGGATCGGCGCCGTCGGCTCTCAGCTCGGTCGGCGAGGGCCCCGTCCAGGCGATCATGGGACCGCTGCAAGGCATGATGACCGGCGGTTCCGGGCTCGGCGGCACGCCCGCCAGCGCGGGCGGCCTCAATGGGCTCAGCGGACTCAGCGGCATGTATCCGGGCGGGCTGGGCACCAGCGGGGCCGAATCCGGCGGACGATCAGCGTCGAAGTCCATTGGGCTTCTGCGTTCGGCAGGTATCGGCGGCGGCAGCGGCTACTCGATGCCCAGTGGCTGGCGCACCACCTCTGACACGCTGGGTATCGGAGCCAGCCCAGCCTCCGGCGTCGGCAGCGGCAGCCCCGTGGCCGGTGGAGCGGACCTTCGCAGCAGTGCGGGTAGCGGCGGCATGGGACCGATGTTGGGGCCCGCCGGGACGGGCGCCACCCGCGGGCGGGACGCCCGCAGCAGTTCTGCCCTGTCCTGGGAAGAGGACCCCTTCGGCGCCGACGAGGACGATGACCTTCCGATGGTGCTGACGACCCCGGGTGAAAGGGGGACATGAAAGGCGTCACCCCTCCCGATAATCACGTTTTCGATTCGAACCGAAAGGACACCTAGGAAATGGCAACCACCTCTGGCTCCTCTGGCGGGGATGCAACGCTTCACGCTGAAAGCCCAGTTATGCAGGTCGCTGTCGCACACATGGACAGCACCTCCAGCCAGATCAAGGCCCTGATCAAGGCGATCAGCACCTACGTCAACGAAGTCTCGGCCACCTGGCAGGGCGACGCCAGCCTGGCTTTCCAGGGCGCGTCTTCCCACTGGAACGAGGCCGCGGTCAAGATGGACCGGGTGCTCACCGACATCCACGACGGCGTGTTCGCGTCGCGCGTCAGTCACGACACCCAAGAGGACGCCAACGCCCAGGACTTGCTGCGCGCCGGTCATGCGACGTTCGGCATCTCCCCGACCTGACCCCCTTCGACTTCCCAATTGACTTGAGAGGAAACGACTTCCATGGCTGATTCGATCAACTACAACTTTCCGGCGATCGGCAACGCCGCAGGCAACCTGAATGGGGCGGCCGTGCAGCTCGGTAACCTGATCGACGACATGACCGCCTCGGTGCAGAACCGGCTGCAAGCGGCGTGGACTGGCACCGGTGGCGACAGCTACCAGCACATCGCGACCCGGTGGAACGCTGCGGCCGCTGACATGAAGAGCGCGCTGATGCAGCTCAGCACGGCGACCGCGAACGCCGGGGACGGCATGGCGCACGTCAACCGCATGAACGCGCAACGTTTCATAATGGGCTGAAACTCATATACGGGCTGAAACTGGGCTGATTATGGGCTGGTGACCGCCGCCGTTGCCGTGCGATCGGGGCCGCACCAATCTCGTCGTCCACCAAGCGAAGAGGTGTAGTGAACGCTCCTGTCGTCGCCGCTGAATTCAATCTCGACGAAATGCTGTTGCTGCAGCGGATATTGAAGGTCGGGGCGTTCCCGGTCGTGCTGGAGATCCTGCCGCCGCGCGACTACTTCGAGGGCAACGCCGCCGCGGCCGCCGAGGCCGCGGCCATGGAGTCGCTGATCGACAAGGGCGTCGTCAGCGGTGGGGAAGTCACCGAACCGACCGTCGCGCAGTGGATACGGGTGCTGCAGCGGCCCGATGTCGAACTGGCGGCCCGGATCTGGCGCGAGGATTCCCAACTGGGCGTCGCGGTGTGCCGCCGCGGGCCCCTGCACGTAGTGGGCATGCGCTATCGGGACCTCATCACGATCCAACACCTCAACAACGCGGCCGAAGTCACCAGCATGGCTCAGGTAATCGCTCCGGTGATCAGCGTGCTTGGCGAGGCTATCGTCGCCAACTTCGAACCGTTCAATCTGCCGGTCTCCGAAGGTACCTCGATCGATTCGCGGGTGGCCGCGGGCGCGAGCTACTACCACGAACTGATCGACGCCGGAGTGCCCGAGCCCTCCGCACGATTCATCACCGACGCCCTGGCCTATCGCGACAACGTCTGGCGGTCGGAAATCGTTGCTATCGAACATGTTCCGGGCAAGCAGCTCCTGGGGAAGGCCGCGGTGGGGGTGTTCGACACCCCGGCGGGGCGCATCGTGGCGTCGCCGTCGGAAGCGCTGGACGGCACCCTATGGTCAACGTTTGCCCCGGGCAGCAATAACCGCATTGTCAAGGCCGTGGAAACGATCGTCGAAACGCTGCCCAGCGGGTCCTGGTTCACCGCAATCCGGCACTAATCCAAAATCGATCCAAAATCGATCCAAAATCGACTGGCCTGGCTATCTGGCCGTGGCCCCCGATACCCTCCCAACAAGCACAGTATTTACCAGCACAGCAATTTGTTCCTCGACACGGGCAGGTTAACTCCCATGAGCATCAATCGCGATTCCCAGGATTCCTACGACCGGTTCTTTCCACCGGTCGAGGAAACCGACGCAATCGCGCCGGCGGGAGGCGCACCCCTGCAGGCCCCCGAACCCGGCGGTTACCCGCCGGCCGACCAATACCGTCCGCCAACGCAGGACGGTCCGCCGACGCAGGTCCAACCACCCGCACAGCCCTTCGGCGCTTTTGGCGGGGGCTTCTACCAGCAATACATCCGCGACCGCGGGCAATACGGCGGTGAGCAGCCGGTGCAGGCGCCGACCACCCCGGCGCCGCCGGAGCGCTCCTACAGCGAGCCACCGCGCCAGGCAGAGACCTATGCCCAACCCCTCCACCCCCTCCATCCCCCCCAACAGGTAGCCAGCCCGCGTGAACTCGACCCCCACGAACGGCCCGCCGAGCCCGGCTACGAAGCCGTCGCCGAAGACCGGGCCGTCGCGCCCACCGAGACCCTGGACACCTGGGCGGCGGCCCCGCGGACCGTGGCACAACCGGCGCCCGCACCACAGACCCGGCAGCGCGGCGCCGCGTACTCGGGCATGGCCGACTGGATGGACGAGCCCGTCGACGCGCGCTTCATCGACAAGCGCATGGGCGACGACGAAGGATCGCTGGTCCACTCCGCCGACCGGCTCGACCTGGTCGGATCCCGCAAGTTGCCGCCGGGGCACGGATGGCGAAAGTGGTTGTACCTGTTGACCTTCAAGCAGCTCAATCTGGGTCTGTCACCCGCCGAGATCGCCTACGCCGAAATGGTGGAAACGATCCGCCAGCCCATCCGCGGCGACTACAAGATCGGGGTGGCGTCGCTGAAGGGCGGGGTGGGAAAGACCACCACCACCGTCACGCTGGGCAGTGTGTTCGCTCAGCACCGCAAGGGTGACCGGGTGGTCGCCCTCGACGGTAACCCGGACTTCGGCAACCTGGTCAGCCGGGTTCCACGCCAAACCAACACCACAGTCAAGGACCTGCTGGCCGACGAGGACCTGAGCCGCTACGGCGACGTGCGACACCACACGTCGCAGAACGTGCACGGCCTGGAAGTGGTTGCGGGCGAACGGGATCTGGCGCAGTCGGAGCGGTTTTCCATGTCGGAGTACGAGCGGGTGATGGCGGTTCTGCAGCGCCACTACAGCCTGATCTTCACCGACTGTGGGACCGGCCTGATCAACGAAGCCATGGACGGTGTGCTCAAGACCGCGAACGCGTTGATCCTGGTGTCGTCGGTCACCGTGGACGGGGCGCGTGCGGCCTCGGCCAACATCGAATGGCTCACGATCCACGGCTATCAGCATCTGGTGTCGCGGGCGGTGGTGATTCTCAACAACAACAAGCAGGGCAAGACGACCGCCAACATCGAACAGCTCAAAGAACATTTCAGCCCGCACGTGCGCGCCGTGCACGTGATCCCGTTCGACGATCACCTGGCCGAGGGCGGCGAGGTGAATTTGAAACTGCTCAAACAGCCCACGCTGCGGGCATTCGAGGAGCTGGCCGAGCTGATCGCGACCGACTTCCCAAGTGCGACCGGCAAGCACACCAGAGAAGCCGTATAAGCGGCCGGCCCAGTCGCGTGATTCACCAGAGCTTCGCCGCGGACTGGGGCGCCCCGGACGCTCGCCACACGCTATCGGTAAGTGAGGACGACAGGCGATGAGTATCGACAAGCAGACGGCCGGGCCGCCGGTGTCCGCAGCTAGAAGCGCCGCACGCGGCAGTGAAACCGTCTCGGGCACTGGGAGATTCGCGATCTGGATCGGCGCCACCCAGGTGGACGTCGACTTGCCGATCGACATGACGATCGGGTCGATGATCTTCGATCTGATTCAGGTGCTGGACCGCAAGCTTGCCGAACAGGGCAAGGACGTCAGCATGTTTCGCACCGCCACCACTCCCGGGCGCTGGACACTGAGCGAGGTGGGCGGCCCGGCGCTGAACGCCGACAAGACGTTGGGCGAACTCGGGCTCGACGGTGACCGCCTGGTGCTGCGGCGCGCGCGCAGCGCCGAGGAGTACCAGCCGTTGATCGACGACGTCACGGACGCCGCGTCGATGATCACCGACGCCCGCTTCACGGCCTGGAGCGCTGACATGTCACGCATCGTCGGCGCCGTCATCTCGGTCGGGGGATGTGTCGCGGTGGCCGTGCTGGTGGGCCTGCATTCGGTGGCGCGGCGGTCGCTGTGGCTGCCCCCGGCACTGGCGCTGGTGGCCGCCGCGGTGGCGGTGGGTGCGGCGTGGCTGGCCGCGGAACGGTACCGCAGTCCCGCGCTGGCCACGGCCCTGGTGGTCGGGGCGTATCCGTTGGCGGGTGTCGGCGGTGCGGCCATTGTTCCCGGGGGCTGGGGCGCATTCAACGTGGCGTTGTGCGCGGGCACCGCGGTCGCTGTCGCGGTGGTGTCGACCGCCGTGCTGGACCGCGCGATCACGCTGGCCGCGACGGTGCTGACGGTCGGAGCGATCGCCTTGGTGGCCGCGTTGGTGCGGGGGTTCTTCTCGGTGGGTTACGTGACGCTGGGCACCGGGGTGGCGCTGGGCGCCTGGGTAGCGCTGTGGCAGGCCCCCAAGATCGCGCTGATGGTCGCGCGGATACCGATGCCGCCGGTGCCGACGCTGGGGATGGCATTCGATGAGCCGGACCGCTCCCCGAGGTTCATCATCGACGGCGCGCCCGGGGCCCAGCAGTACAAGGCCCCCGGGGCCGAGGTGTTCGAACGACGCACCGCCGCCGCCGGTGAATGCCTCACCGGCATGGTGATCGGGGCCGCGGTGTGCGCGGTGGCCGGAACGGCGTTGGCCGCCGAACCCTTCCGGCACCGCTATTGGCTAGCATTCACGTTCAGCCTGCTGCTAGCGGCGGTGGTGTTGCGGCGGGCGCGCAACGGCGCCGACGGCATCCAGTCCGCGGTGCTGCTGTGCACCGGTGCGCTGATCGTGGCGCAGACCCTGATCCGGTTGGCGCTGGCCGACGGGCGATCGTGGGTGGTGCTGTCGGTGCTGCTCGGACTGCTGCTGGCCTCGGGGGTCGCCCTGATCGCCGGGGCGATGCTGCCCGCGATGAGATTCAACGAGATTCAGCGCCGCTTCGGCGAGCTCGTCGAGGTGGTGATGGTCGCTCTGCTTCCGGTGCTCGCCTTTTGGATCATGGACGTCTATGGGGCGCTGGTGGGGCTGAGGTTGCGTTGAGGGTTGCGTTGAGGGTTGCGTTGAGGAACTCCGATGAGGGCTCGGGTGTGCGCGGCCGTGATGGCCGCGCTGACCGTGGCCACGCTGGGCACGGGGCGGGCGTGGGCGATCGACCCCCCAACGATCAACCGGGACGCGGTGCCCCCCGACGGTCCACCCGGCCCGGAATCGGCGAACAAGCAGAATTACGAGTGCCGGGTTGCCACCAGCTTCCCGGACACGGACTTCAACGCGATCAACCCGAATGTGGCCAGCCTCAACCTGACTGAAGCGTGGCGCTACAGCCGCGGCGCCGGTCAAACCGTCGCCGTCATCGACACCGGGGTACACCCCCACCCGCGGCTGCCCAATTTGCGCCCGGGTGGCGACTACGTGACGACGGGCGACGGGCTGACCGACTGCGACGCGCACGGCACCCTGGTCGCGGGGATCATCGCTGCGCAGCCGTTGCCCACCGACTCGTTCGCCGGCGTGGCCCCTGACGCCGCGATCCTGGCGATCCGGGCCAACTCCGAGCTGTTCGGCCCGGTGGACGCCAAGCCCGTCAATCCGGATGACCCCAACAGCACGCCCACCGCCGGGAACGTGCGCACGCTGGCGCGGGCCATCGTGCACGCTGCGAACATGGGCGCGACCGTGATCAATATCAGTGGGGTGTCGTGCATTTCACCACTGAAGCCGGTCGACCAGACGTCGCTGGGGGCGGCGGTGTGGTACGCCGCCGTCGTCAAGAACGTCGTGATCGTCGCCGCCGCAGGCAACACCGCGGGAGAGTGCCAGCAGAACCCCCTGCACAACGCCGGGAGCCCGCGCGATCAGCGGGACTGGAGCGGGGTGGTCACGATATCCACACCGTCGTGGTTCAGCGACTACGTGCTCTCGGTCGGTGCGCTCGGACACGACGGCCAGCCGGCGTTGTCGGCCAACGGCGGCGCCCCGCTGACGCTGGCCGGCCCCTGGGTAGGCGCCGCCGCACCCGGAGTCAAAATCACCTCGCTGGATCCCAACGGCCCCGGCCTGGTCAACGCCGAACCCGCGAAGAACGGCGGGCTGGAATCGTTTAACGGCACCAGCTACGCGGCGCCCCTGGTCGCCGGACTTGCCGCGCTGGTGCGGGCCCGGTTCCCGACGTTGACGGCCCATCAGGTGATTCGGCGCATCACCGAAACCGCACACAACCCGGCCCGCGGCAACGACAACCTGGTCGGGGCCGGGGTGGTCGACCCGGTGGCCGCGCTGACGTTCGCGGTGGACCCCGGTGATCCGCTGCCGAAAGAAGCCTGGGGCAAGCCGGTCGCGGCCCCGGTCGCGGCTCCCCGTCCCGATCGGCGCCCGATGTACGCGGCCCTGATCGGCCTGGGTGCCTGCGTCGTCGTGGTGGGCGGGGTGCTCACGCTGTCGAAACTGGTCAGGCGGCCACAGTGAGCGAGCGGCGTCACAAGCCCACCGCCAAGGGTGAGCGCCTGGCCCAACGGGTGGCCGCCGAACGCGCCTCGACCAAGGACGCTCCCCCACCACCGGCGCCGGTCAACGCCACCACCAGGTACACCGGCGCCGTCGACCGGCGGTCAAAGTCGGCACGCGCCAACGAAACTCCGCACCACTTCCCGCTGACCATCCATGCCCCGATGCCCAACGTCGTGGTCAACATCATCACCGCCGAGGTCGTCGCCGCGCTGATCGCCGGCGTGCTGGCGTGGCGGGGGGTGAGCTGGCCCTGGCTTGTCGCCGCAGCGGCCACGGTGATCCTGGTGGCGCTGGTCGCCTTCAAAGACGCCAGCCTGACGCACTGGGCGGTGATCTGGTGGCGGTGGTGGCGAGGCCGTAAATCCAAGCCCGCCACCAAGATCTGGACCGACCCGCCGGGGATCTTCGAGGTCGATCTGCCCAATGACGAGGGCCGCGTCGGGCTGCGATGGGACGGCGACATTCTTCTCAGCGCGGTGGCGTTGACCGCGCGTCCGCAGACACCCACGATCATCGACGCCGGCATCGCGATCACCGAGGACACCGTCCCGATGACCGAGATCGCCGAATGCTTGTGGCAGTATGACATTCAGCTCGCCGGCATCGATGTTGCCCAAGTGGGTCGGCGGGTCGCGCCGGGCACCGCGTATGCCGGCTCCTACGACCAGCTCATCGGGGTGAGCCCCGCGGTGACGGCGCGCCGCACCTGGCTGGTGCTGCGGCTGCGGTTCGACCCCGCCGACGAGAGCATCCGCAACCGTGGCGGGGGTATCGAAGGTGCGGTCAAGGCGGCGGTCGCCGCAACGCGGCGGGTGACCCGGCGGATGCGGGAGGTCAACTGCGCGGCCGTGGTGGCCGACGGCGCCGAGTTGCGGGCGGCGCACGCCGCGCTGGGCGCCGGATTGGCGCCGGCCGACACGCAGATCGAGCGTGGCACGCTGGCCACGCCCAGCGGCTTCGTGACCACTTATCGTTTGCACCCAAGCGATCTCACCAACTTCAACCTCGGTGCCTGGTGGGCCTACCGATGCGTGTCGGCGACCGTGCTGATTCGGCTGACCCCGGGTTCACGGCGCGGCCAGGTTCATGTCCGGACGTGGGTGCGCCACGTCTCCGCGTCACGGCCCAGCCGTTCCGACCGGCTGCCCGGGCTGATCCGTCAGTACGGCGACCAGGCCGAAGCACTAACGGCCACACTGCCTTTGGGCGGCCACTCGTGGCGCGCCCAACGCCGCATCGTGTCCAGCCCCGCACCCAGCGTCGGTGTCGCCGAATTGGCCGGCCTGCAGATACCGGTGGGCGCCAGCGGACAGCTGATCGGCATGACCCCGACCGGCAATCCGCTGCTGCTGCCACTGGCCGAACGGGGCATGCTGACCAGGATTTACATCGACGCGCCGCTGTGGGTGGCCCAACAGTTGGTGCTGCGAGCGTTGGCCGGCGGGGCCAGCGCCCGCGTCACGTCGAGCCGCCCGGAGAAGTGGTGGCCGATGATCCGGCGGCTGGCAGAGCCGCGTCGGCTGTGGCTGTCGCAGTCGGACAATCATCGGGCGGCCACCATCCAGGTCTGCGATCACGCTCCTATCAGCTACCCCAGCGGTGCGGAAACGTTGCTGATCCTCGGCTCCGACGGGCAGCCGGGCGACGCCGACATCGTGATGCGCCAGGACCGGCACAGCGGCCAGGTGATCGTCAACGTCGGCGGCCGCAACCGACCCATCACGCTGGCCGCCACCAAGGAAGAAACGCGTTACCTCGGGCGGCTGGACTAACGCCGGTCGTCGGTGATCCACGGTCGACGCGGGCGGTGGTATTCCACGATCACCTCACGTCGGCCCGAGCCCGACGAAGACTCGGCGACATGGGCGCTCATCTGCGGCACTCCATTGGCGGCCTCCAGCACCGACAAGACCCAGCGGTCATCGGCTTTGGCGTGGTCAGCAAGGGTGCCAACCCGTGCGGTGAGCCGGCCCCGACCGGGAATGTGATAGGTGCGGTCATCCTCGACAACGCTCACTCTGGCGTCGATCCGATGCAGCGCCAGAAGCGATTTCAGGTGCTGTGCGAACTGGTCCTCGTCGCTGCCGTGTTGCGCGTGCCCGGTGTCGACGGACGGTTCGGTGAACAGCGCAGGCGCGCTCGGCACGATCAGGCGGCCGCTCACGGTCGCGGTGTTCTTGTGCGGAATCGGGTAGAGGCTGACCGCACCGTGCGGGTTGGCGGTGAAAGTGAACTGCCATTGACCGGGGTTCGACGGCCGGGGGGTCATGGTGCCGAGGCGGTGGAATTCACGGTAGTGGTCGTCGGAAATCACCAGATCCGCCAGGCCAAGCCAATCGACCAGTTCGGTGGCCAGCAACGTGGTCACCGAGCAAGCCTTCTCCGCGTCGGCCGCGCCCGTGGTCAGCACCGCGCGGATGCCCGCCACCTCGGCGGCGAAGACGTGAACGTCATCGATGGTGAAGACCGGCGGTTGTCCGGGTTTGGGCCCGTAGATCGCGGGGGCGTCCGTCACAGCCGCAACGATAACGCCGCGGGTCTCAGCGGTCTGAAGCGATCTCAACAGTCTGAAGCGAAACGCTCGCCAAGTGCGGCGGCGATTTCGAGGAAACTCTGCCGTGTGGGCGCGGCGAGTTGGTCGGGCAGGTTGATGACGCCCCCGGTCCGCAGGTGCGGGTCGAACGGTACCTCGAACACGGGCCAGCCATGGCTGGACAGCTGTCGGCGCCACTCGTCCCGGGTTCGCTTGTCCGCGTGGCCATCTGAGTCATTGATCACGATGACGGCGTGTTCGAGCAAATCCGTCATGCTGTTGGCATCCAGCCACTCGAGCTTCTGCAGGGCGGCCGATGCCCCATCCACCCGCGGTGAGGCCACGATGACCATGGCGTCCAGATCGCGCAACACTTCGCGGGTAACGGGAAGGTCCAGCGCGGAACCGCAGTCGACGACCGAGATCGTGAAGTGGCGATCCAGCCGCGCGACCGCTTGCCGATAGACGGCGGGTGTGAGGACCGACCGGCGCCCGGCACCGGATTGCTCGCCGGCCAGGACAAACAGGCCGGCGTTGTTACGCCCCAGATGGGTGCAGCTGTCGACGAAGCTGCCGCCGGGCTCGGTGCCGGTCAGTTCCCAGTAGGAACCGCCGCCCGGGTCGATCCGGGCACCCAGCTTGCCGAATCCTGTGTCGGCGTCGATTGCGACCACCCGGTCCGCCCGGCGCTTTTCGGCGAAGATCGATCCCAAACACGCTGCGACGGTGGTCTTTCCGACGCCGCCCTTGCCGACGGTGCCGACCTTGTAGCTGCCGGTCAGCCGCGTACCGATCGCGGCCTCGAGCAGGGCTTCGCGATGCTCATCCGACGACGGCCCCGGGTTCACCAACCCGAACGTGCACGCGTAGATCGACCGCCGCCAGCCACGCTTGGGCGCCGTTTTGCCTTTCCCCGACTTGATGGTCGCCCTGCTGGCCATCAACTCGGCGAACACATCGCCCGCGCGTGGCTCTAGCGACGGATCGAGCCCGGACGACCACCGCGACGCCTCAGTAATCGGCTGGCCGCTCCACCAGTCGCGCGGGCCCGCGTAGTCGGCGGGTTCAGCTGGCCCTTCGACTGGCAGTTCAAGCGGTATCGGTGCCGTGGCGGGTTCGTCGTCGGCCGCGTTCGGGTGCGGCTCGACGTTCCCGCTGCCCACCTAGGCATCCCTTTTGATCGGTGCCGCGTTGATTGGCGCCGCGCCGAGTTTGCGATCGAAGCTTGGCTTCCTGATCGGCTCGGGTGGGGCGCCCAGCACCTGCGTCGAGTGCTCCTGGTCGCTGTCGAACTGCGAATCGTCATCGGGGGACAGTTGTTTGTTGCGGGCACTGCGCTTTTCGCCGCCCTTCGCGCCGGCGCCGGCCGCGGCGCCCGGCATCATGCCCATCCCGCCGGCAGCCGGCGTCGTGGCCGGCGTGGCGGACGTGGGCACACCGCTCACGGCCGGGGCCGACGGGGCGGCCCCCACCCCGCTGCCCGACGGAGTGCCGAGCCGGGCGCCACCGCCGAGACCCGCGGGCTTGACCCCGCCTCCGCCGCCCGCGCCGCCGGCCTTTGGGGCGGCGTTGGGCATCGGGTGGCCGGCCAGGCCGGCTAGGCCGGTTTGGCTGGGGTCCATCGCCCTGCCGGCCATCTGGCCGAACTGAGAGATCTGCTGGGGGATCGACTGGATCGGTTCGAACAGGCCCTTGCCCAGCCCGCCGAACGAACCCAGCCCGCCGCCCAGACCGCCCGCGGCCGACATGAGCGTCGACAACATCTGCTTGGGATCGCCGAGTCCCTTGGCGCCCTGGTCACCGGTCAACCGGTCCTGCAAGGTTCCGGGCGCGGGTCGGGCCGCCCCGTCCACGCGGGGTGGGCCTGCGTTCGTCATCTGTGGCGGCGCCCCGGGGCCCGCGAACGGCGGCGCCCCCGACTCGCCGCCGCCGTAGACGCCCATTTCCTGGTCGGTGGTGAGGTTCTGCTGGGTGTACTGGTTCGTGTAATCGACGACCTCGGGCGTGCTCAGTCCCCCGTCGCTCATGTTGCGCTGGATCGCGTCGAGCAGCCGCGCCTTGACCCCGCGGGCCTCCTCGGGCGTGGGGATGTTGTCCCGCGTGCGCCGCCAGTCCGCGGCGTGCGTGCTCCAATGCCGCCCCAGCTCGGTAGCCGCCGGACCCATCTCCCGGGCCCAGGACAGGAAGTCCCGCAGCGCCGCGTGCACGTTCTCCGCATCGGGCGACGACCACCCGTTGCGCAGCGACCCGGACAGGGCCTCCAAAACCTCGGCGGCCTGGGTCAGGCTCTGCCCGGTGTTCGTCCAAAAGTCCGCCGCGGCCAGGTGCGGGCCGTCGCCGACGCCGCCGTTGACCAGCTGTGAGGTGTACTCGGCGTCGATGGCGCCGGGCGGCGCGGGAATCTCGGGGACCGGAAGGTCGGGAATGCCAGGCGGCGGAGGAAAGGCCGGGATCTGCGGCGCGCCGATGCCCCCTGGCGACTGCCCGTTGAACAGGCCGATGTTGTCGGCCTCCTGGGCGATGAAGGCGAAGGCGCTGTTAAGGATTTCCGCGGCCGCGCCGGCGAGCACCCAGGCGCCGGAGTCGATCTTCTGGACCAGGCTGAAGGCGCGGGCATGCAGCCGCCCGTGGGCCTGCAGCGATGTCCCGTCTAACGCGATCGGCGGGACCACCGTGGGCACGGCCGTCGACAGCATCTGCATAGCCACCGCGTACAGCGACTCCGCAACTGCCATCAGAAGCGGGAATTCGGCCTGGACGCCGGAGCCCGCGCCGGTGTTCACCAACTAGAGGTCCCGCACGGTTTCGGTCAGATTGCGGCCGCTTTGACCTTCCTCGGTCCGGTAGGAACCGAAGCTCGCCATTATCGCGTCGCCCACCTGGTGGTGCGCGTCGGAATGGCCGGAGGCGAAGTGCGCCCGTGCCCGCTGGTACTCCTCGAGGGCCAGCGCAAGCGGCTCAGCCACCACCCCGTGGGTACGACGGAAGTCCGCCAGGAACCCTTCGCTGCCCAACGGCCATTCCTGCCACTGCCCGGCGATCGCCCGATGGTCGGCCGCGTGGCCCGGGAGACGACCCAAGTCGACGTGCATCTGTTCGGACATGTCGACCCCCTCCCCAATATTGGGCCCCGATTCGCGTCGATTTGCGCCCAAGTGTGTGCAGAAAATGCTACCGGGCCGCCAACCCGCAAGCGACAGCGAAGATCACGGGTTCTGCGACCGCGACGTGTGCGAGAACAGACGTCGCTGAGTCCGATGGTCTGACTGCATACTTGCTCTGACTGCTCAGCAACATGTTCCCGAGTCGAGGTAGCGGGTTGAATCAACCGATCGGGGGAACGCCTGCACCGCGTGTGCCCCCGCTGGAAGGCTGGCAGGCCATGCTGGCCCCCGTTTGGTTGCCGGGCATTCCCGCCACCGCCACAACCAGCGACGCCAACGTCAAAGCCCAAGTCGCCCAGCTCCAGCGCGTCGCCGACGAGCTGAGACCCCGGATGCCGCCGCCACCGCAAGCGGTGCCCGAAACGCCGAAATCCCCACCTCCGCCGGAAGAGTTGGCACGCAGCTGTGACCAGTTGCAGCGCGCAGCCGACCAGGCCGTGGTCGATCGAGCCGGCGCCGCGGGCAGGACGCATTACCTTCCCAACAACGTCGGCTATCCGGGCTGTATGTACCCCGATGAAGCCGCCGCCGCGGCGCGACTGCGCGACTACACCACCATCACCGACCCGAAAAGCTGGATGGCCCTGGGCGACGGCCAGGACGCGCTCAAACATGCCGGCGAGCGCCTCAACGATTTCAGCCAATCCAGGTTTATGGGGCGCCTGCCCATCGACCGGGTCATGGGTGGCGATGCCCGGACCCGGGCGTTGGCGCGGATGTCGATTGGCAACCCGACGCGGGGGTCTACACGCTCGACGACATCGAGATCCTCAAAAATGCCGGCACGCGTGGGTGGTTGATGTGGCCGGGCCTTTTGAGCCGCTGTCGCCGCCGCACCCGCTGTACAGGCTGATTCTTTTTGGGCTCGCCTGGCTGAGTCTCGCCCTGGCGGTGTTGCCGCCGTTATTCGTCAATCGCGGCGTTAGCTGGGAACGGCGGCTTTATTGGGGCGGATTCTTGGCAGCAGGTGTGTTCATCGCGCTCGGTTGCCTGCCCAACTGGGAGGTCGGCGTGGCCTTCGCGCTCTTGGACCTGGCACTCGCGACCGGCACCGCGTACCTGAATGGCCCGGGCATCAAAATCCGCGGGAAGGTCTACGCCCTCTACCTGGAAGACAGCCGGACGAAGCAGGGCCGTGCGGGCGGTGACGGTCCCGACCACGACCCGGTCCCCTCTTACGGCGGCCTGACCACCCCCCGGAAAGCGTGGTGGATGAACGTCTTCGCGTTCGCGTTCGGCGTCTTCCTTCTGGTCGCCACGATCCACGCACCCGGAGCACCGTGGTTCATGTATGTGGGCACTGCCGCAGCTCTGGTGATCTTCCCTAGCGGAATCGGTTACGCCGAGGCCAGCTTGGGGTGTTCCGTTGCCCGGGGGCAACGCGTGCAGTTCGCCATCATCGCCGTCATCACCCTGGGCGTCGTCAACATCGTCTATCTGCTCGGATATGCAGCGGGGAGACGCTGGCCGCTGCGGCGGACACGGTCGATGGATTACGGCGCCCACGCCCGCCACCCGCGAGTGGATGGCGATTAAGGGAATCTATGGCCGGGGGTTTGGGGTGGCAGTGCAGACTTTGACTAAGGCAGAAGGGGTGGGGGTTGACTAATTCGTTTCCGGGGGGGCCCATACCGCTAGACCCGGTGCCGGCACCGCCTACGCCCCCTGCACCCGGGTTGCCGGCGCCCGCACCGGCGGGGACCCCGCTGGAAGGCTGGCAGCAGATGCTGTCGCCGGTGCTTCCCGGATCGGCGGGCGGGCCGGGCACCGCCGCCCGAACCGACACCAGCGCGGGCGGGGCGGTCGACGCGTCCGGTGCCAACTCGCTGTTCGGGCACAACGACATTCAGCACGACCTCAGCACACTGCGACAGCAACTCGTGGCCATCGGCCCCGCGGCGTATACCGCCGAGGGCAAACAGCAGATCCTGACGCTGCTGCAGACATTCCTCGACGCCGCAGGCACCCGGCTGCAAGCCAGCGACGCCAACGTCCAAGCCGAGGTCGCCAAGATCCAGCGCCTGGTGAACGAGCTCAGCGGCAAAAAGCCCCCAACAAAGCCGCAGGCTCCGCCCGAACCGCCCAAACCCCCACCCCCGCCCGAGGATTCGGCCCGCCGCTACGGCGACACCCAGCGCGCGGCCGACCAGGCCCTGGTCGATCGAGCCCACGCCGAGGGCAGGGATGCGTACTTGCCCAGCATGTCCGGCCAGCCGGGCTATATGACCGAGGAGGAGGCCGCCGCGGCGGCACGGTTGCGCGACTACAACACCATCACCAACCCGAACAGCCACATCGCCATCGTCGGCGGTCAGGATGCGCGCAACGGTGCCGGCGAGCGCCTCAACGACTACAACCAATCCCGCTTCGTCGGCCCCCTTTCGGTGGACCGGGTCACCGGCCTCGATGCCCGGGAGCGGGCGCTTGGGCGGATGCAGCTGCAGCGCGACCTGGAAAACGGCAACCTCTCCTGGCACCAACAGCCGATGGTGCCCGACGATGCCACGCGGCTCCTCGATCAGGTGGAGGCCAACGGCCGGGCCAACGTGATCACGAGGCTCAAAGACGAGTTGCAGCGACTGGGCATGTCGCCCGAGGCGGCGAACCAGGTCGCGGAAAGTTACCAGCACGGCCTGGTTCCGCCGTTCGAAGGCCTGGACGCCATCGAAGGGGCCGGCAAGCCCTTTGGTGCCGGCGAGCGCGCGCTGGACAATGCCAGCGATCTGCTGGATCACGGCAGACACTGGCAACCCGACGTGAACGCTTTCACGCCCGAGGACATCGACATCCTCAAACAGACCGCCAAGAGGATCGGTTATGTCGGCACGGCGGTCGATCTCGGAACCGCGGCGTACGAGCTCTTGGAGGGAAAGGACCCCGGAGAAGTCCTCGCGAAGGGCGTCGGCGGCTGGGCCGGAGCGCTTGCCCTGGGCGAGCTCGGAGGGGAGGGAGGCGCCGCCGTCGGCGGTCCCTACGGGGCGTTCTTCGGGGCGCTCATCTTGGGCACCATCGGTGGGCTGGGCGGTGACGCAGCCGGCAAACAGGCGTATCAATGGCTCACGCATTAGCCGAAGGAGGATTGGACTCGTGGAGTTCCAGATCAGCTTTGCCCAGTGGTATCGCTGGTTGGCGGTGCCGTTGGGGCTCGGGCCGAACCGCGCGCTGCTGCGGATCGACGACAACACCCTGCATGTGCAGATGGGCTGGGCCTTCAAGGCGGACATCCCGCTGACGTCAATCACCGATGCGAGACGCGTCGAGCATCGGTTCGTCGGCGGAGTCGGAGTACACGGGGCTCGCGGCACTTGGCTGGTCAACGGCTCGCCGAACAACATCGTGGAGCTGACAATCGACCCTCCGGTCCAAGCGCATGCCCCGCTGCGCCGGACCGAACTGCGCACGCTGCGACTCAGCGTGTCCGACCCCGACTCGCTGATCGCCGCCTGCACCAACCGCTAGGGGCGCTAGGGGCGCTAGGGGCGCTAGGGGCGCTAGGGGCGCGGCCTAGACGACGCGGGATTCGTCGATCCGCCGCTGCAGCGCTTCAATATCGGCGGCGGTCGGTAGGCCGCGTTGGTCCAACAATTGGCGCGACGCGCCCCAGCTGAGTTGGCGTTCCCGCAGATCGGCCATCGCCTTTTGGTGTGCCAGGTTGGCGACTTCGACAATCGCTTCGGCCAGCGCCTCCTCGCTGCGACGGCGCGCGGCCTCGGTTAGCTGCAGACCAACGAATCCATAGTGGCTGTAGGTGACGACGATCGACTGATCGCGGTTATAGCCAACGAAGACTTGGGGCTCGTCCTCGGCTTCGCCGGATTCATCAGAAACGTTGTCGAATGTATTCGGGCTCAAGGCAATGTCCGAGGCGCGGCGTCAGGTCGCGAGCTGCCGATTGATCTGTTGGTACGACTCACCAGCGTCTCCGGTCCAGTGACCCGCGGCGGCCTTGGCCACGCCTTTGATGCCGGCTTGGATGCGACGGGCGCGGCCGGCGGCATCGGTGTAGAAGGTGCCGCTTGCGGGCGTCTCACCGGTGCCGTGCGCGTCGCGCATCTGCACAAGGCTGCTGAAAGTCAGGCGGATGGCCTCGTCGATCGCGGGATCACCGAACGTCGGGTAGGTCTCGGAATTGCTCATGGGGTCGGCTCCAACACTCGTAACTCTGCGACTAGCTGACGACCATTATTCCTACCTTCGCGCGCCGCTGCACCAGCGATCGAAGGCTTGCCTGGGCGCCGGTGGCCGTGGCTGTGTGGCTATCTGGCTGCGATGATGGGTGGATGGCCGCCATCGCCTCATCCGGTGCCGGTGGCAGCAATGAGCTGTTCGCCGAACCCGCCGAGGCGCTTCCGCTGATCAGCCAGGGTGCCGCGGTGGGTGCGAAAGCGGCCGCTGCGGGCGCCACCCATGCCGCTGCGGCCGTGCCCCACACCGCGCCGGCCACCCCGTTCGACGCCGCGGTCCAGGCCGCGATGATCGCGCTGCTTCAGCAAGACGAGGCCGCCTCCATGACCAGCGCGGCGAGCTCGACCACCCACGCCGCCGGCGCCGATGCCGCGGTGGCCTCTGTCGTCACCGAAGAAGCGCAATCGACACAGAGCCTGACCCGGGCCGGAGAGCAGGCCGGCAGCAGCGGGATGTTCCCCGGTGGTCCCGCGTCCGCGATGCCGCTCGCGGCGTCGGCGCCCTCCACGGGCGGCGGTCCGCCGGGCGGTGGCGGTGGTGCCCCACCCGCGGGGAGTTTAATGCGGCCACCCGTCGCGTCACCGGCGCCCGCCCTAACGCAGATGGCCCAGCCGCTGGCCAACACCCAGCCGCACCCGCCGACGCCGTCGGCGCAACCCCCCGATCCTCGACAAGCTCAACACGCTCAAACACCACAGCCACAGCCACAGCCACAGCCACAGCCACAGCCACAGCCATCATCCGCCGAACCTCCGCGGGCGCGGCCGTCGGCGCCACCAACACCAGCGATTAGCGGGCCCGGGGTGCTTAGTGGGGGACCAAGCGGCATCCAGGCGGCTACCCCAATCAAACCCGCCATTCAGGCCGTCGACGACCGCCACACCTTCAGGCAAGACACCCCATCACCTGTGCCAGTGGACCCAAGAACCATGACAGCGGATGAGGCGCGCGCAGCATGGAGCGCCATCAACGCGGATATAGATCGGTACAACGCCCGATGCGGACGCACCTTCGTTTTGCCGAACGAACAGGCATCCTATGACGCCTGCGTTGCCGATCAAGGCGAGCTGCTAGCACGACAGGCCGAGATCAGAGCCCGATTGGGCGACTTGGGCATACCGGTAGAAGGTGGCCAGCCTCCTCCTACGCCCGACCCCGCGGGCCCACAGCCAGGCCGAGGTCTACCGCCCTCCGGAGTAACCCCTCCCGTCGAAGGAAACTTGACCGAAGGACCTGCCAGCCGCCCTAGCGAGCAGCCGCGCGGCGGCCAGAGCCTTTGGGACGAACACGGCGGCGAATGGCGGTACTTTCCTGGCGACAGGTGGCACAATCCGCATTGGGATTACAACCCGCATGATTCGCCAAATTCTGGGTGGCAAAATATTCCCATCGGCGATCTCCCACCTCGCATATGATTGGACCAGAATGACAATCTTTCGCGTGAAGCCAGATACTTACTTTGGCGATGAAGCTATTCTGGCATGCGCGGATCGCGCTGGGATGCGCATGTTTCAGTCAGCTGTGCGTGCGACACAAAAAGATGGTCAAGCGACGTTTGAAATCGAAGGAGTTCGGCATCAAATAGTGCGACAAGGAAATGGGGCCGATGTCGAGCAAGAGCCGCACACCATCGTTTGGCGATTCGACGATGCAAAGCTATCGGAAATTCTCAATCTGATAGGCCCGCTGATTGATACTGAAGGGGCCGGTCATCAATACGTGGATCTCAATAGTCCTGTACCAACTCTCACCTTATCTGTTGATGAGTGCGTCTGATCCGAGCCCATGCGCGAAGTTCTTCAAGTCCGCCGTTCTCGACTGCGTTCGGCACTAAAGGACGGTCGAGCGACTTTCGGGACCGACGAATTTCAGCCGCTAGCGCTTATGTGGCGATTCGACGGCTGACATGGCTGGCATAATCTTCTTCGCGCAACACCATTGGGACGCCAGTTCGTGGGTCATACGCTTTGTGATGGAGTATGTGGCGAGTCGAATAACTGATGCTTCAACTAAAGAGACATTGATCGAATTGGTCGAAAATAACATACTGATCTTGGACCTACGGGATCCCGAGAGCGCGCTCCTGGTTGATATCATCGCCGATGAATTGCCGTCTCACGTGGCACAGCTGGAAGATGCAGAATTGCGGAACATCCTATGCAGCGGGACGTTGTTCGAGGAACTATATCAGTGTGCCCGTGATCAGCAGAATCACAATAAAGATCCCACGCAGGACATCCATTTCACGATCGGCCCCTTGCCTGCAAAACGGTTTCACCTGAAAACTCTCATGGCGTACGTTGCCTCGGTTTTGGAGAGGGCCGATTACGTCCGTATCGATATCTCTGATTTCACCGCGGAGCAGCGTGCGACGGTAAGGGTTGCCGTCGCCGAGCTCGCGAATCCGCGGGTACTGGTGGTGGGCGACACCTGATGTTGCCACCGAGATGGGGACACCGGCGTGACTAACGAAGAGGATCGTCGCGATCGCGTTGCTTACCTCCGGCAGCTGGCGGTTGACTCCCTAAAGAGTTACTGCGGAGGATTCGCCGAACTGGAACGGATCGATCGCGACCTGGACTCGATAATCCAAGCGCTCGAGGACTTCGCGGATCCATCATGGACCCGCTCGCTGCTCGGACAGTGGGGCGGCCTCGAGATCATCTACGCATCGGCGCTTGCCGACGAACGGTACCGGCTGACGCAGGACGAAGAGGCCGACGCGCAGGGCATTGTCGCCAGCCTCCTCGCGGGGTTTCAGAGCTATGAACTGTCATTGAACCCCCAGGACAAGCCCAGAGAACACGACGCAGTCCGATTGCTGCGGCCCCTGGCGGAGCATGATCTTTCGGCCGGTTCGACAGGCACTGTTGTCGTGGACTACACGGAGTATTCGGACGGACCTGCCGAGTACGAGGTGGAGTTCGCGGATTCCGCTGGCATCACCCAAACCTTGGTGACGATCTCCGGGGATGACCTCGAGGTGGTGTGGCGCCCCGGCTATGGAAAGTCACCGTCGTAAACCGCGATCGGGTGCGCCCATGTCCCCGACCCGGGCGTAACCCTCGACCTCCCCATGCCAAGGTAGACCCGCGAGCGCTGGCAGACTCATCGCCGCGAGGACGGAACTCTGTGGCATTGCCGAGTGACCGCTGCGATAATTTCGCAAAAGGCGAGGGAGGTGCCTGTGACATCGAATCCGGATCAGATTTGGGCGCATGGCACGCCGCCGCCGATGGGGCACTCGGGGCCCCCCGCCTACTTCCCGCCGAGACGCACCTTCCCGCGCGGGATCGTCGGCGCCGTCGTCCTCGTGGCGGTAGCGGCTGCCGGTGTCGCCGGCGGCTGGGCACTTCGGGGCGCAACAACGCCCCAAACATCCGTGACGGCACCCCAACAAACCACCACCCCGTCAGGCGTGGCACCAAGTCTGACGCCCGACGCCGCGCGGAAGCAGACCTGCGACGCCTACCTGGCGCTGGGCACGCAATGGAACCGGGCCTACCACGCGTGGTTGCCCAGCGTGACCGGAACCAACTGGCGCTGGGACGACCCCCCGGTCGCGGACGCCACGAAGACATTCGCCGCGGCCCAGACCCAGATCGTCACCCAGTTGCGCAGCCTCATCGTCCCGGGTACGCCGAACGACGTCGCGACGGCCGTGTACAACTACACCACCGCGATCCTGTCACTCGGAGCCGGACTGGGCAACGCGTCCGGCCCCGACACCACCGCGCGCATCGACGCGGTTGACGCGGCTTCCGGGGCCGGCAACAAGGCCTGCGGCGTCTAGGTCGGCGATCGCGGACACGGCGGACACGGCGGACACGGCGGACACGGCGGACACGGCGGACATGGCGGACATAGCCTCCAGCAAGCCCTCCGGCAAATACGCGGAGCGGATGCTGGCCGGCGCCTGGCCGGAGTCGGACCCCGAGAATCTGTACACACAGCAAGAGCATTGGCGAGCGCTGCGGGATCAGGCACGCGAGCAATTCCGGGAGTTGAGCGACAACGCATCGAAGCTGCGGCAGGCCCTGCGCAGCGACGGTTTCGACGCGCTGCACCGAGACCGCGAACTCGTCGCCAGAAACTTCGACTTTCTCCAGGAAACGCGCGACAACGCCGCCCGACTGGCCGAACACGGGGGGCATGCCGCGGGCAATCTGCGGCGCTCGATGGCGGAAACGGTGCGGATCGTCGAGCAGGAGATCGAAACCATAGAGCAGGCCCCCGGACTGGACGAGTCCGAAAAGGAAGCTCTCATCAACGAGCTCGTCGAGGCGACGAACGCGATGCTCATCACCCAAAATGCCGACGCCGCCGCCGCCGTCGCCGGCGAGGTGGCCGCCCACCTGGCCTACATGACGTCGCTGCCGTGGCACGTGTCGGCCGCCAACCCGGCGCCATACACGCCCCCAGGTTCCCGCAACGGAGCCCAGATGATGGGCAACGGGTGGAAGACCAGTCCCGCGCAGGGCGGCGAGGGTGGGACCCCGGGTGACGGGGGTGGCCAGGGCACCGGAACGGGCACCGGGGGCGGGCGGCCAGGCCCAAGCACGCAGCCCCAGCAGCAGGCCCAAACGGGCCCGGGGCCCGGCGGTCGGCCGGGCCCATCCGAACAGCCGGGCCGACACGCGAAGACGGGCGCGGGCGGCGCCCCGGGCGACCTCCCCGCTTTGACCGACCAGCCTGCCGCAGTTCCGGCCGCCGGGACCGGAGGTTCGCCGTTCACGTTCCCGCCGATCGGCGGCCCGGCCGGCGGGGCTCCAGGGCTTAGTTCGCCCGCCAGTGGCCTCGGCGGCCTGGGCACCAGCGGGTTGGGCACAGGCGGCTTGGGAGCAGCGTCGCCGGCTCAGGGCCTGGCGGCGTCCGGCGCCGCGAATCAGCTACTCGGCACGGCGGCCTCACCGGCCGCCTCGGCGGCGGGCCTGAATCCGCTGTCGGCAGCCGGGGGTCCGGCGTCGGCGCTGGGTTCGGGCCCCCCGTCCCTAGCCGCCGCAACGAACGCGGCAGCCGCAATTCCGCCGCAAGCCCCGCCGCCGGCCCAGGCCGTTCCGGCGGCCCCGACGCCGCCGGCGCAGCCGCCGATCATGGCGACGTCGATGCCGCCCGCCGTCACCCCCCAGGCGGTCGCGCCCACCGCCGGGCCGTTGGGGCCGGCGCCGCCGCTGGCCGGCCCTCCCCCGACTGCCGCCGGCGCCGGCGTCGCGCCCGGCCCCCTGACGCCGGCGCTGCCACCCCCCGGTGCGCCGACCCCGCCCGGTCCGCTGCACACCCACCTGCCGCCGGTGGGCACACCGATCGCACGCGATGGCCTGGTCGAGCGCGCCGAGGATCCCGACATCGTCCGAGCTCGCACGCTGATCTGGGAGCTCATGTGGACCGGGCGGCGCTATCCGGCGCTGGACTGGGCGATCGGGCTGCACCGGGCCGGCGGCACCGAGGGACCGACGACGTTCTTCATCACCAGTTCCGAGGGCCAGTGCTACATCCCGCAGCACGTGCATCTGCCCGCGGACCCGATCCTGATCCCGATCTTCCTGGACCTGGAATTCGCGCACCGCGCCTGGCGCGAGACTCAGCAGGGCTGGCTGGACCCGGCGCGCATCGTCATCGCCCACCACTTCCTGCGGCAGCAGGCATTCGGGCGTCCGGTCCTGCACGCGATCGTGTCGTCGCGCGAAATCGCCAACCTCGACCACATACTCCCGCCCGGGGTGGAGCTGGTGGTGGCGGACCCGGGCAAAAACCCGTTCGTGGACCCGGCGAGGGCCCAGGAAATACCCGCCCTTATTCCGGGTAGGGCGCACCGGCTCGGAATCGCTTCCCGCAACGTGTATTCCGTCCTCCAGCGGGTGCCCGAATCGGAACGTTGGTCCACCGCAGTCGATTTGGCGGCCGATGCAGCAACGGCAACCAACGAGCGCCAGGTCCGCACCGGGTTGATTGCGCTCGACATGCCCGCCCCGGCGACGGTCGATCCCAGCGCGGCAGTGTTGAATTCGGTTCTCGATCAGCTTCGGCGGCCCGGCGGCGCGGTCGACACGACGGTGTGGGCGCAGCTGCAAACCGCCTACTCGACGACAGTCATGCATGCACAGGGGCGCAGGCACACGCCGCAGGATCTCACCGACGACACCGGCTACATCGACGCATACCGGCGGGCCCGCGCGTACGAGGCGACCTGGCTGTTGAACGCCCCGCCGGGGCGGCTCACCGCGAGCTGGTTGGCCGATGTCGCCTACGCCCACCTCTGCGCGACGGATGACCCGCAGCGCACCCACGACACCCTGGTGCAGCGCATCTAGCCCGGGACCAGCCACTCCTCTTGGTTGCCGCCCGATTGGTATCGCACAATGAGGGCCGGTGGGTCAGGTTATAGAAGCACTTCATTTTTCGCCGAAAGGGATTTCATGACGCCGGCTCAGTTCGTAGGCGCAGGGGCGCTGATTGCCGCGTTGATCGTCGGCTGCACATGGATCTACGTGGCCCGCCAGGCCGCCAAGCAGCGCGAGCGCCACCACCAGGAAATCCGCGCCGATGAACTGCGCACGACGGCGATCGCACGATGCTGGGAGCAGCTGAAATGGGTGGTGAACTCTGTCGGCCTGGAGCCGGTAGCCACCGACACGTACGTGGCCAACATGGGTTTCGGGCCCGAGCTGGCCGAGCAGATCCTGCAGGGGCTGCTCGCCGACGCCGAGGAACTCGGTGATCGCACCCTCACCAATGCGGTGTCGGCATATCTCAACCAGCTCGGGTTGGTGCTCGCCCAGCCAGGTGGTTCCTTCGCGCAGCCGCTGCCGGCGGCAAAACCCGCCGGGGACCAACAGCCCGCCAAACAGGCGGACGCGCTGCGGTGACCAGCCTCAAGCAGCACATCGCCGACCTCGACCTTCAGACCTGGGCCGCCCAGACCAAGCGGGTCGCGGTCAGCGCGGTGGCCAACGCCAAGCGGCTCGGCACGGCGCCGCCGCCGGACTTGGCCGCGCTGGCCGCGATGAGCGAGCGCGAAATCATCGAGCAGCGAGTCCGCAACGGGCCCGCGACAAGCCGGCCGTCGCTGCGCCTACAGCTGGTGGAGGCCGATCGGCTGCGCGCGGAGGCCGAGCGCCGTGAAAGCGTCGCCCATCAGGACAGAAAGGACGCCGACGCCGCCACTGCGACCGCCCGGTCCGAGGCCGAGCAGTCCGCGCGGACCGCCGAGGAAGCACGCGAACGGGCCCGCGCCGCCGAGGCGCGCGCAGCGCAACGCGACGTCGAGCGGGCGGCCGAGCGCGAGGTGGAGCAACAGGTCATCGGGCAGCTGCGCAACCAGCTTGCACAGGTGCGCGCGGACGCGGCAGCGGCGATCGCGGCCGCCAACCAGGAGAAGGCCGACGCCGACGCCCGCGCCAAACAACGCACCGCCGAACGCACCGCCGCACGCACCGCCGCCCAACAAGCCATCGACGAGCTGCGCGCCGAGCTCGAGCAGACCCGCGCCGACGCCGCCGCCGAAGTCGCCGCGGCACAGCAACAAGCAGCCGACGCCGATGCCCGCGCCCAGGAACGCACGGCCGAACGAATTGCCGAACGCACCGCGTCCCAGCAAGCCATCGGCGAGCTGCACGCCGACCTCGAACAAGTTGAGGCCGACGCGGCGGCGGCCGTCGCGGCGGCCCAACGCCAAGCCAGCGACGCCGACGCCCGCGCCGAACAACGCACCGCCGAGCGCACCGCCGCGCGCACCGCCGGCCAACAAGCCATCGACGAGATGCGCGGCGAGCTCGAACGAACCCGCGCCGACGCCGCGGCCCAGCTGGCCGCCACCAAGCAGCAGGCCGCCGACGCCGAAACCCGCGCCGAACAACGCGCCGCCGAACTCAGCGCCGCGCAACAGGCCGTCAACGCGCTGCGCACCGAACTCGAACAGGTTCAAGCCGACGCCGCAGCCGAGATAGCCGCCGCCCAACAGCAGGCCGCCGACGCCGACGCGCGCGCCCAGCAGCGCGCCGCCGAGCGCACAGCCGAACGCACCACCGGCCAACAGGCCGTCGACGCGCTGCGCGCCGAACTCGAACAGGTTCAAGCCGACGCCGCGGCCGCCGTCGCCGCCGCCCAACAGCAGGCCGCCGACGCCGACGCGCGCGCCGAACAACGCGCCGCCGAACGCGCCGCCGAGAGCACGGCCAACCAAGAGGCCATCGACGAGGTGCGGGCCGAACTCGAGCTGGTCAAGGCCGCAGCGGCTGCCGCCGACACGCGCGGCAGGCAGCGCGCCGCCGAGCGGCACTCCGAACGCATCGCCGAACAAGAGGCCATCGCCGCGCTGCGCGCCCAGCTCGAACAGGTCAAGGCCGATGCCGCGTCCACGGTCGCGGCGGCGCAGCGACAGGCCGCCGACGCCGAGGCGCGCGCCCAACAACGCACCGCCGAACGCACCGCCGAACGCACCGCCGGCCAAAAGTCCATCGACGCGCTGCAGGGCGAGCTGGAGGAGGTCCGCGCCGACGCCGCCGCCGACGTTGCGGCCGCGAAACAGAAGGCCGCCGACGCCGAGGCGCGGGCCGAGCAGCGCGCGGTCGAGGTCGCCCGGGTGCGCGCCGAGGCCCAGGCGTTTGTCGACGAGGCGGCGAGGGGGCGTGATCAGGCCCGGGGTGATGCCGAGGAGGCTCGTCGTCAGGCTGCGGCGGCCGGTGCGGCGGCGTCGCGGCTGTTGAGCATCCCCATCCCGCCCTCGGAGGTGCGGGCGCAGGCGAGGCACATCGAGAATGCGCTCACGGTGCTGCACCAGATCGGCTATGTGCTGGAAGTCGGCATGACCGAGGAGGTCGAGTCGCAGATTCCGCTGGATCTGGAGATGGTCCGCAGCCTGCTGTGGACCATTCAGGGACAGGCCCGGGACCTGTCGCGGGAGCTGGACGCCCTGCCGACGCGATTCAGCCAACAGGCCGAGGCGCAGGCCGCCGCCGGGTACGCGCGGACCGCGGTCGGCGCCTATCGGGCGTTCCTGCAGCGTATCGAGTACGCCGCGCAGGAGTTGCGGCATCGCGACAAGACTCCGGATGCCCCGGATGCAGAAGTCGTCGCGGCGGTCACGATGATGCTGGCGGATCCGGCCGTGCAGGAGCTGCGGGGACTCACGCGTTGACCAATCCGGAGCAACACGAAGTGCCGATGAACCCCGCGGGCACCAGCGCGCGCGAAACGGGGGTTCGCAGGGCGCTCGCCCGCACCTGGACGAACCGGGTGCAGGTCTCCGGCTGGCGGTTCATGTTCCATCGTCTAGAGCACGCGCTGGTCCGGCACGACACTCAGATGCTGCACGACCCGATGCGGGCGACATCGCGGGCGTTCACCGTCGGGCTGATCCTGGCGATCGTGGTGGCCGCCGGTGCGGTCGTCGTGTCGTTTCTGTCGCCCCGGGCCAAGCTGGGCGAGGCGGACATCGTGGCCGACAAGGACACCGGGGCGCTTTATGTGCGGATCAACAACGTGCTGCACCCCGTGCTCAATCTGGCGTCGGCGCGCTTGATTACCGGCAGCCCGAAGAACCCGGTGTTCGTGAAGCCCTCCGAGTTGGCGACGCTGCCGCGGGGGCCCCTGGTGGGCATCCCCGGCGCGCCGGCGCGCACCCCAAATCCGGCCGGCGACAACGAGTCCCAATGGACGGTGTGCGATCACACCACGCCGGCGGGCAACACGACGGTCACGGTGATCGCCGCGCCGCCCGCACTGAGCAATGGGGTCGGCCCGCTGCCGGCGGGGTCGGCGGTCGTGGCGAGTTTCGGCGGCCAGGTGTTTCTGATCTACGACAACCAGCGCATCCCGATTAACCTGCAGGACAAGGCCGTTGCGTTGGCGGTGGGGATCGATTCCTCGGCGCCGCCGCCGCTGCCGATGAGCCGGGCGCTGCACGACGCGCTGAAAGGAACCCCGCCGCTGGTGGTCCCGGTGATCCCGGCGGCCGGCACGCCCTCGCCGTGGGGCCTCGATGCGTCCGTGGTGATCGGGTCGGTCATCAAGGTGCGTCCCATTGATGGCGGCGCGGACGCGTTCTATGTGGTGCTCACCGACGGGGTGCAGCGTGTCAGCCAGGTCACCGCCGCGATCATCCGCAATGCCGACCCGCGGAACCCGCCCCCGCCGATCGAGGTCGCGCCCAACGCGTTGCTGTCGATCCCGCAGAGCCACGCGCTGAACGTGGACTTCTATCCGGACAAACCGGTCAAGCTGGTGGATCCGGTGGCCGCCCCGGTTACCTGCTTGTCGTGGACGCAGTCTCGTGACGAGGTCAAGCCGCACGTTCAGGTGTTGTCGGGCCGGTCGCTGCCGTTGGCCGAAACCGCCCGTCCTGTCGCCGTCGTCACCGCCGATCCGAACAAGGGCACCGCCAACGACGTCTACGTTCCGCCCGGCACCGGCCTGCTGGTGCAGATCGCCGGCGGAACTCCGGCGGCGGTCACCGGGGAGGCGATGTGGTACATCGCCGATACCGGCGTGCGATACGGGTTGGTGACCAACCCGCAAAACCCCAAAGAGGATCCGCAGGTGGCGTTGGGGATTACGGCACGCCCGCTGCCCGCACCGTGGAGCATCGTCAGCCTGTTACCGGCGGGGCCGGCCTTGTCGAAGGCCGACGCGCTGATTTCGCACGATTCGCTACCGCTGGATCCCCATCCCGGGGTCATCTCCACGAATTCGCCTGCGGCGGGGGCACACCCATGATTTCAAGGGGCGAGTGGTCAGGGGGATGGTCACCGAGATGAGCAACACGTCAGGATTTGTGCGACCCGATCGCGTCGAGCCTGTCGACGAGGACGGCAACCCGCTGGCCAAGGGCCGCCAGATGCCCGGCGGAAAACACGAGCTGGCCGCGCCGCCGGAGCTGCGCAAGAAGGCGCCCGTGCCGCTGATGCAGCTGATCCTGCCCGTGGTGGTGGTGCTGATGCTCATCGGCATGGTCGTCGTCATGGTCACTGCCGGCGGCGGGCTCTCGGCGGGGCGGTTCAGCCCGTGGTACCTGATGTTTCCGGTCTTCATGCTGATGAGCGTCATGACGATGGCCGCCCACACCGTCGGCGGCGGCACGTCGATCGGCGAGATCAACGAGGACCGCAAGGACTACCTGCGGTACCTGGGCGTGCAGCGCCGCCGCGTGCAGAACACGGCCAAACTGCAGCATTCAGTGCTCAATTGGGACCATCCGTCCGCGGAGGTGCTGCCGTCGCTGGTGGGTTCGCCGCGCATGTGGGAGCGCCAACGAGATCACCCTCAGTTCGGCAGGGTCCGGCTCGGGCTGGGCACCCAGAAATTGGCGACCGACCTCAAGCCACCGGACGCCGCCCCGGTCGACGACCTCGAGCCGGTATCGGCACGGTTCCTGAAACGGTTCGTCGACACCCACAAGACGCAGTCCGGGATGCCGTTGGCGATCCAGCTGACGCACTACCCCTTCATCACCTTGACCGACGCGCCCGAAAGCCCTCTGGGCGCCCAGGGGGCTCAAGCCAGGGCCCTGGTACGGGCGATGATCTGCCAGTTGGTGACCTTCCACGGGCCCGACGACCTGCTGATCGCGGTGATCAGCGAGGATCCCGACAGCGAAGCCTGGGGGTGGGTGAAGTGGCTGCCGCACAACCAGCATCCCAGCGCCGAGGACGCGCTGGGCAGCGCGCGCATGGTGTATCCGGATGTCCCGACCGCCCGGGAGGCCCTCGAAGGACCGCTGCTGGGCAAGCGCGGCACGCATAGCAAGGACACCGCGTCGGACAAGCCGCACCTGCTGATCGTGTCAGATCGGCCGGAAGCGATGACGCCGGCGGCCAACCTGATCGGGCGCGACGGGGTTGAAGCGGTGACGCTTCTTGACCTGCGTTCGGGTTCGGTTTCGGACATGCTGAAGGCGCCGTTTCCGCTGAGCATCGCCGACGGGCTGCTGTATGCCCCCGACGACAAGGGCCGGCTGACCAAATTCGCCGCCCCGGATCAGGTTTCGGTGCAATTCGCGTCCGATCTGGCGCGCATGTTGTCCCGCTACCGCCCGGCCAGTGAGATGGACATCATCGAGCGGCAGGTGACCCGCAAGGTCGCCAAGGGTGGCCTGTTGGGGCACTTTGGGATCAGCGATCCGGCGATGGTCGATCCGGCGGTGCTACAGCGACCGCAGACGATGCGCGAATTCATGCGGGTGGCCATCGGGGTCACCCCCGCCGATGAGTTGCTGTGGCTGGATTTGAAGGAGACCGGTCAGCAAGGCACCGGGCCGCACGGCATCCTGATCGGTGCGACCGGGTCGGGTAAGTCGGAATTGCTGCGCACGCTGGTGATTTCGCTGGCGTTGACCCACTCCAGTGAGCGGTTGAACATGCTGCTGGTCGACTACAAGGGTGGCGCGGCATTTCTCGGGTTCGAGGTGCTGCCGCACGTGCCGGCGATCCTGACGAACATGGAGGCCGAGTTCCACCTCGTCGAGCGGTTGGACGTGGCGATCCGCGGTGAGATCAACCGCCGGCAGGAGATTTTCCGGGCCGCCGCGCTGCGCCCAGACGTGCTGACCACGGTGCCAAACATCCATATTTACAACGAGATCCGGGCGTCCGGGGTGGACCTGGACCCGCTGCCGGCGTTGTTCATCGTGGTCGATGAGTTCTCCGCGCTGCTGGAGGCGAATCCGGAGTTCGCGAAGCTGTTCGCGTTGATCGGCCAGCAGGGCCGATCGATGGGCATCTATCTGCTGCTGGCCAGCCAGGAACTGCGGTCTGGCCGCATCGCCCAGGTCCAGGCCCACCTGTCCTATTCAATGGCTTTGCGCACCAACAACGTTCACGAATCGCGCGACGTGTTGGGCACCGGCGATGCCGCCGAACTGCCCGAGACACCCGGTTCGGCCTACATCAAGACGGTCAGCGGTGAATTGACCCGATTCCGCTCGTTTTTCACCGGCGACGCCTACGTGCCGCCGAAGCGCACCGCGCCCGCGCCCGCGCTGACCGCCGCGGCGGCCCCGGACCGGCCGCAGCCCCGGCTGTTCACCGCCGCCCCGGTGACGCCGGACGCTGGGGACGCCACGGACACAGGGGCCGCCCCGGCAGTCACGCCCGCCGCGCTCAACGGCGAGGCAGGCGGCGATGCCGTGACCGGCGTGCCGGTCGCCTCGGCAATGGCCCAGCCGGCGGCAGCCCCGCAGGTCGCCGCGATCGGCGGGCCGGCCAAGCCCCTGACCGGAATCAACGTGAAGACGGTGGCCCAGGTGCTGGTGGACCGCCTGGCCGGCCACGGCATGACGGCCCACCGCATCTGGCTGCAGCCGCTGGACTACTCGCAGACCCTGCATGATCTGCTGACGGAACCCGAACTGTATTGGCCCGCGCAGCCGGGGGCGCTGAAGATCCCGATCGGCGTCATCGACACCCCCTATTATCAGCGCCGCGACGCGCTGGTGGTCGATCTGATGGCCGATAACGCCGCCATCGTCGGCAGCAGCCAAAGCGGGCGTTCCACGATGCTGCAGACCCTGATCATGTCGGCGGCGGCCACCCACAGCAGCAACGAGATCCAGTTCTATTGCCTCGACTTCAGCAACGGCAAGCTGGTCGCGCTTTCGGATCTGGCGCACGTGGGATCCGTCGCCACCCGCAACGAAAGGGCGAAGGTGTCACGCACCATCGCCGAGATGACCGCGATCGTGCGGCGCCGCGAAAAGCTGTTCTTCGAACACAACATCACCGGAATGACCGACTTCCGTCGGCGCAAATCCCAAAATGATCCGGCACTGAAGTCCGACCGCCACGGCGATGTGGTCTTGGTCATCGACGGCTGGACCACCATCACCAAGGACGAGTCCGCCGACCTCGATCACCTGGAGAACGCGGTGAACCTGCTTGCCTCGCAAGGCAAGTCATTCGGTGTGCATGTGGTGATCGCGTCCACCCGCCATCAGGACATCAAGCCGCTGCTGAAGGAGGAGCTGGGTTATCGGCTCGAGCTACGCCTCAACGAGGCCAGCAGCTCGGAAGTGAACCGCAGGAAGGCCGAAGGCGTGCCTAACAGGCCGGGTCGAGGCATTCTGCGGTCCACCAGGCCGCGCAGCGGCGACTCGTACAACCCCGAGGTACTTGACCTCCTGGTCGCATTGCCCATCCTGACCCCGGGATTCGAGCCGCAGCCGTTGAGCACCGAAATCGAGGTCGATGTAAGGGATTCCATCAGGGGAGTCAACGCCAAGAACCCGCACCAGGCGCCTCCGGTTCGATTGCTGCCCACCGACCAGCCCCGGGTGGAATTCATGCGGGACGTGCCTCCGGCGCCGGCCCCGCCGCCAAATCGGGCGCATCTTCGGGTGCCCTTGGGCGTGGGCGAGGCCGAACTGGACCCGAAGTACATCGACTTCAACGACGACACCCAAACCCATTTCGTCGCGTTCGCCGATCAGCAGTCCGGCAAGACAAATCTGCTGCGGCACATAGTGACAACGCTGGTCGAACAGAACACCCCCGAACAGGCAAGGTTCCTGATCGTCGACTATCACCGCCGGCTGCTCGGGGTGCTGCCCAGCCAGGACTACGGCCCGTACGCCACCACCGAGGCGGAGCTTGCGCACAACATCGCGATCCTGCGGGAATCACTGCCCAGCAGATTCCCGCCCGCCGACATCACCGCGGCGCAGCTGCGCCGCCGGGACTGGTGGAAGGGCGGCCCCGACATCTTCGTCATCATCGACAACGCCCACGAACTCGCCGGCGGCATGGGACGCCTCGACTCGCTCCAGCCGCTGATCGAGTTTCTGCCCCGGGGCCGCGACGTCGGGCTGCATGTGGTCGCCGCCTACCGCAGCGGCGGCGTCGCACGCATCCTCTACGGGCAGGGTCTGCTGGGCGAGCTCAAGAACCTCAACGTCCCCGGCCTGGTGATGAGCGGCTCCAAGGACGAGGGATACCTGATCGGCGAGGTGAAGGGCACTGCCCAGCCGCCCGGGCGGGGCACCCTGGTCACGCGTGACTTCACCGAGCTGATCCAGGTGCCCCACCACCCGGCCGCCGACGGCGAATAGCCGCGGGCGGCAAACGCAGCCGCGGCGACGCCGACCACGATCGGCGCATCCGGCAGGCGTGGCGGCGGTGACATGACGGTTAATATGTGAACCCCTGCCGCCCTCGTCAGCCGCTTGCGCCCTATTCTTTTCCTTTGAGATCCTGCAAACTCTGGAGCCGAGTCGGCGGAAGGGTGGGATGACGACCGTAACGGCGTGCGGCAAATGCAGTACCGAGCTCCTCGACAGCGCTCGGTTCTGTCACGGATGTGGCTCACCGGTCACGGACGTTGACGCCACGCCGGCGGAGTACAAACAGGTGACCGTGTTGTTCGCCGACGTGGTGCGTTCGATGGACATCGCCGCCGCGTTGGGGCCGGAGCGGTTGCGCGAAATCATGGCCGACTTGGTCGACCGCTGCTCGACGGTGGTGCGGCGCTACGGCGGCACGGTGGATAAGTTCACCGGCGACGGCATCATGGCCGTCTTCGGCGCGCCGACCGCCTTGGAGGACCACGCGCTTCGGGCGTGCGTGGCTGCGCTCGCGGTTCAGGACGAGGTCGCGCGGCTGGCGACCGAGGTCGATCGCAGCGACGGCATCACCCTGCGGCTGCGGGCGGGCCTCAACTCGGGCCAGGTCATTGCGGGTGAGATCGGTTCTACTGCGTTGGGCTACACCGCCATTGGCGAGCAGGTCGGGATGGCCCAGCGGATGGAGTCGGTCGCACCGCCCGGCGCGGTGATGCTCAGCGAGTCCACCGCGCGCCTGGTCGAGCGCGCCGTGGTGCTGGGGGAGCCGCAGCTGGTGCGCATCAAGGGCGCCGAGGAGCCGGCGGGAGCCCGGCGGCTGCTGAGCGTGGCCGCGCAGCCGCATCGAACCGGACGTTCGCATTCGCCGCTGGTGGGCCGCGATTGGGAATTGGCGGCGCTGTCGGCGATGCTGGACCGCTCGATTGGCGGGCGTGGGGCGGTGGTTGGGGTGGCGGGTTCCCCCGGGATCGGGAAGAACCGACTTGCCCACGAGGCCATGGAGATTGCGAAAAGCCGCGGTATCGACGTGTTCGCCACCTTCTGCGAATCGCACGCCACCGATATCCCGTTCCGCGTGGTGGCGCGCCTGTTGCGCGCCGTCGCGCAGGTAAGCGGCCTGGACGACGAGACGGCGCGGGCCCGACTGCGGGCGCAGGTGCCCGACGCCGACCCACAGGAGCTGGTGCTGCTTGAAGAATTGCTGGGCATCGCCGACCCCGATGCGCGGCCACCCACGATCGACCCGGACGCGCGGCGGCGGCGGCTGACCGCGCTGATCAACGCATCCCAGCTGGCCCGGGGTGCGCCGGCGGTCTTTGTCGTTGAAAATGTGCACTGGATCGACGAGGTCAGCGAATCCATGCTCGCCGACTTGTCCGCGGTGATCCCGCAGACGCACACGATGGTGCTGATGACCTATCGACCCGAATACAGCGGAGTTCTCGGGCGGGTCGCCGGCGCGCAGACCATTGCGCTTGCGCCGCTCAGCGACGAGGAAACGTCAACGCTGGTAGCCGAATTGTTGGGCTCCGATCCGTCCGTAGAACAGATCGGCAAGATCATCGCCGAGCGCGCGGCCGGTAATCCGTTCTTTGCCGAGGAGATCGTTCGTGAACTCGCCGAACGCGGCGTGCTGGTGGGCGAGCGGGGCGCCTACATCTGCGACGCCTACGTCGGCGAGTTCGGCGTTCCCGCAACGCTGCAGGCAACGATCGCCGCCCGGCTCGACCGGTTGGACCCCGCGGCCAAACGCAAGCTTGCCGCCGCGTCGGTGATCGGCGACCGCTTCAAGAGCGATCTGCTGACCAGCCTGGGCATCGACGATGTGGACGAGCTGATCGCGGCGGAGCTCGTCGACCAGGTGCGGTTCACCCCGCGCGCCGAATACGCGTTTCGGCACCCGCTGATCCGGACAGTCGCCTACGAATCACAACTGAAGAAGGATCGCGCCAAGTGGCATCGACGGCTCGCCACGGCGATTGAAGCCCGCGATCCGGAATCGGCCGACGAGAACGCTGCCCTGATCGCCGAACACGCGCAGGCGGCCGGTGATCTGCACGCTGCCTACGGTTGGCACCTGCGCGCCGGAAGCTGGCTGACCCACCGCGACATCGGTGCGGCGCAGACGAGTTGGGAGCGCGCGATAGCCATCGCCGACGCACTGCCCACCGATGACCCCATGCAGATGGCCATGCGCATCGCTCCCCGCACCATGTTGTGCGGAATCGCCTGGCGGTCCCACTCGAATACGGTTGAGCGGTTCGAGGAATTGCGGGACCTGTGTGCCGCCGCCGGGGACACCGCTTCGGTCGCGATCGCGATGGCCGGCCTGGTGATGGATCACGCCTATCAGGACCGGCTGGGTAAGGCATCGCAGCTGGCGTCCGAAGCCGTTGCCGTGATCGAGTCGCTCGGCGATCCGACCCTGATGGTGGCGCTGTCCATCGCGCCGATCTACGCCAAGTGTGAGTGCGCTGAGTGGCGTGACGCGCTGCGCTGGGCACAGCGCGCGATCGACCTGGCCCAGGGTGATCCCTTGATGGGCAACTTATTCGTCGGGTCTCCGCTGGCCGTTCTCACCACGCTGCGGGGTCACGCCCGGTACTGCCTCGGCGTTCCGGGATGGCAGGACGACCTGAGGGATGGACTGACCATGGCCCGCACAGCGGACCCCTTGTCGTACGTCACTTCCGCCGGCGTCGCCTACGGCGTGGGCATACCGGCGGGCGTGCTGGCTGCCGACGATCGGGCACTGCAAGAGATCGAGGACGCCCTGAAGACCGCCGAAAGTTCCAGCGACGATCTCGCATTGACCCTGGCTCGGATGGCGCTGGGCTTTGCGCTGGTGCACCGCCGAACGGATGCGGAACGCGACCGCGGACGGCAACTCCTGGCCGAGATCGGCGACGACCTGGTATCTCGGGGACAGATGCCGATCGGTATACCCGTGGTGAATGCGTACCTAGCACGCGAAAGGGTTCTGCATGGCGACCGCGATGCCGCAATACCCCTCATGCGCACCTACGTCGACCAAATGTCCCGCGAGGTATCGCTGCGGGCGTGGAACATCCCCGCGACCGGTTTTCTGGTGGAGACCCTCATCGAGCGCGGGACCGAGAGCGACCTGGTAGAGGCCGAAGCCGCGATCGAGCGGTTGGCGGCGCCGTCGGCCGACGCCGGCTTGGCCGTACGCGATATCCCGGTGGTGCGGCTGCGGGCTCTGCTGGCGCGGGCTCGGGGCGATGCCGCGGGTTATGCACGGTTGCGGGATTCCTATCGCGATATGGCGACATCACTGGGCTACGCGGGGCATATCGCGTGGGCTGAGGCGATGGCGTAAGGCGGTTAGGAACCAGTGAGTTCCTGCTCGACCTGCGGGAAGTAGGCCATCCCGTCGGGACTTAGCATGATCCAGTCGTGGAATTGACCATTGGCCAGAACGAAGCTGAAGTTGGTCAGGTTCGCGGTTGCGATTTGTTGCTCCATGAGAAGTGCATCGGGTCCGAGTGCATCCAGAGTGCTCGAATACACATAAGTCTTCGGGAGTTCGCTGAAATACTGCGACCCGAATAGCGGACTCACCTCATAGTTGTCAAGGCTAAGCCCCCCAGCCCAAACCTTGGCGACCAGTTGCCCGGTGGGTATAGGGTCAATGGGTTCGTCGACAAAAGGAATATTTGGATTGTCCATCGCCAGGTCCAGCCATGGCGACAGCAGAACTATCGACGACGTTAGGGGGGCAGTCGGATATAGACTCGGATTAGCCAATATGTATTCGCTGCTCGCTAGCGCAAGGTTGCCGCCCGCGGAGTCACCGACCAAGCCGACGTGGGCGCTGCCGTACAGACCGACTTCCGTGGAAATCACGTCGGCTATTTTGGGTACAACCGTGGCGGCAGTACCCCCTTGCTGAAGCAACGGATAGTTCGGCACGATAAAGGTCGCGCCGGTTTGGTGGGCCATCAGGCTGTAATTTACCCAGTAAAGAAGCATGTTCGGAACAAAAAAGACACCACCGTGCAGGGCTATTACATACTGGCCGGATGGATTAGCGGGCATGATCTCTATGACGCTCATGCCGTCAATTGTGGTTGTCTGGACCGTTTCCCCTAGCAGGAACGACAAGAACTTCGGCGGAGCGGGTGTGCTAATTACTGGGAAGGGGCGGGCAATCAGCTGTAAGATTGTGGAATTTGGATTTGTAAGCTGATTGTCGATTCCGGTGTAAAACATGAGATCTTTTGCCACGTGCAGCCCAGGGACCACCAATTTTTGCAGCAGCGACGAGTTACCGCTGAAAGTCGGATGCAGCGTCGCCGGAGCCGGGCCGGCCGGTGTCCCCAAGATATCTCCGATTAGCTCGTTGACGACCGGAGGTAACCCGCCGGCCAGTGCCGTGGGGGCCTGCTGGACGTTCTGCTGAATGGCGGCAAGGCCGTTCCCGATGGTTCGGGCGAATTCACCCGGCAGTCCGGGCAGCTTTTCCAGCGCTTGCCCCCACTGCCCCAACTGCGCGACCGCCGCCGACACATCGATGTGGTACCCGCTCATCACGGCGACGTCGTGCGCCCACATCTCCTCGTATTCGGCCTCCGCCGCCGCGATCGTCGGGGCGTTTTGACCGAACAGGTTCGAGAGCACCAGCGAGACAAGCCGCCCGCGGTTGGCCGACACCACACCCGGGTCCACCACCGCGTCTCGCGCGGCCTCAAAGGCCGCCGCCGCCGCGCGGGCCTGACTCGCCGACTCCTCGGCTTGCGCGGCCGCGCCGCTCAGCCAACCCGCATAGGGGCCCGCCGCTTTCGTCATCAGCGCGGACGTGGGCCCTTGCCAGGCCTCGACCACTAGGTCGGACGTTACCGAACTGAACGTGCTGGCAACAGAATTCAACTCCGCGCCAACCCCGTCCCACGCCTGCGCCGCAGCCCAGAACGGGCCCGCCCCCGGACCCGCGAACATCCGCGCCGAGTTCACCTCAGGAGGCAACACCAAAAAGCTCATCACCGCTCCTTCTCAGTCAACGCGCTCAACAGCGCGAACACATTCGACCGCTCGACCCGTCTTCGGCCCGGGTGTCCGCGATGACGCAAGGCGCCACCACGGCCGACGCGGCCTGGAAACGCGTTGATGTCAGGGGCAGCGTAGATAGACGGCCATCGGCAGCGTCCACAGTCACGCTGGAAGCGACGAACCAGGGTTCGTCCAGAAACTCGTGATCCGCTCCGTTGCGCCACGCATCAGACGATAACCCGAAATCGGCTGAATAACCAACGCTTTCGTTATTTTGGCGTGCTCGCGAGACGTTCGCTGGACCCGCGGTCAGCGGTGGAGCGGGCGCCCGACAACTTGAATTGATTTGGCGCTTGCCGGTGATGTCGTGGCAAGCTGGCCCAACGCCCGCTGGAAGCACGAATACATCTGGCTCACTTGATATTTGAGCCGAACGATGCAGTGAGGATCGGAAGTGTCCTGGTGCCGTCGCCGAAGCGTTGCCGCAAGTTGCATGCGAACGCGGGCGTACGCGGCGCGGCTCATCGAGGGCGTGGGGAGGGGTGCCGAACCCCGAATATGCGGATTCGATTGGGTTCGATTCCCGTCATCGGTTCCCGGCGGGCCGTCGGCATGGTAGATGTCCAGACATGGGCGAACGCGTCACGTTCCGCAGCTCCACGGGCCCCAGTCTGGTGGGGACCATCGACGTGCCGGACGGGGCGGTGCGCGGCTGGGGCGTGTTTGCCCACGGCTTCACCCTCGGCAAAGACTGTCCCGCCGCGGCCCGGATCTGCAAGCAGCTGGCCTCGGACGGTATCGGCATGCTGCGCTTCGACGCGTTGGGACTCGGTGCATCGGAGGGAGATTGGGGCGACGGCTCGTTCACCGTGAAGGTCGACGACATCGTCCAGGCGTGCGAGTTCATGGCCAACGTCCGCGGAACCCCGGCCGACATCCTGGTCGGCCACTCATGGGGTGGCGCAGCGGTGATCGCCGCGGCGCGACAGTCGCCGGGCGTGCGGTCGGTCGTCTCTGTCGCGGCGCCGGTTGACCCCGGCCACGTCGAGAAGCATTACGACGCGGTGATCGACCGGGTGCTATCCGAGGGCAGCGCCGAGTGGATGACCGGTGGGGGACGCACGTTGACCCTCAAGCGGTCATTCGTCGAGGATGTCCGCAAGGCACACCTGCACGACAAGATCAAGGGCTTACACCTGCCGCTGCTGATCCTGCACTCGCCCACCGACAACACGGTCGGCATCGAAAACGCCAGCGAGATTTTCCGTTTGGCCCGCCACCCCCGCAGCTTCGTCTCACTCGAGGGCTCCGACCACCTGCTCACCAAGCGCGGCCAAGCTCATCGGGCCGGCCGTATCATCGGCGCCTGGGCCGACGCCTACCTCGGCGATCCATAGACTTGAAAAGATTGGAGTGTGAGTCATGAAGACCACCGTCGCGATCGTGAACCAGAAGGGCGATGACTTCTCGGTCGAGGACGTTGAGCTAGACGGTCCGCGGGATGACGAGATCCTGGTCCGGATCGTCGCAACGGGCATCTGCCACACCGACCTTCAGCTCAAGAACACCCTCCCCGACGAGATGTTCCCGAGGGTTTTCGGCCACGAAGGCGCCGGCGTCGTCGAGGCGATCGGCCCGGACGTCGAGGGCGTTGAGGTCGGCGACCATGTGGTGCTCAGCTTCCGCTCCTGCCGCGCTTGCGAGAACTGCGCCGACGGACTGGTCGGCTACTGCTCCTCGGGACCGCTCCTCAACTACCTGGGCCTGCGGACGGACGGCTCCACGACGTACACCCGCGACGGCTCCCCCGTCTTCGGTAACTTCCTCGGCCAGTCCAGCCTCTCGATGCACGCGATCGCGTACGCCGACAACTGCGTCGTCATCGACAAGACCGTCGATCTGACGAAGGCGGCGCCGTACGGATGCGGCTTCCTGACCGGAGCGGGCACGGTGCTCAACGTGTTGCGGCCCGGCCCGGCCGACAGCCTGGTCGTGTACGGCGTCGGCGCGGTCGGCCTGGCCGCGCTCGCCGCCGCGAAACACCTGCGGGCCGGCACGATGCTCGCGGTGGACCCGCTGCAGAGCCGCCGCGACGCCGCGGCGAAGTATGGCGCGGTCGGTGTCGACCCGACCACGGAGAATGTTGTGGACAGGGTCAAGGAACTGACCGGCGGCGGCGCGACCTGCGCGATCGACACCACCGCGATCTCGCCCGTGGTCAAACAGGCCCTGCAATCGCTGAAAAGCCGCGGCACCCTGGTCGCTCTCGGCCTCGGCGCCGAGGAGTACACGATCGACGCGGTCGACATGTTGCTGTCCGGCAAGGTGATCAGATCATCGATCGAGGGCGACTCGGACCCGCAGGACATGGTGCCGCGCCTGATCGGGCTGAACGCGGCGGGCGAGTTCGATGTCGACGACCTGATCGGGACGTACCCGTTCAGCGAGATCAACACCGCTGTGGCCGACGTGCTCGCAGGGAGGGTCGTGAAGCCCGTCCTGGTCTGGTGAGCAGATCGTGACCCTGGTCGCGGGCATCGACTCGTCGACCCAGTCGTGCAAGGTGCTGGTGTGTGATGCCGACACCGGCGACGTGGTCCGCGAGGGCCGTGCCGGTCACCCCGACGGCACCGAAATCGCCCCTGCCGCATGGGAAGCCGCCGCGCACGACGCGATCGCGGCCGCGGGCGGGTTCGGTGGCGTAGAAGCGGTCGCGGTCGGCGCGCAGCAGCACGGCATGGTGTGCCTCGACCCGACGGGTCAGGTGGTGCGGCCCGCGCTGCTGTGGAATGACGTGCGTTCGGCGGACGCGGCACGGGCGCTGGTCGACGAGCTCGGCGGGACGCGCGCGTGGGCCCAGGCCGTCGGTGTCGTGCCGCTGGCCGCGATCACGGTGGCCAAGCTGCGCTGGCTCGCCGACCACGAGCCGCGACACGCCGACCGCACCGCGGCCGTCTGCCTGCCGCACGACTGGCTGACCTGGCGGCTGCGGGGCGAAACCGGGATCGCGACGCTGAGCACCGACCGCAGCGACGCCAGCGGCACCGGCTACTACGATGCCGCCAGCGGCGACTACCGTGTCGACCTCCTCGAGCTGGCCCTGCGTGGCCGCCGTCCCGAACTGCCGGCCGTGCTCGGCCCGGCGGATCGAACCGCCTGCGGCGCGACGTTATTCGGCGCCGGCCTCGGCGACAACGCCGCCGCGGCGCTGGGCCTCGGCGCCGAAGAGGGCGATGTGATGGTCTCGATCGGAACATCCGGGGTGGTGGCCGCGGTCACCGCCGACCCGGTTCGCGACGACACCGGGTTCGTCGCCGGATTCGCCGACGGCACCGGGCGGTACCTTCCGCTGGTGTGCACACTCAACGGCGCGCGGGTGCTCGACGCGGCCGCGGCGATGTTGCGGGTCGACCACGCCGAGCTGTCCCGGCTGGCCCTGTCAGCACCGCCGGGCAGTCAAGGACTGGTGCTGGTCCCGTACCTGGAGGGTGAGCGAACCCCCAACCGTCCCAATGCGACTGGCGCACTGCACGGCCTGCGGGTCGCGAACGCGGTGCCGGCCAACCTGGCCAGGGCCGCGGTAGAGGGACTGCTCTGCGCGCTCGCCGACGGCCTTGCGCACCTCACCGCCCACGGCGTGATCGCGCGCCGGATCCTGCTGACGGGCGGCGGCGCCCGATCGCGGGCGCTGCGCGAGATAGCGCCCGCGGTGTTCGGGGTGCCGGTGCTGGCGCCCGCCCCCGCGGAGTACGTCGCGCTGGGCGCGGCACGCCAGGCGGCGTGGGCGTTACGGGGATCACCGCGACCACCGACCTGGAAACCACCGCGGACCGACGAGTACACCGCGGATCCGGTGCCCGCGGTGCTGGACCGCTATGCGCACGTGCGCGACCTCACCGAGGGCTAGCTTCCCCGATAGGGATACTTGGCTGATGGGCGATGGCGTCGGCGGTAGGGTGGAATTTCTGCGCTGTCCCGGACGAATTGCCATGGCACACAGAGGCTTTACGGCGTCCCGGCTGCCGATGAACAGCATGGGGGCGTTCCACGAGGCGGCCGAGCTCGGGTATTTCTACCTCGAGACAGACGTCCGCGCCACCCGCGACGGCGTCGCGGTGGTCCTACACGACCGCGAGCTCGGACCCGAAACGGGGGTACCGGGCCCAGTCGACCGGATGCATTGGCGCGACGTCCGCACCGCGGATTTGGGTGCCGGAGAGACGGTCCCGACCCTGGAGGACCTGCTCAGCGGCCTGCCGGACAAGCGGGTCAACATCGATATCAAAGCCGCCTCGGCCGTCGCTGCGACCGTCGACGTCATCGAGCGGTTGAACGCGCACGACAGAGTGCTCGTCACGTCGTTCTCCGAGCGCCGTCGGCGGCACGCGTTGCGCCTGCTGTCCAAGCGTGTCGCGAGTTCACCGGGCGCGGGAGTCGCCATGGCGCTGCTGGCGGCGCCATCTCCGGCCGCACAGGCGTACGCCTGGCGGATTTTGCCCGACAGCGACTGCGTGCAGCTGCCGACACGCGTGGGCAGAGTGCCCATCATTACGCCGAGACTGGTTGCGGCCGTTCACGCTTCAGGACGTCAGGTGCACGCCTGGACAGTCGATGATCCCGACGCGATGCACACGCTTCTGGACATGGGCGTGGACGGCATCATCACGGATCGCGCGGACCTGCTTCGTGATGTGCTCATCGCCCGAGGCGAGTGGTGGGGAACTCCGTTCTAATCGCCTGCGCGGCAAGTCGAATGGCGCTACGGCAAATCGAAGATGCCCGCGACCTGCTGTTAAGCAGTGAATTCTATTGCGGCGGCGGCGCAGGCCAGTTCGTAGTCGCGGTGGCGCATCCCACAAACTCCTCGCCAGCCGCAAGGGGCATCGGCGAATCGTAGGTCCGCTGTCCCAGCAAAATCCCGATCCGCCCTAATCGCGAGCAGCCCGGCGACCCCGCAGGAATGATCGCAGCGCAATCGCCGCAAACAGGAGGATTACGACGGCGAAGCCGGCGACGATCGCCCACTTCTGCAGCTCCGGGGGCCCCAGCCAGGCGGGGCACTGCGACTGGGACCGCCATACCTTGAAAGCCGAGGCCCCGTCGTAGCCGCAGAGGTTCAACCCGAACGATCCGTAGACAGCGAGCCCGATATCGGCGATACCGAGCACGAAACCAACGACCGCGAAACCGACGCCGACGCCGCGCCAAATCGGAACGAAGAGCAAAAGCACGCCGATCACAATCAGCTCCGCCGCCGCGAACCGTGACACACTCGGGCCGATGACGTGCGGCCGTAGCATCAGCAACGCCACTGCACCGGCGAGCGCGACGACCCCGAGGACGCCCCAGCCCCAACTCATGCGCCGCGGACGCTGCGTCTGCGGCGGCGCCGAAGCGCCGTAGCGCGGGTACTGCGGTGCGCCGTAGGGTGGCGCGCCATACGGCGGCGCGCCGTGGGGCGGCGCGCCGTGGGGCGGCGCGCCGTACGGTGGCCCGCCCTGAGGTGACGGCGCTTGTTGTGGCCAGCCCACGTGCGCGATCTGGGTCGGTTGCTGGGATCGTGGCACGTTGCGGTCGGGCGATCCCTGATTCGGGTGCGACACGTGTTCCTCCCGAGGGGGATCGAACTCTAGCCAGCCTGCCTTGACATCACATCACGTTGGCCGGCCGGACGCCCGGCCAACGTCCTTGGAACACACTGTGAGGCCGACCAGGCGCTTGCGCCAGCTACTGGGGGGTCTATCGTTGCGCCAAGTCAGCAGCCCGTTGGGGGGTGGACCTCAGGAGGACATGAGGAAGACTCGGTGAAGGGGACTCCGTTCGGACAGTACCGCCTGATCGAAATGCTGGGCCGCGGCGGGATGGGAGAAGTGTGGCGGGCGTATGACACCGCCACCGACCGGTTCGTCGCCTTGAAGCTGCTTCCGTCGCACTTCGCCGCCGACGATGTGTTCAAGAGACGTTTTCGCCGTGAGGCCCACGCCGCCGCGAGGCTGAGCGAGCCGCACGTGGTGCCGATCCACACGTACGGCGAGATCGAGCGCCGGCTTTTCGTTGACATGCGGCTGATCAACGGCCGTGACCTGGGGACACTTATCGCGGCCGGTCCCCTGCCGCCGGCCCGCGCGGTGTGGATCATCGAACAGGCGGCGAAGGCGTTGCGGGCCGCCCACGACGCCGAGTTGGTGCACCGCGACGTCAAGCCGACGAACATCCTGGTCACCGAGGACGACTTCGCGTACCTGATCGATTTCGGGATCGCGCGCGCCACCGGTGCGGCGGGCTCAACCACCATCGACGGCGTGATCGGGACGGTGCATTACATGGCGCCCGAGCGGTTCACCAGGGGTCCGGTCGACGCGCGCTCCGACATCTACTCGCTGGCCTGCGTGCTGCACGAATGCTTGACCGGCAGCTGCCCATTCCCCGGCGACAGCATGGAGCAACAGCTGGGCGCACACCTCGCGACCCCGCCGCCGCGGCCGTCGAGCATCCGCCGCTCGGTGCCCGCGGCCTTCGACGACGTCATCGCCAAGGGCATGGCCAAAGAACCAAGCGAGCGGTACGCCACCACCACGGAGCTGGCCCGCGCCGCTCGCCAGGCGCTCGCCGCCTCGCTGCCGCTGCAGGACCCGCTGGCAGCCGGACACCCCCTCGCCGGCGTCGGCGGCCAACCGGACCCGCCGGTGCGGGAACTCACCGAACAGCCCGACCCCTTCTCCGCCGCACCCGCCACCCGGCAAAGCCCATCAGAAGGCCCATCAGAAGGCCCATCCGGAGGCCCGTCAGAAGCGCTCGAGCGCATGCCTTCCGGCCCTTCCGGCGTGGTGAGCCGGTCGGTCGAGTTGGAGGCGGTCACCCACTTCTTGATTTCGGCGCGCGCCCGCGTCTCGGGATTGGTCATCGCGGGAGAGGCCGGGATCGGCAAGACGACGTTGTGGCAGACCGCGCTGGACGAGGCGGTTGAGCGTGGCTTCCGGGTGCTCTCGGCGCGGGTGGGAGCAACGGAGTCGGTGCTGGCGTATTCGTCGCTGGCCGACCTGATCGCCGACATCGACTCGGACGTCTTCGCGCAGTTGCCGCCGCTGCAACGACTCGCGCTCGACCGTGTCATGTTGCGCGCCGGCGGTGAAGGTCCGGCAACGGATCAACGCGTGGTCGCCGCGGCGTTCCTGTCGGTGTTGGAAAAGGCCGCGATTGATGCGCCGATACTGCTGGCCGTTGACGACGTGCAATGGCTCGATACCTCGAGCAAGGAGGCGCTGGCCTTCGCTGCGCGGCGGCTGAGAGGCGCGGTGGGCGTGCTGGTGGCCGAGCGCACCGACTCGGACACCGACGTTGCGGCGTCGTGGCTGGAATTGAGCCGGCCGGATGCCGTCGCGCTCGTTCGGGTGCGCCCCATGGGTTTAGAAGGCATCCGGGCGACGATCGCGGCGAAACTGAATCGAACGCTGCCGCGGCCCAAGTTGGTCAAGATCGCCGAGATCTCCGGCGGCAACCCGTTCTATGCAATCGAACTGGCCCGCACCATGAGCGACGAGTCGACAACCGGCGAGCCGGCGCTGCCCGGCACGCTGACCGAGTTGGTGCGTCGCCGCGTCGGTCGCCTGGTGGGTGACGTGCGAGAAGTGCTGCTGGCCGCCGCGTGTCTCGCCGATCCGACGATGGAGGTGCTGGCGCAGGTCACCGGCACCAGCGTCGAGCAATGCGTGGAATTGCTCGAAGACGTTGAGAGCAACGGCATCGTGGCGATCGACGGAAACCGCATGCGGTTTTCGCATCCGCTGCTGGCCAGGGGTGTCTACAGCGAGGCGACGCCGGCACGCCGCAGGCACATGCATCGCACGCTCGCCGGCCTCGTCGCGCAACCCGAACTCAAGGCCAGGCATCTCGCGCTGGCCGCGGTCACCGCGGATCCGGAGGTTCTGCAGTCACTCGACGATGCCGCCAACGCGGCCCGGGCCCGGGGCGCACCGGCAGCCGCCGCCGAATTGCTGGATATGGCAATCCGATTGGGCGGGGACAAGCCGTCGCGCTACGTGCGGTCGGCCGGACATCATTTCGAGGCGGGCAACCACGAACAGGCCCGGGACATGCTCGAGCCTCTACTGGAACGGCTGCGGCCGGGTACCCTGCGGGCGCTGGCATTGCACATCCTCGCGGGTATCCGGATCTACGACAACAGGTTTGCCGAGGCCGCCGGCCATCTCAACCGCGCGCTCGACGACGCCCACGACAACCCCGCGATGCTGGCGCGCACCGTCCTGATGCTGTCGATGGCCGAGGTGAACACCGGCGAGTTCGATGCGGCGCTGCGGCATGCGGGCGAGGCGGTGAGCCTCACGGAGCAACTCGGCGTAGCGGCGCTGACGAGTCAGGCGCTCACGAATTGGGTGTTCGTAACCTTTCAGCACGGACCCGGGTTGGATGAGGACGCTCTGCGGCGGGCGGTCGAGCTGGAAGACCGCGACATCGATGTCCCAGTTTATTTCCGCGCCAGCGTAATCGAGGCCTTGGTGCTGGCCTGGACAGGGCGGCTGGACGAAGCATACGACCGCATGCAGGCGCTGCGGTCTCACTTTGGTGAGCGCGGCGCCGAACGCGACATGATGGCCGTCGCCGGATTCCTTGCGCTGATCGACGTTTGGCGTGGTGAGTTCGGCGGGGCCGCCTACAACGCCGAGGAAGCCGTGGAACGCGCCGAGCAGATCGGCGGCAGCGACATCCTGATCATCCCGCTGACAATTCGCGCGGTCGTCAGCGCCTACACCGGCCGGCTGTCCGATGCGCGCGCCGACGCCGCCGCGGTGATCGAGGGCGCCCGGCACTGCGATTCCCCGCGGATGGCCGAATGGCCTACCAAGACATTGGGTTTCGTGGAGGTCTCGCTGGGAAACCATGACGGCGCATTGACAACACTCGAGCCGTTGCTGAGACGTTTCGACTCGATGCCGGGTACGGAGATGATGATCACCTGGCACATCCCCGACGCTGTCGAGGCGATGGTCGCGCTTGGCTATCTGGATGAGGCGCTGCCGTTGATCGAATCGCTGGAGCGAAATGGCGCCAGACTCAACCGGTCCTGGCTGCTGGCCGTCGGTGCGCGGTGCCGCAGCATGTGGCTGGCCGCCCATGACGACGTTGCCGCCGCCGAGCGAATGGCGCAGCAGGCCATGACCGAACACGACCGGCTGCCGATGCCGTTCGAACGGGCCCGCACTCAGCTGCTGCTCGGGCAACTTCAGGATCGGCGGGGAGACGACGAGACGGCCGCCGCAACGCTGGGTGCGGCGTTGGGCGCATTCCAGCGGATGGGGACGCCGCTGTGGGCCCAACGCGTCAGAGCCGAGATCGCGCGCGCCAACCTATATACCTGACCGGCGATTTCGCTCAATACAGCCGGCGGGGCAGCCGTGTCAGCTTTGCCGCGGCCCCGCTCAGCACCTCAATGTTGCGGACGACGTCGCGCTCTTCCTGCGCACCGACGGCATCGACGACGTCGGAGAACGGCACCGGGTCCACATACCACCTGCCGAGCACGGCGCAGTCGGCGTCGCGATCCCGGATCATGGCCGCTCGGCCGCCGTCCGGTTGGGCAGCCAGCCGGCAAGCGAACTTCCAGGCATTGTTCCGGAACTCGGTCAGTGCGGCCGTGACGAAGCCAGTGTCGGCGTTTCTCAGCCACTTTCGGTATTGGTGCAGAACGGGCGAGATTTCCTCCAGGTCGGTGAGGACAGCACCGACCCGCAACGACAGGATTTTGTTGACGGCGATGAAGTCCCGGTGGATGTCCTCCATCGAATTGGATTGGCGGCCAATCTCCTCGGTGGCGACGCCGAGATCGACGTCGATATGCGCATTCATCGCCGTCATCAGGTGCTGCACGACGATCAGTGGTGTGCCGTGATCTGCGAACGCGACCTGCCACGCCTGCGGCGGGCTTTCTTTGCCGTCGCGGTGCGCATTGACGGCGTCGAAGTAGTGATGGGCGAATTGCACGTCAAAGCGCACCATCCGCTCCCCATCCTGAAACTTGTTGTCCACGATGGCTTGGCGGATGTCGCGGGTCACGCCCAGGTAGAGCGCCGCGAAATACCCTAGGGGACTTTTTTTGTCGATGGACCACTGGACGATCGCCTGAATTTCGCCCAGTACATCGTCGATGGGACTCAGGTCGGGCGCCACGCGCGGGCGGCGCGGCCGGCTACGCTGGCGGGACGGTGCTGGCGGCATGCGGTTCAGTATCGCGTTTTTGGGCTCCCGGTCGGTAGCCTTCAAACGGTGACGACCGTGAAGACCGTGGCGGTACTCGGCGGCGGTGTTGGCGGCCTGAGCGCCGCCCACGAGCTGGCCCAGCGTGGATTCAAGGTAGATGTGTACGAGCAGCGTGAGCTGTTCGGCGGCAAGGCCCGCTCGCTGCCGGTGCCCGGCTCACAAACACCCGGCCGGGCGCCGCTACCGGCGGAGCATGGCTTCCGCTTCTTCCCCGGTTTCTATCGCCACCTCTACGACACGATGCGGCGCATCCCGGATGGGGAGCACACGGTCCTCGACAACCTCGTCACCCCGAAACGAATGATGCTGGCGCAGGCCGGTGGTCGCGACGAATACGTCGGCCCGATGGCTCCGCCCGCTACGCCCGAAGACTTAGCCGTCGCGTCCAACTTCATCTGGTCAATCTGCACCCAACTCGGCATTCCCTTACCCGAGATGGCCGAGTTCGTCCAGCGGATGCTCACGTTTCTCACCTCGTGCGATCAGCGGCGCATCGAGGAGTGGGAGAAGATGACGTGGTGGAACTTCGTGGACGCCGAACACCGGTCCGCGCCATTCAAGAAGTTCCTCGCCATCGGCATGACCCGCTCGCTGGTCGCCGCAAAGGCCGAGGAAATGTCGGCGCGTACCGGAGCGTCGATCCTGTGGCAGTTGATCTTCTGCACGTCGCTCCCGGGACGGCACGCCGACGGGGTGCTGAACGGGCCGACCAGCCAGCGGTGGATCGACCCATGGGTGGAGTATCTGCACCGCAGCCTCAAAGTCGAGCTGCACCGGGGCTACGAAGTCAGCCAGATCGATTGCGACGGAAGCCGTATCACCGGCGTGACCGTGACCGACGCCGCCGGCCCGAAGCACATCGAGGCCGACTATTACGTCGCCGCGCTGCCGCTCGAGCGGCTGCGGCCGCTGCTGACGGATAAGTTGCTCACCGCCGAGCCGGCGTTGCGCCCCGTGAAGAACAAAGAGCTGACCATCCGGTGGATGAACGGCATCATGTACTACCTGCACCATGACGTGCCGATCGTCGACGGCCACGTCCTGTTCGTCGACTCCGCGTGGGCACTCACCGCGATTTCGCAAAAGCAGTTCTGGCACGACGTCGATTTCAGTGGACTCGGCGACGGCAGCGTGGGGGGAATCTTGTCGGTCGACATCTCCGACTGGTGCACGCCGGGATCGACGGGAAAACCCGCCAGGGAGTGCACGAAGGCGCAGATTCGCGACGAGGTGTGGAAGCAGATCGTCGACCACATCGACGACGGCTCGCTGAAGCGCAGCAACGTCGTCACCTATTTCCTCGATCCGGACATCCAATTCCCCAACCCGGGCAAGGCGACCAACGCCGAGCCGCTGCTCGTCAACACGGCGGGCTCGTGGGCCAAGCGGCCAGAGGCGGTCACCCGCATTCCCAACTTCTTCCTGGCGTCCGACTTCGTCCGGACCAACACCGACCTGGCGACGATGGAAGGCGCCAACGAGGCGGCGCGGCGCGCAGTGAACGGGATCCTCAAGGCGACCGGCTCGCGCGCCAAACCCTGCGACGTCTGGAAGTTGTGGGAGCCGCCGGTGCTGGCCCCATTCCGCAAGCTCGACGAGTTGTACTGGCGACTCGGCCTCGGCGTGCGGCCACCCGTCAAGATGACCCCATCGGGCCGGCTGCGACCATCGGACCTGCCCGCCCGCGCGTACTTCGCGGCCGCCCGGCGCTGGTTATAAGGCGTGAATTCCTTTGTAGAGCACCATTAATCCGATCAGGACCAGGATCACCGCCAGCATTGCGGCATGGTTCTCCTGCATCCACTTCTTGAGGCGGGCCAGCGCATCGTCGACACGATCACCGGCGGCCAGGTAACCCAGGATAGGGATTGCGACCGAGGACACCGCGACGGCGACGAAGATCGCGGCTGATACCCACAGGCCGGCCATGCCGACATCGCTGGTGCCGATGGACACCCCCGCCGCCAGGCACATGATCAGGACCTCGGGCCTGAGCACCACCAGCGCCGCCCCGGTTATCCCCGCGCGCGCCGGCGTAAGGGTGGAGAACGATCGCATCCAGCGCGGTGCCTCGGTGCTGCCATGCCGGGTCAGCCACCGCCAGACGCCGAACGCGATGAGGGCCGACCCCAACACCACCCGCATCCAGGACGCCCACGACGGCGGGGCGTCGTGGTGCATTCCGCCGAGGCCGCCGGAGCCCGCGACGAAGAGCGCGGTGACCGCGCACATGCCCAGCACCCAGCCGGCCAGGAAGGCGAGGCTGGTCGGCCGCGGTCGCGGCGTGTCCAAGACCAGCACCGCCGGGATGACCGACAACGGCGAGACCGAGATGACCAGCGCGAGCGGAACGAGCCCGGCCGTTAAAGAGCCCCAGCTTCCTGCCACGGGCAGCAATCTTTGCATTGACCGGACCCGGTTCGCCAGCGCGCGCGCCGCAAGCGGTGATCCGGCGCCCAACGTTTTCTACCGTTGTCCTACCCTTTCCGGCGCAACGTCCAGGCCGGTACCCAGTGCGTCACGGTTTTCCGCTTCGACCCGTACGCGATCGGGTAGGTCACCAGCCCCCACCAGTCGCCCTGCTCGCAGATGCCCCAGCAGCTCAGCCGCCCCTCGACGACCTTGTGCAGCTGCAGACCGTTGGGCTGGTACCGGCCCGAGCGGTGCGGCTCGCGCGGGAAGAGCACCGTCAGGTCAATGAGCACCGTGATTGGCGGGCGCACCACCCGAAACGGGTTGCGGACCGGCTGGCCGTTGTACCCGATCGACCCGAGCGGAACCACCCGTCGATCATACGTTCGAATTGACCGCCGGGGAGAGCTTACCGATCAGCGCACTCCCGGCGATGCCCGCGACGATCATGCCGATTCCGACGACGTCTTCCGCCGCCCCCGTGGCCCAACCGAAGATCCCCGCCACGAGCACGAAGCTCGGCAGCCAATCGACCAGCCTGACCCTGGACGGCGCCGGCTCGTCGGGCCTGTCCCCCGCCGCCAGGGCTGCCTTGGCGGCGGCGTGACCGGGATAGAACTCGGTGAACGCGACCGCGAAGAAGATCGCCGCCAACTGCAATACCCAGCCGGTCCAGAAATCGGCGACGTCCTTGAGCACGGCGATACCGATGAACCCGACGGCAGAGGTGAACACGAAGGCCCACACCAAAAAGGCCCATACCGACGAGATGACGTAGTTGATCCGCAGGAACAGCGGGCTGTCCCACAGCTTCTCGGGAGCCTCCTCTTTCGCGTACGAGAGCGTAAAAGGTTTCCGCACAACCAATGTCGCGATGACGAAGAGCGCCAGTGAAATGTTGGTGATCTCGCCCGCCCACTGTTCGAGCCAGCTGGTGAGGCCCGGCGAGGCCAACAAACCCAGCACGGCCAAGGCGGCGAAGACGGCGGCACCGAACACGTCGAGGGCGTGGATCGAGATGCGGCGAACCGACGCGAGCAGCATCGTCAGCAGCGACACGCCCAGCGCGTACAGGCGGCCCGCTCGAAGTGCCCCGGGGTGGAGAACACCGACAGCACGATCCACGGCGCCAGGCCGGAGAACGGCGACGTCAGGAAGCCGTCGATCACGCTTCCCGCCTTGCTCGAGTTCGGCACGCGAAGACCCCATTGGTGGGCAAGCAGAAATTCAGCGTTTTCACGGGCCTCATACGATTCCCATATGTCCAACGGTGAATCCCTGCGTAGCGCCCAGAAGGTCGTCGACGTGCTGTCGGCGCAGGGTGTCGAGTACGTGTTCGGCGTGCCCGGCGCCAAGATCGACGCCGTGTACGACGCCCTCGTCGACGGCGGGCCGCGGCTGGTGGTGTGCCGGCACGAGCAAAACGCGGCGTTCATGGCCGGCGCAATCGGCCGGCTCACCGGCACCCCCGGCGTGGTGCTGGTGACGTCCGGGCCCGGCACCGCCAACCTGGCCACCGGCCTGCTGACCGCCAACACCGAGCAGGATCCGGTGGTGGCGCTGTGCGGCGCGGTGGGCCGCAAGGACCGGCTCAAGCGCACCCACCAGTCGATGGACGCGGCCGCGCTGCTGCGGACGGTCACCAAGTTCACCGGCGAGGTCAGCGACCCCGACAACGTCGCCGAGGCCACCGTCAGCGCGTTCCGCGCCGCGATCACCGAACCCCGTGGGGCGACCGCCGTCGTGCTGCCCGCCGATGTGCTGGCCGCGCCGACCGCGGCGGGCATCACGGCGCGGATGCCCGTTCCCCCGCTCGCCGCCGCCCCGGCCCCGGCGATCGTCCAGGCGAGTTTCATGGTCCGCGAGGCACAACGCCCGGCGCTGCTGGTGGGTGCGCGCGGCGCCGATCCCGAAAGCTGCGAAGCGCTGCGCGCCCTCGTCAGGGCCACGGGGTTGCCCGTCGTCGAGACTTTCCAGGCGGCCGGGGTGATCTCACGCGAGCTGGAAGACCGCTACCTGGGCCGGGTCGGGCTGTTCCGCAACCAGCCGGGCGATCTCGTCGTCGACCACGCCGACGTGCTGATCGCCGTCGGTTACGACACGGTGGAGTACGACCCCGGGCTGTGGAACAGCGATCGACACCTGCAGGGGCGCAACGTCATCCATGTCGACTCGGTGCCCGCCGAGATCGACAACAGTTATCAGCCCACGATGGAGTTGCGCGGCAACATCGCGGAAACACTGAGGGCGCTGACGGCCTGCCTGGAGGGCCGCTTAGCGCTGACACCCGAATACCAGGCGCAGATCGCGCAGCAGCGCCAGGCGCTGGCCGACATCGACGCCGCGGCCCGCGAGGGCACGCCGGACGGGCCGGGGCTGAACCCGGTGGCCGTCGTGCTGCGGCTACGGGCGGAACTCGACGACGACGCGACGATCACCTGCGACGTCGGGTCGGTGTACATCCACATGGCCCGCCATTTCCGGGTCTATCAGCCGCGGCGGCTGCTGTTCTCCAACGGACAACAAACCCTGGGGGTTGCGCTGCCCTGGGCGATGGCGGCCTGCCTGGTCCGGCCCGGCACCCACGTGGTGTCGGTCTCCGGCGACGGCGGCTTCCTGTTCTCCGCACAGGAATTAGAGACCGCAACCAGGTTGGGTTTGACGTTCACGCACATCATCTTTCGCGACAATGCCTATGACATGGTGGCCTTTCAGGAGGCCCTGAAATACGGCCGCACATTCGGCGTGCAGCTCGGCGACTACGACATCGTCTCCTACGCAGCGGCATTCGGCGCGCGCGGTTACCGGGCGACGACCATGGACGAATTCGGCGCGATGCTGCGGCGGGCCCTGGACGAGGACGGGCCGTCGCTGATCGACGTTCCTGTCGACTACAGTCGCAACGTCGACCTGGCCGTGCACCTGCACGACGACACCTTCGAATAGATCGGAGAAGGTCAGCGTGGATAGTTTTAGACGTTGGGCCACAACGCTTCTCACGCGTCACTATGCCGATCAAAAAGCCGAGGTGTATCAGTTCTCCACCATCAGCGCGCTGCTCGACGGCGTCTACGACGGCGATGTCACCGTCGCGGAAATCCTGCGGCACGGCGACTTCGGCCTTGGCACCTTCAACCGCCTCGATGGTGAGATGGTGGTCCTAGACGGGGTCTGCTACCGGCTGCGGGCCGACGGGACCGCCACCCGCGCGGCGCAACAGGACCTGACTCCCTTCGCTGCGGTCACGCGATTTCGCGCCGACCTGGAGATCGAGGTCGGAACCCGCACGGACAGAGCGGGCGTGATCGCCGCCATCGACCACGAGATCGCCAGCGCCAACCTGATCTACGCCATCCGGGTCACGGGACAGTTCGCCGAATTGCATACCCGCACCGTGACGGCCCAGCAGCGGCCCTATCCACCGTTGACCGAAGCCACCGAGGGCCAGGCCGAAACCCGAATCAGCGCTGCCACCGGAACCCTGGTCGGGTTCCGCACCCCCGATTTCGAACAGGGCATCTCGGTGGCGGGCTATCACCTGCATTTTCTGAACAGCGATCGCACCGGCGGCGGCCATGTGCTCGACTTCGAGCTCGAGCATGGCCGGATCGCCGTCAGCGGTGCGTCGCAACTGCACCTGAGCCTGCCCACCTCGGGAGCGTTTCTGGACGCGCGGCTGGCCGCCGACGACCTGCATGAGCAGATCAAGAAGGCCGAAGGGTAACGGTAAGTTCAGTTGGTGCGCGTCCCCGCTACCGACCCGCTGATCGCGTTCGTGCTGGGCGCCGCGGTGAGCCTGGGTGGCGCTGGCCGCCCGTCTTTCTGGTACGACGAGGCCGCAACGATTTCCGCCGCATACAGCCGTTCCCTGGGGCAGCTGTGGCGGATGCTGGGCAACGTCGACGCCGTGCACGGCCTGTACTACCTGATCATGCACGGCTGGTTCCAAATCTTCCCGGCCACGGAGTTCTGGTCGCGCGCGCCGAGCGGCCTGGCCGCTGGAGCCGCCGCGGCCGGAATCGTGGTGCTGGGCAAACAGTTTTCGTCCCGCACCGTCGCCCTGAGCGCCGGAGTTGTCTGCGCGGTCCTGCCCCGGACGACGTGGGCGGGCATCGAGGCCCGCCCCTACGCCATGTCGATGATGGCCGCCGTGTGGCTGACGGTACTGCTCGTTTACGCCGCCCGCCGCGAAAGTCGCTGGCTTTGGCTGTGTTACGGGATCGGCCTGGCGCTGTCGATTCTGCTCGACATGTACCTCCTGCTGGTGCTGCTTGCGCACGTCGTTTTCATGTGCGCGTTCCGGCACAACCGAACGGCCCTGGTCCCGTTCGCCATTGCGTCGGCGGCGATCGCATGTGCCCTGACGCCGTTCGTGATTGGGGTCGTCGGTCAAGTCCACCAGATCAAGTGGGTTGCACCGATTGGCCACCGAACGATCGAGGATGTGGTGGTTCAGCAGTACTTTGAACGCAGTCCACCGTTCGCGGTCTTGTCGGCGCTGGTCATGGTGGCTGCTATTGTCCTGTGGCGCTGGACATCCGTGAAACTCGCGCGGGGGGATCGGCAGCTGTTGGTCTTGGCGACGGCGTGGATTGTGATACCGACGGCGCTGATCGTCGTTGCCTCGGTTCTGGTTCACCCGGTATACACGCCGCGGTACTTGTCCTTCACCGCACCGGCGATGGCACTAATACTTGGCGTCTGCGTGGGAGCGTTGGCGGTCAGACCCTGGGTCGCGACGGCCCTGGTAAGCCTGTTCGCAGTCGCTGCTGCGCCTAATTATGTTCGGGCGCAACGCAACCCGTACGCGAAGTACGGAATGGACTACAGCCAGGTCGCCGACCTGATCACCGCCAAAGCGGCACCCGGTGATTGCCTACTCGTCAACGACACGGTGACGTTCATGCCCGCCCCGATGCGCCCGCTGCTGGCGGCGCGCCCCGATGCCTATCGGAAGTTGATCGACCTCACACTTTGGCAGCGGGCGACCGACCGGAACGACGTCTTCGACACCAACCTCATACCGCAGGTCGTCGCGCAGCCGTTGAGCCATTGCGGCGTGGTGTGGATCATCACCCAAGCCGACCCGTCGATTCCCGCTCACGAACAGGGCACGGCGCTGCCGCCCGGCCCGCTCTACGGCACGACGCCCGCCTTCGCGGTTCCACACGATCTCGGGTTCCGGTTGGTCGAGCGCTGGCAGTTCAACCTGGTTCAGGTGATCAAAGCGGAGCGCTAAGAGCAGCCTGAAGGCGATGACCCGCTCAGAAGAGACCTAGTAGATGCGTATGTAGTCGACGAGCATGGACGCCGGGTAGGTACCCGCGGCAGGATCACCGGCGCCCACCCCACCGACCGCGAGGGTGAACATGGGCGTCATCCAGTAGCCGGGATTGTTGAACGGCCAACGGAAGTCGTCGGGCGCGCCGCCATGCACGTGGATGGGCTTGTTGGGCACGCTGAAATACGATGCCCCGTCCCGTGCGAAGTGGAATCCGTCCTCGGCCCAATGCATTTGCCAGACGTGCCACCCGCCGTCCACCAGGCCGGGAATCGACTTCCCTTCCCATGTTTTTCCGTTGGATGCCGCGTGGACGGTGGTGCCCGGAGCCCAGCTGCCGTTGCCGTACCACTCGAAGATGTCGACCTCGCCGTCCGGCAGGGGATCCTCGTTGACACCCCAGAACGCCGACCACAGGCCGGGGAACAAACAGTCCAGCTTGATCCGGGCTTCCCAGGTTTGGTTGACCATGCTGCGGAAGGTGCCGCGCACTTTGCCGCTGTAGTAGGTGCCGAATTCCTGGGTGGCGCACAGGACCAGATTGGAATTGCCGTCGAGGAAGACGTTTCGGCGATCGTCGCGGTATATCCCGTCGACCGGCGGGAACACGTCGTCCTGCCAGGTCTGTATCGACCACTTGGCCGGATCGGGGGCCGAGCCGGCCGGACCATCGAACTCGTCGTGGAAGATGAAGCCCCCGGCCGGGGCGGCGGGCGGTACCCAATTGGTCGGGTTGGCGAAGGCCTCCGGGACGCGGGCTGCGGCGGCCAGCATGCCCAGCCCCGTCATCGCCAAGAGATTGCGACGATCCATATCAGACACCACCAATCGTTTAAAGCCGGGAAGCCCCTGCCTGCGCCACGGGGTTCATGGCCACCGGCGCGCCGAACCGAGTCGCCATCGGCATGCGGCGGCGATCGATCTATGACACAAGCAAGGGACAATATCAGCCCGCGCGGGACCCCGCCGAATGAGGCGAATTTGCTTCAGTTGGCCGGGACCGGTGAGTGCGGCAGCCGGACGGCGATGCCCTCGATGTGCCAGGGCCCGTCGGTTTTGATGGTCTCGACCTCGTGCCAGCCCCCGAGCTGGGCAATCTCACCGCCCTGAACTGCGCAAACCCGATCGGTGATCGGGAAGTTCCATCTCCAGGTAGGCGACCAGCGGGGCGATGTTCGTCGCCAGACTCAACCCCTTCGCCCCGTTCAGTCGGCGACGTTGTCGGTGTTGCGTGTTCCCGGCCAATACCGCGCCCCGCTCCGGTGATGACGGCAACACGTGCTGCTCAAGCGCCCACGCCTACCCCCGCCCCTGGTGTCGTTGTCCCAGCCGGTCGCCTATCAAACCATCCGCCACCAGCAGGTTCGTTGACACCGCACCAGCCGGTGGTATCAATGAAGTTGATACTTCGCAGCGTCAGGGAAAGGAAGCGACAGTGATGTCAGGGATGTCAGGGATGTCAGGGATGTCAGGGATGTCAGGGATGTCAGGGATGTCTGGGATGTCTGGTGCCGGATTTTTCGGCGGTCCGGGAGGGTCCGACTGGGGCGGCGCGGGCGGCTGGGGCGGTCCGGGCTGGGGTCATGGCGGCAGTGCGCACGGTTCTGGACACGGGGGCCCGGGATTCGGCGGTTTCGGCAAGCGGGGTCGCTGGGGACTCAAGCGTGCGGCGATCGGCACCGCCGCAATGCTGCTCGACGGGCCGGCTGACGCCGCCCAGGTTGTGCAGCGGGTCGCGGAGAAAACCGACGGCGCATTCACCCCGCCGCAGGAGATGGCCGAGCTCGCCATCGGCATGCTCGCCGGGCGGGGCGTGGTAACGGTCGACGACGGCGTGGCCACCCTGACCGAGCTCGGCCAGAACCTACTGGCCTGGCGGGGCATTAACAGCGAGACCGCGCAGGCCTTCCTGAAGCGGGCGGCCAAGTTCGGCGACGCCTTCAAGATCCGCCGGGAACTGTTCGAACTGGCGGGACTGGCTCGCACTATCACCTGGACCGGCACGGACGAGCAGAAACAACAGCTCGCCGAAACCCGGACCAAGGTGCTGGAAACGCTGACCGAGGCCAAGAAGACACTGCATCGCGTGCTCGGCGAAGATTAGCGGGCCGCCGCCTGTGGTTGCCCCAATCATCGGTAGCGACGCCTGCGTGCGGTCCAGCGCCTGGATCTGGCTATCCTCATTTATACGCAACACGATCGCCTTCTCTGACGGGTTCAGGTACAAGCCGACCACATCGACAAGCTTCTCAAAGTCTGGAACGTTGGACTCCGTGAACGTATAGGCATCCCTTGGGCGACCTGCTATGCGAAATGCGTTCGTCGTAGCGGCTTTCGGCGACAAACCGGGCTCGCCTGGAGTGCCGGTGGTTATCGGCCTCACCCAACGGAATTCACAATCCTGTGCCGGCGCGAATAAGTTCGGTATGGACGGCGCAGAATAGGCCGTCATGGCGAAACAGCAGCCCACGTGGATTAATTCGTCGCCGTATCGTTCTTTGCGCAGGCCGTGGCCTCCGCTCGTAGTGCCGCCGGAGGGGCCGCCGCCATTTGCCCGGCCATTTCCGCCGCGTGCCGCGTAACGGCCGCACCATGCGATGACCCGTGTCCGCCGAACAGTGAACGCTAGCAACGATCCTGCGGTCCGGGGCGCGGACCTACGTGATTCTCACCTCCGTGAAGTGATCCAAATCACTTGCACGTGAACACGGTTCGTTGATTCGCGGCTACCGCGCGATGACATAAGCGGCAGCTGGGTGCCGGATATGCGCCAGCTTAGTGATAGCGGAAAGCCAGCATGCGCAGGCTACGGCCTGAATACGCTCTAGCGCACATGAATCGGCGATTGAGGGGGCGAGATGTCACTTCTGCAAGTGACTCCCGAAGTATTGGCTGCTGCGGCAGCGGAGTTGGACAGCATCGGTGCGGATCTGAATGCGGCGCACGCGGCGGCCGCCCTTCACAACACTGGGCTGTTGGCTGCCGGCGCCGATGAGGTCTCGGCGGCGGTGGCGGCGTTGTTCTCCAAACACGGCCAGGCATTTCGCGCGCTCGGTGCGCAGGCCAGCGCGTTTCATGCCCAGTTCGTGCAGGCCTTGAGCGGTGCGGAGGGCGCGTACGCGGCCGCGGAGGCCGCGAGCGCCACGCAGCTGCGGGCCGGCGTCCAGGCGGCATCGGAGATCGAATGGTTTTCGCCCTGGAAGACCCTGACGGGGCGCCCACTGGTCGGCAACGGCGCCGACGGAAAGGCTGGCACCGGGCAGGCCGGCGGGGACGCCGGCTGGCTTTTCGGCAATGGCGGCAAAGGTGGGTCGGGTGGGGATGGGCAGGCCGGCGGCAACGGTGGTCAGGGTGGGTTTATCGCCGGTAACGGCGGTATCGGCGGGGCCGGCGGCAGCGGTGGTGCCGGCGGAGCCGGAGGTGACGCCGGTCTGATCGGTTCGGGCGGGAACGGTGGTGCCGGCGGACTCAACGCGGCTGGCGGGGCCGGAGGCCGGGCTGGGCGGCTGCTTGGCAACTTTGGGGCCGGCGGGCAATCCGGGACTACCCTGGGGACCGGAGCGGTGCCGCTGCAGATGTACCAAGACAACCTGCCGGTGGTGGATATCTCTGTAAACGGCGGACCGAGTGTGCCCGTGATCGTGGACACCGGATCCGCTGGTCTCGTCATCCCGCTCAGAGAGATCGGGCTGTACAACCTCGGCCTGCCCACCGGGTTTGGCGCGGGGCGGTACAGCGGGGGGCTGACGTACTACTACCTCACGTTTGACACGACGGTGAACTTCGGGAACGGCATCGTCTCCTCGACGCCGGTTGACGTGGTCTTGTTCGGATTCCCGGAATCTTTTAGCTCCTTTGCCAGCGGCGACGGTGCGGTCGGCATCATGGGTATCGGGGTGAACGCGGTGGGCCCGGGGCCAACTTCACCTGTCACGGGATTGCCGGGAAGCCTCAGTACGGGCGTCCTCATCAACGAACCCCGGGGCTACTTGCAGTTCGGTCCCAACCCGCTACCTGCGGTCAACTCGGTTTCCGGAGCGCCGAACAGCGATCTTTACGTGTCGATCGATGGCGGATCCCTCCAATCCATCCCCGGCACGTGCATCGACTCCGGCGGTGTGTATGGGACCATCCCGTCAAACCTGGTCGGGGGCGGCTATGGTGTCCCGCCGGGCACGGAAATTACGGTCTATAACAGCGACCAGCAGGAGCTGTACTCGTACACGACCACCGCGACCAACGCCCCGTCGGTTACTTTCTCTTCGCCCCTTTATTCGGAGCCCGTGAACACCGGGTTTGAGCCGTACTGGCAGGGACCGGTGTATATCGACTACAGCCCCAGCGGCACCGGGACGACCGTCTTTGATTACTCCCCGACGTGACGTGGCCCGATGTAGCCAGGCGGCTGCACGCCAGTGCGGCGAAGCCGCGCAAACGGGTACCCGGGCTCCCGCAGGTACCGATGTGGCGCGCGTGACAAGCCGGCACCGCCCGGCAGTGCGCACGAACCTTCAGGTGGGGGCGGGCTCGCTGAGCTTGACCAGCGTCTTGCCGATGTTGGCCCCGGTGAATAGGCCGTTGAGGGCCTCGACGCACGACTCGATGCCGTCAAAGATGGTCTGGCGGTGCTTAAGTCGACCCTCGTGCTCCCACTGGCGAAGTGCGGTGTACGCCTCGTCGAAGCGGGCCCACTGGTGCAGCGTGTTGAACCCCTGCATCGACGCGGTCCTGGACAGCAGGTTGACGTAGTTGGCCGGGCCGGGGTGGTCGCCGCTCAGGTAGCTGGAGATGACGCCGCAGAGTACGACCCGTGCGTTGTCCGCCAGCCGGCCCAGCACCGCGTCGAGGATCGGCCCGCCCACGTTGTCGAAGTAGACGTTGACCCGCCGTGGGCAATGGTGCTTGAGCGCGGCCGGGAGGTCGTCGTTCTTGTAGTCGATGCACGCGTCAAAGCCGAAGTCTTCGACCACCGCCCGGCACTTCTCCGGCCCGCCGGCAATGCCCACCACGCGGGCCCCGGCGATCTTGGCGATCTGTCCGGCCACCGATCCGGTGGCGCCCGCCGCAGCCGACACCACCACCGTGTCCCCCTCCCGGGGCCGGCCGACGTCGGTCATCCCGATGTAGGCCGTCGCGCCGGTCGGGCCGTACACCGACATCACCGCGAGTTGGTCAACCGTGTCCCGGCCGGGGACGGGCGTGCTGAACACGTCGTCGCGGATGAGGACGTACTCTGCGAAGCCGGTCAGCGTGGTGACGACGTCGCCGACGGCGTAAGCGTCGCAACGCGAGTCGACCACCTCGCCGATCCCGGCCGCCCGGATCACCTCGCCCAGCTGCACCGGCGGAAGGTAGCCGGGCTGGTCGTTCAGCCAGGTCCGCACCGCGGCGTCGAGCCCCACATACGTAGTCCGGAGCAGGGCCTCACCCTCGGCGGGCTCGGGCGCCGGCATGGTGACCAACTCGGTGTCATCGGGCTGGACCAACCCCGTCGGGCGGCGACGCAACAGGATCTGGCGGTTCGACAATTCACCCACGCCGCTGAAACTACCCATTGGCGCCGAAACCACCTATTAGGCACGATCCGATGGGAGCATCTCTGCATGGAACCCCAGGGTGACCCGGACGACCAGATCCGGAACCTCGAGCGCCAGTACCAACCCGGTCACTACCAACCCGGCCAGTACCCACTTGGCCCGGCGGACCAGTACTCACCCCCGCCGCTGCCGCCAACGTACGGCTACGGCGACCCGTACGCGCTGCAACGATCGCGCTCGAACACACGCGCGCTCTGGATCGTGGTCGCCATCGCCGTCGTCCTGCTACTGGCCGTCGCGGGTGGGATTGCGGCTTTCGTCGTGAGCCGGGGTTCCCAGGGCAGCACGGCTTTCTCCCCCAACCCGGGCACCTCCTCCCCCACCCCGAGCACCTCGCGGACGCCGAGCTCCAGCAGAAGGAGCCCGGCTCCGTCCGCCAGTCGGACGCCAACGGCCACCACCGGGCCTTCCGCCTCGCCGACGGCACCGCCGTCGAGCAACATCGCCATCTCCGGCGTCAACGAGACCAAGACGATCGTCTGCCTCGACAACGTCGTGACGATCAGCGGAGTCTCCAACACGATCACTATCGGCGGACATTGCGCAAGCCTCACCGTGTCCGGCATGAACAACGCCGTGACGGTGGACTCCGTCGACACCATCGATGCCTCCGGCTTGAACAACCAGGTCACCTACCACTCGGGGTCGCCGCAGATCAACAAATCCGGCTTGCAGAACGTCGTCCAACAGGGCTAGGCGCGATCAATCGCGGGCCATTGCTTCGGCGAGCGCCACATATCCCTCGAAGTCCGCCTCCTCCGCCTTGGCCCGGAAGCGCTCCAGCAACTGCCGATAGGCGGGCTCATCGTCGTGGGCTCGGGCGAGCAGGGCGCGTAGCCGCAGCGCCGGAAGCTCATGCAGCACGAACCCCGGCTCGGTAGATACCGCCTCCAGTCGGTCCACCGCACGTTCGGCACGCGCGATGTCTTCTGGGTCGCCGCGTGCCGAACCGCGCGCCAGCAGCGCCTCGACCAGCGCCGTGGTGCCGGGGCCGCGGAAGATCATCGAGCCGACCTTGAATCCGCTATCGAGAATTGCCGTGATCACCTCGACCGCGCCGTCATGATCGCCCAATCGGCTTCGCTCGCGGGCGAATTCGATGTCGGACATGCGCCGCAACGCCACGATGAGCTTTTCGTCCACGATCATCTCGCGGGCCCGGGTAAGGAACTCGAGGCCGGCCGCCCTGTTTGCCGAGTTGTCCTGGTCGTTCTCGTAGTGAATCAATGCGATGGCCCGATTCACCAGCGAGTACGTCACTGCGGCGTTGTCGCCGGACCGTTGCGCGATCTCCAGCGACTCCGCCGTCTGTTCCACGTCTTCGGCGGTCGGCAGGACTGCGCCGTTCTCAATGGCGGCCGCGTACTTGTACAGCTGGGCAAACGGGCGGGTGGTCGCGTCAGCCGACCGAGCCAGCGCAATGCCCTCCTCGAGATGATCCCGCCACCCCCGCCGGCCCAGGAACATCTCGGCCGCTCCCTTGAGCGTGATCGCCCAGGCCAGCGGGGATCCGATCACGAAGTCGCCCATGGTGGGATCGCCGTGGGCGACGTCGATGATCCGTTCGGCTAACCGCAAGCTTTCGGTCGCCTCACCGACTTCCCACTTGGCTTGGGCCGCGGCGTACAACAGCCCGACCGTCATCGCCGGATCACCGATCGACTCGACGAGTGCGGCGAACTCCAACGCCATGGCGGCCGCTTCCCGGTGACGCGCGTTGAAGGTCAGCGTGTTGAGGTGGCCCGCCATTCCGACCGCAAGCGACTTCTTGTCGCCCGCGGCCGTCGTCAACTCACGCAATTCCTCGAATCCGTCGTCGGCGGGCGTGCCGCCTACCTGAAAAGCGCTGCCACACAATAGAGCTCGCGGAGCGATTCGCATGGACAGCCGGTCCGGATGATCGCTGGGCAGCCGGTCGGCGAATCGCAGCGCCTGTTCCCAACTCGCCCGGGCCGCGCGGATATCCCGTGCGCCGTACCACCTCGCCGCCTGCATGTACCAGTCGTACGCGTCCCGCAGGTCGCCGGCGGCCGCGTACTGGGTGGCGACGATCGAGGCCTCCTGACCACTGAACTCGCCGTACGTTCGCTGCAGCACCGCCGCCACTCGGCGGTGCAGCTCCGCCCGCCCGGCCTTCAATTGGGACTCGTATGCCACCGCCTGAATGAGCGGATGACAGAACGCATAGGTCACGTGTGGCGCGAATCCGACCGGTTCCACGAGCGCCGCCTCAACCAGTGGCGTGACATCGATTTGGCCTAGCAGACACTTCAGTAATTCGGTGTCGAACTGTGCGCCGATGACGGCCGCGGCGTGCAGCGTGCGCTTGGCGGCGCTGCTGAGCCGATCGATGCGGGCGCCGATGATCCCTTGCAGACTGGCCGGAACGCGGATATCGCGGACCTCCCCCACGCACACGTAGGCGCCCGGACCACCCTCGAGCTCGCCCCGCTCCACCAGGTCGCGAACGATTTCCTCGGCGGCGAACGGCAGCCCCGCGGCTCGGTCGGCGATCACCGTCGACAGCCGCAGCACCGAAGGATCCTCGCCCAGCAGCTGTTTGATCAACTCGCCGATATCGGAATCACTCAGCGGCGCAAGGGTAAAGGGATGCGCTCCTGGGAGGCAGGACAGCGCCCCGTTGTATTGGGGCCGAGAGACGACCAGCAGCGTCGCCGGCATTCTCGGTATCACAGCCGCGAACTCGGCGAGCAGCGATTCACTGACGCTGTCAATCCACTGAGTGTCCTCGACGACGTAGATCGCCGGCTCCGAACGGGCCAGCGAAACGGCGTGGATGAGGCGGACCAGGCGACGGCGCCGCGCGTCCGGGTTGATGTCGGGGCATGGCACATCGGGGTCGCGGATGCCGAGCAGATCATCGAGCAGAACCAGATCCTCGGCGCCCGCCTGCGGGATTGTGCTGCGGACCCGGGCCCGCGCCACGTCCAGGGTGAGACCGTCGAGACCGAAGACCGCCCGCAACAGCCGGGAGACGACGTGGAATGGGATCTCGCGGGTGTGGGATTCGCAGTAGGTGACGAATACCTCGAAACCCCGCCTCCGCGCCGTCACCACCGTCTCGCGGACCAACCTGGTCTTGCCGACACCCGGGCGGCCCTTCACCGTGATCACGGTCCCGTGACCCCTCTGGGCCTCATCCAGTAGTTCTGCGACGGCGCCCACCTCGCGCTGTCGTCCGACCAACCGGGACTCACGACGGGCTTCGCGGGCCTTGAGCCGATGCTCGCTGTCGACGCCGAGCAGACGCCGCGCCGACACCCCGGTGCTGAAGCCCTTGATGTGCACAATCTCGTGTTCGCCCAGAACCACTCGATCCTCTACGAGCCGGGCGGTCGACACGCTGAGCATGACGCCACCCGGCGGTGCCACCGATTCCATCCGCTGGGCCATCCCCACCTGCGCGCCGACGGCGGTGTAACCGAGGTGGGTCGCGCCGACCTCGCCGGTGATCACCCGACCGGAATTCAGGCCGACCCGCAACCGCAGATCGACCCCGTACCGGCGCCCCACGTCGACGGCCAGTTCCCGAACCACGTCCTGGATCTCCAGCGCCGCGAGGCAGGCACGAAATGCGTGATCTTCCAACGTGATTGGCGCTCCGAACAGCGCCATGATGCCGTCGCCGGTGAACTTGTCCACGGTACCGCGATAGCGGTGCACCACTGCCGCCGACCGATCGACGAGCGCGGTCATCACCTCGCGCAGCCGCTCGGCGCCGAGGGACGCGGCGATGTCCATCGACCGCACAACGTCGGCGAATAGGACGGTCACCTGCTTGTATTCGGCCTGCTCGATGCTCGGCGCCAGCGCGGTGCCGCAGGAATCGCAGAAGCGCGCACCCGGGCGCGGCTCTGTGCCGCACACCGGGCAGACGGGCGACGCTGCGGTCACATCTGCTGAGAATAGGCCGCTTAGGCGATTATGTCGGCTCTTCGGGGTCGTCGAGAATGCCGACCGCAATGCCATACGGCAGGAAGCGCACCTTGCGCGTCGGGTCGGTGTTGTTCTTGTTGGCCCGCAGCGCGTCGAGTTCGGTCGCATAGACCTGTTCGACGTGCGCGCCACCGTCGGTGTCCACCGTGTAGATGGCCCACACCCCATCGCCGGCCTCGCCCGCGGTCTCCGGCGCGGGACGCGAGCGCCGCGACAGATCGTCGAAGAGGCCTGACCAACCCGCGCGAGTGCCGGGGCCACCGAGAAACTTGCCGACCCGCTCGAACGCGTCGCGCAGTCCCTCGCTACCCTCCCGGATCACTCGATCCAAATCTTCGGGATCAAATCCGAAAGCACCGTATTCCCCCACGCGACCTCCTCGCAGTTTGCACCGATACTGCCCAGTGTGCGCCCAGTCGAAACCATCCGCCAATGCTTAGGGCGCCGGCGGCGCCGCGGGCGCCCTAATGCGCCGGAGGCGGGGTGATCGGAATCGGGATCGTGACGAACGGGACGTGCAGATACATCGTCATCGGCGGCTGCGCGGGCGCCGCAGGAGCCGGGGCGACCGGCGCCGGGGCGGCCGCTTGCACCGGCGTCTGCTGCGCCGGGGTCCGCTGCACGGGAAGCTGCTGCACCGGAGTCTGCTGCGCCGGCGCGCGGGGGGCCGGTGTGCGACGCAACGGTGTCGCGGGGGCGGCCTTCGGCGTGGTGGGGGGCGGTTGCTCCACCACGGGCGGTGGCGCCGGCGGAGCGGCGACCGCTGATGGTGGCGCGGCCGGCGGCGATGGCGGTAACGCGGCCGGGGGCGGGCTCGCGGCCGGGGCCGCGGTGGGCGCGGATGGGTGAGGAGCGACGGCCGCCCTGACATCAGACGTCAACCAAACCGCCAGCGCCCCGACGGCTGTCACGGAGATCGCCGCGAGCGCCGTCGCGGCCAGCAGGACGGGCCTGCGCCGGCTCCAGCTGGCGTCCTCGTCGCGCAGGGCGCTGTACGCGAGAGGCTGCGCGCCCGGGTCGGCATTCGCCCAGACGTCGAGGTAAGTCGGGCTGAGCACACTGGGGCCGACCTCTCCGGTGCCCGGATCCAGCGAGTATGCCAGCGCGGCCGTCGACGAGGCGAACAACGGGGCATTCGCCGACGCCAGCGCCGCCCCTCGCGCCAGCGCCATTTCCGGCTCCTCGACAACGCTCACGGCAAGCGAGGTCGCCGCCTCGACGGCGGGCTTGATTGCGGCGACGTCGACTCCGCACCCGACGACGAACAGGCCGTCCGCCCGCGACCGCTGCGCATCCAGGCCGGCGACCATTCCCGCGACCTCAGCCGCCAACCGGTGCCGAGAGCTGGTCAGGGTGCGCCGGTGCAGGTCGACGATGCCGCCGTCGCCCACGTCGACCACGGCCAACGTCGCGCTGGCGGGCTCGACCAACAACATGGCGATGCGGTAATAACCAATCGCGGAGCCCACGGACTGCGCCAACGCGGCCGCCGCGAGCAACGGCGAAACCAGCATCACGCCGCCCAGGTCGCGGGCGGCGAGCCGGTCGCGCAACGCAGCCACCCCAGCCGGATCCGTCCAGGTCACCCCGGTCGATACCAGCTGATAACCCCCCGCGACCGCGCCCTCGCGGGTGCCCACGATCGCGGGAACCACCTGATCGGCCGGATTGCTCTCGCCAACGTCAAACGCGTCGTATTCGACGGTGACGCCGTCGGCATCCTCACCCTCGATGAGCACCAAACGGACCGTCGCGGGTTCCATCGATACCCCCAGTACGATATCCATTCGCCCCTCCCGAACACCCCCTAGCTGGAAAGCCGCATTTGGCGACCGACGGGCGCATAGCGCCGCAATCGAGTCCCTGCGACTTCCCCCAACGGTACTCGCGCGCGAGCGCTAGTAACCGGGACCGGGGAACGGGTTCTGCGGGACCGCGTTCTCCGGCAGTTGAGTCTGGGGCACCTGAGTCTGGGGCACCTGATTCTGGGGCACCTGATTCTGGGGCGCCGGAACGCGAATCGGTATCGGCACCGGGATCAGCGGAACGTGTATCCACTCGGTCGCCATTGGGACCGTCGTCGTGACCGCGACTGGTGGCGACGTCGTCGTGGTGGTCACCGGCGGCGGCGCGCTGGTCGTGCTCAGCTGCGGAGGCGTTGTCGTCGTGACCGGCGGGTGAGTTGTCGGCAGGACGGTCGTGGTGGTCAGCACCGGCCGCGGCACCGTGGTCTCCACGACCGGCGGGGCCGGCGGGGACGGCGGCGGGGACGGTGACGGTGGTGGCGGCGGGGCGACGGTGCTCGGGACGGGTGCGGCGCTGGGGACGGGTGCGGCCGTTGGCGGCGGGGGCACGGGACTCGGCACCAGAGCGCTTGCCGGGGGGACCGGAATGGGCGCGACGGTCGGCAAGACGGGAGTTTCGGGGCTTTCCACGCCCGCCAGCGTGTAGGCCACGCCACCGATCGCGGTCATGGCGACCACGGCGGACAGCCCGATGAGTATCTGCGACAACCGAATGCGCCGCCAGGTCCGTTGTTTGGGTTGCTCGATCAGGTTCAGGCGCATGGACCAGCACGCGGGACCGTCTTCGTTGTAAGAGTCGCCGGCGAACCGTACCGGCACATCACCCGGGAATTCGGTTTGCGACCAGGCCAATTCGCGGTCCGTCAGGGCATCATCGTCGATCACCAACACATCGCCGGCCGGCAACTCGACGACGTTGCTGCCGGCGGCGGCCAGGGCGAGGCCGATCGACGTCCGCGTCCGAAGGCTCCGCTGCTCGCCGCGAGAGGCAATCACCAACGCACCCATCGCCGCGGCGAATCCGGGCTGCGACGGACTCAGCACGGGTATCCGGGTGTGCAGCGAAAGCCGTTGGTTGACAAGCGGAATACTGGCACCGCCGCCAACCGTGACCACTGCCGCCAGGTCCCCCCAGCCCCACTTCCTGCGGGCCAGCATGTCGTCGAACGCATAGATGAGGCCGGTCAGGCGGTCCTGTATCAAGTTCTCCAGCTGGTCTCGGGTCACCTGGATGCTGGAACTGAAAGCCGGAAGGTCAACGGGCAGTTCCGTGATCGCGTCGAAGGACAGCCGCTCCTTGGCCGCGCGGCACTCGTCCTTGAGCTGACTGAGCTGTCCGATCGCCGCGGTTCCGGCGGGGTCTACGTCGCGGCCGCGGCCTGCCACGTCAAAGACGTGCAGCAGCAACGCCTGATCCACCTCTTCACCGGAGAACTCCGTGCAGCGCAGGGTGGGGCTGACGGGCTCGAAATCCCCCGCCGTCTCCAGCAACGTGACGGACGTTCCACCGCCTCCGAAATCCAGCAGCCCGACCACGCCACCGGCCGGTATGCCCAGCTCGGAATTCACCGCCGTCAACGCCGCGACGGCGTCCGATACCAGGCGGGGCGCCATGCCACTGCGCACGAATCCCACGTGTGTCCGTAATCCGTTGCGTAGCGCCTGTATCGATCGCGGCTTCCAGTACGCGGGCACGGCGATCGCAATCTCGGAGGCGCCCGCGTCCGCGCCGGCGGCGAGCACCATCGCGTCCAGCGCCTCGACCATCAACAGGTCCGGATCGTGCGCGGACCCGTCGCTGGACACCAGCGCGACCGAGTCGCCAATGCGCTCCACGAAGCCGCTCATCAGCATGCCCGGCTCGACCGAAACTGTCGGGCCTTCTTGGGGCACACCGACTTTCGGTGCGCAGTGCGGATACAGGGTCAGAACCGCGCGGCGGGTAACCGGTGGACTTCCGTTACATGCCGCGACCAGGTTCGTGGTCCCGATCGACAACCCCAGTGGGTCGTACATATTGACAAATACTTTCGTCGATAGGGTCGGTAGCCAGCGTTAACCTTAGCCGCGGGCGGGCCGAATACACGCCGGTGCCAACGCCATTGGTATCCGGTCGACGCCGTGTCGTCATCGAAACGGTACCGACATCCCCTTGACAGGGTGCGTCGACTCAAACCACCGTGAGCGGCAGCGAACGCCTCGGCTCGAACTGGAAAGCGGAGCCGCGACTGACCTTGGCGACCATCACCTCGGGGAGTTCGGCTGCGGCGGCATCGGTTTGCACTAACTCCGCCGTCCAGTCAGCAACGGTGCCACTGACCCGAACCGCGACATGCGGATCCACCGCCGTCGCGATCGCCTGCAGGGGCTGCACGGATTCCGATGAGCACAGCGATATCCACGCACCGTCGTCGTGGGCCGGTGACCGGCGCACGACCAACCGGTTCGATTGTGTCTCCGCGACCACATAACCGGCCGGGTTGAGCAGCGGATGCAACTCGAAAACCCGTAACGCGCCGTCGATCCCGGCGGGGCACCCCAATGCGCGGTGGATGCGCTCGGCGGCGAGCCCGGCCAGTCCGGTCAGCTGGCGCGTGTTGATCGAACTGGCCTTTTCGGGGTCGGCGGCCCGCTGCCGCACCGCGATCGCAAACGACAGGTTGAGCAGGTGCATCTGCAGGCAGACCTCGTCGGCCATCCGCACCAGCGCCGAGTGCGAGAACGCGGCGAAGTCGAAATCGGAGAGCAGCGCGCCGGCGTAATCCGCCTGGCCTTCGTCAGACGGATCGATGGGATCGAGCTCCCATGTCGCGGCCTTGGTTCCCCGGACCAGATCCAGCGCGGGGATGCCCTGCGCCGCCGGGAAGGACTCGTCGATGTTGACAGTCCACGCGCAGTGCGGGTGCCGGTCCGCCGGCGTCCGGGGCGGCCGGTGGATGGGCCGCATCTGCGCGTGCGGGTTGGTCGCCACCGCGGTGGCGTCGAACGTCGGATCCTCGATGGTGTGACACATGCCGAAGACGAATTGGTCACCCATTGGCTCCACATCGAGCAGCGCGCCGCAGTGATCGAGCTGGAATTCGCCGTGCCAGCGGTCGTGCAGGGTGTAGCGGAAATCCATGAACTGCGGCGGCGCGCCGATGTCGAGCTGTAGGCCCTTGAAGATGGTGGGCACGTCGTCGCCCTCGAAGTTCAGCGCACGCTGCATCCGCTTGGTGTAGACGGGGCTCGCCCCCGCCCACTCCTCTATGGCGACCTGCAGCATCTCCTGGTGGCCGAACTCCTGGATGCACCAGGCCATGCCGGAGCGGTCGATCATATGCCCGATCAGCAGCAGCTCGGGCACCAGGACGGCGAGCTCCTGACGGGACAACTGCGCGTATCGGGACTGGCTCACGTTCCAAAAATAGTCAGCACTATGTTATAAAGTCAACAATGTCTATTGCTCCCACCCGCCGCACCACCGCGCCGCGCAAGCGCGGCGACGACACGCGGGCGAAGATCATCGACGAGACCGTCCGCTGCATCGTGGAGGAAGGCTCCGCCGCCGCGACCGCCAAGCATGTGGCCGAACGCGCCGGCGTGACATGGGGGGTCATCCAGTACCACTTCGGCGACCGCGACGGGCTGTTGAAGGCCGTAGTCGACGACGGGGTGGCCAGGCTCATCGACAGCCTGTCGTCGGCGGACACCCACGAGCTGCCGCTGCGGGAGCGCATCGAGGTCGTCGTCGACACCGCCTGGGGCTGCTACAGCAGCCCGACCTCGATGGCCGCGTTCGAAATCCTGCGGGCCACCCGCGGCGGCCCGGGTGAATGGTCGCGGCGCCACCTGCTCGAGATGAACTCCGCGATCGGCCGGCTGGGTCGGCTGATCACCGAAGACCCGGCGAATGCCGGTGTGGCCGAGGTTATCTGGGCCACGCTGCGGGGGGTGGCGCTGGCGCAGATGATCATGGGGACCGCCGTCGATTGGAGCCTGGAACGGCGCGCGTTGATCGACATGGTCACCCGTGTGCTGCAATGACCTGATGAGCGTTCACGACGTGGCAGCCGATATCGAGGCGATCAAGCGACTCAAGTACCGCTACCTGCGCGCGTTGGACACCAAGCACTGGGACGACTACGCCGACACGCTGGCCGAGGATATCAAGGCCGACTACGGTCCGTCGCTCGGCAACGAGTTGCACTTCACCAACCGCACCGACCTGGTGGACTACATGCGCTCGGCACTCGGCCCAGGCGTCATCACCGAACACCGGGTGACCCATCCCGAGATCACCGTGACCGGCGATACCGCGTCGGGCAATTGGTATCTGCAGGACCGGGTGATCGTCGCCGAACACAACTTCATGCTGATCGGTGCGGCGTTCTACCGGGACGAGTACCGGCGCACCGAGGATGGCTGGAAGATCAGCGTCACCGGCTATGACCGAACCTACGACGCGACAATGTCGTTGGCGGGCTTGGACTTTAAGATCAAGCCCGGCCGCGCGCTCGCTACTTCGTGATCGCGATTACCGCGCCCGGACGCAGCCAGCGCATGATCTGCACCAGCGTGGCGTCGTCGATCGCGACGCAGCCCTCGGTGGGGCCGCCGTCGGTGGTGTGAAAGAAGAATGCCGCACCGCCACCCGGCACCTTGTTCTTGTTGACGCCCATCACCACCGCATGCTTGTACTGCGGGATATCGAGGTTCTCGCTCGCGGCCGTGCTGAATGGGCATTGCGACTTCTGGCAGATCTGCATGGAGTTGAAGGTGGGGCTGTGGTCGTCGCCGCTCCACCAATGATTGGGCCCGACTTGGGTATACGGCAGCCCGCCACCGGGGTTCGGTGCAGTGCCGAAGGCGGAGTCCAGGCTGTAGATCCCCATCGGGGTGGCCGGAACCTCGCTCTTGGCCTGCGCCGCCATGCCCGCCGAACCGACATGGGTGGGAATGTCGGACTTCAGCGACTGCCATCCGCTGGTCGTGCGCTGATAGATGTCCATCGTCGCGTTCGAGCCGCCGGTCGAGACGACCGAAACCACCTGCGTGGCGTTGCCGACCGCATTCGCGAACCATGGGTTACCGGCCGCGCCGCTCACCGGAGCAACCACCAATGACACCGAGCCCAGGCACGCCACGGCACACAGCGAAGCTACCAGTCGGCGCACGCCTTTAATGGTCGGGTGCGATTAAGCACCAGGTCAAGTAAAGGTTTAGACCCGGTTGCATCACCGGATCGTGATGAAGGCCGTGATCAGGGTGCGCGTCATACTGACCTGATGGCGGTCTTCGTTCGGAAGCTGTTCGGCATCGGCAAATTGCCCGCGGATCTGCGCGCTCAGGTCGAGGCGGAGGGGCTGATCTATCTCGCCGAGTACGTCGCGGTCACCCGGCGGTTCAGCGGCGCAATCCCGGGCCTGCGATCGGCGGGCACCATCGCCAGCTACGCCGGGTCGCTGGCCATCACCACACAGCGGGTGCTGGGCACCCTGTCGGTGGTGCCGAAGCTGGCCGGCCGCGCCATCGACGTGCCCTGGGACGAGGCGCAGTCCGGCGCCGCGAAGGCCGAAATCTCTTCTACCGGCCTGCAACTCGATCTCGACGTTGCCCCAGTAAACCCGAAGTTCAGCGGCCACCTCTCGCTGCACTACAAGACCGCGATCGGTGAGGACGTCCTGGAGCGGCTGCCACGGCGATCGCTGGCCTTCGATGTTCCGCCCGAATACGTCTTCCGCTCGGTCGGCGTCAGCTACCGACCGTGACGGTGTTCGGTGATGGTGATTCGCGGCCAGGGCGGCTGGCGCAGCACCGCCAGCGTGCTGATCACCGCGGCCAGGAGGCCGGTGGTTGCTCCGATCAGCGCGATCCGGCTGCCGTCCACCGCCGGCACCCAGGAGGTCTTGCCGCCATGCACGACGAACACGCCGACCGGCGCCGCGGTGAAGCCGAGGGCACCGGCGGCGTCGGTGCCCTCCGTGTCGTCGGTGTCCCGGTCGGATCTGGGCCTGCCCGAGCGAATCCTGGCAACCGGGATCACGGTGGTCCCGTCGGCCGTCTCATAGGGCTCGCCGTACACGCGTTTGACGCTGCGATCGATGGGCAGTTCGGCTAGATCGGAAAGCTTCACGGGGTACTCCCTTCTGGATCCACTCACGCTAACCGCAATTTCCTACGATGGGCTGGTGGATGCCCCGTTGACCGACCACGCGTTCACTCCACAGGAGCGGCGAGCGGTGTATCGCGTGATCTCCGAACGGCGCGACATGCGCCGGTTCGTGCCGGGTGGGGTCGTGGGCGAGGACGTGCTGGCGCGCCTGTTGCAGGCGGCGCACGCCGCGCCCAGCGTAGGTCTGATGCAGCCCTGGCGCTTCATTCGCGTTACCGACGAGGAGCTGCGCAAACGCATCCACGCGCTCGTTGACGAAGAGCGCACGCTCACCGCTCGGGCCCTGGGAAAGCGGGCCGAGGAATTCCTGGCGTTGAAGGTCGAGGGGATCCTCGAATGCGCCGAGCTCCTGGTGGTGGCGCTGTGCGACGACCGCGACAGGCATGTCTTCGGACGGCGCACGCTGCCGCAGATGGATCTGGCGTCGGTGTCGTGCGCGATCCAGAACCTGTGGCTGGCGGCGCGGTCCGAAGGTCTCGGCATGGGCTGGGTGTCCCTTTTCGACCCGCGACAGCTCGGGGCACTGCTGGCAATGCCCGCCGGTGCCGAACCGGTCGCCATCCTCTGCCTGGGTCCGGTGCCCGAGTTTCCGGACCGGCCAGCGCTGGAATTGGATCGCTGGGCCCTCGCACGACCGCTGGCGGAGTTTGTCTCCGAGAACCGCTGGGATCAGACGCCGCCGCCCGGGCCCGGCCATCCCGCGCCGGGGGCCGGCGCGGGAACGCTCACCACCATGCCGTCTCAGTCGGTGTAATCCAGCAGGCGCTGCGGCCCCGGCCAGTGCGCGGCTATCAGCGTGGAGTTGCCGGCGGTGACCGCCCTCCCGTGGGGAAACGCCAGATCGTCGGCGACCATCCGGACGCGTCCATCCGGCGTGGCCAAAGCCACAAACCCGGGTGCCCGGTTACCGGCGGGCCGCCCCGCCGCGGAGTCGAACTTGACGTTGTCGACAAGGCATGTCCGCGGCATTTTTTGCGCCCGCCGATCACAATGTCGTTGCAACCGCACGGGGACAGCACCGACAAATCCGCATATCGGATCAGCGCGCCATCCGCCGACAACCTCAGCAGCACCGTACCCGACGTGAGCACCAGACCCTGGCCTTTCGGCAACTCGGGCAGCCCCGGCAGAAAGTCGAAACATATTGGCAGGTAACGGTGTTCGAGCGTCACGTCGACGGCGCCGGTGGGGTCGATGCCGCGGATCAGCCCAGCCGTCCAGTCCGAAACCCACAGCCGCCCATTGTTCCAGCTCCGCGATTCCAGCAGGCCGAGACCGCTTATCACGGTGTCCGTGGCCGCATTGTTGCAACAACTGGATCCGGATTCACCCGGCCCGTCGGAGGCTGGGGTATCGTCGCCGGTCGAGAGACGGATATGGCGGGTGAGGGTGTGGCGGCAGAAGGACAACGCGACCAAGCGTTAGACGCCAATGAGTTGGCCGACGAAAATTTAGCCAATGTGCTCATCGTGCACTGGCACGACCTCGGTCGCTATCTCGGCGTCTACGGCCGCCACGACGTCGCCAGCCCGCGGTTGGACCGGCTCGCCGGCGAGGGCATCCTGTTCACCCGGGCGCATGCCACCGCGCCGCTGTGCTCCCCGTCTCGTGGATCGCTGTTCACCGGTCGCTACCCGCAGAGCAACGGGCTGGTCGGCCTGGCCCACCATGGCTGGGAATACCGCGCAGACGTCCGAACCCTTCCCCACGTGCTGTCCGAATCGGGTTGGTATTCAGCTCTTTTCGGTATGCAGCACGAGACGTCCTATCCGAAGCGGTTGGGCTTCGACGAGTACGACGTGTCGAACTCCTACTGCGAGTATGTGGTGGCCAAGGCTACGGAGTGGCTGCGCGAAAGCGCCCCGGCGTCGTCTGGACAACCCTTCCTCTTGACGGCCGGCTTCTTCGAGACCCATCGGCCCTACCCGCACGAGCGATACCAGCCGGCGGACAGCAGGGCCGTCGATGTGCCCGACAACCTGCCCGATACCCCCGAGGTGCGCCAGGATCTCGCCGACTTCTACGGGTCGATCGCCAGGGCCGACGCGGCTGTCGGCGAGCTGCTGGACACGCTGGCCGAGACCGGCCTCGACGCCAACACCTGGGTGGTGTTCGTCACCGATCACGGCGCCGCGTTCCCCCGCGCGAAATCCACGCTCTACGAAGCCGGTACGGGCATCGCGATGATTATCCGGCCACCTACCGACCGAGCCGTGCCGCCCCTCGTCTACGACGAACTGTTCAGCGGCGTCGACCTGGTCCCGACCCTGCTCGAGCTGCTGGGTCTCGACGTGCCGGCAGACGTCGAAGGCGTATCGCACGCGCACGCGATCATCACCCCCGAGGCCCAAACCGAACCCGTGCGCGATCACGTGTACACGACGAAGACCTATCACGACTCGTTCGATCCCATCCGCGCGATCCGCACGAAGGACTACAGCTACATCGAGAATTTCGCACGCCGGCCGCTGCTGGACCTACCGCTGGATATCGTGCAGAGCCCGTCCGGACATGCCGTCGCAGCCTCGGCCGCCGGGCCGCGTCCGCAGCGGGAACTCTACGATCTAGGCGCCGACCCCACCGAAACCAACAATCTGCTGGCCGGTGACGACGCGGGCGTGGCCGCGATCGCCGCCGATCTGGCTGTCCGACTGCATGATTGGCGCCAGCGCACCGGCGACTACATTCCGTCGGAGTTCACCGGTACCCGGATCGCGACCCGCTATACCGAGACGTATCGCAAGATCCACAAGATGACGCCGAGCAGCCGGTCGGCGGTTGCCGCCAGCCGGGGCGTCGAAGAGTAGCTCACCCGGTCCCCTCAGCCCCGTCCAGGCCTAACAACAGCCCGCCGGTGCCGGGAGTGCCGGGAGCGCCGGTGAATAGCCCGATTCCGGGGTTGTCGCCGTCACCGCCGTTGCCGGTCGTCGGCGTCGCTGCCGTCAGGTCGGCGGGCCGCAGCGCCGAGCCGATATTTCCCAGATCCGTTGCTGCCGTGGTTAACATCTCCCGCGCCGCGATCAAGAACGACATCCGACACCTCCGCCGCCCGTCGGGAGGGCTCACAATATCCCTATCAGGGCGCCGCATCCAGCTTTGCCGGGGTGTTCGCCGCTCATCCACAGCCGGCACGGCAGCTTATGAAGGTAATTGGTACCCGCCCGGCAACGATGAATTGCGGTTAGTCTCATCCGGGTGTCCCGGGGTGCCGCGTCATATCTGGTTACCGCCACACAGCGCAGCGGCAGCACGTTATTGGTGGAGTCGCTGCGCGCGACCGGACGCGCCGGGGAGCCGCAGGAGTTCTTCCAGTACCTGCCGGGCACCGGGATGGCCCCCCAGCCGCGGGACTGGTTTGCCGCAGCCGACGACGAATCGATCCTGGAGTTACTCGACCCGCTCGATCCGGGTACACCGGAAACCGCGACGCCGGTTGTCTGGCGAGAGCACATCCGCAAGTCCGGCCGCACACCCAACGGCGTCTGGGGCGGAAAGCTGATGTGGAACCAGACCGTGCTGCTGCTGGAGCGGGCGGCTCTGCTACCGAACCGCTCCGGCGAGTGCCTGCGCACGGCGATCCGCGACGTGATCGGCACCGAGCCCGTTTACGTCCATGTGTATCGGCCGGATGTGGTGTCGCAGGCGGTGTCGTTCTGGCGTGCCGTGCAGACCCAGGTTTGGCGGGGGCATCCCGAGGACCCCGAGCGCGACTCGCAGGCGGTCTATCATTCCGGCGCCATCGCACACCTGGTGAAGAACCTGCGGGATCAGGAAGAGTCCTGGCGCGCTTGGTTCGCCGAGGAGGACATCAAACCGATCGAGATCGCGTATCCCGTGTTGTGGCGCAACGTGACCGCGATCGTTGGGCGCATTCTCGAGGCGTTGGGGCAAGATCCGACGCCGGCGCCGCCGCCGATGCTGGAACGGCAGGCCGACCGGCGCTCAGATGAGTGGGTCGACCGCTACCGGGAAGAGGCGACCCGGTTCGCGCTACCCACCTGAGCGGCGCCCGCCGCCAACCTCGGCGACCATGAACACCCGCCGGAACGGGAAGATCGTCAAGCCATCGGCCCGGCGCGGGTAGGCGTCGTCGAGCAACGGGATGAGCTCCTCGCGAAACTCCTGCCAACCCTCCTCGCTGAGCCGCTCCTTGACGGGGACAAGCGCGGTGCCGGTGATCCATTCCAGCACGGGGTGCTCACCGGTCAGCTGATGCAGGTAGGTGGTCTCCCACACATCGACCTTGCACCCGGCATCCATCAGCATGTCGGCGTAGAACACCGGCGGATGGACCACCGCTCCGACTCGAAACGGTATGTCGCGCATCAGCTCTGCGTATTTTTCCCGGCGGGCCATGGCCCGCACCGCGGCGTGCGACGCCGTCTCGAAGTTACCCGGGATCTGAACGCCGATCCATGATCCGGGCGCCAGCTCGCCGGCCCAGCGGGCCAGCAGGTCGGGGTGCTCGCGCACCCAGTGCAAGGCCGCGTTGCTGATCACCACATCGGTGTCGGGCCGCGGCTTCCAGGTCCGCAAGTCGCCTGTGGTGGCGTCGATCCCGCGTTCCCGGGCGGCGGCGACCATCTCCGGCGAGCTGTCCATCGCCTCGATCACCGCACCGGGCCACCGCTTTGCGAGGTACCGCGTCAGGTTGCCCGGGCCGCAACCGAGGTCGACCACCCGGCGTGCCCGCTCGGCACCCACCCGTGACACCAGGTCGTAGAACGGGCGGCTGCGTTGGTCGGCAAAGGCCAGGTAGATGTCCGGATCCCACATATCGGTCCCTCCTGCTCAAGACCATCGCCCACGCTGGTTAGACAAACCGTATTACCGCAGGCCGCCTAAATGCGCGCCGAATCCATCGAACCAGCCAAGACCACAGAATTGCGAGCTAACATCGGCGTGCACAGGCGGTCGCGAGAAAGGCCGGGTGACGTGATCTCCAAAATGTCAGGGGCAATGTCAGGGGCAATGTCAGGGACATCGTCGGACACGACTCCGAACATCCCACCGATTCCCATTCCCGAGGTGCGCGGCGGCGACGTCTCGTCCGGCGGGTTACCCCCGCGATCCGCCTTGTCGCTGCGTCAGCGCCTGGTCGTCGACGGATCCGCGATCGGTGACATCGCGATGCGCACCGCGGCCGCCTCGATGTTGTCCGTCACGGTGGCCCCGGCCGTCCTCGCCCACGCCGTCACCCATCCCGGCAGTGAGCGCAGCAATCTGAGCTTCTACGCCGAGCTGGCGGCCGAGCGGGATGCGGCGAAGTCGTTTCCGGCGCCCACGGAATTGCCCCGGGTCTCGTCTCGCCCGGCCAGCCCGCTCGCGGAGTGGATCGCGCACGGAACGGTCGACGACATCTCGTTCGAGAGCAGCTTCAGGGCGATCAACCCCGAGATGCGTGAACAGTGGAGCGCGTTGCGCGCCAACAAGATCGTGCATGCACAGCACTGGCGCCACCAAGACGGACCACGTCCGACGCTGTGCGTCATCCACGGCTTCATGGGTTCGTCGTACCTGCTGAACGGTCTGCTCTTCTCGCTGCCGTGGTATTACCGGTCGGGCTACGACGTGCTGTTGTACACGTTGCCATTTCATGGTCGGCGGGCCGAAAAGCTCTCGCCCTACAGCGGTTTCGGCTACTTCGCGTGCGGCCTCAACGGCTTCGCCGAGTCGATGGCCCAGGCCGTCCACGATTTCCGTTCCATCGTGGACTACCTGCACCACTCCGGCGTCGAACACGTCGCGCTGACCGGGATTTCGCTGGGCGGCTACACCTCCGCGCTGTTGGCCACCGTCGAAGACCGGCTCGAGGCCGTCATCCCCAACTGCCCCGTCGTCACCCCGGCTAAGTTATTCGAGGAATGGTTCCCGGCCAACAGACTGGTCAGCCTGGGCCTCTGGCTCGCCAACATCAATCGCGAACAGTTGAACACCGGCATGGCCTACCACTGCCCGCTGAACTATGCGCCGGTGATCCCCAAGGACCGCCGGATGATCATCACCGGCCTCGGCGATCGGATGGCGCCACCGGAACACGCCGTAACGCTGTGGGAACACTGGGATCGCTGTGCGCTGCACTGGTTTCCCGGCAGCCACCTGATGCACGTGAGTCAGCTGGACTACCTGCGCCGGATGACACTGTTCCTACAGGATTTCATGTCCTGATTTTCTCGGCCGCGAGCGTCGGCCAGTGCAGCCGGGTCAGCAAGTCGGCGGGCGCGTCGAAGTGCCCGTCAAGCCGTTGGGTGGACAGCAGCTCCAGCGCCGTCAGCGCCGGCCGGTGGTTGCCGCGTTGCGGGATCAACCCGGGCAGCGGCGCGACGGCGCCGGGCAGCGCATCGGTACGCAAGGCGCACGCGACCGCCACCGTGTGGGCGGCGCCCGGTCCGCCCGCGGTCGCGATCTCCAAGGCGGTCCAGCTCTCGCGCGCCGGAAGCGTCCGAATCGCGGCCAGGGTGTCCGGTAACCCGCTATCCGCGTTGATCCGATATGCCACAACATAATTCGAATCGCCCTCGAGCACGCCGCGCCAAGTCTCACGGCCGGCCGCCGCCAACCTTGGAAGGTCGTCGGGCCCGGCCAGGGCGGCCTCCCAGCCGATCTCGCGGAGATGGTCGGCGAGTCGGCGCGCCGCAACCTCGGCAGTCTCCTGCAGTGGAATCCTCGCCGAGCGCGCCTGCAGCGCCGCCAGGTTCTCGGCGGCGGACACCGTCAGCCCGATCCACGTCTCGGTCGCATCGGAGGCGGCGTTGTTGCGGTTCGTAATTCGGATCGTGTCGGCGCGGATGCCGTAGCAGTCCAGGTACCGCGCGATCAGCGCCAGCGGCAGTACGCGCGATTCGTCGCCGGGCGGCCCGACCCGCAGTAACACCGTCGTGCGCGCATCGGCCCCGGTTTCGGGCCTGGATGCCGCGCCGGCCTTGGAGCCGGACCCGCCGCGGAACATCATCGCCAGCCGTCGGCGCAGGATGGTGGTGAAATGCAGCCCGCGCCACCACCCGAACAGCACGATCACGACGGCGGCGGCGACGCCCAGCAGCCAGTAGTCTCGGGGCGAATCCCAGGGGTACGCCAGCACCGCGGGCACCACGACCAGCGCTGCCAGGGTGATCCGGCCACTTCCGGGCCACAGGATCGATCGGCTCACGAAGTGAACTCCTTTCTTCGGCGCGCGGCGATCGCGGTGACCGCCGCGACGACCGCAACAACCAATGCCAGCGCGGCGGTCCCGGCGAACGCGACGGTCCGCGGTGTGTTGTCCTTGCGGGGCGGTGCCGGCGGGGCGGCCACCGGCTTCACCAATTCTGCACCCCCCGCAGCTCCGCCTTTTTCGGTGCTGGCGGGCAGCTCCCAGGTCAGTGCCGCCACCGGGTCGACGGTTCCGGCGCCGACGACGTCGGACGGCGCCCGGGCGCCGTTGTGCGCGGTTGCGGTGATGCGGCGGACCACCTGCGCGGCGGTCAGTCCCGGAAATTTGGTGCGGACCAGTGCCGCGACTCCCGACACGTAGCCGGCCGCGTAGCTGGTACCGCTCAGCGCGAACTGTTGTTGGTGGTCGTTGGGCAGGCCGTTGGCCAGGCCGCCGCCGTCGCCGTTGGTCACCGACACGATGTTCTCGCCGGGCGCACCGATTCCCACCCACGGCCCGGCCATGGTGAATTTCGACGGCTGCCCCTCCGGCGTCAGCGAGGCCACCGACAGCACATACGGTTGCCACCACGACGGGACGGACAGCGATTTGACGCCGTCCCAGTTCTGCGGATCCGTGGGGCGACTCAGGTCGGTCAGGGGGTTGGACTCGCAGTTGGTGGCGCCCCCTTCCGATCCCGTCGGGCTGGTGTTGCCCGCGGCGGCGACGATCACGGCGTCCTTGTCAACCGCCGCGTACCGGATCGCCGCGCCGAGCGCGGCCTGGTCGACGGGCCGGTCGACGGGCAGGCAGGTGATGGTGGAGATGTTGATCACCCGGGCGCCGAGATCGACCGCGTGCACAATGGCCCGGCTGAGCGTGGTCACCTCAAGGGACGCCTGCGCGACCAGCGGATCGCCGCCGGGCGTCCGCGGCGAGAACTTCGCGGATGTCGCCCGCAGCGACACGACCCGCGCGCCGGGCGCGACGCCCGAGAAACCGTCGTCGCCCGGTCGGCCGGCGATGATGCCGGCGACCAGGGTTCCGTGCCCGTCGCAGTCCGTCAGGCCGTCGGTCGACTCGACGTAGTCACCACCGGCCTGCACGTTGGGCAGCCGCGGGCCGGGCCGCACCCCGGTGTCGATGACCGCGACAAGCTGGCCATCGCCGCGGGAAAACTGCCACGCCGCAGGCAGATTGAGCATCGCCTGACTCGGTGTGGTGATGCCCGGATCGCTGCCCGGGATGACCCCGGAGGTGCTGCACGGGCTGCGCTGCTCCATCGGCGCCACCGGGCCCGGGGTCCCGGCCGGCGGCACTACCGCGGGATCGACCTTCGGCGGATCGATCCCGTATGCGGGTGGGCTGGCCCACATCACCCCGGCCTGCGCGACGGCCAGAGTCGCTGTGACACAGGCCAACCCCGCCCGCGATCCGGCCCGCATCATCGATTGAGCACCCAGCTGAACAGACCGACCAGATAAGCCATGACGGGGATCAGCGAACCATCGAGACCGGCGGCGAAAAAGCCGAGTAGCCGGCGCACGGGCAGTGAATAGCTATCCGGCGAGGCGATGCCCGGGTTCAGCGCGACCACCACCCATGCCGTTGCCAGCGCGATCAGCGCCACCGCCGCACCGAACGCGGCCACATAGCGTCCCGTCGCGGCGTAATGCACCAAAAGGACTCCGGCAACCACGTAGGGCTGCGCGAGCAGCCAGGCCTTGCACGCGGCGGAATCCCACACCCGGGCGCGCAGCACGGACGCGGCCGCGGTGGCCGCCACCACATACCAACCCAGAACGCTGACCGCCTCGGGGCGCACCGCGATCGCCACCGATCCCAGCGCGCTGAGCAGTACGGCGGCGGCGATGAAGCCGCTCTGATGGGCGTCGCTGATGCGCACCCGCCGCGGCAGATCCTCGAGGATCCGCAACGACGGCGCCGACGGGGTGGGGTCGCCCGGCGCCGGGATCGCCGGCAACGGGAAGCGTGCCCACAACGCGGACAGCTGAGCCGCCTCGATGGTGACCAGTAATGCCGCCACGATCAGCCCGCAGCCGAGGGTCAGTATCGGTAACTGCCAAATCAATTCGGCGCCCGCGGCCAGCACCACGCCTGCCCCGACCACCGTTGCCGCGGTGAAGAAAGCGACCACCCGCTCCCGCTCGGGGCCGGGGACCAGCAGGACAATCAGCGACCACGCCGTCACGCCGGCGGCGCCCAGCAACAGCTGGGCCGGCCCGAACCGGCCGGGGACCGCCAACGCAAGGGCCGCGCCGATGGGCGCCAGCGCCGCGATCGACAGCGCCAACCCGGTGCGCCCCGATCGCGGCCCGATCAGCAAGCCGGCCAACGCGATGACCACCGCGATCCCGCTGACCGCGAGCAGTCCGGCCAGCCCGCCGGTGGCTACCCGGTAGGTGACCGCCAGGCCGGTGGCCAAGACCGCCACGGCGATCACCGCGGCCACCGCACCACGCTGGATATGCTTTGCGCCCCAGGGCTTGCGCCGAGAGGTCGAGAAGATCACGGCGGCGTCCGCGATGTCCTCGACGATGCCGGGCGCGGCCGGGCCGGGCGGCACCACCTGCAGCGCCAGCAGGTCACCATCGACGACGCCGACGGTGTCCAGGCTGGCATCCAGGCTGAACGGCGCCCCACCGATGGGCGCCAGGCTCAGGTGCGAACCGGCCCCGATGGCGTCGGAGCCGTCGGTGCCGTCGGAGATGTCGGGGCCGTCTGGATTCCGTCCCCCATTCGTACTCGCGGGGACTACCAAACGCGTTACCGCGGGCAGGATTTCGCGCAGCGGCAATTCCGTCGGCAGGGCCATCTCCGTCAACCTGCTATCCGCGAGGATCGCGACGCGGACGATGGGCATGACGGCGCCGGACGTCACCGGGCGCTCCATTCCTGGGACACTGTGCTCTCTTCTCTATCGGTTTCTTGCGAGGGATGGGCTAGTTTCTTGCGAAGTCTCGGGACAACCGCTGGTGCGGGAACCATTGGCCGTCCGGCAAACCGGCGGTCAGCTGTTCAAAGGCGACGGCGATGGCAAACGGTGTGCCGGGGCTGAACGTCGAAACCCATTCGCCGTCGAATGCGCGGGACGGGCTGACCAGCACCCGTCCCGCGACGGTGTCGACAACACTCATCCCGACCTCGGTGGTGTCGTGGCGCCCGTCGCGATGGCAGCCTGCGACGATCTCGACGTAGCTGCGCGGACCGGCGAACACCGATTCCACCACCGGACGTGCAGATTCCGGGATGCCCAGGTAATCAACGACTTCGGCCAGCGATGCGCCGGCCCGAAGCCGTTCGTCGGCCCGGGCACCCACGCGTGTCGGCATGCTGAACTTCTCGAACTGCGCCGGCGGCCGCTGCGCCAGGCCGACGCAGAGGACGGGAACCAGCGCCCTGGGATCGTCGAGGTCCATCGCGGTGAACGTGACCAACTGCGCACTGCGCAGCGCCACCACCGTTTTGGAGGTCTTGCCGCTGGTGCCGGCACGCTGCGCGACGATGCCACGCAGCAGCTCGCCGGAGCCGCCCCCAGAACCGTCATGCCCAGAGCCATCCGCCGTGTTCGGCCCCAGGTAGCGCAGGTCGAGCCAGCGGTCCGGAAAGCACACCACTCTTATCCAGTCGGCGACCGCCGGGTTGATCACACCGTCCGCCCGCACGACACCCATCCGCGTCAGCTCGGCCTTCTGACCCTCCAGGAAGGCGCTTCGCTCCGCGGCATCTCGGTAGGGCGTGGTGATCGCGAGCACCCACGGAAAGCTGCCCGCCCCAATGGTTTCCGCGATGAACCAGGCCTGCTCGACCGTCAGTTCAACAGCGTTGGGTTTACTACTCATCTAGACGTTCATCCAGGCGGGAACTAACCGCCCCATTTGGCGGCTTCGGCAGTGTCGCGCGCCAACATGGCCATTGTGTTGGCTTCGTGGGTGCCGGCCATCGACTGGTAGGCCCGCACCAGGTCCTGCATCGCCTGGTTCCACTGCGCCTGCCACACCTGATACGTCATGCCCGTGTCGCCCTGCCAGGCATTGGACAGGGCGGCCTGCTCGGTGGCGATGTCGGCACCAAGCGCGTGCAAAGTGCCGGCGTAGCCCGACATGTCCGCGGCGTGCGCCAACATCGCCGGGTAGTTGTACATAATCTGTGACATCAGAAGTCCTTTCGCGGTTGAGGATTGGGTCCGGTCACAGCCCGGTGTAGGTCGAGGCGGCCGCGGAGTCGGCGGCCACGTAGGTACCCGCCGCATCGCCCAGGTTCGCCTGCGCGATGTCCAGCAGGGTGTTGACCCTGGCCGCTACCTCCACAAAGCGGGCGTGGGCGGCCTGGAACGCCGCCGCGGACTGGCCGACGTGAAATGCCTGCGCCGACATCGCCTCCTGCTCGGCCTGCCCAATGGTGTGCCGCATCAACGCCGCTTTGGCGCTGAACGCCGACTGCGACGCGACCAACTGCGGGATATTAGCATCCAAAAGACTCATAGCAATTGTCTCCCTTCGGATTTCGCCTGTATAAACTTATCTTGTATGACTGGAACGCTCTGAACTGTTTCGCTAACGGTCCGGACCCCCTCTCCCCCGTTCGCCGGCATCGGCGTGGCTTGTCGCACCCCGGCCGTTCGAGCCGTTCTGGCCGTTCTGCCCATTCGGACCGTCGTGGCCCTCCTGGACGTCCGGGCCGTCTTGGCCCCAGGTGCTCGGCACCATCGGGATCCGTGGGCCCCCACCGAACTCGTCACCGGCCAGCATGGTCAGCCCCGCAGCCCGCGCGCCAATGACTTTAGTTGCCGCTCCGGCGAAACCCAATGCCCCGGCGCCACTTTCGGAAGCATCCGCGCCCCCCGGCGCCGCCGCGCCGAAGTCTGGCACGACGCCGATGCCGTCGTTCATATCCAGAAATTCGTCGCCGTGGTCGTGCAACGCGGCGCGCCGGCGCCGCCGCGCCCGCGCGTCTGCGCGGATCGCCGACGCCGCACCGGCCGCCGGGACGGCCGCCGCCGGCGCCTTGATTCCGGTGCGGCCACCGACGGTCGGCCCCACACTCGGTCCCCAATCACCAGCGCCGCCTACGACATAGGCGAAATTTCCCGCCACTGGAGCCCCCGCGGCTGCCCCACCGGCGGCAGCCCCTACCGTCGCCCCCGACGCTGGGGCGCCCGTTGCGCTACTCGGCACGCTCGAGCTGACTCCGGCGGCCGGCCAGCCGTGCTGGACGGCACCGGCCGGGTTCGGCGTCGGCTGAGGAACGACCTCGGGCACGGCGTCCGGTTGGATCAGGCCGAGTAGGCCCAGACCGCCCAACCCGGCGAACGCAGCCGTCGGCAACAACGCCGGCGAGCCCAATAAGGCACCCCACGTGCCCCACCCGACCGGCTCCCAAAACGCCTGATACGCAAGCGCGGAGATCAGTGGCCCCCAGGTGGTCCAGGCTTGCGCCGGGTTGGTGGAGAAGTCGATCACCATCTGCTGGATCTGTTGGACGGGATGGGTGAGGAAGTTCCAGATCGCATCACCATCGGGCAATGACTTTACGTAGTTCTCCAGAAACTGGGTGATGACGTTCGAGCTCTCCAGTTGCGACCCGGAACCGGCGGCCGGCGCGGCCGCACCGGCCTGGGCCGCGGTGGCCGCTCCCGCCTCGCCGCCCGGTGTCACCACAACCGGCGCGGGGGCGGTGCGCGGCGCCGACGCCAGCGCGCCACCCGTGGCCACCTGATACAGGCCCATGCTGGTGGCGGCCTGGATCCACATCCGGATGTAGTCGGCCTCATTGAGGGTGATCGGAATCGTGTTGATCCCAAAGAAATTCGTCGCCAACAACACCCCGTGAATCACGTGGTTGGAAGCCAGCTCCACCAACGTCGGCATTGCCGCCAGCGCTGCGGTGTACGCCGTCGCCGCAACCTCGTGCTGAGCCGCCACCCCGGCGCTGTCCGCGCTGGCCTGCTGCAACCACGCCAGGTACGGCGCGTGTGCGGACATATACCGCTCAGCGCTCGGTCCCTGCCAGGCCCCGGCTTGCACTGCCCCCAGGATCCCACTGAGTTCGGCTGCCGCCGAGGCGTATTCGGCACTGAGCGAGGTCCAGGCGCCGGCGGCCGCAAGCAGCGACCCCGGTCCCGGCCCGGCGCTCAGCAGCGCCGAATGCACCTCCGGCGGCGAAGCCATCCAGAAAGTGCCGACGGGACCAGAGGGAGAAGCCATGGTCAGCCGCCGGAGATCCCATACGTAGCAGCGGCCGCGGCATCACCGGCGAGATAGCTCACGCCGGACTCGCCCACGCCCACGCCGGCGCGGCCCAGCTCTTCAACACCCTGGGCCGCCACCGCGGCGTGCTCCACACCCTGGGCGCTGAACCCGGCGGCCGTCTGCAACGACACGGGATCGGCCGCCGGCGGGACCACCGCGGTAATCAGCGGGGCCGCGGCCGCGTGCGCGGCCGCGAGCCGCGCCGTCAGCGCCTCGACGGCAGCGCTGGTCGCGGCCAGGCCCTCGGGAACCACTCGCAACGTCATGATTCATTCCCCTTCTGTTGCGTATCACCAAACATGGCGGCCTCACCCACCAGCGGGTTGACCAACTGGACATACGTCGGAGTATCGCTGTCGCCCAACAGAATCGCCCGCCCCGCAGGTAACCGGTCGAATCGCTGACCGCGGATCTTGCCGCTGTCCTGAGGATTGCCTGACAGCATCAGCGTGGTTGCCTGCAGGTCGTTGAAGCGACGCAGCAACGGGCTGGTCATCAGGGCGTGCCCGGAACCGCTCGCGCGGGCCGTAACGATCACCCGCAACCCCAGATCCGCCGCCTGGCCCAGCAGCCCGATGATCGGAGTCCATGGCCGTTGGCCGATGTACGGACCGCTCATCGCCGGCGAATCCGGCACCTGGTCGACGTCGTCGATGATCAGGTAGTGGGTGTGGCCCTCGAAAGTCCATCGGGACAGCTCGACGGGCGACAGCCCCGCCGGTGGGCGCCGCGCGTCGATGATGTTGGCCAGCCCGAGCATCGCCGGCATGATCCGGTCGACGTTGGCCGTGTATTCGTTATCCGCGAACAGGGGCTCGTCCACCAGATGCAGCCGGCGATCCAGTACGGTGAATGCCACCCGGTCGGCGGTGGAGTTTTCGCGGACGGTCCGAATGATGTGGCGCAGCAGTGTGGTTTTTCCAGACTTGCTGTCGCCGAACACCATGACCAACGGGTCCTCGGCGAAGTTCAAAGCCACCGGCGCCAGATCCTCTTCGCGCTGGCCGATGATCACCTGCTCGTCGCCCCGGTACAGCGCACCGAGCGCCTCCGGCGCAAGGTTGGTCGGCAGCAACCGAACCGGTGGCGCCGCGACGCCGGGGTAGCGGGCGTTGATCGCCGCCACCTGGTCGAGCTCCGGGGCCGCGAACAGGAAATGCTCAGCGGCCATGGTCAATCCGCGGCCCGGCTGGTCATGCGGGACGGCATCGGCCGGGCGGCGCAGGGAGCCGACCACCCGGACGTTGCTGTCGCGCGCGTCGTGCAGCTTCAGCTCGAGTCGCAACCCGAGCCCATCCCGCATCGCCAGCGGTACCTCCAGCCAGCTCGGGGTGGTGATGATCACGTGGATGCCGTACGCCAGACCCACGTTGACCAGTTCGGTCACCTTGGTCAGCAACGGATTACGGGTGTTGAACTGGTCGGTGTTGTCGCGGCCGAAGGCGTACAGATTGTCGATGACCAGGAACACCTCACCGAAGCCGTCATCGGGCGCCGAACCGTTACCCTGACCATTACCGTACGCATCGTCTCGCCGGTCCCGGAACACCTCACGCCGCTGCCGCGACAGCAGCAGCTGCTCCAGCTCGCCGAAGGTGCGCCGGATCCGTTCGGGTTCCAGCGCCGACGCGACGCTGCCGACGTGCGCCAGATCCTGTAGCGCGCGCAGCTGCCCGCCGCCGTAGTCCAGGCAGTAGAACGTGACGTCGCGCGGCGAATGCAGGTTGGCGGCCGAGGTGATAAATGTCTGCAGCGCAGTTGATTTCCCGGACTTGGGGCCGCCGTGGATCACCACGTTTCCGGCCGAGGACGAGGCGTCGAACAGCAGCGGGTCGCGGCGCATTTCGAACGGCTTGTCGATCTCGCCGAGCGGCCAGCGCCACTGCCGCTGTGGCACCCCGGCCCGTGCCAGCACCTCGCTCAGCGGAATCGGTTCGTCGAGCGGCGGAAGCCACAGCTGGGGCGCCCGTGGTCCATAGCGCGCCAGCTGTTCGCCGATCGTGGCGATCAGCTTGCGCGGCGGTCCAGCCGTTTCGTCCTCTTCACCGGTGACCAGCACGGTGCCGGGATCCGGCTCCACCGCACCGGCAGTGAACAGCCTTGGCTCTGGAATAGATTGCACCACAATCGACTTTGCAATCCGCGGCGGATCATAGATGCCGTCGACATAGGTGCTGCGGAACTTGACCGGCGCCGCACCGGGAGCCGGTACCAGGAAGCCCGTGCCCTTGTGCTCCTTGCCGGATTCGATGTGGTAGGCGTCCTCCACGCCGATGATCTGGCGGGAGACGCTGGGGCTGGCCACCTTCAAACCGATCCGGTACGAGGTGTTCTTGTCGATGTCCTTGATCTTGCCCACATCCAGCGTCTGGGACGCGAACAGGATGTGGATGCGGAACGAGCGACCCTTGCGGGCGACGTAGTCGAACAGCTCCGCGTATTCGGGGTGATCGGCCAGCATCAGGGTGAACTCGTCGGCGACCACGAAAAGCGTAGGGATTGGGGGCAAATCAGTGGCGCCAACGCCGCCGGAATTGCGAGCGTTCTCGTATTCGGTCACCGAGTTGAAGGCGCTGCCCTGAATCCGCCGCCCGGCCTCGCGCAGCAGCACCTCACGCCGTGCCACCTCGCCGCGCAGCGTGTCGGCGAATCGGTCGGCCAGCGACTTCTTCTCGGCCATGTTCGAGATCACCGCGACAACCTGGGGGAAGTTCCGGAAGCTGTCGGCGCCGGCCTCGCCCTTGAAGTCGGCGTAGATGACGATCAGCCGGTCGGCCGAGTGGGTGGTCAACAGCGACAACAGCATCGACATCAGGGTCTGCGACTTGCCGGACCCGGTCATGCCGATCATCAGGCCGTGCGGGCCCATCCCGCCCTCGGCCTCGTCCTTGAGGTCGAATATCAGCGGCTCCCCGGTCGCGGTGACACCGATAGGCACCCGCAACTCTTCGTCGCGGCTGCGCGATGCCCACAGCGCGGGCACATCCAGCCGCGACGCATCTCCGATGCCCAGCAGCGTCGTGAAGGAGGCGCCGCGGGTGGCCGCCGAGCGCAGCCCGGTGTGCGTCGGGTTGGAGTCCCACCGCGACAGTTGGCGGGACAAGTGGGCGACCTCGTCCGCGCCAAGTTGGTCGGCGGCGTCGATGTAGGGCTGCCAGCCGCCGGTCTGCCAGCGTTGGATTGCGCCGGCCGCGATGCGCAGGATCGGCTTTTCGGGGTCCGAATACTGTTCGCGGTGCGGCGGTGTGGCGCAGCTGTGCACCACCGTGACACCTGCCCGGCCCACCGCCAAAGTCGAAGCGTCCATGTCGTATTCGGGGTCGTCGACCACGATGAGCAGGTGCCGCAGCGCACGGTCGTCCCGGAAGGCAGGCTCGCCGGTGAACGCCGGGCGATCTTCCAGCGCCGAACCCAGCGTCGCCACCAACTCGTCGGGGTTGGTAAAGAGGTAGCGGGCCGGCCCGACGCCGTCGACCTCGCCGGGAATGTCGATGTGCGGCAACCACTTCAGCCAGGACCAGTCGCCGCTTTCCAGGTCGCGGGTGGCCAGCGCGATACCGAGCATCGTGGGGTCGTGCCAGCTCACCGCCTGAGCGATCCACGCACGCAACGCACCCCGCACGTCGTCCTGCTCACCCAGGACGGTGATCCGCGACACCTTGCTCAGGTCGATCCCGGTCGGCACGTCGCGGACGGTGCGCTGTGCGTCCAGCAGACTGCGTAATGCGCTGTGCGACACAGGTTCCAGGTCGATCTCGGCGGCGGTGTCCTGGACCCGCAGCGCGACGGCCAGTGGCACCTGATGCCGGCCGGCCCGCAGCACCAGGAAGTCGGGGTCGTGCGGGTCACGCTCCCACTGGCGGCGCGAACCGGGCACCGCGGCCAGCGCGGCTGGGTCGGGGTGGGACCACTGCGCGCCCGCGCGCTGCTGCGCGGCCTGGGCGCGGATGTTGTCCCGGACCACCGACAGGTAGCGCAGGTAGTCGGCGCGTTCGGCGTCGACCTCCTCGGTGCGCATCTTGTTGTCGTTGCCGCGATAGAGCGCGGTTGCCGCCAGCAGCAGCACGAACGGGAAGAACAGCGTCTGCGGTGAGATCAGCCGCATCCCGGTGGCGACCAGCGCGACGATCATGCCGATGATCAGGATCACGATCAGGTAAGGCATCGCCCGCCGCAGCAGCGACGGCGGTATCACCCGGGGCAGCTCGGGGGGCGGCTCAATGGTGATGGTGCCCTTGCGGGTGCTTGGCGCCGGCAGCCGCCGCCGGGCTTCAAAAATCAGCCGGCTCATCGGGGCTCTCCTTCCGCCGATGCCGGGCGCCCGGGCCTGCTATCGGGCGGCAAGCCGTCGTGCGCCAACAGGGCGTCGGCTCGCGATAGGGTCGGGCCAGTTGCGAACAGCGACAGCATCGACCACGGAATTCCCACGGCAGGGGCGCTCAGGCCAAGGGCCTCAATCGCTTTCTTGTCGGCTTCGATATCGACGCCGTAGCGCACCCCGGTGTCCGACACCCAGAACAACGACCCGTCGGGCGGTGCCGCCGCGCCCCCGCCCACGGTCTGGGTGAAGTAGCCGGTGCCGGGCGCCAGGGCGACCCGGCTGGCTCCGTTGGCAGTGCCGACCAGGTCGAGGGTGCGTACCGAGTCCGGCACCGGCAGAGCCGAACCCGACAGCAGGGTCAGTGTGCTGGTGGCGGCGCCGGCCGGCTTGCTCCAGTGCGCGCAGGTGACGGGATCGTGGGCCGCGTCGGCCAGGCCGACCTGCTGGGCGGGGTATCGCGAGGTGTCCAGCATCCGCGACACCGGCAGCTTGGCGACCTCGTCGGCGCCCAGCCGCGGCGGCTGTTGCAGGCCATAGGAATTCGTGTTGCGCAGGATCGCGGCGAGGACCGACGAGATGGGCTGCAGGCCGTCCGGCAGCACCGCGTGGTACCGCACGGTGTCGGATGACGTCTTGTCCCTCGGCTCCAGGCCGTAGGACACCACCACCCCTCCGATCGGTGCCGGCACCGAGAAGCTAGGCTGCGCACCGGCATTCGGGATTGCCGGCGCGGTCAGCGGCGGCGCTTCGGGAATCGCGTTGAACAGCCCCGCCGCGATCGGCCGCGGCGCGGGCACGTCGGCGCCATCGGAGCCCAGCCCCAGCGCGTTGGTGACGGCGTGGTCGGCCAGGTCGATCTGACTGCGCTTGCCGTCCCAGAGAAGCCAGGTCGCGGTGCCGCTCACGACCAGGACCCCGCGCGCCGATTCGAGAGTCGCGGCCCGTGCGCCGCGGCTGTCCGGCGGGCCCGCGATCACCGTGACCCCAGCGCTGTGCGCCCCCCGCCCTCCTTGGGGACTCCCATCGACTTGCCCACTGATCGAGTCGCACACCGTCCAGTTGGCGTCGTGGGAGGTGCTCTGCACCATCCGCTCCGGCGCGCCCGGGATGCCGATCAGGTTTCCGCGTGGAATCCGGTCCAGCTCACTGCTTTTCACGCTGGTTGGATTGACCGGCTTGCCGACGATCAGCCGGGCCGACGTCAGGTTGAGCACCGGGTGCAGCTCGTCACCCACCCGCACATACAGCGCATCGGTGGACCGGTCTGCCAGCACCGCGTTGTTTCCCGCCGTCCCGCTGGGCCGGATCAGCGAGAACACGAAGCAGCCCACCAATCCGGTGATCAGGATGAGGACACCCATCAGTACCGCGCGCGACTGGGCGCGCAACGGGTCGACGAGCATCCGGGTGTCGTGCAAGGCGATTCCGGAGGCGATGCGGCGCATCACGAACCGCCAGCCGGTCACCTGGTGCCGGGTGACGAATCCCCGGCGGTAGGCGACCTGGTCCGGGTTGTCGTTGACCGGGGTTCGCGAGGTGAACGAACGCCGCGCCCCGCCCCATTCGCCATCCGGCTCTTGATTGGTCATGCGGGCACCGAGAGGCCGAGACCGCGCAGCAGCGGCTCCACCGAATTGCTGACGTCCTGGTCGCTGATGGTCATGAGCTCCTCGTCGCTGAACTCGCCGGTCTGGGCGTGTTCGGAATGATCGAGCCGGAATTCACGCTCCTCCTCGGAGCGTTCGACGATGTTGCGAACGAACCGGCCGTTGCCCGCGATGTCGAGGCTGCGTCGCGGGATCCCGTTGGAATCGGGCATCGTGGACGAGGCCAACTTGGAGAACAGCCCCTCCATGTGAGCGAGCGCGGACTGTTCGAACAGGCTGTCTCGCTGTTCGGCCATCTTGTGCGCGATTTCGACCAGCTCGGTCGGCGCGTAGGACGGGAATTCGATGTTGCGGGTGAACCGCGACCGCAGGCCCTCGTTGGTGTCGAGGAACTTGTCCAGGTCGGCGCGATAGCCGGCAATGATGACCACCAGCCGGTCGCGATCGTTTTCCATCCGGGCCAGCAGGGTGTCGATGGCCACCAGCCCGAAGTCGTTCTTGGCCCCGGTGGCCACCAGGGCGTACGCCTCGTCGAGGAAAAGCACCCCGTCCAGGGCGCTGTCGATGATCGCGTTGGTTTTGGCCTCGGTCTCGCCGATGTGCTGGCCGATCAGGTCGGCGCGGTGCACCTCCCTGATGTTCTCCCGCTTCAAAAGGCCTAGGCCGCAATAGATTTTCGCGACAACACGGGCGATGGTGGTCTTGCCCGTTCCGGGCGGCCCGGCGAAGACCAGGTGATGCGCGCGCTGCGCCACGGCGAGCCCACGCTGCTTGCGCACCAGTTCCATCGCCACCGAACTCTTCAGCCGCGACACCTGGTTCTTGACCTCTTCCAGGCCAATGAATTCGGCGAGCTGGAGTTCGGCCTCATGCAGCAGCGCGGCCTTGCGTTCGTGGGCGGCCGGGTCGACGAAGTCGTCCGCGCTCGGTTCGGTGTCGGGATCCCACGGGTCGGTGCGGGCCTCGATCCGGGCCTTGGTGGTGGTCACGATCCCAAAGCTGGTGTCGGACAGGGCCTGTTCGACCTGCTCGTTTTCCGGGTGAGCCGCGTACAGGTCCTGCAGGACTTCGCTTGCCGACTCCTCGTCGACGTGCGCGCGCAGCACCAAACCCTTGGCCAGCGCGCCATCGACGGCCGCGACGACGACCGGGCCGTCGGGCTCCTCGAGATAGGACAACGCCGGGGCGAACATGCCCAGCCGGGCCAGCGCGGTGCCGAGCGTGACCTTGGCCGCGTGGGTGAACGCCTCGTCCAGGTCGGGGTCGTTGACGATCGGGGTCAGCAGTTTCACAACATCCGACCACCGCTCGGCGCGGTAGTTGATGACGACCGAGACCCAGCGGGCCTCGCGCCAGCCCGGGCGACGCTTGGTGATGCCGCTGACCAACTCGTCGGCGTTGGCGAACTCGCCGGGCCGCCCAGACGACGCCAACGCCGCAGCGTAGGCGAGGTGGAAATCGTCCGGGCCGGTCGCGCGGAACCGCAGGTACAGTCCGGTGTCGTAAAGGAACCCCAACGCCCCCTGCGCCAATTCCACCCGACGCTGCAGCGCGCCAGCCGTGCCCGAGGTGCGCGAAACCGCTTCCAGCACAGGGGTGGACACGTCGCCGGCCGCGGCCAGCCCGGTCCACGCGTCGCACTGCTCGTGGGCGACGCGGGTGAGCGCGGCGAAGCCCGACCGGGCCGCATCCAGATCCGCTGGGCGCTGCCGCTCGTAGACCACGATGCCGAGCGCGCGGCAACACGTGGCGAACCGGCTGACGACATCCCCGTCTACCCGGCCTCCCGAAGCAGGGGGGACCCGAGAATGGACAGGCTGAACTGCGAGCATGCCGGTATCACCGTGTTCCACGGCCGCTTCTTCTCCCGTACGTAGTGTCCCCTAACCTAACCCGCCTGAAGTTAGCATTGCCTAAGCTAGTTGTCGAGGCGTCCGCGCGGGGCCGATTCACGCCTTTTCTCCTATGTGAACGGCTCTGACCAGGATGTTAGGGGCGATCATTGGCCCGCCTTTCCGTTTCGCGCACGCGTCGCATATTGGCCCCCGCCCCCCAGCCGTCGCCAAGCGGCGAAGCTTATTGAATATGATTTCCATTACCGACGCAACCCGCTCAGCCGTTCTCGTGTCGTCCGGCCCCGGGCCGCTGCTGACCAATGTGGAATGCACCCCTGGTGGCGACGGCATCCACACCGGCGCGGTCATCGCCGGATGCCCCCGACCAGTGCGGGGGCAACGTGGCGCGTCATAGCGGAAACTCCTTGGCTGTCTGAATGGGCTCAACGACCGCATCCCGCGGACGCCGTCGGCACCGGAACGCAGCTACTAGTCGGAGCTCAGCCCGGAAAAGTTCCCACTTCGGGCGGAGAGTTCGTGGCCGGTACTTGACCGATAATTGGCCACCATTTAGGCCCTGGCCGCGCTGACCAGGGTGGTACGGGAGACCGACGATCCGAATTCCGATTCGGGCCCGGGCACCGGACGGCCTACTTCGCGGAGGTAATCGGCCAATGGGGTGCCCACCGCCGTCCAGCCCCGGTCACCAAACCATTCGGTGGCCGGCGCGTGCCGCTCGTTGTAGACCAACTGAAAGAAGGCGCGCTGGCCGTCGCCTCCGGCGCGTTCTTCGTCGAGTCTGGATTGGAATTCATCCTGATCTAAGGGGGCGCCATCCTCGACGGCGATGTGGCTGCCCGGGCCGGCCAGCGAGTCGATGCCCGTGAACAGCTGCTCCTCCGCGGCCGCTGGCAGATAGATCAGCAGGCCCTCGGCGATCCACGCCGACGGCTTGGCCGGATCGAACCCGCTGTCCCGCAAGGCTTGCGGCCAGTCCTCCCGCAGATCAACGTCGATCTCCCGGCGCTCCGCACGCGGCTCGGCCCCGACGCCGCTGAGCACCTCACGTTTGAAATCAAGCACCTGCGGGCGGTCCAACTCGAAGATCGTCGTGCCGTCGGCCCACGACAGCCGGTAGGCGCGAGAGTCCAGTCCCGCGGCCAAGATGACGATTTGGCCCACGCCGGCGGCCGCGACGCGGCCGAAGTACTCGTCGAAGTACTTGGTGCGGGCACCCTGGAAGTTGACGAAATGCTGGCCGAAGTCGCTGGTCTTGAGCTCGTGTTCGGGAGCCTTGCCGTCGAGGACGTCGGCGAAGGTACCGCCGACGGCACGACAGAACACCTCGGCATATGGGTCGACAGCCAGTGGGTCCGGCTTCTGGGCCTCGAGTGCTCGCGAGGTCGCCACAAACAGCGCGGTCGCGCCGACGCTCGTCGTAATGTCCCAACTATCACCTTCAGTACGCACCCAACCGACCGTACGCCGATGAGTCGACGCCCCTATCGCGCTGGGGCCCAACCGCACTGGGCACCCAAGGTATCGAGGAAACGGGCGGCGCGCCCCGGCAGGGTGTGCCCGAGCCGGGCCCAGCTCGCTGAACTGGCCAAGGCGCTCGGTGTTGCCGTCTGAGCTGCCCGGCGCGGCCACGCAACGGGTGGTCTTGGAGGTCCTGCGGGAACAGGACACTTCCCAGCGCACAGGAGCTTTATCTGGACATTCGCCGAGGCCGACCGCTGCAGATCGGTCCGACCAGCATCTACCACATCCTGCGCAAGCTGGCGGCCGACCGGATCGCCGAAACCCAGCGAGCCGAGGACGGCGAGGTCCTCTACTGCTTGCGCACCGGGCTGGGCCATCGTCACTATCTGCTGTGCCGCCGGTGCGGCAAAGCCGTCGGATTTACCCCCGCCGCCATCCAAGAACACGCCACCGCCTGAGCCGTCAGTACCCCCACACCGATGCCACTCCCTACATCGACCTTTACTGCATCTGTCCGCAGTGCCGAACCACGCCCGCCGCCTCGGAGCCGCGACGACAAACCGCATCTCGACGGCCCAGCGGCCATGCGCCACCGCGGCGTATTGCACGCTTAATGAAAATGATTATCATTAACGCGTGCCGTCACAGAGCCCCCACGTGCTTCCCGTCACCGTGCTGTCCGGATTCCTCGGAGCCGGGAAAACGACCGTACTCAACCACGTTCTGGCCAACCGGGAGGGCCGGCGTGTGGCGGTGATCGTCAACGACATGAGTGACGTGAACATCGACGCCGCCCTGATCGCGGGGCAGGGCTACCTCGACCGCACCGAAGAGAAGCTGGTCGAGCTGACGAACGGCTGCATTTGCTGCACCTTGCGCGGAGACCTCCTCGAGTCGGTTGCCCGACTGGCGTCGGCGGCACGTTTCGATCACCTCCTGATCGAGTCGACGGGCATCTCCGAACCCATGCCCGTCGCAGCGAGCTTCGACTGGGAATTCGACAACGGATTCAGCCTTGGTGACGTCGCCCGGCTCGACACCCTGGTGACGGTTGTTGACGCCACGACGTTTCTGCGCGAGCTTGCACGCGGGGAGGAGCTGGCAGCGCGCGACCTCGGCGCCAGCGACACCGACGTTCGCAGCATCGCCGACCTGATCGTTGACCAGGTGGAATTCGCCGATGTCTTACTGCTCAACAAGACCGATCTGGTCAGCGAGAAGGCCTGCGCGAGGGTCGCCGCGGTGCTACGGCGCCTCAATCCGTCGGCGCGCATCGTGCACACCGAGCACGGCCGGGTGGAGCTGTCAGAGGTACTCGACACCGGCCTGTTCAATCCTGACCTCGCCGCGCAGTCACCGGGCTGGGACCGGGAGATCACCGACGGCCACGCGCCCGAGACCGAGGAATACGGCATCAGCAGCGTGACGTTTCGCGCGCGGCGACCCCTACACCCACAGCGCCTGCACGCGGCGCTGGAGCAGCTGCAGGGCGTGTTGCGCAGCAAGGGCTTCTGCTGGATCGCCAGCCGTCCCGACCTCGTCGCGATCTGGTCCCAAGCCGGGCCCAATCTGGCGATCGAACCAGCGCAGTACTGGTCGACCGCCGCCTTCCCGGCTGGTCAGGAAATCGTGTTCATCGGGGTCAGGCTCGACCACGATCGGGTACTGAACCTCATGGAGTCGGCGTTGCTGACCGACGCTGAAATGGCCCAGGGCGCGCAGCGGTGGGTCGGCTACACCGACCCCCTGCCGCGGTGGACCCTCGTTCATGCGCACTAGATTCCCGCTGCCCAACAATCGATAACGGCCAGGGGGCCCATGATGACCCACATAGCCCACACGCACAACTACCGGCCCGGCGAGCACCGCTCGCGCCGCGAAATCGACATGGCGCTCGGTGTCGTCATGGGTATCCGACGGTGCTCGGCGAAGGAGGCCTTGGAGGTGCTGGCGGGCGGCACGCGGGCCAGCGGAGTCGGGCTGGGCGGGGTCTCCCGCGCGTTACTCAGCGTCGTCAGCGGCGACCCCGGACCGGCCGTCGGCGAAGCGGTAACGCACTGGAATGCACTACTGGGTTTGCCCGCACATCTGGGTTCGCCCGCGCATCGCGGTGACTGACCGAACCTCCTCCACACTCTTACCTGAGGCCCGGCTCGGCCAATTCACCGCGCTCACTGCGCGGCGTCGGCGCCGTGTTGGGCCGCGGGTGACTGCCGGACGCCGTAGCGGCGGCGGAATTTCTCCACCTGTCCCGCGGTGTCGACGATGCGGCGCCCCCCCGTCCAAAACGGGTGCGAACCCGAGGTGACCTCGACGACGACCAGTGGATAGGTGCGCACCCCGTCGGGGGTCGGCCACTCAACGGTGCGCGAACTGGTGATGGTCGATCGGGTCAGGAACATCGCACTGGTGGTGGCGTCTTGGAAGACGACGGGGTGGTAATCGGGGTGAATGCCGGGTTTCATCCGCGGTCTCCGTCCGTGGTCTGGCGGGCAGTGACGTCTTCGGCACTCCCCCCGACGGCGTTACAGGGCTCTTCGTGCCAGTCGCCGAAGGGGTCGGCGTAGTGGTCCCAGTCCTGGGGAGACCGGTACTCGTCGTCCGTGAGCAGCGCGCCGGAGAGGCCGTCGAGGATCTCGGCGGCGTCCGCCCCGCAGACCAATATGGTCATCGCGGTGTGCCGATCACCATGTTGCTGATCCCACCTCAGGTCCGCAAAGGCGCGCCGTTCCGCGTCGATGCCATCACGCTCCGCGCCCGTCAATGCGGCCAACCATTTGCCGGCCGAGCTGACCCGCAATCCGGCGCCGGCCGATTCCAACCACATCGCGTGCTCGGGCCGGCTGGCAAGCCAGAGCCGTCCCCGGGTTCGGATCACGCCGTCCAGCAGCAAGTCCAGGCAGTCGTGCAGACGCTGCGGGTGGAACGGGCGTGTGGCGTTGAACTCCACCAGGCTGATCGGGCCGCGGGAATCGAGGGGCGGCTGCCCCACCAGCAGCGGAGCGTGCGGATCGTCGCTTCGGCCTCGCCGCGCGTCGCTGAACAGATTGTCCAGAGCGTCCTCAACGCCGTCGGCGCCCACCCGAATGTGCGCGCGCGGCGACAGGCGGCGCAAGACGCCAGCCACGAACGGCTCGGCCCGGTTGAGCACCAGCACGTCGGCGAATTCGGCCTGACCGACGACGACCTGGGCCAGCGTGCGCCCGTCGTCGAGTTCAGCCTCACCGAGCGCCTGGTCCAGCCACACCGATGAATCGACGCTCGTCACCACCCCGGCGATCGAAACATCGAGGGAGGCTGGCCCGTCGACGTACCCTGGCGCCACGCGCACCCGGACATGGTTGATGGCGACGCAGATCGGTTCGGGTTCCAGCCACGGCGCCAGGTGCACCACGATGCGGTCGACGTCGGAGCGGCGGTGCAGCTGGCGCAGCAGCACCATCAGGTCGCCGCGGATGGTGCACGACGGGCACCCGTGCGCGAGTTCGAGCGCCACCTCCGCGGTCGTCAGCAGACCCTGCTGCAGGTTCACCATCGTTCTGCGCACCACGTGGCCGTCGAAACGATGCTCGACGACCAGCGTCCCGGCGGTGCGCAGCAGTGCCCCCACGATCGGGTCTGTGTCGTTCTGGCCGGCGACAAGGATGACGGGCGTACGCATCGGTCCCTCTCAGGACCCCTGGGTCCCGTTGTTGGTAATCATTTTCATTAGAGCTACCGATACGGTACCGTCTCCGCCAAGGCTTGTCGAAAATGATTTTCAATAAGCGACGCAGGGAGGGAGAGGGAACAGTGTCTGCCCATTGCCAAGTGACCGGCCGGAGTCCGGGTTTCGGTAGCGCGGTGTCGCACTCGCATCGCCGGACTCGTCGGCGTTGGTCGCCCAACATCCAGCTCAAGACGTACTACCTGCCGTCGGAGGATCGCCGGATTCGGCTGCGGGTCAGCGCAAAAGGCATCAAGGTAATCGACCGCGACGGCGTCGAAGCCGTCGTGGCGAGGCTGCGCCGCCAAGGGCAGCGGATCTAGTGGCGCGCAACGGGATTCGCCTGATGGTGAAGCTGCGCTCCACGGCGGGCACCGGCTACACCTACGTCACCCGCAAGAACCGGCGCAACGACCCCGACCGGCTGGTGCTGCGCAAGTACGACCCGGTGCTCCGCCGCCACGTCGACTTTCGTGAGGAGCGCTGAACATGGCCAAGAAATCCAAGGTCGTCAAGAACGAGCAGCGGCGCACGATTGTGGCGCGCTACGCGGAACGTCGCGCTGAACTCAAAGAGATCATCCGCTCGCCGTCGAGCACGGATGCGCAACGGACAGCCGCGCAAAGCGAGTTGGTGCGCCAGCCCCGCGACGCCAGCGCCGTCCGGTTGCGCAACCGCGACGCCGTCGACGGACGCCCGCGGGGGCATCTGCGCAAATTCGGATTGTCGCGGGTCCGGGTCCGCCAATTGGCGCACAACGGCGAGCTACCCGGCGTGCGGAAGGCGAGCTGGTGATGCTATGGCCAAGAAACCTCAGCGTGGACAGCGGTCTCGAAGTGCCGCCCAACTGGCCGGCAGGCCCGCGAAGAAGAACCTTCTGACCAGCCTCGGGCTCACCACCGTCGACTACAAGGACACCGCGGCCCTGCGCATGTTCATCTCAGAGCGCGGGAAGATCCGCTCGCGCGCCGTGACCGGTCTCACCGTCCAACAACAACTGCAGGTCGCCACCGCGATCAAGAACGCGCGCGAAATGGCGCTCCTGCCCTACGCCGGACCCAGCGGCACGGCACGGTGACCACCCGGCGCCGCGCTACCGACCGACCGTTCACCGTCATCGTCTGTGCCGCCTGTGCGGCCGACCATGAGCTTTCGATGATCGACGAGCTCCGTCCCACCATCCGACGTTGTCCGCACGCCATGCTCGTGCCACCCCGTGCATGCTCGGACCGCTCACCTGCGCGTCTCGCCCGACGCGTTGCGGCGTTATGGCTTTACTGCAGCCCTGCACCAATGACCGGGTCGCCGTGCGGGCCAGCACACTGGATCGGGCCCATCACCGACAGCTGCGAGACGGCGCTCCTGAGGCGATGGATCGAGCTGGGGCAGTGGGAAAACACGCCAGTGCCAACACAACTCAGCCGGCATCAGGTCTGGATTTGCCGCTGTAGCCGCAGCAATTGAACCATCGTTTGGGCAGCGCACCGACCCGTCAGCGCGGGTAGGCGTACGGGTTGGGCGGGGCGTCTATCCGAGTGACGCCGGTGGCCTGCAATGTCGGGATCGCCACCGTATGCGGTTGTCGGGGTGCGGGTTGCACCTCGCCCTCGACCCGAAGCCAGGTGTTGTCCGCCAGCCCGGCGGCTTGCCCGGCGGCCGGGCCTCGCAGATGGATGCGGGCCAGCTGGGCGTCGGCGGCGCAACAGATGATCACGATGCGACCGAGGTCGACGCCCTGCGCCTCGTTGAGGACGAACCCGGTCACGCTGATCGTCCGATTCGTCAGGGAGCCCGTGGTGTCCTGGGCCACCCGCATCAGCACCTCCGGCAGCGACACCTCGGGCGCGCGGCCCGGCGGCAGCGGCGGAAACGCCCGATTCGCGACGGCATTGGACACCGTCGTGACCGACGGGGCGGCGGCCGACGGCCGCAGCGCCGGCGGCGTGACGAAGATCAAAACCACGATGGGGACGAGGAGAAACCACACCATTCCGGCCCGGTGGGCTTGTCCCTCAGCGTGCTGGCCGTGTTCACCGCGCCGCGGTCCGCCACGGCGGATGTCGCCGATGATCGCCGCCAGCGCCAACACGATCAGCAGCACCGCCGACGCGGCCAGCCACGGCAGCAGCCCCGGCTTGACGTAGCGGGTAAACGCACCCGACACCGTGATCATGGCGATGCTGATGCCCATCAGCAGCAGCACGGTGTTCTCGGTTTCGCGGCTCACCGATCGAACCCCCTATCCGGCACCGAGAGCCGACAGCCCGATCGCGCAGGCGCTCGCCACCGCAACCAGCAGGGTGGCGGGCGCGAAGCGCGCCGCGAAGGCCCGGCCGAACATGCCCGCCTGCATCGCGAACAGCTTCAGATCGACGGCCGGGCCCACCACCAGAAACACCAGCCTGGGTAGCAGCGGCACCATCGTCATGCTGGCCGCCACGAACGCGTCGGCCTCCGAACACAACGCCAAGACCACCGCGAGGGCGGCCATCACCAGCACGCCCAGGATCAGGTGGGCGGCCAGATTGTCGAACACCCGGCGCGGCACCACCACGCGCAGCGCCGCCGCGGCGGCCGCACCCAGGACCAGGTACGACGCGGCCTGCAGGAAGTCATGGCGGGCCGCCTCGGCGAACACCGTCCATCGCGAGTCGGTATCGGCGCCCGGGCGGGGCGGCCGGCGGGTGACCCACTCCGGGCGGCCCCATCGCGCCCACACCCAGCCCATGATCACCGCGGTCAGCAGCGACGCCCCCAACCGGGCAAGGACCATCATCGGCGCACCCGGAAACGCCACCGCCGTGGCGACCAGGACCACTGGGTTGATCGCCGGCGCGGCCAGCATGAACGTCAGGGCCGCCGCGCCCGTTGAAGCCGGGTTAGCGCCGCTTTCGCCGAACAACCGCCGCCCCACCGGAACCGACCCGCATTCACAGCCCGGCAGCACCGCACCGCCGATCCCCGCGGCCAACACCGCCACCGCGGGACGACGGGGCAGCCAGCGCGCCAATCGCTCCGGCGACACGAAGACCGCGATCAGCCCGCTGACCATTACCCCGAGCGCGAGGAACGGAACTGCCTGGACGAAAACCCCACAGAACACCGTGCCCGCCGTCGACAACGCCGCGCTGCCCTGGACGACACTCCGCAGCATGGTCGCCGAGATGGCGCACGCCACCAAAATGCACACGAGCAGTTCCATCGACCCGACGCGCAGCCGGCGCATAGTTCTTAGTTCTACCCGGCCCCGCTACCTCGGATCCGCCCCCATTGGCATTCCAGGTGCCCGGCAGCATCGGCATCCTGGGTCCGCCACCGAATTCGTCTTCGGCCAAGGTGGTCAGGCCCGCCGCCTCGGCGGCCGTGTCCTTGGCTCCCTTTGGAGCGGTGCCCGCGAACCCCTGATTTCCCGCACCCCGATCCGAGGCCAGCGTCGACGCGACCGGCTGATCGACCGGGCGGCGCGCCCCAGTCGGGGTCCACGTCGAGGTTCATGTCCATGTACTCGTTGCCGTGCCCGCGCTGCTTCGCGCTCCGGCGCCGCCGCGCCCGCGCCGCGGCCCGCTCGGCCGCGGCGGCCGCCACGGCTGCGCTGTCGGGCTCGGGCGCCTTCTTTTTGGCGCTGGCGCTGGCGCTGCTGCTGATCGCCGAGCGGGAGCCGATGCCGGGCGGAAAGACGAAGTAGGGCGGCACAAAACCGGCCCCGGCCGCCGTGGGCGGCGGTGTCGGTGCCGGAGCCGTGGGGGCCGGCGGCCCAGGCGGTGGCCCTGGCGGCGGGGGCGCGCCGGCGGCCACCACCGGCGCAGTGAAACCCGTGGGCGTCGCGACGATCGGCACCAACGCGGGCGCAGCGACGGGCGCCGCCGCCACCACAACGGGTTGGGCTATGCCGGCCAGGCCGGCCAGCCCCCCGAAGCCGCCCACCGCTCCAATCGGGGCGATGGCGGGCACGGCCGCGAGCGCCAGCTCCGGGTTCGAGACGCCCCACGCAGCGATCTCCGCGATGTGGGTCGGCCAATCGAACAGCTCGAGGCTGACCAGATACTGGAAGGCCGCCACGGGATTCTGCATCAGCAGTTGCCGCGAACTGCTGGAAATCCTCGCTGAGCTCGAGGGCTCGAGCGACCCAGAAGGCGGCTTGGCCGGGGTTCGTACATACTCGTCGTAGACGGCCCGTTCAGGGTGCCCTCGGCGGGGTTCCAGTTGTACCCGAAGTGCTGCAGGAAGTTCGCGATGAGGTTGTCCCACACGTTGTCGACCGTCGGGTCGTGAGCGATGGCGGGATTTCCGATGCCGAGCTTTTGCAGGAAATCGGTGAGCTGCTGCGACAGCCCCAGCGGATTATCGCTGTCCGCACGGTCGAGCAGGTTCTGCACTATCTGCTGCTGGATCTGCAGGGGGTTCCTCAGAAACTGCTCGACCTGCTGCAGGAAGCCCTGCAGCGGGTTGGCGGCTGCCGACGACTGGGCGGGGGTCTGCGCGTCGGACTTCAGGATCGGCGGCGCCGGAGTGGTTTGCGGCGCCGACGCCACCGTCGCGCTAGACCTGCCTGATAGGTGCCCATCGTGGTGGCGGCCTGAATCCACATCCGCGCGTAGTCGGCCTCGTTGAGCGCGATCGGGATGGTGTTGATGCCGAAAAAGTTGGTCGCCGACAGGACCCCGTGGACGGCGTGGTTGGCGGCCAGTTCGGGCAGGGCCGGCATCGCCGCAAGGGCGGCGGTGTAGGCCGTCGGCCATCGTCTCGTGCTCGGCGGCCCGTTGCCGCGCTATTCGATGCTCGGCCTGCGTCAGCCACGCCAGATACGGGGCATGCGCGGCCACATACGACTCGACGCTCGGCCCTTGCCACGCCCCGGCCTGCACCGCGGCTCAGCACCGCGATGAGTTCGTCTGCCACTTCGAGCGTATTCGGCGCTCAACGTCACCACGCCGCGCCGCCGGCCAGCAACGCCGCCGGCCCCGGGACCGCGCTGAGCAACGCCGAGTGCACCTCGGGCGGCGCGCCCATCCAGATCGGCGCCGTCATCGGCCACCCCGCCGCACCACGAGCAACATCACCACGGGCGCTCCTCGGGCCGGGAGGTTGACCAGACCATTAACGGACCTGGAGGAGCTTAATGAATATGATTGTCGTTATCAAACTGAAAACGGCGAGTCGGTTAGGTCAGCCAGACCAGTTACACCAGGGGACGCCCCGTTCGGATCCGCCGGTCCAGGTCCCAGAGCATCACGTTGAACGGAAAGCGCCGGACGAACCGCGGCAGGAGGCGGTTGACCGTGCGCAGCACGGCCATCAACTTCTCGAAGCGCCGCTGCCTGACGGCATCCCACGGCAACCGCATCTCGTCGCGGAACCGTTGCGGCAGGAAGCCGCTGGTGATCAGCAAAGCAAAGCTCTCGGACTGTTGCCGCAGCCGGCGCGGCAGTCGCACACCCCGGACGCGCGACACCGCGATCGGATACAGGTAGTCGCGGACGGCGTCGTCGATGTGCACCTGGGCCAGCGACTCCTGCCAGTAGCGGTCGAACGCCGCCCGGTCCGCCGGCCACATGTCGGGCGGCACCTGCAGGGTGGTGGCCAGCGTCATGCCCTCGCGGTAGTGCCGGTCGGCGTCCTCGTCGTCCAGGTCCCCGACGAAGATGCGATAGACGTCGACCCCGCCCTTGTACAGGCATGCCGCCACCCACAGCTGCAGGTCGGGGTCGAATGCGTTGTACTGCACCGGACTGTCGGGCGTGGAGTACACCTGGGCGTGCGCGCGATTGACCGCGCGACGAAAGGCCGCCTTCTGGGCATCGCTGCCGGCGACGGCGACCGCGAGGTAGGTAAAGGTGGTGCGGGCACGCTTGATCGGATGCAGGTCCACCCGGCCGCTCTCGACGCGGCTCTCCATCACGCCGTACCCGACACCGGGGCGCGCCAGTTGCATGATCACGTTCGCCGCGCCGGCCAGCAGCGTCACGCCCATCAGACCGTCGGTGAAGGTGGAGCCCGCACGCGCGCGCCGATGCGGATGCGCCGGGCCTGCGACCGCACGCTCGACGTGACCCATGGCTTCCTGGGGCGCCTTGAAATTCATCACGCGGAATGCCTCCCCTCAGGCAACTTAGCTTCGGCACGGCTAAATGTGAGAACTTCCGTTTCCTGATGTTGTCGTTGTCTTGCGCCGGTGTCAAGATGGTGGTCATGCCACAGGCGGCGCGTCCCTCAACGACCTCGAGCGCGCGGCCCTACCGCGGGGTGCAGGCGGCGCAGCGACTGGCCGCCCGCCGAGCCCGGCTACTGGATGCCGGCCTGGACCTGCTGGGCGCCGACGAGCGGGACATGGCCGAGCTGACCGTCCGCGAGGTTTGTCGCCGGGCCGGCCTGGCCACCCGGTATTTCTACGAAAGCTTCACCGACAAGGACGAATTCATCGGCGGCGTGTTCGATTGGGTGTTCGCCGGGTTGGCGGCCACCACCCAGGCCGCGGTGGCGGCGGTGCCGGCGCCGGCGCAGAGCCGCGCCGGAATGGCCAACATCGTGCGAACCATCGCCACCGACGCCCGCATCGGGCGCCTGCTGTTCAGCACGCGGCTTTCCAACACGGTCATCGTGCGCAAGCGCGCCGAATCCAGCGCGCTGTTCGCGATGCTCTCCGGCCAGTACGCCGTCGAGACGTTGCGGGCACCGGCAAACGACCTCGTCACCGCGGCGGCGCACTTCGCAGTGGGCGGCGTCGGTCAGACCATCAGCGCCTGGCTGGCCGGGCAGGTGCGCCTGAACCCTGACCAGCTGGTCGATCACCTCGCGTCACTGCTCGACGAACTCACCAACCCGGACCTGTACCGGGTCACGGAAGTCACGGAAACAGCGGCAGCTGCCACAGCCGCATCCCGGGATGGAGCCGCAAAAAGCGCATCATCGTGAGGCGCACAATGCGGAGTGCCCCGGTGATCATGAAGATCCCCAGCGGCACCTCGATCAGCAGCGCCGTGCTCACCGACAACCAAACATCCCTGGGTCCGGCGGTCATCAAGTCGAACCACGCGTCGCAGATCAGCAACACCCCGGAGGTGAACGCCGCAAGCATCAGCAACTGGCGACGCAGATATCCCAGCACCGCCGTTGCCACCATGAACGCCATCAACAGGATGTCGAAGCCAACCCAGGTCGCGGTCCAGTTGTGCGCAACATAGTTCTCCGGCAGCGTCATGGAGAGATACGAAATCCAGGGCACCATGACGACGGAGCCGCCGATCATCAGACCCAATCGGATCCGCCGAAGCCGGTTGAGAAACACCGGGTCAATCAGCTCGCTCAGGGGCGGCTCCAGCCTGGTGATCAGCTCCCGCCGCTGCTCTTTCGTCAGCGCCGCAATCTGGTCGTCGGTCAAAATGCCGTCGGTCATCATGAGCGTCCCCCCGGCTCTGGCACGGTTTTGCCGCTTAGCGTACGACCTCCACCGGAGGACGTCGGTCGGACGCGGTCTTCGGCACGGTTCGCGCGTCCACCTCGGTGAATTGCTTTACCCAGCAGGCAAATTCCAGTGTGATGCCGTCGGGATCCTGGAAGTAGAACGAGCGCACGTAGACGCCGGGATGCACCGTCGCGGACACCTGCATCGGGCTCTCGTCGTGGTTGAGCACCGGGCCGACCCGCACGCCCTTGTCCTTGAGCCGCTGCCGGTAGGCGTCGAACTTCTCGGCCGGAACATGAAACGCGAGATGGTTCATCGTGCTCACGGCGCTGGTGATGTCACCGATGCCGGGGATGGCGCCCGGCGACGAGATGCCCGGGACCCGATCGGGTGCCTCGGCGAACCAGAAGAACGCGACGCAGTCACCGTTGCCGGCGTCGAAGAAGAAGTGCTGGCCCTGACCACCGGGTAGATCGAGCGACTTGACCAGCGGCATGCCGAGGATGTTGCCGTAGAAGTCCACGGTGCGCGCCATGTCCGAACACACCAGCGCGACGTGGTTGATCCCCCCGAACTCGAACTCGTTGTTGGTGTTGTGCGGCTTGATCATCTTCATCATTTTGCGCCTTCCGCCGCCTCCCGGGGGTGCGGGCGGCAGATACTAAATCTGAATCTGATACCAGATTCAGATTTGGTCTAGTCAAAACGCGAATCTGAATCTAACATCAGGTTCAGATTGAGATTCAGATCCAGGTTCGCTGCCCACCACAAGGGAAAGGTGCGCCAGTGGCGACTGCCCCCGAGCCGATGAGCCGCCCCGCCGAGCTACCGACTCGCCGCGGCCGACGGACGCAGGCCGCGATCGACTCTGCCGCGCGAACGGTCATCGCGCGCAAGGGCATTCTGGCGACGACCATTGCCGACATCGCCGCGGAAGCGGGCCGCTCGGCGGCGTCGTTTTACAACTACTACGACTCCAAAGAGGAGATGGTCCGTCAGTGGGCCCTGCGCTTCCGCAACGAGGCCAACCTGCGATCGCTCGCGGTGATCGAGCACGGCCTGTCCGACCGCGAGCGCGCCTACGAGCTGGCCGCCTCCATCTGGGACTCCTACCGCAAGCGGTTCGCGGAGATGATCGGCGTGTCGCAGCTGGCGATGATCAACGAAGACTTCGCGCAGCACTGGAAAGAGATCTGCGAGCTCCCGTACGCGTTTATCGCCGAGAACGTCCGGCGCGCCCAGGCGCAGGGCCACTGCCCCGACGACGACCCGGAACTCGTCGCCGAGGCGATGATCGCGATGTTCACCCAGTTCTGCTACGTGCAGCTCAGCCGGCCCGTCGAGCCCGACGACAAGGCCTGCATTCAGACCCTCGCGAACATCTACTACCGGACTATCTACGGTAAGGAGGATCACTAAAGTGACTCGTCGTAGCTGCGCGGCAGGGGTCGTGCGCGAGTTTGTTGGGCTGCCCTCGCCCACCGCCGGGCGTGCCGGCGCCGGCGGGCACCCTTGTCAGGGGTTGTATCACCGCGGGGTGGGACGCAAGCCCAAGGTCGGCATGATCGCCACCCACTACCAAATCGACTTCTCGGAGCACTATCTCGCGGACTACCTGGCCACCCGCGGCATTGGATTCCTGGGTTGGAATACCAGGTTCCGCGGTTTCGAGAGCAACTTCCTGCTTGACCACGCGCTGGTGGACATCGCCGTCGGGGTGCGCTGGCTGCGGGAGGTGCAGCATGTGGAACACGTTGTGCTGCTGGGCAATTCCGGTGGAGGCTCGTTGATGGCCGCCTACCAGTCCCAGGCGGTCGACCCGAATGTGACCCCGCTGGAGGGGATGCGGCCGGCGGCCGGATTGGGTGACTTGCCCGCAGCGGACGGCTACGTCTCCACTGCCGCTCACCTCGGGCGCCCGGAGGTGCTGACCAGCTGGATGGACGCCGCCGTAATCGACGAAAATGACCCCGTCGCAACCGATCCCGATCTCGACCTGTTCATCGGCCGCAACAGGCCGCCCTATTCGCCCGAGTTCCTCACTCGGTACCGGACGGCGCAGACGTCACGCAACCACGCCATCACCGACTGGGCCGAGAAAGAGCTCAAGCGCGTGCGCGCCGCCGGGTTTTCCGACCGACCGTTTACGGTGCTGCGGACGTGGGCGGATCCACGCATGGTCGATCCCAGCATCGAGCCGTCCAAGCGGCAGCCCAACCAGTGCTACGCGGGCATGCCCGCCAAGGCAAACCGCTCCCCACACGGCATCGCGGCGGCGTGCACACTGCGGAGCTGGCTGGGCATGTGGAGCCTGCGAGTGGCACAGACCCGAGCCGAGCCGCACCTGGCGCGTATCACCGACCCGGCCCTGGTGATCAACGCGGAGGCCGACACCGGAGTCTTTCCCTCTGACGCACAGCGCATCTACGACGCGCTGGGAAGCACCGACAAGACGAACGTCTCGATCAACACCGATCACTACTTCACCACCCCGGGCGCGCGCAGCGAGCAGGCTGACACAATTGCCACGTGGATCAAGAAGCGCTGGCACTAAGAGTCCTCGCCCACTTTGTCCCCGGCGAGAAGGTGCTGGATTTTCTTGCAACCGAAGGGGATTGGCTCGACATCCGATGGTGCGCCGATGACGACTCGCCCGAGTCCCAGGCAGCGTTGCATCGAGAGTTGCCCTTCGCGAAGGTGATTTGGCACGTTTTGCGGCCGCTGTCGGCCGCCGATCTGCGGCGCGGGGCTCGGCTGCGGCTGGTGCAGAAGCTGGGCGCCGGTGTGAACACCATCGATGTGGAAGCCGCGACGAAATGCGGTATCGCCGTTGCGAACATGCCCGGCGCCAACGCGCCGTCGGTGGCCGAGGGGACGGTGCTGCTGATGCTGGCCGCACTGCGCCGGCTGCCGACCCTGGATCGCGCCACGCGCCGTGGGCGAGGCTGGCCGGCGGACCCGGATTTGGGCGAGACGGTACGCGACATCAGCGGTTGCACCGTCGGCCTGGTCGGCTACGGCAACATCGCCAAGAGGGTCGGCGGGATCGTCACCGCGATGGGTGCGACCGTCCTGCACACCAGTACCCGCGACGACGGACGGCCCGGGTGGCGGCCGCTGCCCGACCTGCTGGCCGGCAGCGACATCGTCTCGCTGCACCTGCCGTTGACGGGGAACACCCGTCATCTGCTGGACGCCACGGCGCTTGCCCTGATGAAACCCCATGCGGTGCTGGTCAACACGTCACGCGGTGCCGTCGTCGACGAGGACGCACTTGTCAATGCGCTGCAGGACGGCCGATTGGCCGCCGCGGGCCTGGACGTTTTCGAAGTCGAGCCGGTGAGGCCGGACAATCCGTTGCTCGGCCTGGACAACGTGGTGCTGACGCCGCACGTCACCTGGTACACCGCCGACACCATGCGGCGCTATCTGGTCGAGGCGGTGGCCAACTGCCGCCGGCTGCGCGACGGGCGGCCACTGGCCAACGTAGTCAACCAACCGCCCGGTTGTTAGCTTGGAAGGAGCTTGGCCGAAACAGCCCCCGAAAGCATGGGAAGGCAATCAATGCCGATCGCGATAACCCCTGACCATAGACAGCTGGCCGAATCGGTGCGATCCCTGGTGGCACGGGTAGCGCCGTCCGACGTGCTGCACGCGGCGCTAGAAACAACACTGGAAACCCCGATCGAAAACCCGCCACCGTACTGGCGCGCGGCCGCTGAACAGGGCCTGCAGGGCGTGCACCTGGCCGAATCCGTCGGCGGGCAGGGTTTCGGCATCCTCGAGCTCGCCATCGTGCTGGCGGAGTTCGGCCGCGGGGCCGTGCCCGGGCCGTTTGTGCCGTCGGCGATCGCCAGCGCGCTGATCTCCACGCATGACCCCGACGCCAAGGCGCTCGCCGAGCTGGCGTCCGGCGCAACCATAGCCGCGTATGCGCTGGATTCCGGGCTGACCGCGACCCGGCACGGCCCCAATGATCAAGCGCTGGTGATCCGCGGCGAGGTCCGGGCCGTCCCCGCGGCGGCGCAGGCGTCCCTGCTGGTGCTCCCGGTGGCGATCGACAGCGGCGACGAATGGGTGGTGCTGCGCGCCGATCAGCTCGAGATCGTGCCGGTCAAGAGCATTGATCCGCTGCGTCCCATCGCGGACGTGCGTGCCAACGCGGTCGAGGTCGGCGACGACGCGGTGTTGAGCAACCTGAGCATGACCACCGCTCACGCGCTGATGTTCACGCTGCTGTCCGCCGAGGCGGTAGGTGTGGCGCGCTGGGCTACCGATACGGCATCGGAGTACGCGAAGATCCGCGAGCAGTTCGGCAGGCCGATCGGCCAGTTCCAGGCGATCAAGCACAAGTGCGCGGAGATGGCCGCCGACACCGAGCGCGCCACCGCCGCGGTCTGGGATGCCGCTCGCGCGTTGGACGAGGTGCGCGAGGGCGCCGAGCCAGATTCGCACGTCGAGTTCGCCGCCGCGGTGGCGGCGACGCTGGCGCCGACGGCCGCGCAGCGATGCGCGCAGGATTGCATCCAGGTGCACGGCGGCATCGGGTACACCTGGGAGCACGACACGAACGTCTACTACCGCCGGGCGCTGATGCTGGCAGCCTGCTTCGGCCGCCGCTCGGAACACCCACAGCGCGTGGTGGACACCGCGACAACAACGGGTATGCGTCCGGTCAACATTGACCTGGACCCCGACACCGAAAAGCTGCGGGCCGAGATTCGGGCCGAGGTCGCCGCGCTCAAGGCGATGGACCGCGAGTCCCGCAGGGTTGCGATCGCCGAGGCCGGGTGGGTGCTGCCGTATCTACCCAAGCCGTGGGGCCGGGCCTCCAGCCCCGTCGAGCAGATCATCATCGCCCAGGAGTTCAGCGCCGGCCGGGTCAGACGGCCGCCGGTCGGCATTGCGGCGTGGATCATTCCGTCGATCGTCGCCTTCGGAACCGAAGAGCAAAAGCAACGGTTCCTGCCGCCGACGTTCCGTGGCGAGAGGATCTGGTGTCAGCTGTTTTCCGAGCCGGGCGCGGGATCGGACCTGGCTGGGTTGACGACGAAAGCGACGCGGGTCGACGGCGGCTGGCGGATCACCGGCCAGAAGATCTGGACCACCGCCGCGCAGTACTCGCAATGGGGTGCGCTGCTGGCCCGGACGGACCCGTCGGCGCCGAAACATAACGGCATCACGTACTTCCTGCTGGACATGAAAAGCGATGGCGTACAGGTCAAGCCGCTGCGCGAGCTAACCGGCAACGCAATGTTCAACACCGTCTACATCGACGACGTGTTCGTACCGGACGACTACGTACTGGGCGAGGTGAACCGGGGCTGGGAGGTCAGCCGCAACACGCTGACCGCCGAGCGGGTGTCGATCGGCAGCAGCGACGCGAATTTCCTGGCGAACCTTCCCGAGTTCGTCGAGTTCGTTCGCGACGGGCAGTTCGACCAGGTTGCCCAGCATCGCGCCGGGCAGCTGATCGCCGAGGGTCATGCCGCCAAGGTGCTCAACCTTCGGTCCACTCTGTTGACGCTGGCCGGCGGGGACGCCATGCCGTCGGCGGCGATCTCCAAGCTGTTGTCGATGCGAACCGGTCAGGGCTATGCCGAATTCGCGGTGTCCGCCTTCGGTACCGACGCCGCGATCGGCGACCCCGACGAGTTGGCGGGCAAGTGGGGCGAGTATCTGCTGGCCAGTCGGGCCACCACCATTTATGGCGGGACGTCCGAGGTGCAACTGAACATCATCGCCGAGCGCCTGCTCGGTCTCCCCCGCGATCCGTAACAGCTGGCGTTAGCTCCATGCCGGCCTGAGGGTTTGTCAGGCCGGCATGGGTTCCCCCGCAGCGTGAGGCGGTCAACCCCCAAGAAAAAAATATGTCCCTGAAGAACCATGCCGGCCCGACAGCCGTCGGGCCGGCATGGGTTCTCCCCCCTCGGCGTGGGCGGTCAGCCTATGACCACAGCAGACGCAGCCGGCTGCCGCCCACACGATCGCGGCGGTTCACCACCACCAGTTCCAGAAGCGCCCGGGGCCGCGGAAGCCGAGGGGGCTACCCCACCAGCCGTGATTACCCCAGCCACGGCCCAGGCCCCCGCCGTAGCCCCCGCCGCCGCCGCGACCCCAGCCGCCCCGGCCGATACCGCCGTAGTGACCGATACCGCCGCGGCCGAAGCCGCCACGGCCGAAGCCGCCACCGTGGCCTATGCCGCGGCCGCCCCAGCCGCCACGCCCGATCCCGCCGCCACCCCAGCCGTGGCCGCCACCACCGTGGCCACCACCGCCGCCGGGCCGGGCCGGGATGTCACGCGCACCTTCCGGCCCGAACGTCGCGAAGCTCGTCGTCGGAGCGGTAGAGGCGGCTCCGGACGCGCCAGGCGGGGCGGCCTGCGCAACCGGGGTGCCGCCGAACAACATCGCTCCGGTCAGCGCACCGGCACCCAATGCACCGGCGGCCGCTTTTCGGATCGCTGGGAGTGAATTCAACATCGAGGGGCTCCTTCCCAAGTACTGACCCGCCGAACGTTACCCCGCGAAATTGTCGGCTAACAAGAGAATTAACTTTAGATGATGCTGTGAATTACTTTGCGATTAGCCAGTCATCCTTATTTAGTATTTACTACGCCGCCACTCTTGACTTCCTCAAGTACTGAATTCAGTAGTTCGTGGATCGGATATAGCCTGGTAAAATGGCCACTACTGAACTACTGACGTACGGATCTACGCGCTTCCGTAGCTCCGGCATCGCGGGCGTACTGATATTTCGCCGCCGGAACCAAGATATATTTGTTACAGGCCGTCTTTGAGCAAACGAATTTTATTTACATTCCGCCGTCATTTTTAATAATCGCGCGACTCCCGGCAACACGCCGGGCGCGTCGGGATCCACAGCGTGGCTCCGTATCCCGTCGTATACTGAACTACTGACTTACTGACGGGAGGGCCATCGCAGTGACGATGAACGCAGGCCACATTGAACCCGGCGCCGGATCGTTCCGCACGTACATGTCGGGGGGCTCACCGGCCGGGGACGGGACACCCACCGAGCGCCTCAACACGAACCGGCCGGCGCCCGGCCAACGCCTAGTCGGCCAACCCGCGGCCGACCATCGCACGCGCGATCAGCCGGCCCGCGCCCAGCGAACGCGTCGCACCGTCGACCTCCCGGCCCCCACCCACCGAGCCCTCGACATCTGGCAGCGAGAAGCCGCCGACCGCCTGGGAGTCGCCCGGGTGACCGGGCAAGAAGTGCTGACCGCGCTGATCGACCAACTTCTCGTCGACCCCAAGCTCACCGCGCAGATCACCCGGGCCATCCAGAGCCGCCGCTGAACAGGGCGCGTCGCTCCCGACATGGGCTAGTCGGGGCTAGTCGTGGGCTCTAGTCGACGGCTAGTCGACGTCGATGTTGCGCAGTTCGCGCTTCAGGATCTTGCCGGTGGGGTTACGCGGCAGCTCTTCGAGGAAGATCACTTCACGCGGGACCTTGTAGCGGGCCAGGTGATCGCGGACGTAGTGCTTGATGGCGTCCTCGTCGACCTCGGTGCCCTCTTTTTTGACCACGAAGGCGCGCAGCCGGTGGCCCCACTCCTTGTCGTCCACGCCGATCGCGGTGGCCTCCACAACATCGGGATGACCACTGATCAGATCCTCTACTTCGGCTGGGAACACGTTCTCACCACCGGAAACGATCATCTCGTCGTCGCGGCCGCTGACGTACAGCAGGCCGTGCTCGTCGAAGTAGCCGACGTCGCCGGACGACATCAGGCCGTCGATGATCTGCTTGCCACCGCCACCGGTGTAGCCCTCGAAGGGGAAGGCGTTTCCGACGAAGATCCGCCCGACCTCGCCCTGCGGCAGTTCGTTGCCGTTGTCGTCGAGGATTTTGACCTTGACGCCCTTGACCACCGGTCCCACCGTCGCGGCGTTGCGCTGCAGGTCCTTGGGTCCGGCGATGGTGGCGAACGCGATCTCGGTCGAGCCGTACATGTTGTAGATGACCGGTCCGAGGTCCTTTAGCGCGCGGCCGGCGAGCTCGGCCCCCAATTGCGATCCGGACACGAACACGATCTTCAGGCTGGACAGATCCGGCTTCTTGTCCATCTTTTCGACCGCGTCAAGGATGCGTGACAGCATCACCGGCACCACAACCATGGCCGTGGCCCGGTACTTCTCGATGTCCTCGAGCACCAGCGGCGGCTTGAACTTGCGCCGCAGCACCAACGTCGAGCCCATGAACATCGCGATGGTGGCGTGCAGATACCCCAGCGCGTGGAACATCGGCGCGGGCAGCGAGGTCACCTCGTTCGCCTTGAACGGGACGTGCGACAAAATGCCGCCTACCGGCGCCAGCGTGGGCGGGGTGCTGCGGTTCGCCCCCTTGGGCGTGCCGGTGGTTCCGCTGGTCAGGATGATGATCGACGCATGTTTGCCGGCCTTCGGGGCGGGTTCCTTGCTGCTGCGCTCGATCAGCTCGGCCAGCGTTTCGTCGGTGCTGCCCGACGGCTCGTCGGAGTCCGGGTTGGCGCCCAGCGCACGCAGCCTGCCCAGCGGGGGCTCAGCTTTGCTGACTGCCTTGCAGTATTCGTCGTCGTAGATGATCAGCTTGGCGCCCTCGCGCTCCGACACCTCCTTGATCTGCGGACCGGAGAATTCGCTGTTGAGCAGGATGATGCGGGCGCCCACTCGCGCGGCACCATAATTCGCAATGACGAACCAGCGGTGGTTGCGCGCGAGAATGGCGACGCCGTCCCCGGCCTGCACCCCTTTTTCGAGCAGGCCGTTGGCCACCGCGTGGGTGGCCTCGTCGAGCTCCTTGTACGTGAACGCGCCCTCTTCATCGAAGAGCGCCGCGCGGTTGGGGGTGCGCCTGGCGTTCAGCGACGGCAGCATGCCGAATTCGCCCCACTTCTGCATTTCGGACAACATCGCGGCGTAGTTCAGCGGCGACTCCAGCCGGAACGCACCCGATTCGATGATCTTGCGTACGTAGTGCAACTCGGACGAGCCGCGTTCGAGGTACTGCTGGAGCTTGGCCACGGTTTGCCCGGGCAGGCCAGGAAGGTTAGGCATGACCACACCATATGTGACGCATCTCGCACGGCGGCCGGAAGGTATTCGAAGAATTACGATGAATTCCCATGACCGGCTCGGTGTCACTGGAAGTGGCCGGACACCAGGTCACCATCACCCATCCGGACAAGGTGGTGTTCCCCCGCCACGGCGGAGTCGGCCCACATACCAAGCTCGACCTGGTTCGTTATTACCTTGCGGTCGCCGACGGGGCGCTGCGCGGGGTGGCCGGCCGGCCGATGATCCTGAAGCGCTTCGTCAAGGGCATCGGGGAAGAGGCCGTGTTCCAGAAACGCGCACCGGAGAAAAGGCCCGACTGGGTGGATGTCGCCGAGCTGCGTTACGCGCGGGGCACCTCGGCCAACGAGGCCGTCATCCATGACGCCGCCGGGCTGGCGTGGGCGATCAACCTGGGCTGCGTCGACCTCAACCCCCATCCGGTGCTCGCCGGCGACCTGGACCATCCAGACGAGCTGCGTGTCGACCTGGATCCGATGCCCGGGGTCACCTGGCAGCGGATCGTCGAGGTCGCGCTGGTGGCTCGCAAGGTGCTCGAGGACTATGGCCTGGTCGCGTGGCCGAAGACGTCCGGGTCGCGCGGCTTTCACATCTATGCGCGGATCGCCCCGCGCTGGCCGTTCCGGCAGGTACGGCTGGCCGCCCAGACGGTCGCCCGTGAGGTGGAGCGGCGGGTCCCCGAGGCGGCGACCAGCCGCTGGTGGAAAGAGGAACGCGAGGGCGTGTTCGTCGACTTCAACCAGAACGCCAAGGACCGCACCGTCGCGTCGGCTTATTCGGTGCGAGCGACCCCGGACGCCCGCGTGTCGACCCCCCTGCATTGGGACGAGGTCGCCGACTGCGACCCCGCCGCGTTCACCATCGCCACCGTGCCCGACCGGTACGCCGAGGTGGGTGACCCGTGGGCGGGCATGGAGAACGCGGTCGGCGGGCTCGACCGGTTGCTCATGCTCGCCGAGGACCTGGGGCCACCGGAGAAGGCACCGAAAGGCGCCGCGAAGGGTGGCGAAGGCAGACGCGTCTCGTCCAAGCCGCTCATCGAGATCGCCCGCACCAAGACCAAGGACGAGGCGATGGCCGCGCTGGAAACCTGGCGGGATCGGTATCCGGCCGCGGCCGGCCTGCTGCAGCCGGCCGACGTCCTGGTCGACGGGATGCGCGGGCCAAGTTCGATCTGGTACCGGATCCGGATCAACCTGCAGCACGTGCCGGCCGACCAGCGCCCGCCACAGGAGGAACTGATCGCGGACTACAGCCCTTGGACTAGGCCCTGATCAACTACGAGGGGCCCATGCGGCCCTAAACGCCGCGCAACCCGATTCGGGTCTTCTTGCGCAGGTAGCAGCACCAGGTCACCACCAGCAGGGCGAGGAAGAACCCGACATAGAAGCGCAGCGCGGGCTCGATGTTGCCGAAGTGCGACTTCGACCACGCGTAGGCAAGCGGCACCACGAACCCGCCGAAGGCGCCGATCGAGGAGATGACGCCCAGCGCACCGGCGGCCTGGCGGCGCATGTTGACCATCGTCTCGGAGTCGCCTCCCGCGGCCTCTCCCTTGATCTTGAAGATCCTCGCGATCATCCGGTAGGTCGAGCCGTTGCCGATCCCGCTGGCGACGAACAGGCACATGAAGCTGGCGAAGAACAGCGGCAGGTTGACCGCCCGCACCGACCACAGCGCCACCGCGGCCCCGGCGGCCAGCATCACGAAACTGGCCGCGGTGATGCGGGCGCCGCCGATCCGGTCGGCGAGCCGGCCCCCGACGGGGCGGATCAGCGAACCGATGGCGGCGCCCAGGAAAGCCCAGCTCAACGCGATGTCGCCGCGGCCGAATACGGTCTTGAGCAGGGTCGGAAAGGCCGCCGAGTAGCCGATGAAGGACCCGAATGTCCCGACATACAACAGCGACATGATCCAGGTGTCGGCATGGCGCAGTGCTTGCAAGACCGGCTTGACGTCCGCCTTCCCTTTTCCGCTTTTTCCCTGCGCCTCGGTGAGGTTGTTCATGAACAGGAATGCGCACACCGCGGCCACGACGGCCAGCGGCACGTAAAACAGCCCGGCACGCGACAGCGCCACGCCGCCACCGGCGACCACGATCGGCGGGATGATCTTCTGCACCACCGCCACACCGATGTTGCCGCCGGCCGCGTTGAGTCCGAGCGCCCAACCCTTGTCCTTCTCGGGGTAGAAGAACGAGATATTGGCCATCGACGAGGCGAAGTTGCCGCCACCCAAACCCGCGGTCGCCGCGATCGCCACCAGCACGCCGAACGGGAGGTGCGGGTGGCTCACCGCCCAGGCCAGCAGCAGGCAGGGGATCAGGAGGAGCGTCGCCGAGATGGTCGTCCAGTTGCGGCCGCCGAAGATCGGCACCGCGAACGTGTAGGGCAGCCTCAGGAACGCTCCGACACCGCTGGGAACGGCGACCAGGCACAGGGCCTGGCTGGCGCTCAGTGCCCACCCGGACGCGGCGTGCTGTCCGTGCGGGCCCGCCATCATCTGCACAACCACGATGCTCCACAGCATCCACACGCTGAACCCGATGTGCTCGGCGAAGATGGAGAAAATCAGGTTGCGGCGGGCGATCGGCCTGCCGATCGTCGCCCAGAACGCCGGGTCTTCGGGGCGCCAGTCGTCGATCCAGCGCCCACGAAGTCCACGATGTTTAGGGCCACGGGTTCCGGGCGGCGCGGCTTGCTGGCGTACCGGGGTAGCGGTCGTCGTCATCTGCCCGACGCTAGGGAGGCACTGTTACCGGTCGGCACGTGCGCAGTTACGCCGCGGATACGTGCAGATCGCAGGGGTGCTGCGCCCGTTGTCAGAACTTTGCCCCCGAACGGGTCAGAATGGCGATATGAAGCGCCACGTGAAGGTGCCACATGCAGGCGACTGACCGGCCGTTGGGTCTTCGGGAGCGCAAGAAGATCAAGACCCGCGAAACCATTCGGCGCGAGGCGTTTCGCCTGATCAACGAAAACGGCTACGGCAGCACCACCGTAGAGCAGATCGCCGAGGCCGCCGAGGTGTCGCCCAGCACCTTCTTCCGATACTTCCCGTCCAAGGAATCGCTGGTGCTCGCCGACGACCTCGACCCGCTGATTCTGGCCGCCTTCAAGGCGCAGCCGCCCGACCTCTCGCCGGCCCAGGCTTTCCGCCGGGCCTACGCCGACGTCCAGGCCGACCTTTCCGCGGAGCAAGTCGAGTTCGAAAGCAACCGGCAGCGGCTGATTTTCTCGATACCCGAGCTCAAGGGCGCCCTGTTCGACGAGTACTACCGCACGGTCTCCGTCGCCGCCGAGGCGATCGCCCACCGAATCGGCCGTGCCGCAGCAGATTTCGACGTCCGGGTGTTCGCCGGCGCGCTGACCGGCGCGATGATGGCGGCGTTCGACAACGCACCGGGGACTCCCGACACCGTGTATCGGGCGCTGGACTTTCTGGACGCGGGCATGCCGCTCGGCTAACCCGTTCCCATCCCATGCCTAACCCGTGCCGAACGCGCGATAATCTCACGCGATGCGACACGGTATGCGACAAGGTGGGAATCGGCGAGCGTTCCTGCAGCTCGCCGGGGCCGCCGGGGTGGTCGCGGTCGCGGGGGCCTGCTCGTCATCCAAACCGCCCCCGGGCAACGCCGGTGGCGGGGCGGTGACGATCACGCACCTGTTCGGTCAGACCGTGATCAAGGCACCGCCCAAGCGGGTGGTCAGCGCCGGCTACACCGAGCAAGACGACCTGCTCGCGGTGGGGGTGGTACCCATCGCGGTGACGAACTGGTTCGGCGACCAGCCCTTCGCCGCCTGGCCATGGGCCCAGCCCAAGTTGGGCCAGGCTCAACCCGTGGTGTTGAGCCTGGACAACGGCATTTCGGTGGACCAGATCGCAGGGCTCAAACCCGACCTCATCGTGGCGATCAACGCCGGCCTGGACGCCGATACCTATCAGAAACTTTCGGCGATCGCCCCGACTCTGGCCCAATCGGGCGACGACGCGTTCTTCGAGCCATGGAAGGAACAGGCCACCGCGGTCGGTCAGGCGGTGTTCCAGGCCGACCAGATGAAGTCGCTGATCGACGCGGTCGACAAGCAATTCACCGCCGTCGCCGCCAAGTACCCGCAGTGGAAGGACAAGAAGGCATTGCTGATGCAGGGCCGGCTGTGGCGGGGCACCGTGGTGGCAACCATGCCGGGTTGGCGCACCGACTTCCTCACCGAGATGGGTCTGGCGATGACCGACAGCATCAAGCCCTTCGGCTCTGATCACCGCGCCGTCATCCCGCGCGACCAGATCAAGGCGGTGCTTGATTCCGCCGATGTGGTGATCTGGTCGACCGAGAGCCCGGACGACCAAAAGGCCCTGCTGGCCGATCCGGAGGTTGCGGCTTCGCAAGCGACCGCACAGAATCGGCACGTCTTCACCACGAAGGATCTCGCCGGTGCGATCGCCTTTGCGTCGCCGCTGAGCTACCCGGTGGTAGCCGATCAGCTGCCCCCGCTGATCGCCAAGATCTTGAGTTAAGTCTTCAGAAGGACCTCACCTGTTTGAGACCAGTTTGAGCGTTCGCTAAGGCACCTCTGGCAGTGCTCGAAAATCCCTGGAAACCGCTGGCCCCCAGGCCGATCGCGGAGTTACCGTCGAGTATGAGCGTGACGGATCTCACCAGCGGCCCTGCGCAGCCCCTGGCGCCCGAACTATCGCAGGACTTATCGAAAGACCTAGTCGTGGCCGATACCGTTCTCGACTACGGTGACCAAGCGCTGATGCTGCAATGCGGTAGTACCGCAGACGTATTGGCGTGGGCGGCCGCGCTGCGCGCGGCGGCACTGCCCGGTGTCGTCGACATCGTCCCGGCAGCCCGCACCGTGCTGGTGAAGCTCGACGGCCCCCGCTACCAAGGGGTCACCCGGCAACGGTTGCGCAAGTTGCGGGTCAACCCCGACGCGGTGGCTCGGGGCGATCTCGGGGCCGACCGCAGGGCCGACGTCGTGATCGACGTCGTCTACGACGGGCCGGACCTCGCCGATGTCGCCACCAGCACCGGGCTGACCACCGCAGAGGTCATCGCCGCCCACACCGGCACCCTGTGGCAGGTCGGATTCAGCGGTTTCGCACCGGGTTTCGCGTATCTGGTCGACGGCGACCCCCGACTGCGGGTGCCTCGACGTTCCGACCCGCGTACCTCGGTGCCGGCCGGCTCAGTCGCGCTCGCCGGGGAATTCAGTGCGGTCTATCCGCGCGAGTCGCCCGGCGGCTGGCAGCTCATCGGCCACACCGACGCCGTCCTGTGGGACATCGACCGGCCCGATCCGGCGTTGCTGACGCAGGGCATGTGGGTTCAGTTCCGGAGCCAGCAATGACGCGGCTCGAGATCGTCAGTTCCGGGCCGATGGCGGTCGTCCAGGACCTCGGCCGCCCCGGGCTGGCCCACCTCGGCGTCGGCCGGTCGGGCGCCGCGGACCGTCGTTCGCACCAGCTGGCCAACCGGCTGGTCGCCAACCCCGCCGACCGCGCCACCGTCGAGGTGATGTTCGGCGGCTTTGCCGCCCGGGTCCGCGGCGGTGACGTCGACATCGCGGTCACGGGCGCCGACACCAACCCAACCGTGAACGGAAAGTTGTTCGGCACCAACAGCATTCAACATGTTCGCGACGGACAGCTGATCTCGCTGGGCGCCCCGCGGGCCGGACTGCGGACGTATCTGGCGGTGCGCGGGGGCATTTGTGTGGCGCCGGTGCTGGGCTCGCGCAGTTACGACGTGATGGCGGCGATCGGTCCGTCACCACTGCGGCCCGGCGACGAGCTGCCGGTCGGCGAGCACACCGACGAATACCCCGAACTCGACCAGGCCCCGGTAGCCGCCATCACCCGCCACGCGGTCGAGCTGCTGGTGGTACCCGGACCGCGCGACGACTGGTTCGTCGATCCCGACGCACTGGTCCACAGGTACTGGGTGGCATCCGACCGCAGCGACCGGGTCGGGATGCGATTGGTCGGCCGCGCGATGCAGTACCGCTACCCGGATCGGCAACTGCCGAGCGAGGGCGCTACCCGCGGCGCGATCCAGGTGCCGCCCAACGGGTTACCGGTGATCCTGGGTCCCGATCACCCCGTCACCGGCGGCTACCCGGTCGTGGGCGTGGTGATCGACGAGGACATCGACAAACTCGCGCAGGTGCGGCCCGGCCAGCAGGTGCAGCTGCACTGGGCGCGGCCGCGGAGGCCCTCCGGGCCTCGGCTGTAGCAACCGCCCACTAGACACGGCTGGTAGACAAGGACTGTGCGCACCCAGGTACACACCGCCCGCCTGGTCCACACCGCCGACCTGGACACCGCTTGCCGCAACCGCGTCTGGACGATGGTCAACGAAGCGTTCGCCGGTGACTTCGACGAGACCGACTGGGAACATGCGCTGGGCGGAATGCATGCGCTGATCTGGCGGCACGGCGCGATCATTGCGCATGCCGCCGTGGTCCAGCGGCGCCTGATGTACCGCGGTAGCGCGCTGCGCTGCGGCTACGTCGAGGGCGTCGCGGTGCGCGAGGATTGCCGGGGCCAGGGGCTGGTACACGCGCTGCTCGACGGCGCAGAGCAGGTGATGCGGGGCGCCTACCAGATTGGGGCCCTCAGTTCGTCGATCCGGGCGCGCACCCTGTACTCGTCTCGGGGCTGGTTGCCCTGGCGCGGTCCCACGTCGGTGCTGGCCCCCACCGGCCCGACCCGCACACCCGATGACGACGGGTCGGTCTTCGTGTTGCCACTCGGGCTCAGCCTGGACACCTCCGCGGAATTAATGTGCGATTGGCGTGACGGCGATGTTTGGTAGCGCTGCCTGCTCGCCGCTGCGGAAGCGAAACATGTTGCGGTAAAATGCGTTTGAACGACTCATACCTGTGCGATTGCGGTCGGCGGCGCCGTCAGCGAGCTACGTCGCTGATGCCCCTCACCCCAGGCCGAAGTAACCCGCCTCCCCGGTACCCGTGTTGAAACTTCCGGAGCTGCTCGAGCCCGAGTCGCCGAAGCCCGAGTTATCAGAGCCCGAGTTCGCAGACCCCTGGTCGTTCAATATGCCCGTGTTGCTGCCCGAGCCCCCGTTGAAGAAGCCCACGTCATAGCCATTCTGCGTGTCCGAATTAAAGAAGCCCACGTTGTAGCCGGTGCTGCCCGAGTTAGAAAAGCCCGTATTGCAGCCGCCATCACCCGAGTTCCCGAAGCCCGAGTTAATGCCCTTGCTGGCGGAGTTGCCGAAGTCAGAATCGTATCGCTCGGGTTGCCGTACTTCTTCGAGGTACCAAGCGTCAGCGGCCCGTCCTTCGGCCCGCCGGGCAGCGGCGGCCACTGGCATAACGGACCAGCCGATGAGGACGACCAAAGTGACAGCCAACGACCAAAGCCGTTGCAATCGTTAGGATTTGCGACCGGGTATAGCCACTTACGACGATCGCATATCGGGTTGGGCTGACACGAGCAAGAGGCTACGGCGCTATGCGGCTCATGGGCACAGCTAATGCCTCCACCCAACAATCTTCGTCATAACGGCCCGCGCTAGCGTCTCGTCTGGTGTACGCGTTCGCCTCGGGGCGAGGCTGGCGAGGTTAGCGAGGTTGGCATGCTGGCTCGCAGTCGGATCTGGCTGGGCGCCGTCGAGACCGATTCCTCGTCATCGGGCGCACGTGTCGGACCGGCTGTCTTCGTGGTGCCACCCGGGACCAGCCAGTACACGCCGGCGGAGTTGATGTGCGATTGGTGCGAGGCGATGTTTGATTGGAACTCATTTTGCTTGCGCCAGGCTGATATTCGATGTGCCAAAATGTATCCCACGTCACACCATGTTCGCGCGGCTACATCGAAGCAGAGTCGAAATGGGCTGGTATAGAACGCTATTTGATATAGCGTGAGCTGCGGCTACGCCGACGGCCGCACGCTCAGCGATCTGTCAGACAACTGGGATTCAACTTTCAGTCGATATTGGCCGAATTGAGTTGACGCGCTTGGATCTCGGATGTGAGCATCGAAGAGACGCCCACCGCGTAGCTCTTCGTATCGGGGCCTTCCCCCGCGCGGGCGCGGCTTTTGAGCCTCTGATAAAGGCGCCCATATCGTTTCGGGCGCACTGACTGCACACCGTCCAGGAAAGGTGAAGAACGCATGGGCCGCACCCATCGCATCACGGACTGGAATCCCGAGGACACCCCGGCCTGGGAGAACGGCAACAGCAAGATCGCCCGCCGCAATCTGCTCTGGATAGTCGCGTGCGACCACGTCGCCTTCGGCGTCTGGACCCTGTGGCCGGTGCTGGCGCTGTTCATGCCCCAGGGGGTTTATGGCTTTTCGGCGGCCGACAAGTTCCTGCTCGGCGCCACCGCGACGCTGGTCGCGGCGTGCCTGCGTATCCCCTACTCGCTGGGCATCGCCACCTTCGGCGGCCGCAACTGGACGGTGTTCTCGATCGTGGTGTTGCTGGTGCCCACAGTCGGCACGATCTGGCTGTTGGCCCACCCAGGCCTGCCGCTGTGGCCGTATCTGGTGTGCGCCGCGCTGACCGGAATGGGCGGCGCCAACTACGCGGCGTCGATGACCAACACCAACGCCTTCTACCCACATCGGCGCAAGGGCTTCGCGCTCGGATTCAACGCCGGGGCCGGCAACCTCGGGGTCCCGATGATCCAATTGCTGGGGCTGGTGGTCATCGCCAGCGCCGGTCCCCGGCAACCGTACTGGGTGCCGGGGCTTTATCTGGTGCTGCTGACGGTCGTCGCCGTCGGAGCGGCGCATCATATGAACAATCTCGATCACGCGACGTATGACGTGAGCCACCTGCGCTCGATCCTCTCGAAACGCGACACTTGGGCGCTTGCGATGCTTTACCTGGGCACGTTTGGCTCGTGGATCGGGTTCTCGTTCGCGTTCGGCCAGGTCCTGCAGATCAACTTTGTCGACGCCGGGCAAAGCCATGCACAGGCCGCGCTGCACGCCGCCGAATTCGCCTTCATCGGGCCCGCGCTGGGATCGATCGCCCGAATCTATGGCGGCAGGCTGGCCGATCGCGTGGGGGGCAGCCGCGTCACCCTTGCGGTCTTGGCCACCATGGCGCTCGTAACCGCGCTGCTGGTCGGCCTCAGCACCCACGACGACCACACATCCCGCCTCGCCACCACCGCGGACATCGCCGGGTATATCTGCGGCTTCATGGCCCTGTTCATCCTGGCCGGGTTGGGCAACGGGTCGGTATACAAGATGATCCCTTCGGTCTTCGAGGCACACAGCCACCAACTCGACCTCCCCGAGGCCGATCGCCGCCGCTGGTCGCAGGCCACGTCGGGGGCGGTGATCGGGTTCGTCGCGGCGTTCGGCGCGCTCGGCGGCGTGGGCATCAACCTCGCACTGCGACAGTCCTACCTCAGCACCGGCACCGACACGCTGGCGTTCTGGGTCTTTCTTGCGTTCTACGTCGCCGCCGCGATCCTGACCTGGTCGAGGTACGTGCGCCGACCCCTGCCCCCTCCCACCGCAGTACCCGGGTCCCAGGCTCACTCGGAGCCGGTGCGGGTGTGATCGCAATGCCCGCGCCGAGCAATGCCGCAGCAATTGCTAGGTAACGCCGCGGAAACCTCATGCGCATAGACATTTGATATGGGCCAGTCAGACTTACCACCGCTGACCGGTTATCGGATCGCGGTGACCTCGTCTCGCCGCGCCGAGGAGCTGTGCGCGCTACTGGGCCGCCAGGGTGCCGAGGTCTGCAGCGCCCCGGCCATCAACATGATCGCGCTGCCCGACGACGATGAGCTGCACAGCAACACAGAAGCTTTGATCGCCGAACCGCCGGACATCCTGGTTTCCCACACCGGCATCGGCTTTCGCGGCTGGGTGGCAGCGGCCGAGGGATGGGGTCTGGCGAACCAGCTCATCGAGTCGTTGTCGTCGGCCCGGATCGTGTCCCGCGGACCGAAGGCGACCGGCGCGCTGCGCGCCGCCGGGCTACACGAGGAGTGGTCACCGAAATCCGAATCCTCGCAAGAGGTACTGGAGTACCTGCTCGAATCCGGGGTATCCGGCGCACGTATCGCGATCCAGCTGCACGGTGCCGCCGATGCCTGGGACCCGTTCCCCGAATTTCTCGGCGGACTGCGCATGGCGGGTGCGCGAGTGGTGCCGGTGCGGGTGTATCGGTGGAAATCGACACCGTTGGGCGGGCCGCTCGACCAGCTGGTCACCGGGGTTGCCCGACGGCAATTCGACGCGGTGAGCTTCACCTCGGCACCCGCGGCGGCGGCCGTGCTGGAGCGCAGCCGCGACCTGGATATCGAGGACCAACTGCTGGCTGCGCTACGTACCGACGTGCATGCGATGTGCGTCGGACCGGTAACCTCCCAACCCTTGATCCGAAAGGGCGTCCCGACATCGGCACCCGAGCGAATGCGGTTGGGAGCCTTGGCCCGCCACATTACCGAGGAGCTGCCGCGGCTGGGCTCGCACACCGTGCGGGCCGGCGGCCACGCCGTCGATATCCGCGGAACCTGCGCGCTGGTGGATGGTTCGATCAAGCTGCTTTCCGGCACCGAGAATGGCGATACTGCGCGCGCTGGCCCAACATCCCGGCACCGTCGTCACGCGCAATGACTTGCTCCGCGTGCTGCCCGGCAACAGCAAGGATCCGCATGCCGTCGACACGGCCGTCTTGCGGTTGCGAACAGCCTTGGGCGACAGGAGCATTGTGGCAACGGTCGTCAAGCGCGGTTACCGCCTCGCGATCAACGACGAACCCGGTGCCGCATGAGCCTGATACTGGCAGCGCACGGCACCCGCCGACCCGGTGGCGTTGCAATGATCGGAGACATTGCGGCGCAGGTGAGCACGCTCCTCGAAGCCACGGTACAGGTCGCGTTCGTCGATGTGTTGGGGCCCACACCCAGCGAAGTCCTTTCGGCTGCCGACCGGTCGGGCGGCCAACGAGCCGTCGTCGTGCCGGCGTTCCTGTCCCGCGGATACCATGTGCGCTTCGACCTGCCCGCCCATGTGGCGGCCAGCGGACACCCGAACGTCACCGTCACAACGGCTTTGGGGCCGAGCGTCGAGATCGTGCGGATCGTGTTCGGCCAGCTGGTGAAATCCGGTTGGAGTCGCGGCGATTCGGTGATCCTGGCCGCGGCGGGCACATCGGATCCAGCGGCGCGGGCGGACTTGGGCCGCGCTGCCGCGTTGCTGTCGGAGCTGACGGGCTCGCCCGTGCGGCTGGGGATCGCCGCCATCGGCGATGCGGCCCTGTCCATGGCGGTGGACAAGGTGGTGGAAGAGGCGCGGGCCGGGTCACAGGGGGCGGGACGCGTAGTCGTCGCCTCCTACCTGCTGGCGGACGGCCTGTTTCAACAAGTCCTGCGCGCGTCGGGCGCGGACATCGTCAGCCAACCCCTGGGTACCCACCCCGGGCTGGCGCGGCTGATCGCCACCCGATTTCGCAGTGCGACACTCCTGCCTGCGGTCAAAGAACTTTGCCGGCAAGGCGGGCCGACGCGGGCGGCGCTTGATCTTTGATCACATCCGAGTAATCCTGGCAGCATGGCCCGTAACGAAGAGCCGTCGCGTGGGCTCCTCGACGATGTGGCGAAGATGCTGCGCTTGCCCTTCAGCACACCGGAGTTCATCGACCGGATCTTCACCGGCAGCGTCAAAGAAGTGGGGCGGCGGACGCTATACGTGCTGATCACCACGTGGGATGCCGCCGGCGGCGGCCCTTTTGCCGCCAGCGCCGTGGCATCTACGGGGGTCGCCAAGACGGCCGAAATCGTCCAGTCCATGTTCATCGGGCCGGTGTTCAACCCGCTGCTCAAGATGCTGGGGGCCGACAAGGTCGCCGTCCGGGCGTCGTTGTGTGCCTCTCAGCTGGTCGGTTTGGGCATCATGCGCTATGGGGTGCGGTCCGAGCCGATGCATTCAATGACGGTGGAACAGCTGGTCGATGCGATCGGGCCGACGATGCAGCGGTACCTCGTGGGCGATATCGGCAAGTGACCGCGGGTGATGGATTTCAGCGGTTGTCCAAGATGGCATCGATATCATATTGTTTCGCAATATATTCCGCGTTCATCGAAAGGGCCGATTACTCATTGGCCGAAATGGCGAGCCGGCCGCACATCGCGGCTAGCGCCCACTAGCGCGCCCGCGCGAAATTTGGGCCGTCGAGAGCCGGGACAGCGGGGTCAACAAGCCGCGAGGTTTGCTGTAGCACAAGCAACGCTGAATGCCGCGCATATCGCGTTAGTCCATAGCCCCTGCAATTCGCGGCGTGCCTGCCGATAGCCCTCGGCTCTCCGGTCGACCCGCGTGAGGAATATGACCCGACCCTCGCTGCCGGTCGGCCACTTGATCTTGGCGCGGAAGGCTTTTCGGTGTTCAAACTCCCGTCAGGTAGGCCCGGGTTCGCCCACACCTGCGCGCGCTGTGGCAGTTCTCCAACCAGCGGGTACGCCGTCGACGGGAAGGACACCTCATCACGGCCGCCACCAACAACTCTGGCGAAGCCGTGATAAAGAGCTACATCGTCAGCCCGTCAGATCATCGCCAGAGAATCGTTGGGGAATGGCTCCTGCCGAACGGGCTCGGTGAGGCCTTGTTCACGCTGACCGCATGACGCGATCGCAATGTCGCGGAACGCGGCAGCCACGGGCGGCAGATACCTATTGATCATCCATCCGACCGCAATGGGCCGGAGCAGTTGCTCGTCGTCGACGGCGATTTCGACCAAGTCAGGGCTTGGTGTGGCCGACCGGGGCAGCACACCGATGCCTAACCGCGCTCCGATTAGCCCGCGCAGTGTGGTGATGTCGCCCCCCTCGAAAGCAATGGTGGGCGTCAGACGGTGACGGGCGCAGGCATCGTCGAAGATCCAGCGCAACGCGTGATCGCGGCCAAGCGCTACGAAAGGTTGGCCGGCGAGTTCATGGAAACCGACCACTGCGCGATGAGCCAGCGGGTGCTCCCGATCGACGACGGCATACAGCCTTTCGGTGAACAACACGTGCCAGCGCACGCCGGGCGATTCGGCGATTATCAGCGGATCAGTGAGGCATACGTCGATCACACCCTCGATCAGATCTTTGACCAGTGCCGCTCCCGGGGCTTGGCGCAACGCGAAGTGCACCCCCGGAAAGCGAGCATGGTGGCGACGGATCAGTCGCGGCACGGTGGCCCTGCCCAGTGAGTCAAGAAACCCTAGCGCCACCGTGCCGCAATCGACGCCGGCGAGTTCGCGGACTCCCACCACCGCCGACTCGAGGCTTCTCCGAGCCGACAGGCTGGTGCGCAGAAATGCCTGTCCGAACCGGTTGAGTTCGTTGGCCCGACCACGCCGGGTGAACAGCTTCACCCCGATCTCAGACTCCAGCATGGTGATGGCCCGGCTGACGGCCGACTGCGACACCGAAAGTTGCTCGGCAGCATCGCGCAGTGTGCCCACTTCTGCGACCGCCTGAAAATAGCGCAGCTGATAGAGCTCCATGCTTGCCCTCCTAGACGAGGACTATACAGTTGTATTGCATAATTTCCGACTATATCGTGTAAAAAACTGTACAAAGCGACTGTGATGTTAACACTCGTATCGTCGTGCTATAGGCTGTCCAACGACATCGTGTAGTCGCACCTATCGGTGCGCGCACCACCAGCACGAACAAGGTTCGGGTGTGACGAATCTGCCAGTGGCAAACGAGGACCTGACCGCCAAGGCCCGAATTCGGAACGCGGCACTGGATTTGTTTGCCCAGCATGGCGAGGAAGCGGTCTCCTTGCGCGCCATCGCGGTCGAGGCCGGGGTCACGCCGGGTCTGATCCAGCACCACTTCAAAACCAAGGCTGCTCTACGCGACGCCGTCGCTCGGCTCGTAACCGGCTATTGCTGGCAGGCAGTCAACGAAGCGCCCACCACCGGCGGCGTCGCGGAGGTTGCGAGAGCCCGCACCGAGGCGATACGGCGCATGTACAAAGAGAATCCCTCCGTGTTCAACTACATCCGGCGCTCAGCCTTCGATCACCACGAATCACCTCTGGTCAAGATGTTCATTGACAACGCTCGGGCGGAGGTCGAAGTACTGCGTGAAGCTGGGCTGGCCTCAACGCAACACCGAGCAGCCACGCAGACTATCGCAGTCCTAATGCGGCACATGAGCGAGCTGTTTTTAGAACCAGTCCTCGAAACGGCCTGGCGGCGGCTCCAACACGGTGCCGACGACGCCAAGCCGCGTCTGTCAGTGATAGTCCGCGACGAATGATCGCCGACCCGTCTCGAGGCCGAAACTGGTTAGCCGCGGGCGGTACCGGGCCCAGCCGCCGGCGTCAACACCGGACTTGACCGGTTGGGCGAGTGCCGGGTGAGGTGGCCGCCATCGCGGAAGAACTGAGTTCAGTGCATACCCACGCGTCCGGTGGTCCGCTCGACCTGGACCCCGACCTGCACACGGCCGTCGGCCGTGACACGCGCCGGGTACACCGGCACCGACACCCGCGGATCGTCCAGGCAACGACCGTCGTCGAGCGCGAAGGCCTGTTTGAGGATGGGCGATTGGACCGTCGCGCGACCCCCGCGATCGCCGACGATCCCGCGGGACAGGACCGCCGCGCCCGAAAACGGGTCGAGGTTACCCAGCGCGCGCACGGACCCGTCGTCCAGCCGGAACAACGCCGCCTGGCTGCCATCATCGAGCAGCACGCCGACGCCGCGACCGGGGATCAGGTGGTCGTATGCGCACGCGGTGGTCCATACCGCAATGTCGTTGACAATTGTCACATTTCCTCCTGGTCTGCTGGCTGGTCTCCTACGGGGATCGACGGACGGAACCGCGGGATGCCAATGGGCACAGGCACTTTGCGTCCTGCACGCTCGGTGAATTCCACCGTCGGATCGACGGCATCCGGGGCGTTGACGAAGGAGACGAACCGGGACAGCTTGTCCGGATCCTCCAGCACGCCCTTCCATTCGCACTGGTAGTTCTGCACATGCCGCGCCATCGCGGCCTCGAATTCTTTGGCGAGGCCCAGCGAGTCCTCGCACACCACCTCGCGCACGTGATCGAGACCGCCGTCCAGCGACTCGACCCACGGCGCGGTGCGTTGCAGCCGGTCGGCCGTCCGGATGTAGTACATCAAGAACCGGTCGATGTAGCGGGTGAGGGTTTCGGTGTCGAGGTCGCTGGCCAGCAGCTGGGCATGCCTGGGCGTCATCCCGCCATTCCCGCCGACGTAGAGGTTCCAGCCCTGCTCGGTGGCGATGACGCCGACGTCCTTGCCGCGCGCCTCGGCACACTCGCGGGCACAGCCCGAGACGCCCAGCTTGATCTTGTGCGGTGCCCGCAGGCCGCGATAGCGCAGCTCGAGGTCGACGGCTAGCTGCACCGAATCCTGCTGGCCGTAGCGGCACCAGTCGCTGCCGACGCAGCTCTTCACCGTGCGCAGTGCCTTGCCGTAGGCGTGTCCCGATTCCATGCCGCCGTCGATCAGCCGCTTCCAGATCAGCGGCAGCTGGTCCACCCGGGCGCCGAACATGTCGATGCGCTGACCGCCGGTGATCTTGGTGTACAGCCCGAAGTCCTGGGCGATCTGGCCGATCAGAATCAGGTGCTCCGGCTTGATGTCACCGCCGGGGACCCGCGGCACCACCGAGTAGCTGCCGTTGCGCTGGATGTTGGCCAGGAAATGGTCGTTGGAATCCTGCAGCGAGGCTTGCTCACCCTCGAGAATGTGGTCTGAGCCGGTGGAGGCCAGAATGGATGCGACCACGGGTTTGCAGATGTCGCAACCCTTTCCGCGGCCGAATCGTTCCAGCAGGCCCGAGAATGTCCGGATTTCGGTGGCCGCGATTATTTCAAACAGTTCAGCTCGCGATTGGCCGAAGTGCTCGCACAGCGCCTTGGACTGTGCCACGCCCTCGGCTTCCAGCAGCTGTTTGAGCAGCGGAACACACGACCCACACGACGTGCCGGCCGCCGTGCACGACTTGAGCGCGGGCACATCGCCGCACCCGTCGGCGATCGCGGACTTCAGCTCGCCCTTGCTCACGTTGTTGCACGAGCAGATCTGCGCCGAATCGGGCAGCGCCCCGACGCCCAGGGCCGCGCCGCCACCGGAGGAAGCCGGCGCGATCAACGCCAGCGGGTCCCCGGGCAATTCGCCGCCCACCATCGGCCGCAGGACGCCGTACGACGACGCGTCCCCCACCAGCACCCCACCGAGCAGCGTCTTGGCGTCGTCGGAGAGCACCAGCTTGGCGTATGTCCGGTTCACCGCGTCGTTGATGGCGACCTCGAGGCAGTTCTCGCTCGTCCCCATCGCGTCGCCGAAGCTGGCCACGTCCACGCCCAGCAGCTTGAGCTTCGTGGAAAGGTCCGCCTCGGGAAACTCTGCGCTGCCGTCCAACAGCCGGTCCGCCACCACCTCGGCGGAGGTGTAGCCGGGTCCCACCAGTCCGTAGCACCGCCCCTCGATCGCGGCCACCTCACCAACCGCGTAGATATCAGGATCGCTTGTCCGGCAAGATAAGTCGGTGAGTACACCGCCCCGTTCGGCGATCGTCAACCCTGCGGCCCTGGCCAGCTCGTCGCGCGGCCGGACGCCGGCCGCGAAGATCACCACGCCGGCGTCGATGACCGACCCGTCGTTCAGGCGCACCTGCACCGAACCCGAGCCGGCCGAATCCTCAACGGGTTCAATCGCTTCGGTGCCCGTCGCGACATGGACGTCGATCCCGAGCTCGGTGATCATCCGGGCCAGCAGCGCGCCGCCGCCCTCGTCGATCTGCTGCGCCATCAATCGCGGCATCATCTCGATAACATGCGTCGGTAAGCCGAACTGGCGCAGCGCGTTAGCGGCCTCTAGCCCAAGCAGGCCGCCACCGATCACCACCCCTGCGGGTGCATGGCCGGCCAGCAGCGTCCGCTGGGCACCGGCGCGGATCGCATCCAGGTCGTCAAGGGTGCGGTACACGTGGCACGCGGGCAGGTCGTGGCCGGGCACCGGCGGGACGAATGCGTACGACCCGGTGGCCAGCACCAGGGCGTCGTAGCCGTGTCGTTGACCATCCGCGGTCACCACCGCCTTTGTCGCGCGGTCGATTTCGGTGACACGGGTGTTCAGCAGCAGCCGCACCCGCTCGTCAGCGGCGTAGTCGTTACCCGGCAGGGCCAACAGGCCGCGATCCCAGCTTTCGGTGTAGGAGGTCAGCCCGACGCGGTCATAGGCCGCATCCGCCTCCTCCGCCAAAACCGTTACCCGCCAGCGCCCCCCGGTGTCACGGGCAAGCAGCGCCTCGACCAGTCGGTGCCCCACCATGCCGTGCCCGACCACGACGATGTGACGGGCGGCACAATGTTCGCTGCCGAGCGCACGCGGAATTCCGGCGGAAGCCATGCGACCAAGGGTAGGGCCGCGAAATTACCCCAAATCTTGCTCAGTGTGACGGACCTATCACGTCTAGCTCACAGCTGAAAACCGGCTGTGTGACGACGTTCGCTTCCGGCGAACACCCAGGTGGAACTTAAGCATGGTCGACTCAAGTTTGTAGATGTAGCCGGCCGGCAAGGCGCCGGTCACAGTTAACTCACAAGGAAGCATAAGGATGCGAGGAGGAGAAACGATGAGCAACGTCGCATTGTGGTCGCGCCCGGCCTGGGACACCGACCGGTGGTTACGCGACTTTTTCGGCCCCGCCGCGACGGCTGACTGGTTCAAGCCGGTGACCAGCGGCTTTAATCCGGCCGCGGAGGTCGTCAAGGATGGCGACGACGCCGTCGTCCGGTTGGAACTGCCCGGTGTTGACGTCGAGAAGGACGTGAACGTCGAGGTGGACTTCAAAAACGGGGTAAGCCGCCTGGTTATCCATGGCGAACACCGCGACGAGCAGGCGGATCAGAATAGCGGCCGCAGCCTGCGGGAGATCCGCTACGGATCGTTCCGGCGGACGTTCCAGCTGCCGGCCCACGTCACCGGCGACGCCGTCTCGGCTTCGTACGACGCGGGTGTGCTGACCGTGCGGGTCGCCGGCGCCTACACGGGAAGCCAGGCACAGAAGATCGCCATCACCAAGTAACTTCGGCTAATCACGGGCGAATCCGGCGGGCCCGAGTGCCCGCCGGATTCGCCATGTCTCACACCCCGAAGGCCCGGCCGGTCTCAACTCCGATGACCCGCAACAGGTTCGACACCTTGCGGTCAAGGCCCTCCCCCACGGTGGTCACCTCGGCGATGCCAAGGCTGGCGAACGCGGCGCTGGGCTGGTCCATCGAGAAGACCGCATTGCCTTCGGCGTCGGCGTAGATAAGGAGCCGCAACGGCGCGTACAGCAGCGCCCTTGGGTCGTGCCGAAACATGGTCTCAGCGATGGTGTGGTTGCCAAGCAAGTACTCGACCGCCTTGGTCGTGTGGCCAGCGAGACCCAGCAGCGGCAACGCGTCGAGCTTGGCATACACCATCAAGTCATTCGGCGCGTTGATCGCCGCTGCGGCAAGGATGTCGTCCCAATTGCCACCCCGTTCGGCGATCGCGGCCACCGAGGCCGGGTCGAATGGCGGCGCCGCCACTTCGAAGGCCGCAATGAACTCGTCGAACTCCACGCCGGTGGAGACGTCGATGCGGTTCATCGGGTGCTGCACGACCGCATATTCGACTGCTGTTCCGCTATTTATCATGGCGCTCCTCATAATTCGGTGTTATTCCTCGTCGGGTCCAGCGCGATAACGCCGCGCACACCGCCAAGCCGGCGTCGTCGTCGACGTCGGCGCACAGCGCCTCCTCGGCAACGGCGACCTGCGCGTACGCGCCCTTCTTCATTAGCCCCACCACGCGGCGGCCCAGCGGCACCGAAGTGTGTGGGCCGGCCGCGACGACGGTGCCCACCGCCGCGAGTCCGCCCACCTGCGGGATCCGCACCCCGCTCACCGGGTCTCCGCCGTGTTGTACACGCCGAGTCGCTCACGGATGTCGGGGAAGTTCACCCCGGTTGCCGCGGTCCGGACGAGCAGCTGACCGGGACCGGGCACAGGGTCCGGAACATCCAGGTATTCAAGCACTTCCGGCCCACCGAAGCGATCGTAGCGGACCGCCTTCATTGCCCTATCCACCCTGTTGGTTCGGTGAACGAACTCATAAGCGTGGAGTATACGGTTCGTTGACCGAACCAACAAGATGTAATAATGGCGACATGGCCCTGCCCCGCGAATACCCCGCCGAGAGTTGCCCCATCGCACGGTCATTAGAGATCGTCGGCGAACGCTGGACGCTGCTGATCGTGCGTGACGCCTTCTACGGCGTGCGTCGATTCAGCGACTTTCGCGCGCACCTCGACATGCCCAAAGCGGTGCTGGCCGAGCGGCTGGCGCGGCTGGTGGACGAGGGCGTGTTCACCAAAGTCGCGGGCGAATACGAGTTGACCGCCAGGGGCCGCGGGCTGTGGCCCATCATCTGGTCGATGATCAGCTGGGGCAACGAAAACTACGTCGCGAAGACAGGCAGACGGGCATATCGGCACGCAGAATGCGGCGGCACTATCGGCCACGACCGCACGTGCCAGCGCTGCGGGCAGGCACCGGAGGCCACCGATCTCGTCGTGCACCCCCCGCGTCAACCCCGCGATCCACGTCGCGAGGACCCGGTCAGCGCGGCACTGCGGCGGCCACACCGGCTACTAGAGCCGATCTGAGCCGGAGCTGAGCCGATCTAGCGTCAGCGGGCGCGGATCTCCTTGGCCCGGCCCGCCAGCGCGCCCTGAACGAAAGAAGGGACTAAAGCTGACCCTGCCGGCACCAGCCGGCCGAACGAGGCCGGTCGTCGCCTTCCTGAGGCGCCGACCGGGCATCCCACACGGTCGGCAGTATCACCGGGGTGCCCGGCTGACGCAGTTCCAGCAACGTCAAGGCCCGCTGCGCCGGCGTGGTTTCACCTGACAAGGTCGTTTGCTTCCTGCCCGCGCGACGTGGACGGCGATGCGGGCCGCGATGTGGCGTTGGTCACGTAGGCCCGCGCTGTGGATAGTATCGGGAGGCGTACTGTGATCCTTAACACCCGTCTGTCGAGGAGATCCAACTTGTCCGCCGGACCTGAACTCGCCGAACTGCACAACCTGATCGGCGGCCTGCGGCGGTCCGTGGCTGCGTTAAAGGCGCGCTACGGCGACAGCCCCGCGATGCGTCGCATCGTCATCGACGCTGATCGGATCCTCACTGACGTCGAATTACTCGATAACGACCTCGCCGAATTGGATTTGGCCCGCGCCACAGTGCAGCAATCGGGCGACAAGATCACGATTCCCGACACCGAGTACGACCGCGACTTCTGGCGCGACGTCGACGACGAGGGTGTCGGAGGTCACAACCGGTATTGAGCACCCAGCCCCCCTGAATTATTGAGGGAGTGCCCTTTCTGTGTACCCTTCGACCTGACAGCCCGTTCGAAGAGGAACACTAGATGAGCGCACCCACTGCGAACACTCCTGCGTCCGGTGTCTTTTCACCCACGCGCGCACAGATCAAGCAACGGACGCTCCGCACCGACCGCTGGTGGTTGTCGCCGCTGCGGGTCGACCTGGGCTTCGCCGCGTTCCTCATTTACGCGACGGCACGTGGGCTGCAGAAGGCGTACTTCTTCGTCCCGCAGTACCACTACCTGACGCCGTTCTACTCGCCGTGCATGGCCAAGGCCTGCGGGCAAGCCAGCGAGTTCTGGCCGCAGATCCTGCCGGACTGGTGGTTTGTGCCGTACGCGGCGCTGACGCTGCCGTTTCTGCTGCTGTTCCGGCTGACCTGCTACTACTACCGCGGCGCCTACTACCGCACGGTCTGGCAGTCGCCCACCGCCTGCGGCGTGGCCGAGCCCCGCGTTCACTACACGGGCGAGACCAAGTTCCCGCTGATCGTCCAGAACACCCACCGGTACTTCTTCTACATCGCCGGCCTGATCTCGGTGATCAACTCCTACGACGCGATCATCGCGTTCCATTCCGACAAGACACACGGATTCGGCTTCGGCCTCGGCAACCTGATCCTGCTCGGTAACGTCATCATGCTGTGGGTCTACACGCTGTCCTGCCATTCGTGCCGGCACGTGACCGGCGGGCGGCTCAAGCACTTCTCTAAACACCCTGTGCGGTACTGGATCTGGACCCAGGTAAGCCGGCTCAACACCCGGCACAAGCTGTACGCCTGGATCACTCTCGGCACGCTGATGCTCACCGATTTCTACATCGCACTGGTGGCCAGCGGCACCATTACCGATCTTAGATTTATTGGCTGACAAGCCATTTCACGAATATCAGAAAAGCTGAGCGAGGTTCCATGGTTGAGGTCGAACGGCACTCCTACGACGTAGTCGTCATCGGTGCCGGCGGCGCGGGGTTGCGTGCGGTCATCGAAGGGCGCGAGCGGGGCCTGCGGGTCGCGGTGGTGTGCAAATCGCTGTTCGGCAAGGCCCACACGGTGATGGCCGAGGGCGGCTGCGCGGCTTCGATGGGCAACACCAACCCGAAGGACAACTGGAAGACCCACTTCGGCGACACCATGCGCGGCGGCAAGTTCCTGAACAACTGGCGGATGGCCGAACTGCACGCGAAGGAGGCGCCGGACCGCGTCTGGGAGCTGGAAACCTACGGCGCGCTGTTCGACCGCCTCAAGGACGGCAAGATCAGCCAGCGCAACTTCGGCGGGCACACCTACCCGCGCTTGGCACACGTCGGCGACCGCACCGGCCTGGAGCTGATCCGCACCATGCAGCAGAAGATCGTCTCGCTGCAGCAGGAGGACTTCGCCGAAACCGGCGACTACGAGTCGCGGATCAAGGTCTTCGCCGAGTGCACCATCACCGAACTGCTCAAGGACGGTGATGCGATCTCCGGAGCCTTCGGCTACTGGCGCGAGAGCGGGAAGTTCGTCTTGTTCGAGGCGCCCGCGGTGGTGCTGGCCACGGGCGGCATCGGCAAGTCGTTCAAGGTGACCTCGAACTCCTGGGAGTACACCGGCGACGGCCACGCCCTGGCGCTGCGCGCCGGCGCGACGCTGATCAACATGGAGTTCATCCAGTTCCACCCGACGGGCATGGTGTGGCCGCCCAGCGTGAAGGGGATCCTGGTCACCGAGGGTGTGCGTGGCGACGGCGGGGTCCTCAAGAACTCCGACCAGACCCGGTTCATGTTCGGCTACATCCCGCCGGTGTTCAAAGGCCAGTACGCCGAGACCGAGCAAGAGGCCGACCAGTGGCTCAAGGACAACGACTCGGCCCGTCGCACCCCGGACCTACTGCCCCGCGATGAGGTCGCGCGCGCGATCAACTCCGAGGTCAAGGCCGGCCGCGGCTCCCCCCACGGCGGGGTCTACCTCGACATCGCATCCCGGCTGACGCCCGACGAAATCAAGCGCCGGCTGCCGTCGATGTACCACCAGTTCATGGAGCTGGCCGGGGTCGACATCACCAAGGAGCCGATGGAAGTCGGCCCCACCTGCCACTACGTGATGGGCGGCGTCGAGGTCGACGCCGACACGGGGGCGGCCACCGTGCCCGGGCTGTTCGCCGCCGGGGAGTGCTCCGGCGGGATGCACGGCTCCAACCGGCTCGGCGGCAACTCGCTGTCCGACCTGCTGGTCTTCGGCCGGCGGGCCGGTCTGGGTGCGGCCGACTACGTGCGGGCCCTGAGCAGTCGCCCGACCGTCTCGCAGGACGCTGTCGACGCCGCGGCAAATCGGGCCCTCAAGCCGTTCGACGCGCCGACGGGCGGTGTGGCGGCGGAGAACCCGTACGCACTGCAGATGGACCTGCAGCTGGTGATGAACGACCTGGTCGGCATTATCCGCAAGGAGGAAGAGATCACCAAGGCGCTGACGCTGCTTGGTGAGCTGTGGTCCCGGTACCAGAACGTGCACATCGAGGGCGGTCGTCAGTACAACCCCGGCTGGAACCTGGCCATCGACCTGCGCAACATGCTGCTGGTCAGCGAGTGCGTCGCCCGGGCCGCGCTGGAGCGCACCGAGAGCCGCGGCGGCCACACCCGCGACGACCACCCCGGCATGGACCCCAACTGGCGAAAGACACTGCTGGTGTGCCGAGCCGTTGACGGAAACACCGATGCGGCCGACGGTGCCCACGTCTCCCTGACCCACGAACCGCAGGTACCGATGCGGCAAGACCTGCTCGACGGCTTCGACATCCACGAGTTGGAGAAGTACTACACCGAGGAAGAGCTGGCCAACCACCCAGGACGGAGCGCGTAATGGGCTACAACGCGAGCATGCGAGTGTGGCGCGGCGACGAGCACGGCGGCGCACTCCAGGACTTCAACGTCGAGGTCAACGAGGGCGAGGTGGTGCTCGACGTCATCCACCGGCTGCAGGCAACCCAGACGCCCGACCTGGCGGTCCGGTGGAACTGCAAAGCCGGCAAGTGCGGCTCCTGCTCCGCGGAGATCAACGGCAAGCCGCGGCTGATGTGCATGACCCGGATGTCGACGTTCGACGAGACCGAGGTCGTCACGGTCACGCCCCTGCGGACCTTCCCGGTGATCCGTGATCTGGTCACCGATGTGTCGTTCAACTACGAAAAGGCCCGCGAGATACCGTCTTTCGCGCCGCCCAAGGAACTGCAGCCCGGCGAGTACCGGATGGCGCAGGAGGACGTCGCGCGATCGCAGGAGTTCCGCAAGTGCATCGAGTGCTTCCTGTGTCAAAACGTGTGCCACGTGGTCCGCGACCATGAGGAGAACAAGAAGGCCTTCGCTGGACCGCGCTTCCTGATGCGCGTCGCCGAGCTGGAGATGCATCCGCTGGACACCAGGGATCGTCGCAACCAGGCGCAGGAAGAGTTGGGCCTGGGGTACTGCAACATCACCAAGTGCTGCACCGAGGTGTGCCCGGAGCACATCAAGATCACCGACAACGCACTGATCCCAATGAAAGAGCGCGTCGCCGACCGCAAGTACGACCCCGTGGTGTGGCTGGGCAACAAGCTGTTCCGCCGCTAGGTCCGTTAGGTTTGGGACGCATCGGGTACCCGAAACCCTATGCGGAAACCGACCAGCATCGACGACATTCGAACCGCGATCAAAGAGTTGTCCGTCCGTGCCGAACTCGCGCGCGAGGAAGGCCGCGATGACGACGCCGCCGAAATCGAACAACGCATCGAGGGCTATCGCGAAGAACTGGGTCGCCGTCCGTAGCGCGGGCCCACGCGGCTCCTACCGGCTCCCTAGAGTCCCAGCCGGCGAAACACGCTGCGGTGGAACACGATCGGCGCCACCTCCGAGTCCACCTGGAGATTATTGACCCGCAGCACCACGATGGTGTGGTCCCCGGCCGGGACCAGCTGCTCGATCGCGCTCTCCAGCCACACGCTGGTGCCCTTGATGAATACCGCACCGGACTCGTGGGACACCGTTTCCAAACCGGCGAAGCGGTCTCCGGTCTTGGCGGCCAGGGTGCGGACGGCCGCGTCGTGCGCCTCACCGAGAACGCTGATCCCCAGCATCGGCAAACCTTTGAGCTTCGGCCATGTCTCCGACGTGTTCTGCACGCAAAAGGAGACCAGCGGCGGGTCCAGCGATACCGGCATGAACGTGCTGGCGGCAAGCCCAACCCGCACTCCGTCGATCTCGGCCGCGATGGCCACCACCCCGGTCGGGAAGTGGCCGAAGGCCTCACGCAGTGACAGCGGTGTCAGATCGCGATTCGAGTTCACCGGACTTCATTCGCCCCTTGAGATTCGCCCCTTGAGCCGAGAATGGGATTCTCGCCGTCGAGACTACCTGTCGAGTGTCCGTGGGCTGCAGCCACATCCGGGTGCGCACGCAACCTGCTCTTCCAGGCATTGCGACCGTAGACCGAGAAGACCGGATTCGCGGGATCCTCGGATCGCGCCGCACGCGCCGCCAGTTCCCCGGGCAGCGACAACAGGGGTATCTGGACGTCCAGCCGCGGATTGAAGAAATACGGTACCGAAATCCGCTCGCGGACCTGCCCGTCCAGATTGACCCGGTGCTCGGTGGCCCGAAGGTAGCCGCCCGTCGCGATCTCGAGCAGTTCACCGATGTTGACGATGAACGCGCCATCCATTGGCGGCACGTCGATCCAGGCCCGTGAGTCCCGGGGCCGCACCTGCAGGCCCCGACTGCCCGGCTGGGCCAGCAGCAGAGTCAGCACCCCGGAATCCTTGTGCGCTCCCACGCCTTGCGAGGTGGTCGCGTGCGCCGGATACCGCACGATCTTGATCAGCGTGGCGGGTGCATCGGCGAAGGCCGCGTCGAACACGTCAGATGGGCTGCCCAGCGAGGCCGCCCAATGCTGCAGCAGGGTTCGGGCCACCCCGGACAGCGCGGCGTCCCACTCGGCGACGATTCCGGGCAGCTCCGGCAGCGCGGCCGGCCACTGGTTGGGGCCCTGCAGCCACAGGTAGTCCGGCTTGCCGGGGCCGCCTACCGGTGGGCGCTCGGGTCCGATGTCGATCTGCTCGCGCCAGTCCACCTCGCCGCGGGTCAGCTCGCCGCCCAGCCGGGTGTAGCCGCGGAAATGCGGGCTGCGCACCATCGCGACGGCGTCCTTGTCCGGCTGCGGCAGCGCGAACAGCCGCCGCGCGACCTGCAGCAGCCGGCCGGCCAGTCCTTCGGGCACGCCATGGCCGGTCAGGTAGAAAAATCCCACTCGGTGGGCCGCATCGCGCAGGCCGCTGCGCAGCTCGTCGGGATCGGCCCGCAGGTCCACCACGGGCAGCGCAGTGACGCCGCACACACTTGTCATCGAACCACCATCGCCGCAGGTCACAAGGGGTTTAGGAACCACCCACCAGCGTAGCCCAACCGGTTGGTTACTTAGACAGTGAAATTTAGCTCACACTGGCTTGCGTTGAACTGTTCAGCCAATGTAGTTTGGCCGTGTTACTGGTGGGTAACTTAAGCCCAAGTACCCAACCACAAGTGGCATTCTCAACGAGGAGGAACGTAGTGAGCCACTACAAGAGCAACGTCCGCGACCAAGAATTCAACCTGTTCGAGGTATTGGGCGTTGACAAAGTGTTAGGCAATGGCGAGTACAGCGACATCGACGCTGACACCGCCCGCGAAATGCTCGCCGAGATCAGCCGTCTGGCCGAGGGCCCGGTGGCCGAGTCGTTCGTCGAGGGCGACCGTAACCCTCCGGTCTTCGACCCGAAGACCCATTCGGTGGCGCTACCGGAGGCCTTCAAGGACTCGGTTCGAGCGATGCTTGATGCCGGCTGGGACAAAGTCGGGCTCGACGAGGTCCTCGGCGGCACCCCGGCGCCCAAGGTGCTGCTGTGGGCGCTGCACGAGCACATTCTCGGCGCCAACCCGGCGGTGTGGATGTATGGCGGCGGCGCTGGTTTCGCCCAGATCCTGTACCACCTCGGCACCGAGGAGCAGCAGAAGTGGGCCGTGCTCGCCGCCGAGCGCGGCTGGGGTTCGACCATGGTGCTCACCGAGCCGGACGCCGGCTCGGACGTCGGCGCCGGGCGCACGAAGGCCGTCCAGCAGGAGGACGGCTCGTGGCACATCGACGGGGTCAAGCGGTTCATCACCTCGGGTGACTCCGGCGACCTATTCGAGAACATCTTCCACTTGGTGCTGGCCCGCCCGGAGGGCGCCGGTCCAGGTACCAAGGGGCTGTCGCTGTTCTTCGTGCCCAAGTTCCTGTTCGACTTCGAGACGGGCGAACTCGGCGAGCGTAACGGCGTGTTCGTCACCAACGTCGAGCACAAGATGGGCCTCAAGGTCTCGGCGACCTGCGAGCTCTCGCTGGGCCAGCACGGCGTGCCCGCCAAGGGCTGGCTTGTCGGCGAGGTGCACAACGGAATCGCGCAGATGTTCGAGGTCATCGAGCAGGCCCGCATGATGGTCGGCACCAAGGCGATCGCCACGCTGTCGACCGGGTACCTCAACGCCCTGGAGTACGCCAAGTCCCGCGTGCAGGGCTCCGACCTGACCCAGATGACCGACAAGACCGCGCCGCGGGTGACCATCACCCATCACCCCGATGTGCGCCGTGCCCTGATGACCCAAAAGTCCTACGCCGAGGGCCTGCGTGCGCTCTACCTTTACACCGCGGCGTTCCAGGACGCGGCGGTCGCCGAGGCGGTGCACGGTGTGGACGCGACGCTGGCCGCCAAGGTCAACGACCTGATGCTGCCGATCGTCAAGGGTGTTGGCTCCGAGCAGGCGTACGCGAAGCTCACCGAGAGCCTCCAGACGCTCGGTGGGTCGGGCTTTCTGCAGGACTACCCGATCGAGCAGTACATCCGGGACGCCAAGATCGACTCGCTGTACGAAGGCACCACCGCCATCCAGGCGCAGGACTTCTTCTTCCGCAAGATCGTCCGCGACAAGGGTGTGGCGCTCGCCCACGTATCGGGTGAGATCCAAAAGTTCGTCGACAGCGAGACCGGCAACGGCAGGCTGAAGGGCGAACGCGAGCTGCTGGCCAAGGCGCTGGCCGACGTCCAGGCGATGGCGGCCACGCTGACGGGCTACCTGATGGCGGCACAGCAGGACGTGACCAGCCTTTACAAGGTGGGCCTGGGCTCGGTGCGCTTCCTGATGAGCGTCGGTGACCTGGTCATCGGCTGGCTGTTGCAGCGTCAGGCCGCGGTGGCCGTCGAGGCGCTCGACGCCGGCGCCGCTGGCTCCGAACGGTCCTTCTACGAGGGCAAGGTCGCGGTGGCGGCGTTCTTTGCGAGGAACTTCTTGCCGCTGTTGACCAGCACCCGCGAGGTGATCGAGACGCTGGACAACGACATCATGGAGCTCGACGAGGCCGCCTTCTAGGCCTCCGACCGAACGCAAAAGATCCCCCGCTTCCTCGGCGAAGCGGGGGATCTTGCGGTTATGGTCAGGATGCGTTGAAAGAGTTGAAAAAGACCGCCGCTGGATCCCCTCACTCCAGCGGCGGCCCTTTTCGGACGCCCGTCACCGCTGACCGGCGGTCGCTATGCAGACGCCCCGCATTGCCGTCGGGGTCGGGGGTCAGACCACAACACGGGGCTATCCAAACCATCGGATACCCACCTGCCTTGGGGACAAACCAGCCAGCCGAAAATCCATTTTCGAGAGGCTCCCGACAGGCACGGCCGCGTCGACGGCGGTTCGACGCCGCCAGCCCTGGTCGCCAGAATTACCGCGACGACCAGTCACCACCAGTCAGCGTTGCCAATGCACAGGCCCAGCCCATAAAGGAGGCTGCTCGTCAGTGGCGTCGAAGTGCGTGACGCTGATTTGGACGGGGCTGGTCTCGCTGTTGGCGACGTGGGCTCGGTCGTACTCGTAGCGGCGGTGTGGGTCGCGCAGCACGGCGTAGGCGGCCAGAATTTGGTGCAGCCGCTCGTCAGCATCTGAATCGTCAGCACCTGAATTTGACTCATGCCGAGTGTCGGGGTGGTGATCACGTAAGTGGCGGCGGTAGGCGTGCGTGATCTCGGCCTGCGTCGCGGTCGGCGAGACACCGAGCGCCGTATAGGGGTCAGACATCGTGCGGCACCACGCCTTTCACCACGCCTTTCGCCACGCCTTTCACCGCGCCTTTCACCGCGCCTTTCACCGCGCCTTTCACCGCGCCCGACAGCCGGGCGCCGGGGTGGCGCACATTTGGCCGGCGGGTGTGCCACCCCGGATCGATGACGCTCGTGCGGTCGACCGAAGCAAACCACGACGTGTGGCGCACGAGTCGGTCACCGCGCGAGTGTCAACTGTCAAGCATTGATGGCGGTCGGCTGGCCGTCGTGGCTGATCTCGATGCGCCGCGGCCTGGCCTTCTCGGCCACCGGGATAGTCAGCCTCAAGACATCGTCATGGTAGGTCGCGTCGATCTTGTCGGTGTCGAGATTCTGCCCCAGGAACAGCTGACGGCTGAACACGCCGCGGGGGCGCTCGGCGAACACCATTTCGCGGCTTTGGTCGAGGTCGGGACGCTCGGCCCGCACGGTCAGCACATTGCGCTCGACGTCCAGGTCAAGCGAATCCGCCTGCACTCCCGGCAGATCGAACTCAACGATGAACTGGTCGCCGTCGCGCCAGGCGTCCATCGGCATTACCGTTGGCCGTGCCGCCGTGCCAAGGTCCCGCTGGGTCCAGCGGCCGAAGTCGCGGAACGGATCTGTACGCATCAAAACCATAATTTCACCTCCAAGACGTAGCAGAGAATCTATGTCTGTAGACAGAGTTTTTTGATAGCACTTTACGCATAATTTTGCAAGTGCCGTTGGGACATATTTTGAAGGAGAGCCCGCTGACCGCCGACCTGACTACGCCGCACTATGCCGCCCGTTGCCGGCTCCAAGCCCATTACACCGCCATCATCGTCGCAGTCCCCGACGGCATTTAAGGCCCCTCGGTAGCGCGTCGGACGGGCCTCTTACCGAAGTCAGGCATTTCGCCGCGAAGGCGATTTCCGCAGCTCCGGCCGGCGCGATATCGCGCGGCAACACCAACCAGGTCGCCTCAGGCGGCAAGCGCAATAGCGACGGCCGCATCCTCGACATCCTCGCCGCGCGGGCCAACTCACCGTCGCGACGGTCGGCCCGTCATCCAACAGAGTCTTGCAACCAGTCAAAGTTCCCTCTTGCAGCAATCTAGCCTACGTGCTATATAAAAATCTATGCCAGATCATGCAGATGATCTGCCCAGTATTCGGGAGGTAAAAGTCGCGCTAGCGACGAGTTGGGGCCTAGTTAGCGCCTAAGCCCAGGAACCGGCGGCGGCAGCTTCAACGTCGAAGGAGGTGAGGAAAATGACGGTCAGCACCCGTAGCGATGCTCTACTGGAAGAGGCTGAGACGATCGTCTGGGCCGAATGGATGCGCATACTCCACACCACAGCACCGAGCGACGAAGGGTTCACCGTAGCTCGCACCGAGCTGCCCGCCGCCCCACCCCGACCTCCGCAGGTCGTCATCGTCAACGAAATGCGCGATGGGGCGGGCGCTCTGCCACCCGATTTTCGGCAACCGAACCGGACAGGTGACCGGTGGTCAAGGTATCGCATATGGCCGACGCAACGGTCACCTCCGCGAGTTGCGTAAGCGAGTTTGCACGACATGTCGATCGAGGGGAGGTGATGCCTGAACGATGAATATGATCCGCGGTGACTCGCGTGCTATTCACATCTGACTCAATTACTTAGCGCCAGCAGGACCTGACCTGCCGCGCATCGCCACCGATGTGGCGTACCACCAACAGAGTGGGGCGTGCGCGAGGTCACCGCACAATCCGACGCGCGCCCCGCTGCCCTCATGGTTGCTCTCCCAGGGCGGCGGGGCTCGCCGTCGAACAGCATCCTTGCGTGGCCCGGCCGTGAGCTACTGACCCCACCAACATCGACGAATCGCTCGCAGCCGCCCGCACGAGCGTCTGCCGAACCAAGGGCGCGGGAAGGGTTAGGCCTCCACAATCGCGGCCACACCCTGACCGCCGGCGGCGCAGATCGAAATGAGGCCCCGCACGGGCCCATCTCCTTTTTGCTCAGCCTTCTTCTCGGCGAGCTGCTTGGCCGTCTGCGCCAAAATCCGCCCGCCGGTAGCCGCAAAGGGGTGACCCGCGGCCAGTGACGAGCCGTTGACGTTGAGCCTGGACCGGTCTATCGACCCGAGCGCGGAGTCCAGGCCCAGCCGCTCCTTGCAGTACTCCTCGGACTCCCACGCCTTCAAATGCGCGAGCACCACCGAAGCGAACGCCTCGTGGATCTCGTAGAAATCAAAGTCCTGCAGGCTCAGCCCGTTTCGCGCCAGCAGCCGGGGGACCGCATAGGTCGGGGCCATCAGCAGGCCGTCGGCACCGCCGACGTAGTCGACCGCGGCGGTCTCGGCGTCCACGAGGTAGGCCAGCGGGGGTAGGGAATGCTCGGCGGCCCACTGCTCGCTGGCCAGCAGCGCCACCGAAGCGCCGTCGGTCAGCGGCGTCGAGTTGCCCGCCGTCATCGTCGCGTCACCGGCCTTCACCCCGAACACCGGACGCAAGCCGGCGAGCTTCTCCACGCTTGAGTCGGGCCGTAGGTTGTCGTCGCGGTAGAGCCCGAGGAATGGGGTGATCAGGTCGTCGAAGAAGCCCCGATCGTAGGCATCGGCCATGTTGCGGTGGCTGGCGACGGCCAGCTCGTCCTGATCGACGCGCTTGATCCCCATCTGCTTGGCGGTGATGGCGGCGTGCTCCCCCATCGACAGCCCGGTGCGCGGCTCGCTGTTGGCCGGTATCTCGACCCCGAGGCTGGCGGGCAGCGTGCCCACCAGCTTCAGCCGCTGGACGTTCGACTTGGAGCGGCGCAGCTTCAGCAGGTGGCGGCGCAGGTTGTCGCCCAGGCCGATCGGCGGGTCGGAGGTGGTGTCCACCCCGCCGGCGGCGGCCACGTCGTAGCGACCGGCGGCGATGCCGTCGGCGGCGGCGATCGCCGCTTGCAGCCCGGTGCCGCAGGCCTGCTGCACGTCGAACGCGGGCGTGTAGGGAGAAAGCTGCGACCCTAGGACGCACTCGCGCATGAGGTTGAAGTCGCGGCTGTGCTTGAGCACCGCGCCGCCGACGACCACGCCCAATCGCTCGCCGGCCAGCCCGAACCGGTCCACCAGCCCACCGAGGGCGGCGGTGAACATGTCCTGGTTGGAGGCCTCCGCGTAGGCGCGGTCCGACCTGGCGAAGGGGATGCGATTGCCACCCAGCACGGCGACTCGTCTGGACTGAGAGCTTGTTGGGGAGCCTGTTGGGGCCACGATTTTCTCCGTGTCATCGGTTTGGGGGATCAGCCGTCGGGGGCCATACTACCGACTGATCTTACTCTCAAGTAAGTTCGTGCTTCGATACGGTTGGCTAGTAAGGCATACCCGACACGGAAGGCAGCTCAGTGGCTCCCAAAGGCTCGTCCGACCTGTTCTCACAGGTTGTCAACTCCGGCGCCGGATCGTTTGTGGCCAGGCAGCTCGGTGTCCCGCAACCCGAGACCCTGCGCCGCTACCGGCCGGGCGATCGGCCACTGGCCGGATCGCTGCTGATCGGGGGTGCGGGCAGGGTGGTCGAGCCGTTGCGCGCGGCACTGGACAGCGACTACGAGCTGGTGAGCAACAACCTGGGCGGTCGGTGGGCCGATTCGTTCGGCGGGCTCGTTTTCGACGCCACCGGCATCACCACGCCCGCCGGGCTCAAGGGCCTGCACGAGTTCTTCACGCCCGTGCTGCGCAACCTCGGCCGCTGCGCGCGCGTCGTCGTCGTGGGCACCACGCCCGACGCCGCCGCCAGCACCGAGGAGCGGATCGCGCAACGCGCGCTGGAGGGCTTCACCCGCTCGCTGGGCAAGGAGGTGCGCCACGGTGCCACCGCGGCCCTGGTGTACCTGTCGCCGGAAGCCAAACCCGCCGCGACGGGCCTGGAATCCACCATGCGGTTCATCCTGTCTGCCAAGTCCGCGTACGTCGACGGCCAGGTCTTCTACGTCGGCGCGCAGGACTCCACGCCACCGGCCGACTGGGAGCGGCCGCTGGATGGCAAGGTCGCCGTCGTGACCGGCGCGGCGCGCGGCATTGGCGCGACGATCGCCGACGTGTTCGCCCGCGACGGCGCGCGCGTGGTCGCGATCGACGTGGAGTCCGCCGCCGAGGCGCTGGCCGAGACGGCCAGCCGGGTCGGGGGCACCCCGCTGTGGCTGGACGTCACCGCCGACGACGCCGTTGAGAAGATCACCGAGCACCTTCGCGACCACCACGGCGGGCATGCTCACATCTTGGTCAACAACGCCGGCATCACCCGCGACAAGCTGTTGGCCAACATGGACGACGCCCGGTGGGACGCCGTCTTGGCCGTGAATCTACTTGCCCCCCTTAGGCTTACCGAGGGTCTGGTCGGCAACGGCAGCATCGGCGAGGGCGGCCGGGTGATCGGGCTTTCATCGATCGCCGGCATCTCCGGCAACCGCGGCCAGACCAACTACGCCACCACCAAGGCAGGGATGATCGGCATCACCCAGGCGCTGGCACCGGTGCTGGGCGAGAAGGGCATCACGATCAACGCCGTCGCACCGGGATTTATCGAGACCCAGATGACCGCCGCCATCCCGCTGGCGACCCGCGAGGTCGGCCGGCGAATGAACTCGCTGCTGCAGGGTGGTCAGCCGGTCGACGTCGCCGAGACCATCGCGTACTTCGCCAGCCCGGCGTCGAACGCGGTGACCGGCAACGTTATTCGCGTCTGCGGCCAGCAGATGCTGGGCGCTTAGAGGAGAAGGCGATGAACCAACCGAGCGGCCTGCGGAACATGCTGCGCGCGGCGGCCGGGGCGCTGCCGCTGGTGCAGCGCGGAAACCAGGTGCCCAGCCGCACGGTGACCGTCGACGAACTACCCATCGACCACACCAACGTCGCGGCGTATGCGGCGGTCACCGGGCTGAGTTACGGCAACAACGTGCCGTTGACCTACCCCTTCGCGGTGACCTTTCCCGCGGTCATGTCACTAGTGACCGGATTCGACTTCCCTTTCTCCGCAATGGGATCGGTGCACACCGAGAACCACATCACGCAGTACCGCCCGATAGCGGTCACCGACACGATCAGCGTGCGGGTGCACGCCGAAAACCTCCGCGAACACCGCAAGGGCTTGATGGTCGACCTGGTGACCGACGTCAGCGTCGGCACCGACCCCGCATGGCATCAGGTGACGACCTTCCTGCACCAGCAGCGCACCAGCTTGTCCGACGAGCCCAAGCCGCCGCCGCAAAAACAGCCCAAGCTGCCTGCGCCCAACGCCGTGCTGCGGATCAGCGCCGGCCAGATCCGCCGCTACGCCGCCGTCGGCGGCGACCACAACCCGATCCATACCAACCCGGTTGCCGCCAAGCTATTCGGATTTCCGACCGTCATCGCGCACGGAATGTTCAGTGCCGCAGCGGTATTGGCCAACATCGAAGCCCACCTGCCGGACGCCGTACGGTATTCGGTGAGGTTTGCCAAGCCGGTGGTGCTGCCCGCGACCGCCGGGCTCTACGTCGACCAGCGCACGTCGAGTGGTTCGGGTCCCGGGGGCTGGGATCTCGTGATGCGTAATCTCGCCAAGGGATACCCGCATCTGACCGGCACCATCCGGCCGCTCTAACCGGCACGTTCGCCGGGCTCCCGCGCCGGCCGGCCGCGGCGGGCAATGAGGGTGTTCAGGCCGTGCGCGCCGGTCGCGGTGAACAGGAAAAAGAGGAGCATCCAGACCGGGGGCCGGGCGAGTTCCCAGACGAAGATCGCGGCCCAGATCGGTGAGCCCTGGGTGATCGCGAGCACCCCGGCGGCGCCGGCCAGCGAGACCGCCGGCGTGTGCAGGTGCGTCCCGCCAAGCCAGTTGATCGTCAGGACCAGCACCGACCCCGTCGCCGCGCCGGTGGCCAACGAGGGGGTGAGCAGGCCGCCCGCCCCGCCGGCGCGCAGGAACAGCGCGGTCAGCAGGGGCTTGAGAAGCAGGATCGCGGCCGCGGACGTCAGCGTCATGCCACTGGCCAGGCTGACGGTGAGGATGCTGCGACCATTACCGGGCAGTTCGGGCCACCAGTGCGAGCAGATTCCCATCACCAACCCCGCGCCGGCCAGCGATGGGATCAGCACCCAGCTACGGATCAGGCGGGTCGGCTGCGCCGCCTTCATGAGCCGGTTGAACGCCAGCCCCACCACCAGGGTCACCGGCGCCAACACCAGCCCGTGCGCGGTCAGCAGATACGTCGACTCCTCGATCGGCCAGTTCAGGTTCGGTTGATCGCCCGTGCTGGCCGAGCCCACCGCGACGGCCAGGCTGGAGGTGATGCACGCCGCACCCACCGCCCGCGGATGCCAGGTGTTCAGCAGGATCCGCGCCGAGAACAGCGCACCGGCCAGCGGAACGGCGTAGACGGCGCCCAGCCCGGCCCCGGCCGCGCACGCCAGCAAGATCTGACGGTCGCGGGCCGACAGCCGCTTCAGCCAATTCGTCCCCAAATCGCCTAGCGCCGCGGCAAATTGGCGCGGGGCGCCCTCGCGGCCCAGGGACGCCCCGGATCCAACCAGCAGCACCTGCAGCACGGCGTCGATGCTCCACACCCGGCGCGGTATCCGGTCATGGCGGCCGATGGTCCCGAGGGTCTGCGCCAGCGGCGGCACCTCGGCCCTGCGCCGCAGCATCCACCACCCGAACCCCGCCGACGCGGCGCCGACCATCGGCCCCACCACGCGGCGGACCGGACTGCTTTCAGTGACCCCGGCCAGCATGGTGCCGAAACTGTAGTGGTAGGTCAGGTGCTGGACGGAGCGCAGCACATACGTCGTCGCCAAGCCGGCAATTCCGGCCAGCAATCCGACGATGATTACCGCGCAAAAGAAATCGACGTTACGGCTTTGCCGTCGTGCCACCGCTCGGATGCTATCCGGTGGCGACGTTGGAGCCGAAATCGTGCTCCGGCGGAGCACCCCGCAGGCCGTGCCAGAACAGGTCGATCATCAGCGAGGCCGCCTCGTCGACGTCGATGTCGCCCGCAGAAACCCGGGTGGCCATCGCCTCGCCAGCACCCACCAGCGCGACGGCCATCATCTCGTGCTCGGCGTCCGGCCGCGGGGTGCGGCTGCCGCCCCGCACCAGCCCGGCCACCAGTTCGATGATCTGCTCGCGGCCCTCCCGCACCGTCTGCGCGAACGCCTGCGAACTGGTGGCCTGGGTGTACATCACGATCCACGATGCGCGGTTGTCATCGATATAGCGCAGGAACGAGACGATAGTGTTGCGCAGCAAATCTTTTGGGCTCTGCGTGAAGTCGATATCGGCGCGCACCACATCGATGAACCGGCTCATCTCGCGGTTCAGGCAGGCGCCGAACAGGTCCTCCTTGGAGCCGTAATACAGGTAAAGCATGGGCTTGGAGATCCGCGCTTCGGCGGCAATGGTGTCCATCGAAGTCTCGTGGTAGCCGTTGACCGAGAACATCTGCACCGCGGCGTCGAGCATCTGCTGCTCGCGCACAGCGCGCGGTAGCCGCTTGGTACCACCTGGCATTGCACGCCCCTCTAGCCCGACTATCTGACTCTAGAGTAAGCAATCGCGTAGCCGGTGCCCGCGCAGCTAGTGCCCGCATTTCGGGTCGGTGCCCTTCATCGTGGCCACCCGCACCACCGACTCGTCGATGTCCGCGACTTTCAGTTCGCCCGCGTTGACCGCCTTCTCCAGCCTGTCCAGGACCGCGGGCACCTCGTCGGTGGTAACCCACAGCGCGATGTCGACGCCGGCCTGCAGGGACTTCAGCACCGCCTCGGCCACGCCGAACCGGTCCGAGATCGCGGCCATACTGGACAGGTCGTCGCTGAACACCGGGCCGTCGAAGGGTGGTCCGCCGTATCCGGTGCCGTCGCGCAGCAACTGCACCGCGGCGTGGCTCAGGCTGGCCGGGTCGTCACCCGTCAACCCGGGAACCTGCAGGTGACCCACCATGACGGCGACCGGGCTGGCGCTCACCAGCGTCCGATAGGGCACCAGGTCGTCGTCCTGCAGCTCGGCCAACGGCGGCGTGACGACCCCGCCCTTGTGTGAATCGCCGGAGCCGTGCCCATGCCCGGGGAAGTGCTTGAGCACCGGCAGCAGGCCGGCGTCCCGCAGACCCTGCGCGTATGCCCCGGCGTAGGCGGTGACCACATCCGGATCCGAGCCGAACGATCGGTCCCCGATCACGCTGTCGTCGGGGGCGTCGCTGACGACGTCGACCACCGGGGCGAAGTCGATGGTGATGCCCAGTTTCTTCATCTCCTGGCCACGGCTTAGCGCCAGGTCGTGGACCTGCTGGACGGTCTGGGTCGCGGCCAGGTCCTTGGCCGTCGGAGACGTTCCGATCAGCTTCTTCAGCCGCGACACCCGGCCGCCCTCTTCGTCGACGCTGACGGCCAACGGCAGGGGCCCCGCACCGCGGGCGATGTCGGCAAGCGCGCCGTCGGTCAACATCGACATGTCCGTCCAGCTGCCGATGAAGATGCCGCCGACGTGGTAATCGGCGACCACGGCCCGGGCGTCGTCGGCGTTTTTGACGCCCACCATCAGCAGCTGGGCCAACTTGTCTCGGGTCGACAACGCGGCGGGCACTGCCGTCGGGTCGGCGCACACCGGCGGCGCGGGAGCCGCAATCGGCCGGTTGACCTCGGAGGAGGAGGTCCGAGATTTGTTTGCGGGCTGATACATGAGGTAGCCGGTGACGCCGGCGCCGGCGATCAGGCCCAGCACGATCGCGGCGACCAGCGGACGCGCCCACCGTCGGCTGCCCGTGGTGGCCAGCGCATGTCGCGCGGCCTCGGCGAATTCGCCGGCGCTGTGGTAGCGGTGACCGGGCTTTTTGGACATGCCGCGCGCGATGACGTGATCAAGCCCGCGCGGCACGGCGGAGATGAGCCCGCTGGGGGCGGGCGGATCGTTGGCCACGTGCGCGGCGATCTGTTCTTCGCGGGTCGTCCCGGGGAAGGGCTGGACACCGGTGAGGCATTCGTACAGCACACAGGCCAACGAGTAGACATCCGAGCGGACGTCGGCGGTGCCCGATTCGAACCGCTCCGGGGCCATGTACGCCCAGGTCCCCGCCACCGTGCCGGTGGAGGTCAGTTTGGTCGCCTCGACATCGTGGGCTACGCCGAGGTCGATCAGATACACGAAGCCGGCCCGGGTCAACAGCACATTGGAGGGCTTGACGTCGCGGTGCACCAGCCCTTCGGCATGCGCGGCATCCAGCGCGGCGGCCAGCTGCTCGACGATCTCGACCGCCCGTTGCGGGGTCAGCGGCCCGTCACGCTGCAACAGGCTCTGCAGGTCGATGCCGTCGACGATCGGCATCACCAAATAAAGCTGCCCGTCGTGCTGTCCGGCGTCGTGGATCGGGACGATGTGCGGTTCGGTTAACTTCGCGACAGCGCTGGCCTCGCGGCGGAACCGCTCGCGATAGCCCCGCACGGCGCCCAGCTCGGCGGGCAGCAGCTTGATGGCGACTTCACGGTCCGCGACGGTGTCATGGGCGTGGTACACCTTGCCCATGTCGCCGTCACCGATCAGCGACAGCAGCCGGTAACGCCCGAACACCACCTGATCCAATGGCCGGCCTCCCTTGCTCGGTTAGGGATGGTATCGGTCCGCCACACCATGCGGAAACCCATGCGGCTGCGCGTCGCGGGGATCGGTTTGCCGGTGTCGTCCGGGCCTCCACCTGGCGCGGGTGTGGCGCGGGCGCGCCGAACGATGTCCGTTTGCCCGGATCTGGAGCGCAAACCCTGTTACGTTTGCCAACGACCGTAGTGTCTGGCAGGGAGGAGCCAGCCGTGACCGGGTTTTCGCTGGCGGCGTTGGCCAGCCTCGCGGCCGGCGTATCCATCGGCGCCGTCGCGACCGTCGGAGTCACGATCGTGCTCGAGGACCACGGCGACGTTGCACCAGCCCAGCGCGTGTCGGTGTCATCCACGCCGCACCTGCTGAACTACGGCGATCGCTGCTATCACGGGCATTGCATACCCTGTAACAGCCCCCAGGATTGCTTGAACAAGCTGCCACCGGGGCTGCGACCGTAATACTCGCTCCGATGCTGGCTAGGCGGGCGCCGCTCGCCCTTCTGCTAGGTTGGCTCTCGACCGCCAAGCCCCAAGCAGCCCAAGCCCCAACCAGCCCAAGCAGCCCCAAGGAGCACTGAATGAACCGGATCATTGCGCCCGCCGCCGCGAGCGTGGTGGTCGGCCTGTTGCTGGGTGCGGCCGCGATCTTCGGAATCACCCTGATGATCCAGCAGGACACCAAGCCGGCGCTGCCGGGTGGCGACCCGCAGTCGTCCGTGCTCAACAAGGTCGAGTACGGCAACCGTAGCTGACCCGCCCCAGACGGTAATGCCGGGGGCCGTCACGCCGGACCTTGCCGCGCCGGCCGTGCCGCTGTCACGCCGATGGTTGCTGTTGGTGGGTGCAGTCGCACTGGCGCTGACGTTCGCACAGTCGCCGGGGCAGATCTCCCCCGACACCAAACTCGACCTCACCGCCAACCCGCTGCGGTTCCTGGCCCGCGCGACCAACCTGTGGAGCAGCGAGCTGCCGTTCGGCCAGGCGCAGAATCAGGCCTACGGCTACCTGTTTCCGCACGGCACCTTCTTCCTGATCGGCCACCTTTTGGGACTGCCCGGCTGGATAACCCAGCGACTGTGGTGGGCGGTGCTGCTGACGGTCGGCTTCTGGGGTGTGCTGCGCGTCGCGGAGGCACTGGGCATCGGCAGCCCGGCGTCACGCGTGATCGGCGCGGTGGCGTTCGCGCTGTCGCCGCGGGTGCTGACCACACTCGGGTCGATCTCGTCGGAAACGCTGCCGATGATGCTGGCGCCTTGGGTGCTGCTGCCGACGATCCTGGCGCTGCGGTCCGGCCCATCTGAGGCCGGGCCCGCCTCGAACAGGTCGGTGCGGACACTGGCCGCGCAGGCCGGGCTGGCGGTGGCGCTGATGGGTGCCGTCAACGCCATCGCGACGCTGGCGGGTTGCCTGCCGGCGGTGATCTGGTGGGCCTGCCATCGGCCTAACCGGTTGTGGTGGCGCTACACCGCCTGGTGGTTGTTGTCTCTCGCCCTGGCGATGTTGTGGTGGGTAGTGGCGCTGGTGCTGCTGCGCAAGGTCAGTCCCCCGTTTCTGGACTTCATCGAGTCCTCCGGCGTGACGACACAGTGGACCTCGCTGGTCGAGACGCTGCGCGGCACCGACGCATGGACCCCGTTCGTGGCGCCGACGGCCACCGCCGGCGCGCCGCTGGTCACCGCATCAGTGGCTATCCTGGGCACCTGCCTGGTCGCGGCGGCCGGCCTGACCGGGCTGGCCAGCCGCGAGATGCCCGCACGCGGGCTGCTGGTGACGATGGCGCTGATCGGGGTGGTCTTGCTGACCGCCGGCTACACGGGGGACCTGGGCTCGCCGTTTGCCCACCAGGTGCAGGCATTCCTGGATGCCGGCGGGGCACCCTTGCGCAACGTGCACAAGCTGGGGTCGGTGATCCGGATCCCGCTGGTGCTCGGCTTGGCCCAGGTGTTGGGTCGGATACCCCTTCCCGGCAGGGGGCCGCGCAGCGTGCCGCTGTCGGTGTCGGTGCGCGCATTCGCCCACCCCGAGCGCGACAAACGGGTCGCGGCCGGCATCGTCATATTGACCGCGCTGGCGGTCAGCACCTCGCTGGCCTGGACCGGTCGGCTCACCCCGCCGGGAACGTTCAGCGCGATACCGCAGTACTGGCACGAGGCCGCCGACTGGCTCAGCGAGCACAATCCTGGCTCGGCCAAACGGGGCCGGGTGCTCGTCGTCCCGGGCGCGCCGTTCGCCACCCAGGTCTGGGGCACCAGCCACGACGAACCGCTGCAGGTGCTCGGCAGCAGCCCCTGGGGAGTGCGCGACTCCATCCCGCTGACCCCGCCGCAGACCATCCGGGCGCTGGATTCGGTGCAACGCCTGTTCGCGGCCGGGCTCGGATCGGCCGGTCTGGCCGATACCCTTGCCCGCCAAGGTATTTCCTATGTGGTGTTGCGCAACGACCTGGATCCCGAGGCGTCGCGCTCGGCGCGTCCGATCCTGGTGCACCGCGCTATCACGGGGTCCCCGGGACTGCAGAAGGTGGCGCAGTTCGGCGCGCCGGCGGGTCCCGGCTCGCTGGCGGGCTTCGTCGTCGACAGCGGACTGCGCCCGCGCTACCCCGCAGTGGAGATCTACCGGGTCCTGCCGGGTGCTGACCCGAGTGCTGCCGTCACCGGGGGTCCCGGCGCGCCCTACTTCGCCGACATCGACCAGCTGGCCCGCGTCGCCGGCGGACCCGAGGTGCTGCTGCGCCTCGACGAGCGGCGCCGGTTGCTGGGCCAGCCACCGCTGGGCCCGGTGCTGCTGACCCAGGACATCGGGGCCGCCCGGGGCTCGGCGGGGCCGCGAGCGCCCTCAACAGACCCGTCAACAAGCTGGGTGACCGTCACCGACACCCCGGTGGCGCGCGAGACCGACTACGGCCGGGTCGATCACCATTCGTCGGCGATCCGGGCGGCCGGCGATGCCCGGCACACTTACAACCGCGTCCCCGACTACCCCGTCCCGGGCGCCGAGATGGTGTTCGGGGGTTGGACGGGCGGACGTGTCACGGCGTCCAGCTCGTCGTCGGATTCCACGGCGATGCCCGACGTGGCGCCGGCGACCTCACCGGCCGCCGCGATCGACGGCGACCCGGCGACGGCATGGGTGTCCAGCGCGCTGCAGTCCGCCGTCGGACAGTGGTTGCGGGTGGACTTCGACCACCCGGTGACCAACGCCGTCATGACCGTCACGCCCAGCGCTACGGCCGTCGGCGCGCAGGTCCGTCGCATCGAGATCGAGACCGCCACCGGCAGCACCACGCTGCGCTTCGACCAGGCCGGTAAGCCGCTCACCGTGGCCCTACCCTTCGGCGAAACCCCGTGGGTGAGGCTTACCGCGACCGCCACCAGCGACGGATCCCCAGGTGTGCAGTTCGGGATCACCGACCTCACCATCACCCAGTACGACGCATCCGGATTCGCTCACCCGGTCACCCTGCGGCACACCGCGCTGGTTCCCGGGCCGCCGCCGGGTTCGGCGGTCGCCGGGTGGGACCTGGGCTCCGAACTGCTCGGCAGGCCGGGCTGCGCCCAGGCGCCCGACAGCGTGCGGTGCGCGTCGTCGATGGCGCTGGCGCCCGAGGAGCCGGTGAATTTCAGTCGCACGCTGACCGTTCCCAGTCCGATGTCGGTGACCCCGATGCTGTGGGTGAGGCCACGGCAGGGCCCCAACTTGGCCGACCTGATCGCCGAACCGGGCACAACCCAGGCCCACGGCGATTCCGACACCGTCGACATCTCCGGCTCGGCGTACGCGGCCACCGACGGCGACCCGGCCACCGCATGGACCGCGCCGCAGCGTGTGGTGCAGTACAAGACCCCGCCGACGCTCACCCTGACCCTGCCGCGGCCCGCCCAGGTCACCGGGCTGCGGGTGGTCCCAAGTCGGCCGACATTGCCTGCGCATCCGACGATGATCGCGGTAAACCTGGGCGACGGCCCCCAGGTCCGCGAATTGCGGCCGAGCAACAGTGACGGGGCAGGTGACGGTGCCGGCGAGGCGCAAACCGTGTCGCTCAAACCCCGGGTCACCGACACGGTTACCGTCAGCCTGCTCGACTGGCAGGACATCATCGACCGCAACGCGCTGGGCTTCGACCAGCTCAAGCCGCCGGGGCTGGCCGAAGTCGCGGTGCTCGGCGCCGACGGCAGCCCGGTCGCGCCCGCCGACGCCAACCGCAACCGATCGCGCGAGATCACCGTCGACTGCGAGCACGGCCCGGTCGTCGCGATCGCCGGACGGTTTGTGCACACCTCGATCCGGACGACGGTGGGCGCGCTGCTGGACGGCGAGCCGATTGCCGCGGCCGCCTGCGATCGTGAACCGATCGGGCTGCCGGCGGGGCAGCAGGAGCTGCTGATCAGTCCCGGTGCGGCGTTCGTCGTCGACGGGGCCGAGCTGTCCGCCACCGGTGCGCCTGCGTTCCCCGGCGCCAGAGTCGTTTCGGCGGACACGGGGGCGTGGGGCCCGAGCCGCCGCGAAGTGCGCGCCGGCGCGTCGACCACCGCGCGGGTGTTGGTCATCCCGGAAAGCATCAACCCCGGCTGGGTGGCGCGCACCGGTGCCGGGGTTCGGTTGACGCCGGTGGCCGTCAACGGGTGGCAGCAGGGCTGGGTGGTACCCGCGGGCGACCCCGGCACCATCACGTTGACGTTCACGTCCAACTCGCTGTATCGGGCCGGCCTGGCGATGGGGCTGGCACTGCTGCCGCTGCTGGCCCTGCTCGCCTTGTGGCGAACCGGGCGTCGGCGCGCCGACGATGCACCCGCGCAGCCATGGGCGCCCGGAGCGTGGGCGGCGGTCGCGGTGCTGGCGGCCGGGGCGGTCATCGCCGGCGTGGCCGGGGTCGTCGTGGTCGGGGCCGCCCTGGGTCTGCGGTATGCGCTGCGACACCGGCAGTCCGACGTGATCACCGCGTGGCTGAGCGCCGGCGGCCTGATTCTGGCGGGGGCGGAACTGTCTCGGTATCCCTGGAGATCGGTCGACGGCTACGCCGGACATTCCGCGAATGTGCAACTGCTGGCATTGATTTCGCTCGCGACGGTGGCCGCCAGCGTGGTGGCGATGCCCGATCGGCTGCGCCCGCCGCGAAACGAATGACCATCGGAGGTGTTGGCTGTCGGTTTGCCGGCTGGTTGACTGGATAGGCGAATTGGTGTGATCGCCAACGTCCGAGGAGTCTGCGAGGAGTCACGGACATGGACTGGTTTTCGGCACCCGAATACTGGCTGGGCAGACTCGTGCTCGAACGGGGTGCCGCCGCCATCTACTTGATCGCGTTCGTCGCGGCCGCGACGCAGTTCCGGGCGCTGCTGGGGGAGCACGGGATGCTGCCGGTGCCGCGGTATCTGGCGGGCCGGCGGTTCTGGAGCACGCCCAGCATCTTCCATCTGCGCTATTCCGATCGGTTGTTCGCGGCCGTCTCCTGGTTCGGTGCGGCCCTGTCGGCGGCGGTGGTCGCCGGCGCGGCCGACTTGGCGCCGTTGTGGGCGGCGATGCTGATATGGCTGATGCTGTGGCTGCTCTACCTGTCGATCGTCAATGTCGGGCAGACGTGGTACGGGTTCGGTTGGGAGTCGCTGCTGCTGGAGACCGGCTTCCTGATGATCTTCCTCGGCAACGCATGTATTGCGCCGCCGCTGCTGACGCTGTGGCTGGTGCGTTGGCTACTGTTTCGGGTCGAGTTCGGCGCCGGGCTGATCAAGATGCGCGGCGACAGTTGCTGGCGCGACCTGACCTGCCTGTACTACCACCACGAGACGCAGCCGATGCCGGGACCGTTGAGCTGGTTCTTCCACCACCTGCCCAAGCCGCTGCACCGAATAGAGGCGGCAGGCAACCACTTTGCGCAGCTGGTGGTGCCGCTCGGGCTGTTCGCTCCACAGCCGGTGGCGGGCGTGGCCGCCGCGGTGATCGTCGTCACGCAGCTGTGGCTGGTGGCGTCGGGCAACTTCGCGTGGCTCAACTGGCTCACGATCATCCTGGGCTGCAGCGTCATCGACGTCAGGACGTGGACCGCGATATTGCCGATACCCGCACCGCCGGCGCTGTCCTGGGTGTCCCTGCCGCCGTGGTGGTTCGTCGGGGCGGTGCTCGCGTGCACGGCGCTGATGTTGTTCCTCAGTTACTGGCCGGCGCGCAACATGCTGTCGTCTCGTCAGCGAATGAACATGTCGTTCAACTCATTTCACCTGATGAATACCTACGGCGCCTTCGGCACCATCGGCCGCGTCCGCCGCGAGGTGGTGATCGAAGGGACCGACGAGCGGGAGATCACCGGCCAAACGGTATGGCAGGAATACGGATTCAAGGGCAAGCCGACAGCGGTGGACCGGTTACCGCGCCAGTGGGCGCCCTATCACCTGCGGCTGGACTGGCTCATGTGGTTCGCCGCCATCTCCCCCGGCTACGCGCAGCCGTGGCTCGCGGCGCTTCTGCAGCGGCTGCTGCGCAACGATCCGGCGACGCTGCGGCTGTTGCGACACAATCCATTTCCGGAATCGCCGCCCAGGTTTGTGCGCGCGCAGCTCTACCAGTACCGGTTCACCACAGCGGCCGAGCTGCGACGCGAGCGGGCGTGGTGGCATCGCACGCTGGTGGGTGGGTATGTCTCGCCCGTCACGCTGCAGAAGGCCCGTCAGGCGTAATCCATCAGGACCGGCGAGATTCAATTGCGTGGGCTATGCGAGACATCTTCAGTTCGGTGCCTTCGTCCCAGGCTGCCACTGGTTCGGCGCCGCGATGCTGCGCTGATCCGGCGCACCGCTAACCGAAGAAGCCCGCGACGCCGTCGCTCTTGTTGAAGGCGCCCGAACTAAAGTCGCCCTGATTCGAGATGCCAGAATCCGACAACCCCGCGTTGTCGATGCCAACGCTGCTGCCGTCCCCGGTCTTGTTGCCGCCAGAGTTGATCAAGCCGATGTTCTGGTTGCCAAGATTGAGGTAACCCACGTTCTGAATGCCGGTGTTGGCAATGCCGACATTGCTGGACTTGCCGCTCGTGTTGTCGAAGCCCGCCGTTACGCCGCCGCCGCCACCACCACCACCGCCGCCGCCGCCGCCACCGCCACCGCCGCCGCCGCCGCCGACAGTGTTGTTGTTAAGGGCGCCCGACGTGTGGCTACCGGCACTAGTCGTGTTGAAGAAGCCCGAATTCCCGGTGCCCGTGTTCCCGAAGCCCGAGTTCGCTGTGGTGGAGTTGGCGGTAATGCCGAACCCGGTGTTGAGGTTGCCGGTGTTGAAGGCGCCGGTGTTGGTGTCACCCGCATTGCCGAAGCCCGTATTGACGTTGCCCGAGTTGAACCAGACCGGAGTTGCCGCCCAATCCGGCGCCGGAGTTGAAAGCGCCCCAGTTGGACCCGGTGCCCGAGTTGAAGCTCCCGGCGTTCTGCCCGCCCCCCGAGTCGAACAGGCCCACGTTGTGGCCCGTGCCCGAGTTGAACAGGCCCATGTTGCTGCCGCCGCCCGAGTTGTACATGCCCATGTTCAACGGGCTGGAATTGGCAAAGCCGGTGTTCGTGTCGCCCGAGTTGAGGCCCCCCGTGTTGAGATTGCCGGCGTTTCCGAAGCCCAGGTTGTGATTGCCGGAGTTGCCTACGCCTATGTTGCCCGAGCCCGAGTTGAAGAATCCGACGTTGCCGCTGCCGGAGTTGAACAAGCCGATGTTGTGGCTGCCGGAATTAAGGCCGTCCGCAAAGTTAAACCCGACTTGGTTGTCGCCCGTGAGCCCAATCCCGATGTCGTGGTTGCCGGTATTCCCGAACCCGATGTTGTTGTTGCCGGTGTTTCCGAAGCCGACGTTGTTGTTGCCGGCCGTGGCCCCAGCCCCCGAGTTTCCGCTGCCGACATTCCCGCTGCCGATGTTCCCGTTGCCCCAGTTGCCGCTACCGACGTTTCCGGAGCCCACGTTCGAGTCGCCCGTGTTGCCGCTACCGAAGTTCGCGTTGCCCGCGTTGCCCGAGCCGAGGTTGAGATTTCCGGTGTTGCCGGAGCCCACGTTTTGGTTGCCGCTGTTGCCCGAGCCGGAATTGGTGTCGCCAGTGTTGCCGGAGCCCAGATTGGTGCCGCCGGTGTTGCCATTGCCAAGATTGCCGGTACCCCGGTTTCCCGAACCCAGGTTGCCGCTGCCGGTGTTACCCATGCCCAGGTTCAGGCTGCCGCTGTCGCCGAGGCCGAAGTTGATGTTCGACAGCCATGACGGCAATTGCGTGGCCACCGCCGACGCCCCCGCGTGGTAGCCCACCATCGCCGCCACATCTTGCGCCCACATCTGCTCGTACTCGGCTTCCGTCGCCGCGATCGCAGGAGTGTTCTGCCCCAACAGATTTGATATGACCAACGACACGAATTGAGATCGATTCACCGCCACCACCACCGGGTGGACCGTCGCGGCGTACGCGGCCTCGTACACCGCGATGAGCGCGCGGGCCTGGGTACCGGCCGCGGCGGCATGCGCCCCGGCCTCCCCCAGCCAGCCCGCATAGGGGGCCGCCGCGTTCGCCATGGCGACGGCCGCCGGACCCTGCCATGCCTGCGCGGTCAACCCAGATGTCAAGGCAGCGAAAGACGATGCCGCCGAACTCAATTCACCGGCCAGCTCGTCCCAGGCAGCGGCCGCGGCCATCATCGGCCCGGAACCCGCACCCGCGTGCATCAACGCCGAATTGATCTCCGGGGCCAACGCTGAGAAATTCGCTACCACAATCCCTCCCTTTCGCTGTTGATGGCTTCACCTCTGTGGGGTGCGCGGACACGGTGTTTGTCACGGGCCGGGTCCATCTCCCCAACTCTCAGGCAGCATCGGCACGCGGGGACCACCGCCGAACCCGTCACCGGCGAGGGTGGTCAGTCCCGCCGGCCGCACGCCCGCCCGGGCTGCCGTCCCGGCAAAACCCAACGTGCCGCTGCCACGATCAGACGAGTCCGACGAGTCCGACGAGTCCGACGAGTCCGACGCGCCCGACGCGGATGGGTCCGCGGTCGGTGCGGCCGAGCGGGCGCCCATGCCTGCCTCGTCGTCCACCCGCAGGTATTCGTAGCGATGACCGCGGGCGATGACCGTCCGCACCCGCCGCTGCGCCCGCGCCCGCGCCTGGCTTACCGCCGCGGCAGCGGGCGCCGCCGTTGCGACGTTGTCCGAGGCCGATTCCGGGGCTTTCATGCGGGCAACCAGCGTGGGACCGAAGCCCGGGCCGGGGCCACCCACCAGATACCCGAAACCTTCCACACCCGTCACCGGCGCCGGCGGGGCGTGCGGCGCGGGTGGCGAGGGACTGGCGGGCGTGGCGGGGGTAGCCGTTGTCGGCGCGGGCGCCGGTGTCACGACGGGCGCGGCCAGCGCCGCAGCCGAGGGAGCCTTTGGGGAGGCCGCACCCGCCGGGGCGACTGGCTCCGGCGGCGCAACCGGCTGCGCCAACCCGGCCAGCCCCGACACGCCGGCCAGGCCTGCGAGGTTGACCACGGCGAGGTTCAGCACGGCCGGCAGCAAGAGCGGGGCCGTCTGCAAGATGAAACGCAGCGTCCGCAACGTCCAGTTGACGGCCCGGAAGGTTTGCCACGCAACGAAATAAGAGATTAGCGCCGGCAGCCGCGACGGATCAGCCAGAGCTTGGGGCAGATTGCTTTGGAGGTAGGCGATCGCTTGCTGGTTGCCGCTCATGAAGTTGGCCAGATTCTGCAAATACTGCAGCGCAGTCCAATTGGGCTGGCCCTGGCCGGGGATTCGCTCGCCGTTGAAACCCAAGAGCATCTGCCATATTTCTGCCGGCGTTGGCAGCTGAAAGCCACCACCACCACCACCACCACCACCGCCACCGCCACCGCCACCACCACCGGCGGCTGCCTTAGCGGTCGCGGTGGTCGCTTGGTAGGTGCTCATCACGGTGGCGGCCTGCACCCACATTCGCGTGTAGTCGGCTTCGTTAACCGCGATCGGAATGGCGTTGATTCCAAAGAAATTCGTCGCCGCCAACACACCGTGTACAACGTGGTTGGCGGCCAGCTCGGCCAGGGTCGGCATCACCGCCAACGCGGCCGTGTATGCCGCGGCGACAACCTCGTGGCGGGCCGCCGCCTCGGCGCTGATGGCGCTGGCCAGCGTCAGCCACGCTAGATACGGCCCGTGCGCGGCGACGTACGCCGCCACCGTCGGACCCTCCCACACCTGTTGTGCGCCCGCCAAAGTCGCGCTGAGTTCTGTTGCAGCAGAATCGTATTCGCCGCTGAGCCCTATCCAGGTTTGCGCGGCGGCCAGCAGCGGGCCCGGTCCGGGACCCGTGCTCAGCAACGCCGAGTGCACCTCCGGGGGAAGCGCGATCCAGACCGGCGCCAACATCGTTAGCCACCCGGGGGCAGATAGCTGGAGGCCGCCGCGGCGTCTCCCTCGACATAATTGGCACCGGCCTGAGAAACGCCGACGGCCGCTCGACCAAGAACTTCGACGCCTCGGGCAACCACCGCCTCGTGTTGGCTGCCCTCCTCGCTGAACTCCAGCGCGGCCTGCACCGACACCGGGTCTGCCGCTGGCGGCAAAACCGCCGAGATCGCCGGGGCCGCCGCCAGATGCGCGGCTGCGAGGCGGGCAGTGATCGCTTCGACGGCCGCGCTGGTCGCCGCCAATCCCTCCGGAACGACTCGTAGAGTCATAGCCCGCACTCCTTCCGATGCGCCCGTCTCACCACCGCCGCGGGCCGGTCAGCGCGGATGCGATGGCCCAGCCGAGAATTCCCGCGGCAAGCCCGAACCCCAAATGGAATAGCACCTTCTCGGCCACGCCGGCGAACGCCGGCAGGTTTCCCCTGCCCAGCAGGGCCGCGAGCGAGTCGGCAAGCGCAACTAGATGAATCGGCGCGGCAGCCAGCACAATCAACCACCGGCGTCGTCGCACCATGGGCGCCGCGGCCACCGCGTACAGCAAAACGGCTGCGGTGAAGTAACGGGTGCTGCCCACGGCAGCCGCGGCGCCGGCCGGGAAATTAAGCGCAAGCGTCGCAACGGAAGCAGCGGCCCCGACCGCTACCACCGTCACCGTTCTGTGGGTAACCAAGACTACCGCCACCAACAACGTGAGCCAGACCAGGCCACGATGCCCCGGCAGCCCCATCGGGATGTGGATATCCGAGTAGGAGACGATCGCGAGGGCCGCCAGTAAGGGAAAGACGACCTCACGACTCGCGGGCCGCAGCGTCGCGGTCCTTGGCAAACGATCCACGGAATCAGCACTCGCGTGCAACACCACGTGCGGAACATTACCCCTAAATGTTCCTTGAATACACCCAGATTGAGCCAATATGGTCGGCATATGCGGTTTTCGTTGCGCCGGTCACTCACGGCGGTCTTGGCGTCGTTACTCCTCGACTTTGCTGTCGTCGCCTGTGCCGGCTGGTCGACCGAAGGGCGCGCCCCCCTGCTCGTCCAGCAGGATGGCCGCGTCCTGAACCGGTTCAGTTTGCCGCAGCTGCAGGATCTTCCGCAGATCGAGATCGCCACGCCGCAATCCCGGGGCGCCCAAGTCCAGAGGGGGCCCACCGTGCGCTCGATCCTGGCCGCCGCCGGCACCGCCGCCGTCGACGCCGTGCGAGTAGAGGGCCGCGACCGGGCTCAGACACTCACCGCCGCCGAACTCACCAACCAGGTAATCCTGAACATCACCAAACGAGAAACCCTCAAGCTCACCGGAACTCAGCTCGGCACCGATCGTTGGGTACGTGACGTCACCACGCTGGTCGTCAACCCATGACGGAGATGCGAGCGCTGGCCGGAGTGGACCTACTTATCGGCATCGACGACACCGACGACCTGCGCAGCCCCGGAACGGGCCGACGCGCACGGGCGCTACTCCGCGAGCTGGCCGACGCGGGATTGGGCAGCGCGGCAGGAGCGACCCGGCACCAATTGCTGGTCGATGATCGAATCCCTTACACCACACACAATTCCAGCGCGTGCCTGGCTTGGCGCAGCACCGACGGAAACCCCGACGGCATTTTGCCGTCCGTCATCGAGTTGGCCGGACGATTCCTGGAGCGGGTGTGCCCGCCGGACGCCGATCCAGGGCTCGCCGTTGCTATCCCGAGTCGCCTCGATGACGCGACGCCGGCGCTCGTGGAGTTCGGTAGTCGCGCGAAGCGAGAAGTGCTGCGCACCAGTGAAGCCCGACAACTGGCCGCAGCCCTGGGCATGCACCTTTCCGGACACGGGGGAACCCAGGACGGCGTGCTGGGTGCGTTGGCCGCGGTCGGGTTGCACCTTTCGGGTAATGACGGCCTGTTTATCACTCTGCCCGGCCTCTACGAGCTGCCGCGCGAAACCACTATCGAGGACCTACGCGGACTCATCCCCCTCGATGAAGCACGCGACGGCAACCATCGCAAACCCGGTGCCGGCGAGCTCATCGAGTTGGGCGAGTGGGTGCACCCGGTGCTACTCGGCGGTCGCACGGTATTGCTGCTGGAGCCGCCCCAGCAGCGCCCGGACGGCCGATGGGCTTGGCGAACCGCGCCGCGGGCTATCGTGAAACAGCACTGATGGCGGTCTTCCCGGGCTGCTGATTCAACCCGTTTCACCAGGGGTCTCGACGATCACGTTCGTCGCCTTGACACTGGCCACCGCGATGCTGCCAACCTCCAGCTTCAAATCGCGGGCGGCCTCGGCGCTCATCAACGATACGACAGTGAAAGGCCCGCACTGCATCTCGACATGGGCCATCACCTTGTCCATGATCACTTTGGTGACCAAGCCGACAAAGCGGTTACGCGCCGAGCTGCGGACCTTCAGCGGATTCGCCGGCAACCGGGTGGCGTTGCTGCGCGAGAATTCGGCCAGGACGTCTCCGGTGATTACCTTGCGCCCGGATTCGTCGCGGCTCGCGGGCAAAATGCCCTGCTCGATCCAGCGTCGCACGGTGTCGTCGCTGACGCCCAGCAGCTCGGCCGCCTCCCGGATCCGCAGCTTCGACATCGTCAGTTCCTATCAGTCACGCCCGTCACGACAGTGGATCTCATGCTCGCCGAATTACAACGTCTCGTCCAGCTCGCCGAGCCGGTCGGTCAGCCGCAGATTCTCGGAGTAGTCGACCGGGCAGCAGATCAGCGAGACGCCGTCGTCGTCCAGCGCGGCCCGTAGCGTCGGCAGCAGCTCCGCCGCGCTGTTGATCCGATATCCCTTGGCGCCGAAGCTTTCCGCGTATTTCACGATGTCCGGGTTCCCAAACCGCACGTAATAGTGCGCCCCGAGCTCGAGATCCATCTTCCACTCGATCAGGCCGTAGCCGCCGTCCTCCCAGATCAGCACCACCAGCGGTATGCGCTCCCGCACCGCGGTCTCGATCTCCTGCGAATTCATCAGGAACGCACCGTCGCCCACAACGGCCAGTACCTTCGATTCCGGCCGGGCCAGCTTCACCCCGAGCGCGCCCGGCAGTGCAAAACCCATGGTGGACAAGCCGTTCGAGATCAAGCAGGTGTTGCGCCGATACGTCGGATACAACCGGGCCATCCACATCTTGGTGGCACCCGTGTCTACCAGCACCACGTCGTCGCGGCCAAGTGCCGCGCGGGTGTCGGCGACCACCCGTTGTGGAGCTAGCGGGTACCGCGAATCCTGTTGTCCCCGCTCGAATTCCTCGGCCAGCAGGCCCGATCCCGGCACCGGGGTGTCATCCGCGAAGCGACGGCCCGCGAGCGCGTCGGCCAGCGCATCCAGCGACGAACTGATGTCGCCGATGATCCCGACGTCCACCGAGTAGTGCTCGTCCACCTCGGCCGGGAAGCGGTGGATCTGGATGATCTTCTTGTCGGCCTGCGGATTGATCCGGACCGGGTCGAACTCCTGCAGCTCGTAGCCGACCGTGATGACCACGTCGGCGTTGTCGAACCCGAAGTTGACGTAGTCGTGCCGCATGAACCCGAGGGTGCCGATGCTGTTGGGGTGGTCGTCGGGCATGACGCCCTTGCCGTGGAAGGTATTGGCCACCGGGATGCCGAGTGCCTCGGAGAACCGGATCAGGGCGTCGGTCGCGTCGGCACGCGCGGCGCCGTGCCCGGCCAGCATCACCGGCCGTTGCGCATTACGCAGGATGTCGACCGCGCGCGCCACCTGTGCCTCCGACGGCGCCTCGGCGCGGACGACGTTGCGCGGCAACGGGGTCAGGTCGTAGTCGGTCTCATCGGCATCGAGATGTTCGGGCACGGCCAGGTACACCGCCGCCGGTCGTTCGGTTTCGGCGACCTTGAACGCCTTGCGGAGCATCTCCGGTATGGCGCGCGCGGTGGGCACGCCGGCGGACCACCGGGTGATCGGGGCGAACATCGACACAAGGTCGACGTACTGGTGCGACTCCTTGTACTCGCGATCCTGGCCGACCTGAGCAGAAATCGCGACCATAGGGGTGCTGTTGGTGGTCGCGTCCGCGACACCGAGCTGCATGTTGATCGCGCCCGGTCCCAGCGTCGCCGAGACCACCGCCGCACGGCCGGTAACCCGCCCGTACATCTCGGCCATGAACGCCGCCGCCTGCTCATGGCGGGTCAGCACATAGCGGATGTCCGAGGCGGCCAACGCCTGCGTCAGTCGGATGTTCTCCTCTCCGGGTATCCCGAAAACCACGGATACCCCCTCGTTTTCCAGGCACTTAACGATCAGTTGAGCCGCTGTACTCAATCCGCCACCTCCCTTATGGGAACGATAGTGGCAGGGTATTTGTTGGACACCCCAAAACCATCGCAAGCGAAGGATGTAAGCATGGCGATCGCCACCATCAACCCGGCTACCGGCGAGACGGTCAAGACCTTCACCCCGGCAACCGACGTCGAGGTAGATGCCGCCATCGCGCGCGCCCACGAGCGGTTCCTCGACTACCGGCACTCCACCACCTTTGCCGAGCGCGCCGAATGGGCCAACAACGTCGCCGACCTGCTGGAGAAAGAGGCCGACGACGTCGCCGCGATGATGACGCTCGAAATGGGCAAGACGCTCAAATCGGCCAAGGCCGAAGCGCTAAAGTGCGCCAAGGGCTTTCGCTACTACGCCGAGCACGCCGAGAAGCTGCTCGCCGACGAGGTGGCCGATGCGTCCAAGGTCGGCGCGAAGAAGGCATACACCCGCTACCAGCCGCTCGGCGTGGTGCTGGCCGTGATGCCGTGGAACTTCCCGCTGTGGCAGGCCGTCCGGTTCGCCGCGCCCGCGCTGATGGCCGGCAACGTCGGCCTACTCAAGCACGCGTCCAACGTGCCGCAGTCGGCGCTGTACCTGTCCGACGTCATCACCCGCGGCGGGTTCCCGGAGGGCTGCTTCCAGACGCTGCTCGTTTCATCCCGGGCCGTCGAGCGCATCCTGCGCGATCCCCGGGTCGTGGCGGCCACCCTGACCGGCAGCGAACCGGCCGGTCAATCGGTCGCCGCCATCTGCGGCGACGAGATCAAACCCACCGTGCTCGAGCTCGGCGGCAGCGACCCGTTCATCGTGATGCCGTCCGCGAACCTCGACGAGGCCGTCAAGACCGCGGTCACCGGCCGGGTGCAGAACAACGGCCAGTCCTGCATCGCCGCCAAGCGCTTCATCGTCCACACCGACATCTACGACACGTTCGTCGACAAGTTCGTCGAGCAGATGGAGGCGCTGAAGGTGGGCGACCCGACCGACCCGGACACCGACGTCGGTCCGCTGGCCACCGAATCGGGCCGCGACGAAATCGCGAAGCAGGTCGAGGATGCCGTCGCCGCGGGTGCGACGATCCGCACCGGCGGCAAAACTCCCGACCGACCGGGGTGGTTCTACCCGCCGACGGTCGTCACCGACATCACCAAGGACATGGCGCTGTACACCGAGGAGGTCTTCGGTCCGGTCGCCTCGATGTACCGCGCTTCGGGTATCGACGAGGCCGTCGAGATCGCCAACGCCACCACCTTCGGCCTTGGGTCCAACGCCTGGACGAATGACGAGGCCGAGCAGCAGCGCTTCATCGACGACATCGAGGCCGGCCAGGTCTTCATCAACGGGATGACGGTGTCCTACCCGGAGCTGGGCTTCGGCGGCGTCAAGCGGTCGGGCTACGGCCGCGAGCTCGCGGGCCTGGGGATCCGCGAGTTCTGCAACGCCAAGACCGTCTGGGTGGGCTAGGCCGAAGTTAACGCGGCCGCGAGGACCTGCCGGTCCTCGTCGGCGAAGGTGTCTTCCAGCTGCAAAGGCGAATAGTCGAGGTCGATTTCGCCGAGTGGCCGCCCGCGGGCGCTGCTGATCGTCCCGAAGCGCCGCATGCCCTTGTCGGTGGAGTACTGCATGAATTCGTCGAGGTTCAGGTCGAAAGGCTTCGGGTCGTCGTAAAGCTTGAAGCCGTCCTCGGTGAGCGCCAGCGCCAACGGGATCAACTCGTTCATGCGGGTTTCGAACACCGCCCAGTTGGCGTCGTCGGCGGCGACGTGGCGCCGGCAGGTGAAGGTACCCCAGGCCATGTGGCGCCGCTCGTCGTCGCCGATGCGCCGGACCAGCACCTGCATACCGGGAAAAATGCCGTGTTCCACGCAGACCTTGTGCCAGGCGTAGTAGCCGGTGAGCGCCAGCATGCCCTCGACGATGTGGTTATAGGTGACCGAGGCCCGGACTTGCGCGGCCGGTGACGGATCGGTCGACAAGACGCTGAGGCACGCCGGTAACTCGTCGTAAAAGATCTGCCGGTAGGAGGGCAGTTCGTCGAGGTAGCCGTGCAGGTCCTCGGTGACTCCGACGGCGTCGAGCCACAAGCGGAACACCTGGACGTGCTTGGCTTCCTCGAAAGCGAACTGCGTCAAATACATTTCGTCGCCCAGCCGGCCTTCGGCGCGCATCGCGCTCATGAACGGCTGAATGTCCTGCGTGACCGATTCCTCGCCGGCAATGAACTGGGCGCACAGTCGAAGGACGTAGTTGCGTTCTGTGTCCGACAGCCGCTCGAAGTCTGCCCGGTCGCGGGAGAAATCGATGTCGGCGGGATTCCAGAACTTCGCGTTGCCGCCGGCGAACAGCTTCAACGGCAGGCTTTGCCAGTTGAGGCCACCCCCGCCCAGCGAGCTAAAATGGTTGCGGTTCATGCGTTTTGACCTCCTCGGATCATTTCAGGGCTGGGGTATCTGGACGCCGGGACCGGCGCGAACGCGGCCTCGAGTACGGCGACCAGCCTGCGCACGGCCAGGGCCGGCTGCTCCGGCGTGGGCTCATCGAGGCCGAGGATCGGATCCAATCCGCGCATGTACGGCGCCAGCGCCAGATGCGGAAAGATTAAGAGCAGCAACGACATCAACGCGTCGACGTCGGAATCCGCGCGTAGGTCGCCGCGGCCCTGCGCATCGCGGACCAGGGGCCGCAGCACCGCCAGGTAATGGCGATGAATGACGTTCTGCACGCTGACACGGGCTTCGGTGTCGACTTCAAGCGTCGCCGCGGCGTGCAGTGCGCGTTCATGGGGGTGGTCCGCGAAGTAGGCCACCCAGGCGTCGAGCCAGTCGGTCAGAAAGTCGAAGAACGGCCGACTGGGATCCAGTTCGCGGATGCGCTCCTCCATGTACGCGCGCACCCGCTGGCTGGCGATGTCGGCGATGAACGCGTAGAGGTCGCGCTTGTCGGCGAAGTACTGGAACAGGCTGCCCTTGGCGACTCCCGCGCGCCGCGCGATGACGTTCAGGCTGCCCCGGGAGAATCCGTGCGCCCCGAACTCGGCCTCTGCGGCTTCGATCACGGCGGCCCTGCGGGCCGGATCGACACGAGCCCACGTCACCGTTGGCATGTGACCCCCTTTGGTCGATGACCACTGGTCATTCTACGGTGAGCTACGTCACAGTCAAGGGGTGCCTGGGCTCGCCGGGTCGCTTATCCACAGAGCGACTTTCATCCACAGAGCGACTTTCATCCACAGCCGGCCCGGTCAGTACGGATCATCGCCGACGGACCGGTTACCGTCGAAAGCATGTTCGAAGATGTCGCCGATGAGCCGCCCAACTGCACAACGCAATCTGCTTACACGAGCGGCTACCCAAGGTCGCAGCCCTGTTCGCCACCGGCGCCCTGTCCTACCGGATCGTGCACCTGATCACCAACCGCACCCTGCTGGCCATGCAGCCCGACGTCCTGGCCGCCATCGACACCGACCTCGCGCACGCACTGGCCAGCTGGGGCCCGCTGTCCCTGCACAAGACCGAGCAAGTCATCGACGCGCTGGTCGAACGCCACGACCCCGACGCGCGCAGGCGCACGGAATCGGTGGTCCGCTCGCGCTTCGTGGACATCGAACATCGCGGTGATGGCATCGGCTGGCTACGTGGCGACGTGCAATCCAGCGATGCCACGCTGCTGGACCGCCGGCTGACCGCGCTGGCCCATACCGTGTGCGGCAGCGATCCACGCACCCTCGACCAGCGCCGCGCCGACGCGGTGGGAGCACTGGTGGCCGGGCACGCGACGTTGATCTGCGGGTGCGGCGAGCCGGACTGCGCGGCCCCCCAGGGCGCGGCGAGGCCGTCGGTTGTTATGCACGTGGTGGCCGAGGCGGCCGCGCTCGACGCCGCCGCGGGCACCGATCTGCATGGCGCGCGGCCTGGCGATGGTGGGCCCGAAATCGTGCGCGAGCCCGGGCATGTCGCCGAGCTGATCCGCGAGGCCACCGCGGCTCGCCCGAAGCCACCGCGGGGGGCGCCGGTGGGTCCGGCGCCTAGTCCGGGTCTGGTGCTGGGCGGTCCGCTGGTCCCGGCCGCGATCGTGGCCGACCTGGCCGCGCGCGGCGCCGCCGAGATCCGCCCGCTTATTCACCCTGGGGACAGTCCACCCGAGCCGCGTTACCGTCCCTCTGCGGCACTGGCGGATTTCGTGCGCTGCCGGGACCTGACCTGCCGGTTCGTGGGTTGCGATCGCCCCGCGGAGTGCTGTGACGTTGACCACACCATCCCGTACGATGACGGCGGGCCCACACACGCGTCTAATTTGAAGCTTTTGTGCCGAAAACACCATCTGCTCAAGACTTTTTGGCGCGATCGTACGGGTTGGCGCGACGAACAATATCCCGATGGAACGATCGTGTGGACCGCGCCGAGCGGGCAGAAGTACCGTACCCGTCCGGGTAGCCGGCTGCTGTTTCCGGCGCTGTGCCTGCCTACCGGCGAACTGCCCGCTGCCCCAACGGCGGACAGATCGCCGTCCGGTGATCGCGGGGCGATGATGCCGCTGCGCCCGAGTACCCGAGCGAAGGACCGGGCCCAGCGCATCGAGGCCGAGCGTCGACGCAACCGGCAGGCCCGGCATGCCGAACGCCCACAACACCAGCCGGCCTACGCGGCCTACTCGGTTCCCGCCCCGCCCGGCGACGACGAGCCACCACCATTCTGATTGGCGGAGTCATCGATCTCCGCCGTTCGCCAAGCTGCAGCAACGCATCGACATTAACGGACCTGCGAGCAAGGGGCAGTTGGTTCTCGATGCCGGCTGCACCGATCGACGCAAGGGCTCAGACGAATCATGGCCGGGGGCAAGGGCAATCAGCGATTCACGACCGTGTCTCGAAAGACGCGACAAAAAATTACTTACGCCGAGGGCGAAGTCAACGGGCAGCTCACCGATAACTCGGCAATTCACCGATTCAGGTAGTGCATTACTCTATCGGCCCCGTCAATTCGGGGTGACGCTTGGGCTTCACGAGCTAAGGGGAACTGACATGGCGTATGTGACCGCGGCACCTGAACTTATGACGGCGGCGGCGTCGGATTTGGCCGGTATCGAGTCGGCCCTCAGCGCAGCCCACGCGGCGGCGGCGACCTCAACGACGCAGGTGCTGGCCGCGGCCGCAGATGAGGTGTCGGCGGCGATCGCGGGGCTGTTTTCCGACCATGGCCAGCATTTTCAGGCGCTCAGCGCCGAGGCGGCGGCATTTCATGTCCGATTTGCGCAGGCGTTGAACGGCGCGGGGAGCGCGTATGCCGCGGCTGAGGCGGCAAACGCCACGCCACTGGCCGACCTCTCGGACCTGTTGTCGCCGTGGAAGTTGCTGACCGGGCGCCCGCTGATCGGCAACGGCACCGACGGGGCGGCGGGCACCGGACAGGCCGGTAGCAACGGCGGCTGGCTGTTCGGCAACGGCGGCAATGGCGGGTCCGGTGCAGTGGGGCAGGTCGGCGGCAGGGGCGGTGACGCAGGACTGTTCGGCAACGGCGGCCAGGGCGGCGCCGGCGGGACCGGCCCCACCGGCGGCCCGGGCGGCGTGGGCGGTCAGGGCGGTAACGGCGGGTCCGGCGGAAATGGCGGGACGATGTACGGCAACGGCGGTGCCGGCGGGACCGGAGGCGCGGGTGGGACCGGCGGGACGGGCCTGACCGCCAACATCGGCGGCACCGGCGGAACCGGCGGCAACGGCGGAACCGGCGGCAACGGCGGAACCGGCGGCCAGGCATCGTCGGGATCCCTCGGCGGCCACGCCGGCGTCGACGGCGACGGCGGCGCCGGCGGCAACGGCGGCGATGGCGGGGGCATTGACTTCAATGGCAACGGCGCCGTCACCGCCACCGGCGGCAACGGCGGCAACGGGGGCCTCGGCGGCAACGGCACCAACGGCGGCAACGGCGGCGCCGGCGGCAACGGCGGCAAGATCGAGCTCGTCACCAACGGTCTCACCGCCGGCGCCTCCGGCGGTGGAGGTGGTGGCGGCGGCATAGGCGGCAACAGCACCGGCATTGGGCACGGCGGGACCGGGGGCAGCGGCGGCACCGGCGGTCAAGCCGGAGCGTTCGCCAACACCAACGGGAGCGGCCCCGGCGGCTTCGACGAAATGTTCGGCGGTAACGGCGGAACCGGCGGCGGTCCCGCTGGATCCCTTGGGGGTCCCGGTGGTGGCGGCGGGGGCGGCGGCGCCGGGGCCGTCGGTCACACCTCGGCCGCGGGCGCCACTGGCCGCGTCGGCCTCGGCATCGGCGGCGGCCTGGGCGGCGGCGGCGCGTCTGGGGTGGTCACCAGCGCCGACGCCTTCGCCGGAGGCGGCGGCGGTGGGGGCGGTGGCGGCGGTACCGCCGGCAACCTCGGCGGCACCGGCGGGACAGGCGGCACCGTCGGCGGCGCTGGCGGTGCCGCGGGCCAGGCCGGCGGCGCCGGTACCGGCTTCGTCCAGAGCGGCGGCACCTCCACCGGCGGCCAAGGCGGCAACCCCGGTCTTAACGGCGGCGGCGGTGGGGGCGGCGGCAGCGGTTCGGTCGTCGGGACCGGCGGCACTGCCAAGGGCGGCAAGGGCGGCAACGGCGGCCCCTAGACCAACGGCTATGGGCTTGCGTACGTGAGTTGGAGGCTGTTCGTCACGTAGGGACGCAGTTGGTACCCGCAGGCCCACTTCGTGATAGGGCTTGAACTGTCTGTGCCTGCAAGGGTGTTGGGATCCCATGCGTCGTTACTGAAGAGGGCCCCGGGAACCCTGGTGCCGTCCGGGCAGACGGCGTCAGAGCTCCAGTCCATCGTCCATTGCCCATTGACCAGCCGCGCGAGCACAAAAGCAGGTGCGCCGGGCGCGATAGCCACTGAAGCGCACCCGCCACCACAGGGAGTGAAATACCAATCGCTCGTGGTGCTCACACCGGATGGTCCGGATGCTGTCGCGATGTAGTGACCGCTCATCGTCGGCGGGGCGGCCGACGCTGCGCCGGCCCCATCGATAGCCAAGCACGCGAACAGGGCTGTTGCCGCAATCGCTCGCAAGCCCATTAGTTCGCTATAGCACGACCTGGAACCGTGCGCCATACCCGCGGAGAGATTAAGGGCGCATCTCGTAAGCGCCATTGATCGGCGCCACGTGCTCCTTCCAGACGCGCTCGTAGCGCGCGGCGTCCTGCGCCGGGCGGCGGACCATGCGCATGGCGAAACGGGCCTGTTCGTCGGTGGTGGCGGCCTTGTCGTTCAGCTCCACGGCATAGCTGTTGAAGTCCCGCACCAGGATGGCGAAGATCTCGTCGATCAGCGCCTCGTCGACGCCCGAGATCGGGGCCTCCTCCAGGATCAGCTGGGCGTAGGGCACCACGGCGAAGAGCTGTCCCACGCCGAAGGCGAAGTCGATGTCCTTCTGCTGCGCGGCGTCGGGGGTCGCGGCAGCCAGCATCTCGGCAAGCACGTCGACCTGCTCGCGCAACAACGCGACGTTAGGGAGATGGCCGTAGCTTTCGAAGGGCGCGCGCCAGTCGTGGAAGCGCACCTTGCCCAGACCCCCGGTGGGGCCCTGAGCGAACAGGAACGTGTCGTCGGCCGCGTCGTCGCGGCGGCCGATCAAGGGCAGCGCGGCGTCGGGGGCGAACAGGAAGTTGGGCATGAACTTCGCCAGCAACCCGATGTTGATGTGGACGGTGCCTTCCAGCCGCGGCAGCAGCCCGATCTCGCGGGCGACGGTCTCGAAGAAGGTGTCCTTTTCGACGCCCTTGGCGGCGATGACGTCCCACAGGGCGGTGATGACTCGCTCGCCCTCGCCGGTGACCTTCGCCTTGGTGAGCGGGCTGTACAGCAGGTAGCGACGGTCCTCGGCGGAGGCGCTACGCATGTAGTCCGACGCCCGCGTCGCGACCAGCTTCATCGCGATCAGCCGCACATAGGCGTCGGTGAGCAGTCGCCGCACGTGGCTGAAGTCGGTGACAACCGTCCCGTAAAGGTGGCGGTTGGACGCGTGGGTGACGGCCTCGTACATCGCGTGCGTGCACATGCCGATGGCGCCCCAGCCGAGGTTGTACTTGCAGACATTGACGGTGTTGAGGGCGGCGTGGAACGCCCCGATGCCGCGGTGCAGCATGTCGGCCTCGGTGACCGGGTAGTCACGCAGCCCGTAGTTGGCGACGTAGTTCTGCGAGTTGACGACGTTCTTCTTGAGGTCATACCGGTCGTGCTGGGAGTCGGCGACGAAGAAGACGTACTCGTCTTCGCTATCTGATGGGCCGCCGATCTTGCCGAACGTCGACACCATCCGGGCGACGTTGGCGTTGCCGATGTAGTACTTCTCGCCGTTGGCCTTCCAGCCGTGCCCAATATCTTTTGACGGCGTCAGGATCATGTCGGTCTTGTAGACGTCGGCGCCGTGGGTCTGCTCCGACAGCCCGAACGCGAACACCTCGCCCTGCTCCAGCTGGGCGGCGGCCTTGCGCTTGGCGTCCTCGTTGTCGCTCATCCAGATCGGGCCCAGGCCAAGCGCGGTCACCTGGAACGGGTACCAGTAGCTCAGCCCGTAGAAGCCGATGATCTCGGCGAATTCGCTGATCCGGTAGGTGTCCCAACGGCAGTCGGCTGCGCCGTACTCGGCCGGCGTCAGCAGCGACGCGAAGATACGCTCCCGCCCGATGTGGTTGAGGAAGTCGGAGTACCACACCCGGTTGTGGTCGTCGGACTTCAGCCGCGCCTTGCCCCTAGATTCGAAAAAGTCCACCGTCGCGGCCATGATCTCCCCCGACCGGGCGTCGGGGTAGGTGCGTTGCAGGTGGTTGGGGTTGAGCAACATGAGCGGGCTCCAGAGGGATATCGGATAAGTCGAGGGAGACGGTACTGCAATACCGCCGCCGACAAATAAAACGGCCCCTGTTGACCCATTAATGCCTCTGTTGGCCGGACCCGCCGCGACTTAGCATCGGTTGCGTGTCAGAACTAAATACCGCCCGCGGATCGATCGATACCGCCGATCTGGGCGTCACGCTCATGCACGAGCACGTGTTCATCATGACCACTGAGATAGCGCTGAACTATCCCGACGCCTGGGGCGACGAAGACAAACGCGTGGCCGACGCCGTCACCCGCCTCGACGAGCTCAAGTCCCGGGGCGTGGACACCATCGTCGACCTCACGGTCATCGGGTTGGGTCGCTATATCCCCCGCATCGCCCGGGTGGCCGCGGCCACCGACCTCAATATCGTCGTCGCGACCGGTTTGTATACGTACAACGACGTGCCGTTCCGGTTCCACTACACGGGTCCGGGTACGCAGCTGGACGGCCCGGAGATCATGACCGACATGTTCGTCCGCGACATCGAGGAGGGCATCGCCGACACCGGGATCAAGGCCGGGATCCTCAAGTGCGCGACCGACGAGCCCGGCCTCACCCCGGGCGTCGAGCGGGTGCTGCGCGCCGTCGCCCAGGCACACAAACGCACCGGGGTGCCGATCTCGACGCACACGCATGCCGGGCTGCGGCGCGGGCTCGACCAGCAACGCATCTTCGAAGAGGAGGGTGTGGACCTGAGCCGGGTAGTCATCGGCCACTCCGGTGACAGCACCGACGTCGGCTACCTCGAGGAGCTGATCGCGGCCGGTTCCTATCTGGGGATGGACCGGTTCGGCATCGACGTGATCTCGCCGTTCGAGGACCGGGTGAACATCGTGGCGACGATGTGCGAGCGCGGGCACGCCGAGAAGATGGTGCTGTCCCACGACGCCAACTGCTACTTCGATGCGCTACCCGAGGAGCTCATGCCGATCGCCGCCCCCAATTGGCACTACCTGCATATCCACAACGACGTGATCCCCGCGCTCAAGGAGCGTGGCGTCACAGACGAGCAGCTGCACACCATGCTCGTCGACAACCCGCGCCGCATCTTCGAGCGGCAGGGCGCCTACTAAATGACCCAGAGCATGACCCAGGGTGAGGTGGTCCCCCCGATCAGCACCCAGATCTCAGCGCTGGCGGCGCTCGCTCCCGACGAGCCGGCGGTCAGCTGCGGCGGGATCACTATCACGCGAGCCGAGCTGGATTCCTCGACCAACCGGCTGGCCCGCGCCTATGCCGGGCTCGGCGTCGGCGTCGGCGACTACGTCACCATCGCGTTGCCCAACTCCGTCGAGTGGGTGCAGGCCGCGGTGGCGTGCTGGAAGCTGGGCGCCGTGCCGCAACCGCTGTCGCCGCGGCTGCCGAACGCGGAGTTCGAGGGTCTGCTGGAGCTGCGGCCGCGCGCGCTGTTGGTCGGCCGGGCGGACCCGCGCGGTCAGATCCCCAGCGTGCCAACGGATTTTGCTGCGGACCCGGCGCTGTCCGATGACCCGCTACCCGAAGCGGTTTCGCCGTCCTGGAAGTCCCTGGCGTCGGGTGGCAGCACCGGGCGGCCCAAGCTCATCGAAGCCGGCGCCGACAGCCGCATTCAGCCGCTGATCGGCTACGGGCTGGGTGCGCAGGAAGGCGACACCTCTCTGGTCCCGGTGCCGCTGAGCCACAACACCGGAATGACTACGGCCGCAATCGCTTTGCTAATGCGCCACCATTTGGTGCTGGCGCCCCGGTTCGACCCGCACGATTTTCTCCGGCTGATCACCGAACACCGCGTCACGTTCCTGACGACCGTCCCGACGATCATGCAGCGCGTGCTGCCGGTCTACCACGCCAATCCGGATGCCTATGACCTGTCCTCGATCCGGCGCTTCTGGCATGTGGGGGCACCGTGCCCGCCCGCGATCAAGCAGGCCTGGATCGACCTGCTGGGCCCCGAAAAACTCTGGGAACTGTACGGCGGCACCGAATTACAGGCGCTCACCTTCATCTCCGGCGACCAGTGGCTGACCCACCGGGGCTCGGTCGGCGTCGTGGTCAGCGGCGAGATGAAGGTGCTCGACGACGACGGCAATCCGTGCCCACCCGGGGTGGAGGGCGAAATCTACATGCGGCCCGCGCCCGGCAGCGCCCCGACCTACCACTACGTCGGCGTCAAGGCGAAGAGCCGCGACGGCTGGGACTCGCTCGGCGACCTCGGCTACTTCGACGCCGACGGGTTCTTGTACCTGTCGGATCGCCGCGTCGACATGTTCACCGTCGGCGGGCGAAACGTCTACCCCGCCGAGATCGAGGGCGCGCTGTCGGCTCACCCGGAGGTGTTGTCCTGCTTGGTCGTCGGCGTTCCCGACCCGAACTTCGGCGACCTGGGCCAGGTGCCGCATGCCCTGGTGCATACGGCCGCCGGGTCATCGTTGGATTCCGTTGGCGTGCAGGAGTTTCTGCGGGATCGCATCGAGGCATACAAGGTGCCGCGCACCGTCGAGTTCGTTGACGAGCCGCTGCGCGACGATGCCGGCAAGGCCCGGCGGTCGGCGGTGCGGGATGATGTGATCGCGCGGATGCGAACCGACTGAGCGCCGACGATCTCAGGGGGCACTGAACATGACGGAGGCTGGCCCCGTGGTGACGCTGTCGGTGGTCGAGGGCCCCGGCAGCGGCGCCCAGTACCGATATGAGGAACGCGCGACGGCGATCGTGGGCCGCGCCGATGACTGCAATCCACGCATCGACGAGCCCGGCTCCGGCCAGCTGGTGTCACGTCATCACTGCCTGTTCGACATCAATCCCCCCGACATTCGGGTGCGCGATTTCGGCAGCCTCAACGGCACGCACGTCAACGGCGAGGAGATCGGCCGCCGGAACCCCGGGCAAAGCCCCGAGGAGGCGGCGCGGCTGACCTTCCGGGAGCGCGACCTGACCGACGGTGACCGGATCAAGCTGGGCAACACGGTGATTCAGGTCGGTATCGCCGTGCCGCCCCCGCCGACGATTACGGGAACGGTACTGCCGCGCTGCGAAACCGACCGCGGCAAGGCGATCAATGCGGTGCTGGGCAATCTCGTCGCCGACGGCTCGCCGCCCGAGATCCGCGACCACGAACTGGTCAAGAAGATCGGCGACGGCGGCCAAGGCGTGGTTTATCTGGCCCGCCATCGGCCTTCCGGTGACCTGGTCGCGGTGAAAATGTTGCTGCCCAAGGTGGCCGTCAAGGAACGCTCGCGGGCAATGTTCGAACGCGAGATCGCCAACGTGGCGGCACTCCTGCATCCCCACATCGTGTCCTTCCGGGAATCCGGAAGAGCGGGCACAGCATGGTATTTCACCAGCGAGTACTGCGCAGGCGGCAGCGTGGACGACTTGGTCGAGAAAGGTCTGCTGGCGCCCGGCCAGGCGGTTCCGATCGTCGTGCAGGCGCTCGAGGGGCTGGCCCACGCACACACAGCGCCGCTGCCGAACGGATCGATCGGGCTGGTGCACCGCGACATCAAACCGGGCAACATCCTGCTGGCCCGCCGCGGCAGCGACCTAGTGGCCAAGGTCGCCGATTTCGGCTTGTCCAAGGCGTTCGACCGCGCGGGCTTGTCCGGAATGACCCTGACGGGGTCCGTTGCTGGCACTATGCCTTTCATGGCCCGTCCGCAGCTCATCGACTACAAGCACGCGCTGCCCGACGTCGACGTGTGGTCTATGGCCGCATCGCTGTATTGGATGCTCACCGGCTACTACCCGCGGGATTTTCCGGAGCGGGAGGACCCGATCCGGGTGGTGCTGGACACGAACGCCGTCCCCATCCGCGAGCGGGACCCCAACATCCCGCACCAGCTGGCCGCCGTCATCGACGCAGCCCTCGTCGACAGGCCCAAAATCAATGTCGCCTCGGCCGCCCAATTGGCCGCGGCGCTGCGCGAGGCGATCTAGCCCGTGACTGCGATCGATTACGCGGGTCTTAGCGACATCGGCTGCGAACGAGCCAGCAATCAGGACCGCTGGAGCGCGGATGCCGAGCTGGGCCTGTTCGTGGTGGCCGACGGCGTGGCCGGCAGCAGCGACGGCGAACTTGCCGCACAGGTGATCGCCGAATTGCTGCCGACCTACGTGCGACGTCACCTCGACGGTGAGCCCGAGCCGGCGCAGCTGGGCCGCGCGGTGGCCGAACTGTCCAATGACCTTTACGTGACGGGCCAGACCGACAGCCGCGTCACGGGAGCCACCAGCACCGTGGTGGCCGTGGTCGTCGCGGGGTCCCGCGCGCTGGTCGCCCACATGGGTGACAGCCGCGTCTACCTGTACCGCGAACAGCAGCTGCAACAACTGACCCACGACCACAGCCTGGTCCAGGCGCTGATCGACTCGCAGGAAATCAAACCCGAGGAGGCCGCGCAGCATCCCGCCCGCAACGTGGTGATTCGTTTTGTCGGAATGCCACCACCCGCGCTACCCGACGCCGTCGAGGCGGAACTGCGCGATGGCGACCGAATTCTGCTGTGCAGCGACGGCCTGTACGGCGTTGTCGACGAAGCGGCGGTGGCCGGCATTGTCGGTGGTGACAGCGTTCCCGCGGATGCTTGCGCGGCACTGATCGCCGCGGCCAGGCAAGCGGGCGGCCCGGACAACATCACCGCGGTCGTCGTGCACATCGCGTGTCAAGAGGCCGGTCAATAGCGGCCGTACTAACCTGGCGGTTGTGGGCCTGATCTTGGTCTGGTTGGTGCTGGTCACGGCGATCGCGATCGCCGCGCTGGTAACGAGTCTGGTGGTGCTGTCGCGGCTGACCCGGCGCGCCACGCCACCGCAGTACCAGCCGCAGTACCCGTCGCAAGTAGACCCGCGCTGGGTCCCCCGGAGCAGCTGCGCGGAACTGAACATCACGGACTAAAGTGGCGCGGCTCGCCGGAATGCGTCGCGCACGTAGGCGAGGAAGACGTCGGTGGCGCGGGCCGAAAGCTCCACGACAGCAAGTCGATTGGGCCGCGTCGGCGGGTCGGTGATGTCGGCGACCGTCAACGACATGTGGGCACGATGCCCACGGACCGCATGCCGCACGGCGCATTCCTCGATCGCATACGGGTATCGCGCGCACACTGTCATGACACCCGACCGCGCCCCGTGCTCCCAAGGCATCTCGTAGAGCGGGGTCCCGTCGGGCAGCCCCGCGCCGAACGGGTAGACCGCAAACGGCCAGCGGTGATCGTGCAGATCGCCGACGACGGGCCGGGGGAACACATGCATGGCGACCGAGTACTCGCGCCGCTCCGGCCCCCCGGTGACCAAGCTGTCCGCGGCCTCGATCCGGATGTATTGATCGGCGACATCCACTGCCCGCCACGCGCCCGAATCGTCGAGGTGAGCATCGATCGCCGGGAGGTCTTCGAGCAAGCGCCGCAACGTCCGCGAGTCCGTCGGCGAGGTCAAAATCGGCAGGTCAGGCATCGCGCGGCGATGTTAACATTCGGCGATGCTGATCTTGTGGCTGGTTGTCCTCACGATCGTCTCGATCGCGGCCCTGGCCGTCAGCCTCGTGGCGTGGTCACGGCTACCTCGCCGCGCATCCGCGCCTCCGTCCTACCCGCCTCAGTACCCGCCTCAGTACCCGGCTCAGTACCCGGCTCAGCAGCGGCCATACAACGCTCCGCCGCCGACCACGTGGGAACATCGCCGCGGGTGCACGGGCGAGACCATCGATTAGCTCAAGTAGCTAGGGCGCGACCGCGTCGGCTTCCGGATCGATAACGACGCCGGCGACGCTGCCAGGGCTGCCGGACTTGCGCTCCCGCTTCTCCCAGCGCCCCAACGCCTCGCGGGCCGGCGATTCGACCAGGGCGTAGCTCGCGGCGGAGATCGCGAAACCGAAGATCAGCGTCAGCACCAACACCGCGGCCATCCGGCCGGTGAACGGGAACGTTCCGATCACCGGGAACACCATGGCCAGCGCGGCCAGGTGCCAGATGAACAACCCGTAGGACCAACGGCCGAGGGTCACCATTGTGGCGCTGCCCAGCAGCTGGTGTGACGTGTCGGGCCGGTCCAGCACCAATGGCGCGACCAGCGCCAGCGCCACCACGGCGCCCATCGCCGTCTTTACCGCGAATTGCGTGGCCGTCCCCGGAATCAGCCCCTCCGGACCCGCCAGCGGCGACGCCGCCACCAGATAGGCCAGCACCGCGACCCCGGCCATCAGCGGGCGCCGCCGCGCCAACCGGTGTGGCAACCCGACCGGGCTATGGGCCCACTCCGCCAGCAACATGCCCGCGGCGAACCAGGAGAAGAATGCCGGCGGCCAATTCAGCGGGTTGATCCCGGATGGCGTATGCACCGGCACCCAGCCCCAGGCCCAGCTGGCCGCCCCCAGCGCGGCGATCGCGGATACCCGGGCGCCCACCGGAATGCGGCGGGCGAGCAGCGCGAAGATCGGCAGCGCCAGATAGAAGCTGACCTCGACGGACAGGCTCCACATCTGGGTCAGGCCACCGGTCAGGGTGAGCGGCACGTAGATCTGGGTGAGCGTCAGATTTGCCAACCACACGGTCGGGCTGGCGTGATCGGCGTCGGGCAGCAAAGACAGGATCACGACGACGGCCACCAGATAGGCCGGCATGATGCGGATGACCCGCGATCGCAGGTAATGGCCGGTGCGCGGACGCGCCCCCCGATCCCGCGCCGCCGCGGCGTGCCCGCGCCACAACAGGAACCCCGACAACGCAAAGAACACCGCCACGGCCAGGTCGAACCGCCCGAACAGCCGTCCGGCAACACCGCTGGAATGACCCGTCTGGAAAGCGACATGCGTAATGACCACGCCGGCGGCCGCGCAGGCGCGCATACCCTCGACGGCGGGCAGGAAGCTCCGGATCCCACCCACCTGCTCGCGATCGGTCACGATCACAGTGTGCCTGCACCCGAGTCACCCGGCGTTCGGCTGTTAGGGTCAAACGGGTTTTGCTTCGCTGCTGGGCCAGGTCGGCGTCCGAATGACCAGAGGGAGGTCACAACAACGTGAACCGAGCCGTCATGTTGCGGTTCGCCGCCTGCGCAATCATCGGACTCGGGGCCGCCCTGCTGATCGCCGCGCTGCTGCTGTGGACCTATACCAGCAGCAGGATCACCAAAATCCCACTCGACATCGACGCGACGCTGATCAGCGACGGCACCGGAACCGGACTCGACACAGCCTCCTTGTCCGGCGACCACTTCGTCATCAACCAGAATGTCCCGCTGGTTTTGCAGCAGCAGGTCACCGTGGAATCGCCTGCCAACGCCGACGTGGTCACGCTTCAGGTCGGTAGCTCGGTGCGGCGCACCGACAAGCAAAAGGACAACGGACTGCTGCTGGCGATCGTCGACACCGTCACCCTCAACCGCAAGACCGCGATGGCCGTTTCGGACGACACGCATGCCGGCGGCTCGGTCCAGAAGCCGCGCACCTTCAACGACGAGAACCCTCCGACCGCCATCCCGGTGCGGCACAGCGGGCTGTCCTACCGGTTCCCGTTCCACACCGAGAAGAAGACGTATCCCTATTTCGACCCGATCGCCCAGAAGTCGTTTGACGTCAACTACCAAGGGCAGGACGACATCAACGGGTTGACCACTTACCGCTTCACGCAGAACATCGGCTACAACGCCGACGGGAGGCTGGTGAATCCGGTCACGTACCCGTCGCTGTACGCCGGCGACGAGGACGGCAAGGTTACCGCCTCCGCGGCGATGTGGGGCCTGCCCGGCGATCCGGCGGAGCAGCTCACCCTGACCCGCTACTACGCGGCGCAGCGGACGTTCTGGGTGGACCCGGTGTCGGGCACCATCGTCAAGCAGGTCGAGCACGCCAACCATTACTTCTCCCGCGACGCGCTCAAGCCAGAGGTGACGCTGGCCGACTACAAGGTGACCTCCACGGAAGACACCATCGAATCCCAGGTCAACGCGGCGCGCGACGAGCGCGACCGGCTGTCGCTATGGTCGCGGGTGCTGCCGATCACGTTCACCGCGATCGGCCTGATCGCGCTGGTCGGCGGCGGACTGCTGGCCTCGTTCAGCATGCGGACCGAGAGCGCACTGACCGACCCCGGTCTGGACCGAGGCGACGAATTCTTCGGCCAAGGGCCCGAGGAACGGGTTCCGGGCGCCGAAGCCGTGACCGAGAAGCTGCCCACGCAGCGCCCCGATCTGGATGAACCGAGCCCGCCCGGCGCGGATCCACCCGCCTCGGGCGGCGGCGAGCCGGACCCGCACGAGGCTGGGCCGGACGATACCGGTCCGCCCGAACGGGCCTAGCTCGGCTTGCGCTGGTCTTTGCGCTGGTCCCCGTCGGGGTACGCCTTGGGCCTGGCGCTGCTGGTGGTCGCGCCCCTGCTGCGGCCCGGCTATCTGTTGCTGCGCGACGCGGTGTCGACGCCACGGTCGTATCTGACCGATACCGCCCTGGGGCTCACGTCGCCGCCGCGGGCGACGCCGCAAGATTTCGCGGTGTCGCTGGCCTCGCACGTGGTGGACGGCGGCATCGTCGTGAAGGTGCTGCTGGTCGTCGGCCTATGGCTGGCGGGATGGGGTGCGGCGGCACTGGTGGCGACCGCGCTGCCGTCGGCGGGTGTCGGCGGCCAGTTCATCGCGATCACGCTGGCGATCTGGAATCCCTATGTCGCTGAAAGGCTGCTGCAGGGCCACTGGAGCCTGCTGGTCGGCTACGGCTGTCTGCCCTGGGTCGCGACGACGATGTTCACGCTTCGCTCCGGCGGGGGCAGCTTCCTCGCGCTGGCCTTCTGGATCGCGCTGGCCGGGCTTACCCCGACCGGATTGATCCTGGCCGTGACGACGGCGTTGGCCTGCTTGGCCGGCCCGGGTGCGCCCAGGCCGCGATGGCTGTGCGCCGCGGCGGCGATGGGCAGTGCGCTGGTGGCGGCGCTGCCGTGGCTGACGGCAGCGGCGGTGGGCTCGTCGATGACCTCGAACCCGCAGGCGGACGCGCTCGGGGTGGCCATGTTCGCGCCGCGCGCCGAGCCCGGCCTTGGCACGCTGGTCAGCCTGGCCAGCCTTGGCGGCATCTGGAATGGCGAGGCCGTGCCCGATTCGCGGACAACCCTTCTTGCGATTTTGTCGGCCGCGGTGCTGCTGGGTGTGGTGGCGGCCGGGCTACCGGCTGTGGTAGGTCGTCCGATGGCGGTGCCGCTGCTGGTGCTGGCGGCGGTGTGCGTGCTCGGGCCGGCCGCGCTGGCCACCGGCCCCGGGCAACACCTGCTGCGCGCGGTGATCGATGCCGTGCCCGGTGTGGGCGTGCTGCGCGACGGGCAGAAGTGGGTGGCCCTGGCGGTGCCCGGGTACGCGCTGGCGGGGGCGGGCGCGGTGGAGACGCTGCGACGCTGGGCAAAGCCACTCGTGACGGCGTCGGTCTGCTGCCTCGCGCTGATCCTGGCGCTGCCGGACCTGGCCTGGGGGGTGTGGGGCAAGGTCTCGCCGGTGCACTACCCGTCCGGGTGGGCGGCGGTGGCGGGAGCGATCAACAACGAGCCGGGGCACCCGGGATGGGTCGCGGTGTTGCCCGCCGGCATCATGCGACGCTTCGACTTCTCCGGTCCCGCCCCGGTGCTCGATCCGTTACCGCGCTGGCTGCGCGCGGACGTGCTGAGCACCAGCGATCTGGCGATATCCGGCGTCACCGTGCCCGGGGAGGGCGCCCGGGCGCGGGCGGTAGAGCAGCTGCTGCTGTCGGGGCCCGACCCATCCGCCGTGGCCCCGGCCGGCGTGGCGTGGCTGGTCGTCGAGTCGGACACCCCGGGTGACATGGGAGCCGCGGCACGCACTCTCGGCGCGCTGACACCGACCTACCGCGACGACAAACTCGCCCTGTACCGGACCGGCGGGCACCGCGCCGGGGCACCCGCTGCCCGCCTGCGGGCGGCAGTGATCGCCGCGCACCTGGCGTGGCTGGTCCTGCTGGTCCTGGGCGGCGGTGGCGCGGCGGTGGGCTGGGCGCGCCGGCGTTGTGCCCTTAGGGCCCTTAGACCAGGCCGCTGACAAAGGTGCCGGCGCGCACGGCTTCGAGCACGACGCGCATCGCGTCGGCGCTTTGCGTCCAGGAGAACTCGCCGCAGCGCGCCTGCGCCTTACGCCCGAGTTGATCGCGCAGCACCGGGTCGCTCAGCAGCTGTTCGAGGCGATCCACCAGCTCGCTTCGGTCGTCCACCAATACGCCGGTGACCCCATCGAGGATCGAGTCGCACAGTCCGCCGGAGGAGCGGTAGCCGACGGTGGGCACGCGGTGCTGGGCCGCCTCCACGACGGCCAGGCCCCAGCCCTCCTTGCGGGAGGGCAGCACATTTACCCAGGAGCTCTGCAACACATGGTGTTTGGTCACGTCGTCGACGTGGCCGTGGAATGTCACGGCGCCGGAAATGCCGAGGCGCTGCACATGGCCGACGAGCCGCTGCTGCCACCACCCGCCGCCGACGATGTCCAGGTGCACCCCCGGCATCCGTTTGCGCAGCTCCGCGACGGCCTCCAGCGCATCCTCGATCTGCTTGTGTGGCACCAGCCGCGACAGCACCACAATCCGCGGTGTGGCCGCGCGGGGGCCGGACAGCGAGGGCGCGGGTGCCTCGTCGAGACCGTTACGCACCACGGCAATCCGTTCGTTGTCCACGCCGAGGGCGACCAGATCGCGCGCCGAGGGCAGCGACACCGTCAGGTACTGATTGCGCCGGTGCGCGCGGGGTGACAGCGTCGACTCGACAAACCAGCCGATCCTGCCGGTCACCGGCCCGGCCACCGGCCACTGCTCACGGTGGCAATGGTGCACCAGCACCACCACCCGCCGGCCGTACACCAGCCGAGCCAGAAACGGCAGGCCGTTTTGGGTATCGACGACGACATCGGGCCGCGCTCGCCGAAGCGGGCCGAGACCGAGCCGCGCCCCCAATTCTGAAAAAGCCATCGCCAACAGCGCCCAGACGTAAACAGAGCAGCGCCCGCCCGCGCGGTTGATCACGACGCCGTCGACCACTTCGCGTCGGGGCGCGCCGGGGTAGTGGGCGGTGCGCAGGGTGACGGCGACGCCGGAGGCGGCCAGTTGCGCGCCGATGCGCTGCAAATAAGCTTCGCTGCCGCCGCCCTGCGGGTGCCCGGTGTCGCGCCAGCACAGCAGCAGCACCGAGCGCAGATCAGACATTGGTGATCACCTTAATGCTTCAGCCAAAAGCCCTGGAGTGGGATCGTTTCAAGATGAGCGTCAGCAGTGAGTCCGGCGCGACGCGCAGGTTTGTTGCTCATCCGCCATCTGAGGCTCGAAAATGGCCCCCGTCACGGCGCCCGCGTAGCAAAAGAACCCCGCCAGGTCCTACTTGATCACCGTGGTCGGGATCCTCGCGTTTTGCGCCGTCTTCGGGGGGTCTGTACATGGGCGCGCTGATGTTGATCTCCCGTGGTTCGGACGGGTCACGGGCCTTGACCCGTAGGGTTGGCCGGTGGCCGTCACCGACGTTTTCGCACGCCGGGCCACGCTTGCGCGTTCGCTGCGGCTGCTGTCGGAGTTTCGCTACGAGCAGCCGGATCCGGGACGCTTCTACCGGGCCCTGGCAGCCGACACCGCGGCCATGGTCGGCGACCTGTGGCAGGCGAGCCACGGCCGACTCCCGGCGGGCCGGACGTTGCTCGACGTCGGTGGTGGGCCGGGATATTTCGCCGCGGAATTCGCCGACGCCGGCGTCCGCTACGTCGGCGTCGAACCGGATCCTCGCGAGATGCACGCGATGCACGCGGCCGGGCCGGCTCTCGATCCGGCGGCGGGCACGTTCGTCCGGGCGTCCGGCATGGCGCTGCCGTTCGCCGACGACTCGGTCGACATCTGCTTATCGTCCAACGTCGCCGAACACGTGCCGCGCCCCTGGCAGCTCGGCGCCGAGATGCTGCGGGTCACCAGGCCGGGTGGCCTGGCCGTGCTCTCCTACACCGTCTGGCTGGGCCCGTTCGGCGGACACGAAATGGGCCTGACGCATTACCTCGGTGGACACCGCGCTGCCGCGCGGTACACGCGAAAACATGGCCGCAGACCGAAGAACGACTACGGGTCGTCGTTGTTCGCGGTGTCCGTGGCCGACGGCCTGAACTGGGCCGCGAGTACGGGAGCGCTGCTCGTCGCTTTTCCGCGCTACCACCCTCGATGGGCCTGGTGGCTGACGTCGGCACCGGTGCTGCGGGAGTTCCTGGTCAGCAATCTCGTGCTGGTGCTCCAGCCACGATAATGGAACGTGTTCTAATTCTTCTTCGGCTTGGGTAGGGTGGCGCCCATGAGCCAGAGCACAACCCAGAGCCAGAGCACGACCGAGTACGACAAGCTTTTCATCGGCGGCAAGTGGACCGAGCCCTCGACCTCCGCAGTCATCGAGGTGCACTGCCCGGCCACTGGCGAGTACGTCGGCAAGACGCCGCTGGCCGCGGCCGCCGACGTCGACGCCGCGGTCGCCGCGGCCCGCGCGGCCTTCGACAGCGGCCCGTGGCCCACGACGCCGCCGAAGGAACGCGCGGCCGTCCTGGCCAACGTGGCCAAGCTGATGGAGGAGCGCAAGGAGCTGCTCAGCGGCCTGCTCTCGGCCGAGACCGGCCAGCCGCCGATGACCATCGAAACCATGCACTGGATGGGCACGATGGGCGCGATGAACTTCTTCGCCGGCCCCGCGGTCGACGAGGTGAAGTGGCGCGAGATCCGCAACGGCTCCTACGGCCAGACGATCGTGCACCGCGAGCCGATCGGTGTGGTGGGCGCGATCGTTGCGTGGAACGTGCCGCTATTCCTGGCGATCAACAAGCTGGGCCCGGCCCTGCTGGCCGGCTGCACGGTGGTGCTCAAGCCGGCGGCCGAAACGCCTTTGACCACAAACGCTTTGGCCGAGATCTTCGCCGAGGCCGGCCTGCCCGAGGGCGTGCTGTCGGTGGTGCCCGGCGGGATCGAGACCGGCCAGGCGCTGACGTCGAACCCGGACGTCGACCTGTTCACCTTCACCGGTAGCTCGGGCGTCGGCAAGGAGATCGGCCGACGCGCCGCGGAAATGCTCAAGCCGTGCACCCTGGAGCTCGGCGGCAAGTCCGCGGCCATCCTCCTCGAGGACGTCGACTTGGCATCCGCGATTCCGATGCTGGTGTTCTCCGGGATCATGAACACCGGGCAGGCCTGCGTCGGCCAGACCCGTATCCTGGCGCCGCGCTCGCGCTACGACGAAATCGTGGAAGCGGTCAGCAATTTCGTTCAGATGCTGCCGGTAGGCCCGCCGTCGGACCCGGCCGCCCAGATCGGTTCGCTGATCTCGGAGAAGCAGCGCGCGCGGGTCGAGGGCTACATCGCCAAGGGAATCGAGGAGGGCGCCCGGCTGGTGTGCGGTGGCGGCCGACCCGAGGGACTGGACAACGGCTTCTTCGTGCAGCCCACCGTCTTTGCCGACGTCGACAACAAGATGACGATCGCGCAGGAGGAGATCTTCGGGCCGGTGCTCGCCATCATCGCCTACGATACCGAGGAGGACGCGATCAAGATCGCCAACGACTCGGCCTACGGCCTGGCCGGCAGCGTCTGGACCACCAACGTCCCGCGCGGCATCGAGATCTCGGAGCAGATCCGCACCGGGACCTACGCGATCAACTGGTACGCGTTCGACCCCTGCTGCCCGTTCGGCGGCTACAAGAACTCCGGCATCGGCCGCGAAAACGGGCCGGAAGGCGTCGAGCACTTCACCCAGCAGAAGAGCGTGCTGATGCCGATGGGCTACACGCTAGAGGGGTGATCGCGAGCTAGCGGCCCTGGAATTTTGCCTGCCGTCGTTCGACGAACGACTGCACGCCCTCGGCCGCGTCCTCGCTCTTGAACAGCTCGACGACGGCGGGCCGCAGCCGCTCGATGGCGGCCGCCTCACCGTCCGTGCGCGCCAGATGCGCCGAGGCCAGGGTGGCCCGCACGCCCAGCGGCGCCGCCCGCTCGGCGATGGTCTGCGCGATATCGCGCGCCCGGGCCAGGGCCGCGGCCGCGTCGTCGGCCACCTCCTGGACCAGCCCGATGCGATACGCCTCGGCCGCGTCGAACTCGTCGCCGGTGAGCAGCCAGCGCATCGCGTTGCCCCACCCGGCCTCGCGGGGCAGTCGGATCGTCGCACCGCCGAACGGATAGATCCCGCGCTGCACCTCAAGCTGGGTGAACCGGGTCCCGGCCGCGGCCAGGCGAATGTCGGCGGCCAGCAGCAATTCGATGCCCAGGGTCATGCACCAGCCCTGGACCACGGCGACCAGCGGTGTGCTCCACGGGCCGTCCAGCCGCCAGGGGTCCGCGCCGCCGTCCGGGATCGGCGACTCCCCCGATGCGATGCCCGGGGCGACGTCGGCGAGATCCAGGCCGGTGGTGAAGTGGTCGCCGTGCGCGAAGAGCACCCCGGCGCGCACCTCGGCATCGGACTCCATCAGCCCGTAGGCCCGCGAAATATCGGCGAGCATCGCGCGGTTGAACGAGTTACGTTTCTGCGGCCGGTTCAGGCCGATCAGCAGGACGTGTCCATCCCGCTCGAGGGTCACGGTGTCCAGGGTCGGTAGCGCGCTAGCCATCGGCAAAGTCAATCGCACATCGGCGGATTATGCAATAGAGCATAGAAATCGGATCGTTACCGTTCCGACTGACGATGGTGCTTGACGCGCGCTAGCACACATTTCCCTGATAGTCAGGTCTGGTTAGCACATACAACTTGCTTGCTACACGGACGTCTTATATGATTCTCAGCATAATCATGGGCCGGCGGCCCCGGCGCATGTGTGCACCACCCATGCCGGGAGAAAGCCATGTGGATCCTCGAACTCAACGTCGCCGGCTATCACTTCACGCGTGAAATGCCCGACCTGCGGCGCAGGCCGTTCCGGTTCAACCCCCGAAATCTGCACTGGCCGGCGGCGCGACAGTCCCACGCCGCATGACGCCGCCCGCAGTCGGTGCGACCGTGCCTACCAAACGCCTTGACACCCGCACCAGGATGCTGGTTAGCGCCGCCGAGGTGATGCGCGAACGCGGCGCCTCGGGCGTGACCATCGATGCGGTGCTCGCACGCAGCGGCGCGCCACGCGGCTCGGTGTACTACCACTTCCCCGACGGTCGCAACCAGATCCTGGCCGAGGCGCTGCGCTACTCCGGTGATGCCATCACCGCCACCATCGATGACGCCGTCAACCGGGGAGCCCGGGCCCTGCTGCGCGAATACGTCGAGTTCTGGGAACGCCTGCTCGTCGAGTGTGACTTCAGCGCCGGGTGTCCCGTCGTCGCCGCCGCGATCGGCTCGGCCGACGATGAGGTGGAGCTCTCGACCGAGGCGGGCGTCATCCTGGGCCGCTGGTGTACCGCGATGACCCAGGCGTTCGTCACCGACGGCTTCACCGACTCGGACGCCGCGTCGCTGGCGGTGATGACCATCGCCGCGTTCGAAGGCGCCATCGTGCTGTGCCGCTCGACCCGCAGCGTGCTTCCGTTGCACCAGGTCGACGAGCAGCTTCAATTCCTAATCAAGGCAAGGGAATTCGTCCGTCGTAACGGACTGCCCGACAAGCGCGGCGACTGACGCCGCACGGGCAACCACTTCGGCGTTTGCTGTGAATCCCGTCACGCACTTTGCTGAGCGGCGCTACCCTGGGGTCTGATCGGCCGGGGCCCTAGACGTGAGGGAGATTCCGCAATGTCTTTCGTGATCACGCAACCCGAGTTGGTGGCCGCGGCGGGCACGGATTTGGCGAGCATCGGTTCCGCCATCAGCGAGGCCAATTCGACCGCGTTGACCCCGACGACGGGGGTGCTCGCGGCGGGCACCGACGAGGTGTCGGCCGCCGTGGCGTCGTTGTTCAGCTCACATGCCCAGGCGTATCAGGCCCTCGGCGCCAAGACGGCCGAATTTCATCGGCAGTTTGTCCAGGCACTCAATGCGGGTGCGGACGCATACGCCAGCACCGAGGCGGCCAATGCCGCCGGCGCCACCGCGACCGCCAACCCGTGGCAGGCCCTGCAGCAGGGGGTGCTCAACGCGATCAACGCGCCGACCGAGAACCTGCTCGGGCGGCCCCTGATCGGCAACGGCAGCAACGGCCTGCCGGGCACCGGGGCCGACGGCGGCCCGGGCGGCCTGCTGTGGGGCAACGGCGGCGACGGCGGATCCGGTGTACCCGCCAACGGGTTCGGTCCCGGTGGGCAGGGCGGCAACGGCGGGTCCGCCGGACTGTTCGGAAACGGCGGCACCGGCGGCGCCGGCGGCGCCTCCGTCGGCCTAGAGTCCGCCGGCAACGGCGGCGCCGGCGGCAGCGGCGGGCTGCTGGCCGGCAACGGCGGGTCCGGCGGTGTGGGCGGGTTTGCCCTCTCCCCCACCGCGGGCGGCACCGGCGGCCGGGGCGGTGACGCAATCGGGTTGTTCGGCACCGGAGGGGCCGGCGGCGACGGTGGTTCCGGCCTCTTCGGCGATACCCAGCACAGCATCGCCGGCGCCGGCGGCCAGGGCGGCCACGGCGGATGGCTGACCGGCAACGGCGGCGCCGGGGGCAACGCCGGAGCCGCCACCTACGGCAACAAGGGTGGCAGCGGCGGCGCTGGCGGGTTTTTCCACGGTAACGGCGGCGACGGCGGCTCCGGCTCGGGCAGCAACGCCGGCGGCAACGGCGGCGCGGCCGGCCTCGTCGGCGACGGCGGAAACGGCGGGGCCGGCGGCGCCGCCCAGAACACGGGCCTGTTGCCGCCCGCCGGTGCCGGTGGCAGCGGTGGCACCGGCGGCACCCTGTGGGGCGACGGCGGAAACGGTGGCCGGGGCGGCCAATCCACGTACAGCGCCGGCGGCGACGGGGGTGCCGGCGGCAACGCGGTCGGGCTCTTCGGCGGCGGCGGATACGGTGGGGACGGCGGTGAGTCCGTCACCCAGGGCGGGGTCGGCGGCCGCGGCGGCGACGCCGGCGTCATCGGCAGCGGCGGTAAGGGCGGCAACGGCGGATACGGCACAGCTCCGTTGACCGGATCGCCGGGTGGCGACGGCGGCAACGCCCGGCTGATCGGGAATGGCGGCGACGGCGGCAACGGCTACGCCCAGGTCGGTGGAGTCGGCGGCAGCGGCGGCCTGCTGCTGGGCGTGCCCGGAGCCGACGGCAGAAAGTACCCTTAGCCGCCTCCTAGCCGCGTAGTCAGTCGCTGGCCGGCAGCGGCTTGACCTCTTTGAGCTGCAGCGCGGTCGCACCGATGCTCAGGCTCCCCGCACCGGGCTTGGTCACCAGCACCTCGGCCCCGGTTTCGTCGACGTAGCGCTTGCCCATCACGGTGCCGTCGGCGAACGCCGGGTCGAGCTCGCCAGACCGCGCGCCACCGATCGGCACCATCGGCGCACCGCCGCAGCGCAGGTCGTCGAGGCTGTCGGCGCTCCTGACCACGATGACCTGGGTGTCACACACCTGGCTGGCGAGGCGAGTTCCGTTCTTGATCATGATTTCGTCCCTGCTAGATTCTCGACAATCTGCCGGCGTAGCACCTTGCCGGTGGCGGTGGTGGGCAGCTCGTCGCGAAAGACTACCCGGTCGGGGGTACGCGACCCGCGCAAGCTGTTCCGGACATATTCGCGCAGCTCGTCGGGGTCGGGGTCGACGCCCGCCGCCGGCACCACGACGGCGACGATCGCCTGGCCCCACTGCGCATCCTCGACCCCGACCACGGCGACGTCGCGCACCTGAGGGTGCTCGATCAGCACCTCCTCCAGCTCGGCGGGCGCAATGTTCTCACCGCCGCGGATGATGGTGTCGTCGCTGCGTCCGCCGATGAACAGATAGCCGTCCTCGTCGAGCATGGCGATGTCCTTGGTGGGAAACCAGCCGTCGTCGTCGAGCACCGAGCCGATGCCGGTGTAGCGGCCCGAGACCTGCTCGCCGCGCACGAACAGCTCACCCGTCTCGCCCGCACCGAGCACCTTGCCGTCCTCTCCGCGGATCTGCAGTTCGATGCCGGGCACCGGCAGCCCGACCGAGCCCAGCCGCTTGGCTCGTACGACGTCGGGCGACGAAAGCGCCGCAAGCGCCGCACGGTGATCGTCAGGGGTCAGCACCGCGATCGTCGAACTCGTCTCGGTCAGGCCGTAGGCGTTCACGAACCCCACATCCGGCAACAGTTCCAGCGCCCGGCGCACCAGCGGCAGCCCCACCTTCGACCCGCCGTAGGCCAGGTTACGCAGCGACGGCAGCCGCACGGCACCCGGCTCGCCCGCCTCGAGCGCGGTCACGATGCGGTCCAGCATGGTGGGCACCACCGTCGCTGTGGTGACCTGTTCGGCGTCGATCAGCCGCACCCATTCCTGCGCGTCGAAATTCGGCAGGTACACCATCCGCCGGCCGGCATACAGGTTCGACAGCGCCGCGCCGACACCGGCGATGTGGTAAGGCGGCACGCAGATCAGCGCGGCATCGGTGGGTTCGGCCGACTCGAATTCGACCGTGCCGGTGATGTAGCTGGTCAGGTTGTTGTGCGTGAGTTCGACCGCCTTGGGGGCCGAGGTGGTGCCCGAGGTGAAGAGCACGATCGCGACGGAATCGGGGTCGGCAAACACGGGAACCTCAGGGGCGGGTTCGGCGGTGCTGGCGGCCGCGAGGAATTCCCCGGCCTCCAGCACCTCCTGGCCGACGTCGCCAACCGTCTCCCGGTAGCGGTCGTCGACGATCACCACGGGCTCGGGCAGCCGACGAATCAGGGCTCCGATGCCGTCGGCGGACAGCCGGTAGTTGATCGGCGTGAACGCCACCCCTGCGCGCGCCGCGGCGAACATCAGCAGCGGCAGCATCGCGCCGCCGGTGCCGACGTAGGCCAGGTGCTTGGCGTTCGATGCGGCGATCACGGCCGCGCCGCCGTCGGCGAGATCGCTGAGCTGCGCGGTGGTCAACCGCAAGTCCCCCGAGACGACCGCCGGCCGGCCCGGGTTGCCCGACGCCGCCATCTCCAGGAGCAACGAGATGCTCATCCTCGATCCTTCGGGATCTGCCCGTCACACATTTAGGCACACGTTACAAATCTTGGCGATAGTGTAACCCATCGCCGGAGCTCCTCAGCCGCCCTGGTCGCCCTGCGCCCGTCGCGAAACCGCTTCCCAGTCCCGCCAGGTCGCCAACCGCTGTTCGTAGATCTCGGTGATCATCGAGTTCGCCGCGGAGCCGAACAGCGCCCGCAACGGCGGATCGTCGGAGTCGACAATCTCCAGGAGCGCCCGCGCGGCCGCCTTCGGATCGCCGGCCGTGGCGGCCTTGCGGCGCGCGAACATCATTTCCCGGACGTACTCGTACTCGGTCATCTTGTCCGACCACCGCGCGGACGGACCGGCCCAATCTGTGCTGAACAGGGCGGGCTCCACGATGGTCACCCGGATGCCCAGCGACCTGACCTCGGCCGCCAGCGATTCGCTGACCGCCTCGAGTGCCCACTTGGACGCGTGATAGGCGGATTGGTTGGCGAACGCCCCCAGGCCACCGACGCTGGAGACCTGGATTATGTGCCCCGAACCCTGCGCGCGCAGGAACGGCAGGGCCGCCTGGGTGATCCAGACCGCCCCGAACAGGTTGGTCTCCAGCTGATCGCGCAGGTCGCCCTCGGAGAGCTCCTCGACGGCACCGAAGTGGCCGTAGCCGGCGTTGTTGACCACCACGTCGAGCCCGCCGAACTCGTCGTACACCCGACCGACCGCCTCGAAAGCCGCCGCCCGGTCGGTGACGTCGAGCCGAATCGGCATCAGGCGATCGCCAAATCGGCCGGACAACTCGGCCAGCGAATGGGTGTCGCGCGCGGTGGCTGCCACCCGGTCGCCGCGTTCGGCCGCCGCGACGGCGAACTCGCGGCCGAAACCCCTCGACGCGCCGGTGATAAACCAGATCATGGGCCTTACGCTAGCGCGCCCCGCGGGTCAGGTGCCGGTCCAGCGGGGCGGGCGCTTCTCGGCGAACGCGATGGCGCCTTCCTTGGCGTCGTTCGACATGAAGATCGGGGCCAGGATCTTGATCTGCTCGGCGAACCTGGTGTCGAGGCTCCAGCCGCGGGATTCGGTCATGATCCGCTTGGTGGCGGCCACCGCCAGCGGCCCGTTCGCGGTGATCTTCTCGGCCAGCTCGATCGCCGCGTCCAGCGCGCCCCCCGGTTCGGCCAGGACGTTGACCAGCCCAAGCTCGTGGGCCCGCTGGGCCGGCAACTGGTCGCCGGTCAGCGCCAGCTCCATCGCGATGGCATACGGGATGCGCTCGGGCAGCCGCAGCAACCCCCCACCGCCCGCCACCAAGCCACGCTTGACCTCGGGGATGCCGAACGCCGACTCCTTCGACGCCACGATCAAATCGGTGGCCAGCGCCAGTTCCGTGCCGCCGGCCAGGGCGTACCCCTCCACCGCGGCGATGAGCGGCTTGGCGGGCGGGCGTTCGGTGAAGCCCAGGCCACGGCCGTGGACGACGACGTTCTCGCCGCGGGCGAATGCCTTGAGGTCCATGCCCGCGCAGAACGAGCCGCCGGCGCCGGTCAGGATTCCCACCGAGAGGCCGGCATCGTCGTCGAGCCGGTCCATCGCGTCGGCCAGGCCACGGCTCACCGCGGCGTTGACCGCGTTCTTGGCCTTCGGCCGGTTGATGGTGATGATCAGGATCCGGTCGCGTTGTTCGACCAGTACCTCTGGTTCGGTCGGTTCGGTGTTGCCAGCTTCGTCGCTCACAAGGCGATGGTAACGGCCCGCCCGATCAGGCCGGAGCCATGGCCGTCTCGACGACCGTCAGCTTTTCGGAAAGCCCCGCGGCCCTGCGAATTTCGACGAAGTCCGAGACCATGGCGTCGGTCACCTCGTGCGGATCCTTAACGGTGGCACCGTCGACCAGCACCGAGATGTTGAGCTGATCGACGTAGCTCCACACGGTGATGTTCACGCCGGCTCCGGTGGTGAGCGGCCCCACCGAATAGATCTCGGTGACCAGTGCGCCGCCCACCCGGCCGCGCTGGCGGGGGCCGGGCACGTTGGAGATGTTCACGTTGAGGACCTTGTTCTTGTCGCGGTCGGAAAGCCACCGGAAAAGTGCTTCGGTACCCGTCGGCGGCCAGTAGGCCGCCCAGCGACTGATCAGCTCCGGCCCCAGGAGCTGATGGCCCTCCTTGGCCGACACCGCGTTGTCGTGGCAGGCCCGGACCCGTTCCAGCGGGTCGTCGGAGTCGGCCGGCAACGCGACCATCATTCCGGTGAAGTGGTTGCCCGAGATCCGGTCCGAAAAGTCGTAGGCCACCGGGACCGACGCCAGCAGAGGTTCGGCCTTGCCGTCGTACCGCAACAGCAGCGTGCGCAGCGCCCCGGTGGACATTGCCAGCACCATGTCGTTGATCGTCGCCCCGAGCTTCTTGCCGGTCTCCTTCACATCGGCCAATGCCAAGGTGGCGGTGGCGAAGCGGCGCTCCGGGGTGAGCTTGTGGTTCATGAACGTCGGCGGTGGGGTGATCGGCATGGTCAGCTCCGGCGAGAGCTTGCGCGAGCTGCGTCGCACCCGGGCCACACCCTGCGCGGTGTAGCGGACCGTCGCGGGGATCCGCCCGATGTGGCGCATGTGGTCAACCAACGCCGACGCCATCAGCTCCCGCTTCTTCGGCGCCGGATCGGGGCTATACGAGCCGGCCCCCGGTGTCGGCATCAGATCCATGCCGAGCGCCATCAGGTTCGCCGAGGCGACTCCGTCGGCCAGTGCGTGGTGGATCTTGACCACCACCGCGATCCGGTCGTTGGCCAGGCCCTCGACGAAGTACATCTCCCACAGCGGGTAGGCGCGATCCAGCGGGGTGCTGGCGATCTGCCCGATCGCCTCGTCCAGTTCGCGCCGCCCGCCCGGCGCGGCCAGCTGCCACGGACGGATGTGGTAGTTCAAATCGACCTCGCAGTTCTCCCGCCACATCGGGTGGTGGAACTTCAACGGGACGTCGATGAGCTGGTAGCCCAACGGCACCAGCTTGTCCATCCGGCCGGCGATCACCTGACGGAAAGCCTCGATACCCATGCCGCGGCTGTCCGCATCCAGCTCGATGACGGCGACCTTGATGGTGTGCATGTGAACGTTCGGCGTCTCGCTGTACAGCAGTACCGCGTCCCAGCCGGTTAGCCGTTTCACCGCTGCCCCTTGCCCATACGGCGACCTTACAATCGCCCGGAGCTCAGATGACCTCTTTCGCCCCGATCGGTGCCCGGGTGCGGTGAACCCGATTGAGGAACAGTGACGTCGCGTGTGCCGTCACGCCGGCCCGCTCGCCGTCGTGGAGGTCGAAAGCGTGGCCCGCGCCGGGGAGCTCTAAGTAGCCGACCATCGAATGCGATTGCTCCCGCAACCGCTCGACGAAGCTGTGCGCCTGCGCGACGGGGATGACGCTGTCTTTGCTGCCGTGAATCACCAAGAAGGGGGGAGCATTCCGATGCACGCGCGCAATCGGCGAAGCGTCGCGGAACACCCCGGGGTGCCGGGCGATGCTGCGTCTGACCACCACCCGCTCCAGGAAGTCGACGAATCGGGCGCGCTCGGGGGTGGAACGGTCCTCCCAGTCATAGCGGCCGTAGATGCCCACGACCGCGTCCACCGAGGTGTCGGAGCCTTCCGGCAGCTCGGCCTCGTATTGCGGGTCGTTGGCGGTCAGTCCGGCCAGCGCGGCCAAGTGTCCGCCGGCCGAGCAACCGGCCACCGCAATGAAATTGCGGTCACCCCCGAACTTGTCGACATTGGCGCGCGCCCACGCGATGGCCGTCTTGACGTCGATGATGTGCCGCGGCCAGCGGTGGTGCGGCGCGACGCGGTAGTCGATCGACAGACACACCCAGCCCTGTTCGGCCAGGCGGGACATCAGCGCATGGCCCTGCAGCATGCGACTGCCGTGCACCCAGGCGCCGCCCGGGACGAAGATCAGCACGGGTGCGGGCTCGGTCGGCAGGGTTTTGGGCCGCCACACGTCGAGCAGCTGGGCGGGGTTATCGCCGTAGTGGACCGCCGAGCGGTGCACGAAACGCCGCTGATACAGCGCGCGGCCCAGCGGCGGCATGCGGTCGGGCGCCGGCCACTCGCCGGCCAGGTCTTCGGCCGACACGATGCCGCGCAGCGCGGCCTCGGAGACATCGCGCGTGCTCTCGCGATCCCGTCGACGCAGCTCGGAGCCGCCCGGGGTGGTCAGTGCCTTTGCGGTTTCGGAAATGAAGTCCGGCAGGTGCCGGGCGCCCCAGGCACCCATCGCCGTCACGCAACCCAGCGGCTCAAGGCTCTTGCCCACCACCGGTAGCGAAGCCCCCGCAACGCTTAACGCCAGCATATAGTCGACTGGGCCCGCTCGTAGCAACCATCGCATACGGGACGCGAGGGTGGGTCCGGTCGCCGGTCGCACCGTCATGGGCAGAGCGTACCCCGCGTGCGAGCGACTAATCGACGAATACGTCAACGCTTGTCAAGACGGGGTCCGGGGGCCGCCAGCGCGCCAGGGCTAGCCGCCCCGCGTAAATGAGGGCGCTGATGCCGAACATGGCCGCGGTGAGCAGCAGCCATCTGCCGAGAAACGGCTGCTGGGTTTGGCCGGTTGCCGCCTGGTAGGTCGGACCGCCCTGCTCGATGATGCCGGGCAGGAAAACCAGCAGGGTCAGTCCGGCGCCCAGCGCCGGCACCCTAATGTGATTGTGGACCAGCACTTTTGGCCGCCCTCTTGGGCGGGGCCGGCCGGCACGCGCGAGCAGGATCCGGTCGGCCAGCGCGTAGACCGGGAACAGCACCAAGTCGTGTCCGACGACCGCGGCCGCGAACCAGACGGCGATCGACTGCCACCAGGTGGCCTGATTCCACAGCCGCGACGGGTTGAAGGTGACCAGCGTGTAGCCCAGCAGCGCGAAGCCGGCCAGCATGGTCAGCAGATGCAGCGGGTGCGCGCCGTAAAAGTCTCTGAAGCGCGTTGAGATGCGCGGCATCCCGGGCATCTCAGTGCCGCTCGAATTCGATGGCGGCGACCCATTTGGTGTTGTGCACACCGGGTAAGGCGGGAACGATGACCCGGGCCGGGTAGCCGTGGTCCAGCGACAGGTCGGCGCCTTCGACCCGCAGGGCCAGCAAGGCATCCGGGTCGACGACTTGATTGGCGGCCAGCCTGGCCTCGCCGAAGGCACCGCCGACCTGCAGTGACGTCACTCGTGCCGAGCGTGGCGCCGGTACGCCGGCCAGCCGCGCCAACTCGGCCAGCCGCACTCCGCTCCAGGTACGCACGGCGGACCATCCTTCGACGCACGCGATGGGCAGCGTCGCGGTGTGTTGCGGCATGCCGGCCAGCGTGGCGCGGTCCAGCACGACCTCCGCGGGCCCACCGCGCAGGATCAACCGCCAATCCGGCCCGGTGCCCGCCGGCGTTATGCCCGCGGCGGCGGCGGTCTTGTTGATCGGGAAATCGCCCGGGCCGGGCACCCGACCCCGCGGCAGCAGCAGGGCGGCGCGGCGGGTGATGCCGCCGACGGTCTGCCCGGCCGTCAGCACGCCGATGAGCAGCACGCCGGCACCGACCAATCCCAGGGCACCGCGCCTGCTCACCGTCGGCTCACCTGGGTTCGCGGCCACCAGTTCGTCGGCGTCACGCGGTTCGGGTCGCGTGTCGATCACGTTGGTGTGCAACACTTCCCGTATCGACAGCGACCCCAACGCGGTGAACATCCGGGGGATCTTGACGGCGATGTGCAACAAAAAGCCGGCGATGAATACCCAGGCCCCGAAGTAGTGGCCGTCGTAGAAGCTGAACCCGAAGATGTAGTCGTACTGGATGTTGAGGACACCGGTGACGATCTCGAAGAGGATCCCGCCGACCAGCATCAGCACCGACAGCCGTTCGAGCAGCTGGGCGATCGAGCGCGCCGGCGGCCAGACGAACAACCGCGGCAGCACCGACCACAGCTTGGCCAGCACCACGGGGATGATCAGCAGGCCCAGCCCCACATGCAGACCCTGGGTCAGCCGGTAGAGCCACGACGGGCGGGTCGGCCAGGTGAAGCCCGGCAGCCGCAGCCAGCCGACGTCAGCGGGGATGGCCTGGCCCAGTTGCGGCCCGTAGGCGATGTAGGACAGCAGCCCGGTGATGATGACGATCGGGAGCGCCACCAACAGCACCAGGCCGAAGACCGACGTCAGCCACGGGCCACGCAGGGGGCTACGAAACGGGGGGCTACGAAACGGGGGGCTACGAAACGGGATCTTCACAGGGCCGCCAGGCTCGCGATCACCCGGCCGCCGATCATCCGCACACCCGTGAGCGTAAGGCCGACATGGCCGGCCAATGCGTCGGCGCTGTCGATCCCGACCGAGGCCCAGCGAAACCATGGCCCCACATCGCGGGACGACTCCAACCGCACCCAGCGGGGGCGGATACCGATGGCCTCGGCGTCGAACTCGGCCACGCAATGGCCCCCGCGGCACAGCAATTCGGCGGCGCGACCCAGGATCCGCCGCGGGTCCCCACCCAGGCCGATGTTGCCGTCGACCAGCAAAACCGTTTGCCAGCAACCCATTCCGGGCAACGGCTGGAACACGTCGCCCAGCAGTGCCGGCGCACCGACGCTACCGGCCAGGCGGATCGCGGTCGCAGACCGGTCGATGCCGAGCGCGGGTATCCCCCGCCGAACCAGCCGCGCGACCAATCGCGCGGGCCCGCAGCCCAGTTCGATCGTCGGCCCGCCGCACAGCTGCGTGACCTGCTCGTCGAAGGCCGCATCGGATTCGTCACCGGATGGGTCATGAGCGCCACTGGCGCACCTCTGGCCAAGCCAGCGGTGCGCCGGCAGCAGCCGGACCTCCCCGTCCTCATCGCGGATCCAACATCGCTCGCCGTCCAGCGCCCGGTCGTACAGGTGCCCGTGCATGTCACGCCCTTCGCATCGTGCCCGACCTACCCTGCTCGTCGAACGCTACCCGCAAATCCGGTCGATTAACCAAAAGACATTCGGAGCCGAGGCAAGCCGGGACGGATGGGGAGCCGCCGGTTCACATCGCGAAGTAGGCCAGCTCACCGCCGATGACCGTGGCGGCGACCATGCCGGCGTCCAGCTCGGCCAGGGCGGTCGCGGGCGGTTCGTTCAGCACGCACAGGTCGCCCGGCTGTCCGGGTTCGACGGTCCGCGCCCGGCCCGGCCGATCCGGCCAGCCCAGAAACATCGTCAAAGCCGTTCGCGCCGAGACACATTCGCCGGCACCCAGAACCGTGCCGCACAGCGTGGTGCGGTATACCGCGGCACGCATCGCCGTCCATGGGTCGCCGTGGCCGAACGGCATGTCGGTCGACAGCGCCACGGGCACGGCCGCGTCGCAGCAGGGATGCCACCCGCCAGAGTTGATCGTGCTCGGCCGGTGGAACGTCGGCGAGGTACTGATCGCCGCGCTCGGCGACGAAGTTGGGCTGCGTGACCACCGTGAGGCCGAGCCGGGCCAGGTCGGCCAGGTCGGCGAGGTTGTCGTCGGGCACCACCGCGGCATGCTCGATGCGATCGAGCGGATGACTGCCGGCGGCGCGCAGGGCGGCGATGGTCACCACGAGTTGTGCCGCGGTCACGCAGTGCACGGCCACCGGCCGTCCGGCCCCGTGCTGCCCGGCGATCCACTCCGTCAGGTCGTCCAGGTCGAGACGGTCGTCGTGCAGGATCTTCTTAGCCGGCGACAGGAATCGCAGTCGCGGCGGAAACTCGCCGCGCTGGTGCGAGACCATCAGTGAGATCATGTCGTCGGCCCCGAGGTCGGGGGTGGCGTCGGTGACGCCGGTGACGCCGGTCGCGATGATTCGGCGGCCCAACTCGGCCAGGTCGGTTTCGCGCCGCGCCAACGCATTCGACCAGCCGCGGTCGGCGCTGCGCAGGCGACCGTCGGGATGTTCGGCCAGCCCGACCCGGCCCAGCGCGGCGGTGTTGAGGATCCACAGCGCGCCGCTGCGATGCTGGATGCGCACCGGAATGCGGGCCACCATGGCATCGAGCGCGGCCCGGTCCAGGTCTCCGGCGACCGATTCGTGATAGCCGACTGCGCGAATCCACCCGTCGGGGCCCGGCGTGACATTCGACAGCAGTTGTGCCAGTTGAGTTTTGGTGCTGACCATGGGCGGCCCGACGGAAAGTGAATCCAGCGCCGAGGCCGCCGAGTGGACGTGCACGTGGTGGTCGTGCAGCCCGGGCAGCACCGCTCCGCCGGCCGCGTCGAGCAGGCCCTCGCCGGGCCTGACCCGGAGGTCGTCGCCCACCTCCTCGATCTGCGCACCGACCCGGATATCGACGATAGTCCCATCCAGCAGGGAGGCACGCTGAATCAGCATGATAGCCAGCGTCTTTCGCGAACCAGGTGTCTCACCGCGCCGTTGTCGGCGCCCAACTGGGCCGCCGGCTTCGCTGCCGGCGGGGCCTGCGGTGGCGGGCACGCCGAGCTAGCCACGGCAGGGCCCTGCGGCAGCGCCGCGTAGGTCGCGGCGACCGCGGCCATGGCCACCTCGATCAATTCACCGCCGCCGCGCCCTGCCGATTCGGTCACCGCCAGTGTCGCTTCCAGCCCGGTCAGCGGATCGGCGATGGCGTCGCCGCAGAACACCGGGCCCGCACCGCTTGCGCCGACCAAGCCGCCGGCGACCGCGGCGTCGTCGCCGAACGCCGGTCGACCGGAGCCGCCGCCATATCCGGTGATCCGCAACCAGATTCGCCCGGCACGTGGCGCAACGTCGTCGGGCCCGAGCCGACGCCGCGCCAGCGCCGCGGGACGCGAGCCCTCGATCACGACGTCGGCGGCGGCCAGCAGCTCGCGCAGCTCGTCGGCCTGGCTATCGAAATCGACGCAGTAGGAAAGCTTTTCACCGTTCAGCCAATCGAAGAAGGCGCGATCGCCGGCCCGGGTTCCGTCTAAGCGGCGCGGGCTCTCCACTTTGACGACGGTCGCCCCCTCTCGTGCCAGCAGGTGCCCGCACAGCGGGCCCGCCCACATCGACGAGAGGTCGGCCACCAGCAGGCCGGCGCCGACGCGCGCGGGCGCCCGTGACCCGATCGGACGCGTCCGTGCCGGTGCGGCCCTCGCCGCCCTGGCCTCGCCCAGCGCGGCCGCGGGGATGTCGAGCAGCGCCGCCCGCTCGGTGATCGCGGAGGTGAGACGCGCCGCGGCCCAGCGCTCGAGCATCGGCCATGGGTCGGCGGGCACGTCATCGGCTTCCAGCAGCGCCGGGACGGCGGCGACGTCGTCGGGCCGGGACAGGGTGATCGCGCACCAGCCGTCCCGGGCCGCCAGCAGGCGGGTGGCGCCGCCGGCCGACACCCGGCCACGGCGGGTCAGCCGGAGCAACCCGGCGCGCCCGGTCAGCAGGGTGGCCGCGTCGGGAGCAATCCGCTCGGCACGCGTCAGCACATTCGCGCGGGAGAAGTCGGGGGGGCCGTCGGGCAGACCGGTCAGGTACGCCAGGCCGCTGCTCCCCCACTTGCCCGCCGCACCGCTCACGAGCATCTCACCCGCACCATTGTGCGCCTGGCGCCAGCCCGAGTCCTTCGGCGCCGTGTCTAATTCGATTCCGGGTGCTCGTTCGCACGGGCCCGGCACCGAGTCGACTCGTGCCGGCGGAGGCAATAGTCAGGCCGCGGACGGTGATTCCGGTAAAGGCGTGCCGGGCGCCTAGGTAGTGGCGGCGAGGGTCGTCGCGGCCGCGGAGCCGCCGCCGTACTTCGGTGAGGTTCCGATAGCGTGTCGGCGAGAACCTCACGAGCCCCGGATAGGTCCGCGACTCGGTCCAGACACCGCCGATGGCTGGCTCTTTCTCGAAAGCGATCACCTCGAAGCCGTGCTCTGCAGCTGTGCCGACCCGGGCCTGGATTCACCATTTCGGAGCCGGCGCGGCGCAGCCGAGTGGGCATGCCTCGTCGGGCTGGGGCGAAGCCCCGTTAGAACTGCAGCGCGCTGAACCGCCAATCCAGCACCTGACGGTCGGGCTCGTCCGCCGAATCGCTGACCGCGTAGACCACCGTTCGCAGCCCCAGCACGCCGCCGTGATCGGCAGACTCGGAGGACTCCGAGGCCTGAGCCGTCTCGACCTGCAGTTCGCTGTAGAGGGTGTCGCCCTCATACACGGGCCCAGTGTGGTCGCAGGACTCCCAACCCAGAACGGTCGCCAGGTTCGGCAGCAGCCGACTCGCCTGCGCGAATGCCAACCCGATGGTGTGCCCGCCGTACACCAGCCTGCGCCCGCCGCCGACTCGTGAATCATGATGTGTGGCAGCGATATTCAGGGTAAGACGGGCCAGCTCGGGCGCGTTGCTGACGATGTCGCCGGTGCTGCGCAACACGGCACCGGCAATGCCGGGATCGAAGTGCGGGCCGGGCACCCGGTTGCGGAAGGCCGCGCCGTCCCAGTCCGCGGTCGGATTCCAGGCCGGCGCCACGGCGTCGGCGCCGACGTTGGACAGGTCATCGCCGGGCCCGGACTCGTCCGGTTGCCAGTCGGGGCTGGCCGGGAGCATGGCGCACCGATAGAAGTCGAGAACCAGCCGATCGGCCTGATCGATGGTGGTCATCCGCAGCGCCGCCATACCTGTCGGCGCGCGGCCGGGCTTGACCGAGTTGGCCCGCAACCCGACCACTTCGGTGCGCGTGTAGATGGAGTCGCCGATCAGCGGGAATCGGTGAAAGGTCAGGCCGCGGTAGAACAGATTGGCTCTCACCCGCTGGGTCACCAGCGTCGACTGCCCGATCGCCACATCGCACGTCAGCCCCGGATGCGCCAGCGGCCCCGGCAGACCGATCACCGCGGCGCACAGGCCGGCGTCCAACGCCAGCCGCAGGCGGTCGCCCACGATCGCTTGATGCGCGGCGGCCAACCCGGACGACAGCGTCGCCGCCGGCGCCCAGTCGAATACCTGACCTTTCGAGAGGTCGTCGAAGTAGGGCCCGCCCTCGCGGACACCCGCATACCCATTGGAGGTCACAACGCCTCATGCTGGCAGGCTGTCGAATCAGGGGTCAACGCGGAGGGTGGTTGCGTCGTGGACAGCGCGCTAAGCGACGAAGAGGACATGCTGGTCGCCACCGTGCGGGCGTTCATTGACCGCGACGTGAAACCGACCGTGCGTGAGGTCGAGCACGCCAACACCTACCCCGAGGCGTGGATCGAGCAGATGAAACGGATCGGTATCTACGGGTTGGCGATTCCCGAGGAATACGGCGGGTCACCGGTGTCGATGCCGTGTTATGTGCTCGTCACCCAGGAGCTGGCGCGCGGCTGGATGAGCCTGGCCGGAGCCATGGGCGGGCACACCGTCGTCGCCAAGCTGCTGGCGTTGTTCGGAACCGAGGAGCAGAAGCGGGCGTACCTACCGAAGATGGCCACCGGCGAGTTGCGGGCCACCATGGCGTTGACCGAGCCGGGCGGCGGCTCAGACCTGCAGAACATGACGACCACCGCTGTGCCGTCTGGCGCCGACGGCGGCCCAGACCGCTTGCTCATCAACGGTTCCAAGACCTGGATCAGCAACGCGCGCCGGTCCGGGCTGATCGCGTTGCTGTGCAAGACCGATCCGAATGCCAAGCCGCGTCACAAGGGGATCTCGATCGTGCTCGTCGAGCCCGGGCCGGGGTTGACTGTGTCGCGCGACCTGCCCAAGTTGGGCTACAAGGGCGTCGAGTCCTGCGAGCTCTCGTTCGACGACCTCGCCGTGCCTGCCTCGGCGGTGCTCGGCGGACGCATGGGCGAGGGCTTTTCGCAGATGATGAAAGGCCTTGAGACAGGCCGTATCCAGGTGGCCGCCCGAGCCCTGGGCGTCGCCACCGCGGCACTGCAGGACGCGCTCTCCTACGCCCAGCAGCGGGAGGCCTTCGGCCAGCCGATCTGGAAGCACCAATCCGTCGGCAACTACCTCGCCGACATGGCAACCAAACTCACCGCGGCCCGCCAACTAACCCGCTATGCCGCCGAGCGCTATGACAGCGGCGAACGCTGCGACATGGAGGCCGGGATGGCCAAGCTGTTCGCCTCCGAAGTGGCGATGGAGATCGCCCTGAACGCGGTACGCATCCACGGTGGCTACGGCTACTCATGCGAATACGACGTCGAACGCTACTTCCGCGATGCGCCGCTGATGATCGTCGGCGAAGGCACCAATGAGATCCAGCGCAACGTGATAGCCGGGCAGCTGGTGGCCCGGGGCGGCATCTGAAGACAAACTCCGCTCGCGGCCTGGCTGTGCTGTATATTTGCCTGACTTTGTTTTCCGGGGGCACCCGAAACCCAAGGGGAGGCAGTTGCCATGAGTTATCCGTCAGACCCGTACGGAAGTTCCCCGGAATGGCAGGGCCAGCAACCGGGTTGGCAGGGCCAGCAACCGGGTTGGCAGGGCCAGCAGCCCCAAGGCCAACAACCACAGTGGCAGGGCCAACCAGCCGGCTACCAAGGCGCGCGCGAGCCGGATAACTATCTGGTCTGGGCGATTCTCAGCACGGTCCTGTGCTGCCTTCCGTTCGGGATTGTGTCGATCGTCTACTCCACCAAGGTCTCCGGCCTGTGGGCATCGGGGCAGTACGGCCCGGCGCAGGAAGCGGCCAACAACGCCAAGAAGTGGGCGATCATCAGCGCCATCGTCGGCGGCGTCGTCGCGGTAATCTCCCTGATTTTGTACTTCGTCGTCTTCGCGGTGGCCGTGTCGAACCTCCCCACCACCGTCACGACCACGTATTCGGGTTACTGAGCACCCGTGATACGTTGCCCCTCAAGGCATTTAACGTCGGGCGGGCGCGGTCACTTCCACAACTCATCGACTAGTCCCCAAGCCAGCGCCGTATCGGCGTCTATGGTTCGCCCGGACAACACCAGATAAGCCGCGCGCCAGCGGCCAATCCGGCGCGTGACGCTGACCGTGCCGCCGGCCCCGGGGATCAGGCCCAGACTCAGTTCCGGCAGCGCGAACAGCGAATCGTCTCGCGCCGCAATCGATCCGCAGAACGCCGCCATCTCCAGCCCGCTGCCCAGCACCCGGCCGTGCACCTCGGCACGGCAGGCGCGGCCCAGCCTGGCGCGCAGCGCGTCGAGCACCAGGGCCGGGCTGTGACGGGTGCGGGCCAGATGCGCGCTGGCCGGGTCCGCGAAGGTGCCGAATTCGGCGAGATCGCCGCCGCTGCAGAACGACGGGCCGTTGCCGCTCAACACGATTCCGGCCACCGACGGGTCGAGCTGCGCGACCGCCAGTGCCTCGAGGAGCGCTGCGCGCGCGTCGGTGGAAAACGCGTTGTGGCGTTGCGGTCGGTTGAGGCTGATGCGCAACGTGTCACCGTCGCGGTGCGCCTGCACCGGATCGGCGATCTCCGGCATCCGGGCCGGGCCGCGTTCGGTGAGCCAGCGCGCGAACTCCGGCCCGGACTGCAACGTCGAATAGGCCAACGACTCGGTCACCACCGCGGCCAGCGTCGGGCCGGCGGGGTCCACCGCGCGCAGCACGTCGTCGCAGACCGAGCTGGCGTGCGGCCAGCGCCGGCACCGCTGGGTCAGCTGGGCGACGGCCTCGGGCACCGAGTCGACGGTGACCACGCGCCGGTCGGCGCAGCGATCCTCGGTCAGCGTGAAAGTCGCGGCGTTCAGCCAGGATTCAGCCGCCGCGCCGCATGCGTCAGCGGCCGCGCCGAAGTCCCCAACGGCTATCGTTACACCGGGAAGCGGCGCAACGTCGGTGTGTGGCCCTCGCGACAGGTCGACCACGCGCAACACGAATCACCCCGAATACTTCTCGATCAGCTCGTTCTTGTAGAGCTTGCCCGTGTCGGTGCGCGGCAGCGCCGACTCGAACGCGATCGTCCGCGGACACTTGAAGTGCGACAGGCGGTCTCGCAGCCAAGCCAGCAGTTCGTCGGCGAATTCATCTGTGGCTTCGGCGGGGTCGATGGTCTGCACGGCCGCCATCACGCGCTGGCCCATCTCGTCGTCCGGAACGCCGAACACCGCTGCGTCGAGCACCTTCGGGTGAGTGACGAGCAGATTCTCGGTCTCCTGCGGGTAGATGTTCACCCCGCCGGAGATGATCATGTGGTGGCGCCGGTCGGTCAGGAACAGGTAGCCCTCGTCGTCGAGGTAGCCGACGTCGCCGACGGTGATCCAACCGTGCTTGTCGCGCGACGCCTCGGTTTTCGACGGGTCGTTAAGGTACTCAAAGGAATACCCGCCCTCGAAGTAGATCTCGCCGGGCTGGCCCGGCGGTAGTTCGTTCCCGTCCTCGTCGAGGATGTGCACCCCACCCAGCATGGGTTTGCCCACCGAACCCGGGTGGGCCAGCCAGTCCTCGGCGGCGATGAGCGTCGACCCGATCGCTTCCGATGAGGCGTAGTACTCGTCGACGATCGGGCCCCACCAGTCCATCATCTGCATCTTGATCTCCACCGGACACGGCGCGGCGGCATGCATCACCCGCTTGAGGCTGGACAGATCGTACGAATTACGCACTTCCGCAGGGAGTTTCAGCATCCGCACGAACATGGCCGGCACGAACTGGCCGTGGGTTACCCGGTGGCGCGCGATGGCGTCGAGCGCTCCCTCGGCGTCGAACTTCTCCATGACCACCGTGGTGATGCCGCCACCCTGGGCGCTCATCGACCACACCGAAGGCGCGGTGTGGTAGAGCGGCGCCGGGCTCAGATACACCGCATCGGGATCCATCCAGAACCCGACCAGGGCCGACATCATGCCCGGCGCCGCTTCCGGTGGGACGTGCGGCAATTCGCGTTTAATTCCCTTGGGCCGGCCGGTGGTGCCCGACGAGTATTGCAGCAGGTCACCCTCGATCTCGTCGTCGATCGGTGTGTCCGGCTGGTCCGCAACGCATTCCGGGTACCGCTCCCAATTCGTCAGATCACCCGGCGGAAGAGGACCGGCGATCATCAGCAGGTCGGGCAGCGGGCCCGGCAAATGTTCGGAAAGGCCCGCGCAGACATCCCGCAGCGCCGCCGATCCGATGATTGCCTTGGCGCTGCTGTTGTCGATGATGTAAGCGACCTCGGCCGCGGTCAGGTGGGTATTGATCGGTACGTAGTACAAGCCGCTGCGCCGTGCGGCCCACATCACCGCGTGGAAGTGTTCGTTGTTCTCCATCAGGATCGCGACGGCGTCGCCCTCGCGCAGGCCCGCCCGGCGGAACCTGTGCGCCAACCGGTTAGCGCGCGCTTCCAGTTCTTCGAAGGTGACGACGGTCCCCGACGGGTGCAGGATGACAGCAGGTTTGTTGGCGCCGATGTACGGGCGGATCTGCATGGGCCGACTGTACCGTCGCCAAACTTGACGACTGTCAAGGCCCGGTACCGGTCAGCGCGCTCTTCTCACCTCGGCGACGAAGCGCCGCCCGTGGTTGTCGACCACCTGCCACGCGCAGGGGCTGATGACCTGGCTCATGCCGAGCATGCCGACGGCCGACCTGGCCGCTTCTTCAGTCCTGATGCCGTCGACGCGCAGTCCATGGGATGTTGTCAGTGCCCACATCGTGTCCTCCGGGTTGCCTTTTCTGAGATCGGTTGCTGGGAAAAGGCTGCCCGGCCGGACTTTGCGAATCCTCAAGACATTCTTGGCGCGAGCGCGGGCGCAAGCTCGGGCAGTAACAGGGCACTGTCGCCGAATTCATGCCAGAGATAGCCGTGTTCGACGGCCTCCCGATACGCTGCCGCGACCAGATCCGTGCCCGCGACCGCTTCCAACAGCAGCAGGTGCGAGGCGCCGGTGTCGTGCCATCCGGTGATCAGGCCGTTGACCACTCGGCACGGGTGCTCGGGGCCGAGCACCAGATCCGTCCAGCCGCCCGCCTCGCGCACCACGCCGTCGGCGTCCGCGGCGGACTCCAGCGCCCGGGTGACCGTGGTCCCGACGGCGATCACCCGTGACCCGGTCGTGCGGGTGAGGTTCACCATCCGCGCCGTGGCGGCCGGCACGTGGAACAGTTCGGGCACCGGCGGCTCGCCCGCCTCCGCGGAGGCCACCCCGGCATGCAAGGTGATCGGCGCGATCGCGATGCCACCCGCCACCAGAGAAGTAACCAATTCTGGGGTGAACGGCCTTGCCGCGCTGGGCATTTCAGCGCTGCCCGGGCAGCGGGCGAACACGGTTTGGTAGTAGCGCAGTGGCCATGGTCGCGGCACGTACGAATACCGGATCGGCCGGCCGTGCCGGGCGAGGTAGGACGCGACGCCGTCCCCGGGGCCTTCCAGGACCACCCGCGCGGTCCACAATCGCCCGCCTTCGACCCCGGCCCTCGGGTAGGACGATCCGATGACGATCGCGCCGGCCCCGGGCATGTCGACGCGTTCACCCGGGCGGACGTCGGCCAGGTGCCCGGTCGCGCGCCCGGCAGGCCGCAGCTCGACCACCCAGAGCTTCTCGGCCCGCACGGTAGACAAGCGGGTGGAGAAGTGGATGGCGACCCGCTGCCCCGCCCGGCGGCCGTCGACCGCGGCGGGCAGGGTGGCGGAGTTGTTGACCACCAGCAGGTCGCCCGGGTGCAGCTGGTCGCCGAGGTCGGCGAATCGGTGGTGGCTGATGCCGTCCCGCCGGGCGATCAGCAGCTTGACCGCGTCGCGGGCGACGCCATGGGCTTCCGGCGGTTCGATGGCGTCCGACCCGGCGGGACGGCGGAAGCGCGTCTGCGGGCCGATCATCGCAGCGCTCCGGACACGAGGTGCGCCGCCCGGTAACGACCGGCGGCCAGGCGGGTGTCGAGCAGTCGGAGCAACGCCGGCACCACGGATTCCGGTTCGGCACGATCGGAGATGTCCTCGCCGGGGAAGGCGGCCTGGTGCATCTCGGTCCGCATGTCGCCGGGGTCGAACGCGTAGACCGGCACGCCGGACGCCCCCGTGACCTCCGCGCCCAGAATCGCGGAAAGCTGATCGAACGCGGCCTTCGAGGAGCCATACCCACCCCAGCCCGGGTACGGCTCGACGGCGGCGTCGGAGGTGACGTTGACGATCGTTCCCGCGTTGTCGGTGAGCGCGGGCAGCGCGGCCTGGATCAGCGCGAGGGGGGCGAACACGTTCGTCTGGTACACCGACGACAACTCGCTTGCCGGATAGTCGGCCAGCGCCGGTTGCGGGCTGGGCCCGAGCCGGCTGGCGTTGTTCACCAGTAGGCGAAGCGGTCCCGATTTGATCGCGGCGGCGACCAGCGCGTCGCGGTGCGACGCGTCGGTGACGTCTCCGGGCAGGACGATCAGTCGCGCTGAATTCAGTTCTCGGGCGGTCGTTTCCAGCTCGGACGCGCGGCGTGCATCGCCGACCACGGTCCAGCCGCGGTCGAGCAAGGCGGCGGTCACCGCGCGGCCGAACCCGCGTGATGCACCGGTGACTATTGCTACGGACTGGGTGACGTATTGATTCATACGCCCCATACTGATAGTTGAAGTTAACTTTAAGTCAAGCCCCGAAATGAGTAGCTCATGGACAACCGGGATTCGTTTACGGTCAGTGAGATCGCGAAGCGCAGCGGCTTCACGGCATCGGCAATCCGGTTCTACGAGGGCCAGGGCCTGATCACGGCAACCCGGACGTCCGGCGGTCAACGCAGGTTCGAACGACAGATGCTGCGGCGCCTGGCATTCATCCGCGCGGCCCGCAACGTCGGATTGAGTCTGGACGAGGTGGCGAACGCGCTGGCGAAGCTGCCCGACGGCCGCACACCGAACCGCGCCGACTGGACTCGGTTGTCCAAGGACTGGCGCGCCCGCCTCGACGATCAGATCGCCGGACTGATGGCGCTGCGCGACAACCTGGACTCGTGCATCGGCTGCGGCTGCCTGTCGCTGCGGCGATGCGCCATCTCTAATCCGGCCGACTCGGCGGCGGGGGTCGGACCGGGTGCGGTCTACCTGCCGAAGTCATTGCGGCGGGCGTGACCGGCTGAGTTAAACCGCGTCAGCTGGACTCGGCGAGGCGCTGCTTGAGCGCCTCGAACTCGTCCTTGACGCCGGTGGGCAGCTTCTCGCCGACGAATTCCAGCCACTCCTCGATCAGCGGCAGTTCGTCGCGCCACTCCGCGGCGTTGACGCGCAGCGCCGAATTGACGGCGTCGGCGTCCACGTCGAGCCCGTCCAGGTCCAGGTCCTCGGCGCTCGGCACGACGCCGATCGCGGTGTCCTGGCCGGCGGCCCGGTGCTCGATACGGTCGACGATCCACTTCAGCACCCGGCTGTTCTCACCGAAGCCGGGCCACAGGAATTGACCCTGGTCGCCCCGGCGGAACCAGTTCACGAAGAACACCTTCGGCAGCTTGGACTCGTCGGAGTTTTTACCGATGTCAAGCCAGTGCTGGAAGTAATCGCCCACGTGGTAGCCCAGGAACGGCAGCATGGCCATCGGGTCGCGGCGCACCGCACCGACCTTGCCCTCGGCGGCCGCGGTCTGCTCGCTGCCCATCGTGGCCCCCATGAACACGCCGTGCTGCCAGTCGCGGGCCTCGGTCACCAGCGGCACCGTGGTCTTGCGGCGGGCGCCGAACAGGATCCCCGAGATCGGCACGCCCTGCGGGTCGTCCCACTCCGGCGCCAGGATAGGGCACTGCGACATCGGCGTGCAGTACCGCGAATTCGGGTGCGCCGCTTTGGTATCCGTTTCGCGCAGGATCCAATCGTTGCCCTTCCAGTCGATCAGGTGGTCGGGCTCGCCTTCCAGGCCCTCCCACCAGACGTCGTGGTCGTCGGTCAGCGCGACGTTGGTGAACACGGTGTTGCCGGCGGCGATGGTGCGCATGGCGTTGGGGTTGGATTTCCAGTTCGTGCCGGGCGCGACCCCGAAGAAGCCGAACTCGGGGTTGACCGCGTACAGCCGGCCGTCCTTCCCGAACCGCATCCAGGCGATGTCGTCACCCAGCGTCTCGGCGCGCCAGCCCGGAATGGTCGGCTGCAGCATCGCCAGGTTGGTCTTGCCGCAGGCCGACGGGAACGCCGCGGCGAAGTAGTACGCCTTGTTCTCCGGGGAGATCAGCTTGAGGATCAGCATGTGCTCGGCCAGCCAGCCCTCGTCATGGGCCATCGCCGACGCGATGCGCAGCGAGTAGCACTTCTTGCCCAAGAGCGCGTTGCCGCCGTAGCCGGAGCCGTAGCTCCAGATCTCCCGGGTCTCGGGGAAGTGGGTGATGTACTTCGTCTCGTTGCACGGCCAGGGCACGTCTTTTTGGCCCGGCGCCAGCGGGGCGCCGACCGTGTGCAGCGCCTTGACGAAGAACCCGTCGTCACCCATCTTCTCCAGGGCGGCCGCGCCCATCCGGGTCATGGTGCGCATGGAGACGACGACGTATTCCGAGTCGGTGATCTCGACGCCGAGCTTGGGGTCCTCGGCATCGAGCGGGCCCATGCAGAACGGCACCACGTACATGGTGCGGCCGCGCATGCAGCCGCGGTACAGGTCGGTCATCAGGGACCGCATCTCGGCCGGGTCCATCCAGTTGTTGGTCGGGCCGGCGTCGATCTCGCGCTCGGAACAAATGAAGGTCCGCGACTCCACCCGCGCCACGTCCGACGGATCGGACAACGCCAGGTAGGAATTGGGGTGCTTCTTCTCGTTCAGCTTCGTGAACGTGCCCGCCTCGACCAACTGAGCGGCCAGACGGTCGAACTCCTCGGCGGACCCGTCCGCGAAGACCACTCGGTCAGGCTGGGTGAGCTCGGCGACCTCCTCCACCCACGACAGCAGCCCCTGGTGATTAGTGGGCGCGGTGTCCAGACCGGGAATGGTCGCTGAGGTCATCGAACTCTCCTGAATTCTGCTTGTACTCGTCGGCTTCTCTTGGTTGCTCGTGTACACGGGCAAGCAAACGTGTAACAGGCTGTCGCTTTAAATAAGGATATCGTGAGGGACTTGTCGTGTAAGGCACGGGCAGGTATAAGACTGCTCACAACAACGATTCAGAAGCGATTCAGAAGCCGAAAAAACGCGATCGAAGCTTCTGAACCCACCAGAAACCATCAGAAACTGTCGCCGTTCGCGCTCCTGGGGGCCGATTCACCGATTCCGGACGGGCCCCGGAGCGGCTGGGGGGCCCTGGGGACCCCCGGGTCGGGGTATGCCCGGATCGCCCAGTTCCGAACGCACCGCGTCGAGGGCGGCCCGCACGGTGGGCATCTCGCGGTCACGCGCCGCCGCGGCCCGGGCCGCGGCGATGGCGTGCTCACGCAATTCACTGTCGATGGCACTGACCTGGTCGGCCACCCGCGCGTTCTCGGCCTCATCGCGCGCGGCCGCGGCGGTGCTTAGCACCGACTCGGCGACCAGCACCCGGGTAGCGACAAACTCCTCGACCACGGACCGCAGCGACGTGGTCACGTCGCCCGCCCAGCGGTCCAGGACCGCGCGGTCACGCAGCAGGCCGCGGATAGTCACCACCGCGACCGTGACCGCCAGCCCGATCGCCACGCATATCGCGCCACCGGCAACCTTCAGTCCAGGGGCCAGACCGGCCACCACCCGACTCAGCGTCAGCGCAACACCCAGCCCGAAACCGGCGCCCAACAGCAGCAATAACCAGGTTTCCTGCCGTCGTGATTTCAGCGCCGGCGGCGCAGCCTCGATCGTCGGCAACGTCTGAACCTCCGGCAGGGTCACCGGCACACCCATGGTCGCGGCAACGTCGTCCAGCTGCCTGGCGGTGGCATCGCTCACCTCGGCGACCACCCGCTGTGCCCGGCCCCGGGTATACGCCTCGAAGCCGGGCATGTTCTTGCGGGACACGCCCGCGGCGTCGGCTTGCAGCTCATTGCGCAGCGACGAACAACGGTTGCGCGCGAAGTGGGACAACTGGACCCGAGCCTGCTGGATTTGGCCGCGCAACGTGATGGTGCGCTCGGTTTTCGACTGGCGCCGTTCCCGCAGCGCCGTGCTGCGCTCGTCACGCAACGCGTCCACGCGGGCCTGCCGGCCGGCGCCCTCGGCGTCGCGATCGAACCTTTGCGCGACCGTCTGGAGACGAGATTCCCACGCCCGCAATCGATTTCGCCTTCCGATATCCGAATCAGCAAGTTGCGCCGAAACGGTGTCGACCAGTTCGTCCACCCGCGCGTTGCCCAGGTCGGGCAGCGCGGCCACGCCCACCCAGGGCACCTGCGCATAGCGCGGCGCGTGCGCGGCCAGCGTTTGGGAATTGGCGGCGAGCACGTCGCGCCAGCCGCGGTGCACGTCAATCTTGGACACCACACCGATCACCACGTCGGTGTGATCGGCGGCGGCGTCCAGCAGCGCGCAGTCGGACTGGGTCAGTCGCGAAGCGGCAGAAACCACGAACACCACCGCCAGCGGCGCATCGCCGGGGCCCAGATCCGTCGATTCGACGAACTTGTGCTGCGGCAGCCGTTCGCGCAACGCGCCGACCACGCCGGTCACCCCGGCCATCCACGGACCGGTCACCAGCACGACCTCGCAGCGGTTGCGGGCCGGCGAACCCAGCCGCGGCCCGATCGCCGCCACCATCGCGTCCACCCGGTCGGCCGGATCGTCGCGGGGCGCGCCGATCACCCCGCCTCCCCGGATGCCCCGGATGAGGCCGCCCACAGCCGCAGGGATCCCCGGGCGATATCCGCGCCGCACGCGCGGTTTATGTCGCTGACCCGGCCACCGGCATTGGTGCCGCCGGTGCTGTAGCGCTGCCATCGCAACGCCCGGGCCAGGTGGTCGGCCGGGTCTTCAGATGGACTGCACGGGCCGCAGGGACCGACTTCCAATCCGGCCGCCTCGGCGACCGCCAAGGCGGCGGCCATCCGAGCAAGCACCGTGTCGTCGCGGCGAAGGAACCCGCTGGTCCTCCCGTCGGCGACGGCCATCGCCTCCAATTCCGTGACGGCCTTCAGGATCCGCCGATACCGCACCTCGGCGCCGAGGGCGGCGATCTTGTCGACGACGGCGTCGACGCAGCTGACCCGGCGCAGCAGGGCCCGCACCTGCGCGGCCGTCGCGCCCCGATTGACCGCGGCGACCCCAAGCGTGGTGCCGAACACGTCCAGAGTGTCCAGCAACCGCTGCCCGACCTCGGTTGGCACGCCGCCGTCCGCCGCGTCGCCGGGATGCGCGGCCACCACCCGCAGCGCCGTCCAAAGGTCCTCATCCAGGCGTCCGCCGGGATCGTCAAGCGCGGCTGCGGCGAGAAGCCCGATCATCGGGAGCACGGGAACCTCGACAAGTGCGGAAAAATGCGCGCAGCGGGACGTCGCCACCGCGACCGGCCCCGCCCCGGCGAAACCGAGCAGATCCGCCTTGTTCAGCACCGCCAGCACCGGGCGGGGCGCGATCGCCCGAATGGCCTGAACATCCTCGGGTTTGACGACCTCGGTGATGACGTAGATGACCAGGTCCGCGTTGGGGTCCACGTCGAGGTCCGCGTTCGGGTCCGCGTCGAGGTCTGCACGGGTCGATGCCGAAACCCGCATTTCCGCCTGCCCGCCGGCGCGCTTCAGGGCCCGGGCCACCGTCCGGCAACCCACCGCCGGGCGCCCTTGGACCAGCACAGCCAGCGGCGCGGCGACCCGCTCCGCGATCGCCGCCACCCGACCGTCAGCGAACCCCGCAGCGAAGCCGGTCAGCTCGTCGACGAAAAACTGGTGCCCCTGTACCCTCATGTCCCGCCTTGCCCGACCAACTAGGCCCGATGGCACGGGTCCGGATCGCTGTACCGAATGGTGGCATCTGCGCCGTCGAGATGCGAGCCACCGTTTATCTGTTACCAGGTGAAGGCAACTGTTGGATATCAATCTGGACCAGAGGCGGCTACATCGGGGATTCATGGGCCACGATGGACGGATGCATGCGCAACCCGGGGTGGGGGTGACTCCCGACACGCCGGCCCCGGAGGGAAGCGCAGAGCGCCGTCTCCCGGCCACCGCCTTTCGGTCCCGGCGGTCCGCGCTTTCCAACGGCCAGCGCGAGACCTGGGAGCGGCTGTGGCCGGAGCTGGGCATGTCGGTGGAACCCCGACCGCCGGACGCCGGGCCGCTGGACACCGAGGCATGGTTCGGCCGGGCCGCGCCGCTGGTGCTGGAAATCGGCTGCGGCAGCGGCACGTCGACCCTGGCGATGGCGCAGGACGAGCCGGACCTGGACGTGATCGCGGTGGAAATCTACCGGCGGGGGCTGGCGCAGCTGCTGTGTGCGATCGACCGTGAGCAGGTGGGCAACATCCGGTTGATCCGCGGAAACGCGCTCGACGTGCTGGAACAGCTGATCGGCCCGGCCACGTTGACCGGGGTCCGCGTTTTCTTTCCCGATCCCTGGCCCAAGGCTCGGCACCACAAACGACGGCTGCTACAGCCGGCCACGGTTGCCCTGATCGCCGACCGGCTACTGCCCGGTGGTGTGCTGCACGCCGCGACGGACCATGCCGGCTACGCCGAGCAGATCGCCGAGGTCGGCGACGCCGAGCCGCTGCTGGGTCGCGCCGGTCGCGATGCCGCGCTGCCCATCTCGACCGTCCGCCCCACCACCAAATACGAGACGAAAGCCCAGCACGAGGGCAGCGCCGTCACCGAGCTGATGTGGAAGAAGCTGATGTGGAAGAAGCCGATGTGGAAGAAGCGATGCCCATGAGCGTGACCGAGACAACGGAACCCGACGTAGCGGCGCTCGCTCCGGAGGTCACGTCGGGTGTGGCGGCTTCATCGGGGGAGCTGGGTAGCTTCGCCCCACCGGGCGGACGCGTCCTGCTGGTGTGGGATGCACCCAACCTCGACATGGGGCTGGGATCCATCCTGGGTCGCCGGCCGACGGCTCTGGAGCGGCCCCGCTTCGACGCGCTCGGCCGCTGGCTGCTGGCACGCACGGCGGAGGTGGCGGCCGCGAGTCCGGGCGCCTCGATCGAACCCGAGGCCACCGTCTTCACCAACATCGCGCCCGGTAGCGCCGAAGTCGTTCGCCCCTGGGTGGACGCGTTACGTAGTGTGGGGTTCGCGGTCTTCGCGAAGCCGAAGATCGACGAGGACAGCGACGTCGACAGCGACATGCTCGACCATATCGAGCAGCGACGCACCGAGGGGCTTGCTGCGCTGGTGGTGGCGTCCGCGGACGGCCAGGCGTTCCGTCAGCCGCTGGAAGAGGCCGCCCGCGGCGGAACCCCAGTTCAGGTGATCGGATTTCGTGAACACGCTAGTTGGGCGCTAGCGTCGGATACCTTGGACTTCGTCGACCTGGAAGACATCGCGGGTGTGTTCCGGGAGCCGTTGCCGCGAATCGGCCTGGATTCGCTGCCTGAACAAGGGGCATGGCTGCAGCCGTTCCGGCCGCTGTCTTCGCTGTTGACCTCGCGTGTGTGACACTAGAACACCACTGCGCGGGTCGCTTTAGATCCAGTAAGGAGCTCACGTGTTCGCCTGGTGGGGTCGAACTGTGTACCGCTACCGGTTCATCGTAATCGGTGTCATGGTGGCCCTGTGCCTGGGTGGCGGAATCTTTGGGATGAGCCTGGGTAAGCACGTCACGCAGAGCGGTTTTTACGACGACGGCAGCCAGTCCGTCAAGGCGTCGATCCTCGGCGACCAGACTTACGGCCGGGACCGGACCGCCCAGATCGTGGCCACTTTCACCGCCCCCGACGGCAAGACCGTCGATGACCCGGCGTGGCGCCAGCAGACCGTCGACGAGTTGAACAAGTTCGTCAAGGACCACCCCGACCAGGTGCTCGGGTGGGCCGGCTACCTGGCGCTGGCCCCGGGCGCCGAGCCGCCCAACCCGCAGATCAAGGGGATGGCGACCGACGACAAGAAAAAGACGTTCGTCACGATCCCGCTCAAGGGCGACGACGACGACACCATTCTCAACAACTACAAGGTCATCGCGCCCGACCTGCAGAAGCTGGAGGGCGGCAAGATCGAACTCGCCGGCTTGGAGCCGGTCGCGAACGGGCTGACCGGCACCATCGCCAGCGATCAGAAGCTTTTGGAATATCTCGGGCTACCGCTGGTGACGGTGGTGCTGTTCCTGGTGTTCGGCGGGGCGGTCGCCGCCGGCCTGCCGGTCATCGTGGGCGGACTCAGCATCGCGGGCGCGCTGGGCATCCTGCGGTTCGCGGCCATCTTCGGCCCGGTGCACTTCTTCGCCCAGCCCGTCGTCTCGCTGATCGGTTTCGGCATCGCGATCGACTACGGGCTTTTCGTGGTCAGCCGGTTCCGGGAGGAGATCGCCGAGGGCTACGACACCGAGGCCGCCGTGCGCCGCACGGTCATGACGGCCGGCCGCACGGTGGTTTTCTCGGCAGCGCTGATCATCGCGTCGAGCGCCAGCCTGCTGGTGCTGCCGCAGGGCTTCGTGCACTCGCTGACGTACGCGATCTTCGCCGCGGTGGGGCTCGCCGCGCTGCTGTCCATCACGTTCCTGCCGGCCTGCCTGGCCATCCTGGGCCGCCACATCGACGCGCTCGGGGTGCGCACGGCGCTCCGGGTGCCGTTCCTGCGTAACTGGAAGGTATCCCGGGTCTTCCTGGAATGGCTCGCGGAGCGACTGCAGAGGACCAAGACGCGCGAAGAGGTCGAGGCCGGCTTCTGGGGCAAGCTGGTCACGACGGTGATGAAGCGGCCGCTGGCCTTCGCCATCCCGATCGCCGTCGGCATGATCCTGCTGGTCATCCCGCTGGGCAACCTGTCGCTGGGCGGCATGAGTGAGAAGTACCTGCCGCCGGACAACGCAGTGCGCCTGGCGCAGGAACACTTCGACAAGACCTTCCCCGGGTACCGCACGGAGCAGCTGACCGTGGTGATCCAGAGCGACAACCACAGCAAGGTCACCGATCAGCAGGTCGCCGACATCCGCAACAGGATCTCGGGGATCACGGGCTTCACCGACAAGACGTGGGAGGAACGCCCGTGCCCGGCGATCGCCGGCAACCCCTGCGTCGCGGGACCGAACGGGACGACGCAGCCCAAAGACGACTCCGTGCGGGTGATCCAGAACGGCCTGGTCAACAAGAACGATGCCGAGAAGAAGATCAACGAACTGCGGGCGATCAGCCCGCCGAAGGGCCTCACCCTGCTGGTCGGCGGTACGCCGGCGCTGGAGCAGGACAGCATCCACAGCCTGTTCGACAGGGCTCCGCTGATGCTGGTGCTGCTGCTCGGCACCACCCTGTTGCTGATGTTCCTGGCGTTCGGCTCGGTGGTGCTGCCGATCAAGGCCGCGCTGATGAGCGCGCTGACGCTTGGCTCGACGCTGGGCATCCTGACGTGGATCTTCGTCGACGGGCACTTCGCGACGTTGCTGAACTTCACGCCGACGCCGCTGATGGTGGTGCTGATCGCGCTGGTCGTCGCGGTGGGCTTCGGCTTGGCGACCGACTATGAGGTGTTCCTGGTATCCCGAATGGTCGAGGCGCGGGCGCGCGGCATGTCCACCGCCGAGGCCATCCGGATCGGGACCGCGACCACCGGGCGCTTGATCACTGCCGCCGCGCTGGTCCTCGCCGTGGTCGCCGGCTCGTTCATGTTCTCCGACCTGGTGATGATGAAGTACCTGGCGTTCGGCCTGGCGGCGGCGCTGCTGCTGGACGCGACCGTGGTGCGAATGTTCCTGGTGCCGTCGGTGATGAAGCTGCTCGGCGACGACTGCTGGTGGGCCCCGCGCTGGGCGAGACGCCTGCAGAACCGCATCGGGCTGGGCGAGATTCACCTACCCGACGAGCGCAAGCGTCCTTCCATCAACGGGCACCCGGGCCGGCCGCCGGTATCGGCGGCCAGCTTGGCTGCCGCATCGCGCGCACCACACGACCCCACTCACCCCGCCGCGCTGGAGCCGCCTCGTCCGCTCCCGACTAGTCGCCCCGAGGCCAAGCCGGCACCGGCAGACCAGTCGGCCGAGCCGGCGACGACGCGGCTCACGTCTCCCGTCTCCAAGCCCGCCGCGAAGCCTGCAGGCCCGCCGCACACCCCCCGCGAGCGTCCGGCTGACCGCCGCGGCTCGGCGCGGACTTCGGGGCCCACGCCGCCGTCGGCCGGTGCGACCCGGGCCATGCCGGTTCAGACGGGCCGCGGGGACCAAGACCAAGCCGACCCGGTCGACCCGGCAGACCCCACCGCCGCGCTCCCGGTGATGCGGCGGGAGGGCTTTGACGCCTCGGACTCCGACGCGGCCACCGAGCAGCTCAACGCGCGCGGACAGGGCGGACAGGGTGACAACGGCGATAAGGCCCGGCAGCGCCGCCGCCCCGGGGGCGGCCTGTCCGCTCAGGATTTGCTGCGCCGCGAGGGTCGGCTGTAACCGTTACTCGGGTTTGTCGGGTTCGGCCGCGATGACGGCACGGGTATCTCCGGCGGCATCTTCCGCGTCTCGGACCTGCTGGTCGGCTTCCGCGGCCGGGTCCTTTGCCAGCAGCACCTGTATCGCGTTGTTGAGGAACGCGGTCGTGGGGACGGCGAGCAGGGCGCCGACGATCCCGGCGAGCACGCCGCCGGCGGATATCGCCAGCACCACCCCGAGCGGGTGAATGGACACGGCACGACCCATCACGAGCGGCTGCAGCAAATGGGCTTCGAGTTGGTTTATCACCACCAGCAAACCAAGCGTGAGCAGCGCGTAGACCATTCCCTTGGCCAGCAGCGCCACCACCACGGCCAGAAAGCCGGCGATCACGGCACCGACCAGCGGGATGAAGGCACCCAGAAACACTAGTGAGGCCAACGGCAGCGCGAGCGGTATGCCCATGATCGCCAACCCCGCACCGACCCCCATGGCGTCGGTCAGGGCCACCAAGAACGTCGCACGCACGTACCCGATCAGCGACCCGTATCCGGCGCGGCCCGCCTCGAGCACCCTGTCCCGGACGCCGACCGGGAAGATCTTGGCCACGTATCCCCAGATGTTGCGGCCGCCGTACAGGAAGAAGATCAGCGTGAACAGCACCAACACCGCGGCGGTCACCAGCTCGGTGACCGTGGCCGCGGTGGACAGTGCGCCGCTGGTCAACTTCGCCTGGTTGTTGTGCAACGCCTGGATCGCGGCGTTGCGCGCGTTGTCGATCTGTTCGCCACGCAGGTGCGCCGGCCCCTGGATCAGCCACCTGCGGGTGGAGTCGATGCTGTGGGTCACCTGCTCGGTCAAATCGGGTAAACCGACGACGAACTGGCTGACGACGAAACTCAGGATGGCGCCCAGAACAAGGAAGCCCGTCAGCAAGACCAGCGTCACCGCACCACCGCGGGGCAGGCCGCGTCGGTCCAGCCAGTCGACCGCGGGAACCAGCAACGCGCTGATCATCAACGCTAGCAATACCGGAACGACGATGATTTCCAGCTTTTTGAGGACCCACAAGACGGCGACCACCGCGGCGAGGATGACAAGCAACCGCCACGCCCAGGCCGCCGTCTTGCGGACGAGGGGTTCGACCGAGGCGTCCTCGTGGCGTGCCGACATTCGGCCAGGATAACGAACTGGCCAGTCCGGACCGCCGAGCCGCCACGATCGGGTTACGACCGCGATAAATAGACGACACGGTCGGCGCTGCGCAGGGATTATGTCGCCACCCGCGCGGCTACCCTAATCCACGTGTCATCCGACGCCCTGTCCCGCAAGCTCGTCAGCCAGCGCGCGGGGGCATCATCCACGCGTGACCCCGAGCGCGGGGAGGACGCCGGGCGCGGCAAGTACTGGTGGGTGCGCTGGGTGGTCCTCGGCATCGTCGCGATCGTGCTCGCCGTCGAGGTGGCACTGGGCTGGCACCAGCTGGCCGGCCAGGGTCACAGGGCCTGGGTGAGCTTGTATGAGGCCAACTGGTGGTGGCTGCTGGCGTCGGTGGTGGCGGCGGCCGCGTCGATGCACAGTTTCGCCCAGATCCAGCGCACCCTGCTGAAATCCGCCGGGGTGCGCGTCAAGCAACTGCGGTCGGAAGCCGCGTTCTACGCCGCCAACTCGCTGAGCACCACGCTGCCCGGCGGGCCGGTGCTGGCGACGACGTTCCTGCTTCGTCAGCAACGCATCTGGGGCGCGTCGACGGTGGTGGCGTCGTGGCAGCTGGTGATGTCGGGCGTGCTTCAGGCGGCGGGGTTGGCGGTGCTTGGGTTGGGTGGCGCGTTCTTCCTCGGCGCGAAGAACAACCCTTTCTCGCTGCTGTTTACCCTCGGCGGCTTCGTCGCGCTGTTGCTGCTGGCCCAGGCGGTGGCGTCGCGGCCGGAGCTGCTCGAGGGAATCGGCACCCGGGTCCTGTCGTGGGTCAACTCGGTTCGCGGCAGGCCCGCCGACACCGGCGTGGACAAATGGCGCGAGACGCTGATGCAGCTCGAATCGGTCAGCCTGAGCCGGCGCGACCTGGCGGCGGCGTTCAGTTGGTCGCTGTTCAACTGGGTCGCCGACATCGCCTGCCTGGGCTTCGCCGCGTACGCAGCCGGCGACCACGCCTCGGTCGCCGGATTGACGGTTGCCTATGCGGCCGCCCGCGCGGTCGGCACCATACCGCTGATGCCGGGCGGGTTGCTGGTGGTCGAGGCGGTGCTGGTGCCCGGCCTCGTCTCGAGTGGCATGTCGCTGCCCAGTGCCATCTCGGCGATGCTGATCTACCGGCTGATCAGCTGGCTACTCATCGCCGCGATCGGCTGGGTGGTGTTCTTCTTCATGTTCCGCACTGAAAAAACCACCGACTCCGACGACGACCCGCCCACCGGTCCGCTGCCCGTGGTGCAGCACTGGAACGACTGGCACGGCAGGAACGACTTGAACGGACCAGGCGTCGACCCGACCGAGACCGCGCTGCAGGGTCCGGTGCCGCCACCCGACCCAACCCGTAAGGCAGCCGAGGGCGAGGGTTAGCAGCGACAGTTAACCGGCGCTGTTCGGACGTCCGGGAACCGGAACCGACCCCGCCGCTTTCGGCGTGTTGCCCACCGGCGGCGTCCCCGCGGCACCGCCCGGCAGCCCCGGCAACCCACCCGCACCCTGCGCCTGCTGCATCAGCCCCATGGCCTGCGGGATGGTGATCGGCAGCTTGCACTGGGTCGACAGGCTGGTCAGCGGTTGCGCGATCGTCTGCATGTCGCCGGCGGCCTTGGGGTTGGCGTCGAAGTACGACTTCAGCGTCGAAAGCGATTGCGGGCCCGCCTGCTGCTGCAGGGCCGTGCTCATGGCCTGGTTGGTCTCCGGATGCGCGTCCAGGTAGTCGCCCATCGATTTGGCGACGGAACCGATCGTCCGGGCAACCTCACTGGCCGCACACGGGTCGGCCGCGCCCGTCGCCGGCGGCCCGGCCAGCACGGCGACGGCCGCGCACGGCACGCTGACCCCAACCACCCCGGTCAGACCTGCCAGGAGTCGGCGGCGCCAAATCGTTGCGCCTGTGTTCATCGATAACGCCATAAGGGATAACTCCTCCGGCCCGGATTTCGCCCGAATTCGTGGCACCCCCCGGCGCCCGCGCGGCCTTCGGCCATCCTGCCATCTGCGCCAATCCGGTCAAAACGCGTCCCTCGAATCGACCCTGAAGTATCAGCGTCGCCGCAGCTCAGAAACCATATCGAGACCTAACTCACAGTGCGCTGCGGTAGGCTCGCTGGACGCACGGCGTCAGAATCCGGGGAGATCGAAATCCAGCAGTTCATGATGAGCCTAAGCCGCCACCTGCGCAGATTGCGGTGGCTGGTTTTCACGGGCTGGCTGCTCGCGCTGGTGCCGTCGGTCTATTTGGCGCTGACCCAATCGGGGCATCTCACCGGCGGCGGCTTCGAAGTGGCCGGCTCCCAGTCGCTGCTCGTCCACGATCAACTGGCCGATCAATACCGCGATCAAGGTGCGGCGTCGCTGGCGCTGGTGGCGGCGCCCCGCCCCGACGCCGGCTACCAGGACATGAACGACGCGATCGCGCTCCTGAAACGGATTGCCGGCGAGTTCCCCGGCGTCTCGGAGGTACCCAACCCAACCCAGCCGCCCCCGCGACCCGATCGACCGTACGTGGTGTCACTGCGGATGGACGCCCATAACGCCGGGACGAGCGACCTAGCCAAGCGGCTCCGCGAAAAGGTGGGCATCAAGGGCGACCAGCCCGGACAGACCGCCGATGGCCGGGTGCGGCTCTATGTCATCGGCCAGGGCGCGCTGAGCGCCGCCGCGGCGGCGAACACCAAGCACGACATCGCCGCCGCCGAGAAATGGAACCTGCCGATCATTCTGATCGTCTTGCTCGCGGTGTTCGGTTCGTTGGCGGCCGCGGCGATCCCGCTGGCTCTCGGCGCCTGCACGGTAGTGGTCAGCATGGGGCTGGTCTATCTGTTGTCGATGTACACCACCATGTCGGTGTTCGTGACATCGACGGTGTCGATGTTCGGCATTGCCCTCGCAGTGGACTACTCCCTGTTCATACTGATGCGCTTCCGCGAGGAACTGCGCGCCGGCCGCCGGCCAGCGGAGGCCGTGGACGCCGCGATGGCAACCTCCGGGCTCGCGGTGGTGTTGTCCGGGATGACCGTCGTCGCCTCGCTCACCGGGATGTACTTGATCAACACGCCGGCGCTGAACTCGATGGCGACCGGGGCGATCCTCGCCGTCGCGGTAGCGATGCTGACGGCGGCCACCCTGACGCCTGCGGCGCTGGCCACCTTCGGCCGGGCGGCCGCCAAGCGGTCAGCGCTGCTGCACTGGTCGCGCGCGCCCGAGAACACGGTGTCCCGCTTCTGGACCCGGTGGATCGGATGGGTGATGCGCCGACCGTGGATCTCGGCGCTGGCGGCATCGCTCGTCCTCATCGCCATGGCGATACCCGCGGCATCGATGGTGCTGGGCAACAGCCTGCTCCGCCAGTTCGACTCTTCGCACGAGATCCGCGGCGGGGTGGCCGCGGCCGCCCAGGCGCTCGGTCCGGGCGCGCTGGGCCCGGTTCAGGTGCTCGTGACCTTCCCCGAAGGTGGCGCCTCGGCAGCCGACCATACCCAGGCGATCGGCGCGATCCGGCAGCGGATGACGCAGGCTCCCAATGTCATCTCGGTGGCACCGCCGGTATACGCCGACGACAACAGCAGCGCGTTGATGTCCGCGGTGTTGTCGGTCGATTCCGAGGATTTGGGTGCCCGGGAAACAGTCGGCTGGATGCGGACGCAGCTACCCCGCGTCGCCGGTGCGCCACAAGTGGACGTCGGCGGTCCGACCGCGCTGATCAAGGATTTCGACGACCGGGTGACGGCGACCGAGCCGATGGTGTTGCTGTTCGTCGCCCTGATCGCTTTCGTGATGCTGTTGATCTCCATCCACTCGGTGTTCTTGGCGTTCAAGGGCGTCCTGATGACGTTGCTGTCGGTGGCCGCCGCCTATGGCAGCCTGGTGATGGTGTTCCAGTGGGGCTGGCTGCACAACATCGGCTTCGCCCAGATCAGTTCGGTCGACAGCACGGTTCCGCCACTGGTGCTGGGTATGACCTTCGGGTTGTCGATGGACTACGAGATCTTCCTGCTCACCCGGATCCGGGAACGATTCCTGCAATCCGGGCGCACCCGCGATGCCGTCGCGTACGGCGTGAGCACCAGCGCCCGCACCATCACCAGCGCTGCGTTGATCATGATCGCGGTGTTCATCGGCTTCGCTTTCGCCGGCATGCCGCTGGTCGCCGAGATCGGGGTGGCGTGCGCCGTCGCGATCGCCGTCGACGCCACCGTGGTCCGGCTGGTTCTGGTGCCGGCGCTGATGGCGATGTTCGCCCAGTGGAACTGGTGGCTGCCCCGCTGGCTCTACCGCGTGCTGCCGTCGGTCGACTTCGACAGGCCGCTGCCAATGGTTGACCTCGGGGACATCGTGATGATCCCCGACGACATCTCGGCGGCCATAGCACCCGGCGCGGACCTGCGGATGGTCCTCAAGTCGGCGGCGAGGCTGCGGCACCTGGCGCCCGACGCCATTTGCGTGGCCGACCCGCTCGCCTTCACCGGCTGCGAGCGCAGCGGCAAAGAGCCCGCACAGGCCTTACCGCCGGGTCAGGCTCCTGGCAGCGATGACGCCGCGGCGCTCAACGCGGCCCCGGCCGACCCCAAGTCCGTCGCCCCTGAAAGTGGGGCTAACGGGGCTAACGGGGCTAACGGGGCTAACGGGGCTAACGGGGCTAACGGGGCTAACGGGGCTAACGGTCACTCGGGGACCAAGAAGCTGGTCGGCGGCCTGGCCTACAACAGCATTGCCCGCGCGATTCCGTGGGGTGACCGGCCGGTTCATCCGGTCACGCTGTGGCGTGGACGGCTCTCGGTCGCCATCGATGCCCTCGAGGAGCAGTTCGGCGCGACGGACGACGCCGACGCCCGGCGACAATACGAGCGGCGCAGCCCGGTCGAAACCACCAACGTCCAATTGCCCACCGGCGATCGGCTGCTGATTCCGACCGGCGCGGAGGCGCTGCGCCTCAAGGGCTACCTGATCATGTGCCGTAACAGTCGCCGCGACTACGCCGAATTTGCTGACATGGTCGACACCCTTGACCCCGAGACCGCCGCCGTGGTGCTGGCCGGGATGGACAGGTATTACTGTTGTCATCCACCCAAGCGCCTTCCCCAGCGGCACTGGATGGCGAGCCAGCTGGTCCGTCGGCTCGCGGATCCGCGTCCCAGTGACCTCACCGATGAGGGATCCGAACCAGACACCTCGGAGGACCGGGGAGCAGACTGGGACGAGGTCAGGCAGCGCTGCCTGTCGGTGGCCGTGGCGATGCTGGAGGAGGCGAGGTGACGTTGGCAGCCGACCGACGCCCGGCACCGCCGCCGCAGCGGCCCCACCGGGACCAAACTTCTCGGGACCAGGCTTCCCGGGATCACGACCAAGCGGTCGAATTCTGGCCCACCGCCGCCATCCGCTCCGCGCTGCAGGGCGGCGACATCACCACCTGGAAGCGCATCGCCGCCGCGCTGAAACGCGACCCGTACGGGCGCACGGCCCGGCAAGTGGAAGAGGTGCTCGAGGGCACGCGGCCGTCCGGCATCGCCAAGGCGCTGTGGGAGGTGCTGGAGCGGGCCCGCACCCACCTGGAGGCCAACGAACGCGCCGAGGTGGCCCGCCACGTGGGGCTCCTGATAGAGCGCTCGGGCCTGGCGCAAGCGGAGTTCGCATCGCGCATCGGGGTATTACCCGCGGACCTGGACGCCTACCTCGGCGGGCGGGTCAGCCCGTCGGCCTCGCTGATGATTCGGATGCGCCGATTGTCGGACCGGTTCGTCAAGGTCAAGGCCGACCGTTCGGCCAACACCAACTAGTCAGGGCACCAACTGATCGGGGACATCCACCGAACTCAGCGAGAGTTGACCGGCGTCACGTCGAGCACCAGCCAGTCATCACCCCGCTTCGTCATCGTCACGCGCAGCGCGGGCGCCGCTTGACTCGGTGGCTGACCGGGCGTGTTCTGGGTGACCCTCAGGATCACCGCCACGCTCGCCGCTGTCGGCCCGAGCGCCTCGACTCCGGCCGCCAGGGTCGAGGCCTGCGCGGTCACATTGCGCTTGATCATGTCGGCGGTGGACCTGGTGTAAGACTCCTTGAACGCGCCGACCCGCTCCGGCACCATCATCGCCACGGCCCGATCCAACGAGGAGGTCGGGGCGCTCGGCGTGAACGAGGCCTCCGCTTCCGCCATCCCCGTGGCGAGCTGCACCACGTCGCGGGAATCCCGTTTGAAGTCGCGATCGGACTGCGTCCAGTGGGTGTAACCGGTCAGCACGGCCGCCGACAGCGCGGCCGCGCACAGGAAGACGACGGCCAATCGCAGCCCGGGCGCGTCGTCGTCGGTGCCGACGGTGACCTCGTCGCGGCGCAACAGCCAGAAATTGACCGCCATGCCCTCGACGATCAGCAGGATCAGCGCCGAGCACGCTGAGATCCACCACCACGGCCAGTTCAGCACGGTACCGATCGCCATGAGCGCGACCATCGCGGCGAGCGGCGCCGCGATGTCGAAGGCGAGCAGCCGCCATCCGTTTCTCATTTGATCGACTCCAGGCCCGAGATCATCAGCTTGCCGTCGATGTTGGAAACGTCGAGCCGCAAGCTCCAGTGCACCGTCGTCGGCTTGGCGCCCACATTCTCGCTGACCGACGTCGCCACCAGCATCACCGAGTCCGTGCGGCTGGCAAACGACGGCAATTTGGTGGTGACCACCGGCCGTGAGGCGCCGTTCCTGGCGTCCAGGTCATGGTGCACCGCCTCGATCGCCACCGCTTCGATCTGGCCGGTGCTCTGTGATTGCAGCTTTTCCGCCACCTGCCGGTAAGGCTGGACGGCCGCATCGAAATAGCTGTTGAGTTCCCCCGCAGTTCCGTCATGCAGCCGCTGCAGGCTGGCGTCGAGGTTGCCCGGGTTCATGTTGATCAGCACGCCCGTCCACTCCGCCGCGGTCTGCATGACGCGGCTCAGGTAGAAGCGTTCGGCGGATTCGGTGCGGTGCGAATGCCAGATGAGCACCGCGAGCGCGACCGCCGCGACCGACAGCACGCCCAGAAAGGTCGACGCGATGCCGTAGTTGGAAAACATCGCATCGCCAGTGGGTTCGGGTTCGTCAGCCTTGGCTTCTTTGGCCTTGGCTTCTTTGGCCTCGGGTTCTTTGGCCGCGGGTTCTTTGGCCGCGGGTTCTTTGGCCGCGGGTTCTTTGGCCGCGGGTTCTTTGGCCTTGGGTTCTTTGGCCTTGGGTTCTTCTACGACGCGCCCTTTGCCCTTCGGCTTGGAATCATCACCGGCTTCGTCGGACTCCTTTTTGGCGCCTGCGTTGCGCGAAGGCTTCGGTTGCTCCCGGTCTGACATGGCCCGATCGTTGCACCCAAAAAGAGATGGAAGGATGGCGGGGTGACGTTAGAGGCCCTCCGCTCGGGCATCGACCTGAGCTATGTAGACACCGATGCCCGACCCCAAGACGACTTGTTCGGCCACGTCAACGGCCGCTGGCTCGCAGAGTACGAGATACCCGCGGACCGAGCGACCGACGGCGCCTTTCGCCGCCTTTTCGACGAGGCCGAGGAACAGGTGCGCAACCTGATCATCGAAGCCGGTGACTCCGGCGCGGCCACGGGAACCGACGAACAGCGCATCGGTGACCTCTACGCGAGCTTCCTCGACGAGGACGCCGTCGAACGCCGCGGCATGCAACCGCTGCTCGCCGAACTCGCGACGATCGACAACGCCGCCGGCGCCGACGCGCTGGCGGCGGCAGTCGGTGCCCTACAACGCACCGGAGTGGGGGGCGGCGTCGGCGTGTATGTCGATACCGATTCCAAGGACTCGACCCGGTATCTGGTGCACTTCACGCAGTCCGGCATCGGCTTGCCCGACGAATCCTATTTCCGCGACGAGCAGCACGCCGAGGTGCTGGCGGCGTACCCGGGACACATCGCGCGGATGTTCAGCCTGACCTACGGCGGCGCACCGGAAGACCACGCCGACACCGCGGCGCGTATCGTGGCGCTGGAGACCAAACTGGCCGCCGCACACTGGGACGTGGTCAAGCGCCGCGACGCCGATCTCAGCTACAACCTGCGCAACTTCGCGGACCTGCGAACCGAAGCGGCCGGCTTCGACTGGACGGGCTGGGTGACCGCGCTGGGCAGCACACCGGACAGGGCCACGGAATTGGTTGTGCGCCAACCAGATTACCTCACCGCATTCGCGGAACTTTGGCGAAGTGAAGACCTCGACGACTGGAAGCGCTGGGCACGTTGGCGTTTGATCCGCGCCCGCGCAGCCTGGCTGACCGACGCCGTGGTTGCCGCGGACTTCGATTTCTACGGCCGCCTGCTGACCGGTGCCGAGCAGATCCGTGACCGCTGGAAGCGGGCGGTGTCGCTGGTGGAGGGCCTGATGGGTGATGCCGTCGGAAAAATTTACGTGCAGCGACATTTCCCGCCGGACGCCAAGACACGCATCGACGCCCTGGTGGACAATCTGCGGGAGGCCTACCGAATCAGCATCAGCGATCTGGATTGGATGACGCCGCAGACCAGGGACCGGGCGCTGACCAAGCTGGACAAGTTCACTGCCAAGGTCGGCTACCCGAAGAAGTGGCGCGATTACTCGAAGCTGGTGATCGACCGCGATGACCTGTACGGCAACTACCAACGCGGATACGCGGTCAACCACGACCGCGAGCTGGCCAAACTCGGCGGCCCGGTGGACCGCGACGAATGGTTTATGACACCGCAGACCGTGAACGCCTACTACAACCCCGGCATGAACGAAATCGTCTTTCCCGCAGCGATTTTGCAGCCACCATTCTTCGACGCCGAGGCCGACGACGCCGCCAACTACGGCGGGATCGGGGGGGTGATCGGACACGAGATCGGCCACGGCTTCGACGATCAGGGTGCCAAATACGACGGCGACGGCAACCTGGTCGACTGGTGGACCGACCACGACCGCACCGAGTTCGGCGCCCGCACCAAGGTGCTGATCGAGCAGTACGACGCGTACACGCCCAGGGAACTCGACAGCAATGAAGGTCGTCACCACGTGAACGGCGCGTTCACGGTCGGCGAGAACATCGGCGACCTGGGCGGGCTTTCGATCGCGCTGTTGGCCTACCAGTTGTCGCGCAGCGGCCAGCCCGCGCCGGTCATCGACGGCCTCACCGGCGTGCAGCGCGTGTTCTTCGGCTGGGCTCAGGTGTGGCGGACCAAATCCCGTGATGCGGAAGCACTCCGGCGGTTGGCCGTGGATCCGCATTCGCCGCCGGAGTTCCGGTGCAACGGCGTGCTGCGCAATGTGGACGCCTTCTACGAGGCGTTCGACGTGGCCGAGGACGACGCGTTGTTCCTGGAACCGCAACGCCGGGTCCGCATCTGGAATTAGCCAGCGCGAAGTTCGATGCGTGCGGGCACGTGCTTGTGCCACGGAGTGCCCGCGTAGGTGTCGCGCCATTCCGTGGACGTGAGCGCGTTGGGGGCGACGCCGGGAACGACGGTGCGGCCGTCGTCGTCGACGTAGTCGAGCCCAAAGCCGTTGGGCAACGAGGCATGCCCGGGAAGCATGGTCTCGGTGACTTCGACGGTCGCCTCCGCGCTGCCGGCCGCGGTGGTGATGCGGGCCCGGCATCCATCGGCAAGTCCAAGGGCCTGGGCGTCTTCGACGCTGACGCGCAGCGCGCCGTCGGTGTCGCGTTTGCGCCAGGACGGGTCACGGAAGATGTCGTTGGCGGTGTAGGCGCGCCGCTCGCCGACTGACATCACGATCGGCAACTCCGGCGTGGTCAGCCGGGGCGGGGCGGCCGCGAGAGCTCGCAGCTCGGCCAGCATCTCGGGAATTTCCAGCGCAATCTTGCGGTCGGCGTGGCCCATCAGCGCGAAGTCGTCCTCGTAGTCGTGCACGGTGAACGTGATTCCCGAGGGGCTGCCCAGGATCGCGTCGAACAGCGCATTGCCGTCGGCGTGACCGGCCCGCCGGACCGCGTCGGGATACGTCATCGCAGTCTTCTGGGCGAGTCCGAACAGGGCGGCCGCCCCGGCCAACCCGCCCGGCAGCGTCGGACCCAGCGTTTCATAGAGCACGTACGGGAGCAGTCTCTTGACGGTCGGGTTGCTGGCCATGGCCCCGAGCAGAGCCTCGGCGTACGCCTGGCGGCCCTGTCCAGCGGCCTCGTGCAACCCACGCAGGTCCTCGTCCTCGACGACGCCGAGTGCCCGCACCAGCCGGGCCCAGATCTCCGGCTCGGGCAAGGTTCCCGGCAACGGTTCCAGAAGCGGTCGGCGCAACTGAAACCCGTTGTGCGGGAACTCGAAATTGAAGAACGTGGCTTCCGGCTTCTCGTACTGCGAGGCCGCCGGAAGCACATAGTGCGCGAGCCTGGCGGTCTCGGTCATCGCGACGTCGACGACAACCATCAGTTCCAGCGTTTGAAACGCCTCCCGGCAGGCCGCCGAGTTGGCCAGCGAGTGAGCGGGATTGCCGCTTTCGACGATCATCGCCCGGAACCGGTCCGGGTGGTCGGTGAGGATCTCTTCGGGCACGGCGTTGGCCGGAATCAGCCCCGCGATAATGGGCGCCCCGGTGACGGGTGAGCGGCCGGAGACGGTGCTGAACAGCGGGCTGAGGGATGAATGCAGGTGCTGGCCGCCCTTTTTCGCAAAATTCCCGGTGAGGATCCACAGCAGCTTGTTCAGATAGGAGCACAGCGTGCTGTTCGGAGCCTGCTGAATGCCGAGGTCCTCGAACACCGCGACACTGCCGGCGGTGCCGATGCGCAGCGCCGCGGCGCGCAACAACTCCTCATCCACCCCGCAGCGAAGCGCGTAGTCGCCGATCGGTACGTCACGCAGCGCATCCCGAACGGCCTTGACACCGCGCACATGATCCTCGAGAAACGCTTCATCACAGAGATTTTCCTGAACCAGGACGGCCGCCAGGGCGGCCAGGCACCAGGCGTCGGCGCCCGGCCGCACCCGCAGGTGGAAGTCGGCCATCTTCGCGGTGTCGGTGACCACCGGATCGATCACGATCATGGACCGGGCCGGATCCTTGGCGATCTCGTTGAGTACCACCCGCGCCCGGGGGAAACTCTGCGACATCCACGGGTTCTTCCCGACGAAGACCGACACCTCGGCGTGCTCGAACTCACCCCGCGTATGACCGCCATAGAGTTGTGCGTCGACCCACGCCTCGCCGGTTTTCTCCTGCGCCAGCGCATTTGACCGGTAGCGTGCCCCCAGGGCCCTCAGGAACGCGCCGCTATAGGCTCCGCCCAGATGATTCCCCTGGCCGCCCCCGCCGTAGTAGAAGATCTTGTCCCCGCCGTAGGTGTCCCGGATGTGCTTGAACCCCTCGGTAATCTCGACAATCGCTGTGTCCCAGTCGATCTCCTCATAGCTGCCGTCGGCGCGCCGGCGCATCGGCGAGGTCAGCCGCGCGCGGTTGTTCTGATAGTGGTCCAGCCGCAGCGCCTTGTTGCACGTGTAACCCTGCGTTCCCGGGTGTTCCTTGTCGCCACGAATGCGGGCGAGTTTGCGGTCCTCGACCTGCACGACGATGCCGCAGTTGCATTCGCACAGGATGCACGCCGTGGGTTGCCAGCCGGTGGTGGTCATTGCGGGTTCCTTTCGGGCAACTGCGCCAGCAGCAGCCGGTGCAACTGACGATGAACGAGGTCCAGGGGCGTCAAGTCGCGCCGGACCCGGGCGAGAAGGATCGCCCCCTCCAGCGCCGAGGTTGCCAGCACCGCGGATTCCTCGGCGCGGTCCGGCGCCACGCCGTCGGCGATGAGACGCTGGGCGATCAGGTCGCACCACCGGTCGAAGGCCACCGCGGCACGTTCGACCACCGGGGCCATCCGCTCGCGGTCCTCGCCGTCTCCCGCCTCGACCGAGACCGCGACCACGGGGCAGCCGGCGCGGAAATCGCTGTCGAGCAGCTGCCGGCGGTATTTCTCGACCAAGTTGTCCCACAGCTCGAGGCTGCCCGTGGCCTCGCCGATGATGGCCGCGACGTGTTCGCCCGCGAGGTCCACCGCCTCACAGAGCAGTTGCGCGCGCCCGCCCGGAAAGTAGTGATAGGCCGATCCGCGAGGCGCGCCGCTGTGCGCCAGCACGTCGGAGATCGCCGTGGCGTGCGCGCCCCGCTCCCGGATCAGCAGCGCCGCAGACACCACCATCCGTTGGCGGGCAGTCGCCATGGCCGCTCCTCACCCCGCAGGCTCCATGTATGACGCTATACATAATCACACGCCGGTCCGTTATCCGCAAAAAAAGCGCCCCTCTGCGGAGGCGCTTTCTTTGGGGTGCTTGATCGCTGCGGTCAGCTCATCCAGTCGTTGGAGCCGTCGTTGCGGGTATAGGTACCGACGGAGTTCTTCACGATGATGGGATCGCCGGGGCCGAAGTTGTCGAAGAACCACTTGGCGTTGGCCGGACTGATGTTGATGCAGCCGTGGCTGACATCCCGCTTGCCCTGGTCGTCGACCGACCACGGCGCGCTGTGCACGAAGTTGCCGCTGTTGTCGAAGCGGACGGCCAGGTCGACCGTCACCTTGTAGCCATAGGTCGAGTTGACCGGGACCCCGTAGGTCGAGGAATCCATCACCACCGTGGGCAATTTCTCCAGGACGTAGTAGGTACCGTTTGCGGTCTGGTGATTGCCGGCCGACATACCCATGGACATCGGGAAGGTCTTCTCCACGGTGCCGTTGCGCGTGATGACCAGCTGGTGGGTGGCGTCGTCCGCCGTCGCGATCAGCTGGTCGCCGGTCTGGAAGCTGGACACAGTACCGCCTGCGTCGACGGTCACCGCGGTATGGGCGGGCCAGAAGGCCAACGGCCGCCAGCGCAGCTGCGTCGGGGTCATCCAGTAAAACTTGCCCGGGACGGGCGGGACCGACATGACGTGAACGGCGTTTATTGCGGCGCCCGCGTCTTCGACCGGCCCGGGAAAGTTGATGATGATGGGCTGGGCCACCCCCACCGTCGCGCCGTTGGCGGGGACGATTTTCGGCGGGCCGAACGGGGCCACCCCGGTGAACGCCGTGGGGTTCTGCCCGTCGGCCGGGCCGCTGAAGGTCGGTATCGCCAGCGGGGCGGGGGCCGGCACAGCGGCGGGCGCGGGCGCATCACCCCCGTTCTGGGGCGCGGCAACCGTGCCCGGATCGCCAGGGGCGGGGTCCGGATCCGCCAGGGCGGGGCCGGTGCCCAGCACCAGCAACGCGGCCAAACCGGCCGCGTTCAGAGTGGCGAAAAGGCCCGTTCTAGTCCAGCGCGACATATGCGTCCTCCAGTCACAGTCTCGACCTAGTGTCGCATAACTTGACGGCCAGCTACCCTATCGACGACCGGGCGGGGGTTGGTGAGTGCCGAAGCTGAGACTCTGAGCTGCCCGATCCCGCCCAGCTATGAATCGCGTGATTTTGGTCCGGCAACCTCAAACAGGCCTTCGCGAGGCCGGAATCCGCCCTACATCTGCCAGTCTTGCGCGCCGTCGTTCTGGGTGTAAGAACCGACGGAGTTCCTCACCACCACGGGGTCGCCGCTGCCGAAGTTATCGAAGAACCACTTCGCGTTGCTGGGGCTCAGGTTGATGCAGCCGTGGCTGACATCGCGCTTGCCCTGATCGCTTACCGACCACGGCGCGCTGTGCACGAAGTTGCCGCTGTTGTCGATCCGGACGGCCAGGTCGACCGTCACCTTGTAGCCCCACGAAGAGTCGACCGGAACCCCGTACGTCGAGGAATCCATCACCACCGAAGGCATCTTCTCGAGAACGTAATAGGTTCCGTTCGGGGTCTGGTGATGGCCCGCTGCCATGCCCATGGACATCGGGAAGGTCTGCACCACGACGCCGTTGCGGGTAATCGTCATCTGATGCGTGGCGTCGTCGGCCGTGGCCACCAGCGAGTCCCCGGTACGAAAGCTCGACTTGGTGCCGGCCGCGTCGATGTTCACCGCGGTGTTGGCGGGCCAGAAGTCGAGCGGACGCCAGCGCACCTGGCTCGAGCTCATCCAGTAGAACTTGCCCGGCACCGGTGGGATCGACGAAATGTGGATGGCGCTTTCGGCCATCGGCCGGTCGGCGATCGGCACCGCGAAGTTGATGATGATCGGCTTGCCCACACCGACCATCGAGCCGTTGAGCGGGTTGAACGTCGGCGGGTGGAATGGGGGCGGGCCGGTGAACGGTGTGGCATCCTGCCCGCCGACCGGGCCGCCCGCCGCCGGCACGGCCAATGGCGGCAACCCCGGATCGGACGGCGGCGGGGGCGAATCGCCGGGTGCCGCCGCCCCCGGCACTCCCGGCACTCCCGGCGCTCCCGGATCGCCGGGTTGCGGGTCCTGCGGGTCCGCCGAGGCAGTGCCGGCACCGATCACCAATACGGATGCCATTACGGCGGCGCCCAAAGCGGCGAGCAGGCGCCCTAACGTCGCGGCCCTCGTCGAATGCGACATACCGATCACCCCTGTCACTTTCGTGACCCAGTGTCGCATGGCGCAGCGGCCGGTCAGCTATTCCGCTTGTGACGTTGAGTCGGGAGCGCCGACGGTGCCGGGAAAATCGACAACCGGAATATCGACAACCGGAATATCGACAACGGGGATATCGACAACGGGGATATCGACAACAGGGATATCGACTATGTGCCGGTAAGCGGCCATGGCCACCAGTGCGACGCCCATCAGGCCCGCCGAAGCGGCCAGCATCATCGCCAAGCTGAGCTCGTACAGCAGCCCGCCCGCCGCCGACCCGGCCATGATCCCCACTTGAAACGCCGTCACGTACAGGCCAGATGCCCCGTCGGGGTCGTCGGCGCCGTTGCGCATCGCCACCGATTGCAGGATCGGCGACACGGCGGTCGCCATGGCACCCCACAGCACAATCGCCGCGGTCCCGATCAACGCCGTGACCAGGGTGTGCCGGGCGCCGAAAGCCAGGACCGTCAGCATTACGAATGCGGCCGTCAAGCCGGCGACGCAAAACAGGACGGTACCCCTGGGCCGATGGTCCAGCGGCCGGGCCACCAGCGGCACCGCGATCACTCCGGCGACGCCGTACGCGGCCAGCAGCCAAACCAGTTTCGGTCCATGCACACCGACGACTTCGCGGATGACAACGACGATGAACGTGTAGGACACGATGTGGCCGGTGACACCGACCATGGTGATCAGGCTGACAATGATCAGCGGCCGATTGCGGTGGTGCCGCGACCGAGGACCCACGTGTCTGAGCTGATCGGCGCTGAGCTCCATCTCCGGCAACACCACCCGCGCCGCCACCGTGGCGATGGCCGCCGCGACGGTTACGCAGACCACCGCGAGCCGCCAGCCCCACATCAGGCTCAAGAAAGCCGTGAGCGGGCTGCCCACCACCAGCGCCAGGCTGGTTCCCGCGTAGATCGCCGTGGTGGCGCGTCCGGCGTGGCTGGCCGGCACCAGCCGGGTCGCGATCGGGGCGATCACCGACCACATCAGCCCGTGGGTCACCGCGCAGACCGCGCGCCCCGCGGCCAGCACGGCGAAGCTGGGCGCCAGCGCCGAGATGACCTGCGAGGTAGTCAGGCAAACCATGCTGACCACCAGCGCCCGCCGGCGCGGCCAGTGCGCCGTCCACCGCACCAACGGAATTGTCGTCAGCGCCGCGACCAGGGCGTACCAGGTAAGCAGGGTGCCAACCAGGGCGATGCTGACGTTCAGGTTCCGGGCGATCGCCGACAGTGCGCCGACCGGCAGGATTTCGGCGGTGACATAAATGAAAGCGGCCGCGGCCAGCACAGCGAGCTGCGCGGCGATCCGTGGTGTCCACGTTCGTGCGGCAGCGCTGGCGGTTTCGGTTTCGGCAATCATGGTGTCGATGCGGGTTCGGCACGGCAACCCTACGGTCCCCGACACGATCACGCTGCCCTAACCGTACGCACCGCGGCGACGGGTTTTAGCTAAGGGCGCGTTTCAACACACCGCAAACAAGCTCAGGACAAGCCCGGCGATCAGGAACGGACGAGACGCGCGATGGCGGCCGAGGCCTCGGCAAGCTTGTCGTCCGCCTCGCTGCCGCCGTCCGCAACGGCGCGGATGACGCAATGACTCAGGTGCTCGTCCAGCAAATTCAGCGCGACCGACCGCAGGGCAGAGTTGACGGCGCTGATCTGGGTGAGCACGTCGATGCAGTACTTGTCCTCGTCGATCATCCGCGCGATGCCGCGCACCTGACCCTCGATGCGCCGCATTCGCTTCGCGTAGTTGTCCTTCTGCTGTGTGTAGCCGTGCGGCCGGGAAGTCTCGGGCATCTCGGAAGTCGGGGTCATCTGGGTCACTTGCCTCTCTTGCCGCGGCGCGGCCGTCACCCGTTCAGCGTACCCCATACCCCGACGGGGTATAGGCCCCCGATTTGGCCGCGGCTGCGCCCCGCATACTGGGACGATGACCCCTGACATTAAGCCCCGCAGCCGTGACGTCACCGACGGTCTGGAGAAAGCCGCCGCTCGTGGCATGTTGCGCGCGGTTGGCATGGAAGACGAGGATTTCGCCAAGCCGCAGATCGGGGTGGCCTCGTCCTGGAACGAAATCACGCCGTGCAATCTCTCCCTGGAACGATTGGCCAAGGCGGTCAAGGAAGGGGTGTTCACGGCCGGGGGTTATCCGCTCGAGTTCGGCACGATCTCGGTTTCCGACGGCATCTCGATGGGTCACGAGGGGATGCATTTCTCGCTGCCGTCCCGGGAGCTGATCGCGGACAGCGTGGAAACCGTCATGCAGGCCGAGCGGCTGGACGGTTCGGTGCTATTGGCCGGGTGCGACAAGTCCCTGCCGGGGATGATGATGGCCGCGGCGCGGCTGAACCTGGCGTCGGTCTTCCTCTACGCGGGCTCGATCCTGCCGGGCATCGCCAAGCTTTCCGACGGCAGCGAGCGCGAGGTCACCATCATCGACGCGTTCGAGGCAGTGGGCGCGTGCGCCCGTGGGTTGATGCCCCGCGAGGATGTCGACGCAATCGAGCGGGCGATCTGTCCCGGCGAGGGCGCCTGCGGCGGCATGTATACCGCCAACACCATGGCGTGCGCGGGCGAAGCATTGGGGATGTCCTTGCCGGGCAGCGCGGCGCCGCCGGCCACCGACCGGCGTCGCGACGGGTTCGCGCGCCGCAGCGGCCAGGCCGTCATCGAGCTGCTGCGGCGCGGCATCACCGCCCGCGACATCCTCACCAGGGAAGCGTTCGAAAACGCGATCGCGGTGGTGATGGCGTTCGGCGGGTCGACCAACGCGGTGCTGCACCTGCTGGCCATCGCCCACGAGGCCGACGTCGAACTTTCGCTCGACGACTTCAGCCGGATCGGCTCGCGGGTGCCGCATTTGGCAGACGTCAAACCTTTCGGCCGCCATGTGATGTCGCACGTCGACCACATCGGCGGTGTGCCGGTCGTCATGAAGGCGCTGCTGGATGCGGGTCTGCTGCACGGTGACTGCCTGACGGTGACCGGCGCGACCGTGGCCGAGAATCTGGCCGCCATCGCCCCGCCGGACCCGGACGGCAAGGTGCTGCGAGCGCTGAACAACCCGCTACACCCGACCGGGGGCATCACGATTCTGCGCGGATCGCTGGCGCCCGATGGCGCAGTGGTCAAGACGGCCGGTTTGGAATCCGACGTATTCGAAGGCACCGCAAGGGTTTTCGATGGCGAGCGGGCCGCGCTGGACGCCCTGGAAGACGGCACCATCGCCAAGGGCGACGCCGTGGTGATCCGGTACGAAGGCCCCAAGGGCGGTCCCGGGATGCGCGAGATGCTCGCCATCACCGGCGCCATCAAGGGCGCCGGCCTCGGCAAAGATGTCCTGCTACTTACCGATGGCCGGTTCTCCGGCGGGACGACCGGCTTCTGCGTGGGTCACATCGCGCCGGAGGCGGTCGACGGCGGACCAATCGCGTTGCTGCGCGACGGCGACCGGATCCGGCTCGACGCCGGCGGCCGCACCCTGGACGTGGTGGCCGATCCGGACGAATTCGCCGCTCGGCAAACGGACTTCAGCCCTCCCCCGCCACGCTACAAGACGGGTGTGCTGGCGAAATATGTCAAGCTGGTCGGCTCGGCCGCGACCGGCGCAGTATGTGGCTAGCCTTGGCCGGTCCTGGCTAGCGCACCAACGCAAAGGCAAAGCCGTCCCAGTGCTTGGCCCCGATCGTCTGAATCACCGCGGTGTCCAGTCGGGGATGGTCGCCCATCAGCTGCAACGTCTCCCGCGTGGCCCGCACCTTGGGGTCCTCGGACTCCGGCGACAGGATTTGGCCGCCACGAATGACGTTGTCCACCAAGATGACTGAGCCCGGACGCGTCAGCTTGACCGCCCACTCGAGGTAGGCGACGTAGTTCTCCTTGTCGGCGTCGATGAAGACGAGATCGAAAGGGCCCCCGCTCAGCGTCGGCAGTGTGTCCAGCGCGGCTCCGACCAGAACTTCGACCCGGTCGCCGAGGCCGGCTCGCTCCAGGTTGGCCCGCGCCACCTCGGCGTGCTTGGGTTCGTATTCCAGCGTCAACACCCGTCCGTCGGGGCCCGCGCCGCGCGCCAGCCAGATGGTGCTGAAGCCGCCGAGTGTGCCGATCTCGAGGATGCGGCGTGCCCCTACGGCAGCGGCCAGCAGGCTCAGGAACTTGCCCTGCTGGGGCGACACGGCGATGGAAGGCAACCCGGCCGCCGCGCTGGCCTGCAACGCCGCGGACAGCACCGGATCGTCGCCGACCACGGTGCTGTCTAAGAATGCGTCGACGTCTGGCGGGTTGGGTTCCTCGGTCATGCGGCCAACGCTACCCGGCGGTAGAAACGCTGATGACTATTTACCATGTACCCGTATAGGGTATAAACTCGGAGCCTGGGCTTCGTCGAAGTCTTAGATCCAGATTGAGGGGAGCACAATGGCAACTTACGAGGAGGGAACCCTGCTGAGCTGTGGCCACGAGGGTTGCGGCTGTCGGGTTCGCATCGAGGTCCCTTGCCACTGCTCCGGCGCGGGCGAGCCCTATCGCTGCACCTGCGGCGACGCGCTGGTTCCTGTCGAGTAGTAGTCGTGGCGGGGGCGCACGCCCGTCCCCCCTGTCCCCCTGCCCTGCCTGTCTGGCCGGCCCTGCCTGTCCCGCCGGCCCTGCCGGTGCCACCAAGCACCGGGGATTCCCAGTTAGTCTTTTGCCGAGTGAGGCGGGCGACAGCAATATGTCCCGAACTTCCTGCGAAACATGGGAATTCGAGTCAACGCCCAAACGCCCGCCCCGTCAGCTCGACTTCCCCCGTCAGCCGCGGGGCGACGGCGGAGCAGCCCACCGCCACCGCGTAAGCACCCGGATCGATGCGCCACCTTCCGGCTCGTCCGTCATGCGAGCCGTCATACCGGGCCAGCAGCCGCGGATCAGCCACGATGGTGACGCGACGGGACTCGCCGGGCTCGAGTTCGACGCGCTCGAAGCCCAGTAACCGCAACCGTCGTCCGTCGGGGGCGGCCAGCAGATACAGCTGCGGGACGTCGGCGCCTGCGCGGTCGCCGGTGTTGACGACGGTGAAGCCGACCGTGATCTTAGTGCCGCCCGCCACCTCCAGGTCACGATATTCGAACCTGGTGTAGGACAAGCCGTGTCCGAACGCGAACATCGGGGCCTCGCCGGTGCGGGCGAACCACCGGTAACCGACATCCGCGCCTTCGGAATAGTGGATCGTGCTCGCCGTACCCAGCGGAGCGCCCAAGCCGGGCAGCTGCGGCCGCGGTGTCTGTTCGAGATCGACGGGGAAGGTGATCGGTAGCCGGCCCGACGGATTCACCCGCCCGGCAATGATTTCCGCGATGGCCTGCGCACCGGCCTGGCCCGGATACCACGCCTGGACAATGGCGTTCACCGAGTCTCGCCACGGCATGGCCACCGGGTTGCCGGTCTCGAGCACCACAACGGTGTTCGCGTTGGCGGCCGCCACGGCGGCGATCACCGCATCTTGGCCCCACGGCAGCGAGATGTCGGCGCTGTCGAAGCCCTCCCCTTCGACGCGAATCGCGAACACGATCGCGATGTCCGCCCCGCGCGCCGCCAGCGCCGCCTCCCCGGGGCTGATACCGGGATCGAAGTCGATCCGCGCCTCGGGGAGTTGCCTTTTCAGCTCGTCGAGCGGGCTCGCCGGCACCAGGTACAGATTGCGTAGCGCGGCCGTTGGGCCCGCCCCGCCGATTGGGATCACGCCCGCGTATCCGCCCTGCGGGACAACGGCACTCGAGCCGCAGCCGGCAGCCACGCCGAGCTGCGCGTACCCGCCGATGACGGCGATGCGTAGCGCGGACTCCCCCTGCCGGCATGCCACGGGCAGCACGCCGCTGTTCTTCAGCAACACGATTCCCCGCCGTGCGATCCGCAACGCAATTTCGTGATGCGCGGCCAGGTCCGGCGCGGGCGCGGACCCCCAGCGGTCGATTCCCACGGCGAACATCGAACGCAGGATCCGCCGGACCATGTCCGAGAGGCGCGCTTTGGGCAGCCTGCCGTCGGCGTAGGCGGCGCGCAGCCGGTCGGTGAACGCCTCCGACTGCCAGAACACGGCATCCAGCTGGGCACCGCACTCCTGGTCGAGGCCCGCCAGCGCGCATTCCCAGCCCGGCGTCGCGCCCCAATCCGACATGACCCAACCGCGGTATCCCCAGGCGCCTTTCAGCACGTCGTTGATCAGGACATGGTTGGACGACGCGTAGTCGCCGTTGATCTTGTTGTAGGCCGTCATCACCGCGCCGGGCTGCGACCGCTCGATGGCGATCTCGAAGGCCAACAGGTCGGATTCGCGGTGCGCGTCGGGATCGATGACCGCGTCCAGCCAGTGCCGGTTGGTCTCGTTGCAGTTCAGCGAGAAGTGCTTGACGGTCGAGATGACGCCCTGCTGCTGAATCCCGTTGACCGACTCGGCGACGATCACGCCGCTCAAAAGCGGTTCCTCGGAGGCATATTCGAAGTTGCGCCCGTTGCGCGGGTCGCGCGCCAGGTTCATAGCGCCGGCCAGCTGGACGTTGAACCCGCGGCTGCGCGCCTCCCGGCCGATCACGCCGCCCGCGGCGCGGGCCAGCTCGGGGTCGAAACTGGCGGCCAGCGCCAGGCCGGCCGGCAGCGCGGTGGCGGTGTCACCCGGACGGTAGCCGGGATTGGTGACGCCCAGGCCGGCGTCGCTCATTCGCAGCGCCGGGACCCCGAGCCGGGGGATCCCCGGCACGTAACCGGCGCTCATCGGAACGCCCGGCGGGATGCGCTCATCGCGCACCGGCCACAATTCGCTCGCCCCCATCACCCCGACCAGAAGCGAGAATCGCTCGTCGTCGGTCATCTGGGCCTCGATGTCGCGCGCCCGAGCGTCAGCGCCTAGTTCGCTCATCGCACACCCTCTTTCGCGAACACGACGCGCAGCACGTGTCCAAGTTCGGGCCCCATCACCAGCTCCGCCAGCGTGCAGTATGTCGCGACGAACTCCGGACCATGCGCCGGTTGCTCCACGCAAAGATGGTGCGCCACTTCGTGCAAAACCACCAGCTCGCGCATCGCCCAGTCGGCGGTGTCACGGTCGGGAACCGCGATGACGCCTGTGCCATCACGGTTTTCATAGTGTGCTGCGGTGGCCGCCCGCCGCGCCCGCACCTTCAGAGGGGACACCGCGGGCCACTGTCGGCGCACCGGCGCGAGCGCGAGCACGTCGTCGACATACCGCTGTACGGACGCAACCGACCCGAACCGGCCCTCCGGTGGCAGCGTCAGCTGCGTGCCGAAGAACTCCACCGCGGGTGATCCATGCTCTGCGGCGCGATCGAACAACGTCCGGACGAACTCCTCGGCCGCGTAAACCTTGGCGCGCTGGGAGTCTCGAGGCGTAGCCGCCTGATTCACCGATCCAGCGCGCCCCGCGCCCCGGACAGCTCGGGACTATTGCCGAGCCGCGCCCGCCGGCCCGCGCGGTCACCCGCGCGCCGCGCCGCCGACGAATAACCGGCCGAGGCGCTGCTGGCCCGCCAGGTGCCACGCGCCTTCGACGCGCCGCGGTAAAAGTCGCGCAGCTCAACCTCCTTGTCCCGCAACGCGATAGCGGTACCGGGAGCACGCGTGCGGTCCTTGGTGGCCTCCTGCTTGGCCTGCTCACGGGCCTCGGCCAAACGCTGACCGACCCGGACCCCGAACGCCAGCTGGAAGTTCAGGCGCGCCGTGATCGTCGGAGTCGGCCGGTGCGCACCCGAGGCCAGATAGGTGTCGGATGCCCGCACCATTTGGACCACCAGGCTGGCGTACAGGGCGTGCGTCGCGTCGATGTCCTCGGTGAATCCGTAGGCGTACAAGAACGTCGAGTTCGTCGCGATGTCGCAGCGCACGTCGTTGGCCGCCGCGATGAGCACGAACAGCTGCGCATAGGTCCGCAACCCGCGGGTGCCCGCCGTCCCGATGGTGACGGTGCGCTGGGCCGGGGCCTGCGCGGGCGAACGCTTGGCCGCATGCGACCGGGCCACCGCCAGGTCGATGGATGCGGCCGTCGCCAACCGTTGCGCGGCGCCCATGAACGCATCGGCCTCATGCGCGTTGTCGGTGCCCTCGGCCTGGCGCAGCAGCGCCGCGATGCGCGCCAACATCTTGTCGTCGGTCATAGCGCCAAACTACGGGAGGGGTACGACAGTGATGACCGAAGAGCGGAGCGCCAGGCACTAGAACCTGTCACAGCCCGTTCACAGCCGTTCGGTGATCCAGCCGACCACATCGTCGAGCACCTGGTCGCGCTCCGGCTCGTTGAACACCTCGTGGTACAGCCCGGGATAGACCTTCAACTCGACGTCGCTCGATCCCACACACTCGACGAGGCGGTGGCTGCCGTCGGTGGGGATCAGCCGGTCGTCGGAGCCGTGCACCACCAGAAGCGGTGCGGTCAGTGCCGGCGCGCGTTGCGGCATGGTCTCGCCGACCTGCAGCAGCGCCCGGCCGACACCCGCGGGCACGCGGCCGTGGTAGACCAGCGGATCGTTCATGTAGGCCTCCACCACCGCCGGGTCGCGGGATATGGCCTCGAGCTCGAGTTCCGTCACCGGCAGTCCGGGCAGGATGACGCCGAGCATTTTGGCGGTCAGCGCCACCAGCGGGTGCACCAGGTCCTGGGCGGCCACCGCGGGCGCCGACAGCACCATCAGGTCGTAGTTGTCCGGGCGCTCGACGCCGTAGGCGAAGACGATCCCACCGCCCATGCTGTGCCCCACCACGATGCATTTGAGGCCGGGGTGCTCCCGCTTGGCGATCCCGACCAGGGTGTCGAAGTCGGCGGTGTACTCCGAGACATTCCGCACCAGCATCCGCTTGCCGCCCGATCGGCCGTGCCCACGGTGGTCCAGTGCGTACGTGACCAGCCCGGCCTCACCGAAGCGCTGCGCGACGTGGTCATAGCGGCGGGCGTACTCTCCGAGACCGTGCGCCAGCACGACCACCGCTCGCGGCTGCGTGTCCGGCGTCCAGACGTCGTAGACGATGCGTACGCCGCCGACGCCGTCGAAAGTTCGTTCATTGCGGGTGGTAGTCATTACGGTGCAGCGTAGTGGCTCCATGGGCGACCGTCGCCGAGAGCTTGGCCGAGAGCTGTCGGTGAGCCTGCGTAGGCTCGTTGGGTGTGAGTGTGCTCGCGGAAGACTCTTATCCGGATTTCTCCACCCAGGCCGAGCCGTACCGACGGGAGTTGCTCGCGCACTGCTACCGGATGACCGGTTCGCTGCACGACGCGGAGGACCTCGTCCAGGAGACATTTCTGCGGGCCTGGAAGGCCTACGACCGTTTCGAAGGCAAGTCGTCGATACGGACTTGGCTGCATCGCATTGCCACCAATACCTGCCTGACCGCGCTGGAAGGGCGGCAGCGCCGGCCGTTGCCGACCGGGCTGGGCGCACCGAGCTCCGACCCGACGGCCGAGCTGACGGAACGCCGCGAGGTGCCGTGGCTGGAGCCGTTGCCGGACTTGACCGACGACCCTGCGGATCCGTCGGTGATCGTGGGGTCGCGCGAGTCGGTGCGGTTGGCGTTCGTCGCCGCGCTGCAGCACCTCTCGCCGCGGCAGCGGGCGGTGCTGGTGCTACGCGACGTGTTGCAATGGCGGTCCGCGGAGGTGGCCGAGGCGATCGGCGCCACCACCGTCGCGGTCAACAGCCTGCTGCAACGGGCCCGGTCGCAGCTGGACGCCGTCCAACCCAGCACCGCCGATCGGCTGGCACCGCCGGATTCCGCCGAGGCCCAGGACCTGCTGGCTCGCTACATTTCCGCGTTCGAGGCCTATGACATCGAGCGGCTGGTCGAGCTGTTCACCAGCGAGGCGATCTGGGAGATGCCGCCGTACGTCGGCTGGTATCAGGGGCCGCAGGCCATCGTCACCCTCATTCACCAGCAGTGCCCCGCCGAATCTCCCGGCGACATGCGCCTGATCCCGCTGATCGCCAACGGTCAGCCGGCCGCGGCGATGTATATGCGCGCCGGCGAGGTGCACGTGCCCTTTCAGTTACACGTGCTCGACGTGGGCGCCGGCGGGGTGTCGCACGTGGTGGCGTTCCTCGACGATTCGTTGTTCGCAAAGTTCGGACTACCGGAGACACTATGAGCGAATCCCTGGCCGTCACACCCGTACCCGGCAAGCCGCTGCTGCTGTTGGGCGCCTTCGAGATTGACAGCGTCGGCTATGTCGCCGAAGAGTTCTTCATATCGGGCACGGCCTCGTCCTACGCCCCGGTCGGGGAGCTGGGCCCGGACGGTCGTTGGGATGTAACGGGTTCCGACACAGCCGATTACACCACCCGGTTGGTGGCGCTGACGCCGGCGGATCGCGCGCAGTTCAACGGCACCGTGCTGGTCGAGTGGCTCAACGTGAGCGGCGGCATCGACGCACCGGCCGTGTGGATGATGGCGCATCGCGAAATAGTGCGCGCCGGCTACGGCTACGTCGGGGTCTCCGCCCAGAAGGTCGGAGTGGACGGCGGCGCCAACCTGATGGGGATCGATATGTCCCTCAAGAGCCAGCACCCGGTGCGATACGCAAGCCTGAACCACCCCGGCGACGCCTTCGCCTTCGACATCTTCTCCCAGACCGCCGCGCTCGTCAGGGACGCGGGCGATGGCATTCTGCGCGGGCTGCGCCCGGGACACGTCGTGGCCGTCGGCGAGTCGCAGTCGGCGATGTTCCTCACCACCTACGTCAACGCCATCGATCCGCTCGCCCGGGTGTACGACGGCTTCCTGGTGCACTCCCGATTCGGGCCGGCCGCACCACTGGACGGCGTTTCGCTGATCGCCGGAATGGAAGCGTCCGCCGGGTCGCAGGTGGCGGTCGGGTTCCGTCCAGACCTGCGCGTCCCGCTGCTCACGATCATCACCGAAACCGACCTTGTCGGCCATGTGCCGCTGGGCTATTACTCCGCGCGGCGACCCGACAACGAGAGGTTACGGGTCTGGGAGATACCCGGCGCCGCTCACGCCGACAACTACACGATTCAGGTCGCGCCCATCGACTCCGGTGCGGCTCCGCTCGACGACATCGTGGCGGCCTACGCGCCGACCAACATGCTGATGGGCCAGCAACTCGGGCACTACATCAACTTCGGGCCGCAACACCACTACGTGCTGCAGGCGGCGCTGGCGGCGCTCAACAACTGGGTCCGGACCGGCGACCCGGCCCCCGCCGCACCACCCATCCAGGTGCGCGAAACCGAGCCGCTCCAGCTGATTCTGGACGCCAACGGCCTCGCCGAGGGTGGTATCCGAACCCCATGGGTGGACGTGCCGGTTGCCCGCACGTCCGGCGTCATCGCCGAAGAGGGCATCATGGCCGCGATCTTCGGCTCGGGCGAACCCTTCGACGACGCCACGTTGCGCCGGCTCTACCCGGGCGGCCCCGCCGAGTACCTACAGAGCTTCACCGCCGCCCTCGACACGTCGATTCAGTCCGGGTTCATCCTGCCGGCCGATCGCGGCGAGATCCTCCAGCTCGCCGCGGCGATCTATCCCGGGTACCCCGACTAGAAGAGCCGGCTGTCGGGTGCCGGCCCCACGACCGGACGGACCAGCCCGGCGCCGGTGATCAACGGCAGGTCGAGGGCGGACAGCAGGCCGGGCGGGGCAGCACACACCGCGGGGATGGCGTTGACCATCCGCGACGCCCCGGCCATGCGCGCACCCAGATCATGGTCATGGTCGTCGGCCATCTCGAATTCGCACCGCATGTTCGGCGAACCCTCGATCTCGACCCGATACAGACCACGACCGGAAGCCAGTCCGTAGCCCAGGTCCTTCGGCGGGATGCAGATGTGCGGTTGCGGCCAGTCCGGCGCGATGTCGTCGCGCATGCGCGTCACGTGGTCGACGATGAAAGTCGGTGTGTCCCCGACATAGCCGGTCAGCGTGGAGCGCATCGCCGCGATGGTCCCGGCCGCGATGTGGCCGGTGGGCGTGTCGAACGGCTCGGGGGCCGCCACCCGTTCCACGCTCTCGTCGATGTGGTCGATCGTGGTCCCCAGCCCGGCGGCGAGCTGATGCAACACCGGGCCCCAGCCGAAGGTGAACACCCCGGGCGTGGCCGCGAACGCGGAGAATTCCGGCGGCTTGCCGAATCCGAGGATCTCGTACACCGCTGCCTTGTCCGGATAGGTGGCGTAATTGAACATCTCGGTCACCCGCACCGACTCGATGACCCGGGATGCCCCCGAAAGCACAAGCGGCAAAACATCATTGGCGAATCCCGAATCGATTCCGGTGGTGAAGAACGACGCGCCGCCGTCCAGCGCAGCCTGCCGCAGGGGTTCGGTGAACGCGGAGTTGACGGCCTCGGGGAACACCAACGGCACCACCGAACACGAGACGACGTCCTTACCGGACCGCAGTATCGACACCATGTCTGCGACGGCCTCCAGCGGCCGGAGGTTCGCACCGGCGGCGTACACCACCGCGTCGGCGTCACCTGCCAGCATCGGCGCCGGATCCTGGGTGGCCACCACGCCCACCGGCGCGATTCCGCACAGCTCCCCGGCGTCACGGCCCACCTTGGCGTCGCTGTGCACGACGAGATCGGTCAGTTGCAGCTCCGGGTGGTCGATCACCCCACGCAGGGCGATCACGCCCATGGAGCCGGGCCCCCACACCCCAACCTTGACCACGATTGCTCCTAATATTAGGAAGATTAGTTCTATAGTTAGGATTCATGGTAGAGCCTGTCACGGTCGCGTCAACCGCCAAGTCCCCGCCCACCGGTCGAGTCATGGACGTGCTTGCCACGCTGGCGGATTCACCCGACGGGCGGACATCGACCGAGCTAGCAAAGATCTGCGGGATCAGCACCTCGACCTGCGCCCTGGTGCTCAGCGAGCTGGAACACCGCAGCTGGGTGGCGCGCGGCGAGGACCGACGGTACATCCTGGGCAGCGGCCTGTTCGGCTTGGTCCACGGCCTGCGGCGACAGTTCCCCCTGCTGGATCGCGGGCGGGCCGCGCTGACCTTCCTGCACGACGCCCTTGGAGCGGGCTGTTCGATGTCGCGCATCGCCGACCGGCACCTGACCACTGTCGACGCCGTCGGGCACGGCAGCGACGGCGAGCACGCCGTCGGTCAGCGCTTCCCCGTCGACCCGCCGTTCGGGTTGGTCGCGATGGCCTGGCGGGACGACGATTTCGCGCGGGCCTGGCTGCACCGGGTGACGCCGCGGCTAACGCCCGCCGAAGTCGCGCAGCACCAGCGGGTGCTGGCCGATATCCGCGACCGCGGCTATGGCGCCTGGCGGTTTGACGACACCCACCAATCGCTGCACCAGCGGCTGGCCGGCGTGCTGGCGTCGCTAGAGCCGACCGCGCAGGTGACGCGCCAGCTCACCACCCTGATGACCATGGCGACGCTGCGCTCGGTAACGGACTCACTCGAAACAGAGCTCCCAACAACGGAATTCGTGGTGTTGCCAATCTTCGGGCGGGTCGGCCAGCCGGAATACCAGATCGAGATCCACCTGGCCCACCCGGTTGACCTGCCAGTTTGCGAACTGGAAGCCGCGCTCCGGCACGCGCAAGACCTCCTGGCCTAACCACGCTGAACTACCCCTAACTACCCCTAACTACCCCTAACTACCCTTAAGCCATGATTGCCACCGCGGAGGTCCGGCGCGCGGACGACCGGGCGCTCACCACGACATCGTGGCTGAAATCGCGGCATTCGTTTTCCTTCGCCGACCACTACGACCCCGACAACACCCACCACGGGCTGCTGGTGGTGAACAACGACGACGTCGTCGAGCCCGCGACCGGGTTTGACACCCACCCGCACCGCGACATGGAGATCGTCACGTGGGTGCTGCAAGGCGCACTGGCACACCAGGATTCCGCCGGCAACCGGGGGGTCATCTATCCCGGCCTGGCCCAACGCATGTCGGCCGGCAGCGGCATCTTGCATTCGGAGAAGAACGACTCCGCCTCGGAGCCAGTACATTTCGTGCAGATGTGGGTGGTCCCGGACGAGACCGCGATCACACCGAGCTATCAGCAGTACGAGGTTAACAGCGACCTGGTGAACAGTGGCCTGATCACCATCGCTTCGGGAATATCTGGCCACGACACCGCCATCACGCTGCATAACCGCAGCGCCGCGTTGCATGCCGCGCGGCTGCAGCCCGGCGCCGAAATCAGCCTGCCGCCCGCGCCCTACCTGCACCTATTCGTCCCACGCGGCCGACTCACCGTGGAAGAGATCGGCGACCTGGACCAGGGCGACGCCGTCCGGTTCAACGGCGCCGACGCCCGGCGGGTGACGGCGATCACGCCCGCGGAGGTGCTGATCTGGGAGATGCACGCCAAGCTGGGCGGCTAGACCGACCGGGGACCGCATGGGGACCATTTAGAGTGGGCTCGACAGATCAGGAGCACCCATGTCTAAATCGCAGCCGCGACACGCGGCGCCCAACCCCAACGCCAGCCTGAAGTCCATCCGGACGGTGCGGTTCTGGGGGGCGCCGATCGTCGTGACGTTGGCCCTCATGTCCGCACTCGCCGGCCTGTATCTGGGCGGGATCTTGAATCCGACGACGAACCTGCGCCACTTCCCCGTCGCCGTGGTGAACGAGGATGCCGGGCCGTGGGGCGCAAAGATCGCCGATGGCCTGGTCGCGGGCTTGGACAAGAACAAGTTCGACGTCCGGGTGGTTTCCCACTACGAAGCGGAGCACCTATTGGACACCGCGAAGGTGTACGGCGAGTTGGTCATTCCGCCCACGTTTTCTTCCAACCTGAGCGACTTCGGGGAAAGCGCGGTTACGCCCGCCAAGGCGGAGCGGCCGTCGGTCACGATCTTCACCAACCCGCGAGCCGGCACACTGGGATCCAGCATCGCCGGCCAAACCCTCACCAAGGCCATGACGCAGGCCAATGGCCAAGTGGGCCAGGTTCTTTCGTCGCAGGTTACCGGGCAGGCCGGTGGGGCTCCGCTGGCCGGTGCGACGATGACGGTGCTCGCCAACCCGATCGACATCAAATCGGCTGTGTACAACCCGCTGCCGAACGGCACCGGCAACGGACTCTCGGCGTTCTACTATTCGCTCTTGCTGCTGCTGGCGGGCTTTACCGGCAGCATCGTGGTCAGCACGGTGGTGGACTCGATGCTCGGCTTCGTGCCGGCCGAGATGGGCCCGGTGTATCGCTTCGCGGAACACATCAAGATCTCGCGGCTCCGCACGCTGTTGATCAAGTGGGCGATGATGTCGATCCTGGCGCTGCTCACCTCGGCGGTCTACATGGCGATCGCCCACGGGCTCGGCATGCCGATTCCGCACGCTTTGCCGTTGTGGCTCTACGGGGTCTTCGCGATCACCGCGGTCGGCGTCACGTCGAGTTCGCTCATCGCGATCCTCGGATCGATGGGCGCGCTGTTCAGCATGCTGCTCTTCGTGATCCTCGGGTTGCCGTCGGCGGGCGCTACCGTTCCACTCGAGGCCGTGCCGCCGCTGTTTCGCTGGCTGGCCGAATTCGAGCCGATGCACCAGGTGTTCCTGGGTGTGCGGTCGCTGCTGTATCTCGATGGCCGCGGGGAAGCCGGGCTGTCGCAGGCGTTGTTGATGACGGCGATCGGCCTGGTGATCGGGGCGCTGGTGGGTGGCGTCACCACGCGCTTGTACGACCGCATCGGGTTCCACCGAATTCCGGGGGCTATCGAGATGGCTATCGCCGAGGCACACCAGTCCCAACACCAGGCGCGATCGAGCAAGCAGGAAAGCCCGGCCGACGACATCGACGACATCGACGCTATCGACGCCCCAATCGAGAGCCCGACCGAGGCCCCGATAGATCTGGACGACACCCCGATCGAGGTAGTGGCCGAAAGCCTCGAAAGCCTCGAAAGCCCAAGCGAACAAACGTAATTCGAGCGCCGCTCAAGCGTCATGCGATTGTTATTTATGTTGACAGTGTGGCTCGTGTGGCTGATGCTATGCATGTTGCATTCCCATCGGCACCGAGAGGGCGACCGTGCTGACACTGAGCGCCGGCTGGCGTCGGCTGGCGGGCTGCTGCTGTGTCGTCGTCGCGTGGGCAACCTTGTCGGCGCTGGGGGCCATCACCGGACAACCCGTCGCGCACGCCGCTGACGGGCGCGAGATGCTCGAAAGCGCCGTGGCCACCACGAAGGGCTCCTACCTGGTCTACAACTTTGGCGCCGGGCACCCCACGCCAATGCTCGACGCCAGCGGCCACTGGTATGAGATGAACAACGGCGGCCACCTGATGGTCATCAAGAATGCGGCGGGTCGGCTGTCGCCGCACCTGTTGGTGGACACCCATCAAGGCGATCAGGCGCGCTGCGAGAATAATCCGGCGGCCCGCACGGGAGAGGGGCTCTGGCAGGCGTCGGAGGTCTACCCGCCGCTGCAGGCGTGGCAGCGGATGGGCCAACCGACCATTGCGATCAATGCGAACTTCTTCGACATTCGCGCACAGAAGGGCGGCACCTGGCGCTCGACCGGCTGCAGTTCCCCGCTGGGCGCCTTTGTGGACAACACCCATGGCCAGGGCAGGGCGAACGAGGCGGTCACCGGGACCGTCGCCTACCCCGGCAAGCAAGGACTTTCGGGCGGCGGCGAGAGTTGGAGCGCGCTGACGACCATGATCCTGCCGTCGGGCGGCGCGCCGTATGTGGTGCGGCCCAAGGGCACACAGGATTACGACGTCGCCACCCCGGTGGTCCAGGACTTGCTGAGCAAGAACGAAAAGTTCGTCGCGGTGTCCGGGATCGGGCTGTTGTCCCCCGGCAATACAGGGCAGCTGCACGACGGCGGACCCAGCGCGGCGCGGACGGCCCTGGCCTACGCGAGGCAAAAGGACGAGATGTACATCTTCGAGGGCGGGAGCTACACCCCGGACAACATGCAGGACCTGTTCCGCGGCCTGGGCAGCGACACGGCCGTCCTGCTCGACGGCGGGGGATCGTCGTCGATTGTGCTGCGCCGCGACACCGGGGGAATGTGGGCCGGGGCGGGATCGCCGAAGGGCTCCTGCGACACCCGGGAAGTGCTCTGCGACTCCCATGAACGGGCGCTGCCCAGCTGGCTGGCCTTCAACTAGCGGGCCCGAAGCGGAAGATCAGCAGGCTTATCGCGACCACCGCCGCCGTGACCACGAACACCGGAGCCACGACGAACCGCGACATCGTCGCGCCGAGAAACGCGCCGGCACACATCGTGAAAACCACGCTGAAGCGCAGTTTTTCGCGGGCACCCGTGCCGCCGGCCAGATGGCTGTCGAGGCCGAGGCTGACGATCGTCGACGTCAACACCGTGGTGGAAAGTTCCTGAATCCCGAACTGACGGGCGCTCGAATGCTGCAGACCGAACGTCACCGCGAGGAGACCGATCATGATGAGTTTGGTGTTGTCGTGGTAGTGCAGCACACCCGTGCCGGCCAGGATCGACAACGTCAGCAACAAGACGATCTCGCCGGCCAGCACGGTGGTGATCCAGGCCCGCGTCCGCGCACCGAAATAGCGCGACAGTCGACCGCTGACGATGGTGGTGCACACGAATGTCGGCAGCGCGACCACGACAGCGGTCAGGTCGATGTTGGTCTTCGGGGCGAGCCAGAAGCCTAGGAAGATCACATTGCCTGTCATGTTCGCGACGAACACGTGCCCTAGCACCAGGATGCTGATCGAGTCGGCCAGCCCGGTCGCCAGCGTCAGCAACAGCAGCGCGGCAACCGTCGATCGGTCCGACACCGGCGACTTAAGGGCCACGGGAGTCCAGTGCTATACGTGCGGCGTCAAATCCAGCGAGGTGATCGTCGTCATCCTGGTCACCAGCCAGCGCCCGTTGGCGCGCTTCATGAACAACCGATACGACAGGTATTTCAGCGACGGCACATTCTTGGTCAGCGGGCTGGTGGAGGTGGTGTTGGTGTAGACGATGGCGACGGCATTCGGTTCGTCCAGCGACTCGATACCCACACCGGCGACCTCGGTGTTGTTGGTGATCTTGGCCTGCTTGTTGGGCCCGACGATCGCGTCGACGAACTTGCGGTACTGGGCTTCGAAGTCGCCGCTGAGGTAAACCGATGCGCGGTCCGCCAGGGTATCCATGTTCTCGGGCGTGTAGGTCCACAGGGTGGTGATCGCACTGGCCGCGGTCCGCGCCACCGACAATTTGGTTGCGGCGACCGCGCGATCGGCAAGGTAGGGCTGCATGGCCGCGCCCGCGAACCCCGCCGAACCGATGAAGATCAGAGCCGCCACCGCGACGGCGATGGCGATCCGCTTGCCGGCCGGTCGCCGGGCCCGGAAGACGACGCGACCGGTGTCCTCGCCTGCGAGTTCGTCGCTGCCGTCGGGCGCCCCGGCGTCCCCACCGTCCCCGGCGTCCTCTGCGGCCTCAGCGTCCTCGGTCTCTGCTTCGGCGGCTTCGATCTCGCTCGTCGGCACATCGGCGGATACCGTTGCGGCATCGGCGCTTTCGAGTTCCTGCGCCTCCTCGGTTGGCTTGGTCTCTAAAGTGTCTACGGCCGCTTCGGCGGTCAGATCACCTGCAGCAGGTTGCTGATCTTCCACTGATTTCCTTCCTGCGTCACCGTTGCCATCCAGCGATTTGTCGACTCGAATATCTGTTTTTCATCCGGCGATTTGGAGGTGACCGCGGTAACCACCATGACGTTGACGGTCCCATCGTCGTTCCACCGGTCCACCCCGGTGTCGAGGACCGTGCCGGTGGCCGGTTCGGCCCGAGCGATCTGCAGCAGGATCTCGTTCGCCTGATCGTGGTACTGCCGGCCGAACTCGCCGGTCGCTTGGGCCAGCACATGCGTTATGTAGTCGTTGGCGTGAAAGGGATCAATGGAGGTGAACTGTGCCATGAACCACGCCACGTAGCTGCGGACCTCGTGTTCCCGCGACTCGGACCGCTGCCGGGATTGATGGGAGATCAGCATCAGGGTGGACACCGTGATCGCGGCGGCCATCAGCACCCCGGCGACCGCGCCGAGCACCGGTAAGCGCCACTGCCGCTCTCGCTGCTCCACCGGCGCGGCGACGAGCAGCGATTCCTCACCCGGTTCAAACTTGCGGCGGGGACTCATTTTCCGTTCCCCGGCGGCTTCGGCTTGGTCACCACGGTGAGCTCGTCAACGCGCCACCGCGCGTCCCGGCCCTTGGCGAAGGTCACCCGCACGGTCGCCGTGATGTAGCGTTCGTCGGGGCCCGCACCCCGCCGGCCGTCCATGAACACCAGCATGGTCACGTGATCCGGCGTCGCAGCCTGGATCGCGCTGTCGGTCACCCGATACTCGTTGATGACCGGGTGGCCCTTCTCCACCGCTTCCTGCTGAGCGGCCAGTTGGCCGCGATACTTGTCGGTGGCCAGCGACCGGGCGCGCGCGAAGTCGTCGTGCAAAGAGTTCGGGTCGTACGTCAACATCTGCGCGACGATCTTCGGCCCCTCTGTCCCGACTTGGGACCGAGCCTCGTCGGTAGCCCGTTCACGGGAGTAGACCACGAAAAAACTGACGGCGGCGCCCGCCAGGCACAGCCCGGCCGCTGTCAGCACCGTCGCTGCGGTCCACCGACGTATCTCCGGCAGTCGCTCGGCCGGGTCGACGCGCCGCACCTCGGTGCGCAGCAAAATGTCGGCGAACGTGCGGTGGCGCGAATCCCCCAGTGGCCAAAGCCATCCCACCATCAGAGAGGCGGTGTCGAGCAGGTGGGCCAGATCTCTGACGAGCAGCCCCCACACCTCCGGGGCCGACCCATCGCGGCGCACCACTTCGATTCCACAAAAGGCGCGGCCCAGGCTCCAACCGGTGATCGTGGGCAGCATCAACCGATTGACCAACATCAGCAGAAAGACGACGCCGGCTGCGCAAAGGCACACCCACCACCACGCGCCGCGCGGTGGCACGGTCAGTGAGACCAAAACCATCGTCGCCACCACGGCGACGGGCGGCAGAACGTCGATAGCGAACGCGGCGGCGCGAATGTGCCACGGCGCCAAACTATTCTGCGATGACTCCGGGGTGGCCGCCGTGGTTTGAACCTGGGTCTCAGTGTCTTCGACCACCACCGTCACTTGGTCACCTGGTCGAGTCTGGAAATCTTGTACTGGCCGTCGACGGGTGACATCCGCACCCGCAGCCGATAGCCGGTTTCGTTCTGCGACTGGTCGTTGGCCACTTTGATGCGCAGCGCAACGAGGATGACGACGGAACCGTCGTCGTTGTCACGCTCGACCGCCGCCCGCGAATCGGACACCTGAACATGGACGTTCGACGCCTGATAGGCCTGAACGAGCATGCTGGTGTACAGCAGGGCCTGCGAGCGGAACTCATCGGTGCCGCAGTCGATGATCTTTTGTTCACTCGCGACCATCGCGCTCGTGTCGGGCGCCTGCGTCGCAGCGACGCAGTCGATTGCCGCCTTGATCGCCGCGGCGTTGTTGCGCGCCAAGGCCAGGCTCTGATGGTGGGCTCTAATCAGAAGGTAGCCGCCGACCCCGATCCCGCCCGCGAACAGTATCAGCGCCGCGGCGACACCGGCCAACCAGGCAAGACCCACCCGTGACGGGCGGCGCGCGACTTCCGCCTCCGCGACTTCTGTGTCCGCGACTTCCGTCTCCGCGACGTCGGGTTCCTCGGATTCCTCAGAATCGCCAGATTCCCCAGAATCGCCGACCGCCTCGGCGTCGGTCTTCTCGGCCTCGGCGTCGGATTCTGCCAATTCCTCAGCCTTATCCGCGGCCGTATCCTCAGCCTTCGTGCTTAACGCATCGTCCGCGTCGGTGGGGTTCAGCCGGCGGCTGGCGCCAGCATCTCCTTCCATCCGTCGTCTCCTGTTCTGGTCGAGTTTTCGACGGAGTACTTGACCCCGTCGGGCCCTACCAGTTCACCGCTCTGGGGACTGTACACCGCCGCGGGAGGCCCGCTCGGAGTGTAGACGCACGGGTTAGGTTGCTGTCCGTTGCATTGCACCGTACCCGAACCCGGCCGCTGCAGTGGGTCACTGATGGGGGGCGGTGTCAGCCCGCCCGGCGGCAGCCTATCAGCTGGTAGCGGGTTCAAGCCGGTGTTCACCGACGGTGCCGGGATCACCATGCCCGGCCGTACCGACTGATCGCAGCGCGCCGCCGGCGCCGGGCAGGTCAGGATCTGGTTCGGGTCGCCGAACCAGGGGTTGGTGCCCGCGGGAACGTACGGCTTGGGGTCGCGGCACTCCCGTGGCGTGGCCGCCCGTTTGCCGGGGACGTCGACACAGGGGATGTTGCGCGATCCGCGCACGCTGTTGGCCGGCGTCTCCATGGGGATCTTGCAGTACGTTCCGGACGGCAACGGCTGCAGGCTGGTGTCTGCGGGGGACCGCCATTCAGATGCCGGAATGAAGCCGGTCAGGCACGGCGGCGGCTGGTTGATCGACAGCGCCAGGTCTAGTGCCGCGTAGCGCGGGAACGGCGCGGACACCGTCTGCGCGATGGAAGCCCCCTGCGGCAGGAACACCAGCACCTGCTCCAGTCCGGTGTGGTAGCGCTTGAGCATCTCGAAAACGACTTCCAGGTTCGCGAGCGTCTGCGGCAGCGAATCCCGGACGTCATTGAACACCGCGTTCAGGTCATCGGCGGTGGGCGCCGCCTGGGTCAGAATGCTTCTGAGGTTCTCGTCCCGTTGCGCGCTCTGGGCGCCCAGGACGTTCAGGTTGTGTGCCCAGCGCTCGATCGCATCGCCCGACTTGACCTGACTGTCGATGACCGGTCCGGAGTGCTGGAGGATGTCGTTGACGTCGGTGATTTGGGTCTTGAAGTCGCCGACGATCGCCTGGGTGGCGTCGACCAGCCGTTGCAACGCGGGACCCAACCCACCGACCGATTCGGCCGTCTCGTCCAGCAGCGCGCTGATCTTCTCCTTGGGCAACACGGAGAGCCCCTCGTTGGCGGTGTCCAGCGCCGGCCCGATCTCGCTGGGCACCGTGCCCTTGGTGACGGTTTGTCCCGCTGAGAAGTATTTGCCGGGATTTCCGCTCGAGACCAGGTCCAGATACTGCTCACCGACCGCGGACACCGAATGCACATTCGCCACGGCGTCGATCGGGATCTTGTAGTGGCTGTCGATGCTCATCGTCGCTTCGACGCCGTTTTCGGTCGGCTCGACATCCGTGACCTTGCCAATGGTGATGCCTCGATAGGTCACGTTCGCCGTTGGATACAGACCGCCGGATGCCGGCAGCTTGGCCTTGAGCTCGTACCGACCGATACCGACCAGACTGGGAATCTGCAGGTAGTAGACACCCAGCACACTGATCGAGACCACCGTCAGGACCAGGAAGAGCCAGAGCTGGCGCTTGATGAAGGGAGTCAGCATTGGCTAATATCCGCCCTTTCCACCAGCGGCCCGCCGGGCGCGTCGTTCGGGTTCGGCGTGTAGCGGACGTCGGGGATCATCGTCTCGGGATCGCGCCCGAACGACTGCTCGAGTGCACGCAGGGCCCCCGACAATCCGGTGCCGGTGAGGAACGCGTTGTCGATGGAGCTGTACGTCACGTCCAGTGTCAGCGAAATGTTCTGGTAGTCACCGCGGAACATCTTCGGCACGGTGTCAATGTCGTACGGCTGAGTGAGGATCAGCTTCAGCGCACCGATCAGGTACGGCGAGGCCCGGCCGAGTTCCCGCAGCGGGCACTGCAGCTGCTGCAGGTCGTGGTGCAGGGGCCCGCGTGCCTCCGACAGGTATTGGTCGGCGGCCGCGGAGAGCCGCCCCACCGCGTCGACTGCGTTGATGAGCAGGTTCTTGGTGTCAGCGAAATGCTTGATCAGCGGTGGGACATCGGTCAGGACCCGTTCGATGACGTCATTCCGTTGCCCGACGTAGGACAGCAACCGGTTGGTGGAGTCGATCGCGTGGGTGATGTCGTTGCGTTGCTGGTTGAGCTGGTCGGTGAAGGTGTCCAGCTTGCCGAGGAACGCCCGGATCTGGTCGCCGCGCCCGTTGACGACGTTGTAGAGCTCGTTCTGCAGCGCTTCCAGGTTCGGAATGCCCCCGCCACGCACGATCATCGAGAGACTGGCGAGGGTTTGCTCGGTGGAGGGGAACGCCGACGAGTTCTTCAGCGGGATGGTGTCGCCGTCCTTCAGCAGCTCAGACGAAGGGTTGGGCGGCACAACCAGCTCCACATGCTGGGATCCCAGCAGACTGGTCTGGCCGATCTTGGCGAGGGTGTTCTTGGGTAGCTTGACGGACTTGGACACGCCCAGAGTCATCGTCGCGACCCAGTTCCTCAGGTCGATGGATTTGATCGAACCGACGAAGACGTCGGCAACCATCACCTTGCTGTTGCCGTTGATAGCCAGGGTGTCGGGCACCTGTACATATATCGTGTAGGCCCCCGAGCCGCTGCCCGGACCACCCGGAATCGACACGTTGGAGATACCGCGCCAGCCACATGAGCTCAGGACCGCCGCGGCCACCAGCAGCACCAGCGCCTGCCAGACCCGGAGGCGCAAGAGCCCTGCCACCCGCTTCATGCTCGTAGCCATCACTGGCCCGCTCCCATCTCAGCCGGCAGCGCTGGGCCACCGGCATTCGGCGCCGGCGCGTTCACCGGCCCGGGCGTCGGAGCGACGGGTCCCGGGATAACCTCAGGCCCTGGCGGCGGTGGCTGGATGGGCACCGGAGCATTCAGGCCATTCGGCGGCAGCACCGGGTACTCGTCGTACGCGTTCGGCGGTCCTGGCGGGGTCTGCAGCGTTGATTGAACGGGCGCGATGTTGGCACCACCCATCAGTTCGTCCAGCGATTCGGGCGTCAGTAGGCCTGCCGTGACGGGTCCCACCTGCTGCCCTTGCATCCCGGGGGCCACGATCCAGCCGTGCTGGGTGTTGCGGTGCGACAACGGCGTATCCGGCACCCAGATGCCCGGGACGGTCGTGTCCTTGTAGCCGTTCGGTGGTTGCAGTCGCGGCTCGGAGTAAGCGACCTCCTTAGGCAGCGCCTCCGCGGTGGTGAACAGGTTCAGGCCGAACGGGAAGTAGTTGAACTTGATCGCATCGAGGATCGGCGTCAGGTATTGCGCACACAGTTCGGCCGACTCCTGGTACCCAAGCCGGCTACCTGCCTGCACCGAACTGCAGATGAACTGCAGCGGGTTCGCGAAGGTGATCGCCGGAACGCCGATCACGGAACCGTGCGCAGGGTGATAGATCTGGTTCACGTTCGCTGCCGCCGACGGGAGGACGTGCAGGGCGGTCTCCAGCCCGTTCAGGGATTCCGGCTGCAGCAACCTGTTCGTGACGGTCTCCAGGGTGTCGACGTCGTGCGCCAGCACCTCGCGGTTCTTGGCAAGCCATGGACGCACCGTGGTCAGCAAACTGTCGAACTGCTGCAACGCATTGGAGAAGTCGTGGTCGTTTCGGGTCAGCCGCGTGGTGAACTCCGCCAAGTTCGAGTTCAGCGCCACGAACTGCTGATCATCCTGATGCAGGGCGTTGACGAAGAGCGCCAAGCTGCGCACCACCGCAAAGAAGTCGCCACGACCTTGGTTCAACGCGGTCAATGCCCGCGAAAGGCTGTCCAGCGTGGTGTTGATCTGTTTGCCCTTGCCGGCCAGGCCGCCGGCGAACGATTCGATGACCTGACCGAACGGACCCTCGCGCTGTTCTACGGTGCAGGTCGCCTCGGCTCCCTTCGGGCAGGACGGACCGAGCTTTCCGATGATGTTGGTGATGCTGTTTCGCAGCTCGTCCCACTCGGTCGGCACCTGCGTGCGCTCTTCGGGGATCACCGCGTTGTCGCCCATCACCGGGCCGCCCTTGTAGGCCGGCTCCAGTTGGATGCTGCGCGAGGCCACCAGGGTGGGGTTGAGGATCACCGCGGATGCGTTGGCGGGGACCTTGTATGAGTTGTCGTAGTGGAAGGTGACCCTCATCCTGTCGCCGGCCGGCTCGATCTTGTCGATCGAACCCACCTGCAACCCCATGATCTGGACCTTGTCGCCCGCGTAGAGGGCGTTCGCCGCAGGGAAGTAGGCGACCACGGTGTTCGTGGTCAGCTTCTCGTAGAGCCGGTAACCGACGTAGGCGGCGAGGACGACAAGCGCCAGCACGAACGCTCCGATGATCACCGACGCTCGCGTCAGCTTCGGTAGCCGGAGGTTGCGAATGTCAAAGGCGGTGCTCAATTCTCGTTACCTCCCGTCACACCGCTACCGCCCGTTCCACCTGGGTTGATGAACGGGGCCGGCAGCTGCGGCCCGGGACCGGCCGGTGCGGCCGGGCCCGGTGCGGGGCCCGGTGCGTACGCCGGTCCAGGTGCCGCCGGCATGTGGCGGGCTCCCGGCGGTGCGTCCGGGAGCGGCACCGGGGTACCGGGGACGTTCGGGATGGGGCCGCCCGGCCGTCCCGAGGACGGGAGGCCCGGTGTGGGCGGCAAACCGTCCGGGTTCGGCGGCGACGTCTCAACGTCGACCGGCGCCGGGAAGGCCGGGCCACCGAACGGGCCGACGCTGGCGGCGGCGCAGGGCAGCGGGTTCCACGGGCGCGGCAGACCCTCGTCCCCAAGGGTGACGTTGCCGCCGGGGTTCGCGGGAGTGTAGGAACACGGCGATCCGGGCGGGACGGCCGGACCCGGATGATCCGGGGTGCCCTCCAGCACCTGCGGTGGCGGCGGCGGCGCGCCGTTGGGGAACCGGGTGCCATTCGGGTCGGGCCAGCGGTATGCCGGCAGCCCGGCACCGCGCCAGAAGTTCTCGGGGTCGATGCCACGGCGCTGGAACGCGGCGTCGATGAAGGGCTGCACGATCTGGCCCTGAGCCAGGTTGTGCAGGACGACCTTGAAAAACGGTCCGGACCCGATGGCCTCATTCAGCGACGGCAGGAACTTGCCGACCTCCTCGAGCCCGGTGGCCAGGTCGTCCTTGCGCTCGTTCAGCAGGTCGCTGAGCTGGCGCAACTGCTCGAGCACGTGATTGAGGTTGGGGTTGTCGTTGATAAGTCCCTTGACCTGTGTCGAGAACGCAGCGACGTTGCCCAACAGCGCGTTGATCGCTTGGCCGCGCTCGTTGAAAGCGGCCAGCAGCGTCTTGGTGTTGACCAGCAGCCGGTCGATCTGTTCGCTGCGGTCTCCGAGGATGCTGGCCACCGAGTTGGCCTGAGCGAGCAAATGCTTGATCTCCTCGTCGCGCTTGCCGATCGTGTCGGAGAACCTGGTCACACCGTCCAGCGCCGAGCTCAGGTTGGGGTAGGTCTGATCGATGGTCTCCGACAACACTTGCAGCGACTTCTTGACCGCGTCGATGTCCCAGCCGGTAGCGGCCTTGGTGATGTCGAAGAAGGCGTCGTAAATCTGATACGGGGTGGTGCTCTGGCCGAGCGGCAGCGTGGCTCCGGGGCTGAGCGGCTTGCTACCCAGCGCCTCGATCTCCATGACCTTCTTGCCGAGGATGGTGTCGGTGCGGATGGCGAGCCGGCTTTCGGTGCCGATGGTGTTGGTGCCGATCGAGAACTTCATCACGATGTGGTCACCGTCGATTTTCAGGTCCTCGACCTTGCCGACCTCCATGCCGGCAATGCGGACCTTGTCGCCCTTGAGGATTCCGCCAGTGTCGGTGAACTGCCCGTAGTAGCTGGGCCTGGCGAACAGCATCGGGACGCTGGTGAAGCTTTGTCCCACGGCGACGACGAGCAGCATCACCGCGATGCCCATCAGCCCAATGTGAAGTCGATTTTCGGGTTCTAGCGATCTCATTGCGGCGAGCACCTACCCGACGGCTGGTTGAACAGGCGGACTGTGCGGACCGGGCCGCCCGGTTGCAACCCGTTGATTTTGAGACTGATGTCGCAGGCGTAGAAGTTCACGAAGTCTCCGTAGGAGCCGATAGTGCGACCGATCATGTTCAATGCGGTCGGCACCCGGTGCAGGAAGTCGCTCAGCTGAACGTGCTGATCGAGCAGGGGCTGCTGAATCGCGTCCAGATAGTTCAGGGTGCCGTGCAGGTACGAGCGGTCCTCGGCGAGCAGGTCGGCCACCGTTCCCGCGGCATTGCTGATGTGCGCGGTCCCGGCCGCCAGCGGTTCGGCGTGGTCCTTCAATCCGGTGATCAGCACCTCGAGGTTGTTCACGGTCTGATCGAACTGCTGGCGATGCCGAACCGTGGTGTCCAGCACCGTGTTCAGGTTCTTGACCACCTCGCCGATCGCCTGGTCCCGCTCGCCGATCGTCGAGGTCAGTTGCGCGGTGTTCTCGAGGATGTCGTTGATGGTGCCGCCCTGACCCTGGAATACGGTAATGATGGCCTTCGCGAGGGTGTTGACCTTTTCCGGGTCCAGCGCCCGGAACAGCGGCTTGAACCCACCGATCAGCGCGTCCAGGTCCAGCGCGGGTGTCGTGCGGGAAACGGGGATGAACCCGCCGGCCGGCAGGATCTTGTCGGAGCCTTCGCCCTCACCGCGCTTGAGCTCCAGGTAACGGTTGCCGATCAGGTCGAGGTAGCGGATCTGTGCCGTCGTCGATTGGTACAGCGGGATCGAGTGATTGACGTTGAAGTCCACTCGCACCCGCTTGCCGCCGTCGACCAGCTGAACCTTGTCGACCTTGCCGATCTCGACGCCCGAAGCGCGGACGAATTGGCCTGGCCGCAGCCCGCTGATATTGCTGAATTCCGCGGTGTAGCCAGTGGTTCGGTCGAAACGGAGCTGGCCGAACACGACGAAGATCATCAAGGTGAAGAGCAGCAACACCAACGAGGCGATGCCGAGTTTGAAGATGGTGCCGGTGATTTTCATGGGTTGATCGTGTTATCCCCTACCTGACGGCCCCACACGTACTCAATCGCGTAGGGCGAACCGGTGTCCAGGTGGTTGTACGGCGCGATGCTGTTGCCGGTGTCCATCACCAGCTCCGGCGCCGGCCACAGATCGTGAGTGATGTGCTGCCAGCAACCCGGTGCCCCGCCCGGCCCGCCGCGAGCGTTCACCCGTGGCAGGTTCTCCGGCCAGATGTAGGGATTCGGCGCCCCGCCGACCACTCCCACCAGCCCGGCCGGCGCAAGAAGCCCCTGTGTCAACGCTCCGGCCCCGAGGATGACCCCCGCCGACAGGGGATTCAGCAAGAGGCCCAACCCCGAGAGCAGCTCGGCGTGGTCGTTCAGCGAGTAGCCATTGCCGGCGAGGTACTGGGCCGCCTGGGGTTCAACGTCGTGATAATTGCGCACCATGCAGTACAGCTCCGGGCTGTAGGTGTTCAGCAGTTCGGAGGTGGGCACCAGGTCTTTGGCCCCACGTGCCAGGTACGGCCCGCCGCGCTCGAAGATGTCCGCGCCGGTGTTGCCGAACCCCGCCGCCGCCAGCAGCGCCTCATCCAAGTTCTTTTGCTGCGCGTTGAAGGTGCGGGCCGTCGTCACCGCATTGTTGAGGAACTCGAGCAGATCCGGCGCGGCGTTGGCGTAGGTGTCACCGAGCGCGGCCAGCTGTTGAATGTCGTGCCGGGCCTGCGGCATCTGGGGGTTGACATCGTCGAGGACCGCGTTGGCGTTGACGATCGACTGTCCGAACTTGTCGCCCAATCCCGCGAGCGACTGCGCTGCGGCGGCCAGCGTCAGGTTCAGCTTGACCGGGTCCACCTTCTCCGCGATCGAGGTGAGGGTCTGGAACAACGTGTTGATCTCGGTGGTCACCGACCTGGCGTCGAGAACACTCGTCGCCGAGAGTTTCTTGGTCGACGGGTTCTGCGGCGTCGTCAGGGACACATACTTACCGCCGAAGACCGTGGTCGCCTTGATGTCGGCGTTCACATTGGCCGGAATGATGTTGAGATACTTCGGGTACAGGTCCAGGGTGAATTTGGCCGCCGGCTTGCCGTCGCGCACCGCCTCCGTGATTTCGCCGACCCGGCCGATCTCCACGCCGTTGTACGTCACCTTCGAGCCCGGATCCATTACCAATCCGGCTCGCGAGGAGTACATGGTCAGCGGGACCTTGGCCTCGAAATTCCCCCGGAACTGGCCGTACACCAAGTAGAAGATGATGGCGGCGATCAGGATCACGCCGAATGCCGCCAGCTTGTACGGAGGGGTCCGTGGCGCGTTGAGCTTTACCGGTGATGTCATGTCGGCTACACCGTGAGTGCGAAGTTGGGATTGACGCCGTATAGCGCCAATGCGGCGGACAGAACGACAACCTGCACCGATACCAGCGAGAAACGCATCGATCTACCGACGCCCTCGCCCACCCCGACGGGCCCGCCACCGGCGTTATATCCGTAGTAACAGTGGGAGAGCATCACGACCGCGGTGATGATGATCGCCTCGAGGAATGACCAAAACACGTCGTCGGGGCGCAGGAATGTTCGGAAATAGTGGTCGTAGGTGCCGCTGGACTGTCCATACAGCACCACCGTGGTGATCTGCGGGGACAGGAACGACATGATGATCGCCAACGAGTAGAGCGGAATGATCACCACCATCCCGGCCATCACCCGAGTCGTCGCGAGGAACGAGATCGACTTGATGCCCATCACTTCCAGGGCGTCGATCTCTTCGCTGATTCGCATCGCACCCAATTCGGCGGTGGCACCCGCACCCACCGTGGCCGCCATCGCGATACCGGTGACGACGGGGGCGGCGATGCGCACGTTGATCAATGCGGAGAAGAAGCCGGTGAACGCTTCGACGCCGATGTTTCCCAGCGACGCGAAGCCCTGAATGGCCACCAGCGAGCTACCGGACAACGTCACGAAACCGACGATCGCGGCGGTGCCACCGACCACCGCCATGGCGCCGGTGCCCATCCCGATCTGCGCGATCAGCCGCAATGTCTCCTTGCGGTAGCGGGTCAGCGCATGCGGGATGTTCCCAAGGGCCGTCAGGGCGAACCAGGTCATCTGACCGACTTCGTCGAGCCCGCGGCCCGCGGCGCCGCCGTAGCGGCTCAGGTTTGCGGTTGCCCGCGGGAAGCGGGCGCGAACCGTCGCACCGGTTGACATGTCAGTGCCCCGTTCCGAATCGCACGCCGATGGTGGTCAGGATGACGTTGACCGCGTACAGCGCGACCACGCACAGAACCACGGTCTCGTTGACGGCGGTGCCCAGTCCTTTGGAGCCGCCGCGCACGGTCAGCCCGCGGAAACAGCCAACCAAGCCGGCGATGAGTCCGAAAATCGCGGCCTTGACCGTGGCGATGATCACCTCGGGCAGGCCGGTGATGGTCGTCAGCGTCGCCAGGTACGCACCACCCGACACGTTCTGCAGGTACACGCCGAACAGGTAGCCGCCGACCAGGCCGACGGTGATCACCAGGCCGTTGAGCATGGTGGCGATGATGGTCGCGGCGATCACCCGGGGCACCACCAGCCGGTGGATCGGGTCGATGCCGAGCACCTCCATCGCGTCGATCTCCTCGCGGATGGTGCGGGCCCCCAGGTCGGCGCAGATGGCCGTCGAGCCGGCGCCGGCGACCACCAGCACCGTGGTCAACGGACCGAGCTGGGTGACCGCGCCGATCGCCGCGCCCGCGCCGGACAGGTCGGCGGCACCGAACTGCGCCAGCAGCACATTGAGCGTGAAGATCAGCAGCACCGTCAGCGGGATCGAGACGAAGACGGTCGGCAGGAACGCGACACGCATGATGAACCAGCACTGCAGGATTAGCTCGGTCCATTGGAACGGCCGGCGGAAGAGCGCCTTCCCGGTGAGCACGCACATCCGGAAGAACCCGCCGATGACCGTCAGGGGCGACTTCAGCTGGTCGCGGACATAACCGACCAAGGTCGGGCCTGTCGACGTCGTCACCGCTGCCTCCTCAGGCCGGTGCCGCGATTCTCGCGACGCCGCGGCAACAGATCCTGTCGCACGCCCCCTCCTTGCCTCGAACCTACGTCGGTCATCCTCGGCTCCCTACCTACCGGTAGTAACGGAGACCACAGGAATGTACCCGATGGCCGTGCAGGTGTGAACCGCATCCTTCTAATTAACCCTTCGTCAACAGCAGGCAAACGTTACACATTGTGTCCGCCCTCTTCTCTTGTCCCAAAATTCATTGCTAGAAAACAGCTTTCATGGCATCTCGGCCCCGTAACGCAAACGCAATTCAGTTTTCAGGACCTTCCCGGCCGGGTTGCGGGGCAACCTCTCGACGATCTCGAGCGCCTTGGGGTGCTTGTAGCGGGCGAGTTGCTGGGTCAGGAACTCACCTAGATCTTCGAGCCGAAGCCTGTCGTTCGTTACAGCCGCGACCGCGATCGGCACCTCGCCCCACTTCCCGTGGGCCCGCCCGATGACGGCGACCTCGACGATGGCGGGGTGGCCGGCCAGAACGTTCTCAATCTCCGCGCAGTAGATGTTCTCGCCGCCGGAAATGATCATGTCCTTCTTGCGGTCGACGACCCAGACGTAGCCGTCCTCGTCCATCCGGACGAGGTCGCCGGAATGGAACCAGCCGCCCGCAAACGCCTCGGCCGTGGCTTCCGGGTTGTTCCAGTAGCCGCTCATCAGCGTTGGCGCCCGGTAGACGATTTCACCCACCTCGCCCACGGGCACGTCGTTCATGTTCTCGTCGACGACGCGGGCGGCGACGGTCGGTATCACCCTGCCGACCGATCCGCGCTTTCTGATCGCGTCTTCGCCGAGCAGCATGCAGGTGACCGGCGACATTTCGGTCTGGCCGAACGCCGCCAGTATCTGGGTACCGGGGAAGGTTGCCGACATCTCCCGGAGCAACGCGTCCGGCGCCGGCGCCGCCCCCCACGACATCACCCGCAGCCTCAGGTCCCGGGGTCGCACTTCCTGCTCGGCGCATACCGCCTGCCATTGCGCGGGCACCAGGAAGATGCCGGTGACCTTCTCCGCGGCCAGCACATCGATCAGCTGCCCGGGATCGAACGCACCCAGCGGATAGATCACGGTGGGGATGCCGAGCAGCAGCCCGGTCAGCATGTTGCCGATTCCGGCGATGTGGAAGAGCGGGACCCCGATGAAGCCGACGTTGCTGCCGATGTCGACGCCGTTGGTGTACAGCGAGGTCATCGTTTGGCCGGTCAGGTTGACGTGGGTCAGCACCGCGCCCTTCGGCCTCCCGGTGGTGCCCGAGGTGTACATGATGAGGGCCGGCGCGTCGTTCGCGACGTCGGCGGGCTCCCGCAGATGGCAATCGTTATTTACGACCTCATTAATAAGGTCTTCGTAGCCGAACACACTGTCGTCCGAGGCCCCGCCGGCGACCACGACCGTGTTTACCAGCGGCCGGATGTCGCGGACGCCGGTGGCCACCGGAGCGAGCACCGCTTCGGTGATCAGAACGCGCGCTTCGCAGTCCTGCACCAGGACGGCGATTTCGGCCGGGGTGAGCCGGAAGTTCAGCGGGACGGCGATCGCACCGATCATGTTGGCGGCCAGCACCGACTCGACGAATTCCGGCCGGTTCAGCATCAGGATCATGACCCGGTCGCCGAATCCGACTCCGCGCTCGTCCAGCGCAGCGGCCAGCGCCGCAACCCTGCGCCGCAGATCAACCCATGTCAGCGTGTGGCCCAGGTACCTCAGCGCCGGCGTGTGCGGCTGCATCAGCGCGTGCCGCTCGAGCTGGTTGACCCAGTTCTGCCGCCGCGCCAGGTAGGGCTGCTCTTCTGCCGATTTCAGGGGAGCTGGTTTCAAGACGGGTGATGCCTGCGTTCGATGGCTGGCCAGTTGCGCGGTCAACTACTGCCGTCCCTCACTCCCGCACCGCTCGAGCCAGGTTGATATTTGATAAAATTTGGTGTTGTCTGGGTCACATTATGGCGTTTGTGGCCCGAAAGACAAGCCCCTAAAAGTCCTGGCAGCCGATGTGAACGCACCTATGTCTGGTATCCCCGGGCAGCCGCGTAGCCCCCGGCCCCTGCGCCGGTCCCAGTTGTCCGACCAGGTCGCGGCCCACTTGCGGGCGTCGATCATGTCCGGGAACCTGCCGCCGGGGACGTTCATCCGTCTCGACGAGACCGCCGCCGAACTGGGGGTGAGCATCACGCCGGTGCGCGAGGCGCTGCTCAAGCTGCGCGGCGAGGGCATGGTCCAGCTGGAACCGCACCGCGGCCACGTCGTTTTGCCCCTCACCCTGCAGGACATCGACGACATTTTCTGGCTGCAGGCGACGATCGCCCGGGAAGTGGCCGTCTCTGCGACCGAGCACATCACCGACGCCGAGATCGACGAGCTCAGCCGGATTAACGATTCGCTGGCGGCCGCGATCGGCACTCGCGATGCCGAGACCATCGCGGGGATCGAGTTCGCATTCCATCGTGTCTTCAACCACGCGAGCCGGCGGATCAAATTGTCCTGGTTCCTGTTGAACGCCGCTCGCTACATGCCGGTGCTGCTGTACGCGGCCGATCCGCAATGGGGCGCGGCCGCCGTCGACAATCACCGGCAGCTGATCGACGCGCTGCGCCGCCGCGACGCGATGGCCGCGGTCGATCGCACCGTCTGGCAGTTCACCGACGCAGCGCGCCGCCTGGCCGACCGCCGGGACAGGTCGGCGATCCTCGGCTGAGGCCTAACTCGCCTTGAGCTCCTCAGCACGCTGCTTGAGTCTTTCGGCGAGGACGTCGAGCACGTTGCCCATCAGCATCTTCACCATCGGCGCGGGCACCGGCAGGGTGGATTCGACGTCGACGTCCACCGTCAGCAGGCACCTTTCCCCGGTCTCCACCACGCTGAACAGTTGCTCCTGCTTGGCGAGCAGGTCGCCCTGTTGCATCACGGTCTGAATCTGATTCGCGTCCGGGTAGTACACGGCCTGAATATAGGTACCCGAGATGCCATTGACCTCCATGTCCAGCCGCAGCTGGCTCGGGCGGCCGTCATCGTAGCGGGCCAGCACCCAGACGCCCTTGATCCCTTCGTTCCACTCGGGGTACGCCTCGAAATCGGCCACGACGGCCATGATCGATGCGGCGTTGGCATCGACCTCGGTGGTCTTGCTCAGAACTGGCATTGGCGAAGCATAGCCGGGTGGCTGGCACCGGCAGTCTGAGTGCCGGTCTGACCTGGCTTACCTAGTCCCAACGCACGCCGTGGAGAGCAGGGAGCGGATGGCGTCGGGGATCGCGACCGGCTTGCGGCTGGTCCGATCGACGTAGACGTGCACCCAGTGTCCGAGCGCGGTGGCCGGTTCTTCCTGCCGGGCCGCAGTTGTCGCGCTTCGTGCCAATGCCGTGGGGTCCCGGAACACGCCGAGCCGGTAGGTGACGCTGCTGCGGCCCAGTCGTGTCACCGCGAGGCCCACCACCAGGCTTTGCGGGAAGTGCAGTTCAGAGAAATAGCGGCAACCCGATTCGGCCACGATGCCCAGCGCGGGCACCGTGAGCGGGTCGACCCCCGTGGTGGTGTTGATCCAGGCGTTGATCGCGGTGTCGAACAGCTGATAGTAGACCGCGTTATTGAGGTGACCGAACATGTCGTTGTCGGCCCACCGGGTTCCCACCGGCCACAGCACCGGAAAGTCCTTGCGGGTCAGCTCGTCCGGCGCGGGCGGAACTGACGGGACCGACGGACCTGACGCCATGGTGTATTCCAACACGTCTGCACGAAAACGCGTTGCCGGGGCTGCTATCTCGGGTGCAGGGGTGCGACCGGTTCCACCACGTTATCCGGGAGGCGGTGACTTTCGATGTAGTCCCACAAGATCTCGTAGCCGAGTCCCGGTCCCGTCGGCAGCTCGACGAATCCGTCCGGGCTGAGCGGGTCGCAGGGCGCCTTCAGATAGGGAGGGGCGCTGTCGTATCGGACTCCAGGCCCCAGCAAGCCGCGCTCGTAGTATTCGCAAACGTCTTCGCTCGTTGCGCCCAGGACTTGCAGGTTGCCAAAGCCGCTCATGTGCAGCTCGCAGCGCAGGCCGACCGCCTCGCACATTCCGGCCAGCTTCATGACCCCGCTGACGCCTCCACGCAGGACGTCAATGCGGCTGATGTCGGATGCGTTGCGCAGTATCCAGTCTGCCCGGGTGTAGATGCCGCCCTCCGCAATCTCGGGTGAGCAGATCGGGATATCGAGTGCGTCGGCCAGCCGCACGTAGGACTCCACCCGATACTCCGGCATCGGGTGCTCGTACCAATAGAAACCCAGCCGTTCGAGCTCCCGGCCCACTCTGAGCGCGTCCGAGTAGTTGTGGTAGGTACCCCAGGGGTCGAACATCAATACCATCTCGGCGCCGACTGCCGACCGAACTGCCTGGCACAGCTCGATATCCCAGTCCACATACGACGGCCGGGGCAATGCAGGCTGCCGCGTCGCGGGGTTCCAGTAGTGGTACGGATGGATCTTGTAGGCGAGGTATCCCTCACGCTGGCACTGGACCGCGTGGACGGCATAGTCGTCGGGACTGCCGAGATTGTTGAAGCTGCTTGCGTAGGCCTTGACTTTATCGCGGGCGCCGCCGAGCAGCTTGTACACAGGCAGCCCGGTGACTCGACCCGCCAAATCCCACAGGGCCAGATCGATTACGCTGCAAACGTTCTCGGGAAGCTTCGCCGCCCAGAGTTGCCGCCAGATCTCGGCCCGGTCCAATGGGTCCTGGCCGGCGAGAAGGGGACCCAGGAATTGGGCTATCAGTGCCCGGTCCGCGGGGAGGAGGCCGTCCTGGTCGCCGTGGAAGTGGCCGCCGAAGTAGTAACCCTCGGCCCCCTCGTCGGTGAGTATCTTGGTCACGGTCTGCACCAGATGGTAATCGGTAGTCAGTTGCCCGAACGAGATCCGATCGACGAATGTCGCGAACGGCACCACCTCCAAGCCGGTGATCTTCATGACAGCAGATTGTCCTGGCCGCTCGGGTGCTCACAGTAGGGGCAAAGGTCCTGCGCCGCGCGGATCCGAAGCCGCCCGGGCTCAGGCCCCGTACATGACGCGTCGGAGTGCGCCACCCTGGAGGCTAAACAGCCGCTGGGAGGCCGACCAGTCGGGCAGCAGGGAGTCGAATCCGTGGCAGGTGCCGCTGAACACGTGCAGCTCGGTGGCGACTCCCGCGTCCAACAGCCGCCTCGCGTATGCAATGGCCTCGTCGCGGAAGGGATCGATCTCCGCGCAAGTGATCAGGGCCGGCGGCAGGCCGACTAACCGGCTGCGCCGGGCCGGCGCACTATCCAGTGATCCGGGGTTGGGCCCTAGGTAATAGCCCCACATCAGGTCAGCGGCCTCGCCGTCGAAGGCCGGGCTGGTACGGAACTCCGCTTTGGATGCCGTAGCGCGATCGTCGAGCACCGGCTGGTGCAGCAGCTGGAACACGATCGGCGGCAGCAGCCCGTCGGCCGCGCGGTGCGCGAGGCATGCCGCCAGGGTGGCGCCGGCGCTGCTGCCCGCGACGGCCAGGCGCGTCGCATCGACATCCAGCTCCCTCGCCGTGGTCACGACCCAATTAAACACGGCGACAACATCATTGAGCGCGGCCGGATAGGGGTGCTCCGGGGCCAGCCGATAGTCGACCGATACCACCGTGCAACGACCGCGCCGCGCCAGCTCCACGCATTGGCGGTGGTCGGTGTCGAGGTTGCCCAGCACGAAACCACCCGCGTGGCAGTAGACGACCGCCGGCGCCGACCGTCCCGGTTCCGGCGGTTCGCCGCGATAGATGCGCACCGGCACCGCCCCGGATCTCGGCCCGGATTCCGGCCCGGTTTCGGTGACCACAGTGTCCTCGTTGATGCGGACGCCCGGCTCGCCGGTCCGCAGAGCCGCCTCGCGGCGACGCTCATTGAACAGGCCCCGCATGAGTTTGATGGCGGCCGGCGAGAATGCCGTGCGCGTCGTCGCAACGGCGCGCAGGACGGGGTGCAGGCGTTCGGCGCCGTCCAGTGGCAGAGGCGTCATAGGCGCCGGCTACTCAGCGGATTTGCACGCATTGCCCACCGTCGACGACCAGTTCCGAACCGGTGATGAACGACGCCTGCTCGGAAACCAGGAACGCCACCGCGTCCGCGATCTCGCCCGGCTGGCCGATCCGTCCGAATGCCGATGACGCGGCCAGCCTGGCCCGCGTGGCCTCGTCGAGCATCGCCGTCGCGATCGGTCCCGGGAACACCGCGTTGACCCGGATGCCGAACGGCGCCAGTTCCGCCGCGGCGTTTTGGGTCAGACCCCGAAGCGCCCACTTCGATGAGCCGTAGGCGCAGTGCCGGGGGAAGGGGCGGATCGCCCCGGTGCTGCAGATGTTGACGATGGCCGGGTGTTGCGCCGCGCGGAGCCGCTGCAGTGTCGCGCGGATACCCAGGAATGCGCCCAGACAATTCACCCGCCAAGCGTTTTCGAAGTCCTCCACCGTCTCCTCGGTTAACGACGCCCGGTGCAGCACGCCCGCGTTGTTGACCAACGTGGTCAGCGAGCCAAATCGGTCCGCGACCCTGTCGACGGCCGCTTCCCACTGCCCGGGCGACGTCACGTCGAGCCCGATCCCGATCACTTTGTCGTCGCCCAATTCGCCGACGACGGCGGCGAGTTCGTCGGCCCGACGATCCCCCACCGCCACCCAATAACCCTCCGCACGAAGCCGTTTGGCGATGGCCCAGCCCTGCCCACCCGCGGCCCCGGTGACCAATGCGACACGTTGATCGGTCATGCTCACCCAACCTCAGGGCCGTCGGCCAGACCGTGGCGGGTGATCAACCGGCACCGCCGACTCCGGAATCGCCACTGTTCGATGTCGCCCGCGTCGAGGGTCAGCGCGTACTCGGCGAGTAGTTCGCGGATCGCTTCGTGGGCCTCTTGGTTTTGGGTCACTGTTCTGCCGGCTCACGGGCCTCGCGTAGGTGCTCCGCCGCCCCGCGGCGCAGTGCTTGCGACTCCGCCGCCAGCGTGATCATCCGAAATCCCTGCTGCGCCATCGCGCGACCCGTCTTGCCCTCGCTCGCGTGGATCCCCGTAACCAGCCCGGCATCGTCGGCCACGCGGTGGATTCGCGCGATGGCGTTGAGCACGTCGGGATGTCTGGTCGCGCCCATCGGCTCGCAGCCCATCGAGAGCGCCAGATCGGCCGGCCCGACATAGATTCCGGCGAGGCCGGCGACGGCGCAGATCCCGGCCAGGTTTTCCAGCGCCGCAGCGGTTTCGATCATCGCGAACACGCTCACCCGGGATTCGTGGGCGGCGGTGTCATATCCGAGGCTGGCGCGCAGCGGGCCGAAGCTGCGAACGCCCGCAGGCTGATAGCGGGTGGCGGCCACGGCCGCGGCGGCCTGGTCGGCCGTTTCGATCATCGCGATGATGACGGCGTCGGCGCCGGCGTCCAGCACCCGCCCGATCGGTGCCGCGTCGGCGTTGGGTAGCCGCACCGCGGTGGCGATGGGAACGTGTTCGATGCGCCGCAACATGCGGGCGATATCGGCGTCGTCGAGGTAGCCGTGCTGGGCGTCGAATCCAAGATAGTCATAACCCGCATCGGCGTACGCCTCCGGCGCGATCAGCGTCGGGCCGGTGATCCAGCCGCCCCAGATCGCCGCGCCCTTGCCCAGCGCCCGCTGCAGGTTGCTGTCGGGCATCAGTCGACGATCGCGATCTTGACGCGTTCGGGGTCTGGGCGGCAGGCCAATTCGAACGCGGCCTGCACCCCATCGACATTGCCGAGGCCGAAGGTGTGGGTCAGATACGTGCCGAGCAGCGCGGGATGTTCGGCGGCGAATTTGGCGGCGCGCTCCAGCACTCGGCGCCGGTCAAGCGTGACACCGGATTTCAGGGTCAGATTGTTGCGCAGCATCAGGCGCATGTTAATCGGATAGGCGTCATCATCGGCAACCCCGAAGTAAAAGACCGTGCCGCCGGGAGCGGCGGCGCCGATGGCGTGGCCAAGGGTGGCGACCTGGTGTCCGACGGCCTCGATGACCACGTCGGCGCGATCCCCGGACGTCAGCAGGCTCACCCACCGGTCGCTGGTGGCGCGCACCGCATGGTCGACTCCGTATGTGCGCGAGAGCTTTTCGCGGTCGACGGGATCGACTCCGGTGACGCGCCGGGCGCCGGCCGCTTTGGCGACGTAGGCGAACAACAGCCCGATCGACCCCTGGCCGATGATCGCGACGTGCCGGCCGGCCAGGTCCGGCAGTTGCTCGCAGGCGTAGAGGACGCACGCCAGCGGCTGCAGGCCGACGGCCTGCGCCGGGGTCAACGCCGGGTCGTACGGTGCCAACCCGTCGCCGTCGCTGATCACCCGCTCCATCAGGCCGTCAAACCCGGAGGCCCAGCCCACCACGCGATCGCCGGCGCGGTGCTCCGCATGCCGGCTGGCGATCACCTCACCGGCGACCTCGTGGATCGGGAAGCCGTCCTTTTCCGCTGCGCTGCGGCCGTCATCCCCAGGAAGCCGGCCCCTTGCGCCGCGAAAGGCCGGCAGGTCGCTGCCGCAGACGCCCGCGGCCAGGAACCGCAGCAGCACCTGACCGTCGGCCAGCTGCTTGGGCGTCTTGTCGGCGATCAACGTCCGCTCGAACAGATACGGCGCGACGATCCGGTAGGACCACACGTCAGACCTCCACCCGGATGCTGTTCCATCCCCACTGGAAACTGGACGGCAGCCGGGTCGCCGCAGGGGCGTTTAGGCCTCGGATTTCGAAGTCCGGCACCCGCCGCAGCCATTCGTCCAGCAGCACATCGATTTCCAGCCTGGCAAGGTGGTAGCCGATGCAGAAGTGCTGGCCACGGCCGAACGCCAGCGAACGGCGAATGGGCCGGTTCCAGATGAACTCGTCGGGGATGGGGTACTCGCGTTCGTCGCGGTTGGCCGAGGCGAGCAGGGTGATGACGCGTTGGCCGGGCCGGATCGCCTGGCCATGGATGGTGAAGGGCTTCCGCACTGTTCGCGCGAACCACTGCGCCGGCGCGCAGAACCGGATTATCTCCTCGCGCGCGACGGGCACGTTTGCGACGGGGTCGGCGCGCACCGCGGCCAGCTGGTCGCGCCGTTGGCTAAGTTCCCACAGCCCATGGGCGACGATCTTGGGCACCGTTTCGGTGCCCCCGATGAAGATGCACAGCATCTGGGTCGCGGCTTCGGCGTCGGACAGGGCGCTGCCGTCGGGCAGGCGGTAACCCAGCAGTCCGTCCACCACGGGCAGCGCGACCCCCGACGAGTCGGCCCGGCGGCGCTGCACGACCGGGATGAGGTACTCCAGGTAGTTGGGCCGGGCCTGCGCGGTGTCGACGCCCTCGCCGGGCTCGGAAAGGCTGCCGGCGTTGACGGCAGCCAACACTTGGGGTGCGAGATCTGTTGATATGCCAAGTAATCCGCATACCATGGACGCGGCGACGATGCCGCCGTATTCCTGGGTCAGGTCGAAGGAACCTCGCGGCAGCAACTCGTCGAGGCGCTCGTTGGCCAGCGCCCGGATCCTGCTTTCCAGCCCGGCGACCGACCTGGGACGCAGCGGCTGGGAGTGCGCGCGACGGATCTCGGCGTACAGATCGGTGTCGAACACCGCGTGGAACGGCAGTGGATGCAGGGGCGGGTCGTCGAGCGCGCCGGTGTTGTGCCGCGCCAGGACCGACGCCGGGGGCAGCGTGCCCTCCGTCGCGACGAACGTCCCGTCGCTGACTTCCAGCACGCGCCAGATGTCCTCGAAGCGGGACAGGGCAAAGGTGTCCCACTGCGGCATGTAGTACACCGGGTATTCGTCGCGCAGGATTCGGTAGTACGGCAACGGATTTGCCATTACCTCCGCGTCGAACGGATCGTAATGAAAGCCGTTCACTGCAGCGGCGAGGGCGGTAGGGCCTGCAGAATCGAGTCTTCCCACCCGTCGCGCAGCGCCGGTGCCACGCTCATCCAGGTGACGATCTCGGCGGGCGGGCTGTCCTTCCAGGAGGGGTAGTGGTTGGCGAAGCACTCCCAGCCGCCTTCCAACGCCCAGTAGTGGATGACCTCGTTGAAGCGGAACGTGGTGGTGAAGGAACCAAGCCAATGCTTGCCCGTGCGCTGCGACCAGGGAACGTAGAGCCGCTCCAGCTCCCGGATGTAGTCGTCCTGCCGGCCCGGCTTGGTCTGCATGATCTCCTGGATCACCAGCGCCGCGCTGAAATTGGCCTCGCGCAGCTGGGCCAGCGTTCTGTTGCTGGGCCCGGGGTACATGATGCGGCCCTCCCCCGAGGCACCGATCTCGGCGAGAAACGCCGACCATTTCCCGGCCGCGGCCTCGTGGCTGCCACCGCGCGCCTGCGCGGCACCGATCCTGGCGTAGTCGGCGAAATTGTCGATCTCCCAGATGATCGTCACCTGCGGCCAGTGACCGTTGTACGCAGTGGATTCCCAGATCGAGAACAGCCGGGCGCCGAGTTCGTGCATCATCGGCTGGTAGGTGTCGGTGAACACCTCGGTGAAGCGGTCGCTGCGCCCCGACCCCAGCGAGATCGTCTCGTGCAGATACAGCAGCGTGTGGCCGTAGTACCTTTTCATTGCTGCTTCATTGCTGCGGGCTTGGCTTCCGGGCTAGCCCAGCCGGATCAGTTCTGAGTTGACCGGCGAACATTCAGCCAGATCGCACAGCAACGTCTCGGCGGGATCGACCGAGGGACAAGCAATTCCGGCCGCGGCCAGCGCGTGACCCTTGAACGCCCGCGCCGCCGCGCTGAGCACGTGCTGCACCCCGGTCACGCCGCGATTCACCCGTAGCGGCCAGCCGTCGCCCCACAAGGCGACCTCGATGGACCGGTCGTCCAGGGCTTGCAGCACCTTTTGCCGAACGCCCACCTCCGCCCTGAACGCCTCGGCGCTGACCGCCAGGCTCTGGTTCGTCGGGTCCATCGCGTGCGAGGCCAACTCCGCATTGAGGTCAAGAGCCGCCACCCCGAGGATCCGCAACGGCCGGGTGTCCGGGGGATGACAGCCCTGCGCTAACAGGACGGTCACCTCCCAGCCGGCCATCACGCGGTCGTAGAGCCAACCCCCCGCCGCCGTCACGACGTCGACCGCGCTCACGCCCACCACGTCGAGCCGATACCGCAGGTTTTCGCTGTCGTCGCGGGTCGCCCGGGCGGCTCTCGCTCGGGCGCCTCCGCTGATGTCGAAAGTCGTGACCATCAATCCAATCCTCGTGAACGCACCGAGCCCAGCGTGACACTTCAGGCGAGATTTGTAAAGTTCCCCGCAGGCGGTCACAGGCCGCGGCGCGCCTGCAATTCCGCCAGAATCTCGTCGGTGTGCTGCCCGAGTTCCGGTGCCGCAGAACGCGGCACCCACGGTGTGCCATGGAAATCGGCGGGTGTCGCGACCATGGTGATACCGGCGATGCCCGCCTCTGCGCCCGCCACGTCGAGAGGTACGTCCACCAAGGCGCCCGCCGCGTGGAACTGCTCGTCGGCCACCGCGTCCTCGATCGAGTTGACCGGCGACCAGAAGAAGTCGGGTTCGGTCGCGAACAACTCCGCCCACTCGTCCAGCGACTTCATCGCGAAGATCGCGTCCAGCTCGGCGATGAGCTGCACGGAGTTGGCGGCTCGGCCCCGGGCGTCGCTGAACCTGGGATCGGTGAGCCACTCGGGACGGCTCACGACGCGACACAGCGGGGGCCAGTGGCGGTCGAGGTCGAGCCCGACGATCCAAAAGCGTCGTCCGTCGCCGGCTGCGTAGTTGTTCATGCACGGGTTGCCCATAGATTGGCGTTGCCCGATCGCGATGGGCTGGCCGGTCATCAGGTAGGTGTTGATGTCGAAGCTCACGGTGTAGGCGCCCTGCCGGTACAGCGAGGTGCTGACCAGCTGACCGGTGCCGGTGCGTTCCCGGGCGAACAGCGCCGCGCACACGGCCGCCGCCAGGGTCATGCCGGCCTGGTGATCGCCCATGCCGCCGCGCTGGAACGGGGGCGTGTCGCCGGGCCGGGTCAGCAGGCTGGCCACGCCGGCGCGGGCCCAGAACGCCGCGATGTCGTATGCGGCGCGGTCCGCGTCGGGCCCGGTTTCGCCGTAGCCCGTGATCAGGCCGTAGACCAGGCGCGGGTGACGCGCGGATACCGACTCGTAGTCGAGCCCGAGGCGCCGCAGCGCCCCGGGCCGCACATTGGTGATGAAAACGTCCGCGCCGGAAAGCAATTCGAAGGCGGTGGCGCGTCCGCTGTCTGTGGTGAGGTCCAAGACGATGCTGCGCTTGGAGCGGTTGTCCAACTCGAAGGGTGGGTTGACCCCCAAGTCCAGGCCCAGCATCCGGCCGAACATGCGCCCGGGGTCACCGGCCGGCGGCTCGATCTTGATGACGTCGGCGCCCCAGTCGGCCAGGATGCCGGCCGCGGCCGGTCCGGCCACCCAGACCCCGAGTTCGATGACTTTGCAACCCTCCATCGGTCCCGCCATGACTGCGACCTTAGCCGTTGATTCGGGGGTTCTACCCGGGGTGGGTCGTCGGGCAGGGGCGCCACCGCCGGTTCGTCGGAGACCAGTCCGGCGGAAGTTCTTCAGGCTCTCGGGTTCGTTCACCAGCCGCGAAGCGGGTTGTTGCTCGTTGTGCTGGTGAACGGAAAAAAGCCTGTCGTGCATATTGTTTCGAGATTTCCGCGCCGCGATTTCGTGCTTGCAGTCTTGCTCGAGACCCGGACCGCATCAACCTGTGCGCCCAGATCGCTGCTGCGATCAAGTGCGATGGCGGCGACCGCTGGGATAGGCCGGAGTTGCACTCTGCACACATGACGACTCGCACAAGACGATTCGACTGCGCTGCCGGGGCTGGACATCCGGCCTGGTGCTCAATGATCGACGCTCCCGTCCCGTCTGGGACCGTGGCGCGTTGTAACAATACCGTTGGCAATGGGTGCGCGCCTTGGTCCGCCGATCTGGTCATACCCGAAAAGCTATGGCCGACTGGACGGAGCGCAAAACGATCCTGTGGATGAACCGAGGCCACAAGCTGGGGATAAAGCAACATATCCTGTTGATCACAGTGTGCATAACCTTGTGGATGACACGCACGACGGGGCAGTGAAACTGCCGGTAGACGGCGTTCAGCATCGGTTGTCACCGTGTGCATCGAAATTTCTGCGGCGTGTCGGCCCGTGGTGCGCCTCGGGCGCGTTGTCATGGCCTCATCGACCTGAAGTCTTACGCTTGGCGCGACCAACCACTCCGCGGCGGCACGGGAATTTCTTGCGGGACAAACCCTTACAAGCTGACCTGACCCGCCACTCGCGTGCCTGGCGCCGTTAGCGGCCGAGTTCTGCAGTTTCCAAACCTGCCAGGGGAACAAGCAATGCGTCCGATCCAGAATCTGCTTTCGCAATCAGCCGGGAGTCCGCCTATCTGGTGGCTATCCGGTGGCTATCCGGTGGCTATCCGGACTCGACAGATCAGGCCCAGTTGCCCATTAGTTGAGCGCCAGCGCCGCACAGCAGATTCGGTCCGAAAGGCGGTCCCGCCGGTTTGCGTCGTCGCGCGGCGCCAGGTCGTGCAGCGTACACACCCACTCGGCTACCCGTTCTGCGGCGACGCCGTCAACACAGCTCGTGGTGGTGAAATCGGTTGCCCCCGAGGCGCTTAGCCCGGTACATCGCGGCGTCCGAGGCGGCGATCAGATCCTGGAGAACTGCCTCGTGATCGCCGAGTGCGGTGTCGTCGAATCGCGCGCATGCGGTGCCGATGCTGGCGGTGACTCCCGCGCTCGATGCGGCGATGGCGCGGCACATTCGGGCGGCCAGGGCCTCCGAGTTACAGGCCGACGAGGTGCCGGCCACCAGAAACTCCTCACCGCCGCTGCGCGCCACCACCGCCTGGTTGTCGGCAGCGGCCAGCAGCGTCTGAGCGACCTGGACCAGCGCACGATCGCCCGCGGCGTGCCCGCGGTTGTCGTTGAGGGCCTTGAAGTGGTCGAGGTCGATCAACAACACCACGAGGTGCGCGTCCGTCCCCCGGCGGGACAGGATCATCCCCAGGGCGTTGTGCTGAAACGCGCGCCGGTTGAGCAGGCCCGTCAAGGGATCGCGATCGGCGCTGAGCAGATCGCCCGCCATTGCACGCACCAGGACCCGGATGGCCAGCGGAAGGGCGATGTTGACCTCGACCACCAACCACAAGTCCACCCCGGCCAGCGCGAGGTGTCCGGATCTGGCCAGCGACACCGCCTCGACCAGGGCAACGGCGCTGGCCACCGCGAAGTTGTACAGCACGAATCCGGTCGTGTGAAAGAACGCGATGTATGCACCGAACGTCGCGAAGGCAATGCATCCGATCAGCGCGGCCAGCGGGTTCGGGTGCGCCAGACATGCCAAGGCGACGGCGGTATTGCACGTCACGGCGAAAGCCACCGACTGTCTGCGCGTTGGCCATCGCCAGATCCACAGCAGCATCCCGGCCACCCCACCGGCCGCTGCAACCACGGTCATCGCGACGGGCACCGCTCCGCAGGGGCCATCCGGGCCGGCCAGCAGCGCGAGAAGGCACAACACCATCGATCCCGAGATGAACGCCATCAAGGCCCGAGTGGCACCGCTGATGCCGCGCGCCGCCAGGTAACCGGAGAGCCAGCCATGTTGATCGGCCCGCCACCACCGGCTGAACATCGCTGTCATCGTTGACTCCCTGTCGGCACCACCGATTATCGACATCGAGGTGTACTCGCAGTAGGCAACCACACGCCCACCGTCGGCAATCTACGGTCCCACGTACCGGAAACCCTGCTAGCGCGAGGGTGCGTCGTGGCCGACGTGTTCCCGCGCGCCATCCAACTCTGACGCCCGATACGCAAGTGCCGGCGGAAGGCTTCGAAACGGCGACGACTTCCCACGTGCGGGTCCGCCTGTGCGTTACCGCGCCACCGGTCCCGCAATAATTGGGGCCTCAGCCGTCGATTCGGGGGTTCTTAGGAGGGTGGGTCGTCGGGCAGGGGTGCCACCGCCGGTTGGTCCCGGGCCGGCCAGCGGGCGGGCCACCCGTGCGGCATCGTCGAAGAACAGTGTCATCGCCATGATGAAGTAAACGGCCACCCGGGCCGGAAGCATGCGGTGGCGGCGCTCGGTCTTGCCGGTATCAATGAGTACTTCGTCAACAAGATCACGGGGTATGAGCCTTGTCAGCACACGCAGGCCGATATGGTCAGTCATTCGGGCCCGCCGACCACGCCAGCCGCTCGGATTCCTGTTGGCCATAGAGGTCGATCATCGTCCGAATGTGTTGCGGCACAATGTGTCTAGCAGTCACCCTGAGGCCCGAAAAGCATCCCAGCCACCAAATCACCTTCGCCCAATCATCAAATTATTGCCACTGAAACATGTTGTGATACAACGCCATTAGCTATGCGCGGCCCTGACGCCAAACTTAACGGCATTGTCCTCGTGCGCCGCCGTGGGGGATTTGCTTGATGATCTATGAATAATCCGTAAAGAGCTGTGTGCGATCCTGATCGCACCCCAGAAAATTCGGGGGTAGGTCGGGCTAGGTCACACGACTTCGGCGCGCCCGCACACCCCCAACGGCCAGTGTCGGCCTGTTGCCCTAAGGGTCTAGGGAGAAGCCCATGTCTTTTGTGACCACCGAAGCAGAAATGCCGGCTGTAGCGGCCGGCAGCTTGCGGGACAACGGCTTTGCGATGTCCGCCGGGAACGCGGTCGCGGCGGCGGCCCCAACGACGGGGGTGATTCCCGCTGCCGCCGATGAGGTGTCGGCGCTGGCCGCGGCGCAGTTCGGCGCGCATGCCGCGATGTATCAGGCATTCAGCGCGCAGGCGGCGGCAGTGCATGAGCTGGCTCCGCCGGGGGCTAGGCAGACGGGTAGAAAAACGAAAGGCAAAAGTGCGGTGAGAAGGCACGACAACACTCTCAAGCCTGATGACCGGCAGGCTGCTGCACATGTCCCGCTCGGGATATCGCCTTCCAACGTGCATACACGGACCTACGGCGACCAATACCGGCTCATGCACCGGTTCACCTCGGTGGGCGATGTGCCCGTCAACGTGCACGGCGCGCCCAGCCGGGCGATCAGCGGCGCACCGCTCGAGGCGCTTGCCAGCTGACGCCCGCGCCCCGGGCGCCCACTAGATCTCCCGACACAAAATAAATCTCCCGACACAAAATAAGGAAACTGATGCCAAGCCCGACCCCCGAGGCCCTCAACATGCCCACGAAGAAAGCCTATTCCGCCACCAGCTCCACCGGCTGGCCCTGCAACGCCTTGGACCCGGTGCAGCAGACGCTGGCGGATTACCACGGCCAAGACATGTGGGCAGACGTGATCGAGCGCTTCGACGGCTACGACGCGATAGCGACCGCGACCCTGGAGCCCGTTTGCCCGGTTCAGGTTTTCGTGGTCGACGGCACCGGGTACCAATGGTGCCCCGAGCTTGACCTGTGGCAGGCGTTCGACGCAGTGGCCGAGATCGGTTCGGCGGCAAAGGATCCGCTCGCGATGATGTTCGCCACCGCCTTGGGGCGCCGCGGGACGCGACGGTGGTGGCAGCGCTTTACCCGCTAACCCGTTAGCCGGTCGAACTGATCGGATCGATCGGCAACCGGCGCAGCGCGCCTGGCGCCGCGGACGGAACCACCGGATGTTCCGGCGCGATCGGGTCCAGCCGACGATATACGTCGCCTTTGCAGCGGCCGCTGATCGTCCTCGCCCTTGTTCGGCCGGCACTGTCACGTTAAACCGCGAAACGCTGAGCCATTTCGCTGCGCGGATTCGGTCGCGCTGAGCCGGTGCCGTCGCGGTCGAAAGTGCGCGGAGATCCCGTCGAAGGCAGACAGGAACCGTTGGGCATGGCGCGCCGATTTTGAACCCTTTCATCGCCCGTCCACATTGGCGGCTGGGTTGATGAGAATTCTCGGCTCGATTGAGGAGATACTTCGACCGGCGATGGGTCACCGACGCCATCAGCTCGCGGTGCGCGACCCGTAGCCGGCCAGCTTGTCGGTCACCAACACACGCGGCACGTACGGCAGGCCCTTGAGTAACCTGCAACGAACCGCCCAGCCGCCGTGGCGTTTCGGCCCTTCACATGACTTCCTCGCCCACTTCGAGATGCGCAAGGTGTCTGTCATCCCACTCGTCCTCGGTCGGCGTCTGGCATTCGGGGCTGGTGCTCGATCTTCGGGGACGTTGCGTGTTGGCTTATTGCTATGCGCGACAACAGTGGTTGGGAACTTGACCATGCTGCGCTCAAGGTGTTGCGAAATGCGAGCGGTGGATCGGAGCGCGGCGGGCGCGTGCTGGCTCAGGTAGCGGACCTGACTGGCCTGCAACGTGATTCGGTGGATCGATGGTGGGCCTGGTTTGAGCGGGACGGCAGGGAGGCGTTGGAGCCGGCGCCCGGCCGGCCTGCCACGCTGAGCGACCGCCAGCCGTTGCGGCTGCGCGACATCTTGGCGCACAAGAATCCACGGCAATTGCAGTTCGACTACAGGTTTTGGACTTGCGACATGATCGCGACCGTCGTGCAACACGAGCTCGGTGTTCGGCTGCACAGGACCACCGTCGGCCGGATTTAACGCAAACTAGTGTTCGCTCACCAACGCCCGCGGCAGCGGGCCTGGCAGCCACGAGAGCAGTCAGGATTTTGTGTAGTCTTCGGCGGCTTGACTACGAGTTATATTCTCATACAGGGTGATTCGTACTAGGAATAGTTCCTGCCAGTGTGCTTCAGCGTCACTGTCCAGTTGGATGTTCCCGTGCCGGAATAGCCCGCTCTCTGGCTTGAAATGCTGCGCAACCCCAAGTACAGCAACTTGATCGCCGAGTCCTTATCCGGGAGATGCCCTCGGCTCTCAGTGATTTTGCGCAGTTGAAAATTTATCAAGTCCCGATTGTCAACCCAGCCTCGCCAAACGCGGCCTGAGGACAACGTCGCCATCAAAGAACAGCCAGCATGAGGCAACATGCGTCCGACACCGTGACCGCTGAACTTCCCGATCAGCCGTCGTCCACCACGGCCTTGGCGTGGGCGTGGCGTTCCGTGCCGGTGTTGCTCATCAGGCCAATAGCGCGCGCAGTGAACGAAAGCTTCCGGCGACAATATTGGCCGCGTCGAGAGGTATCCAGGTCAGCAATGATTCGCCCTCCGCGAAGCGCGGATTGAGCTGGATGTAAAACCGCGCGAAGGGGTCGTCTTCGAGTCGGCGTAATCGCAACGGAACACGCAGGCTCGTGTCCTCAGTCACGACCCATGGGTTCCCACCAATTGGGACATACCGTCTGCGCACGCTGAGCTCTCGTACCAGCGCTTCGACCTCATCGGGCGTCTGGCACCTGCGGTCTGGGTAATGACGCGGAAAAGTAGTGGCGAGCAGGCGGTAGACCACCGGTGTCGTGCTACGAGTCAAGTAGGCCATGCGGACACGCGGGTGACGGAACCGGAAGCGCAGCGCCTGGCGGATCGCGAAGAGCACCGCCCAAGCTCCGCTGTGATAGCCGAGACGAAAGAACACGCCCCCGCGAAACACTGCGTGCCTGCGGCCCTCGTTGGCTATCCGGTCGAAGGCGGCGTACGAGAAACCGGCAAGTTCGCCTTGTGTGCCGTAGAAAAGCGCAAAGCGAACCTCGCCCGCCCCAAAAACCAGTCCCTCGAACTCATCACGCGAGTCGCCACACACCGTCTCGCAGTAGACGCCGTAGAGGCGGTCGATCAGCGCACAGCGCTGTGCAGGATCGAGGGATGACGACTGTAGATATTCGCGGCGGACGATGCGGCTGGGATGGGCGCGGCGCAAAAGAGGCGCTGACGGAGGCGTCGAGACGTCGGCGTCGCCGGGTAACGCGCCAGCGGACGGTACCGGTGCTTGCCTTATCGTGCGGATCAATATCCGGCTCAATATTTTGGCGCGTACTGGTTCTTTTTCGGCGTACATCGCCGAGCCGACGTCCCGTAACGCGCCGGCCGCCACGGCCGGCATTTCTGGTTCGGCGGTCACAAAAGACATGGGCTTCTCCTTGGATCCTGAGGGAGGCCGACGCTGGCCGTTGGGGGGTGGGCGGATTCGCCGACGTTGCGTCACCTAGCCCGCCTTCGCCCCCGAATTTTCCGGGGTGTGAGCAGGTTCGCACACAGGTCTTTACGGATTATTCATAGATCATCAAGCAAATCCCCCACGGCGGGCCCAAGGCACATGGTGGTGCCGAATCCGCGTTTTTCGTGTGCCATCCCAGGGCAGGGAAAGGAAATAGGGTTTGGATCTATCAGCGTACTCAGGGTCTTCGTCAAAGTTGTTTCTTAGCAATCACCTTCCTTCCAGTGGCTTGATTCAGATTCCAACAACTCGAGCCGCGGCAATCCGAATTGCTCGGTGAACAAGCTTGGCGTACAACCGGAATCGGCGCCCCACGCACATCGACCTGTTGCAACACATCATCACACTCGAACAACAAATGGTCGAGCTTCGACTGCAACTCGAAGCACGCGACCAAGACCTCGCCGCTGCCGCGCCGCCAACCGCGAACTCATGGCCCACTGAACATCCCGCGGCCAACCCGATAACGTCCGGCTGAAACGGTCTGCACAACTGGGTTTACCTTGAATCGTGGAGGCTTCCTCTGAAGCTGCGTCCGGTTGGATCGCAGCGATCTTCTCGTAGTCGTTGGGCGAGGGCAACTTCGCCGAGCTGTTGCCGCCGATTGACGTTGTAGAACTCCTCGCACCAGGCGACGGCGACCGAGCGGGCCTCAGCTTGCGTGCGGAAGTGGTGCCGCGAGAGCACCTGATGTTCTAGAGCCGAGAAGAACGCCTCCCCGACGGCATTATCGCAACGATCCGACCCCGCCCATCGATCGCACCACCCCAAGCCGGTCCCGGCGCAGCGTGGTGAAACTAGTTGCAGTGTAACTAGAGCCACGATCCGTGTTAAGTCGGATCCGGCTTACCGCCGATTATGCCGAGGTCGGCGTTCGACTGTTCGGCCTCGGCTTTGAGTCCGGTAAATCCGAGCAGATGGTCATCTGCGTTCTCGGGGTCTCGCCCGTGGCTGTTGCAGATCGCCCCGCGTGCACGTCCTGCGGCTGACTGTTGAACAGCATGGTGCGCAACATTGGTGTGCAAGCCGTTTCAACCGGGCGTTATCGGGTTGGCCGGGAGATGTTGAGCTGAGCCATGAGTTCGCGGTTCGCGGCGCGGGCAGCGGCCAGATCTTGGTCTGATGATGTGTTGCTGAAGCTGATCGATGTGCGTGGGGCACCGAGTCCGGTTGTACGCCAAGCTTGTTCACCGAGCAATTCGGATTGCCGCGGCTCGAGTTGTTGGAATCTGAATCAAGCCACTGGAAGGAAGGTGATTGCTAAGAAACAACTTTGACGAAGACCCTGAGTACGCTGATAGATCCAAACCCTATTTCCTTTCCCTGCCCTGGGATGGCACACGAAAAACGCGGATTCGGCACCACCATGTGCCTTGGGCCCGCCGTGGGGGATTTGCTTGATGATCTATGAATAATCCGTAAAGACCTGTGTGCGAACCTGCTCACACCCCGGAAAATTCGGGGGCGAAGGCGGGCTAGGTGACGCAACGTCGGCGAATCCGCCCACCCCCCAACGGCCAGCGTCGGCCTCCCTCAGGATCCAAGGAGAAGCCCATGTCTTTTGTGACCGCCGAACCAGAAATGCCGGCCGTGGCGGCCGGCGCGTTACGGGACGTCGGCTCGGCGATGTACGCCGTAACAGAACCCGTCCTAGCCCGGCAGAGAGAATCTTGCCGCATGACCCCGGAGTCTCCCGCTCCCATCGACACCCAGGGTTTCGGGCGAGCCATGGACGAGCTGCGCGCCACCATGAAGGCATCGCTGGGCCAGCGCGACCTGGACCACATCCGCAGGATGGAGCGCTGGGGCCGGCTCTGTTCCATCGCGGGATACGCCACCGCGTGGATCGCTCCCAACCCGCTCTCCGCACTCTTGATGAGCCTGGGGAACGTGGCGCGATGGACGATCATGACGCACCACGTCGGCCATGGCGGATTCGATCGCGTGCCAAACGTTCCGGCGCGTTACACGAGCGACCGTTTCGCAAAGGGATCACGGCGGTTCGTGGACTGGCTCGACTGGATACACCCCGAGGCGTGGCACCAGGAGCACCAGGTCCATCACTACCGCACTGGCGAGGTCGAGGATCCGGATCTCGTAGAAGACAACGTCCGCTTCATCCGCGAGCTCCGCGCGCCGGCCGTGTTTAAGTATGCAGCCATCGCCTTCATCGCCCTGACATGGAAGCTCTCGTATTACGCGCCGAATACCTTCAAGACCCTCTGTGTCAAGCGTCGCCGGCGCGCTGGGCTGCCGGGCGTGAAACGCGACCGGGGGTGGCTCCGAAGAATCTATCCCTGGATCGATCAGTTCAATTTCCGCACAGACGAGGGGCGTGAGTTCTGGCGGCGCTGTGTGCTGCCCTATGGCATCTTCCGCTTCGTGCTCCTCCCGGGGCTCTTCTTGCCCCTCGGCCCCGTCGCGGCGGCGAACGTCCTCGCCAACTCGCTGCTAGCCGAAGCGCTGACCAATCTGCACTCTTTCCTGATCATCGTGACCAATCACGCCGGTGACGACGTGCACCGGTTCGACACCCGCGCGCGGGGTCGGGCCGAGTTCTACGTGCGCCAGGTTATGGGGTCGGTGAACTTCACGGACGGCGGCAACGACCTCAGCGACTTTCTGCTCGGGTATCTCAACTACCAGATCGAGCACCACCTATTCCCCGACTTGCCACCGCTCAAGTACCGTGAATTCCAGCCTCAGGTGAAGGCCATCTGCGCTAAGTACGGAGTACCGTACGTCGAAGACACCCTAATCAATCGCGTCCGCAAGTTGTTCCACGTGATTTCGGGAGAGACCTCGATGAAGCGGGAGCCGTTGCAAGCACGTTCAGTGGCAGCCGGGCAGTGATTGACGATGTCCACCGGGAAGCCGCGGCCCTTGTACGACGCCGTTGCGGCCCTCACCGCGGCCATGCCGGCAAGTCGCCGACTCTCACTAAGTCGGGTGACCCCGGGGGACCCAGGCCCCGACTTCGGCGGTAGAAGGTTGCGGCGCGTCGGGTGCTTGGTCGAGATCGGTCGCGACGCGATCGAGGGCCAGCGGGGTGAGCAGCGTGCGGGAGGCGTGCTCGGTCCTGGCCCAGACGTAGGCGGCGGCATCGGTGCAGTCGTGTTCACCGCGTTCCAATTTGGATGTCGGGTCAGTTTGGAGGTCAGGGTCCGTCGGGAAATCCGGTCCTTTACACGGTTACCCCAACCGTGCCCGGCGTCAGCAATGGCACGCGCGGGGTGGGGGTCGACCCGGGCACCCACATCGTCTACGTCACCAGGGACCACGACACGGGTGTCGGTGGTCGATTCTCGATAGTGGTTGCATCGGCGTCTGGGAGCGCGTGTCGGCTGCCGGTCGTACATCTGGGGCGGCATGCCGACGCTCTCGTCGCAGAGGTCGTTGTCGATCTACCATCGCCGGGCGTCCCAGTCGGCGCCGGGCACGTCGCCACCCGCGACTCCCCGGCGCAGCGAATTACGCTCTAAGCCAAGGATCGTCGGGGTACGAAACCCGATGCCGTTAAGTTTGGGGGAGGATGAGTCGCAGTTCCGGTGGTCCGTGGTGGTTGATGTTGTTGTCGTCTAGGGTTTTTCGTGGGAATTTTCCTCCGGAGCGTTTGGTGACGCGCGTGGGCAAGTGCGGTGGCGTCTGGCAGGGTTGAGTCGTTGGAGAATCTCGGCGATGGCGTAGTCGGGGCTGATGGCGAGCCGTTTAGGGGGAAAGACCCGCCTGCCCGGTGACATGGCGGCGGACGACGCGCAGTGTCCGAATGAACGACATGCGCAGCGGGTCAAGTTGTCGGGGTCGGCGGCCTCGTAAATCGGCGTGCGAATCGCGTAGTGAGTCAACAGCAACGCCCAGATCTCTTGGCGCACCATCTCGGGACTGTGGGAACGCAGAACCCGGTAACTGCCGCGCCGCCGGGTTTCGATCTCAGCGAGACTGGATGCGAATTCCCAACGTTGTGGTAGACGGCGGCGAGTTCACTGGCCGAAGCCAGCTCGGGGTCAAAGATCTTGGTAATCAAACGGATTGGTGTTGCACTAGAAACTAGAGCCCTCACGGGCGTGACCCCCGACGTGTTGCAACGCCGCTTCCTCGAGACCCCGGCCGGATCACGACCAGCGACGACACCATCACCGTCCACTTCCACCGACGCGCTTACACCCCCGTCCCCCGCGCCAAGCCGACCTCCCCGACCACGCCACCGTCCCCCGGTCGGGAAAGCGAACCCTCCGCCACGAATTCAGCTGACCAAGTTGCGCCGAACGTGCTGCGTGGCGTGGGAGAAAATCTTCACCAGAGCCGCACCCATTTGGGTTTCCTCTACAACGCCTCTGTTTGGACTGGTGCGATCCACTATATTTCAACTGACTGAGTTACCCGTCAGAGGAGCCATGGTGGCTGACGATTTGTTTGCTACGCAGCGCGACGCGGGCGGCAATATCGCCGCGGAGGCGCAGTTGGATGCCGCCGGATTTGAGGACGCTGAAGAGATCGGCCGCGGTGGGTACGGCGTCGTGTACCGGTGTCGGCAGGTGGCGCTTCGGCGAGTGGTAGCGGTGAAGGTGCTGGCGAAAGAGCTCAATGAGGGTCGGGCCCGGTTCGTGCGTGAACAGCAGGCAATGGCCCAGTTGACGGGCCATCCGAACATTGTGCCGGTGTTGCAGGTCGGTGTGACCGCGTTGGGACATCCGTTTTTGGTGATGCCCTATTGCGCGCAGGGCTGTATTCAGGAGCGGATCCAGCGGCTGGGCGTGTTGGAGGTCGCGGAGGTGTTGCGGCTCGGGGTGAAGATGGCCGCGGCCTTGGCGTGTGCGCATCGCATGAAGATTGTGCACCGTGATATCAAGCCGGCCAACATTTTGTACACCGATTATGGTGAGCCGGCGTTGTGTGATTTTGGTATTGCCCATATCAGCGATGGGTTTGAGACGGCGACGGGGGTGGTCACGGGGTCGCCGGCGTTTATGGCGCCCGAGATCCTATCTGGGCAGAGGCCTAGTGCGGCTTCGGATGTGTATGGGCTGGGCGCGACTTTGTTTGCTGGACTGACCGGTCATCCGCCCTATGAGCGGCGCAGTGGCGAGCCGGTAGTGGCGCAGTTGTTGCGCGTCGCCAACGAACCGCCGCCGGATCTGCGTGAGCACGGCGTCCCCGAGGGGGTAGCTGAGGTTGTGGGCAACGCTCTGGCCCGCGACCCGGTTGATCGGCCCTTGGCGCTCGAGCTTGGTGAACTCATCCAGCAGGCGCAGTCGCGTCTGGGTCTGTCGGTCACCGAGATGGCGTTGCAGGACAGCCAGGAAGGTGATCGAAGCCCCCGACGCTCGGTCGCGCCGGCACCGGGAAGCAGTGGTAGGGGCAGGTTGCCGTCGACGGTAACGGGTTTCGTGGGGCGCGACGCCGAGGTGACGCAACTGCGAGAGTTGTTGTCGGCGTCGCGTCTGGTCACGCTGACAGGTATTGGTGGGGTCGGTAAAACCACCCTGGCCTCTCACGCGGCCACCGAGCTGGGCCCGCAGTTCAGCGATGGGGTGTGGTGGGTGGAGTTGGCCGAGCTGCGCGAGGGCGCACTGCTAACCGAAGTGGTAGCGGCTGCGCTGGGTGTGCGGGATCGGATTGGGCAGGCATTGACCGATGTGTTGCTCGACTTCCTCGGGCAACGTCATGCGCTGGTCGTACTCGATAACTGCGAACACCTGATCGGCGACGTGGCTAAATTCGTCGAGGTACTGCTGGGTTGCCCGCGCCTACACATCGTGGCCACGAGCCGCGAAGTCATCGACATCGACGGGGAAGTGGTGCTGCGACTGGCCCCGCTGTCGTGTCCGAGACTGCAGGACGATCCCACTTTGCGTACGGCGGCCGGCTATGCGGCCGTACAGCTGTTTGTGCAACGGGCTCGGGCCGCGGTGCCCGGATTTGAGCTCGACCACCACAACGCTGTCGCGATAGCGCACTGCTGTGCCCGACTGGAGGGGCTACCCCTTGCCATCGAGCTGGCCGCGGCACGCACGCGCGCGATGTCGGCCGAGCAGATCGCCGGGGAGCTCTCCGACCGCTTTGGGTTGCTCACCTACGGTCGTCGCGGCGCCCCCACCCGCCGGCAAAGCCTAGCCGCGTGCGTGGAGTGGAGCTATGACCTGTGCACGCAAGACGAACAACAGCTCTGGTGTCGGCTATCGGTGCTCGCTACAAGCTTCGACCTACCCACCGCACGCGACATCTGCGGCCAGGACCGGCCCGCCGGCGAGTTCCTGGACCTGCTGTGCGCATTGGTCGACAAATCGATCCTGATCCGCACCGAAGACCACGGTGTGGTGCGCTTTCGCCTACTAGAGACACTGCGCGACTACGGAAACAGCCGTAACACCGAGACCGAGCGCATGCGATTGGGTCGACGCCACGCCCACTGGTATGAGCAGCTGCTCGCTGACGCCGACGCCCAATGGTTTGGTCCCCAACAACTCGAGTGGGTCCAGCGCCTCACACGTGAAATGCCCAACATCCGGGAGGCGCTGCAATTCAGCCTGGCCGACTGCCCAGCAACGGCGGTGGACATGACCGTCAAACTGCGGCGGTTCTGGTGGTCCCACTCGATGCTCAGCGAAGGCATCGAATGGACAAAACGGGCGCTGGCCGCCACCCCGCCTGATCCCACCGTGCAGCGCATCCAGGCACTTTTCACCGCAGCGCGCCTCGGCCTCCAACACGGGGACATGGTGACGGCCGCGGACTCCCTCGCCAAGGCGCGTACGCTCCTCGAGGTAGTCGATGACCCGATCACCCGGGCCTGGATCAACTTCATGGATGGCTACACCGCGATGCTCATCGGCGACGTCGATCACGCACGTGACTGCCAACGGCGGGCAATGGCGGCGACCGATGACTTTGAAGTCCAGGCGAACGCGATGCTGGTTATCGCGTTTCTGGACTTGATTTCAGGCGACGCCCCCGGTGCGTTGGCGTGGGCTGAAAAATGTCTCGCTTTCGCCGAACCCCGCGGCGAGTGGGCGGTGCGAGCATTTGCAATGGGGTCGGCTGCCACGGCTCACTGGCGACTGGGCCACCTGCAGCTCGCCAAACAGATACTCCAGGAGGCCTTGCCGCTTTCCCTTCAAGTCAATGACACGTTCGCCCTCGTAAGTGGCGTGGAAGTCTTTGCATGGATCACCGAATCCCTGCACCAGCCGCGACACGCTGCGCTCCTGATGGCAGCAGCCGCCGAAATAGGCCGCGTCAGCGGGGTCCTGCAGCCTGGTTCCTCCATCGGAGGATTCCACGCGGAATGCGAACGTCGTGTACGCGAGCAGCTCAGCACAGAAGAATTCCAGATGGCCTGGAATGAAGGCGCCACCATGAACATGGCTGACGTCACTCAGGCAATTTTCCTGGACTACTAGCCCGCAAGCTGCTGGACCTCGACTGTGAGATCAAAGACATCGACAAGACCATCGCCGAGCGGTTCGGCGACCACCCTTACGCACACATCATCGAGGCGCTGCCCGGATTCGGACCGGGCCTGCGCGCCGTTCCTCGTCGTCACACACGGCGATATGGCGTCCTTGCCAACTCCCGGCCGCCTGGCGTATTACACCGGATTAGTGCCTGTCCCAGGGGATTCTGGGCGAGTTGTCGCCAATCTGCACGACCGAAACGATACAACCGCCGGCTGCGCCGCGTGTTCTGCATGGCCGCACCGTCGAGCTTTCAAGGCTACGTAACCCTCCCCGACGTTTTACGACCGCAAACGCGGCGAACGACTCATCCACAGCCAGGCCAGGCTCTGCTAGCACTGGCGGGCCGACTCGTCGACGTGCTATGGCACTGCTACGCGACGGTAGGGAATTCACTCCGCACCGGCCCAAGCGATTCCCGCGCTCGCCATACCGTGGCACTACTGGTCGGCGACGTGCTTGCGGGAGGTGATTTCGAAGGTTAACTCGTGTTCGGCTATGCGAATCCAGTCGCCTTCGGTCAGGGCGGCGCTGGTGTGGATCCGTCGGCCAGAAACGTAGACGCCGTTTGCTGATCGCAAATCGACGATGACGAAACTCGAACCAGTGTCGATGATTGCGGCGTGGTGACGGCTGACTTTGGCACCAGAAAGGACGATTTCATTGTCCGGGCCTCGCCCGATGCGGGTGGTGGTGGCGACGAGTGGATAGTCACGTTGGTTCGCGTCGCGTAGCGAGGGGCCGTGGGCGGTGCCCGAAAGCCGCGTCATGTGCGCCGAGAGAGAGCTGATGGTTTCATCGGCGCTCGATTGGGCGGCCTTGTGGACGTCGAGCGGCTGCTGGCGAAGGATTCGCTCGTGTAGCGCACGCGCTTTGGGACCGGGTTTTACGCCGAGGTCATTGTCCAGCGTGTCCCTTAGTCTGCGATAGGCATCGAGCGCATCGGATTGGCGGTCGGCCAGATAGTAAGCGGTCATCAGCTGCGCCCAAAGCGGTTCCCGGTAAGGGTGGTCAGTGGTGAGTGTCTCGAGCTCACTGATCAAAGAATGGGGTCGTCCGCAAGCGATTTCAGCTTCGGCGCGAGCCGTGTGTATCAACACGTTTTCCTCGACCAGTCCCTTCGCAAAGGTGTCGGCGAAGTTGAAGTCACGCAAGTCATCGAGTACTGGACCGCGCCACTGCGCAAGCGCGGCCGAGAAGTGGCTGCTTGCCTGCTCGAACCGCGCTTCCGCGGCGGCTCGGACGCCGGCGTTCTTTTCGGCCGCGAATCGGGCGAGGTCGTAGTGGCTGTCGGTAACGGCGAGCCGGTACCCCGGCGGTGCGCTGGCCAAGAGGTCGCGGGTTTCGACGCCGACGCTGGCCAAAAGACGACGCAGATTTGACACGTATATGTAAAGCGTGGCTCGCGCCCTTGTAGGAGGTTGCTGCTCCCACGCTGCGTCGATCAATTCTTCGTAGCCGACCGCTCGGTTGCGATTGATCAGCAACATAGCCAGCACCGCACGTTGCTTAGGGGCACCTAACGGTGCAGCTATAGCGTTGATAGTCATCTGCAATGGCCCGAGGACGCCGAACCGGACGCCATCTCGCACCATCGACTCTCCACTCCCTCCAGGTCTTGGCGCAGTAATGCCCATTGTGAGGGCGCCGCGACCGTTGAGCAACGATCAGAAAATTTGGATGAGCCTCGCCGAGGCGACGCGAACGCGCGCACCTTCCAGAGAATGATCTGAAGTTCGAAATAGTTTGATCGAGGACCGGCGTTGGCGCGGTGGTTCGGGAAGGTTCGCCCACGCTCACGCTAGTTCACGACGACACCGATTCCGATGACAATGGCCTCTTGGCGCTTGGGGCGGCGCTTTTGGATGAGATTGTCCGCGACGGTGCGCGTCAGATGCGCGCGGCGGCACTGCTTACTGCGGCACGTCATGGTTGATCCACCAAGTGGCCACTGCGCGCCGGAACTGGTGAGCGATGACATGCACTGGCTGATCGAGTTCGTCTGTTAAACAACACATTTAGATCAACCGGCCCGAGCTGGAGCTGGAACGTCGCGGTGGGAATGGGCAGGCGTCCATCGGGGTTGGCGCCACCGCGCGGCAACAGCACGCCGGTGGTTGGGAGCCGTTGCCAAGTACGCGCCTGCTGTGCCTCGATCATGGCGGCCAGTTCGTCGTCGAACGGCACCGTCGCGTCGTGGCGCATCTTCTCGTTTTGCGGTAGCGCAAGTAGACCGCGCCCCTGCGGGTCGCGGATCGGGCAGTCCGCCTGAAGCCTCTTAGACCCGAACGCGCAGCAATGGCAACACCGCTTGGCCGGCCAATCCTCCCCGAGAATGATCCGCTGGGTTAGCATCTCGGTTTTGGCCTCCAACCCGGCTGCTGCCGTAGCTGTGCCGGAGGTCTAGACCTCGATCCTGAAGTTATTAAGAGATCCACTGGCGTACCGCCCTGGTGACAACGTGGGCGGGCGCTTCGGCCAGAACCGGTGCGCCGCTGCGGCGTGCGCGATGACACATGGGCGTGGGTCGATACTTCGTCGCGTTCACCCCGCGGGCGCTTGAATCTCGGGCTCAATGATCGCGTCACCGATATCGGCTTGGGTGATCCGGAATTCGACCGGGTACGCCTCACGGGTGGAGCGATCGGCCGGCTCCGTGAGCGTCGGCAAACGTCTACGTCGCCGATGCGGATAACAACCGAGTGCTCAAACTGCCGGCGCAGTGGGTGTCAGCAATCGAAAATGGAACGGCGTTGCCCGCCTCTCCCGAAATTCCGACAATGGGCCTCATCAACCTCATGAGTCTCATGAGCCCACCTTCCGGCCCCAGTGCTGGACGGTGGGTGCGTTTGGCGTGAAACGTGGCCAACTGGTAACGAGGGTGCCCGTTCGAATGAAACTGAGCCAGGCCGAGCGCATCTGGCGGCCCAAGGTTTGAATGTCACGAGCGTCCGCACCGGCCAGCATGGGTGCCGCGGTCCAATCTTCGTCGGCACCGAATCGCAAGGACAATTCGATGCAGTGGGCCGCTCCATCGTGGGTCTGGGTCGTAGTGCCCAAGGAGGAGGCCGTCTTCGAACCGGCCCGCGATCGGTTCTGGACCATTCGCCTAACCCGCGCCGCCATCCTGATCCGCCGCGGGATCGAACGTCGTGAAATACGCCCCGACATCGACCCGGAACTGGTTCTCGAAGCACTTGGCGGGCCCCTCAATCTGCATGTCCTGCTGCGCAGCAGGGCGGCCGAGCACGGCTACATCAGTCGTTTGGTCGACCTCGCGCTCGACGACGCCCGTCCCCGCTAGCCTGGACTGATGAGTCTAGTGGCCGGGCGCGGTCCGTTGAGCGCCGATCGCGCTGGATGGTTCTCTCCCCCGGTCCCGGCCGACCTCGTCTACGTCGAGCCACATCCGCGACGGGTCCAGGCGCTTCGCGGCGGGCGCGCGGTGATCGATACGGAGCGGGCGCTGATGGTGCATCGGCGGGGCCATCCGCTCAGCTACGCGTTCCCGGCCGACACGGTCGGCGACCTACCGACCGAGCAGGTCCCGGAGGCGCCGGGATTCGTCCGGGTGCCCTGGGACTCCGTCGACGACTGGTTCGAGGAGGGGCGCAAACTCGTGCACTACCCGCCGAACCCGTACCACCGCGTCGACAGCCGCCCGACGAAACGCCGCCTGCGCGTCTCGGTCGGCGACACCGTGCTGGTGGACACCGACGACACCGTGATCGTGTTCGAAACCGCCCTCGAGCCAAGACTTTACGTCGATCCTTCGCATGTTTGCACCCATTTGCTGCTGCGCACCGAGACGACGAACTACTGCAACTACAAGGGCGTGGCGACGTATTGGGGCGCCGAGGTCGGGGACACCCTGGTCGAAGACGTCGCCTGGAGTTACGAGGAGCCCTTACCGGAAAGCCATGCCATCAAAGGATTCCTGAGTTTTGACGCCACTCGCGTTGACGTGGTCGCCGAATTGCCGCTCACGCACGGAAGTTAGGACGCCCGAGCTTCAGGGCGTGCTGGGCGATCATGTTGCGGAACACCTCGAGGCTGCCGCCGTAGATCCCGGCCGGCAGCGCATGCCGGAAGATGTATTCCACCGCACCGTCATCGATGCAGCCCTGGGCGTCGGCCGGCAGCGCCGCCGCGGCCCCCACCATGTCCATCAGATCCGGGGAGACGTCGCGCATCGTCTGCGCGAGGGCGACGCGCCCGAACATCCCGGGCGTGGCCAGCGCCGCCTCCAGCCGGGCGAAGCTGCGGCCGAGCCGGTACTTGACGGACTCGTCGTCCACCGCGCGCCGCCCGTCGGCATCCGGCCTCGACAGGGCCGCCGCGACCGCGTCCACCACCTCGGCCATCAGCAACCCGTGCCCCGCCATCGCCGAAATATGCTGCAAACCATGGTCTTCCGGATCGGTGATGCCGTGCTCGGAGTCCAGCGCCGAGCGCATCACGGTCCAGCCGCCGTTCACCTCGCCGATGCGGTAGAGGTCGTCGACGCGCACGTCGCTGTAGTAGACGATGTTGGTGCGGTCGCCGTCGAGGGTGCGGATGCCCTGAACCTCGATGCCGGGTGAATCCAGCGGCACCAGAAACATGGTGAGGTTCTTGTGCTTTGGGCGCTCCGGGTCGGTGTTGGTGAGCAGAAAGACGTAGCTGGCGTTCTGCGCGTTCGAAGTAAACATCTTGGAGCCGTTAATGACCCAGCTAGGTCCGTCACCGTCGCGCACCGCCCGGGTCTTGCAGGTGGCGACGTCGGAGCCACCTTCGGGCTCGGTGTAGCCCAGGCAGAGCCGGATCTGGCCGGACAGCACCCCCGGCAATACCCGGCCGGTCAGCTCCGGGGCGCCGAATTGCTGCAGCAGTCGCGCGACGACCACGGTGGTGCCCCAGTGGTACCAGGGCGTGTGGGCACGGCCGATCTCGAGGTCGAAGATGCGCCGGCGGACGGGGCTGAATCCACCGTCGTCAGTTTCCAGCTTCCAATCCGCGGCCAGATACCCCGCTTCGCCCAGCGCCAAATGCACCTTCTCATCGAAGTTTTCGCCGAACTCGCGATCCCGTTGCCGCACGTCGTCGGTCACATGTTCGGCGATGAACGCCCGAGTCCGATCCAGGAAATCCTGGTCCTCGGGGGAGAGCGCAACGCGGGAGAAGTCCATCGATCGATCCGGGTTCGGCTAGGTCGCGTCGATCACGAGGGTGCGGAAACGCTCGAGGGTGTCGAGCGCGTGCGCCAGGCTGTCACCGGGCAGGCCGACACTGACCCACGTCACCCCCAGTGCCGCAAGCTTTTCCAGGCCGTCCAGGTAGGCGTCGGCGTTGAACGCGTCGTCCATGGGGCTGCCGCCTTCGAAGTTGGCGAAGGTGATGTCCAGCGCCGACCAGTCCTTGCCCGCCGCATCGCAGCGGCGCCGCAGATCGTCGATGCCGGCTGACAGGCTGTGCACCGAGTCGATGGCCGCGGTGCCCGCCGTCTGGGCCAACCGGGCCGGGGCGGGAAAGGGGCACCACCCGTCGCCGTGCTGCGCGACGCGCTGCCGGGCCGTCGTGGTATTGCCGCCGATCCAGATCGGGGGATGTGGGCTGCTGATCGGCCGCGGGTGAGCGGTGATGCCACGCGCGTTGAAATGCTTGCCCGCAAACGAGATTTCGTCGGCGGTCCACACGGTCCGGATCACCTGCAGCGCCTCGTCGAACAGCTCGGCACGCTCGTCGAAGCTCACGCCCAGCGCCGCGAACTCCCGCTTGAGGTAGCCCACGCCGACCGCGAGGGTGAAGCGGCCGCCCGAAAGCAGGTCCAGCGTAGCGCCGGACTTGGCCACCACGAACGGGTTTCGATACGGCAGCACCACGATGTTCGGAATCAGCCGAATCGTGGTGGTGCTGGCCGCCGCGAAACCCAATGCGACAAAAGGATCCAAGGCGTCGTGGCCGCCGGCCTCCAGCCACCGCTGTGACGGCGCCGGGTGGTCGGTGAAGCCGAAACCGTGAATCCCCGCCGCTTCGGCCGCCGCCGCCATCGTCGCAATACCCCGCCCACTCACCAGCTCCGGGTTGTAGGGATGGGTGTGCATCGGGTGGGTGATGGTGAAATGCATCGATATTCCCAGCTGTCAGAACCGCGAACGCGCGTCGATCGTCGTGTCGGTAGTCCGCAATGGACGGATCAACGCCCCCTGACCGAAGGAAGCCAGCAGTTCGCCCTCCTCGGCGTGCACGCTGCCGCGCACGTAGGACATGCCCGCGCCGACCTGGGTGCTCTCGTGGGTGTACAGCAGCCAGCCGTCCCAGCGCACCGGCTCGTGGAAGGCGACCGAGATGCTCATCGGTGCGGTCGACACCGTGAGGTGGGCCTGGCTGGTGCCGATACCCGGGTGTGCGCGCATGGTGGTGGAGATCCCCAGATGCCCGGTGAAGTACGCGACGAGCGCCTTGGCCAAATCGTCGCGGGTCGGGATGGGGTCATAGTGCAGCCACGCGTGCAACTCGGGCGGCCCGACCTCATCCGGGCTGTTGACGTCGACCACGTCGACGAGTCGCAGTTCCCGACCGATCATCGGCATCTCGGACACGTTCGCATCGCCCGGCGCCGCCACCTCGGGCCGCGGCAGGTGATGCCGGATGACGTCACCGGTCGGGACGTCGGCCAGCACCGTCATGCTCAGGCAGCGCCGCCCGCTCTGGTGCACGGCGACGACGGCGGTGGCGGTGGACCGGCCCTCGGCCACGACGTCCAGAACAAGTTCGATCGGTGGGCCAACGGCGACGGCGCGAGAGAACACCGCGTGCGCCGAGCGCACCGACTTGTCCGGGAACCGCTTCGCCACGGCGACTATCGCCTGCGCGAGGACCTGGGTGCCTTCCACCACCTGGCGGGCGTCCTGACCGTCCCCCCCGGTGTTGCCGACGAAGCGGTCCGGCCCGTCGGGCTGCACGTCGAACAGGTCCAACAGGCCCCCGACCGACCACTGGACCTGTTCAGAATCCGTCGTCAAATGCGCTCACCCCTTGCGGCCGCCGCTCACGGCTCAGCGTGACACTCGGGCCAAGTTTTGTAAAGTGACACTACGGTCCGCCGCGCGGCGGCGCCGGATTGACACCGACACGCGCGGTGCGTGACACTTTGGCAGTGATTTGTAAAGTCATGACCGGACCGACGCCCACGCCGTTGGCCAAGGGGTTCTGCTTCGGCGAGGGTCCCCGCTGGTTCGAGGGACTGCTGTGGTTCTCCGACATGCTGGGCGAAGCTGTCCACACCGCGGACACGCGCGGCTCGCTGACCACGTTGCCGCTGCCCGGGCATTCGCCCTCGGGCCTCGGGTTCCGGCCCGACGGGTCGCTGCTTATCGTCTCGACCGAAGACCGGCAGGTGTTGCGCTACGACGGCGAATCGGTCGTCACCGTCGCCGAGCTCACCGACCTGGCCCCGGCCGGCCTCGGCGACATGGTCATCGACGACGCCGGGCGCGCCTACGTCGGGTCGCAGGCCAGGACCGGCGGCGTGATCATCCGGCTGGACCCGGACGACCCCGCCACAGCCACGGTCGTCGCCGCAGACCTCGACTTTCCCAACGGGATGGTCATCACGCCGGACCGCAGGACGCTGATCGTCGCCGAATCGATCGGCCGCCGGCTGACCGCGTTCACCATCGACGAAGGTGGCGGGCTCGGCGACCGCCGCGTCTTCGCCGAAGGCCTCGACGGCCCGCCCGACGGCATCGCGCTCGACGCCGAGTGCGGCGTCTGGACGGCGATGACGCTGGCTCACCAGTTCCAGCGGATCACCGCGGGCGGCGAAGTGACAGACCGCATCGACATGGGTGAGCGGGTGGCGATCGCCTGCGCGTTGGGCGGCCCCGAGCGCCGCACACTGTTTCTGCTGTCGAGCACCGACGCGTATCCCCAGCGCCTGGTCGGCACCCGGGAGTCGCGGCTCGACGCCGTGCTGGTTGACACACCCGGCGCCGGCCTGCCCTGAACCCCGAAAGGCGACCAGTGACGGACTCTTACTACGAGCTGATCGACCTTAACGAGCTGGCCGGCGACGGGGCGTTAGGCGAGAAGTTCAGGACGACAGACCTGGCGCGCGGCACCTGGTCGGCTTCGTTGCAGCACGGGGGTCCGGTGTCGGCGCTGCTGGTCCGGGCGCTTGCGCGGTGCGAACAGCGCGACGACACCCGCCTGTCCCGCGTCGTCATCGACCTGCTGGGCGGTGTGCCGGCCGAGGGAGACCTATGGGTTCGTTCGCGAATCGACCGGGGCGGCAGGCAGATTGAGCTGGTCGGCGCCGAGATGTTGGCCCCCGGTCCCGATGGCGTGCTGCGGCCGGTCGCCCGCGCCAGCGGATGGCGGTTGCAGCAACTCGACACCCTGGATGCTTCGGCCCTGGCTCACGCCGCGACGCCCCCGCTCCGACCGCGGAGCGAGGCCCACAGCCGCGACCTCAAGGCACGGAATTGGGATCGCAATTACGTGCACAGCCTGGACTGGCTATGGCTGACCAAACGGCTGTGCGAGGGCCCGGGGGAATCCTGGCTCAATCCGACCGTGGATCTGGTCAGCGGCGAGGCGATGACGCCGCTGGAGCGGCTGTTCGCGGTCGCCGACTGCGCCAACGGCATCGGCAGCAAACTGGACATCACCAAGTGGACCTTCGTGAACACCGACATCGCGGTGCACGTCTTCCGGGTCCCCGACGGAGAGTGGGTCGGCATTCGCGCGGAGACCAGCTACGGATCCGACGGCATCGGGACGACAATTGGCACACTCTTTGACGAACAAGGCGCGGTCGGCGCGATCCAGCAGTCCGTGCTGGTGCGCCGGCGCCCGAGCCGAGCCTGATGTGGGAGCGACGGATATGACCCAGGCAGCCCCGACACACAAGACCGACACCGATAGCTCGACGCGGCGGCGGATCCTCGCGGCCACCGCGGAGGTGCTCGGCCGAAACGGCAAGACCAAGCTGAGCCTGTCCGATGTTGCCGCCCAGGCCGGGGTCTCACGCCCGACGCTGTACCGCTGGTTTGCGTCCAAAGAGGAGTTGCTGTCCGCATTTTCACGGTACGAGCGCCAAGTCTTCGAGACCGGCCTGGGCAAGGCGACCGCGGGACTGAAGGGCACCGACAGGCTCGACGCCGCGCTGCGATTCATCGTCGAATACCAGCACTCGTATTCGGGCGTGCGCATGGTCGATGTCGAGCCCGAGCACGTGATCACGCAGGTTTCGCGCGCCATCCCCGAAATGCGGGAGGGGCTGGAAAGGCTCCTTCCCGGCCCCAACGCCGCGGTCAAGGCCGCGACGGTGATCCGGATCGCGATCTCGCACTACATCGTTCGCAGCGACGACGCCGAGCAGTTCCTCGCCCAGCTGCGCCACGCCGTCGGAATCAAGGCACCCGCCGATTAGTCCCCGATCAGTCCCCGATCAGCCCACGATTAGCCCTTAGTCGAACAACACCGCGGCGTTGAGGTAGCCGGTCGGGTCCAGCGCAGCCTTGACCGTCCGCATCGCTGCGATATCGGCGGCTTCCCGCGACATCGGAAGATAAGCGCGCTTGCGGCTGCCCACGCCGTGCTCGGAACTGACGTTGCCGCCGCTCTCTGCGATCAGGTCCATCATCGGCGCATACAGCTCGCCCTCGCGATCGATCGGGCAGCGCAGCACGTTCAGGTGCAGGTTGCCCTCGCCGATGTGGCCGAACAACACCGGCAGCGCCTCAGCCACGCGCGCCCGGATCAAAGCGACTGCGTCGCGGGCGAATCCAGCGATCGCCGCCAGGGGCAACGACACGTCGAACTTCAGCGGCGGGCCGTATACCCCGAGCACCTCGGCCAGGGATTCGCGAACCCGCCACAGCCGTTGCTGCGCAACGACATCCACGCCGACGGCGGGCTCGCCACACAGCCGCGCACCGTCGAGCAGCTCAGCGAGGCGATCGGTCTGGTCGTGGTCGGTGGCCAGTTCCACCAGCAGCAGCCAATCGCCCTCGACGGGGGCGCTGGTCCCAAGATGCTCACGGGTCAGCGCGGCGCCCCGGCCGTCGATCAACTCCAGCGCCGCAATGCCGTCCGCATCGGCGAACGTCCGGCCCGCGTCCACGAGCGCGTCGAGGTCGGCGAACCCACAGACCGCGGTCACGCGGTGCGACGGCGTGGGGTGCAGCCGCAAGTCCAGAGAGGTGATGACGCCGAGAGTGCCTTCGGCGCCGACGAATAACGCCGGCAGGTCGTAGCCGGTGTTGTCGCGGCGCACCCGGCTGTGCCGGCGCAGCAGCGAACCGTCCGGCAGCACCGCATCCAGGCCGACGACTTGCTCGCCCATGTTGCCGTACCGAACCGTGCGCAATCCGCCGGCGTTGGTCGAGGCCATGCCGCCGACGGTCGCCGTGTCGCGGGCGGCCAGGTCCACGCCGAACACCAAACCCGCCGCGGCCGCCGCGTGTTGCACCGCGGCCAGCGTGGCCCCGGCCCCGACGGTGATGCGGCGCTCGACGGTGTCGACGTCGCTGACCGCACGGAGCCGCTCAGTAGACAGCAGCACGTCATCGTGCTCGGGAACGGTCCCGGCGACCAGCGAAGTACGGCCGCCCTGCACGGTGACGTGCGCCCCCGCGTCACGGCACACCCGCAGCACCTCGGCGAGCTGCTCGGCCGAACCCGGCCGGACCAGTGCGCTGGCCCGCCCGCGGTAGCGGCCGGTGTGGTCGACGCTGCGGCCGGCCAGCACGTCGGGGTCGGTGACGACGTGCTTGGCTCCGACCACACTGGCCAGGCTGGGCAACATGCTCGCGGTTATAGCACCGCCCTAGAACTGCTTGTGCGGCACGTCGGTCACCAGTCCGCCGTCCATGATGAACTCGCTGCCGGTCGCGTAGGACGACTCGTCGCTGGCGAGGAACAGGACGAACGTCGACACCTCCTCCGGGTCGGCCGGACGGCCGAGCGGGATGGTGACCATGTCTTCGGGCAGCTTGGCTGTCATCGGGGTGCGGATGAAGCCGGGGTGGATCGAGTTCACCCGAATGTTCAACGGCGCCAGCTCCAAAGCCGCCGACTTGGCCAGGCCGCGCACCGCCCACTTGGACGCGACATACGGGTGCACGAGGGGCGCGCCGCGCAGCCCTTCGATCGACGACACGTTGATGATCGAGCCGCCCCCGGCCTCGGTCATCGGCTCGACGGCGACCCGCATGCCCAGGAAGGTCCCGGTGAGGTTGACGTCAATCACCTTCTGCCACTTGGCCAGATCGAATTCCTTCAACTGCCCGATCGCCACGATGCCAGCGTTGTTGACCAGCACGTTGAGCTTCCCGAATTCATCGACGGCGGTCGCGACGGCGGCGTCCCACTGATCGGGCTGCGTCACGTCGAGGTGGACGTAGCGCACGGCGTCACCGATTTCGGCAGCAAGCGCCTTGCCCTCCTCGTCGAGGATGTCGCCGATCACCACCTTGGCGCCTTCGGCCACCAGCATTCGTGCGTGCGAGGCGCCCATGCCCCGGGCACCGCCACTGATCAGCGCAACTTTGCCCTCTACCCGTCCCATGAAGTCGGGTTCCTTTCTGTGAGGCGGAGATCCAGCTGGACTACGAGGCGATTAGGTGGTTTGGCGCGTAGAGGCCTGTTCCCGTCACCAGCGGCAGATCACGTGTGGTCACAATGCCGGGCGGCGCGGCGATCACCGCCGGGATGGCGTTGACGATCCGGCCCGCGGCGCCCGCGATCGCGGCGTGGTTGTGGTCGCCCTTGCTGCTGCTCGGAACGATGTCGACGGCGTAGGACGGCTCCCCGGTGATCTCGACCCGATACGAGCCGCCGCCCGCCGCAGGTTGCGGCCAGTCGGGTCGCAGGTCGGGCCGCAGCCGGGTGATGTGCTCGATGACGATCGCCGGGTGCCCGTCGACCATGCCGCGAAGCTCGAACTGCAGCGCGGCCACCGTGCCCTTGGGCACCCGGCCCACCGCGATGTCGAAGTCTTCGGGCGCCGGCTCACGCTGGTATGACTCCGTGATTGCATCCACCACGACGCCAAGCCCAGCGGCCAGCTGACGAATCGCCGTACCCCAGGCGATGCTGAGCACTCCCGGCTGCAGCAGCATCGGCACCTCGTCCATGGGCCGGCCAAACCCCATGTAGTGCATGACCTCCGAGCCGTTGTAGGTCGCGTAGTCGGCGATTTCCATGCAGCGCACCTGCTCGACTCGCTGGCAGGTCCCCGCGAGCGCGAACGGGATGAGGTCGTTGATGAATCCGGGGTCGACGCCGTTGATGAAGATGCTCGAATTTCCTTGCCGCGCAGCGTCTTCGACCCGTGCGATGTATTTGTCGGGCATGACGCCCCACGGGTACTGCAGCAACCCGGGCGACGATCCGACCACGTTGATCCCGGCGGCCAGGATGCGCATGACATCAGCCATCGCGTCAGGCAACCGGGTGTCGCCCATGGCGCAGTAGACGACGCAGTCGGGCTTGGCAGCGATCACCGCGTCGAGGTCGGCGACGGCCGCGACGCCGGTGACCTTCCCCCGCCGGCCGGGCTCGAGGCCAACCCCGCACAACTCCCCGGCGTCCTTGCCCACCTTTTCCGGCGAGGACACACATACCGCGGTCAGCTCGAACTGCGGATTGGTGATGAGCTCGGCCAGGGCCAGGCCCCCGACGTTGCCGGTGCCGACGTGCGCGACGCGGATCGCCATGAGTGTCCTCCGTCTTTGGGATACGAACGCTCAACTTTTCTAGACACTAGTCCATAATTTTCCCGGCCATGTACCTGCCCCCTTTTGCGGCCGGCGAGGCGGACCGCGAGGCAGAATGGAAACGCTCATGACGCGGCGCGAAGATGTGCAGTTCACATCCGGTGACGACCGGATCAGCGCGTGGCTGTACCGGCCCTCGAGGGACGCTGACGGCGGCGGCCCAGCGCCGCTGCTGTTGATGGCGCACGGACTCGGAGCGGTGCGCACCATGCGACTCGACGCCTACGCCGACCGATTCAGCGCGGCCGGCTACGCCTGCCTGGTGTTCGATTACCGCAACTTCGGTGACAGCGAGGGTCAGCCGCGCCAGCTGCTGGATATCGGCATGCAGCTCGAAGACTGGGCGGCGGCCGTGGCCTACGCCCACACCCTAGCCGGCATCGACCGCACCCGAATCGGATTGTGGGGCACATCATTTGGGGGCGGACACGCGATCGCAACCGCGGCCCGACTGCCGGGTGTCGCCGCCGCCGTGGCGCAATGCCCGTTTACCGACGGCGTCGCCTCCGTGAGCGTGATGAAGCCATTGACCGTCGCGCGCCTGACCGCGCTGGCGGTTCACGATGCCGCCGGGGCCCGGATGGGGCGGCCGCCGACGATGGTCCCCACGGTGGGCAAGCCGGGCGAGGCTGCGTTGATGAGCACGCCGGATGCGTATGACGGCTACCTCCGCCTGATACCGGACGGCGTGGAACTGCCCAACGAGATCGCCGCCCGGATCGTGCTGAACCTCATCACGTATCGTCCGGGCCGCCGCACCGCGAAGATCAGCTGCCCGATCCTGTTCTGCGTGTGCGAAACCGACTCGGTCGCACCCGCGGTCCCCACGCTGCAATACGCCGCAAAGGCTCCGCGCGGTGAGGTCAGGCTGTATCCCGAGGGACATTTCGCGATCTATGTCGACGACGCATTCGAGCGCGTCGTGGCCGACCAGATCGCTTTCCTCGACAAGCACCTCAAGGCCCCCCGCTAGCCGCGGCCGGCCGGCGTCAGGTCCCCTTCGCCGGATCGCGTTTGCTTTCAGCAAATGGCAGACTTCCCTGGCCGCCCGTTCTACCATGACCATCAGTACCTAATACCGGCGGTCACGGGTCACTCCCACTAGCCCGGGAAGGGCCCCTGTTGTCATGGAGGACGGGGAAATGGAGTTTGTGGTCGCTGCTCCGGAAATGCTGGAGTCGACAGCGGCCAATGCGGAAAGACTCGGTTCGGCGATCAGCTCCGCCCGCGCCAGCGCCGCGGGATCGACGACCGGCTTGCTGGCGGCCGCAGAAGACGAGGTATCGGCGGCCGTCGCCAAGCTGTTCGGCGCCTATGGCCAGCAGTACCAGGCGCTCGTCGCCCAGGCCGAGGCGTTCCACAACGAGTTCAGCGCGGCCCTGACCGCCGCAGGGAGCGCCTACAAACTGGCCGAGGCCACAAACGCGGCGGCCTTCGGTGGTGGGATGTCCAACGCGCTGAAGGCGCTGGCTGCGCCCGCGACCCTGTTGGGTGCCGCCCCGACCGGCGGGGTTAGCGGCCTCTCGCTGACTCCGTTGCTGAGCGGCTCGGAAGTGGCGCTGATCATGGGCGGCACCTTCAACCCGCTGCCCGACCCCCTGTACGTGCAGAACATCAACGCCAACTACATCCAGCACCTCTTCCCGGGGGCCAACTTCCAGGGCTTGTTCACACCGGAGCAGTTCTGGCCGGTCACCCCCGACCTCGGCAACTTGTCGTTCGGCAAGTCCGTCGCCCAGGGTGTCGCGCTGCTGGACGCGGGCATCAAGGCGCAACTCACCGCGGGAAACAAGGCCATCGTTTTCGGCTATTCGCAGAGCGCCACGATAGTCAACAACGAGATCACCAACCTGCTGTCGCTGCCCGCGAACCTACAGCCCGATCCAAGCAAGCTGTCCTTCATCATGATCGGCGATCCCAATAACCCGGACGGCGGCCTGCTCTCGCGCTTCCCCGGCTTTTACATCCCATTCCTGAACGTGGACTTCAACGGTGCGACCCCGTCGAACTCGCCCTATCCGACCTGGATCTACACGGGCCAGTACGACGGCATCGCCGACGCCCCGCAGTACCCGCTCAATGTCCTTTCGGACCTCAACGCGTTCCTCGGTTACTTCTTCGTGCACAGCACCTACCCGACACTGACGGCTACCCAGATTGCCAACGCGGTGGCTCTGCCGACGTCTCCGAACTACACGGGCGCGACGCACTACAACATGATCATGACGCAGGACCTGCCACTGGTCGACCTGATCCGGCTGATCCCGTACGCGGGTCCCCCGATGGCCGACATCATCCAGCCCGATCTGCGGGTGCTCTGCGACTTGGGCTACGGCGACCTCGGCACCGGCTTCGACTACGCCAACGTTGCCACCCCGGCCTCGCTGTTCTCGATGCCCAATTTGCCCGTCGTGGCCGCCGACCTGATCAGGGGTGCCGTGCAGGGACCCTACGCCGCCGGGGTGGAGATCGGCGTCGAGGCCGGATGGTGGGGGCCCGAGTGGTTCCCGCAGGCCTACCCCTGGGTTCCGTCCCCGGATCCGCACCTGCACATCTACCTGGGCCAGCCGACTGTGACGGAGCTGTCCGTGTTGAGCAACGTCGTCGGGTCGGTTCTGAACCTGATTCCGGCCTTCGATTAGGCCATTTTGAGGCCTTAACGTCCCAGCGGAGACTGCTCACGGATAGCTGCGTCGCGAATCAGCCCCCGCAGCAGCGCGGTGGAGAACTCGGCGGCGATTTCCTTGGCAGTGCGCCGTCCGCTCGGGCGCAGCCAACGGTAACTGCCCAGCGTCATGCCGATGTAGCCCAGCGCGACCACGTGCGAGTCGCACTCGTAGAACTCGCCGCTAGCGATCCCCCGGTCGATCAGGCCGTGCACGTGCTCGTAGACCTGGGCTTCCTTCTCCCGGACCTCGGTGACCTGGTCGGTGGTGAACCACTCGGTGATGTACGGCTGTTCCTGGAAGTACACCGCTGCGCGTTCGGGATTGGCCGCGATCCCGGTAAGCAGCCGCACCGTGTACTGATAGAGCGCTTCGCGGGCCGTCCAGGAGGGATCGTCGTGGACGGCGGCCAGCGTGCCCTCGGCGGCCTGGCGGTAGATGTCGAACAGGATCAGCGACTTGCTCGCGTAATAGTGGTAGACAGTCGCCTTGTTCAGCCCGATCACGTCGGCGACGTCGTCCATCCGGGTGCCGTGATAGCCGCGGGCGGCGAACAGCTTGGTGGCGACGGCCAGCAACTCCTCGCGCCGCGAAAGCCCGTTCCCGGATGGCATCTCTACTCACTAACGTCGGGTGCCGGCGGCCCGATGGGGTCCCGGATTGAAAGCAATTATCAATCAACTAGTTGGCCAGTATGCAAGGACCCACCGCCTGTTGCACCGGCGAAGTTGGGATTAGACTGCTGGGCGAACCAGTCGCGAGTCGAGAGGTGGGGTAGATGGATCCGAATCCGGACTACGACATGAGCGACGAAATCGAGTACTTCATGCGGTACCTCACCTGGGGTTTGCGCGGGGTTGAGGACGGGCACGGATACCCGCCGCCCGCCTACCCACCCGTCTAGGGATTCGTTAGTTCGCCCCTCATAGCGCTTTGAGCTCCTCGGCGACCTCGGACACCGATTTCTTCGCGTCGCCGAACAGCATGGTGGTGCCCTCGCCGTAGAACAACGGGTTGTCGATGCCGGCGAACCCGGAATTCATCGACCGCTTGAGGACGATCACCGACCTGGCCTTGTCGACGTTGAGGATCGGCATGCCGTAGATCGGGCTGGACGCATCGCTGCGCGCCGCCGGGTTGGTGACGTCGTTGGCGCCGATGACGATCGCGACGTCGGTGCGGGCGAACTCGTCGTTGATGTCGTCCATGTCCTTCATCGCGTCGTAGTCGACCTCGGCCTCGGCCAGCAGCACGTTCATGTGTCCCGGCATCCGGCCGGCCACCGGATGGATCGCATACTTCACCGCCACACCCTTGTCTTCCAGCAGCGACGCCATGTCCTTGACGGCATGCTGGGCCTGCGCGACGGCCAAGCCGTAACCAGGCACCACGATCACCTGGTTCGCGTAAGCCATCTGGATCGCGGCATCGGCGGCCGAGGTGGCCTTGACGTGCTTGTCGCCGCCGCCATCGCCGCTGGGGGCCACTCCGCCACCACCGAAGCCGCCCGCGACGATCGCGGGAATCGAGCGATTCATCGCCTTGGCCATCAGGTTGGTCAGGATGGAACCGGACGCGCCCACGATCATGCCCGCCACGATCATCGCGGTGTTGTTCAGCGCCAACCCGGCGGCCGCGGCCGACAGGCCGGTCATCGCGTTCAACAGGGAGATCACCACCGGCATGTCGGCACCACCGATGGGCAGCACCACCATCAGGCCGAGGACGCCGGCCGCGGCAAGCAGGCCGATCATCCACCACAACGACACCCCGCCACTGCCGGGATGCGCGTCCAGGCCGATGACCACCGCCGCGGCGATGGCGGCTATCAGCAGCAGCAGGTTGACCGGCTGCTGCACCCTGCCGAGGCCGATCGGCGCTCCGGAGATGATCTCCTGCAACTTGCCGAACGCGATGATCGATCCCCAGAACGAGATCGAGCCGATGATCGCCGCGAACAGGGACGCCACCACGATGTGCACGGTCGGCGACTCGCCGTGCTGGAACGCCGAGAACCCGCTGGTCTCCATGAACTCCGCGAGAGCGATGAGCGCGACCGTGCCGCCACCGACGCCGTTGAAGAACGCCACCAGCTGCGGCATGGCGGTCATCTTGGTCAACCGGGCCGGTGGGACCCCGAGCACGACACCGACAACCAGGCCGGCGATGATCAGCGGCCATTGACTGGTGTGCCTGATCAGGACCAGGGTCGCCGCCACCGCGATAGTCATGCCCACCGCGGCGATCAGGTTGCCGCGCACCGCGGTCTTGGGCCCGGTCAGGCCCATCAGGCCGTAGATGAACAGCGAGAACGCGAAGATGTATAGGCCGATCACCAAGTAGTTCATTTGGCCGTCAGCTCCTCGGTCTTCTTGGCCTCCAGGGCAGGCTTCTTCTTGCCCTTGAACATGCCCAGCATCCGGTCGGTGACGATGAAGCCGCCCATCACGTTGAGCGTGCCGAACACCACGGCGACGAACAGGATGATCTGGATGGCCAGCGTCGGGTGTTCCACCTCCCCGAACACCAGCAGCGCACCGAGCACCACGATGCCGTGGATGGCGTTGGTCCCCGACATCAGCGGGGTGTGCAAGGTGTTGGGCACCTTGGAGATCACCGCGAAACCGACGAATCCCGACAGCACCAGGATCGCCAGGTTGGCCAATAGCTCGTTGTACATCAGGAGTCCTTCCCGCGGGTGACGCAAGATTCCGCGACGACTTCGTCGTCGAAGTCGGGCGCCAGCTTGCCGTCCTTGATCAGCAGGTCCAGCAGCGCGGTGATGTTCTTGCTGTAGAGCTCGCTGGCGTGCTCGGGCATCGTCGCCGGCAGGTTCAGCGGCGACGCGATCGTCACGTCGTGCTTGACCACGGTCTGCCCGGGCTCCGTGAGCTCGCAGTTGCCGCCGGTCTCCCCCGCCAGGTCCACCACCACACTGCCGGGCTTCATGGCTTCGACCGCGGCCGCAGTCACCAGCTTTGGCGCGGGGCGACCCGGGACCAGCGCCGTGGTGATCACCACGTCGAACCCGCTGATGGCCTTTTCCAGCGCCTTCTGTTGCTCAGCGCGTTCGGCTTCGGTCAGCTCGCGGGCGTACCCGCCCTCGCCGGCCGCGTCGATGCCGATATCGAGCCATTGGGCACCCACCGAACGGACCTGATCGGCCACCTCGGGGCGAACGTCGTAGCCGGTGGTCCGCCCGCCCAGCCGCTTGGCCGTCGCCAGCGCCTGCAACCCGGCCACGCCGACGCCGAGCACCAGCACGGTCGCCGGCTTCACCGTGCCCGCCGCCGTTGTCAGCATCGGGAAGAACCGGGTCGACTCCGTGGCCGCGAGCAGCACGGCCTTGTATCCGGACACGTTGGCCTGGGACGACAAGGCATCCATCACCTGTGCCCGGGAGATGCGCGGGATCGCCTCCAGCGCGAACGCCTGCACGCCCGCTTGCCGTAGCGCGTCGATCGAGTTGTCCGCGTTGCGCGGTGCGAGGAAGCCGATCAGGGTCTGCCCGCTGTGCAACTTGTTGACCTCGCCGGCGGTCGGCGGTGCGACCTTGACGACGATGTCGGCGGCCCACGCATCCCCGATGCTGGCGCCGGCAGCGGTGTAGAGCTCGTCCGGAAGCAGCGCGCGCTCGCCGGCACCCGACTCGACGACGACCGCCACACCGCTGCTGACCAGCGACGCGACTGCCTTCGGTACCAGCGCTACGCGCCGCTCGTCGGCTCCGGACTCGGCGACCACCCCGACCTTGACGGGGACGGTCTGCGGATCTGTCATGGCGGGTACATCTACTTTCCCTAGCTACTTCATTCGTGTTCATTCCTGGGGTTGGCGACCCTGCTGATAACCCCGTTGGCGAGAACACCCTAGCCTGGCGTTACCAAAGCACAATGTCTTGGCCGTGTTCAGACGCGGGCCGGGGCCCAAAATATCGGCGTTCGGATTCGTCGATCGGGACGTCGTTGATGCTGGCTTCGCGCCGCGCCATCAGCCCGGAGGGCGAAAACTCCCACAGTTCGTTGCCGTAGCTGCGGTACCACTGGCCCGCTTCGTCGCGGCACTCGTACTGAAACCGCACGGCGATGCGGTTGCCGTCGAAGCTCCACAGGCTCTTGCGCAACGAGTAGTCCAGTTCATGCCGCCACTTGCGGGTCAGAAACGCAACGATCTCATCCCGGCCGACGACGTGCTCGCTGCGGTTTCGCCACTGCGAATCGACGGTGTAGGCCCGGCTGACGCGTTCGGGGTCGCAGGTGTTCCAGGCGTCTTCCGCAGCCTGGACCTTCTGCATCGCTGTTTCGTGGGTGAACGGGGGAAACGGGGGCAGGGATTCGGTCACGCGTTCCATCCTCTACCGCGAGCCTCTACCGCGAGCGGGGCCCCATCACACGTGTCCTATCGTGGCGGGCATGGACTTCGCGATGTCGGCCAAGGCCACTGACTACCACCAGCGACTGTCCGACTTCATGACGCAGTACGTCTTTCCGGCCGAGGCCGATTACGACAAATACCGCCACGAGGCCGGCCCATTCGACCACACCGTCCCGCCGATCGTCGAGGAGCTGAAGACCAAGGCCAAAGCGGCCGGCCTGTGGAACCTGTTCCTGCCGGCCGAGTCGGGCCTGACGAACCTCGACTACGCCCCGCTGGCGGAGCTGACCGGCTGGAGCCTGGAGATCGCGCCGGAGGCGCTCAACTGCGCGGCACCCGATACCGGCAACATGGAGACCCTGCACCTGTTCGCCACCGACGAGCAGCGCAAGCAGTGGCTGGAACCGTTGCTCAACGGCGAGATCCGCAGCGCCTTTTCCATGACGGAACCGGCGGTCGCCAGCAGCGACGCCCGCAACATCGAGACGTCTATCGTGCGCGACGGCGGCGACTACGTGATCAACGGCCGCAAGTGGTGGACCTCCGGGGCGGCGGACTCGCGCTGCAAGATCCTGATCGTGATGGGCCGGACCAACCCCGAAGCGGCCAGCCACCAGCAGCAGTCGATGGTCCTGGTCCCAATCGAGACGCCGGGCGTGACCGTCGTCCGCTCGACGACGGTCTTCGGCTACCACGACCAGCCCGGTCACTGCGAAATCAGCTACGACAACGTCCGGGTGCCGGTCACCAACCTGCTCGGCGAAGAGGGCGGCGGGTTCGCGATCGCCCAGGCGCGTCTGGGACCCGGCCGGATCCACCACTGCATGCGCGCCTTGGGCGGAGCCGAACGTGCGCTGGCCCTGATGACCGACCGCGCGCGCACCCGGGTGGCGTTCGGCCGGCCGCTCGCCGAACAGGGCGTCGTCCGGGAAGCAATTGCCAAGTCCCGCAACGAAATCGACCAGGCCAGGCTGCTGTGCGAAAAGGCGGCCTGGATCATCGACCAGCACGGCAACAAGGCCGCCCATCTGCTTGTCTCGCAGATCAAGGCGGTGGCCCCGCAGGTGGCGTGCGACGTCATCGACCGCGCGATTCAGGTGCACGGGGCGGCCGGCGTCAGCGAGGACACCCCGCTGGCCCGGATGTACGGCTGGCATCGCGCCATGCGGATCTTCGACGGACCCGACGAGGTACACATGCGAACAATCGCACGCACCGAAATCGGCCGGGAGAAATCCGCGTTCGCGGCGGCGGCCACCTGATATGGCCGCGGCACTCCGAGAACTGCCGGGCGCGTGGAACTTTCGTGACGTCGCGGACGGCACCGCGGCACTTCGCCCCGGCCGGCTGTTCCGGTCCAGCGAGCTGAGCCGCCTCGACGACGACGGCCGCGCGACGCTGCGCCGGCTGGGAATCACCGACGTCGCCGACCTGCGCGCGTCGCGGGAGGTCGCCCGGCGCGGCCCCGGACTGGTCCCCGACGGCATCGACGTTCACCTGCTGCCGTTCCCCGATCTTGGCGTCGAGGAGAGCGAAGAGGAAGGCACAGAAGAGGGCGCCGACCCGAGCGATGGTGAGTCGCCGCACGAACGCGCGTTTCGGCAGATGCTCGCCGGCGAAGGCGGCGAATCGGACGAGTCCGGCGAGTCCCCCGCCGAGGCCGCCGCCCGGTACATGGTCGACGAGTACCGCCAATTCCCAACGCGCAACGGCGCGCAACGCGCTCTGCACCGCGTCGTCACGTTGCTGGCCGCGGGCCGCCCGGTGCTCACCCATTGCTTCGCGGGCAAGGACCGCACCGGCTTCGTGATCGCCACGGTGCTGGAATCGATCGGCATCGATCGCGACATCATCGTCGCCGACTACCTGCGCAGCAACGACTCCGTCGGGCAGTTGCGGGATCGGATCACCGAGATGATCCAGCAGCGCACGGACACCGAACTGACGCCAGAAGTGGTGAGGTTCACCGAGGCCCGCCTGTCCGACGAGGTGCTCGGGGTCCGCGAGGAGTACCTGGCCGCCGCGCGCCGGACCATCGATGAGACCTTTGGATCGCTCGACGGCTACCTGCGCGACTCGCGCATCACCGCGGCCGATGTGGACGAACTGCGCCGCGCCCTACTCGGCTGACCCCGCACAGACACGTCAATAAGGTCGAGTAAACGCCGGACACGCTAAGTCCGACGCTTTACGCTGGGCCAATACCGGCACTGTGGCCGGTGGCTCGAGGAGGTGTCGTCGAGTGACCAACTTGATCACGCAGCCCACGCTATTGACGCAGGCGGCCACGGACTTGGCGGGGATTGGGTCGGCGATCGACGAAGCCACCGCTGCCAGCGCCCACAGGACAACCGCCTTGGTGGCAGCCGCCGACGACGAGGTCTCGATTGCCGTGGCGAAACTCTTTGGCGCGTATGCCCAGAAGTACCAGGCGGCCAGCGCGCAAGTTGCGGCGTTTCAATTCAAATTCAGGCAGGCGCTGAGCGCCGCCGCCCGCGCGTACACCGAAGCCGAGACCGCCGCGCGGGCAATGCTCACCGGCGGCGGCTCGACCGGCCCGACACCGATGTCCGGCGCCAACATCGCACTCATCATGGGCCCCAGCGGCACGCCGATTCCACCGCTGAGCTACCTGACCTCCATTGACCAGCTATTCGTCCAACACCTTCACCCCGGATTCATTTCGCAAGCCCTCAACCTGCCCGACGAGTTGTATCCCTCTTCCGGCGTCCACAACTTGACGTTGGACAAATCCGTCGCCCAGGGCATCACCATCCTGGACAACGCGATCATGCAGCAAATCGGCGCCGGGAACAATATCGTGGCTTTCGGGTACTCCCAGAGCTCAACGATAGCCACTTTGGAAATGCGCCAGCTGGCCATGCTGCCCGCGGCCATCCGGCCGCCGACCGACCAGCTGTCCTTCCTGTTGGTCGCTGATCCCAACAACCCCAACGGCGGCCTCTTCGAGCGCTTCGTCGGTCTACGGTTCCCGAGTCTCGATATCACCTTCACCGGCGCGACTCCGGACAACCTCTATCCGACCACCGTTTACTCGCGCGAATACGACGGCTGGGCCGACTTCCCGCAGTACCCGATCAATGTGGTGTCGGACGTCAATGCCCTCCTGGGTGTCGCCTTCCTGCATGGCGGGTATGCGGATCTCACTTCCGCACAGGTCAATTCGGCTATTGCGCTAGCTACCGACGCTCCGAGCACCACCCAGTACTTCATGATTCCCACCGACCATCTGCCTCTGCTGAACCTGGTGCGCGACATCCCGGTCGTCGGCAACCCCATAGCAGATCTGGTCGAACCGGACTTGCGGGTGATCGTCAATTTGGGCTACGGCGACCCGAATTACGGCTATTCGACCTCGCCGGCGAATATACCCACCCCGTTCGGCCTGTTCCCACACGTCAGCCAGACCACCATCGCCAACGATCTGGTTATTGGAGCCCAGCAGGGTGCCACTGCATTCGCAGGCGACATCGGTACCGGCCGGTTCGCATCGCTGCCGGGCTTGTCGCTGTCGGGCTCGCCATCCGGCCTGTCGCTGTCGGGCCTGACGCAGGCGGTTACCTCGCTTTCCTTGCCCGCACCGGCTACCGTACTGTCCCCAGCATCCATCGACGGCTTTATTAATGCCTTGCAGGCGGCCAACACCAATTTCGCCAACACCGTCAGTGCTGCCCTCAGTAAAACCACTTCTTTCTTGCTTCCGAGCGCGGACATAGCATTCGCCCTGGCAGTCTCTATGCCGGCGTACGACGCCAACCTCTTCCTGGACGGGATCCAACAGGCGATCGGCGGCAACCCAGTCGGGCTCATCAATGCAATCGGTTACCCACTCGCAGCGGACACGGCTCTGGTCTGGGTGGCAGCCCTGCCTGAATTGGAACTCGCCCTGATAAACATCGGCTTCACTTTCTGAGCCGTTTCCGAAAAAGGGAGAATAGGCACTTGACGTACGTAATGGTAGAGCCTCACATAGCGGCGACGGTCGCCGCGGATGTCGAGGAAATTGGTTCGGCAATCAGCGCCGCCAATGCGGCCGCCGCGGGCCGGACGTCGGGTCTGTTGGCGGCGGCGGCCGACGAAGTGTCCGTGGCCGTCACCCAATTGTTTGGGGCATACGGCCGCGAATACCAGGCCGTTGCCGCGCAAGCCGCGGCGTTTCGCAGCGAGTTCGCCAGGGCGCTGGCCGCCGCGGGGAATGCATACGCGACCGCGGAGGGCGTCAACGCCGCCAGTGTGGGCGGCACACTCGGATCGCTCGGCACACCCAGCCAGCTGATCAGCGCGATGGTGACACCGATCAGCGCCGACCTGACACTGTTTGTGGGCCCGACCGGAAACCCCACACCCAATCAGACCTACATCACCAACGCGAACAACCTCTACGTCCGTTCCGTTAATACCCTGCAGGCGCTGTTCTCTCCGGAGGAGGGATACCCGCTCACCGGTGTCAAGAGCCTGACCTTCGATCGGTCGATAAACGAGGGCGTGAATATCCTCAACAGCGCCATCTTGGCGCAACTCCAAAGCCCGACGGACACACTGACGATTTTCGGCTACTCCCAAAGCTCGATCATGTCCTCGCTGGAAATGGACAAGCTCGCCGCCATGGGTGCCGGCGCCCCGGGCGCGGGCCAACTCAATTTCGTGCTGGTCGGAAACGAGATGAACCCCAACGGCGGCCTGCTCGCCCGCTTTCCGGGCCTGACCATCCCCAGCCTGGGCCTGACGTTCTACGGCGGCACCAACGCGAACACCATCTACCCGACCAACATCTACACGCTCGAATACGACGGCTTCGCCGACTTCCCGCAGTACCCGCTCAATTTGCTGGCCGACCTCAACGCAGTGACCGGCATCGCCACCGTGCACACCACGTATTTGCAACTCACGCCCACGCAGGTCGACAACGCCATTCACTTGACGCCATCTCAGGGCTACTCCGGCGTGACCAACTACTACATCATTCCCACCGAGAATCTGCCGATTCTGGGTGGGCTGCGCGGCATACCGATCGTGGGGCAGCCACTCGCCGACCTGATCCAGCCGGACCTGAAGGTGTTCGTGAATTTGGGCTACGGCAACCCCGACATGGGCTACTCGGGCGGCCCGCCGAATGTGACGACTCCGTTCGGGTTTGCCCCGCACGTCCCCGCCAGCGTCGTCCTCGGCGACCTGGCCGTCGGAACCCAGCAAGGGATCGCGGACTTCAAGGCCGATCTGGCAAATGCTTTCGCGCAACCGGTCACGTTCCCGAATTTGGCGCCACCGCCGTTGGTGACCGACCTCGTCGGGGCGTCACCGAGCCCGATCGCGCCCACGCCGCTGAACATCGTGAACAAGTTCGCCGACATCGTGTCGACCGACTACGCCGTGCTGCTGCCGACGGCAGACATAGCCCTCGGGTTGGTGACCACCGTCCCCGCCTACGACGCCACCCTCTTCGTGGACCAGCTGCTGGCGGGCAACGTGGTCAACGCGATCACGTATCCGATCGCGGCTGACGTGGGCCTGGCGACCGTGGCGGCAATGACCGAGTTCATCGCGGTCGCGGAGGCAGCCGTCAACAACATCCGCGACATTGCCAGCATCCTTCCCTAGGCAACGCGCGAGAAATGTTGGACACCAACGTTTCTAGCGGCCTAAGCTCATTGCGGGAAAGGACGGACCGATGTCGCACCTGGTCGCAGCACCGGAAATCATGACGGCCGTCGCGACGGACATCGACGGAATCGGTTCGGCCCTCGAGGCGGCCCATCGGGCGGTGGCGGGCCCGACATCCGGTGTGGTGGGGGCGGCCGGCGATGAGGTGTCGATCGCGGTCGCGCGGCTGTTCGGCGAATTCGGCCGGGCATATCAAGCCGCCGTCCCGCAGGCCGCGAGGTATCACGGCGAGTTCAGCCGGGCCCTGGCCGCCGCCGGAACCGCCTATGCGCAAGCCGAGGCCTTGGCGTCGAAGGGACTGGGCGCGCTGCGGGCGGGCAGTCGGGCCGTGCCGATGACAGCGACGAACGTCAACGCGATCGTCATGGGCGGCAGCGGAAACCCAATTCCTTCAATGAATTTCGTGAACGGACTACTGAACTGGGTCCCCACCGGCCAATTCAATGTGCTCAATAAGCTCGCCCTGGTCACTCCCGAGGAGTTGTACCCACTCACCGGCATCAAGAGCTTGCCGCTGAGCACGTCCGTGTCGCAGGGCGTCGCGCTTCTCGACCAGGCGCTGTTCGGGTCCCAGGGTCAGATCACCCTCGGGAACAACGCTCTCGTCGTCGGCTACTCGCAGAGCGCCATGATCGCCTCGCTGGAGATGCGCAACATCCTGAACATGCCGATGGCCGGCCAGCCATCGTCGACCCAACTCGGCTTCACCCTGATGGCTGATCCGATGAATCCCAACGGCGGCCTCTTCGCCCGGTTCCCCGGCTTGAACCTGCCGAGCATGGGGCTGGATTTCTATGGCGCGACGCCCTCGAACACGCCCTGGCCGACCACCATTTACACGATCGAGTACGACGGTTTCGCCGATTTCCCCCGCTACCCGATCAACTTCCTGTCCGACCTCAACGCCTTCGCGGGCATCGTCTTCGTGCACCCGACCTATCCGCTCGTCAATCCGCAGACTCTTCCGCCGGGCCAGATCGTCCATTTGGACACGGAGCCGACCTACACCGGAAACACCAACTACTACATGGTTCTCAACCAGGATCTGCCGCTGCTGGCCCCGCTGAAGGCGATACCTGTCGTGGGCCAACCGCTGGTCGACCTGCTGCAACCGGACCTGACGGTGCTGGTCAACCTGGGCTACGGCGACCCAGGCCTTGGCTATTCGACGAGCTACGCGAATGTGGCCACCCCGTTCGGGCTGTTCCCGCATGTCAACCCGGGTGTCATCGCCGCCGACCTGGCCGCCGGCGCCCAACAGGGAATCCACGATTTCGTCAGCGACTTCAACGCTGCGGGCCTGCCCTCCCCGCCGCACGTGCTGCCGGGCCCGGGCGCGTTGCCGACCCTCCCGCCGCTTGGCACGCTGCTGTCCCCGGGCGCGATCGATGGCTTCATCGACGGCCTGAAGGCCGCGAATACCAACTTCGCCAACGCCTTCACCAGCGCGTCCGCGTCGGCTTACGCAACGTTGTTGCCGACCGCGGACACCCTCAACGCCGCGCTGACCTCCATCCCGGCCTACGACGCCAACCTGTTCGTGGACGGGATCGCGCAATTCCTCGGTGGCGACCCCGCCGGGCTGGTCAATGCGATCGGCTATCCGATTGCCGCCGACGCCGCATTGCTCACCCTCGCAGGCGGTTTCGAAGGGCTGGTCCTGTTGGGCGCGACCGCCGCGGTCATCAAGGACTTCACCGGCCTCATTCCCTAGCTCGAAGGCCAAAAAACACCGGGGTAAAACCCAAGACATACTAACGACGTAGCTCTAAGCTGACGCTAGTGCCGACGGGTTCGCCGGGCCACCGGTTTCGCAGCGTCGTCGGTACCACAACACAAGACACCGTGGTCGTGGAGGTAGCAGCCGATGACGAGCTTGAACGCCCAGCCCCAACTCCTGGCCAAGGCCGCCGCGGGTTTAGCGGAAATCAATTCAGCCATCGGCGAGGCCAAGCATGCCGCCGCGGGCCCCACAACCGGCGTGGTGGCCGCCGCGCAGGACGAGGTGTCAGCGGCCGCCGCAAAGCTATTCGGTGGCTACGCCCAGGAGTATCAGGCTCTCCTGAATAAGGCGGCGGCGTTCCACGATCAGTTCGCCGCGACGTTGGGCTCCGCCGGTAACGCGTACACGACGGCCGAGGCGGCCAACGCCGCCGCCATCTCCAGTGCGGTGGGACGGCTGACTTCGGCCTTCGCGCCTGGGCCGCACGCGATGACGGCGGTGCAGCCGACGTTGAACACTGGGGGCCTAGGCGCCCTCGGCTACTTCATGGGTGGCAGCGGTCTGCCGATACCCGGGCAGACCTACCTCAACGAGGTTGCCAACTACGTCAATTACCTGGTTACCACCGGGCCCCTTAGCACGCCGCTTTTGTCTGCCAACATTCAGGGTCTGTTCACCCCGGAGGGGCTGTATCCGCTCACCGGCATCAAGGACCTGACGCTGGCCGTGTCCGTGCAGCGCGGCGTCCAGATCCTGGACAACCTGATCCAACAGCAAGTCGGCTCCGGCCCCTTCGGCAACCCGTTGGGCAGCACCAACATTTTGGGCTACTCGCAGAGCGCGGTCGTCGCCTCGGAGGAGATGCTCGCGCTCCTGGACCCGAACTACACGGCGGGCGGGGCGCTCTTGCCCACCACAGGGCAGCTGTCATTCACCCTGATCGGCGACCCGATGAACCCCAACGGCGGGCTCCTGGAGCGGTTCACCCCGCTGACGCTGCCGGCCCTGGGACTGGACTTCTACGGCGCCACACCCTCGAACACGCCCTACGCGACCAACATCTTCACGCTCCAGTACGACGGATACGCCGACTTCCCGAGGTACCCGATCAATTTCCTCTCGGACCTCAACGCGTTCCTCGGCATCGAGACGGTGCACGGCCACTACCCGACCTACATCACCAGCCCGGGCAACTACAACAACGGCTACACACAGGTTCAGTTGGGAACGTCTCCGGGCTACAGCGGCGCGACCAATTACTACATGATCACCAACAACCAGCTGCCGCTCTTGGAGCCGCTGAAATCACTCCCGATTATCGGAACCCCCCTATACGACCTGCTCAAACCCGACATGACAATGCTCGTCAACCTGGGCTACGGCAACGTGAACTATGGTTACGCGGGTTTTCCCGGGGACAACAGCTACGCGGATCAGGCGACCCCGTTCGGGCTGTTCCCGCACGATCCTCAGTTGGCTCAGGAACTGTGGGGCGGGGCGCAGCAGGGGTTCAGCGCGTTCAGCGCCGACCTCAAGGCCGAGCTCCCAGTGGCGGCCACGAACCTGTCCTCGAGCGTGTCACTGGCCGGCGTGGAGCACGCGTTGGCCGGCGGAACCGGCGGGTTCAGCCTGCCCGCCGGGCTGGCGTCGGCGCTGGCTTCGCCGAGCAGCTTCATCCAGTCGATACAGACGTTCAACACCAACTTCGTGAACGGCATCACGAGCGCGGCCGCGGATTCCTACGCGTGGCTGTTGCCGACCACGGACATCGCCAACACCATCCTCACCACCTTCCCGGCCTGGAACACCAATCTGTTCCTGACCGGGATCGAGCAGATGATCGACGGCAACTTCCTGGGCGGCCTGCAGTATGCGGTCGTGGCCCCGATCGCGTCCAACGTGGCACTGTTCACGCTGGCGGGCGGCTTCGAGCTGGTAGTCACCCTGGACACGGTCGAAAACGTCATTGGCGACCTCGAGAGCATCTAGCGGCTTTCGAACGAGCTGAAACGATCTCGACCACGAAAAGTGTTCACCCACACGCGAACACGATTTGACGTTGTTATCAATTTCCTTGAGGGAGCCGGTGCCTTCGCTCTAAGCTGACACTGTGCCGGCTTCGCGCTGACCGGGCCGCCGTGATCACCGGTCTGGCAAGCATCGTCGGTATCGACGAGCGCTCGGGCGTAAAGGATTAGCCGATGACGAGCTTGATTGCACAGCCGCAGTGGATGGCAGCGGCGGCAGCGGACGTAGCGGATATCGATTCGGCGATCACCGCGGCCAAGGCCGCGGCCGCGGGCCCGACAACCGGCTTGCTGGCGGCCGCCCAAGACGAGGTGTCCGCGGCCACCGCCGCGCTTTTCCACGGATTCGGGCAGGAGTATCAGGCGCTCCTGGGGCAAGCGGCGGCGTTCCATGGACAGTTCGCTACGGCGTTGGCCGCCGCGGGGAACGCCTACACGGCGGCCGAGGCGATCAACGCCAGCTCGATATCCACCGCCGCGGCACCACTGTTGACGGCACTCGACGACCCGGTCGGCGTCATCACGTTGGTCATGGGCGCCAGCGGATTGCCGATACCTCCGCCGGCCTACATCGTCGGAATTCCGCCCCTGTACATCGACCCCCATTTCCCTGCCGGCAACCCGTTCGGCCTGAACACGCCGGAGGGGTTATATCCGCTCACCGGCATCAAGGATTTGACCTTCGACCTGTCCACGTCCCGGGGCGTCACGATCCTGGATAACGCGATCCATTCGGCGATCAGCTCCGGCAACACCACCGTCAACGTCTTCGGCTACTCGCAAAGCTCCGTCGTCGCGTCAATCGAAATGCACGCGCTCAACCCCACCAACACGCCGGGCGGGAGCCTGATACCCGGCACGAACCTGAACCTGACCCTCGTGGGTAATCCGGCGAACCCCAACGGCGGCCTGCTTTCGCGGTTCCCGGGTTTGAGCCTGCCGAGTCTGGGCTTGGACCTGTTCGGCACCGCGACCCCCGACAATTCCTTCCCGTCCGCCATCTACACGATCGAATACGACGGCTTCGGCGACTTCCCGCAATACCCGATCAATGTCCTGTCCGATGTCAACGCCTTTGTGGGCCTCCTGACGCTGCACGGCCAATATCCCTACGTCGCCGATCCGACGACGCAGGCCATCCACTTGACGAACACGACGGGCCCCACGCAGACCGACTACTACATGATTCCGATCTCGACCCTGGACGCGGCCCACCAGGGGCTGCCGCTTTTGGATCCCGTCCGCTGGATACCTGGCATCGGCAAACCCATCGCGGACCTGCTCCAGCCCGATCTCACGGTCCTGGTCAACATGGGCTACGGCAGCACCACCCAGGGTTGGTCCCCCGACGCGCCGAATGTTCCCACCGCGTTCGGGGTGCTCCCGCACATCCCGGCGAGCACCGTCCTGAGCGCGCTGAGCACCGGGACCCAGCAGGGGCTCAGCGCGTTCGGGTCCGACATCAACGCCGATATCGCGTCGTTCTCCAATTCGCTGTCCCACTTCTCAACGTCCGACCTGACGTCGCTGGTGGGATCGCTCCATGCGCCCGGCTTGCCGCCCACGCTGACAACGGCACTGTCGTCGCCCGACAACTTCATCGAGACCCTGAAGTCGGCGAATACCTACTTCTCGAATGCGATCTCGGGCTCCGCCTCGGACGCCTACGCCACGCTGCTTCCGACGGCCGACGTGATCAACGCGCTGGTGACCTCAGTTCCCTCCTACGACGCCCACCTGTTCACCACCGGGATAGAGCAGGCGCTCGGCGGCGACGTGCTCGGGGGGCTGCAGTATGCATTCGGCGCCCCGATCGCCGCCGACACGGCATTGCTGACGCTTTTCGGTGGTTTCGAACTCCGGGTATTCGAGCACGCGGCCTCGTCGATCTACGACCAGATCACCGGCTATACGCCGCCGTCGCCCGGGGTCGAGACCCTCTAGACCCTCTCGCGTCTCAGGGTTCGAGGACGAGCTTGCCCAGCACCCCGCCGTCGGCCAGGCTCTGCAACGCCGCGGGCGCCTCCGACAACGGGTAGCGTTGCGGCGGAGGCGGTTTCAACCCGAGGAAGACGAGCTGGCCCAGGCCCCAGGAGAACAGGGCCGCTGAACCCGGGACCTTGTTCAGGTACTCGCCCCAGGCGACGCCGATCACGCTGACGTTGCGCAGCAACAACCGGTTGACCTTGACGGTCGGGATGCCGCCCGCCGCGAAGCCGATCACCAGCAGCTTGCCGTCGATCGCCAGCACGCGGATCGCGTCGTCGAAGGACGAACCACCGATGGGATCGACGACGATGTCCACACCCCGGCCGTCGGTGTGGTCGCGAACCTGTTGGGCCCAGCCCTCGTTGAGCGGCAGCACCACGTCGGCACCCAGCGAGGAAACGTAGTCGATCCCACTCTCGCGATGGACCACCGCGATCACGCGGCTCGCACCCATCGCCTTGGCGATCTGGACCGCCGCCGTCCCCACGCCGCCGGCCGCGCCCAGCACCAGCACGCTGTCGCCCGGCCGCATCGCGGCGCGCCGGGCCAGCGCGAAATACATGGTGTTGTAGTTCACCAACAACGAAACCGCTTCAGCGTCATCGAGTTCCGCAGGGCTGCGGACCACGTTGGCCGCCGGGACGGCCACCCGTTCCGCGTACCCACCGAGCACTCCGAACGCCGAAACGCGTTCGCCGACATGGAAACCCGACGCAGGCGGCGCCGACTGCACCACCCCCGCGGTCTCCATGCCCGGCACGAACGGTGGCGGCAGTTTCAGTTGGTACTCGCCCTTGCTAAGCAGCAGGTCGGGAAAGCACACCCCGGCGGCGCGAACATCGATAACGACGTTGCCACCGTCGCCGGTGGCATCGTCGATATCGGTGTACACAATTCCGGAGGGTCCGGAAAGCTCTTGTACTACGCAGGCTTTCATCGTGCGTTACAGCGAGAATGATGCTCTTTGCGCAGCCGAAAGATCGGTGATCTCGCCCCACCGCGCGGCGATGTCATCCACCGTCGGCGGCTTGTCGAAGTTAGCGCCCTTGTTTCCGAACAGCGCGACCCGCTGCACCTTGCCGCCGCCGACGACGAACACCGAGCCGTTGTCGGGGCATTCCTCGGTGCACAGGTAGGCCATCACCGGCGCAACGAACTCCGGCGTGAGCTTCTCGAACACCTCGGGCGGCAGGATGTCCTGGGTCATCCGGGTGGCCGCGATGGGCGCGACCGCGTTGGAGTGGATGTTGTACTTGGCGCCCTCCAGCGCCAGCGAGTTGATCAGGCCGACCAGGCCGAGCTTGGCCGCCCCGTAGTTGGTCTGGCCGAAGTTGCCGAACAGCCCACTGGTCGAGGTGGCGACGACGACCCGGCCGTAACTCTGCTCGCGGAAATGCGGCCAGGCCGCGCGGATCACGTTGTAGCCGCCGTAGAGATGCACCTTGAGCACCGCGTCCCAGTTCTCGGACGTCATCTTGTGGAAGGTGCCGTCGCGCAGGATCCCGGCGTTGCTCACGACGCCGTGCACGGCGCCGAACTCGTCGAGCGCGGTCTTGATGATGTTGGCCGCGCCGTCCTCGGTCGCGACGCTGTCGTAGTTCGCGACCGCGCGGCCGCCCGCGTCCTTGATCTCCTTGACCACGTCATCGGCCATGTTGTGGCCGGCGCCGGTGCCATCGCGGGACCCACCGAGGTCGTTGATGACGACGCTGGCGCCTTCCCGGGCGAGTTCGAGGGCGTATTCACGGCCCAATCCCCCGCCGGATCCGGTGACGACGATGACACGATCCTGCACTCCGGGCATAAAGATTCCTTCCTGGATACGGCTGGCAGATCAAGTAGAACAACAGGGCGCACCGGCCCGATGAACGGCAGGCCGGGTGCTGTCAGAACATCCGGCGAGCCAGCTTAAGGGCCCGCTCGGTGTAGGGCGGGTAGAGGATAGCCGATAAGTCCGGCCGCGTCGGTTTGGTCAGCACCGACTTGCGGTGGCTGAACTCGTCGAAGCCCCACTTGCCGTGGTAGGCGCCCATCCCCGACGGGCCGACGCCGCCGAACGGCAGCTTGGCCGTCGACACCTGGAACGCGAGGTGGTTGACCAGCATGCCGCCGGCCGAGACCTCCTTGATCACGCGTTCGCGGGTTTCCTTCGAATTGGTGAACAGGTAGGCCGACAGCGGCTTCGGCCGCGCGTTGACGAAGCCGATCGCCTCATCCAGGGACTTGACGGTGAGCACCGGCAGGATCGGGCCGAAGATCTCATTCTGCATCAACGGTCCGTCCGGGTCCGGGTTGACCACCACGGTGGGCTGAATGCGCAGGCTCGACGCGTCGCAGGCGCCACCCGCGGCGACCTCGCTTTGACCGTCCGCTTTCGCCTGCTCGATGTAGCCGCTGAGACGGTCGAACTGGCGCTGGTTGACGATGCGCATTCCGGTTGGGTCGTCTTCGGACCGGAACTTGGTGAGCGCGGCGCCGATCTTGCTGACCAGTTCGTCGCGGATCGTGGCGTCGGCCAGCACGTAGTCGGGCGCGACGCAGGTCTGACCGGCGTTCATGATCTTGATCCAGGCAATCCGCTTGGCCGCCACATCGACGTCGGCATCGGCCGCCACAATGACCGGGCTCTTGCCACCGAGTTCGAGCGTGACCGGGGTCAGATGGCGCGCCGCGCCCTCGTAGACCTTGCGGCCGATCTCGGTGCCACCGGTGAACATGACGCGATCCAGGCCGTGGGCGATCAGCTCCTGGCTGACCATGCCGTCGCCCTCGACCACCGCGATCGCGTCGCGGTCGAGGTAACGGGGCACCAGCTCGGCCATCAGGCGCGAGGACGCCGCGGCGATTTCGGAGGGCTTGAGGACGACGGTGTTGCCGGCGGCGATCGCCCCGACCGCCGGGCCCAGCGTCAGGTAGAACGGGTAATTCCAGGCGCCGATGATCAGCACCGTGCCGTACGGCTCGTACTCCACCCAGCCGCGGCCGGGCAGCTGCGGCGCCTCGAGCAGCAGGTACTTGCGGCGGGTCCACTTGCGGACCTTCTTGGCTGCGTACTTCGCTTCAGCGACCGTGGTCGCGATGTCGGCGATGAATGCTTCGGCCGGACTGCGGTCCAGGTCCTCGGCGAGCGCCTGCCCAATCGCACCCTCGTTCTCCTCCATGAGCTTTACCAGCTGCAACAGCTGGTGCTGGCGCCACTCGACGCTGCGGGTGCGCCCGGCGGCGAAGGTTTTGCGCAGCCGCGCGACCGTGGCGACCACTTCGGTTGCTTGGGTTGCTTGGGTTGCTTGGCTTGATTCGGGCTTTGCTGCGGCTTGGGGTGCGCCATTACCGGATTCGCCGGATTCCTGGGTCTTCGGTGCAACCGATTCGGTGGTCATCGTTGTCCTTCCCTGAGCGGAGTTGTCCGCCGCACAGGGCGCGGCCGCTCATCGGTGATAAACGCGATCCTAGCCCCCGGTCGCTCGCACCTACTCAGGGCTTTGTTGCCGTCAGAAACCTGTTCACAAAAGGCCGCTGTTCGGACTGCGCGTCCTGTGGCTCCGATGCCCGCCCGAGCCGCTCTGCCTCGTCGCGCGCCGCCACCGGCGCGATGGCCCAGCCGTGCGCGGCGAACCAATCGGGGCAGTCCGGGCGGCCTTCGTCGTCGAACCAGAGGTCGAGCGGGTTGAAAGAGCTGTCCAGGCCCCGGGCTTCCCGCTGGGCACGGAACTGCGCCCACCTGTCTTCAGCCTCGCGCCGACGCTCCGGGTCGACATCGAAGACCTCGACGGCCACCCGGCTGCCCGGGCCGCTCAGCTGGTCGATCGCGGCGAACAATCCCTCCTGCGCCGCCGCCGGCAGAAAAGGCAACAGCCCCTCGACCAGCCAGGCGGCCGGTCGGCTCGCGTCGAAACCGGCTTCGCGCAACGCTTTTGGCCAGTCATGCCGCAGATCGACGGACACGGGTCGCCGGTCGGCTCGCGGCGTGGCACCGTGGCGGGCAAGCGTGTCGGTCTTGTATTCCAGCACCTTGGGCAGGTCGATCTCATAGACGACGGTGCCCGCAGGCCAGTCCAGCCGGTAAGCGCGCGAATCCAGACCGGCAGCCACGATCACCACCTGCCGGATGCCGGCAGCGGCGGCCCCGGCCACCCCAGTGAAGAACGAGTCGAAGAAGTGGGTTCGGACGGCCTGGTAGTCGATCATCTGCTGAGACTCGATCGAAAAGCCCGGGTCGCCGTCGTCGGGGTCCGGCCCCGCCCACCACGCGGCCACCTGCTCGCGAACCCCCTGCAGCTCCGGCGTGGAGACCAGCGGCTCGGCGAACTGGTCGGAGATCAGCGGGTCGGCGCCGGCGGTCTCCGCGGCGCGGGCGAGTGCGACCATCACCGCGGTCGCCCCGACACTGGTTGCGATGTCCCAGGAGTCGTCCGCGGTGCGCGGCATTACAGCCGCTCCGCCGTCACGAACTCCGAGAAAGCATCCTTATCGTCGGCCATCGGCACGTCCTCGACCCAGCGGCCCATCCGGCGCATCTCGTCCCCCGAGCCTTGTGCCTCGGCGCGCCAGCCGTGTTCGTTGAGCCAGGCGCCAAGCGCCGCCCGGTTCTCGTCGCGGTACATCAGTTCGCCCACGTCGACAGTCTCTTCCAAGCCGAGCTGTTCGGCCACCTTCTTGAACCGCTCGCGCATCTGCTCTCGCCGCTCGTCGGCGTGGGACGCCGCGGTTTCGGCCGCGATCCGGCTCCCCGCGGGGCTCAGCTCACCAATCTGGGTGAACAGCCGGTCCTGCGCCTCGGCAGGCAGGTACATCAACAGCCCTTCGGCCAGCCAAGCGGTCGGTGCCGCCGGGTCGAAGCCGGCGGCACGCAGCGCGGCGGGCCAATCCTGCCGCAGGTCAATGGCGACCTCGCGGCGATCGGCCGCGGGCGTCACGCCGCTTTTCGCCAGGGTGCTGGACTTATAGGCAAGCACCTGGGGCTGATCGATCTCGTATACGGTGGTGCCGGCCGGCCAGTCCAGGCGGTAGGCGCGCGAATCAAGTCCCGACGCAAGGATCACCACCTGCCGGATCCCGGCGGCGACCGCGTTACTGAAGTAAGTGTCGAAAAAGTTCGTCCGCACGGCTTGGTATCCGCGCATGTGCCGGATGATGGCGGCGGTCTCGGCATCCAGGGATTCCACCTTCGCCGTGATCGCCGGGTCGAGCATGGCCTCCCACAGGACGCCCGCACCGGCGCTGGTGACCAGCAGTTTGGCGTAGGGGTCGCGGATCAGCGGGTCGGGTTGGTCGGTCTCGAAGGCCCGGGCCGCCGCCACCATTACCGCGGTGCTGCCGACGCTGGTCTTGATGTCCCAGGTGTCGTCGTGGGTGCGCAGTGAGCTCATCGCGTGCTCCAGATCTCGTCTCGGGTTTTGTGTGGGTGTTCCAAATGGGATCAGATGAGGCGCGCGCGCAGCAGGATGCTGCGAACGGCCTCGTCGGAAAGGTCTTCCGGTACCGGGCGGCCCAGTCGGGCCATCTCCTCGCGGTTGTCCACGCACTGAACATGCCAGCCGTGGTCGGCCAGCCACTGAATTGCGTCAGAGCGGTCCGGCTCGTGGTACGTCAGCGCCGTGACGTCGACGTCCAGACCGAGCCGGTCCCGCATGAGCATCCAGCGCCGCTGGTTGCCCTTCGAGTTCATGCCGAACACCTCGACGGCGATCCGACTGTCCGGCGCGCTGAGCCCGGTCACGATGTCAAACAGCCGATCGGCGGCGTCGCCGGGCAGGTAGGGCAGCAAGCCCTCGGCGAGCCACGCCGTCGGCCGGCTGCGGTCGAATCCGGCGGCAGTCAGGGCCGCCGGCCAGTCGTCGCGCAGGTCCACCGGCACCGGCCGCCGCTCGACCGCTGAGGCCGCCGGCACCGCGCCATGCGACCGCAGGATCGCGTCCTTGTACTCCAGCACCTTGGGCTGGTCGATCTCGTAGACGGCGGTGCCAGCCGGCCAATTCAGCCGGTAGGCCCGAGAGTCCAAGCCGGCGGCCAGGATCACCGCCTGCCTGATCCCGTCGCTGCCGGTCCCGACAGCACTGCCGAAGTACTCGTCGAAGAAGTGGGTGCGCACGGCCTGGTAGTCGCAGCCAACCCGATGCACCCGTTTCCCGTGCTCATCGCCGTCGAGCCAGCCCAGTTCCGCGTCGGCCAGCCGCGTCCATGCCGGCCCTGCCGACGACACCAGGACGCGGGCGAACTCATCGCGAATCAGCGGGTCGGCTGCTGCCGTCTCGACGGCCCGTGCGGCGGCGACCCCCAGCGCGGTGGCGCCGACGCTTTCGGTGATCGCCCAGCTGTCGCCGGCGGTCCGCAGCGAAGGAGCGAGGTCGTCAAGATCAGTCATGTCGCGTCCATGATACCGAATAAGTTAGGCAAGCTATGCGCCTTGTGCGCCACATCACTGCACGCGTCCTGCCCAGATCGGGCGCGCGCCGGGCCCCGCGCCGGCCCCTTGCCGGCCCCCTGCCGGCTAAGTCTTGGGCAGCGACTCGGGCCGCCAGAATGCGCCGGCCATGAGCTGGCGCAACGTCTCTGCGATGGCGTCCATCTCTTGCGGGCTGCGCACATAGCCGGCATAGAAACCCACACCGCACAGCACCACTAGAAGCACCTCAGTTAATGAATACACATCGGTATCGGCAGGCAGCTCACCGCGTCCGATGGCATCGTTCACCGCCCAGACCAGAAATTCCCGGCTAATTCGTACGGCATCGTTTTCGGTTCGGTTCAATTCCGGATGCCGGGCCGATTCCAGTACGGTGGTCACCAGGAACGCTGTCGCGAACGGATTGTCGAAATTGGCCCGCACCGCATAGGTAATGAATACAGTAAGTCGCCCGATCAGACTTGTCTCCCGTTCGGCCTCCTCGATGCCAGCCGTCACGAGGAGTTCGTTGGTCTGATCCACGACCTCTCGGTAGAGCACTCGCTTGCTGGAAAAGTAATGATTGATAGCCGGGCGAGTCAGGTCCGCGCGGACCGCTACGGCCTGGAAAGTTGCGCCGTCATAACCGCGTTCACTGAACACCTCACGAGCGGCGCGCACAATTCGTTTCCGCGTCTCATCTGCCTTCGCCGCAGGGGGACGGCCCGGTCTACGACTCGCCTTTGGCGGCACATTTAAATTGTGCCACCACTTTGGTGCGGCATTAAAGCGTTCGGCGGGATTTTTCCGAACTTCCCACCATGGAAGTCCTCCAGTGCCTCGATCAATTCAGACTTTGAATTCATTACGAAAGGCCCGTAGTGAAATACCGGCTCCCGAATCGGCTGTCCGCCCAAGATCAGCACATCAATGGCGGAACCGCGATGCGAATCCTGTGCGGCCTGGGCGCCGACGGTGATGCGATCGCCGGGCCCGAGCACCGCCAACTGACCCTGGTGCATCGGATGCGCGACCGGACCCACGTATCCGTTGCCGGACAACACGTAAACCAGCGCGTTGAAGTCACGCCGCCACGGAATGTTCAGCCGCGCCCCATTGTGGATTGTGGCGTGCGCCAACGTGATCGGCGTGTGGGTGATACCGGGTCCGCGGTGACCGTCGATCTCACCGGCGATGATGCGAAGCAGTGCTCCGCCGTCTTCGGAGGACAGCAAGCCGACGTCGGAGCCTTCGATGGCCTGATACCGGGGCGCAGCGAACTTGTCCTTCTTCGGCAGATTCACCCATAGCTGGATGCCGTGGAAGACGCCGCCGCTTTCAACCAGTTCGGCGGGCGGGGTCTCGATGTGCAGAATGCCGGAACCCGCCGTCATCCACTGCGTGGCGCCGTCGGTGATCAAACCGCCGCCACCGTGGGAATCCTGGTGCGCGAACTTGCCGTCGATCATGTAGGTGACCGTTTCAAAGCCACGGTGCGGATGCCAATCGGTGCCCCGGGGCTCGCCCGGCTCGTACTCCACCTCACCCATCTGGTCCATGTGCACAAAGGGATCCAGGGCAGCGGTGCTGACCCCGGCAAATGCCCGAACGACCGGGAAGCCCTCGCCTTCGTAACCACGCGGGCCGGTGGTGATCGACCGCACCGGCCGCTCGGTGTCGGCGGGGACGGGCGGGTTCACTCGCGGCAAGCGCAGCGTGTCTGCTGTGATGGCGGGCATTTTGACCTCCTGATTTGAGAGTTACCCATATAACCGGACCATGGTCCGTTTATTCCCTTCTGGCTAGGATGTCCTGGTGCCGGAACACGAACCAGCACCACCGCCAGCCCCGACAGCCCCGGCAGCCGCCGCGGGCGGCCGTTTCGGCGCATCCATCAGAAGCTCGGCATATCTGCGCAAATGGTTGCTGCTCGGCACCACGATCGGCGTTATCGCGGGCCTCGGTGCCGTTGTCTTCTATTTCGTACTGAAATACACCGCCGATTTCCTGCTCGGCTACCTGGCGGGCTATCACCTCCCGACCCCCGTCGGCGAAGGCGGCAGCCACGGGTCGCCGGGCTTCATCCGTCCGTGGGCGATCCCCCTGGTGACGACCGGCGGGGCGTTGTTGTCGGCTCTGATCGTGGCCAAGCTGGCCCCCGAAGCTACCGGTCACGGCACCGACGAGGCCATCGAGGCGGTGCATGGCGATCCGCGTTCCATCCGGTTCCGGGCGGTGCTGGTCAAGATGGTGGCCAGCGCGCTGACCATCGGGTCGGGCGGTTCGGCCGGCCGCGAGGGCCCGACGGCGCAGATTTCGGCGGGCTTCAGCTCGTTGCTGACCCGCCGGCTACACCTGTCCGACGAGGACGGCCGTACCGCGGTGGCACTGGGTATCGGCGCGGGCATCGGCGCGATCTTCGCGGCGCCGCTGGGCGGGGCGGTGCTGGCCGCGTCGATCCCCTACCGCGACGACTTCGACTACCGGTGTCTGATACCCGGTTTCATCACCTCGGGCACGGCGTACGCGGTGCTCGGGGCGTTCCTGGGCTTTGAGCCGCTGTTCGGCTACATCGACGCGGAGTATCGCTTCGAAAAGGCATGGCCGTTGCTGTGGTTCGTGGTGATCGGCCTGATCGCCGCGGCGATCGGCTACCTGTACGCCCGAACCTTCCACGCGTCGGTGGCGCTGACCCACCGGCTCCCCGGCGGGCCGGTGCTCAAGCCCGCGATCGGCGGACTCCTTGTCGGCCTGTTGGGACTGCTGATGCCCGAGATCCTGAGTAGCGGCTACGGCTGGGCACAGCTGGCGGCCGATCGCGGGTCGCTGCTGCAGATCCCGTTGTGGATCGTCCTTGTCCTCCCGATCGCCAAGATCGTCGCCACGTCGCTGACGATCGGCACCGGCGGATCCGGTGGGTTGTTTGGGCCGGGGATCGTGATCGGCGCCTTCACGGGAGCCGCCATCTGGCGACTCGGCGAACTGTCCGGCCTGCCCGGGGTGCCGGACGGGCCGGGGATCTTCGTCGTGGTCGGGATGATGGCGTGTTTCGGCAGTGTCGCCCGTGCGCCGCTGGCCATCATGATCATGGTCGCGGAGATGACCGGCTCGTTCTCAGTGGTTCCCGGGGCGATCATCGCCGTGGGGATCGCGTCGCTGCTGATGTCCCGCATCAACGTCACCATCTACGAGGCGCAGCGGCTGAACCGCAACACCGCCGAGGCCGAACGCGCGGGTCAGCTCTCCGATGTCTCCGATCCCGGTCAGGCCGAGTAACGGAGCGGCCCGCTAGACGGACCCGCTAGATGGAGTGGATCTGCTGCACCGGCAGCCTGGCCCCACGGCGCGGTTCGTATGCCAGTCCGCTCGCCTCGAGCAACCGCACCACCCGGTGGCGATGCGGTCGCATGGGCTCCAGCAGCTCGAGCATGGCGGCGTCGTCGACCGGGCGGCCCAGCAGCGTCCAGCCGACCATCTTGGGAATGTGGTAGTCGCCCACGGAAACGGCGTCGGCGTCACCGAACGCCCGCTGCGCTGTCTCCGCCGCGGTCCACACCCCGACTCCCGGCAGGGACTGCAACGCCTCGCGCGCCTGCGCGGGCGGCCGTGCGGCCAGGCGTTCCAGTGACGCCGCCCGCCGCGCGACGCCCACCACCGTCTGCGCCCGCCTCGGGTCGACGTTGGCGCGATGGAATTCCCACGACGGGATGTCTCGCCACGCTTGCGCCGACGGCGGCACCCGCATCACGGCCGGCGTCGGACCGGGCGGTGGCGTCCCGTATTTGGTCACCAACACCCGCCAGGACCGGAACGCATCGGCGCCGGGCACCCGCTGTTCGATAACCGCCGGGATCAGGGCCTCCAGCACCTGGCCGGTGCGACCAAGGCGCAGGTGGGGCACCCGTCGATGCGCGGCAGCCACCGTCGCGTGCCTCGGCACGAAATCGGAGGCGTCGTCGTCGGCGCCCAGCAGCGCGGGCAGCAGCTCGGCGAACTCCTCGGCCCCGGGACCCCACGCCACGCAGTGAGCGGCGTCCGGCCCCGCGCGGCTGATCTGCGCCGCGACGGGTCCCGACGGCAGCAGGCTGGTACGCCAGGTGGTGCCGTCGCCGGGCAGCTGGAAGGTCGGATCCCCGGGCCCGCGGCGAAGCGGCGCCAGCGTGTGCCCGAAGCTGACCACCCCGGGGAATGCCACAGTGCGCATGACCTGCACCGTTACTCTCCAATCCCGGGACACCCGCAGTCGGTGTCCACCGGGCCGCGCTAATTGACCCCAACTTGTTCCCACGACACTATTGCCATATGACGCCGTTCGACGACCCACAGGCCGAACTGGCGTGGATGTTCCTGCAGAGCTTGACCGACGGCGGGGATCTCGACGAAGGCCTGGCCCTGCTCAGCGAAGATTTCAGCTATTGGAGCATCATCACCCGCACTTCGTTCGACAAGGAAACGCTGTGCCGTGCGATCGCGCAGCGCAAGAAGTTCCTTCCCGACGTCAGCCTCGAGCTGATCCGGTGCATCAACGAGGGCGAGACCGTGGTGATCGAGGGGCAAGTCGATGCCACGACGGCGGACGGCGGCCGCTACGACAGCCCGTTCGTATGCATCTTCGATACCCGCGACGGACTGATCGTGTCGCTGCGCGAATACAGCGATACCCGGCTGGCGGCGGCCCTGTTTCCCCGCACCCTTTAGGAGATTAGTCTCCTAGGACGCTGACCTCGGCTTTGTTGGTGTAGAAGGCGACGTGGCCGGCGATCGCCGCTACGGCGGGGTAAGGCTGTTCGTAGAACCAGATCACGTCGTCGACGGTGTCGCCCGCCGAGGTGATGACGCTGTAGTAGCCGGCCTCGCCCTTGAAGGGGCAGTACGTGGTGGTGCCGGTTCGGGTCAGCCGTTCCTGAACGACATCGCCCAGCGGAATGTATTGCACCGCAGGCAAAGTGGCCTCGTGCAGGACCAGCGCCGCGGTCGTGTCCGCGATCAGCTCGCCGTTCACGCGGACCTGCACTCGTCCCTTCGTCGGCTCGATGGTGATCGGGTGCCCGGCGGAGGGCTCTAAGACTTCCCGGTGGCTCATGGTCGGTACCTCCTCAAAACACAACAACAAACAACTGCAACACCAGCTGACAGTCAACGCTTCCCGATCGGCTGCCTCCGAATGCGTCGCGGTCGTCCGAATGCGTAGCGATGGTACTGAGCCATCATCCGCAATGCCGGCACCACCGCCATCGCCCTGCCCAGCCAGCGAAAGGTGGGTGCCACCAGGTCGAAGGTATCGCTGTCGAACACCGATTCCCATGCCAAAAGGCGCACCCCGGGGACAGCTGCGACGATGTCGCCGGGCCCGTCGATCCCCCAATGCAGCTTCGACCCGGAGCGGCGCACCACGGAGTTGATCACCTGCGTCCGAATCCCGAAGGTGTTGAACGCGTCAAATTGCAGCTCGCCCGAGGGGAATCTGTCGACCACGCGACGCAGTAGCGCCAGGCCGTCGTCTTTCGTCAGGTACATGGTCACGCCCTCGGCGAGGAACAGTGCGGGACGGTCGGCGGGTATCTCGCCGAGCCAGGACGGGTCGGTCACCGACGCGGGCAGCATCCGATAATTCGGCCGTGCCGGGTACACCCGCTCGCGCAGCTCGATGACCTCGGGGTAGTCCACGTCGTACCACAGCACACCCGCGGGCGGATTCAGCCGGTACACACGGGCGTCCAGACCGCAACCCATGTGCAGCACGACGGGTGGATTCGCTGGATCGTTAACGGGGTCGTGTACCGCCAGGAACTGGCGCGCCCAGTTATCGAAATGCAGGGTGCGGATCGCGACGGACGGGGCCCGCCGCGCATTGATAGTCGTTGTCTCCCAGTCGTAGTCGATACGCGCGACGGCGGCCTTGGCGTACTGGTCATGCAGGATCGAGCGGGGCGCATCGGCGTCGAGCGCCTTGGCGTACAGCGTCGCCAGCATGGTCTCGGGCGGCCCGTTCAGGTCGACATGGATCCGGTCCACAGCGCCGGCCCTAGCTTTTGCGGGCCGTCCGCATCGCGGCCCAGAACCGAGCGGCCTCCCGGATCGATTCCTCGACCGGGCGCGGCTGCCAACCCAACTCCCGGACCGCCTTGCTGTGGTCGACGGCGGCTTCGGCGCGCATCATGCGCACCGATTTGAGGCTGAGTTCGGCGTCTTTTCCGGTGAGCCTGGCCCGCAGGGTGCCCAGCGCGGCCATGGCGTAGAGCATCGGCACCGAGATCGACCGGTGCGGCGGCGGCACCCCGGCTTCGTCGGCCGCGATCCGGACGACCTCCTTGATAGGGATCAGCCGGTCGGAGATCAGGTACCGCTCGCCGATGCGCCCGTGTTCGGCGGCCAGGATCATTGCCCGGGCAGCATCGTCGACACCGACGGCTTCCAGCTGAATGCCGTCCATGATGAAGGGCAGCTTGCCGAAGGCCGCGCCGGCGATGAATGCGCCGTGCGGGGTGCGGCCCCAGTCACCGCTGCCGTACGTCGTCGACACGCACATCGCGACGGCGGGCAGACCCCTCTCCGCCACGTACCGCATCACCAGATCCTCGGCCGCAACTCTGGATTGGACGTAAGGGGTCAGCCCGCGCGAACCGATCGGGTCGTCTTCGGTGGCGACGTGGCCGTGCCGGCGGCCCACCGTGGTGTAGGTGCTGGTGAACACGAACCTGCTCAGGTCGGGCTGCTGGACGGCGACATCCAGTACGTTACGCAGGCCCTCCACATTGGTCCGAAAGAGCGGAGACGGGTCGCGCAACCACGCGCGGGTATCGACGACGCAGTAATAGACCTCGTCGCAGCCGTCCATCGCCTCGGCCACGACGGATGTGTCGAAGGGGTCGCCGTGGAATCGGGTGAGCTGCAGGTCGTCGATGCCGCGGGTGTTGGCCGTCGCCCGCACCATGGCCCGCACTTCATATTTCGCCGGGGCGCCATCCTGCACGAGTAAGCGGGTCACATGCGAACCCAGGAAGCCGTTGGCGCCGATGACCAGCTTGGGCTTGCCGCTCATCCCGGGGTCATCCCGGGGTCATTCCCGGGCCTGCGTTTTGTTGCATCCACCGCGCGGCGTCCTCGTCCAGCGCCCCCAGCTCCTGGGCCTTGCGGCACCACTTCAGCCCCGCCTTCAGGAAGCGCAGCGGGTTGTAGATGTCCTCTTCGCGGCACCACAAGCCGTCGCCCGCGTAGGTGAGGATCGTGATGTTGGTGGCGCTGATCACGCTGCCGTCGCCGGGGTCGCGCATCGGATTGTCCAGTTCGAGGATGATCCGGCCGGTGGACTCGTCGATGACCGACCACAGCGTCGGGAACGCCACCATGTGGCTGCCCGGGAAGGTCGTCATCGTCTGCTTGATCCAGGCGCGCACCTGCTGGCGGCCCCGCATGGTGCCCGCCGCATGCTCGATGTACTCGACGTCGGGTGTGTACTGCTCGACCCAGGCGTCCCAGTCGCGCGTCTCGGCGGCGCGGGCGACCGTCTCCTCGAACTTCTGGAAGGCTGCCGCCAGTTCGGTGCGTGGGAACTCCGGGCCGGTCACGAGCCGTTACACCTCACGGCCGGAGTGTAGCCTGGGGTCGTTATCGGATCCCCGGCCGGCTAGGAGGACGAGAAATGACAAGCACTGCTCAAAAAGCGATCCTGGCCGGTGGCTGCTTCTGGGGAATGCAGGACTTGATCCGCAAGCAGCCCGGTGTGCTCTCCACCCGGGTCGGCTACAGCGGCGGCGACACCCCCAACGCGACCTACCGCAATCACGGCATGCACGCCGAGGCCGTCGAAATCATCTACGACCCGGCGGTCACCGATTACCGCGCGCTGCTGGAATTTTTCTTCCAGATCCACGACCCGACCACGAAAAACCGACAGGGCAACGACAGGGGCCCCAGTTACCGGTCGGCCATCTACTACCTCGACGACGAGCAAAAGGGAATCGCGCTGGACACCATCGCCGATGTCGAGGCATCCGGCCTGTGGCCCGGCAAGGTGGTGACCGAGGTCAGCCCGGCCGGGGACTTCTGGGAGGCCGAGCCCGAACATCAGGACTACTTGGAGCGCTACCCCAACGGGTACACCTGCCACTTCGTCCGGCCCAATTGGAAACTGCCGCGACGGGCCGGCGCCACCTCGCCGACTTCGCACTGAGCCTTACGTTTTCGACGGCGCGGGCTCGCCGGGCTCGGAGGGAGAGCGGCGCGGTTCAGCGCCGGTGCACCACAATCCGGCCGCCATCCTTCGGCGTCCAGGCCACACCCCGGCTGTGCCATCGCTCACCGGGCGCTGTCGTGGTCTCGATGGTGAAGTGGCGCAACACCGTTGCAAGCACCACATCCATCTCCATGTTGGCGAAGGCCGCCCCCACACACCGGCGGGTGCCGCCGCCGAACGGAATCCACGCGAAGGCCGACGGCTTGGTTGCCTTGTCCCCCAGGTAGCGTTGCGGGTCGAAGCGGTCCGGGTCGGGGAAGACGTCGGGACTCTCGTGGATCCGCGCGATGCTCACCAGGATCGAACACCCGCGCGGTACGACCCATTCGCCGAGCTGGTAAACGTCCGGGTAGACGTGCCGGGCCGCGAAATCGATGACCGTCCTGGCCCGTTGGACCTCCAGGATCATCGCCTGACGCAGCTCGTCACCGCCGTCGTCGGCCTCCTCGGCCAGGGCCGCGAGCACCTCCGGGTGCCGCGTCACCCGCTCGAACGCCCAGGCCAGCGTGGCACCAGTCGTTTCGTGCCCGGCCGCCAGCAGCGTGAGCAGTTCGTCGCCGATCTCCCGGTGGGACATGATCGAACCATCGTCGTAGGTGCTGCGCAGCATCAGCGCAAGCACGTCGGTCCGGTCGGCGAACTTCGGGTCGACCCGCTCCTGGGCGATCAGCTTGTCGAGGACGACGTCGTACTGGCGCCGCCACTCTTCCAGCCGGCCCCATGGGCTGAAACGGCCATAGTTGCGTCGGGGTGTCGGCATCGCAGCCACCCGCGAACCCAGAGTGACCCACGGCGGGATGAGCCGGCGCAGCTCGTCGAGTTCGGCACCGTCGGCCCCGAAGACCGCACGCAGAATCACGTTGAGGGTGATCTGCATCATCGACGGGAGCGTCGCGAAAGGCCGGCCCTCAGGCCAGCCCGCGATCTCGCGGCGCGTCTCCTCCTCGATGATGGCCTCGTAGCGGCCGATGCTCTTGCCGTGGAAAGGAGGCGCCAACAACCGTCGCCGGCGGCGGTGGTCGTCGCGCTCGAGGGCAAAGACCGAGCCCGTCCCGAACACCCGGCTCAGATTGGGCTGGATGTTGCCGAGAACCTCGGGGCTGGCAGTGAAGACCTGCCTGGCCAGCGCCGGCTCCGTGACCACCACGACATGGCCAAAGATCGGGACGTTCAGCTTGAAGACGCTGCCATGACGGCGGCTCAGCCATTGGATCATCCGTCGTCGGGAAATCCCGAACCCGAGGCCCTGGAGCAATTTAGGCAGCCGGGTCGCTGGGGGCAACTTGACTGCGGGCGACTCGGGCAGGGAGGTGACTAGCTCGCTCATAGGGGTTCGCTCATCGAGGTGCTGCTCCGAAACGTCTGGCCCCGCGATCGGGGCACGACTGGGGCCACGATCGGGGGGTACCGCGGTGTACCGAAACTTCTCACGAAACGGTACTCTGTGGTACCAAGCATGACAAGGGCATGAAAGGTCTCGCTACACGGAGAGGGGCGCCGGCCATGGCACCACCGACAGCAGCGACAGCCGCTGGCGACGGGGTCCTCGGCGGGCCAGCCCCTGACGTCCCTGAGGCCCGTGTTGACCCATTTCGGCTCAGGCTGCTCGACGGCCTCGCCACCTCGATCGGCGAGCGAGGCTACCGCGCCAGCACGGTGGCCGACATCGTCCGCCACGCGCGCACGTCGAAGCGCACCTTCTACGACCAGTTCACCAGCAAGGAACAGTGCTTCCTGGAGCTGCTGCGGACCGACGTCGACAGACTCGGCGAAAAGATCCAGGCCGCGGTCGATCCCGAGGCCAGCTGGGACCACCAGATTCGGCAGGCGGTCGAGGCCTACGTCGGATACATCGAGTCCCGGCCCGCGATCACGCTGAGCTGGATCCGGGAACTCCCGTCGCTCGGGGCCGTCGCGCGTCCCATGCAGCGTCGCGGCTTGCAGCTGTTGTCCAACCTGCTGATCGGCCTCAGCGCCAGCCCTGGGTTCCGGCGGGCCGACCTGCCGCCGCTGACTCCCCCGCTGGCGGTGATCCTGCTCGGCGGTCTTCGGGAACTGACCGCGCTGGCCGTCGAAGACGGGAAACCGGTCCGCGGGATCGTGGAACCGGCCGTGGACGCCTCCGTCGCGCTGCTCGGCCCTCGGCACTGAACGACGGTGCGGCTGATTCTTCGTCTGCGAGTTGCGGTTTCGCACACCTGAACGGATGCCGGACAGCGCCTTTTCCGTTAACCCCCGGCACCACCCCAAAACGTCACCGTGACGAGCCGCTGAGGCTACCAAAGCCCCAACACAACGCAACGGGAATGTGAAATCTTCGCCGACTCGGCAGATCCGTGCTGTGGAGGCACGCGCGACGATATCTTGGCCCGGTCGATGGGATCACCAATGTTGATTGCGGCTCAAGAGATCGCGGCACCAGAGGTTCGAGCCTGGGAGTCGGTCGAGCGGACCGGCACCGGGGTGATCAACGCGGCCAATGCGGTCGCTGCGGCTTCCACGACGGGGATTACGACGGTCGGCGGCAAACAGATGCCGGCGGCGATTCGGGGGTCAGTTGGCTGCGCCGAAGGGCAGGCGGCGCAGTTTCACAATCGGATTGTCCGGGCGCTGAGCCACGCGGGGGGCGCGCATCCGGACACCGGGGCCAGCAACGCATCGCCGTTGCGGACCGTCGAATCAAGGCGTCACACACTGGATGGGCACAGCTGAGGTAGCCCGGGCTGGGGGCATTTTCCAGCGGCTGAGCGGTTTCATAGCGCGATGGCCTTTGGTGGTCATCGTGTTCTGGATCGCGCTCGCGGTGGTCCTGTCGCTGAAATTGCCACCCCTGACGCAGATTGCCGCGCGGGATCAGACGTCCCTCTTGCCGGACGACGCCCCGGTGATGGTCATCACCAAGCAGATGGGCCAGGCGTTTCAGGAAAAGGGCCGGGGCGCCCTGTTGGTGATCGTCCTGACCGACGAGGACGGACTCGGGCCCGCCGACGAGGCGGCCTACGGCACGCTGATCGGCGAACTGCGCCAGGACACGCAGTACAACATGTCGATCCAGGACTTCATCAGCACACCCGCGCTCCGAGACATCTTGGCCAGCAAGGACAACAAGGCGCTGACCGTGCCGATCAACTTCCCCGGCGAGGTCGGCGGGCTGGACACCCAAGCGGGGTACAAACGGGTCGCCGAGATCGTGAACAAGACCGTCGCGGGATCCGCGCTGACGGCACACCTCGCCGGACCCGTCGCCAACGTCGCCGACCTCACCGCCATGAGTGAGCGAGACCTGCCGGTGCTGGAGGTCGGCACGTCGCTGCTGGTGCTGGCCATCCTGGTGCTGATCTACCGAAACCTGATCACGGTGTTGGTGCCGTTGGTCACGATCGCTGTGTCCGTGGTGGTCGCGCAGCGCGTTTTGGCCGGATTGGGCGAACTGGGTTTGGCCGTGAACATGCAGACAATCGTCCTCATGAGCGCCGTCATGATCGGGGCGGGAACCGATTACACCGTTTTCTTGATCGGCCGCTACCACGACTACATGCGGCTCGGCGATTGCTCGGATCGAGCCGTCAAGAAGGCGTTATTGTCCATCGGCAAAGTAATCGCCGCATCGGCGGCCACCGTGGCGATCACCTTTCTCGCGATGGTTAATTCTCGTTTGACGGTGTTTTCCCAAGTTGGTCCGGCAATTTCGGTCTCGATTTTGGTGGTTTTCCTCGCCGCCGTCACCCTGCTACCCGCCATCCTGATGCTGGCCGGACGGCTTGGCTGGATCAAGCCGAGACGCGACAAGACCACTCGTTTCTGGCAGCGTTGGGGAATACGCGTTGTGCACCGGCCGTGGCTTCATTTGATCTTGAGCGTGATTGTGCTCATCGTTTTCTGCGGCTGCGCAAGCCTGGCGCGCTTTAACTACGACGATATTAAGTCGCTCGCGGGTTCCGTTGACAGCGCCCGGGGATATGACACGATGAACAGCCATTTCCCGTTGAATTCGATGACGCCCGAGGCGCTCTTCATCGAATCGCCACGAGACTTGCGGACACCGGCTGCGCTTGCCGACCTGGAGCAAATGGCGCAGCGGGTCAGCCAGTTGCCCGGCATCACGATGGTGCGGGGCCTGACCCGCCCCAATGGCGAACCCCTGATGCAGACCAGGCTGTCGTATCAGGCGGGCGAAGTCGGCGGCAAGATCGACGAGGCATCCAGCGAGATCCAGAACCACGACGGCGACATGGACAAGCTGGGCGGCGGCGCCGACAAGCTGGCCGAGGTCCTCGCCGAGGCGCAGGGCAAGGTCAGCGAGTCCGTCGACGGCCTTGGCACGATCGTGACGGAGCTGGCCGACATACCGGGCATGAAGGGCCCGGGCCAGGCCGGCGAGGACGACATCGAAGTGCTGGTCGAGCGCACGCGGGAGTTCGACACCACGCTCACCAAGATCCTCGAAGGCGTGAAACACACCGTGGCCTGGGCCGACCCGGTTTTGATGGCCCTGAGTACCAGCCGGATCTGTTCCGCCAACGCGAACTGCGCCAGCTGGCGTGACGAGCTGGAGGCGTTGATCACCGCGCGCAACAACGGCACCTTCGACCAGATCGCTGAACAGACTCGCAGCCTGCGGGCGACCTTGGGTATCCAGGACCTGGACGTCAGCACCCCCGGATCCGTGCGCACGCGGATCGCCAAGCTACAAGAAGGCGTCCATAAGCTCGCCGAAAGCAGCCAACTGCTGGCCGAGGGTGTGCGATTACTGGTCGAACACACCAGACAGCTGGGCTCGGGACTCAGCGAGGCGTCGACGTTTTTGTTGGCAATGAAGCACGACGCGGACAAGCCGTCGATGGCGGGATTCAACCTTCCACCACAGGTGTTGACCGCCGAGGAGTTCAAGAAAGCCGCCCAGATTTTCATCTCGCCCGACGGGCACGCGGCCCGCTACCTCGTGCAAAGCGCGCTCAATCCGTTCACGCCCGCCGCCATGGATCAGGTCAACACGATCACGGCAGCCGCACAGTCGGCTCAACCCAATACCGAGCTCGCGGATGCGCGGATATCGCTGGCGGGGGTTCCGACCGGGCTTCGAGACACGCGCGACTATTTCACTCACGACATCGAATTCATCATCGTCGCGACGATCGTCATTGTGTTTCTGATTCTGGTCGCTTTACTGCGCGCGCTCGTGGCTCCGCTGTACCTCATGGGTTCGGTATTGATCTCATACTTATCGGCCCTCGGCATCGGCGTCATCGCGTTTCAAATCATGCTTGGCCAGGAATTGCACTGGAGCGTTCCGGGGCTAACCTTCATACTCTTGGTTGCACTCGGCGCCGATTACAACATGCTGCTCATCTCCCGGATCCGCGACGAGTCCCCCAACGGTGTGCGTGTCGGCGTGGTCCGCACGGTGGCTTCGACCGGACCCGCGATCACGTCGGCGGGCCTCATCTTTGCCGCGTCGATGTTCGGCCTGCTGTCGGCCAGCCTCCCCGCCCTGGTCCAGGCCGGTTTCGTCATCGGGGTCGGGATTGTGATTGACACTTTCCTGGTCCGCACCATCACGGTGCCGGCCTTGGCGGTGCTGGTCGGCCAGGCAAACTGGTGGCCCGCAAAAGTGCGCACACGCACGGTTCGGCGGGTGGCCGCACAGAAGCCGGTACACGCACCCGCCCGCGCGGCCGAGCATGGGATTGCCACGAGCCCCGACACGGCGCCATCGGCGACACTGACCGCACCGACGCCGACGGTGCCGTCGGCGATATCCGATGCCGCATCGCGAGATCCGACGGTCGGCAATGGCCGCCACGAATGGCCGAGCGGGCCACTAGGTGGCCGGCACCGACAACGTGCGACTCTGCGCGGCCGCCATGAACGGAAGAACGCGGCTCCGCGCCCCCAGGCCGCCCGCGGGCGCAACGGCGGCGGAGTCTTCGCATCGGTACCTCGACCGGCCGAGAACCGCTGCGCGGCAACGCAATCAATTCCAACGGCGGCGGCACGTGCCACTCCGCCGAAACGACAACGCGCGGTGGTCCGCGCCCACGCCGCGGTCTGGACCACATACCTGCGGCGCCCGATCGGGCCTTCGGAGACCAAGCCGGAGTCCACCAAGATTCAGCGCCGGAGCGGGGTACAGTTCCCTTCTTGACAGGCCGGTCCCTTCCTGACAGGCCCGACAGACACTGGAGGACTGCGATGCGGCTATCGACGCGGAACCAGCTCAAGGGCACCATCACCGAAGTCAACCTCGGCAACGTGATGGCGATCGTGAAGGTCAAGCTCGACGGCGGCGACCAGATCGTCACGTCGTCGGTCACCAAGGATGCCGCGGAGGACCTCGGCCTCGCGGTCGGTCAGCCCGCAACGGTGTTCATCAAGTCGACCGAGGTCACGATAGGCGTCGACTAGGTTCGGCACGGCAGCCACTGTGCGCGCCGAGCGCTTCTACGCAGAAGACAAAACGGTTGTGCTGGAAGATGTTCCGATTCCCGAGCCGGGGACGGGCGCAGTTCTGGTCAAGGTCGCCTTCTGCGGGATCTAACCCCATCAGGATCCTGGTCAAGCCTTAAGGAATGTGCGGAGGCGGTCCAGGACCAGCTCGGGCCGCTGCTCGATGATCCAATGGCCCACGCCGTCGACCAGCTCGACCTCGAAGTCGCTGATCCGGTCGCCATACCCGCGCAACAGGTCCGGGATGATCACCGGATCGTCGGTGCCGCTCAGCCAGCGCACCGGGACGTCAACGCGCGCACCATTTTTCGGGTCGAACTCGCCGCGCATCCAGCTCAACATTTCCCCGGTCTGGAAGCTGCGGTACCACCGAGAACCGGCCTCCGCATGCCCGGGCTCGCGCATGCATGCGACGTACAGCCGGACGTCCTCCTCGGGCACGGAGAATCCGCCGCCGACCCAGCGCGACAGCAGCCGGAAAAAGCGTGCGTTGCGACTGCTGATCAGTCGGGGCCCGATGACCGGCAGCGATATCGGGATTTGGTACCAGAACCGCCAGATGTTGCGCAGCGACGACAGATCGCGGCTCGCCCAGGGCGCCACGGTATTCACGCCGAAGAAGCCGGTCACCTTCTCAGGATGGCGCAGCATCATGATGAACGCGGTCGGCCCGCCCCAGTCGTGCGCGACGAGCGTCACCTTGTCGACGCCGAGGCTGTCCAGGACGCCCGCCAGATCCCCCGCCATCTCGGTCTTGGTGTAGGTCGTGCGGGGCGCCGAGCTCCAGCCAGCGCCGCGCAAGTCGGGACACAACACCCGGTAGCCGTCGGCGGCCAGCGCAGGAATCAGCTCGTGCCACTCCCACCAGTTCTCCGGGAAGCCGTGCACCAGCATCACCGCCGGACCATCGGCCGGCCCCGCGTCCGCGACGTGGATCGTGACACCATCGCCGAGATCCACGTACCTGTGTTCGACGCCGTCCAGGGCAGGCATAGCGACCATGGTGGAGAGCCTAGGCCAGGAATCGCTCGACATACGGCGCAAAGCCGGCACGCAGGCGCTCCTCGCTGAGCCCGAACATCTCGAACGTCATTGCGACGCTGCCCAGGCGACCCCGCTGGTGCCCCGCCAGATAGCCGGCGAGCGCCGTGCGTTCCGGTTCGGTCAGCGGTTCGCCGGCCACGGCGTACACCCGCTCGGCAACGCCGATTTCGTCGGCCATGAAATCGTCGAAACGTACGTCAACCGACCGGTTGGGGCCAATGGTGTCGCGATCGCGGACGAGTGCGGCGAGCATCTGCTCCAGGCGACCGACCCAGGAATCCGCGATCTGCTCGACCGGCACCGGCGACCGGTGCATCCGGGCGGAGTAGGTGATCATCGCGATCATCGACAGCGCCACCGGCACCGGGTCCCGGTGCGTGAACACGACGATGCAGCCCGGGAAGACGCGATCCAGAACCGGCACCTGCTCTAGATGCTGGGGTGATTTGAGCAGCCAGCGCCGCCCGCCGCGCAGGAACTGCATCGCCTTGAGTTGCGTGGCCAGGTATGCGTAGTGCGGCGTCTGGTCGTGGGCCCGGTAGTAGTCGCGCCAACGGGGCACGTCGCCGAGCGTCTCGAAGAGCATCGTGGAGAAGTCGTTGGCCAGCAGCTGGATCTCTTCGTGGACGTGATCGGTGGTCATCTCGTGCATGAGCGGGAAATGCGGCATCACGGTGTTGGTCACCCCGACCGCCAGATCCATCCGCGTCCGCCTCGGATCCGGCTCGACGCCCACCTCAGACGGCGATGGGAACGGCTCGTTGCTTTCCCAGTACGGCATGGTCCGGAAGGTGGGCGTCGCCGCCAGCAGATTGTGCAGGTGGGTGGTGCCGGTGCGGGGCAGGCCGGCGATCACAATCGGCGGCAGCAGGTCGATGTCGTCGATCTCTGGATGCCGCCTGCGCAGGTCGGCCAGCAGCAGCCGGTTCTTGAGCAGCTGCAGCAATTGCGCGTAGAAGTTGACCACTCCGGCCGCGTGCAGCCCGTCGATCTCGCGCAGCGCGGCGAGGTAGACGTCGAGCCGTTCTCGGTAGTCTTGCGCGCCGAAGTCGTGCAGACCCGTGTCGGCGCTGGCTTGCGCGTGCAGCGCGTCGGCATCCAAGGGGCAATGGGGCGCCATCGCCGCCATCATGTCGAGGATCTGCTGGGCCTCGGCGCTGAACCGGGGCAAGGGTAGGTCTTCAAGATGAACGGAGGGGCCTTGGGTCACGGCCACTTATGTTACTTTGAGTTTCGTAATGGTTGTAGATTTTGGCCGGCCCCGTGACCCCCGCATCGACGGCGCGGTGCTCCGCGCCACCGTGGAGCTGCTCGCCGAAACCGGCTACCCCGGGCTCTTGGTCTCCGCGATTGCCGAGCGGGCCGGCACCAGCAAGCCCGCGATCTACCGGCGGTGGCCGAGCAAGGCGCACCTCGTCCACGAGGCGGTGTTCCCGATCGGCGCCGCGACCGAGCTTCCCGATACCGGGTCGCTGACCGAGGACCTGCGCGAAATGGTCCATCGCTCCACGGCTTTCCTGACGACACCGGCCGCCAGGGCCGCCCTGCCGGGTCTGGTCGGTGAGATGGCGGCGGATCCGACCCTGCATTCAGCGCTGTTGGAGCGCTTCGCGGGGATCATTGGCGGCGGGGTGGCCGAGTTGCTGGACCGGGCCGCCGCCCGGGGGGAGGTCCGCCCCGGCGTGACCGCCTCGGAGCTGACAGAGGCCATCGCCGGTATCACGCTCATGGGCCTACTCACCCGTGTCACCGAACTCGACGATGCGTGGGCGGAGCGCACCACCACGTTGCTACTGAAGGGAATTGGCGCATGACGCACGAATCGACGACCGCGTGGCAAGAGCTACTGGCCACCCTCGGTGATCTTGACCGCGGCTTCCTCGAGGGAGACCGCGCCGTCACCGACGACCGGCACGTCGCCGACGGCTATCGCATGCTCGCGGCCACGCTGGGCGTGGCATTCGACACCTACCTGTTCCCCGAGCCCGGCCGGCCACAGTTCGTGGCGGTCAACACGCCATTCCGCCGCGATCGCCGATGGGGCGGCGACAACACCGACGCGTACTACTTCATCTGCCCGGTGGATCCGGGGCGCCGCTATCGCATCGGTGGCAATAAGGGCGACAGCGTGTACTTCTCGCTGACCGCCTACAACGAACCCTCGCCCGGCGCGTGGTCGAACCGCGTCGTCTCGATAGTCCGTGACACCGACCTCGAGATCGATGCCGACGGCAACTTCAGCTTCGAATTCCCGCCCGGGAAATCGGAGCCCGACGCGGCCGTGCTGATGACCCGTGACTACCAGGCCGACCCACTGACCGGCCGCCCGATCGCTTGGCACATCGAGGCGCTCGACGGGCCGGACCCGATCCGGCACGGCGACGCCGAGACCGCCGCACGCCTGCGCGCGGCAGCCACCTGGATGCGCACCATGTTTGCCATTGTGCCGCTGCCGGTAGGAGACAGGGCCGCGGACGGTGGGGCCGAACATGGGCGCGGGCACGAAACCGCCCACGCCGCAAATCAATTCGCCAATCCCTACCAGGTGCCCGACGCCAACTTCGGCTGGTCCGCGCGCGATGCCTGCTATTCCTACGGCAGTTTCGTGCTCGACGACGACGAGGCGCTGGTCATCACGCACCGGCCGCCGTCGTGCCGATTCTGGAACCTGGTGGTCTGGAACCAGTTCATGGGCACGTACGCCGCCTCGGAAGGCCCCGATGCCCGCTGCTCCATCAACGGCCATGGCGCGGTGCTCAACAGCGACGGCTCCGTGACGATCGTCTTGTCGCACGGGCCGCCGGCGCACCCGAACTCGCTGACCACGCTGGGCTACCCGCGCGGCAACCTCGCGTTCCGGTGGTTCCTCGCGGACGGGGTGCCGGCGCAGCCCGAGGTAAAACTGGTGAAGGCGTTTGCGGCGCCGACCGACGTGAGCTGAACCCCTTCACCCGGCCACCACGATGCGCGCCGATGCCGACCGGAAGCGCCAACATCCACCCAAGCACAGTCGCGAGAGCTTAAGGTCGCATCATCGGCTGTCGCCAACATCATCGGGAACGCTCCTGCAAGGCCGAGAAAGGCCGAGAAAGGGCCGGGAAGGTCGGGAAGGGTAGTGGTGGACGGGACACCGTTTGGGCGGTACCGGCTCCTAGAGCTGCTGGGTCGTGGCGGCATGGGCGAAGTATGGCGGGCCTACGACCCGGATATGAACCGCATGGTGGCGTTGAAGGTGCTGCCGCCGGACTTCGCCGACGATCAGGTCTTTCAGGAGCGCTTCCGGCGCGAGGCCCGCGCCGCAGCCGGACTCGATGAGCCGCACCTAGTTCCGATCTATGAATTCGGCGAGATCGAGGGCCGCCTGTACGTGACCATGCGCCTGATCCGGGGCGACGACCTGCAGGTGCTCCTGGAACGTGGCCCGCTGGAGCCCGCACGGGCGGTGAGCATTATCGAGCAGGTCGCCTCCGCCCTGCATGCAGCGCACCAGATCGGGCTCGTGCACCGCGACGTCAAACCATCCAACATTCTGGTCGCCGAGGATGACTTCGCCTACCTCATCGATTTCGGTATCGCCCGAGCTGCCGGGGACTCGGCGCTGACCAACACCGGCGCGACGATAGGCACCTGGGCGTACATGGCCCCGGAACGGCTCAACGCCGGAAACACCGATGCCCGGGTAGATGTCTACGCCCTGACCTCCGTGCTACACGAAGCACTGACCGGCCAACGCCCCTTCCCCGGAGACAGCGCCGAACAGCAGATCGTGGGGCACCTGACCGTGCCCCCGCCCACCCCCTCGATGCTGGAACGCACGGTCCCCGCAGGGTTGGACGCAGTCATCGCCACCGGCATGGCCAAAGACCCCAACCAGCGTTACCAAACCACCAAGGATCTGGCGAGGGCGGCCCGTGCAACGTTGACCATGCCGACGCCAAGTCCTCCCGCGCCACGGCCCGAACCAACACCGCCGCCGGTACCGCCGCCGTTCACCCCACCGCCGCCGCCCACCCAACCGGAAACCATTGTCGGAGAGGTGGTTGCGCCGGCAGACATCCCGCCGGCCCACGACTGGCCGAGCCCCGATGCAGCAGCGGGGCAGTATGTCGGGCAGTATCCGCCGCCGTGGCCCACACCGCCAAACCAGCCGCAGGGCCAGCCACTAAACCAGCCGCAGATGATGCAGCCGATGATGCAGCCGATGGCGCAGTGGCCCGCCGGCCCCGAGGATCCGCGAAACGCCTGGGCGCCGCCGAACTATGGGGCATTACCTCCGGGTGGGATGCCGACCCCTGACCGAAAGAACCGCAACACTACGATCGCGCTCGTCGTCGCCGGCCTATTCGTCCTCGTCGTTGTCGCCGCTATCGCCGTCGCGGTGTTGGCCGTCAACTTGGGACAGAAGTCGTCGAAGAACTCCACCGCCCGGTCGGCGGGGCCGACCGCGTCCGTGGGACCCACCACAACCACCACATCCGGGACCATCCCCGCCCACTGGCTGATAAACAATTCCGACGGGACAGTTCGTCATTGGTGGCTGAAACCCGGTGGGCAGTGGGTCATCGACAATACCGATCGATGGACGTTGACGGGTTCGACGCTAACCGTCAGCCTGACCAACGGGTACGCGACATGCACCGCGCAAGTAGTCGGATCACAGCTGGAGAACGGAAACTGCCGCAATGTCACGGGATTTACCTGGACATTTACTGGAACCGCCGAGTAGCTGCTGATCTCGCGGAACGCGGTTCGCGTCAGCGCACCCCGTGTTCGGCCAGCCTCTTGATGGTCGCCAGTGTCCTTTCGATCGCTGTCTCGAACTCCCGCAGCCGAACGAATACGATCTTTTCTTCCTTGTCGGGCATCGACTCGATCGCCACCGACAACCCCGAGCGTCCGGGTCCCATCTGCATCCAGTAGCTGAGCACGGTACCGCCGTCCCGGGGTATGAGCCGGAATCGCCACATCGCCGAGGGGACTTCGGAGTCGCCTACCGCCCAAGCGAATTCACGTGGCTCGTCACAGCAGACGATCTGCGATGTGGTGTACCACTGTCCAAACGCCTGGTGTTCGCTGTGTCCGACGAAGCGGGCTCCGACTCGGGGCCGGTGGGCCCCGTTGGCCCACCGCACCGACTGCAGCTCGTTGCTGAGGGTCGGCATCAGCTCGATGTCGGAGACCAGACTCCACACGCGCGCGGGATCGGCGTCAATCCACGTCGAAGCTTCCACTGTTGGCTTGTCTGCATAGCGCGCGCCGGTCCATTCCACTAGCCTATTGTCCCCCCACTAGAGGGTGGACACACACGCTAATTAGGCGACGGCGGGTACCCGCTCGACCGGCTCGGCGCTCAGAAACTCCTGGGAGTCCGGGGACTTCGGGGACTTCGGGGAGGTCGGGAAGGTGAGCCGCACGATCTTGCGGACCACGGTGCCGAACTGGCGCAGCAGCGGGCCCTTGTTGTAGGGGATGCCGTAGCGTTCGCAGATCTCCTGCACCTCGGGCGCGATCTCGGAATACCGGCGGGCCGGCACGTCCGGAAACAGGTGGTGCTCGATCTGGTGCGACAGGTTGCCGGAGAGCAGGTGGAAGATCTTGCCGCCGGTCAGATTCGCCGAACCGAGGACCTGGCGGAAGTACCACATGCCGCGAGACTCGTCCTGGGTCTCCTCGACCGTGAATTCCTGGGTGCCGTCGGGGAAGTGACCGCAGAAGATGATCATGTAGGACCACACATTGCGCATCAGGTTGGCCGTCAGGTTGCCGGTGAAGACGAACGGCGCGAAGGGTCCGGCCAGCAGCGGGAAGGCGACGTAGTCCTTGAGCGTCTGGCGGCGGGTCTTCTTCCAGATGGCCTTGAGCGTGTCGCGCTTGTCGCGCAGCCGGATCTCGCCGGAGCGAATGCGCTCGGTCTCGAGCTCGTGCAGCGCAACGCCGTACTGGAACAGCACCATCAGCAGGAACGCGTAAACCGGGTTACCCAGGAAGTACGGCGACCACTTCTGGTCTTCGCTCATCCGGATGATGCCGTAGCCGATGTCGCGGTCCATCCCGACGATGTTGGTGTGGGTGTGATGCATGTAGTTGTGCGAGTGCCGCCATTGATCGGCGGGGCAGGCGGTGTCCCACTCGAACGTGCGGCCGGAGATCGCCGGGTCACGCATCCAGTCGTACTGGCCGTGCATGATGTTGTGGCCAATCTCCATGTTGTCCATGATTTTCGCGATGCCCAGCATCGCGGTGCCCAGCGGCCAGGCCGGCGGCAGGAACAGCAGAGCGCGTCCACCCACCTCCAGTCCACGCTGGGCCTTGATGACGCGGCGGATGTACTCGGCGTCCTTTTCACCGAGGTCTGCCATCAGGCGTTCCTTGATGGCGTCGAGTTCGCGGCCGAATGCGTCGGCCTGCTCGGGGGTCAGGGTGATCTTGTTCTGTGACATGGCTTTTCCTCTCGGGTCTAGCGGGTCGATGGGGTCAGAGCGACAGATCGACGTCGCCGACGGGCACGGACACACAGATCTGCACGTCCTCGTCGGGGCCGGTCGACACCGCGCCGGTGGTCAGGTTGCGCACGGTGCCGGCGGTCTTGCGGCGGGTGCAGGTGTGGCAGATGCCCATCCGGCATCCGTTCTCGGGTTTCAGGCCGGCCGCTTCGGCCTGCTCCAGCAGCGAGCGGCCGTCATCGACAACATCAATCCCGCTGTCGGCGAATGTGATTCGGCCACCCGACGGGTTGGCTGGCGGCGCGAACACCGGCGGCACGAAGCTCTCGGTGTACACGTTGTCGCAGTGCTGCTGCACGGCCTCGACCAAAGGGGTTGGCCCGCAGACGAACACCGCATCCGGTGACCGCATCGCGGCGGCCAGATGCTGCGGGCCGAAGGAGCCGACCAGGTCTCCGGCGCCCGAGCGGGTGTAGCCGTGCAGCACCCGCACGCCGCGCATGTCGGCCAGTTCCTCGCGGTAGCAGGCCTCGCGCGGGCTGCGCGCGTAGTGGACGAACGCGATCTCGCCCCGGTGCCGCTCGGCGACCAGCGTGCGCAGCATGGCCATGACGGGCGTGATGCCGCTGCCGCCCGAGACGAACAGGATCCGCCGCGGACGCTGCGCCGGCAACACGAAGTCGCCGCCGACACCCGCCAGGCCGACCACCATGCCGCGATGGGCATGCTCCAAGAGGTAGGTCGAAACCAGCCCGTCGTCGTGGTGGCCGATGGTCAGCTCCAGGTGGGAGCCGCCTTCGGCGTTTGCCGGTGAATAGCAGCGGGTGTGCCGGCGGCCGTCGACGTCGACCGTGAGGTTGACGTACTGACCGGCCTTGGGCGTGTGGGAGGACGTGAAGGCGGCGTTCGGAGCGAGCGTGAGGGTGACGCTGCGCGGCGTGGTTCGCCGCACGTCGACCACCTTGGCGCGGGGCTCGCCCAGCGTCCAGGTCGGCGCCACCAGCTCGGTGTAGCGGTCGACGCCATGCGGACCGGTGAGCAGGTCGACCAGGGCAGAACCCAGGACTCGCTTCCCGAACGATCGTGTCGAAGTTTGAGTGAACATATGTACACCGTGCGTCCACTCGCCGCTGCTAGTCAAGGCTTTTCTGCCGTTCTGTGGTACGGTTCACACAGTGAACAGTCGTGCGCCTAGCTCACGTCCGCACCGGTCGCGCGACCGGACCGGCGACCGTTTGAAGGAAAGCGGGTCGCGTGAGGAGCGCAAGGAGGCGACGCGGCGCGCCATCATCTCGGCCGCGCTCAAGCTGCTCCAGGACCGCAGCTTCAGCAGCCTGAGCCTGCGCGAGGTGACCCGAGAGGTCGGGATCGTGCCCGCGGCGTTCTACCGCCACTTCGAGTCGATGGAGGCCCTCGGGCTGGTGCTGATCGACGAGTCGTTTCGCGCCCTGCGCGACATGTTGCGCGGGGCGCGCGCGGGCAAGCTCGACCCCAGCAGGGTGATCGAGTCATCCGTGGAGATCCTGGTCGGCAGCGTCGCAGAACAGCGCGAGCATTGGCGCCTCATCGGCCGGGAGCGCTCCGGCGGGCTGTCTGTGCTGCGCTACGCGATCCGCACCGAGATCCGGCTGATCACCTCCGAACTGGCCACCGACCTGGCGCGCTTCCCGGGGCTCAACGCCTGGAGCACCGAGGACCTCAACGTGCTGGCCACGCTCTTCGTGAACGCCATGATCGCGACCGCCGAGGCGATCGAGGACGCCCAGAGCCCCGAGGCCCTGGAAGAGATTCGGCGAATCGCCGTCAAGCAGTTGCGGATGATCGCGATCGGCGTCGCCGGCTGGCGCAGCAAGCCCTGATCCCAATCGGGGCTAGCCGCGCTCGTACACCGACACCCGGTCGTGTACGCCCCACCACTGGACCGGCTGGTGGGAGTCGACTTCGGTCCAATCCGTCGCGAGTGTCGCGCGCAGCTCGTCATCGCCGGTCTGACCCTCGTCCTCGGCGATGCTGATGACGCGTTTCCCTTGGTAGGCGCGCAATATGCGGGTGCCGAGGTCCTGGGCAAACGGCGGCCAGGACAGGAATAGCGTCCTGTCCGGGTGCAGTGCCACCGCCTCGACGCCGTCCTTCGCGCACACCTCGGCATGCAGGTCTTCGCCGTGCCAACCGTTGGTGACCAGCCCAGCACCAGGGTTCAGGTCGTAGCAGACGACATCCACGCCGACCTGCGCAAGCAGGTAAGCCCAATACCCCGTGCCCGCCATCGGATCGACCAGGCCGCCTCGAGCGTGCTCGGCCACGAACGCGACGGTATCGGGGTCGGGAATGGTCCAGGAGTACTTCCAGACCAACACCTGCCGGTTCGGAAAGCGCGCCATACTCTCTTCCACGGTCCGGTCCAAACGGAACTCGCCGACCACCGGGTTGCCCCGGAAACTATCCGGTTCAACGCAATCCTTGACCGCATCCCAAAAGGGATTGTCGATGGTCACTTTCGGTGTTCCCCCAAGCTGAGGCGTCGCACTTTGAGCAAACATACCAACTTGGCGGTGCCGAGCGCCTCGCAGATCGAAATAGTCACTCCGCCAATCAATTTGAGAACCACGCTGACGCCGCCGAAGTCGCCTGCCAGGCCATCTCATCAGCGCACGGCGACCAACTCACCGGCACCTCCCTGGCCTCGGGATCCCCGCAACGTGCACACTGGTGATCGTGGCCCGCGGGCAAGGCGTCAATGCGGAATGTTCCGGGTCCTGTCGCAGTATGGTCAGCGCGATTTGGCCGGGGCGTTCCCGTGGTGTGGGAGGTGAGATGTCGTGGATTTCTTAGTGTTGCCCCCCGAGGTCATCTCCGCGCTCATCCACTCCGGGCCTGGGGCCGGCTCGATGATCGAGGCCTCCGGTGCGTGGCAGCGCCTGGGCGCCGAACTGCAGAACACCGCCGGCAGCGTAGCCTCAGCGGTGTCCACGCTGACCGATACCTGGCAGGGTCCGTCCTCGCTGGCAATGGTGCGGGCCGTTGAGCCATACCTGATCTGGTTGCGCGGCACCGCGCGGCAGGCCCAGCAGATGGCCGCCTCGGCGCAGGCCGCCGCGGCGGCCTTTGACTCCGTTCGCTCGGCGGTGGTTCTTCCCGCGCTGGTGAGCGCCAACAGAACGCGGCTGGCACAGTTGTTGGCCACCAACACATTCGGGATCAACCTTACGGCCATCGCACAAACCGAAGATCAATACCAGACCATGTGGGCGAACAACTCGGCGGCGATGAGTCGCTATCAGGCGGCATCGGCACACGCCACCACGTTGTCTGCGTTCTCCTCGCCGCCGACGATCGCCAATCCGGCAGGGTTGGCCACGCAAGCCAGTGCGGCACCCGCCGCCGGCGGTTCTGCGGCCGCCGCCGCGGCGCCGGCCGCGACGACCACACTCGATTCGATCATTTCGTCGATCGAAAGCTTCAACCCGAACAAGGGCTGGTTCGGCCTGGCGATGACCTACGGCAACCAGTTCATAGCGGGCGGAATTCCCATCAACCTGCTGAGTTACGTGGCGCAGTTGACCGCGGCCCAGTCGCTGGAGACGGTCGGTGGCGATGTAGGTGGCGGCCTGACGGAGGGCGGGTCGGCACTGGGCGCCGGGGCAGCAGCAGCGGCGGAAGCGGGGCCGGGAGCGTTGCGCGCGTTGGGGGCCGCCGGACTTTCCGTGCAGCCCACGGCGGCGATAGGTGTCGGCGTCTCGTTGGGCAATCTGAGCGTGCCGCCCGCCGTGGTCGGGCTGCTGCCCGCTTCGCAAACGCCCGTGCAGCTCGCGTCGGCGGCGTCGCCGCTTCCCACGGGGGAGTCTGCCGATTCCGCCGACGCCGGGTTCCCCTTCCTTCCGCCCTTGATGCCGCCGCAGACCTCGGCCGGCAGCGGTTGGCGCAAGAGGGCACAGCACAAGTACGGGGAGGAAAAGGATTCGGAGTGTGAGGAGGACGAGGGGTACCAGGAGGACGAGGGATACCAGGAGTCGGCACGCGGCGTGACGACGCCGCCGCCGCCGGACACCGCGGGCAGCGGCTGGCGCAAGAGGGCCAACTACGACGACATTGAATTCGGGGCGGAGCTGCGGGGCACCGTGATGAAAAAGCCCCCGTCTGCTGGATGATCGGCGGGATGATCAGCCCCGCGGTTCCCGCCACATCGGCCAGATCGGCGGTCCACCGTTGGGCAGCTGGATCTCATCGGCGACGGTGAATCCGAAACGCTGGTAGTACGGCACATTTTCGGGTTTGGTCGACTCCAGGTACGCCGGACAGTATTGGGCGTCGCAACGTTGCAGCCGCGACCGCATCAGGATTTGCCCGAAGCCCTGTCCGCGCACCGCCGGGTCGCTGCCGATCGCGGCCAGATGCCAGTGCGGCTCTTCGGGGTGCGCGCGCTTCATCTTTTCCTGCACGCTGCGCGCCCGGGCCGAATCAAAGCCGAACACCCGCAGGAATGCGGGCGCCTGCACCAGCAGCTCCCAGCGCGTCTCTTGCCATTGGTTCGGCGGATCCCACAATGCCGCCGCGCCGATGCCCGGTCCGTCACAGGCCACCTCCACGCCACCGCGGGACAGGTGGTGGTGGCGGGTCATCGTCGCGAACAACCGACGTAGTTGCGCGAGGCGCGGCCGCTCGTCGGGGAACAGCCAGGTCATCAACGGGTCGTCGTAAAACGCCCGGGCCATGGTGCGTGACAGCTCCCGGACATCGCCTTTCCGCGCCGGTCGCGCCTGGGGAGTCACTCGGATGAGGCTAGTTTACATACGATGGCGATGGTCGTCAGGGGCCCGAAAAATGCGGGTGCGGCCGCGAAATCCCCTGTGCCGCTTGGTCTCGATTCCGGGCGTCGGATTTGCCAGCGCCAAATGTCGGCTGCGTGTTAGGCTGCCACACCTTGCATGAACACCGCCCGAACAACGATCAGGATGAACTTGAGACTGGGGAACGCAATGATGTATGCCGATGCGCACCAAGACAATAGGTCGGACGGCTCGGCATCGGGTGTCGGTTTTCCGCGCGGCGACGGCGGGTCGGGCTCCTCTGGCATAGTACGCGAAATCCTGGCTGACGCCGTCTGTCAATTCGATCCCGTTGTGGCGCAGAGCTTTACCGCTACGCGGCGGTGGCGCTCCGACTATGCGAGCCTAATGGCGGAGCTGACCCGAACATGCTCGCGCTCGGGGGAAGCGTCGGTAGGGATCGCACGGGCCGGGCTCAGCTCGATGAGCGGGCGCATGCTGTTCGGGCGAGATGGTGAGGCCGTTCCCCTGTCGGGGGCGCTCACCGCGTTCCGACCACGCGCCGGCTTCGGTGCCGAGCACGTGTCCGGCCGCGCCGCCCCTGTCGACGAGTTGCGGGTGCCCTATCGGGGCACGGTGCTTCGCGGGGAGGAATTGCGCGCGCAATTGCAGCGCTGGGTGGCCGCCGGAATTGTCGAACCCAGCTTCGCGACCGCAATCGAGACGGTAATGGCCCACCCCGAGTGGTTGGCACTGCCGGGCCAGTGCGTGGCCGTGATCGGTGCGGGTTCAGAGATGGGCCCGCTGGCGCCGCTGACCCAATGGGGCGCCAACGTTTTGGCGATAGACGTCCCCTTACCCGCGGTGTGGTCACGCATCATCGACACCGCACAGGCCGGCGCGGGTCGCGTGAGGATGCCGTGCCGCCCCGAGGGCGGTCACGGGCTCGACGTCGTGACCGAATTACCCGAACTGCGCCAGTGGATGGACCAGTGTGCCGGCGAGGATTCCCTGGTCATCGGCATGTACGCCTACGCCGACCGCGCGCTTCATATCCGGGTGAGCGCCGCCGTCGACGCGGCCGCAGAAGATCTGCTGCTCAACCGGCCCGATACCGCGCTGGCCTACCTCGCGACACCGACCGACGTGTACGCCGTCACGGACTCGGTTGTCGACTTTGCCCGCGACTCCTACCAGCGGCGGCAGTGGGCAACTGTCGGGCGGGCACTGTCGGCCGGGCGTGGGTTCACCCCCGCCTACAGGGGCCAGCCCGCCAACGGAACGCGGCACGTCGCCGACTCGCTGGTGACCCAACAGGGTCCCAATTATGCTGTGGCCAAACGTTTTCAGCGCTGGCGAGGCGTCGCCGCCGCCGCCGATCGCCGCCGCATCTCGTTCAACATCGCCCCGATGTCGTGGACACGGTCGGTCACGCGCAATCGAATTCTCGAGGCCGCCTATTTCGGCGCCTGTCACTTCGGTGTTGAAATCTTCGACGCGGAGACGGCGCGCGTTCTCATGGCGGCGCTGCTCGTCCATGACCTCAGCCAGCCGGCCCCGGATGCCGCGAGGCACCCCGAGGAACTTTTCACCGACCAGGCGGCGCACAACGGACTGTGGCGCGTGGGCTACGAGCCCCGGTCGGTATTGCCCGTGGCGGCGCTGCTCGGCCTTCCCAACACGGTATGGCGTCGCGGCTGATTTGCGTCAGGACACCCAGGGGCCGATGCCGCCGACCTTGTCGATGCGGATCCGGGTGAGGAATCCCGGTGGTGCGCCCGCCGGCGGGAACACGTCCGGGTTGGACAGACTCTGCGCGAGCTCCTTCAGCAGCTCGGGGGCGCCGCCCTCGACGATCCGGCCGGTGCCGTTGACGAGCAGGTAGGGGCGCATCTCCGGGGCGAAGTCGCCCACCGCGGCGATCGTCAGGGCCACCCGGGGATCGTTGCGGACGTTGCGCACCTTCTTGTGCTCGGCGAGGTGAGCGGTGACGAGTTCGTCCCCGTCCGGCGTCGATTGCAGCGCCACCCAGACCAGGGAAACCTGCGGGCTGCCGTCGGGATTGAGGGTGACCAGCGTGGCGTCGGCACCCTTTCCAATGAGGTCACGCGCGGCGTCGTTGAGTTTCATACCGTTGTTCTACCGCGGCGCGGTCCGATTCATTCCCGCACTTACGATGGCTTTAGCTCGCAATACCTAAGATGCCGGCGCGGCGCTGCGCTGGGGAACGGTTGAGAGACAGTGTGGGATTTTGAAACGGACCCGGAGTATCAGGCGAAGCTGGACTGGGTCGAAAAGTTCATGGTCGAGGAACTCGAACCGCTCGATCTGGTCTCCCTAGACCCGTACGACAAGAAGAACGCCGAGATGATGGCGATCCTGCGGCCGCTGCAGCAGCAGGTGAAGGACCAGGGACTGTGGGCGGCCCACCTGGGGCGCGAACTGGGTGGTCAGGGCTTCGGCCAGGTCAAGCTCGCGCTGCTGAACGAGATCCTCGGGCGCTCCCGCTGGGCCCCGTCGGTGTTCGGTTGCCAGGCACCCGACTCGGGTAACGCCGAGATCCTCGCACTGTTCGGCACCGACGAGCAGAAGGCCCGCTACCTGCAGCCGCTGCTCGACGGCGAGATCTCCTCCTGCTATTCGATGACCGAGCCGCAGGGCGGCTCCGATCCCGGGATGTTCGTGACGTTGGCGACCCAGGACGTCGCGGGCAACGGGGACTGGGTGATCAACGGGGAGAAATGGTTTTCCAGTAACGCCAGGCACGCCTCGTTCTTTATCGTGATGGCCGTGACCAAGCCCGACGCCCGAACTTACGACAAGATGTCGCTGTTCATCGTTCCAGGCGAGACGCCGGGCATCGAGATCATCCGCAACGTCGGGGTGGGCGGCGAGTCGAGCAAGCACGGCTCGCACGGCTACGTCCGCTACAACGACGTCCGGGTGCCGGCCGATCACGTGCTCGGCGGCGAGGGCCAGGCGTTCATGATCGCGCAGACCCGCCTCGGCGGTGGCCGGATCCATCACGCGATGCGCACAATTGCGTTGGCGCGCCGGGCTTTTGACATGATGTGTGAGCGCGCTGTGTCACGGCAGACCAGGCATGGCCGGCTCTCCGACCTGCAGATGACCCAGGAGAAGGTCGCCGACAGCTGGATCCAGATCGAACAGTTCCGGCTGCTGGTGCTGCGCACCGCGTGGTTGATCGACAAGCACCACGACTATCAGAAGGTGCGCCGCGACATCGCCGCGGTCAAGGTCGCCATGCCCGCGGTGCTGCACGACGTCGCCCAGCGGGCCATGCACCTGCACGGCGCGCTCGGCGTCTCCGACGAGATGCCGTTCGTCAAGATGATGGTGGCCGCCGAGTCACTGGGCATCGCCGACGGCGCCACCGAACTGCACAAGATGACGGTAGCTCGCCGCACACTGCGTGAATATCAGCCTGTGACAACGCCTTTCCCGTCGCAGCACATTCCGACCCGGCGCGCCGAAGCCCAGGCCCGGCTGGCCGAACGCCTGGAACACACGATCGCCGAATTCTGACGCGGCTCTCCGCAGCGGGTGTCACGTTATGTAGCGGACTATGCTCTCGGCCACGCACGCCGGCTTGGATCCCCCGTCGATCTCGACGACGGTCGACACCGTCGCCTGCACCGCGCCGTTGCCCACGTCTTCGACTCCGACCAGCGACGTCTGCGCGCGCACCCGAGAGCCGACCGGCACCGGTGCGACAAAGCGAACCTTGTTGAGGCCATAGTTGATTGCGAGCTTGATGCCGTTGACGGTGTAGGTCTCATGGTGCAGCCGCGGCAACAGCGACAGGGTCATGAAGCCGTGGGCGATGGTCGTGCCGAACGGACCCGCAGCCGCCTTCTCCGGGTCGACGTGGATCCATTGGTGATCGCCGGTCGCGTCGGCGAACAAATTGACGTCTTCTTGGGTGATGGTCACCCAGTCGCTCGTCCCGATGGGCTGGCCCGCAGTGGCAGCGAGGTCGGCGACTGACTCGAAGGTGCGCATGGGTCTCTCCTCTGCTTTCCGGTGTTCAACATCGTGCCACCCCCGGATTCGGAATATGGGATCGGTAGCGGCGCGCGGATGGTCCACTTGGCGCATGCGCAGAAAAACAACGCGGGCCACCCTGGCCCTGATGGCCCTGACGGCGTGGGCGCTCGTCGCCACGGCCGGAACCGTCAGCCTCGCGGGTCCCGCCCACGCCGACCCGGCGGCGTGTGATCCCGGGGCGCTCGCGGTGGCCGCCGAGGTGGCCGAGCCGGGGCTGGGCCATCGTGCCATCTACCTCAACTTCACGCTGCAACCCGGCGCCGGCGCGTGCCAGCTGTCGGGATATCCGACGGTGGACGCCCAGCCGAACGTCGAAGGCGCTTCGCCCATCCGTGCCAAGCAAGTACCAAGCGGATACCTGGGCGGCGCCACACCCGGCACCATCGTCACCCTGGAGCCGGGCCACGGCGCGCACGCGATGGTCGAATGGGTGGCGGCCATCACCAAGCAGGATTCGACCTGCCAAATCTACGGGGCCTCGGGCGCCGACATACAGCTGCAGGTGACGCCGCCGGGAACATCGCAGATGTTTGACGTCCCGATCTCGGTCGGGCGAAACGAGGGCCTGTGCAACCTGGTGGTCCACCCGCTGACGGGCCTCTGACGCAAGATGGGCGGGTGAGGCTGCTATTGATCGCCGACACCCATGTCCCGAACCGGGCACGCGACCTACCCGCACAGGTATGGGACGAGGTCGCGACGGCGGATGTCGTCGTGCACGCCGGCGACTGGGTGACGCCCGACCTGCTCGACGCGCTGGAATCCCGGGCCGCCCGGCTGGTCGCGGTCTGGGGCAACAACGACGGACCCGAGCTGCGGCGGCGCCTGCCGGAGCGGGCGGACGTGCTGCTCGCGGGCCTGCGCTTCACCGTCGTGCACGAGACCGGCGCCGCGACCGGCCGCGAAAGCCGAATGTCGCGGCTGTATCCGGACACCGACGTTCTGGTGTTCGGGCACAGTCACATCCCCTGGGATACGACGACGGAAACCGGGCTGCGCCTGCTCAATCCCGGCTCACCGACGGACCGTCGCCGGCAACCGTTCTGCAGCTACATGACCGCCGGCGTCGAACACCGGGCACTGACGGACGTCGCGCTGCATCGCCTGGAGAAGTAGCTGGCTGATAGCTCGCGCATAGCTCGCACACATATATAGCTCCTATACAGAGATATATACAGAGATATATAGGCGAAGAAGGTAGCTATGCAAAGGCTCAAGTCACGCACCGACCTGGTGAGCGAGGTGTTCGGTGTCGTGGGCAGGTTCCGCCGCCAACTCCGGCGGTCGGCCGGTCGGGGCTTCGACTCCGCCCGGCTCACCGAGTCGCAGGCGGAGCTCTTGTGGCTGGTCGGACTGCAGCCGGGGGTCTCGGTCAGCGCTGCCGCCGCGGAACTCGGGCTGGTGCCCAACACCGCTTCCACCCTGGTCTCCAAGCTGGTGTCCGGCGGCTTACTGCTCCGGACGGTCGACGCGACGGACCGCCGCGTCGGCCAGCTTTGGCTCGCCGAGCCGGCCCAGCAGATCATCGACGCCTCTCGGGCAGCCCGGCGAGCGCTGCTGTCCGATGTGCTCGGCGAACTTGATCACGATCAAATCGCAGCCCTCGCAAAAGGATTGGAGGTCCTTGACACGATGACCCTGATACTGCAAGAGCGACGCTCATGAGCGCAACACTGCCGATGGCCGTCGACGCCCGGCATCTGACCTATCGCTACGGCCAGTTCACCGCCGTCGACAACGTGACGTTGCAGGTAAGGCCCGGCGAGACCATGGGCCTGCTTGGACCCAACGGCGCTGGAAAGACGACAGTGGTCCGCATGCTCACCACCCTGACGCCGGTGCAGCAGGGCGAACTGCGCATTTTCGGTATGGACACGCGGGATCAGACCGTCGACATCCGAAGCAATATTGGCTACGTCCCGCAACAGCTTTCGATCGAACCGGCGCTGACCGGCCGGCAGAACGTGCAGTGGTTCGCACGGCTGTACGGTGTGCCGCGCGCCGAGCGGACCGAACGAGTGACCGAGGCGCTGGCCGCCATGGAGCTGCTCGACGTGGCCGACCGACTGGCGGCGACCTACTCAGGCGGCATGGTTCGCCGTCTGGAGGTGGCGCAGGCGCTGGTAAACCGCCCGTCGCTGCTGGTGCTCGACGAACCTACCGTGGGGCTGGATCCCATTGCGCGCGATCGCGTCTGGACTCAGGTGCTGAAGATGCAGGGCCAGTTCGGTATGACTGTGCTGCTCACCACGCACTACATGGAAGAGGCCGACGCGTTGTGCGATCGGGTCGCGCTGATGCACCACGGGGAACTGCGCGCGGTGGGAACGCCGGCCAAGCTGAAGTTGAGCGTGTCATCGGCCGCCACGCTCGAGGACGTGTTCCGCCACTACACCGCTGGGGGTTTGAGCCCGGACTCGACCCAAGAGCACGAAGAGGCGGGGAGCATCCGCGAAATCCGTTCCAGCAGAAAGGTTGCCCGCCGTGCCGGCTGAACAAGCCTTACAGGCCTGCGAAATGACAGGCATAACCCTGGCTCGCGCGCCGCAGGGATGGCAGCGGGTGCGCGCCACGTCGGACCGCATCACCGCGTTCGCGATCGTCGAACTGCAGAAGCTGCGGCACGACCGCACCGAACTGATCACCCGGATGGTGCAGCCTGCGCTGTGGCTGTTGATCTTCGGCACCACGTTCAGCCACCTGCATGTCATCAACACCGGGTCGGTGTCCTACCTGGCATTCCTGGCGCCGGGAATCATCGCCCAGTCGGCGCTGTTCATCTCGATCTTCTATGGCATCCAGATCATTTGGGATCGCGACGCCGGCATCCTGGCCAAACTCATGGTGACCCCGGCGCCCGCGTCGGCGCTGATCAGCGGCAAGGCATTCGCGGCCGGTGTGCGATCGGTCGCTCAGGTGGTCGGCGTGCTGGCGCTGGCCTATGTGATGGGCGTCGGCCTGACCATCAACCCGCTGCGGATCCTGGCGGCGATGGGCATCGTCATGCTCGGTGCCGCGTTCTTCGCCTGCCTGTCGATGACGCTGGCGGGGCTTGTTCGCAGCCGCGATCGCCTGATGGGGATCGGACAAGCCATCACGATGCCGTTGTTCTTCGCCTCCAATGCCCTGTACCCGGTCGACGTGATGCCCGCGTGGCTGCACACGCTGAGCAGGGTCAACCCACTGAGCTACGAGGTCAACGCGTTACGGGCGCTGTTGATCGGCACCCCGTTCAACCCAGCGGACATCGTCGTGTTGGTGGCGGCGGCGGTCATCGGAGTCGCGACGGCGTCAACTCTGTTGCGCCGCCTGGTCTCCTAACAGCCGTCTGCCGTCGACCTCACATTTGACTACGCGCTGGGGGCGCAAAAGTGTGAGAAGACCGCGCCCTGGACGCAGAATCAAGCACCAAGCCGACGAGTCCGTACCGACTCTGAATCGTTAGCCAACCGCGACGTCAAACTCCGGCCCCGACAACCCAATTGCGCCGTCCCGCTGTGTTTGGATCGCCCAGACGGATTCGAACCGTAAGGGATGGGTAGGAGCTATGACGTTCTTCGATGAGTTGCGAAGGTTGCGCGGCGCGACGGCCAAACTGCCGCGGCGGCTGGCTATCGCGGGCGTAGGGGCTGCCGTGTTGTCCGGTCTCGTCTGTGCCGCCGGGGGCATGGCGAGCGCGGGGGCGTTCTCCAAGCCGGGCCTTCCAGTGGAATACCTGCAGGTGCCATCACCGTCGATGGGCCGCAACATCAAAGTCCAGTTCCAGGGCGGTGGCGCGCATGCGGTGTACCTGCTCGACGGCCTTCGCGCACAGGACGACTACAACGGCTGGGACATCAACACCCCGGCGTTCGAGGAGTTCTACCAGTCCGGCCTGTCGGTGATCATGCCGGTCGGTGGTCAGTCCAGCTTTTACAGCAACTGGTATCAGCCGTCGCAGGGCAACGGTCAGAACTACACCTACAAGTGGGAGACCTTCCTCACCCAGGAGATGCCCAGCTGGCTGCAGGCCAACAAGGACGTCTCGCCGACGGGCAATGCGGCGGTTGGGTTGTCCATGTCGGGCGGTTCCGCGCTGATCATGGCCGCCTACTACCCGCAGCAATTCCCCTATGCCGCATCACTTTCCGGGTTCCTCAACCCGTCCGAGGGCTGGTGGCCGACCCTGATCGGCTTGGCGATGAATGACTCGGGTGGCTACAACGCCAACAGTATGTGGGGCCCGTCGAGCGACCCGGCATGGAAGCGCAACGACCCGATGCTGCAGATTCCGCGGTTGGTGGCCAACAACACCCGGATCTGGATCTACTGCGGTAACGGCGCACCGACGGACATCGGTGGCGACAACATGCCGGCGAAGTTCCTGGAAAGCCTCACCCTGCGCACCAATCAAACCTTCCAGAACACCTACGCGGCCTCGGGCGGGCGCAACGGCGTGTTCAACTTCCCCGCCAATGGCACGCACTCGTGGCCATACTGGAACCAGCAGTTGCTTGCCATGAAGCCCGACATCCTGCAGGTGCTCAACGCCACCAACGGCCCGACATCGTAAGGGGCCTAACGGCTCCTCGGGGTTGGGAACCCCGCAAGCCGGCATCGGCAGCAGCGCAACGGCCAGCGCTGCTGCCGATGTTCTTTCGCAGGACCGCGCCACCGACTTTCACTCGGCCCTCTTAGTCCAACAGCGCGCGGCGGTCCTCGTGGAAGTACGTGTAGCCGGTCGTGACCGCGCACAGGGCCGTGGCGACCGCCAGCATCTGGTCGCCGCTGACGATCAGACTGATCACACCACCGACGGTGGCACCCGAGACGAAGCTGGCGAACAGCAGGAAATAGCCGAGCCAGTCCGACACCTTGCCGCCGGCGATGTGACGTTCGATGCCCTGGCCCATCTTGACCAGCGTGCCGGTGACATAGCTGAGCGGGATCGACACCTCGCCATCCTTGACGAACGATGTGTTCAGGGCGCCAACACCGAAGACAACAAGCAGAATTGGCGCGAAGTCAAGTTGGCTTTCGTTCCATCGGCCGATGACGATGTCGAGCGCGGTGGCCGACACCAGGCTGAAGGTGGTCAGCACCGTCGGGCCGTGTGGGTGCGCAACCCAGAAATGCCGCCGGCACCATGACGCGGTCACCACGCCGGCGACGAAGCAGAGGATCAGCAACCCCGCCGCGATCGACATCCAAACGTCGTGCCGGAAATATCCGAGCACGGCACGTTGGGCATTTCCGGTCATGAATGTCACGAAATATCCGGCCGAGTGGGTATACGCGGTGGCGCCCAGCACGCCCGCCAGCACCGCCAGCACCCACGACAACCGCGTCTCACTGTTGAAAATCTCGCTCGCCACACGCACATGCTGTCAGACGGGTGCCGTTCCCGCCGCCCGCAGTGTGGGCAGTGCGGCCGGCTGTGCCGGTTAGGGCCGCGTTAGGGCGGGTTAGGGCTGGGTTAGGGCGGATTAGGGCCGGATTATGTCGCGGTGAGGCGGGCGATGGAGCGCAGCGGGATCGGCAGCCAGCCGGGTCGGTGCCGCGATTCATACCCGGCCTCATAGACCGCCTTGTCCAATTCGTAGGCCGCAAGCAGCCCCGCCGAATCGCGCGGGTCGGAACCCGAAACGGCCGCGTAGCCCTCGCAGAACGCGGTGCGGTTGCGTTGCACCCATTCCCGCGCGCGGGCGGCAAGTTGTTTGTCGGCGGCCTGGTCCACCAATGGTCCGTAGGCGGCGTACTCGAAGGAGCGCAACACACCGGCGACGTCGCGCAACGGCGAATCCAGCGCCCGGCGCTCCGGCAACGGCTGCCCCGGCTCGCCTTCGAAGTCGATCAAAAGCCAGCGCTCCGGGGTGCGCAGCACCTGCCCCAGGTGCAGATCGCCGTGCACGCGCTGAACGGTGATCCCCTCGTTCGAAAGCTTCTGGAATCGCTCTCCGATCGTCGCCGTGTATGCCCCCAGTCCCGGAACCGCCGCCCCGGCCGACGACAACCGCGCCAGCACCTTGTCCACCGGGAACGCGGCCTGCGCCGTTCCCAGGCATTCGGCCAGCGTGGCGTGCACGGACGCGACCGCCTCGCCGAGCCGGTAGGACTCGCCGGCGAAGTCGCCGCCGACTTCGTGGGCGTACAGGTCGCCCTCGGCGAACAAGTCGCGAACGCTGGCGGTGGCCATGGCCCAGCCTTCCGCGGCGTTGGCCTGGAACTCCGTCACCATGCCCAGCGGACACGCCATGTCGATGTCCGATGCGGATATCTCGTAGGTGCCGAGCAATCGGGCGACATGCGGGTTGCCGGCGCGGCCCAGCACCCGGTTCAGCTCGATGTCGGGGTTGATACCCCCGCTGACCCGGCGGAACACCTTGAAGATGGCGCTCCTGTTGAAGATGACGCTGGTGTTGGACTGCTCGGCGTCCGAAACCCGGGCCGAGGCGTCCAGCGGCAACTCGACGTTCGGTTCCTTGGTGAAGACGATGTCAGTCGGGCCGGTGCCCGACGCGGCGCGAACCCCCGACGAGTCGATCAACGACAGCAGGAATCGCGGCGCGTCGGCGTCGTACAGTGCGTCAAAGCCGGTGCGGTCGTCGGCGGTGCCGATGGTGGCGACGGTGCTGAACTCGGAGATCGGCGCGGAATCCCACCCGACGATCACCTGGTAGCGCTCCGACGAACCGTCGGTGTAGTCGGCGTCAACCAGGACCAGGTCGAGATCGTCGCGAAGCGGGACGACCAAGGCCGGCGCGGCGGCGGACAACTCCCGGTTGCGGCCGGCGTACCAACGTTGCTGCGGAAGCCATTCGGACCATGGCAGCTTGTCTGGCAGCGTGGCTGGCAGATTCATGGGCGCCATTCCTCCTGAGGTCCGGACAACTGGAACCAGTAGAACCCATGTCCGGGCAGTGTCAGCAGGTAGGGAAGGTGGCCGATGCGTGGGAATTCCACGTGACCGGTCAGTTCGACCGGCGTGTAGCCGTTCCACTGCTGCAGGTTCAGCTCGATGGGCTGCGGGAACCGCGACAGATTGTTGACGCATAGCACAGTGTCGCCATCATCGGCCGCCTGCCGCACGAATGCCAGCACCGACGGGTTCGACCCGCCCAATTCCTGGAAAGTCCCGATGGCGAAGGCGGCGTGCCGGCGGCGCACCGCCAGCATCATGCGGGTGAAGTTCAGCAGGGATGTCGAGGTGTCGCGTTGCGCCTCCACGTTGACGGCCTGGTAGCCGTATACCGGGTCCTGGCTGGGCGGCAGGTACAGCCGGCCCGGGTTCGCCGTGGAGAAGCCCGCGTTGCGGTCCGGCGTCCACTGCATCGGGGTGCGCACCCCGTCGCGGTCCCCCAACCAGATCACGTCACCCATGCCGATCTCGTCGCCGTAATAGAGGACCGGCGAACCGGGTAGCGACAACAGCAGCGCCGTGAACAGCCCGATCTGGTTACGGTCGTTGTCCAGCAGCGGAGCCAGCCGGCGGCGGATCCCGACGTTCGCCTTCATCCGGGGATCCTTGGCGTACTCGGCGTACATGTAATCACGTTCGTCGTCGGTGACCATTTCCAGCGTCAACTCGTCGTGGTTGCGCAGAAAGATCCCCCACTGGGCCGTCTCCGGGATCGGCGGCGTCTGCGCGATGATCTCCGAGATCGGAAACCGCGACTCCCGGCGGACCGCCATGAAGATGCGCGGCATCAGCGGGAAGTGAAACGCCATGTGGCATTCGTCACCGCCGGTGCCGGCGTCGCCGAAGTACTCGACGACATCGCCGGGCCACTGGTTGGCCTCGGCCAGCAGCACCCGGCCCGGGAATTCGTCGTCGACCACTTTGCGAACGCGCTTGAGGAACGCGTGCGTCTCCGGCAGGTTTTCGCAGTTCGTGCCCTCACGTTCGAACAGGTAGGGCACCGCGTCCAGCCGAAAACCGTCGATCCCGAGGCCGAGCCAGAATCGAAGTACGTCGATCATCGCCTCTTGCACGGCCGGGTTGTCGTAGTTGAGGTCCGGCTGGTGGGAGAAGAACCGGTGCCAGTAGAACTGGCGGCGGACCGGGTCGAACGTCCAGTTCGACTCTTCGCTGTCGACGAAGATGATCCGGGCGTCGGTGTAGCGCTCGCTGGTGTCGCTCCAGACGTAGTAGTCGCCGTAGGGCCCGTCGGGGTCGCGCCGGGACTCCTGGAACCACGGGTGCGACTCCGATGTGTGGTTCATCACCAGGTCGGTGATGATCCGGATTCCCCGCCGGTGAGCGGCGTCGACGAGCGCGACGAAATCGTCGACGGTGCCGAATTCCGGCAGCAGCTTGTAGAAGTCCCGGATGTCGTAGCCGCCGTCGCGCAGCGGCGAATCGTAGAACGGGGGCAGCCAGATGCAGTCGATGCCGAGCCACTGCAGGTAGTCGAGGCGGTCGATGAGTCCGCGCAGGTCCCCGGAGCCGTCGGCGCTGGCGTCGAAGAACGCCCGGACCAGCACCTCGTAGAACACGGCGTGCTTGAACCAAGTGGGGTCGGCCGGAAGTGCTGCGGCGTTGCCGAAGTCCTTGGCGGTGGGGTGCTCGACCACACCCCCCTCGATATGACTGCCGCCCGCTGGATCGTGTTCGACAGCGTGGACGGGATGGTCTGCGTCGTTCATCAACTCCACGATGCCACGGGTACCCGGGGTTCCCACAACGGAATCAAGCCCGAATAGATTAAGCAGCAAACGAATTCGCTACCCGGGCCGCATTATACGGCCGACCGTCAGGCCGGCGGCCCGTCCGCCAGTGTCACGTTCACGGTCCGGCCGGAGGCCAGCGCCAGCTGAATCATGTCGCCCGGGTGGTGTGGGATGAGCACGTCCGTCATCGCGGTGGCTCCGTTGATGGGGGCGCGGTCGACGGAAACGATGACGTCGCCGACGTTGATTCCGGCCGCCGCGGCGGGACCGCTGGACACCACGCGTTCGACCCGCGCGCCGCTGCCGTTGTTGTCCACAACGCCGAGGCCGAGGAAGGCCGTGGAGCCGATGTGCACGGTGTTCGAGCCGGCGCCGCCGCGGATGGCGCCGGCGATCGCAATTGCCCGGCCGATCGGAATCGCGAAGCCCTGCCCGCCGGACATCTTGTAGCTGTCGGTGGCGGCGGTGTTCATGCCGACCACCTGCCCGGCGCCGTTGACGAGGGGGCCACCCGAGTCACCGGGCTTGATCGCGGCGTCGACCTGGATCAAACCTGCCAGCGTCTCGGTGGCACCGGTCAGGGTGTCAGTGGCCGATACGGTCTGGTCGACCGCGACCACGCGGCCGGCCGCCACGGAGGGCGCGCCACCGGCCCCACCGGCGTTACCCAGCGCGGTGAGCGGCTCGCCGACGGCGACCCCGCCGCCGATCGCGGCGCTGGGCATTCCACCGGCGCCCCGGAGCTGCAGCACCGCGACATCCTGGGTGCGGTCGTAGCCGACCACGTCGACGGCATAGGTTTGACCGGTGCCGACGGAGAACACACTGATATCGGTCGCGGCCGAGATCACGTGGTTGTTGGTCAGCACGACGCCGCCCGGATCGATCACGATGCCGGTTCCGGCCCCTACAGCGTTGTTGTAGCCGAACCTGGTGCTGACGTTGACCACCTGCGGCGCGACCATGGCCGCTGGATCCAGCGGCGGCGCCGGCCGGTCGCTGTACCGGTCGAGCGCCAGCGTCGACGGCGCGGCGTTCGCCGGCACCAGTGTGACCGATGCAAGCCCCAGCCCGACCACAGTCAGCAAACTGACGAACCATGGCGCCCAGGGCGACCTTTGGTGCCATTTGCTCATCGCCTAACCTCCTACGTCGGGCTAAATTCAACAATTGCCCCAGCCTTGGGGTCTGGGCGACACGACTTTGTGAACAACACCGTAGCCTAGACAGCTATCACGACTATCTCGACCAGGTTGATGCCCCAGCTCAAAGATCCTTGAGGATTCAAAGGGCGACTGTCAAACGCTCCCGGCCCTCAAAGTCTCCGCAAACCGCTGGTCAGGTGATGGCTGACATTGCCGATCATGTCGATCAGGGTGAGGTCGCGGTAGGAGAACCGCCACTGGCCGTCGACGCGTTCGAAGCGGTCGTGGTAGCGGCCGGTGACGATCGTCTGCAGCGGCAGCTCGTCGGTCTGCTGCAGCACCGTGTAGTAGCTGCGGCAGCTCGCGGTGCCGGCGTCCTCGTCGACTTCGATCAATGCATTGGTGGTCACGTGCTTGGTGCGGGGTGTCCCATCCGCGTGCAGCACGATCAGCGACTTCCAGATGCCCAGCAGCCGGGCGGCGTCCACCGTCTGGTCGGCGGTGATCTGGATGCGGGCATGCTCGAAGAGCGCGGCCGCCCCGGTCAGGTCGCCGGCATCGATGCACTCGGCGTAGCGATAGAGGAGGTTAGCGATCTGGGTCTCCGCCAGCATGCGAGTTAACCTAACCCCGCCGACCCTAAGCTGACACGGTGGGCGAATTCGACCCCAAGGCCAGGTTCACCGAGTCTCCGGTAGCGCGACTGGCCACCGCCGCGCGGGACGGCAAGCCGCACCTGGTGCCGGTGGTGTTCGCGGTCGTTCGCGACGTTATCTATACCGCCATCGACGCGAAGCCGAAGACCACGCAACGGCTGCGCCGGCTGGCCAACATCGAAAACAATCCGCAGGCCAGCCTGCTGGTCGACCACTACGCCGACGATTGGACGCGGTTGTGGTGGGTCCGGGCCGACGGCGTGGCCACCATTCACCGAGACGACGAGCAGATGCACACGGGATACCGGCTGCTGCGCGCCAAATATCCTCAGTACCAATCGGTTCCATTGAACGGTCCGGTGATCGCGATGGCGGTGCGCCGCTGGTCAAGCTGGCACGCCTGAGCGCACGGTCCGCGACCGGCGCCGAACGGCACCGCCGGTCAACCGGTTCGTGTCCGGCCGGTGGCCTTGTGTTGGGCGGCGGTTGGGGGAAAAGTTGCCTACGGGCGACCTGTGGCGCAGGACACACCCCGCCGCACCCCGAAGAACTGGAGGAAAGTCATGGCCGACAGAGTCACTGGTTCCCAGGGCGCGGGAGCCGCTCCCACCGCGGACGGTCCCAGCGACGTGCGCAATGTGGTCTTGGTGGGCCCGTCGGGCGGCGGTAAGACCACCCTGGTCGAGGCCCTGCTGGTGGCGGGTGGGGTGTTGTCCAGGCCCGGCTCGGTGGTCGATGGCACCACGGTCTGCGACTTCGACGAGGCGGAGATCCGGCAGCAGCGGTCGGTGGGCGTCGCCGTGGCCTCCCTGTCGCACAACGGCATCAAGGTCAACCTGGTCGACACACCCGGCTACGCCGACTTCGTGGGCGAGCTGAGGGCAGGGCTCCGGGCCGCAGATTGCGCGCTGTTCGTGATCGCCGCCAACGAGGGCGTCGACGAGCCGACCAAATCCCTGTGGCAGGAATGCAGCCAGGTCGGCATGCCCCGCGCAGTGGTGATCACCAAGCTCGACCACGCCCGGGCGGACTACTCCGAGGCGCTGGCCGCCGCACAGGATGCGTTCGGCGACAAGGTTTTACCCCTTTATCTCCCGACGGGTGACGGCCTGATCGGATTGCTATCGCAGACGTATTACAAGTACACCGACGGTGCGCGGACAACGCAGCCGACGGACCCGTCGGACGCCGATCGGATCGAGGAAGCTCGCGGCAGCCTGATCGAGGGAATCATCGAGGAATCCGAGGACGAGTCGCTGATGGAGCGCTACCTCGGCGGCGAGACGATCGACGAGTCGGTGCTCATCGAGGACCTGGAGCGTGCCGTTGCGCGGGGTTCCTTCTTCCCGGTGCTCCCGGTGTGCAGTGGCACCGGTGTCGGCACGCTGGAATTACTGGAGATCGCCATTCGCGGCTTCCCGTCTCCGCTGGAACACCCACTGCCGGAGGTCTTTACGCCACAGGGCGCCCCGCACGCCGACCTGGCCTGCGACGTAGGCGCACCGTTGCTGGCGGAGGTGGTCAAGACCACGTCGGACCCCTACGTTGGCCGGGTCAGCCTCGTCCGGGTGTTCTCTGGGACCATCAAGCCCGACGCGACGGTTCACGTGTCCGGCCATTTCGCTTCCTTTTTCGGCGGGTCCAACGGGTCCGGTAGCTCGCATCCCGACCACGACGAGGACGAACGCATCGGGGTGTTGTCCTTCCCGCTGGGCAAGCAGCAGCGGCCCGCGCCGGCCGTGGTCGCCGGCGACATCTGCGCGATCGGCAAGCTGAGCCGAGCCGAGACCGGCGACACACTCTCGGACAAGTCCGAGCCGCTCGTGCTCAAGCCGTGGACGATGCCCGAGCCGCTGCTGCCGGTCGCGATCCAGGCGCGCGCCAAGACCGACGACGACAAGCTGTCGGTCGGGCTGGGGCGCCTGGCCGCCGAAGACCCCACGCTGCGGATCGAGCAGAATCCGGAGACGCACCAGATCGTGCTCTGGTGCATGGGCGAGACCCACGCCGGCGTCATCCTCGACGCGCTGGCCAACCGCTACGGCGTCACCGTGGACACGATCGAGCTGCGGGTGCCGCTGCGGGAAACCTTCGCCGGCAAGGCGAAAGGCCACGGCCGCCATGTCAAGCAGTCCGGCGGGCACGGCCAGTTCGGCGTGTGCGACATCGAGGTCGAGCCGTTGCCGGAGGGCTCCGGGTTCGAGTTTGTCGACAAGGTGGTCGGCGGCTCGGTGCCGCGGAACTATATCCCCAGCGTGGAGAAGGGCGTCCGCGCGCAGATGGAAAAGGGGGTGCACGCGGGCTACCCGGTGGTCGACATCCGGGTCACCCTGTTCGACGGCAAGGCACACAGCGTCGACTCGTCGGACTTCGCGTTCCAGGCGGCGGGCGCGCTGGCATTGCGTGAGGCAGCGGCGGCTACCCGGGTGACCCTGCTCGAGCCGCTCGACGAGATCTCGGTGCTGGTGCCCGACGATTACGTCGGCGCGGTGATGGGCGACCTGTCGAGTCGCCGCGGCCGGGTGCTGGGTACCGAGGCTGCGGGTCACGAGCGCACGGTGGTCAAGGCGGAGGTACCGCAGGTCGAGTTGACCCGGTACGCAATCGACTTGCGCTCACTGGCGCACGGAGCGGCGTCCTTTACCCGTTCATTCGCCCGTTACGAAGCCATGCCAGAATCCGCGGCGGCGAAGGTGAAAACAGACGCCTAGGAGCGCATAGCGGGCGCGGGCGCCGGAGAAACAGCGGAGAGGCAGTATCCATGTGGACAGTTAGCGGTCTCCCCGCTCACATTCTGCTCAACCACTTCGTCGTCGTGTTGGGCCCGCTGACGGCGATCCTCGCGATCATCTGTGCGGTGTGGCCGGCCGCGCGACGGCGGCTGATCTGGCTCGTGCTGCTGCAAGCCGTGGCTACCCTCATCCTGGTCCCGCTAACGACCAAGTCAGGTCTGTCGTTGGAGAAGCAGGTCGGTGCGACGCCCCAAGTCAAGCTCCACCAGCAACTCGGCGAGACCCTGATCTATATCGTGGCGGCCCTGGTGGCCACGGTCGTGCTGCTGACCGCCGTGCACATTCGCCAGGCGCGCGGGAGCGCCGTGAAATTCGCGCTGCACGCAGTAGTCGGGGTGTTGGTGATCACCTCCGCGGTGGCCACGATGGTGCAGGTCTACCGCATCGGCGAATCGGGTGCGCGGGCCACGTGGTCGAACCTGACATCGTCGTCGAACCTGACATCGTCGTCGAACCTGACATCGTCGTCGAACCTGACATCGTCGTCGAACCTGACATCGACCGAGTAACCGTGCCACGCGTGCGTCAGCCCTTCGCGCCGAATTGCTCGACCACGGCGCGGCGGTCCAGCGAACCCTTGGCGGTGTGCGGCAGCTCGCCGGCCTCCTGGTAGCTGGCGGGCACCTCGAAGGCGGCCAGCCGCTCGCGACAGAACACAGCAAGCTCCGCCGGTGTTGGCGCTGGCGACTTCCTGGGCACGATCACCGCGGCCACCGTTTCCCCGTACATCTTGTCCGGTGCGCCAAACACCGCGACCTCCAACACGTTTGGGTGACTGGCCAGGACGCCCTCGACGTGCTCCGGCGAGATCTTCTCGCCGCCCCGGTTGATCAGCTCCTTGATCCGGCCACGAATTGTCAGCTCGCCGGACGCCGACAACGTCCCCAAATCACCGGTGCGCAGCCATCCGTCGGTGAAGTTGGCGGAGGTGATGGCCGGATCGCCGAGGTAGCCGCGCACCACCGTGGGGCCGTGCAACCAGACCTCCCCGACGGCATCCTGCGGAAGGGGCCGGCCGTCGGGCCCGACGATCCGGATTTCCGGTCCCGTCGAGCGGCCGACGAGACCCGCTGTCTCAGCAGGCTTTTCGCCGCGTTCGGCCCCGTCGATTCCGGTCGTGGCTACCTGGTGGGTGGCCTCGGTCATGCCGAACGCGCACAGCACCGGTGCCGAGAATGTGTCTTGCAGCGCTTGGGCCACCTCCGAGGTGAGCGGCGCGCTGCAACTGCGCATGAAACGCAGCGCGGCCCGCTTGCTCCCGGCCGGGTCGTCGGCGGCGCGCTCCAACAGGATCTGGTGGATCGTCGGCACTGCGGTGTACCAGGTGGCCCCGACCGCGTTGATGTCGTCCCAGAATGTGTGGGCGGAGAAGCGCCCGCGCGCGGGCAGTAACACCGTGCCGCCGGATGCCAGGGTCGACAACAACGCGGCGATCAGCCCGTGACCGTGGTAGAGGGGCATGACCGCGACGGTCGCGTCCTGCGGGCCGAGCCGGTATGCGGCGATAATGGCCCGGACGGAGCTGACGATGTTTTCGTGCGTCCAAGGGACCATCTTCGGCAATCCCGTGGTGCCGCCGGTGAACATGATCATGGCGTCGTCGCGCCGCAGCCCCCTGGGACCCTCAGCCGTCGCGTTGCCGGGGTTCGGCGCCACGGCGGCGTCCAGGTGCACCGACAGGCCACCGTCCTCGCGCCCGACCGAAACCGCGATCGGCCAGCACCGCAATGCCGGCTCCCGCCGGTCGCCGGCGCCGCCGCCGGGGAGGCCATCGACGAGCATCACTCGAGCGCCGACCGCCGCGGCGCGGACGGATTGCTCGCCGACGGGTAGCGCCGGATCCACCGGGACCACAACCAGATCCGCACGCGACGCAGCCAAAAGCCCGACGACGAATTCTGCGTTGCTGGCCGCACGCAGGGCGATCCGGTCGCCGGGCAGCAGGCCGGCCCGCGTCAGCTCGCCGGCGAGGTCGTCGACCAGGCCGAGCAGGCCCGAGTAGCTGACCGGGATGCGATTGGGCGTTACGACGAGCGCCGCAGCGTCCGGCAGCCGGGTTGCCGCCACCGCGACCAGATCGGCGACGCGTGGGCAGCTGAATTCGTCGGTCGGCGCAATCCCCGACTCCTTAGTGAGAGTTGGGGTAGTAAGAGTCGGGTTAGTACGACTCGGGGTGCCGGTGGTCGCGTCAGGCCTCATCGACCCGCTCCTCTCGCTTGTGGGTGTCGGTCGTTCTTCGGAGTAAGAATTTGCCGGTGCAAAAAGTCAATGTTCCAACCATGCCCGGCAGCATCGGGCTTCGTCCAATACCGACGCGCTCACGATCGATAACCGGTAATTATTGAACGGTTCGCACGGTTCGATAGACAGCGTGAATCGCTGCATTGCGGCTTGGTCTTGGACACCGGAGGGCCACCCGACCACAGTGATCGCAGGCCCCACTGCAACGCACGCACCACATCCGAGGACAGGCAGACGAGGAGTAGCCACGTGAGCACAGTTTCCGCATCTGACAGCGCTGCGCCGGCGCCATTGCAAGGCGCGCGGTTGACCGACGGCTTCCATCTGGTGGTGGACGCGCTGGCGGCCAACGACGTCGACACCATCTACGGGATCGTCGGCATCCCGATCACCGACCTCGCCCGCGTCGCACAAGCGTCCGGCATCCGCTACATCGGGTTCCGCCAGGAAACCTCCGCCGGAAATGCCGCCGCCGCAGCGGGATTCCTCACCCGCCGCCCGGGCGTGTGCCTGACGACATCCGGCCCCGGATTTCTCAACGGCCTGCCGGCACTGGCCAACGCCACCACGAACTGCTTCCCGATGATCCAGATCTCGGGATCGAGCCGGCGGGCGATCGTGGACCTGCAGCGCGGTGACTACCAGGACCTCGACCAGCTCAACGCCGCAAGGCCTTTCGTGAAGGCGGCGTACCGGATCAGCCGGGTCGAGGACATCGGGCGCGGCATCGCACGCGCCATTCGCACCGCGATCTCCGGCCGTCCGGGCGGCGTGTACCTCGACATCCCCGGCGAGGTGCTGGGCCAAGCGCTGGAGGCCTCGGTCGCCGCCGACACGGTGTGGCGGGTCGTCGACCCGGCCCCCCGGCAGCTGCCCGCACCGGAGGCCGTCGACCGCGCGCTCGGCGTGCTCGCGCAGGCGCAACGACCGCTGATCGTGCTCGGCAAGGGGGCGGCATACGCACAGGCCGACAACGTACTTCGGGAGTTTGTCGAGGCCACCGGAATTCCGTTCCTGCCGATGTCGATGGCCAAAGGGTTGCTTCCGGACTCGCACCCGCAGTCCGCGGCCGCCGCGCGCTCGCTCGCCATCGCCCGCGCCGACGTGGTGCTGCTGGTCGGCGCGCGGCTGAACTGGCTACTCGGCCATGGGGAGTCGCCGCAGTGGTCCGCCGACGCCAAGTTCGTCCAGGTCGATATCGCGGCGTCGGAGTTCGACAGCAATCGGCCGATCACCGCGCCGCTGACCGGCGACATCGGATCGGTCATGTCGGCGCTCCTCGACGGGGTGTCCGGGCACCCGATCACGGTCCCCACCGAATGGACCGGCGAACTGGCAGGGCGTAAAGAGGCCAACAACGCCAAGATGCGCCGGCGCCTGGCCGACGACCCGCACCCGATGCGGTTCTACAACGCGCTGGGCGCCATTCGTGCCGTGCTGCAGGACAACCCGGACGTCTATGTGGTCAACGAGGGCGCCAATGCACTCGACCTGGCCCGCAACGTCATCGATATGGAGGTACCCCGGCACCGGCTGGACACGGGTACCTGGGGCGTCATGGGCATCGGCATGGGTTATGCCATCGCCGCCGCGGTCGAGACCGGCAAGCCGGTCGTGGCGATCGAGGGCGACAGCGCATTTGGCTTCAGCGGCATGGAAATAGAGACCATCTGCAGGTACCGGCTCCCGGTCACCGTCGTCATCCTCAACAACGGCGGTGTCTACCGCGGCGACGAGGCAGCGACCGGCAGCGACCCGGCGCCCACCGTGCTGAATGCCCGAGCGCGCCACGAGTTGATCGCAGAGGCGTTCGGCGGCAAGGGATTTCACGTTACGACTGCGGCCGAGCTGCGGTCGGCCCTGACCGATGCGCTGGCGTCGAACGGCCCATCGATCATCGACTGCGAACTCGACCCCGCCGCCGGGGTGGAGAGCGGACACCTCGCGAGCCTCAACCCGACCAGCGCTGCCACACCCGGTCCTTAGATCTCGCGCCGGTCAACGCCGCCGGGTGACACCCACCAGCTGCGCATCGAAGAACTCGTTCAGCGCCAGCTGCTTTGCGGATGCGGTGAGCGCACGGGCCACCGGGGAACCCGGCCCGGCGGACATCGTGGCCAAACTGATTTCGGCTTTCAGCACCGGATCCAACATTTCCACCGCCCGGGTCTCGTTCCCGATCGACGTCATCCACAGCCAGGTGTGCGGAACGATAGACGCCCAGTCCCCGGTGGCGACCTGAGCGAATAGCGAAGCGACGGAATCCGTCTCGACTTGCGGGGTGACCGTGATGTCGTGGCCCGCGAAGGCCTGGTCGATCATCTGGCGGTCCCGCATGTCGGGAGTCAGCAACGCCAGCGGCAGCTGTGCGGCCTCCGGCCACGCCATCGTTGTCGCGCCGGCGGGCAACATGTCCGCGGGCGACAGCAGCACATAATGCTCGGCATACAACGGCACCAGGTCCATCTCAGCGCCGTCTTCCGGCGAGGCGTGCACGATGACTGCGTCGAGCTCGAAGTCGCGCATCCGCCGGTACAGCTCGGTGGTCGCCTGCCGGGAATGCATCTGCACCTTGACCAGCGGGTGCGCCGAGCAGAACGCCGACAACACCAGGGACGCCGTGGTCGAAGCGGTTGGAACCGTGCCCAATCGAAGCGTCCCGGTGATACCCGATCGCACGGCGTGCACCTCGGCCTTGAACGCATCATGTTCGGCGAGAATCCGCTTCGCCCACACGACCAACCGCTCCCCTTCGGGCGTGAGGCCCTCGAAGCTGTGACCGCGGTTGATCAGCGTGACGTTCAGTTCGCGTTCCAGCTTGCTGATCGCCGCCGACAGCGCGGGTTGCGAGACGTAGCACTTCTCGGCGGCTCGGGCAAAGTGCCGCTCCTGCGCCACCGCGACGAAGTACTCCAATTGACGGAAAAGCACCGCACCTCCTCCGCTGCCGTCAAGGGCCCCAATCCCGCTGAGGCTAACCCCCTGCGGGCTCGCCGAACCAGTGACCCGCGAAAACCTCTGTATCAGAGCCTCTTTCCTACGGGCAGCCTTCTGAATCCGTGTCGCCAAGCGCCCGCCCTCGGAGCCTCGGCCAACGTAACTACCTGGCCAATTGTTTGCTAAAAACCCCGAATGGGTAAAGAGCAATTACAATAGCGGCGTGTTGATCGCACGACTTCGAAAGGCGGGCGCCGTGCGCGGAACGATTCGTTATCTAATCGTTATCGGCGCGCTCGCGTTAATGGGAGTCACGGGATCGGCCGCCCCAAGCCAGGCCGCCGCCCCCGTACTCGAACCAGTTCCCGGCGTCGCCTCGGTTTTGCCGGCCGACGGCGCGGTGGTGGGTGTCGCGCACCCGGTTGTGGTGACGTTCACGGCGCCGGTCGGCGATCGCGCGGCGGCCGAGCGGTCCATCCGGGTCACCTCGACGACCAGTATGCCCGGCCACTTCGAATGGCTCGAAAGCAATGTCGTGCAGTGGGTTCCTGCCCGGTATTGGCCTGCCCACACCCATGTGTCGGTGGGCGTGCAGGCTTTGACGACGGGCTACGACACCGGTGACGCGCTGCTCGGGGTTGCCAGCCTCTCGGCACACACCTTCACCGTCAGCCGCAACGGAGAGGTGCTCCGCACCATGCCGGCGTCGATGGGTAAGCCGAGCCGCCCGACGCCGCAAGGCAACTTCACCGCCCTGTCCAAGGAGCGCACCGTCGTGATGGACTCGCGGACCATCGGGATCCCGCTGAGTTCGCCCGAGGGGTACAAAATCACCGCGCAGTACGCGGTCCGCGTCACCTGGAGCGGCGTTTACGTGCACTCGGCCCCCTGGTCGGTGGATTCGCAGGGCTACGCGAACGTCAGCCACGGGTGCATCAACCTCAGCCCGGACAACGCCGCGTGGTACTTCAACAATGTGAACGTCGGCGACCCCATCCAGGTCGTGGCCTGACGGTCACACGGCCCTGATCGCTGTGTGGCGACGGTCACACCGGCATGCTGGAAGACCGGCGCGGCGCGGTGGGTTCTCGCTAGACGAGTGATCGTCAACGGGAGGCCGGCCATGACCATCGATCAGAATCGCGCAGGACGAATCGCCGGACGCGTCCAGCAGATGCTCGCCGACGACGATCAGTTCCGGGCCGCCACGCCGGACCGCACGGTGATCGAGGCCGCGAGCGCATCCGGTCTCCGGCTCCCGCAGGTGCTCGAGACCTTCGTGCAGGGCTACGCCGACCGTCCCGCGCTGGGATGGCGGGCACGCTCGCTGACAACCGACCCCGCGACCGGCCGCACCACCGCCCGGCTACTACCGCGCTTCGAGACCATCAGCTATCGCGATCTGTGGGCCGACGTGCGGGCCATCGCCGCCGCGTGGCGCCGCGATGCGACCGATCCGGTGGCGCCTGGAGACTTCGTCGCCACCATCGGATTCGCGAGCCCCCAGTACTTAACCGTCGACCTCGTGAGCGGGTATCTCGGACTGGTCGCGGTACCGCTGCAGCAGAGCGCGGCGGCGTCGCGGTTGCGACCCATCATCGCCGAGGTGGAGCCGCGGGTAATCGCCTCTGGGGCTGGCTATCTCGACCTTGCCGTCGAGGTTGCGTTGGGCAGCGCCTCGTTGCGGAGGTTGGTGGTTTTCGACTACCAGCCCGAGCTCGACGACCACCGCGACGCCGTGGCGCGCGCGCGTGCCGCGCTGGCGGCCGCCGGCCTGGCGGTGACCGTCGAAACCCTGGACGAGGTGATCGACCGTGGCCGTGCGCTGCCTCCGGAGCCGATGTACCTCGGGGACACCGATGAACGGCTGGCCATGATCCTGTACACGTCGGGCAGCACGGGATTGCCGAAGGGCGCCATGTACACCGAGCGGATGGTCGCCAGCCTGTGGACCTTCCCCCTGATGCCCGACTTCGCGGACACCCCGGTGTTCAACGTCAACTTCATGCCGCTCAATCACCTCGGTGGGCGGATACCTCTGGCGTCAGCGTTCCAAGCCGGCGGCACCAGCTATTTCGTACCGGAGAGCGACCTGTCCACGCTGTTCGAAGACTGGAACCTGGTGCGCCCCACCGAGATCGGCATGGTACCCAGGGTGGCCGAGATGCTCTACCAGCGCTACCAAAGCGCCGTCGAGCGAATCGTTTCGGAGGGCGGCGACCCCGCCAGCAAGTCACAGGCCGAGGCGGAGGCCCTGGTCGAGCTGCGCGACCAGGCCCTCGGCGGGCGCGTCGTCGCGAGCTTTTCCAGCACGGCGCCGCTGGCCGCCGAGATGAAGGCATTCATCGAGGCGTGTCTGGACGTGCACGTGATGGATGGCTACGGACTGACCGAGCTGTTGTTCGTGAGCAAAGACGGCCTGTTGTCCCGGCCCCCGGTGGTTGACTACAAACTCGCCGACGTGCCCGAGTTGGGCTATTTCCGCACTGACAAGCCGCATCCGCGCGGCGAGCTACTCATCAAGTCGGAGACGGCTTTTCCCGGTTACTACAAGCGGCCCGACGTCACCGCCAACGCGTTCGATCCCGACGGCTACTACCGCACCGGCGATGTCATGGCCGAGATCGGGCCGGATCGCCTGCAGTATCTCGACCGGCGCAACAACGTACTGAAGCTGTCGCAGGGCGAATTCGTGGCCGTCGCCCAGCTGGAGGCCACCTTCGCCAGCGCGCCCCTGGTCCGGCAGGTCTTCGTGTACGGCAACAGCGAGCGCGCTTATTTGCTCGCCGTCGTGGTACCCACCGCCGACGCGCTGGAAAGGTTCTCTGACGACACCGCCGGGCTCAAGGCGGCGCTGCGCGAATCTCTGCGCCAGACAGGGAAACTCGCGGATTTGCAGTCCTACGAGGTGCCGGCCGACTTCCTGGTCGAGGCCGAACCGTTCAGCCCCGCCAACGGACTGCTCTCCGGGGTGGGCAAGCTGTTGCGGCCAAAACTCAAGGAGCACTACGGCGAACGCCTCGAGGCGCTCTACGCGGATCTGGCCGCGGCCCGGACGGCCGAGCTGCGCGCGCTGCGCGAGGGGGCTGCGGACCGCCCGGTGCTCGACACGGTGACGCGCGCGGCCCAGGCGATGCTGGGCCTGGTCGGCGCGCCGGAACCGGACGCGCGATTCGTGGAGCTCGGCGGCGACTCGCTGTCGGCGCTGACGTTCTCCAACCTGCTGCACGACGTCTTCGACGTGGACGTGTCCGTGGGGCTGATCATCGGTCCGACGAGCGACCTGCGCCAGCTTGCGCAATACATCGAGTCCGAGCGTGAATCCGGTTCCAAGCGAGCGACGTTCGCGACGGTGCACGGGCGTGGCGCCACCGAGGTCCGCGCGGCCGACCTCACGCTGGACAAGTTCATTGACACGAAGACGCTGACCCAGGCCCCATCCCTGCCGCGGGCGACGGGCGCGCCGCACACGGTCCTGCTGACCGGCGCCAACGGCTACCTCGGCCGGTTCCTCGCGCTGGAGTGGCTCGAGCGGCTGGCCGAGACGGGTGGAGAGCTGATCGCCATCGTGCGCGGCACCGACCCCGACGCGGCAACGAGACGGCTACACGACGTCTTCGACAGCGGGGATCCGCTCTTGCTCGAGCGGTTCCGAGCCTTGGCCGCCGACCATCTCAAGGTCATCGTTGGCGACATCGGCGAGCCGAATCTTGGCCTGGACCAAGCGACCTGGAACGACCTGGCACAACGAGTGGACATGATCGTGCACCCGGCCGCCCTGGTCAACCACGTGCTGCCCTACGACCAGTTGTTTGGCCCCAACGTGGTGGGTACCGCCGAGCTGATCCACCTCGCGATCACCAACCGCATCAAGCCGATCAACTACCTGTCAACCGTCTCGGTGGCCATGACCGTCGACCCTGCCAGGTTCACCGAGGACGGCGACATCCGCACCATCAGCCCGGTGCGAGCGATCGACGACGGCTACGCCAACGGATACGGGAACAGCAAGTGGGCCGGCGAGGTGTTACTGCGGGAAGCGCACGACCTGTGCGGCCTGCCGGTCGCGGTCTTCCGATCCGATCTGATCCTGGCGCACAGCTACTACGCGGGACAGCTGAACGTGCCAGACATGTTCACCCGGTTGATATTCAGCCTGCTGGTGACCGGGATCGCACCGTTCTCCTTCTACGAGACCGATCCCCAGGGCAACCGGGCCCGGGCCCACTACGACGGCCTGCCGGCCGATTTCGTTGCCGAGTCGGTCACCACGCTCGGCACGCAAATCGGTACCGCCCCAAATGGTTCGGGCACAGCTGGTTCCGGCGGTTACCGGTCATTCGACGTGATGAACCCGCACGACGACGGCGTTTCGCTCGACGTGTTCGTCGACTGGCTGATCCAGGCCGGACACGACATCCGGCGCGTCGACGACCACGCCGAATGGCTGGCGCGCTTCGACACCGCCCTTCGCGCCCTGCCGGACAAGCAGCGTCAGCGCTCGGTGCTCCCGCTGCTCAACGCCTACCAGAGGCCGGAGAAGCCGTTGCGCGGCGCGCCGGCCCCGACGGATGCGTTCCGCACCGCGGTGCAGGTGACCAAAATCGGTGCAGACAAGGACATTCCGCATCTTTCCGCAGCGCTGATCGACAAGTACGTCACGGATCTTCAGTTGCTCGAGCTGATCTAGTGTCCAGGCAGGCGCTAGTTCGGCAGGCCGCTCTTGATCGCGGCGTCCTGCTTACGACCGATGTCCTTGGCCACGTCCAGATCGATCGGGTCGCCGGGCGCGCTGTCGAATTCCATGTTCACCAACGCCTTGCCCTCGCTGAACAGCAGCACCGTGATCGCCTGGGAGTTGTCCGCCGACGCACCGGAAATGACGGAGCCGTTGGAGCCGACGTCGGCGGGCTGCCAGGTGCCGGTGACCTTAGACCCATAGTTGCCCTTGGTGTTCTGCAGTCCGGCGGCCGCCGCCGCGGCGTCGGAGGCGATCAGGATGGTGTCCCCGATGCGGCGGCTGTTGTCCGCGTTGGCAAACAGTTGCGCGACGCCGGTCTGCCCGCCGGGATTCACCACGGGCGGCTGGGGTGCAGTAAGGTCTCCGCCGATATCATTCGCCTTGATCAGCAAATTCGTGTAGTCCGTGGGTTGCGCCGCCGATGTGCTCGCCGCGGAATTCGAGCCGGCAGCATTCGAAGACGATGGCGATGACGCCTTGTTGTCGCTGCCACAGCCACTTACCGCCGTGCCGACCACAAGAGTTGTGACGGCCCAGCCGGCGATAGTTACGCGAGCAACCTCCATGGCCATTCCTCCCAGGTCCTTCCAGGTCAACCGCTTTGTCGGTATTCACCCGGCGCCTGACGCTACTGCGAAATGCCCAAAGGGACAAGGCGGTGCCCCCTGCGCGGGCCGGTTCGACACCTATGCTGGCGTGGGGGCGGAAGGATGATAAGGAGCTCGAGATGACGGCTGCGACGGCGCGTGCCGTACGGTTCGACCGATACGGGGGCCGAGACGTGCTTTATGTGGCGGACATCGCCATGCCGTCGCCCGACCCGGGCGAGGTGGTCGTCGAGGTTCGGGCCGCCGGGATCAACCCCGGCGAGGCTGGTATCCGAGTCGGGGCGATGCATGACATGTTTCCCGCGACGTTTCCGTCCGGCGAGGGCAGCGACCTCGCCGGTGTCGTGGTCGCGGCCGGACCCGGGGTCACCGAGTTCGCGGTCGGTGACGAGGTCCTGGGGTTCAGCTTCCGACGCTCCAGCCACGCCACCCACACCGCCGTTCCGGTGAACCAACTGATCCGCAAACCTCCCCAATTGAGTTGGGAGGTAGCGGGTTCGCTGTACGTCGTGGGTGCGACCGCGTACGCCGCGGTCCGCGCAGTCGCGCCGGAACCGGGTGAGACGGTTGCCGTCTCAGCGGCCGCGGGTGGAGTCGGCAGCCTCGTCGTGCAATTGCTGTTGCTACGCAAGGCGGTGGTGCTCGGTATCGCCGGACCCGGAAACGCCGACTGGCTGCGCGCGCATGGAGTCACACCGATCGCCTACGGTGACGGCCTGGCGGATCGGCTGCGCGACGCGGCGCCGAACGGAATCGACGCGTTCATCGACCTTTTCGGCCCGGACTACGTCCAACTAGCCGTGGATCTCGGGGTGCCGGCAGAACGAATCGAGACCATCATCTCGTTCCAGAAGGCCTTCGAGGTCGGCGCCAAGACCGAGGGCAGCGGTGAGGCGTCGACACCTGAAGTGCTCAGCGAAATCGCCGACCTGGTCGTGCGCGGAGCTCTGGACTTCGATGTCGCCGCCGCCTATCCGCTGGACCGGGTCGCCGACGCCTTCGAAGAGCTCGAGAAGCGGCACACGCACGGCAAAATCGTCCTGCTGCCTAATGGTTCACAATGAGCCGGCCGGTCCGGCCACGCCGACCTCGACGATTTTGATCACCACGAACACGACTGCCAAGACCAGGTAGCCACGCAGCGTCAACAGCCCAACCCGGCGGACCGGTGACATGGTCGGCCGGTCAAGGGCGGCGAGACTCGGGGTCTGCCAGTTCGCCCGGTCCTGGCGCAGGGCGGCACGACGCTCGGCACGGGTGAGCGACGGGGTGTCGTCCATATCGTCGACTTGGGCGGAGTGCAGACCGCCGCCGAGGCCCCGCGCTATGGCTTCCGCCTCGCGCCGCTCGCTGAACCGCCGACCGGCGACGATGGTAGCGACGCCGCCAACGATGCCGAGCACCGCGCCGGCCGCGAGCCCGGCCTCAATAGTGGCGGTAGGCAGATTCTTGAACAGCGTCGTGGCCGTCAATGCCAGCGACAGCAGCACCAGCGACCACACGACCGTCCACGCCAGGATGTTCTGCCGCACGCTGTTCACCCACGGCCCCAGAACGGCGCGGTCGTTGCAGAGCAGTACCAGGAACACGGTCGCCGAGGGCAGCAACACACCGGCGAGCGCCTGCACGCCCTGGGTCACCAGGCCCAGCACGTGGTCGGGGCTGAATGCGACCGCCGCCGAAACCGCGAGCAGCAACGCGTACCCACCGTAGAACGACGGGGCCTGGCTGATCTTCCAGTGCAGCGAGTGGCGCCGGCCCATCGCGTCACCGACGGCGTAGGTGGTGGCCAGCCCGATGGCGTTGGCCCCGATCAGGGATGCGTCCAACAGGATGATCGCGAACAGCAGACCAACCGTTTTGCCGAAGTGGTTGGCCAGGCTGTTCGCAACCGCGCCCGCGTCGGTGAAGGCTCCGGCGTCGGGGGTGCCGGCCAACCCGAAGGCCGTCACCGCCATCAACGCCGTCGCCCCCGTCATGACCACCACGATTCCGATGGCCAAATCGGCTCGCGCATAAGGAATCCAGCGCGCCGTTATGCGCTTGTCGACCACGTTGGACTGCTGGAAGAACAACTGCCAGGGCGCCACCGTGGTGCCCACGATCGCCACGGTCAACAGCAGCACCGTCGAATTCAGCCCACCCGGGAATTGCGGCACCAGCCCGCCGGCGGTGACTGACACGGTGGGATGCACCATCAGCACCATCGGGATGATCAACACGTTCACCGCGATGAGCAGGAACATCAGCCCCTCCCAGCGGCGAAATGAACCCCCGGCCACCACGGCGAACAGCAGCACCGCGGCGGCCGGGATCGCGACGATCTTTGGGCAGCCGAGAAACCCGAGCGCCAGTGCGACACCGATGAATTCGGTGACGATCGTCAAGGCGTTGACGATCAGGAGATCACCCACGCTGAAGGCACCCCAGAACTTGCCGAAGCGCTCGAAGATCAGGCGTGCGTGCCCGACCCTCGCGACCGCGCCCAGCCGCAGCACCATTTCCTGGTTCACGTAAAGCACCGGAATCAGCAGCGCCAGCGTCCACAACAGGCCCATCCCGTAGTTCTGCCCGGCCTGCGTGTAGGTCGCGACGCCGCCGGCGTCGTTGTCGCCCACCATCACGATCAGCCCGGGACCGGTGATGATCAGCAACGTCCGCAGGCGTCGCCACCAGCCGGAACCAACACCGTTGTCGCCGCGCGGGATACGGCCGAAAGCGCCGACGATGTCGCCGGTGTGCGCCGAATCCAGCGGCGGCTGCACGGATACGCCAGTCCGCGGGGCGTCAAGGCCGTCCCCGCGAAGCTGGGTCGCGTTCTGAGTGGTGATCGAAGTCAACGGATTCTCCCCATCTCAATGAGGCCGGTTCTCAACCAGGTTGGGTAGTCACCGGCGGTCGCCGCCCGACGGTGGGGCGAGAACCGCAATCGGCATCCGCGACACGTACCGGTCGGCCCGCTGCTGCGGAGTCGGGAGCCGCCACGCGCGCAGCTTGTTCGTCAGCTGCCGCGTAACGCGCCGCTTCGAGTGACCACGCAGCATCGAAACGCCGGTAACACGTTGTGCAACAACAAAGGTCATGATCTTCTCCTGCCGGGAGGCCCAACGGCTCATGGCATTGAAAATGCGCATTCCATGATCCGCGCATCAAGAGCAGTGCGCGCAGATGCGTGAGAGAAAACTCAAGCGGCGGAATGAATGCCGGAACCGGATTGGGACAAGACGGATTTCGGATAGGGACTCTCGCCCGAACTAGGCTTGCTCATCTCGTCCTCACCTCCTCACGGCCGGGACACACGCGGGTGTCGTCGCAGGTCACCTGCACGGAAGAGGCGGGAAAAGCCCGGCGAGACCGCCGAACACACCTCTCTCGTCGGAGCTTCAGCACTGCACGGCGTATCCGAAACTTCTTCCGGAAGCCACTTGGGCTCAACCCTTGGGTCCGGGAAGAGCTGTCCTGACCCGGGGCGTCTCTCGACGTTCGGGGTCAGTGGCCTGTATCCGTGCAGACGCCTCACCTACCGAGGTGCTTGCAAAGACAATGGTTACACCGCAACCCGCCGCTCGTCAAACCCGTTTACACGATACTTACGGAGTCACTTGCGCAGCGGGCGCGACAGACATCACGCGCGCACGGCCGCCACCGGGTTGGCGGTGTTGGCGGAGGCCTACTCTCGTAATCATGCCCAACACGTTGCAGGATCCCGGAGTCGCGGCCGTGCTCGACCGGATGTACACCGAGTCGAAAAGCCAAATGTCGAAGCTGCACGAAATGGTGGGTGACTTCGGTCGGCCGATGACCACCCAAGAGCGGACCGAGACGATGAGCGAGTTCTACATCCCGGTCACCCCCGAGGCCGGCCGCCTGCTGTATTCGCTGGTGCGGGCGACCCGTCCGACGACGGTGGTCGAATTCGGGATGTCGTTCGGCATTTCCGCCATCCATCTGGCGGCGGCGGTGCGCGACAACGGCAGCGGGCGAGTGGTGACCACCGAGCTCAGCGACAGCAAGATCGCCGCCGCGAAGCAAACATTCGCCAAGGCCGGTTTGGCCGACGAGATCACGATTCTCGAGGGCGATGCGCTGACCACGCTGAAGGATCTGGACGGGCCGATCGACTTCGTACTGCTCGACGGTTGGAAGGATCTCTACCTGCCGGTGATCGAGCTGCTCGAGCCACGTCTTACGACGGGTGCGCTGGTCGTCGCGGACAACACCAGTTCCGAGGGCACCGAGCCATATCTCGACCGGGTGCGCAACCCCGATAACGGCTATATGAGCTTCAACCTCCTGGTCCGGGACAGCGATAGCATGGAAATCAGCTGCCGCACAGGCGATTAATGCTTACCGTAAGGATTCCTCCAACCACGGCGTCAGCCATTTCACGCCCTCCGGGGTGAGGTGAACACCGTCGCTGCGTACCTTGATGCCGTCGACCTTCGCGGTGTAAACGCCGTCCGGGCAAAGCTTTTTGTTGAGGTCCAGGATCTGCACTCCTGCGTGGTGGCTGACCGTGTTGCGCAGCATGGTGTTCCACTGGTTGACCCGATCCGGCTGATCCTCCGGATAAAGGCGGCCGTCCGGCTTTTCGCCGCCGCGGCTGTACGGCACCGTCGCGACGATCACGCGAACGCCGGTGGAGCCCAAGATGTTCAGGGCCCGCTCGAGTTCGCCGTTGAGGTACGCATCGAATGCCGGATCTCCGATATGGGTCCAGCGTCCTTCGTTGACGCGATCCACAGTCTCCCAGCGGCCGATGATCAGCACTGCGACGTCCGGCTGGTCCCGGCCGACCTGTGTCGACCATCGGATCGGCCAGTTGTCGCATTCGGCTCTCTGCTCCAGTGTCTGGCCGATGTAGCGATACGGCGTGCCGCGCACCAGGCTGCAGCCGATGACGGTGTGGTCAAGGAACGCGAATCCCGGTGTCGGCGGCAGGAAATGCATCCAGGTCCAGCCGATCGAATCGCCGAATACCGAAACCGTGAACGGCCGGTTGGGGTCTCGTGGCCCGGGCCGTGGGCGGTTGGTGCCCGGCGGCGACGGCGAGATGGCCGCAACCGCCGAGACTCCCGGTGGTAGGCCGGGCTCACGCAGGGGCCCGGCGCCGACCGGAACCACCATGAGCGTCACGGCGGCGGCGCTCGCGACGGTGGCCGCCGCCAGCGGAAGCAGCGGGACCCCCGACGGCCGCCAACGCCGGATCGGCTGTTCGATCAACCAGAATGATGCGGCCGCAACCACCGTCGTGACGGCGCACCGCGCGGCGAACAGCGGCAACCCGGACCATCCGGTCCGTTCGCCGTTGAGCGCCAGGAAGATCGGCCAGTGCCACAGATACACGCCGTACGAGATGGTGCCCAGCCACACCAGCGGGCGCAGCGCCAGGATTCGGGCCACCGCCCCGTCCTGGTCCATCGCCACCGGGGCAACAACGATGACGGCCGCGATGGCGACCCCGATCAGCAGGCCGTGGCGGAACTCCCCCGCGCTGCCGGTTGCGTAGTGCACCAACGCGGCCAGCCCGGCGATTCCGACGAACGGCAGGAAGCGGGCGGTCCGCCGCCCCCACCGCGTGCGGACCAGACACCAGCCGTGGTTCAGCGCCGGCCAATCCCGCACCACCAGAGCGGATGCCGCGGCGCCGACCAGCAACGCCTGCGCGCGGGTGTCGGTGCCGAAGTAGACCCGATCGCGGGTGGAGTTGGTCACCAGCAGGATGGCCACCGCGGCAGAGGCCAGCGCGGCCAGGCCGGCAAGCACGAATACGGCGAACCGAACGTCGCCAACAGTGGCCTTCGCGAAGTAGCGCCTGGCCCGCCAAGCGAGCAGCAGCGTCACCGCGATCAGCAGAACCGGCCAGACGATGTAGTACTGCTCCTCCACTCCCAGCGACCAGGTGTGCTGCAGGGGCGAGGGCGGAGCGCCCTGGGTGAAGTAGTCGGTCTTCTGGGCGACGAACCGCCAGTTGGCCATCCACAAGAACGCGGCAAGTGCGTCGTTGCGCAGGCCGCTAAGGGCCTGGGCGGGAAGCAGTTCGCGCGCGGCGCCCACGGCGAGCACCATCAGCACCAAGGCGGGCAGCAACCGCCGCGCGCGGCGAATCCAGAAGCCGGTCAGCTCGATGCGGCCGGTGCGCCCCAGCTCGTCGAGCAACAGGGATGTGATCAGGAATCCACTGAGGACGAAGAAGATGTCGACGCCGATGAATCCGCCGCCCACGCCGGGGATGCCGCCGTGCCCGAGCAGCACCAGCGCGACCGCTACCGCGCGGAGACCATCCAATGCCGGAATGCCTCGGTTCCGCTGCCAGCGATCCCACCTGGCGCTGCGTCCGGCGCGCCGCAGCGGAGCGATCCACCGCTTCTGCGGAGCAGAAGGACCCGGCGCGGGATGGAACCCGCCCAGTTCAGCGCTCGCTGCTGGCGTGCCGATACGTCGCTGCCCCTCCTCGTGATCTCAGCAAGCTTAGATGCGGCAAGGCGGGATGCCCGGGAGACACGCTGGCTATATCGGGCCGGCGGGATTCGGCTCTGCCGCCACCTGGGCGGGTGCAAGTCCCAGTTCTTCGAGCACCTCCGCGGTGTCGGCGCCCAGCTCGGGGGCGGGACCGGCGACACGCCCCGGTGTTCGCGAGAACCACGTCGGCACACCGGGGAATCGCACCGGTCCGTTCGGCGTGTCCACCGTCTCGAAAAAGCCGACGGAGTTCAGGTGGCGATCGTCGAACAACGCCGCCGGGGTGGACAGCGGCGCAGCGGGTATCTGCAGCTCACGGAACAGTTCCAGCCATTCCTCGGTGGTCCGCTGGGTCAGCGTTTCGGCCAGCAATGCGTACACCGCGTCGATGTGCGGGGCCCGCTGTTCGAGCGTCGCGTACAGCTCACTGGCCCAGGCCGGCCGCACGGCGTCCATGAACGCGGCCCAATGCTTGTCGTTGTAGATCAGGGCGGCGATGTGGCCGTCGCTGGTGCGGTACGGCCGCCGATTCGGAGCCACCGAGCGGGGATAGACCGCCGGGCCCAGCGGCGGATCGAACATGGCGCCGTTGGCGTGTTCGACCAGCATGAACGACGCCATCGTTTCGAACATGCCAATCTCCACCTCTTGCCCTTCGCCGGTGCGCTCCCGGTGAAACAGCGCCATCATCGTCGCGTAGAGCGCCGTCAGGCCGGCGACCTTGTCGGCCATGATCGTTCCGACGTAATTGGCCTCGCCGGTCAATTGCTCTTGGACGGAGGGCAATCCACACGCCGCCTGGATCGTGTCGTCGTAGGCCGGCAGATCCCGGTTGGGCCCGCGCCGGCCGAATCCGTAGCAGTTGGTGTAGACGATGCTGGGGTTGATGGCAGCCACGTCGCCGTAGCCGAATCCGAGCCGGGCGACCGCCTTTGCGCGCATCGAGTGAATGAAGACGTCGGACCGTTCGATGAGCGCCCGCAACGCTGTCTTGCCGGATTCGGACTTCAGGTCGACGGTGATGCTGCGCTTGCCGCGGTTGACATTGACGAACACGCCGCTCATGCCGCGTACCGGCCCAACCGAGACGTACCGTGTGTCGTCGCCCTGCGGGGGCTCGACCTTGATCACGTCGGCGCCCATGTCGGCCATGATCTGGGTGCAGTAGGGACCCATCACCATCGCGGTGAGATCGACGACGCGCACGCCGGCCAGCGGGCCCCGGCTAGAGCCTCTAGACATGCCAGACATTTTGCGCCATCTCGAAGCTGTAGCGGATGTGGTCGGCGTGCCCGTCCGGGACAACCGGAAAGACGAGCGGCTCGGCAGGGTAACGGATGGCATCGATCTGCTGGGCCACGTCTTCGATCGACCACGACGGGCGGTGCACGCCAGGCGTTTCGGCGATCACCGCCCTGGCCACCCGGCCGGCGATGGCAACCAGCATCTCACCGGTGATCGGGCACGATTCGTGGGCCAGCAACCCGACGACCGGCGCCACCAGCTCGGTACCCATCGGCGGGTATGCCGAAATATCAAGGCCATCAGCCATTCTCGTCACCGCTGACGGGACAATGACGTTGCACAACACGCCGTCTGCGGCCCCTTCGAGCGCGATGACGTTCGCCAGCCCCACCAGGCCCGCCTTGGCGGCCGCATAGTTCGCCACGTCGTGGTTTCCGTACAGGCCGCCGATCGACGAGGTCAAGACGATGCGCCCGTAGCGGGCCTCGCACATCACCGGGAACGCGGGCCGCACCACGTGGAAGGCGCCGCGCAGGTGGACATCGATGACGGCGTCAAAGTCCCGGTAGCTCATCTCCTTCAGGGACGCGCGCCGAACGTTGCCCGCGTTGTGGATGAGGATGTCGATGCGGCCGTAGTGGTCCAGTGCGGCCTGGATGATCGCCTGGCCCCCCGCGGGCGTGGCCACCGACTCGACGGATGCGACGGCCTCGCCGCCCGCCGCGCGGATCTCCGCGACGACGTCGTGCGCGGGCCCGGCGTCCATGCCGTCGCCGGGTAGGGCGGCCCCCGTGTCGTTGACGACGATCTTGGCGCCCCGGGAAGCCAACAACAGGGCGTAGGCGCGCCCCAGCCCTCGGCCGGCGCCAGTCACGACGGCAACCCGGGCCACCCGATCATCGAATCTGAGTTCAGCCATCACGATCCCAGGATGAGGCCATCCAGATCGCCCCTGTCGCGCCACTCTGCCAACAGGTTCCCGAAGGCGTAGAAGCCGGGCCCGTAAGGCTCGCCGAGGTAGAACCGGATGCCTTCGCTATGGGGTCCCAAGCCGCCACCTTCGTTGTTGTAATAGCCCGGCGTGCAGTCCGAGATGAACGCGGTGTTGTCAATCGCGCTCTCACGGATGGTTTTACACCATTCATCCTGCGCCTCTTGGCTGGGCTCGACCGTGACGGCGCCGCGTTTGAGGGCTTGCGAGATGATGTAGGCGATGTGCTCGCCCTGCAGTTCGTAGTTGGCGGCGATGTTCGCGGAGATGCCGACCTGGGTGAACCCGGTGTAGAACTGATTGGGAAATTGTCGGCTGGTCATCCCGTGCAGGGTCTTGTATCCGTCCTGCCAATAGTCGAAGAGCGAAAGCCCTCCGCGGCCCTCGACCGCGTCGAGGGAGTAGCGGCGGCTGATCTCGGTTGAGATCTCGAACCCGCTGGCGTAGATGATGCAGTCGACCTCGTATTCAATCCCGTTGGCGATCAATCCCTTTGCCGTTGCCCGCTGCACACCCTTCGACGACGACACGTCGACCAGCGTGACGTTCGGCCGGTTGAAGGTCGGCAGGTAGTCGTCGTTGGTGCACGGTCGCTTGCACAGGAATCGGTAATAGGGCTTGAGCGCCTCGGCGGTCTCGGGGTCTTCGACAAGGCTCTCTATGCGGCGCCGCAGCCGCTCCATGAGTTTGTAGTCTTCTTCTTCGTTGATCGCCATGAACTGCTCGGGGGTCATCGCCTCGGGATCTTCCAGCGCCATCACCCGCGCGGCGGTGTTGCGGCCGAGTTCGGTCCAGAAGTCGCAGACGTAATCCGGTTGCCCCGGCGCCATTCCCTCGAACGTCCAGGAATGGAAGTTGCGCTGGCGCTCCTTCTGCCAGCCAGGCTTGAGCGATTTCACCCACTGGGGGTCGGTCGGCCTGTTGTTCCGCACGCCAACCGACGAGGGCGTGCGCTGAAAGACATACAGGTGCTTGGCATCCTGGCCGAGGAACGGGACAATCTGGACGGCGGTCGCCCCGGTTCCCACCACCGCGACACGCTTGTCCGCGAGCTTGTGCAGCCCGCCGTTGCTGTCCCCGCCGGTGTACTCGTAGTCCCACCGCGACGAGTGAAAGCTGTGCCCCTTGAAGTCTTTGATCCCGGGGATGCCAGGGAGCTTCGGCCGGTGAAACGGGCCGGATGCCATGACCACGAACCGGGCCCGGATGTCGTCGTCACGGCTGGTACTGACCCGCCAGCGCTTGCTCTCCTCGTCCCAACGCAAGGCCCGCACCTGGGTGGAGAAGATCGCGGAATCGTAGAGCCCGTAATGCTTTCCGATGCGCCGGCAATGCTCGTAGATCTCGGTGCCGTCGGCGAACTTCTTGCTCGGGATGTAGTTGAGCTCTTCGAGAAGCGGTATGTAGCAGTAGGATTCGTTGTCGCACTGCAGACCTGGGAAGCGATTCCAGTACCAGACACCGCCGAAGTCGCCACCGAGTTCGATGATTCGGACGTCGTCGACGCCTGCCTTCTTCAGGTACGCGGCGCATAGCAGCCCGCCGAAGCCGCCACCGAGCACGGCGACGTCGACGTCGGCCGAGATCGGGTCGCGGACGAGCGGCGGCGAGTGCGGGTCGGTCTCGTAGTAGTCCGCGAACTCGTCGACGAGTTCGATGTACTGCTTGGAACCTTCCGGGCGCCGCCGCTTTTCCCGCTCCTCGCGGTACTTTTCGCGCAGCGCCGGCAGGTCGATATCGTCCGGCGTCTGCGTCGGTGGGCAATTCCGTCCCGAAGCGTCGCTCATGCCAGCGCATTTTCCGGCAGCACCGCGGGATGCAGGGGCGCCTCCATCTGATGGACGGCCGGCAGCACCTCCTTGGCGAACAGCTCGGTGCTTGCCATCGCCTCGTCGTAGGGCATGGTGCCGAACTGCGGGACGATCGTCAGCTCGGAGAACGAGCAGGCCTTTTGCGCGGCGCTGATCCTGTTGAAGATCTCCTCCGGGGTGCCGATCAGCAGGTTCGACGCGTGATAGCCCGGCGTCTTTTGTGCCGAACCCGACGCGCCGGATTTGGCGGCACCGGTCACCGACGAGGCCAGCACTGCGGTGGCGCTGGCCTCCCGCGACGCGTACGCTTCATAGCCCTTGACCCCCTTGAAGTTCGAGGCATCGGCGAACCCGTAGTGCACGGTGACGTCGCGGTTCGCGGTCCAGATCCACTCTTCGGTTTTCGCCGGGTCCCCGCCGGTGCAGTACATGAACATGACGTTTTTGGGCTGGCAGGGCGGCAGGCCTTCCTCCTTGCGAAACGTGTTCACCTGCTGCACTTCCCGTCCGGCATCCTCGATCGGCTTGTTGCCGACGAACAGTGGCACCATGCCGCGTCGGGACAGGATCTCCAGCGACTCCGCGGTGGACGACGAGCTGTAGATGCGCGAAAACAGGTCGCTGCTGCGGGGTTCCGGGCGCAGCGACATCTCGGGAACCTTGAAGATCTCTCCCTCGTAGGAGAACCGCTCGCCGGACAGCGCGAGCTGCAGGACGTCGAGGGTTTCGTTGAATCGCTGCCGGCTCTCCTCGCGCGGGACGCCGACGGCGTCGAACTCGCCTTTCGAGACGCCGCGCCCGATCCCGATCGTCGTGTACCTTCCGTTGCACAGGATGTCGAGGTAGGCGATCTGGTGCGCCAACCGGACGGGGTGCCACCACGGCGCGACGACGACAAAGGTACCCAGGCTGACCCGCTCGGTGCGTCCGGCGAAATAGCTGAGCGCCTGAATCGGGTTGGGCGTCATGCCGTATGGGGTGCCACAGTGCTCCGGCATCCAGATGCCGTCGAACCCGAGTGGTTCGGCGAGGTCGGCGATCTCGAGCGTGGCCTGCACGCAGTCGGCGTCCGGCGTCGCGGGCGGGTGGCTGAAGTCCGCGGCCAGCACTCGTTCCCAGTCATGGGAGTTGTGTGCTCCGAAACCAAGATTGACTTTCATCGATCGATCTCCCGTTCTAATTCAGGTGGGCCTGGTTCACGTCATAGTTCACGTGGGGCACCGGTGCCCATGTATTCGGCCAGGTTGCGGTGCAGGTTGGCGGTGCTGCGCTCCATGTACGGGTTGGGCTTTGGGCCGGCGAAGCCCAGCGATTTCATGCCCTGCTGAACGGCGGCCATGTTGGAGAAGTCCTGCGGCAGCACGCTGCGCCAGGTCGGGTCGTCCTTGGGCGCGTACTCCCACTCGGTCTGCGGCTCTTCGCCTTCCGGATACAGCTCATAGCACGCCGCTTCGAAGATGCACGTGTCGGGATCGTAGCCGTGCGGCCGCGCGCCGTAGCACAGCGCCGTGGTCAGGCCCTGCCCGATCTGGAAGTTCGGGAAGATCTGCCACGCGGTCCCGCTCTTGGCCAGATGCTGGGGATCGATGCTCGGCCAGATGACGCCCCGCGCTGCGTCGTCTCGTCGGGCGGACGTCAGCCAGTGCTCGAGCACCTCGCCGGCCGGCGCGTCTTCGGGCAACTCGTCGACCAGGCGGCGCGCCGCGTCCACCAGCGTTTTGGTGGTGGTGGCGTTGGTTTCCTCCAACGTGTAGAGCTGCATCTCGGCGGTCGAGATGCGCGGGTCGGCACCCGTGCCGAGCCGGATCTTCGACCGGGTCTCCTGAAGATCCTTGGGCGCGTCGTAGCCGATATTGCTGTGCTTGCCCTGCGCCGCGGCCCAGCCCCGAAAGTTGCCGAATTTGTTGAACTGCGGATGCGTGGTGGCGACGTGGTAGGTCTCGTTGAAGGCCTCCATCGCGACCTTCCAATTGCACTCGAAGTGCAGCCATTTGCGCCATTTGCAGCGCATGTCCTGCAGCTGAAACGGATCGAGCATGGTGGCGGCCGGCTCGAGGTAGTCGCGCAGGGGCTCGCAGGCCGGATCCATGTTGATCCAGATCCAGCCGCCCCAGCTGTCCACGTTCACCCCCGCGAGATGGGTGTTCTCGGGCGTCAGCGCGCCCTGCCAGTCCTGTCTTTCCGGCACGTGGATGCAGTTGCCGTCGTGGTCGTACGTCCAGCCGTGAAACCCGCAAACCAACGACTTGCGATGACCGCAAGCGCTTTTCACCCGGTCCGGGGTGTCCACCAGCCGGCGGCCGCGGTGCATGCAGACGTTGTGGTGCGCCTTGAGCGTGTCCGGCCCCGTCCGCACCACCACCACGGAGTCGTCGAGAATGTCGTACGTGAGGAAGCTGCCCACCTTGGGCAGGTCCTCGACCCGACCCACCTGTTGCCACACCTTGCGCCACAGCTTGTCTCGTTCGGCGCGCGCATACTCCGGCGATATGTAGGCCTCGATCGGGATCGTCACGGGCGCGGTCAGCGCATCATCGTTTGCGGCCGGATCCATTGCCCCTCCTTTTTCATCCTGAGCCCTTCCATCCTCAGGCCTCGTCCCAACGGGTGATGGCGGCACGGAAAGACTCGTCCTTGAGGAACAACGAGGTGTTATCGGCGGCCAGGTGCCCCCACTTCAGGTTCAGGCCGCCGTCCACCAGCAGGGTCTGTCCGGTGATGTAGCTCGACAGGTCCGACAGCAGGAACAGGATCGCGGCGGCCACCTCGTCGGGGCGGCCGCGCCGTCCCATCGCGATCGCGCGGCGGTCGCGTTCGGGATCGTCGTCGACGTAGGTTCGCGACGCCGGGGTCTCGGTCACCCCGGGCGCGACCGCGTTGATCCGGATGGCAGGCCCGTCCTCATATCCACCGGCGGCCAGTTCGAGCGCCATGCTGCGGGTCACCGCCACAATCGCGGCTTTGGCTGTGCCATAGGCGATGTGGAAGGGCGCGGTGTTCATCCCGCTGATCGACGACACCGAAACGATTGAGCCACCGGCGTTGCGGCGCTTGAGTTCCGCGGCCACGGCCTGGCTCATGAAGAACATCGTCTCCAGGTTCCGGGTGAACAGGTCGCGCCACTCGCTGCGGGAGACCCGGGTCGACGGCATCCAGGACGACGGGTCCGCCCCACCCGCGACGTTGACCAGACCGTGCAGTTCGTCGCCGGTGCGCCGCGCCGCCCCCGTGACGGCGTCCATGGTGGCTTGTATCCCGTCGTCGGTGGAGACGTCAGCGGCCACCGGGAGGACGGACAGGCCGTCGGCGACCAGCTGGCCGAGATGTCGGTCGAGATTGTCCCGACCGCGGCTGACGGCGACCACCGTCGCACCCGCCGCGGCGACCATGCGCGTCACGGTCGTGCCAATGCCGCCACCCGCGGCACCGGCGACCACGACGATGCGCCCGGCAAGGCTCAGCAGATCCCGTCCCATGTGAATTCAGGCAATTGTCCGGACAAGATAATGATGTGCATCCATTAGAGAGCATGATTCTCTCGATTTGGCCAGCACGTCAAGTGCCATCCGGAATCTTGGCTCGCATATTGTCTGGACTATTGTCTGCTTGCTATCGTGCGAGCGGTGACGACTCGGGGGCGGTACCCGGCCGCCCGAGGTGCTGCGAAGTCCAGCCTCGCCGAGGGCTGGACTATGCGGCGACTCACTCCGCCCAGCAGGTTGTTCGGCGCCAACGGTCTGCGCACCGGCCCCGACGGCCGGGTGTATGTCGCGCAGGTGACCGGCAGCCAGATCAGCGCGCTGGACGTGGCGACCGGTCGGCTGGACACCGTCTGCGCCAAGGGCGGCGACATCGTCGCGCCCGACGACGTCGCGTTCGACCCCGACGGCAACCTGTACGCCACCGAGGTGATGAACGGACGCGTGAGTGTGCGCGACACCGCCGGCCGCACCCGGGTGCTTCGCGACGATGTGCCGTCCGCCAACGGCATCACCTTCCACCGGGGCCGGTTGTTCATCAACGAATGCCGCGAGGGCGGGCGCCTGCTCGAGCTCGACCTCGCCGGCGGCGCGCCACGGGTGCTGCTCGAGCACGCCCCGTCGCCCAACGCCATGGAGGTCGGACCCGACGGACTGCTGTATTTCCCGGTGATGGGGGCCAACGAGATCTGGCGGATCGACCCTTTCGGACCGGGCGGCCCCGAACGGGTTGCGGACGACCTTGGCGTGCCGGACGCGGTGAAATTCGATGCCACCGGGTGCATCGTTTCCACCCAGGTGCACAGCGGCCAGGTGCTGCGCATCGACCCGCGCACCGGTGCGCGCACCGTGCTGGCAACCCTGAATCCCGGCCTGGACAACCTCAGCTTCGTCGGTAAGCGGCTTTTCGTCTCCAATTTCACCGGCGAGATCACCGAAATCCTCGGCGGTGGACAGACCCGCACAGTGCTGCCGGGCGGGTTGAACTGGCCGCTGGACCTGGCGGTGGGCGCCGACGGCAACCTCTACATCGCCGACGGGACCTACTTCTACGCCGCGCGGCCGGACGGCAGGCTGCACACCGCCGGGATGTTGTTCAGCCGCGGCTATCCGGGCTTTCTGCGCGGCCTCGCCTCTGTTGGATCGGGCGAGTTCGTCGTCACCACCTCCAATGGCCAGGTCGCGCGCTACCGGCCGGACAGCAATGAAAGTGAGGTGCTGGCAGAGGGTTTCGACCAGCTCTACGGAGTCGCCGTCGCTCCGGGCAGCACCCTGGTGGTCGCGGAGCTCGGGGCTGGGCGCGTCTTGTCGATCCGGCTCGGCGTGGTCGAGGTGCTGGCATCGGGCCTCAACGATCCGGTCGGGGTGGCGATCGCCCCCGACGGGGCGTGCCTGGTCGCCGAGGCGGGAGCCGGGCGGGTGGTCGAGCTGGGCGGGGCGGGGATCCGGCTGGACGGGCTGCAGCGACCGCAGGGGATCCTCGTGGACGACGGGCAGCTCTACGTCGTCGACGCCGGCGCCAAGCAGCTCGTCGCGTTCGATCTGGCTAACGGGACCCGGCGCATCATCGCCTCGGACCTGCCCGTCGGCGCTCCGCCCGGTGTGGTTCCCAAACCATTGCTAGGAATGCCGCCGTTTTCCGGGCCGCAAGGGCCATTCGCCGGCATCGCCGCCGGGCCCGACGGCACGCTTTATGTCTCGGCGGACGCCGAGGGCAGCGTGCTGGCATTACGGCGGGAATCCTGAAGGGCGCCAACATTGTCCCCAGAAAAATTGGACCCAGAAAAATTGGACCCAGAAAAATCATCCGAAGCCAAAGAGGTCGACCACCGCTACCTGCAGGTGGCGCGCACCCTGCGCAAAGAGATCGTGGACGGTGTCTATCCGGTGGGATCGCAATTGCCGACCGAGCACGAGCTGTGTCAGCGGTTTGCGGTCAGCCGCTACACCATTCGGGAAGCGCTGCGACGACTCCGCGAGGACAACCTGGTGTCGTCGCGGCCGCGGACCGGGACGCTGGTGGTACCGCGCCCTTCGTCGGACTCCTACGTCCAGCACGTCATGTCGATCAATGACCTGGTGGCGTTCGCGACCGGCACCCGGTTCGCCATCGAATCGATCGCCCTTGTCACCGTCGACGATGAGCTAGCCGCCCGGGCCGGCTTGACCAGCGGCGAACAGTGGCTGGCGGTGCTCGGCTTCCGGCTGGCTGACGGCGCTGGGCCCCTTGGGTCCCCTGGCTCCGCTGGTTCCGCGCTGTGCCGCACCGAGTACTACATCAACCGCGCGTTCGCCGCCGCCGGCAGGCTTCTGCAGCGCCACGAAGGCCCCATCTTCCCGCTGATTGAGGACCTGTTCGGCCTCAGTATCGTTGAGGTTCAACAAGAAATCGCGGCGGTCCTCATTTCACCGGCACTGGCCGACGGCCTCGACGTCGAGCCCGGTGCCCCGGCGCTGCAGGTGCAGCGCACCTACTCGACGTCCGACGGACTGGTCGCCCAGGTCACGATCAACACGCATCCCGCGTCGCGGTTCCGTCACTCGATGACGATGCGACGGGTGCGTGGCTAAGCTGAGTCGTCTGGTGACCAGAAAACTGATTGGCGGACGATGGGTTCGTTGGGACGACGAACGCGCCGCCGAAGCGTATGCCCGCGACTTGTGGGTGCACCGCACGCTCGCCGACTCGTTGCGCGATGCCGCGCAACACACCCCGCGCCGGATCGCGCTGGTGGACGGCGACCAAAAGCTGGACTGCCAAACCCTCTTCGAGCAGGCGACGACACTGGCTCATGCGCTGCACGCCCGCATTCCCCCGAGCAGTGTGGTGTCGTTCATGCTGCCCAACTGGCACGAAGCGGCGGTGATCTACCTGGCGGCGACGCTTTCTGGAATGGTGGCGAACCCGATCCTGCCGTCGCTGCGGGATCGCGAACTGCGCTTCATCCTCGAGGACGCCGAAAGTCGGATGGTCTTTGTCCCAGCTAATTTCGGCCGCCATGACTATCGCGCGATGCTGGCGAGAGTGACCGCCCAGCTCGAGTCACCGCCGGACGTCGTTGTGGTGCGCCCAGATTCTCCGGATTCCGGCCCTGGCGGCACTGCCGGCCTCCCGTTCACGTCGTTGCTCACCCAGCGGCCGGTCACCAGGGCGCTGCCCGCGGTCAACCCCGATGCCGTGCGCATGATCCTCTACACCTCGGGCACCACTGGGCGCCCGAAAGGTGTTCTGCACACTCATAACTCGATTCACGCCCTGATCAGCCAGATCCGTGACAACTGGCTGGTCGAGCCGGGCGACGGCTTCCTGGTCGCGTCGCCGATCGCGCACATCGGCGGTTCCATCTACGCGTTCGAATGCCCGCTGTTGCTGGGCACCACCGCGGTGTTGATGGATCGCTGGAACGCCGACGACGCGGTCGAGCTGATGGCAGCCGAACGGTGCACGCACATGGCCGGCGCCACCCCGTTCCTGGAGCAGCTGCTCGCCGCAGCGCAGCGCGCAGACACCCGGCTGCCGGGCCTGAAGCTGTTCGTCTGCGGCGGCGCGTCCGTGCCTCCGTCGCTGATCCGCCGCGCCACAGCGTATTTCGAGTCCGCCGTAGTGACCAGGGTCTACGGCTCCACCGAGGTTCCGGTCACCACCGTCGGGTCGCCGCGGCACCGCGATCACGCCGCCGACACCGACGGTCGGGCCGGCCTGGCCGAGGTCAAGCTGGTCGCCGGGGAAATCCGCGCGCGTGGGCCACAGATGCTGGTTGGCTACCAGCATCCCGAAGACGAGGCCGAATCCTTCGACACAGCAGGCTACTTCCGCACCGGAGACCTGGCGCGCTGGGTCGACGACGAGTACCTCCTTGTCACCGGCCGGGCCAAAGACATCATCATCCGCAACGGCGAGAATATCTCGCCCAAGGAGGTCGAGGACATCCTGACCCGCCACCCCGGCATCGCCGAGATCGCCATCGTCGGCCTACCCGATGACCGCACGGGGGAACGCGCGTGCGCCGTCGTCGTGCCCACCGCCACGCCAGGCGCTGACCCGGAACTGGACCTGGCGAGCCTACGCAGGTTCCTGGAGTCCTACGGCGTCGCTCGGTTCAAAGTGCCTGAGGAAGTGGTTATTTGGGATGACCTACCGAGGAACGACGCGGGAAAGATACTGAAGCACCAGATCAAGGCAACTCTCATGAAGGCGGATCGGTGAAATGCGGGTAGCGATCGTTACGGGGGCAAGCGGCGGGATCGGCTTCGGTTGCGCGGTAAGACTCGCCGAGATGGGCATGGCGGTGCTGGCGACGGGACGCAGCGACGCCAAGCTCGCGGAATTGGCAACGGTGATAAACGATCCCGATCGTATCACCGGCCTCGCCGTCGATCTCACCGACGACGACGCGCCTAAGCGAATCGTGGACCGAGCTGTCGACCGATGGGGCCACATCGACTTCCTGGTCAACAGCGCGGGGGTCGGCAGTCCCAGGCCGGTGCACGAGACCGACGACGAGTCATTGGACCATTTCCTCTCCCTGATGCTGCGCGCGCCGTTTCGCTTGATCCGCGAGGCGTTACCGCACATGTGGCCCGGTTCGGCGATCATCAACATCACCTCGACCTTCGCCGTCGTCGGGGGCCTGCGCGGCGGTGCCTACTCGGCGGCCAAGGGCGGGCTGACCGCGCTGACCACCCACATCGCCTGCCAATACGGAGCGCACGGAATACGTTGCAACGCAGTGGCTCCCGGCGTCATCCAGACGCCGATGACCGAACAACGCCTGGCCGACGAGCGGTTCCGGCGGATCAACACGGAGATGACGCCGCACCACCGCCTGGGCACGGTGGAGGACGTGGCAAGCACCGTCGCGTTCTTGTGCTCCGACGGCGGAGCGTTCATCAACGGCCAGACGATCGTCGTGGACGGCGGCTGGAGCTCAACGAAGTACCTATCTGAGTTGGCGTTGAATTCGGAGTGGAAGCCGCGCTGATTCGTTCGGCCTCAAGCGCTTTCAGGCGGATTCGAAGTGGCGGCGGATGCCGGCCAGCATCTCGATGTGCGCTTTGACCGCCTCGCGCGTCGTCATCGCGGCCAGCGGCCGCGGGGCCGCAAACTTTATTCGCTCGGTGACGCGGGTGCCCGCGTCGATCGGCTCGAAACTCACTGTTCCACTTAGCCGTACCCCGGGGAACTGATCCGCCTCCGTCAAGACGTCGCCGTCGCGCGGGACATCGAGCCTCGCCCGGTAGGTGATCTTGATAGTGAACGGCCCCAGCGGAATTCGGTCTACCACGCGATAACTGTGCCGATAGCCGTCCTGGGTTTCGGTGTGGGACGTCGTCTGCACGGACACGATGAGCGGATGCACGAGTTTGGTGTTGTCGAGGTCCACATAGAAGTCGCGCACCCGGTCCGGGGGCGCGGGCACGTCTTCGGTCAGCGTCCGTTCGGCGTGCGCGGTCCACCAGCTCACGCGCCGAACTCCGCCACGAGAACACCCGTGCGCCACCAGATCAGCGCAGCGAACACAACCAGGAAGCCGATCGTCACCCCGGATTGGATCAGGTTCCGGCCGTTCCTCGGCGCGTAGACGTAGGCCGCGGCGACCAACGCGCCGGTCACCAGGCCACCCACATGCGCCTGCCAGCTGATCAGCTGCGAACTGATGGCTGGCACGACGAAGGTGAAGACCAGGTTGATCACGATGACTGCGACGACCCAGCGGAGGTCGAAGTTGAGCCGCTTCGCCACCACGAACGTCGCGCCGAAAAGACCGAACACCGCGCCCGACGCTCCAGCCGTCGCCGTGTTCAGCGGCGCCAGCAGGTAGACCAGCACCGACCCACCGAGCCCGCTCACCGCATACAGCGCCCCGAACCGCAGCCGGCCCAGCCACATCTCCAGCGGTGGACCCACCACGTACAGCGCCCACATGTTCAGCACCAGGTGGGTCGGCCCGTAATGCAGAAACGCCGCGGTCACCAGGCGGTACAGCTGGCCGTCCGCGACGGCCGGTGGCCACAGGGCGAGCCGCCTTTCCAAGTCCCCCAACGAAACCTGCAGCGCGAAGGTCAGCACGTTGATGGCGATCAGCGCGTACGTGACCACCGGCGTGCCCGACCGCTCCCGCCCGCCAAACTGCGTCCGCGGCTGCCGGACGCTGCGAGCACCCGAGCGGACGCACTCCACGCAGTGCTGACCGACGGCGGCGGTGCGCATGCAGTCCGGGCAGATGGGCCGGTCGCATCGGGTGCAGCTAAGTTGCGTTGGGCGATTGGGATGCCAATAGCAGGTTGGCACCTGGGCTGGCGACTGCGGCGTGCTGGGACCGGTCACCGCATCATCTTGCCTGTTTCTTCGCCCCTTCAGTTGACCTACTGTGATTTTCGTGCGGGCACAGTCGGGCACGGAAGGCACCGTCGAGCGCTACCTGGAGTTCCTCGCCGCCCACGACTGGGACGGCCTGGCCACCACCATCGCCGACGACGGCCTGACCCGGGAGGGCCCCTTCTGCGACCGCATCGAGGGCAAGGCCCACTACCTCGCCTACCTGCGCAAGGTTCTCACCACACTCCGGGGCCACCGCGTGGACGTCACGCGGGTCTCACACGTCGATAGCCGCGTCTCATTTGTTGAGCTGACCGAATCCTTTGAGATCGACGGCGCTCCGGCCGCGTGGCCGGAATGCCTACTGTTCGAACGAAACGACGACGGGCTGATCTCTCACGTCAGCGTTTTCTTCAAGCAACGACACGACGACACCACGTCGCGGTCTATTCCCTCACGTGGGGAATTGACTTAACGTGTCAGGATGGAGTCAGATGGAAAAACGGAGACCGTGCCGGTCGAGAACCTGCACTCGGGCGACCCGATCACCGATTGTGGTCAACGGTACATAGTTCTCGAATCGAAATCCTTCGGCGATAGCTGTGTGGTCCTCGAACTCGAGTCGCGAGTTGACCACCACCTACAGGTCATCGAGAAGTCCTTCCCGGCCGGGTACCAGGTCGGCAGGGCGCACCACCGAATTTTGTAGACCGGTTTTCCTGGCTTGAACATGCGCCGGTAGCCGCCCTTCGACGGCTACCGCTGATTTATGTGTCGCCCAGACTGGGGCCGATCGAAATATCGAGAGTCATAACAGCACCATATTCGGCGCTTTGATGTTGCGGCGACACGCTTTTCGATGCTTCTCGGTACGCCGAAAATTCCCTTAGCCGCGCGGCGGCCGCTGGTCGTTGGGGTCGTCCGGGTCGGGTTCGCCGAACCAGCGCGACGGCACGTGCTCGCCGTACGCGTCGTGCCAGGCCCACCACTCGTAGGCCGCCGTCTGCGGATAGCCGTCCGGCGAGTCCTCCCAGTTCTCCTGGCGCCCGAGCGCCGTCATGTCGAGGAAGCTCCAGGTGGTGCCCAGCGCCTCGTCGCCGCGGTTGTTGATGAAGTAGGTGCGGAACACCCGCGAGCCGTTATGGATGAACGCGTTCGTGCCGTGCCATTCGTCGACGCCGAAGTCGGCGTCCCAGGAACGCCCGCCGGCGTCGGTGATCGTGTACCACGGCATCCGCCAGCCCATCCGCGCCTTCAGGCGCTCGATGTCGGCCTGCGGGGCGCGCGAGGCGAACACCAGGGTGGTGTCGCGGGCGTTGAGGTGGGCCAGGTGGCCGATGTGGTCGGCAATCATCGAGCAACCCGGGCAGGCGTGATCCGGCCAGCCGTGCACGCCGGGCTCGAAGAACGCTCGGTAGACGATCAGCTGACGCCGGCCATCGAAGAGCCCGAGCAGGTCCACCTTGCTGTCGGGCCCGTCGGGCCCCTCGAACTCGTACCGCGTGTCCACCTCCACCCAGGGCATCCGCCGCCGCGCCGCGGCCAGCTGGTCACGAGCCCGGGTCAGTTCCTTCTCCTTGACCAGCAGTTGCTGGTGCGCGTCCGCCCACTCCCGCGCCGACACGATCGGGGGTGTGTCCATTTGCGTTGTCCGCCTTCCGTTTTCAATCATGTCAGGCTAGTGGCGACAGGCCGGCCGAGGTAAGTAGGTAGGCGCCGCCATCGCGACACAGACCGCTGGCTATCTCCACCACCGACTTGCCTACCTGATCCGCGCTGAGCGCGGGTCCCGACGACCGCAGGAACGTCTCGACGTCCACGCCCTGCAGCTCGGCGTAGGCCGCGACGGCCTTGGCACCCAGGTCGGTGGCCGGGGTCAGCTGCGGCAGCACGGACACGAAGTCGATCCCCAGCCCGGCGCGTTGCGACTCGGCAGCCGCGTAACCGGCGATGAACTTGACGGTGGCCTTCGCTCCCGCATAGCCGCCGCTCAATGGGGATCCCTTGACCGCGGCACCGCTGGATATCGCGATCACCGTGCTGCCCGACGGCAACGGGCGCCGCAGCGCATGGCGGGTCCAGTGAAATGCCTGCGCGACGTCCACGTGCCAGTTCCGGCTGAAGCTCTCCCACGTCTGCTCCGCGAAGGGGCTCAGCCGGGGCTCGGTGCCGGCGCACAACACCACGGTACGCGGTTGATGCTCGTCGAGCAACCGGCCGGCCGTCGCCGGGTCGGCGGCGTCCGCGGTTACTGGAGTGAAGCCGTCGCCCAGCACCTGGCGCACCTCATCGAGCCGGTCGGGGCTGCGCGCGACACCGACGACGTGCGCCCCGGCCGCCGCCAGCGCCGCGGCGATCGCGCGGCCGAACCCGCGGCTCGCCCCGGTCACTATCGCCGTCGATCCGGCGAAGTTCTCTTGGCTCTCGTTCACGGTCTTGCTCCCTTCGATGTGGCCTTCGACTTCTATGTGGCCTTCGACACTGGCCTGTCACCAATTCAGATACGACCCGGCACGGCGATTCATCGGTGCCGAGGTCAACCGATTAATTCGGGGCACCGGGCGTATCTATATGGATGTGGGTTCCACAGACGAGTTCATGGAGCGGGCGGCGCCGTTTCGGCCCGAACTGATTGCGCACTGCTACCGGATGCTCGGCTCCGTGCACGACGCCGAGGATCTTGTCCAGGAGACCTACCTGCGCGCCTGGCGCGGGTATGACGCGTTCGAGGAACGCGCGGCGTTGCGCACCTGGCTGTACCGGATCGCGACGACGGCCTGCCTGCGCGCGCTGGAGAATCGCGCCCGCCGCGTGCTGCCGACCGGGCTGGGTGACGGCTCGATGGACCCGGATACCAGCCTCGACGGAGCCGGTCGTGCCGCGCTGGACGGGACAGCCTGGCTCGAGCCGATTCCCGACAGCCTCATGTTCGCGACCCCCGAAATCGCAGTCGCCGCAAGGCAAAGCGTCCGGCTGGCGGTGATGACGGCGCTGCAGGAGCTTCCGGTGCGGCAGCGAGCAGTGTTGATCCTGCGCGACGTCGTGCAATTCAGCGCCGCCGAGGTGGCCGAGTTGCTGGAAACCACGCCCGCAGCGGTCAACAGCTCGCTGCAGCGCGCCCGCGCCCGCCTCGCCGAGGTCTCCCCCACCGAAGAAACCGTCGGTGAGCCCGGCCGTGACTATCCGGCCGAGCGCCGGGAATTGCTGGACCGCTACTGCGCGGCGTTCGAGAACGCGGACATGGCCGCACTGACCGAGCTGCTGCAGGCGGACGTGAAACTGGAAATGCCGCCGGTGCCGGTGTGGTTCACGGGCCGCGACGCCGTCACGCGATTCCTTGCCGCGCGCGCCTTCGCCAAGGCAGGCGATGTGGTGTTTGTCCGCACGGCCGCCAATGGCCAACCCGCCGTCGCCGAGTACCGGCGCAGCGCCGACGGCGTCATGCGTGCCCATTCCATTCACGTGATTACCCCGGGGGTCAGCGGGACCACGAGCATCGCTGCTGTTACCGTCTTCCTCGATCCGGCACTGTTTGCTGCATTCGGTTTGCCGCCGAGCCGGTAGGCCCTCCGCCGGGCATGTCGGTAGACATGTGGGTACGACGCCAGCAGGATTAGGCGCGTATTCGCTTGTGAAGGGTGACCGAATGAAGGTTCCGGGCGGCGGCCTGGTGGGAAGTCTGGCCGATGGCTTGACCGGCGCGGCGACGCAAGCGGTGCGGGCGGGCGTGAACGTCGCGGCTGGGGCCGCGGGCACGGTGCAGATGCTGGCCAGCCCAATGGTGGAACTGGCCGGGCCGGTCATGCAATCGGTCGCCCAGTCGACGGGCCGGGTGTTCGGGACCTCCGGCAACTCCCTCACGTCCGTCACGGGCGCCGGGCGCCATCCCGAGCCGCCGGTGCGCTGGCAAAGCGGCCAGCGGGTGCACCTCGACCTCGACCCGCTGCTGCCGTTTCCGCGCTGGCACGAACATGCGGCGGTGGTAGAGGAACCGGTTCGCCGGATTCCGGGCGTGGCCGAGGCCCACGTCGAAGGGTCGCTGGGCCGGCTGGTCGTTCAGCTCGACGAGGACGCGGACAGCGACGCCGTCCTGGACGAGGTGCGTGACGTGGTCGGCGCGGTTGCCGCCGACCTCACCCTGGTGGGGTCGGGTTCGGCGCCGCTTTCCGCGCCGTTCGCCGACCCGGGCAACCCGTTGGCGATTCTGGTGCCGCTGACCGCGGCGGCAATGGATCTGGTCGCGATGGGTGGCGCGGTCACCGGCTGGGTCAGCCGGCTGCCCGCCGCACCGCAGACCACCCGGGCTGCGGCCGCTCTGATCAATCATCAACCACGCATGGTCTCGCTGCTGGAATCGCGGCTGGGTCGAGTCGGCACCGACATCGCGCTCAGCGCTACGACGGCGGCGGCGAACGGGCTGACCCAGGCGATCGGCACGCCGCTGCTGGACCTGGCGCAGCGTGGCCTGCAACTCTCCGAGGCGGCGGCTCACCGACGCGTGTGGCGTGACCGCGAGCCCCAGCTGGCCTCGCCCAAGCGGCCGCAGGCGCCGGTGGTCCCCGTGATCTCGTCGGCCGGGGCGAAATCACAAGTGCCACGGCATAATTGGGCAGCCGCGGCGGCGGGTGAGGCTTCGCACGTCGTCGTCGGCGGATCGATCGACGCCGCAATCGACACGGCGAAGGGCTCGATGAAGGGGCCGGTGGAGAGCTACGTCGACTCCGCGGCGAACGGTTCGTTGATTGCCGCGGCGAGTGCGTTGCTGGCCGGCGGCGGCACCGAAGACGCGGCCGGCGCGATCCTGGCCGGGGTGCCGAGGGCGGCACACATGGGGCGGCAGTCGTTCGCGGCGACACTGGGTCGCGGGCTCGCCAACGCCGGACTGCTGGTGCTCGACCCGGGCGCCTTGCGCCGCATGGATCGGGTAAAGGTGGTCGTGATCGACGGTGCCGCCCTGCGCGGTGACCATCGCGCCGTGTTGCTTGCGCAGGGGGATGCGCCCGGCTGGGACGACGACCGCGTTTATGAGGTCGCCGACGCGCTGCTGCACGGCGAGGAGGCGCCCGAGCCGGACCCCGACGAGTTGCCGGCCACCGGCGCTCGCCTGAGATGGGTTCCGTCGCAAGGGCCGTCGGCGAAGCCGGCCCAGGGCCGCGAACACGCCGACCTGATTGTCGACGGCCAGTGCGTCGGCAGCGTCGACGTCGGATGGGAGGTCGACCCCTTTGCGATCCCGCTGCTGCAGACCGCGCACCGAACCGGAGCCCGGGTGGTGTTGCGTCATGTGGCGGGCACCGAAGACCTCTCCGCCAGCGTCGGCGCGATCCATCCGCCCGGTACGCCGCTGCTGAACTTGGTGCGTGAGCTGCGCACCGATCGCGGACCGGTGCTGCTGATCACCGCCTTGCACCGGGACTTCGCCTCGACCGACACGCTGGCCGCCCTGGCCATCGCCGACATCGGGGTCGCGCTCGACGATCCTCGGGCGGCCACGCCGTGGACCGCGGACATCATCACCGGCACCGATCTGGCCGCGGCGGTGCGGATCCTGTCCGCGCTGCCAGTCGCCCGGTCGGCCAGCGAGTCCTCGGTCCGCCTCGCCCAGGGTGGCACCACCCTGGCCGGGCTGCTGCTGGTCACGGGTGAGCCCACCAGGGCATCGAGCCCATTTACCTTCCGGCGCTTCTTCAGTCCCGTCAACGCGGCCGCGGCGACCGCGTTGGTGGCCGGCTCCTTTTCGGCGTCCAGGGTGCTGCGGCTGCCGGATCCCACGCCGCAGCCGCTGACCGCGTGGCATGCCCTGGACCCCGAGATCGTGTACTCCCGCCTGGCCGGCGGCGCACGGCCGCTGGCCGTCGAGCCCGGCACCCCGGACTGGCGCCGCCGCGTCGACGACCTGTTTTACAGCGCGCCGCTGTCACCCCTGCGCAAACCCGCATCGAACCTGGTCAAGCTGGCGGCCGCGACGCGGCATGAGCTCGCCGATCCGCTGACGCCCATCCTGGCCGTCGGGGCGGCGGCGTCGGCGATCGTCGGCAGCAATGTCGATGCGCTGCTGGTCGCGGGTGTCATGACCGTCAACGCGATTACCGGTGGGGCGCAACGGTTGCGGGCCGAGGCGGCCGCCGCCGAGCTGTTCGCCGAGCAGGACCAGCTGGTGCGCCGCGTCGTCGTCCCGGCGGTAGCGACCACGCGCCGCCGGTTGGAGGCGGCCCAGCATGCCACGCGCACGGTCACCGTGTCCGCCAAGTCGCTGCGGCCGGGCGATGTGATTGACCTGGCCGCACCGGAGGTGGTGCCGGCCGATGCCCGCATCTTGGTCGCCGAAGACCTCGAGGTCGATGAGTCCCTGCTGACCGGTGAATCGTTGCCGGTGGACAAGCAGGAGGAGCCCGTCGCCGTCAATGACGCCGACCGGGCCAGCATGCTGTTCGAGGGCAGCGCGATCGTGGCGGGACGGGCCCGCGCCATCGTCGTCGCGACCGGGGTCGGCACCGCCGCGCAACGCGCGATTTCGGCAGTCGCCGACGTGGATACGGCGGCCGGGGTGCAAGCCCGGTTGCGCGAGCTGACCAGCAAGGTGCTTCCGCTGACACTGGCCGGCGGCGCCGCGGTAACCGGTTTGGCGTTGGTGCGCCGCGCATCCCTGCGCCAGGCGGTCGCCGACGGCGTCGCGATCGCGGTGGCCGCGGTCCCCGAGGGCCTGCCGCTGGTGGCCACCCTTTCTCAGCTCTCGGCCGCCCAGCGGTTGACGGCCCGCGGGGCGTTGGTCCGCGCCCCCCGCACCATCGAGGCCCTCGGCCGCGTCGACACCATTTGTTTCGACAAGACCGGCACGCTGACCGAGAACCGGCTGCGCGTCGTGTGCGCGGTAACCGGCGCGGCCAATCCGGGCGATGAGTTTCCCGACCTCAAAGATCCGCAGTCCGCCAAGGTATTGCGGGACGCCGCGCGCGCGTCCACCCAACCCCACGATGGGCAGGGCCACGCGCACGCCACCGATGAGGCCATCCTCACCGCGGCCGCGAGTTTGGTCGCCGGGCCGGCCGGCAACGACAGTGATTCGGAGTGGACGCTCATCGCGGAGGTGCCGTTCGAGTCCAGCCGCGGCTACGCCGCAGCGATAGGCACCACGGGCAAGTCCAATGGTTCGCCGATGCTGATGCTGAAGGGCGCTCCGGAACAGATCCTGCCGCGCTGCCGTTTCGCCGACCCCGACGCCGACCATGCGCACGCAGACTCGTTGGTGCACAGCCTCGCCGAGCGGGGTCTGCGGGTGCTGGCAGTGGCGCAGCGCACCTGGGACCACGACACCGAGAACGACGAGGACACCGATGCCGATGCCGTCGACGCGGCAGCGCACGACCTCGCGCTGATCGGCTATGTCGGATTGGCGGACACCGCGCGGCCGTCGTCGCGCCCGCTGATCGAGGCGCTGGTGGACGCCGAGCGCAACGTCGTGCTGATCACCGGCGACCACCCGGTCACCGCTCGGGCGATCGCCCGCCAGTTGGGCCTGCCCGCGGACGCTCGGGTGGTGACCGGCGCCGAGCTTGTCGGCCTGGACGAGGACGCGTGCGCGAAACTCGTTGCCAATGTGCAGGTTTTCGCCCGTGTCAGCCCGGAACAAAAGGTGCAGATCGTGGCGGCCCTGCAGCGCTGCGGGCGGGTGACCGCGATGGTCGGTGACGGCGCCAACGACGCCGCCGCCATCCGGATGGCCGACGTGGGCATCGGGGTGAGCGGTCGCGGTTCGTCCGCGGCCCGCGGCGCCGCCGACATCGTATTGACCGACGATGATTTGGGCGTGCTGCTCGACGCGCTGGTCGAGGGCCGCAGCATGTGGGCCGGCGTTCGGGATGCGGTGACGATTCTGGTGGGCGGCAATGTCGGCGAGGTGCTGTTCACCATCATCGGGACGGCGCTGGGCTCCGGACGGGCGCCGGTGGGAACCCGCCAACTGCTGTTGGTCAACCTGCTCACCGACATGTTCCCCGCGCTCGCGGTCGCCGTCACCTCGCAGTACGACGAGCCCGACGCCGACGAGTTCCAATCCGACGAGGAGGCCGAACAGACCCGTCGGGCACACCAACGCGAGGTGCTGACCGGGCCCACACCCTCGCTGGACGCGCCACTGATGCGTCAGATCGTCAACCGTGGCGTCGTCACGGCCGCCGGCGCGACCGCCGCCTGGGCCATCGGGCGCTATACGCCGGGTACCGAACGCCGCACGGCGACAATGGGATTGACCGCGCTGGTGACCACGCAGCTGGCGCAGACCCTGCTCACGCGCACGCATAGCCCGCTCGTCGTGGCGACAGCCCTGGGCAGCGCGGGCGTCCTGATCGGCATCATTCAGACCCCGGTCATCAGCAACTTTTTCGGGTGCACACCGCTGGGCCCGGTCGCCTGGACGGGCGTGTTGGGCGCCACGGGCGGCGCCACCGCAATCTCGGTGCTGGCACCGAAGTGGTTGAACAAGACCGTCGGCATGGTGACGCCGCTGCCCGACGAGGAGTGAGTTCTCCGCCTTCGTCTGACTTGGGTCTGACTGGGCCTAGGCATGAATATGAATCCCGGATGAACCGGGATACTTCAGCTGGCCCGGGCCGGCCCGGGCTGGCTAGGCGTGGCGTCATGAGCACGCCGGGCCGGGGGCCGCACGTTGTCGGCGCCGCGGGGGTGGACAACTTGGGGCCACCAGAACCAGCGTCCCAGCAGCGTGGCGACCGACGGCATGAATAACGTCCGCACGATCAGTGTGTCCATCAGTAGACCAACGCACACCGTGGAACCGAACTGACCGAGCGCCTGCAACTCGCTGCCGAGCATTGCTGCCATAGTGAATGCGAAGACCAAGCCCGCGGCCGTCACCACGCCACCTGTGCCGGCCATCGACCGGATGTATCCCGTCTTGAGCCCAGCATGGATTTCCTCTTTGAACCGGGAGACCAACAACAGGTTGTAGTCAGCCCCCACCGCCAGCAGGATGATGACGGCCATTGCCGCCACCACCCAAGAGATATTGATGCCGAAAAGGTCTTGCCAGATGAGAACGGAGAGGCCGAAGGCCGCCGCAATCGAGCTCGCCGCGGTGCCGACGATAACCAGAGCGGCAACCAGGCTGCGCGTGAGCAACAGCATGATCATGAAGATCAGGCTGAGCGCGGACAACCCCGCGATCATCAGGTCGTATTTCGCGCCGTCGTGTATGTCCTTGAAGGTCGCAGCAGTGCCGCCCAGATAGACCTTAGCTTTCGACAGGGAAGTCTTCTTCAGCCCCTCCTGTGCGGCCATTCGTTCCACATCGACACGCGAGATCCCTTCCGGGGTCGCCGGATCTCCCTCATGAGTGATGAAAAAGCGCGCGGACCTACCGTCCGGCGATAAAAACATTCGCAGACCGGTCTGGAAGTCCGGGTTACCGAAAGCCTCCGGAGGTAGGTAGAAGAAGTCGTCGTTCTTGGCAATATCGAAACTTTGCCCCATGATGATCGTCGTATTGTTCATTAATTCCATCTGGTCGATCATCGCCTGGTAGGTGCTGTAAGTGGTCAGCATCAGCGCGTGAGTCGCTTTCAACGATTCGATCTGCGGAGGCAGCAGCGCGAGTAATTGCGGCTGCAATGAGTCGAGAACGTCATAATCTTTCGAGAATTGATGGTACTTGTCGCTAAGTTGATCGATAGTGTCGAACGACTCCAGCATTTCCCTGTTAAACCAGCAATATGGAATGGCCGAGCAGTGCTTCTCCCAGTAAAAGTAGATTCGGATCGGTCGGATGAAATCGTCGACAGCCGCAAGTTGGTCCCGCAATACGTCGTTGAGTTCGACCATCTCGTGAGTGTCAACATCCGTGCGGTGACTCGCCTCGACGAGCCGGCGCTGGACGGCATACGTCCGTTCCATCATGTCGATCGTTACCGCGACTTGATCGGCCATTTTCAGCATGTCGGCCGTTCGCTTCTTCAGAAAATCCATGCTCTGCATGATTGTCTGAGCTTGAGTGCTGGTCTGAAAGGGCATCGAACTGTGTTGAAGCGGGATTCCCATGGGCCTGGTGATGCCTTGTATCTGGGCGATGCCCGCAATTCGGGTGACGTTTTTGGCCACTCTGTCCAACACGAGCATGTCGGCCGGATTGCGCATATCGTGGTCGGCCTCGACCATCAATATGTCGGGATTCATCGTGGCCTGTGAGAAATGCCGGTCCGCGGCCGCGTATCCGATATTGGCCGGCGCATCGCCAGGCAGGTAGAAGCGGTCGTTGTAACCGGGCTTAAACCCTGGGAGGGCAACCATCCCGATCAGCACGACCACTGCGCTGGCAGCCAGAATTGGCGCGGGCCAGCGAACGACGGCGGTGCCGACCCGTCGCCACAGCCGACTCGTGGCAACTCGCTTGGACTCCAAAAGATTGAGACGGCTGCCGACCGTCAAAATCGCGGGCCCGAGGGTCATGGCTACGGCAACGACGACGAGCATGCCGATGCCGACGGGCAGGCCCATCGTGTGGAAGAGGGGCAGCCGCGCAAAGCTGAGGCAATACGTCGACGCGGCGATGGTCAGACCGGAACCCAAGATGACATGGGCGACCCCGCGAAAAGCGGTGTAGTAGGCCGTTTCCCGGTCCTCACCGGCCAGCCGCGCCTCTTGATAACGGCCGACGAGGAATATCCCGTAGTCTGTCCCAGCCGCAATCGCCAGCCCGGTAAGAATGTTTCCGGCAAAAGTCGTGAGCCCGAAGAAGTTGTGATAGCCGAGAGCCGCGACGAGGCCTCGCGAGGAAGCTAACGCAATCCCCGTCATGAAAAGCTGGATCACCGTGGTGACGATCGAGCGGTAGACGACAAACAACATCATGGCGATCGCCGCGAGCGTGAAGAGCGTGACCTTGAGCACGCTCGCATTCCCGACGACGTGCACGTCATCGTCAAGCGCGGCCGAACCGGTGACATAGGCCTTCACCCCCACGGGGGCCGGCGTCCGGCGCACGACATCGCGGACCGCTTCGACGGATTGATTTGCTAGCGTCTGGCCTTCGCTGCCGGCGATATTCAACATCACGTAGGCGCCCTTGTTGTCGGCGCTCTGGACGCCCGACGCCGTTAACCGGTCACTCCAGAAATCCTGAATGTGCTGCACATGCTTGGGATCTTGGCGCAGTCGACGGACGATGTCGTCGTAGTACTGGTGAGCAGCGTCACCGAGCGGTTCCTGACCCTCGATGATGATCATCACCGTGCTGTTGGAATCGAATTCTTTGAAATTCTGGCCGAGCCGCATCATCGCCTTCAGCGACGGCGCTTCCATGGGGGCCAACGGCGCCGAATGTTCCTCGCTGACCACTTCCAATGGAGGCACGACGGCGTTCAGCATGACGGTGAGCAGGACCCAGAACAGGATGATTGGCACCGCGAACAGGCGCATTGCGTGTGGCATGAACGGTCGCTTGGCGTCCGTGCTGGTCGAGGTACTCATATGGACTTCACGAGACAGAAAGTCTGGGCGTCAAACCCATCAAAATGCCGTTCATCTCGGACCACCCCGTTCACGGTGACCCGGCAGCTAATGTGCTCCTCGTCGCCTTGCGCCATGAGGCTGGCGGTCATCGAGGGAAGGGTCGTCGATATTGTGTATGACCACGGCAGCGGCGCTCCATTGATTTGGTGAGTGTTGGCCTCGGCGTCCCAATAGTTGATGCTCGCCGTGCTCCCAGGAGGTCCGAAGACCTCATAGATCAAAACCTTCGGATTGAACGGCTGGATCTCCATCGCGGCGGCCGCATTCGCATTGAGGTCCCGAGAGGCGAAGATGCCGTGGAGGCGCACGACGATCAGCGCCGTGACAGCGAGCACGATGCTAATGACGACCGGTATCCACAGTCGCTTCATCACGCGGAAAGCTTTGCTCGCGAGGGAAATTGGGAATCACCTCACCCTACTGTCTCGGCCTGACCAATCGAGCGGAGCCTTTCAGCCGACTTGGCCAACGGCGTTCGTGTGACCCTCCTGGGAAAGGTCGCCTCTAATGTAAACGAAACCCTGGCTGAGAACCGCAGATCCAGGAGTGCAATGAGGTGGATTACGGGCCTCGCTCAGGTTCGTCCGGTGATTGCGGTTGGGCACTCCCTTCGGAGCCGGCTGTCGAACAAATCGACGTAGCCGTCGTTACCTGATTAGCCGGCTGATCCGGATCGCTCTTGGTGTGTGGCTCCGGGCGTCGTCGGCTGGCCGGGCGCCCGCGGTTCGCAGGCCTGCCCACGACAGCGAGAGTTTCGCGCTTCGCGACATCAAGTCGCCGAACTCCGCAGTTCGACAAGACGCGCACGGCGCTGACAGTCTGGTTGCACGCCTGCTGTCTGTTTGCCACCGAGAAGCACGGTATCTCCGTCCAGCATCTGCAGCGGACGCCGGAGATCCGCTCGTACCACACCGCGCTGGCTATGCTGCACCGGCTGCGGTCTGCGCTGGTGCCGCGGGGCCGGGACCGGCTGGCCGGCGCGGTGGAGGTGGCGGTGGACGAGACGTTCATCGGTGGGGATGAGCAGGGCCTACGCGGTGGGCGGCAACGCGGCAAGAAGGTGCTCAGCGGCATCGCGGTCGAGGTCCGCGAGCCGAACGGCATCGGCCGCATCTTAAGTGCTGCTCTGCAGCGTCGCCAAGCGACCGCCCCACGCCGCGATGTCCCTGCCGTTCCGGGTGTCCCGGCGCCGCCGGGCGAGCATGAGTAGCCTGCCGGCATAAGCGAAGTCGAATACGCCGCCGATGATAACGGAGGGCGCTATCGCCGCCGCGATGTGCGGCGTCCCCGCCAGCGCATGGCCCACACCAAGCCAGGCCGTCCCCAGCGCGGATGACGCGAAAGCGGCCAACCAAAAGCCGCACACAGGATTCGACGGCCAACGGAACAGCCGTTCGAGCAGCAGCGCAAACACCAGCGTCGTGAACATGCTCAGCCCTACCTGCGTACACCCCGCGCACATCGCCACGCCCGCGCCGAGGCCGCGGTGGATGAACCCCGCCCAGCTGCCGTAGAACCCGCCCGCGCAAAGCGCAACCAAAAACGGCCGGACCTGCTCTCGCAGCCGCCCGCCGATGGCACGCGTACTCATCGGGCTAACCGCGCGCGGAGCGCCCGAAAGAGTCCGCCGGCGATGTTGGCCGCGTCCACAGGTATCCAGGTCAGCAGCGCTTCGCCCTCGGCGAAGCGTGGGTTGAGCTCGGTGTAGAACCGCACGAAGGGGTCGTGTTCGAGGCGGCGCATGCGCGACGGGTCACTGGGGCCGTAGTGCTCACGCACGACCCATGGGTTCCCGCTGTGCGGTCCGTACTGTCTCCGCACGCTGACCTCGCGCACCAGCGCGTCGACCTCATCCGGCGTCTCTTGGCTGGGGCTCGGGTAAATCCGCGGCGCAATCATGGCGAGCAGGCGGTAAGCAACCGGTGTCGTACTGCGAGTCAAATAGGCCAGCGGGGTACGCGGTTCACGCAGCTTGAAGAGCAGCGACTGGCGGATGGCGAAGAGCATGGCGGATAGTCCGCCGTGATAGCCCTGCCGGAAGAACACGCCCGCGCAGAACACCGCGTGCGTCCGGCCCGCGTGTTCGATCCGTTCGATGGCGGCATGTGAGAAACCCGCGAGTTCGTCGCGCGCGCCGTAGAAAAGCGCGAAGCAAACTTCGCTTTCCCCGAAGATCCCCGCTTCGAACTCATCGCGCGATTCCCCGCACAGGGTCTCACACTGGATGTCGTAGAGCCGGTCGATCAGCGCGGAGCGCTGCGCAGGACCGAGTGCTGCCGACTGCAGAATTTCGCGGCGGACGATGCGCCCGGCATGCGCGCGGCACAAAGGAGACGATGACGGAGGCGTCGGGACCTCGGCGTCGCCGGGTAACGCGCCAGAGGACACTACCGGTGCGCGCCCTGGCGTGGTTTTGGCGTGTACGGGTTCCGCCACGGCGAGCATTTCCGGTTCGGTGGTCAGAATGGACATGGCTTCTCCTTTGACCCTTCGGGCAACAGGCCGACACTGGCTCTCGGGGGTGTGCGGGCGCACCGACGTTGTGCGACTAGCCCGACCTAGCCCCCCCGAACTTTCTGGGGTGTGATCAGGATCGCACTCAAGCCTTTAGTGATTCTTTACTTGATGACCGAGCCAATCCTTCGCGGTGGCGCACAAGGCAAATGGTGGCGCCGAACCCGCGTTTTCGGGTGCCGTCTTTCCTCCGCCGGGGAAAGGAAACAACGTCTGGACCGGTTTGACGGTGGGGCGAGAGACGCGTCTCAGTACGACGACGCTCTGCCAAGTCCAGCAGGGGTAGTTCTCGGCAGACGCTACCGGCACATCGTCAAACGCCGCGGCAACCCAGTCACAACAATGCAGCCCGCTGCCCCGCCAATTACCGAAACTCACAACCTGACCCGGCTCGGCACGCTCCGTCCGGCGCTCTTGTCGACCCACTCACCGGAGGATGTTGCCGGTCAGTCAACGCGGATCGTTGCTCAAGGGTCGCGGCGCACTCACAATGGGCGTTACTGCTCCAAGAGGTGGAGGGAATGGAGAGTCGATGGTGCGAGACGGCGTCCGGTTCGGCGTCCTCGGGCCATTGGAGCTGAGTGTCGACGGTACAGCAGTGCCTTTAGGTGCACGTATGCCACGTGCTGTGCTGGCTATGTTGCTGATTAATCGCAACCGACCGGTCGGCTTCGATGAATTGATCGACGCAGCGTGGGACCAGCGACCTCCTGCAGGCGCGCGAGCCACGCTTTACATATACGTGTCAAATCTGCGCCGTCTTTTGGCCAGCGTGGGCGTCGAAACCCGCGACGTCTTGGCCAGCGCACCGCCCGGGTACCGGCTCGCGGTTCTCGACAGCCAATACGACCTCGCCCGATTCGCGGCCGAAAAGAACGCCGGTGTTCGAGCCGCCGCTGAAGCGCGGTTCGAGCAGGCCAGCGCCCACTTCTCGGCCGCGCTTGCGCAGTGGCGCGGTCCAGTGCTCGATGACTTGCACGACTTCAACTTCGTCGACACCTTTGCGAAGGGACTGGTCGAGGAAAACGTGTTGACGCATATCGCTCGCGCCGAAGTTGAAATCGCTTGCGGCCGGCCCCATTCTTTGATCAGTGAGCTCGAGGCACTCACCACTGACCACCCTTACCGGGAACCGCTTTGGGCGCAGCTGATCACTGCTTATTATCTGGCCGACCGCCAATCTGATGCGCTCGATGCCTATCGCAGACTTAGGGACACACTGGACGATGACCTCGGCGTAGACCCCGGTCCCACACTGCGTGTGCTACACGACCGAATCCTTCGCCAGCAGCCGCTCGACGTCGGCCAGGCCGCCCGATCGAGCGCCGAGGACACCATCTACACCCTCTCGGCGCACATGACGGGGCTTTCGGGTACCAACCACGGCCCCTTATTACGCGACGCAAACCAACGTGAGTATCCACTGGTCGCCACCACCACCACCCGTATCGGGCGCAGCCCGGACAATGAAATCGTCCTTCCCGGTGCTAAAGTCAGCCGTCACCACGCCGCGATCATCGACACCGGTTCCAGTTTCGTCATCGTCGATTTGCGATCAGCAAACGGCGTCTACGTTTCCGGCCGACGTATCCACCCCAGCGCCGCCTTAACCGAAGGTGACCAGATTTGCATAGCCGAGCACGATTTGACCTTCGAAATCACCTCCCGTGAGCCCGTCGCCGACTAGTAGTGCGGCGGTATGGCGAGCGCACGGAATCGCTTTGAATCGCAATGGATTGGTTGGCGATGGAAGCGAGGATGGAGCCATGCCTGATGAGCTGGAGCCACCGAAGAAGCCGACGCCGCGTCGGTTACAGCCCGAAGAGAATGTCGCCCCGGCGCGCATGGTCCGCACGCTGCGTGCCGAGCTGGGAACCGAGCACGGCTGAGGCAACGCGCAGCCGGAGGACATCCACGGGAGCTGCCTGGCTAAGGTGGCGCTACCCGTTCCGGACGGACCTGCGCAACTTCAGCTTCGCTCATACGGTCGCCAAGGCCATCCCGCCACTGGACGCGCGCACGGTCCCCGCCGTCCTCACCCTGCGCCACCAGGTCATCAGCCCGATCCTGGCCGGGATCCGCGGCCCGAAGATGGGGTGCAAACCCGTGCACTGGAACCGCGTCGACCGAAACTGCGAAGGGATACGCATCGACATGCAAACACTCCTCAACGAGCTTGCCATCGAAACCCCTTTAACCGCTTGATGATTCGCCTGCGACCCAGCCATCCCACATCGACCGCAAATTGCCGACAGTCAATACTCGAAGTGGCTGGCCGAGGACAAGCTGGTCGCGCATATACGCTCGAGGCGGCTGAAATCGCCTGCGGCACAGCGCTAGCAGGTCAGGGAAATTGCCCGAGCGACGTTAGACATGTTCAGCGTGGCGCCTTCGTTCCAGGCCTTCTGGAATTCTTCGGGGCTGAGCTGCTCGCGGATACGACGTTCGCAGTCGGTGTGGAATCCCCCGACGAAAGAACCAGCGAGCGGGGCTCCGTTCGCCCGGCTTATTTCGGCGGCCGCTGCCATCAGGACCACAGCTTGTCGCGGCTTGTGGAGGGATTCTGTGATCCATGCCAACGCTTCCAGCCCATTTGTAAGGCCGAATGTGTCATTGACTTGGAGGGAAAGCTGCAAAGCCTGCTGGAGTAATTGTTCGGCAAGCTCCGGGTGGCCCAGCCGCCAGTGAGCCGCGCCACTCGACCCCATTGCTACTGCTCGTACCGCGCACTCGCCGCGGGATTCGGACAAGGCGAGACATTTTTCAGACCAGCCCAGCGCACCATGAGCGTCACCTGAAATCAGGTCCAGCGAGCTCATGGCCAGCATCGCGTTCGCCTGGACTTCAAAGTCATCGGTTGCCGCCATTGCCTGTCCGAGGCAGTCACGTCCATGGTCGACGTCGCCGGTGAGCAGGGCGGTGTAGCCATCGGTGAAGTTCATCCTGCCGCGGATGACGGGGTCGTCGACTACCTCAAGGTGCTTACGCGCCTCCGCAAACCAGTTCACAGCCGTCGCCAGGTCCCCGTGTTGGAGGGTGAGGTGCGCAGCGGTGAACAGTGCCCGGATGCGCTGCAGGCTGGGTTCAGCCGCGGTAGCGGCCAGCGCACGGCTTGCCCATTGGCAGCCTTCGCTGAGCATTGCATGGTTGACCCAAAACCAGCGCAGAGCAGCGGTCATGTCCACTGCCGTTGCGGGACAGTCGGTCAGGCTGAATTGCAGCGCCTCCCGGATATTGGGCATTTCACGGGTGAGGCGCAGGACCCATGCGACTTGTTGGGGGCCAAACCATTCAGCGTCGGCGTCGGCGAGCAGCCGGTGATACCAGCGGGCGTGGCGTCGACTCAATCGCAGGCGCTCGCTGTCGGTGAGGCGGCCGCTTCCGTAGTCGCGCAGTGTCTCCAAAAGCCGAAAACGCGCCACGCCATGGTGTTCGGTGCGGATCAGGATCGATTTGTCCACCAACGCACACAGCAGGTCCAGGAATTCGCCGGCGGGCACGTCCTCGCCACAGATGTCGCGGGCGGTGGGTAGATCGAAACTTGCGGCGAGCACCGATAACCGGCACCAGAGTCGTTGCTCGACATCTGAGCACAGGGCGTAGCTCCACTCCACGCACGCGGCCAGGCTTTGTCGGCGGCTCAGGGCGCCGCGGCGGCCGTGGGTGAGCAACCCGAAACGATCGGAGAGCTGCTCGGCGATCTCCTCGGCCGACATCGCGCGCATGCGTGCAGCGGCCAGCTCGATGGCCAATGGCAACCCCTCCACGCGCGCACAGCAGCGCGCGATCGCGGTCGCGTTGTCGGCGTCGAGCTCAAATCCGGGCCTCGCGGCGCGAGCCCGCTGCACAAACAGCCGCACGGCCTCATAACCGGCCAGCGTGCGCAAAGTGGGATCGTCATCCAGGGCCGGACACGACAGCGGGTCTAACCGCAGCACCGCCTCCCCCTCGATGTCGATGACCTCGCGGCTGGTGGCCAAGATCTGTAGCCGCGGGCAATCCCACAGCAGTGCCTCGGCGAGTTTTGCCACGTCGCCGATGAGGTGTTCACAGTTGTCGAGAACCACCAGCGTCTGACGCTGCCCGAGGAACTCGACCAGCGCCTCTCGCAACGCCCGGCCCATCTGATCACGCACACCCAGCGCTTCCGCCACCACCTGGGTCAGCAGGGTGCCCTCGCGCAGCTCGGCCAACTCCACCCACCACACTCCATCGCTGAACCGCCGGCCCAGCTCGGCGGCGACGCGGGCGGCCAGGGTGGTCTTGCCCACCCCCCCAACACCGATCAGCGTGACCAGACGCGACGCCGACAACAACTCGTGCAGCTGGGCTAGCTCGGTGTCGCGCCCCACGAAACTGGCTACCCTCGACGGCAGCCTGCCCCCGCCAGTGCTCTCAGGTGCCGGCGCGACCGAGCGACTGGGGCTTGGCTCACCTTGCTGGCTGTCCTGCAACGTCATCTCAGCGACCGACAGACCCAAACGCGACTGCACCTGCTGGATCAATTCACCAAGCTCCCGCGCCGAGGGCCGATCAGCAGGATTGCGGGCCATGGCCCGGTCCACCACCGCCGCCACCTCCGGGGGAATGTCGTGCTCACGCAGGTCGGGCAACGGCTCTTTGGTGATCCGCACAAACTGGGCCATCACCCCTTCACCGGCGCGCCGCTCAAACGCCGCGTGACCGGTCAACCCAGCAAACAAGCTCGCGGCCAAACCATAGACATCCGACGCCGCGCTAGGCCCCTCACCAGAAAGAATCTCCGGGGCAATAAACGCCGGCGACCCCGCCAGCACCCCCGCCGCCGTCTCAAACCCACCAGCCGTACGGGCAATACCAAAATCACCCAACGCCGGCTCGCCGTAATCGGTGTACAAAATGTTGGCCGGCTTGATATCACGATGCACAATCTGCGCCCGGTGCGCACACGCCAAAGCCCCGGCCATCTTCACCCCCAGCCGCAACACCTCCGCGACCTCCAACACCCCCAGCCGCGCAATCCGCTGCTGAATACAGCCCTGCGCGCAATAGGGCATCACCAAAAACGGACGTCCCGACGCAGTCTCACCGACCTGCAACACCGGCACAATATTCGGATGACCCGTCAACTGGGCCATAGCCTGCTGCTCACGGACGAACCGGGCCCGATCCTCCTCGCGCTTGACCGTGAGCACCTTCACCGCCACCACACGCCGAAGCCCCACCTGCCGACAGCGGTACACCACCCCGTACCCGCCCCGGCCGACCTCCCTGGCATCCTCAAACCCGGCCGCACTCAACTCCGCGACGATGCCACCCACGTCGTGCTGCGTAGCAGACAAATCGACGCCCACCATGGCTCCTCTGACGGGTAACGCACTCTGCTGAAATATAGTGGTTGCACACAAGTCCAAACAGAGGCTTTGTCCGGGAAACCGAAATGGGTGCGGCTCTAGCCAGTGCCTCGTTCCTGTCCGTGCAGTGCTCGCCGGCCCACGGCTCCAGCACATCGCGGGTGCCGCCGGCGGGGACCGCCGGTGCGGTGCAAATCGCCCGAGTGGCCGCGTTGCCGTCGCGGATCTTGATAGCAGATGCCCTCAGGGGTGCACCCTCCGCCGCGCTGAAGTGCAGCCGGTCAGCTGCCCTGCGCAGCACCTTGCCGGCCGGATTGCGCGGACTGCCGTCCACGATGTGGATGTCTCTGGGCTGTTCGAAACGGGATTCCCTGCCCCTCAAGAACTCTTGTATCGATAGCTCGTCGATGGCGGTACCCGACCGTGCCACGACCAACGCCGCCAGCCGATGGCCGAACTGTTCGTCGGGAACACGACTGACCGCATTCTCGGCGGCGCCGGGGTTTTCGGCGAGCGCGTTCTCCAGCCCGCGCGGATAGACGTTCTCACCGCCGGAGACGATCGTGTCGTCTTCGCGGCCAACGATGTAGCGACATCACGCCCGCGCAGCGGCTGAAATCGCCTGCGGGCGTTCATATGCCATCATCAGAGATCGTGCGGCGCTAATCCGCTGGTGCTAGTCGATCCGCCGCGGGATCATCCGTACCAACAGGACCGTCGAATATTCGAATACACACCGCTAGCAGGTCAGGGAAATTGTCTGAGCGACGTCAGAAATGTTGAGTTCGGCGCCTTCGTTCCAGGCCTCCTGGAATTCTTCGGGGCTGAGCTGCTCGCGTATCCGACGTTTGCATTCGGTGTGGAATCCGCCGACGAAGGAAAAAGTGAGTGGTGCCCCGCTGGTCCGGCTTATTTCGGCGGCCGCTGCCAGCAGGACCACGGCTTGCCGCGGCTGCTGGAGGGCTTCTGTGATCCATGCCAACACTTCCAGCCCATTCGCGAGGGCGTATGTTTCATTGACTTGGAGGGCATGTCGAAGGGCCTGCTGGTGCAGGTGTTTCGCGTGCTGCAGGTGGCCCAGCCGCCAGTGAGCCGCGCCGACCAACCCCAGTGCTATTGCTCGCACCGCCGAATCGCCCCGGGATTCGGCCAATTCGAGACATTTTTCAGACCAGCCCAGCGCACCATGCGCGTCACCTGAAATCAGGTCCAGCCAGCCCATGGCCACCATCGCGTTCGCCTGGACTTCAAAGTCATCGGTTGCCGCCATTGCCTGTCCGAGGCAGTCACGTCCATGGTCGATGTCACCGGTGACCAAGGCGGTGTAGCCATCGTTAAGGTTGATCCTGCCGCGGGTGACGGGGTCATCGACTACCTCGAGGAGTTCGCGCGCTTCAGCGATCCAGCTTGCGGCCGTCGCCAGGTCCCCGCGACGGAGGGCGAGAGGCGCCGCGATGGACAGTACCCGGATGCGCTGCACGCTGGGTTCAGCCGCGGTAGCGGCCAGCGCACGGTTTGCCCATTGGCAGCCTTCGCTGAGCATTGCATGGAACACCCAGAACCGGCACAGGGCAGCGGTCATGTCCACTGCCGTTGCGGGACAGTCGGTCAGGCTGAATTGCAGCGCCTCCCGGATATTGGGCATTTCACGGGTGAGGCGCAGGACCCATGCGACTTGTTGGGGGCCAAACCATTCAGCGTCGGCGTCGGCGAGCAGCCGGTGATACCAGCGGGCGTGGCGTCGACTCAATCGCAGGCGCTCGCTGTCGGTGAGGCGGCCGCTTCCGTAGTCGCGCAGTGTCTCCAAAAGCCGAAAACGCGCCACGCCATGGTGTTCGGTGCGGATCAGGATCGATTTGTCCACCAACGCACACAGCAGGTCCAGGAATTCGCCGGCGGGCACGTCCTCGCCACAGATGTCGCGGGCGGTGGGTAGATCGAAACTTGCGGCGAGCACCGATAACCGGCACCAGAGTCGTTGCTCGACATCTGAGCACAGGGCGTAGCTCCACTCCACGCACGCGGCCAGGCTTTGTCGGCGGCTCAGGGCGCCGCGGCGGCCGTGGGTGAGCAACCCGAAACGATCGGAGAGCTGCTCGGCGATCTCCTCGGCCGACATCGCGCGCATGCGTGCAGCGGCCAGCTCGATGGCCAATGGCAACCCCTCCACGCGCGCACAGCAGCGCGCGATCGCGGTCGCGTTGTCGGCGTCGAGCTCAAATCCGGGCCTCGCGGCGCGAGCCCGCTGCACAAACAGCCGCACGGCCTCATAACCGGCCAGCGTGCGCAAAGTGGGATCGTCATCCAGGGCCGGACACGACAGCGGGTCTAACCGCAGCACCGCCTCCCCCTCGATGTCGATGACCTCGCGGCTGGTGGCCAAGATCTGTAGCCGCGGGCAATCCCACAGCAGTGCCTCGGCGAGTTTTGCCACGTCGCCGATGAGGTGTTCACAGTTGTCGAGAACCACCAGCGTCTGACGCTGCCCGAGGAACTCGACCAGCGCCTCTCGCAACGCCCGGCCCATCTGATCACGCACACCCAGCGCTTCCGCCACCACCTGGGTCAGCAGGGTGCCCTCGCGCAGCTCGGCCAACTCCACCCACCACACTCCATCGCTGAACCGCCGGCCCAGCTCGGCGGCGACGCGGGCGGCCAGGGTGGTCTTGCCCACCCCCCCAACACCGATCAGCGTGACCAGACGCGACGCCGACAACAACTCGTGCAGCTGGGCTAGCTCGGTGTCGCGCCCCACGAAACTGGCTACCCTCGACGGCAGCCTGCCCCCGCCAGTGCTCTCAGGTGCCGGCGCGACCGAGCGACTGGGGCTTGGCTCACCTTGCTGGCTGTCCTGCAACGTCATCTCAGCGACCGACAGACCCAAACGCGACTGCACCTGCTGGATCAATTCACCAAGCTCCCGCGCCGAGGGCCGATCAGCAGGATTGCGGGCCATGGCCCGGTCCACCACCGCCGCCACCTCCGGGGGAATGTCGTGCTCACGCAGGTCGGGCAACGGCTCTTTGGTGATCCGCACAAACTGGGCCATCACCCCTTCACCGGCGCGCCGCTCAAACGCCGCGTGACCGGTCAACCCAGCAAACAAGCTCGCGGCCAAACCATAGACATCCGACGCCGCGCTAGGCCCCTCACCAGAAAGAATCTCCGGGGCAATAAACGCCGGCGACCCCGCCAGCACCCCCGCCGCCGTCTCAAACCCACCAGCCGTACGGGCAATACCAAAATCACCCAACGCCGGCTCGCCGTAATCGGTGTACAAAATGTTGGCCGGCTTGATATCACGATGCACAATCTGCGCCCGGTGCGCACACGCCAAAGCCCCGGCCATCTTCACCCCCAGCCGCAACACCTCCGCGACCTCCAACACCCCCAGCCGCGCAATCCGCTGCTGAATACAGCCCTGCGCGCAATAGGGCATCACCAAAAACGGACGTCCCGACGCAGTCTCACCGACCTGCAACACCGGCACAATATTCGGATGACCCGTCAACTGGGCCATAGCCTGCTGCTCACGGACGAACCGGGCCCGATCCTCCTCGCGCTTGACCGTGAGCACCTTCACCGCCACCACACGCCGAAGCCCCACCTGCCGACAGCGGTACACCACCCCGTACCCGCCCCGGCCGACCTCCCTGGCATCCTCAAACCCGGCCGCACTCAACTCCGCGACGATGCCACTGCCAGCGTCATGCTGCGTAGCAAACGAAGTGTCACCAACCATGGGTCCTCCGACGGGAAACTCACTCTGTCCGAAATATAGTGGATTTCACCCACGTCCAAAAATAGAAGCGTTGTACGGGAAGCCCAAATGGGTGCGGCTCCAGCCAATCGCGCCGAGGGGCGCTAGCCCGTCAGCTCCCTGCGCAGCACCTTGCCGGCGGGATTGCGGGGAATGCTGTCGACGACGTGGATGTCCCTGGGCTGTTCGAAACGAGATACCTTACCCCTCAAGAACTCTCGTATCGATGGCTCGTCGATGCCGGTCCCCGCCCGGGCCACGACGAACGCCGCGAGCCGACGGCCGAATTGTTCGTCGGGAACACCGACGACCGCGTTCTCGGCGACGGCGGGGTGTGCGGCGAGCGCGTTTTCCAGCGCGCGCGGATAGACGTTCTCACCGCCGGAGACGATCATGTCGTCTTCGCGGCCAACGATGTAGAGCCGGCCGCTGTTGTCGAGATAGCCCATGTCGCCGGTGCTGATGAAGCCGTCGACCACGGCCTTGGCGCCGCCGCCGGTGTAGCCCGCCCCCAATTCACCGCCGACGAAGATGCGTCCGGTCACGCGCGGCCCGACGGGTCTGCCGTTCCTGTCGAAGATGCGCACCGGGCATCCCGCGACGGGCCTGCCTACGGTTTCGGGAGCCCGCCGCAGCTCGGATGGTGTTGCCAGCGAACCGATTCCGACCTCGGTGGAGCCGTAACCGTTGTACAGGATGTCTCCGTAGGCATCCATGAACCGACGCGCCAGGCTGGGGTCGAGCCGGTCGCCGCTGGATAACACCGCCCGCAGCGACGGCACCGGGTTTCGCGTCCGCACCGGACGGGGCAGGTCCAGGATGCGCGCCAGCATGATCGGGACCACGCTCATCGCGTCGGCGCGCTGCAGCGACGCCTGCGCGAGCGTGGCTTCGGCGTCGAACCGCCGATGAGTCAGCACCGTGCCGCCCAGGCCCACGGTCAGCATCAGCATGCCCAGCCCCAGCCCGTGAAACATCGGGACCGCCACCGCGATTCGCGATCCAACACGAAGTCGGGTGCGCTCCAGGATCGTCATGCCCACGCCGAGCCCCGAGCCCATCCGTGGCACGCGCGGCACGCCCTTGGGCACGCCCGTCGTGCCGGAGGTCAGCAGCACCAGGCGCCCCGACGCCGCGACCTTGGGACGCGGCTGGTCGGGGTCGATCGGTACGGTTACCGGATCGACGACCCGAACGGACACCTCGGACTCGTGTATCCGCTCTGCAAATTCGTTGTCGCAGAACATGGTCCGGATTTGGTGGGAACGCAGCGCGGCGGTGAGTGCGACGCTGCTGAACTCCGTGTTCACCAGCACGACGTCGGTACCCACCAGGGCGGCAGCGAAGACCGCCGCGGCGAAGTTGCGTCCGTTGCGGCACATGATCCCGACCGCTTGGCTGGTCCCAAGGCCGTCACGGTGCAGCTCGTGAGCGAGCGCCTCGGTCTTGGCCTGCAGTTCGCGGTAACTGAGTGCGCCGTCGTCGTCGATCATCGCGGTCCGGTCCGGCCATCGAGCAGCCGCGACGGCGAGCAGGGTGCATAGATTGGTGCCACCCCGAGAAACCTCACGGACCAGTCGCAACAACGCAGCGGGGCTGGGCGGACCGAGCAGCCCGGAGCACACCAGCGCCCGGGCCGCCGTGCCGGCCACCTCGGTCGTCATCGCTGCGGTGCCCCTTGCGTGCGGGCGGAATCGGCGAAGTAGCGGCGGTGCCACAGCCGGGCGGCCCGATCGGCGGGCCCGGCCAGCAGCACCGACGCCAGTTCGGCGGGCCACACCCACGGCGGTTCGTTGGTGCGGGGCCGCTCGATGATGGCCTTCGCGATCGCCTCGGCGGCCTCATCGGGATGCATGCCCGGCAGTCTGCCCAGCAGCGGCGTGGGCTCGATCATCCGGGTGCGGACCAGCGCGAAGTAGACCGAGGTGATTCCGACACCGTCGGCGTGCAGTTCCGGTCCCACGCTGCGCAGCCAGCGATCGAAGGCCCCTTTCGACGCCTGGTACGCGCCCCACTGTGGGCCGGGCACGACGCGCACGCCGACGCTCGACACGTTGACGATGTGTCCGCGGCCGTTCTCGCGCATGGCCGGCAGCAGCCCTAGTAGCAGCCAGATCGGGCCCAGGTAGTTGATGTCGATGGTGCGCTGAAAATCATGCGGCCGGTCGTACTGGTGATGCAGCGACCTGCGCAATGACTTGCCTGCGTTGCTGACGACGATGTCCAGCGGGCCGTGGTTCTCGGTGATCTCCTTGGTGAGCACGCTGACGGCGGCCTCGTCGGTGAGATCGGTCGGGTACGCGATCGCCTGTCCTCCGCCCGCGTTGATCGAGGCGGCAAGGTCCTCGAGGCGTTCGGCCGACCGGGCGACGGCCAGCACGGTCGCTCCGGCCGCTGCCAATTTGCGGGCGGTCGCCTCGCCGATTCCATAAGACGCGCCCGTCACCAGTACCGTCTTGCCGGAAACCGCGGCGCGCAACTTGTCCGGATCCGATTCCCGTGCCGGGTTGGCCAACCTGTCGATGGCCTGTGCTATCACGTTCACCTTCGCTGCCGGTCTTCTGAAATTGTCATTCTCGTCAACTCTGTAACCTACAGCTACGCCGCGGGCTGGATGGCGGCATTCAGGAGATCAGCCATCACTCCCGGACGAAGCCCTTGTTCCGCATCAGCGCGTCCGCCAGGAATCCGTCGTGCGGGATTTCGGGTGCCGCGTAGTAGGTCGGGTGGCGGCCGCGGTAGACGTTGGCGATCGTCGGTTCGGCGAGCAATTCGTCGATCAGCTCGTCGTCCCCGGTGATCGCGGTGACGACCAATGAACGCCGCAAGGGCTCGATGCCCGCGCCGTGCGCCCCTCGTGACCAGGGCGACACCCATACGCACGGGAACGGCAGTTCGATGTTGAGCTTGTCGACGTCGGGCTCCGCCAGCAGATGCACGGCCGGGCGCAGCGCGGCGTACCCCTCCCCGAGGGTGGCGACCACCTGATCGGCGCCGAGCAGCGGGGTCGTGCCCGCAGCCTTGACGGCCAGATAACCGGCCAGCGCCGCCGCCTTGTCCGCGGGCTGGGTGGGCAATATCGCCCGCTCGTCCTCGGTCGGCAGCGGCTGGATCGTCGCCAACCGCTCGGCGATCGCCTGCGCCAGCGGAGCCGGGTCACCCTCGTAGAGCACCGCGGTGGCGTTGACGCACGCCATTCCGCCCAGGTTGGCGATCGAGTCGACGGTCAGGTCGATGTAGTCGCGCCAGTCGCGATCGGCGGTGATCAGGATCTTGGTGCGACCCGGACCGTTCACCAGGACCGTCGGATCGGCGGCGTATTTGTCCACTACGTCCTGGCCCCCGTACACCATTGCCAGGTCGGCCGACCGGACGAGCTCGTCGGCCCCACCATGATCGGTGGGTAGATACACCGCGTCTTCGGGGCGAAACCCGGCCTGGCGCAGGGCATTCACCAGGCGGTGCGCGGTGAGCGGCTCGCGCCGCGACGGGCGCACCGCCACCCGGTAGCCCAGTGCCAGCGCCTGTGCCCACGGGCCGTGCACGCCCGGGCCGTTTCCCGCGGCGTGTACCGCGAAGACCTCGCCGCGCCGCGTCCACACCGCGCCACCCTTACCGGCGTGCTCGTCGCGCCAGTCGATTGCGGCGCCGATCGGTCGAGCCGGACGGACCGCATCGAACGCCACGGCGACCCCGTCGGCTACACCGCGGGCACCGGCCCGGGTCACCGCTATCGGCAACCCCGAAATCCGGCTGGCCAGTTCGACATACGCGTCGAAGTCCAGCCCGGCGATGACGGCGTTCCCGAATGCGTCGGCCGCGGCGGCCAGTGCCGCCTCGCGACGTTCGGCCGGCAATGGCCGGACTTTGCGCAGCGCGCCGATGCTGCGCGAGACGTACAACGGTGGCACCATGCTCAGCTCGGCGACCGGCACTCCGGCTGTGCTCGTGACGATCTCGCGATTTCGGGTCCGGTAGTCGCCGCCGGGCCCGAGCGCGTCGATGAGCAATAGATCCGCTGTGAGACTTGACATTTGGCTGGCCACTTCAGTACACCCCTTCGATGACGGCCTCGCCCTCGAAGGTCACCACGGGCCGCACCGCGCTCACCGAATCGCTGAGTTGTCCTGCGGGCCCCGGCATCCGGATCGCCAGGTCGCGCTCCAGGTTGTTCGGTATAAACATGCCCTTGCTGATGTGGTTCATTACCACCTGACCCAGTTGCCCGTAGGGCACCTGTTCCCCGGTGTCGGGATCCACCACCCAGAAGACGACGTAGGGGGTGCGCGGGTCGAAGACGAAGGAGTCGCCGTCGATTCGGGTGGCGGCCTGCGATAGCACCATGGTGCTGCCGAAGGCCATGGTGATCGTTGTGGCGGGAAAGATCTCGCGGAGCAGGTCGAGCGTGTCGACATCGACGTGAGCGCCGCTGAGCAACAGGTAGCGGACCTTCTCGTTGACCAGGTCGACCACGCGGTCGTTTCGGGCGATCGCCTCCAGCAGCGGCGGAGTGGTGTGCAGATTCGCGACGTGCTGCGTCTGCAGAATGCAAACCGCCTGCTCGATGACGTGTTCGACGTAAGCCGACACCTCCGCGGCGGCGTTGCGGGCGGCGATCTTCTTCACCCAGCGGGGGTCGATGTCGATCGCGTGGAAGACCGAGCCGAGCCGCTCGGAGACCAACCGCGAGAAGTAGCCCACCCCGTGCGGGCCGCTGGGCATCAGGCAAAGGAAGCCCTCTCCCCGCACAAAGCCGCCTGTGGCGAAGTCGCCGGTCTGCCATTCGATGACCTGCGCAATCCAACCCGGCAGTTGCGCAGTACGTTTCGGGGCTCCGGTGGTCCCACCGGATTCGAATACCTGCGGCACGGGAGGCGGTGAGCCATAACCGCGGGGTACGAGGTCCTCCACGGGCACGCTGCGCAGTTCGTTCACCAGGTTGGGAAACAGGCGCAGGTCGGCGAAGGTCTTGACGTCGATCAGCGGGTCGAAGTCCAGCGTCTCGGCAGCGCGCAACCAGAAGGCGGAACCGGTGTCCTCGCCGAAATGCCAGGCGATCGCGGTCCGCAAATAAGCCTCGGGATCTTGCACCGGCTCCGATCGCGGCACGTCCAACAGCGAAAAGTCGATACCGGCCATGCCACCGATCCTGTCAAGGCCCGGTGTACGCCGAGTGTGGGGGCTATGGACGAAATTCGATGTGTGGGCGTACTTATCCCCCACGCTCGACGACGGGTTGGGCGCCGGCGACAGTCCGTACGATCCCCCGCAGCCAGCTCTGCGAGGGATCTTCGTCGAGCCGCGGGTGCCACACCGCGTGGAACTGCACGCCGCCGAGCTCGCGGGGCGCGTCGAGCACGCGAGTGCGGCGCGGGTGCGCGAACTGGAGGGCCAGTCGGGCCGGAACGGTCAGCACCAGGTCGGTGCCGGGCAAGATGCTCGTCCCCAGCACGTGGTAAGGCATGACGACAGCGATGCGCCGAGCGGTGTTGTGCGCCTCGAGCGCCCGGTCGACGCCGGGTTGGCCGATGTCGATGCTCAAGTGCGGCCAGCGCAAATACTGCGAGAGCGACACCGCTGAAGCCGATTTGCGCCGCGCGAGCGCATGATCGGCGGCCACGACACAGACGAACCGATCGGTGAAGAGGTGTTGGCTGCTGTATCGGTCGGGCGCCCCGCGACCGTAGATCACCAGGTCGAGCGACCCAGCGTCCAGCTTCTCGAATGCGCGCGCGTCGAGGGCCGCACAGGTGACGGTCGAATTCGGCGATTGCAGCAGAATCTCTCGCACCAGCGCCGGGCCGAACGCTGCGATGGTGTAGTCGCTGACGCCGAGACGAAACGCCTGGGCCGCGGTGGCCGGGTCGAAGGATTCAGTGGCGAACAGCTGGTTCAGGTCCGTGACGACCGTCGCCATCTGGTCGCGGAGGCGCTCGGCGCGTGGCGTCAGCGAATAGCCGTCGGGCCCTCGCACCAGAAGTTCGTCGCCGAAGTGCCGGCGCAGCCGCTGCAGCGCCCGGCTCATCGCGGGCTGACTGAGCGCGAGCCGGTCGGCCGCACGCGTGACGTGACGTTCTTCCAAGAGGGCCAGCAACGGTTGCAGCAGGTTCAGGTCGACTCGGTCGATATGCGTCGTGCGCATACCAATGATGTTAAAGATTCATTTCACAAATGGTCGACCGTGGCGCAGTGTCGACGTTGACAGCACCCACCACGACAGTGACGACAGCACCCGACAGTGAGGAAGACAGATGCGCTACATCGCTTTGGAGGAAGCGTTTTTCATCCCCGAGTTGGCCGAGCGTCAGCCCATGTCCGACCCCGGGCCGGTGCTGCAGACGATGGGATTCAAGCCCGGACCCGTCGAAAACTGCGAGCGGCGGTTGGCCGATTTCACCGAGTACCGGCTGCCGGAGATGGATGATGCCGGCATCGACATTCAGGTCTTGTCGCTGACGGTCCCGGGTCTGCAGGTCGACATCGACGCCGAGCGGGCTTGCGAAAATGCACAATTCGCCAACGACTATCTCGCCAAGGTCATCGTCGAGCATCCGGATCGGTTCCGCGGCTTCGCCGCGCTGCCACTGCAGGACCCGGCCGCCGCCGCGGCGGAGCTCGAGCGGGCCGTCACTGCGCACGGACTGTGCGGGGCCCTGGTCAACGACTGCATCACCGGACCGGGTGGCCGCTACCTGGATGCGCCCGAATACGACGAGCTGTGGTCAGCGGTGGAATCCCTTGGCGTGCCGCTGTATCTGCACCCCGGGGCGCCGGCGGGCGATCACTGGCGAGTCCTCGACGGGTACCCCGAGATGTACGGGGCGGCGTGGAGCTGGGCCGCCGAGGTCGCCGGGCACGCGCTGCGGATCCTCTTCGGCGGCGTCTTCGATCGTCACCCCGGCGCGACGATGATCCTCGGACACATGGGTGAATTCCTGCCCTTTCAACGCAGCCGCCTGGACTCCCGCTACCGGAACATGGAGCCGACCACCGCGCTGCGGCGCGCGCCGTCCGACTATCTGGGCACCAACATCGTCTTCACCAACAGCGGGGTGTTCTCGCCGGCGGTGCTACTGGGAGCCGTGCTGGAGGTCGGCGCCGACGCGGTCATGTTCTCGGTCGACTACCCCTACGAGTCCTCGCATGAGGCCGTCGCAGGATTCGAGCGGACCACGCTCAGCGTCTCCGAGCGCGAGAAGATCGCCCACGGCAATGCCGAACGGCTGCTTGGCATCTGACGATTCATGCCGAGTTATGGAGCCTGCGCGGGTCGACGCCCGCGCGGTTCCACGCCCTGGCCGCCCAGGGCGCGTAAAGCAGCCCCAGCGGTAGCCGGTTGACGACCGGATTCAACGCCCGCATGACCGCGGCGAACCACTGGAAACGCTTCTCCTGCTTGCTATTCCACTCCAGCCCGCACACCTCGCGCAGCTGCGCCGGCAGGGTTCCGACGATGACCAGGCGGGTGTAGGCGTTCAGCGGCGCTGACACGATCCGCCAGATTGCCTTGGGCACCCGGCGCGGGGCCGGTATTCCCTTGCGGATGTAGCCGGTGCCGTACAGGACGGTCTTGTGCGGGACGAACCGCTCGAGCATTTCGTTCCAGTAGGCAACGAACTCGTCGTACGTCCGCGGCTGGCCGCGGTCGCTGACCCCGTACAGGCCGTACCAGATCTTGCCCTCGTTGAAGATCCGCTCCTTCTCCGCGTCGGAGAGCCGCCGGATGAACGTGTCGGTCGTGTAGATGACCTGGTCGACGAAGGTGGCGTGCGCCCAGTAGAAGAGCTCCGGGTTCAACGCGTGATACCTCGAGCCGTCGCTGATGGTGCCCTTGATCGGCTTGTGGAAGTCGCGCACCTTGCGGCCCCACTCGTGCGGATCGTCCGAGTAGACCGTGTTCATCAAGGGCGTGGCGGTTCGCCTGGCCCGGCCCAGCGTGTCGCTGAAGACCACCGAGTGGTCGAGCACGCCCTGACCGAGCTGTTCGATGCAGTTTTCGACGCCGGCCACTCGCTGGAACCCGAAGAACTGGGTGCGGTTGTCTCCGTAGAACTTCCAGATCAGGGACTCGGGCCCCAATCGCATCGGGGCGTCGGCGTCGGTGGCGGCGTCGTCGTCGCCGGCCAGCACGGGCACCCCTTCGCGCACGCCCGTGTCGAATCGGGCGCCGGGCCCGGTCAGCCGATCACTTCCGGTTGTCACCGCGACCTCCTCACGTTGGGACAAAGATACAGTTTTGTATCAGTGCTTCACAAGCGTGGCGAGAAGCGGCAAGAATGCCAAGGATGCAGCCCGAGACGGTTCCGAGCGCGGCCGAGCCGATCAGCGCTCTCGATCGCACCATCCTGGACACCGCACGAGTCGTCTTCGAGACCTACGGCGTGCGCCGCGCCAACATCGAAGACGTCGCCGCCCGCGCGGGGGTCAGCCGTAGCACCATCTACCGGCGCTTTTCCAGCAAGGACGACCTGTTCGAGAGGGTCGTGCGACGCGAGGCCGAACTCTTCTTCAGCACGCTGGACCAGGCCACCACCGGCTGCGACCCGCAGCAGGCCGTGGTCGAGGCGTTCGCCCTCGGCGTGCGCCTGGTCCAGGACTCGCCGCTGTACTCCCGGATCGTGGAAAGCGAACCCGAGCTGTTCGGCCTGTTCTCCCGGTCGGACGTCTTCCCGATCCGGCAATTCGCCGACGGAATCGCGCACACCCTACGGCGCTGCGGCGCCGACATCCCCGAGCCCGATCTGGCCAACATCGCCGACGTCCTGCTGCGCGTCGCCCTGGGCATCATCGTCTTTCCCACCGACCGGCTCGACACGTCGGACGCCGCCGCCGTCCGCGACTACGCAGCCCGCTATCTGGTCCCGATCATCGGCGCCTGACGTTCGACTTGGCGATGTGCTGCGTCTTGGCTTCGTCTTGTCAGAGGCCTGAACTAGCCTTTAACCGTGCCTGGATCGCCTGGGGCTCCGCGAACCCGATACGCCAGTTGCGGCGAGACCGACATCGCTTATCAGGTGTTCGGCGACGGCCCGATGGACCTGGTCCTGCTGCCCGGGCCGTCCATCCCGCTGGACTCGATCGACGCCGAGCCGTCGATGTACCGCTTCCACCGGCGGCTAGCGTCCTTCGCCCGGGTAATCCGCCTCGACCAGCGCGGGATCGGCCTCTCGTCGCGCGTTCCGGTGGACATGCTCGGGCCGAAATTCTGGGCCAAGGACGTCATCGGGGTGATGAACGCCGTCGGGTGCGAGCGGGCGACGATTGTAGCCCCGGGTTTCACCTCGATGACCGGACTCGTTCTGGCCGCCGACTACCCGGAGCGGGTCAGCAGCCTGGTGATTTTCAACGGCGCGGCCCGCACCTTGTACGCCCCCGACTACCCGATGGGCGCCACCGTCGAGGCCGTCGACCCATTCACGACCGTCGCGGTCGACCCGGACGCCGTGGACCATGGGTTCGACATGCTTGCCATCGTCGCCCCCAGCGTCGCCCGTGACGACGCGTTCCGCGCGTGGTGGGATCTGGCCGGCAACCGCGCGGCGTCGCCAAGCATGGCCCTCGCGATGATCAGCGCCATCCGGGCGGCCGACGTGCGCGAGACTCTGCCGCGCATCAGCGCGCCCACGCTGATCATGCATCGCGTCGACTCGGACTTCACCCCGATCGCGCACGGACAATACCTGGCCGAGCACATCGCCGGATCACGCTTTGTCGGGCTGCCGGGCAACGACAACCTGTACTGGGTCGGCGACACCGCGCCGATGCTCGCCGAAATCGAAGAGTTCGTCACCGGCGTGCGGGGCGGCGCCGAGGCCGAGCGCCTGCTCACCACGATCATGTTCACCGATATCGTCGGCTCGACCGAGCGCGCGGCCCTGCTCGGCGACGACCGCTGGCGCGACCTGCTGGACAACCACGACACCGTGGTGCGCCACGAGCTACAGCGGTTCGCCGGCCGTGAGGTCAACACCGCCGGCGACGGATTCGTCGCGACGTTCAGCAGCCCTAGCGCCGCGCTGGCGTGCGCCGACGAGATCGTCGACGCGGTTCACGTCCTGGGCATCGAGGTGCGGGTGGGCATTCACGCGGGCGAGGTCGAGGTGCGCGGCCCTTTCAAAAGCGACATCGCCGGTATGGCCGTCCACATCGGCGCCCGGGTCGCGGCGCAGGCGGGTCCCAGTGAGGTGCTGGTGTCTTCGACGCTGCGCGACATCGTCACCGGGTCACGACACCGGTTCGCCGACCGCGGCGAGAGTCTGCTCAAGGGCGTGCCCGGCCACTGGCGGCTTTATGCGCTGGAACGCGAGCACGCGGTGGTCCGGCGCTAGGTCGAAGGAATCCGTATGACCGACGTGCACACCTCGCCATCGCCCGCCTTGCGACGGGCACTGGAACTGCTTGCCGACCCGCCCGCCGAACCGGACGTGGGCAAGGGCTATCTCGACCTGCTGGGCGCCGGGTCCGACCACGACACCGTCCCCAAGAACACCGGTGCGATCCAGGCGGCGTGGGCCTCACCGATCGGGTCCATGCTCTACGACAACGCCCAATCCGTCTCGCGCCGGCTGATCAGCGCCTGGCGACTCCCCGTCTGGTGGTTGGACATCCCGCCCGGCGGAATCGCACTGGACGTCGGCTCGGGTCCGGGCAACGTCACCGCGTCGCTGGCCCGCGCCGCCGGTGACGGCGGGCTGGCTCTAGGCGTCGACATCTCCGAATCGATGCTGGCCCGCGCTGTGCGCTCCGAAGCGGGATCGCAAGTCGGGTTTTTGCGGGCCGATGCGCAACGACTTCCCTTCCGCGACAACATTTTCGACGCTGTCACCTCGTTCGCCGTGCTGCAGCTGATTCCGAGCCCGGCGGCCGCCCTGGCAGAGATGGCCAGGGTGCTGAAGCCGGGCGGAAGGCTGGCCGTCATGGTCCCCACCGCCGGAAGCACCGCCCGGTTCTGGCGGATGCTGCCTAGCGTCGGGGCCCATGTGTTCGACGGCGACGAAATCGCGGACATCCTGGAAGGCAACGGCTTCACCAGCGTGCGGGTCAAGAACTCCGGCCCGATTCAGTGGGTGCGCGCCAAGCTTTAGTTCCTCTTCATAGCCGGGTGGTTGCGGGCCAGGATCGGCAGCAGCCACTCGGGCGGCGCGACCCGCGACAGCGACGCGGCGACCCAGTTGACTCGCCCGGGGATTACCACAGCCTTGCCGGCCGCCAGACCGTCGATCCCGGCCCGCGCCACTTGATCGGCGGGCACCCACATCACCTTCGGCAGCGCCGCGTCGGCTTCCTCTTTGGAGAAGCCGGCCGCCTCGCCGAATCCGGTATCCACCGGCCCCGGGCACAGCGCCGTGGCGCTGACCCCGGTGCCGCGCAGCTCTCCGCGCAGGCTGTGGGTGTAGGACAGCACGAACGCCTTGGCAGCGCCGTAAGCCGCCTGACCCGGCAAGGGTTGGAACGCGGCGGTCGACGCCACGTTCAGCACCGCGCCGCGACCGCGTTCGACCATGCCCGGCAGGAACCTGCTGCACAGGTCTACCACCGCGGCCACGTCGACCTCGACAAGGTTAAGTTCCTTCTCCGGAACCGACTTCGCGACGACACCGGTGGTCGACAGCCCGGCGTTGTTGACCAGGATTTCGGGAACCAGGCCGAGTGCGGCGACCCGATCGAGCAGGGCCGCCCGTTCGGTCCGCTGAGACAGGTCCGCCGGCAACGGATGCGCTTGGGCGCCCAATCGTGCGGCGAGTTCTTCGAGTTTCTCGGCGCTACGCGCTACCAGCACAACCTGGTAGCCGCGCTGGGCGAGTATCCGCGCGAATTCCTCGCCGATGCCTGACGAAGCGCCGGTGACGACGGCGGCGCCGTCGTTTCCGGGGGGTGGAAGAGCCATACGGTGACCGTACTCGCCGGGTGTCACCCGTCGTTGCCCATGTCGAGCTCCCGCGCCAGCACAGCAAGCTTGTCCAGCGACGCACGCAACATGTCCGGGGTCGTCGAGCGCGCCCTCTCCATGCGACTGGCGTCGGTCAGCTGCGACCAGTCGTAGGTGTGGGTCACGCTGGTCAGCGAGGCGCTCACCGGCTCGAGTAGCCAGCGCCACAGGTGACCGGGAGGCAGCTTCCGGGGTTCCGCTGGGCGCCAAGCGATCTGGCTGCCTTCGATGAATTCCACGACGTGGTTTTCCCGCACTGCACCGTTGGTTAACGTAGTTTTGAAGACGTCACCGATCCGGTGCACGCGCTGCCCGGGAGCGGCCGAGGCCAGGTTGTTGTTGCCATCCCAGCGCGGCTGCGTGGACGGGTCGGCGATCAGGTCGAAGATCCGCTGCGCGCCCGCAGCGATGATGCGGTTGGTGCTCACGACGCGAGATTCGGGTTCCATATCGCCATCCAAACACCATCCAAAAACGAATGCGCTCCGGCCGGGACGTCGCCGGTCGGAGCACATCCGATCTGTTCGGGTCGTCGGGTCGCTCGCCCAGCCGGGGTCAGCCGACCCGAAGCGCCTCGGCCGGCCCGGACAGGGCCGCCTTGATCTGCCGGGTGAGGTCGTCCGCCAGCACCTCGGCGTCGCGCTGCTCGATGCCGTCGACGATTTGCCGCGCCACGTCCCGCGGGTCGTTCTTCGGCACCTCGAATTCGGAAATCATGTCGGTGTCGGTGTAGCCCAGGTGCACCGACGTGACCAGCGTGCCCTGCTTCTCGAGCTCGATGCGCAGCGAGTTGGTCGCCGACCAGATGGCGGCCTTGGAGTCGCCGTAGCCACCGAAGCCGCCCACCCAGGACAAGACCGAGGCGATGTCCACCAGGGCTCCGCCGCCGTTTTCGGCCAGCACCGGCGCGAACGCCTGGGCCACCCGCAGCGCGCCGAAGTAGTTGGTCTCGAACACGGCGCGAATTTCCTCGATGTCGCTGCTGAGCAGCTTTGGCGCACCCAGGACACCGGCGTTGTTCACGACGATGTCGGCGTCCGATGCCGTAACAGCCAGCGCCGCAACGGAATCTGCCTGGGTGACGTCGAGTTCGACGCTGACCACGCGGGGGTCTTCGCTTTGCTTCGGCGCCCGGGCCGTCGCGTACACCTTGGCCGCGCCCCGACGCAGGAACTCGTCCACGATGGCCTTGCCGAGCCCGCGCTGCCCGCCGGTAACCACAACCGTCGATCCCTTGATGTTGACCATGACCCGATCTCCTTGACTTAGGTAAACGCTGTTTGCATCTGTCACTGTAATTGACGGATGTGACATAGTCAAGTAGGGTTTGCATGTGTCTACAGAATGGCCTGCATCACACCGCTACCTGGTCGCGTCGGCACCGGGCGGCCTGGGATTGGTGCAGGATTTCCTCAACACCGTGGCCATCGGAAACTACGGCCCGGACCTGCTGACCGACACCGCGCTGGCCCGTGAGTGGATGGCCGGCGCCATGGCGAAGTGGTCGGCGCTGCGGGGGGTCGACGGGGAGGCACCGGGCCTGGACGACGGGGATCTGTCGAAGCTTCGCGCGCTGCGCGGCGCCATCGCCGAGATGGTCGCCGGCGAAGCGACATTTGGGCGGGCGACGAACTCGATTCGCGGCTTCAACACGTCCTTCGCCCTGTCGGACACCGGCGAGGTGCGGCTGGAGCCCGCCGGCAGCGGGTGGCGTTGGCTGGCCTCCCTGCTGTGGGGCGAGATCTTCCTGAGCCAGCAGCACGACACGTGGCGCCGGATCAAGCGGTGCCACAATCACCACTGCGGATCGACGTTCTACGACCGCTCGAAGAACAACAGCGGCGTGTGGCACGACGTAAAGACATGCGGCAACGCCGCTAACCTGCGGGCCTCCCGGGCCCGTCGGCGCGACCGCGAACACGCAGCCGAAGAGCCGAAATGAACCGAAATCAGCCGAGCGCTCAATGACGGCTCATCGCGCCTGATGACGGCTGATGGCGGCTGATGACGCCGCTGTCAGCAGCGCTCGGCGCCTTTGCGCATGACTCGCGCGTCAGCGGCCAGATGACGCGGCCTGCTTCTCAGCACGGCGTTGAGCGCGTCGCACGCGCGCTCCTTGATCGGGCCGACACTGTCGGCGTTCGTCGAGTTTTGGCGTGTTGGCACAGCTTCTATCCTTTGTTAGTTCGGCCAGCAAATCGCCTTGTTCCATTTGATCGCGGCCGTTTTACGGGCGAGCCGCGCGAGGGTAAACGGCGCGAAAAGCCCTGGTGTGGCGTGCGACACAGTCCGCGTTTTCGAACCGGACCGTCACAGTGTGTGCTGGCGTTGGCCAATCAACGTTGGCCAATCAACGATTTGCGATGCGCGCGGTCACGTCCGCGAGCGAAACATCATGTCCCGCAGTGCACAATACACGCGGAGAGACCGGGGCGCCGCAGCCGTCATGGACGAGTTCCATTGTAGTCGACTCACCCTGCAGGATCCTGCCGAACTCGATCAAACTCACCAATATCGGATAGAGATCACGACCGCGCTCGGTAAGCACGTATTCATAGCGCGTGCGCTGCCCCGGCAGCCGGTAGGGCTGCTTGGCCAGCAACCCGGAGTCGACAAGCTGCTTGAGCCGCTTCGCCGCGATCTGCTCGGTCACCCCAGCGCGGCGCGCGAGGTCGTCGAATCGGCGGCCACCCCAGAACGCCTCGCGGAGCAGCACCATGGCTGAATGGGTGCCGATCAGCTGCAGCGCGTGCTCCATCGGACACCAATCGGCAGCGGTCCAGCGATCTCGGTCGGCAAGCGCACCCGACAGCTTCATGACGGCCGGGGCGGTCATCGGCCCAGGATCATGCAATTGCTTGTCGCGGTTGCCAGGAGCTTGCCGCTTTGGCTGGTCAACACGGCCTCGGCCAGCGCGGTGCGACGGCCCAGGTGGGTAACCGTTCCGGTGCACGTGACGGGTCCGGTGTCGACGTTGATCGCGCCGATGAATCGCACCGACAGATCGAGGCTGGTGTAGCCGACTCCGGCCGGCAGCATGCTGTGGACGGCGCAGGCCGCGGCCGAATCGAGCAGCGTGGAGTACACGCCGCCGTGCACCGAGCCAATCGGGTTGTAGTGAAACTCCGACGGCGTCATGGTGAAGACCGCCTTGCCCTCGGCAACCGATTCCAGCCGGCCACCAATGGTGGCCATCACCGGTGGCTGCGGCAGTTCGCCGGCGGCCATTGCCTGCAGAAACTCGAGCCCCGTTCGGTCCCGCGCCGCCTGCGCGGTGACGTGCGGGTCCGCCCACTCGATCGTGCGGGTCCGCTCGACGCCCCCTGCGTCGCAAACCATTTCGCTCACGATGGCGACCACCTTCCAGCAGATCCGGCCGGCTGTTGCATGGCTAAGCCGACCGGCGCGTCATCAGCCATGCTCCTGCCTGACTAAATACAAGTCAAGTCAGCATTTGGGTTGCCCGCGCTCCGCCCGGTGAATGGCACCGCCTCGCCTTGGCGGGCCAGGGTCATGGCAGGCTCGTCGTAAGCACCCGCGATGATGGAGGAGCCGTGTCGGACAGCCTGCACGAAATCCAAACTCCGGCCGGATTGTTGCGCTATTACGACGTTGGCGACGGACCGGCGCTGTTATTCCTGCACGGGTCGGGGCCCGGAGTGACGGGTCACCGCAACTTCCGGGGCGTCTTGCCGGCGTTCAGCGCGCACTTCCGTTGCCTGATCCTGGAATTTCCCGGCTTCGGCGTGAGCCCCGACGTCGGTGCTCATCCGATGATCGCCGCGCACGGCGCGGCGCTGGCATTCATCGACGCGCTCTCCCTCGACCGCTTCGACATCATCGGTAACTCGATGGGCGGCGCTGTCGGGATAACGCTGGCCACACTGCATCCACAACGGGTGGGCAAGCTGGTCACCATCGGCGGCATCGGCACCAATCTGTTCAGCCCGGGCCCCAGTGAGGGCATCAGGCTGCTTCAGGAGTTCACCGAGGACCCTACCCGGCAGCGCCTGGTCGACTGGCTGAAGTCCATGGTCTACGACCAGGCGGTGGTGACGGACGAACTGATCGAGGAACGCTGGAGCCTGGCCACCGATCCGGAGACGCTGGAGGCGGCCCGGCGGATGTACGGCAAGGCCTCCTTCGACAAGATGACGGCCGCGATGGCCAAGTCGGACAGGCCGCTGCCGTGGGCGACGATGCACAAGGTGTCCGCCCCCACGCTGTTGACGTGGGGACGCGATGACCGGGTGAGTCCGCTGGACATGGCCATAATCCCCATGCGCACCATCCCCAATGCCGAATTGCACGTGTTCCCCAACTGCGGACACTGGGCGATGATCGAGGCCAAGCAGGCGTTCGAGTCGACGGTGCTGGGTTTTCTGCAACGGTGATCGGGGCTGATGGGGGCGCGATAGCAGTGTCCCGGTCAGCGGTCCGCGGCGCCCACCCGGTGACCGCGAGTTGTTAATCTGACGAAGTGGCTCCTGCCAGCGAAAAGCCCACGAACGCGGCACTTGCCGCCACCAGTTGGGCGTTGCTGGGCATGCTGTCCTACGAAGAGGAAGTCTCCGGCTACGACCTCAAGAAATGGATCGACTGGAGCGTCGACCTCTACTACGTGAGCCCGTCGTACAGCCAGATCTACACCGAGCTGAAAAAGCTCGAGGGCCTGGGCTTGGTGACATCGCGTGTCGAGCGTGACGAGGGCACCCGCAGCCGCCGCCTGTACAAGATCACCCCGGCCGGGATGGAGGCGGTCACGGAGTGGACCAACGAGGCGCCCGTCGACCCGCCGGTGCTCAAGCACAGCGTGCTGCTGCGGGTGACGTTCGGACACCTCAGCAACCCGACGCGGCTCAAGGAGCTGCTGCAGGAGCACGTGGCGTACGCGGAAGCCAGGCACCGCAAGGCGGTCGAGGACGCCGAGGGCGCCGAGGCCGAACCCGCCTGGGCGTATTCGGTGATCGCGCTGCGCTGGGCGGCCAAGTACTACGCCGCCGAGCGGGAATTCGCCCTGGAACTGATGAAGGACATCGACGAGGCCGACGCCATCATGCAGAAGGCCGCCAAGGGTGGTTTCGGTAAACCGCGCACCAAGCCGGGCTATTGGCGCGAGGTCGAGAAGCAGGTCGAGGCGAAGCGCGAGGCCGATTAGCGCTCGCCTGGCGTCACCGCCCCGCCGCGTCCCGCGCCGCGACGTAGCCGTACACGAGTCCCTGCGCGATCGTCGCGCCCGCGCCCGGGTACGTGGTGCCGAACGCGTTGGCGGCGGTGTTGCCGATCGCATACAGGCCGGCGATCACGCTGCCGTCTTCGCGCAGCACCCGGGCCCGCTCGTCGGCCTTGAGCCCGCCGCAGGTGCCGAGGTCGGACAGCGCCATTTTCACGGCGTAGAACGGGCCTTTGACCAACGGGCGCAGGTTGGGGTTCGGCGTTATCGTCGGGTCGCCGTAGTACCGGTCGTAGGCGCTGCGACCCCGACCGAAGTCGGGATCCTGCCCGGCGGAGGCACTTTCGTTGAATCGGGTCATGGTCGCGGTGAATTCCGATACCGGAACACCGATCTGCGCGCCCAGCTCGGCGAAACCTTCGGCGCGTTTCGCGATGCCGGCGTCGTACCACGCCTGCGGTATCCGCATCCGCGGAAACAGTTCGCCGCCAAAGACATAGCTGTTGCGGTATTGCTGATCGAAGATGATCCACATGGCCTCCACCGGGCTGCCGGACCGTTCCAATTCGAGTAACCGCTGACCGAACGACATGTAGTCGCACGACTCGTTGGCGAACCGGTGGCCGTTCTCGTCGACGATCAAGGAGCCGGGCAGCGAGCGTTCGGCCAGCATCACCCCGGGCGCCTTGCCGGGCAGCGGGGCGACGGCGGGAAACCACCAGGCCTGGTCCATGAAGTCGATGGCGGCGCCGAGTTCCTGGGCCGTGCGGATCCCCTCGCCGGTATTGGTCGCCGCGCCCAGGCTCAGGTTCGCGCCCAGCGATTCGGACTGGAATTTCCACCGCATGTCCATGCTGTGGTCGAAGCCGCCTGTGGCCAGCACCACCCCGCGCCGGGCGGTGATGGTCACCTGGCCGCCGGCGTGGTCGACGACGGCTCCGGTCACCCGGCCATCGCGGGTTGGATCGTTCACGAGGCGCGCGAGCGTGGTGTCGGTCCACACCGGGATGCCGGCGCGCAGCACACCCGCGAACAGGCCGGCCGCCAAGCCCTGGCCGCCGGCGGCGTAGCGCCGGCCCACCAGCAGACCGGCGACGCCCTGCGCCACACGCTTGGCGAACGTCGGAATTCCCTTGCGCGGCACCCGAAAGACCAGGTTCATCCAGCGGTAGTCGGCCCCGGTGGTCGGGATGGGGACGCTGGCCTCCAGCACGCCGGGCTGCAGCCGGGTGCGGTACTCGCCGAGTTTCGCGGTGTCGAACGGATGACATTCGCAGGTGCGGCCCGCCGCGCTGCCGCCGGGCTCCTCGGGGTGGTAATCCGAATAGTCGCGGGCCCAGAAGAACCGCAACGGGGTAGTTCGGCGCAGCATTTCGACCGTCGCGGACACGTGGGTCAGGAACCCGGTCGAACGCTGCGGGGGTGCGGATCCCGCGACCACCGCGTCCAGGTAGGTGGCGGCGCGCTCGGCGGTGTCGTTGGCGCCGTGGTCGGCCAGCACGGGGCTGGCGGGCAGCCACAGCGCGCCGCCGGACCGCGCGGTCGAGCCGCCGACGTACGACGACTTCTCGACGATCAGCACCGATAGCCCGAGTTCATTGGCGGCGAGTGCCGCGGCCATGCCGGTGCCCGAGCCGACCACCAGCAGGTCGACGGATGTGTCGGCGACGGGGAGGCCGGCAGGGATCGTCGTGCTGTGCGCGGTCACGCCGGAAACGGTAGGCCGCAGCCGCGCAGGGAGGGAAGAGCCGTCCTGATGAGTGGAACGGACGACTCCCACAGATCGGCCCTCAGGGAGTTAAATCTTTAGCTATGACGTCGCAGATTGACGCTGACGAGATTCGGCACATCGAAGCCCAGGCCGCGCCGACGCGGTTCGCCCGCGGCTGGCACTGCCTCGGCCTGATCAGAGATTTCGGTGACGGTAAGCCGCACGCGATCAACGCCTTCGGCCAGAAGCTGGTGGTGTTCCGCAGTGGCCCGCCTGGTGACGGCAAAATCAACGTGCTCGACAGCTACTGCCGGCACATGGGCGGTGACCTGTCGCAGGGTCAGGTCAAGGGCAACGAGATCGCCTGCCCCTTCCACGACTGGCGCTGGGGCGGCGACGGGCGGTGCAAGCAAGTGCCGTACGCCAGGCGCACGCCCCGGCTGGCCCGCACGGCGACCTGGACCACGCTGGAACAAGACGGCATGTTGTTCGTGTGGAACGACCCCGAACACCAACCCACCCCCGCCCGAAGTCACCATCCCGCGCATCGAGGGCGCGACCAGCGACGACTGGACCGACTGGCACTGGTACACCACCGTCGTGGCCAGCAATTGCCGCGAGATCATCGACAACGTGGTGGACATGGCCCACTTCTTCTACATCCACGGCGCGTTGCCGACCTACTTCAAGAACATCTTCGAAGGCCACGTCGCGACGCAATACATGAACGGCGAGGGCCGCCCCGACATGGGCGACACCGAAGGCGAACAGATGCTGGGCAACACGTCGGTCGCGTCCTACTATGGCCCGTCCTTCATGATCGACGACCTTACCTACCACTACGCGCACGGTGACGCGACAGACGATTCTGATCAACTGCCACTACCCGATCGACTCGAATTCCTTTGTGCTGCAATACGGGATCATCGTGCAGAAGTCGGAGGCGCTGCCCGGTGACGAGGCCATGCAGTACCGCCATCAAGCTCGGCGACTACGTCAAGATGGGCTTCGAGCAGGACGTCGCGATCTGGCGGCACAAGGCGCGCATCGATAACCCGCTGCTGGTCGAGGAGGACGGCCCCGTCTATCAACTGCGGCGCTGGTACCAGCAGTTCTACGTCGACGTCGCCGAAGTTGCGCCGGACATGGTGGACCGCTTCGAGTTTGAGCTGGACACCACCCGGCCCTACGAGGCGTGGATGAAAGAGGTCGAGGCGAATATGGCCGCCCGGTGAGGGCCGACAACCGGCTCGAGGAGATGCCGATGATGCCGGTGGTATGCCGTGACTGCGGCGCGCGGGTGCTGGCCCGCAAGAGCAGCTGGAACCAGACCAGCGTTCAGTGGAACGCCGACGCGACGGGCAGGTGCGTCGAACGCGCTGAGGCGCAGCGAATTTCGGCGCCCGGTGGCCGGGGCGTGTTCCTGATGTGCTCGGCGCTGAACGAGTCGATAGGTGACGCGGTGCGGCATGGCGATTTGTGTATCGTCGACGAAATCGTCGGCGCGGCAACGTAGTTGTGAGCTACCTGCCCACGGGCCCAGTAACATCCCTTCCCTTCGCTCACGCCAGCCCGAAGGCGCTGATGGGTGCTTCCTCGGGGTAGACCGACGGGCCACCCAGGTCATAGGCGGCGTTGAGCGCGGCGATGAACGCCGGGTCGTGCAAGGGCTCGCCGGGCACGTCGAGCTTGGTGCCCCTTGCGTTGACGTCGTCGACCATCATGCCAATGGCCCGCTCGATGGTCAGGTCGTCGGAGCCCTCCATGTTCTTCTTCAGCTCGTCAAGGTCGGAGAACACCTCGGCCGACCAGTGCACCAGGAACCGCAGTTGGTCGGTACGGTGGCGCGCGATCACCTCGTCACCGGTCTTCAACAACCACTGCTTGTGGTCGTCGGGATCGCCCGCGAACACGGTGTCAAAGGCCAGCCCGGCCGGAATCTGTTGGTCCAGCGGCCCGTTCGCCTCGCCTCGATGCATCATCATCTCGTTCTGCACCACGACGCCGCGGTTGTAGATCGGCGGCAGGACGCGCTTGGGCCGTTGTAGTGGGCCGTCGGGCCAGTAGGTGAATCCGCTGCCGGAGTCCAGCGAGAACCATGTGATCACCTGGGCCATCTTGATCAGGTAGTCGGTGAACAGACCGGATTTACCCATCACGCTGGTCAGCCACGTTGGCGCGTTCTCATGCCGCACGCCGCGGAAGCTCGGCGAATCCAGGTGCCCCGGATCGCGATTCGCACACGGCCCGTTGATGTTGAACAGCATCAGCTGCGGCTTGGCGTACTCGGCGTTCCAGTAGCTCTTGGCCATAGCCAGGAACCGCTCGTTGTAGAAGCAGTCGTGCAGTTGCGGGTAGAGGACCGCACCGTAGTTGGCCAGGTATCCCCGAAAGGTCGGCGTGAGAAACAGATCCAGCGTCGGCGTGAACCCCTCCGGGAAGACGCCACTCATGGTCGCGATCAGTTCGTCGGCCGACGCGAAGTGTTGCGCGATGATCAGTTGCCACGGGCCCTCGGTGCGCACCACATCCAGCAGCCGGTCACGTTGATCGTCGGTGTAGACGTTCTCGATCTCGCGGGGCGGTGCGGCCGGCCGCAAGACATCGGAAAGCTCCAGTCGCCGCTCGTCGGTGTGCATCAGTCGTCTCCTTCTCTGTGGAAAGCCAAGGGGTGCACGAATTTCGCCCGCAGCAACGCGCCGATCTCGGCGATGGCCAATCGGCCGCGGGCCGTCGCATCCGAACGCATCAGAAAGCCGTGATACATCCCCGGGTACCGGGTGACGGTGGTTTGCACTCCGGCGTCGCGGAGCCGGTCCGCATACCGCTCACCCCAGTCCCGGATCGGGTCGCAGCCCGCGGTCACCACGATCGCCGGCGGCAGCCCGGACAGGTTCCGGGCGTAGGCCGGAACCAGGTACGGGTCGCGCGGTGGTGCTGCGTCGCCATCGGCGAGGGTATGCAGGTAGTCGATGTCGTCGCGGGTGAGCATCGGCGCATCGGCCAGGGACGTGATTGACGACGCGGCCATGTCGCGATCCAGCCCGGGATACAGCAAGACTTGGGCGCAGATCGCGGGCCCGGCGCGGTCGCGGGCGGCCAGCGTAACGGCCGCCGCCAGCGAACCTCCCGCGCTGTCGCCGGCCACAACCAGTCGGCCGGCGTCGACCCCGAGTTGACCCGCGTTACGCGATACCCACGCGGTCGCGGTGTAGGCGTCGTCGAACTGCGCGGGCGGCGCCGACTCGGGGGCCAATCGGTAGTCGACGGCCACCACGGCGGCGCCGGAGGCCGACGCCAGCGCGCGGGCCAGCGGTTCGAACGAGTGGTTGGAGCCCATGACAAGTCCCCCGCCGTGCAGATAGACCAGCACGGGTCCCCCGGAATCGCGCGTCGGACGGTAAATCCGGCCCGGGATCGATCCGGCGGGCGCGGGAATAGCGGTCTCGGAGATGCTCACCATCGCGGGCATGTCGGCGGGCAGCGGCGCGGTCTCGATCGCGGCACGCACGGCGGCCAGGCCCCGTTGGCGCATCGGCGGAATGTGGCCGAACGACGCGACGCGTGCGGCCGCGTCGGGATCCAGCGTGGGCGCCTTCATCGGCGCAGCGCCGGAGGTCCAGGAGGTCGCTGCGCGGCAAGCACGTTCGCGCGCTCGGACATTGCCGACCCCACGGAGGCCTGGGTGAGCAGGTAGAACCGGCCCTCGGCGGCCTGCTCGAACACCGTCGCGGCGGCCGCCAACGGGTCCATGGCGGTGGCCTTGACGGCAAGCATGGCCGCGCGCTGCTGTTCGGCGACTGCGGCGTCGGTGGCCTGCGCGGGGTCGACCCCGCCGGCCGACTCAAAGATGTTGGATACCACCGCACCCGGCAACACGGCCTGCACGTGGAGGTGCTCGCCGTGTCCGGCCGCCTCGACATCCAGGCGCAGGCACTCCGTCAACGCCAGCACAGCGTGCTTGCTCACGATGTAGGGCCCCTGCAGGGGGATCGCCATCACCCCGCCGACCGACGAGAGGTTCCACACCCACGCCTGTTCGCCGGCCGCCATCATCTTCGGCAGAAAGGCCCGCACGCCGTAGAAGACCCCGCTGATGTTGATGTCGACGACACGGCGCCAGTTGGCAACCGGCGTATCCCACAGATAGCCGAACTGCTCGACGCCGGCGTTGTTCACCAGCAGCCGCACCGGACCCACCTCGTCGTAGGTCCGGTCGGCCAGCTCCTGCATCGCGTCGGGATCACGCACGTCGCACCCGACGGCAATCGCCGAACCCCCCGCCGCGCGAAGCTCGTCGCGCAGTGCCACTACGGCGTCGCCGTCGACGTCGGCGAGGACCACCCGCATCCCCAATGCCACCGCGTGCCGGGCAATTCCGGCGCCGATTCCGGCGCCCGCCCCGGTGACAACCGCGACGCCGCCGGAAAACGTTTCGCGAGCGGCCACCACTAGCCGCCGGTCGCGGCGGTGTCGGGGTGCAGCTCGGACAGCGGCAACGAATTCCGGGTGTCCAGCACGACGTCCATCTCGGTGATTACCAGCCCGGACGCCTCGCGCCGAACGCCGACGTTGACAACACCGCTGGACACGGCGAACGGGACGAAGTTAGCAATCTGATTGACCAGGATGTAGAAGCGCGCCTCGGCGACGTCGCCGTAGGTGCCGGTGCGGTGCACATTGGTGGCGTGGTGGCGCAACGGATTGGGACTCTGCTCGCGATGCTCGGACAGCCAGTCCATGACCGCATCCCGGCCGCGCAGTTCCGGCGACATCAGTTCTTCGAAAGGGCTTGCACCCGTGTCGCTTCTGGTGACGTAACGCACGTCCTCGGCGTAACGCGCCGCCAGCTCGTCGTAATGCGCCGCGTCGTAGTGGTACCAGAAACCCGCGATGAACTCCTGTAGTTCCGACAGCGTGATGTCGTTGGTCATGGCAGCCAGTCAACTCCCGCGTGGCCCCGGAGGCACCCGGGGTGTCCGATCAGTGGAACAACGGGTTGGCGTCAGCCGGTGATCAGGCTCCACAGTGCGGACCCACCCACCCGCAGCGCCGCTTCGGTGACCTGCTCGTCCCAGTACCGCACCGAACCGAACTCGGAACGCCATGCGAGCGCGGCCCGCGTGAACTCGGGTAGCCCGTGTTCACGGGTAGTGCCGATGGCGCCGTGGACCTGGTGAGCGTTTCTCACCACGACGGATGCGGCGTGCCCGGTGCACGAACGCGCCACCGCGACAAGGAAGTCCAGGTTCGGCGCCGACCATCGGCTGGAAGACGGCCGCGGTGAGCGCGGCCTCGGTCGCCGCGCGCGCGAGTGCGGCTTCGGCGGCGATGTCGGCCACCAGGTTCTGCACCGCCTGGAACTTCGAGAGCGGGCGACCGAACTGGATGCGTGACGTCGCATGCTCGATCGAAAGCTGCACAATCCGGTCCAGGGCGGCGCAGACCTGGATCGATCGCGTGAGCGCCGACTTCAGCCGCAGCCCGTCGACAAGTTCCGGCGCCACTGGCGCGCCACGCAGGGCGGCGGGGTCGGCTCTTACCGTGTCGCGCGGTTCGCCAATCATGTTGGCGCCGGGTGTGATCTCGACCTTGTCGAAGTCGACATCGGCGGCTTGGTAGTGACCGCCGGACCCGTCGCCGGTTTGCCATACGACCACGATCCGGTCGGCGCCGGTCGCCCACGGCACGAGCTTCGCCACGCCGTGCCCGTCGAGCACACACACGGTCCGCACCGCGTCGTCGGCCGGCATCCCCGCCGCGTGCAGTAGCCAGCATGCCAAGAGATCGTGCTCGGCCAACGGAATTCGCACCCCGTGCCGGACCGCGGCGGCGAGCAGTTCGGCCGCTTCGTACCAGCCGGCCCCGCTGCCACCCGACCGTTCCGCACCGGTCAGCCGCACCAGCCCGAGTTCGTCGAGCCGTCGCCACAGTTCGCGTCACGCGCGACGGGCGCGTTCGGGGCATTGGAGGCGGATGGGTCTCGCGGTACTCGGCGAAGACGGCGTCCATCATGTCGACGACGGCGGGATCGACGGCCGTCGGACCCACGGTCATCGGATCCCCAGTCCCCGAGCGATCACACCCCGGAGCACCTCGTTGGTCCCGCCGCGCAGCGTGAAACCGGGGCGCTGGTCCACCGCGCCCGCCACCAGGCCGGAGTACGCGGGGTCAACGCCCCCGTGCTGGTCGGCGAACTCGACGATGTCGCCCTCGGTGATGGTGCCGAGCACCTTGACCACCGCGGCGGGACCCCAACATCTGCCGGGGTCATGGCGCTGTAGCGCACCCGCCACGGCCGTCGACATCTGATGCAGGCCGGCGACGCGCGCCACCAGGCGACCTAGGTCGGCATCGCGGGGGATGCGCCGTGCCGCCATCGCTTCGGTGGCCGCCAGCAACGCGAAGGTGGACAGGAATCTTTCTGGTCCGCTGCGCTCGAAGCTCAGCTCCGATGTAACTTGTCGCCAGCCATCGCCGATTTGGCCGAACACCATGGGGTCGGCGACGAACGCGTCCTGCAGGATCACTTCGTTGAAGTGATGAGCGCCGTTCATCGAGACGATGGGCCGGATCTCGACGCCCGGCCCTCGAAGGTTCACGATGAACTGGCTGAGCCCGGCGTGCCGATGTTCGGGGTCCACGGGCGCGGTCCGGGCAAGCACGATGAATGCGTGGGCGAGGTGCGCGCCGGACGTCCATACTTTCGTTCCGGTCAGCGACCACCCCCCCTCGACCCGCACCGCCCGGGTGCGCACGCTCGCGAGGTCGGAACCGGAGTCCGGTTCGCTCATGCCGATCGCAAAAAAGCACTCGCCGCGCACGATTCGCGGGAAAAATTCCGACTTCTGCCCCTCGGTGCCGTACTTGAGCAGCGACGGCACGATCTGCCGGTCGGCGATCCAGTGCGCCGCGACCGGGGCACCGGCGGCCAGCAGTTCCTCGGTCACGACGAACCGTTCGAGGAATGAACGCCCGTGTCCGCCATATTCGACCGGAACCGTCATCCCAAGCCAGCCGCGCTCCGCCAGCGCGGCGGTGAAGTTTTCGTCCCACCCCGATAGCCACGCGTCGACGGATGGCGTGAACGCCCCGGCGGCGAGCTGATCCGCGAGGAACTGACGGACCTCGGCGCGAAGCGCCGCGTCGACGACGGGTCGATGGCGGCGGGCGGAACCAGCCTCGGTAGCGGCATCAGCATCAGCGCGACTTCCCCATCAGCGCGACTTCCCCATCATCGCGATTTCCCCATCAGCGCGATTTCCACTGGGCGATGCGTTGCCGGTGCTCGGGATCGTGGTGCGCCAGCGGTTGCATGGCCGCGGCCATGCCGAGCGTGGAGTCCAGCGACCCGGTGCGTGACTCCTGGAGCAGGCGCTTGGCCATCCGCAACGCATGGGCGGGGTTCTTGACGATGCGCTCGGCCAGGGCGTGCGCCTGCGTGAGCAGATCGTCGTGCGGCACCACCCGGCTGACCGAGCCCCAATCCAAGGCGGTCGCCGCGTCGATGCGGTCGCCGGTCAACGTCATTTCGGCGGCGCGTTCGTAGCCGATGGCTCTCTGCAGGAACCAGGTGCCGCCGTCGCCGGGGATGAGGCCGAGTTGCACGAAGCTTTCGGCGAACGACGCCCGCTCGGAAGCGATCCGGAGGTCACACATCATCGCCAAATCACAGCCCGCGCCGATGGCGGCCCCGTTGACGGCGCCGATCAGCGGGACCTCGAGCCGACTCAAAGCCCTTGGGACGCGCTGGATTCCGTCGACGTAGGCGCGGCGCTGATCGAGCGCGTCCAGAGCGAACATGCCCTCCCGGTCGGCCATCTCCTTGACGTTGCCGCCGGCGGAGAAGATCTTGCCCGCCCCGGTGAGGATCACGGCACGAATCGCGATGTCGGCGTTCGCGTTGTCGACCGCTGCGTCGACGGCGGCGAGGAAGTCGTTGCCGGTGATCGCGTTGCCGACGTGCGGCATGTTGATGGTCCAGACCTGCGTCGGTCCGCTGCTGGCGATATCGAGAGGTGCGCTCATGCTGGCAACTGTAGGGAGTGAAAACGCTCGCGCAGCAATCGTTTGAGCAGTTTGCCGCTGGGGTTTTTCGGTAGTGAGGTGACGAAGAAGACGTGTTTGGGTGTCTTGAAGCCGGCCAGGTGCTCGCGGCAGTGGGTGACGATGTCTTCCTCGCTGAGGGTGACGCCATCGCGAAGTACCACCGCGGCCACCACGGCTTCCACCCAACGCGGGTGCGGCAAGCCGAACACCGCGGCTTCCTGAACACCACTGTGCCGGTAGAGGACCTCCTCGACCTCCCGACTGGCGACGTTCTCGCCGCCGGTTTTGATCATGTCTTTTTTGCGGTCCACCACGTGCAGCAGGCCGTACTCGTCGTAGTAGCCGAGGTCACCCGGAGTGGAACCAGCCGCCTCGAAACGCTTCCGCCGTGCGTTGCGGATCGTCGAGATAGCCCAGCATCAAATGCGGGCTGCGGTGCGCGATCTCGCCGACCATGCCGGGTGCCACCGGGGTGTCGCCCTCGTCGAGGATCGCCGTCTCGCACGTTGAGCGCCGGACGCCCGGCCGCGCCGGCGTGCGCGTCCTGATCGTCGGGGCCCAGCGCGGCCGCCAGCGGTGCCATTTCGGTCTGGCCGTAAAAGTTCCACAACCTCAGATTGGGCAGTCGTTGCCGGATCTCGCCGAGGATCTCGATCGGCATCGCCGAGGCGCCGTAATAGCCCTTGCGCAGGCTGGACAGGTCCACATCGTCGAATGCCGGTGAACGCAACAGCGAGATCCACACCGTCGGTGGGGCGAAATAGTTGGAAACGGCGTAGCGCTCGATCGTGCGCAGCACCAGCTCGGGGTCCGGCCGCGGCAGGATGATGCTGGTCGCGCCGAGATAGATATCGGTGGCGAGGAAGTTGTCCAACTGCGCGCAGTGGTAGAGCGGCAGCGAGTGAATCTCGACGTCGTCGTGCGGACATGTCGCCGGCGACGATCGTGCTGATGTAGTTCCACTATCAGGCTGCGGCTGGTGTGCATGGCTCCCTTGGGGCGGGACTCGGTGCCGCTGGTGTACATCAGCCGCAGCAGCCGGTCGTCGTCGATGTGCGGGCATGGGGCCGTCGCGTTGGTCGGTCAGCCAGCGGGCAAAGTCGTCCCAGCCGGGCGGCGGCGGGTGCCCGGGCGGCACCAGCGTAACCTGTGCAGTCACCGCGCCACCGCACCGCATCGCCTCTTCGGCGATCGGCGTCAAATCCGCTTCGACCACGAATCCGCCGGCCCGGCTGTGGCCGAGGATGTAGGAGATCTCCTCGGCGGTGAGCATGAAGTTGATCGGCACCAGAACCACCCCGGCGCGCGCCGTGGCGAACGCCAGCGCGGCGTACTGCCAGCAGTTATGCGACAGCAACGCAAGGCGATCCCCCGGGCGAAACCCGTTGTCGTGCAATGCGGCGGCCGCGCGATCTACCAGGTGCTCGAATTCGGAGAAGGTCAGCACCACGTCGCCGTCGACGATCGCGGTCTTGTCCGGGTGCCGGCCGGCCGAGCGACGGGGAATGTCGCCGAGCGCGTGACTACGCGCCCGCGCGATCACCTCGTCCAGTTCGTCGGACATGCCAGCCACGGTAGGCCCGCCCATCCGACACCGCGGCGCCGGTGTCCCGCTGAGTAGACAACGGCCCGCACACAACCGCGGACCGCCTCGATACTCGATGCCATGAGCCCTGGGGACGAACGTACGCACCAACCTGCCCTCGAGCCGACCCCGGGGTGCTGGTTGCGGTGCTGGCGCAGCTGACGGGCGATCCGACGATGATCGATCGATTCGCGCCGAGGATCTCTCACGTGCCCGACCCACCGGAGCAGGCCGGCGTCACCGATCCCGAGACGACCGAAGAGCTCGTCGACGCGGTGGTCGAGGCGCTCCGGGCGCCCCGCCCGGCCGACGCCCTCGCCGCCAACGACCCCGACCTGTTCGCGCGGATCGCGCCGGTGGCTCTCGGGGGGATCGTCGACGCGGAGTATGTGCCGCTGCTCCTCGAGCAGGGCGGCTTCCAGCCGCCCCAGCCCGTGCTGCCGCGCACCGCCCATACTCCCCGACGGCTTCCGGGTCGCGATCATCGGCGCGGGCATCGCCGGCCTGACGGCCGCGCTGGCAGTTGGCGGATGCCGATATCGACTATCAGATCTTCGACCGGAACGACGAGGTCGGCGGCACCTGGTACACCACCACCTATCCCGGGATCGGCGTGGATACCCCGTCCGCTTACTACTCGCTGTCGCGCCAGGTCAATCGGCGATTGGTCCAGTTACTACCCGACAGGGCAGCGGAGTACCAGGCATACCTGATGTCCGTGGCCGACAAGAACAACCTGCGCGAGCCGTACCCGGTTCGGCACCGAGGTCGAAGCGCTGTGGTGGGACGACGAGCGCGGCCGGTGGCAGATTCACGCGGTGGGTCCCGACGGGGCGCGTGATGTCAGCTACGCCAACGTGGTGATCCCGGCCGCCGGCTACCTCAACCGGCCACGCTGGCCGGAGCTGGCCGGGCCGGGGGACGTTTTCGGGGGTCGCAGCATTCATTCGGCGCAGTGGGATCCCGCTCTGGATCTGACCGGCAAGCGGGTCGCCATCATCGGCGCGGGCTGCACCGCGGTGCAGATCGTCGACGCGTGCGTGGATCAGGTGGCGCATCTGACCGTGTTCCAGCGTCAGCCGCACTGGGTGGCGCCGCGGCGGCGAATCTCCGACGACGTACCCGAGCACCAGTGGCTAGCTGGGCACGCCGTCTGCCGTTCTACGCCAATTGGATTCGGCTCAAGTCGTACTGGGGCACCGCGGACAACAACTATCCGGTCATCCTGTACGACCCGGAATGGGCGGCAAGCCACCTGTCGATCTCACCCGCCAACGACGTGCTGTTGCAGATGTGCTCGAACTACATCGACCGGACCTTCGGTGCGGGCAGCGCAATTGGCCCGCAAGGTCACACCCGACTTCGCGCCGTACGGCAAGCGGATCATCCGTGATCCGGGCGGATACTATGCGGCGCTGACCCGTGAGCACGTCGACGTCGAGGCCAGCGAACCGGCCCGGGTCAACGAGCGGGGCATCGTCACGGCCAGACGGCCGGCAGATCGACCTCGACGTCATCATCTACGCCACCGGCTACCACCTGGATTTCCTTTCCACCGTGGACATTCGGGGCCGCGACGGCATGAAGCTGGCCGATGAGTGGGGCGACCGGCCGCGGGCCTACCGCGGCGGCACGGTGCCCGGGATTCCCGAACCTGTTCATCTACGTCGGCGCCCAACTACAGCCCCGGCCACGGTGCGGGCGCACAACTTCTGCGATCGAAGTGCATGGCTGCACTTACATCATCGAGTGCCTGCAGTTGATGGCGCTGCGGCAGCGCACCACTGATCGAGGTGACGCGACGTGGCCTACGAGGACTACGTCGCCGCAATCGACGAGGCGATGGCCGGCACCGTGTGGTGTCACACCGACCCAATGCGCACACCTACTACCGCTCCGGCTCGAGGCCGGAGTCGTGGTCGCCACGCCGTTATCGCCTGGTCGACCTCTGGCACAGCACCGGGCCCCCATCGAAGAGGACTTCGAGCTGCGATGACCCGAAATTGCTCACCGGCAAAACGGCTTTGGTGACCGGCAGCAGCCGGGGCATCGGCCGCGCGCATCGCCCAGCGGTTGGCCGCCGAGGGCGCCACGGTGGTCGTCACCGCCCGGTCCCACTCACCCTCGTCGTCGATCCGCGAGCGGGAGCGACCTGCGCACCCTGCCCGGCACCATCGGCGAGACCGTCGCCCTGATCGAGGCGGCGGGCGGCCCGGCGTTCGGGGTGGCCGCCGACCTGGAGGATGCCGATCAGCGCGACAGGCCTGGTCGACGAGGTGCTCGACCGCACCGGCCGCATCGACATCCTGGTCAACAACGCGGGTTTCGCCGATTACTCGGTGATCGAGGACATGAGCATGGAGACGTTCGACCGCACCGTCGACGCACTACCTGCGCACGCCGTTCGTCTTGACGAAAGCCGCTATCCCGCATATGAGCAAGCAAGGCGCGGGCTGGATCGTGAACATCGGCTCGGTGACCGGGGTGGCGCCGGTGCGCCCGTACCGCGAGTACAACAAGACCTCGGGGGACGTCATTTATGCCTCGATGAAGGCCGCATTGCACCGCTTCACCCAAGGGGTGGCCGCCGAGGTGCTGGACGCCAACATCGCGGTGAACTGCGTCGGGTCCTTCGCACGGCGATCCGCACTCCCGGTGCAGCGCAACTCATTCCGGACACCTTTCCGACCGAGCCGGTGGAGTACCTGGCCGAGACGGTGCTGGCGATGTGTCACCTGCCGGCCGCCGAGCGGACCGGTCTGGTCGCGTTCAGTTTGCACTATCCGTGGTCGCAACAGCTTGCCGGTGCACACGCTCGACGGCACGCGAGGTGTTGCCGCCGCTCGAGCCGCCGGCTCACGGCCAACCCGAACATCTTGCCTGACCGACGGCTTTTGAGCACTTCGCGCGAGTCGCGGGCGCGGCCGGTCGAGCTCAGCACCGAATCCGCGATAACGGCAGAAGCTGTGGCACACCCGATCCCGGATGATGTACGTCGGGACACTCTGGATCGAACCAGCGGTCCACGTACGGCCCAGTGGATCGGATGCATCAGGTAAGGCCCCATTAGTCCTTCGACGTCGGAGAACTCCTGCTCGAACACGTGGGTCCATTCCGTGGTGCCGACAGCCTCGGACACCCGGCTCAGTTGCCATGCCCGGATCGTCGAAACATAGCGCGACATCGACGAGAGCTCCTGCTCGAAGCTGGCGACGGTGCCTGCGGCGGAGCCGGGCAACACGCGCAGCAGCAGCGTCCGATACACCGTGCCCGGCGTATCGGCACAGCGCTACGGGTGTGCCCGTATAGTGCGCGCCATTTGACCCTGGCCACCACCGGTGCGGCCATAAGCGCGTCGAATCGTGTTGCCACGCAATCCCAGTGATCCTCGCAGCTGAATCGCAGGTGCACCAGGATATCGCCGCCGTTGCGCACGCCGGGCAGCGTCGGCTGCACGACCCAGCGCAGCGCGCCGGCTCCGGCGGCGGCGGCGCGCAGCTCGGCCAGCGTCCGGTCGCGATCAGCCTCGCGAACGTCGAGCAGCCTGGTGACGCTATACATCGCAGAGCCGGTCCACGTCATGGGCGGCCGCGGCCAGTGACCTCGATCGCTCCTGCACCAATTCGCCTATTTGCGACCACCATTCGCCCAACTCCCGATCTGGACGGCCTTTCCACGTCATCTCCCACCACGCCTGCGGGCCGGGCAGTGTCCATGTGATGGTGACGGTGTTGACTTGATCCTCGAACCAGATCGGCGGGCTTACCAGCACATCGCGCAGCGACATTCCGCGGTCGCGCGCCCCCGGGGCGTACTCGGCGAGGTAGGCGTCGACAAACCGGCGCGCGCAGCCGGGCCGGGTCACCACCCGGTCGATCACCAAGACTATCAGCCGTCAGCCATCCGCCGACCGCATCGCGGCGACGTAGCTCGTCGCACGCCCGCTGCCGCGCCCGTTGCGTGATGCCCAGCACGCGCATGCTCATGAAACCGTGCACGGCGCCGTCGAATTGGGCACGCCTGACAGACACCCCGGCCGCCTCGAGCGCGGCCGCGTACGCCAGTGCCTCGTCGCGCAGCGGGTCGTGCCCGGCGATCACGATCACCGCCGGCGGCAGCCCCTGCAGGTCGGCATTCAGCGGCGTGGCGTACGGGTGGGCGCGGTCGGTCATCGACGGAGCGTACTGATCCCAGTACCACTGCATCGCCGGCTTCGGGTTGTAGTAGCCGCGGCCGAACAACCGATAGGACTCGGTGCCGAAATCGGCGGCCAGCACCGGGTAGAGCAGGAACTGCGCCGCCAGCGCCGGGCCGCCGCGGTCCCGGTTCATCAATGCGGTGACGGCGGCCAGATTGCCGCCGGCGCTGTCGCCGCCGACGACGATTCGGTCCGGATCACCGCCCAGGCTGGGCGCGTTGCGCGCCGCCCACTCGGTGGCAGCCTGGAGGTCGTCGGCCGCCGCCGGCCAGCGATGTTCGGGCGCCAACCGGTAGTCCACCGAAACAACCACGGCAGGAATGCGATTCGCGATGTTGCGGCATAGTTCGTCATGGCTGTCCAGGTCGCAGAACACGAAACCGCCGCCGTGCCCGTACACCAGGATCGGCAGGTGCTCCCCGCCGGGCCGGTAGATGCGCACCGGGATGCCGCCGGCGGGGCCCGCGATGGTCTCGTCACGCACCTCGGCGACGCGCTCGGGCTCGAGCACGGGCATGAATCGCGAGCGGATGATCGCCCTGGCCTGCGCGCCGGACATGGTGTGTACCGGCGGGAAGCTTGCGTCCAGCGTCTCGAGCAAGCCCGCGATCTGCGGGTCGAGGTTCACGCGTACTGCAGTGTGGGCCGCGACGCCGGACCCACGGGCCGCACGGAACGCAACGGCCGCAGCGGTTGCAGCGTCGGCGCGACCCGCGCTGCGCCGTCGCCGAGGTTGCGCCAAATACCCATCGCGGTCATGCGCACAGGGCCGGCCAGCCGGGAATCAAACATCATGCGGTTCATTGGACCACACACCGATACCGCCGCGATCGCGTCCCTGGCCTCACCCGGACTCCCGATAGCCGCTGCGACACAGCCGAACCCGAGCAGCGATTCCTCCCGCTCGAACGCAACCCCGTGCGCGCGCACCTTGGCCAGTTCGACGGCCAGCTGCGAGCTGGTGGAAATCGAGTACTTCGTCTTGCGGACCCGCAAGTCCACGCACGCATTTTCGAAGGCATCGTCGTCGCAATACGCCAGGATCGCCTTCCCGACGGCGGTGCAGTGCGCGGGCTGACGGCCTCCGACCCGGGTGGGAAACGCCCGATCGCCGATCTTCTCCAGGTAGACCACGTCGGGCCCGTCCAGCACCGCGAGGTGGACGACGAGCCCGGTGGCGCGGTGCAATTCACCCAGCAGCGGGGCCGCGGCCCGCACCAGCCGGTCCTGATGCACGGCCAGGGAGCCCAGCTCCACCAGGCGCATGCCGAGCTCGTAATCGCGGCCGCTGCGGCGCAGCCAGCGCAGCTGTACCAGGCGCTCGAGCATCCGGTGCGCCGACGAGCGCGGCAGGCCGGTGCGACGCACGATCTGGGCCAGCGTCAGGCGCCCCGGTCCGTCGAAGGCATCGAGGACCAACGAGATGCGGTCGATCACGGCGCTGGGGGTTTCGACGGCGGTCGCTGACATGAGTCCTCCAAGTATGCCTTGCTGCTATATTCCTATTAGGAATATAGCAGCAGCCGAGCGAACGCAGAAGCCCCATTTTCGTGCCGAAATGGGTGCTTTTGTGTCTCGCGGAAAGAGGTCGCGGAAAGATCGATGAAGATCGCGACCTCGGTGGCGTCCATGTGGGACAGGTCGGCGCCGAGCGCCTGCGCCATCCGGATCGCCTGCCCGTCGTGCTGCTCGATCGACGCGGCCGGGCGTCCGGCGATCCGTGGCGCGTATTGCGCCACCATCGCGGCGTTGTACGCGAAGCTGCCCGTCGCCAGCACGACCCCGGTACGCGCCCGAATCGCCATCTCGGTGCCGTACCGCCGCGCGCGCAGGCCGACCACCCTGCCGTCGGATTCGACGATCAGGCTTTGCGCCCGCACGTCGTACAACGCCCGCGCACCCGCGGCGGTGGCCGTGTCGACCAGCGGCTTCATCAGCATGTGGCCGGCGCTGCCTTGCTTCTTGTTCTGCATCCGGGGGACGTGCCCGCGCGGCGCCGGGTGGCGACGGTGTTGAACGGGTAGGCGTTTTCCCCGCCGCTGTACATCGGCCCTGTGCCCATCGGTTCCCAACCGGCTCGAGAGCTGCGCCTTGACGGCACACCGCAGCCGACGAGCCAGTCGATACGCGACGCTGCCGCGCAGTTCGCGATGCGGTTCTCGTCGCGCCGGCCCCATCGCGACGTTCAGACGCCGCCATGTTGTCACGATCGGTGACCCGCAAGCCTTTTGCAGTGCGTGCCGCCGCCGAGATAGATGAGCCGCCCCATGCTGCCGCGCCCCCCAACCCTGCGTTCCGCACCAGACGTCGGCGCCGCCGCGCCGCCTCACCGCCGCGCCCCCACCCCTTGGTTAGATTAGCCGCGATCGACGTCCGTCGAGCTCCCACGACGTGATCGAGGCGACCGGGACGGGCCCGAGGTCTTCGGTCATAGCCGCATGGCCGCGGGCATCTCACCCACCCACTGGTGGCCCCAATAGCTGTCGGCGGTGATTTCCTCTGCGGTGTAATAGGTTTCGTCGACCCGCATGCCGTCGGTGCCGAATTCGATGTCCCAATCGCCGGGTGCGCGGACGTAGAACGAGATCATCTTGTCGTTGGTGTGGCGCCCGAGCGTGGACGACAACTGGTAGCCCTCGGCGTTCACGCGGTCCAGCGCCCGCCCCACCGCGTCGAGGGTGTCGACCTCCACCATGATGTGGACCAGGCGCGGGTCGCGCAGATGTGCGGCCGGGACGATCGCCAGGCTGTGGTGACGTTCGTTGATGCCCAGGAAGCGAATCCGCACCGGGCCGAACTCCTTGGGGAGCGGCACCCGGAACGCACCGCGGGAACGGAAACCCAGCACGTCGGTGTAGAAGTCGAAGAGGGCGCCCGGATCGGTGGCCGGCACGACGACGTGCCCCAAGCCCTGATCGGCGGTGACGAACTTCGCGCCGAACGGGGTGATCACAGGGCTGTGGTCGAGCACCGCACCGTGGAACACCTCGAGCGTGGTGCCGGCCGGGTCCTCGAAGGTGATCGCCGCTTCGACGCGGCGGGCCTCGGCCTCGTCGCTGGACAGCGGCTTGAAAGGCACCCCGGCGCCGTCGAGGGCCGCTTCGACGCGCCGCATCGCCGGCTGGTCCCGCACCTCCCAGCCGACGGTGAGCACCCGGTCGGTCTCGCCCGGTACCACGATCAGCCGGGCCGCGCGTTCGTCCATCCGTAGATACAGCGCCGACGGGTCGGGGCTTTGCCCTTTTGGTGGCGAGCCTTCCGCGAAGCCCAGGACACCGAAGGCGAACTGCCGCCAGCGATCGATTTCCTTTGTCGAAATGATGATGTAGCCAAGGCTTTTCAGTTCACTCACGCAGACTCCTAGATCAGCGCCCGCAGCGGACCCTGCGGCGGATCGATGCCGAGCGAACTCAGCGCCGACGCGTGGTAAGTGGTGCCGGGAACGTGGATGGCGTGCAGATGGCCGACGTGCACGTCACGCCAGTATCGCTGCAGCGGCTTGTCCATCCGTGCCGCGTTGCCGCCCGAGCGGGCGAAGATCTCGTCGACCGCGGACACCGCGCGCCACACCGCGCGAACCTGGGTGCGGCGGCCGGCCGCGCGATCGGCGAAGGACACCTCCTTGCCGGCGGCGACCATGTCGTAGATGCGCTCGGCGTTGGACAGCAGCTCCTGGCGGGCGGCGTTGATGTCGGCGGCCGCCTCGCCGATCGCGTGCATGACGTACGGGTCGTCCTTGACGGCGGTTCCGGTGGCCTGGACACGCTCCCGCTGGTAATCCAGGTGCGCGGCCAGCGCTCCCTCGGCGATGCCGATGGTTGCCGACGAGATGCCCAGCGGGAACATGGTCGACCAGGGCATCAGGTACAGCGGCTCGGTCATGCCGGCCTCGCGCTGGGCGGTGCCGTCCATCACCTTCGTGGCGTCCATCGTCCGGTAGGCCGGGACGAACGCGTCCTTGACGATCACGTCCTTCGAGCCGGTTCCGCGCAGCCCCACCACATTCCACGAGTCGTCGACGATCTCGTAGTCCTTGCGCGGCAGGATCATGTGCAGCATCTGGGGCGGCATCAGCGGGACGCCCTTTTCGTCGCCGAGCATCGCCCCCAGGATGATCCAGTCGCAGTGGTCGGTGCCCGAGCTGAACTGCCAGCGGCCGTTGAAGATGTAGCCACCATCGACCGGTTTGGCCACCCCCTGCGGCGCATACGGAGAGGCCATCCACGTGTCGACGTCGTCCGCCCACACCTCGGCGGGCACCTTCGGATCCGCGTAGGCCAACTGGTAGGGGTGCACGCCCACCACGCCGACGATCCAGCCCGCGGCCGGATCCAGTGCAGCGGTGGCCATGACCGTCTCGGCGAACTCGCGGGGGTGGGCCTCAAAACCGCCGTACTGCTTGGTCTGCAGCAGCCGGATCAGGCCGGCCCCCTTCATGAGCTTGACGGTGTCGTCGGTAAGCCGGCCGATCCGCTCGCCGTCCGGCGCCTGCTCGCGCAACTGGTCGGCCATCGCCATGACTCGGTCGATAACGTGCTCGCTCATCCTGTCGTCCTTACGTGTGTGTGCTTATTAATGGTCTACCGCAGTCGGCGCCGCGACTCACCGATGATCCCGATGAGCGGACGCCAAAACCGCCCGCTGACCGGGACGGGGCTGGGCGCGGCATCCCGTAAGCCCTACCGTAGGACTTGTGAATGATGCGGGTCTTCTGGACGTGGTGGTGGTCGGCGCGGGATTCGCCGGGCTGTACGCGCTGCACAAGCTGCGCAGCCAGGGACTCTCGGTTCAGGTGATCGAGGCCGCGCCCGAGCTGGGCGGCACCTGGTACCACAACCGCTATCCGGGGGCGCGCTGCGACGTCGAGAGCGTCGATTACTGCTACTCGTTCTCCGACGAATTGCAGCGGGCGTGGGACTGGACCGAGAAGTACGCCACCCAGGCCGAGATCCTGCGCTACCTGAACTGGGTCGCCGATAGGCTCGACCTGCGCCGCGACATCACGTTCAACACCCGCGTGGTCTCGGCGGTGCTGGACTCCTCGACGCTGCGCTGGACCGTCACCACCGACGGACCGGGGGTGCTCACGGCGCGGTTCTGCCTGCTGGCGACCGGACCGCTGTCGGCCGCGATGATCCCGGACCTCCCCGGCCTCGACACCTTCGCCGGCGAGGTCTACCACACCGCGCACTGGCCGCACCGCGACGTCGACTTCGCCGGCAAGCGGGTGGCGGTCATCGGAACCGGATCCTCTGGCATCCAATCGATTCCGATCATCGCCGAGCAGGCGGAGCACCTTTACGTCTTTCAGCGCACGCCCAACTACAGCATCCCGGCCGGTAACAGGCCGCTGTCCGCCGCCGATCTCGAAGACATCAAGGCCGGCTACCCGGAACGCCGCCGGCTGTCGTGGCGCAGCAGCGGCGGCTCGCCGCACATCACCGCCGCGAGGCCGACCATGGAGTACACGCCCGAGGAGCGTCGGGCCGCGTTCGAAAAGCGTTGGCAGCTAGGCGGTGTCCTGTACTCCAAGACCTTCCCCGACCAGATGGCCGACTTGGCGGCCAACGACGAGGCCCGCCAGTTCTACGAGGAGAAGGTCCGGGCGGTCATCGACGATCCGGCAATCGCGAACCTGCTGATTCCGAACGACCACCCCATCGGGACCAAGCGAATCTGCACCGACAGCAACTACTTTCAAACATTCAACAAGCCCAACGTGTCGCTGGTCAGCGTGCGCGCCACCCCGATCGAATCCATCGACACCACCGGAATCAACACCACGGGGATCGATGGGACCCACGAAATCAATACCCACTACGACCTCGACATGATTGTCTTCGCAACGGGTTTCGATGCGCTGACGGGGGCGCTGGCGCAGATCGACATCGCCGGCCGCGGCGGGGTCCGGCTGCGTGACGACTGGGCGGCCGGCCCGCGCACCTACCTCGGACTGGGCGTCGACGGGTTCCCCAACCTGTTCGTGATTTCGGGTCCGGGAGCACCGGCGGTGTTGGCGAACATGGTGTTGCATGCCGAGGCGCACGTGAACTGGATTGCCGACGCCATCTGCTATCTCGATGACCACGGTTATGCCGCGATGGAGGCAACGCGGGACGCCGTGGACGGCTGGGTCACCGAATTGGCCCGGCGTGCCGACGCGTCGCTGTTCACCAAAGCGAACTCCTGGTACCTGGGCGCCAATGTGCCCGGGAAGCCAAGGGTTTTCATGCTGTTCATCGGCGGGTTCGCCGCCTACAACGACATTTGCGCTGAGGTCGCCGAGGCCGGGTACAAGGGATTCGATCTCATTAAGACATCGTGATCACGGGACTACTTGGCGAAGGTGGTGGTCACCGGCGCCGCTCGCGTGCACGGCTCGCGTGCACGGTCTAGGCTGCGGTGCCACACATCGGTGCCGACGGCGGTTCCGTCGTCATCATCAGCTCCACCAACGGCTTTCGTGGGAGCATAGGAGCCCGGTATCGGACAGTCGCTGGGACACGGGTGAGCCGGCCGTTAATCGCTTGGTTGGGGGCCCCCTAGCACCTCGACGCTGGCCAGGGCGATCCGCGTGCTCGTCTCATGCTTGGACAGGCGCCGCATGTGGTCCCATCCCTGGATCACCAGCCTTGGACTCTGGTCTTGGCCGCTGAACTCCTCCAGGAAATGACTGAGCGACTCACCCGTGGTGTGATCGACCAGAGGCACACGCGAACTCAAGTGGAGATGCACCGCCTGTGTACCGTCCGGAAGCTGCCCCAGCTCGCGGATCACGTGAAACAAATTGAAACACACCAAGGGACCGTCCAAGTAGAGGTGGTACGCGCCGTCGTCGAACTCCCGTTCAGCCACCGGATTGCGGAACAGGCTAAGGAAGCGGGCAGCAAGACTCGGCCTTGCGAATTCCGAGCCGTTCCTCAGGGTATGCCAAAGGCCCACCAACCACAGGTTGAGTAGCAACTCCAAGATGACGCCAGCGGCGATGCCGATGAGCAGGTCCGTCGTCACCGTCACGAGCAATGTGGTGCAGAAGACGACGAACTGCTCCGTCCCGACCCGTGCGACGTTGCGCCAAACCGCGGGCTTACACAGTTTGTAGCCGATGAAGACCAGGATGGCGGCCAGCACTGTCAACGGGACCATGTCGATCAGGTCGCTGCCCAACAGCACGAAGATCAGCAGAAAGCAGGCGTTGTAGAAGTTGGCCCACTGGGTCCGGCCGCCTCCCAGAATATTGGCCGTGCTCTTGACGATACCGGGGATGATCGTCAAGCCACCGAGCGCGCTCGAGGCCCCGTTGGAAACGCCCATGGCCAGCAGGGTCCGGTCCGGGTCGGACCGGCGGCGGAAGGTGTCGATCTTGTCCACGGCCGCGATCGTCGCCAGGGACTCGGTCCCGTCGATCAACAGCAGGGTGACGACCAGATAGGCCAGGGGGAACCACAAGGCGGGATGAGAGAACGCATCACCGAACTGGGGGAAGACGACCCCGTGCTTGAGCGAACGGGGCACATCGATCAGGAAGTGCTTGTCCAGCTTTAGGGCGAATGTACTCACCAGCGAGCCGGCGATGAACACCCAGACCGGAGGCGGCATCACCTTCAGCAGCCGCCCGGGTAGGGCCGTGAGCACGAACAGCGCCGCCAGGCAACCGATCCCCAGGGCGAAGACCTGGTGGTTCATCGATTGGACGTGGCGGGGCACTTCGCGCAGGATCTCCCAGAATTCGTGGGCCTCGAACGTCACGCCCATGAACAAAGGGATCTGCTTGGCGATGATCATCAGGCCGATCGCGGCGAGCATGCCCTGGATGGCGGCGGCCGGGAAGATGGCGCTCAGGCGGGCCACCTTCAACTTGGCGAGGATCACCTGCAGCACGCCCGCAAGGGCGACGGCAACCAGGACCAGCGGGTATCCCACGGCAAGCAACTCCGATTTCGAGGCGCCTGCGCCGAGGCGGGCCTGTCCGAGTGTGATCATGCCGGCGAACAGGGCCGGGGCCAGTCCAGCGGCGGGCCCGCTGATCGTCACATACGAGCCGCCCAGGAACGGCAGGACGAAACCGGCGATGATGGCCGAGGTGATTCCGCAGATTGGCGGTGCGCCCGAGGTGATCGCGATTCCCATTGAGAACGGCAGCGAGATCATCGCCACCGCGAAACCCGAGCGAAGGTCATAGCGCCAGTGTTTGAGACCAGCCAGGCCGTTACGGGGCTTCTCGGTCCGAACGGTTAGGTCCTCTTGCGTGGGCAAGCCCCTCTCAACAGCGGCTTGAAGTGGTTGTGGGTGTTTTTGCCGGAATTCGGGCAGCATTGATCAACTCCATGACGGGATGAGGGAAATGTCGGGTGCGGAACTGACTATCGGGTGACAGTCGTTACTGCGGTGTGCTCCGGTTCCCCGCGATCACCGTGAAATCCGCGCAGCAAATGGGGACGCCGAACTAGCGGAGCGCCACCACGATTAACCTCAAGCCGGCCCGCGACGGCACCGGCGCCATCCGCATCACGCCGGTCACGATGGCCTTTGCCACCCCGGCGATCTGCGCAGCGAGGGATGGTCCAACCGGTGCAATTGCGTGCTTGGGCCCCTGTCGATGCCCCGGAATCCAGTGTGGCCGCGGGAGTCACGACCAAGCCCTCGATACGCGGCAACACAAGAGCCGGCATGTGTAGCTCCCACCTATTGGCGCGTGGCCAAATCACCGTTCGGCACATTGTCCCGGACCTAGGCGCGCGAAGCGAGCGTTGTTGGTGCACTCACAGCAGACTGTAAGCTCCGGAGACAAAGTCGACGTCCGTGACCATCGATCAGCTGAACAGCTCGCTGGCGAGCGAGATCTGGGCCACCGCCCCGTTGCTCGGCGACACGGGTACGTGGGCCGGATTGAACTCCGAGATCTCCCACCCCACCGGCCGACGATAATGCCCTGCCGCCTCGATACCGGCCTTGACCTGCACATCCGACGAGATCGCCGCGCTCACCCGCTCCACAGCCGCCAACAACCCTGATTGTGAAGGACCACTCGATCTATATCAGCCGTCATCCCTGGGCACGTGGGGTCCGCCTTTGAAGCGCCGAAGAAAGCCGGGCAGTCGATATGCCGGGACGGGCTTCGGCCAATCGTCAGCGCGGAAGTACGCGTCGGATCCGCCATCGACGAAGATGACACTCCCGCAGAGAAACTCCGCGGAGTCCGACAGCATGAAACACATCCAGTCGGCCATCTGCGCGGCCCGACCAAAGCTGCCGACTGGAATCGGAAACGACCAGATCGCTTTGGCCTCAGCGGGATTCGACAGCTGTTCGGTCAGCAGTGGGGTCATGACGGCACCGGGCGCAAGAACATTCAGCCGAATGCCCGATCCCGCCCACTCCGGCAACGGCGCGTGCCGCCGAACCCAGCGGGTGACAGCGATTTTCGATGCGGCATACATCATCGTCGGCGCGGCCTTGCCGAATAACCGCACCGAACGCACCGCCTTGTCGGCATCACCGGCCAGCAATGCCCGCACGGTTCGGCGGGGCACCATCGGGACTGTTGTTGATGAGTTACTGCCCACGACGACAACCCTGGCGCGTTCGGCGGCGGCCAATGCCGGTCGCCAGCCGCCGAGCAACTCCACGACGCCCAGGTAATTAACCTGGGCGATCCGGCGCACCCGATCGCGGCCCGGGCTCGGGCCCAGACCGGCGGCCAACACCACACCGTCGAGCTTGCCGCCCGACGCCGCGACAACGGCTTCGGTGGCCTCTTTGCGTCCGTGCGGCGTCGACAAATCGGCGACGACGTCGGCGGCGGCGGTGATGTCCACACCGATCACCGTGTGGCCGTCGCGCATGAGCCGTTGCACGGTCTCGTGGCCCATGCCGGAAGCTGACCCGGTGACTGCATACGTGCCCATTGACGATCTCCCGATTACGTTGCGCCTAGCCAGGTTAACAACCCAGGTCACAGCGGTATGGCGCGATCCACCACCGGCCGGGCAGCGCGGTGCGGATCACCCGCGCCGCACTATTAGGTTAGGTTGGCTAGATGCCCGAGGAATGGCCGTCCGACGACTTCAGCCGGCTCGAGGCGGTCTACGGGCCGGTGGCCGAATCGATCCGCCGACTCATCGACATCAGCATCCGCACCGAAGCCGACCCTGCGACGGTAGCGGCGGCGAAGTCCAAGATCGACAGTGCCGCAGAGGAATTGAGCGCTTCGCTGCGACCGGCATCGTTCGGCGTACGGCTGATGCCAGACGGTAACACCGTCGCCTGGGGCAATGTAGTGATCGGCCTGCGCAATCCGGTCGCGCCGCCCCTGGTGATGCATCACGAACCCGACGGACTGGTGTGGTCGGAGTTCGTTCTGGGCGCGGCCTACGAAGGCCCGCCCGGCCACGTCCACGGCGGCGTGTGCGCGCTAATCCTCGACCACGTGCTGGGCGCGACGGCCCACCGGCCGCTCAGGCCCGCCTACACGGGCAGCCTTATCCTGCGTTACGTGCGCAAGACCGAGCTCGGACGGCCACTGCGCGCGACGGCTTACGTCGAGCGTGTCGACGGCGTCAAGACGTTCTCCACCGGCTACATCGCCGACGACGAGGGCCCGACCGTCGAAGCGGAAGGCATTTTCATCCACCCTAAGCTTGACGACTCACGCGACATGTAAAACCTGGCGAAGACGCACCAGGACGCGTCGCAGTGTGGGTAGTTTCCGGGGAGTCAGCCCAGGGGAGTCAGCCCAGGCCAGCCTCATAATCGACCCGCGTCGGCGCCTGATGTGCATTAGCGTCCCAACGTTTCGTCCACCCACGTTCGCAACGCGGCGATTGGCGTGGCACCTGACTGCCGGTCGAGTACTTCGCCCTTCCGCAAAAGCAGCAGAGTCGGAACCGCGCGAACAGTGAACCGCTGGGACACCGCAGGCGCCGCATCGACATCGACCTTGACCAATTTCAGGAGCCCCGCCCGCTCCTGCGCGAGTTGCTCGAGTGCGGGACTGAGCATCCGGCACGGACCGCACCAGGTCGCCCACATGTCCACCAGAACCGGTATCGATGACTCCTCGGCGATTTCTGTGAACGTCTCGTCGCGGGCGTCGACAATCCACGGAAGCCACCGATGGCACTGCGCGCAGCGCGGTTTGCCCGGCGTTGCATCGGGCACTCGATTCTTCCGGCCGCAGTGCGGGCAGGCCACAAGTTGTGCGTTGCCGGTCATGCTGACGATCCCATCACCCGGGTCGGCCGGTCGTCATGGCGGCGCGCTCGACGTCGAGCAGCTGCTCGCCCCGCCGTTCCTCGTCGTAGGCTTCGCGGCCACCCCGCACGCCGAACAAGCGTTTCGAGACCAGCAGATAGATCACCGCGGCCACGTTGACGGTGAATGTCACCAACCGCGTCATCGTGACGCCCTTGGCCAGGTCGTGGATCTCCAGCGGCAAGAACACTGAAGTGGCCACCACCGCGAAGTACTCGCCCCAGCGCTTCAGCAACCAGAGGCCCACGGCCTCGATGAGCTCGATCAACGCGTAGCCAGCCAGCATCAGGGTCAGGATGACCAGCGTCGACGGTTTGGCTGCCAGCGCCTTTTCCAGCTCGTGCACGATCGTCATCTGATCGACCTTGAATCCGGCGGCGCGGAAGATCGGCAGGTCGCGGTCGAGGGTGGCCTGGATGGAGCCGCGTGCGCCGCGGAACTTCCACACCGCGTAAGCGGCGAGCGCAATCACCACGGCCCGAAACACTCGTTCGAGGGCGAGCGCACGAATGATGATGGCCTGGCGTAAAGCCTTGCCGCGCATGATCATCGGGGCGTGGTCGGCATGGCCACGGCCGTGCGGCCCACCGAGGACGAATTCGCCGCAGCGCAGGCAGCGCCAGACCTCGCCCAGCCCGGTATTCCCGCGGAGCCGCTCGGCGAGCGCCTCCTCGTCGGGCGCGTAGGTGACGTGGCCTGCGAGGGAGCAGGTGACTAACTCCCACCGGTTGCCGCCACGACCTTTGCGCATCCGCCGATCATAAACGCGCTGCGCACATCGCCGTGTAGATCAGAGTCGGATCCTGCCGCGCGGGCGTTGGGCGGTGCGGCTCGCCGCGCCGAGGAGGCAGGCCAGCTCGGCGATCGGGATCTCGTCGATGTGGTCGACCGCGGCAATAATCTCGGCCCGCAGCGCCTCGTCGCAGAACGGCTCGGCGAGCCGATGGAACTTCTCCACCACCCGCTCCCACGACAGCGGCCGGGTGGGCGACCCCTCGTAATCGGATTCCTCGCGGCTGAATTCCCGCCCGTCGCGGGTGACCACGTGCACCCGCGCGGCGGTGCGTTGCGGATAGTCCGCGGTCAGGTCGGCGGCGGGTTCGACATCGACCCGCGACAGCAGTTCCTGCACATCGGCGCGCCGAACGCGTTCCGTCTCAAGCTGTTCGGGCCCGACGGCGCCGTCGAGCAGCGCGACCGCGCTGAGGTACTTGAGGTTGTAGTCGGCCTGCTCCTTGGTCCACGGATGGTCCTTGTTGCCGTAGGCTCCCCCGCCGGCGAAGTCGAACGCCCCCGCAAAGACCTCGAGTTTCACGCGCGCGACGTCCTCGCCCTGCAGATCGTTGGCGCTGCGGATCGCCAGGACGGTGTCAATGATCGCCTGCCCGTGGATGAGTGAGCAGTACTGCTTGAGGTAGGTCTGCTCAACGGCGGTGAGTCCCCGGTCGGCGGTGTGGAAATCGATCGGCTGATCGAACAGCTGCACCAACCCGTGCGGGCCGTCGAACAGCGACTTGGGCCCGGTCACACCGCGGCGGGCCAGCATCGTCGTATACACCGCGCGCATACCGGTGATGGCCGGCGAAATTCCCTTCCAATTCGAGACCGGTTCGGCGTGCACGCCCGCAAGCGAGACGTTGTCGGCCGCGGAGGCCGCAATGGCGTCGGCGGTCTGTGACGCTTCCAGGCCGAGCAGCTTCGCCGATCCCGCCGCCACCGACATCGCCAGCTGCAGGGCATGATTGAGCCCCCGCGCCATGACCGGGACCTGGGCGCTGAACCGGCATTGGACCTCATAGGCAATCGCCAGGGCAAGAAGGAAATCCGCGCCGCTGGCGTCGACGTGCTCTGCAACCGCCAAGAGTGCACCGAAGTTGTCGGCGGGATGGCACAGGCCACCGACGGTCAGGTAGGTGTCCAGCAGATCGGGGTAGCGGACCAGCACCGCGTTGAAAAACGCGGCCTGGTCCACCGAGGCCCGCCCGCCACCGACGAGCGTTGCCGTCGCCCGCCCGCTGAACTGCTCGGTGTGCTCACGGATGGTCGCGATGAGCTCACCGTCCAGTGAACCCACCGCGCAGGCGATGCTGTCGAGCACGTTGCGCTTCAGCATCGCCCGGGGCCGTCCGGTCAGGTCCCCCTGCCCGGCGGCAACCACAAAACCGGCAAGATCGTCCACAACGTAGTTATGTGCCACAGCTTTTCGCCCTTCCGGCAGTGCGGGGGATCACTACCTGCGACTCAAACGCGTAAACGAGCTGCCGTCCAGAACTAATTGCCTACCTGTGCTTGGCGCGGCTTCCTACCGCAGGCCGGCAGCCGTACCGAGGGCGCTTCGGTGTGGGTCGTCGGACGGAACCCACCACCGCTGGGCGGGTGGCAGCAGCCAGTCACGATTGCGGGCCACGGACAGCAGTGACTCCACCACCGACCGCACGCTGACCCGATCGTCGTCTTGCCGGTGCACCAGCGACCATGTCCACAGCGGCACCGGATTGGCCACCGGACGCCGCCCCAGACTGGGTGGGGTCACCGCGGTGTGCCGCTTCGGTGAGGCGAGCACGGCAGCGCCGATCCGCCGCACGTGCACATAGAAGGCGTCGCCGGCGATACCGCCGTCGTCGATCCTCACGATCCGGGCCCGGGTGTCGGCGGCGAACGCCTCGGCGAACCGGTTCCACGACGACCAGGCCGACTCGTCGGCATCGACCAGCAACGTAACCCGTTCTGCATCAACGGGTTCCGTTGAGGTTACGCCGGGGAGCACAGCGTGTAACGGCTCGGCCCGCAGCAGGTGAGCCGTCAGGCCGCGCTCGCTGGCGTGCCGGGCGGTGACCCAGGTCAGCGCGATATCGAGAGTGCCTTCCGCGACCCGGTCGGCCTGTGCGTGCGACGGCAGCACCCACTCGTCGACACGCAACGCCACCACAGAGTCCATGGAAGCCACCAGGGCGTTGATGTCGTCGGGCAGCCAGCTGACGTAGCCCAGGCGCACCGGCGTGCTGCGCGCGGCCGCCACCCGCACGCGCCGCTTGGCATCATCGGCCAGCGCGAGGATTCTGCGCGCATCCGGCAACAACGAACGCCCGGCTTCGCTGAGCCGAACGCTGCGTCGGTCCCGGACGAACAGGTCGCTGCCCAGCTCTCGTTCCAGCGCGATGATCTGCTGCGACAACGCCGGTCCGGAAATGTGCACGCGCTGGGCGGCACAACCGAAGTGCAACTCCTCGGCGACTGCGACGAAGTAGCGAAGCTGCCGCAGTTCCATCTGCCGAGCTTAAGCCCGGCGACGATGCGCGCCGCTTTTTGCGCGAGGAGGAGCCGGGCAATCCAGCTTAAGCCCGGCGACGATGCGCGCCGCTTTTTGCGCGAGGAGGAGCCGGGCAATCCAGCTTAAGCCCGGCGACGATGCGCGCCGCTTTTTGCGCGAGGAGGAGCCGGGCAATCCAGCTTATGCCCGGCGACGATGCGCGCCGCTTTTTGCGCGAGGAGGAGCCGGGCAATCCAGCTTATGCCCGGCGACCGTGCCCGCCACTCAGGCCCTTCAGGCGGCATTTTCGCCGGAGCGTGCCCGGCGCCGGGGGCTGGCGGCGGGCAACGACGGTGCCGGCGCGTTGCCGAGCTCGATGGGGCGGCGCGCCTCGAACTGCGCCAGCAGGCGTGCGTAGATCGGTTCCAAGTCGACGGGCTTGTCTCCGGGCAGGACCTCGCCGCCCCACACGCCGTGGGTGGCGCGGCTCACCACAGCGTTGTATCCGCACCGGCCGAGGAACGGGCAGGCCTGACACATCCGCGCGGCCTGCTCGCGATCACGGAACGGCGAAAACCACAGGTCGCGGCCCAGTCGGCTGCCCTGCGTGACGGCGGTGTGAACCCGGCACGGGGTCTGGGCCTCGGTTTCGTACAGGCGCCCGTTGACGGTGAGCAGGTGAAGAAAGTCGCTGGGGCCCAGGCGGGCGCCCTGTTCGCTGCTTGTCATGGTGTCGGCTTCCTCTCGTTGAACTCTGGTTGATCTCTGGTCGATCTCTGGTCGATCTCTCGCTAATCGATGTCCTCATGCCATCGAAAGCCCGATTTGGACCGGTAAACACCAGTAATTACCGGTTGCTAGGGGCGAATCTGAAGGTTTTTACCGGTCACTCCGGCAAAATGGTGAGCGTCATGCATGCCGCGTCATGGAAGAGCCTTGGCCACGAGGTGCGCGCACGCCGCACCGAGTTGGGCTTGACTCAAGCCGAACTGGCCGATCGGGGTGGCCCGTCGGTGGAAACGCTGCGCACGGTGGAGAACAACCGCGCCGGGCGGCTCAGCCCCCGAATGCGCCGGGCGTTGGAGCGGGCGCTGCAGTGGGAGTCGGGCAGCATCGATGCGGTGCTCGACGGCGGCGCGGCTACTCCTGCACGGCCCCAGCCCCGGGCGGTCCCCGCGGATCGCTTTGCCATGGCCCGGCAGGTGTTGTCGATGAAGGCGGAAATAGCCCGCCACGCCCACGGACTGGAGCCGCGGACCCGAACGGGTCTGCTCGCCGTGGTCACGCAATCGGCACGCGAGGCCGAAGACGCGATCATCAACGTGCTGCCGTGGCTGGATGACGCCGAACGCGGCCAAGCCATCGCGTTGCTGGTGGAATTACGCAAACCCGTTTAGCCCGTCTGGCCCAGCAGCCGGGACGGCAGCGCCGAAGCCCATCCGCCGCGCACCTAGTCTTACCTAGTCTTACCTAAGTCTCACCTAGTCTTTGGGAGCCCCCAAACACCCGTTAGGTTGCCCGGATGAGAGTTGTGCTGGCCGCGTATGGCAGTCGCGGCGACGTCGAGCCCTGTGCCGCCGTCGGTCGCGAGCTGCTGCGCCGAGGTCACGAGGTGCAGATGGCGGTCCCGCCCGACATGCTCGGGTTCGCCGAGTCCGCGGGGCTTGCCGCTGTCGCGTACGGGCGGGACTCGCAAGAGGAGCTGAATCCAGCCGCGGCGATGTTGCAAAGCTTGTTGCCGAAGGCCCAGCACCCGTTCAGCATGTTGCCCGAAATCATTGGGCACATCGGCCAGGTGAAGGCGGAGAAGAGCGCGACGCTGACGCCCCTGGCCAAGGGAGCCGACCTGCTGGTGGTTGGCTTCAACGAACAGGCGCTGGCCGCCAACGTCGCCGAATACCACGGCATTCCGTTAGCAGTCCTGCAGTTCTTCCCGGAGCGCGTCTCGTCAGCGGGGGACCTGTCTTCGCTCATAACGAAAGAGACCAGTAACGCTCAGCGCCTCGAACTTGGTCTGCCGGAGGCAACCAAACAAGCTGTGCCACTACAGATCCAGGCCTACGACGAGCTCTGCCTACCCGGGCCCGCGGCCGAATGGGTCGAGTTGGATGCCAAGCGGCCCTTCGTCGGCGCGCTGACCTTGGAGCTGCCGACGGATTCCGACGACGACGTCTTGTCATGGATAGCCGCCGGAACACCGCCGATCTACTTCGGCTTCGGCAGCACACCGATCGGAACCGGCCCCGATACGGTCGCGATGATCAGCGCCGCGTGTGCACGGTTGGGTGAACGGGCGTTGATTTCCAGTGGCCCCAACAACTTCACCCGCGTCCCGGTTGCGGATCACGTGAAGATCGTTGGCGCGGTGAACCATTCGGTCGTCTTTCCCGCCTGCCGTGCCGTCGTGCACCACGGCGGCGCCGGTACCACCGCGGCGGGCCTGCGGGCCGGAATGCCCACGTTGATCCTCTGGCTCTGGCTGGATCAGCCGATGTGGGCGGCTGGGGTCACGAGGCTGGAAGTCGGCTCCGAGCGGTGCTTTTCGGCCACCACCGAGGAGTCACTGGTCGCCGACCTGAGTTCCGTCCTGACACCGCAATGCAGCGCGCGGTCCCGCCAAGTCGCCGCCCAGATGACCACGCCCGCTCAGAGCGTCGCCAGCGCCGCCGATCTCCTGGAAGGCACCGTCGGCCACGTGCCTACTGGCTAGCAGACGCCGCTGGGCTTCCCCCGGGTGGGCGTGGACTCCTGCTTGGGCATGGACTGCGGGTACGGCACGCGATAGGGAATCCCCTTGCCCGTGCCGGTTCCCAGCACGACGTTGGGTATGCACTGCGGATATTTCGAGATCATGTTCAGTTTGGGCTGGCCCATGCTGAATGACGACGGATTCGGCGAGGTCGCGAAGTTGAACGTCGACGTCATATCCCCGGTCACGCTTCGGCGCCAGGCCGAGAGGTTGGGCACCGGGGTCCCGAACCGCGTTTCGAGCAGCCGTAGTTGTGAGGTGTGGTCGAACGTGTCATGGACCATCAGCGGCCCACGGCTGTACGGCGAAATGATGTAGCAGGGGACGCGAAAGCCCAGACCGATTGGCCCGGTTATGCCGCCAGATCCGTCCACTGCGTTGATGTTTGGCGCGGTGAGGTATTCGCCGGGGGTTCCGGCCGGGGCGGTGGGCGGCACGACGTGGTCAAAGAAGCCGCCATTCTCGTCATAGCTGACGATCAGCGCGGTCTTTTCCCACACCGCGGGATTGGACAGCAGGGTCTTGATCAGATTCACCAGCGCGAGGGTGCCCGCCGCCGGCATGAACGCGGGATGCTCGGAGTCGAAGACGATCGGGATCACCCACGACACCGCCGGCAGCTTGCCGGACTTGACGTCGGAAGCGAAATCCGCGGGGTAGGTCGGTTGGGTGCCGAGGCGGGACAGCTCCGACTTGGGATCCTGGGATTGCTGGAAATACGACATAAACCCGCCGTAGTTGAGGATCGACGAGAAGTACGGCCCGAGTTGCTTGTTGCGGTAGATCTTCCAGCTGACGCCGGCCTCGCTGAGGTTCTCCGGCATGGTGCGCCAGTTGAACTGCCCGAAAGGCTCGGTGTAGGGGCTCACCAGCTGAGGTCCGCCTCCCTTGCCGTCGGCGCCGATGCTCGCGCTGAGCCAGTACAACCGATTCGGCAAGGTGGGGCCGATCACCGAGCAGTGGTAGGCATCGCAGATCGTGAACGTGTCGGCCAGCATGTACTGGACGGGGAGGTCTTCGCGCGTGTAGTAGCCCATGATCGTCGGGACGTGGACTTTCGATTCAGACCCCGCCTGTGCCGGCAGCCAGTTGTCGCACGCGCCGTTGTTCCATGAGTTGTGCAGCGCGATCCAGCCGTGATCGGGGTCGTTGACGCACTCGCCGTCCTTCAACGGTCCCCGGGTGGTGTCGAAGCGGTACGGAATCGTCGTGGCGCTGGCGTCATTCTGCTGCGTCTTGGGGTTCCACCCCTTCTGCAGGAACAACGGCGACGGGGTGTCGAACCCATTGGTGCCCGAAAGCGTCCCGAAGTAGTGGTCGAACGACCGGTTCTCCTGCATGAAAAACACGAAGTGCTCGATGTCGCTCAAGTGACCCTTGCAAGGACCCGCCCCGTAAGCCTTTTCGATCACCGGCCCCGCCAAGGACGTCAACAGCCCGGCTCCGCTGGTGCCGGCGAGCTTGGTCAGAAACTCGCGGCGCGACATTCCGTCCAGGTCTCTGAACCCCACTACCTTCTCCTTCGCCCATGAACCGCAGCCCGCGGCTACACAATTGGCTGGCGGGGCTCACAACACGCCAAGGTTCACGTGAATTTCCTGCTTTTCGCCGACTAGACAGCGAGCAGCCGTCGGCTGTTCGGAAAGATTTCGCCTGTTAGCCCGTGGCCAGCTGCGCGATCAGAGTATTCAGAGCCGCCTGCGCCTCGTCCGGGATCGGGCGCTCGGCCTCGGCGTCGTCAAGGGTCGCGGTCGGCAGGCCAGCCGCGGTCGCCGCCTCCTCGCGGCTCAGCTCGGCGCGGTGGCGTGCCTCGTATAGTCGCTGGCCCAGGGTCGCCGACGGCGATCGCGCGGCGCGGATCATCAGGTCGTTGTAGCTGCGTCGGACGCTGCTTAACGCCAAGACAACCGAGGGCGTGCCCCTGGCGTTGCGGGCGGCGTTGGCTGCCAGCCGTTCGAGCTTGCGCAGGTCGGAGAGGATGCTCGTGACTTTGGGCGTGAAGTCGGGGTGGGCCTGATCGGACAATTCGGCAATGGCCGCGCTGATGCCGTGCATGGCCAGTTCGACCGCCTCCGCCATCAGCGGCGCCTGGACCGTGTCCGTGAAGACCTCGGTCGCCTCGTCGGACTGGGCGACGGGCGGCCCGGCCGGCGGGGCTCCGGCCGCTCCGGCCACGCCGGCCACGCCGGGGGCCGCCGGCGCTCCGCTCCGGATCCGCATGATAGTGCCCGGGGGCCAGCCCAACACCTTTTCCAGCTTGGCCAGGGTGCCGCGGCGGGGCCAGGTACGTCCCTTCTCGAAGGCGATGAGCGTGCCCGCGTTGATGATCTTGTCCCTGGCCAGGCTGCGTTGGGTCAGCTCGAGTTCGTTACGGCGGTCGGCCACCGCGCGGCCGGCGCGTACGACTCCCGGATCGGTTACGCCCTCCCAGAATTCGTCCTCGTCGGGCTCGGGCGTACCGCCGGTCCCGCGGGCGAACGCGAACGTGGTTTCGGCCCGATCGCCGGGCGTCAGGGTCACCGGTATCCCCTCGGGGTCGCCGAGGTGAATGGTGGTGGCGCCGGTCACGAACGCTGAACTGCGGCGAACCCCATCCACGAACATGCCGTTGGTACTGGTGTCGATCGCCTGCCAGCCGTCGTGGCGCGGCTCGAGCCGAACGTGCCAACGCGAGATCCGGTCGTCGGCGACCCGCACCGCCGCTGCGGCGTCCCTGCCGATGACGGCGACGCCCGCCCGCGGGTCAAGGGTGTGCGTTTCGTGTCCGATCCCAACCGTCAGGGTGGGTAGCGGTCCTGACAGGCCGACTAAGCCTGAGGGGTCAGGATCGTCAGGCGTCACTGCTCATTTCCCTCTCAGTCGCTACAGCCTTTTCTGAGCGCTGCGAATCAGATGCTACATCTTTCCTGCCACATTTCGGGCGACGACGACACGTATCGCCCGATGCAGCCCTCTTCCCGCAGGTACGCCAGTGATGCGCCTCCCCCGGGCGCTCTGCTTTAGTTGTTGCGTCATCGTCGGACTTTCGTTAAAGTCGTCGCATAAGTGCAACAACTTTGCTGAAACGAGGGGGAGCGGCATGGCCGGACATGGGGCGCTCGGGCAGTTGCCGGCGGACAATTTCGTGCCGGTGTGCACCGCCGACCCGCAGCGGTGGACCACTACGAATCCCGACGACGAGGCAAGGGCCTTGTGCCTTCAGTGCCCCCGGCGCTGGTTGTGCGCGCGTGAGGCATGCCAGCTGCCGGGAGTCGAAGGACTGTGGGCCGGCGTGGTGGTGCCGGAGTCGGGCCGTTCGCGTGAGTTCGCGCTGCGCCAGCTGCGGTCACTTGCCGAACACGGCGGGTACACGGTCCGACGGCGGCGTCGTCCCCGGCGCCGAATCGCCTGCGTCGACGCGTTCAGCTACCCACGGGAGTGATCGCTGCCGTTTCGTCGGTGAGGCGCTTGGCGATCGCTCGAACCTCCTTGGCGCCCAGGGCGCAAAGCGGGTGCACCGCCATGATGAGGGCCACCTGTTGGCGATGGTCGAACACCGGAGCGGAGATCGACACCACCGGCTGCTTTCTGCGCCCCGGGTTGTCGTCGGACAGAAAGCCGATGGTGGTGAACTCGGCCAGCAACTGCTCCAGGATTTGTCGCACGGGCGTCGGTATCTCGTCGCTGTCCAGCGTGCTGACCAATTGCGCGGCCTGCGCCAGCGCGGGCGTCGTCCAGTCGACGTCGTACCCGCGCGCGCGGGTGCGGGCCAGAACGTGCTCGAGCCGCCGCGTGCGATCGGCGTCGCTACCCACGCCGCGTCGCATCCACGCGCGTTGCCCCTCGTCGGTGTCCCAGGCAGCGAAGGCGACGCCAAACGGCGGCGCGTACGGGATGCGATCACCGGGTATCCCCGACGGCGCCGTGACCGGGTCCCCCTCGAGGGCGGTGATCACCAGGGAGTCACCGAATCGCTCGACCACGGATCCGGCGTAGCCCACCGCGTCCGAAAGTCGAAGCGCCGCAGCACGAGCCGCGTGTGTCAGTGGCCGAGCGCCATCGGTGCGCGCGGCCACCACGGCGAGAGCGGGGCCCAGCGCGAAGGTCTTCGCCGCAGGATCGCGGGCGGCCCAGCCGCGGTCGCACAACGTCTTCAGGATCGCGTGTGCGGTGGCCTGGGTGAGGTCGAGCTCGCGCACGATGTCGGAGAATCGCAGCCGCCTGTTTCCCGACCGGGCAAGGAGCTCGACAACGTCGAGCACCCGCGCGGTTGGCGCTGACGTCGATCCGCGAATGTCTTGACTCCCTCGCGCCGGGGTTTTTACAGTGATACCGAACATTCGAGAGTGTATATCGATTATTCGAGAATTCTGTATCTGGGGCTGACGCTTTGCGCGCTGTGGTGTTGAGGGATGGCCGGCTACAGGTCCGCGAGACGCCGGACCCCGCGCCCGGACCGCGTGAGCTGCTGTTGCGCACGCTGAGCACCGCGATCTGCGCGTCGGACGTGCACTTCATGGACCACCCCGAGCTCGCAATCGACGATCCAACCGGCCGCTCGCTCTATGACGCTGAGCGTGACATCGTGCTGGGCCACGAGTTCGTGGGCGAGGTCGTCGGGCACGGGCCCGGGTGCACGGATCAGTTCGCGGCCGGCACTCGTGTGACGGCGATGCCGGTGCGCCTCGTGGACGGCGGCGCCGGCGGAGTGCGGATCATCGGCCAGCACCCGGAAGCCCCGGGCAGTTTCGCCGAGCTGCTGGTGGTTTCGGAGACAGCAGCCAAGCCGGTCCCGGGAGACGTCAGCAGCGATGCGGTCGCGCTTACCGATGCGTTCGCCGTCGGCGAGTTCTACGTCCGCTCGGCCCGGTTGCAACCGGGCGAGGTCGCGATTGTGATCGGCGCTGGGGCCGTTGGCCTTTCGGCCGTCGCGGCCCTGGCCGGCCGGGGCATCGAGCCGATCATCGTGTCGGACTACAAGCCCGACCGCCGCGCGCTGGCCCGCGACCGCTTCGGCGCCCACATCGTGGTCGACCCGGCCGAGAAGTCGGCGTTCGACGCGTTCCAGGATGCGCGCGCCGAGCGCGGATTGCCAGGCCCAGCAGTAATTTTCGAGTGTGTCGGTGCCGCCGGGCTGATCCAGCGCATCGTCGAATCCGCCGAGATGGCCACCCGGATCTATTGCGCGGGCGGCTGGTACACCGGCGATACGCTGGACATCACCACCGCCACCCGCCAGGGCGTCACAATCCAATTCGGCGGCGGGCCGCATCCGCAGGACTGGTACGGAACGCTCGATGCCATCGCATCGGGACGGCTGGACCCGCTAGCCAGCGTCGGCAAGATCATCACCCTCGACGAAGTGCCCGACGCACTCGACCTCGCACGCAGGTCCGACGGCCCACCGCGAATAGTTGTGCACCCCAACGGAGATGCTGCATGACCGAGCGAGAAGACCGCCAAGACATCTCCGAGTTGCTGGTGCGCTACGCCACCGGAATCGACCGCCGCGACTGGCCGCTGTTCCGCACCGTGTTCACCGACGACTGCGAGCTCGACTACGGCGTGATCGGGACATGGAAGGGCGTGGACGCCGTCGCGGAATTCATGGAACAGGTGCACGCGGTGGCGGGGCACACGATGCATCGGCTCAGCAATCTGGCTATCTCGGTCGACGGCGACACCGCCCGGGCGCGCACCTACATCGACGGACTGATCATGGCCGGCGACAACAACTCCGGCGTCAACGCGATCGGGTTCTACGACGACGAGATCGTCCGTGCGGCGGACGGGTGGCGCATTGCGCGCCGCCGCTACACACAGGTGCGCCTGACCACCGTCGGCGAAACATCCTGACCACCGTCGGCGAAACATAAGGAGTGCCAGTGACATCCGCCGCATCCGCCGCATTCGCAAGCAAGTACGGACCGTGGGCACTCGTCGCGGGCGCCTCGGACGGCCTCGGCGCCGCGTTCGCCCACGCACTCGCCGAGCGTGGCGTCAACGTCGTGCTGCTCGCGCGCCGACAGGCGGTGCTGGATCAGGTTGCGGCCGAGATCGAATCCCGGACGTCGGCCCAAGCCCGGTCCCTCGCCGTTGATCTCGCGCGGCCGGACGCCGCGTCGGCGATCGCCGCGGCCACCGCCGACCTGGAGATCGGGTTCCTGGTGTACTGCGCCGGCGCCGACCCCAACTACCAGCCTTTCCTTGCCAATCCGATAACCACTGCCGAGGCGATGGTGCACCGCAACTGCATGGTGCCGATGCAGCTGTGCCACCACTTCGCCCCCGCCATGGTCGAGCGGGGCAGCGGCGGAATCGTCATCTTCTCCTCCGGCGCCGCGCTGGCCGGCGGACCAAACATGGTCGCCTACGGCGCCTCCAAGGCTTTCGACATGGTCTTCGCCGAAGCGCTGTGGTCGGAGCTGCACGACAAGGGCGTCGAAGTGCTGGGCCTCATCCTGGGCAAGACCGATACGCCGGCACTGCGACAGCTCGAGCACAGCCGCGGCCAGATAAGTTCCACCGACGACGTGCCACCGGGAGCGGCCACCGTGGATGACGTCATCGCGGAGGCGTTCGAGAACCTGACCAATGGCCCGACCTGGTTCGTCGGCGACGTCATGCGCGCCGCGCAGCAACTGACCAGCTCACTCACCCGCAACCAAGCCGTCGAGCTTTTCACGCAGGCAGCCGCAGCGGCGATGGGTACATAGGTTTGCCAAAATTAGAAGTTAGCGTTACCAAACTTTGAATCCAGCACAGTCTGATCAGCAAAGACAGGATAGCGGGTTCCGCTTCTTTGCCGAGTCATAACGTTGCTGGAAGGGTGGTTACGCAGGTAGCCTGGCCACGATGCTCGCCTTAGAGAGATCCCTAGGCGGGGCCGCTGCTCCAACCCCCACGCCACCGCGTGCCCCCTGGCGCACGCTGACCCGTTCGGCGCTGATCACGGCGCTCTTCATCATTCCGGCGCTGGTGTTCCGGTTCGCCGGCCTGGACCCGGACCCGGTTGCCGCCCTGCTGATCTACGGCGCTGCGGTGGTGGCCGCCAGCTTCCTGCTCGCGTGGGCCGCCGAGACCGCGCAGATCGATGTCTCCGGCGGGCTCGCGATCGCGGTGCTCGCACTGGTCGCGGTGTTGCCCGAATACGCCGTCGACCTCTACTACGCGTATGTATCGGGGCACGCCCCGGATTACACCCAGTACGCCACGGCCAACATGACCGGGTCCAACCGGCTGCTCATGGGCCTGGGCTGGCCGGTCGTGGTGCTCGTCGGCATGGTCGTGGCGCGCAGCACGGGCGCCAAGCGTGCTGGGCCGCCCGGGTTAGCCCTGGAACCCGCCAACCGCGTCGAACTCGGGTTCTTGTTGATCGCCGGAGTCGTCGCGTTCGTCATACCGGCGGCGGGCCAGATCCACCTGGTGCTGGGATTGACGCTGCTGGCCTGGTTCGGCTTCTACCTCTACAAGATCAGCCACGGCGCCGTGGAGGAGCCCGACCTGATCGGGACCGCCGCCGCCCTCGGGCAGCTACCCGACCGGACCCGGCGCATCGCCGTCGTCGGCCTCTTCGCGGCCTCCGGTGTGGTGGTCCTGTTGTGCGCCGCGCCGTTCGCGAACAACCTGGTCGCCGCCGGGTCCGAGCTGGGCGTCGACCGGTTCCTGCTGGTGCAGTGGCTGGCGCCGCTGGCCTCGGAAGCCCCCGAGTTCATCATCGCGACCATCTTCGCCAGCCGCGGCAAGGGCACGGCGGCCATCGCCATGCTGATCTCGGCGAAGGTCAACCAGTGGACACTGCTGATCGGATCGTTGCCGCTCGCTCACCTGCTGGGCGGGGGCGGGTTCTCCCTGGCGCTCGATTCCCGCCAGGTGGCGGAGGTGCTGCTCACGGCCACGCAAACCCTGATGGGTGTGGCGCTGATCCTGGCGCTGCGCTTCCACCGGGGCGCCGCCTGGGCGCTGCTGGGGCTGTTCTTCATACAGTTCCCGATCTCCTCGACGCACGGGCGGCTCCTGCTCTGCGGCGTCTACATCGCCCTGGCCATCGCCGGGCTGATCATCAACCGCCGCTACCTGGCCGCCACCATCCGGGCGCCGTTCGTCGGGACGGCCATTCGTTACGGTGGACAGCCCCACCAGCAGCACCAGCCCTCCGGGGCCCCCGAACTAGCCGCATAACCGCCGCGTCGACCGGCAAGCCCCCTATTGTTGGCGTACGTGAGCCCGGCGGGATTGGCTTGCCCCACATGCGGCACGGAATTGCGCGCCGCCGCGAAGTTCTGCGATGAGTGCGGTTCGCCGACCACCTCGGCGGCCGCGCCGGCGGAGTACAAGCAGGTGACGGTGCTCTTCGCCGATGTCGTGCATTCGATGGACATCGCCGCCGCGGTGGGCCCGGAGCGGTTACGCGAGATCATGGCGGAGCTGGTGGCGGCCGCGGCGGCGGTGGTGCAGCGATTCGGCGGCACGGTAGACAAGTTCACCGGCGACGGCATCATGGCGGTGTTCGGCGCGCCGGTTGCCCTGGAGGATCACGCTTTTCGCGCGTGTCTCGCGGCATTGGGAATCCAGGACGAGGCGCAGCGGTTGGCGGCCAACGTCGAACGCAGGGATGGCCTTCACCTGCGATTGCGGGTGGGTCTGAATTCGGGTCAGGTGATCGCCGGCGAAATCGGTTCTGGTGCTTTGGGTTATACCGCGATCGGTGAGCAGGTCGGGATGGCGCAGCGGATGGAGTCGGCCGCGCCGCCGGGTGCGGTGATGCTCAGCGAGTCCACGGCCCGATTAGTCGATGGCGTCGCAGTGCTGGGCGAACCGGAGATGGTGTTCATCAAGGGAGCCAGCGACCCGGTGCCCGCACGCCGACTCATCGCCGCCACCGGCGATCAGCGCCGACGCAGCGACCCGCGGCTGGTCGGGCGGACCTGGGAGCTCAACACCATCGCCAGCCTGCTCGACGAGGCCATCGGTGGGGCCGGATGCGTCATCGGCGCCCTGGGACCACCGGGCATCGGCAAGAGCCGCATCGTCCGCGAATCGGTGGCGCTGGCGCGAAGCCGCGGCGTGGAGGCGTTCTCGACCTACTGCGAATCCCACACCAGCGACATCGCGTTTCATGCGGTGACGCGCTTGTTGCGCGCCGGGCTGGGTGTCGACGGCCTCGACGACGCGGCCGCGCGGGCCCACGTGCGCGCCCGCGGTTCCGACGCCGACCCAGAGGATGTACTGCTGCTGGATGACCTGCTCGGCATCGCGGATCCCGGCATCGAGCTGCCCAACATCGGCGCCGACGCCCGCCGAAGGCGGCTGACCGCTCTGGTCAACGCCCTCTCGCTGGCCCGGCGCGAGCCCCGGGTGTACGTGATCGAGGATGCCCACTGGATCGACGACGTCAGCGAGTCGATGCTGGCCGACTTCTTGGCCGCAATCCCCCAATCCCCCTCCCTGGTGCTGATCACCTATCGCCCCGAATACCGTGGCGCGCTGGCCACAATCCCCGGGGCACAGACGATCGCCTTGCGCCCCCTCAACACCACGCAGACGACAGCCCTGATCGAGGAGCTACTCGGCGTCGATCCCTCAGTGCACGGGTTGACCGAAGTCATCGCCGAACGCGCGGCCGGCAACCCGTTTTTCGCCGAAGAGATCGTGCGTGACCTGTCCGAACGCGGCACGATTCGCGGCGCGCGGGGCTCCTACCAGCTGAACAGTGCGGCGGCCGACATCAGCGTGCCGGCCACCCTGCAGGCGGCCATCGCCGCGCGCGTCGACCGCCTCAGCTTCGCCGGCAAGCGCACCCTGAGCACAGCGGCGGTCATCGGCTCACGATTCAACCCCGACCTGGTGGCCGCGCTGGGCACCGACCCGGTGCTCGACGAGCTGGTCCAGGGTGAGCTGATCGACCAGGTCGGGTTTACCCCGCGGGTCGAATATGCCTTCCGACATCCGCTGATTCGCACAGTCGCCTACGAGTCGCAACTCAAGTCCGACCGCGCCGAGCTGCACCGGCGGCTCGCTGCCGCGATCGAGCTACGCGAATCGCCCGACGAAAACGCCACCCTGATCGCCGAACATCTCGAGGCGGCCGGAGACCTGCATGCGGCATTCAACTGGCACATGCGCGCGGGCGCGTGGCTGACCCACCGCGATCTCGCCGCGGCGCGGGCCAGTTGGCGGCACGCGCGAGATGTCGCCGACAGGCTGCCCGATTCCGACCCCGGCCGCGCCGCCATGCGAATCGCGCCGCGGACGCTGTTGTGCGCCAGCGCCTGGCTGGCCGGCGGCAGCATGGCCGACACCGGATTTGACGAGCTGCGTGACCTTGCGGGCGCACGCGGTGACAAGGTGTCCCTGGCGATGGGGATGGCCGGCTGGGTCTCGGCGCTGACCGTGCACGCCCGCTTTACCGAGGCATCGCGCTTGGCGTCCGAACTCACCAGCATGCTCGAGTCGATCGGTGACCCGGCGTTGACGCTGGCAATGCTCTATCCCGCGTACCCAAGCAAACTGCAGACGGGCGAGTTCGCCGAAACGCTGCGGTTGGCTGAACTGACGATCGGCTTGGCCGATGGTGATCCGGCGAAGGGCAACCTCGTCTTCGGGTCACCGCTGATCGCCGGTATCACGTTCCGCGGATGCGCACGGTGTTGTCTCGGGGACCCGAGATGGCGCGAAGACCTCGACACCGCAGCCACAATGGTGCGCGCATTCGACACGACTACGCGCGCGATAATCCTGCTCTTCAAGTATTCCCTGACCGGCATCAGCGGCCTGGTGCCGCTGAGTGTGACGGAGCGGCAGGAGGCGGCTGAGCTACTCCGGGATGCTGAGCGATCCGGCGACGACTTCACGCTGGGCTGCGCCCGATGCGTCCGCGCCCTGACGCTGGTGGGAGACGACGATTCCCAACGCGAAGAACGGCTCGCACTGCTCGCTGCCGTTCGTGAGGCCGCCCTGCAAGAGCGCTTCACGCTGGCATGGGCTTGGTTGGCTGATGTCCATTTCGCCCAGGAGAAGGCCCGAACCGGCGATGTCGACGACGCGATCGAACTTTCGCGAGGAGCCGTCGAGAACTCATTCGACTCCGGCGACAAAGGAACTGTCGGGTGGAGCACGGTCGTTTTGGTGGAAGCCTTGCTGCGCAGGGGAAGTCACACAGACCTGGCGGAAGCGCATGCGGCCGTCGATCGGCTGGCCGCCACGGCAATCGAACCCGGCTATATCGTCAACGACTTCTGGCTGCTTAGGTTGCGGGCGGGGTTGGCCCGCGCCCGCGGCGACGAAATCGGCTACCGCGACTATAGGGATCGCTACCGCGCGATGGCGACATCGTTGGGGTTCGACGGACACGCGAACTGGTCCACCGAGATGCCCGCTGGCCCCGGGTGATTGGGGGGTTCCGGCATGACGACGGCGCGAACGGTGTGTGCGACGTGCGGCACGGACTTGCGGGCTGCCGCGAAGTTCTGCGACGAATGCGGGTCGCCGATCGCGGCGGCGGCCGCGCCGGCGGAGTACAAGCAGGTGACGGTGCTGTTCGCCGACGTCGTGCATTCGATGGACATCGCCGCGGCGGTGGGCCCGGAGCGGTTGCGTGAGATCATGACGGAGCTGGTCGAGGCCGCTTCGGCGGTGGTGCAGCGATTCGGCGGCACGGTGGACAAGTTCACCGGCGACGGCATCATGGCGGTGTTCGGTGCGCCAATTGCGCTGGAGGATCACGCTTTTCGTGGGTGCCTTGCGGCGCTGGGAATCCAGGACGCGGCGCTGCGTTTGGCGGCTGGTGTCGAGCACCGCGACAGGTTGAGCCTGCAAGTGCGGGTAGGCCTGAATTCGGGTCAGGTGATCGCCGGCGAAATCGGCTCCGGCTCTTTGGGTTACACCGCGATCGGCGAGCAGGTCGGGATGGCGCAGCGAATGGAATCCGCCGCGCCTCCCGGCGGGGTGATGCTCAGCGAGTCCACGGCTCGGCTCGTCGCGGACACCGTCACACTGGCCGAAGCGGAAATGGTGCAGATCAAAGGGGCCGCCGACCCGGTGCCCGCACTCCGCTTAGTCTCCGCCACCGGCGAGCAGCGCCGGCGCAGCGATCTACCGTTGGTCGGCCGCAGTTGGGAGCTGAGCACCATCACCGGGATTCTGGATGAGGCCGTCTGCGGGGCCGGCTGCGTGGTCGGTGTCCTGGGCCCACCGGGCATCGGCAAGAGCCGTATCGTGCGGGAAGCGGCGACGCTGGCGAAGGGCCGCGGCGTCAAGGTATTCACCACCTACTGCGAATCCCACACCAGCGACATCCCCTTTCACGCGGTGGCCGGATTGTTGCGCACCGCGCTGGGTGTCGACTGCCTCGGTGGCGAGGAGGCCCGCGCCCACATTCGTGCCCGCATCCGTACCCGCATCGAAGGCGCCGACCCAGAGGATCTACTGCTGCTCGATGACCTGCTCGGCATCGCCGACCCCGACGTCCAACTGCCCAACATCGAGGCCGACGCCCGCCGGCGGCGATTGACCGCGCTCGTCAACGCCGTCTCGTCGGCACGCAGCGAGGCGGCGCTGTTTGTGGTCGAGGACGCGCACTGGATCGACGAGGTCAGCGAGTCGATGCTGGCCGACTTCTTGGCGGTGATCGCGCAATCCCCGTCGATGGTGCTGATCACCTATCGCCCCGAATATCACGGCGCATTGGCGACCATCCCCGCTGCACAGACAATCGCATTGCGGCCGCTCAACACCGCGCAGACGACAGCGCTGGTCGGGCAGCTGCTCGGAACGGACGACTCCGTGCACCCACTGACTGAGCTCATCTCCCAACGCGCCGCCGGGACCCGTTTTTCGCCGAGGAGATCGTGCGCGACCTGTCCGAACGCGACGCGATCCGCGGCGCGCGGGGATCCTATCTGCTCGCCGGCGAGGTTGCGGACATCAGCGTGCCGGCCACCCTGCACGCAGCGATCGCGGCACGCGTGGACCGCTTGAGTTTGGCGGCCAAGCGTACGTTGTGCGCCGCGGCGGTCATTGGATCAGGGTTCAGCCCCGAACTGGTCGTCGCGCTAGGGATCGACCCCGTCGCCGACGAACTGGTCGCGGGCGAGCTGATCGACCAGGTCGGGTTCACCCCGAGGGTCGAATACGCGTTCAGACATCCGCTGATTCGTGCCGTGGCCTACGAATCGCAGCTGAAGTCCGACCGCACCGACTTGCACCGGCGGCTGGCCGCCGCGATCGAACAGCGCTCGCCGGATTCGGCCGACGAAAACGCGGCGCTGATCGCCGAACACCTCAAAGCGGCAGGCGATCTGCGCGCGGCGTTCGCCTGGCACATGCGCGCCGGCACCTGGCTCACACATCGTGACCTCTCCGCGGCGCGGGCCAGTTGGCAGCACGCGCGAGACGTCGCCGACCGATTACCCAGCGCGGATACGCAACGTGCGTCGATGCGCATCGCCCCGCGAACATTGCTGTGCGGCACCGCCTGGATGGCGGGCGGCAGCATAGGCGACACCGGCTTCGACGAGCTTCGCGGTCTCGCGGGCGGCGCCGGCGACAAGGTGTCGCTGGCCATGGCGATGACTGGGTGGGTAGCGACACTGACCGTTCATGCCCAATACCGGGAAGCGTCACGCCGGGCGTCCGAACTCGTCGACCTGCTTGAGTCAATCGGTGATCCGCAATTGACGGTTGGACTGCTCTACGCCGCTTGCACCGCCAAATTCCAGCGCGCCGAAATGGCCGAGTCCATCCGTTTGTCGCAGCGGGCGATCGACTTGGCGGAGGGCGACCAAGCCATGGGCAACTTCATCATCGGCTCTCCGTTGTTGGGAGCCGCTGTGCTGCGGGGTTGCGCACGATGTCATCTCGGAGACCGGCGCTGGAGTGCCGACTTTCAGCAGGCCGCGACGATGGTCCGCACACACGACCTCACGATGCGCGCATTGGTGCTGTTTTTCAGATACCTGCTGATTCACAACGGGGTGTGGCGACCGGATGTGGCCGACCTCCCGGAGACGGCAGAGTTACTCGAACTCGCCGAGCGCCTTGGCGACAATTTCACGCTGGCCTGCGCCCAGTACGTGCGCGGCGTCGCGCTCGCCACCTCAGACGGTCCCCAGCGCGACACTGCTTTCCCTCTGCTGGCCGCGGCCCGTGAGGCCGCGTTAGAAGAGCGCTTCACCCTGTTGGTGGCTACCTGGATCGACTTGGTTTTTGCTTCCGAGAAAATACGCTCCGGCGATCTCGTCGGGGCGATCGAACTGGCACGCCCGGCCGTCGAAAGCGAATACGCTTGCGGCGAAAAGACTCTTCTCGCCGGAGCCACCGCGACTCTGGTCGAGGCCTTGCTGCGCAGGGGCGAGCCTCCGGACCTGGAGGAAGCGCAGGCCGCCATCGACCGGCTGGCGGCGGTGCCGACCGAGCCAGGATTCGTCACGAATGACATATGGCTGTTGCGGATGCGGGCCCTCGAGGCACAAGCGCGCGGCGACGCGGCGAGGTATCGCGACTATCGCGACCGCTACCGCGAGATGGCGAATTCGCTTGGTTTCGAGGGACATATTGCGTGGGCGGAGGACATGACATGACCGAGGTGCTGACCGTCATCGGTGTGGGCGGCATGGGTAAGGCCATTGCCCGTCGGCTGGGTGCCGGCAAGACGGTGCTGCTGGCCGACTACAACGAAGAGACGCTCGCGTCGGTGACCGCAGCCCTCTCCGCGGACGGCCACCGCGTCGAAAGTCGTGCCGTCGACGTCGCGTCACCGGAATCGGTACGCGGGCTTGCCGAGTACGCGGCCTCGCTCGGCAACATCACCCAGGTGGCACACACCGCCGGGCTCTCGCCGTCGCAGGCCTCCGCCGAGGCGATCCTGGCCGTCGACCTTCTTGGCGTCGCGCTGGTGCTGGAAGAGTTCGGCCAGGTCATCGCGCCCGGCGGCGCGGGCGTCGTGATTGCCAGCATGTCAGGGCACCTTGTTCCCCTGCCGACCGACGAACAACAACATGCGCTGGCCCATACCCCACCGTTGGAATTGCTGGAGCTGGATTTCATCAAAGAACTCAGCCACCCCGGCTTCGCGTACGCAATCGCGAAGCAGGCCAATCACATTCGCGTCCGCGCTGCCAGCGCGCGGTGGGGCCGGCGGGGTGCGCGCATCAACTCGATCAGCCCCGGCATCATCTCCACACCCATGGGGCAATACGAGCTCGCGTCCCCGCTCGGCGATGGCATGCGATCGATGATCGCCATGTCCGCAACTCAAAGGGTCGGTACGGCTGACGACATCGCCGCGGCTACCGCGTTCCTGCTCGGCCCCGAGGCGAGTTTCATCACCGGCATCGACCTACTTGTCGACGGCGGCGTCGTCGCGGCGGCAAAGTCGGGCAACGCCGCGAGCTAGGCCCGTTCTTCGTTAGAACGGCGGTGGTTCGTCGTCGTGGGTGTGGGGTGGCGCGGGTCCGGCGTAGCTGTCGGATTCGATCCGGGCTAGGCGGGCTTCGCGGTTTTGGCGTCGTTCGGTGGCGATGCGTAGGGCGCGGTTTGGGCGCGGGTGCGGCGGCGTTTGGGCATCATCGCGGTGCGCTGCCCGCAGTAGTCCTGCGGCGACTCGTCGGCTTGTGGGGAGGGCAGCGCGATGAGCCCGTCGACCCCCACCGCCGCGCCGGGCGCATCACCGTTGCCGGTCAGGGTGGCCTGTTCGGAGACCACGTGAATGGTCACCGGCCCCGCCGCGCGGCGTTTGCCCGCACCGCAATCGGCGCGCCCGCACCGACAGCCCAGCCGGTAGGCGCCGGCGACCAGCGCGCCCAGCGCGTCGGCGCGGCGCTGGTCACGGGTCCGCGGATCCTGCGCACACACCGTGGCCGCTAACGCGTCCAACCGTTGGTCCACCGCGTGCGCATCGGCGCGGAACAGGGTGGCCTCCAGGTAGGACGGGCCCAGCGGGTCGGCGTCGTCGCGGATCACCACCTCCCGATCACGCTGGCGTTCCTTACGGCGGCGCACCGCATCAACCTCAGCCTTGGCGACGATCCTGTCGATCTGCGCGCCGAGTCGGCCCCGCGACAGTGAGGGCCAGCGCGTCACGTCGGCCGCCAGCTGGGCGTCCACGGAGGCCAGCACGTCACGGTCGGTGATCAGGTCGGTGCGATACACGATCGTCTGAAACGCCCGGTAGTCGATGTCGCCCGCCAAAAACACCGCACCGACCTTGGGGAACCGCTCCCGCAGGGCGCGTGCGTCGCCCACCAGGTCCAGGGCCAGACGCTGGCTGATCCGCAGCGCCGCACCCACCTCGGCCGCCACGTTCACCCGGGCCGCCGTTACCGTTGCCAGGACGCCGCCAGTGCGTCGCCACTACAGGGTCGCCACTACAGGGGGGCGTGAGTCGATGAGAAGCCGGGCGGCGATCCTCTACGAATACGGTCGCCCGTGGTCGGTAGAGGAGTTCGAGCTTGATCCGCCGCGGACCGGAGAGGTGCTGGTCCGGCTGGCCGCGACCGGGCTGTGTCACTCCGACGAACACATCCGGCAGGGCAAGCTCGCCCCGCCCCCGGAGACCCTGCGCTCGCTCGGATTGCCGGCAATGTCGCCGACGATCGGCGGGCACGAGGGCTCCGGCGTCGTCGTCGACGTGGGCGACGGGGTGACCCGCTTCGCCCCCGGCGACCATGTGGTGACGTCCTTCGTCGCCGTGTGCGGGCAGTGCCGGTGGTGCGCCTCGGGGATGGAGTACCTGTGCGACACCGGATCTGGCACGCTGGCCCCCGGCATGCCGACCGACGGCACCTTTCGCCATCACACCGTCGACGGGCGAAACCTGGGACACGTCTCCAAGATTGGCGCGTTCGCCGAACACACCGTCGTCTCGGCCGACTCGCTGGTGAAGATCGATCCGCAACTCCCGCTGGTACCCGCCGCGCTACTGGCGTGCGCGGTGCCGACCGGGTACGGCTCGGCGGCGCACCGCGCAGGGGTGCGCGGCGGCGACACGGCCGTGGTCGTGGGTGCGGGCGGGATCGGCACCGCGGCCATTCAGGGTGCGCGCATTAGCGGTGCCGCACGCATCGTCGTGGTCGACCCCGTCGCGTTCAAGCGCGAGTCCGCGCCTACCTTCGGCGCCACCCACACCGCGGCGACTGCGGTGGAAGCGATCGAGCTGGTGCGGGACCTGACCCGCGGCGTCATGGCCGACGCGGTCGTCGTGTCCCCCTCGATGATCGGCGAAGCCGATGTCGCAACGGCGTTGCAGCTCACCCGCAAGGGCGGCACCTGCGTGCTGACCGGCCTGCCGTCGCCGCGGTTGAACTCGATCGCGGTCGCGCTGCAGGACTTCATCCTGATGAATAAAACTCTGTGCGGCACCATGTTTGGCTCGTGCAACCCCAAGAGTGACATCCCGGTGCTGGCCACGCTGTACCAGTCGGGGCAGCTGCTCCTCGACGAAATGATCACCAAGCGTTACGGGCTCGACGATGTCAACGAGGCTTACGCGGACCTCGCCGCCGGCGAACTGATCCGCGGCGTCATCGACTTCGGCATCTTCTGATTCAGCTGCTGCGCATGTCGGTGCCGCAGTTGCGGCCGTTGGCCTGCCACGATGACGGCATCACGGGAGTAGCCCCGCAGCAGAGACGAGCGCCGCGCAGGCCGGCCCACAAGGAGGAAACAGGTGGATTCCCAACGGTGGCCGCGGGCGGTGAGCATTGCGGCACTTGCCGTGCTCGGTGCCTGTGGCGTGACGTTGCAGATGATTCCCCCGTGCTCGCACGCCGGCGCCACATCGGTCAGCCTGGCGGCGCGGTCGAACTGGGCGCTCGCGCGCGCGTTGCCCGCCAGCGCGGACTTCCCTGCCGACTGGGGCTACTCGGTGGCCGGGCTGCTGCGCCGGGAAGCGGGTACCACGGCCCCCTCGGCCAAACCGGCCGCGAACGGCATACGGCAAGCCGCAAAGGCGGCCTACACACCGGCCGCGTGCGGAACCATCCCACAGATCCTGGATCAGTCCGGGGGTGGCGCGCTGGCCGCTTACGTTCAGGTCGACCGTTTCTCCCAAATATGGGCACAGGACGCCGAACCACCGAATGCCAACGCGACGGGAGAACGCGCCGAGCACGGCCCCAACGCGCGCTTCGGGATATGGGTCGTTCCCGACCCGTCCGCCCAGATCGCCGATTACCAGGACTGGGTGAGCCGGTGCGGGTCCTACCGCGTCGCCAACTACGACTACGCCAGCGAGGTCACAAACGAGCGCGACGTCACCACGGTGGTCGACGCGACGGGCACAACGGAGGCCAAAGGCGCCGACGCCGCCGTCACAGTCACCAGATCGTTCCACCTGAACGGCAGCCCCAACCCGCCGTCGACCTACCACGTCGCGTACTACGCGGTGCGCGGTGTGCTGCTGGAATGCGCCATCTATATGGACGACACCGACGTCGAACTGGTGAAACGCGTCGAGGCCCAGACGCTGCAAAGGCTGCGGGCATTATGAGCGGCGCACGGCGGCTCCCCCGGATTCCAACCCGGCTTCCAACCCGGCTTCCAGGCCTGATCGCCGCCGCATCGTGTGTGATCGCGATTGCGGCGGCGCTGATCACCACGCGAAGCGTGCTCAGCAGCTGGCAGGACGCCTCGGGCGCGACGCCGCTCGCCCCGCGGCTAGCCGAACTGAGCGACCAGCAATTGGCTGATCTGCTGCCCAAGCAGGGCGAATTTCCCGCCGCATGGACGATCAACGAGATCCACAGGCCGTCGGACATCTTCGGGTACTTCCGATACCAACTGGCAGACGATGGCCTCGGCTTTAGCCCCGCGGAATGCTTCACGGTGTTTGGTGTGGCCTCCACCGGCGCCTACGAGGCGGCCGAGGTCTTCGGACACGATCCCGCCGACCCGGACCCTAAGGACGTCCAACTGCGGGTGGGCCGTGAGTTCAACGCGGAGGGCCTGGACTCGCTGATCGGCGTGGTGTCCCGATGCTCGCGGTTCACCAGCGCGGCCGGCAATAGCTATACGCTGCGAGTCATCGAGGATTCACGCCCCACCGGCGGTCCGCAACGGTTCCGGTACTCGGTCACCACGACTTCGACCTTGGACGCGGAATCGGCCGCGACGCAGACCGATTACCTCTCCTTCGCGCGGCAGTCCGGACTAATCCTGAGCGGTTCGGCCAATACCGGCCACGAAAAAGTCTTCGACGCCCTGTTCGACAAAGCGGCCCACCGAATCTCCGCCCGCTGAAGCGGCTCGGCAGTTTGTCTGACTTTGTGCAGACGCGACACGAGTAGCGGGCTGCACGGTACCTTTCGCAGATGGTCAGGGATCCGTTCGTCACGGAGCGTGACGCCGGCGTTGACCTGGTTGCGGAGTTGGATGCGGCCGGGTTTAGCGGTGCCCACGAGGTCGGTCGTGGTGGGTGTGGGGTGGTGTTTCGCTGTTCGCAGGTGAAGCTTCAGCGGGTGGTCGCGGTCAAGCTGTTGACCGAGGAGTTCGCCGATAGCCGGGCCCGGTTTATGCGTGAGCAGCAGGCGATGGGCCGGTTGACCGGACACCCCAACATTGTCGCGGTGTTGGAGGTGGGCCAGACCCCAAGCGGTCACCCGTTTTTGGTGATGCCGTATTACCAGTGCGGGTGTATTCAGGCGCGGATCCGCCAGGTGGGGGTGCTGCCCGAGCCCGAGGTGGTGGGACTGGGCGTGAAGATGGCCGGCGCGTTGGGCTGCGCGCATGGGTTGGGCATTGTGCATCGCGACGTCAAGCCGGCCAACATCTTGGTTACCGATTACGGCCAGCCGGCGTTGGGGGATTTCGGGATCGCCCGGATGAACGACGGGTTTCACACCGCCGCGGGCACGTTCGCGGGGTCGCCGGCGTTCACCGCGCCGGAGGTGTTGAGCGGGGACGCGCCGACGACCGCCTCCGACGTGTACGGCCTGGGTGCCACGCTGTTCGCCGCGTTGACCGGACACCCGGCCTTTGAACGGCGCCGCGGCGAGCACGTGATGGCGCACTTTCTGCGGATCACTTCCGAGCCGGTCCCCGATCTGCGTGACCACGGCGCCCCCGCCGACCTCGCCGAGCTGATCGCCGCGGCGATGGCGCGCGAGCCAAGCGCGCGGCCCTCGACGCTGGAGTTGGGGGCAGCGCTGCAGGGGCTGCAGCGCCGGCGCGGCTGGCCCGTCGACGAGATGACGACCCACGACACGCGCTCCCCCACCAGCCGCCCTCGCTGGCTTCGCGCCCCCCGACTGACTTCGCCGTCGGTGCGCCGCGCGGGCGCCCGGTTGCCGGCGCCGCTGGACGCCCTGGTGGGCCGGGACACCGAACTGGCCGAGCTGGCCACCCTGCTCGCGCAGTCGCGCCTGGTCACCCTCACCGGGATCGGCGGGGTCGGCAAAACCACCCTGGCCATCCACGCCGCCCGCGCCGCGGTGGCCGAATCCGGCGGGGTCTGGGATGGCGTCTGGTTCGTCGAGTTGGCCGACCTGCGCGACGGCGCCCTGATCACCGACGTGGTCGCCGGCACACTCGGCGTGCGCGATCACCCCGGCCGCGCCCTGATCGACGTGCTGATCGACTTCCTCGCCGACCGCCACGCCCTCGTCGTACTCGACAACTGCGAACACATCATCGACGACGCCGCCAAACTCGCCGACACACTGCTGCGCGCCTGCCCCCGCCTACACCTGCTCACCACCAGCCGCGAAGTCCTCGACATCAACGGCGAAGCGGTGCTACCGCTGCCCGCGCTGGCCGCACCCGCCGCCACCGACGAACCCACCCTGAACACCCTGGCCGGCTACGCCGCGGTGGCACTGTTCGTCGAACGCGCCCGCACCGCCGCCCCCGGATTCACCCTGACCGAACACAACCGCGCCGCAGTCGCCCGCATCTGCTCCTGCCTCGACGGGCTGCCGCTGGCCATCGAAATGGCCGCCGCCCGCATGCGCGTGCTATCCGCCGAACAGATCGCCGACGGTTTGTCCGACCGCTACGGGCTGTTGTCCCGGCGCCGCCGCGGCGCCCCCACCCGCCAACAAACCCTCGCCGCGTGCATCGACTGGAGCTATGACCTGTGCACCCCGGCCGAACAACGCCTTTGGACCCGGCTCTCGGTGTTCGCCGGCAGCTTCGAGATGCCCGCCGCCCGCGACATCTGCGGTGAGGACCTGCACAACCTGGAATGCACCTACCTGCTGTCCGCCCTGGTCGACAAATCCATCCTGATCCGCACCGAACACCACGGCACCGTCCGCTTCCGGCTCCTGGAAACCGTCCGCGAATACGGCCGCACCCGCCTGACCGACACCGACGACCACACCGCGCTACGCCGCCGCCACGCCACCTGGTACCACCACCTGGCCACCGACGCCGCCACCCACTGGTTCAGCCCCCACCAACTCCAGCTGGTCCAGCGCCTCACCATCGACATGCCCAACATCCGCGAAGCACTCAACTTCAGCCTCACCGACTCCCCCACCACCGCCGTCGACATGACCGCCGCCCTACGCCCCTTCTGGGTCTTCCACACCATGCTCGGTGAAGGTGGCCAATGGACACGGCGCGCGCTCGCCGCCACCCCGCCGGAAGCCGGCATGCAGAGGGTCCGGGCACTGTTCACCGCTGCGCACGTCGCACACATACATGGCGACCTGGCGACGGCCGCGGGCTGGTTCGCCGAGCTGAACGAGCTTCTCCAGGTGATCGAAGCCCCTGTCATCCTGGGCCTGCTGACCTACCTCGAGGGCTACACCGCTCTGCTTACGGGCGACATCGGCCAGGCGCGGGACCGCTTCCAGCGGGCACTGGCCGCGACCGACGACTTCGAGGTCCAAGCGGAGTGCCTGCAGTTGATGGGAATCCTTGAGCTGGTCACGGGCGACGCCAACGATGCCTTGACGTGGTCTGAAAAGGGACTCGCCTTGGCCGAAGCCCAGGGCGACTGGGTGATACGCGGGGTCACATTGCTGTCCGTCGGCGTCGCCTACTGGCGGCTGGGCCAGCTGCAGCGCGCCGAACAACTGCTCCAAAAGGGCTTGCGGCTTTCCCTGGAAAGCAACTCGACATACGTCGTCCCGAATCAACTGGAGATCCTGGCGTGGGTCATGGAGTCGCGTCAGCAGTCGCGTGCGGCCGTGGTCCTGATGGCAGCGGCCGCCACGTTGAGCGTCGCGAGCGGGGCGCCGCTGATCGCCGCCCACCTCGGTCCGTTTCACACCGATTGCGAGGCCAGCGCCCGCGAGCGGCTCGGCCCGAACGAATTCCAGACGGCCTGGGACGACGGCGCCGCGCAGACCGTCGAACAGGCTGCGGCCTTTGCCCTCACCGGTTCGCCTTAGGATAACTTGCGCGTGAAGGCGACCGCGCGCGAAGGAGCAACCGCCATGTCCTCCCCCAAGCGCCCGCGCACGCTCGGCTACGCGATCGGCAGGGCCCTCGCCGCGATCGGCGCCCTCGTCGCAATCGCCGCGCTCGTCGTGTTTTTGGTCCAGGTCACCGGCAGGTTGCCGAACGACGACCGCAGCTTCACTAACAACCAGAGCACGACCGTGCACATGGACGCCGGTGAATTCAAATCGATCTACTACACCAGCCCCACTTCCGAAACTCCGTCAAACCCCATCGGCTGCAGTGTGCGCGACCCCGAGGGGCACCGCATCGTGCCGACGCAGTACGACTTCGGCTTCATCCCCACCTCCGTGTGGCAGGGTGAGTTTTACTTCGAGGCCAAGGACGCCGGCGACTACACGGTCAGCTGCTCGGGGCCCTCCGACATTCATTACGGCGTAGGCGATTACGTCGACGTCGCCGAGTTCACCGCGTTAATCTGGGCAATCGCCGTCGGCGTCGTGCTGATCGTCGCTGGATTCGCGGCCTTCGTCCTCAGCACGTTCCGCGGACCCGAGCCGCCGCCCCCACCGGCGCCGGACGACGACTGGGAGTAGTGGTGCGGTGCAACCAATCCCGCGGCCGCAACCGCCAGGTGCGGCGCGCGTATTCCAGCTCCGTATAGGGCCATTGGGTGACGATGCGCCCGGTGGGGGAGCGAAAGTAGCTGTCGCACTTGGTCCAGATGGTGCGCTCGAGATCCGCGGAAAGCTCGTCGTTGTAACGCTTTTCGGCCTCGGGACGCACGTCGAGGTAGCCGCCCCTGCGTCCAAGCCGGGTTACCGCGCTGGCCACCAGTCGCGCGCCGGCCTCGAGGATGTAGACAATCGAGTTGCCGCCCTGGTTGGTGTTGGGGCCGTAGAGCATGAAGAAGTTCGGGAAGCCGCTGACCGCAACGCCCAGGTAGGCGCTGGGGTCATCTCCCCACCGCTCGTGCAGGCCCTGCCCGCCGGTGCCGGTGACCTCGATGCCGGACAGATAGCGCGACGTCTCGAATCCGGTGGCCAGCACGATCGCATCGACCTCAAAGGCCATGCCGGCCTTGGTCAGGATCGACGTCGCTGTTATTCGGTCGATGGGGTCGGTGACGAGTTCGACATGGTCCTGCTGCAATGCACGGTAATAGTCGTCGCCCAGTAGCACCCGCTTGCAGCGGAACGGATAGTCCGGCGTCAGCGCGCGGCGGAGCCGCTCGTCGGGCACAGTGCGCTCCAGAAACGAGGTGGCGATCTGGGTGCGGGCGGTGACAACGGGGTCGTCGGCGAAGGTCGCGGTGTTGTCGTGCTGGAATTTCCAGATCTTCCAGCGCGTGCGGCGTGCCGCCAGCGGGTTGCGCTGAAACTGCGCCAATTCGGTTGCGCTGTAAGGGCGATCGTCCTTCGGGACCATCCATGGCGGCGTGCGCTGGAAGACCGTCACGCGCTCGGCAACCTTCGCCAGCTCGGGGACAACCTGCACGCCGCTGGCCCCGGTGCCGACCACCGCCACCTTTTTGCCCGTCAGGTCGAAACGGTGATCCCACTGCGCGGTGTGCATCAGGATGCCGCTGAAGTCGCCCATGCCGACGACATCGGGGAGCTTCAACGAGCCGAACAACCCGGCGGCGCAGACGACGACGTCGGTGCTCAGGGTCGCGGTCTGCCCGGCACGCTCGAGCTGGCAGTCCCACTGCCAAGTGTTTTCGTTCCACCGAACGGCGTGCACGGTGGTGCCGAGCATGAGGTGGCGGCGCAGATCGAAGTCGTCGACCACCGACTCCAGATAGGCCAAGATCTCGGGCTGGCGGGCAAAGGTGCGGCTCCAGGATTTGTTGGGCGCGAACGAGAATGAGTAAAGATGACTCTGGATATCGCACGCCGCGCCGGGATAGGTGTTGCGCCGCCAGGTGCCGCCGACGCCGTCGGCGCCCTCGATGATGACGAGGTCGTCGATGCCGGCCCGGCGTAGTGCCACCGCCGTGCCGAGGCCCCCGAACCCCGCGCCGATGATCGCGACCTTCGGTGCGGGCCGGCGCCGCGCCGCCGCCCGCACCCGGCCGAGGAGGTACGTCACGGATCGGCCTTCGCGCCGCGGATCGCGAAGCCCGCCCAGTCCCCGTTCTCTCGCCAGTCCGCCAAGATGTCGGCGTACTCGGTGGGTCCACCGAAGAAGAAGCTGCCCTGCCGCGTCTTGGCGTCCGCCTTTCCTTCGCGGTTGTAGTAACCGGGAGTGCACGTCTTGGACCGCTGGGCGGTCGCGGTCGAGCGGGCCAAGACCGTGTCCACCCAGGCGGCTTCGGCGGCGGCCGACGCCTCGACTTCGGTGGCCCCGCATTCCAGCGCCCGGGCGATCATCCACGCGACGTGGCTCGCCTGCACATCGAGCAGGTAGGGGAAGTTCACCGTAAGGCCCGCCTGCGCAATGCTTTCGATGAAGCAGTTCGGAAAACCGTTGGCGCACAAGCCCTGGAATGTCCGCACACCGTCACGCCACGCCTCGGTCAGCGTCACGCCATCGCGGCCGATCAGGTCGAACCCGGTGCGACGGCAGTAGTCGGTGCCGACCTCGAACCCCGTCGCGAAGATCAGGCAGTCGAGCTCGTAGGGCACTCCGTCGACCACGACGCCGTTTTCGGTGACGCGCTGCACGCCCAAGCCGCGGGTGTCGACCAGGGTGACGTTGTCGCGGTTGAACGTCTGCAGATACTCGTCATGAAAGCAGGGCCGTTTGCAGAAGTAGCCGTACCAGGGCTTGAGCGCCTCGGCGGTGGCCGGATCGGCCACTACCGCATCGACCCGGGCCCTGATTTCCTCCATCTTGGCGAAGTCGGCGAGTTCGATGTCGCGGGTGCGTTGCTGCGGGCTCACCGTCGCATCGGTGTCGTGACGCATTACCGGAAGCTTTCGGGTGATGCTCGTCCAGGCGTCGGCGACCAGATCTTCCTCGGCCTGCCCGCCCGCCGTGAGGATCTGAAAGTTCTGTATCCGCGTGCGCTGCCAGCCGCGCTGTAATGTGTTGGCCCACTGTAGATCCGTGGGCTGGTTGGCTCGAACGTCCACCGACGAGGGCGTGCGCTGGAAGACGTAGAGGTGCTGGGCCGCGGCGGCCAGGTGCGGCACGCATTGGACCGCCGTCGCACCGGTTCCGATGATGCCGACGCGCATGCCGGCCAGGTTCTGCAGCTGCCGGCCCGTGTAGTCGTAGTCCCACCTGCTGGTGTGGAACATCTTCCCGCGAAATGAGCCGATGCCGGGGATGCCGGGCAGCTTGGGCTTGGCCTGGTACCCGTTGGCCATGGACACGAACCTGGCCCGCATCTCGTCGCCCCGGTCGGTCCGAATGATCCATCTTGAAGTCGCTGTATCCCAATGGATCTCGTGTACATCGGTCTGCAGGCACGCGTCGCGGTACAGGTCATAGTGCTCGGCGATGCGCCGGCAGTGGGCAAAGATTTCGGCGCCCTTGGCGTACTTGTCCGCGGGCATGTAGCCGAGTTCCTCGAGCAGCGGGATGTAGACGTAGGACTCCACGTCGCAGGCGATCCCCGGATAGCGGTTCCAGTACCAGGTGCCGCCCACGTCGGCCGCCCTGTCGATCAACCGCACGCTTTGCACGCCGAGCTCGCGCAGCCGTGCACCCGTCAACAGCCCGCCGAAACCGGCCCCGACGATCGCCACGTCCACCTCGTCGGTCCGTGGCTCGCGGGTGAATTCCCCGTCCGCCCAGGGGTCCTCGGCGAACCGGGCGAACTCACCCGCGATCTCCACGTACTGCGCGATCCCGTCGGGGCGGATCCGGCGGGCCCGCTCGTCGGCATATTTCTTGCGCAGCGCCTCGACGGCAAAGTCGTCCAGGGCGCACCTGACAGTTTCGGTCAAGGTCTCGACTCCGCTCTCCCTGACCAAGACTCTATAAGTAATCGCTTGATCATATCAAGGGACGAAAAGGGTTCCACGGACCAAGGCCTTCGCCGAACCCAGCGCGGCCTGGAACTCCTCCGGCGGCAGGGTGGCCGCCAGCTCCGTCAGGCCGAAGATCAGCGCATAGATGGCCTCGACCGTGCCCTGCGCATGCGGGTCGTCACCGAGCTCGCCGCGCCGGCACGCGTCGCTGACGAGGTCCTCGATGATCTCGCGGAACGTCGCAAAGCCGGCGTTTCCCGCGTCCGGGGCGATCACCTTCTCCGACCGGATCACCCACTCGAAGGCGGCCAGGTCCGGGTACTCGCGAATCAAATGGCCACATTCGTCGAGCACCGCTTCGATCCGGTCGACGATGTCGCCGCCGCCTTCCGCCACCTGACGCAGCCGCGGCATCGCGGCGTCGGCCCTGGCCGCGATCGTCGCCTTGATCAGTTCGGACTTGTTCGGAAAGTAGTTGTACAGGCTGGCGCTGGTGACGTTCGCCATGCGCGCGATTTCGCGGATGGTAGCCCGGGAGTAGCCGACTTTGGCGACGCAGCGCATGGTCGCGACGATGATCCGCTGGCGGGTCTCCTCGCCGCTGGCGCCGACGGGTCGGCCCAGCTGGGTTCTAGTCATCGCTGCCGTGTCCTGACTCTTGGCGGCCTCTGCCGGAGAGCTCGAATATTATCGCCCGGTCAATTAGTTTCAGCACATGACCGCCACGTCGCCTCAGCTCGGCCGGCCGGTCGGCGCAAATGGTGAGCAGACCCGCCGGCGAATCATCACCGCGGCGATGCGCTGTGTGGCCGAGGTCGGCTACTCGCAGGCCTCGATCCGCGAGATCGCCCGGGCCGCCGACATGACCAGCGGCAGCCTCTATCACTACTTTCCGAACAAGTCCGAACTGCTCACGGCGATCGACGGCGAGATCGAAGCGATCGTGCTGCCGCGACTACGCGCGGCCGCCGCGCAGTCCGACGACGTCGTCGACCGGCTCGACGCCGTGCTGGACGAGTCGAGACGGCTGAAACGCGAGTACCCGTACTTGGCCGCGTTCCTGCGGGCGAGCGCCGAGGACACTGCCCAGCAGCGGCGTGGCGGCCCGAAATACCCCGGGTCCAAGGCATTACGCGACGTCGTGACCGAGATCGTCTCCGACGCCCGAGCGCAAGGGGTGCTGTCCCATGACACCGACGCGGCGGCCGCGGTCGAGGCCATCTGCGTGCTGACCCGCGGTCTGTCGGAGCGGGCCGCCAGCCTGGCGCCGGACGCCTATGACGCCGCGCTTGGCTCTGCCAAACGAATGCTCAGGGGAACGTTGTTCGCGAGATGAGTCTGCTCACCGCGCTACGGCTGAACTTGACCAATGTCGCCGACCCGTCGGCGCAGCACGCGCCGCGGTATCGAGCCGCGCTGGAAATGGCCGAGTACGCCGATGCGCACGGATTCACCGCCGTGAGTGGCGAAGAACATCACCTGGCTGCCACTAGTTGGCTTCCGTCGCCGTTGATTCTGGCCGCGGCGGTCGCCGGTCGGACGCGACGGGTGCGGATCAGCATCAACGCGCTGATCGTGCCGCTCTACGACCCGGTTCGGCTGGCCGAGGATGTCGCCGTGCTGGACAACCTGGCCCAGGGCCGCTTCAGCTTCGTGGCGGGAATGGGCTATCGGCCCGACGAGTATCGCGCCGCCGGCAAGGACTGGTCGCGGCGCGGCGCCCTGATGGATCATTGCCTGTCGGTGCTGCTCAAGGCGTGGGGCGAGGAGCCCTTCGAATATGGCGGCGCGCTCATCAACGTCACGCCGAAGCCGCACACTCGGCCGCATCCGATTGTTTTCGTCGGCGGGATGACGGCCGCGGCCGCCCGGCGAGCGGCGCGCTTCGGGTTGCCGTTCTCACCGCCAATGGCCATGCCCGAGCTGGCAGCCGTGTACCAGGACGAGCTACGGAAGCACGGTACGAAGGGCTTCGTCTACCACCCCGAAAACGGCAGCACCGTAACGCTTTTGCATGAGGATCCCGATGAGGCCTGGGCCCGCTACGGCGATTTCATCATGAATGAGGCCGCCGAATACAGCGCGTGGAAGCGCGCCGGGGTACCGCGCCCCAATGAAGGGCCCAACGAAGCTCCCGCCGCCTCGGTCGAGGACCTGCGGCGCCTCAACCACGTCGAGATCCTCACCCCCGACTTACTGATCGATCAGATCCAAAGCGGCAGAAAGGAAGTCGTCATGAACCCGCTCGTGGGTGGGCTTCCGATCGACGCGGGCTGGGCGAGTTTGCAGCTGCTGACCGATCGGGTGCTGCCGCGCGTGTGAGCCGCGCGGCCGCCGCGGCGTTCACGGAGTCGCCCAGCGTCCACAGCGCCACGCCGATCAGCACCACGTCCTTGAGCAGGAATTGGCCCGGGTGCGCCGAGAGCACGGGCAGGCCGGGGCATGCGTCGCGACCACGCCGGGTGTGGTGAACAAGAAGCTCAACGTGCCCAGAAAAAGAAGCACCGCCAGCGCGCTACCGACCGCCGACGCCCGCGGCCACACCGGCCGCAGCGCAATGAGAAGCGCGGCAACGATTTCCATCGTGCCCAGCCCCCGTGCGACCGTGGTGACGCTGAAGACGTCGTAGATCCAGCTCATCAGCGGGCTGTGTTCGATCAGCACGCGGGCTTCCATTTTCACGTACTTGCCGAACCCGATCCAAGCCAGCACCATTACCAGGCCGTACCGGCTGACCAGCTGTCCGGCCCGGGTCAGGTGCTGCGCGAGGGTGTTTGGACTCGCGGAGGTCATCGATCAAGCGCCTCGATGATCTCGATGATCTCAGAGACCTCGGTGCGGGTGGTGTAGTCGGGGTGCACATCGATCCAGCGGATGATGCCGGCGCCGTCGACGATCACTACGGTCGGCATCGCCAGATTGTGGGTCCCGTCGGCGTTGGCCCCGGGCAGGTCGAGGCCAAGCGTGCGCTGGGCCTCGCGGGCGTCGTCGCTGGGAGCGGTCAGAACACCCAATCCGGCGGCGATCTGATTGCCCGGATCGGAGAGGACGGTGAAGGTCAGCTCGTTGCGCTCCTGGGTCGACAGTGAGCCGTCGGGCTTTTGCGGGCTGATCGCCACCAGCGGGACCTCGCGCGCGGCCAGCTGCGGGACCAGATCCTCCTGATAGGCGCGCAGCGCCAGGTTGCAGTAGGGGCACCACGCCCCGCGGTAGAAGACCACGACGGCACCGCGGCCGCCCATGGCCTCGGCCAGGGTGGTTGGTGCGCCGTGCACGTCGAGCAGCTGTGCGTCGGGCATGGGGTCGCCGGGCGCGGCGATGCCGGCCGGCACCCCGGCGGCGCGCAGGGCGGCCTGCTCGGCGCCGAACGTCGCGACGACGTCGTCGGGGAGATGTCCCGCCATCCCGCTCTGCAGCTGGGCGACGCGGTCGGCGATGGTTGAACGGTTGGTGTCGGCAGTGGTACTCATGTCCCCAGCCTCTGAGCTGCAAAATGGAGTGTCAACTCCAAAATCGGGTAATGTCGCCGGTATGCCAGTCGCTTACGACAAGCTGACCGCGAAGGGCCGCGCCACCCGCGACCGGATCGTTGCCGCCGCCTCCGAATTGATGCTGCAGCGCGGCGTCGCGCGGACCACCATCGAAGACATCCAGGAAGCCGCGGCCATCAGCACCTCGCAGATGTATCACTACTTCGCCGACAAGAGCGATCTCGTCGCTGCGGTGATCGGCTACCAGACCGACCACGTGCTCGGCGTGCAGCACCTGGGCCTCGACCGCATCGAATGTATCGAGGACTTGTACCGGTGGCGCGACATCATGGTCAACCTGGTACGCGGTCTCGGCTGCGCCGGCGGTTGCCCCCTGGGATCGATGGCCAACGAGCTGTCGGAGACCGACCCCGTCGCACGGGCGCGGCTCGCGTGGTCATTCTCTCAGTGGGAGAACATGATTCACGACGGCCTGGTGACGATTGCCGCGCGTGGCGAGCTGGCCGAGGGAGCGGATATCGACCGCATCGCCCTGGCGATGCTCGCCGGCATTCAGGGCGGGCTGCTGCTCAGCCAGGTCCGCCGCGACACCGCGCCGCTGGAAGCCGCGGTGGACACCATGATCGAGCATCTCCGCCGGCTAGGGATGCACTGAACCGCGCAGTCCCTCCAGCCCGGCCACGATGAGCCGCAAACCGAATTCGAACTCCTCCTCCAGCGGAACGGGGAGGTCGTCGGCGACCGCGACCGTAGCCGGATAGCGCGACGGATCAAGACGGTCGAAGGCCGCCGACACCTCGGCATCTTGTTCGGCCGCTTGGATCGCGAAGCCGAGCACATAGCGGGCCAGCGCGGCGTAGGCGTGGGCGGCGACCGCCGGCGCAAAGCCGTTGTCGATTAGCACCGACAGGCAACGCTCGCGGTTGGCCAGGGCGTTGGGCCCCATGGGGATATACCCGATCAGCAGCGAAGCGACATTGCCGTGGCAGCGCAGCGCGTCAAACATGTGCTGCGCGAACAACATACAGGCTTGCTGCCAGGGCGGTTCGGCAACGTCGCCGGCTTCGAGGTCGACTTCCCCGAGGAGGTGGTCGACCACCATCGCCACCAACTCCGCGCGGTTGGCGAAGTGGCGATAGAGGGTGGCGGTGCCCGATTCGAGGCGCTGCGCCAGTGATCGCATCGACAGCGCGTCGGCACCCTGCTCGTCGACGAGTTCGACGGCCGCGGCGAGGATCCGGTCCAGCGGCAGGGCCGGGCGGCCGCGTGCGCGGGAGTGGGTCACATCGGACAGTATGCCGCGCTCGCCTCGTCCACCCTTGACCGCAATAGTATTAATGGATACAGTGTATCCATTAATACTGACATCGGAAATCCCGCCGACAGCAAGGACCTTTCGCCATGCTTCTCCTTCCCCTGGCGGCCGAGCCGTACACGCCTCCGGTCGACCGCGACATGCTCCCCTCCGAACGGCGTGAATTCGTCCGCACGCACCGCACCTGTGTGTTCGGCTACCGCCGCCGCAACGACGGTCCGGGAATGTCGATCGTCTACTACATCCCCACCGACAGCGACGAACTGCTCGTGTCCACCATGGAGGGCCGCGGCAAAGCCCGCGTCATCGACCGCGACGGCAAGGTCAGCCTGTGCGTCCTCGACGAGCGGTGGCCGTTCGCGTACCTGCAGGTCTACGCCGACGCCACCGTCGAACGCGACCGCGACCTGACGGTCGACGTGATGATGGCGGTCGCCGGCCGGATGTCCGGGCAACCGCTCGACGACGGCGCGCGCGACTACGTCGCGGCGATGTCCGAGCGCGAGAACCGTGTCGTCATCCGGTGCCGCCCGTACGCCACCTACGCCTCGCCCCCGCGCCACCTGCAGAACAACGACCAGGTCGAAGAGCTGACCCACTGGGTGTCCGGCATGGTCCCGTGGGACGCCGCCGACCCCGCGTTGTGATGGTCACGCGGTGATCAGCTACCGCGCCGCGTAGCGGTCACGCAGCTTGGCCAGCGTGGCCTCGATGCCCGCGGTGTTGGCCTTGCGGAAGCCGGTCCACTCGTAGTACCGCACACCGTTCTTCAGCGCGCCGGCGTCGTGGTAGTCGAACGTCTCGGTGACCCGGGTCAGCGTCGGTGACAGCGATTCGAATTCCCACCGCCAGCGGTGGCCGAGCGGATGGCGCCATTCGAACACCTCGTTCGGCTTGAAGGCGGTGACCGTGCTGGTGATCCGGTAGGGCAGGCCGAACATCCTCATGTGTGTCGAGAACTTCGATCCCACAGCCATTTCCGCCGGCACCTTGATGTTGTCGCGCACAGTTCCCGACCCGTCCAGCTCTTGGTGGCGCCGGGGGTCGGCGGCGAACGCGAACAGCTCGGCCGCCGGTGCGGCGACTTCAACAGACCGGCAAACCCGGTGTGGCCCCGCGTCGACAACGGTGACAGTCATGCTGGCTCCTTCCCTGCAACCGGCCCATACCCGCCCATGACCGCTACGGCCAGGTTGACGCTACGCTTCGGGATTCATGGGGTTCACGGCCAGCGCTGTCGAGGTGAGGGACGAGGCCGGCCTCTCCGCGGCGGCATCTCCGCGGCGCGGGTGGCCCAGTCCCCGTGGCCCAGCCCGATCGCGTCCCTGCCAGCACACCTACGGCATGCTCGAACGGTCCAATCCACTCGACAAGATTGAGCGTGGCCAATGACGAGCCCATCACTCTCGGGCCGGGTGGCGTTGATCACCGGCGCCGCGCGCGGACAGGGCCGCGCGCATGCAGTGCGGCTCAGCGCCGAGGGCGCCGACATCATCGCCGTCGATATCGCCGGGCCGTTGCCGTCCAGCGTTCCCTATGATTCGCCGACGCCGGCCGACCTCGCCGAAACGGCCCGGCTGGTGAGCGCCGCCGGACGACGGGTCATCACCGCGGTGGCCGACATCCGTGACCTCGACGCGCTCAAGGGCGCCGTCGGCGCCGCGGTGGACGAACTGGGCCGTCTCGACATCGTCGTCGCCAACGCCGGAATCTGCAGCCCCGCGCCGTGGGATCAAATAACCGCCGAGGCGTTCCGCGACACCATCGACACCAACGTGACCGGGACCTGGAACACCGTGATGGCCGGCGCCCGTCACATCATCGACGGTGGGCGCGGCGGATCGATCATCCTCATCGGATCCGCCGCCGGCATCAAGATGGAGCCGTTCATGGTGCACTACGTGGTGAGCAAGCACGCGGTCACCGGCATGGCCCGCGCATTCGCCGCCGAACTGGGCCGGCACAGCATCCGCGTCAACAGCCTGCACCCCGGGGCGGTCGACAGCCCGATGGGCGGCGGCCAGATGCGGGAGGCGATTCGCTCGGCCGCCGACACGTATCCTTACCTGCGCGGCCTGAACAGGCCGCTGCTACCCGAGGGCAGCGCCCAGCCCGAGGACATCGCCGACGCCGTCGCCTGGCTGGCCTCCGACCAATCCCGGTTCGTCACCGGCACCCAGGTCTCGGTTGACGCGGGCGTTTCCTACTGCTGAGGGGCTGCTGAGGGGCTGCTGAGGTGCCCAGCCAGCAAGCATTCGCCCTCGTCAATTCGCCAGCATCCTCGAAATGAGACCGTTTTTGCGGGTGCGCGTATGGGATAGTGGGTCCGACCCGATCACATATCCGCCTCGTGGAGGGAGCGCAATGACCGCCGGCGACCATCGCGCACCCACCGGGTTCCCGAGCCGTCGTCGGATTTGCTGAGGGTCACGACTCTTGCCCACCTTCATCGAACAGGCGTCCCTACTGCACGGCTGGTTGCCGCCGGTAATTCAAGGGGCGGCGCTGCTGGTGGCCATCGGCGCGATCGGACTGCGTCGGCGGCGCTGGCGTACCTGGGCACTGCCCGCCGCGCTGGGCGTCGCCGCGGTGGTGACGGCCATGTCGTTCTGGTACATCACGTCGCTCGGCGTGGCCGGGGACCCGGCGCCGGCGTCGCTGTGGCTGTGGATAGCGATGACCGGACTCGCGACCGCCGTGCTTGTGCTGGGCTGGCCGGGCGCCCGCTGGTGGCGGCGCGGGCTGGCGCTGCTGTCGGTGCCCCTGTGCGTGTTGTGCGCGATCTTGGCGGTCAACGGGTGGGTCGGCTACTTCCCGACGGTGCTCGCCGCATGGAATCAGCTGACATCGGGGCCCCTGCCCGACCAGATCGATCGGCTGCGGGTCACCGAAATGCAGGTCGCCGGCACCAAACCGAGCAGGGGCGTCGTGGTGCCGGTGAACATAGGCTCCGACGCGTCGCACTTCCCCCACCGCCAGGAACTCGTCTATCTGCCCCCGGCATGGTTCGGTAGCAATCCGCCGCCGCGGCTGCCGACGGTGATGATGATCAGTTCGGCCTTCAACACCCCCGCTGACTGGCTGCGCGCCGGCGGCGCTTTCACCACCATCGACGACTTCGCGGCCCGTCACCACGGCTTCGCCCCGGTGCTGGTGTTCGTCGATCCGACCGGCGCCTTCGACAACGACACAGAGTGCGTCAACGGCGCCCGCGGCAACGCCGCCGACCATCTGACGAAAGATGTCGTGCCCTTCGTGGTCTCGAACTTCGGGGTCAGCGCGGACCGCACGAACTGGGGCGTCGCCGGATGGTCGATGGGCGGCACCTGCGCCGTCGACCTTGCCGTCATGCACCCCGACATGTTCAGCACGTTCGTCGACATCGCCGGCGACCATAGCCCCAACGTCGGCCCCAAGGACCAGTCCGTCGCCCGACTGTTCGGTGGCAATGCCGCCGCTTGGGCCGCCTTCGACCCGACCACCGTCATGACTCGGCACGGTCCCTACACGGGCGTGTCGGGGTGGTTCGACATCCCCGCGTCGTCGGGTGCGCGCGAAGTTGCCCAGGCCGCCAACGCCGCCTCCGCATTCCCCAGCGACCCCTCGGCAAACCCGGAAGGCCAGGACGCCGCCGCCAGGTCGCTGTGCGGCGTTGCCTCCGCGAATGGGATCGCGTGCGCGGTGGTTACCCAGCCCGGCAAACATGACTGGCCGTTCGCCGCCCAGGCTTTCGGGGCGGCACTACCGTGGTTGGCGTCGGCCCTGGGAACCCCCGCGGTCGAGGCCGTACAGTTACCGCAGCGCGGCGGCCAACCGCCCCACTGAGCCGGGCAAGTGGCCCCTGACGACCACTTTCACATCATTTCGATGTGGCAACCATTGCCGACCGCTCCGCCAAGATTCAGACATCTGGTCCCCGCTGATGGTACGGTTCGCAGCTGTGGAGGAGCAGTTCGGCAACAGGGGCATCCCGTACTCGGGACGCCCTGGTGCCGGCTCGCACCGCAAACCTCGAACCGCCAAGGGGCGTGGCGGATCCGCCGGTGCCAATCGCGGCAGTGCGTCAAGTGCGTCCCCGGAGCTGAACCGGCGCCGGTTCCTCGGGGCGCTCGCGGCGGCCACGGTTGCCGGCGTGGGTGCCGCGCGACTGGTGGTTGACCCGCAACCGCGAACCTTTGCTCAGACGCCCGGGTCGGCCGTCGCCACCTCCGGTCCGACCGCCTCCCCGGCGGAAGGCTTGTTGCCGCCGCCACCGCTGAGCGCCCGCATCGCGCTGCCGGGCGGGGGCGCGCTGACCAAGATCCCCGGGGAGGGTGACCTGTTTGCGTTGACCCTCGACGACGGCGTCAACTCCGAGGTGGTGCGCGCCTATACGCAGCTGGCCAAGGACACCGGCCTGCGGCTGACGTATTTCGTCAACGGCGTGTACGACTCGTGGACCGAAAACCTGGCGCTGCTGCGACCGTTGGTGGAATCCGGGCAGATCCAGCTCGGCAACCACACCTGGTCGCACCCGGACCTGACGACGCAGACGAAAAGTCAAATCGCCGAACAGCTTTCGCGCAACGACGCATTCCTGAAGAAGACCTACGGGGTGGGCGTCAAGCCATACTTCCGGCCGCCGTACGCAAAGCACAATGCCGTGGTTGACGCCGTGGCGGCCGACCTCGGCTACACCGTTCCCGTGCTGTGGTCGGGTTCGCTGTCGGATTCCACGGTGATCACCGAGGAATACATCCTGAAGATGGCCGACCAGTACTTCACCCCGCAGGACATCGTGATCGGCCACCTCAACCACCTGCCGGTCACCCACGTCTATCCGCAACTCGTCGACGTCATCCGCTCCCGGAACCTTCGTTCCGTCACGCTCAACGACGTTTTCCTCAAGTCCGCCTAGCGGCCATGCCGGCCGACCGGTCAGTGAATGCGCCCGATCCGCAGCGTCTCGGCGGTCTGGGGTGGGTCCGCCGCACCGGTGGCCGGCTGTCGCCCACGGAGCGGCGCCGGCTGGTGGCCGCAGTTGCGGTGGGCCAATGGGAGAACGTCGTGGGGCGGGCCAGGCTCGCGCTGGGCCGGCTGCCGCAAGCGGCCGCGCGCGTCAACCTGGATACCTTTGCTGTCCCGGATTCGAAGTTCGCGCGCGAGGCCGAGGAGGCGTGCGCAGAGTTGCCGCCGGCCCTGGAGGGCCACTCCTACCGCACCTGGTTGTTCGGGCGGGCGCTGGCGAGCGTCGACGGCAACACGGTGGACGACGAACTCTTCTACTGCGGGTCGCTGCTGCACGACTACGGCATCGTCAACCCGGCGGCCGACCGTGATTTCACCCTGGGCAGCGTCGATCGGATGCTGTCCTGCGCCAACGCCGCCGGAGTCGCCGAGGACCGCGCCGCGCTGCTCGCCGACGGCATCTGCGTGCACCTGACACCGGGAGTCAAGGTGGACATCGACGGCACGATCGGCTGCTACCTGCAATGGGGAGCGATGGTCGACGGGGCGGGATTGCGCATCTGGGACATCGCCCCCCAGAACGTCGAGGAGATCCTGCGCCGTTACCCGAGGGGTGATTTCAAACGCGAGCTCGTCGGCATGATGCGGGCCGAGGCGGCCGCGGTTCCGAAGGGCCGCTTCGGGCTGCTGGTTCGCTGCGGTTTGCCGCTGGCTGTGCGGCTGGCCCCGTTCGACTCCTGAGCTCAGGCGGTCCGCGATCGGGCCAGGCGCTCGTCTAAGGTGGCGTGGAAGTGCCCGATCGCGCTTTCGTTCCGCCCGAACTCCACGAAAGCGTTTGCACCGGAACGCAGCCCGCGCTGCACGCCCGCCGACATCTCGTTGTCCTCCACGGCGCCGCGCGCGGCCAGGCTGCCCGCGGCGTTGGTCTGCGCCTCAGAAGCTTCGGAAGCCTCGGAAGCTTCGGAAGCTTCGGAAGCCTCGGAAGCCTCATCTGTAACACGTTGCGCCAAGCTGGCTTTAGCCATCGAATAGATGCTGACCATGCTGTGCTCGACGTCCACCGGATCGATCGCGATCATCAGCATCAGGTCCGGGAACGTGGCGAGCATGACGTTGGGAAACAGGTGGTAGACGTAGGTGACCCGCGCGTCCGTCGTCCAGGTATGCTCCGCGCGGTCGCGGAGCCGTTCAATGTTGCGGTACGGGAACGTGATACGGCTGTTCGGGCCGAACTGCTCGACCACGGTGAGGTCGTCGTACTGCAGCGGGAAGAACGTGTCCTTGTGCGTCGTCTTGAGGTGATAGCCCTCGAGGAACTGCTCGACGAGGACCTTCCAGTTCATCGCCCACGTCCGGGATTCCACATACACCAGGCGCCGCGCCGCCAGCAGCTTGTCGCGCCACGGGGTCCCGTCGGTCAACCACTCCAACGCGTCCTCGGCAACGCCGTTCGGGGCAACTGAGTCGTTCAGCGCAGCGTCGAGCGGGCCGATGACGATGACCCCGTCCACCTCGTGGCTCTCGACTTCGACCAGACCCCGCGCTTCGGGGTCCAGGCCCGGGAAGGCTTCGGCGCGGGGCACATGCGCTAGCGAGCCGTCCAGCCGATACGTCCAGCCGTGATAGCGGCACACCAGCGCGTGCGAGCACCCGGGCCCCTCCACGAGCGTGAATCCCCGATGACGACAGGTGTTGCGGAACACCCGCGCCCGCTTGTCGCGCCCCCGCACGGCGAACAGCGGCACGCCGAACACGGTTCGCTCGACGTGGTCGCCGGGGTTGGGGATAGTCGCAGACGGAACGAACACGCTCGGCATCGCGCGCAGCAGCCGCAACTCGTCGGCGAACCGCGCGGTGTTGACATAGTTTTCGACGGGCTCGCGCCAACTCTCACCCTCGTCGGTGGTGCCGGCATCGATATGCGCGAGGACCCGCCGCACGATCTCGACATCGTCGGCGACCAACGCCTTCGGCGGTGAGGTCATGCCTGCCAGTATCACGCCGGAGAAATCACGTGTCAATAATTTAGTGATATCGGTGGTGATCGGCAAGGATGGACCCCGTGCCCGCCGTGCCGCAATCCCGCGTCACCGACTTGATCGGCAACCGGCCGCTGAGCGCGCGTTCCGTCCTTGCGTCGGCGTTGTTGGGGTCCGACCACGCCAGTCTTACGGTGGCGGAGTTGGTCGCGGTGGCCTCGCTGTTCGGCATCAGCGACGGCGCGGCCCGCACCTGCCTGTGGCGGATGGTCTCGGCCGGCGAACTGCGCACCGACGACGGCAGCTACGCGCTCGCCGGGCGTCTGCTGGAACGCCGCCAGCGTGTCGACGAGGCGTCCCGGATCGACGACGCGGCCCCCGGCTGGGACGGGACCTGGGAGCTGGCGGTCGTGTCGCTGGATCGTCGGTCGGCCGCCGACCGCCTCGAACTGCGCAAGGCGGCGACGACCCTGCACCTGGCCGAGCTGCGCGAAGGCGTCTGGATACGTCCGGATAACCTTGACCCACAACGGCTTCCGGCGTCCCGGGCGGTGCTGGATCAGCAGTGCACCCACTTTCACGGCGCCGCCACCGACATATCCGCCGACAAGATGCGATCGCTCTTCGCCCTCGACGGCTGGGCCGATGACGCTGCGGCACTGATCGAGGCGATGAACGACGCGCTGGGCGCACGCAGGCCGGATTCGACCGAAACCATCACCGCCGAGTTCGCCTTGTCGATCGCCGTGGTCCGCCACCTTCAGCTCGATCCGCTGCTGCCGGTCGAGCTGATCGGCCACCAGTGGCCCGGGCGCACCCTGCGCAGCACCTACCGGCGCTTCGACGACGCTTTCAAGCTGCGAATGAACAGTGTCTTCCGCTGACCGCGCGCGAGCCCTGCTGGCGCTGGGCGTCGCCGCAGCGCTGCAGGCGGCGGCATGCTCGGGCGGCGCGCCGGCACCCGGCAATCAACCGGCCCGGTCCACGTCCCACAAGCCGAACGCGGCCCACGGCCCGCTGTTCCCCGAATGCGGTGGCGTGACTGATCAGACCATCGCCCAACTGACCCGCCTCCAAAACCTACGCAACACCGCCCGCAACTCGGCGGGCTGCCAATGGCTGATCGGCGGCACATTCCGGGGACCGTTGATCTCATTCGCCTGGTTCCGTGGCAGCCCCATCGGCCGCGAGCGCAAGACCGAGGAGCTGTCGCGCACCAGCGTCGATGACATCACCATCGACGGGCACAGCGGCTTCGTGGCGATAGCCGACGATGCCCAGCATGGCGAAAAGCTGTGCGACGTCGCCATCCAGTATCAGGACGACTTCTTCGAGTGGTCCGTCGAATTCAGCCGCAGGCGGAACCCCGACCCGTGTGACATCGCCAAAGAGCTTGCCCGCCAATCGATAGCGGCCGCGCACTGACGGCCGATCCGATCAGAGCGAGTCGATCACGTTCTTCGCCTCGCGCAGCCCGGCGCCGGTCATCTCGCGGAACAGCTTGATCGCGGCGATGGCGTTCCCGGAGCGGGCCAGGGAGACAACTTCCGCCGGCACGCCGCCGATGAGCTGCCCCGGTGCGGTGCCGTCGCTGACGAACGTCGGGCACGGGACTTCGAGCCGTTCCGACAGCAGACGCACCTGTTGTTCGAGTTGCGCGAGGCGGCGGTAGATGCGGGGGTCGTCGTCCATGCCATCACGATAGTGCGAGGTTCGCCGACGAAACCGCCTATCCCGACTATCCCGACGGTGGGATGTTCTGGTTGATGTGGAACACGTTGTGCGGATCGTAGTGCGCCTTGACTTCGGTGAGCCGCTGGTAGTTCGGGCCGTAGGTGGCCCGGACCCGGTCGTGCCCCTCGTCCATCATGAAGTTGACGTAGGCACCGCCCGCGGAATACGGGTGGACGGCATCCCAGTAGTCGACCGCCCAGCGCTTGATGGCCGCCGCGTTGTCCGGGTCCCAATCCACCCCCGCGATCACCTGCGACCAGTTGACATCCCGGTACGCCCAAGCGGTTTCGCTTTGCCCGACGCGGTGGACGGCACCGTCGACAGGGTAAAGGTGCATCGTCGAGTGCATGCTCGGCAGCTCCTCGACGTAGCGCGCGTGGGCCTCGACCGCGCCGTCGGCGATGGTCCGGAAAAAGTCGCCACGCCAATACCATTGCAGCCCTTTGGGATACAGCGCATCGAAGGTGGACTGCAGCGCCGGGAATCCGACCGCGCCCAGGCCGTCGAAGGCCGGCTGCATCTGCCGGACCGGCGCGAAGGCCTCTTCGGCCCCAGCGGGATCGCCCGCGTAGCACCACACCACGGCACACGCCTTCTGCATGTGGAAGGCCTCCGGAAACGGTGGCGCCGGCGGGACGGTCATGCCGGCGAAGAACCCGTAGAGGTCCTCGTCCTGGGCGGGCATGAAGTCGCGGTACCACGCCAGGACGTCGGCGGTGGCCGACGACGGCCAAGCGGTGGGCCCGCAGATCACCGTGTGCACCGGATGCAGGCGAAAGATGAACGAGGTGACCACGCCGAAGTTTCCGCCGCCGCCGCGCAGCGCCCAGAACAGGTCGGAATTCTCCGATTCGGACGCGGTCACTATTCGGCCGTCGGCCAGCACGACCCGGGCCGCCAATAGGTTGTCGATAGTCAGCCCGTACTTGCGGGTCAGGTAGCCGTGGCCGCCGCCGAGGGTGAGGCCGCCGACGCCGGTGCTGGCGATGATGCCCGACGGCGTCGCCAGCCCGTGCGCGTGGGTCGCGCCATCGACCTGAGCCCACGTCGCGCCGCCCTGAACCCGGACGGTGCGCCCGTCGGCGTCCACGTCGACCCGATTCATCGGCGACAGGTCGATGACCAGGCCGCCCTCGACGCTGCCGAAGCCGGGGCCGTTGTGGCCCCCACCGCGGACGGCGATCGCCAGATTCGAGGTCCGCGCGAAATTGAGCGCCGCAACGACGTCGTCCTCGGATACGCAGCGCGCGATCACCGCCGGTCGCTTGTTGATCATGGCGTTGTGCAGCGCCCGCGCGTCGTCGTATTCGGGGTCGCCGGGGAGGATGATGCCGCCGCGCAACCGGGTGCGCAGTTCGTCTGTTGTGGCAGTCAGGCTCATACCACGAACGCTAGGGGCGGGCGGATCGCGCGTCATGACCAAAACCAGGCATTTGCAAGACAACCAACGATAGTCAAATGTGACTATCGACCGACAGGTCGCGGCCGCATTACCTTGGCAGCATGGTGCAGTGGGTGGCGCCACCGCTTCCGGCTGACCTGATCGCACGTCGCCGCGGGCCTCTGGTGGGTCGCGTCGCGGAACTCGCGGCGTTCGAACGGGCCTGGGAACGGGTAGAGAGCGGCGACCGGCAGGCGGTGTTCATCGGCGGCGAACCCGGGGCGGGCAAGACACGCCTGGCCGCCGAGGTCGCCGGCAAGCTGGCCGACCACGGCGTCGCGGTCCTGGTGGGCGGCTCGACCGCCGACGCGGACGTCCCCTACGCACCGTTCTCGGAGGCGCTGGACCGGTTGCTGACGGCTGGGCCGCCGGGCTCGCTTGCGGAACCGCTGGCGCACGCGGCGCCGCAGCTGCGCCGGCTGTCCGCCCACGTGGATCGGCATGTGGCCGCCGCCGGCGCGCCGGACGACACCAGGAAGATCCACGGGATCCGGCGTGCCCTCTTCGACGCGATGACCGGCTTCCTGCGGCGCCTGGCGGCCGATCGCCCGATCGCATTGATCCTCGATGATCTGCACTGGGCCCAGTTGCCCACCCTGGCGATGCTCGAACATGTGCTGATCGGTTGCGCCGACGCCCGCATGCTGATGGTGGCCACCTTCCGCAACATCGAGCCGGACCGTTCCGAGGAGCTCACCACCCGGCTGGCCGAGCTGCACCGGTTCGACGGCATCCGGCGTCTGGATCTCGGCGGCCTGGACACCGAGGCGATCGCCGAGTTCGTCCGCCGAACCCAGCGGCTGCCCCCGCCGTCGGTGCGTACCACCGCGGCGCTGTTGCGCGACAAGACCGGCGGCAATCCGTTCTTCCTGACCGAACTCTGCAACGACCTGGAACTCCGGGGCGGGCTGGGCGGGCTCGCCGGGCTCGCCACCTCGAGCGCGCGCCACACCGTTCCGGCGTCGATCGGGGACGCCATCGCCCGCCGGCTCAGCGGCCTGGGGGCCCCGGTTCGGGGGATCATCGAGCAGGCGGCGGTGCTGGGCGAGACGTTTGATTTGCCCGCGCTCATCGCCACCAGCGACACCGACCTCACCGCGACGATGGCGGCCATCGATTCCGCCGAGGGCGTCGGGCTGATCCGGGCGGTTCCCGACTCCGACGGCGAGTTCTCCTTCGTCCACGCCCTGACCCGCGAGGCGGTGATCGGCGGAATGGCGGCCTCGCGGCTGCGGATCATGCACGCGCGGGCGGCCGAAGCCCTGGAGGGCCGCGCCGACCCCGCGGTCGTTCCCCGCCTGGCGAATCACTACCTGTTGGCGCACGTGCTGGGCTACCACGAGCAGGCGTTGCGGTACGCGCGCAAGGCGGCCCAGATGGCCGAACAAAGCCTGGCCTACGAGGACGCCGCGAAATGGTACGAGCGGGCGGCGTCTCTCCCCGAGCTGAGCCTTGTGGATCGGGCCAGGATGAGCCTCGGTGCGGCCATCAACCACGTGCGCGCCGGCACTCTGGCCACCGCCCGGGTCCTCTACGAACGCATCAGCGCGACAGAGGATCCGCTCATCCGGCTGGAAGCCGCCGTTGGCTACGAGGATGGGAATTGGCGCTGCGGGCAGGCCGACTCGAAGGCGGCCGACCTGCTGGCGGGGGCGCTGGAATCCTGCGGGCTGACCGACGACGACCCCCGGTACGTGCAGGCGCTCGGCAGTTTCGGCCGCGCGTTGGCGTTCGCCGGCGAGACGGCGCGTGCCCAGGAAATCGGTAACCGCGCCATCGAACGCGCGCGGATCATCGACGTACCGGCCGTGACGCTGCACACCCTGACCGCGAGCCTGTGGCATGGCCTCACGCCGGAGATGTCCGAGATCCAATGGCAGCGTGCGGCCGAGGCGTCCCGCATCGCGCTTGCCCGCCGCGACTACAAGGCGCTGGGGAAGGCCGCGCACTTCAGCGCCATCGTCAGCTATCTTGCCGGCCGGCCCGACGGCCTGGCCGCGTCGACCGCCGACATGCGGCGAGCGGGCCAAGCCTGCGGCCAACCCGTCTTTGGCTTCGTGGGCGCGTGCGTCGAGCAGGCGCTGGCCTACCTGCACGGCGACTTCGCCGGAGCCGAGCGATGGGCCGACATCGCCTTGCGCACCGGCGATTTGTTCGGCGCCGAAGACACCGAGGGCTCCAACGGGGTTCAGATGTTCTTGATCCAGCGCGAAACTTCGGGCCTGACGCGCTTCGCCGGGTTCGTGGACGGCAGCGAAACTTTCGCGGGCCGCTGGGTGCCCGGCTTGCTCGCGCTGTACACCGAGCTCAAGTGCGAGCGCGGCATGAGCCGCGCGCTGAATCAGCTGCTCGGCCGCAATTTCGACGACCACACCGAAGAGGCGCAGTGGCCCATGGAACTGGTGTTCATGGTCGAGGCGGCGCTGGAGCTGGGCAACCGCGACGCGGTCCACGCGCTGCGCCCGTTCGTCGTCCGCTATGCGGGCAAGAATCTGGTGGCCGGTCAGTTCGTCGCGCTGTTCGGCAGCGCCGATCGGTACCTGGCCCGGATGGCGGCGTTGTGCGGCGACCCGGCCGACCCGGACGCGGCCGAGCGGCATTTCGCCGCGGCGCTGGAGATGGACCGGCGGATGGGCTCGGTGGTACACGTGACGGAGACGCTGGCGCGCCAAGCGTCGTTCGCGGCGTCCCGCGGTCGCATCGACGAGGCCCGGAGCCTGGCCGACCAGGCCCGCACCAGCGCGGCGGCGATCGGGCAGACCCGGGTGGTCGAGCTGGTGGATTCGTTGTTGGCTAACTATTCCCAGGATGCCCAGGATTCGCGAAGTCCGGACGGTCTGACGGACCGGGAGGTCGAAGTGCTTCGGCTACTGGCCGCCGGGCTGAGTAATCGGGAGATCGGCCAGCGCCTCTTCATCAGCACCAACACCGCGGCCAACCATGTGCGCAGCATCCTGATCAAGACCGGCGCCGCGAACCGCACCCAGGCGGCGATGTATGCCGCGGATCGCGAGCTGCTCGGCTGAACCTCAGATGTCAGCTAACACGCCGCGCGACGTGAGGCGATCCGCGACCTCGACGATGACGTCGGCGGGCAGACCCGCGCGCGAGGCCGCGGTTCTGATCGCCTCCGGCGTCGGCGCCTCGTAGAGGCAGTAGGTCTTTCGCTTGTCCGCGGACAGAAACGAGTAGAGCCAGCGCACGCCCGCCTCGGCGTTGATCCGATTGATTCCGTCGGCTGAGTCGATGCTGGGTTCCAGCGCCTCGGCAAAGTTGCGCTCGACCATGAAAATCGGCACGTTGCCCTCCTGCCGGCTAAACCTGTCTCAGCTTAGAAGCTACGCCGCAAACTAGGTTCGGGCTCGCCAGCGGATCGGCAGGGTCGTCAGCCCGCGAAGCTTGAGATTCTCGCGCCAGTGCAGGGGACCGTCGACCAACTCGAGTTCGGGTAGGCGGGTCAGCAGGGTCTCGAACGCGATCTGCGCCTCGATCCGGCCCAGCGGGGCGCCGAAGCAAAAATGCGGGCCCCACCCGAACGCCAGGTGCCGGTTGTCCTGCCGGGTCAGGTCGAGCGTGTTCGGGTCGGCGAAGCGCTCGGGGTCCCGGTTCGCCGCGCCCATCACCGCGATGACCGATTGGCCCCGCTTGATCTGCTGACCGCCCAACACCAGGTCCTCGGGTGCGATCCGCGTGGTCTGCTGGCTCGGGCTCTCGTAGCGCAGCAGCTCTTCGATGGCGGTGAGCAGAATGGCCGGGTCATCGCGCAACTGCTCGAGGGCCGCCGGATTGCGCAGCAGGGTCACCAGCCCGTTGCCGATCAGGTTGGTGGTTGTCTCCATCGCGCCCACCATCGTGATGATCGTGTTGGCGATCACCTCTTCCTCGGTCAGCCGGTCCCCGTCGACCCGGGCCTGGGTCAGGAGTCCGATCAGGCCGACGGTGGGTGCGTCGGCGTAGCGCACGAGCGCCTGCTGCAGGTAAGCGGCCATGTCCGACGTCGCGGTCAGCACGTCTTCCATGCCGTCCGGGTTGTTTTGGAAGTTACCCAGGATTTGCGCGAACGTCTGCGACCAGTCCTTGAGTTGCTCATGGTCTTGCGTTGGCAGACCCAACATTTCGGCGCTGACGATCGCGGGCAACGGACCGGCGAAGTCACTCATCAGATCCATCTGGCCGCGCGCGACGACCCGGTCGATCAGGCCGTTGGCAATATCGCGGATGTGGTCACGCAGCCGCTCTACCCGGCGGGCGGTGAACGCGTTCGACGCCAGTGCGCGCACCCGCCGGTGCTGCGGCGGGTCCATGAACAGCATCTGCTTGATCATGACCCGGGCCACCGGAACCAGCCGCTGCATGCCGAGCTCGGTCAGCCGATCGGGCGTGGGCGTGCACTCCGCGCTGAATCGTCCGAGCACCTCCACGACGTCGTCGTAGCGGGTGAGCACCCATGCGTGCAGGAAGCGATCCCACAGCACCGGCGACTCCTGACGCAGCCGCGCGTACAGCGGATACGGGTCGGCGAGCACGTCGGGGTCGAGCAGGTCAGTCAGGCTCAGCGGCCTGGTGCGTGACGTCATCGTCAGGCGACTCCGTCGCACTGCTTTGCATCGACTCCCATGGGCGCGGCGGCCCGGACCAACTCGTCGGCGCCGGCGGCCGCCATCGACAGCCGCTCGACCTCGACGGCCAACTCGGCCACCGTCGGGTTCGCGAAGATCGACCGCAGTGGCAGCTCGACGCCGAACCGCTCCCGGATCCCGACGGCCAGCTCCGCGCCCAGCATCGAATGACCGCCGAGGACGAAGAAGTCTTCATCGATCCCGATCTCCGACAGCCAGATCCGCTCGGCCACCATGTCGGCCAGAATGCGCTCGTGATCATTGCGTGGCGGCACCAGGACGTCGCGACCGGCGATCTGGGGTCCGCGCTCCCGCAGCAGCTTGTGGTCGATCTTGCCGTTCGCGTTCGTGGGAAGTTCGTTCAGCACCGTGCAACCGGCGGGAACCATGTGGGGTGGCAGCCGCCCGGACAGATACCCGCGCAACTCTGCGGCGTCCGGCTGATGCCCCTCCGCGCCGACGACATAGGCGCTGAGCCGCTGGGCGCCGTTGTTGCCGACGGCTACGACTGCGCTGGCGCCGACCTTCGGGTGCCGGTTGAGCACGGCCTCGATCTCGCCGAGTTCGATCCGCAGCCCCCGGATGTGCACCTGCTCGTCAAGTCGACCCAGGTAGATCAGTTCCCCGTCGGCGCGTAGCCGCACCAAATCGCCCGTCCGGTACCAGCGGCAGCCCGCGTCGTCGACGAAGAAGTGGGCCCGGTTGAGTTCCGGATTGCCCACGTACCCGCGGCCGACGGAAACCCCGCCGATGACGACCTCGCCGGCGGTGTCGGGCGGGACGGGCTGACCATCGGCGCCGACCACTGACAGCTTGACGCCCGGTATCACCGAACCGAGCGTTGGCAGGTCCCCGCCGTCCCCGCCGTCCTTGCCGGCGCCCACAGCGTCCGCATCCGCGGGCGCCACGGTGCCCGAGGTGGCCACCACCGTCGCTTCCGAGACACCGTAGTTATTGACTACCCGGAACGGCAGACCCGGCCTCGGGCGCCGGTGCAGCACGCCGCCGCCGGTGAGCATGACCCGCAAGGGGGCAGTGTCGGGCCAGTCGAGCGTCATCACCGCCTCGCACAGCGGCGTTGGCACGAACATTGTCGTGATGCGTTCCGCCAGCAGCCAATCACGCAGCGCGACGGGATCGGTTTTCACGCACTCCGGCGGCACCTGCAGCGATGCGCCGGCGGTCAGGCAGGGCCAGATCTCCCAGAGGGCCGCGTCGAAGCCGGGACTCGATATCAGCGCGGTTCGGTCGGATTCGGTGATGCCGAACGCCTGGTGATGCCAGTCAATGAGATTCAGCAGGCCGGCATGCTCAATGACGACGCCCTTCGGCTGGCCCGTCGAGCCCGAGGTGTAGATGATGTAGGCGGGGTCCTGCGATTCCGCCATGACCGGGGATACCGGTTCGGCGACCGGGGCCTGCATCGGCTCGACGAAGTGAGGCGCACCGATTCGCGCGGCGACATCGGCCATTGCCACAACGACCTTTGCTCCCGAATCGACCAGCATGAACGCCAGCCTGTCGTCGGGGTAGTCCGGGTCCAGCGCCGCCAGGCACCCGCCGGCGGCCAGGACGCCGAGCGCACCAACGACCATCCCGCTCGATCGCGGCAGGCAGACCACGACCGGATCGCCGCGGCGCACCCCTGATTCCCGCAGCTGAGTCGCCAGGGTCAGGGCCTGCGACCACAGCTGCCGATACGACAAATCCCCGTCCTGCGACGTCACGGCGTTCGCATCCGGGTGCTCGCGAGCGGCTTTTTCCACACGCGCGACTAATGCCATCAGGACAGCGCCACCTTCCGTCACCCCTCCACGCGTCAAAGACCGCACACCGATGATTCACCCTGAGCCGGTGATTACGCAGGTTTTTCGGTGGAATTCATGATCAACGAAGCGCCGAAGAACCCGCTCTGGGCGGTATTTGCCAGGCCGGGGTCACGGCATCACCCGCCGCTCGTCGGGTCCCCACAGGGGCTGCATGTCGCCCGGCAGCGCCAGCTGCGTCGCGGTGATGGCGTCGGCCAGGTCGCGCAGCCCGGCATGCGCCGCGGCCAGCAGGCCGACCAGCTCGCCACGGCGCCCGTCTTCGCTGACCTCGTCCAGCTCGGCGGGATCCGACCGGCGCAGCAAGGTGCTGACCTCGGCGACGATCCGCTCCGGCCGCGACGACCCCGAAGAGCCCGGCAGGCCGGTGAGGTCGGCGCGCAGCCGCTCCAGCTGATACACCAGCGAACGCGGGTTGGTCGCGTCGAAGAGCATCAGTTCGGCCAGGGCGGCGACGCTGACCTTGCCCACCGTGCGGCGGCGGTAGATGACCGACGATTCGCACGCCACCAGGGTCGACTCGAAGATCGTTTGCTCGGCGGCGACGCTGCGCGGGATGGTGAGCATGGCGCCGAGTAGCGCGGTCAGCCAGAGGCCGCGTTCGATCCGTTTGCCGATGTCCATCAGCAGCCAGCCGACGTCCTGCACCATGGACTCCCCGGCCACGCCGGCCAGCGTCAGCATCCCGACCAACGTCTGCGTCTGCGCCGCCGAAAGCAGGGCATCCGCCTCGGCCAGCGAGTCCGGCGGTTCGGCCAGATGCGCCACCGCGCGCTCGACTCCGGCCAGCACCACCCAGGTGTCGCTGGACAACTGGTCACGCACCGCCCTGGCGGCCAACGCCAGCCGGTCCACCGACTGCACCAGCGATCCCGGTCGGTCGCGGTCCATCGTCAGCGACCACAGGGTCGACGGCGCGACGGCGATGATCTCGGCCTGATCGCCGCCGGCTCCGGTGTCGGTCCCGGTGATGCGGCCCAGGGCGGCCATCAGCTCCGGCACGCACAGGCTTTCCTCCGTGCCCTGCCGGTGCCGGAATTCGTAGTAGCGGCGGCGGGCGACGATCAGCAACCGGGCCATGTTCTCGGCGCGTTCGGCGTAGCGTCCCATCCAGAACAGGTCGGAAAGCACGCGGGGTGAGCTGACCCCCAGCGTTCCTGCGCCCGTCTTCGCCGGCGCCTCGGAAATCACAGAAATCACCGCCTGCGGCTCGGGCGGTTCCGACAACGGCAGGGTGACCCTCTCGGTCCTCGACCGCTCCGTCGGGCGCACCCAAACATCTTTTGCTGCGATAGTTTTCAACGTGAACGCGGCAGGCCCCGGTGACAGCACGTAGCCGAGGCCGCCGATCATCGGGGCGTAGCCGCTGCGCTGGGCGACCGTGAACAATCGCATCCCCACGCCGGCCGACGACAACCGACCGGCATGGTCGGTGGGTGCCGACGAGAACTGCGGCAACTCCTGGCCCACCCACTGCCACGGAGTCGCGGCGATCCGCGCGGCGAGCTCGGCCAGCTGATCCGACGAAAGTGCCGGCCCCACAAGAGGTTCCCCGCCGACGGTGGGCTTGATCAGCAGCGACGAGAGGTTGGCCAGCAGGTGTGAACGCTCGCTGTCGATGCCGCCCCAGTAGACCGGCGCGGTGTGCAGCAACGGGGCTTCGCCCAGCGCGCGCTCGGCCAGTTCGGGCAGAAACCGAAGCAGCCCGGGGCTTTCCAGAATGCCGCTGCCGAGTGTGTTGACGACGGTGACCGTGCCACGATGCTGGGCCTCCACCAGGCCGACCACACCCAGCCGCGAGTCGGCGCGCAAATCCAGCGGGTCGGCGTAGTCCGCGTCGACTCGGCGCAGCACCACGTCGACCCGCTTGAGCGTGCCCAGCGAGCGCATCCACACCTTGCCGTCGCGCACCACCAGATCGGCGTTCTCCACCAACGGAAAACCCAGCAGCGTCGCCAGATACGCCTGATCGAAGGCGGTCTCGGAGTAGATGCCGGGGGTGAGGACGACAACCACCGGATCCTGCACCCCGTCGGGTGCCGCGTCGATCAGCGCGAGCCGGAGCGCCTGCGCGAACGGGGTCGTCGGTCGCGGCCCGATCCGCTCGTAGAGATCGGGGATCGCCTGCGCTACCACGCGCCTGTCGGCCAGCGCGTAGCCGGCGCCCGACGGTGCCTGCGTCCAGTCGGCGTTGACCTGAAAATCACCGCACCGCAACCGGCTGACGTCACAGCCGTGCAGGAAAAGCTGATGCCGCCCCGGCACCTCGATGCCGCAGGCGGCGCGCACATAGCCGGGGTGGGCGAACAGCAACTCCGGCGGCAGCACTCCGTCGGTGAGCGCGCGCCGGGGCCCATAAAGGTCCGCGAGCACGGCATCGAGCAGCCGCGACCGCTGGACCAGGCCGGCCTCGAGCACTTCCCAGTCGGCCGCCGAGACCACCAGCGGCAGCGGATCGAGCAGCCACGGCCCCGTTTCCACGCCCGGCCCGTCATCAACCGGGTCCCGGTCGGGATCGACCTCGGTGTAGGTGATGCCGTCGTTGTCGATCAGCCGGCGCACCACCGAGTTCAGCCGCTGCAGCCCCGCCTTGCCCCGGTCCCCGACCGTGTCGGCCAGCTCCGTCCAGCCGGGCCGCACGTGGCCGGCCTCGTCGACGAATTCGTCGTAGCCGACTCCGGGGCCGTCGCGAAGATCGAACAGCGCTTCCTGGGCGCGCGCCGCGCGGTACCCGGCCAGCAACCGATCGACGTCGGCGTGGTCGTGCGCGGCCACCGACGGTCCCCCAGCGCCCAGGGTCATTCCCGCCGTCTCAGCAAATGCCATTACCGCAGCACGGTACGCACGCGCCGCAGGTCGAGGACGCCTGGCGCGCCGATGTCCGTGGAGATCCTGGCCTGTTTTTCCCGGATGCCGGTCATATCTGCCTTGCCCGGCGTGAAGCCGGTGGCCTCGAAGCGGCGGCTGCGGCGCGACTCGGCTTCGACGGCGTTGACGGGCGGCTCGTCGTAGGCGCGGCCACCGGGATGGGCGACGTGGTAGGTGCATCCGCCGCGCGACATTCCCGTGGTGAGGTCGACGAGCTCGAACTGCAGCGGAGCATCGATCGTGATGGTCGGGTGCAGCGCGCTGGGGGGTTGCCAGGCCCGAAACCGCACGCCACCCACCTGGATGTCGGGGTTGTCGGTGGCCAGCAGCGGCATCGGGTAGCCGTTGCAGGTCACCACGTAGCGCTGCCGGTCGGCGCCGACGGCACGGACCTGGATGCGCTCCACCGATGAGTCGACGTAGCGCGCGGTGCCGGTGGCGGTGGCCTCTTCACCGAGGGTGTTCCACGGCTCGATCGCCCCGCGCAGTTCGATCTCCACACCGTCGAAGACCGCGGTGCCGATCCGCGGGAAGCGGAATTCGGTGAACGGGTCCAGCCAGCTGGTCTCGAACGCAATGCCGTGCGCACGCAGGTCGGCCGCGACGACGGCGATGTCGTGGATCAAGAAGTGCGGCAACAGATATCGGCCGTGCAGGTTCGCGCCGTGGCGGATCAGCGGGGCGCGCAGCGGCTCGTCCCAGAACCACGCCACCAGCGCGCGCACCAGCAGTGACTGCACCATCGCCATGTGCAGGTGCGGCGGCATCTCGAAGCCGCGCAGTTCCAGCAGGCCGAGCCGGCCACGGGCACTGTCGGGGCTGTAGAGCTTGTCGATGCAGAACTCGGCGCGATGGGTGTTGCCGGTGATGTCGACCAGCAGGTGCCGCAGCGCCCGGTCGGTCACCCACGGCTTCGCCCGGATTTCCGCCGTGCCGGGCCCACGTGAAAGCCTGTCGATCTCGGCGAACGCGATCTCGAGTTCGTACAGCGCCTCGTCGCGGCCCTCGTCCACCCGCGGCGCCTGCGACGTGGTGCCGACGAACCGCCCCGCGAACAGGTAGGACAGCGCGGGGTGGCGCTGCCAGTAGGTCAACAGCGAGACCAGCAGGTCGGGACGACGCAGCAGCGGCGAGTCGGCGGGCGTGACGCCGCCCAGCGTGATGTGGTTGCCGCCGCCGGTGCCGCCGTGCGTGCCGTCGACATCGAACGACTCCGTCGATAGGCGGGCCAGCCGGGCCTGCGCGTACAGAGTCTCCAGCTGCTGGCGTTGTTCGGCGAAGCTGCCGCTGGGGGCGACGTTGACCTCGATGACGCCGGGGTCCGGGGTGATCGTCGTCGACTGCAGCCGCGGGTCCGGCGGTGGGCCGTAGCCCTCGACCACGATCGGGCAGCCGATCTTGTGGGCCGCGGCCTCGACGTGGGCGATCAGGTCGACGAAGTGCTCCAGCGCCTCGGTGGGCGGCAGGAAGATGTGGAGCAATCCATCGCGAACCTCGGCGACCACCGCAGTGATCGGGGCGGTCTCGGAGTCGTCGACCACCGCCCCCTCTGAGGTACCGGGCCCGGCGGACAACGCACGCCCGACGGTCATCGGGTCGAGGTCGAACGAGATCCGCGGCCGCTGCCAGCTGATCGAATCCAGTGGTAGCCGCAGGCCTGCCGGCGAATCCCCGTCGACCAGCACGACACGGCCGCGGCGCAACCGCCAGTTGGCGCTGGCCCAGCCCAGCTCGTCGTCGCGGCGGTGCAACGGGAGCACGAACGCCGCCGGGGTGGTGATGGATTCGTCGAGGCGCGCCAGCAGCGCGGCCCGGTTGGCGGGGCTGTCGTCCGCGAGGTCGTCGCTCGATTGCACCTGGTCGCCGGCGGGCGTTCGGACCTTGGCGGCCAGGCGACTCAGCGGATCCTCGTAGGCCGGCCGAACCTGCGTGAGCGGCAACCCAAAGCCCTCGGCGATCTCGGCGAGCAGCCGGTGAGCCAAGTCGGGATCGATATCGGGCTCGACGGGATCCGTATCGGGCCGGGGGCCCCAGGGATCGGCCAGCAACGCTTCGTTGGTCCACAGCGGCTGCCCGTCGGTGCGCCAATACAGCGCAATTTGCCAGCGCGGCAACGGCTCTCCCGGATACCACCTGCCCTGCCCGCGATGGACCAGACCCTGCGGCGCCCAGCACGATTTCAGCCGGGCGGCCAGGTCGGACGCCCGCTGCCGCTTGTGCGGACCGTCGGCGGCCGTGGTCCACTCCTCGTCGACCTGGTTGTCCACCGACACGAACGTCGGCTCACCGCCGACGGTCAGCCGCACGTCGCCGGCGGCCAGTCGCTTGTCGATGTCCTCGCCGACCGCACAGATCGTCGCCCACGCCGCGGGGGCGTAGGGCAGCGTGACGCGCGGGTCCTCGTGCACCCGGGTGACGGTGTTCGAGAAATCCATCGTCGAGTTGCACGGCTCCATCGTGCCCTCGATCGGCGCCGCGGTCGACGGGTGCGGCGTCGCCGCCAGCGGGATGTGCCCCTCGGTGGCGAACAGCGCCGACGTCGGGTCCAGCCCGATCCAGCCCGCGCCGGGGATGTACACCTCGGCCCACGCGTGCAGGTCGGTGAAGTCGGCCGCCGGGCCCGACGGCCCGTCCAGCGCCTCGACGTCGGAGGTCAGCTGCACCAGGTAACCGGAGACGAAGCGGGCGGCGAGCCCGAACTGCCGCAGGATCGAGACCAGCAGCCACGCGGAGTCCCGGCACGAGCCGACGCCGGAGCGCAGCGTGAAATCCGGCGTCTGCACACCGTGTTCCATGCGCAGGGTGTAGGCGACGTCCCGGTGGACCGCTTTGTTCACCTCGACCAGGAAGTCGATGGTCCGGATGCCCTCGGCCCTGGGGAGGTTGGCGAAGTTGGCCACCCACTCCCGGACCAGCTCGCCGGGGCCCGAACCGACGACCGACGCGTCCTCGTCGACGGGCCGCAGGTATGGCTCGAGGTCGTCGGCCATCGGCTCGGGGTAGCCGAACCCGGCCGGTCCGGGCCAGGTCTCGGCCCAGTTCTCGACAAAGAAGTCAAACGCGTTGACCGACTTGAGGTCGGCGATCAACCCGACGGTAATGGTCAGCTGGCGCATTGGCTTGGTGAATGTCAGTCGGGCCAGGTGGTTGCCGACCGCGTCCTGCTGCCAGTTGATGAAGTGGTCGCCCGGCTCGATCCGCAGTGAGTAGGCCTCGATGGCCGTGCGTGAATGCGGGGCCGGGCGCAACCGCACCACGTGCGGATCCAACCGGACCAGCCGGTCAAAGGTGTAGCTGGTGCGGTGCTCCAGCGCGACCTTGATGCTCATACCCGCTGATCACACCACAAGAACTAGGCCCTCGCATTCCGTGCGGGTCAGCTCTGCACCGCTTAGTCCTTGGGGAGGTCCGGGGGGAGGTCCGGGGCGAGCTCGCGGTGCTCGAGCAAATCGCTGATTCCCGACACACCCAGCCGTTCCCGGAATGCCTGTGCCGTGTAGCCGACGACCGTCGCGTCGGTGCGGGCCCGCACGGTCGCCGCGCGCGGCATGTGGAACAGCACCCCGATTTCGCCGAAGTAGTCGCCCGGGCCGGCGACTTTCACCAATTCCTCACCGCCGTCGGCCAATTCGCGCACGATTTCGAGCTCGCCCGCGGACACCAGGTAGATCAGCTCGCCCATGGTCGACTGCTCGAAGAGCACCTCGCCGGCCTTCAGCTGCACGGTTTCGGGGGGCCGGCTCGCCTGGGCGACCGCGGGTGTCAACTCGACGACACGGTCGGCCAGCGGCAGCATCCGGCTGTCGTGGGTGGCGACCACGACCACCCGGTCGCCTTGCGCCAGCGAGCGAATCAGCCGGAGTACCTCCTCCACCTGGATGAAGTCCAGGTGGGCGGTCGGCTCATCGGCGAGGATCAGCAACGGATCCAACGCGATCGCCCGAGCGACCGCGACGCGCTGCTGCTGTCCACCGCTCATGTCACCCGGCCGGTGCTTCATTCGCTCCGCGAGGTTCACCCGGGTCAGCAGTTCCTCGGCGCGCTGCCGAGCCTGGACACGTGATTTCCCGGCCGCGCGCAGTGGAACCATGACGTTCTCCACCGCGCTGAGGCTGGGCACCAGGTTGAACGCCTGGAACACGATGCCGACCTTGTTGCGCCGGTACTGCGTCATCGCGCTGCCCTCGAGCTTCGTGACGTCGGTGCCATCGAACTCGATCGCGCCGGACTTGGGACGCAGGATGCCGCCGAGGCAGGACAGCAATGTCGTCTTCCCGCAGCCGCTGGGCCCGAGCAGGATGACCAGGGACCCCGCCGGCACATCGAGGTTCAAGCCGTTGATCGGCCGGACCGCGTACCCGCCGCTGGAGTATTCGACGACGAGGTCTTTGATGCGCAGGTCGGACATAGGTCAGGGACCTCCGAACGCGAGCGCCGGGTCGACCGCCACCGCGCGCCGCAATCCGGCAAGGCTGGCCAGCAGACCGATCAGGATCGCCACCAACGGCAGCGATATGTAGGCATAGGCGGGCACCACGACCGTCATCGGGAACAACGGCGCCAGCAGCTGCGCGAGGATCACACCCAGCACCGCCGCGAGCAGCGCCACCACGACCGCCTGCAGCGCCAGACCGGCCAGGATCGACCGCCCGGTCACGCCGATCGCCTTGAACACCGCGAAGTCGCGCAGCCGCTCGAGCGCGGACAGGTAGACCACCGACCCGACGATCAGCACGGCCACGATCCACAGCAACACCGCCATGATCGTGATCGAGCTCAACGCGACCTTCACCGGGCGCAACAGGTCATTGACGCCGCCGGCCCGATCAAGGATCTGGTAGCCATCCGGAACACGTTGGGGTGTGCCGACGACCCCGATCGACGTGATGATCGGCTGCCCGTTGTACGAAAGTTGCTGCACGCCCTCGGTGGTCAGGAAGACGTTGGGCGTCCTTGCCAGCGCGGTCGAATCGGGCACGATGCCGACGATCCGCAAGGTGCGAGCGCCGACCTGAATGTCCTCGCCAACGTGCCGCTCCAGCACGCTCGACGCCGCGACCTCGTCCGCCGTCGACGGTGCCCGACCCTCCGAGATGCTGGGCATTCCCGGTCCGCCCACCGGGGCGCCGAACGCCGTGACGTTTCGTCGCGACCCGCCGTCCTTGACCGTGGTCGCCGCCGTGGCCAGTGGGGCCGCCCGCACGACGCCGGGCGCACCGGCCACCGCGGCCAGGTCAACCGGTGCGAACGGCGTCGAACCCAGGAACGGGCCGGCCGCGCCGGACTTGACGACGAACGAGTCGACACCCAGGGAATCGACCGTGCGCTGGGCCTCGACCCGAAAGCCGTTCGCCAGCCCGGTCAGCACGAGCGTCATGCCGAAGATGATTGCGGTGCTGACGACGGCGATGACGAGCCGCCGCATTCGCCATTGCATGTCACGTAGGGCCGCGAACAGCATGGCTGGATGCTACCGACATTCGCTGCGCCCTGGAAAGCATCTGTGCACGGATTTAGTTACGCGGATTCATCGGCTTCCGCAGCGAGCAACGTATGCAGGATCTCGCGCAGTTCGGTCAGCCGGGGCTGCCCCAGGGCTTGTTGCCAGCGCTCCTCCAAAGCCAGTGCGTGGGAACGCATTACACGCAGCGCCTCGCGGCCGCGAGGCGCCAGTTCGATGATTCGAGCACGGGCGTCCGCGGGGTCGGGGACGCGCGTGACATAGCCGTGCCGTTCCAGCGCCGCTACCCCCTGGGCCACCGCCTGCCGGCTCACCCTGAGCCTGTCGGCCAGATCCGATGCGTGCAGACCGCCGGCCGCCAGTGGAACCAGCGCCACCGATTGCGCCGGGCGGATGCCGTCGAGCCCGGCGGCGGCGAAAGCCGCTCTCAAGTGCGGCGCCCCGGAGGCGGCCACCAGCTGCACCAGGGCCGGCACAGTGGGCTCCCACTCGGCATCCGAAACGCGTCGCATGGCGTATGAGTGTGCCATCTCTCGCGATATTGACAAGCTTCTTGTCAAATATGCCCACTGCTGCCACCATGGGTTCATGCGATCTGGATGGGTGCGGGTGCTGTGCGCGTGTCTCCTTGGAGCCGTGGCGGTTTTGGTCGGCGGGTGCCTTGGCGGCGGCCACGCGTCGGGGACGCCCAACCCGCAGGGGATCCCGGTCGGACAGTCCACCCAGACCATCGATTCGGGCGGGGCCAGCCGGACTTTTCATCTGTACCGACCGCAGGGACTGAACGGCCCGGCGCCGCTGGTGGTGATGATGCATGGCGGCTTCGGCAGCGGCGAGCAGGCAGAGGGCGCCTACCACTGGGACAGCGAGGCCGACAAGGGAGGTTTGGGGGGCCATTTCCTGGTGGCCTACCCCGACGGCCTCAATCGCGCCTGGAACGCCGGTTCGTGCTGCGGAGAACCCCAGCGCACCAACCTCGACGACGTCGGATTCATCACCACGATGGTGGCCGCCATCGAGCAACAGATGCCCATCGATCCTTCGCGCGTCTACGCCACGGGCATGTCGAACGGGGCCATGATGGCGCTGCGACTGGGCTGCCAGACCGACACGTTCGCCGCGATCGCCCCGGTGGCGGGCACCCTGCTGACCGACTGCTCGCAGGCGCGGCCGACGTCGGTGCTGCAGATCCACGGCATCGCCGACGACAGGGTCCCTTATAACGGCGGGCCCGGGAAAGCCTTTGCCATCAATGGCAATCCGCGCGTCGACGGCCCCTCGGTACCGTCGGTCAACGCCACCTGGCGCGGCATCGACGGGTGCTCGCCGCCGACCTCAACGACTTCCGGGGACGTCACGACCGACACGGCCGGATGCGCGGACGGGCGCACCGTGGAACTGATCTCGGTGGCCGGGGCCGGCCATCAATGGCCCGGCGGTACCAAGAGTCCCCTGCTGGAGCGGCTCGGCGCGGCACCGCCGTCGACCGCACTCGACGCCACCGACACCATCTGGCAGTTCTTCGCCCAGAACCACCGCTAGTGCGGCACCTGCGGGTTCCCGGCGCGCGTCTCCTGGCGGTCCTGGCGGTCCTCGCGGTCTTGCTCGGCGGAGGGCTCAGCGCCGGGTTCGGTGGAGCCATTGGTGGCGGTCGTGCGTCGGCAGCGCCCGGCCTCGAGGCGATCCCCGTCGGAAAGTCGCTTCGGATCGTGATCTCGGGTGGCCTCGTCAGGATGTTTCACGTGTACCGGCCGGACGGACTGGCCGGCGCGGCGCCGCTGGTGGTGATGCTGCACGGCGGCTACGGCGACGGCGAACAGGCCGAGCGTGACTACCACTGGGACACCGAGGCCGACAAGGGACACTTCATCGTCGCCTATCCCAATGGCCTCCTGCGCGCCTGGAATGCCGGAACATGCTGCGGCGCGCCGATGAACCTCCACACCGACGACGTGGCATTCATCACCGCCATGGTCAATGCGATCGAGGGTTGGGCCCCAATCGATTCGGCGCGCGTCTACGCCACGGGCATGTCCAACGGGGCGATGATGGCGCTTCGACTGGGCTGCCAGACCGACACGTTCGCCGCGATCGCTCCCGTGGCGGGCACGCTGATGACCGACTGCTCGCATGCGCAACCGACATCGGTGCTGCAAATCCACGGCACCGCCGACGACAGAGTCCCGTACGACGGCGGACCCGGCAAGACGCACACCATCACGGGCAAACCGACCGTCGACGGCCCCTCGGTGCCGTCGGTCAACGCCACCTGGCGCTCCATCGACTCCTGCGCGGCGCCGACGTCAACCACCGCCGGGGACGTCACGACCGAAACCGCCGCGTGTGCCGATGGGCGCACCGTGGAGCTGATCTCGGTTGCGGGAGCGGGCCATCAATGGCCGGGCGGCGCGCAGAGCCCCCTCTTGGATTGGCTCGGCATACTTCCGGCGCCCTCGACGGCTCTCGACGCCACCGACGCCATCTGGCAGTTCTTCGCCCAGAACCACCGCTGAGCGAACGGCCCGGTAACCGCTTGCGATTGACGGCTGTTTCTCAGGTTCGCCTTCGCCCGACCTCAGCCGGCACCCGTAACTTTGCTCCCGGTGGCGAGACTTTCCGTTTGCGCATTGCGCGGGCTGCGCGGTGCTACTTGTCCTCCTGGTTGTCCTCCTGGCGGATTCGTGCACCCGGCGGCCGTCTCCGTCGTCCCTGGCGCCCCACCCGCGCAGCGGATGCGCACCGATCACGTACGAAGTCTTTCAGCGAGGCGCTTCCGGCGCGAACTGGTCGAAGGCCAACGATCTAATCGCGTTCAACGCCAAGGGAAGTGACGACCGCTACCACGTTTACACGGTCAAGCCCGACGGCACCGACCGCCGGCAACTCGGGGCCGGATCGGCGACCTTCCCGCGACGCACAACCGGCACACCCGCGTGGAGCCCGTCGGGTCGATTCGTCGCGTTTGTGGCCGAAAAGTCAAACCACCCAGGCAATTCCGTGAGCGCCACGCCCGGCTGGGGTAGCTATTCGGACCTGTGGGTGGCCACCGCCGACGGTTCGCGCGCCTGGCAGCTCACCGACGTCGCCACCGACAAGGATCACGGCACGATCATTCCGGAGTTCTCGCCCGACGGCCGGCTGCTGGAATGGACCGAGCGCACCGCCGCCCCCAAGGTCCTCGACCCGGATCGCTTCGCCGGGTTCTGGGTCATCAAGCTCGCCGACTTCAACGTCGCGGCTGACGGCACGCCATCGCTGTCCGGTGTGCGCACCGTCTCGCCCGCGGGCGATGCGTTCAACGAAACCGGCGGATTCTCAGCGGATTCCGCCTCGCTGGTATTCACCAGCGACTTCGAGACCCACAATTTCTGGAAAAGTCAGATCTACCGCCTCGACCTCGGGCCCGCCACCACCACCCGGCTGACCAAACGGGACACCTACAACGAACATCCCCGCTACACCCCGAGCGGCCAGGTTCTGTGGATGACCAACGCCGACAACCCATCGCATGGGACCGACTGGTGGACCATGAACGCCGACGGCTCTAATCCACAGCGCCTCAGCGACTTCAACAGCGACGGCGGCGCCTCGGCAATTGGGGGTTCGCCGGTCTGGGCCACGGTCGTTCAGACCAACGACTGGAGTCCCGACCAGCGCTACTTCTATGGCGACGTGGAGACCAATCTGCTCAACTCCGACAGCGTGATCGTTCGGGCATCGTTGCCCTGCCAAGCTTCGTGATCAGCGCGCCGGGTTATGCAGCATGCCGTCGATCAGGCGGTGCAGCACCTGCCGGGTCTCCCGCCGCGCCCGTTTGGGGTCCTCGGCGGTGGCGATGGCCATGGCCGCCTCGTCGAGCGCACCGATCAGCACGTGGGCCAGCGGTCGCGTGGGCTGTTCGGCCAGCTGGCCCGCCCGGATCGCCTCGATGAGCAACTGCTCGGTCATGCCCAGGCTGTACCGCTGAGCGACGTCGCGGAATCCGGCCCAGCCGAGCACGCTGGGCGCATCCAGCAGGATCAGCTGACGCACCTCGGGATCGGCGGAGACCTCGAGCCAGGCGTCGACCGCGGCTCGGATCGCGTCCGCTGCCGTCGTCGCCCCCGACGAGGCCACCACGGCGCCCATCCTGGCCATCACATCCTGCTCGACGGCCTCCACGACCTCGCCGAATAGCGCTGCCTTGTCGGCGAATTGGTGGTACATAGCCCCGCGGGTGACCCCGGCCTCCTTGGCGATCTCCGGCGTTCCGACCTCCGCATAGCCACGCAGCCCCCACAGCCTGCGGGCGGCCGAGATCAGCGCGTCGCGGGTCGCCGCGGAGCGCTCTTCCTGAGTGCGTCTCTTGATTTCCATACAGCCTGTTGGTAATTTACGAACAGACAGTCTGTTTGTAAATATGTCTCGAAGGGAAGTTATTCATGTCTGCTTTGTCGAGGATCGACATTAATGCCGGAAGCATCCATTACGAAGCAACCGGACCTGAGAACGGCAGGCCTGTCGTGTTCGTGCACGGCTACATGATGGGCCGTGAGCTGTGGCGCCGGGTGAGCGAACGACTCGCCGGGCTGGGCCTGCGGTGCATCGCCCCCACCTGGCCGCTCGGCGCGCATCCGGAACCGCTTCGGCCCGGTGCGGATCGCACCATCACCGGTGTCGCCGGCATGGTCGCCGACCTTCTCACCGCGCTTGACCTCGAGGACGTGGTACTGGTCGGCAACGACACCGGCGGGGTCGTCGCGCAACTCGTCGCGGTGCACCACCCCGAGCGGCTCGGCGCCCTGGTGTTGACGAGTTGCGATGCGTTCGAACACTTTCCGCCGCCGATCCTCAAGCCGGCGATCGTGGCGGCCAAGTCGAAGACGGTGTTCCGGACGGCGATCCAGGCCATGCGGGCCCCGGTGGCGCGCAAGCGTGCGTTCGACGGGCTGGCCCACAGCGACATCCAAGCCCTCACCGAACTCTGGGTGCGTCCGGCGATCTCCGATCCCGCAGTCGCCGAGGACCTGCGCCAGTTCACGCTCTCGCTGCGCACCGAGGTCACCACGGGCGTCGCGGCCCGACTGCCCGAGTTCGACAAGCCGGCCCTGATCGCCTGGTCGGCCGACGACACGTTCTTTGAGCTCGGCGATGGCGAACGTTTGGCCGCGACCATCCCGAACGCCCGGCTCGAGGTCATCGAGCGGGCGCGGACGTTCTCGATGATCGACCGGCCGGACCGGCTCGCAGATCTGCTGTCGACGATCGCGGTGCGCGCCTAGCCGCCCACAAACAGTCGCCCACTAAATTGGCCGCCAACTAATTGGCGCGAGCCCGACGACAAAGGACACCAAGCGAACTAGACTCCCCGCTTGTGACGACCCCGTCGAGCGCCTGGGGCGACGAACGACGGCAACTATCGCAGCTGCTGCAGGTGCGAGGGCAGGTGCGCGGGCAGATGCTCGGCCGCAGGCGGGCGCGGCAGCTCTGCCGGCGCTTTGCGTGCGTCGGCGTCGACACCACACCCGAGCGCCTGCGGCAACTCGTGGCCGGCGCGCCCGTCCCGCGGAACGAAGCGACGAACGTCAACTTCGCGCTGATCGCGACGCAGATCAATCGCGAGGAGCGGGCCGCGAAGATCCGGCGCCTGAAGCGGCGCGGCACGCACTCTCTCATCTTGGCCGGGTTGATCCTGGTGGTGCTGAACTTCCTGTTCTGCGTTGCCTACCTGCTGCTGAACCTGACCCAGCAGGCCCCGCTCTAGAGCGGTAAGGCTCGGGCGATGAAGCGGCGCGCGGACCCGGCGGCGCCGGAGTCGATCTACCTGGCCGACGACACCGACCGCGGCATCCTGCGGATCCTGCAGATCGACGCGCGGCGGCCATTTTCCGCCATTTCCCGCGATCTCGGGCTGTCGGACCAGACCGTGGCGCGCAGATACCAGCAGCTGCGGGCCCGCGCCGGTGTCCGCGTATTCGCGCTCACCCAGCCCAACGTCAACACCCAAGATCTGTGGGTCCTTCGGGTCCGCGCCGGCGCGAACCTGAACAATCTGGCAACCAATCTCGCGCGGCGCGGCGATACGGCGTGGGTGCACTTGTCCTGCGGGCCAACCGGTCTGGAGATCGTCGCCATGGTGTACCGCGAGCGAGACGAGGCACCCGGTTTCACGCTGCTGGAACAGCTCTCGGCGTTGCCGAGCGTGGTTTCCGTGACGGCGCAGTCGTGCCTGCGCATGTTCTTCGGTGGTCCCGAAAGCCTGCTGACCAAATCTAGTTCGTCGTCCGATTCGCCCGTGTTGCAAGACCGCAGCACGGTAAACGGCGAACACCGACGGCTGGATCCCCGGGACCTGACCGACGCCGATCACCGGTTGCTGGCGGCGTTGGCAGTGGACGGCCGGGCCAGCCTCAAGGTGCTGAGTCAGGCCAGCGGCTTGGCCCAGGAGACCGTGACTGCGCGCCTGACGCTTTTCGAGCAGAGCGGGATTCTGTACTTCGACGTTGACTTCGATGCCGAGCTGCTGGGGCTGCGTACGTCCGTTTCAATGTGGGCCACCGTCGACCCGGCCCGCATCGAGGAAGCCGGCCGCGCGCTGGCCACACACAACGAAATCAGCTTCGCCACCGCAACGACCGGAACGACCAACATCTACGCCGTTGCGCACTGCATCGACGCCGCGGACCTGTATCGGTACCTCAGCGGCCCGCTTGCCGAGCTACCGGGGCTGCGTTCCGTCGAAACCGCCCCCTACACGCGGGTCCTCAAGATGGCCCAGCGCGACCCCGCGAAGTAGTTCCGCGGCGCCCCGCGTCACAGGGGCGTCGAAATCCCCGTCGATGCGGGCACGCCGTGTCGAAAATGTCGAACTTCCGCCTGAACCACTGGGCGGGCGGGCGCCCCCGCCGCATCGTTGCTGAAACCGCACCGATAGCGCGGCCCGCCCGAAGCGCGGGCCGAAGGAAGGACACCATGCCCAGCGCGTTCGACCCGATCACCCTCGCGGATCTGCCGCTCAAGAACCGCATCGCGATGGCACCGCTGACCCGGCGCCGCGCGTATGGCCCCGGATTGTCGGCGACCCCGCTAATGGCCGAGTACTACGAGCAGCGCGCCTCGGCGGGCCTCATCATCGCCGAGGCCATGCAGCCCAGCCGCGTCGGCCAGGGATACACCTTCACCCCCGGCATCCACACCGCGACACAGGTGAACTCCTGGAAGCCGATCACCAATCGGGTCCACCAGGCCGGCGGGACGATATTCGCCCAACTGCAGCACGCGGGCCGTAACAGCCATCCCGAGCTGCTCGGCGGCCTGCAACCGGTCGGCCCGTCGGCGGTCGCCGCCGTGGGGACGGTTCGGGTCAGCACCTCCGGCCCCGCGGTGCACCGACCATACCCGGCCCCAAAGGCACTGAAAATCAACGAAATACACGAAACGATCACCGACTTCGCGGTCGCCGCCGAGAACTGCATGGACGCCGGGTTCGATGGCGTCGAGTTGCACGGCGCATACGGCTACCTGATCCAGCAGTTCCTTTCGTCCAACGCGAACCTGCGCGGCGACGGATACGGAACGAGCATCGAAGGGCGCATCCGATTCCCGCTCGAACTGGTGCACTCGGTGGCCGCCCGCATTGGAGTCGATCGGTTGGCCCTGCGGATCTCCCCCGGATGCACCGCCAGCGGGATCGTCGAACACAACCTCTGTGAGGTGTACCTGGCGTTGGTCGCCGCGTTGCCAACCGATCTGGCGTTCCTGGATGTGTTCGAGATGCCCGGCCACCGCGCCCTCACCCGCGCGATTCGGCGCCAATGGCAGGGCGTCATGATGCTCAACCCGCACGAGAAGCGCGAGGACTGGCCGGCTGGGCCGCGGCAGCTCAACGTGGTCGAGGACGGCCTGGCCGACATGATCGCGTTCGGCACCAACTTCATCGCCAACCCCGACCTGGTGGAACGGCTGAGGACCGGAGCGCCCTTGGCGACGGCGGACAAGTCGACCTATTACCTCGGCGACGAGCGCGGCTACACCGACTACGCAGTTTCGTAAGTCGCGCTGCCATTGGGCACAGCGACATTGCGGCCACGGTCGCGGTTCGGGCCCCAACCACAACCCTAACGGCAATCTCGATGCACACCCTGCTCGCTCGATGCATACCCCGCTCGCTGACATGGCCGCCGCGAGATAGCGTCACGCTCATGTCAGCAGCGACAGCACCCCTGCAGAGCAGGCGGATCCTGGTCACCGGCGGAGCCACCGGCATCGGGGCGGCGGCCGTTGCGGTGCTGACCGAAGCGGGGGCCGACGTCGCCGCCACCTTCCACAAGACGCCACCGCCGGACGATCTGGTGGCCACCTGGCTGCACTGCGACGTACGCGACGCCGACGCCGTCACCGCGATGGTGCAACAGGCCGTCAAGCACCTCGGCGGCCTCGACGTCCTGGTCAACGCAGCGGGGCTGTGGCAGCCCGGTATCCCGGGATACATTGGCGCCGAGCAGATTTCGTTCCTGTTGGACACCAACGTGAAGGCCACCATCCTGACCAATCAAGCCGCCTATGCCGCCATGAAAGGTCAGGACCCCAAAGGCGGCGCGATCATCAATTTCGGATCCTCCGAAGCCCTGATGGGCAGCCCGATCTCGGCCGTCTACGCCGCGACCAAAGGCGCCGTGCAGGCGTGGACTCGATCCGCCGCCCGCGCCTGGGCCGCCGACAAGGTGACCGTCAACGCACTGGCGCCCGCGGTGCAGACTCCCGGCGCCGACCGGTTGCGCGAGTTCCTCGGCCCGGACGCCGGCGCCCTCATCGACCAACAGCTCCAGACCATGATCCCGCTCGGCGGGGCGTTGGGGGATCCCGCCCGAGACGTCGGGCCAATGCTGGTCTTTCTGGCCGGATCGGGTTCGCACTTCATTACCGGCCAGCTGCTGGCGGTGGACGGCGGCCTGGTCATGGTGGGTGGGTAGACCCGACAACTGACGGGCCCGCTCGCGTAGATCGCGGGTTGGACGCGTGAATGTGACGCTTTCACAACAAGTCTGGTTGGGCGCGTGTCCAAGTGCCAAGGTAGCGCATGTCCTTCGCCCGACGACTGCGCAGGGCGGTCGCCGTTGGCGCGGTTTCGGCGGTGGTGTCGGCGGGACCGGTCACCGCCGACACCGACGACGTGTACTCCCCGCCGTCGCCCACGGCACCGTGCAACGCCATCAGCCCCGTCGCGTTCCCGTGCGTCGCGATCGGCAAGTTTGCCGACGCGGTCGCCGCGGAGTGTCGCCGCGTCGGCATCCCTGACAGGCTGTGCCGAGTCCCGCTCGCGCACCGGGTCACCCAGGCCGCCAGGGACGCCTATCTGAGGTCATGGGTGCACAGCACGGCGCAATTCCAGTACGCGCTCGGAGATTCGTTGCCGCTGCGTCAGGCCCAGTGGATCGGCACCCACAACTCGTTCAACAGCCTCAGCGACGGGTTCACGATCTCGCACTTCGATTCAAACCAACAGCTCACACTGCCGCAGATGCTGGACATCGACGTCCGCGGCCTGGAACTGGACCTGCACTACATCCGACGCCTCAACCGCCTCGGGGCCCCGGGCGTCACCGTGTGCCATGGGCTCAGTCCGCAGGAGCACAACCTGGGTTGCACCACCGAACCGCTGCTCACCAAGGTGCTGCCGCAGATCGCGAATTGGCTGAACGAACCCGGCCACTCCCAGGAAGTCCTCCTGCTGTACCTGGAGGACGAGCTGGACAATTCCGACGCGTACGCCTCGACGATTTCCACCCTGGACCGCGTGCTGCAACGTCCGGGCGGCGCCAGTCTCATCTACCGGCCCGATCCGAGCCAGCGCGGCCCCGACGGCTGTGTCCAGCTCCCGCTCGACCTGTCACGTCAGGACGTCCGGGTAGCCGGCGCGCAGGTCGTGATTGTCGGCAAGTGTGTGCCGGACTGGTCGTCCGACGTCTTCAACTGGGGCGGCGTGGAGGTGGAGAGCGGCTCGACGGCGCTCTACCAGCCCTACCCGGCGTGCGATCCCGTGTACAGCCCCGCCGTCTACGCCACGCACCTGGTCCGCTACTACGAGGACTCCACCCTGGTCGCGGCGCTGGTCGACCCGACTCAGCCGCCCAACAATCCCAATGCGATCACACCGCAGAAGGCGCAGGACATGACGAACTGCGGCGTCAACCTGTTCGGCTTCGATCAGTTGCTGCCCGAGGACGGGCGGATCCAGGCCTCGCTGTGGAGCTGGGCGCCGAATGAACCGCGCGGGGGCCCCGGATTCTGCGCCCTGCAACGTACGGACGGCCGCTGGGTCGGCAAGCCGTGCGCCGAGGTGCACCCTGCGGGCTGCGTGGACGCGATGGGCAACTGGACGGTGACACCGAGCGCCGTCCAGTTCACCGCTGCCCCGACGGCCTGCTCGGCCATCGGCTCGCAATTCGGCCTGCCGCGAACGGGGGTCCAGAATTCGCACCTGCATGCCGTGGCCGAGCCCGCCGGCGGTGCCTGGGTCCAATACGCCATCGCCTGACGCGCCGAACCGCCAACGGCGATGTTTACATCGCCAGCTCTGGCAGCGGCGCGGTGTCGGTGATTAGCTGATAGCCGCGAGCAAAGGAGCTATCGGCATGACCGAACCCGCGACCCCATTGGCCGGCAAGGTCGCCTACGTGACGGGGGCCGCCCGCGGACAGGGCCGCTCGCACTGCATCCGGTTGGCCCGCGCGGGTGCCGATATCGTCGCGATCGATGCGTGCGCGCCGGTGGCCGAGCACAACGGCTATCCCCCGGCGCTTCCGGAAGACCTGGCCGAGACCGTCAGCCTCGTCGAGGGCGAGGGCCGCAAGATCTACTCCGACGAGGTCGACGTGCGCGATTTGGCCGGCCAGCAGCGGCTCGTAGCGACCGCGATCGAACAGTACGGCCGGCTGGATATCGTCGTCGCCAACGCCGGCGTGCTGAATTGGGGCCGGCTGTGGGAGATTTCGGCGCGGCAGTGGCAGGACGTCATCGACACCAACCTGACCGGCCTGTGGAACACGATCAAGGCCACGGTTCCCGCGATGATCGAGGCCGGCAACGGCGGCTCCATCATCACCATCAGCTCGGCGGCCGGAGTCAAGGCCGTCCCGGGGTGTGGTCACTACTGCGCCAGCAAGTTCGGCGTCGTCGGTCTCACCAACTCCTTGGCGATGGAGCTCGGCGAGTTCGGCATCCGCGTCAACTCGGTACACCCGTACGGCACGGACACCCCGATGGGCAACGACGTGTCGATGTACAAGATCTTTCAGGACCACCCGCACTACATCCACGGCTTCTCGCCGGGCGCGCTGCCCACCGATTCGCTCACCGCTCCCGATTCGATCTCCGACATCGTGGTATGGCTGGCCGGCGACGCATCGTCGCTGGTGACGGCCGCCCAGATTCCCGCGGACAAGGGCTATTCGAAGGTCTAGGAGACCCCCAGCCGGTGGCTGGCGTAGCGTACTGGCGGCGCAGGTCGCGCCGTTTGCCGAGTTGAAGGGGGCGCACGGTAAATGACAACGCTAGGCGCGATCCGCGACATGGTGCGGCAGTCCGCGCCGGACGACTGGTACAAGCTCGAGAACGATGGGCCGACTTATCGGATCCGGTTCGGCTACTCGTCGGCGCCGGGCAACAAGTGGCGGCTGGAGGCGGACAGCCACAGCACGCTTCTCGTGTATACGGCCGAGGTAGACCTCACCCTCGCGTACGGCATGTACTACCACCGGCTGGGCATGGAAGAGCCTGAGTTCGAGTGGTCTCAGGTGTTCTCCACCAGGTCGGCGCGCATCGGCTTCGCGGACATCTTCTGGCGCGGATCGCTGATCGATCGGGTCGACTATGCGATGGTCGACGACCACCAGGGCATCATCCCCATGGGGGGCGCACCCAACGCCCTGAAGGTGACGAGGTTTGAGGTCGACGTCGCCCGGTTGTTGCACCGAATCAACGGCTACGTCAACAGGTTCGAGTATTTCTTCGACCGGGTGCACTTCGAAGTCACCGAATAGCCGCGGACAAGTGTCGACACCAGCCGCCGGCATAGGTGTCGACAAGGCTCACGCCTGGGGCGCCCGGCGGCGGATCTGCCCCTTCGGCCGTCGCACCCGCTTGATCGGATCCCGGGCGGTCCCGCCCGCGATCTCGTCGCGCAGCTGCGCGATGTTCGATATCTCCGCGTACAGCCCGCGGATCGCGTAATCGAGGACCGCGAAGGAGAATCGCTGGTCCGGGTCGTCGATGATGCCGAGATCGCGGGAACGCTGGCGCGACCACAGCGCCTCGTCCAGCCGGGCCCGGGTTGCCTCGAGGTGCCGATCCAACGTATCGACGACGTGCTCGGGATCCTCGCCCCGGGCAAGCCAGGTTCGCAGGATGACCGGATGCTTGATGACGACCTGGTCCTGGCCCGGAAAGTGTTGCACCCAGCGGCGCAGCGCCTCTAGCCCGCAGTCGGTGGCCTCGTACAACGTGATGACGCGCTTGCCGGATCGGGCGCCGGTCTCGCCGACCATCCCGCGGGCCAGCAACCTGTTCAGTTCGCGCCGCACGTGACTGACCGACGGCGACCAGTAGAAGTGGCCCACCGAAAGTTCCGCACGCGTCTTGATCTCACCCGCGGTCAGCTGCTCGTCGTTGGCCGCCAGCACGCCCAGAACGAGGTAGGCCGTCACCGGCAGGCCGCTGGTGGTGCGCCCCGAGCTCACGGCCGTGCGGTGAAGTAAGGCAGCGTGACGTCGTCACCCACGGCATGGAACTGCACCCGCACGGGCATGCCGATCACCAGGTCCGCCGGTGCGACGCCCACGATGTTGGTGAGCATCTGATAGCCCTCGTCCAGGGTGACGATCGCCGGCGCATAGGGCGGTTCGAACACCGCCGTCACCGGCCGGTGAACCACCGTCCAGCTGTATACCTCGCCGATGCCGTCACTTTGCGCCCACCGCAATTCGGCCGAAAGGCATTGCCGGCAATGCTCGGTCGGCGGAAAGTTTGCGACGCCGCACGCCTCGCAACGCTGGTAGCGCAGCTCGTCCGATCGGCACCCCGCCCAGAACGGAGCGCTCACCTTGCTGCTGGCGTGGGGCACCGGCCCGGTCTGAGGTTGCAAGGAAGTCAACGCGGTTCGCCTCCCAGGATCAGCAATGTTGTGAACAAGGCGCCAGCTCCTCCGTTGCTGCACAAGGCAACACGCGCGTCGGGTACCTGCAGCGCGCCCGCCTCGCCGCGCAATTGCTGCACGGCCCGGATCGCGCGCTGCATCATCTGCGGATTGGCGCCGGCGTGGCTGAAGGACATGGTTCCGCCGTCCGTGGTCACCGGATGACTGCCGTCGATGGCGATGTGCCCGTCGGCGACGAACGGTCCGCCTTCGCCCTCGCCGCAGAATCCGAACGCCTCGAGCTGACGAATGATCTCGAAGGAGAACGGATCGTAGAGTTCCAGCACGTCGACGTTGTCGGGCCGCAGGCCCGCGTGAGCGAACGCGCGCTCGGCGGCGCGCCTGCCGACCACACCGTTGACGTGGTCGCCGCGCCGCCCGGCCAGGTCCCACGCGGGCGGATGCTGATACGACGGGCCGTGAAAGTCCGAGCCGCTACCCAGCATGTAGATCGGCGGACGGGCGACGTCGACCCCATCGATGTTGGCCACTACCAGAGCGCAGCCGCCCTCGGAGGTGGTGGCGCAGTCCAGCAGATGAAACGGTTCGGCGATCGGCCGTGACGCGGTGATGTCCTCTGGGGTGAACGGGCCGCGTTGGTAATAAACGGCTTCGGGGTTTTGCGATCCGTTGTTCCGGATGGTCGCGGCGACCATGGAGAGCTGTTCGCGGGTGGTGCCGTGGACGTGCATGTGGCGTCGGGCGATCAACGCGAATTCGGCGGTGGTGAACATCCCCCACGGTGCGACGAATTCGTTCTCCGGCCTGGTCCACGGGGCCGTGGCCTCGTGGTCGCGGTATTCGCCCGCTTGGGCGGCCACCAGCACCACGACATCGGCCATGCCGTGCTCGATGGCCAACGCCGCCTCGGTGATCATGCCGACCCCGAAGCCCAGCCCCTGCCAGGCGGGGCCGATCCGCAGGTCGTAGATCAGCGCCGTGGACTGCGGGCCCGCGCTGATCCCGTCCACGTCGCCGAGGCCCAGGCCGGCGTCGGCGAGCGCGCCGTGAATCGCCTTGAGCGCCAGGCTCCGTGACGTTTCGCCATCGAGGCGGCGGCCCTGCCGGGTGTTGTGCACTCCGACGATCGCCGCGGTGCGTTTGGTCAAGCTCACTCCGTTCATTCAGTTTTCGTCTGCGACGACTCCGAGGTAAGTGCCGAGGACGTCGAACTTCCGTCCGTCGCGCACGATGGGACCGATCACGTTGGTCCGTGGGTCGAGACGCGTGGCGCCGGCGGCCCCAGATTCGACGACGTCGATGCGCACGTCCACCGGCCGTACGGTGTGCGGGTCGGTGATCTCGACGACCATCGCCACCGCGCGCTCGGTCGCGTCCCACTCGACGCTGGTGATCCGATGCCGGGCCGTCAACTCCATCACCACCGAGTCCTGGCGCACCAGGAAGCGAATCGGCGCACACAGCTCACCGGGTCGCGGGGGCACGCACAGCGTGACTGACTCTTCGTGTGTCACAGGCCCGCCGGCCGCACGCTGGTGACCCCCGATTGGCGCAAGGCAGCCAAGTCCTGTTCGGTGCGCCCCAGCAGACCCGTCAGCACCTCGCCGGTGTGCTGGCCATACAGCGGCGGCGGCCGGCGAATCCAGCGCCGCGCCTTGCCGAGGAAGGCGAACGGCATCCCGGTGCACACGAACGTGCCGGCGACGGGGTGCTCGACCGTCTCCCAGAACCCCCGCGCGAGCAGGTGCGGGTCGCGAAGCAGCGCCGACGGTGGCGTGACCGGCCCCGCCGCCACCCCGCGGCCCCGCAACGCGTCGACCGCCTCGTTTACGGAGCGCCGCGTGGTCCAGTCCGAAATCAGTTTGTCGACGTCGTCGGCGCGCTCCCGCCATGCGGCCTCGCCCGGTCCCGGCTCAGGCAGGCCGATGAGCCCCGCCAGCGACGTGCGGGCGGTGTCGTCCAGCGCGGCGAGCGCGACCCACTCGTCGTCCCCCTGACAGCGATAGACGCCCTGGGGGCTCGCGCCTGGACCCCGATTTCCGTTCCGGCACAGCTCGATTCCGTTGCTCGAGCTTTCCACCAGCATCTCGGCGGCCACGTTCAGCGCCGACTCCACCATGGTCGATTCGACCTGCATGCCGCTGCCGTCGCGGTCGCGAATCACCAGGGCCGCGATAGCGGCAAACACGGCGTGTAGCCCGGCTATGGGGTCGCACACACCGCGTGGGATGACCGGGGGGCCGTCGGCATGTCCGGTCATCCATGCCATCCCCGTTGCCTGTTCCATGGTCTGAGCGAAGCCGACGCGGTCGCGCCACGGGCCGTCGAGCCCGAACGCCGGCATGCGGATCAGGATCGCGCGCGGGTTGGCGTCCCTCACCGCATCCCATTCCAGACCGAAGTTTTCCATCACCCGCGGCGAGAAGTTCTCGATGACGAGATCGCTTGCGGCAATCAGCTCCCGTGCGATGTCTCGTCCGGCTTCGGTGCCGAGTTCGAGGCTGATGCCGCGCTTGTTGTTGTTGCTGCACAAGAACACCGGGCCCCATTCCCACCACTGGTCCCAGTCGGCCGGCCGGCCCGCGGAGAACCTCATGCCGTCGGGCCGGCGAACGCCCTCGACCTTGATCACGTCCGCGCCGAGGGCGCCCAGGAGCTGCGTCGCGACCGGCCCGGCCCAGAAGGCGGTGAGGTCGGCTATCCGTATGTCGGACAACGGGAGTGCGTTGGCTCCCTCGTTCCCGTCTTTCCCTTCAGTCCAGGGGAGTCGTTCCGGTCGCGGCGGCCAGTGGACGCGGCCGTTGTCCGCACCAAGTCGCGGTGGCCGTCCGGGAGCTCTGGTGGTGATCGCGTCGCTGCGATACGGCACCCGTGGCTGCAGCACCCCGCTCTCGGACCCGACGAACACGCCGCGTTGCACAAAGTGGTCGACGGTCGGCAGCGTGGCCGGGGTTGCGATGGGAGCCACCGGAATCCGGAATGCCACCGCGATATCGATGATCTCTTCGGTGGTGCGGGTTTGCGTCCATTCGGTGACCATGCCGACGAATTCGTCGCGGCGCGCGATTCGCCCGGCCATCGACGCCAGCTCCGCGTCGTCGATCAGGTCGGCGCGATCGATCATCACCAGGAAGTCTCCGAACTGCTGCGCGGTGATGGTGCAGAAGCCGACCATCCCGTCGGCCGTGGGGACGATCGACGGCAGTTCCAGACTGCGTTGGTGCAGCAAGGAATCCGCGCCCAGTACGCTGGCCGACATGGCGGGCAGGCCGCCCATCGCGATCACCATCGCCTCGAAGGTCGAGACGTCGACGATCTCCCCGCCACCGCCACGGGCCGCGTGCCGGGCCGCGGCGGCCGCAACCGCCGCGGCGAACGTGCCCGCCAACCACTCACCGAGCCGGCCGCCGGCCTGGACGGGTTCGTCGTCGGGCCAGCCCCGGCTGGCGGTCGAGCCGCACAACGCCTGCAGGATGAATTCGTTGGCGACGATCTGGTGGTCGACGTAGGGACCCGTCGTTCCGAACGGCGTCACGGCCACAACAACCGCCGACGGGCCGGTGCGCGCGGTGATGTCGTCCAGCGTCCAGCCGTCGGTCAGGTCGGTCAGCACAATGTCGGCCCCGGCCAGCAGCGCATAGACCTCAGGGACCTCGGGGACCTCAGCGGCCTCGGCCCGGTCCTGATCGATCACCGACTTCTTGCCCGCGGCAAGATAGCCGAACAGCGCCCCCGCCGGCCCGCCGGCGGTCCAGCCGCGCAGCGAATCACCCTGGCCGGATTCGATTTTCACCACATCGCCACCCGCGTCGGCGAACATCTTGCCGCAGTACGACGCCGCGATCCCGTTGGACAGCTCCAGCACACGCCAGCCCTCAAACGGGACGGCCACGCTCAGTTGCCCAGCGTGGTGGCCCGCCCGGCCCGGGACGGTGGGCCGGTGATCTCGACCGTCGGCGGCGGCTGTCCCTGCGCCAGCGCCTGCAGGCCGGCCTGTGTCATCCGGGTCCACGTGTCGAGGTCACGCTGGCCGGCCCGGCGGCCGACATGGGTGACGACGTCGACGTCGGTGGCCTGGGCGCGCAGCTGGCCGGCGCGGGCGTGTTCCTTGGGGACGTACTGGAATGGGTCGAAAGAGTAGGCGGCCATTGCATTTTCGTGGGTGATCTTGTTGATCACCGAGTCGTCGAGGTGGCCCATGGTCTCGATGATGTCTTCGGGCGCGAACGGCCAATTGCTGTCGGAGTGCGGGAAATCCGACTCCCAGCACAACATGTCCTCGTTGAACCAGTCCATGTTGTGCACGCCGACCCTGTCGCTGATGAAGCAGGTGTAGAAGTGCCGCTTGAATATGTCGACGGGTCCGCTGTAGCCGGGCGGAAACTTCGCCAGCGTCCAGCCGGAGTGACGGTTGTAGACATGCTCGGCGCGCCAAAGGAAGTACGGCATCCACCCGACGTCGCCCTCGGTGAGGGAGAATTTCAGTTGCGGGAAATCGGCCCAGAACTCGGCCCAGATCAGCTCGGTGAAGGTGAACATGCTCATCATCGACGACGCCGTCATGTTCACGCTCGGCGGAGCGTCCATTGACACCATCGGCGATCGTGACGAGGAGCCCACGTGGGTGCACAGGACCGTCTTGTGCTCGCAGACCGCCTCAAACAGCGGATACCAGTACTTGGTATGAATGCTGGGCATTTGCAACGCTTCTGGATTCTCGGAGAACGTCACCGCGTGGCAACCCTTGCCGGCCAGCCGGTTGACTTCCCTGGCCGCTTCGGCCACGTCGAACAGCGGCAGGATGCCGCACGGGATGAACCGCCCCGGGTAGGCCGCGCACCACTCGTCGATGTGCCAGTCGTTGTAGGCCTTGATCATCACCAGGTTGACGTCGCGGTCGGGGCCCTGATTGAGGACCTGGCCCGAGAACCCGGTGAAGTTCGGGAAGTTCAGGCCCGCCAGCTGGCCGCCGGCGTTCATGTCGCGGATCCGCTCGTCGACGTTGAAGCACCCGGGGCGCATCTCGTCGTAGCGCGAGGCGTCGATGTTGTACATCTCGCGGGGTTTGCCCGCGACGGCGTTGAGGCCCATGTTCCGCCCGCGGATCTCGCCGTAATACCACTGCTGGACGCCGTCGGGCTCCAGGACCACCCGCGGGGCGAGGTCACGGTACGTCGCGGGGACGTGCGCGTCGAACATGTCCGCGGGCTCGGCGATGTGATCGTCCACGCTGATCAGGATGAGGTCGTCTTTGTTCATGCCGCGCTCCCGTTGCTTATGGGACTAGTAGACAATGACTTATGTCATAGTGTCAACGAGTCAACGCTGGTCAGAACTTTGCGAGCAGGCCGGCATTACCGACTAATAGTCCACTTTGAAAGGTCAGCCCAGCCGGGCCGGGGCCTGCGGAATTGTCTTCCAGAATTCCAGGTCGTGGCCGTACATGATGGTCGCGCCCTTGCTCTGCAGGTCGCGGAAGAGCTGGAAGGCGCGGGTGGCGCCGTCGGGGTCGGCGATAATGCCGGGCAGCGCCATGGTGTCGAGCGATTCCTTGAGATAGCAGGCGTCGCCGCAGAGCACGAACTCGCCCTTCTCGGTCCCCACCCGAACAGACTGGTGGCCGGGCGTGTGACCGTAGGTTCCGAAGAGCACGACGCTGCCGTCGCCGAAGAGGTCGTGTTCCCCATCGATCAGTTGGCGGTGCTGGCCGGTGTCGAAATCGGCGGTCACATAACCCCTGAACTCGCCGCCCTCCTCGGCTGCAGCAAGTTCGGGCCGCTGGACTACGACGGTGGCGTTGGGCAGTAGCGCGTTGCCCCCGCAGTGGTCGAAGTGCAGATGGGAGTTGATGACGTGGGTGACGGACCCCGGGTCGACGTCGATCGCGGTGAGCCGTGCGGCGATGTCTTCGCCCGTGCCGTAGTCGAACTGGTGCAGCGCCGCCAGCACATCGCCGACGTGCGCGGCGGGGTTGTCCTGGGTGTTGATGTGCATGCCGCTGTCGAAGATCGCGCGGCCGCGGGGATGGTCGATCAGATACGACGTGATCGGCACCTGGGTCGCGCCCTCGCGACCGGCGAGCAGGAACGCGGTCGGAATGGTGAGGTGGCCGCAGGTGATGGCATACAGGCTGGCGGTCAACGCATTTCCTCTCGATCGCATCAATCGCGAACGACGGCGCCGCCGTCGACGTGCAGGCATTGGCCGGTGATGTTAGCGGCATCCGGGGAGGCAAGGAAGACAACGGCTTTGGCGACGTCGTCGGGCGACTGGGGCCGCTTCATCGGGGTCGTCGCTTCGTAACGGGTGAAGAACGACGTGTGGTCTTCCGCGCGGTGCGTGAAGCGCCGCAGTTCCGACGAGATGCGCTGCTGCATGCCGGTCCACACCGCTCCCGGGCACACCGCGTTGGCCCGGACCGCGGGGGCCAGCGTGAGCGCGAGGCTTTTGGTGTAGCGCAACGCGGCGGCCTTGCTCGTCGGGTACGCGCCGGCGGTGGCCCGCGACGCGTGGGCGGAGATCGATCCGATGGTGACGATCGCCCCGTCGTCCGAGCGCTGCAGATGCGGAGTCGCCGCTTCGCAGGCGTTGATGGTGCCGTGCAGGTTCACGGCCATGCAACGGTCCCAGTCGGCGCGGTCATCGGTTTCGCGTTCAATGTCGCCGGCGAAGACGATCCCGGCGCTGCACACCAGGATGTCCAGCCGCCCATGCCGATCCGCCGCGGCGTCGACCGCCTCACGCACGCCGGCGCGATCGGTGACATCGACGCCGTGGACACCCAGCCGGTCGGGGTAGGCCTCGACCAGCGTGGCCAGGCCTTCGGTGCGTAGGTCGGTCGCCTCGACCGTGGCACCCTGTTCGAGAAGGCACGCCACGGTCGCCAGCCCGATTCCCGAACCCGCGCCGGTGACGAACGCGACGCGGCCCCCTAGCTCCGCGATCACCCGGCCGACTCCACGGGCCGGCCCGCGGTGGTCACCCGACCCGCGATCTGATCGGCGGTCGGCCGGGCCGCGTACACGCGTTCGGCCGTCATCAGATCGTCGTCGTCGAATCCGAACACCGCCCACAGGCGGAGCTCGAAGGGGTCGGTGCTGCCGGTCGGTGTGCCGCGCAGCCAGAACTCGATCTGCACCTGGCCGTCGTCGAGGTGGGTGAGCTCGATGAGCTCGTTGCGCTGATCGGGCACCAGGGTTCGACCCTCGAGCCAGTACCGCATCACGTCGTCGGTGCCGTCGATCACGGTTCCGTCGGGCAGTTCGTAGCGGGCGTGGCCGAACGTCGCCATGGTCCGGTCCCACTCCTGCACGTTCTCGCTCTGCATGTGCTCGATCACCACAGCTTCTCTGGCTTCTCGGCGCGTGCGACGGTCCAGGTCGGTCATGTTGATGCCTTTCTTCTTCAATCTTGTTCAATCTTGTTGGCCGGTCAGCCCATCCGGCGGATCGGGTCGGTGCCGTCCCAGTTGGCCGCTTCCTGACGAATGTAGGCGAACACCTGGCCCTTGGGGCCGCTGATGTCGGAGATCTCTATGACCGTCCCCTGGTCGTGTTCGGTGTCGAAGTAGGCGAATCGGCCTTGCCCGCCGCCGATTTGGCCCTCCTGACCCACCGTGTGCCCGGCCGCCAGCGCCCGGTCGTAGAGATCCTGGAAGTTGGTGGTCCAGTAAGCGATGTGCTGCGCGCCCGAGCGGCCGGAGTCGAGGAACTCGCGGTACATCGACGGTGCGTCGTTGCGCTGCTGGATCAGTTCGAGCTGGACGTCGCCCGAATTGGCCAGTGCGACACTCATTTCCAAAGGCGAGTCGACGCCGCGGTGCCGGAAGTAATCCGTCTGCACCCGTTCGATGTAGAACCACGGCCCGACCCCGTGCCGGATCCACTGCTGCATCGAAGACTCGATGTCGGTCACGACGTAGCCGATCTGCGCGATCTGGCCAAAAATACGACTCACCACAGAACTCCATTCGTGTCGAGGCTGCCGTCGGCATATCGCTGCCCCCGGCACCGCCGAGCTAGGGGCGCCGAGCGTCACGCCAGCGTGGCGCTCAGTCACGATCGCCACGCTGGCGTGACGCTCGTCGGTGGGAGGTGCCCCTATCTCGTCGGTGGGAGGTGCGCGCAGGTACGGCAGCAGCACACAAGTTACCACTTACTTGCTTGGTGTCAAACAAGTTCTGTGTCAGAATCGTGGCCATGGACGACACCGACGCCGCGAACCGGCGCCCCCGGCGCACCCAGGCGGAGCGGCGCGCCGAAGCCCAGGGCCGGTTGCTGCAGGCCGCAGCCGAATTGATCGCCGAACGCGGCCTGACCGCAGTCACTTTGGCTCAGGTGGGCGAACGCGCCGGCTACAGCCGCGGGATCGCCAACCACCACTTCGGCACCAAGTCCGCCCTCATCTTGGAGCTGATCAGTCAGGTCGAGCGCGAGTTCGCCGCCGCGACCGCTCCGGTGCGAAGCCTCGAGGCCAGCGTCGACGAACTCGTCAGGAGCTCGTCGATCTTCATCGGGCTGCTCGAAGATCTGCCGGCCATCCATCGCGCATTTCTGGTGCTCTGGGCCTCGGCGGTTGCCGACGACGAGCTGCGCCCGCGGATGGCCGCCTCCGACAGCGCTTTTCGGCAAGCGGTGACGGCGATCGTCGAACGCGGCCAGGCCCGTGGCGAGATCGATGACGGCCTCGACGCCGAGACGTTCGCCGTGCTGCTGCTGGGACAGCTACGTGGCCTCGCGCTACAGCGCCTGATCGCCGGGGATGACATCAGCCTCACCCACGCCCGGCGGGGCGTGGAGGCCGCCGTCCGGGGCCTCCTTCAGCCGATGGGGCTTGCGCCCAAGGGAATTCCGGTCAGTCACGCCGGCTCGTAGCGCAACATGGTGACGTCATGTTCGGGATAGTCGACGAACACCGGGCGCACCTTCATCCCGACCCGCAGATCGGCGGCATCGGCATTGACTATCTCGGTGGAAAACCTTGGCCCCTCGTCCCATTCGACGATGGCCAGCAGCTGCGGAACGGCGTCGGCGAAATGCGGGCTCACCGGCCGGCGCGCAATCGTATAGGAGTACAGCGTCCCCATTCCCGAAATCTCGCGCCATTCCAGGTCGTTGGCCAGCGTGCGGGGCGCACGCACCCGGGGGTAGAACACGTAAGCCTGCGACGACGGCGAGTACTGGATGACGATGCGGTGTTGGGCCAGGGCATCCCAAAACGGCGCGGTGGTAGGCGTTTTAACGGGCATCGGGCGGTCGAAGCTGATGGGCATGATTTGCGGGCCCCCTTCTCTAGTCTCAGTCTCTAGCCTTAATCGCCCTGCAGGATGAGCGTGGTCTGCTCGGACAGGATTCCGCCGTTGC
>CAVZTC010000003.1:0-908634 GCA_963778135.1 uncultured Actinomycetota bacterium | reverse complement strand
CTGACCCGCGCCCGCCCGCAGGCGGCCACCAGCGTCGGCCCTGACAGCTTGGCCGCGCAGCTCGCCAGCCAGACCCCCGACAAGCAACTGCGCACTTTGACCACCCTGGTGGCCACCGCCACCGCCACCGTGCTGGCCCACCCCGACCCGACCGCCCTGGACCGCCAACGGCCCTTCACCGACCTGGGCATCGACTCGTTGACCGGCCTGGAACTCCGCAACACGCTGAGCGCCCAAACCGGGCTGGCCCTGCCGGTCACCGTGGCCTTCGACCATCCCACCCCCACCGCGCTGGCCAGCCACCTGGCCAGCCGGCTCGGCGAGGCCACGACACCGGTCAGCGCCGACAGGCGCGATGAGGGTCGGCGTCAGCCGTTGGTGGCTGGCCCACGGCCCGCGGTGGTTCCGTTGTCGTTTGCCCAGCAGCGGATGTGGTTCCGCCACCGGTTCGAGGGCGGGGTTGCGACCTACATCAAGCCTTTCGCGCTTCGGATCAGCGGGGCGCTGGACGTTGAGGCGTTCGGCGCGGCCCTCGATGATGTCATCGCCCGCCACGAATCGCTGCGCACGATATTTCCCGACCTGGGTGGCGCGCCGGTCCAGCGGGTGTTGCCGGCCCGGGCCGGGATGTGGCGGCGCGGCGGCGCGGCGGTGGTGGTGGTGCGCGAGTCCGATGTGGCCGACGAGTTGGCGGCGCTGGCCGGGTATCGGTTTGATTTGTCGACTGAGATTCCGATTCGAGCGCAGATCTATTCGGTGGCGCCCGAGCAATATGTTGTGGGGATCCTGCCGCACCACATCGCTTTTGATGGGTGGTCGTTGGCCCTGATGGTCCGTGATGTGGGCCAGGCGTACGGGGCGCGGCGGTGGGGCCGGGCCCCGCAGTGGGCGCCGTTGCCGGTGCAATATGCCGATTACACCCTGTGGCAACGGGAGTGTCTGGGGGACTTGTCTGATCCCGACAGTGTGGTTGCTGCGCAGTTGCGGTATTGGCGGCAGGAGTTGGCCGATCTGCCGCAGGTGGTGTCGTTGCCGGCGGATCGGGCCCGCCCGCCGGTGCCCAGTTACCGCGGCGATGAGGTGCAGTTGCGCATCGACGCGCAGGCGTGGGCGGGGGTCAAGGCGTTGGCGGCGGCGCACAATGCGACGCCCGCGATGGTGCTGCAGGCCGTCTTGGCGGTGCTGTTGTACCGGGTCGGGGTGGGTGAGGACGTGGTGCTGGGTGCCCCGATCGCCGGGCGCTTGGATGAGGCGCTCGATGATCTGGTCGGGTTTTTCGTCAACACGTGGGTGTTGCGGGTGGGGGTGCGTTCTGAGGACCGGTTCAGCGAGGTGCTGGCGCGGGTGCGCCACAAGGCGCTGGACGCCTACCGGAATCAGGATGTGCCCTTCGAGCTGCTGGTCGAGCAGCTCAACCCGGTCCGTTCGGCGGCGCATCATCCGCTGTTTCAAGTGGCATTGGTGTTACAGAACAATCTGCGCCCGGACATCACGCTCGACGGGGTCGGCGTCGAACAGGAGGTGATGTCCACTCGCACCGCCAAGTTCGACCTGGACATCGACCTTGGGGAGGTGCCCATTGGGGACGCCGCCGCACCGATGGCCGCTGGGGTGGTGACCTATGCCACGGATTTGTTTGAGCGGGCCAGCATCGAGCGGTTGGTCACCCGGTTGGGGCGGGTCATCGAGGCTGTCGTGGCGGATGCGTCGGTGGTGGTGGGAGAGGTGCCGTTGCTGGGTCGCGGTGAGCGTGATCTGGTGCTGTCGGGCTGGTCGGGTGCTGGGGTGGGGGCCCCGGTCGGGGTCGTGACGGAGTTGTTGGCCGCCGCGGTGGCGGCTGACCCGGACGCGGTGGCGATCATCGAGGGCGCGCGGGTGGTGTTGTATCGGGAGCTCGATGAGTGCTCGACGCAGTGGGCGCGGGTGCTGATCGAGGTGGGGGTGGGTCCCGAGCGCGCGGTGGGCGTGGCGATGGATCGGTGTGTGGAGTTGGTGGTGGCCTGGTGGGCCGTGCTCAAGGCCGGTGGGGTGTATGTGCCGGTGGATCGGGCTCATCCGGCCGAGCGGGTCGCGGCGGTGCTTGACGCGGCGGGCGCGGTGTGTGTGCTGACCCGTGGTGTCGACGCCGTGGCCGGGGCCGGGAAGCGCCCGGTGCTGCGTGTTGACGCTTCAGATGGTCTGGACGTGTCGGCGCGCTCCGCCCACGCCATTACCGACGCCGAGCGGCTGGCGCCGCTGACGGTGGACAACACCGCCTATGTGATGTTCACGTCGGGGTCCACCGGTGCCCCCAAGGGGGTGGCGGTCAGCCATGCCGGCCTGCTCGGGGTAGTTGCCGCGCAGCGCGAGGTGTTCGGGGTGGGTGTCGAGGCGCGGGTATCGATGGTCGCTGCGCCGACCTTCGATGTCTCGATCTTCGAAACGTTATGGGCGGTGGGGTCGGGGGCGGGTTTGGTGGTGGCGCCGCCGGATGTTTACGCCGGTGAGGCGCTGACCGCGTGGCTGCAGGAGCAGCGGGTCAGCGCGGCGGTGTTGACGCCGACGGTACTGTCCTCGCTGGATCGGACACGGCTAGACGCACTGTCCACACTTTTCACCGGCGCGGAAGCCGTCCCGCCTGAGTTGGTGGCCGCCTGGGCGCCGGGTCGGCAGATGTTCAACGGCTATGGCCCCACCGAGACCACCATCTGGGCCACCAGTGCGCCGCTGTCGGCGGGGCAGCCGGTTCGCATCGGCAACCCGATTTCTGGTGTGTCCGCGCTGGTGCTGGATGGCTGGCTGAACCCTGCCCCGGTCGGGGTAGTGGGCGAGCTTTATCTGGGCGGACCCGGTGTGGCGCATGGTTATCTGGGCCGGGTGGAGTTGACCGCGGAGCGTTTCGTGGCCAATCGCTATGGGGGCGCCGGGGCGCGGATGTATCGCACGGGTGATTTGGTGCGTTGGACCGCGGCGGGGACGTTGGATTATTTAGGGCGGGTCGATACCCAGATCAAATTGCGTGGGCAGCGCATCGAGTTGGGTGAGGTCGAGAATACGTTGTTGGCCTGTCCGCAGGTCAGTCAGGCCGCGGCTGCGTTGCACCACAGCGACGTTGGTGCTCAGTTGGTTGCGTACGTCATTTTGGAGCACGTGAGCACCGCTGCGCGTGACGCCGAAATCGTCGAAGAGTGGCAACACTTGTATGACGAGCTGTACGGCACCCAGGGCGCTGAAGCCGAGGTGGCGAACTTCGGGATGGATTTTCGGGGCTGGAACAGCAGTTACAGTGGTGAACCGATTCCGCTGGCGGAGATGCTGGAATGGCGTTCGGCCACGGTGGATCGGATCTTGGCGTTGCAGCCGCTGCGGGTGTTGGAGATTGGTGCGGGCTCGGGGTTGGTGTTGTCTCAGGTCGCTCCGCATTGTGAGCATTATGTGGGCACCGACATGTCGGCGGTGACGATCGACAATCTGGGGCGCTGGCTGGGGCAGCAGCAGATTGATTGGCGTGATCGGGTTGAGTTGCGTACCCAGCCTGCTCATGTCACTGAGGGGCTGGCGGGCGGCTACTTCGACACGGTCATTCTCAACTCGGTGGTGCAGTATTTCCCCAACGCGGGATATCTGGCCGAGGTTATCGATAAGGCTTTGGATCTGTTGGCTCCTGGTGGGGCGTTGTTTGTCGGCGACGTGCGTAACCATTGCCTGCAGGGCGCGTTCCAAACCGCGATCGCGTTGGCCCGCATCAGCGGCACTGACGCCACCGACGCCGCCGGCGTCGCCGAGATCCGTCAACGGGTTCAGCATGCGCTGCTTAGCGAGCCCGAATTGTTGCTGGCGCCAGAGTTTTTCACCAGTTGGGCCGCCGAGCGTGCGTCGGTGGCCGGTGTGGACATCGCAGTCAAACGCGGATTGGCCGACAACGAATTAACTCGGTATCGCTATGACGTCACGATCTATAAAAGTCCTAGCGCGGTGTGTGTGTTGGCCGCTGCACCCGTGTGGGGGTGGCGTGATTGCGTCGGGTTGCGCGGGCTGCGTGGCAGGTTGGTGTCAGAGCGTCCAGCCACTGTGCGCGTGACTGATATCCCGCGCGTCGGGCTGATCTTCGATGTCGGTATCGAGGGCGCGCTTGCTAGTGGGTTAGCCGGGTTGGAGGCGGCGGCTCAGGACAGCGCTGCTCTGGACGCGGTGATCCCCGAACAGCTGCACCAGCTTGGTGAAGCCACCGGATACCACGTCGGCGTCAGCTGGGGTAGCCAACCTGGGACTTTGGATGCGGTTTTTGTTGCCTTGACTGCTGCCTATCGTCGGCATGCTCCGCCGTTGAGCGATGTGTACTTGCCGGCCGGGGGGGCTCAGCAGCGCGGCGCGCACGCTAATGATCCGCACACTGCCAGCAAAGTCAGCGCGGTGCGTCAGCGTTTGGGTGCTTGGTTGCCCGATTACATGGTGCCGGCTCAGATTGTGGTGATCGAGGAATTTCCGCTGACTTCTTCGGGCAAGCTGGACCGAAAGGCGTTACCGGCGCCGGTGTTTGGCGCCGCAGCTTTCCGGGTGCCGCAGACGGAGATCGAAAAGATCGTCGCTGAGGTGTTCGCTGAGGTGTTGGGTGTGGATCGGGTCGGCCTCGACGACGATTTCTTCGCTCTGGGTGGGGATTCGTTGGTTGCGACCCGGGTCAGTGCGCGGCTGCAGTTGGCGTTGGGCCGTGATGTGCCGGTGCGGTGTTTGTTTGATGCGTCCACGGTCGGGGCGTTGTCTGAGTATTTGTTATCGGCATCGTGGTGGTCCGGCGCGGCCGCCGCTGCAGGTGATGCGGCGCCCAGCGCGGGTTCCGTTGTCGTATGCCCAGACTCGGTTGTGGTTTTTGAACCGGTTCGACGGTGGGGGTGCGGTCTACAACATGCCGATCGGGTTTGGGGTGGGTGGGGCGCTGGATGTTAACGCCTTGGAGGCGGCGTTGGATGATGTTGTCGCGCGCCATGAATCGTTGCGCACGATATTTCCTGATGTTGATGGTGTGCCGGTGCAGCAGGTGCTGCCTGCAGAGGCGGGGATGTGGCGGCGCGGGGGCGTGGCGGTGGTGTCGCTGCCGCAGGGTGATGCGGCGCGCGAGTTGGCTGAGTTGGCGGGCTATCGGTTTGATTTGTCGACCGAGATCCCGATTCGTGCGCAGATCTGTGCGGTGGGACCGCAGCGGTATGTGGTGGGGATTGTGTTGCACCACATCGCTTTTGATGGGTGGTCACCGGCTCCGATGGTCCGCGATGTGGGTCAGGCGTATCGGGCGCGCTGTGGGGGTCGGGCCCCGGGCTGGGCGCCGTTGGCGGTGCAGTATGTCGATTACACGTTGTGGCAGCGGGAGTGGTTGGGGGCGGAGTCTGATCCTGACAGTGTGATCGGCGGGCAGTTGGCCTACTGGCAGGGTGTGCTGGCTGGGCTGCCGGACCGTGTGCAGTTGCCGACCGATCGGCCTTATCCGGTGGTGGCTGATCATCGTGGGGCCAGTGTGGTCGTGGACTGGTCGGCGGGGTTGCACAAGCGGGTGCGTGCGTTGGCTGGTCAGTGTCAGGTGACGAGTTTCATGGTGGTGCTGGCGGGTTTGGCGGTGGTGTTGGGCAAGCTCAGCGGGAGTCGCGAGGTGGTGGTGGGGTTCCCGATCGCTGGTCGTGGTGATCCCGCGCTGGATGAGTTGGTCGGGTTTTTTGTCAACACCTTGGTGTTGCGTGTCGACCTGGCTGGTGATCCTACGGTGGCTGAGTTGTTGGGGCGGGTGCGCGCGCGTGGTTTGGAGGCCTTTGAGCATCAGGACGTGCCGTTTGAGGTGTTGGTGGAGCGGCTCAACCCGACCCGGAGCTTGACTCATCATCCGCTGGTGCAGGTGATGTTGGCCTGGCAGAACGTCGCGGGGTCCGATGATCTTTTGGCCGGGCTGGCGTTGGGTGATCTGCAGGTCACGCCGATGCCGGTAGAGACCCGGACCGCGCGCATGGATTTGGTGGTGTCGTTGGCTGAACGTTTCACCGAGGCCGGGGCACCTGCCGGGATCGGCGGGATGGTGGAGTTTCGTACCGATGTGTTCGACGCGGCCAGCATCGAGGCGCTGATCGCGCGGTTGCAGCGGGTGCTGGAGGCGCTGACCGCCGATCCGACCCGGCGGCTCTCGTGGGTGGATGTGCTCGATGCCGGTGAGCATGCGTGGCTGGATGCGGTCGGTAATCGGGCGGTGTTGACCGCACCGGCATCGCCGGGGGTGTCGGTTCCGGTGTTGTTTGCCGCGCAGGTGGCCCGGACACCGGAGGCGGTGGCGGTCAGTTGTGCGGGCCGCTCGATGACGTATCGCGCACTCGATGAGGCCGCGAATCGGTTGGCGCACTGGTTGGTTGGTCGGGGGGTGGGTCCGGGGCGGTGTGTGGCGTTGTTGTTGGAGCGTTCCGAGCGGGCCGTGGTGGCGATGGTGGCGGTGCTGAAAGCCGGGGCGGCTTATGTGCCGATCGACCCGTCGGTGCCTGATGCGCGGATCGGGTTCGTGCTGGGTGATGCCGCGCCGGTCGTGGTGGTGACTTCCGCGGCGTTGGCCGGGCGGTTGCGTGGATGGGATGTGGCGGTTGTCGATGTCGGCGATATCGAGGATCCCCGTGTTGGTGCCCAACCCAGCTCTGCGTTGCCGGGGCCGGCGGCTGATGATCTGGCCTACCTGATCTACACCTCGGGCACGACCGGTGTCCCCAAGGGGGTGGCCATCACCCATCGCAATATCGCCCAGCTGCTGGCGTCGCTAGACGACGCTCTCCCTGCGGCGGGGGTGTGGTCGCAGTGGCATTCCTATGCTTTCGACGTCTCGGTATGGGAGATTTTTGGTGCGCTTTCGCGTGGCGGGCGGCTGGTGGTGGTGCCCGACTCGGTGGTCGGTTCACCGGAAGACTTCCACGCGCTGTTGGTGGCCGAACGGGTCAGCGTTTTAAGCCAGACCCCGTCGGCGTTTTATGCGCTTCAAACCGCTTTGCAAACCGGCGCAGCGCTATCACCTGGGCTGGTATCCCGGCTCGAGCTTCAGGCCGTGGTGTTCGCCGGCGAAGCGCTCGAACCACAGCGTCTTGGGGCGTGGCTGCGCAACCACCCGGGATCACCGCGCCTGATCAACATGTATGGCACCACCGAGACGACGGTGCACGCCTCGTTACGGGGGATCGTCGATGCCGATGTCGAGGGCACTGCGAGTCTCATCGGGGTGCCATTGGCGCACCTTGGCTTTTTTGTGCTGGATGGGTGGTTGCGTGCGGTGCCGGCGGGGGTGGTCGGGGAGTTGTATGTGGCTGGTGCCGGCGTGGGTGTTGGTTATGTGGGCCGGGGACCGTTGACTGGGTCGCGGTTTGTGGCGTGTCCGTTCGGGGCGCCGGGGGCGCGGATGTATCGGACCGGGGATGTGGTGTGGTGGCGCCCCGATGGGCAGCTGGCGTATGTGGGGCGTGCTGATGAGCAGGTCAAGATCCGCGGGTATCGCATCGAGCTTGGTGAGGTCCAGGCGGCGCTGTCTGGGCTGGATGGGGTCAAGCGGGCGGTGGTGATCGCGCGTGAGGACCGTCCGGGTGATAAGCGGTTGGTGGGTTATGTGACTGGGGCCGCGGATCCCGCCGAGATCCGCGCTGCGCTGGGCGAGCGGTTGCCGGCCTACATGGTCCCGGCGGCGGTGGTGGTGGTGGATGCGTTGCCGTTGACGGTCAACGGCAAGCTGGACACCCGCGCGTTGCCTGCACCCGAATACCGAGACGCCGGCGCGGCCTACCGTGCCCCGGGCAATGCGGTTGAGGAGATCCTGGCCGGTATCTACGCCGAGGTGTTGGGGCTGGAGCGGGTCGGGGTGGATGACTCGTTTTTCGGGCTGGGTGGGGACAGTATTTTGTCGATGCAGGTGGTGGCCCGGGCCCGGGCTGCCGGGCTGTTGGTCAGGCCGCGTGATGTTTTCCTCGAGCAGACCGTGGCCGGACTGGCCGGGGTCGCTGCGGTATCTGACGGTGCGGGTGTCCTGATCGATGAGGGCCTCGGGCGCGTGTTGGCCACCCCGATCATCTGCTGGTTGGCCGGTGTGCAACGTGGGGGCGGCCCGGTCGATCAGTTCAATCAGACGCTGGCGGTGCAGGCCCCGGCCGGGGTGGGCCAGGCCGATGTGGTGGTTTTGCTGCAGGCGTTGCTGGATCGCCACGCCATGTTGCGGTTACGCGTTGGGGATGACGGTGCCCGGGGGTGGTCGTTAGAGGTGCCCCAGGCGGGGTCGGTGGATGCCCGCGGGTGTTTGCACACGGTGGATGTGGTGTCCGAGGAGGCGCTGCTGGCGGCGCGGGCGCGGTTGAACCCGGAGGCCGGGCTGATGGTGAGCGCGCTCTGGGTTACAGATAGCAGCCAGCTGGTGTTGATCGTTCATCATCTGGCCGTTGACGGGGTGTCCTGGCGGATTCTGCTCGAGGACCTCAACATCGCCTGGGCCCAGCATCGCCAGGGCCATGAGATGGCGCTTCCGGCTCCGGGGACGTCGTTTGCCCGGTGGTCGGAGCTGCTGGCCGAGTATGCGGGCCGCCCGCACGTCGTGGAGCAGGCTCATGTGTGGCGGCAGGTGGTGGGGATCCCGGCGTTGTTGCCCGCGGTGCAGCCCGCGGTGGACACCTTCGCGACCGCCGGGCACCTGTCGATGGTGTTGGATGCCCAGAGCACTCGGATGCTGCTCGGGGAGGTCCCCGCGGCGTTTCATGCCGGGGTGCAGGACATTTTGTTGATTGCGTTCGGGTTGGCTTGCGCGGAGTTTTTGGGGGTTTTGGGTGCTGGCGGCGGCCCGGTCGGTATCGACGTGGAGGGCCACGGCCGCCACGAGGAAGTGGCCCCCGACGTTGACTTGTCGCGCACGGTGGGGTGGTTCACCACCCAATACCCGGTGGCGTTAACGCTGGGTGGGCTGTCGTGGGCGCAGGTGATCGCCGGCGACGCTGGGCTTGGCGCGGCGATCAAAGACGCCAAAGAGCAGCTTCGCGCACTGCCCGATCCGCTGAGTTACGGGCTGTTGCGGTATCTGAACGCCGAGGTGGAGCTGGGCGGGTCGGACCCGGTGATCGGGTTCAACTATCTCGGGCGTCGTTGCGCAGCCGAAGCTGATGCGGCCGATGCCGGGTGGCGGATCTGCCCAGATGGTGCGTCGGTCACCGCCGCGGCCACCGCGGTGCCGAGGCCGCTGATGCATACGGTGGCGCTGAATGCCGACACCGTCGACGCCGAGACGGGCCCACGCCTGCGCGCCGCCTGGACGTGGGCGACCTCGGCGCTGGATCGCGAGCAGGTCACTCGGCTGAACTGGCTGTGGTTTGATGCCCTGGCCGGTATCTGCGCGCACGTGAGCGCCGGTGGCGGCGGGCTGACCCCGTCAGATATCGCGCCGGCCCGGCTTAGCCAGCAGCAGATCGACGACCTGGCGCGCGACGACCGGATCGTCGATGTTTTGCCGTTGACCCCGCTGCAGCGGGGACTGCTCTTCCACGCCAACACCGCCACCGACGATGTGTATTCGGTGCAACTGGATGCCACCGTGACCGGTCCGCTTGACCCGCACCGGCTGCGCGAGGCGGTCCAGATGGTGGTCACCCGCCATCCCCACATGGTGGCCCGATTCTGTGACCGGTTCGACGAGCCGGTGCAGATCATCCCGGCCGATCCGGTGGCGCCCTGGCGGTATGTCGACTTGGACGCCGGCCCCCGCGACGTCGATGTCGATGTCGATGAACAGGTCCAGCCGGTGTGCGCCGCCGAACGCGCGGCTGTGTGCGCTCTGGCCGACCAAACGGCCTTTCGAGCGGCGTTAATCCGCACCGGACCAGACCGGCACCGGTTCGTGCTCACCTTTCACCACATCGTCGTCGATGGCTGGTCGCTGCCGATCCTGCTAAGGGAAATATTTGCCGGCTATCACCGGCAGCAGCTGGGGCCGGCGGTCTCTTATCGCAGCTTTGTTGCCTGGTTGGCCGGTCGGGACGGTGAGGCCGCCCGTGCGACCTGGCGGCGGGTGTTGGCCGGTTTCGATGCCCCCACCTTGGTGGGTCCGCCGGGCGGGTTGGGGCTGGGTGCTCGAGCCGTCGCATCGTTTCGGGTGCCTGCCGCCGCCACGCGGGCCGTCGGCGAGCTGGCCCGGTCGCACCGCATCACCGTCAACACCGTGCTGCAGGGCGCCTTCGCGCAGCTGCTCTGCTGCCTAACCGGCCAGCAAGATGTCGCCTTCGGCACCGCGGTCTCGGGTAGGCCGGCCGAGCTGGCCGGTGCGGAGTCGATGGTGGGGTTGTTGATCAACACGGTGCCGGTGCGGGCGACCGTCACGGCGGTCACCACAATCGCGCAGCTGCTCGATCAGTTGCAAAACACCCACAACGACACCCTGGACCATCAGCACCTGGCACTTCCCGAGATCCACCGCCTCACCGGTCACGAACGATTGTTCGACACCCTCTTGGTATACGAGAACTACCCGATCGACACCGCCGGGTGGTGGGGTGCCGACGGGTTGGCCATCACCGATATCAGCAGCCACGAATACACCCACTACCCGCTTGTGGTGGTGGCCGTGCCGGGCCACGAACTGGGCGTTCGCGTCGAGTACGACACCGACGTGTTCGATGCGGCCCTCATCCACGGGCTGATCGTGTGGTTGGAGCGGATGTTGGTGGCCATGGCCGCCGATCCGACCCGGCGGCTCTCGTGGGTGGATGTGCTCGATGCCGGTGAGCATGCGTGGCTGGATGCGGTCGGTAATCGGGCGGTGTTGACCGCACCGGCATCGCCGGGGGTGTCGGTTCCGGTGTTGTTCGCCGCGCAGGTGGCGCGGACCCCGGAGGCGGTGGCGGTCAGTTGTGCGGGCCGCTCGATGACGTATCGCGCACTCGATGAGGCCGCGAATCGGTTGGCGCACTGGTTGGTTGGTCGGGGGGTGGGTCCGGGGCGGTGTGTGGCGTTGTTGTTGGAGCGTTCCGAGCGGGCCGTGGTGGCGATGGTGGCGGTGCTGAAAGCCGGGGCGGCTTATGTGCCGATCGACCCGTCGGTGCCTGATGCGCGGATCGGGTTCGTGCTGGGTGATGCCGCGCCGGTCGTGGTGGTGACTTCCGCGGCGTTGGCCGGGCGGTTGCGTGGATGGGATGTGGCGGTTGTCGATGTCGGCGATATCGAGGATCCCCGTGTTGGTGCCCAACCCAGCTCTGCGTTGCCGGGGCCGGCGGCTGATGATCTGGCCTACCTGATCTACACCTCGGGCACGACCGGTGTCCCCAAGGGGGTGGCCATCACCCATCGCAATATCGCCCAGCTGTTCGGTTCGTTGGTTGCTGGCGTGCAGTGGGGTCCGGGGCAGGTGTGGACGCAGTGTCATTCGTTGGCGTTCGACTATTCGGTGTGGGAGATCTGGGGCCCGTTGCTCGGTGGTGGGCGTCTGGTTGTGGTGCGCGACGAGGTGGTGCGCTCGCCGGAGGACTTGCAGGCGCTGTTGGTGGCCGAGCGGGTCAGCGTGTTAAGTCAGACGCCGTCGGCGGTGGCGGCGTTGGTGCCGGTGGGGTTGGAGTCGGCGGCGGTGGTGGTGGCCGCGGAGGCGTGTCCGGCTGAGGTGGTGGATCGGTGGGCGCCGGGGCGGGTGATGGTCAATGCGTATGGGCCGACTGAGACGACGGTGTTTGCGGCGGTCAGTGCGCCGTTGAGGGCGGGGTCGGGGGTGCCGCCGATTGGTGCGCCGGTGTCGGGGGCGGCGTTGTTTGTGTTGGATGGGTGGTTGCGTGCGGTGCCGGCGGGGGTGGTCGGGGAGTTGTATGTGGCTGGTGCCGGCGTGGGTGTTGGTTATGTGGGCCGGGGACCGTTGACTGGGTCGCGGTTTGTGGCGTGTCCGTTCGGGGCGCCGGGGGCGCGGATGTATCGGACCGGGGATGTGGTGTGGTGGCGCCCCGATGGGCAGCTGGCGTATGTGGGGCGTGCTGATGAGCAGGTCAAGATCCGCGGGTATCGCATCGAGCTTGGTGAGGTCCAGGCGGCGCTGTCTGGGCTGGATGGGGTCAAGCGGGCGGTGGTGATCGCGCGTGAGGACCGCCCGGGTGATAAGCGGTTGGTGGGTTATGTGACCGGGGCCGCGGATCCCGCCGAGATCCGCGCTGCGCTGGGCGAGCGGTTGCCGGCCTACATGGTCCCGGCGGCGGTGGTGGTGTTGGATGCGTTGCCGTTGACGGTCAACGGCAAACTAGACATTCGCGCCCTGCCGGAACCGGAGTACATGGCGGGCGAGTACCGCGCCCCGGCCACCCCCACCGAGGAGATCCTGGCCGGCGTCTACGCCCAGATACTTGGGGTTAACCGGGTCGGGGTGGACGACTCATTTTTCGACCTCGGCGGGGACAGCATTTCGGCGATGCGTCTGATCGCCGCGGTCAATACCGAGGTGGATGCCGGCCTGTCGGTGCGCGCGTTGTTCGAGGCGCCCACAGTCGCCGGGTTGGCGTCGCGTCTTGGTGGGGATGTGGGTCGGCTGGCGCCGTTGGCGGCGGTTGAGCGGCCCGCGGTGGTGCCGTTGTCGTTCGCCCAGAGCCGGTTGTGGTTTATCGACCAGCTGGCGGGGCCCTCACCCGTCTACAACATGCCTGCGGCGGTGCGGCTGCACGGGCACCTTGATGCCGAGGTGTTGGGTGCTGCGCTGGCCGATGTGGTAGGCCGCCATGAAAGCCTCCGCACACTCTTTGCAGCGCCCGAGGGGATACCGCGGCAGCTGGTGGTGGCGGCCGAGGAAGCCGACATTGGTTGGCAGGTCATCGATGCGACCGACTGGTCGGCAACCCAGTTGGGTGAGGCTGTCGACGCCGCGGTGCGCCACCCGTTCGACCTGGCAACCCAGATCCCTTTGCGGGCGCGGCTTTTCCGTGTCGGCGAGGGCGAGCATGTGCTGGTGGTCGTGGTGCACCATATCGCTGGCGATGGCTGGTCGATGGCCCCGCTGACGCGTGATCTGGGGGTGGCGTACGCCAGCCGGTGTGCGGGGCAGGGCCCTAGTTGGGCGCCGTTGGCGGTGCAGTATGTGGATTACACGCTGTGGCAGCGCGCCCAGTTTGGTGACCTGGCCGACCCCGACAGCCCGATTGCTGCGCAACTGGCCTACTGGGAACAGGCCCTGGCCGGACTGCCCGAGCGTTTGCAGCTGCCCACCGATCGCCCTTATCCGCTGGTGGCTGATCAGCGCGGGGCCAGTGTCGTCGTGGACTGGCCGTCGGGGCTGCAGCAGCAGGTGGCTCGGGTGGCGCGTGGGCATCGCGCGACGAGTTTCATGGTGGTCCAGGCCGGTTTGGCGGTGTTGTTGGCAAAGCTCAGCGCCAGTGCCGAGGTGGCGGTCGGGTTCCCGATCGCCGGGCGCCGCGATCCGGCTCTGGATGAGTTGGTCGGCTTTTTTGTGAACACGTTGGTTCTGCGTGTTGACGTCAGCGGTGATCCCGCCGTGGCTGAGTTGTTGGCTCAGGTGCGGGCGCGCGATTTGGAGGCTTTCGAGCACCAGGACGTGCCGTTTGAGGTGTTGGTGGAGCGGCTCAACCCGACCCGAAGCTTGGCCCACCACCCGCTGGTCCAGGTGATGTTGGTCTGGCAGAACTTCGCGGGGCAGGACAAGAATCCCGCCGGCAGGCTGGCCCTGGGTGATCTGCAGGTCACGCCGCTACCGACAGACACCCAGTCCGCCCGCGCGGATTTGGTGTTGTGGCTGGCCGAACGCTTCACTGAGGCCGGGCAGCCCGCCGGGATTGGCGGGGTGGTGGAGTTTCGCACCGATGTGTTCGACGCGGCCAGCATCGAAACGCTGATCGAGCGGTTGCAGCGGGTGCTGGTGGCCATGACCGCCGAACCCACCCGCCGGCTCTCGTCGATCGATGTGCTCGACGCCGGCGAGCACGTCCGCCTCAATGAGTGGGGCAACCGGGCTGTGCTGACCCGGCCCATGACGGGCCCGATGTCGATACCCGGGTTGTTTGCCGCCCAGGTCTCCCGTGCACCGGACGCTGCGGCGTTGGTCTGCGAGGGGCGTTCGCAAAGTTATCGGGAACTTGATGAGTCAGCCAACCGGCTCGCGCACCTGTTGGTCGGCCACGGGGCGGGGCCGGGTGGCTGCGTGGCGCTGTTGTTGGAGCGCTCGGCCGAGGCGATCGTGGCGATTGTAGCGGTGCTCAAGACTGGGGCAGCCTACCTGCCGATCGACCCGATGGTTCCCGACGCGCGCATCGCGTACATGATCGCCGACACCGCGCCGACCGTGGTGATCACGGCGGCCGATTTGCTGCCACGGCTGGGCGGGCGCGACCTGATTGTCATCGATGTCGCAGACCCAGCGATCGATACCTATCCGGTTACGGGGTTGGCGGCGGAGCCAGCCTCAGACGACGTTGCCTATATCACCTACACCTCGGGCACCACCGGGATCCCTAAGGGAGTGCTCACCACCCAGCAAAACGTCACCCAACTGATGGCCGCGCTGCCCCCATACCTGCCGGAGGCCGGCGTGTGGACGCAGTGTTCTTCCTTGGCCTTCGACTTCTCGATCTGGGAGATCTGGGGCGCGCTGCTGCACGGTGGGCGGTTAGTGGTGGTGCCCGACTCAGTAACCCGCTCCCCGGCGGACTTCCACGACTTGCTGGTCGCCGAACACGTCGGCGTCTTGTGCCAAACCCCTTCTGCGGCGGGGATGTTGTCGCCGCAGGGTTTGGAGTCGGTCACGTTGCTGGTCAGCGCCGAGGCGTGTCCGGCCGAGGTGGCCGACCGCTGGGCGCCGGGGCGGGTGATGGTCAACGGTTACGGCCCGACTGAGACTACGGTGAACGTCGCCGCGAGTGCGCCGTTGATTGCGGGTTCGGGCAAACCGCCGATCGGTTCGCCGTTGGGGGGCGCGGCGTTGTTCGTGCTCGACGGGTGGCTGCGAACGGTGCCGGCCGGGGTGGTCGGGGAGTTGTATGTGGCCGGAGCGGGGGTGGGTCTTGGGTATTGGCGGCGCCCGGGGTTGACGGGGTCGCGGTTTGTGGCGTGTCCGTTCGGGCCGCCCGGTATGCGCATGTACAGCACCGGAGATTTGGTGTGTTGGCGCCCGGATGGGCAGCTGGCGTATGTGGGGCGTGCTGATGAGCAGGTCAAGATCCGCGGGTATCGCATCGAGCTGGGTGAGGTGACGGCCGCGCTGGCGCAGCGGCCGGGAGTGGAGCAGGCGGTGGTGATCGCCCGCGAGGACCGCCCCGGGGATAAGCGACTGGTGGGCTATTTCATCGGGACCGCGGACGCGACCGAGTTACGCGGCGCGCTGGCCGGGTTGCTGCCGGCCTACATGATCCCGGCCGCGGTGTTGGTCTTGGAGGCGCTGCCGTTGACGGTCAACGGCAAGCTTGACACCCGAGCCCTGCCCGCACCCGAATATCACGATGTTGACCGCTACCGGCCGCCGACCACGGCCGTCGAAAAGGTCCTGGCCGACATCTATGCCGAGGTGTTGGGGCTCCAGCGGGTCGGGGTGGATGAGTCGTTTTTCGGGCTGGGTGGGGACAGCATTTTGTCGATGCAGGTGGTGGCCGGGGCTCGGGCCGCCGGGGTGGTTGTCCGGCCGCGCGATGTTTTCCTCGAGCAGACGGTGGCGGGGCTGGCCCGGGTGGTCAGGGTGTCCGACGATGCGATCGACCTGGTCGATGGTGGCGTCGGGCCGGTGGTGGCCACTCCGATCATGGCCTGGCTGGCCAGCGTGGAAAGTGCGGGTGGCCCGGTCGACGAGTTCAACCAAACGCTGGTGGTGCAGGCCCCGGCGGGGGTGACCGACGCCGACGTGGTGCCGGTGCTGCAGGCATTGCTGGATCGGCATGCGATGTTGCGACTTCGCCTCGACCCAGGCATTGGGGACGGTGCGCGGCGGTGGTCGCTGACGGTGCCCGAGGCAGGGTCCGTGGATGCGCGGGGGTGCTTGCACAGCGTCGATATGTTGTCGGAGGAGGCGGTGCTGGCGGCGCGTGCGCGGCTGAATCCGGCCGCCGGGGTGTTGGTCAGCGCTTTGTGGGCGGCCGATAGCGGTCAGCTGGTGTTGATCGTTCATCACCTGGCCATTGACGGGGTGTCGTGGCGGATTGTGCTCGAGGACCTCAACATCGCTTGGGCGCAGCATCGGTTGGGCGATGAGGTGGTGTTGCCCGCGGGCGGGACGTCGTTTGCCCGGTGGTCGGAGCTGCTCGCCGAGTATGCGGGCCGCCCGCACGTCGTGGAGCAGGCTCAGGTGTGGCGGCAGGTGGCGGCGATCGCGCCCGCGTTGCCCGCAGTGCAGCCTGGGGTGGACACCTATGCCAGCGCCGGGCAGCTGTCGGTGGTGTTGGATGTCGCGACGACAGGCGCGCTGCTCGGTGAGGTCCCGGCGGCGTTTCATGCCGGCGTCCAGGACATTTTGTTGATCGCGTTCGCATTGGCCTGGCACGAGTTTTTGGGTTTTTGGGGCACCGGCGGTGCGTCGATCGGCATCGACGTGGAGGGCCATGGCCGCCACGAGGAGCTCGCCCCCGACGTTGACCTGTCGCGCACGGTCGGTTGGTTTACCGCCAAGTACCCGGTGTCCTTGACGCTACGGGCGTTGGGTGGGTTGTGCTGGGCACAGGTGGTCGACGGCGATGCGGGGTTGGGCGCGTTGATCAAGGACGCCAAAGAGCAGCTTCGTGCGCTGCCGGATCCGCTCAGTTACGGGGTATTGCGGTATCTGAACCCCGACGTGGAGCTGGGCGGGTCCGATCCGGTGATCGGCTTCAACTATCTCGGGCGCATAGGCGGTCCGGCGCCCGATCTCTCCGCTGATCTGTGGCGGGTCAGCCCGGACGGCTTGTCGGTGACCGGCGTTGCCGCGGCGGTGCCAATGCCGCTGATGCACACTGTCGAGCTCAACGCGGGCACCATGGACACCGACGCCGGTCCTCGGTTGCATGCCAATTGGACGTGGGCGTCGTCGGCCCTCGACCACGCGGCGGTCGCCCGGGTGAGCGAATTGTGGTTTGCGGCCCTGGCCGGTATCTGCGCGCATGTGCACGCCGGTGGAGGCGGGTTGACGCCGTCGGATATCGCGCCGGCCCGGCTGAGCCAGCAGCAGGTCGACGAGCTGCAGCAGCATTATGAGATCGCTGATATTTTGCCGTTGACCCCGCTGCAGCAGGGGCTGCTGTTTCACGCCAGCACCGCGCGGTGCCAGGACGACTATGTGTACGCGGTGCAGCTGGGGTTCACCTTGACCGGCCCGCTGGACGTCGGCCGGCTGCGCGACGCGGTGCAGACGGTGATCACCCGCCATCCGCATCTAGCGGCCCGATTCTGCCCACAATTCGACGAACCGGTACAGATCATCCCAGCTCGGCCCTCGGCGGTGTGGCGATATGTCGAGCTTGGCGGTAGCGCTGAGGGCGATGTCGATCAGCAGATCGCGCGGGTGGGCGCCGAGGAACGCGCCGCGGTCCGCGACCTGTCCGACGAGCCGGCTTTTCGGGCCGCTTTGATCCGCATCGGGGCGGACCGGCACCGGCTGGTGCTGACCAATCACCACATCGTGATGGATGGCTGGTCGCTGCCGATCCTGCTGGGGGAGATCTTCGCCGGCTACCACGGGCACCGGCTGGGTGCGGCCGGGTCGTATCGCCGGTTTGTGACCTGGCTGGCCGACCGGGATCTGGATGCCGCCCACGCGGCGTGGGGGCGGGTGCTCGCCGGCTTTGATACCCCCACCGTGGTGGGCGCGCCGGGCCGGTTGGCGTCGGGGTCGCGCAGCGTCGCCTCGTTTCTGGTACCTGAGCCGATCACGCGGGCACTTGGCGAGCTGGCGCGCTCGTGTCAGACCACCGTCAACACTGTGTTGCAGGGCGCTTTCGCGCAGCTGCTGTGCTGGCTGACCGGCAAGTACGACGTCGCGTTCGGCACTGCGGTTTCGGGGCGGCCGGATGGGGTGGCCGGCGCGGAATCGCTAGTCGGGTTGTTGATCAACACGGTGCCGGTGCGGGCGGTCATCACGGCCGTGACCACCACCAGCGACCTGTTGGGTCAGCTGCAGGACGCCTTTAACTACACACTGGAGCACCAGCACCTGGCGCTCAATGAGATCCACCGCATCAGTGGCCACCAACAGCTGTTCGACACCCTTTTCGTGTATGAGAACTATCCGGTCGACGGCGCCGCGCTGGCGGGCGCCCACGGGTTGACCATCACCGATGTCACCACCCACGAATCCACCCACTATCCGCTGGCGGTGGTCGCCCAACCGGGGGCTGAGTTGGGGCTTCGGGTCGAATACGACACCGAGGTGTTCGACGCGGCCAGCATCGAAACGCTGATCGGGCGGTTGCAGCGGATTTTGGTGGCCATGACCGCCGATCCCCTCGCGCGATTGTCGTCGATCGATGTGTTGGATGGCGGTGAGCATGCGCGCCTGGATGGGTGGGGCAATCGGGCGGTGCTGACCGCGCCGCCGACGCTGGTGTCGATTCCGGTGCTGTTCGCCGCGCAGGTGGCGCGAACCCCGGACGCGGTGGCGATCAGCTGCGGGCAGCGGTCGTGGACCTACCGCGAGGTTGAGGCGGCCGCTGACCGGTTGGTGCAGCTGCTTGTCGCCGAGGGGGTGGGGCCGGGGCGGTGTGTTGCGCTGCTGTTGGAGCGTTCGGCTGAGGCGGTCGTGGCGATTGTGGCGGTGCTCAAAACCGGGGCGGCGTATCTGCCGATCGACCCGGCGGTGCCCGATGCGCGGATCGAGTTCATGCTCAACGACGCCGCGCCGATCGCCGCGCTCACCACCACCGCGTTGCGCCCGCGGCTGCACGGGTACGAGATGGCGGTCATCGATGGTGGTGATATCGATGCCCGGCCAATCCAGGGATACCCGGGCACGGGTTTACCGCGGCCGGCTCCCGACGACATCGCGTACCTGATCTACACCTCGGGCACGACCGGTGTCCCGAAGGGGGTGGCCATCACCCATCGCAATATCGCCCAGCTGTTCGGTTCGTTGGTTGCTGGCGTGCAGTGGGGTCCGGGGCAGGTGTGGACGCAGTGTCATTCGTTGGCGTTCGACTATTCGGTGTGGGAGATCTGGGGCCCGTTGCTCGGTGGTGGGCGGCTGGTGGTGGTGCGCGACGAGGTGGTGCGCTCGCCGGAGGACTTGCAGGCGCTGTTGGTGGCCGAGCGGGTCGGCGTGTTGAGTCAGACGCCGTCGGCGGTGGCGGCGTTGGTGCCGGTGGGGTTGGAGTCGGCGGCGTTGGTGGTGGCCGCGGAGGCGTGTCCGGCTGAGGTGGTGGATCGGTGGGCGCCGGGGCGGGTGATGGTCAATGCGTATGGGCCGACTGAGACGACGGTGTTTGCGGCGGTCAGTGCGCCGTTGAGGGCGGGGTCGGGGGTGCCGCCGATTGGTGCGCCGGTGTCGGGGGCGGCGTTGTTTGTGTTGGATGGGTGGTTGCGTGCGGTGCCGGCGGGGGTGGTCGGGGAGTTGTATGTGGCTGGTGCCGGCGTGGGTGTTGGTTATGTGGGCCGGGGACCGTTGACTGGGTCGCGGTTTGTGGCGTGTCCGTTCGGGGCGCCGGGGGCGCGGATGTATCGGACCGGGGATGTGGTGTGGTGGCGCCCCGATGGGCAGCTGGCGTATGTGGGGCGTGCTGATGAGCAGGTCAAGATCCGCGGGTATCGCATCGAACTCGGCGAGGTGACCGCAGCGCTGGCGCAGCAGCCGGGGGTGGGTCAGGCTGTGGTGGTTGCCCGCGAGGACCAGCCCGATAGCAAACGTCTGGTGGGTTATGTCACCGGGACCGTGGATCCGGCAGAGATCCGCGCCGCGCTGGCCGAGCGGCTGCCGGCCTACATGGTCCCGGCCGCGGTGGTCGCCGTCGATGTGTTGCCGCTGACACCCAACGGAAAACTTGACAAGGGCGCCCTGCCCGCGCCCGAACACGCGGCTGGTGGGCATCGGGCCCCGGGCAGCCCCACCGAGGAGATCCTGGCCGGCATGTATGCCCAAGTGTTGGGGCTGGAGCGGGTCGGGGTCGACGAGTCGTTCTTCGATTTGGGTGGAGACTCACTATCGGCGATGCGCCTGATCACCACGATCAACACCGGGCTGGGTGCCGGGCTATCGGTGCCCGATGTGTTCGAGGCGCCCACGGTGGCTCTGTTGGCGCCGCGCATCGGTGGGGATACGGCGCGGTTGGAGCCGTTGGTGGCTGGTGCCCGGCCGGCCGTGCTGCCGTTGTCGTTCGCCCAAAGCCGGTTGTGGTTTATCGACCAGTTGGCTGGGCCCTCACCGGTGTACAACGTGCCCGCGGCCTTACGGCTGACCGGGCGGCTTGATACAGCGGCGCTAGTGGCAGCACTGACCGATGTGGTGGGCCGACACGAGAGTCTGCGGACGGTTTTCCCGGCATCCGACGGAACGCCCCAGCAGGTGGTTATCCCCGTTGAGCGTGCCGATTTCGGGTGGGATGTCGTGGACGCCAACGGCTGGTCAGCGGACCGGCTCGACGACAGCATCGGTGCGGCGGCGGCTTACACCTTTGACTTAGCGACCGAGATCCCGCTGCGCGGACGGCTTTTCCGGATCAGCGACGAGCAGCACGTGTTGGTCGTGGTGGTGCACCACATCGCAGCCGACGGCTGGTCGCTGCGGCCGCTGGTGCGCGATCTGGGGATGGCGTATGCCAGTCGCTGTGCCGGGCAGGCTCCGGGGTGGTCCGAGCTGGCCGTGCAGTATGCCGACTACACGCTATGGCAGCGCGCCCAGTTCGGAGACCTGGCCGATAGCGGCAGTGTGATCGCCGAGCAGCTGGCCTATTGGGAGCAGGCCCTGGCCGGAATGCCCGAACACGTTGTTCTGCCCGGCGATCGGCCGTATCCGCTGGTGGCCGATCAGCGCGGGGCGACGGTGGAAGTCGACTGGCCCGCTGAGTTGCAGCAACGGGTGGCCCGGGTGGCGCGTGAGCACAACGCGACCAGCTTCATGGTGGTGCAGGCCGCCCTGGTGGCGCTGTTGTCGAAACTCAGCGGCAGCGGCGACGTGGCGGTGGGCTTTCCGATCGCCGGACGGCGTGATCCGGCACTCGATGAGCTGGTCGGGTTCTTCGTTAACACCTTGGTGCTGCGCGTCGACATGGGTAAACGCGGTGATCCCACCTTTGCTCAGCTGCTCGACCAAGTGCGTCAACGCAGCCTGGCCGCCTACGCGCACCAAGATGTGCCGTTTGAGGTGTTGGTGGAGCGGCTCAATCCCACTCGCAGCCTGAGCTATCACCCGGTGGTGCAGGTGATGTTGGCCTGGCAGAACTTCGGCGGGCAGGATCCCGGGCAGAACGGGCGCCCCGCCGCCGAGTTGGCACTGGGCGATCTGCAGGTCACGCCGCTGCCGGTAGAGACCCAGTCAGCCCGCATGGATCTGGTGTTTTCGTTGGCTGAACGCTGGACGGAGGCCGCTGAGTTCGCCGGGTTCGCCGGCAGCGTGGAGTTTCGCACCGACGTGTTCGACACCGGCAGCGTCGAGGTGCTGATCGAGCGGTTGCAGCGGGTGCTGGCGGCGATGACCGCCGACGCCAGCGCACGGTTGTCATCGCTGGATTTGTTGGATGACGGTGAGCATGCCCGGCTGGCCGAGCTCGGTAACCGCGCGGCCTTGGACCCGCCCGCAGCCTTGCCGGTGTCGATTCCGACGGCGTGGGCCGCGCAGGTCGCCCGCACCCCGGACTCAGTGGCGCTGGTGTGCGACGGCCGCTATACGACCTACCGGGAGCTCTATGACGCGGCCAATCGGTTGGCGCAGCGGCTGGTCGCTTCGGGCGCGGGCCCGGGAGAGTGTGTGGCGCTGCTGTTTTCCCGGTCCGCTGAGGCGATCTTGGCGATTTTCGCTGTGCTCGAGACCGGGGCGGCATACCTGCCGATCGACCCCGCGCTGCCGGCGGCGCGGATCGGCTACATGCTCTCCGATGCCACACCGACTGCTGTCGTCACCACCGCCGATCTGGCGGGTCGGGTTGAGGGCTATGGTGCGGTGGTCATCGACGTCGGTGATCTCGAGGCTCCCGCCGTTGACACCCAACCCCGCACGGCACTGCCGGCCGCCGCTTCGGACGACATCGCGTACCTCATCTACACCTCCGGTACTTCCGGGGTGCCCAAGGCGGTGGCCATCACCCACCACAACGTGACTCAGCTACTGCAATCACGAAGCGAGTCCCTGCCGCGGGCGGGCGTGTGGTCGCACGCTCATTCCCTGGTCTTCGACGTATCGGCCTGGGAGATCTTCGGTGCGCTTTTGCATGGTGGGCGGCTCGTCGTGGTGCCCGAGTCGGTGGCGCGCTCACCGGAAGAATTTCGCAGGTTGCTGATTGCTGAACAGGTGAGTGTGCTCACCCAGACTCCGTCGGCGGTCGCGATGTTGTCACCCGAGGGCCTGGAGGCGACCGCGTTGATGGTGGCCGGTGAGGCCTGCCCGGCCGAGGTGATGGATCGGTGGGCACCCGGGCGGGTGATGATCAACGCCTACGGCCCCACCGAAACCACGATGTACGTGGCGATGAGCGCGCCACTGGCAGCGGGGTCGGGCGTGGTGCCGATCGGCGCGCCGGCGCCGCGGGCGGCGTTGTTCGTCCTGGACGAGTGGTTGCGCCCGGTGCCCGCGGGTGTGGTCGGTGAGCTATACGTGGCCGGTGCTGGCGTGGGCTGTGGGTATGTGCGCCGGGCCGGTTTGACCGCATCGCGGTTTGTGGCGTGCCCGTTCGCCGGAGCCGCCGGTGCCGGGGCGACCGGCCTGCGTATGTATCGCACCGGGGACCTGGCGCGCTGGGGTGCCGATGGGCAGCTGGCGTATGTGGGGCGTGCTGATGAGCAGGTCAAGATCCGCGGGTATCGCATCGAGCTTGGTGAGGTCCAGGCGGCGCTGTCTGGGCTGGATGGGGTCAAGCGGGCGGTGGTGATCGCGCGTGAGGACCGCCCGGGTGATAAGCGGTTGGTGGGTTATGTGACCGGGGCCGCGGATCCCGCCGAGATCCGCGCTGCGCTGGGCGAGCGGTTGCCGGCCTACATGGTTCCCGCGGCGGTGGTGGTGCTCGACGCGTTGCCGTTGACGGTCAACGGCAAGCTGGACACCCGCGCCTTGCCTGCACCCGAATACCAAGACGCCGGCGCGGCCTACCGTGCCCCGGGCAATGCGGTTGAGGAGATCCTGGCCGGTATCTACGCCGAGGTGTTGGGGCTGCAGCGGGTCGGGGTGGATGACTCGTTTTTCGGGCTGGGTGGGGACAGTATTTTGTCGATGCAGGTGGTGGCTCGGGCCCGGGCTGCCGGGCTGTTGGTCAGGCCGCGTGATGTTTTCCTCGAGCAGACCGTGGCGGGGCTGGCCCGAGCGGCCCGGGTCGGCGAGGGTGCGGGCGGGCCGATCGACGAGGGCATTGGGCCGCTGCCCGCGACGCCGATTGTGAGTTGGCTGGCGGGGGTGGAACGTACGGGGGGCCCGGTCGGTCAGTTCAACCAGGCCATGGTGGTGCAGGCGCCGGCCGGGGTGAGCGAGGCCGACGTGCTGGTTTTGCTGCAGGCTTTGCTGGATCGGCACGCTGCGTTGCGGCTGCACGTCGACCCAGGGGATGGGGACGGCGCCGGGGGGTGGTCGTTAGAGGTGCCCCAGGCGGGGTCGGTGGATGCGCGCGCGTGCCTGCGCACGGTCGAGGTGCTGTCCGAGGCGGCGGTGATCGAGGCGCGGTCGCGGCTGAATCCCGCGTCCGGGGTGATGGTCAGCGCTTTGTGGGAGGCCGATAGCGGTCAGCTGGTGTTGATCGTTCACCACCTGGCCATCGATGCGGTGTCGTGGATGATCCTGTTGGAGGACCTCGACTTGGCCTGGGCCCAGCGTCGCGGCGGTCAGCACGTGGTGTTACCGGTTTCAGGGACGTCGTATGCGCGGTGGTCGTCGCTGTTGGCTGAGCACGCGCATACCCCGGAAGTGGTAGCCCAGGCGTCGGTATGGCAGCGGGTGGCCTCGGCGCCGGCGTTGTTGCCCGCGGTGCAGCCCGCGGTGGACACCTTCGCGACCGCCGGGCACCTGTCGATGGTGTTGGATGCCCAGAGCACTCGGATGCTGCTCGGGGAGGTCCCCGCGGCGTTTCATGCCGGGGTGCAGGACATTTTGTTGATTGCGTTCGGGTTGGCCTGCGCGGAGTTTTTGGGGGTTTTCGGTGCTGGCGGCGGCCCGGTCGGTATCGACGTGGAGGGCCACGGCCGCCACGAGGAAGTGGCCCCCGACGTTGACCTGTCGCGCACGGTGGGGTGGTTCACCACCCAATACCCGGTGGCGTTAACGCTGGGTGGGCTGTCGTGGGCGCAGGTGATCGCCGGCGACGCTGGGCTTGGCGCGGCGATCAAAGACGCCAAAGAGCAGCTTCGCGCACTGCCCGATCCGCTGAGTTACGGGCTGTTGCGGTATCTGAATCGCCGAGGTGGAGCTGGGCGGGTCGGACCCGGTGATCGGGTTCAACTATTTCGGGCGGATGGGTGCCCTGGGCGGCGCTGGGGCCGCCGACGCGGCCGGTGCGGCCGGCGCCGGGTGGCGGATCAACCCCGATGCTGCGGCGCTCACCGCCGCCGCTGCGGCGGTGCAGATGCCGCTGTGGCACACGGTGGCGCTGAACGCTGTCACGGTGGATTCCGGGTCGGGTCCGCGGTTGCAGGCTAGTTGGATGTGGGCGCTGTCGGTGTTCGATGAAGCGCAGGTTGGTGGGTTGGGTGGGTTGTGGTTTGAGGCGCTTAGGGGTATTTGCGCGCATGTGCGTGCTGGTGGGGGTGGGTTGACCCCTTCGGATGTTGTTCCGGCTCGGTTGAGTCAGCAGCAGATTGATGAGCTGGCGCAGGTGTATGAGATTGCCGATGTTTTGCCGTTGACGCCGTTGCAGCAGGGCTTGTTGTTTCATGCCGGTGCCGCGAGTGGCGAGGTGTATGCGGTGCAGGTGGGTGTCACCGTGACCGGTCCGCTTGAGCCTGGTCGTTTGCGTGAGGCGGTGCGTGCGGTGGTTCACCGTCATCCGCATTTGGTGGCTCGATTCTGCGCGCGGTTCGGTGAGCCGGTGCAGGTGATTGTGGCTGATCCGGTGGCGGGGTGGCGTTATGTCGAGTTCGACGGTGACTCGTGTGTCGATGCTGCTGGTGTTGATGAGCGGGTTGAGTGGGTGTGTGCTGCTGAGCGGGTTGCGGTGTGCGATTTGGGGGACCGGTCGCCGTTTCGGGCGGTGTTAATCCGGACCGGACCGGATCGGTACCGGTTTGTGTTGACGTTTCACCACATCGTCGTCGATGGCTGGTCGTTGCCGATTGTGTTGGGGGAGATTTTCGGGGGTTATCAGGGGCGGCGGTGGGGTGCGGTGGTGCCGTATCGCCGGTTTGTGTCTTGGTTGGCGGGTCGGGATGTGCAGGCTGCGCGTGTGGCGTGGGGTGAGGTGTTGGCTGGTTTGGACACGCCTACGTTGGTTGGTGGTGCGCGGCAGCGGTTAGTGCCGGGGCCGCGGGGGGTGGCGTCGTTTGCGGTGTCGGCGCAGCTGAGCGCGGCGGTTGCTGAGTTGGCGCGGGTGTGTCAGACCACGGTGAGCACGGTGTTGCAGGGTGCTTTTGCTCAGGTGTTGTGTGGGTTGACCGGTCAGCGTGATGTGGTGTTCGGTACTGCGGTCTCGGGTCGGCCCGTTGAGGTGGCGGGTGCGGAGTCGATGGTGGGGTTGTTGATTAATACGGTGCCGGTGCGGGCCATTGTTGGCGCGGCGATGAGCACCGTTGATCTGTTGGGGCGGCTGCAAGGGGCTCATGTCGCCACGTTGGAGCATCAGCATTTGGCGCTTGCCGAGATTCACCGGGCCTGTGGTCAGGAACGGCTGTTTGACACGTTGTTCGTGTATGAGAATTATCCGGTCGATACCGCGGTGTTGGCGGGGGCCGGTGAGTTGGTTATCGGTGAGGTGACTAGCCGCGAGTCGACCCATTATCCGCTGACGGTGGTCGCGGGGCCGGGGGTTGAGCTGGGGCTTCGTGTCGAGTTTGACACCGAGGTGTTCGACGGGGCTGGTATTGAGGCGCTGATCGGGCGGTTGCAGCGGGTGTTGGTGGCGATGACTGCCGATCCGGGGGCGCGGTTGTCGTCGATCGATGTGCTCGACGCGGGTGAGCATGCCCGCCTAGATGAGGTCGGGTAACCGGGCGGTGTTGACGGCACCGGCCTCGCCGCCGGGGGTGTCGGTGCCGGTGTTGTTCGCCGCGCAGGTGGCCCGGACCCCGGAGGCGGTGGCGGTCAGTGGTGAGGGCCGCTCGATGACGTATCGGGCACTCGAGGACGCCGCGGACCGGTTGGCGCACTGGTTGGCTGGTCGGGGGGCGGGCCCGGGGCGGTGTGTGGCGTTGTTGTTTCCCCGTTGCGCGCGGGCGATCGTGGCGATGCTGGCGGTGCTTAAGACGGGGGCGGCGTATCTGGCGATCGATCCCGAGCATCCCGCGGCCCGGATCGGGTTCATGCTTGAGGACGCGGCCCCGGTCGCCGTGCTCACGACCACCGGGCTGGCCGAGCGGCTAGACGGGCATGGCGTGGCGGTGGTCGATGTCGATGATCTTGGGGCTCTCGGTGTTGACAGCCAGGCCTGGACCGCGCTGCCGGTACCCGCGGCTGATGACATCGCGTATCTGATTTACACCTCGGGCACTACCGGTGTCCCCAAAGGTGTTGCTGTTAGCCACCGCAACGTGACCGAGTTTTTGGAGTCGTTTGAGGTGGGCCCTGCGGTGGCGGGGGTGTGGCCGCAGTGTCACTCGTATGCGTTTGATGTCGCGGTGTTTGAGGTCTTCGGTGCGCTGACCCGTGGGGGGCGGCTGGTGGTGGTGCCCGAGTCGGTGGTGCGTTCGCCCGACGAGTTGCATGCGGTGTTGGTCGCTGAGCGGGTCAGTGTGTTGGTGCAGACGCCCTCGGCGGTGGCGGCGTTGGCGCCGGTGGGGTTGGAGTCGGTGGCGTTGGTGGTGGTTGGTGAGGTCTGTCCGGGTGAGGTGGTGGATCGGTGGGCGCCGGGGCGGGTGATGGTCAATGCGTACGGTCCGACTGAGACCACGCTGTGTGCGGCGGTCAGTGCGCCGTTGAGGGCGGGGTCGGGGGTGCCGCCGATTGGTGCGCCGGTGCCCGGGGCGGCGTTGTTTGTGTTGGATGGGTGGTTGCGTGCGGTGCCGGCCGGGGTGGTCGGGGAGTTGTATGTGGCTGGGCGCGGGGTGGGGGTGGGCTATCTGGGCCGGGGGCCGTTGACTGGGTCGCGGTTTGTGGCGTGTCCGTTCGGGGGGCGCGGGGCGCGGATGTATCGGACCGGGGATGTGGTGTGGTGGGGCCCCGATGGCCAGTTGGTGTATGTGGGGCGTGCTGATGAGCAGGTCAAGATCCGCGGGCATCGCATCGAGCTGGGTGAGGTGCGGGCCGCGCTGGCCCAGCAGCCCGCAGTGGAGCAGGCGGTGGTGGTCGCTCGTGAGGATCAGCCCGGTCGCACACGTCTGGTGGGTTATGTGACCGGGGCCGCGGACCCCGCCGGGATCCGCGCCGCGTTGGCTCAGCGGCTGCCGACCTACATGGTCCCGGCCGCGGTGGTCGTGCTCGAGGTGTTGCCGCTGACTCCTAACGGCAAGCTCGATACCCGTGCCCTGCCGGTACCCGAATACCGCGATGTGGATCGTTACCGGCCTGCGGCTACGGCCATCGAGGAGATCGTGTCCGGTGTCTACGCCGAGGTGTTGGGGCTCGAGCGGGTCGGGGTGGATGACTCGTTTTTTGATCTGGGTGGGGACAGCATTTCGGCGATGCGTCTGATCGCCGCGGTCAACTCCGCTCTGGATGGCGCCGTGTCGGTGCGTGCGGTGTTCGAGGCGCCCACGGTGGCTGGGTTGGTGTCGCGCCTTGGTGGGGATGCGGTGCGGTTGGAGCCGTTGGTGGTCGGGCAGCGGCCGGCGGTGGTGCCGTTGTCGTTTGCTCAGCAGCGGTTGTGGTTTGTCGGGCAGTTGGCGGGGCCCTCGCCGCTGTACAACATGGTGGCGGCGGTGCGCTTGGGTGGGCGCCTTGATGCCGAGGTGTTGGGGGTTGCGCTGGCCGATGTGGTGGGCCGCCATGAGAGCCTGCGCACGTTGTTCGCCGCGCCCGAGGGGATACCCCAACAGCTGGTGCTGGCGGTCGAGCGGGCCGATTTCGGGTGGCAGGTCATCGACGCCAGCGGCTGGCCGGAAAGCCGGCTGGCTGAGGCCCTCGATGCCACGGCGCGCCACAGTTTTGACCTGGAAACCCAGATCCCTCTGCGGGCAAGGCTTTTCGGTGTCGGCGAGGCCGAGCATGTGCTGGTGATCGTGGTGCACCATATCGCCGCCGACGGCTGGTCGATCACCCCGCTGATACGTGATCTGGGTGTGGCCTATGCCGCCCGCTGTGCCGGGCAGGCGCCCGGTTGGGCACCGTTGGCGGTGCAGTATGTCGATTACACGCTGTGGCAGCGAAAGCAGCTCGGTGATCTGGGCGATCCCGATAGCCCGATCGCTGCGCAGCTGACCTACTGGCAGCAGGCCCTGGCCGGGCTGCCCGAGCGGCTCGCGTTGCCCACTGATCGGCCCTACCCGGCGGTGGCCGATCAGCGCGGGGCCACGGTGGCGCTGGACTGGCCGGTCGAGTTGCAACAGCGGGTGCGCGCGCTGGCCAGTGAGCATCACGCGACCAGCTTCATGGTGGTCCAGGCCGGCGTGGCGGTGCTGCTGGCCACGCTTAGCGCCAGCAGCGATGTAGCGATCGGGTTCCCGATCGCCGGGCGGCGCGACCCCGCGCTCGATGAATTGGTGGGTTGCTTCGTCAACACCTTGGTGCTGCGGGTGCAGGTGGCCGGCGATCCCACCGTGGCTGAGCTGCTGGCCCAGGTGCGCGCGCGCAGTCTGGCCGCCTACGAACATCAAGACGTGCCCTTTGAAGTGGTGGTCGACCGGCTCAATCCGACCCGGAGCTTGGCCCATTCCCCGCTGGTCCAGGTTGTGTTGGCCTGGCAGAACTTCGCCGGGCTCGACGCCAGCATTCCCGCCGGGTCGGCGTTGGGTGATCTGCACGTCACCCCGCTGTCGGTGGACACCCAAGTCGCCCGCATGGACCTGACGTTTTTCCTCAGGGAACGCTTCACCGAGACCGGGGCGCCCGCCGGGATCGGTGGGGGGGTGGAATTTCGCACCGATGTGTTTGACGCGGCCAGCATCGAGGCGCTGATCGCGCGGTTGCAGCGGGTGCTGGAGGCGATGACCGCCGATCCGGGTGCGCGGTTGTCGTCGATCGATGTGCTCGACGCCGGTGAGCATGCCCGCCTGGATGAGATCGGTAACCGGGCGGTGTTGACGGCACCGGCATCGCCGTCGGGGGTGTCGGTGCCGGTGTTGTTCGCCGCGCAGGTGGCCCGGACCCCGGAGGCGGTGGCGGTCAGTGGTGAGGGCCGCTCGATGACGTATCGCGCACTCGAGGACGCCGCGGACCGGTTGGCGCACTGGTTGGCTGGTCGGGGGGCGGGCCCGGGGCGGTGTGTGGCGTTGTTGTTTCCCCGTTGCGCGCAGGCGATCGTGGCGATGCTGGCGGTGCTTAAGACGGGGGCGGCGTATCTGGCGATCGATCCCGAGCATCCCGCGGCCCGGATCGGGTTCATGCTTGAGGACGCGGCCCCGGTCGCCGTGCTCACGACCACCGGGCTGGCCGAGCGGCTAGACGGGCATGGCGTGGCGGTGGTCGATGTCGATGATCTTGGGGCTCTCGGTGTTGACAGCCAGGCCTGGACCGCGCTGCCGGCACCCGCGGCTGATGACATCGCGTATCTGATCTACACCTCGGGCACTACCGGTGTCCCCAAAGGTGTTGCTGTTAGCCACCGCAACGTCGGTCAGCTGTTCGACTCGCTAGACATCGGCATTCCTCGGGAGGCGGGGCAGGCATGGACGCAGTGCCATTCGTATGCCTTCGACTTGTCGGTATGGGAGATTTGGGGGGCGTTGTTGCGCGGTGGCCGGCTGGTGGTGGTGCCCGAGTCGGTGGTGCGTTCGCCGGAGGACTTCCACGCGTTGCTGGTCACTGAACAAGTCAGCGTGTCTAGTCAAACCCCGTCGGCTGTGGGGGTGTTGTCACCGCGGGGTTTGGAATCGGTGGCATTGCTGGTCGGCGGTGAGGCCTGCCCGGCCGAGGTGGTGGATCGATGGGCACCCGGGCGGGTGATGATCAACGCCTACGGTCCGACCGAGGCCACGGTATGGGTGGCTTTTAGCGCGCCGTTGGTCGCGGGTTCGGGTGCGGTGCCGATCGGGTCGCCGGTGCCCGGGGCGGCGCTTTTCGTGCTGGACGGGTGGCTGCGACCGGTGCCGGCCGGCGTGGTGGGGGAGTTGTACGTGGCCGGCGCCGCGGTGGCGGTCGGGTATTGGCGGCGGGCGGAGTTGACCGCGTCGCGGTTTGTGGCCTGTCCGTTCGGGGGGCGCGGGGCGCGGATGTATCGGACCGGGGATGTGGTGTGCTGGCGCCCCGATGGCCAGTTGGCGTATATCGGACGCACCGACGAGCAGGTCAAGATCCGCGGGTACCGCATCGAGCTGGGAGAAGTTCAGGCCGCGCTGGCCGGGTTGGACGGGGTGGAGCGGGCGGTGGTGATCGCTCGCGAGGATCAGCCCGGCGACAAACGCCTGGTCGGTTATGTGATTGGCACGGCGGACCCGGCCGGTGTGCGCTCGGCCCTGGCCGAGCGGCTGCCGACCTACATGGTTCCCGCGGCGGTGGTCGTCCTTGATGCGTTGCCGCTCACAGCCAATCGCAAGCTCGACACCCGCGCCTTGCCCGCACCCGAATACCGGGACCGCGGTGATGGGTATCGCGCCCCGGCCACCGCGGTCGAGGAGGTGCTGGCCGGAATCTACGCCCAAGTCCTTGGGCTCGACCGGGTCGGGGTGGATGACTCATTCTTCGAGCTGGGCGGGGACAGCATCTTGTCGATGCAGGTGGTGGCCCGGGCCCGAGCGGCCGGCCTGAGGTGTCGGCCGCGCGATATTTTCGTCGAGCACACCGTGGCCGGGCTGGCCCGGATGGTTGCCGTGGCCGTTGCGGGCGGCCCGGTCGATGAGGGCCTGGGTCCGGTGGTGGCCACCCCGATCATGCGCTGGCTGGCCGGCCTCGAAAGTGCGGCCGGCCCGATCGACCAGATCAACCAGGCCCTGGCGGTGCAGGCCCCCGGAGAGGTGACCGAGGCCGACGTCGTGGTGCTGTTGCAGGCGTTGCTGGATCACCACGCCATGTTGCGGTTACGCGTCGATGACGATGGTGCCGGGGGGTGGTCGTTACGGGTACCCGAGGCGGGTTCCGTAGATGCGCGCCCTTGCCTGCGTGTGGTGGACCTGGTGTCCGAGGAGGCGCTGCTGGCGGCGCGGTCGCGGTTGAACCCGGCCGCCGGGGCGATGCTGAGCGCGCTCTGGGTTACCGGTAGCGGTCAGCTGGTGTTGATCGTTCACCATCTCGCCATCGACGAAGTGTCGTGGCGGATTGTGCTCGAAGACCTCAACACCGCTTGGGTCCAGCATCGCCAGGGCAATCAGGTGGCGTTGCCGGCGGGCGGGACGTCGTTCGCCCGATGGTCGTCGCTGCTGGCCGAGTATGCGCGTCGCCCGCAAGTCGAAAAGCAGGCGCAGGTATGGCAGCAGGTGACGGCGACCCGGGCCGCGCTGCCCGCGGTGCGCCCTGCCGCGGATGCGGATGTTAGTGCCGGGCACCTGTCGGTGCCGCTCGATGATGTTGAGACCACCCGCATGCTGCTCGGTGTGGTGCCGGCGGCGTTTCATGCCGAGATTCACGAGATCTTGCTAATCGCGCTCGCGTTGGCGTGGTCGGAATTTTTGGGCGCCGCCGGTCCGGTCGGTATCGACGTGGAGGGCCACGGCCGGCATGAGGAGCTGGCCCCCGATGTCGACCTATCGCGCACGGTGGGGTGGTTTAACACCAAATACCCGGTCGCCTTGGCGGTGGGTGGGCTGTCCTGGGCGCAGGTGATCGCCGGTGAGGCCGGGCTGGGGGCACTGATAAAGGACGCCAAAGAGCAGCTTCGCGCCCTGCCGGATCCGTTGAGTTACGGGCTGCTGCGGTACCTGAACCCCGACGTGGAGCTGGCCGGCGCTGACCCGGCGATCGGGTTCAACTACCTGGACCGACTGGGTGCCCTGGGCGCCGTTGCGGGCGACGTGTCCGCGGATGTGTGGCGGGCGTGCCGGGAGGGCGTGGGGTTGTCCGGCGCCGCCGCGGGGTTAGCGATGCCATTGGCGCATACCGTGGAGCTCAACGCCGGCCCGGTGGACACCGAAGCCGGCCCGCGCCTGCAGGCCAATTGGACGTGGGCTGCCTCAGCACTCGACCGCGCGGCGATCACCCGGGCGAGCCGGTTGTGGTTTGAGGCGCTGACGGGTATTTGCGCGCATGTGCGCGCCGGCGGGGGCGGATTGACCCCGTCGGATATCGCGCCCGCCCGGCTCAACCAGCAGCAGATCGACGAGCTGCAACGGCAGCACCAGATCGCCGACATTCTGCCGCTGACCCCCCTCCAACAGGGTCTGCTCTTCCACGCCAGCACCGCCGGCGACGATGTGTATGCGATGCAGCTGGGTATGACGGTGACCGGCCCGCTGGATTGTCAACGGCTGCGCGAGGCGGTGGACGCGGTGGTCAGCCGGCATCCCAACCTGGCGGCGCGATTCAGCCAACAATTCGGTGAGCCGGTGCAGATCATCCCGGCGGATCCCATGGCGGGGTGGCGCTACGTCGCGATCGACGGCGGCCCCGACACCGTCACGCTTGATGTCGACGAGCAGATCTCGCGGCTGTGCGCCGCTGAACGCGCCGCGGTCTGCGATCTGGCCGAGCCGCCGGTGTTTCGGGCCGCCGTGCTCCGCACCGACACAGACCGGCACCGGTTTGTGCTCACCTTCCACCACATCGTGGCGGATGGCTGGTCGTTGCCGATCCTGCTGGGCGAGATATTCGCTGGCTATTACGGGCAGCGGCTGGCCGCGGTCGGGTCGTATCGCAGGTTTGTGACGTGGCTGGCCGATCGCGATCTGGATGCCGCGCATGCGGCCTGGCGGCAAACGTTGGCCGGTCTCGACACCCCCACGCTGGTCGGCGGCCCGGGCCGGTTGGGCACAGGGGCGCGAGGGGTTGCCTCAATTCGGGTGGCCGAGCCGATCACGCGCGGGCTTGGTGAGCTGGCTCGCTCGTGCCACACCACGCTCAACACCGTGTTGCAGGGCGCGTTCGCGCAATTGCTATGCGGGCTGACCGGTCAGCACGACGTCGCCTTCGGCACCGCGGTCTCGGGTAGGCCGGACCAGGTGCCCGGCGCGGAATCGCTGGTGGGGTTGTTGATCAACACGGTGCCGGTACGCGCCACCATCACCGCGGCGACCACCGTCACCGACCTGCTGGGGCAGCTGCACGGCGCTTATAACGACACGCTCGAGCACCAGCACCTGGCGCTCAACGAGATCCATCGGATCACCGGTCAGGAACAACTGTTCGACACCCTATTCGTGTATGAAAACTATCCGGTCGACACCGCCGCGTTGACGGGGGCCCACGAGTTGGCCATCACCGAGTTCAGCAGCCGCGAGTCCACCCACTACCCGCTGACGGTGCAAGCCAGCCCGGGGACTGAACTGGGCCTTCGCGTCGAATACGACACCGAGGTGTTCGACGCGGACAGCATCGAGGCGCTCATCGGACGGCTACAGCGGGTGTTGGTGGCCATGATCGCCGATCCCACCGCACGATTGTCGTCGTTGGATGTGCTGGATGCCGGTGAGCACGCCCGTCTGGATGAGATCGGTAATCGGGCGGTGTTGAGCCGGCCCGCGCCCGCCGGTGTGTCGGTTCCGGTGTTGTGGGCTGCTCAGGTCGAGCGCACGCCGGAGGCGGTGGCGGTGACCTTCGAGGGCCGCTCGATGAGCTACCGGGAGGTCGAGGAGGCCGCGAACCGGTTGGCGCATTGGTTGGCCGGCCATGGGGCGGGCCCGGGGCGGTGTGTGGGGCTGTTGTTTCCGCGCTGCGCGCAGGCGGTCGTGGCGATGGTGGCGGTGCTGAAGACCGGGGCGGCGTATGTGCCGATCGATCCCGAGCACCCTCCGGCCCGGATCGGGTTCGTGCTCGAGGATGCCGCGCCGGTGGTGGTGCTGACGACCGCCGGGCTGGCTGGCTGTGTTGAGGGGTTCGACGGGGTGGTCCTTGCGGTCGAGGATCGCGTGGTTGGTTCCCTGCCCTGCACGGCGCTGCCGGTGCCGGACCCAGACGATGTGGCGTATCTGATTTACACGTCGGGCACGACCGGGGTGCCTAAGGGGGTGGCCATCACCCACGAGAACGTGACCCAGCTGTTGGAGTCATTGGCGGCACACCTGCCGCCAGGGCAGGTGTGGTCGCAGTGTCATTCCTATGGCTTCGATGTCTCAGTCTGTGAGATCTGGGGTGCGCTGCTGCGCGGCGGTCGGCTAGTCGTGGTGCCCGAGCCGGTGGTTCGTTCGCCAGAAGAGTTGCACGCGATGTTGGTCGGTGAACGGGTCAGTGTGTTGACTCAGACCCCCTCGGCGGTGGCGGCGTTACCGCTGCAGGGGTTGGAGTCGGTGGCGTTGGTGGTGACCGGTGAGGCCTGTCCGGGCGAGGTGGTGGATCGGTGGGCGCCGGGGCGGGTGATGGTCGACGCTTACGGTCCCACCGAAACCACGGTGTATTCGGCGATCAGTGCGCCGCTCACGGCGGGGGCGGGGGTGGTTCCGATCGGGTCGCCGGTGGGTGGGGCGGCGCTGTTTGTGTTGGACGGGTGGTTGCGTCCGATGCCGGCGGGTGTGGTGGGGGAGTTGTATGTGGCCGGCCGCGGCGTGGGCGTGGGATACATGGGTCGGACGGGGTTGACCGCGTCACGATTTGTGGCCAGTCCGTTCGCGGCAGGACAACGGATGTATCGCACCGGGGACCTGGTGCGCTGGCGTCCTGATGGGCAGCTGGCGTATCTGGGGCGCGCTGATGAGCAGGTCAAGATCCGCGGGTATCGCATCGAACTCGGCGAGATTCGGACCGCTTTGTCCGGGCTGGATGGGGTTGCGCAGGCGGTGGTGATCGTCCGTGAGGACCGTCCCGGCAGTAAGCGCCTGGTGGGTTACGTCACCGGGACCGCAGAGCCGGCCGGGATTCGCGCCGCGCTGGCCGAGCGGCTGCCAGCTTATATGGTGCCGGCCGCGGTGATGGTCTTGCCCGCGTTACCGTTGACGGTCAACGGCAAACTCGACACTCGCGCCCTGCCGGCGCCCGAATACACCGATGCCGATCGGTACCGGGCCCCGGCCAGCCCGGTTGAGGAGGTCCTGGCCGGCATTTATGCCCAGGTGTTGGGGCTGCAGCGGGTCGGGGTAGAGGACTCGTTTTTTGATTTGGGTGGAGACTCGCTGTCGGCGATGCGCCTGGTCGCCACGATCAACAACGCCCTGGATGTTGATGTTGCGGTGCGGACGTTGTTCTACGCGCCGTCGGTAAGAAGCTTGAGCCAGCAGTTGGGAACCTATTCCAGTTCGGTGGAGGTGGTCCCGGTTGAGGTCCTCAAGGAAGGTACCGGCGTCCCGCTATGCTGTGTTCATGATGGTTTCGGGCTTAGTTGGTCATATCGGGCGCTTGGTGATTATTTAGAAGCGCCGATCGTCGGCATTCAACAAGTCCAGGAAGGTGACGAGGCTGAGCCCGGATCAATTTGTGAGATGGCGAAGATTTACGCGGATCGACTCCAGGCCGTTTATCCCACCGGACCCTATAATCTTCTTGGGTGGTCCTTTGGCGGCTTCGTAGCTCACGAGCTCGCCATTGAGCTCCAGCGACGCGGATGTGTAGTCCAACGCCTCGTGCTGGTAGATGCCGTGTTCAGCGCTGACGACTTCACCGTACGCAAGCAATCTCCAGACGAGAGTCGAGTCCTGGAAGGCATCCTGCGTACGAATGGTGTGGTTATTCCAGTGCGATCGGAACGGCTTACCTATCGGGATGCGCAGGAATTAATTGCGCAGCGCCAAGCGCTAGACTTGGCACTCCCGTCTGAGCGGTTATTAGGGTTTATTATTCAATGCCTTAATGCTAACCTGTTGCATCTCGGTGAGCATCTTCCTGATGTATTCCATGGTGATGCGGTGATATTTTCTGCCGCACGAACTGAGGGCGATCGGGCGCCGTCTTTGCTGGAAAGATGGCGTCCTTATATCGATGGCGAAATCACTGAGCACTCGGTGGACTGCGCGCATCTCGAGATGTTGAGTGCGGAATCACTCGGTGTGTATGGCAATCAGCTCAAGCTTTTATTGGCCACGTAATTGAGAGATGCGTCGAGTATTATGTACTCTTCGATGCGGTCTAATCTACTGGTGACGCAGGCTCACTGACGGGTCAAAAGATCACAAGGCCGCGACGTTGCGCAGGACGTCGTGCGTCTCACGTACCTGCGCCCCGCAGGTCAGGCAGAAGACGCCCGGGTGGCGGGTCAGCCAGCCCACCTGCTGCTGAACCTGCATCACGATGGCCTGCGTGCACAGCATGCACAGGATGCCGACGAAGTTTCCGGACTGGTCGAGGTTCGGGTTGTGGCACTCGTCCACGGCGTGCACGTGCACGACGTGCGTCGCTGCGTTGGAGCAGCCCAAGTCGGACTGGCACCTGATGTCATACCAGTCCAGGGCCGCCAGGGTGTCTGGGATTTCGTTACCCGGTGCCTGGTTAAAGGCGTTCATGCGAGCCCACCTCCACGATGGATACGTTGCGGACCTTTGCCACTATTCCGTGGGGGTACCCACACAGCTATCCGCCGAATAGCTGCTAACGGGGAGGATTTGGTTGTCCCCCGATCGGGGGACATCGAATGCTCTTGGGGGATTTTAGGAAGTTCTAGGGGTGATTCACGCAGAAGGCCACGCAAAACGCCGAGACAGGCATGGACACCCATTGCAGTTGCCCATCCGGGTTGCGCTGGCAGTAGATGGGGCCGGGGTTTCCCCACACCTTCGCGCCTTCTGGCCCGCATGGTTTACCGAGATCGCTGTCGGCATGCGCCGGACCACTTCCGAAGAGGATCGCGATGGGAGCTGCCGCCGTCACCATTGCCAAGCCGGCGAACCTCAGTGCGCCCATGCCCCTATGACCAGTTCCAGACCGACATGTCGCCGGCCGGGTACTGGTGGCACACGTCGGTGGCCTTGGCGACGACACCCTTGTTGTTGAAGAAGATCTTCATGTGGTTGACCCAGGCAAACGTCAGCGGATCACCGTTGTAGAAGTTCTCGGAGTAATCCCTGCGCTCCGCGGGTGAGATCGAGAAGAACCAGTGTGCCTTGTTAATCACCGCCGGCCCGAGGTTCGCGTGGTTGTTGAAGTCGATCATGTACCGCTGGTAGTACACCGGGCTGGTGTCCCGCGCGGCCGCCAGATACTGTTCGGCGTCGCACGTGGTCTCGATCATCCTGCGGGGCACCGGGAAGTCCTCCGTGGAATCGGCGACTGCCGTCTTGGGGAAGACCGCAGCGGCGACACCGAGGGACAGCAATGCAACGCCTGCACGCAGGCCGTAACTCAACCGAGACATAGTGATCACCGTAACACTTCCTGGGGCCCGGATGTGAGCCGAGGGCCAGATTTGTAGGTCAGCTCACTATGCGTCGCCATCAGGCACGATGACATGTGTGGGGTCCGGCCTCAGCTCGGGAGGGGCCTGGCTGTAGTCACCGAACGGACCGTCGCGCCGTTCGACCGCGGCCCGCACGCCCTGGGTTTCCGCGGCATGGATGAACTCCAGGGCGTCGGGGGTGTTCCGCATCAGGCCGTCGAGGATGCCGCCGAGCGCTTGGGTGGACGCAAGGCCCATGTTCTCGTAGGCCTGGTTGACGATCAGCTTCTGCGCGCGCAGCTGCGACAGCGGGATTTGCGCCAGCTCGGCGGCGATCTCGGCGACCCGTGCCTCGAGTCGCTCGAACGGCACGGCCTCGTTGATCAGCTCGACCTCGGCGGCCTGGACGCCAGTCAGCGGCCGGCCGGTCAGCGAGTGCCATTTCACCTTGGCCAGGCTCAGCCGATACATCCACATGCCGGTCAGATAGGCACCCCACATCCGGCTGTACGGGGTGCCGATCACGGCGTCGTCACTGGCGATCACCAGGTCGGCGCACAGGGCGTAGTCGCTGCCGCCGCCGACGCACCAGCCGTGCACCTGCGCGATCACCGGCTTGGACGCCCGCCAGATGGCCATGAACTTCTGCGTCGGCCCGGTCTCGCGGGCGGTGACCATCGCAAAGTCCTTGCCGGGGTCCCACCGCCCGTCGGTCATCATCCCGTCGCCCCAGTGCTGGAAGCCCTCGCCGAAGTCATAACCGGCGCAAAAGGCACGGCCCGCGCCCCGCAGCACGATCACCTTGATGCCCTGGTCGCGCTCGGCCAGCCCGATGGCCGCCTCGATCTCGTCGGGCATGGGCGGGACGATCGTGTTGAGGTGCTCCGGTCGGTTCAGGGTGATGGTGGCGATCGCCCCGGCCGTCGTGTAGAGCAGGGTCTGGAACTCGGGAAGTTTCATGGCCCAAGCGAAGTCGGTTGGCCGCCCCGTGTCCAGCGAGACTCACCGGGGTTCTCGAGGCTCATCGAGGCTCGCAGGGCCGGCCTTCGAGTCCCGGCCGACGACATGGCGTGGGTGATCCGCAACGGTGAGCGCCCACTTACGTCGTCCCCAGCATGCGATGCAGGAACGAGTAACTCAGCGCCGTGACGAACGCGGCCTGCTCGTTGTCGGCCGCGCCGCCGTGGCCGCCCTCGATGTTCTCGTACAACCAGGCCCGATGCCGCGCCGCCTGCAGCGCCGCCGTCATCTTGCGCGCGTGCCCCGGATGCACCCGGTCGTCGCGGGTGGACGTGGTGAACAAGACCGGCGGGTACGTGCCGTCCGCCGAAATGTTTTGGTAGGGCGAGTATTCGGAGATGAATTTCCAGTCGTCCGGGTTGTCCGGGTCGCCGTACTCGGCCACCCAGGAAGCGCCGGCCAGCAGCAGGTGGTAGCGCTTCATGTCCAGCAGCGGGACGTCGCAGACCAGCGCGCCGAATTTCTCCGGGTATTTGGTCAGCATGATGCCCATCAGCAGCCCGCCGTTGCTGCCGCCGCGCGCGCCGAGCTGCTCGACGGTCGTGATGCCACGCTTCACCAGATCGTCTGCCACCGCGGCGAAGTCCTCGTCGACCTTGTGCCGGCCCTCGCGGATGGCCTGGGTGTGCCAGCCCGGCCCGTACTCGCCACCGCCGCGGATGTTGGCCAGCACGTACGTGCCCCCGCGGGACAGCCAGACCCGGCCCAGCACGCCGCTATAACCCGGCGTGTTGGACGACTCGAATCCGCCGTAGCCGTACAGCAGCGTCGGACCCGGCCCTTGGGAACCGTCGGCTCCGGTTGAACTGCCGGGCCGCACAACAAAGTACGGGATCGAGGTGCCGTCCTTCGACGCCACGAAATGCTGTGCCACGGTGATGTTTTCGGCGTCGAAAAAGTCGGGAGCGGACTTGACCTCGTCGAGCTGTTCGGGCCCGGTGCCGCGCAGCAGCCGCGACGGCGCGACGAAGCTGCTGGAGTCGAGGAAGAACTCGTCGCCGGTGTCGTCGGCGGCGACGATCACGGTGTCGGTCGCGGCCGGGATTCCGGAGATCGGTTCGCGGTGCCAGGTTCCGGGCGTGACGATTTCGATCCGGCTGGCCACGTCGGCCAGCGTGACGAGCAACAGCCGGTCGCGGGTCCACGCGTACTGATGCAGGCTGGTGTGCGCGTCGGGCTCGAATACGATGGTCAATTCTCTTTTGCCCGAAATGAATTCGTCGTAGTTCGTGGCCAGCAAGGTGCCGGCCCGGTAGGTGGTGCCACCGACGGACCAGTCGGTGCGCAGGTCGATCAGCAGCCACTCGCGGTGAATCGACAGGCTGCTGACGTCGGTGGGCACGTCGATCGAAATCAGTTCGGAACCCCGCAGCTCGTATCTCTCCCGGTTCCAGAAGTCGACCGAGCGGAATACAAAGGTGCGTTCGAAGCCCGGCGTCCGGTCGACGTCGCCCGCCGCGTTGACGTCGGTGCGCGCCCCTTCGAAGATCGTCTCCGCGTCGGTCAGCGGCGTGCCCCGACGCCACCGCTTGACGATCCTCGGGTAGCCGGATTCGGTGAGCGAGTCGGCGCCGAAGTCGGTGCCCACCAGCACCGTATCCGGGTCCGCCCAGCCGACGAACGACTTGGCTTCCGGCAGCTCGAACCCGTCGGCGACGAATTCGCTTGTCAGCATGTCGAATTCACGCACGATCACCGCATCCGAGCCGCCGCGGGAGAGGCTGACGAGCGCGCGGGTGAACTCCGGTTCGATGACCGCCGCACCGCCCCACACCCATTTCTGGTCGTCGATGGCGCCCAGTTCATCCACATCGATCAGCACGTCCCACTCGGGGGAGTCGCTGCGGTAGCTCTCCAGCGTGGTGCGCCGCCACAGCCCGCGCGGGTTGGTGGCGTCGCGCCAGAAGTTGTAGAGGTAGTCGCCGCGGCGCCGTACGTAGGGGATGCGGGCATCCGTGTCGAGCACCTCGAGGGTTTCGGTGCGCATCGTTTCGAACCGGTCGTCGCAGAATTGTGTCAGCGTCGGTTCGTCCTGCGCGCGTACCCAGTCGAGCGCCTTCTCGTCCGTGACGTCCTCGAGCCACAGGTACGGGTCGTCGGTAGCTTCGCGAGCCTCAGGAGCCATGAGAGACATTGTGGCGGGCGACGGTAGTGTGAGCTGTGTTACATCCATGAATTTGCGGGTCAACGAGGAGCCGAGCCGATGACCGTTTTCCAACGTCCGGGTACCGCGGGCGCACTGATGTCGTACGAATCCCGATACGACAACTTCATCGGGGGCGAGTGGGTCGCGCCCGCTAAGGGTTTGTACTTCGAAAACAAGACGCCGGTGACCGGCCAGGTGTTCTGCGAGGTGGCGCGGTCCGACGAGGCCGATGTCGAAAAGGCGCTCGACGCCGCGCACGCGGCCGCGCCGGCGTGGGGCAAGACCGCGCCCGCCGAGCGGGCTGCGATCCTGCTCAAGATCGCCGACCGCATCGAGCAGCACAAAGAGGCGCTGGCGGTGGCCGAAGTCTGGGACAACGGCAAGCCGATCCGGGAGACGCTGGCCGCCGACATCCCGCTGGCCGCCGACCATTTCCGGTATTTCGCCGCGGCGATCCGCGCCCAGGAGGGCTCGCTGTCGCAGATCGACGACGACACCGTCGCCTACCACTTCCACGAACCGCTCGGGGTGGTGGCCCAGATCATTCCGTGGAACTTCCCGATCCTCATGGGCGCCTGGAAATTGGCGCCTGCCATCGCGGCCGGCAACACGGTGGTGCTCAAACCGGCCGAGCAGACACCGGCGTCGATCCTGTACCTGATGTCGCTGATCGGCGACGTGATTCCGCCCGGGGTGGTCAACGTCGTCAGCGGTTTCGGGGTCGAGGCCGGCAAGCCGCTGGCCTCCAGCGACCGGATCGCCAAGGTCTCGTTCACCGGGGAAACCACCACCGGGCGCCTGATCATGCAGTACGCCTCACAGAACCTGATCCCGGTCACCCTGGAACTCGGCGGCAAGAGCCCCAACATCTTCTTCTCCGACGTGATGGCGGCCAACGACGACTTCCAGGACAAGGCGCTGGAAGGGTTCACCATGTTCGCCCTCAACCAGGGCGAGGTGTGCACCTGCCCGTCGCGCAGCCTGATCCAGGCCGACATCCACGACGAATTCCTCGAACTTGCGGCGATCCGTACCAAGGCGGTCCGCCAGGGCGACCCACTGGACATCCAGACCATGCAGGGCTCTCAGGCCTCCAATGACCAGATGGAAAAGATCCTGTCCTACATCGAAATCGGCAAGGAGGAGGGCGCCAAGCTGATCACCGGCGGCGAGCGTGCCGAGCTTGGTGGGGACCTGTCCGGCGGCTACTACGTGCAGCCGACGATTCTGGCCGGCCACAACAAGATGCGCATCTTCCAGGAGGAGATCTTCGGGCCCGTCGTTGCCGTCACCTCCTTCCGTGACTACGACGACGCGCTTGCCATCGCCAACGACACGCTCTACGGGCTGGGCGGCGGCGTGTGGAGCCGCGACGGCAACGTCGCCTACCGGGCCGGCCGCGACATCAAGGCGGGCCGGGTGTGGGTGAACTGCTATCACATGTACCCGCCGCACGCGGCGTTCGGCGGCTACAAGCAATCCGGCTTCGGCCGGGAGACCCACCAGATGGCCCTGCACCACTACCAGCAGACCAAGAACCTGTTGGTGTCGTACTCAGAAAAGGCCCAGGGATTCTTCTGATAGGGGGCCTCTTCTGATGGGCGCTCCGGCCGGCGTGGTGATCACCGCCGCGGCCGCGGAACTGCTGGCGCGACTGCAGGATCGCCACGGTCCGGTGATGTTCCACCAGTCCGGCGGCTGCTGCGACGGGTCGTCGCCGATGTGCTACCCCCGCGGGGACTTCCTCATCGGCGACCGAGACGTCCTGTTGGGGATGCTCGACGTCGGTCCCCAAGGTTCCCAAGATTCAGATGGCGTGCCGGTATGGATCTCGGGCCCGCAGTACCAGGTCTGGAAGCACACCCAACTCGTGATCGACGTCGTGCCGGGGCGCGGCGGCGGATTCAGCCTGGAGGCGCCCGAGGGCGTGCGGTTCCTCAGCCGCGGCCGGGTCTTCACCGACGCAGAAATGGCGCTGCTAGCGGCCACGACGGTGATCACCGGCGCCGCCTACGAGTGTGGCGAACGCCCGTCGGTACGCGGTGAGGTCGTCGATCAAGACAATGGAGCCGCGCCGGGAACATGCCCCGCCCCTAGCTCCTAACGGCAGTAAGGTCGTAGAACGTGATCCCCATTCCGCGGCCCTGGCTGCTGGCTGGCGCCATGCTGATCGGCAACGCGATCGGGCTGCTGGCCGGGGTGGCGGACACCATCGGAGTCCATGAGCGGATCCGGCCGGACGCAGTTATCGCCATGGTGGTCGGAATTCCCAGCGTGCTGGGGCTGCTGCTGATCGTGCTGTCCGGGCGTCGCTGGGTGACGGCGCTGGGCGCCTTCATGCTCGCGTTAGCTCCGGGTTGGTTCGGTGTGCTGGTCGCGCTTCAGGTCGTGTCCGGTGCGTAAGAAAGACGAGTCAAACCCCGGGACCGAGCCGTTCGTACCGGACTTCGACATGGGCGAGGATTCGGTGCCCTTCGTGCCGAACTTTGACGACACCGACTCGCAGCCGGTGCCGCTCCTGGGCCACCCCGCGAAGGCTGAGTCCAGAGCTGAATCCAGGGTTGAATCCAAGGACGGGCCCACCGAAAAGCCCGAGACCATCTCGTCGGCTTCTTCGGTCGCCCAGCATGATCCGGCGATCGAGGCCGTGCCGGTCACAGTGCCGGTCACAGTGCCGGTCACCGTGCCCGGGCGGTACCAGTATGTGAAGTGGTGGAAGCTGGTGCTGGTGCTCTTCGGCGTGTGGGTTGTCGCGGCGCAAACCGGGCTCAGCCTGTTCTATTGGTGGTACCACACCATCGACAAGACCGGCCCGGAGTTCGTGGTGCTGGTCTACGTCGTGACGTGCAGTGTGGCCGGCGTCCTGCTGGCTATGGTCCAGGGCCGGCCACTGCTTTCGGCGTTGGCGCTCGCGGTCATGTCCGGGCCATTCGCCTCCCTGGCCGCCGCGGCGCCGCTGTACGGCTATTACTACTGCGAGCGGGTGGGTCACTGTTTGGTCGGGGTCATTCCCTACTGACTGTTTTGCCCGTCTAGGTGGGCCGTTAGGGTAGTGCCCGTGACCCACTATGACGTCGTTGTCCTCGGAGCCGGTCCCGGCGGATATGTCGCAGCGATTCGTGCCGCGCAGCTAGGCCTCAAGACCGCAGTCGTCGAGCCGAAGTACTGGGGCGGAGTCTGTCTCAACGTCGGCTGCATCCCGTCCAAGGCGTTGCTGCGCAACGCCGAGCTGGCGTACATCTTCACCAAGGAGGCCAAGGCTTTTGGCATCAGCGGGGAGGCCCGCTTCGACTACGGGATCGCCTATGACCGAAGCCGCAAGGTGGCCGAGGGTCGCGTCACCGGTGTGCACTTTCTGATGAAGAAGAACAAGATCACCGAGATCCACGGATACGGCCGGTTCACCGACGCCAACACCTTGGCCGTCGAGCTCAACGAGGGCGGTGCTGAAAATCCGCTGACGGTCACCTTCGACAACTGCATCATCGCCACCGGCAGCAGCACTCGGCTGGTACCCGGCACGTCGCTGTCGCAAAACGTGGTCACCTACGAGGAGCAGATCCTGTCCCGGGAGTTGCCGGGATCGATCGTCATCGCCGGGGCCGGCGCCATCGGCATGGAGTTCGGCTACGTCCTGAAGAACTACGGCGTCGACGTGACCATCGTGGAGTTCCTGCCGCGCGCGCTGCCCAACGAGGACGCCGAGGTGTCCAAGGAGATCGAAAAGCAGTTCAAGAAGTTGGGCGTCAAGATCCTTACCGGAACCAAGGTCGAGCGGATCGTGGACGACGGCACCGAGGGTTCACCGGTCACGGTGACCGTCAGCAAGGACGGCAAGTCCGAGGATCTCAAGGCCGATAAGGTGTTGCAGGCCATCGGGTTTGCGCCGAACGTCGAGGGCTACGGGCTGGACAAAGCCGGGGTCGCATTGACCGAGCGCAAGGCCATCGGGATCGACGACCACATGCGCACCAACGTCAGCCACATCTACGCCATCGGCGACGTCACGGCGCTGTTGCAGCTCGCGCACGTCGCCGAGGCCCAGGGTGTGGTGGCGGCCGAAACCATCGCGGGCGCAGAGACTTTGACGCTCGGCGACTATCGCATGTTGCCCCGAGCGACGTTCTGCCAGCCGCAGGTCGCCAGCTTCGGGCTCACCGAGCAGCAAGCCCGTGACGAGGGTTACGACGTGGTGGTGGCCAAGTTCCCGTTCACCGCCAACGCCAAAGCACACGGGATGGGCGACCCCAGCGGTTTCGTCAAGCTGATCGCCGACGCCAAGTACCTGGAGCTGCTGGGCGGGCACATCATTGGCCACGACGTCTCCGAGCTGCTGCCGGAGCTCACGCTGGCGCAGAAATGGGACCTGACCGCCAACGAGCTGGCTCGCAACGTGCACACTCATCCGACGATGTCGGAAGCGTTGCAGGAGTGCTTCCACGGCCTGGTCGGCCACATGATCAACTTCTGAGCTGCACGATGATCCGAGGCCGCAGCGGTGACGCCATCGTGGGTGCGCTCAGCGGGTTGGTTGCCGGCTATGTGCTTTGGCTGGTGGCCATTTCGATCGGCGAGGATCTCACGACGGTCAGTGTGTGGAGCGTGCTGGTGTTCATCGGCTCGGTGATCCTGGCGGTCGTCGCCGGGGTGTGGGGCTGGACGTTGCGCCGGCGGCACAAAGACCTGTGGGCGACGTTCGCGTTCGGCCTGCCGATACTGCCCGTGCTGCTGACATTGGCCGTGCTGGCCGATATCGCCAACATCTCGGTGTAACCACCTGGCAGTTGCGACGCCGCTTCACCCGGCTGGGCGGCCGTGCCTCAGGGTCTCTCGAGGGTCGCTAGCTTTAGCGCGGGTTGTCCAGCGGGATCGCGAGGGCGGACATCGTCGCTGCCATCCCGTCGTATTGGCTTGCAAGCATGCAGAATTCGATCAGCTGGCGCCGGCTTAGGTGACTCGCGAGCTCGTCGAAGGTGTCGCTGGTGAGGGTCCGGTCCTTGATGAACTCATCCGTCGCGTTCAGCAGCGCCCGTTGGCGTGCGGTGAGGTCGTTCGGGGCGCCGGCTGGGCTGTCCGGCCAGGCGAAGATCGCGGCCTGCGCGTTCGCGTCCAGGCCCCGGAAGCGCGCCATGCGGCGGTGGTGCTGCAGTTCGTATTCGCAGGAACGCACATGCGCGACCCGCAGGATCACCAACTCGGTGTCGATCCCCGGCAGCCGCGCCCGCAGCAGCAGGCCGCCGTAGATGGCCCAAACCCAGAACAGCAACCGATGCTGTCCCAACGCGGTGAACAGGTGCATCTCGGGTGCCCGGACCACGCGGGCGGCCAACTTCGCGATCACCCAGTTGATCGGTCCCAATTGCAGGAACCCGCCGGACGGGATGCGGCCGACCTCGCGGCTTTCGGGGCCGGTCATGGTTGCCGCACCAGGTACGGGGACACGGTGCTGCGATGTTCGTCGAGATCGAGGGCGCGTCCCAAAGCCGGGAAAGCCCGCTGCGGGCACTTGTCACGTTCGCAGACGCGGCAGCCCGCGCCGATGGGTGTGGCGATATCCCCCGACAAGTCGAGTCCTTCCGAGTAGACGAGTCGGTGGGCCTGGCGAAGTTCGCAACCCAGCCCGATCGCGAAGGTTTTTCCGGCCTGACCATACCGTGCGGCGCGGCGCTCCACCGTGCGGGCCACCCACATGTAGTTGCGGCCGTCGGGCATCTCGGCTATCTGCACCAGGATCTTGCCGGGGTTGCCGAACGTTTCGTAGACGTTCCACAGCGGGCAGGTGCCGCCGCTGGAGGAGAAGTGAAAACCCGTGGCCGACTGGCGTTTCGACATATTGCCGGCCCGATCCACCCGGATGAACGAGAACGGCACCCCCCGCATCGACGGCCGTTGCAGCGTCGAGAGCCGATGGGCGATCGTCTCGTAGCTCACCTTGTAAAACGCCGACAGCCGTTCGACGTCGTAGCGGAAATTCTCCGCGACGTCGTGGAACTGGCGGTAGGGGAGCACCGCGGCGGCGGCGAAGTAATTTGCGAGCCCCAACCGGGCCAGCGTGTGCGACTCGTCGCTGGTGAACTTGCCCTCTTCGACCATGCTGTCGATCAGGTCGCCGAACTCCAGGTAGGCCAATTCCGCGGCCATCTTGAAGATCTGCTGACCCGACGCGAGGTGATTGCTGATCTCTAAAGTGTTGGTCTTGGCGTCGTAGCGGTGCAGCACAGTGTCGCCGAGATCGATGCGCCTGTTGATGCGCACCCCGTGGACCTCGGTGAGCCGGCGGGTCAACTCACGGGCCAGGTCCCCGTGGTGCAGCCGCATCTGGACGGTGAGGTCCTCGGCCGCGGTGTCCAGTTCGTGCAGGTAGTTCTGCCGTTGATAGAAGTAGTCGCGCACTTCTTCGTGCGGCATGGTGATCGAACCGGTTCCGCTGCCGTCGGAGAACCGCTCCTCGGTGGCGGCGGCAAGTTGCGCGGTGGTGATCCGGTAGCGCCGGTGCAGGTTGACGACCGCGCGCGCCAGGGTGGGGTGGGCGCTGACCATTTCCGCGACTTCGGGTGGATCGACGTCGATATCCAGGTCGCGGTCCATCGTCACCTCGCGCAGCTCGGCGACGAGCCGGGTGTCGTCCTGCGGGGCGAAGAAGGTCGCGTCCACGCCGAACACCTCGGTGATCCGCAGCAACACGGCCACCGTCAGCGGCCGAACGTCATGCTCGATCTGGTTGAGGTAACTCGGTGAGATCTCCAGCATCTGGGCCAGTGCGGCTTGGCTGAACCCGCGCTCGCTGCGCAGCTGACGCACGCGCGAGCCCACGAACGTTTTGGACACTCGACGCAGCTTACCCGGCAGTGCGAAGGCGTGCTTCGCAGAGTTGGCACGATGGGCACAAGGGGGGATTAGCATTTCGGGGACGCCGTTGGCATGATTCCCATCGGGAACCCGGGGGTATCCACGGGCGCCACCAAGGAGTAAATGGGAGCGAACCCGTGAGCCTGGACAAAAATTTGATGCCGGTGCCCGACCACCCCGATGTGTTCGATCGCGAGTGGCCGTTACGGATGGGCGACATCGACCGCACGGGCCGGCTGCGCTTGGACGCGGCTGCCCGGCACATCCAGGACATCGGCCAGGACCAGCTGCGTGAGATGGGCTTCGAGGACACCCATCCGCTGTGGATCGTGCAGCGCACCATGGTCGACCTGATCGGGCCGATCGATTTCCGCGACATGCTTCGATGCCGGCGCTGGTGTTCGGGCAGCTCAAACCGGTGGTGTGAGATGCGGGTCCGCATAGATGGACGCAAGGGCGGCCTGATCGAATCCGAGGCGTTCTGGATCCACGTCAACCGGGAAACCGAGACGCCGTCCCGCATGAGTGACGACTTCCTCGCGGCCCTGCACAAAACGACGTCCGAGGGCCGGCTGCGGTGGAAGCGTTACCTGAAGCCAGGCAGCCGCCACGACGCGACCGAAGTCCACGAGTTTCCGGTCCGGGTCACCGACATCGACCTGTTCGACCACATGAACAACACGGTGTACTGGAGCGTGGTCGAGGACTACCTGGCTTCGCACACCGAGCTGCTGCAGGGGCCGCTGCGCATCACCATCGAGCACGAGGCGCCGGTCGCGCTCGGCGACAAGCTGGAGATCATCTCGCACGTTCACCCGGCCGGCTCGACCGATCAATTCGGCGCCGGCCTGGCGGATCGCACTGTTACAACGCTCACATACGCCGTTGGCGACGAGACAAAAGCCGTCGCTTCACTCTTCGCGTTGTAGCTAAACGACCCCGTTTGAGGATCCCCGGTAAATGTCCGCTTGACCTGCGAGTTCATGGTTACTGGCCGGTAGCTTCTGAACCGGTTAAGAAATTTCACTTCTTCGCAATCTTCACAGAACCGCGCAATGTCGTTGCCGAAATTGGCAATTGAAATGGGTGGCAGCCGGGAACACGCTATGCCATCGTCGAGTTAGCACATCAGTGAAGTTAAGCCGTTAGTGACCGCCGGACGGCGGTGCGGCTCAATCGCAACTCCGCAATAATTCAGCAATGAAGGACCGTTAAGGAGCACCAATGTCTGTCGTTGGCACCCCGAAGAGCGCCGAGCAGATTCAGCGCGACTGGGACACCAATCCCCGCTGGAAGGACGTCACCCGCACCTACACAGCCGCCGACGTCGTTGCCCTGCAGGGCAGCGTGGTCGAGGAGAACACCCTGGCCCGCCGCGGTGCGGAGGTGCTGTGGGAGGAGCTGCACGACCTGGAGTGGATCAACGCGCTCGGCGCCCTGACCGGCAACCAGGCCGTCCAGCAGGTGCGTGCCGGCCTCAAGGCCATCTACCTGTCGGGTTGGCAGGTCGCCGGTGACGCCAACCTCTCCGGCCACACCTACCCCGACCAGAGCCTTTACCCCGCCAACTCGGTGCCGCAGGTGGTCCGCCGGATCAACAACGCGCTGCTGCGCGCCGACCAGATCGCCAAGGTCGAGGGCGACAAGTCCGTGGAGAACTGGCTGGCGCCGATCGTCGCCGACGGCGAGGCCGGATTCGGTGGCGCACTGAACGTGTTCGAGCTGCAGAAGGCCCTGATCGCCGCCGGCGTCGCGGGCTCGCACTGGGAGGACCAGCTGGCCTCGGAGAAGAAGTGCGGCCACCTCGGCGGCAAGGTGCTGATCCCGACCCAGCAGCACGTCCGGACGCTCACCTCGGCCCGCCTCGCGGCCGACGTGTGCGACGTCCCGACCGTCGTGATCGCCCGTACCGACGCGGAGGCGGCCACGCTGATCACGTCGGACGTCGACGAGCGCGACCAGCCGTTCATCACCGGCGAGCGCACCCGGGAGGGCTTCTACCGGACCAAGAACGGCATCGAGCCCTGCATCGCGCGGGCGAAGGCGTACGCGCCGTACGCCGACCTGATCTGGATGGAGACCGGCACCCCGGACCTGGAGGTCGCTCGTCGCTTCTCAGAGGCGGTCAAAGCGGAGCACCCCGACCAGATGCTGGCCTACAACTGCTCGCCGTCGTTCAACTGGCGCAGGCACCTCGACGATGCCACCATCGCGAAGTTCCAAAAAGAGCTCGCCGCAATGGGATTCAAGTTCCAGTTCATCACGCTGGCCGGCTTCCACGCCCTGAACTACTCGATGTTCGATCTGGCCTACGGCTACGCCCGCAACCAGATGAGCGCCTACGTGGAGTTGCAGGAGCGCGAGTTCGACGCGGAGGAGCGCGGCTACACGGCGACCAAGCACCAGCGCGAGGTCGGCGCCGGCTACTTCGACCGGATCGCCACCACGGTCGACCCGAACTCGTCGACCACCGCCCTGACCGGCTCGACCGAAGAGGGTCAGTTCCACTGAGTTAGTCGGCCGAGGTTAGTCTGCCGAGCAGACGCAGAATCGCACTTCTGCAGCCCAGATGATGCGATTCTGCTGGGGGTACCTCCCGCTTGCGGGGGACTGCTCGCGCGTATGAGGAGGGTAAGTGGCAGCGATTGAGCGGGTAGGGGTTGTTGGGGCCGGACAGATGGGGGCCGGCATCGCCGAGGTCTCCGTCCGCGCCGGCGTCGAGGTGACGGTCTTCGAGACCACCGAGGCACTGATCACTGCCGGTCGCAACCGGATCGTGAAGTCGCTGGAGCGCGGCGTCAGCGCGGGCAAGGTGACAGAGCGCGAGCGCGAGCGCGCGCTCGAGAAGCTGACCTTCACCACCGACCTCGGCGACTTGGCCGACCGGCAATTGGTGATCGAGGCCGTCATCGAGGACGAGACCATCAAGACCCAGATCTTCGCCGAACTCGACCGAGTCGTCACCGATCCGGAGGCCGTGCTGGCGTCGAACACCTCCAGCATCCCCATCATGAAGATCGCCGCGGCCACCAAGAACCCGAAGCGCGTGCTGGGCCTGCACTTCTTCAATCCGGTCCCGGTACTGCCGCTGGTGGAGTTGGTCAGCACGCTGGTCACCGACGAGGCCGCCGCCGCCCGCACCGAAGAGTTTGCCAGTGCGGTTCTGGGCAAACAAGTGGTGCGCTGCTCCGACCGATCCGGCTTCGTGGTGAACGCGCTGCTGATCCCTTATCTGCTCTCGGCGATCCGCATGGTCGAGGCCGGATTCGCGAGCGTCGAAGACGTCGACAAGGCGGTTGTCGCCGGGCTCTCGCACCCGATGGGCCCGCTGCGGCTTTCCGATCTCGTCGGCCTGGACACGCTCAAGCTGATTGCGGACAAGTTGTACGAGGAATTCAAGGAACCGCACTACGGTCCGCCGCCGCTGTTGTTGCGGATGGTCGAGGCGGGTCTGCTGGGCAAGAAATCGGGCCGGGGTTTCTATACTTACTGAATCCGGTTGACCGGCCCCCAAACGGCGCTCGACAAGGGCGTGCGCCGAGTGTGCAGTCGCTGAGCAGGCAGGGTACGATGCTCGTCGATCAACAAACGAGAGGTACCAAGCCAACGATGACCGAGTTGCGGCCGTATTACGAAGAGTCACAGTCTATTTATGACGTTTCCGATGAGTTTTTCTCATTATTCCTAGACCCCACGATGGGCTACACCTGCGCATACTTCGAGCGCGATGACATGACCCTCGAGGAAGCGCAAAACGCGAAGTTCGACTTGGCTCTCGGAAAGCTGAATCTCGAGCCCGGTATGACATTGTTGGACATCGGCTGCGGCTGGGGCGGGGCGCTGGTTCGGGCGATCGAGAAGTTCGACGTCAACGTCATCGGGATTACCCTCAGCCGCAACCAGTCGGAGTACAGCAGAGCCAAACTGGCCACCATTCCCACTGACCGGAAGGTCGAGATACGGCTGCAGGGCTGGGAAGAGTTCGAGGACAAGGTCGACCGGATCGTCAGCATCGGCGCGTTCGAAGCGTTCAAAATGGAGCGATACGCCGCGTTCTTCGATCGCGCGTACGACATCCTGCCCGACGACGGCCGTATGTTGCTGCACACCATTTTGGCTTACACGCAGGCGCAGCAGCTTGAGCGCGGCGTCTCGATAACGATGAACGATTTGCGATTCATGAAATTCATGGGGACCGTTATTTTCCCGGGCGGACAGTTACCGGCGCAGGAAGACATTTTCAGGTTTTCGCAGGGCGCCGGGTTCTCGGTCGAAAAGGTGCAATTACTGCAGGAGCACTACGCCCGCACGCTGAACATCTGGGCGTCCAATCTGAAGGCCAACAAGGACAAGGCCATCGCCATCCAGTCCGAAGAGATCTACGACCGGTACATGCACTACCTGACCGGGTGCGAGAACTTCTTCATCAAGGGCATCAGCAACGTCGGTCAGTTCACCCTGGTGAAGTAGGTCCGCGCGCCGGTTCGCTAGTGATAGCGACGCCCACGCGCGACTAGCTACTTAGCAGTTACATTGCAGGCGAACTGAACGACGCCGGTTATCCCTTGCCTTGTGCAGCCTGACTGGCGTCGATTTGGTTGTGCTGTGGTGCGGCGCACTGACCTGTGGATTGCTTGCCGAGTTGCCCGAATTCGAACACCGGTAAGGTGGCGCGTTAGCCCAGATTTTTCGTGAAATGCCCCGCGAAACGGGTTGTAGATAAGCGAAAGTGCCTGTCCTGCAAGGGATAATTGGACTTGTCTAGGGTTCAAATATTCCTACGGGAAGGCACCTCGCGAGTGAAGAATATCGCGCTGGCATCGCGGGTGAAAGTGTCTGCTGACGGTCATGGTGTCGTGTCGCATGCCGGGATGGGTATGCTGCGCGAGCTCGCGGACCGCACTGGGTTGTCGGCGCAGGTCACCACCGCGTTGGCCGACACTTACCGGGGCCCGTGGGCGTACGCGCCCGGGGACGTGTTCGCCGATCTGGCGGCCGCGGTCGCTGACGGCGCGGACTGCATCGACGCAGTTGGTCAGCTATGCGGCGATCGTGAGCATGTGTTCGGCGCGAAGGCGTCGACGACCACCATGTGGCGGCTGATCGATCAGCGCATCGATGCCGCCCACCTGCCGGGGGTGCGGGCAGCGCGGGCCGGGGCGCGGGCGGCGGCCTGGGCAGCCGGAGCCGCCCCCGCCGAGGGTTGGCTGCACATCGACATCGACGCCACCCTGGTGATCGATCACTCCGACAACAAGACCGGCGCTGCGGCGACCTGGAAGAAAACCTATGGTCATCACCCGCTGCTGGCGTTTTTAGACCGCCCCCAGATCGCCGGCGGGGAAGCCCTGGCCGGGCTGCTGCGCAACGGTAACGCCGGCTCCAACACCGCCTCCGATCACGTCATCGTCCTCGAGCAGGCGCTGGCCTCGCTGCCGCCGCGATACCAGCCCGACCCCGACCATCCCGAGGACCCCGACAAGCCGAAGGTGCTGGTGCGCTGCGACACCGCCGGAGCCACCCACCGATTCGCCCAGGCGTGCCGCAGGCTGGGAGTGGGGTTCTCCTTCGGCTACCCCGTCGATTGGCGGGTGCAGGACGCCGTGGACACCCTCACCCTCGCCGATGTCTGGGACCCGGCCATCGACACCGACGGCGGTATCCGCGACGGCGCCTGGGTCGCCGAGGCCACCGGTCTGGTCAACCTGTCCTCGTGGCCGGCCGGAACCCGGCTGATCCTGCGCCGAGAACGCCCCCACCCCGGGGCCCAGCTGCGGTTCACCGACGCCGACGGCATGCGCGTGACCGCGTTCATCACCGACACCGCACCCGGCGTCATCCCCGGTCAGGTCGCCGGATTGGAGTTGCGGCACCGTCAGCACGCCCGCGTCGAGGACCGCATCCGCGAACTGAAGGCCACCGGGCTGCGCAACTTACCTTGTCACTCGTTTTGGGCCAACGCCGCCTGGTTGGAAATCATCCTGGCCGCCACCGATCTGGTCACCTGGGCCCGTCTGATCGGCTTTCACGACCACCCCGGCCTGGCCCGCGTCGAGATCACCACATTCCGCTACCGGATCCTGCACGTCGCCGCCCGCATCACCCACGGCGCACGCCAACAACGGCTACGCCTGGACGCCACCTGGCGATGGGCCGCAGCCATCGCGACCGCCTGGCAACACATCCGCACCGCCTTCGGATAACACCCTGGCGACCTCACCCAACCGATCACGAAAGACCCACCGGCCCCAGGAAAGCCCGCCCCACCCGGCGACACGGGACAACTCTCCACGCCACCACGCCGAAAATGACTACCCAACAACACCATTCAGCGGCAGAACGGCTCAATCATCAATTCGATGCAAAATCGAGGTTAGGCCTGCGTTAGGCCTGCGTTAGGCCTGCGTTAGGCCGCGACTGGCTGTGGCGGGCCGGAGAGCTTTTGGTGGGCCGGAGAGGGGGTCCGTCGGTGACACGGCAGCCAGGAGGATCAGCAGCTTTCTCGGCTGCCGGGCGCATTCTCAGTCGACCGTCGATGCGGCCGGTGACCCGCGCATTTAGCAATCTGCACGCCGCGATGTATCGATTGACCAGTGGAATGGCTCAGAGCCGCAAGTACCCCACCATGCTGCTCACCGTCACCGGCCGCAGGAGCGGCAAGCCGCACACGGTCCCGCTGATTTACATCAAGGACGGTGAACGATTCGTGGTTGCCGCCGCCTATGCCGGGAGCAATGCCGACCCGGCCTGGTGGCTCAACCTGCGCGAGAATCCGGACGCTGTCGCGCAGGTGACAAAGGATACGTTCGCCGTCAAGGCGGAAATTGCCCCGGTGGAACAGCGTCCAGAATTGTGGCGGCGGCTGGTCGGCATGTATCCGTACTTCATCGAATACCAGCAGCGGACTAGCCGGCAGATCCCTGTAGTGATCCTCACGCCTTGCGGCTAAGTTCGAACGCCGTGAGCCGACGCGTCATGCTCAGAGGACGTCGAACAGAACCGCGAGCCGACGGCGATCGGGTTCTCGTCGCATTTGTTCTTGGTGTTCACTGGACCCGCTTGCTGGTTGTCTGACCGATAGCGGAAAATTCGTTGTAGCTACTTTGTAGCTACTTTGGCAGCTACTTTGGCAGCTACTTTTCTAAAGTGTACTGAACGACGTCGGTATACCCGTTGCGGAACAGGTCCGCGCAACCGGTCAGGTACCTCATGTAGCTGTCGTAGACCTTCTCCGATTGGATCGCGATCGCTTGTGCGCGGTTGGCCTCGAGTGCGGCCGCCCAGATATCCAGAGTCTTGGCGTAGTGCTGCTGCAGCGACTGCGTCCGTGTCAGCTTGAAACCGGCCCTGCCCGCGTGCTGCCCAACCGACGGGATCGTCGGCAGCCAACCGCCGGGAAAGATCTCCGCCAGGATGAACTGGGTGAAATGAACGATTTCGCGGGTCAGGGGCCGGCCGTTCGCCTTGGCCTGTTTGAAGGTCTCGCGGGCGATGGTGTGTAGCAACATGATGCCGTCGGACGGCAGCACCTGGTAGGCCATCCTGAAGAAGTGGTCGTAGCGCTGGACGCCGAAGTGCTCGAAGGCGCCGATCGACACGATGCGGTCGACCGGCTCTTGGAACTTTTCCCAGCCCTCCAGCAACACCCGCCGGGAGCGGGTGGTGTCCATCCGGTCGAACATCTTCCGGACGTGCGCGGCCTGGTGCTCGGACAGCGTCAGGCCCACGACGTTGACGTCGTACTTCTCGATGGCGCGCCGCACGGTCGCGCCCCAGCCGCAGCCGACGTCCAGCAGCGTCATGCCGGGCTCAAGCTTGAGCTTTCCGAGCGACAGATCGATCTTGGCGATCTGCGCTTCCTCTAGGGTCATGTCGTCGCGCTCGAAGTACGCGCAGCTGTAGGTCTGGGTGGGGTCGAGGAACAGCCGGAAGAAGTCGTCGGAGAGATCGTAATGGGCTTGCACGTTGCGAAAATGCGGCGTGAGCTGCACGGACATACGACGGGGGCCTTTCTTTCTCTCAGCGGCCTGGCGGTGCGGCAGACGAGGCACCCGTGCCAGACCTCCGATGCATTCCCTGCATGCTAGCGGTTCGCGGGGCTCAAGTCGCCTTCGCTTGCACCGGGCTTTGCCTTACAACCTGATAACTCTCACAATGCGGACCAGTTCCCGGGCAACAACGCGCCGATCGCCAGACCCGCCACCAGCAGCCCTCCCGCTTGTCGCACGTGCAACCAGGCCAGCGCTGCGTACCACAGCGGCCACACCGGAAAGTTCGGCGGGGGCTCCGCCGGTGGCGGGCGACGGAAAGAGGGCCACACCTTCACCATCCTGGGCAGAGCCAGGGCGACGATCAGCGCGGGCCACGGCATGGCCCGCACGGCGACGGCGGCCACGACCAGCACGTAGAATCCGACCGTCATGGCCAGCGTCACGACGCGGGCACGTGGCGCGCCGAGCAGCACCGGCAGCGTCCGGATGCCGAGCGGCTCGTCATAGGGGATCTTGTCGATGTGCTTGCCCATCAGCACCGTGGTGCACAGCAGGCCGTAGGGAAGCGATGCCAGCACGACATTCCATCCCACCGTGCCCACCGCGGAATAGTAAGTTCCGCACACCATCAGCGGACCCCATACGACGAAGACGTCGGGCTCGCCCAGCCCGCGCTTCTTCAGCCGCAGCGGTGGGGCCGTGTAAGCGACGCTCAGAGCGAAGCCGCTGAGCGCGAAGGCAATCACCGGCCAGCCGCGGGCCCAGGTCAGCGTCACGAGGATGGCCAGGTCGGCCAGATTCACCAGGAGGATCGCCAGCCCCAGGGTGCGACGGCTGACCAGCCCGGACAGCACCGGGTGCGGGGCGTACAGGGCACGCGGGTAATCGGCGGTGTCGGTGCCCACCTGGGTGTCGTACAGGTCATTCATCAGGTTGTTGGCGGTGTGCGCGAGCGTGATCCCCAGCACAGCCAGCGCCAGCCAGCGCCAATCCAGGCCGGGCTTGCCGACCGCCAACAGGGCTGCGACGAGCCCGGAGAACAGCGTCATCGGTAGCAGCGCCGCGCGGGTCACGACAAGCCAGCGCGTGACGGTGTCGATCGGCCCGTCCGGTGGCGGATTGGTGGTGCGAAGTGCGTATGCCCACGACTTCAGCCGTGAGCCGACGCTGACCTCAGGCATCCTTCGAGACTAGGCCTGATGGTGGCGACCCGCTTCGCCCGGCTGCGCCGCACTCGCGATCGCCAGTGGCCGGTCCGCTAGTCGCGCAGCGGACCTCGGGGCGGGACGATCGGCGACGGGTGCGGCTCGGCGCGGAACTTCTCCAGCGATCCGCCGACCTCGACAATCCCGCACAGTGCGTTCCAGCTCAGCATGGTCAGGTAGTCGATCAGCTCATCCCTGCTCATCCGCGGGTTCGACATCCACGAGTGGGTGGCCAGTTGCACGCCGCCGACGATCAGGTAGGACCAGGGCTCCGCCCCGCCGGTATCCACGCCCGCCTGCACCATGCGCTGGCGCATCACGACGGCCAGCATGCGGGCAATGATCCGCTCGGAGTCGGCGATCACCTTGCTTTTGCTGGCCGAGCTGTTGGCCATCACGAACCGATACGGCTCGGGTTCGTTCGCCACGGTCTCGACGTACACCCGGATGACCTCGCGGGTCAGGTCGAAGCCGTCCAGCGTCGATGTCAGCGCGGCCGCCATGTTGGGGATCAACGTGGTCTGGGTGAACCGCATCATGACGGCGGTCGTCAGGTCGTTCTTGTCGACGAAGTAGCGGTACAGCACGGTCTTGGATACGCCGATCTCCGCGGCGATTTCGTCCATGCTCAGGTGGCGGCCGTGCCGGCGAATCGCAACGATTGTGCCGTCCACAAGCTCGTTGCGGCGCTCCACCTTGTGCTGGTGCCAGCGCCGCTTGCGACCATCCGTTCTTGCGGCCACAGCCCGGAAACCTCTGTCACTTTCGCCGAGTTCCACTCACTAAACGCCTTGAATACTACGGGTCGGTGGGTGGCGTGTTGGGTTCCGTCCGGCGGACGGGCGCCTGCGTGCCGGGGGTTGCGGGGACGGTGTAGTCACACTAACTGGCGCAGCAGACAGAAACGCGAGACATGATGGTGTGGTGGCACACAGAGTCGACCTGTCAGGCCCGCCGACACCCGGGCATGCTGTGATCACGCCTTCGAACGGGGAGCAGCGGGTTCGCGCGTCCTTCGCGGAATCGTTCGCCGGGGCTGATCCGACGGCCGACGCCGAGCGCCGGACGGGGCTGCGCCGGATGAAGACGGTGGCGCTGGGCTTCCTGGTCGGTGCCACCGTTGTCTTCCTGGCCTGCCGGTGGGCGCAGGCCCATGGCGCCGCGCCGGTTTGGGTCGGTTACGTCGGTGCCGCCGCGGAGGCCGGCATGGTGGGCGCCCTGGCGGACTGGTTCGCCGTCACCGCGCTCTTCAAGCATCCGCTGGGCATCCCCATCCCGCACACGGCGATCATCAAACGCAAGAAGGACCAGCTCGGCGAGGGCCTGGGGACGTTTGTGCGAGAGAACTTCCTGTCCCCGTCCGTCGTCGAGGCCAAGCTGCGCGACGCGCAGGTGCCCAGCCGGCTCGGCAAGTGGCTGTCGGATTCCGCGCATGCGCAACGGGTCGCGAACGAGACGGCGACCGTGCTGCGGGTGGTGGTGGAGCTGCTGCGCGACGACGAGGTCCAGCAGGTGATCGACCGGATGATCGTGCGCCGCATCGCCGAACCCCAGTGGGGTCCCCCGGTGGGCAAGGTGCTGGGGACGCTGCTGGCCGAGAACCGGCAGGAGGCCCTGATCCAGTTGCTGGCCGACCGGGCGTTCCAGTGGTCGCTGAACGCGGGCGAGGTCATTCAAAGGGTGGTCGAGCGCGACTCGCCGACGTGGTCGCCCCGCTTCATCGACCATCTCGTCGGCGACCGCATCCACCGTGAGTTGATGGACTTCACCGACAAGGTGCGCCGCAACCCCGACCACGAACTGCGTCGTTCGGCGACCCGGTTCCTCTTCGAGTTCGCCGACGATCTCCAGCACGACCCGGACACCATCGCGCGCGCCGACGCGGTGAAGGAGCAGCTGATGGCACGCGACGAGATCGCCAACGCCGCCGCCACGGCGTGGCGCACGCTGAAAAGGCTGGTGCTCGAGGGCGTCGACGACCCGTCCAGCACGCTGCGCACCCGGATCGCCGACACCGTGGTTCGCATCGGGGAATCACTGCGCGACGACGCCGAGCTGCGCGACAAGGTCGACAACTGGATGGTGCGGGCGGCGCAGCATCTGGTCTCGCAGTATGGGGTGGAGATCACAGCGATCATCACCGAGACGATCGAGCGCTGGGACGCCGAGGAAGCCAGCCGGCGCATCGAGCTGCATGTGGGCCGTGACCTGCAGTTTATTCGGATCAACGGTACCGTCGTGGGTGCGTTGGCGGGCGTGGTGATCTACGCCGTGGCGCAGCTGTTGTTCTAAGGCGTGCTAACAAGCGCTTGCAAATGCAAGCACTCGCCCGTACTCTTGGCTTACTTAATCAATTCAAGTAGGCCAAACCCAAGGAGTACGCGATGCCACCCGAGGAGAAGCTCTCCGCCAAGGTGTCAACCGCTGCCTCCGAAGTGGCCTCCGACATCGGGAGCTTCATCAGAAGCCAGCGAGAGACGGCGCACGTCTCGGTGCGCCAGTTGGCCGAACGCTCCGGTGTCAGCAATCCGTACCTGAGCCAGGTGGAACGCGGATTGCGTAAACCGTCCGCCGACGTCCTGGCCCAGATAGCGAAGGCGCTGCGGCTTTCCGCCGAGGTCCTTTACGTGCGGGCCGGGATTCTTGAACCCGGGGAGACCAAGCCGGTGCGGGACGCAATCATCACCGACACCGCGATTACGGAACGTCAGAAGCAGGTCCTGCTCGATATCTACGCGTCGTTCATGTTTCAGAACGAAGCCATCCGCGAGGAGTGTCCGACCAACTCCGGGGCCCAGTCAGAAGAGAGTTCGAGCCCTGACGACCGGGCCGCGCAAGCCCAAGCCGGTGATTTGTAGATAGCCGGCAGATCGGTCACCCGACAGCAAGAGGGGTCTGGCGGGTGACCGAACCACACGATCTTCATCCGACCCGAGGAATCAGGAGGTTCCCTAGCAAGTCGCGTGTTCAGTCAATCCGCGGGTCTTGACTCTCCTCGCGCAGGAGCCGACGCTTGCCATAACTCCCAGACCAGACAACTAGTTGTGCCGATAACGAAACCAACGCATGAAAGGAACCAACATGGCTGAAAACCCGAACATCGAAGACCTGCGTGCCCCGTTGCTGGCGGCGCTGGGTGCGGCTGACTTGGCCCTGGCCACCGTCAACGACCTGATCCTCAACCTGCGCGAGCGCGCCGAGGAGACCCGCGGCGACACCCGCAGCCGGGTCGAGGAGAGCCGTGCTCGCATCACCAAGCTGCAGGAAGACCTTCCCGAGCAGATCCGCGGGCTGCGTGAGCGGTTCACCTCTGACGAGCTGCGCAAGGCTGCCGAGGGCTACGTGGAGGCCGCGACCAGCCGTTACAGCGAGCTGGTCGAGCGCGGCGAGGCCGCCCTGGAGAAGCTGCGCAGCCAGTCGGCGTTCGAGGACGCGTCGGCTCGCGCCCAGGCGGGCGTGGACCAGGCCGTCGAGCTGACCCAGGAGGCCCTGGGCACCGTGTCGTCGCGGACCCGCGCCGTAGGTGAGCGTGCGGCCAAGCTGGTCGGCATCGAGCTGCCCGCCGCCAAGAAGGCTGCGCCCGCCAAGAAGGCTGCGCCGGCCAAGAAGGCTGCGCCGGCCAAGAAGGCTGCGCCGGCCAAGAAGGCTGCGCCGGCCAAGAAGGCGGCCAAGAAGGTCACCCAGAAGTAGTCGCCGATCCGGGCCGTCCCGCTGGGGCGGCTCGGGCCACCGACACATTCGACTCGGAGTTGCCCCTGGTGGGCAACTCCGAGTCGACGTTTTGGCCGGTGCCCGCATACGCTTGACGGCGTGAATCACGTCGTGGATATGGTCATGCTGGTCGTGTGGGTCGCCGTCCTGGTGACGACGGTGTACGCGTTTGTGCACGCCGCCCTGCAGCGCCGTGACGCCTATACCGCCGCAGACAAGCTGACCAAGCCGGTCTGGTTGGTGATCCTCGGTGTAGCCGTCGCGGCCACCTCGATCCTGTATCCCTTCTTCCAGATCCTCGGGCTCGTGATCGCAGCCTGCGCGGCCGGTGTCTACCTGGTGGACGTGCGGCCCAAACTCCTCGAAATTCAGGGCAAGTCGCGTTAGTGGGATGAGGGCCCTCGCTGCGCCGGCGGCGGTGCTGGTCGTCCTGTTCGGCCCAGTGTGGGGGACTGCGTGGGGGACACCGCCGGCCGTGGCCGATCCAGTGGCCGATCCCACGCCGGATCCCGGCACCGGTGGGTCGAGCCCGTCGTATTCGCCTTCCCTGGTTGAGCACACCTTTGTGGACCACACCGAATGGACGCATTGGGGTCGCCAGAACCTGTCGAGCCTGCGGGTTTTTCCGACGCCATCGGCCCGGGCGGCGGCCAGGCTGCCCGGGACGACGGCCGACGCCGACGAGGCCTGGGCCGAGGTGCTGGCGCTGGCACCGGACGCCGACACCCCCGGCATGCACGCGCAGTTCCTCTGCCACTGGCAGTTCGCCGAAATCGTGCAGCCCGGCAAGGCCAGCTGGAACCTCGAACCGTGGCGCCCCGTCGTCGACGACGCCGAGATGATCGCAGCCCGTTGCAATCCCGGCGGTCCGGAAGAAGCGTTTTAGTGCCGGACCAATTCACCCGGGCGCAGTTGGCCGCGCTGGTCGACCACACTCTGCTCAAACCCGAGGCCACCCCCGCCGATGTGGCCGCTTTGGTCGACGAAGCCGAGGAGCTGGGTGTCTACGCGGTGTGCGTCTCGCCGTCGATGGTCCCGGTCGCGGTTGCCGCCGGCGCCGCCGGACTCAGGGTGGCCGCTGTGGCGGGTTTCCCATCGGGCAAGCACGAATCCGCAGTGAAGGCTCAGGAAGCGGCCGCCGCCGCAGCATCCGGTGCCGGCGAGATCGACATGGTCATCGACGTCGGTGCCGCGCTGGCCGGGGATCTCGACGCGGTGCGCTCCGATATCGCGGCGGTGCGGGCCGCTGTTCCCACGGCCGTGCTCAAGGTGATCGTGGAGTCGGCGGTGCTGCTGGACCGGGCCGACGAGCGCACGTTAGCGGACGTGTGCCGGGCCGCAGAGGACGCCGGCGCGGACTTCGTCAAGACATCGACAGGGTTTCATCCCTCCGGCGGAGCGTCGGTGCGCGCCGTCACGCTGATGGCCGAAACCGTCGGGCGGCGGCTGGGGGTCAAGGCCAGCGGAGGCATCCGCACCGCCGCCGACGCCGTCGCGCTGCTGAGCGCGGGCGCCACCCGGCTGGGACTGTCGGGCACGCGAGCGGTCCTCGACGGCCTCAGCTAGGGACGCTGAGGCGCGCCCGGGAGCGCGTCAGATGACGTCGAAGCAGGGGTCCTGACCGCCGTTGCCGGTGGGGATGCTGGCGTTCCGGGACGAGAAGTGGCTGGTTATGCCGGTCGAGGTGACCTCAACGCTGTCCGCGTGGATGCCCAGTGGATAGTTCTTGGTCAGGTTGTCGGTGTACTCGTTCAGGGTCGACTGCACGGTCTCCTTGGGCAGCGTGAAGCCGAGGGTATTGAAATTCACGATCTGCAGCTCCAACCCGCCATTAGCCACCACAGGCTTGGCCGTGATGTCGTTCAGCAGGCCCTTCAACTCGATAGTGCCGTCCTTGGGGTCCGTGGTCACGGTGTTGGTGACGAAGGGACCCAGCACCGGAATGCCGGCCTGGACCGACTCCTTGATGCCCTCGGTCGTCCAGGTGATGGTGGCGTCGATCGAGCCGATCGTGCCTTTGGAGTTGCCGGTGTCCTGGAGCTGGACGTTCTGGATTGTGAACTGGAGCTTCATACCTTTGGCATCGCGGATCTGGTTGCCGGCCGTCTCCACCGAGATGTTGGTGAAGTGTTGGGTGGCGAGCTGGTACAGCACCAACGGCGTCACGCCGAACTTCGCGGTTGCCTGATCCTTGACCTCGCATGCCACCACCTGGGCGATCTTGGTGTTGGCGGTGCGACGGGCGTACCACTCGCCGAGGATCAGCCCGGTGATGACGAGCGCAACCACGATGATCAAGATCAGGAAGATGGACAGCGGGTCGCGCAGGAAGCGGCGCTTTTTCTTCGCCTCGGCCGGCTTTTCTTCCGCGGCGTCCGCCTGCGGTGTCGGGGTCGCGGACGGGAACGGTGGAGGTGATGTGCCGGGCCGCCGTGCGGCGGTATTGGCCACCCCGATCTGCTCGGTCTCATCGGTGATCGGGCCAGGCGTGGTCGCCGGCTCCGATGGGTGACCAGGTCCGGCCTGCTGGATCCGCTCAGTCGGCGAATGCGGATTGCCGACGGTGCCGGAGGTGTCGGGACGCCCCCATCTCGACGGGTCGCTGGGTGGTCCTTGCGGGTTCGTCACCCACGCGATTCTGCCCTATCAACCTGAGCAAATGGTGAGCGGTTGCGCAGCACCGCGATACTTTCCCGGGCCGCGGCGACCTTGTCGACATCGATGTCGGTGACCACTATTTGCGGGTCGGGGCCTGCCGTCGCCAGCACTTCGCCGAACGGGGAGGCCACTAGGCTGCCGCCTACCCCGTTCGGTGCGCCTGAAGCCGACTTCACCGCGCCGCCCGGGTCGGCCTGACCGGCCGCGGCGACGTAGCTCATCGAGTCGAGCGCCCGGGCGCGGGCCAGCAACGTCCATTGCTCGAGTTTGCCGGGGCCCGAACCCCAGGACGCGCAAACGGCGATCAGCTGCGCGCCGCGGCGGGCCAACTCGGTGTAGAGCGCCGGAAAGCGGATGTCGTAGCAAAGCGACAAACCGACCCTGACGTCGTCGACGGTGATCACCACCGGCTCGTGACCGGGCGCGACCGTATTTGACTCGGTGAACCCGAACGCGTCGTAGAGGTGGATCTTGTCGTAGTGCTCGTCGGGCTGGTTGGGGATGCCCGGTCCGACCGCGATCAGCGTGTTGCGCACGCGCCCGTCGTCGGCGGGGGTGAACATGCCGGCGACCACAGTGATGCCGGTCTCGGTCGCGACTCGCCGCACGCCGTCCGCCCAGGGCCCGTCGACCGGCTCGGCGATCGGTGCCAGCGGGACGCCGAACCGGCACATCGTCGCCTCGGGGAACACCACCAGCTTCGCGCCGGCGTCGGCGGCCCGCCCGGCGTAGTCGCGCACCAGGCGCAGATTCGTCGCCGGGTCGGTGCCGCTGAGGATTTGCGCCAACGCAATACGCATGGGCGCCAGCTTAAGCCCGGCCGCTCAAGTCACGCGGCGCTGGCGCTCAGGCATGGTCCTTGATCCACGCCGCGGTGAAGCGCTGCTCGAGTTCCACTACGTCCGTCAGGTGAGCGACGATGAACCTCTCTACCTTGCCGCCGACGATGGGGACACGCACGTGGACGGTGACCATGAACCGCATCCGGGAGCCGCCGTCGCCGGTCGGTAACAACACGGCGGTGCCCGACAGATTCACCGGGGCGTCCATGATCGAGCCGCGGATGGACGCCGTTGCGGTGCCGTCGATGATCGGGCCCCATTTCTCGGTGCGCCTGATCTGCAGATCGCCCCGGTGCAGTTGCGTGACCAGGCCAGGCAGGTTCTTGCTGTGCACCACCTGCATTGTGGCGACTTCGATGGTGTCGTCGCGTCCGGACTCGCCGCCGACCCGTATCGACTCCAGCCGCGTCTCGTCGACACCGGAATCGGTCAGTCTGCCCCGCCAATAGTCCGCATTGCCGAGAACTCGATGGACAACGTCGACGCTGCCGTCATAGTCGGCGGACGTGTCAAATGAGCGAGGCATCGCAGGCCAGGCTACCGTCAAGGGCCATGAAATCGAGCGCTCTCGGTTCGCCCTTCGCCGGTGCGCAAGTCGCGGAGGCTGTCTCGCTGGCGCCATTGACCACGCTGGGGGTCGGACCGGTCGCCCGGCGCGTCATCACGTGCACGACCACCGAACAGGTGGTCGCCGTGCTAAGGCAGCTGGACGCGGAAGCCCGGGGCGGGGAAGCCGGCCCGGTGCTGGTGTTTGCCGGCGGCTCGAACCTGGTGGTCGCCGACACCCTGACCGATCTGACGGCGGTGCGGCTGGCCAACGACGGCATCACCGTCGACGGCAACCTGATGCGCGCCGAGGCGGGCGCGCTGTGGGACGACGCGGTGGTCGCGGCAATCGAGCACGGTCTGGGCGGGCTGGAATGCCTGTCCGGGATCCCCGGATCGGCCGGGGCGACCCCGGTACAGAACGTCGGGGCATACGGCGCGGAGGTGTCCGACGCCATCACTCGGGTCCGGCTGCTGGATCGCGACAGCGGCACCGTCGGCTGGATTCCCGCCAGCGACTTGCATTTCGGGTATCGCACCAGCGTTTTGAAGCGGGCCCAGGGTGTTAAGGGGCTCCAGACGCACGCCGTGGTGCTGGAGGTCGAGTTCGCGCTGGATGCTACGGGCCGCAGCGCGCCGTTGCGCTATGGCGAGCTGACGGCGGCGCTGGACGCCCGCGGCGGCGACCGCGCGGACCCGCAAGCGGTGCGCGAGGCGGTGCTGACCCTGCGTGCCCGCAAGGGCATGGTGCTCGACGTTGCCGACCATGACACCTGGAGCGTGGGGTCGTTCTTCACCAACCCGGTGGTCGCACCGGACGCCTACGACCGGCTGGCCGGCGCTATGGACGGGCCGGTGCCGCACTACCCGGCACCGGACGGAGTCAAGCTGGCCGCCGGCTGGTTGGTGGAGCGGGCCGGATTCGGCAAGGGCTACCCGGAACCCGGGGCGAGCGGCCGGCAGGCCCCCTGCCGGTTGTCCACCAAACATGCGCTGGCACTGACGAACCGGGGCGGCGCCACCACCGCGGACGTGCTGGCGTTGGCCCGTACCGTCCGCGATGGGGTTCGCGATGTGTTTGGCATCACACTGGAACCCGAGCCAGTCCTCGTCGGCTGCACGCTGTAGCTGCTAGTTTCCAGCTGGAATACTCCGCTTCGGGCCCTGATCGGCGGCCGGTGGGTGGTCCCGTGGGCGGCTCGCCGGGCGCCTTGTGTCGGTTCGGCCCGGTATCTTGGTGAGTCGTGGACACATCCAGCGCCCCCCAAAGTCAGGGGCCGATCAACCGGCGCATGGCCTTGGCCGCGCTCGGGGTCGGGGTGTTCGCGCCGAGCCTACTGGCCGCCTGCGGCGGCAACGCCACCAAGTCGTCGTCCGACAAGAAACCGCCTGCGGCGGCACGGCTGAAGTTCCAGCCTGCCGATGCTGCCAAGGACGTGGCGCCGATCGCGCCGATCAGCGTCGAGGTCAGCGACGGCTGGTTCCAGCACGTCGCTTTGACGAATTCGTCGGGCAAGGTCGTCGCGGGCGCCTTCAACGAGGACCGCGCCGTCTACACGACCACCGAGCCACTGGGCTACGACACCGCCTACACCTGGAGTGGTTCGGCCGTCGGCCACGACGGCAAGGCGGTCCCGGTCGCGGGCAAGTTCACCACGGTTTCCCCGTCCAAGAAGATCGACGGGGGATTCCAGCTCGCCGACGGGCAGACCGTCGGGGTCGCGGCGCCGATCATCATTCAGTTCGACGCGCCGATCAGCGATAAGGCCGCCGTCGAGAAGGCGATCTCCATCACCACCACCCCGCCCGTCGAGGGCAGCTGGGCGTGGCTGCCCGACGAGCAGCAGGGCGCGCGCATCCACTACCGCCCGAAGGAGTACTACCCGGCGGGCACCAACATCTTCGTCGACGCTAAGTTTTACGGCCTGCCGTTCGGCGACGGCGCCTACGGCCTGCAGGACATGTCGTTGAAGATCCAGATCGGGCGCCGGCAGGTGGTCAAGGCCGAGGTCTCGTCGCACCGCATCCAGGTCGTGACCGACGCGGGCGTCATCATGGACTTCCCGTGCAGCTACGGCGAGGCGGACAAGGCCCGCAACGTCACCCGAAACGGCATCCACGTGGTCACCGAGAAGTACGCCGACTTCTATATGTCCAACCCTGCCGCCGGCTACAGCAACGCGCACGAACGCTGGGCGGTGCGGATCTCCAACAACGGCGAGTTCATCCACGCCAACCCGTCGAGCGCGGGCGCGCAGGGCAACAGCAACGTCACCAACGGCTGCATCAACCTGTCGACATCTGACGCCGCGGAGTACTACGCCACGGCCATGTACGGCGACCCGGTGGAGGTGACCGGCAGTACCATCCAGCTTTCCTACTCCGACGGCGACATCTGGGACTGGGCCGTGGACTGGGACACCTGGGTGTCGATGTCGGCGCTGCCGCCGCCGACGGCGCATCCGCCCCTCACACAAATTCCCGTCACCGCCCCGGCCACGCCGTCGAATGCGCCGACCCTTTCGGGCACCCCCACGACGACGACGAATACCCCGACGACCTCCCCTTCCAGTTCGGGGTCGCCTAGCCCCGGCGGTTGAACCGGCTGGCTGACGCCTGGTCGCGGGGCTTGATGATGATCTGGTCCAGATTGACGTGGGCGGGCCGCGAGGCCACGAAACCGATCACTTCGGCGACGTCGGCGGCCACCAGCGGCGTCAGGCCGCTGTATACGGAGTCCGCGCGTCGCCGGTCGCCGTCGAAGCGAACCAGCGAGAATTCGGTTTCAACGGCGCCGGGAGCGATCTCGGTGAGGCGCACCGGGGATCCCAGTAGCTCACCGCGCAGCGTGCGGTGCAGCGCGCCTTGGGCGTGCTTGGCCGCGGTGTAGCCGGCGCCGCCGTCGTAAACCTCAAGCGCCGCAACCGAAGTGACGGTGACGATCAGGCCGTCGCCGGAGTCGATCAGCTTGGGCAGCAGCGCGCGGGTGACCCGCAGGGTGCCCAGCACGTTGGTCTCCCACATCCACCGCCAGTGCTCCAAGTCGGCGTCGGCGACGGATTCCAGCCCCCACGCCCCGCCGGCGTTGTTGACCAGCACATCGGCGCGGCCCAGGCCGCGCGCCAGTGCCTCGACCGCCTCGCCGTCTGTGACGTCTGCCACAACGGCGGTACCGCCGATCTCGTCGGCCAGTGCCGTGATCCGGTCCACGCGCCGCGCGACGGCGACCACATGAAACCCTTGCGCGGCAAGGGTTCTGGCGGTTGCCTCGCCGATTCCGGAGCTGGCGCCGGTGACCACCGCGACTTTTTGGTGCGCGTCTGCCGTTGTCATCGGGACAACTCTAATAAACGTGCTAAATTTCTGGAGTGCACCTCAGCGCCCTGGTCAACACCACCACCGCGTGTCTCTACGCGGCGTGTGCGTGTTGTTGCCGCGCACTTTGCCGCGCCTGACCCAGTTCAAGTCAGTGAATGCGGCCAAGACCGGCCATAGGACCTCGGATTAAGGACGCCAGTGCGCACTACCGCTCTCACTCACCGTTCGCCCAGCCGCAAGAGCTCGCCGCGGTTGCACCGCCAGATCGTGCCGCCCTCGCTGCACCTTTCCGACTCGGCGGCTTCGTCCGTCTTCCGCGCGGTGCGACTGCGCGGTCCGGTCGGCCGTGACGTCATCGCCGGCGTCACCTCGCTGTCCATCGCCACGGTGAACCGCCAGGTCATCGCATTGCTCGACGCGGGTTTGCTGCGGGAGCGGGCCGATCTGGCCGTCTCCGGGGCCATCGGGCGCCCGCGGGTGCCCGTGGAAATCAACCACGAGCCGTTTGTGACGTTGGGCATGCATGTCGGCGCGCGAACCACCAGCATCGTGGCCACCGACCTGTTCGGTCGCACGCTCGACACGGTCGAGACGCCGACGCCGCTCAGCACCTCCGGGGCTGCGCTGACGTCGCTGGCCGAGAGCGCCAGCCGGTACCTGAGGCGTTGGCATCGCCGCCGGCCGCTGTGGGTCGGGGTGGCCATCGGCGGCACGGTCGACGGTGCCACCGGCCACGTCGATCACAGCCGACTGGGCTGGCGGCAGGCGCCGGTGGGGCCGGTGCTGGCCGACGCGCTGGGGCTGCCGGTGTCGGTGGCGTCGCACGTCGACGCCATGGCCGGGGCCGAGCTGCTGCTCGGCATGCGCCGGTTCGCGCCGAGCTCGCCGACCAGCCTTTATGTCTACGCCCGCGAGACCGTGGGCTATGCGCTGGTGATCGGCGGGCGGGTGCACTGCCCGGCCAGCGGTCCCGGGACCATCGCCGCGCTGCCCGCCCACTCCGAGCTGCTCGGCGGGACCGGGCAGCTGGAATCCACCGTCAGCGACGAGGCCGTGCTGGCCGCCGCGCGCCGGTTGCGGATCCTGCCGGGCGTGGCCCCCGCGCCGCCTGCGACCCGCATCGGTGGGTCCGCCAGCCCCATCACCGACCTGCTGCGGGTGGCCCGCGCCGGCAACCCGCAGGCCGAAGACCTGCTGGCAGAGCGGGCCCGGGTGCTCGGCGAGGCGGTCGCGTTGCTGCGCGATCTGCTCAATCCCGATGAGCTGGTGGTCGGCGGCCAGGCGTTCACCGAGTACCCGGAGGGGATGGAACACGTGGAGGCGGCGTTCGCCGCACGCTCGGTGCTGCCGCCGCGCGATATCCGCGTCACCGCGTTTGGCAATCGGGTACAGGAGGCCGGGGCGGGGATTGTGTCGCTGGGCGGGCTTTACGCCGATCCGCTGGGGGCGATGCGCCGGTCCGGGAGCCTGGTCTCCCCGCTGCCGGATGCCGCCCCGGAGACTTCTGCCTAACAGGGCAAACGGCGGCTCCTGTAAAGATGAAGTGTGCGGCCGACTAGTAGGGGCGATCTGGGCGTCTCGGTACTGAATGACTCGGTGTTGAACGAACCGCGCCGGGTCGCGGTGTTGGCGGTACACACCTCACCGCTGGCCCAACCGGGCACCGGGGACGCCGGCGGCATGAACGTCTACGTGCTGCAGAGCGCCCTGCACCTGGCCCGGCGGGGCATCGAGGTCGAGATCTTCACCCGGGCCACGGCGTCCGCCGATCCGCCGATCGTGCGGGTGGCGCCCGGTGTGCTGGTGCGCAACGTGGTGGCGGGGCCGTTCGAAGGCCTGGACAAATACGATCTGCCCACTCAGCTCTGCGCGTTCGCGGCGGGCGTGCTGCGCGCTGAGGCCGCACACGAGCCGGGCTACTACGACATCGTTCACTCGCACTACTGGCTGTCCGGTCAGGTCGGCTGGCTGGCCCGCGACCGCTGGGCGGTGCCGCTGGTGCATACCGCGCACACGCTGGCGGCGGTGAAGAACGCGGCGCTGGCGGACGGTGACTCGCCCGAGCCGCCGTTGCGCACGGTCGGCGAGCAGCAGGTCGTCGAGGAGGCGGATCGGCTCATCGTCAACACCGACGATGAAGCCAGACAACTGATTTCGATTCACAGCGCCGAGCCGTCGCGCATCGACGTGGTCCATCCCGGCGTCGACCTGGACGTGTTCCGCCCGGGTGATCGGCGGTCCGCTCGCGCCGAGCTGGGGCTTGCGTCAGACGGCCCCCTGGTGGCGTTCGTCGGGCGGATCCAGCCGCTGAAGGCACCCGACATCGTGCTGCGTGCCGCGGCGAAACTGCCCGGGGTGCGCGTGGTCGTCGCCGGCGGACCGTCGGGCAGTGGGCTGCACGCGCCGGACGGGCTGGGGCGGCTGGCCGACGAACTCGGCATCACCGAGCGGGTGACGTTCTTGCCGCCGCAGTCTCGCGAGAACCTGGCCACATTGTTGCGCGCCGCGGATCTGGTTGCGGTGCCGAGCTATTCGGAATCGTTCGGCCTTGTCGCCGTCGAGGCGCAGGCGTGCGGCACGCCGGTGGTGGCGGCCGCGGTCGGTGGTCTGCCGGTGGCGGTGCGCGACGGGATCACCGGCACCCTGGTGTCCGGCCACGACGTCGGGCACTGGGCGGACGCCCTCGATCGGCTCCTGCGGTTGGGCGCGCCGCAGGCCGACGCGATGAGCCGCGCGGCCGCCGCGCACGCGGCGACGTTCTCCTGGGAGAACACTACCGATGCGCTGGTGGCCAGCTACCGGCGCGCGATCGGCAACTTCACCGCCGAGCGCCAGCGCCGGGGTGGGCTGAAATTGGATCGGGCATCGATGCGCAAGCCGCGGCGCTGGACGCCGCGTCGCGGGGTGGGCGCGTGACGTCACACGACGTGCAGGCGGTGATCGAGCGGGCACTGGAGGCCAGCGCGCTGACCTACTCGCAGCATCCCGGCGCCCACGGCGGGCCGGCGGGGCTGGTCGTGGAACTACCCGGCGAGCGCAAGCTGAAGACCAACACCATCCTGAGCATCGGCGAGCATTCTGTGCGCGTGGAGGCGTTCGTCTGCCGTAAGCCCGACGAAAACCATGAGGGCGTCTACCGGTTCCTGCTCAAGCGCAATCGCCGGCTCTATGGGGTGGCCTACACGCTGGACAACATGGGCGACATTTACCTGGTGGGCCGGATGTCGCTGGCCTCGGTCGACGCCGACGAGATCGACCGGGTGCTGGGTCAGGTGCTCGAGGCTGTGGACGCGGACTTTAATACGTTGCTGGAGTTGGGTTTTCGGTCGTCGATTCAGAAAGAGTGGGAGTGGCGGGTAGCCCGCGGCGAGTCGCTGAAAAACCTGGAGGCCTTCGCGCACCTCATCGACGATGAGGATGACGAAGGGTGAGAGACTAAGCGCCATGGGAGACACTGGCACTCTGGTCCTGCTGCGCCACGGCGAGAGCGAGTGGAATGCGCTCAACCAATTCACCGGCTGGGTCGATGTCGGCCTGACGGAGAAGGGCCGGGCCGAGGCGGTCCGCAGCGGCGAACTGCTGGCCGAACAGGGCCTGCTGCCCGACGTGCTCTACACGTCGCTGCTGCGCCGCGCGATCACCACCGCACACCTGGCTTTGGACGCCGCGGACTTGTTGTGGCTGCCGGTGCATCGCAGACTGGCGGCTCAACGAACGTCACTACGGGGCGCTGCAGGGCCTGGACAAGGCCGAGACCAGGGCCCGCTACGGCGAAGAGCAGTTCATGACCTGGCGGCGCAGCTACGACACCCCGCCGCCGCCCATCGAGCGGGGCAGCGAATACAGCCAGGACGCCGACCCGCGGTACGCCAACATCGGCGGCGGTCCGCTGACCGAATGCCTGTCCGACGTGGTGGCCCGGTTCCTGCCGTACTTCACCGACGTCATCGTCCCGGACCTGCGGATCGGTAAGACGGTGCTGATCGTCGCGCACGGCAACTCCCTGCGTGCGCTGGTCAAGCACCTCGATCAGATGTCCGACGAGGCGATCGTCGGACTGAACATCCCGACCGGGATTCCGCTGCGCTACGACCTGGACGCTAAGCTGCGGCCGGTGGTGCCGGGCGGCACCTACCTCGACCCGGAGGCGGCCGCCGCCGGTGCGGCCGCCGTTGCCAGTCAGGGCCGCGCCTGAGACAGTTAGGTGTCGTAGAGCCCTCGTTGCCAAACAGCCCGTGAACAGCAGCGGAACACCTGTAGGTGATGATGTGACTTGTCCGATTTTGGCCTCGCTCCGCTAGGGCGGCGTTAACCAGATTTGTAGGATTTCTTTTGTGACTGTGTTCTCGGCGCTGTTGCTGGCCGGGGTCTTGTCGGCGCTGGGTTTGGCCGTAGGTGTTGCGGCCGGAACCCGGCTGTCGCAGCGGGTACTGGATCGCCGCCAGCGGGCGGCCACCGAGCGGGCGGGGATCACCGTCTCGCAGATGCTGCAGCGCATCGTCGAGCTGATGCCCCTGGGCGCCGCCGTGGTCGATACCCATCGGGACGTGGTTTATCTCAATGAACGGGCCAAGGAGCTGGGCCTGGTGCGCGACCGGCAGCTCGACGACCAAGCTTGGCGGGCCGCGCAGGAGGCGCTGGGCGGCGACGACGTCGAGTTCGACCTGCCACCACAGAAGCGTTCGGCCACCGGCCGCTCCGGGCTGTCGGTGCACGGGCACGCGCGGCTGCTCAGCGAGGAGGACCGCCGGTTCGCGGTGGTCTTCGTGCACGACCAGTCGGACTATGCGCGCATGGAGGCGGCCAGGCGCGATTTCGTGGCCAACGTCAGTCACGAGCTCAAGACTCCGGTCGGTGCCATGGCGTTGCTCGCCGAGGCCCTGCTCGCTTCGGCGGACGACTCCGACACCGTTCGCCGGTTCGCCGAAAAGGTGCTCATCGAGGCCAACCGGTTGGGGGACATGGTCGCCGAGCTGATCGAGCTGTCCCGGCTGCAGGGCGCCGAGCGGTTGCCCAACGTAACCGACGTCGAAGTCGATAGCATTGTGTCCGAAGCGATTTCGCGCCACAAGGTGGCCGCCGACAACGCCGCGATCGAGGTTCGCACCGACGCGCCGAGCGGCTTGCGGGTGCTGGGAGACCAAACCCTGCTGGTTACCGCGCTCGCCAATCTGGTGTCAAATGCCATCGCCTACTCGCCGCGTGGATCGCTGGTGTCGATCAGCCGTCGGCGCCGCGGCGACAACATCGAGATCGCCGTCACCGATCGGGGTATCGGCATCGCTCTCGAAGACCAGGAGCGCGTCTTCGAGCGGTTCTTCCGCGGGGACAAGGCACGCTCCAGGGCCACCGGAGGAAGCGGGCTGGGGCTGGCGATCGTCAAGCACGTTGCGGCCAACCACAACGGCAGCATCGGCGTATGGAGCAAGCCCGGAACCGGGTCCACGTTCACTTTGTCGATCCCGGTCTATCAGGACGGCGATGACTACCAGGACGAGCTCGAACAGCCGCGGGGTCGTGACATGCGGCCCGGCAGGTCCCAGAGAGAGGAAGAACTGAGTAGATGACCCGCGCTTACGACGATGCAGATGAGGAGTGGCGCCGATGACGAATGTGCTGATCGTGGAAGACGAGGAGTCGCTGGCCGATCCGCTGGCATTTCTGCTGCGCAAGGAGGGCTTCGAGGCCACGGTGGTAACCGATGGGCCGGCGGCGCTCGCCGAGTTCGATCGCGCCGGCGCCGACATTGTGCTGCTCGATTTGATGCTGCCGGGAATGTCGGGCACCGATGTGTGCAAGCAGCTGCGTGCCCGTTCCAGCGTCCCGGTCATCATGGTGACCGCTCGGGACAGCGAAATCGACAAGGTGGTCGGACTGGAGCTGGGCGCCGACGACTACGTGACCAAGCCCTACTCGGCGCGCGAGTTGATCGCGCGGATCCGGGCGGTGCTGCGCCGCGGCGGCGACGACGACTCCGAAATCAGCGACGGGGTGCTGGAATCCGGGCCGGTGCGGATGGACGTCGAGCGGCACGTCGTCTCGGTGAACGGCGACACGATCACGTTGCCGCTCAAGGAATTTGACTTGCTCGAATACCTGATGCGCAACAGCGGGCGGGTGCTGACCCGCGGGCAGCTGATCGATCGGGTCTGGGGCGCCGACTACGTGGGCGACACCAAGACCCTCGACGTCCACGTCAAGCGGCTGCGGTCCAAGATCGAGGCCGACCCGGCCAACCCGGTGCACCTGGTGACGGTGCGCGGGTTGGGCTACAAGCTGGAGGGCTAACCGAGGGCCAGGCCATGGGCTAAGACTGGGCTAGGCCGTGCAAGCCCCATCAGCAAGGATTCGCCACCGCCATCCTCGTCGGCGTGCACGCGCGCCCGCAGCACTCAACTAGGACAACGGGTGTTTTGGACGCGCTCGGTCGTTTGCCGTACATCCCATGACCCAACGCGGCGTAAGGGTCGCCTCGATCAGCGCGCGGTCGGACTCTTGGAACTCATGGATGGCCGCTCTGCAGCCCCCCGATGCCAGGATCCGTTCGCTCGGTTTACCCGTCGGTGCCGTCGGTGCCGTCGCTCCCCGTTTGCCCGGCATTACTCCCGGTGCCGCCGGTGCCGCCGGTGCCGCCGGTCCCGACGGGCGTTCCGGTGCCGCCGTTGCCGCCGTTGCCGCCGCTGCCGCCGTTGCCGGTGACGAAGTTACCGCTGCCGCCGTTGGCGCCGTTGCCGCCCTGGCTGCCATCGCCACCAGCACCGCTGGTGCCGGTGGCACCGGCGGCGCCGCCGTTGCCGCCGTTGCCGCCGTTGCCGCCGTTGCCGCCGTCGCCGCCGATGCCGACGGGACCGATTGCAGTGCCGGCGTTGCCGCCGGCGCCGGCAACGCCGGCATCCCCGCCATTGCCGCCGGTGCCGTCGGTGCCGGCCGCCCCGCCCGCCCCGCCCGCCCCGCCGTTGCCGCCGCTGCCGCCGTTGCCGCCGTAGCCGGCCCAGCCGTCGGTGCCGGTTGGCGCGTCACCGCCGGTGCCGCCGCCGCCGCCGGCACCGCCTTCGCCGCCGGCCCCGGCGGTGCCGCCGGCGGGCCCCGCTCCGCCGGCCCCGCCCGTGCCACCGCTGCCGCCGCTGGCGCCGCTGCCGCCGACGCCGGACCAGCCGCTCGAGTTATCGCCATCGCCGCCAAACCCGCCCGCCCCGCCCGTGCCGCCGGCACCGGCTTTAGCGCCAGACGCGCTGCCGGCCGCCCCGCCCGCCCCGCCCGCCCCGCCCGCGCCGCCGCTGCCGCCGCTGCCGGCGCTGCCGTCCAAACCGCCTTCACCGCCGTCTTCACCGCCTCCGCCGCGGCCGCCCTGGCCACCGTCGCCCGCGGTCCCGCCGACACCACCGGTGCCGGCTTGGCCGCCCTCGCCGCCCTGGCCGCCGTGACCGCCGCTGCCGCCGGCACCGCCCGTGCCGTCGGTGCTGGTGTCCCCGGTGCCGGCACCACCCAAGCCGCCCTCGGCGCCGGCGCCGCCTTGGCCGCCGTCGCCGTTGGTGCCGCCGTTGCCGGCCCCGCCTTGACCGCCGGACCCACCGGCGGCGCCGTCACCACCAGCTCCACCCGCGCCGCCGGCGGTGGTGCTGGTGGTGCCCTCGGCGCCGGCCCCGCCGACACCCCCGGTACCGCCGTGGCCGCCGGTGCCGGCGCTGCCCGCAGCACCCCCGCTACCACCGGTGCCGGCCGCCCCACCCAGCCCTGCGGCCCCGCCGGTGCCGCCGGTACCCCCGGCGGTGGCGTTGTTGCTGCCGTCATCGGCATAGCCGGTGCCGCCGGTCCCGCCGACCCCGCCGGTGCCGCCTTGGCCGCCGTCGCCGTTGGTGCCGCCGTTGCCGGCCCCACCTTGACCGCCAACCCCACCGGCCCCGCCCGCAAGACCGGTGCCGCCGGTGGCGCCAAGGGTGCCATCCGCGCCTTGAGCGCCCGCACCGCCGGTACCGCCGTTTCCGCCGGCACCGCCGGCACCGCCGAACTGCGCGTCGTTGGCACCACCGGCCCCGCCGGCCCCGCCGGCCCCGCCGGCCTGACCGGTTCCGCCGGCTGCCCCGCTGCCGCCGTTGCCGCCGGCCCCGGCGCTACCGCTGAGCAGTCCACTGGCTCCGCCGGCACCACCATTGCCGCCGTTACCCCCGGCGGTGGTGGCCGCCCCGCCCGCCCCGCCGGCACCGCCGTTGCCCCACAGCCCGGCCGACCCGCCCGCCCCACCGGCCCCACCGGCACCCCCAGACCCCCCATTGCCGCCGTTGCCATACAGCCACCCGCCATCCCCGCCGGCCTGACCGGTGCCCGCGGTCCCGTTCGCACCGTTGCCCACCAGCGGGCGCCCGGTCAGCGACTCCACCGGCGAAGTCACCAGATGCTCGAGGCTTTGCAACGGCGCGGCATTGGCGGCCTCCGTGGCCGCATACGCGTCCCCGGTCGCGTTCAATGTCTGCACGAACCGGTCATGAAACAACGCGGCCTGCCTACTGAGCTGCTGATAATCGGCGCCGTAGTTGGCGAACAGGCGCGCGATAGCCGTCGACACCTCATCCTCAGCGGCCACCACGATTTCTGTCGTCGAGGTCGCCGCCGCGGCGTGGGCGGCACTCAAGGTTTGCCCGATTTGGGTGACGTCGACGGCGGTTGAGCTCAATGCTTCAGCTGCTGCGATTACAAACGAGGACACGTGACTCCGAATCATCTAACGGTGAGGCTCAACACGACCTCAGGGACAGCGCCCGACGCTACGTGCGGCCCGATAAGCCGGAGCCAGGATCGGCTATTCGCAACGAAATTCGTCAATTGCGCGCGGCAGCGGCTCGGATCCGATACTCGACGTGATCTGCGCACGGGTCTAGAGCCGATGTCGCGGCTTCGATGGGCCCCGCGGGCAGCATCAACGTCGGTCCCGGCGTTGCACCAGAACTCGCGGGTGTAGTCCAGGCGATTGCTGGGGAGTCGATGCAGCGGGTGTACTGAAGTCGCAACCGGGCGTTTGACTGGTTGACCAGGCGGCCATGGCCCCCGGTTGAGGTGTTGGTCTTTGCCGGCTGACGGTTGCGCTAACCGGGGCCGGCCACTTCGTCAACCGCTTCATCGGCGACGGCCAGTGCCAGCGCCATGATCGACAGCTGCGGGTTCACCTCCGGGCTGCTGGGCAAGATCGACGCGTCGGCAACCCACACACCTTCGACGCCGCGCAGCCGGCCGGTCTCGTCGACCGGACAGAGCTGGTCGTCAGAGCCCGCGGCCGCGGTGCCCGTCGGATGGAAGGCGGCCAGGTGCAGGCCTCTCGGGTTGCTGCTGCGCAGCGCCTCCTGCAGCGCGGGCAGCGACGTCACGGTCGGGGCGCGGGGCAGACCGGTGAGCACCTCGACCGCGCCCGCGGCGAACAGCAGCCGGCCCATGGCCTCGATCGCAACCACCAACTTGGCGATGTCGTCGCCGGCGATCTGGTAGCGCACAACCGTCTCGCCGCGCACCGAGTGCACCGAGCCGACGCCGCGGTCGGCCACCATCGCGCCGAACGTCGCGATCTGCGGGGCCCGCCCCAGCCAGCCCAGCAGCTCGGCGCCGTAGCCGGGGTAGACCAGCGACCCCATGCCCGGCGGCGTCGAGGTCGCCTCGATCAGCACGCCGTCGGATTCGTGAAACTCATGGACCGCGGCGCTCTGCAGCACGCCGTGCCACGCGACGACGTCGTGGTCGAAGTGCCCGGCCAGCATGATCGCCGGATGCAGTGCGAGGTTGCGGCCCAGCCGCGGGTGCGCACCAATTCCGCTGCGCCGCAACAGCCCCGGCGTTTCGGTGGCGCCGGCGGCGACGATGACGTTGTCCGCGAGCACGTCGAGCGCCGTGCCGTCGGGCCGGCGGGCTCGCACGCCGCGGGCGCGGCCGTGGCGATGCAGCACCCGTTCGACGCGTGCGTGGGAGACGATCCCCGCGCCGGCGGCGCACGCCTGCGGCAGCGCGTTGAGGTGCACGCCGAACTTGGCGTTGCGTGGGCAGCCGATCGCGCACTGGCAGCAGGCCTCGCACCCGGGCGCGTTCCGGGGGATCGGCGCCGCCCGCCAGCCCAGCGTTTCGGCGGCCGTCAGCAGCAGGCGCCCGTTGCGGCCCATGATGTCCAGCGGCACCGGCGAGACGCGCAGCGTGTCCTCGACGTCGTCGAGGCGCTCGGCGAGTCGATCCGGGTCTGCCAGGCCGAGGCCGAACTCGTCGCGCCAGCGCCGCTGCACGTCGAGCGGCGGGCGGAAGCAGGTGCCGGAGTTCACCACGGTGGTGCCACCCACCGCCCGGCCGATCGGCAGCACCACCGACGGGCGGCCCAGCGCGATGGTGGTCCCGGCGCCGCGGTACAGCCCGGCGTAGCGGTCGATCGGATGAGCGGTGCGGAACTCCTCAACCGTCCAGCGGCGCCCCTCCTCGAGGACGACGACGTCCAGGCCGGCGCGCGCCAGGGTGCGGGCCGCCATCGCGCCCCCGGCACCGGACCCGACGATCACCGCGTCGGCTTTGACGACAGAGCGGCTCTGGGTCGACGGCGTGATGGTGAGGGCCGCGTCGGGACGGGCCACATCGTGCTCCTGGGCCTTGCTGAGCAGCTCCGGCGCATAGGTGTCGGCGCCGTTGGCCAGCAGCATCATCACCTTCACGGCCTCGACGGCCGCACTGACTTCGGGGCTCAGTGCGGCCACGCGCCGCAGCACCCGTTCGCGTTGGCCGGGGCCGAGCCGCGACAGCGAACGGCCGGTGGTGAGGTGGCTCGCCGCGGCCAGTGACAGCAGCCCGGCGCGCAGCCCCAGCCGCGATGTCGCCGGCATTCGCGCCAGGTAGCGGCCGACGCGATCCGCCAGCTGGGCCGGCGACGGGCCGCCGTGCTCCTCGGGCAGCAGCGCGGCGCCGACGGACGCCAAAGCCCGATCCGCCAGCCCGCTCATGTTCGGCGCTCGAGCTGTCGCCCGAGCTGTCGCCCGAGCTTGCGCCCGAGCTTGATGAAGAACGGGTACGTCGCGAAGATGCCCCCGGCCGCCGCGTGCAGCGGCCAGCGCGCCTCTTCGGTCTGCACGCCGAAAACGCCGCTGTTCCACATGAAGTCGCGGCCGTTGCGGGCGCGGAACGGGCGCCACAGCACCCCCAGCCCGGGCACGTTGTTATAGAGCCCGAAGGACCCGCCGAAGAAGACGCCGAGGGTGGCGGCCTCTGCCACGTCGCGACGTTCTTCGGGCAGGCCGCGCTCGATGAGCACTCCGGAGGCAAACAGCAGCGGCGGGTCGAGTAGGAAGCTCATTCGGGGATCCTTTCGTTGATGGCGGGCGCTCCACTTCCATCCGGGGCTCCGCGCAGGCCGACCTCGGCGTGACCGCTGCCGAGCACCGACCACTGCCGGTCGCCGACCTCGATGTGGATGTCGGCCTGTTCGGTGTTCGTGCACACCGCGCGGCCCCCGTCGGGGTCGATGTATTCCAGGCTCACGGACCTGTCCGGGGGCTGGTCGACCCGGATGAGCACGTTGCGGCCGCCGATGCGGCCTTCGAGCTGCCAGTGCTGCGGGCCGAGCGTCGTCCGCATCCGCAGCGACGGCAAAGTGCTTGTGGGCCATTCCTTTCCGTCGATGCGGAAGCGAATGAACGCCAGCGGCGCGAGCTTGCCAAGTGCCGGCTTGTGCGACACTGCGGTGACCGCCTCGAGGACGTCGCCGTTGCCCAGGTCGGCATGGATCCATCCCCAGCGCTTGGCGTTGCCATGCCCGTAGATGTGGGCGACGCCGCCGCGCCAGCCGTCGACCCTGTGGGTGGTTTCGCCGACGGTCAGTGAGCCGGTGAAGTCGGCGGTGGGTGCGAGGACGACCTGGGCGCCGGGCAGCAACTCGCGCTCCCACGTCAGGCGCGGGAACGTCCACAGCGGTGCGGCGGTATCCTTCCACGTCATGTCCCACGCGATCGATCGCGCGCGTCCGGTGAGCTGCTGGTGGCGCGCCTGCACGCCCGCGGCATCGAACCAGGCCTGCCCGGCGGTGGGCCCGGATGGCCCGGTGGGCCGGATGGGCTCAGTGGGCTCGGGGCCGAACCGCTCGGTGCGCGGCGGGCCGTCGGCGGGAAACCAGGTCGCCCAGCCGTGCGCGTAGGCCGGGCCCTGCGTCGGGGCGACGGTTTCGCAATGAATCCAGAGGCCGGCCCTGGTCACCGGGTCGGACAGGGTGGCGTACCAGACCTCGAGGCGCCCGGCCTTGCCCCGCCACCTGGGTGTGATGGCCGATCGCATTTCGTCGTCCACTGCGTTTACCTCCGAAGCTGGCACCGCCGACCCCCGTCGAGCCAGATGCAGCCCGACACGCTGCTGGGTCCGAGTGCGGTGCCGATCCCCCTACTGTATTGGTTGAGCCAATGAACCAGTCTAGCCGCATCCAGCCGCCCGATCGCCAGCGGGTCGACGAACAGATCGCTGCGTCGATCGTCGACGCCATCCTGGACGGCGTCTTCCCGCCGGGTTCGACCTTGCCGCCGGAGCGAGAGCTGGCCGAGCAGCTCGGAGTCAACCGCACCTCGCTGCGGCAGGGTCTGGCGCGGTTGCAGCAGATGGGCCTGATCGAGACCAGGCACGGGAGCGGCAACATGGTGCGCGACCCCGAGGGGCTCACCAATCCGGCGGTGGTCGAGGCTTTGGTCCGCAAACTCGGTCCCGAGTTCCTGGTCGAGATGCTGGAGATCCGCGCCGCGCTGGGCCCGTTGATCGGGCGGCTGGCGGCGGAGCGCAGTGCGCCCGAGGATGCCGAGGCGCTACGGGCGGCGCTGGTGGCGGTGCAACAGGCGGAGACGTCCGCGGCGCGCCAGGCGGCCGACCTGGACTACTTCCGGGTGCTCATCCGCAGCACCCGCAACCGCGCATTGGGGCTGCTGTACAGCTGGGTCGAGAACGCCTTCGGCGGCCGCGAGCACGAGCTCACCGCGGCCTATGACGATGCCGAGCCGGTGGTGGCCGACCTGAGCGCGATCACCGAGGCGGTGATTTCGCGTGCCGCGGCGGCGGCCGCCGCGGCCGTCGAGGCCTACCTTCAGGCGAGCGCGCTGCGCATGGTCGTGTCCTACAGCAAAGAGGCCTGAACGGCGCGTCGCTACCGGGCCGCCCGTGTCGCGGGATGCACGGCGACGAGCCCTAATCGGCTGCGGCGCTTGCAAATTGCGGCCAGCTCGGCATACGCCTTCGCGCCCAGCAGTTCGGTGAGTTCGTCGGCCAGGCTCTGCCACACCTGCTTGGTGCCGACGTGGGCGGCCGGATCGCCGGTGCAATACCAGTGCAAATCGGCGCCACCGGATCCCCATCCGCGGCGGTCATATTCGGTGACGGTGGTCTTCAGGATCTCGGTGTCATCGGGCCGGGTCACCCACTCCTGGCTGCGCCGGATGGGCAACTGCCAGCAGACATCGGGCTTCATCCGCAGTGGCGGGACGCCCAGCTTGAGGGCCTTGCTGTGCAACGCGCAGCCGGCGCCGCCGGCAAACCCGGGCCGGTTCAGGAATATGCAGGCATCCTTGTGTTTGCGGGTGCGGTACTGGGGTTGGCCTTCGTGCTCGTCGAGCTCCAGATAGCCCTTGTGCCCCAAACCTTTTTCGCGGAATTGCCAGTCTTCCTTGGTCAGCTGCTTGACCGCGTCGTCCAACCGGGCGCGGTCGTCGTCGTCGGACAGAAACGCACCGTGCGAGCAACATCCGTCGTGCGGCCGGCCCGCGACGGTGCCCTGACAGGCGGGCGTGCCGAACACGCACGTCCAGCGCGACAGCAGCCAGGTGAGGTCGGCCGCGATCAGATGCTCGGGGTTTTCCGGGTCGTAGAACTCCACCCACTCGCGGGCGAAATCCAACGCGACCTCTTGCCCCGGCTGCACCGGCTCCTGGCTCGAATTTGCCACGGGTCCAACGTTAGACCACGTTTCCAGCGAGTCCCGAACGCCGCCCGGCCCGCGTCGTATCGGTTTGCCCGGCTCCCGCGCCGGCCGCCGCAGCGGGCCGCCACGGGGTCCGCCACCCAGCGCGCATCGTCGCCCCGCTAGGTTTGATTGTTGTGCGATTGGGCGTGCTCGACGTGGGCAGTAACACGGTTCATCTGCTGGTGGTGGATGCCCACCGCGGTGGCCATCCCACGCCGATGAGCTCAACGAAAGCCACGCTGCGACTGGCCGAGGCGACCGATAGCTCCGGCAAGATCACCAAGCGCGGCGCCGACAAGCTGATCGCCACCATCGACGAGTTCGCCAAGATCGGCGTCAGCTCCGGCTGCGCCGAGTTGATGGCCTTCGCCACATCCGCGGTCCGGGACGCCGAGAATTCCGACGACGTGCTGGCCCGGGTCCGCAAGGAGGCCGGCGTTGAGTTGCAGGTGCTGCGCGGGGTCGACGAGTCGCGGCTGACCTTCCTGGCGGTGCGCCGGTGGTTCGGGTGGAGCGCGGGGCGGATCGTCAACCTCGACATCGGCGGGGGCTCGCTGGAACTGTCCAGCGGCGTCGACGAGGAACCCGACGTCGCGATGTCGTTGCCGCTGGGTGCCGGACGGTTGACCCGTGAGTGGCTGTCCGAGGACCCGCCCGGCCGGCGCCGGATGGCGATGTTGCGCGACTGGCTGGATGCCGAGCTGGCGGAAGCCAGCGGGACGGTCCTGGACGCCGGCAGTCCCGACCTCGCGGTGGCCACGTCGAAGACGTTTCGGTCGCTGGCGCGGCTGACCGGCGCGGCCCCATCGGCCGCCGGACCGCGGGTGAAGCGGACACTCACGGCAAACGGCCTCAGACAACTCATATCTTTCATCTCTAGGATGACGACCGCTGACCGCGCGGAGTTGGAAGGAGTTAGCGCCGAGCGGGCACCGCAGATTGTGGCGGGCGCCCTGGTGGCTGAGGCGAGCATGCGAGCGTTGTCGATTGAAACGGTGGATATTTGCCCGTGGGCCCTGCGGGAAGGCCTTATCCTGCGCAAACTCGACAGCGAAGCTGACGGAACCGCCCTCGTAGAGGCTTCGGTGCGGGATGCTAGAGGCCAGGCAGGTGATCGGAACGCGACTAGCCGATCGAGAGGCGACAAACCATGACCGGACCACACCCCGAGGCGGAGAGCAAAGCGACCCGGCCGATCTCGGTGGCGGAGTTGCTGGCCAGAAATGGGACCATTGGCGCCCCGGCCGTCACCAGGCGGCATGGCCGTCGGCGCGGCGACAACGACGCGGTCACCGTCGCCGAGCTGACCGGTGAGATTCCGATCATCAGTGACGATCATCCCGAGCCCGCGGACCTGCGCGTGGATCCGCGTCAAGAGCGTCAAGAGCGTCAAGAGCGTGAAGAGCATTCCGCCAACGGGGGAGCCAAGGCCGCCTCGGCGGCTCCGGTGGCGAAACAGCCGGGGCGGGTCGCGGAAGACAAGTCCAAAAAGGCCTACTGGTCCGAACCTCAACCGCGCTGGCCCAAGTCCCCGCCGCTGGCGCGCGGGTTGGGGCCGGAGCGCAGCGAATACCCGCGGCCGCTGCCCCGGACGGGAGGCGACGACGAGGGCGGGGTAGATCCGCGAGCGCCGGAATCGCAATCCGGGGCCGAGCACATGAATCCCGATCCGGCCGAGAACTACGCCGACATCCCGGTGGACGTGATGGACTCCGAGGTCCGCGAGGCGGAGACGGACACCGAGGATTCCGCGTACGTGCGTTCCTACCTGCAGGGGTCGGACGGGACGCTGTTCGGCGGGCAGACCCTCGCCGACGAGCTGGCTCGGCGGCGCGGCGATGGACGCCTCGGCGTGGCGGATCTCGCGGCCGAATCCGGCGTCGAGCACCGATTCGACGAGGGGGCCGCCGGTACCCATCGGTCGGCCGGCCGGTTCGAAGCGGTGTGGCACGGCGGCTTGATTGTGCTGCAGTCGATCCTGGCCGTGGCGTTCGGCGCCGGCCTGTTCGTCGCCTTCGATCAGCTTTGGCAATGGAACGCCGTCGTGGCACTGGTGCTGTCGGTGCTGGTCATCCTGGGCCTGGTGGTCGGGGTGCGGGTCGTTCGCAAAACCGAGGACATCGCCAGCACGTTGATCGCGGTTGCGGTTGGCGCGCTGATCACCTGGGGGCCGTTGGTGCTCTCCTTACAAGCGGGCTAGGCCCTCCACAAGAAACAGTGCGCCCAGCAATCAAAGTCGGTCTGTCTACGGCCTCGGTGTACCCATTGCGGGCCGAGGCCGCGTTCGAGTATGCGGCCAGGCTCGGCTACGACGGGGTCGAGCTGATGGTGTGGAGCGAGGCGGCGAGCCAGGACATCGGGGCCGTCAAAAAGCTGTCGCGGCGCTACCGCGTGCCGGTGTTGTCCGTGCATGCGCCCTGCCTGCTGATCTCGCAGCGAGTCTGGGGCGCCAACCCGATTCTCAAGCTGGAACGCAGCGTGCGAGCGGCCGAGGAGCTGGGCGCGCAGACCGTCGTCGTGCATCCGCCGTTTCGCTGGCAACGGCGCTATGCCGACGGATTCACCGACCAGGTCTCGGCCCTCGAGGCATCCAGCGACGTGATGGTCGCCGTGGAAAACATGTTCCCGTTCCGGGCCGACCGGTTTTTCGGGGCCGATCAGTCGCTGGAGCGGATGCGCCGGCGCGGCGGCGGCCCGGGAGCGAATATTTCGGCGTTCGCGCCGTCCTATGACCCGCTGGACGGCAACCACGCGCACTACACCCTGGACCTGTCCCATACCGCGACCGCGGGCACCGACGCGCTGGAGATGGCGCGCCGGATGGGCTCCGGGTTGGTGCACCTGCACCTGTGCGACGGCAGCGGGTTGCCCACCGACGAACACCTGGTGCCCGGCCGGGGTTCGCAACCGACCGCCGAGACCTGCCAGATCCTGGCCGGCGGCAATTTCGCCGGCCACGTCATTCTGGAAGTGTCGACGTCGAGCGCGCAATCGGCCAACGAGCGGGAGGTCATGCTCGCCGAATCGCTGCAGTTCGCGCGCACGCACCTGCTGCGCTGAAGGATCGTTAAGTCTTTACAGTCTTTACAGTCTTTACAGTCGTCACAGGAGACGCATTGAACGCGTTATTCACCGCCGCAATGACGCTGCGGGAGTCCGGCCCCGGCCTCTTTGAGGGCGAGCTCAATCATCACTGGACCATCGGGCCCAAGGTGCACGGCGGCGCCATGCTGGCGCTGTGCGCCAACGCCGCTCGCACCGCCTGCGCGGACGGAGCTGAGCCCGCCTTGCAGCCGGTCTGCGTCTCGGCCAGCTTCCTGTGGGCGCCCGACCCGGGGCCGATGCGGCTGCAGACGCTGATTCGCAAGCGGGGCCGCCGGGTCAGCGTGGTCGATGTCGAGCTGACCCAGGGCGACCGCACCGCCGTGCACGCCGTCGTCAACCTCGGGGAACCCGAGCACTACCTGCCGGGTGAGCCGGCCGGCCCGCTGCTTTCCGCGAACCCGGTCGTGGATCTGATGCCGCCGGAACCGCCCGGCAACATCGCACCGATCGGTCCCGGCCACCCGCTGGCCGGCCTGGTGCACCTGGGCGAGGGCTGCGACGTCCGGCCGCTGCTCTCCACCCTGCGGCCCGTCACGGGCGGGTCGGCCGGGCGCCCGCCGGTGATCCAGATGTGGGCGCGCCCGCGCGGCGTCGCCCCTGACCCGCTGTTCGCGCTGATGTGCGGGGATTTGTCGGCGCCGGTGACCTTCGCGGTGGAGCGCACCGGCTGGGCGCCGACCGTCCAGCTCACCGCGTTCCTGCGCGGCCTGCCCGCCGAGGGCTGGCTGCGGGTGATCTGCACCTGCATGGAAATCGGACAGGACTGGTTCGACGAGGACCACGTCGTCGTCGACAGCCTGGGCCGCATCGTGGCGCAGTCGCGCCAGCTGGCGATGGTGCCCGCCGCTCGGTAAGGGTCCGGGTCTGCGATGCTTTCCGGCATGGCAAGAATCGCGATCATCGGCGGCGGCAACATCGGCGAGGCGCTGCTGTCGGGGCTGCTGCGCGCGGGACGGCAGGTTAAGGACCTGGTGGTGGCCGAACGGATGCCCGACCGCGCCAAGTACCTGGCCGATACCTACTCAGTGCTGGTGACGCCGTCGGTGACCGATGCCGCGGACAACGCGACGTTCGTCGTCGTCTCGGTGAAGCCCGCCGACGTCGAGTCCGTGATGGGGGATCTGGCTCGAGCGGCCGCCGCCGCCGAGGAAGGCAGCGCCGAGCAGGTGTTTGTCACCGTGGCCGCGGGCATCACGATCGCGTTCTTCGAGTCCAAGCTGCCGGCCGGGACGCCGGTGATCCGGGCGATGCCGAACGCGGCGGCGTTGGTGGGCGCGGGGGTGACGGCGCTGGCCAAGGGCCGTTTCGTCGATGCCGAGCAGCTCGAGGAGGTGTCGGCCCTGTTCGACGCGGTCGGCGGCGTGCTGACCGTCCCTGAGCAGCAGATGGACGCGGTGACCGCGCTGTCCGGTTCGGGTCCGGCCTATTTCTTCCTGATGGTCGAGGCGCTGGTGGACGCCGGCGTCGCGGTGGGTTTGAGCCGTCAGGTGGCCGCCGAGCTGACCGCGCAGACGATGGCCGGGTCGGCGGCGATGCTGCTGGAACGGATGAATTCCGACCGGCCGTCGGCCGACGGGGGGTCGATGGGGTTGCTGGTCGACGCGACCGCGGCGCAGCTGCGCGCGACCGTCACCTCGCCGGGCGGCACCACCGCCGCTGCGCTGCGCGAACTCGAACGCGGGGGCTTGCGGGCGGCCGTTGACGCGGCCGTTCAGGCCGCAAAAATCCGTTCTGAGCAGCTAAGAATTACATCGGAATAATTCAAGAAATTTGAACTGATTATCCCCCACCAGTACCAATAACCCCACTAGTCCCGCTATTCTCCTGTGTGTATGCACGTGTGGGTGTCAGCGGAGGGGAAGCCGTTGGCATTGCGCGAGCCTGACACGATTGGGTTGCGATGACGTCTTCGAACGGGCCATCGGCGCGGGAATCGGCTGGCGGTAAATCGGCGCGGGACGCCGGTTCGGCCGATGGTCAGCCGGCCAGGACACAATTTCTCACCGTGGCCGAGGTGGCGGCGCTGATGCGGGTCTCCAAGATGACCGTGTACCGGTTGGTGCACAACGGCGACCTGCCCGCGGTTCGGGTGGGGCGGTCCTTCCGGGTGCATGCCAAAGCCGTCCACGACATGCTGGAGACCTCGTACTTCGACGCGGGGTAACAGCTCGAGAACCCTCCCGCTCCGCCGGATCTGCGTGCGTGACGGCCGTCACTGGGTGCTCACGCCGTGCTGGTTTGGTGTTCCGTGCCGCTGGCCGGGTAAAGTTACCGGGTCCTTTAGAAACCGGTCACGGGTCAGATAGCCCAGAGGTCAGATAGCGGAGTTATGGGTTCAGTAATCAAGAAGCGGCGCAAGCGTATGTCAAAGAAGAAGCACCGCAAGCTGCTGCGTCGCACTCGGGTTCAGCGCCGCAAACTTGGCAAGTAAGCCGCTGGTAGGCCTGATAGTCGCTGGCAGGTCAAGCAGGCCACCGCGCGGACCGTCACTCGGCTGTAACGTCGCCGTCTCCGCTGCCCGATAGGCTGTCCCGGTGGACTCGTCGCAAGATCAGGACGGCGCTGGAACCAGCGGCACCATGCACTACCCCAAGGTAGTGCTGGTCACCGGTGCGTGCCGGTTCCTGGGCGGTTACCTGACCGCGCGGCTCGCGCAGAATCCGTTGATCAATGGTGTCATCGCGGTGGACGCCATTGCGCCGAGCAAGGACATGCTGCGCCGGATGGGCCGAGCCGAATTCGTCCGCGCCGATATACGTAATCCGTTTATCGCCAAGGTGATTCGAAATGGCGATGTCGACACGGTGGTGCACGCCGCGGCGGCGTCCTACGCGCCGCGGTCCGGCGGCAGCGCAGCGTTGAAGGAACTCAACGTGATGGGCGCGATGCAGCTGTTCGCGGCCTGCCAGAAAGCGCCTTCGGTTCGCCGCGTCGTACTGAAATCCACGTCTGAGGTTTACGGGTCGAGTGCGCACGATCCAGTGGTGTTCACCGAGGACAGCAGTAGCCGCCGGCCATTCCGGGACGGCTTTGCCAAGGACAGCCTCGACATCGAGGGCTATGCGCGCGGATTGGGCCGGCGCCGGCCCGATATCGCGGTGACAATTCTGCGCCTTGCCAATCTGATTGGACCGGCGATGGACACCACGCTGTCGCGTTATCTGACCGGGCCTTTCGTACCGACGATGTTTGGGCGCGATGCGCGGCTGCAGTTGCTGCACGAGCAGGATGCGCTGGGCGCGCTGGAGCGCGCGGCGATGGCGGGCAAGGCCGGCACCTTCAACATCGGCGCCAGCGGCATCATGATGCTGTCGCAGGCGATCCGGCGGGCGGGCCGAATCCCGTTGCCGGTCCCCGGCTTTGGCGTGTGGGCTCTCGATTCGCTGAGACGGGCAAATCGCTACAACGAAATCACTAGAGATCAGTTCAATTACTTAAGTTACGGCCGCGTCATGGACACGACGCGGATGCGCACCGAACTTGAATTCCAGCCCAAGTGGACGACGGCGGAAGCGTTCGACGACTACTTCCGCGGCCGGGCCTTGACTCCCATAATCGACCCACATCGGGTACGCTCCTTGGAGGGTCGAGCCATAGCGTTAGCGCAGCGCTGGGGTAGCCGAAATCCAATTCCATGGGGTGGGGTCAGGTAGAGATTGTGGCGGGTGATACCAGAGCCAATGTCATTCCACTGCACACCAATCGGGGTCGGGTAGCGGCGCGACGGAGACCGGGTCAACGCGACGATGCGTCGCGTCAACATCCCTCGTTCCTCTCCGATCCACTGGGCCGGGCGTCGGCTGAACAGATTGCCGGCGTCGTGCGGGAAATCGACGAGCATCGGCGTGCTTCGGGCACGGGATCGGGCGCCGAAGCACCACTCAACGAGCTTGCCCAGCAAGTCGCGTCGGTGGCCGGATTCCTCCGGAAGCGGGTGACCGGTGACTACGAAGTCGATGAATTCGGGTTCGATCCGCACTTCAATAGCGCGATCCTTCGGCCTTTGCTGAGGTTCTTCTTCAGGTCCTGGTTCCGGGTCGAGGTCAGCGGTATCGAGAACCTGCCGAGCGATGGCGCCGCGCTGTTGGTGGCCAACCACGCCGGGGTGTTGCCGCTCGACGGATTGATGCTGTCGGTGGCGGTTCACGACGAGCATCCGGCTCAGCGGGACCTGCGGCTGCTGGCGGCCGACATGGTGTTCGACATACCCCTGATCGCCGAGGCGGCGCGCAAGGCGGGCCACACCATGGCCTGCACGACGGACGCGCAACGGCTCCTCGCGTCTGGTGAGCTCACCGCCGTATTCCCGGAGGGCTACAAGGGCCTGGGCAAGCGTTTCGAGGACCGCTATCGGCTGCAGAGGTTCGGGCGGGGCGGCTTCGTGTCGGCCGCGATCCGCAGCAAGGCGCCGATCGTGCCGTGCTCGATCATCGGCTCCGAAGAGATCTACCCGATGCTCACCGACGTCAAGCTGCTGGCGCGGCTGTTCGGCCTGCCGTATTTCCCTGTCACGCCGCTGTTCCCGTTGGCCGGCCCCGCCGGCCTGGTGCCGTTGCCGTCGAAATGGCGGATTGCGTTCGGTGAGCCAATCGACACCAGCGACTACGCGCCCGGCGACGCCGACGACCCGATGATCACCTTCGAGCTGACCGATCAGGTGCGTGAGACGATCCAGCAGACGCTGTACCGGCTCCTGGCCGGCCGGCGCAACGTCTTCTTCGGCTGAGGCGCGGGCGTAATTCGCCCTTCGCCGTTGGCTTTTCGCGTTTAGATCGATGCGATCGCGGCGACGGCTTCCGCGGCGGCGCCGGCGTCCTGGTTGGCGGCCTCGCCGAGCATGGTCACGATGCTGGTAACCACCGGCTGTCCCGCGGCGTCCGTGACTTCGCTTCGGATTTCGGCGATCACGGTGCCGTGGTTCTCGATCACCGAGTCGAGGTAGGTGTCGAAATACAGCTTGTCGTCGGCCAGGATCGGCCGGTGGAACTTGAACTTCTGGTCCCGGTGGAAGACCCTGGCGATGTTGATCGGGATGTGGAACTTGGTGAAGATTTCCAGCTGCACGCGCCGCCCGGCGACCGCCAGGAACGTCAGCGGGGCGGGCAACCCTGGGTAGCCGGCCGCGGCGGCCTCATCCTCGTCGTAGTGCACCGGATGGTCGTCCTTGACCGAGGCCGCAAACTCACGGATCTTTTCGCGGCCGACGTGGAAGTAGTCCGGCGCACGGTAATGCTTACCGATGATCGATTGCGTGTCTTCGGGAACTGTCATGGGGCTGCCGCTCTCCGCTCAAAAGGTTGCTCAGCGGCGGAGCTTATCAGCGTGACTGGCGCCGCGATGCCAGAGCGGCCAAGGCGCCGCCGGCCGCGCCCAGCGCCAGGGCCGACGGGACCCCGATCCGGGCCGCCTTGCGGGCGGTCCGAAAGTCGCGGATCTCCCAGCCCCTTTCGCGGGCGTGGCCGCGCAACCGGGCGTCCGGGTTGATGGCGACCGCGGTGCCCACCAGCGACAGCATGGGGACGTCATTGAAGCTGTCGGAATACGCGGTGCAGCGCTTGAGATTGAGGCCCTCGCGGATCGCCAGCGACCGCACCGCGTGGGCTTTGCCGGTGCCGTGCAGAATCTCGCCGACCAGCCTGCCGGTGAACACCCCATCCACCGATTCGGCGACGGTGCCCAACGCGCCGGTCAGGCCCAGTCGGCGCGCGATGGTGGCCGCCAGCTCGTACGGCGTGGCGGTGATCAGCCAGACCTGCTGGCCGGCATCGAGGTGCATCTGAGTCAACTCGCGGGTGCCGGTCCAGATCTTGTCGGCGATGATCTCGTCGTAAATCTCCTCACCCAGCGCCACCAGCTGCTCGACTGGCCGGCCCTCGATGAACGCCAGCGCTTTGCGCCGGCCGGCGGCGACGTCGTCGCTGTTTTCCGTGCCGAGCAACTGGAACTTGGCCTGGGCGTAGAGGAATCCGAGCACATCGCGATAGGTGAAGTAGTTGCGAGCGGCCAGTCCACGGCCGAAATGCACCGCCGACGAGCCCTGCACCAGCGTGTTGTCCACATCGAAAAAGGCGGCAGCGGTGAGGTCGATCGGCGGTTGCGGTTCGCCCGGGCCGACGGCGTCATGGGCTGCATGGGCTGCAGTGGCGTGCAGGTCATCCAGCGCGCGGGTCGCGCTGGCATTGTCGGCCAGCGATTGCAGGTCAACGCGACCGTTGCTGTCCGCGCTGCCCGGGTCAGAGGAAGCCATCGCGAAACCTCCTAAATTGCTGCGCCCGTCCGGTGGCCGTATCAACACTATCCGCCGCATCTATTGGGGCGAGCGTCACGCTGGCGTGACGTCCGGCGCCGACGGGCACGCTGGGGTGACGTTCGTCACCGTTGGGCCCATTGCGCGGGTTGGGGCGAGCGTCACGCTGGCGTGACGTCCGCCGCCGAGTGTCGCGCCAGCGTGACGCTCGTCACCGCGGAGGCGCGCGAATAGTGCAGCGTCATAAACAGTTTCGACTCTCGCGGTCGTTGCAATGCGCCGGCAGCCCTCGTCTTAGGCGCGGCACCGCGTCAATGCCACATGGCCAAATTCGTTGATACGACGGCGGTGTAGTTGTGGTGTGCGGTCGCACCCGCGGTGTGTAACCGGGCCAACGCCTCGCGCATCATGGCCTCGCCCAGGGCCCAATGCCGGTGCGCCTCGGCATGTCCAGATGCGCCTTGTCCCGACCACGAGGTGTGCAGATTGGCTACCAGAGAGTCGATTTCGCAGAGCATGCTTTCGGCATAGCGTTGAAATTCCGCCATCCGCTGCACCGCGTCACCCAACGCCTCGGGATCCACGCGAAACGCGCTAACCATTGTCAGCCACCGTCGACCCCGCGCAGCGCGTGCTCCGATGCCGCCTCGTTCTGTTGGTAACCGACACCGGCCTGGGCTACCAGGGACGCCAGGATCGACAGCCCCACCTGCACCTCACGGGCGCCGCGATGCCACAACTCCCATGCGGAGGTGTATGCGGCGCCCGACGCTCCTCGCCAGCCGCCCAGCATTTCGCCGATCTGCTCGTCAAGGTCGGCCAACCGGTTCCGCAGATCCTCGGCGCCGCCGTGCAGGCCCTGGGCGAAGCCGCGCATCAGCGCCGGGTCGACGCGAAGGTAGGCATTTCCGGGCACAGCGGCAACGTAACCACTTCCCAATGCCGCCACAATTCACCCGGAGAATCACCCGTCTGGTCGCCCGGCTGGTCGCCCGTGAGTCAGATGTCACACTGGTGCCCATGACGCAGGCGCCAGGCCGGCCGCAGGTGGAGCTGCTGACCCGCGACGGGTGCTCGATCTGCCTGCGGGTATACGTGCAGCTCGCGGAATTGGCCGATGAGCTGGGCTTCGACCTGGCCACGACCGACGTCGACGCCGCGGCCGCTGCGGGAAACCCCGGCCTGCGGGCCGAGTTTGGCGATCGCCTGCCGGTGATCCTGCTGGACGGCCGCGAACACAGCTATTGGGAGGTCGACGAGGCCCGGCTGCGCGCGGATCTGGCTGGTCGCGAGATTTTGTAGCCCACCTGTAGAACGTCTACCGTGGACACCAGTCCACTCACTGGTGCAAGGCAAAGGAGCTGGCCAGGTGATGCTGCCGTGAGCATCCTGCTCTTCGGAGTTTCGCACCGCAGTGCGCCGGTCTCGGTCCTCGAACAGCTCAGCATCGAGGAATCCGATCAGATCAAGATCGTCGACCGGGTGCTGCAGTCCCCGTTGGTAACCGAGGCGATGGTGCTGTCGACGTGCAACCGCGTAGAGATCTACGCCGTGGTGGAGGCTTTCCACGCCGGATTGTCGGTAATCGGCCAGGTGCTCTCGGAACACTCCGGCATGACGATGGGTGACCTGACCAAGCATGCCTACGTGCGCTACAGCGAGGCCGCCGTCGAGCACCTGTTCGCGGTCGCCAGCGGCCTGGATTCGGCCGTAGTCGGCGAGCAGCAGGTGCTTGGGCAGGTGCGCCGCGCTTATGCCGCAGGCGAGACCCACCGCACCGTGGGCCGGGTGCTGCACGAACTGGCCCAGCGGGCGCTGTCCGTGGGTAAGCGGGTGCATTCCGAAACGGGCATCGACTCGGCCGGTGCCTCGGTGGTGTCGGTGGCCCTGGGCATGGCGGATGCCAAGTTGGGCGGACTGGCCGGCAAGACCGCGGTGGTGATCGGCGCCGGGGCGATGGGCGCGCTCTCGGCGGCGCACCTCAACCGTGCCGGTGTCGGGAACATCCTGGTGCTCAACCGGTCGTTGTCTCGGGCGCAGCGGCTGGTCCGCAGGATCGGCGAATCGGGCGTGCCGGCCGAGGCGCTGACGCTGGACGGGCTGGCCCAGGCATTGGCCGGTGCCGACGTCGTTGTCACCTGTACCGGGGCGCTGAGCCCGGTGGTTTCGCTGGCCGACGTGCATCATGCGCTGGCCGGCTCCCAGCGCGATGAGGCGACCCAGCCGCTGGTGATCTGCGACCTCGGCATGCCGCGTGACGTCGACCCCGCGGTCTCCGGGTTGCCCGGTGTCTGGGTCATCGACGTCGACCGGGTGCAACACGAACCATCGGCCCATGCCGCAGCCGGCGACGTTGACGCCGCCCGCCAGATCGTCGCGACCGAAGTCGCCGCCTATCTGGTGGGACAGCGGATGGCCGAGGTCACGCCAACGGTGACCGCGCTGCGCCAGCGGGCCGCCGACGTGGTCGAAGCCGAATTGCTGCGCCTGGACCACCGGCTGCCAGGGCTGGCCAGCGCCGAGCGCGAGGAAGTGGCACGCACCGTGCGGCGGGTGGTGGACAAGCTTTTGCACGCACCCACCGTGCGAATCAAGCAGCTCGCCAGTGCCCCCGGCGGTGACAGCTACGCCGAGGCGTTGCGTGAGCTTTTCGAACTCAACCAGACCGCCGTGGACGCCGTCGCGACCGCCGGCGAATTGTCCGGATTGCCAGGCAGCCCAAAGCAATCGGTTCCAAAGCGGTCCGGCCCGAAGCGATCGGCGGAGTAACCGGTTGACGTGATCCGGATAGGTACCCGGGGCAGTCTGTTGGCCACCACCCAGGCCGCCGTCATCAGAGACGCCCTCATCGCCAATGGCCACCCCGCGGAGTTGGTGATCATCAGCACCGTGGGTGACCAGTCGTCCGCGCCGATCGAGAGTCTCGGGGTGGGCGTCTTCACCACGGCGTTGCGCGAGGCCATCGAGGACGGCCGCGTGGATGTGGCCGTGCACTCGCACAAGGATTTGCCGACCGCCGACGACCCGAGGTTCACGATCGCCGCAATACCGCCGCGGAATGACCCGCGCGACGCGTTGGTGGCCCGTGACGGGCTGACGCTGGGGGAATTGCCGGCCGGATCGCTGGTAGGCACGTCGTCCCCGCGGCGGGCCGCACAGCTTAGAGCATTGGGTCTCGGTTTGGAAATCCGCCCCCTACGAGGCAACCTTGATACCAGGTTGAACAGGGTAAGCAGTGGTGATCTTGACGCCGTCGTGGTGGCCCGGGCCGGTCTGGCCCGGCTGGGCCGTCTCGACGATGTCACCGAGACGCTTGAGCCGGTGCAAATGTTGCCGGCGCCGGCTCAAGGTGCTCTCGCGGTCGAATGCCGCGCCGGCGACGACCGGTTGGCGGCAGTGCTGTCGGAGTTGGACGACGCCGACACGCGCACGGCGGTCACCGCGGAGCGAGCCCTGTTGGCCGAACTGGAGGCCGGCTGCTCGGCACCGGTGGGCGCGATCGCCGAAGTGGTCGATTCCATCGATGAGGAAGGCCGCGTCTTCGAAGAGCTGTCGCTGCGTGCCTGCGTGGCGGCGCTCGATGGATCCGACGTGATCCGTGCGTCCGGTATCGGCAGTTCCGGTCGGGCACGGGAGCTTGGGCTCTCGGTCGCCGCGGAGCTGTTCGAGCTGGGGGCCGGTGAGCTGATGTGGGGAGCGCGGCAAGACCCCGCGCGAGGAAATATTGGAAGTGAGTGGGAGCGACAATGACGCGCCAACCAACCGTGCGAGGGCGTAAGCCGAGGCCGGGCCACATCACGTTCGTGGGCTCGGGTCCCGGTGACCCGGGATTGCTGACCACACGGGCCGCCACGGTGCTGGCGAACGCGGCCCTGGTCTTCGCCGACCCCGACGTACCCGAGCGAGTGCTGGCGCTGGTCGGCAGGGACCTGCCACCCGTCTCCGGCCCGGTGCCTGCCGAGCCGGTCGGGGGGGCCGCCGCGGGTACTTCCCCCGACGGCGAGCAGTCCGCCTCCGCGCTGGTGTCCGGTGGCCCCGAGATCCGCCCTGCGGTGGGTGATCCCACCGAGGTCGCCAAGACGCTGACCGCCGAGGCCCGGTTGGGTGTCGACGTGGTGCGGCTGGTGGCGGGCGACCCGCTCACGGTGGATGCGGTGATCACCGAGGTGAACGCCGTGGCACGCACCCACCTGCACATCGAGATCGTGCCCGGGCTGGCCGCAACCAGCGCCGTGCCGACGTACGCGGGGTTGCCGCTGGGCTCGTCGTACACGGTCGCCGACGTGCGCTCCGACCTCACCGAGATCGACTGGGAGGCGTTGGCGGCGGCACCCGGGCCGCTGATCCTGCAGGCCACCCCATCGCATCTGGCCGATGCTGCCCGCACGCTGATCGATCACGAGCTGTCCGACACCACGCCCTGTGTGGTGACAGCTCAGGGCACCACCTGCCAGCAGCGTTCCGTCGAGACCACACTGCAGGGCCTGACCGACCCGGCCGTCCTGGGCTCCGTCGACGCACGGCTGTCCCACGCGAACGGTGCCGACGCGTCCCCCGCGAGCGGGCGGGGCCCGCAGGCCGCGCCGCTGGTGGTGACCATCGGCAAGACGGTGACCAGCCGGGCGAAGCTCAACTGGTGGGAGAGTCGGGCACTTTACGGTTGGACGGTGTTGGTACCGCGGACCAAGGACCAGGCGGGCGAGATGAGCGAACGGCTGACCTCCTACGGCGCGCTGCCGGTCGAGGTGCCCACCATCGCCGTCGAGCCGCCGCGCAGCCCCGCCCAGATGGAACGTGCGGTCAAGGGCCTGGTCGACGGCCGTTTCCAATGGGTGGTGTTCACCTCCACCAACGCGGTGCGCGCGGTGTGGGAGAAGTTCGGTGAGTTCGGTCTGGACGCCCGCGCGTTCTCCGGGGTGAAGATCGCCTGCGTCGGCGAATCGACGGCCGACCGGGTCCGCGCCTTCGGGATCAGCCCCGAGCTGGTGCCGGCCGGGGAACAGTCCTCGATCGGCCTGTTGGACGAATTCCCGCCCTACGACAGCATTTTCGATCCGGTGAACCGGGTCTTGCTGCCGCGCGCCGACATCGCCACCGAAACGCTGGCCGAAGGGCTGCGCGAGCGTGGCTGGGAAATCGAGGACGTCACCGCCTACCGGACGGTGCGGGCTGCACCGCCGCCGGCGGCCACCCGCGAAATGATCAAGACGGGCGGCTTCGACGCGGTGTGCTTCACGTCCAGCTCCACGGTGCGAAACCTGGTGGGTATTGCCGGCAAGCCGCACGCGCGGACCATCATCGCCTGCATCGGGCCCAAGACCGCCGAGACCGCAGCCGAATTCGGCCTGCGGGTGGACGTCCAGCCCGATACGGCCGCGGTCGGACCGTTGGTCGACGCACTGGCCGAACATGCGGCGCGCCTGCGTGCTGAGGGCGCGCTGCCGCCGCCGCGCAAGAAGAGCCGCAGGCGCTAGTGGTTGCCGGGTCGGCGAGGGCGCGTGTCAGCACACCGACATGCCGTCGGGGCCGGCGTTCTGCGCACGCTCACGGCGACGAGTGACTGGCTACCCGCGGCAGCGACCGCGCCGGCTGCGCTCTACTCCTGCCTTGCGACGCTTGGTGGCGCAAACCTCCTTGGAGGCAAGGCATTTGGTGCTGCCGATGTTTGTCGCCGACGGGATTGACGAACCACGACCGATAGCCTCCATGCCGGGTGTGGTGCAGCACACTCGGGATTCGCTGCGCAGCGCCGCGATCCACGCCGTCACCGCCGGGGTGGGGGGGCTGATGCTGTTCGGTGTTCCGCGCGAAGCGGACAAGGACGCGGTCGGCTCGGCGGGCACCGACCCGGACGGCATTCTCAACGTCGCTCTGCGCGACCTGTCCAAGGATCTCGGTGACGCGACCGTGTTGATGGCGGACACCTGCCTGGACGAGTTCACCGACCACGGGCACTGCGGCGTTCTCGACGACCGCGGTCGGGTGGATAACGACGCTACCCTGTCCAGATACGTGGAATTGGCTGTGGCGCAAGCGGAATCGGGCGCGCACGTGGTGGGGCCGAGCGGGATGATGGATGGCCAGGTGCGTGCGATCCGGGCCGGGCTGGACGCCGCCGGCCACGCCGACGTGGTGATCCTGGCCTACGCCGCCAAGTTCGCCTCGGCGTTCTACGGCCCGTTCCGCGACGCGGTGAGCTCGAGCCTGTCCGGTGATCGGCGCACCTACCAGCAGGAGCCGGGCAACCTGCGGGAGGCGGAGCGCGAGATCGGGCTTGATATCGAGGAGGGCGCCGACATCGTGATGGTCAAACCCGCGATGGGGTACCTCGATGTGGTGGCGGCGGCCGCCGGCATCTCGCCGGTGCCGGTGGCCGCCTACCAAGTCTCGGGGGAGTACGCGATGATTTGTGCTGCGGCCGCCAATAATTGGATCGACGAGCGCGCCGCTGCATTGGAATCGCTGACCAGCATCCGGCGCGCAGGAGCCGACATCGTGCTCACCTACTGGGCCGCCGACGCGGCGGGTTGGCTTTTGTGACGGGCGCAGGGAGCTGGACATGACACAGGCAAGGGATGCCGAACGCGAGCCGTTGTTCCACGAACCCGGCGGCAGCTGGTATTTGCTGCTGCTGGGTCCGGCCGCGGCGGTGACGCTGATCCTGATCCAAATGTCCAGCCACCGTGGCGTTGGGTTGCTGGTGCCGGCGATTTTCATGGTGATGATCTCGCTGTTCTTGGCATTACAGATCAAGGCGGCGCGAATCCACACCTCGGTCGAGCTGACCGAAGACACGCTGCGCCACGGCACCGAGACCATCCTGGTGCGCGAAATCGTCAGGATATATCCGGAACCCGTGAATTCCGTTGATTCCGGGGACCACCTGGAACCTTGGCAGGAGGCGCGGACGCTCGGCGAAATCAACGGGGTACCCCGGCGCCGCGTCGGCATCGGCCTGAAGCTCACCGGGGGCCGCACCGCGCAGGCCTGGGCGCGTCGTCATCGCGACCTTCGCGCGGCGCTGACCCCGCTCGTCCAGGAGCGCGTCGGGTCCGCTCAACCGGAGAAGGCCCAGATCTCGGAGATCGTAGAGATCGTAGAGATCGAAGACGGCGACGACGCCGGGTCATCGCAGTGATCGGCCGCTATCGGATCCGCCTTCGGGTGCTGGCCCAGCTCGGCCTGGCCTGCCTCGCGCTCGTCGGTACGGCGGTGAGCTGGTTACACGCGCGCCACCCGGTGGCCGTCGCGCCTATCGCGGACGGCCAACCCGTCACCATGTCGCTGGCTTACGACCCCCAGCAGCTGTTGCTGACCATGCTGCTGGCGATGCTGGCCGGTGTGCTGGCGGTGCTTGGGATTGCCGGGCTGCGGCGGGCGCGCCCCAGACCCCTTAACCCATAGTCCTGATCAGCGTCAGCACCAGCTGCCGGCGGTTGGCGATGGCGTCGGCCACGCTACGCAGCGCCTCGTGTTCCGAGCGCGCAATCGGAAAACCGGCCGCGTCGTCGTCCTCTTCGCAGCCCCTTCCGAGCAGCTCGATCACCGCCGGGCTCGGGACCAACTTCCACTCCACCGAGGCGGCGCGGCAACCCTCATCGACCGTGTATAAGAGCGAGATACCAGCTGGGCCAAAATGGCTCACGCCGCTCAGGTCGAGCACGACCGGGTCTGTCCCGAGGATGAAGCGCCGCACCTGCGCGGCGACCTGATCGGCATTGACGGCGTCGATTTCGCCTCGGACGGTCACCACCGTCGCCAGGTGACGGCAGTGCGCCCGAATCTGTGCGCCACTGCACTCGAGCGTGTAGTTGGTCTGCCGAGCCGCGGCGTTCGAAGCCGGCATGGCGACAGGCTGTGTAATCGCCGTGATCGCGGTAGTCATGTGCGGCCCCATTTCCCGTGGCGGTGAGCCAGGCCGGCTCGCTGCCGACCAGACTTCCCGTCAACGCTGCCCCCGAAACTTAAGGAGACCGACAGCCACGTCTAACTCTTTGCTAAAGATGTGACTTCCGGGGCGCCTGGGGTGGCCCGGGCCCCTCCCTAACGGGTCCTGGATGCGTTCTGCGGGGCGCACCACGTTCCGTACGCCGCCACGGCGCTCCCGCTGTTAGGCTGCCATAGCTGCCGGTCGCCGGTCGGGGGGCTTGTGACAGGGCGAGATCGCAGGGTCGGCCGACCAGAACGCGAACCAAACAGCAGAGTTCAGACGGAAAGAACAGCGTGCGAGCCGGAGAGATCAAGGGCGAAATCAAGGCCCTGACGGGACTCCGCATCGTCGCCTCGGTGTGGGTGGTGCTCTTCCACTTCCGGCCAATGGTGAGCGACATCTCGCCCGATTTCCGCGAGAACCTGGCGCCCGTGCTGAACTGCGGCGCCCAGGGCGTCGACCTGTTCTTCATCCTCAGTGGCTTCGTGCTGGCGTACAACTACCTCGACCGGATGGGCAAGTCGTGGTCGACGCGCCAAACGCTGCACTTCCTGTGGCTGCGGCTGGCCAGGGTGTGGCCGGTTTACTTGGTCACGCTGCACCTGGCCGTGCTGTGGATCATCGTGACCCTGCACGTCGGTCACGTGCCGTCGCCCGACGTGGGCCGGCTTACCGCGATCAGCTATGTGCGCCAGGTCCTGCTGATCCAGCTGTGGTTCGAGCCGTTCTTCGACGGGACCAGCTGGGATGGGCCGGCCTGGTCGATCAGCGCGGAATGGCTGGCGTATCTGCTGTTCGGCGCGCTCATTCTGGTGATATTCCGGATGAAGCGCGCCACGCGGGCGCGGACCCTGATGGTGCTGGCCTTCGTGGCGCAGTTGCCGCCGATGGTGCTGTTGCTGACCAGCGGCTTCTTCTACACGCCGTGGAGCTGGCTGCCCCGCATCGTCACGCAGTTCACCGCGGGCGCGCTGGCCTGCGCCGCCGTGCGGCGGTTGGAGCTGAGCGACCGCGCCCGTCGCGTGGTCGGGTACGTGTCCCTGCTTTTGATTGTCGCGATGGTGGGCGTCCTTTACCTGCTCTACGCGTATCCGATCCACGGGGTGCTGGACGGCGGCGGCGTGGTGGACGTGCTGTTCGTTCCGCTGGTGATCACGCTGGCGGTCGGCCTCGGTAGCCTGCCGAGGCTGCTGTCGACCCGGGTGCTGGTCTACGGCGGGCAGATCTCGTTCTGCCTCTACATGGTGCACGAGTTGGTGCACACCGCCTGGACCTGGGCCGTGGTGCAGTTCCAGCTCACCCCCTGGCAGTCCGACTCCCCGTGGAAGTGGAACATCCTGGGCCTGATCGCGTTCGCGATCGCGTTGTCGAGCCTGATGTATCACTTTGTCGAAGAGCCCGCGCGCCGTTGGATGCGCAGAATGGTGGACATCAGACCCGCGCCCCCGGAAGCCGAGACGGGTGAGCCGGCAAGCACCAAGGGTCAGCAGATCGACGGTGCCCTGGAAGCGGTTTCCCAGCGCGCGGTGTGACCCTGGCTAGGGAAGTGCTAGGGGAGGAGACCTGCAGGTGTTGGTGAGCCGCGTGATGGCGCTCGTCGTCGGTCTGGCGGTCGCGGTCGGCGTGGTCGTCCCGGCGCGCGTGCGTCCCTACGACCTGTTGACCCTGGATTTCCGGCTAAAGCACGTCGCCGTCGTCGGTGACTCGTACACCACCGGCACCGACGAGGGCGGCCTGGGTGCGAAATCATGGACCGAGCTTGCGTGGCAGACACTGGCTCAGCGAGGCCTGCAGATCGCGGCCGATGTGTCGGCCGAGGGCAGAGCCGGCTATGCCGTGGCCGGCGACCACGGCAGCCTCTTCGAGGATCTGACCGCCAGGGCGGTCAAGCCCGGCGACGGGCTGGTGGTCTTCTTCGGGTCGCGCAACGACGACGGGGTCGGTCCCGAGGTGATGATCGCAAGGGCCCGCAGTGACTTCTACCTGGTCCGGCGGATCGCGCCGTCCGCGAAGTTGCTGGTAATCGGACCGCCGTGGCCGACCGCCGATGTGCCCGACACGATGCTGCAGGTTCGCGACATGCTCCACGCCGCGGCCCGGGCCGCGGGGGCGGTGTTCGTCGACCCGATCAACGAGCGCTGGTTCGTCGACAGGCCCGACCTGATCGGCCCGGACGGGGTGCACCCGAACGACGCCGGGCATGAGTACCTGGCGGGCAAGATCGCGCCGCTGATTCGGGCGCAGTTATCCAGGTGAGCGCGCCACGGCAAACGATCAATCTCCTTATCTGAATACCATTCATTGATGCACGTCCGCCGCTACTGAATATTTGTCATTATGCGAGACTATAAAACTTTGCGATCGTGATTGCCGAGAGCATGCCGTTCACTCTGCGCCAGAATTCGGCAAGGTTTGTGAACTATGCTGCTCAGTTGGCCGCTCGCCAATTTCCGTTTGAGGATTCAAGACTGACGTAGTTTCAATGACTCTGCCCCGGTGATGCATCGATTCTTCGGTCGTGAAATTGCTGCGAGATGCATTTCTGATCAGTACAGTTAGCGCGATTCATGCGGATTGTTCGGAGCGGGCGATTGCTCACCTTCAGTCTGTTTCAGACTGCGTCAATCTTCGGCGTGCCGTTCGTAGTCCCAACGCTCTAGCTAAGAGGGATCGGGTTGCCGCCCCATTCAGTTACCGCACATAGTTTCCCGTATCGCCCCGCCCTGGCGATCGCTACGCGCCAGGTCGCCCTAAACGCGACCGCACATAGCGGGCAGCTACCTGCGGTAACTCCTTAGCGTGACTTTTCTCGTAGATGTTCCCCAACCCCCAGCATGTAGAAGATCGATTCGGGCACGTACTTGTTCTCGACCGCCGTGGTGTAGTGGTCGCCGATTCCGCACTGCTCAGCGAACTCCCGTGACAACAGTTGCGAATCACGCACGACATGCCCCATCGCCATGCGCCCCTGCTCCTCCCACTCGATGACCAAATCGGAGATCTCATCCCAGTATCGAAGGCCCCACGCGGTGAGTAGCGGGGTCGCACTGGACGATGTTGGCGACGACGTTGGAACGGTGCGTGAGGTGGCCTCCCAGGTCGCGGCCTGTGAATCGCATCGATAAGTGGCGGTCACTTCTCGGAGGCCCGGCGTGGTGGGTGTGCCGCTAACGATCATTTGTGCGACGGTTCGGCAGTCGCGCGATTGCGCTCGACGGATCTGTAACGGTTGCCGTGTCCGCGTCAATGTCATGTTGTCGGGGGCTTGCGATACGGTCCGGCCATGCGAATTGGTTGCGACGGGCGGCAGCCTGGTTACGGTTCCCTAGACGGCAATTGGTTCAGAAGGATGTCGCTTCATGGCAACGCAAATGGGAAACCCGTCGTTCCGGCGTCAGCAGCTGGACGGTATCTATCTTCCGCATGTAGAGCCGATCAATCGGTTGGTCGAGGAGGATCACCACAGCCGGCGAAAGGGTGCCTGCCTGTGGACTGGACGGGCCGCGGCGCTGACGCTGTCAACGAACTACAGGAGTCGATTCGGCACCTGCGATCGGCGAGGACTGACGCTGACCGGGGATTCGGGGATGCGGTGAGGGCGATCCACGCTGCTGCCCAGCACGCTCACGAACGTTTGCAAGAGATCCGAGCGGAAGTCGCTACCGGAGCCGGCGCGCTGCAATCGACGATGGATACAACGACCGGCCAGCAGCAGATGGCGGAGTTCTTGGCGGCCAAGACCAGAGACGTGCGGGCTGTGATCAACCAGGCTCGCGAAGTCTCGGCCACCCACACGGCCGGCATCGGCGAGGTGTGGGCGCGCTATGACAGGCGGTCGCTACGTGACGATTATAAGAACTGCCGCGTCGCCGGCTTCAATATCCAGGACGACCCAGATCCGGAGCCGACATGATCCACGTCACGCGATCAAGTCCGGTCCGCCTGCACGTCCAACCGTCAGGCGCGGAGCGGAGCGATCCGGAGCTGGCCGTGGCGATGGCCACGCTGGGTCGCGACTGCTGGTCGGACACGGGGAACCAGGCCTGGTACGTGCGCAGCGGCGCGGCGCCGCGGTTGCGCGCGGTGCTGTCGCCGTGGGCGAAGCGGACGCAGTGGTCGGGTGTGGATCCGGGTTCCGCGGACACCGGTCGGCGGGAGGCACCGCGCCGCGGACCGGCCGCGACGACCTCTGGAACCTGGGCGGAGGCGCTGTTGACCGCGGTCGGTGACCGCCGGCGCGACGTGGTGTTTCGCGCGATGTCCAAGGTCTTGCACCCGGACACCGAAACCGGTGACGAGAAACTGATGCGGGACCTGCTGGCGGCGCACAGCAAACACCCTGGAAAGCGCAGTTACGACGAAGATGAGGTTGACGCGTTTCTTGACCTCGATGAGGAAGTGCTGCGAGGCCCGACCAGAGACATTCTTACTCCCGAGGATGTCCGCAACGTGGCTTTCAGGCTGTCACCCTTCGGAAAACGCAGCTACAACGAAGATGAGGTTGACGCGTTTCTTGACCTCGTTGAGGAAGCGCTGCGAGATCCGACGAGAGACATTCTTACTCCCGAGGATGTCCGCAACGTGGCTTTCAGTAAGCCACGCCTTGGAAAGCGCGGCTACAGCGAAGATGAGGTTGACGCGTTTCTTGACCTCGTTGAGGGAGCGCTGAGGAGGGTATGACACATCGCTCACCAGAGGCAAACACCTAGCTTAGCTAGCGCTCGGCGCTGTTTATTTCATATCTGTCTTACTGCAGATTCGGGGGAAATGCGTAACCGGTGGACCAACCTTCGATTAGGCGTCGCTCGAGTTCACTCGGGATTGAAGTTGTCGAAGTCCGCCGGGACCGGAATCAGATGGTCACGTGGCCCATTCGTCGCGGGGGGCGGACGGCCCGTGGATCACATCGATCCTGCCATCGCGCAAGACCGTCACGCTGCGCTGCAAAGCCGGGTGCGCGGCGAGCGCGCTGTTAACGAAGGGCGCCACGACGACGGGTATATGTGTACGCAGGCCGACCGCTTCGGCGAGGATGCCCAGGGCAACGTTATCGCTAATGCCGTTGGCCCATATGTTGATCCGCGGTGTAGGTGGTGGCATGCCCCCCGTGGATGAGTCCGCCTTGTTTTAGAGTCCTGTGGCCCCCAGGTGGGGCCGGAAGGGACGATGAATCACATGGCTGGGCGGAAGAAGCATTCTGCTGAGGACGTCGTGCGCAAGCTGCGCCGTGCCGACGAACTGGCCGCGTCGGGCAAGACCAGTGAGGAGATCGCTGCCGAGCTGGAGGTGTCGGCGGCGACGCTGTACAACTGGCGGCGCGCCTACGGCGGCATGGACGTCGATGCCGCCCACAGACTGCGGCTCCGACGTACCAGGGACGTCGACTTCCTCACTGGTCTCGAGGATGCGTTCTGCGCGCTGGAGACCGGCAGCATTGATGTCCCGCGACTGCGGCCTGCGCTGTCGGATGGCCCGGCTCAGTCCCCCGGCGGGGGAGTGGCACCGCCAGCCGGTTCGCGGCCGGGCCGTCCCACATCCGCGTCTCCAGACCACGTTGAGCTGATTCATCCGATACGTCATCATGCGCGACACTTGTGGATGCCGGAACCCGGCGCCTCGAAACCCGCGCGGCAGTGGGCAACACGTCAGCCAGGCGGATTATCGGCGAGATCCCGGATGACGAAATATGCTTTCGTGCAATATAATACGCGGCTTTCGTGCAATATAATACGCGGTGTGGAGGCCTTTACTTGACATAATAACTGATCATCGGCGAAAGATGTTGTGGCACAATTAGGTTCGCATAGACGCGTCTCAGACTCCTGCCAAAGTAGGACATTCGATGTACGTGATGCAGTCCGTCCGGCGGTATCCTTCGGTGTCATTGCTTAACGACCGGGGTCACGACGCGGTTCTTCGTTTGCTGCGGGCCGCCAGGAACGTACGCATCAGCTCCGCGTCACCGGTGTTCGCGTCCGGGTGCAGCACCCTCGACAGCGCCCGGAACGCAGCGTCCGCCCGCGTCGACCCGAGCGCCCCGAACAACATTTCCGCCCCGCCAACGAGACACCAACCTTCCGTGACCAGCTCGAGGTGGTTACCCGCCACGAGATGACTCCATCCTGGGGCGAAATTGGCTTGGCTGGTCTAAGGCGAGGTCGGCTGGCCGCTTCCTGATTCTGGGCATGTGGGCCGAACACCTGTGTGAAACCCTCCACCCGGAGTAGTGTCATCGCTGCTGAGAATCTCAGCCGGTCCGGGACGGGTTTCAGCCGTACGCTGCTCAACCCAACGAGCGTTCGCTCCGCGCCCTGACATACCGGTGATCGTGCGCACCACTGGATCACCATGACCGACACATCGTCACCCTGTTCTGCGCTGCCGGGCGATGCCATTTTTTTCCGCGCCGAACGAGGGTCAATTGGCGCCATCGCTGGGTTGTAGCTGAGGTGACGGGAGTCGTCTGATGTCGTATCTAGTTGTAGCTCCGGAGATGGTGGCGGAAGCAGCCGGGAATCTGGCCGGGATCGGGTCGGCGATCAGTGAGGCCAACGCGGCGGCGGCGGGCTCCACGACGCAGCTGCTACCGGCGGCCCAGGATGAGGTGTCGGCGGCGATCTCGGCGTTGTTCGGCGGCTATGCCCAGAAGTATCAAGCGCTCAGCGCTGAGGCGGCGACGTTTCATACCCAGTTCGTGCAGGCCTTGAACGGGGCGGGTGGTGCCTATGCGGCCGCTGAGGCGGCTAATGCGTCGCCGTTGCAGACCGTCGGGCAGGACCTGCAGAGCCTGGCCTTGTTTTCCCCGGTGAAGGACCTGACGGGGCGCCCGCTGGTCGGCAATGGCGCCAATGGGGCGGCGGGTACGGGGGCCGCTGGTGGGGGCGGCGGGTGGATTTTCGGTAACGGCGGCAACGGCGGGTCGGGTGCGCCCGGGCAACCCGGCGGTGCCGGCGGTAGCGCCTTCCTGTTCGGCAACGGCGGCATGGGCGGGGCCGGCGGGACCGGTGCTGCCGGAGCCGCAGGCGCTGCGGGCTTGGTGGGCGCCACCGGCGGGGCCGGCGGTAGTGGGGGGCTGTTGTTCGGCAACGGCGGGGCCGGCGGTCAGGGCGGCATGGGCGGGATGGGCGGTACCGGCACTACGGGCACTGCCGCTAATCCCACCGGGGGCATGGGCGCCTTCGGTGGTGAGGGCGGTGTGGGCGGGGCTGGCGGTCAGGGCTCGGCGTTGTTCGGCCAAGCGGGTGCGCACGGTGGCGGCGGGACCGGTGGCCAAGGCGGTCACGGCGGCACCGGCGTTGCTGACACGGGCTCCGGCGCTGGTGCTGGGGGCACCGGCGGAACGGGTGGGGCCGCGGGCGGCGCGGGTGGCAGCGCGGGTACTGGCGGCACTGGCGGCACCGGCGGGGCTGGCACGCAGGGCGGCACCGGCAGTGGGGTAGGCGGCGCCGGCGGCCAAGGCACCCAAGGTGGTGACGGGGGCCAGGGCGGCAGTGGTGGGGCCGCCAATGGCGGCATCAACGGCACTGGCGGCGTCGGCGGTACTGGCGGACAAGGCGGACAAGGCGGCACTGGTCTTGCCGACACCGGCTCGGGCGCGGGCACCGGGGGCACCGGGGGGACCGGCGGCACGGCCGGGGCCGGCGGTAGCGCGGGCAGCGGAGGGGCCGGCGGCAGTGTGGGCGCTACGGGCATCGGGGGCACCGGCGGCACCGGTGGCACTGGCGGGGCCGGTATGCAGGGTGGCACCGGCAGCGGGGTAGACGGCGCGGGCGGCCAAGGCACCCACGGTGGTGACGGAGGCCAGGGCGGTCAGGGTGGCGCGGCCGCGGCTGGGGGCATCCAGGGTGCTGGCGGGCAGGGCGGTACAGGCGGGGTCGGCGGCCACGGCGGCACCGGCGGTGCGGGCATCGACAACAGCACCGATCAGGGCGTGGCCGGCGGTAACGCCGGGGCCGGCGGAACCGGGGGCACCGGCGGCAATGCCGGGGCCGGCGGGACCGGGTCGAGAACCGGGGCCGCTGGCAACTCCGGTAACGGCGGCATCGGTGGCACCGGCGGTACCGGCGGCAACGCCGGCCAAGGCACCACCGGCAATACCGGCGAGCAGGGCGGAATCGGCGCGACGGGTGGCGATGGCGGCACCGGCGGTCAAGGCGGCGCGGCAGGCACCGGCACCGGAGGCATCCAGGGTGCTGGCGGTCAGGGCGGTAACGGCGGAGTCGGCGGCCAAGGCGGTACCGGGGGCGCTGGCGCCGATAACAGCGCCAACCTCGCTGTGGCTGGCGGTAACGCCGGGGCGGGTGGTACCGGTGGCACCGGCGGTAATGCCGCGGCCGGCGGGGCGGGGTCGAGCACTGGGGCCGCGGGCAGCTCCGGTAACGGCGGCATCGGCGGCACCGGCGGCACCGGCGGTACCGGCGGCAATGGCGGCCAGGGCAACTTCGGCGGCCCGGCCCTGTCGGGTGCTCAGGGCGCTCAGGGTGGCAACGGCGGCCAGGGCGGCACCGGCGGCGGTGCGGGCACCGGCAGCGGCGGCATCCAGGGTGTTGGCGGGCACGGCGGTGACGGCGGGGTCGGCGGCCAAGGCGGTGCCGGGGGTCCGGGCACCGACAACATCGCCAACGGCCTACAGGGCGGTAACGGCGGAAAGGGCGGCACCGGCGGTAACGCCGGGGCCGGCGGGGCCGGATCGAGCACCGGCAGCGAGGGCACCGGCGGCCAGGGCGGTCTTGGCGGCAATGGCGGTCAGGGGGCCACCGGTAGCGCTGGCGGCAGCACCACCACGCCCACCGCTGGCTTGCCGGGCGGCCAAGGCGGGCAAGGCGGCCAGGGCGGTGACGGCGGCGCCGGCAACGGTCTCGGCCAAGACGGCGGCGCCGGCGGCAACGGCGGCAACGGCGGCAGCGGTGGTGGCGGTGGCAACGGCGGCACCAACACCGGTACCACCAGCACCGGCGCCAGCGGCGGCGGCCAAGGCGCCCAGGGCGGCCAGGGCGGCACCGGGGGCACCGCCGGGGCGGCGGGCACCGGAACCAACGGCGGCAAGGCCGGCAGCATCGGCACCGGCGGGACCGGCGGTCAGGCGGGCAACGGCGGTCAGGGTGCCACCGGCACCGCCGGCCTCGACGACCCCAGCACGCCCGGCGCCGGCCTGCAGGGCGGTCAGGGCGGTGCGGGCGGCACCGGCGGGTCCGGTGGGGCCGGCATCGGCGGGGTCGGCGGCGGCGCCGGCGGCCAGGGCGGCGACGGCGGTCAGGGCGGCGGCGGCGGCCAAGGCGGCACCAATACCGGCACCACCAGCACCGGCGCCAGCGGCGGCGGCCAAGGCGCTCAGGGCGGTCAGGGCGGTACCGGGGGCACCGCCGGGGCGGCGGGCACCGGAACCAGCGGCGGCAAGGCCGGCAGCATCGGCACCGGCGGGACCGGCGGTCAGGCGGGCAACGGCGGTCAGGGTGCCACCGGCACCGCCGGCCTCGACGACCCCAGCACGCCCGGCGCCGGCCTGCAGGGCGGTCAGGGCGGTGCGGGCGGCACCGGCGGGTCCGGTGGGGCCGGCATCGGCGGGGTCGGCGGCGGCGCCGGCGGCCAGGGCGGCGACGGCGGTCAGGGCGGCGGCGGCGGCCAAGGCGGCACCAATACCGGCACCACCAGCATCGGCGCCAGCGGCGGCGGCCAAGGCGCTCAGGGCGGTCAGGGCGGTACCGGGGGCAGCGCCGGGTCGGCGGGCACCGGAACCAACGGCGGCAAGGCCGGCGGCAACGGCACCGGCGGGGTCGGTGGGACCGGCGGCAACGGCGGTGCCGGGGCCAACGGCTCTGCCGGCACTGATGGCAGCGACTCCACCACCGAGCCCACCGCCGGCAGCCAGGGCGGCCAGGGCGGTGCGGGCGGCCAGGGCGGCACCAGCGGCGCCGGCGACGGCATGGGCACCGGCGGCGGCCAGGCCGGCCACGGCGGCAACGGCGGTCAGGGCGGCCAGGGCGGTGGGGGCGGTGACAACACCGGCACCACCAGCACCGGGGCCAGCGGCGGCGGGCTGGGCGCTAACGGCGGTCAGGGCGGCACCGGAGGCAGCGCCGGGTTGGCGGGTACCCAGGTCGACGGCGGCAAGGCCGGCAGCATCGGCACCGGCGGGACCGGCGGGACCGGCGGCAACGGCGGTGCCGGGGCGGCCGGGGTTGCCGGCACTGATGGCAGCGACTCCACCACCGAGCCCACCGCCGGCAGCCAGGGCGGCCAGGGCGGTGCGGGCGGCCAGGGCGGCACCAGCGGCGCCGGCGACGGCATGGGCGCCGGTGGCGGCCAGGCCGGCCACGGCGGCGACGGCGGTCAGGGCGGCCAGGGCGGTGGGGGCGGTGACAACACCGGCACCACCAGCACCGGGGCCAGCGGCGGCGGGCTGGGCGGTAACGGCGGTCAAGGCGGCACCGGAGGCAGCGCCGGGGCGGCGGGCACCCAAGTCGACGGCGGCAAGGCCGGCAGCATCGGCACCGGCGGGACCGGCGGGACCGGCGGCAACGGTGGCGGCGGGGCCAACGGCTCTGCCGGCACTGATGGCAGCGACTCCACCACCGAGCCCACCGCCGGCAGCCAGGGCGGCCAGGGCGGTGCGGGCGGCCAGGGCGGCACCAGCGGCGCCGGCGACGGCATGGGCACCGGCGGCGGCCAGGCCGGCCACGGCGGCAACGGCGGTCAGGGCGGCCAGGGCGGTGGGGGCGGTGACAACACCGGCACCACCAGCACCGGGGCCAGCGGCGGCGGGCTGGGCGCTAACGGCGGTCAGGGCGGCACCGGCGGCGGCGGCGGGGATGCCGGTGACGCCCACGGCGGCACCCTCGGCCAGCAGGGCGCCGGCGGCCAGGGCGGTAACGGCGGCACCGGCGGCGCCGGTGCTCAGGGCGCGGCCGGCACCGATAACAGCCTGACTCCCGGCGCGGCCGGCGGCACCGGCGGTACCGGCGGCACGGGCGGCGCCGGCGGGGACGCCGGGCTGGGCGGGTCCGGCTTTGGCGGCACCGCGGCCTCGGGCACCGCCGGCAACGGCGGCCAGGGCGGCACCGGGGGCAGCGGCGGGGGCGGCGGTGTCGGGCAGGCCGGGGTCAACAGCGGTCAGGGCGCGGACGGCGGGGCCGGCGGGGTCGGGGGCGGCGGCGGGGTTGCCGGTGACGCCCACGGCGGCACGACCGGCCAGCAGGGCGCCGGCGGCCAGGGCGGTAACGGGGGCACCGGTGGCACCGGTGCTCAGGGCGCGGCCGGCACCGATAACAGCCTGACTCCCGGCGCGGCCGGCGGCACCGGCGGCACCGGTGGGACGGGCGGCACCGGCGGGGACGCCGGGCTGGGCGGCACCGGTTTTGGCGGCACCGCGGCCTCGGGCACCGCCGGCAACGGCGGCCAGGGCGGCACCGGGGGCAGCGGCGGGGGCGGCGGTGTCGGGCAGGCCGGGGTCAACAGCGGTCAGGGCGCGGACGGCGGGGCCGGCGGGGTCGGGGGCGGCGGCGGGGTTGCCGGTGACGCCCACGGCGGCACGACCGGCCAGCAGGGCGCCGGCGGCCAGGGCGGTAACGGGGGCACCGGTGGCACCGGTGCTCAGGGCGCGGCCGGCACCGATAACAGCCTGACTCCCGGCGCGGCCGGCGGCACCGGCGGCACCGGCGGCACAGGCGGCGCCGGCGGGGACGCCGGGCTGGGCGGCACCGGCTTTGGCGGCACCGCGGCCGCGGGCACGGCCGGCAACGGCGGCCAAGGCGGGCAAGGCGGTACCGGTGGGGGCAGCGGTGTCGGGCAGGCCGGGGTCAACAGCGGTCAGGGCGCGGCCGGCGGCAATGGCGGCACCGGCGGCGGCGGCGGGGATGCCGGTGACGCCCACGGCGGCACCGATGGCGATGGTGGGCAAGGCGGCATGGGCGGGCAAGGCGGCCAGGGCGGCACCGGCTCAGCGGGTAGCGGCGTTGGCGGGACGGGGGGCACCGGGGGCGCTGGCGGCCCGGGGGGCGCTGCAGGCGGCGGCGGTAGCGGCGGGTACGCGGGCGACTACGGCACCGGAGGCACCGGAGGCACCGGGGGCACCGGCACCACCGGCGGCCAAGGCGGCACCGGCGGCGCCAGTGGTAACTCGATGCTGGCCGTCGCCGGAATCGCTACCGGCGGTCAGGGCGGTCAGGGCGGGACCGGGACCAACGGTAGCGGCGGTACCGGCGGCGACGGCGGTTTTGCGTTTAGCGCAGCAGGTGGCGCCACCGGCGGCGATGGCGGAGCGGGCGGCACCGGGGCCACGGGCGGCGGTTCCGGCGGCGACGGCGGAGAAGGGGAGAACGCCGCATCGGGAAACGGCGTCGGCGGCAACGGCGGAGCGGGCGCGAGCGGCATCACCGGCGGCAACGGCGGAGCGGGCGGCTTCGGCCTAGAATTTAACGGATCTGGAACCGCCATCGGCGGCAGCGGCGGAGCGGGCGGCGCCGGCACCAACGGTGCCGGCGGTAATGGCGGTGCCGGAGGTAACGTGCTGATGGAGAGTACCGGGAACGTCATCGCTGGTGCCGGCGGCGAAGGCGGTAATGGCAGCACCAACGGCGGCAACGGAGGCATGGGCGGCTCGACATCAATCAACGAGACCGCATCTACGGCCGCCCCGACCGGCGGGACCGGCGGAGCGGGCGGCAACGGCGCCACCGGCACGGGCGGGGCCGGCGGCAACGGAGGTACCGGCCTCACCCAGGGACTGGGAACCGCCACCGGCGGAAACGCCGGCAACGGCGGCCACGGCGGCACAACCGGCGGCATGGGCGGTAACGGCGGCAGTGGAATAACCCGCAACCCCCTCTCCGACATTGTCGTCACCGGCGGCAATGGCGGCGACGGTGGTGAAGGCGACACGAACGGGGGCGCGGGGGGCACCGGCGGGGAAGGGCTTGTCCAGGTCGCTCCTACCGCCACCGCCGCCGCTGCCGGCGGGACTGGCGGAGCGGGCGGCACCGGCGCCACCGGCACGGGCGGAGCCGGCGGTAACGGGGGTGTGGGAGCTAACAGCGGATTGGGAACCGCCACCGGCGGAAACGCCGGCGACGGCGGTCACGGCGGCACAACCGGCGGCAATGGCGGCAATGGCGGCAACGCAGCTATCGTGAACGCCGCCTCAGCGGCTACCGCCAACGGTGGCAACGGTGGCGATGGCGGCACAAGCGGCGGGCAGGGCGGCGGCGCCGGCCCTGCGTCCACGACTGGAACTGGAAACGCCATACCGGGCAACCCCGGCAGCAACGGGCAACCATAAGCCACGGCGGGCCCTCGGTCAGGCGCTAAATCGAGCGCCCGCTAATAGGCGGGGGCAAGCCCACCCCGACCTGCGCCTACACCCCGAGTACCCCCGCGGCATCGGCAAGGGCAGGGCGGCGCCGGCGGTGGGGTATCAGCGTCGGGAACCACAAACGCCACCGGCGGCAACGGCGGCAACGGCGGTCAAGCCACCGGCACCGGCGGGGTGGGCGGGGTGGGCGGCGCGGCCGGCACCGGCACCGGCGGCAGTGGCGGCACAGGCGGCAACGGCGGAGACGGTGGAAAGGGCGGCGTCGGCGGCACTAGCTCCGGCGATCAAAACATCAGCGGTCAAGGCGGGACCGGCGGCAACGGCGGCACGGGCGGCAGCGGCGGCAATGCCGCGACCGCTCAAACCAACGGCTCCGGCGGCACCGGCGGCAACGCCGGCACTGGCGGTAGCGGCGGCGACGGCGGCAGCGGTGGCGGCGGAGGACAAGGCGGCGACGGCGGCAACGCCACCGCGACCGGCGGCGCCACTACTGAAGCATTCGGAGCAGCCGGGAGCGGCGGCGCCGGCGGCAACGGCGGCGCCAACACCGGCGCCACCGGCGGGCTGGGCGGCGCCGGCGGCGGAGGCGGCGCGGGCGGCGCCGCGTTCGCGGCAGGCGGTACCGACGGATACGAAGCCGTTGGTGGTGGTGGCGGCGGCGGTGCAGGCGGAAGCGCCTCGGCCGCCGGCGGCAACGGCGGCGCCGGCGGAAGCGCAACCGGCACAGCCGGCATCTTTACCGGCGGAACCGGTGGGACAGGCGGCGCTAACACCGGCGGTGGTGGCGGCGGCGGCGCCGACGCCAACTGGAACGGTGACGGCTCTGGCAACGGTGGCAACGGTGCCGACGGTTCCACCGGCGGAGCGGGCGGGGCCGGCTCGGTTTTTCAGCGCAATGGCGGCGGCGCAGGCGGTAGCGGCGCCGGCATCGCCGGCTTAGGCGGGCTAGGCGAGGACAACGGCATTTTTGGCTCCGGCAGCGATGGCCAGAACAGCGGCATAACCACCATCGGAGTCGGCAGCGAGCCGGCCGGGGTGGCAGTCAGCCCCACCGGAACCGCGGCCGGCAATATCTACGTCACCAACGTGGGCAGCAATACGGTGTCGGTGATCAACCCCACAGGCTAAGAGGCCATCCAGCCCAACTCGCCGGGCAGCTGCTGGCGCCAATAGTCCATATCGTGGCCACCGCCGGAGAAGCTGCCGGCCGGTGGCTTCTTCAGTTGGCTGACGAACTGGCGGGTCGCGAAATAGAAGCGGTCGCTGGTGCCGCAATCGATGCGCAGCGGGATCTCTGTCAGCGCGGCCAGGCCGGTCACGGTGTTTTGCACCCAGTCGTCGTAGCTGTCGAACGCGCCGGGGGCGCTGCCGGTGAACGAGGTGTACAGCGCCGGGCTGATCGCGCAGATACCGGCGGTCCGCGCCGGGCCCAGCCGGGCACCCAACAGCAGCGCCCCGTATCCGCCCATCGACCATCCCATAAAGCCCACCCGGGAGGTGTCCATGCCCATCGAGGACAGCATCGGCAACAGCTCGTCGAGCACCATCGCGCCCGAGTCACCGCCCGCAGCCCTCCGGTGCCAATAGGTATTGCCGCCGTCGACGCCGACCACCGCGAACGGCGGCTTGCCGTCCTTGACCTGCTGGGCCAGCACCTCCTGGACGCCCATCTTCAGCATCTGTTCGGCGTTGCCGTCCATGCCGTGCAGCGCGATCACCGGACGCAGCAACCCGGTCTGGCCCGGCGGCAGGGCGATCACCCAATTCGTCTTGATGCCGCCGCGGGCCGCCGAAACGAATGATCCGGTCAACTTGGTCGGCAGCGCGCTGCCCGCGGCCGGGGGCTCGAACGGCGCGGGCGCGAGTGGCGCGGGCGGCGCTGCTGATGCCGGCGGCGCCTCGATCAACGGCGGCGCCGCCTGCGGTTGCAGCGGATCCAGCATGCCGCTCAACGCCCACACGCCGGCCGCTCCCATGCCGGCACCGGCGCCCATCCGCAACAACGAACGGCGAGTCAGGTCACGCACGTGCGTCATCGTGCCGTGCCGACCGCGCCGTGCCGGCACGGAAACGCGGTATGGGTGCGATTGTGATGTCAGGTTCATCTGGCGGTGACCGAAGCGGCCTGCCCGTGCCGGCGCCAACCAACCCGACCAGCGTCGAAACGCGCTGTCGCCGAACGGATTGCGGCGCACGGTGGGTCGCAGTTAGCCCTGTTCGGATCGGTGGTGCCCGAAGCACTGATCACGCCGTTTTAGCCAGCGAACGTGCTTGGAGAAAATAAGATCGGTGCAGGAGGCGCAAAGCAGCGCAAAGGAGAAACCATGACCCTGCACGTAAAGGCCCTCGCCTTCGACACCGGGGGAACGATTCTTGACTGGCACCACGGGATCGCCGCCGCCCTGGCGATAGTCGGCGAGCGCCGCGGCGTCGAGGATGACTGGCCGGCAGCGGCCAACGAATACCGCCGCCGCGCGCTGATGGGTATGGTTCGGCAAGTTCAACCCGACTTCAATATCGACGACGTGCATCGACGAGTCGTCGACGAGCTGGCCGGTGAGCGGGGATGGTCGGCCTTCACCGTCGCGGACCGGATCGAGATCCAGCACGCCTGGCACAAGCTGGATTGCTGGCCCGACTTCCCGGCAGCCGGCGAGAGGCTCCGGAAGCGCTACGTGATGGCCTCGTTCACGATTCTGTCCACGTCGATGATCGTCGACACCGCCCGCCACAACGGGCTGACCTGGGACTGCATCGTCTCGTGTGAGATGATCGGCAGCTACAAGACCCACCCCGTGGCCTATACCACCTGCGCTCGGTGGCTGGGCTACCCGCCGGACGAGATCCTGCTTGTCGCGGCCCATGACGTCGACCTCATGGCAGCGCGCGCGGTGGGCTTCAAGACCGCATTCGTGCGCCGGCCGGGAGAATGGGGAAAGGAGTCGTCTCCGCTCGGAGCCACCCCGGATCCGTCGCACGACATCGTCGTCGATGATTTCGGCGAGCTGGCAAATCAGCTCGGCTGCTGACTCATTCGAGAACGGCGCCGGCGAGCGCGGCCCGTCGTACAACTTGTGTTCATCAGCCGTTTACCCAATGGATACCGGCTGAGTGACTTGAACCGGTACGGGTTCTCGGCATGGGATTACAGCGGACGGGCTTCCGTCATCCGCGGCCACGGCGCCGCTCGCTTGCCGTGGCCGCGGTGCTTGTGTTGGTCGCCGCGTGCTCGCAGAAGACCACCCCCGCCGCCGAGCCCGCGACGGCCACCCCGATCAAACATCTCGTGGTCATTTATCAGGAGAACATCGCCTTTGACCACTACTTCGGGACCTATCCCCACGCCGCCAACACCGATGGCCAACCTTTCACGGCCAAACCGGACACCCCAGCCATCGACGGCCTCACCCCAGACCTGTTGACGCACAACCCCAATCAGCATCAGCCCAAGCGACTGGGCGGACCGGGTCAGCAGCTGACCTGCGATCAGCATCACGAATACCAACGCGAGCAGTTGTCCTTCAACGGCGGTGCGATGGATCAATTCCAAAACGACGAAGGCGAGACCCGTGCGCCGCGCCGTTCTACAGCCCCGACGGCCTGGTGATGGACTACTTCGACGGTAACTCGGTGACCGCGCTGTGGAACTACGCCCAGCACTACTCCCTGAGCGACAACTTCCACGGAACCGTCTTCGGCCCGTCGCTGCCCGGTCACATCAATCTGATATCGGGCCAAACCCATGGAATAACTAAGAAATTCGCCCCGAACGGCGCTTCGTTCCCGCTGCACATGGTCATCGACGACGCCGGCAACGGGCAAGGCACCGTCATCGAAGACCCGCAACCGGTCGACGACGACTGTTCCTACCGGGAAACGGTGCAGTTCAGTCCCAATAACAAGAACATCGGTGATCTGCTCAACGCGAAGGGTGTCACCTGGGGCTACTTCCAGGGCGGGTTCAAGCCGACCAGTAGGACGCCGAACGGCAAGGCCGAGTGCAACGCGACGCACAACATCGGTGAAATCCTCGGTGGCAGCGGCAAAGACGGACCGCTGCCGTTCGGTCCGAGGACCGACTACATCCCTCACCACGAGCCGTTTCAGTACTATCCATCAACCGCCAACCCGCACCACCTGCCACCGACGGCGACGGACATGATCGGCCGCGGCGACCAGGCCAATCACCAATACGACCTGTCGGACTTCTGGGCCGCCGCCGATGGCGGGCATCTGCCCGCGGTCAGCCTGCTGAAACCACCGGCCTACCAGGATGCGCACGCCGGTTACTCCGATCCGCTCGACGAGCAGCAGTTCCTGGTTGAAACGGTCAACCACCTGCAGCGGCTTCCGGAGTGGAAGGATATGGCGATCATCATCGCGTACGACGACTCCGACGGCTGGTACGATCACAGACCTCCGGTGATCGTAATGCCTTCCACCACAGCCGAAGACGCATTCAATGGTCCGGGCCGATGCGGCAATCCGGCCGCCGTGACCATCGCCTACCAGGGTCGGTGCGGATACGGTCCGCGATTGCCGCTGCTGGTCATTTCGCCTTATACCAGAGCGAATTTCGTGGATCACACGCTCACCGACCAAACGTCGATCCTACGGTTCATCGAAGACAACTGGGGCACCGGCCGCATCGGCGATCATTCGTACGACGAGCGGGCGGCCGCGCTGGACGCGATGTTTGATTTCACCGCTCCCAGCCAGAGCGGGCTGCCGACACTGCCGCTCAACCCGAAAACCGGCAACCCGTAACGGGGCTTGGATCTGGCAGGTTTCACCCCTCGCGTCGCGCGGCGCCGCGCCAGACGATGCGAGGATGAGTCTGCGTTCGGCTCGTGACGAGTGCGGTGCTAGCGTCCCGTCATGCTGCCGCACGAGTCCGAGTCTCCCGCATCGAGCACCACTGTGGAACTGCGCCAAGGCCTGTCGCAGCGGCAGCTCAGCATGATCGCCATAGGCGGCGTCATCGGCGCCGGACTGTTCGTGGGATCCGGTGTGGTGATCCGCGACACCGGACCCGCCGCGTTCCTGACCTACGCGGTCTGCGGTCTGCTGATCGTTTTGGTGATGCGGATGCTCGGCGAGATGGCCACCGCGAATCCGTCGACCGGATCGTTCGCCGATTATGCGGCGAAGGCGCTGGGTGACTGGGCGGGGTTTTCGGTCGCCTGGCTGTACTGGTACTTCTGGGTGATCGTCGTCGGGTTCGAGGCGGTCGCCGGCGGCAAGGTCCTCAATTACTGGTTCCCGATGCCGCTTTGGCTATCGGCGCTGTGCCTGATGCTGCTGATGACCGCGACGAACCTGTTCTCGGTGTCCTCCTACGGCGAGTTCGAATTCTGGTTCGCCGGAATCAAAGTCGCGACCATCCTGATCTTTCTGGTCGTCGGCACGCTCTTCGCCCTGGGGGTCCTGCCGGGCCATCACATGGACTTCAGCAACCTCACTGCGCACGGCGGGTTCTTCCCTAAAGGCATCTGGGCCGTCTTCGCGGCCATCGTGGTGGTGATCTTCTCCATGGTCGGCGCGGAGGTGGTCACCATCGCGGCCGCCGAAAGCCGGGAGCCGGAGCGGGCGATCCAGAAGGCGATGAGATCGGTGGTCGCGCGGATCGCGATCTTCTTCGTCGGGTCGATCTTTCTGCTCGTCGTGGTGTTGCCTTGGAACTCCGTGGAACTCGGTGCGTCGCCCTATGTTGCCGCGCTCAAGCACATGGGGCTCTCGGGTGCCGACCAGCTGATGAACGCGGTGGTGCTCACCGCCGTGCTGTCCTGCCTGAACTCGGGCCTGTACACCTCGTCGCGGATGCTGTTCGTGCTCGCGGACCGGAAACAGGCGCCGGCGCAGCTGGTCAAGCTCAGTCGGCGGGGGGTTCCGTACATTGCCATCCTGTTTTCGTCGGCCGTCGGCTTCCTCTGCGTCATCATGGCGTGGCTCGCGCCCCGCACGGTGTTCCTCTTTCTGCTCAACTCGTCGGGCGCCATCATCCTGTTCGTCTACTGGTTGATCGCGCTGTCGGAGATCGTGCTGCGCCGCCGGACACCCGCGGAAAAGCTGCGGGTGAAGATGTGGTTTTTCCCTGTGCTGTCGATCCTCACGCTGGCCGGAATCAGCGCCGTGCTGGTGCAGATGGCGTTCGACCAGACGGCGCGCAGTCAGCTTTGGCTCAGCCTGCTGTCCTGGGCGGTGGTCGTGGGGTTGTATTTCGCCCGGTTTCGGGGGCGGGCCCGCGCCCGAATCGCGAAGTCCGAGTGAGCAGTACCGCATTGTCGAACGGCAGATTGGCGAAGGCCGGTTGCCAGCCGCGCGCGACGTGCGGTGCTGCCTCGGCCCGACGGCGCCGAACGCCACTCTGGCGTGACGCTGGGCGCCGAACGTCACGCTGGCGTGACGCTCGGCTCGGCAGGATCGGCTCAGGCTAATTAGCCTGCAGTCCAATGGCATTCGACGGCCTTGACCACCGCGGTCAGGGTCGCGTTGACCGGCGCCGCGACGCCGACGCGCGCGCCCTGCCGCGGCACGGCTCCGTTGATGACGTCGATCTCGCTGACGCGGTGCGCCTCGTGGTCGAGCAGCGCCGACGGCTTGGCGTCGGGCATGCCCGCGCCGAACGCCCGGACGTGCGCGACCGGATCGGTGACGGCGATGGCGATCCCGGACGCCCGCGCGACGTCGTATGCCTCCGCCGCCGCGGCCCGGCTGACCGGCCCCATGTCCGGGTCGTCCATCACCTGGCCGACGGTCATGCCGGTCAGCGCGCAGGGCGCGCTGTAGGCGACATTGCAGATCAGCTTCTCCCACTGCATGGCGGCGATGTCGGTGACCGCGGTGGCGTCGAATCCGGCGTCGGTCCAGGCCCGTGCGATCGACTCGACCGTGGGGTGCGGCAGCGACGAGTAGGCGCCAAAACGCATGGCGCGCATGGCGTTGTGACGCACATGTCCGGGGCCGATACGCGCGGCGCCGAACCCGCTGGCGATCCCGACGGCGACCCGATCATCCCCGACGATGCCGGCGACGGTCTCCGCCGAGCCGAGTCCATTCTGGATAGTCAGCACCGGCGTCCCCGCGCCCAGCATCGGAAGAGCTTGCCGCGCACCGGTTGTCGTGTCGGCGGCCTTGACGGCGAGGACGACGAGGTCCATCACCTCGGCAGGTGCGGCGACGGCGGCACGCAGTGGGACCACCTGGTCGATGCCCGGGCCGGTGACGCGCAGGCCGTGCCGCGCTATCTGATCGACGCTGGCCCGATCGGTGTCGATGGCCAGCACCTCGTTGCCCGCGGCGCCGAGCTTGGCGGCATAGATCGAACCCATAGCACCGCAACCGATTACCGCGATCTTCATGCGCACGCTCCCGGGTCAGGACGTCAGGTCGGTGATCAGCTCGGCGAGCCCGGGCTTCTGTTCGAGCCCAAAACCCGGCGCGTCCGTCGGCACGATCCGGCCCGCGGTCACAACGCAGCCGTCGGGATAACCGCCGAAGGGCTGGAACACTCCGGGATAGGATTCGCACCCACCCAGGCCCAGGCCGGCCGCGATGTGCAGGTTGATCAGATGCCCGCCGTGCGGGACGGCGAACCCGCGATCGAAACCACTGGTCTCGAGCACCCCGATCATCCGCGCGTACTCGCCCAATCCGTAGCTCAGGCCGGCGTCCATCTGGAAGATGTCGTGCCCCGGGCGCATGCCGCCGTACCGAACCAGGTTGGTTACGTCGGGCACCGAGAACAGGTTTTCGCCGGTGGCGACGGCGCCGTCGTAGCAATCCGTGACGGCGTGGTTCAGCTCGAAGTCCAATGGATCGCCGGGCTCCTCGTACCAGCGCAGCCGGTAGGGCGCCAGGGCCGTCGCCCACCGCGTCGCGGCGGAGCGGTCGAACCGGCCGTTCGCGTCGACCGCGACCCGTCCCGCATCGCCGACGACGTCGATGACCGCCTCGATGCGGGCCAGGTCGTCGTCCATGGGCGCGCCCCCGATCTTCATCTTGACCGCGTCGTAGCCCAGGTCGCGGTAGCCGCGCACCTCGTCGCGCAAGCCGGCCAGATCGCCGTCCGGATAGTAGTAGCCGCCGGCCGCATACACCGAGACCGCCGGGGCGGGATCCCGCCCGAAGCGACGGGCGATGGTCGCATAGGCGGGCTCGTCGTCGAGTTTGGCGGCCAGGTCCCAGCACGCCAGTTCGAGCGCGGCCGCGGCCGCCGCCCGGTCCCCGTGGCCGCCCGGTTTCTCGTCGGCGAGCGCGCGCGCCGACACGGCGGCCGGGTCGATGCGGCCCGAGTCGTCCAGCAGCGCATCCGCGGGCGCCGCCAGTACCCGCGGGATCATCCGGTCGCGCAGGATCCCGGTCTGGGCGAACCGGCCGATCGAGTCGAAGGCGACCCCGACCACGGGTTTTCCGCCGCGGACTGCGTCGGTGATCAGCGCCACCAGCGAGACAGTGTGGCCGCCGAAGTTGACCACCGCGTTGGCGGGACCGCCGCGCGGGCCGCCGTGGAGGCGCACCGGCCGCTCGACGATCGAGGCAAGAGTGATCAACCTGGTCTCAGGAAACCCGGGTGAATAACACCGCCTCTTCGAACGGAATCCGCGCGAAGATTCGCCCGCCCCGGGTGACGTGCTCCGCCGCCTCGGCCCTGCTGACCACGCGCGGGTCGGCGATGCCGAACGTCTTTCCATTGCGCCGCATCCGGCCGCCGCCGGCGGCCTTGAGGTTCTTCAGCCAGTCGCGGTCCGGGCCGTAGCTCAACAGCACCGCCACACCGGGCTTGCCGTCGACGCTGGTATTGAAGGCATTCACCGGCGTGCGGTATGGCTTTCCGGAACGGCGTCCGACGTGCTCGATGATCGCGAAAGACGGGGCCCAACCTGCCCACAGCCGCTGAATCGGGTTGGTGACGTGGCGGTTGAACCGCGCCAGTCGTTGAGGAAGTTGCATACCACCCATCCAACTCGTGGGTACCGGCCGACTTCAACCCGTGCGCCGCCCAGGCTCAGCGAGCGCCGAGTCGGCCGAACCGCCCGCGACGGCGTGGGGTGAATCGGCGGGTCTAACCAACAAGGTTCTCGCGGCGACTTGCGATGGTAGCCATCTTCCCACGAGGGAGGGTCGGGGAGCCTCGGCTCGGCGCCGTCCCCGCCGGAACCTACAATTTCGCCCATGAATTTGCAGGGCAAGCGGGTACTGATAACCGGGGCGTCGCGGGGCATCGGCCAGGCACTCGCCTACGCCTTCCGCGATGCCGGTGCCACCGTCGCGCTTGTCGCGCGGACCGAGGCCACCCTCAAGGAACTCGCGAACGAACTCGGGGGCACTGCGCATACCGCTGACCTGTCAGATGCCGCGCAGGTGGCGACGCTTTTCGCCGACGTTGAAGAGGAGGCCGGCCCGGTCGATGTCCTGGTCAACAATGCAGGGGAGATCGTCGTCGCCGGTTTCGCCGGCGCGCCCGCCGATGAGCTACCCAGGGTTACCCAGACCAACTACTTGGCCGCGGCCGAACTCTGCCGGCAGGCAATCCCACGGATGCTCGCGCGAAACGGCGGCCATATTGTGAACGTATCGTCGATGATGGGCTGTACGAATCTGCCCGGCCTCGTTGCCTATTCGGCGTCCAAGGCTGCACTTTCGCATTTCACCTCCGGGCTGCGAGTGGATCTGCGCGGGCTACCGATATCCACCACGCTGGTGGAACTCGGACCGATCCCGACGGACATGCTGGCCAAAACCAAGACCTACAAGCCCACCGCGGCGTCTTTCCGCCGCTTGCATCGCATGGGAGCACTGGTGGGCATCTCTCCGGAAAAAGTAGCTAGACAAACCGTCGTGGCGGTGCAAAAGGGCCGAAAGCACGTGCGGCTCCCCAAGCGAGCTATAGGAGTCTCACTGCTTACCGAGACGCCCCGGCGTGCCGTCGAAATCGCACTACTCGGGGTACCACGCCAAGCCACCTAGCGACACGATTCCGCGCCCACTATAAGTCGCGGTGCCTCAAATCAATTCTCTAGCAGCGATTCTCGGATCAGATCCCGCTACGGGCGGGTCACGGCTTCACGAAACAGTACCTGCGGTAGGAGATTCCCCCATTTTGCAGGCTTTGGAAGAACGACCCACCCTTTAAGCCAAATGCTGGGCGCACCATCGCGCGGAGGAAAGCTGGGAAAGTACGGTTGATCATCTTGGCCTGCTGTGCCGAATTCTTCTCCAGCCCACGCAGGACCCCATCATTGATGACGGTCTCCGACACCACCCGCAACGGGACATCAGCTATCGCCGCCTCCCAAGCGGGTATCTCGGGCGCTTGGCGCATGTCGGTGTAGAGGAAATGTCCTCCGGGCCGGAGCACGCGCGCAACTTCGGCGAGGAAACGCGGAAAATGGGGGTAACAGTGCGACGACTCCACATTGATGACCGCGTCGAAGGACTCATCGGGGAACGGCAACTTCTCGGCGTCGCCTTGCGTGAATTCCAGCCCTGGCACGTTGTGTGCCTTGCGGCAGAACCTGATGCCCGCAAAGTTGAGGTCCAGGCCGGTATAGGAGCCCGGGTGCAACGTGCGCGAGAGGTACGAAGCTCCCCCGCCATGCCCACAACCGACCTCGAGAACCTTTTTGCCCGTGAGATCCACCTGCGTTGCCGTTCGGTGATACAGCTGGATGCTGTATCGACTCGGCTCGTCGGACGCGTCGAGGGGGATGTTCATCGGGGGGTCGTCTTCGTAACCCCAGTTGATGAACAGGATGTCATCGGCCCTACCCAGACGGGTCATGAAGAGGGTCACCCAAAAGTACATATATGCAGCTGTGCTCTTAAAGCTTGTCCAGCGCATGAATGACCGCACCGCGACTCGTTCGACGGTTGTGTTAGGGCTCATGCCGCAAATTGTGTCACAGCGTCTGAGCTCGGAAGCCTACACGGAAAAAGTGCTAAACCCGGTCCTCGGGGGCGCGCCACAGGGTAGTGAGGGGGCGGATTGCGGTCGCGAGTTTGCCCGACACCGGCCCACAGCGGTCGGCTGACGAATGAACTCCCGCCAGGCCAGTGCGGATCGTCGCGGACCGCGATCACCCCGGCGATTGCGACGGCGGGCGGAAGAATTTGGGCTCACCGTTCGATTTTCAACGATGAGCCGCAACCACGACACCGCCAGCCCAGCCCACCGCCCCGGACGCTGTCCAATTGCTTCTTCGCCACGCCCCGCCAGCCGTTACACCCCGCCAACACCCCACAGTCGGGCGGGTCGCGGCGGCTGGAACACTAGGCGTCGTGGGTAGTGCTGACCAGGTGGCCGCAGCAACGGGTAGTTCCGTGCGGGTATCCGCCAACCTGTTCGAAGGCGCCTGCACGGTCATTCCGGGCGGGGTGAACTCTCCGGTGCGCGCTTTCACCGCGGTGGGCGGCACGCCGCGCTTCATCACCGAGGCCCGCCGCTGCTGGCTCACCGACGCCGACGGCAACCGCTACGTGGACCTGGTGTGTTCCTGGGGCCCGATGATCCTCGGCCACGCGCACCCGGCCGTCGTCGACGCCGTCGCCACGGCCGCCGCGCGCGGGCTGTCATTCGGAGCGCCGACGCCGGCCGAGACCGAGCTGGCCACCGAGATCATCGGGCGGGTGGCGCCCGTCGAACGGATCCGGCTGGTCAACTCCGGCACCGAGGCCACCATGAGCGCGGTCCGGCTGGCGCGCGGCTGCACCGGCCGGGCCAAGATCGTCAAGTTCTCCGGCTGCTACCACGGCCATGTCGACGCGCTGCTCGCGGACGCGGGTTCCGGGGTGGCTACGCTGGGCCTGCCGTCCTCGCCCGGCGTCACCGGTGCCACCGCGGCCGACACAATTGTGTTGCCCTACAACGACATCGACGCGGTCCGACAGGCATTCGCCCGATACGGCGACCAGATCGCCGCGGTGATCACCGAAGCCAGCCCCGGCAACATGGGCGTCGTCCCGCCCGCGCCGGGCTACAACGCGGCGCTGCGCGCGATCACCGCCGAGCACGGCGCGCTGCTGATCGTCGACGAGGTGATGACGGGCTTCCGGGTCAGCAGAAGTGGTTGGTACGGAATCGATCCCGTCGCCGCTGACCTGTTCACCTTCGGCAAGGTGATGAGCGGCGGGCTGCCGGCCGCCGCGTTCGGCGGCCGAGTCGAGCTGATGGAGCGATTGGCGCCGCTGGGGCCGGTCTATCAAGCCGGGACGCTGTCCGGTAACCCTGTCGCCGTGGCGGCCGGGCTGGCTACGTTGCGCGCCGCCGACGACGCGGTCTACGCCGCACTGGACGCCAACGCTGATCGGCTGGCCGGGCTATTCGCCGAGGCGCTAACCGATGCCGGTGTGCCACACCAGATTCCACGGGCCGGCAACATGCTTGGCGTGTTCTTCGCCGAGGCGCCGGTGACCGACTTCGCGTCCGCGCGGGCCAGCCAGACCTGGCGGTATCCCGCGTTCTTCCACACGCTGCTGGACGCGGGCGTCTACCCGCCGTGCAGTGCCTTCGAGGCGTGGTTCGTGTCGTCCGCGCTGGACGACGCGGCGTTCGAGCGCATCGCCGCCGCCTTGCCCGCCGCGGCCCGGGCCGCGGCCGGCGCCACACGAGAACAGGAATCCTGATGGCCGAGCAAACCCGGGTCCACGTGATACGGCACGGCGAGGTGTACAACCCCACCGGCATCCTCTACGGTCGGCTACCCGGATTCCACCTCTCCGACAAGGGCACGGCGCAGGCGCAGGCCGTCGCCGACGCGCTGGCCGGCCGCGACATCGTCGCGGTGATAGCCTCTCCGCTGCAGCGGGCGCAGGAAACGGCTGCGCCAATCGCGGCCACGCACAACCTGTCGGTGGACACCGATCCCAACCTGATCGAATCGGCCAACTACTTCGAGGGCAGGCGCGTGGGCCCGGGCGACGGCGCCTGGCGGGATCCGCGATTTTGGTGGCAGCTGCGCAACCCGTTCACTCCGTCGTGGGGCGAGCCGTACGTCGAGATCGCGGATCGGATGACGACCGCGGTGGACAAGGCGCTGGCCCGCGGCGCCGGCCGCGAGGTGGTGTGCGTCAGCCACCAACTGCCGGTGTGGACGCTGCGACTCCACCTGACCGGTAAGCGGCTCTGGCACGATCCGCGCCGCCGGGAATGCGCGCTGGCATCGGTGACGACGTACGAGTACGACGGGGACCGACTGGTCGACGTGAAGTACTCCGAACCGGCGGGCACTTGAGCGCGCCGGCGACGATGCAGAGCGAAGCGATGAGGAGGAGCGGCGCCATGACCGCGTTGCGGTTGGCGATCGCCGGGGCGGTGTTGGGATCCCTGGTTTCGGGCCTGCTCACGGGCTGTTCCGGTCGCGACGCGGTGGCGCAGGGCGGCACCTTCGAATTCGTCTCGCCCGGTGGCAAGACCGACATCTTCTACGATCCGCCCGCCGACCGCGGCCACCCGGGTCCGCTTTCCGGCCCCGACCTGGCGGATCCGGCACACACCATTTCGCTGGACGACTTCCGCGGGCAGGTCGTTGTCGTCAACGTCTGGGGGCAGTGGTGTGGACCCTGCCGAGCCGAGGTCACCCAGCTGCAGCGGGTCTACGACGCCACCCGAGGCTCCGGCGTGTCGTTCCTCGGCATCGACGTCCGCGACAACAGCCGCCAGGCGGCCCAGGATTTCGTCACCGACCACCACGTGACGTTCCCGTCCATCTACGACCCGCCAATGCGCACCCTGATCGCCTTCGGCGGCAAATACCCCACCACCGTCATCCCGTCCACGCTGGTGCTGGACCGCCAGCATCGGGTCGCGGCGGTGTTCCTGCGCGAATTGCTGGCCGAGGACCTGCTGCCGGTGGTGCAGAGACTGGCGGCAGAGAAATGACCGCGCAATGACCGGGTTCACCGAGATCGCCGCCGCCGGGCCGTTGCTGGTGGCGGTGGGGGTGTGCCTGCTGGCCGGGCTGGTGTCGTTCGCCTCGCCGTGCGTGGTGCCGCTGGTGCCGGGCTACCTGTCTTATCTGGCGGCGGTCGTCGGCGTCGACGAGGGGGTCGAGGAAGCCGGGCCGGGTGCAGCTAAGAGTGCCCTAAAGGTCCCGCCCGCCGCGCGCTGGCGGGTCGCGGGATCGGCGGCGTTGTTCGTCGCCGGGTTTACCACGGTGTTCGTGCTGGGCACCGTCGCCGTGCTGGGCATGGCCGGCACGCTGATCACCAACCAGCTGCTGCTGCAGCGGGCCGGCGGGGTCCTGACCATCGTGATGGGGCTGGTGTTCGTCGGCTTCATCCCGGCGCTGCAGCGTCAGGCGCGGTTCAGCCCGCGGCAGTTGACGTCCGTCGCCGGGGCGCCGGTGCTGGGTGCGGTCTTCGCGCTCGGCTGGACGCCGTGCCTGGGGCCGACGCTGACCGGCGTGATCGCCGTGGCCTCGGCCACCCAGGGCGCGAATGTGGCGCGCGGCATTGTGCTGGTGATCGCCTACTGCCTGGGGCTGGGGATCCCGTTCGTGCTGCTGGCGTTCGGTTCGGCGGGGGCCGTGGCCGGACTGGGCTGGCTGCGCCGCCACACCCGGGCCATCCAGATCTTCGGTGGCGTCCTGCTGATCGCCGTCGGCGCCGCGCTGGTCACCGGGGTGTGGAACGACGTCGTCTCCTGGCTGCGTGACGCGTTCGTTTCCGACGTGAGGCTGCCGATTTGAGCGCCCCAGAGGTTGACAGCGCAGTCCCCCGCAAGCGGGAGGTACCCCCAGCAAAAGCACCCCAAAATGGGACATTTTGGGGGCTTTTGCGTCTGCTCGCGGCCAAAGTGCGCAACACCTGGCGGTCGCTGACCTCGATGGGCACCGCGCTGGTGCTGCTGTTCTTGCTGGCCCTGGGGGCGATACCGGGTGCGCTGGTGCCGCAGCGCAGCCTCAACGCCGGCAAGGTCGACGACTACCTGGCCGCCCATCCGGTCATCGGCCCCTGGCTGGATGCGGTGCAGGCCTTCGACGTGTTTTCCAGCTTCTGGTTCACCGCTATCTACGCGCTGCTGTTCGTGTCGCTCGTCGGCTGCCTGACCCCCCGGATGGTCGAGCAGGCCCGCGGCCTGCGGGCCACGCCGGTGGGCGCGCCGCGCAACCTGAGCCGGCTGCCCAAGCACGCCAGCGCGCAAATCGTGGGGGAGCCCCAAGACTTGGCGGCCCTGGCCGACACCATCGCGGGGCGGCTGCGCGGCTGGCGCACCGCCACCCGGCGCTCGGGAGACACCATCGAGGTCTCCGCCGAAAAGGGCTATCTGCGCGAGTTCGGCAACCTGCTCTTCCACTTCTCGCTGCTGGGCCTGCTGGTGGCGGTGGCCGTCGGCAAGCTCTTCGGCTACGAGGGCAACGTGATCGTCATCGCCGACGGCGGCCCGGGCTTCTGCTCGGCCTCACCGGCCGCTTTCGATTCCTTCCGCGCCGGCAACACCGTCGACGGCACCTCCCTGCACCCGATGTGCATCCGGGTCAACGACTTCGCGGCGCACTACCTGCCGTCCGGCCAGGCCACCTCGTTTGCCGCGGACATCGACTATCAATCCGGCAACGACCTGGCCGCCAACAGCTGGCGGCCGTACCGGCTGGAGGTCAACCACCCGCTGCGCGTCAGCGGCGACCGGGTGTACCTGCAGGGGCACGGCTACGCACCCACCTTCACGGTGACCTTCCCGGACGGGCAGGTGCGGACGTCGACCGTGCAGTGGCGACCCGACAACCCGCAGACCCTGCTGTCGTCGGGCGTGATGCGCATCGACCCGCCCGCCGGCAGCTACCCGAACCCGGGCGATCGACGCCAGCACGAAATCGCGATCCAGGGCCTGCTGGCGCCGACCGCGCAACTGCAAGGCACCCTGTTGTCGTCGCGGTTTCCGGCTCTGGACGCCCCCGCAGTGGCGATCGACATCTACCGCGGCGACACCGGCCTGGACACCGGGCGGCCCCAGTCGCTGTTCACCCTGGATCCCAGGCTGATCGAGCAGGGCAGGCTAACCAAGGAAAAGCGAGTCAACCTGCGGGCGGGCGAGGAGGTCCGGTTGGATCAGGGCCCGGCCGCCGGCACGGTCGTCCGCTTCGACGGGGCGGTGCCGTTCGTGAACCTGCAGGTCTCGCATGACCCCGGCCAGACGTGGGTGCTGGTTTTCGCCATCACGATGATGGCCGGACTGCTGGTGTCGCTGGTGGTGCGCCGCCGCCGGGTGTGGGTTCGTCTTACGTCGTCCCGCGAGGCGCCGGGTACCGTGAACGTCGAGCTGGGCGGCTTGGCGCGCACCGACAATTCCGGGTGGGGCGACGAGTTCGAGAAGCTCAGCGAGCGGCTACTGGACGGACTCGGCGGGTCCGGTGCGCCCGGCGACACCCCGGCATCGCGAAGGAGTTCCCAGGTGGAGATCTCATGAACACCCTGCACGTCAACATCGGCCTGGCGCGCTACTCCGACTGGGCGTTCACCTCGGCGGTGGTGGCGCTCGTGGTAGCGCTGCTGCTCCTGGCCTTCGAGCTGGCCTACGCCGGCGCTCGCCGCGCGGACGACCGCGAAAGGGTGTTGGCCGGGGCGCACACCAATGTGGCCCGAGACAGCTCGACCCCCGGCATCGTGGCGGACGCGATGGCGCGACCGTTCGACGAACGCGTCGGGCGGGCCGGGCTGGCCGTGGTCTACCTGGGGATCGGCTTGCTGCTGACGTGCGTGGCGCTGCGCGGCCTCGCCACCATGCGTGTGCCGTGGGGCAACATGTACGAATTCATCAACCTGACGTGCCTGTCCGGGTTGGTTGCCGGCGCGATCGTGCTGCGTCGCCCGCAATACCGCCCGCTGTGGGTTTTCCTGTTGCTGCCGGTGCTGATCCTGCTCACGGTTTCGGGACGCTGGCTCTACACCAATGCCGCACCGGTGATGCCCGCGCTGCAGTCCTACTGGCTGCCGATTCACGTGTCGGTGGTCAGTCTCGGTTCGGGGGTGTTCCTGGTCGCCGGCATCGCCAGCATCCTGTTCCTGTTGCGTACGTCGCGGCTAGCCGAACCCGAAGCCGAAGGTCGGCTGGCGGGCATGGTCCAGCGTTTGCCCGACGCCCAGACGCTCGACAGGATCGCCTATCGAACGACGATCTTCGCGTTTCCGGTGTTCGGTTTCGGGGTAATTTTCGGTGCAATCTGGGCCGAGGAGGCCTGGGGCAGGTATTGGGGCTGGGATCCCAAGGAGACCGTGTCGTTCGTCGCATGGGTGATCTATGCGGCGTATCTGCACGCCAGGTCGACGGCGGGATGGCGGGACAGGAAGGCGGCCTGGATCAACGTAGCGGGATTCGTGGCCATGGTCTTCAATCTGTTCTTCGTTAACCTAGTGACAGTGGGCCTGCATTCGTATGCGGGCGTTGGCTGACGTTCAGCCAGTCGACCCGAGCACTATCGCAAGGGGGAAGTACGCGTGTCCGAACATCAAACTGCGGGGGTGGAGGCCAACCGGACCTTCGATCAGCCGACCACCCAATTGCCACCCGGGCCGCATCCCGGCCGACCGGCGGCGGATCCTGACGGCGAAGCACCGACCCGGGCCTTCGCCGGATTCCGCACCGAGCGACGCCAGCCGCGGCCCGAACCCCGACCCGAGCCCCGCCCCGACCCTAGGGCCGTCACACCCGCGACCGCACCCGCCGGCATGCCACCCTGGGATTCGACGGTCACCGGCATCCCGCAGGCCGACCCGGGGGGATTCGGGGGCTTCTACCGTGACCCGGCCGAAGCGCCGGCGCGCCCGGTGCAACCCTCGTACCGTCCGGAGCCCGTGCCGCACTCGCCGTACCCGGAACTGTCGACCGGCGTGCTGTTGAAGCCGGTCAAACAACCGCCGTCACAGGGCTGGCGCCGGGTGCTCTACGAGCTTTCGGGGCAGCTGATCAATCTGGGGGACAGCCCCCGGGCCGCCCGCTACAACGACCTGGTGGCTCAGGTGAACAAGCCGCTGTCGGGCTGCTACCGGGTCGCGATGTTGTCCCTGAAGGGGGGCGTCGGCAAAACCACTATCACCGCGACGCTGGGTTCCACCTTTGCCGCGCTGCGGGGCAACCGGGTGGTGGCCGTGGATGCCAGCCCCGACCGCGGCACCCTGGCCCAAAAGGTTCCGCTGGAGACCGCATCCAGCGTCCGTCAACTGCTCCACGACGCGGCGGCCATCGAGCGCTACAGCGACATCCGGCGCTACACCTCTGCAGGCCCGTCCGGACTGGAAGTGCTGGCGTCGGAAAGCGATCCGGCGGTGTCGGAGGCGTTCAGTGCCGACGACTACGCCCGCGCCCTGGGTGTCCTGGAGCGGTTCTACGGCCTGGTGCTCACGGATTGCGGCACCGGGCTGTTGCACTCGGCTATGTCGTCGGTGCTGGACAAGGCCGACGTGCTGATCGTGCTCAGCTCGGGATCGATCGACGGCGCGCGCAGCGCCTCGGCGACGCTCGACTGGCTGGAGGCGCACGGCCACGAGGACCTGGTGCGCAACGCGATCGTGGTGATCAATGGGGTGCGGCGACGCACCGGGAATGTCGACATGAATAAGGTGATCGATCACTTCGCGCGGCGCTGCCGCGCGGTGCGCCTGGTGCCGCACGATCCGCATCTCGAGGACGGCGGCGAGATCAGCCTCGACAGGCTGCGGCGGCCCACTCGCGAGGCGCTTACCGAGCTGGCGGCCGTCGTCGCCGATGGGTTCCCCAACGATCCGCGGCACAATCCGGCTTTCGCCTAACAGGGCCTGACCCGGCTTAGCCGGGCTTAGCCGGGCATGACCGGCCCGATTGAGCGCGCGCCAGCTAATTCCGTGCCCTAGGGGACCGCGATTAGCGCGGGCTAGTGCGACCCGTTGCACGTTCACCCGGTTACGGCAGGACGTTAGCCGAGGTCAGCGAAAGTAATTTGCTGCGCCTGGTGGGGAATGTGACAGGCGTCACACCCCGTCGTCAGGGCTCTCGAAGGACCCCCGAGGGCGCGGTTCTGGCGAACTTGCCGCGTCCCCGAGGCTGCTCAGTCGTTTGCTCAAGAATTGACGTTGCTGCGGATTTTTCGCCAAAATTGGTTGAGTTTCTCAGCCAATAAGCGCAGTCTGTTCGTCGGCAATATTGGAATTCCCGGAGTGTTCGGCCGGGTCGCCGGGGGGTGATCGGAGCCATCGATGTCGTCTGATCTGATCGCAGTGCCGGAGGCGCTGGCCATCGCGTCGGCGGATTTGAGTGGGATCGGGGAGGCGATCATAAGGGCTGCTGCGGCGGCGGGGCCCTCGACGACGGGCATCGTGCCGTCGGCCCTCGATGAGGTGTCGGCGGCGATAACGCGGCTGTTTGGCAGCTACGGCCGGGAGTTTCAGGCGCTGAGCGCGCGGGGCGCGCTGTTGCATTCCCGGTTTGTGCAGTTGTTGGCCTCGGCTGGGACCGCTTACGCGGGCGCCGAGGCCAGCAACGCCTCGCCACTGCAGGCATTGGAACGGCAGGCCCAGGCCCTGGCGTTCTTCTCGCCGATCCAAGACCTGACGGGGCGCGCGTTGGTCGGCGACGGCGCCAATGGAGCGCCGGGCACTGGGCAGGCCGGCGGCAACGGCGGGTGGATCTTCGGAAACGGCGGCAATGGCGGGTCTGGCACGGCCGGTGTGGGCAGCGGGGCCGGCGGCAACGGCGGGGTCGGCGGGTCGGCGGGCCTGTGGGGTGCCGGCGGTAGCGGCGGGGCAGGTGGGTCCGGCGGCTCCGGCGGCGCCGGCGGTAGCGGCGGGGCCGGCGGGGCCAATGGCCTGATCGGCGGCGGTAACCCTGGGGCCGGCGGCCTTGGCGGTCCCGGTGGGGCCGGCGCGGTCGGCGTTGACGGCGGGGTCGGCGTTAACGGCGGGTCGGGCGGTAGCGGTGGGGTCGGCGGGGTCAACCAGGCGCTGATGGGTGGGGCCGGCGGGGCCGGCGGCCTGGGCGGTAACGGCGGCACCGGCGGCACCGGCGGCGACGGTGTTCCCGGCGGGGGATTTCGGGTTGTCGGGGGTGACGGCGGGGCCGGCGGTGACGCTGGCGCCGGTGGGGCCGGCGGCGCCACAGGACCGATGAACCTGCTGGGGAGCGTCGGCGCCGCGGGTCACGCGGGCATGGGTGGTGACGGCGGCGCCGGCGGTGGCGGTGGGACCGGCGCCGACAACGCCCTGGCCGGTGGGACCGGCTTTGCCGGCGGCGCCGGCGGTGCCGGCGGTCAGGGCGGCTCGGGCGGGGCCGACGGCACCAACGGCAACGGCGGCCAAGGCGGTAACGGCGGGGCCGGCGGGGCCGGCGGGGCCGGGGTTGCCGGTGTGGGCGCCGCCGGTCAGGCCGGCGGGGCCGGCGGTACCGGAGGGGCGGCGGGCGCCGGCGGGGCGGCCGGAACCGGCGGTACCGGAGGGGCGGCGGGCTCGGCGGGCACCGGCGGCACCGGTGGACACGGTGGCAGCGGCGGCGCTGGAGCCAACGGCGCTAACGCCAGCGACGCCGGCGGCAGCGGTGCCAGCGGCTTTGCCGGCGGAGCCGGCGGCACTGGAGGCGCGGGTGGCACCAGCGCCGGCGGCACCAACGGCACCGGTGGGGTGGGCGGCACCGGCGGCATCGGCGGCACCGGCGGCGATGGCAGTTCCGGTGTCGGCCATGGCCTGGCCGGCGGCGCCGGCGGCCAAGGTGGTGCCGGCGGAGCGGCCGGCGCGGGTGGTGCGGCCGGCACCGGCGGCACCGGCGGCGGAACCGGCAATTACGGCGTCGGCGGCACCGGCGGCCACGGTGGTAACGGCGCCCAGGCCGACGTCGGCGCCGACGCCAGGTTCCCGGGCGGCATCGGATCGAACGGCCTTGAGGGAGGGGCCGGCGGGGCGGGCGGCGCGGGCGGCAACGCCGGCGGCGGCGGCACCAACGGCACCGGCGGGGTGGGCGGCGCCGGCGGCGCGGGCGGCGCCGGCGGCGCGGGCGGCGCCGGCGGCGGTGGCGCGGCGGGTAGCGGCGCGGACGGAGGTGGCGGCGGCCAAGGTGGCGCCGGCGGGGCGGCCGGTGCGGGCGGGGGGGCCGGCATCGGCGGCACTGGCGGCGGAACCGGCAATTATGGCGTCGGCGGCACCGGCGGCCAGGGCGGTAGCGGCGGCCAGGGCGGCATCGGCGCGGATGCCGGCATCGCCGGAGGCGCCGGATCCACCGGCTTCTCCGGTGGGGCTGGCGGGATCGGCGGGGTCGGCGGCGACGCCGGCGACGGCGGCATCAACGGCGCCGGCGGGGTGGGCGGCGCCGGCGGGACCGGTGGTCAGGGTGGTAGTGGCGGGGCGGGTAGCGGCTCGGACGGGGGCGCCGGCGGCACTGGTGGTGTCGGCGGGGCGGCGGGTGCGGGCGGTGCGGTCGGTACCGGCGGGACTGGCGGTACCGGCGGGGCTTACGGCACGGGTGGCACCGGTGGGCAGGGCGGCACCGGTGGGCAGGGCGACATCGGTGCCGATGCCGGCACCGCGGGCGGCACGGGCTCCACGGGCTTTGCCGGTGGTGCGGGCGGCGCGGGCGGCGCGGGTGGTGCTAGTGCGGGCGGGATCAACGGCGCCGGCGGGGTGGGCGGCGCCGGCGGGACCGGTGGTCAGGGTGGTAGTGGCGGGGCGGGTAGCGGCTCGGACGGGGGCGCCGGCGGCACTGGTGGTGTCGGCGGGGCGGCGGGTGCGGGCGGTGCGGTCGGTACCGGCGGGACTGGCGGTACCGGCGGGGTTTACGGCACGGGTGGCACCGGTGGGCAGGGCGGCACCGGTGGGCAGGGCGACATCGGTGCCGATGCCGGCACCGCGGGCGGCACGGGCTCCACGGGCTTTGCCGGTGGTGCGGGCGGCACCGGCGGCGCGGGTGGTGCTAGTGCGGGCGGGATCAACGGCAGCGGTGGGGTGGGCGGTGCCGGCGGCACGGGCGGCGACGGCAGTTCCGGCGTCGGCGAGGGCGTAGCCGGCGGGGCCGGCGGTCAAGGTGGCATCGGCGGGGCCGCCGGCGCGGGCGGGGCGGCCGGCACCGGCGGACAGGGCGGCGGCGGTGGCAATTATGGCGTCGGTGGCACCGGCGGCCATGGCGGTAACGGCGCCGGCGGCGCTGCGGGAGCCGATGCCGACACCCCCGGTGACGACGGCTTCACCGGCCTTGTCGGCGGGGCAGGCGGGGCCGGCGGGACCGGCGGCAACTCCGGTAGTGGTGGCTCTAACGGCAGCGGCGGCGTGGGAGGTACCGGCGGCACGGGCGGCGCCGGCGGCGATGGTAGTTCCGGTGTTGGTCATGGTGTGGCCGGCGGTGCGGGCGGCCAGGGTGGCGCCGGTGGGGCGGCCGGCGCGGGTGGGGCGGCCGGCACCGGCGGACAGGGCGGCAGTGCGGGCGACTACGGCACCGGCGGTGATGGTGGCCATGGCGGTAACGGTGCCGACGGCGATGTGGGCGCGGATGCCAGCTCCGCGGGCGCCGATGGTGGCAGCGGCTTTGCCGGTGGGGCCGGTGGTGCGGGTGGGGCCGGCGGCGACTCGGGTACCGGCGGCGTGAATGGAAGCGGTGGCGGTGGCGGTACTGCCGGCGGCGGCGGTGCCGGCGGCGATGGTAGTTCCGGTGTTGGTCATGGTGTGGCCGGCGGTGCGGGCGGCCAGGGTGGCGCCGGTGGGGCGGCCGGCGCGGGTGGGGCGGCCGGCACCGGCGGACAGGGCGGCAGTGCGGGCGACTACGGCACCGGCGGTGATGGTGGCCATGGCGGTAACGGCGCCGCCAGCGACAATGCCGTCAGCGGCGCCACCGGCTTTGCCGGGGGCGCCGGCGGGGCGGGCGGCGGCGGTGGTAATTCGGGCGTCGGCGGCACCAACGGCGGCGGCGGGGCCGGCGGCAGCGGCGGGGCCGGCGGCAACGGCGGCTCGGGCATCGCGGACAGCGGCACCGGCGGCGGTAACGGCGGTGACGCGGGTAGGGGCGGCGACGGCGGGGCCGGCGGCGCGGCCGGCGTCGGAGGCATCGGCGGGAACGCGGGTGGGGGCGGTGACGGCGGCGGCGGCGGCACTGGCGGTGGCGGCGCGGCCGGCAACGCCGACACCGGCGACAGTGGCGGTAGCGGCGGACTCGGCGGGGCTGGCGGCGCCGGCGGCGGCGCGGGTGATGCCAACGGCACCAGTGGCAGCGGCGGCCAGGGTGGCAACGGCGGGGATGGCGGCGTCGGCGCCATGGGCACCGCGGGGGCGGGCAGTGCCGGCGGCAGCGGCGGCCACGGCGGGGCCGGCGGCAACGCGGGTGCCGGTGGCGCGGCCGGTACCGTGGGCAGCGGCGGGACGGTGGGCAACGCCGGTAACGGTGGCAGCGGCGCACAGGGTGGCCAAGGTGGCGCAGGTGCCGCCGGCGCGGCCTTAACCGGCAACCAGGGCTTTGCCGGCGGCACGGGCGGCGGCGGCGGCATCGGAGGCAACTCCGGCGTCGGCGGCACCAACGGCAGCGGCGGAGCCGGCGGCCAGGGCGGTGTCGGCGGCAATGGTGGCACGGGGATGTCGGACCCCGGTACCGGCGGCGGTGCCGGCGGTACCGGCGGCACCGCGGGCAACGGCGGCGCCGGTGGCGCGGTCGGAACCGGAGGCACCGGCGGCACCTCGGGCAACGGCGGGGCTGGCGGCCAAGGCGGCGTAGGCGGCAGAGGCGCGCCCGGCTTCGCCACCAGTGCTGACGGCGGGGGCAGCGGCGGCCTGGGCGGGACCGGTGGCCAAGGGGGCAACGCGGGCGGCGCTGGCGCCGCCGGCGGCACCGGCGGGCAGGGCGGCATGGGCGGGCAGGGCGGTACCGGTGGCAGTCCTCCCGGCATGCAGAACTTCAGCGTCACCGCAGGAAAGGGTGGCGCCGGCGGTAACGGCGGCACCGGCGGCACCGGCGGCGGTACCCCCGACGGCGGAGCCAACGGCGACGGCGGCCTCGGCGGCGCCGGTGGCAACGGCGCCGGCGGCAGTAGCGTGAGTCTCGCCTCAAACGGCGGTGCGGCAGTCATCGGCGGCGGCGGTGGCGGCGGTGGTGCGGGCGGCACCGGCGGCGACGCCGGCACCGGCATCGGCATCGGCGGCACCGGCGGCACCGGCGGCAACGGAGGCACCGGCGGCAACGGAGGCAACGCCGCGCTCACCTTCCCTAGCGCCACCGGTGGAACTGGCGGAAGCGGCGGCAATGGCGCGACAGCGTTTGGCGGTACCGGCGGTAAAGGCGGTGGTGGCGGCGGTGGCGGAGGCGGCGCTTATGCCGCCCAAAATGCTTACGCCCAGGGTGGTGGTGGCGGCGGCGGCGGTGGCGGTGGCTCCGCCAGCGCCACCGGCGGTACCGGCGGTACCGGCGGTAATGCCACCGAGTCGGGGCTTAGCCCGGGCCTTGGCGCCTCCGGGGCCCAGGGCGGCACGGGCGTCGGTGGCGGTGGTGGAGGTGGCGGCAGCGTCGCCCTTGGGGGTTTCGGTAGCGCCGGCGGTGTAGCCGGCACCGGCCAGGTTGGCGGCACCGGCGGCGCTAACACCGGCAACAATGGAGGCGCCGGCGGCGGCGTTGACCAGGGCGGCTCCGCAGGCGTGAACAACCCGTCCTCCGGCAATGGGAGCGCCGGCGGGCACAGCTAGTGGCCGCGTTTCGAACCGGCCCCCTAAATCAGTGCCCGCCCAGCCGCCGCAAGAAGTCAGGATCGTCGTCTGGTCCGATGACGCGACTCTTCGGCCGGCGGATCTGCGATCGCGCCGCGCGCCAGCCAATGTAAATCAGCGTCCCCAAGACCAGGACCAGGAGCAGGTACTGCACTCGACACCTCCTTGGGGCGAATATACCTGCGCCGTAGGCTCAAGCCGTGTCAGATGCGCCGAGTCCGAACAGCACTGGGGACGCCGGAGATCGGGTGGTGCTGGATGTCTCGCTCTACGCGGCGGCCCGACTGCTGCTGATAGTCGTGCTCAGCGTCGTGATCTACGGGGTGGCGAGGCTGCTGGGCGTCACTCAATTTCCCATCGTCATCGCGGTGTTGTTCGCGTTGATCATCGCGATGCCGCTGGGCATCTGGGTGTTCGGTCCGCTGCGCCGACGCGCGACCGCATCGCTGGCGGTAGCCGGCGAGCGCCGGCGCCGCGAACGCGAGCAGTTGCGGGCCCGGCTGCGCGGCGAGCCCGTGCCCGACGAGGAGCCTGAAGGGGAGCCCGACCCGGAGCCCGTACGTAGACCCGGCGAGGAGTGAACGCTATGGGTCGCTGTGCAGCGGCATTCGCACGACCTGCGCGGCATACGTGAGGCCGGCGCCGTAGCCGATCAGCAGGGCCAGATCGCCCGGCTTGGCGGCGCCCGTCTGCATCAGTTGGGCTATCGCCAACGGAATCGACGCCGCAGATGTATTGCCGGCCTGCTCGATGTCGTTGGCCACAGCCGCGTCCGGCCGCAACTGCAGGTTCTTGCACAGCAACTCGTTGATTCGGCTGTTGGCCTGGTGAGGCACGAACACGTCGATTTGATCGGGTTTGACTCCGGCCGCCTCCATCGCTCGCCGGCCGACGTCGCCCATCTGGAATGCCGCCCAGCGAAACACCGCGGGACCCTCAAGTCGCACGAAAGGCCTTGGACCACTTGGGTTTTCAGCAAAAGTGATCCAGTCAATGTCCTGGCGGATGGCGTTGGCCTGTTCGCCGTCGCTCCCCGCGATGGTGGGCCCGATGCCCTGGAAGGGTGTCTCACCGACGACTACCCCGGCCGCGCCGTCGGCGAAGATGAAGCAGTTGCCCCGGTCGTGCATGTCGATCGTTGGGGACAGCTTCTCGGCGCCGACAACCAGGATCTTGCCGGCGCCTCCGCCACGGATCATGTCGGCCGCGGTGCTCAGCGCGTAGCCGAACCCGGCGCACCCCGCCGAGATATCGAACCCGAGAACTCCATTGGCGCCCAGCGCCGACGCGACCATCGGGGCGGCCGGCGGGGTCTGCAGGAAATGGGTGTTGCTGGTGACGATCACGCCGTCGATGTCGGTTGGGGACAGCGACGCGTTTGAAAGTGCCCGCCGACCGGCCTCGACCGACATGGAAGCGACGGATTCGTGGGCGGCGGCGAATCTACGTGTCTTGATTCCGCTTCGCGAATAGATCCACTCGTCGGAAGAGTCGATGTTCTCGCAGATCTCATCGTTGGTGACGACGCGCTCGGGCCGGTACGAACCGACGCTGAGCATCCCGACATTCGTCGGCCCGCTGGGCGTGGAAATTTCCGTCATGGCTGTCCTCGATTGTTGTACTAAGACTGTAGGCATGCTGGTCCCAGGCCATCCTTGGAGGGTCTTTACCACGGTGGCTGCGGCCGCGAATTCCCCGAGGATTTGCCAAGGCGGTCGGTGCACAGTGACCGTGCCGGCCGCGTCGTGGGGCCGCATATCAAGCCGGAGGCGAGTTAAAGGTGACCGATGAACCGTCCCAGTCGCACGCCGCCGACGACTCGGTGGGCGCGGACGGAACGCCGTTCGGGCGCTACCGGCTGATCGGGCTACTCGGCCGCGGCGGTATGGGCGAGGTGTGGCGCGCCTATGACCCCGCCACCGACCGGATGGTGGCGCTGAAGCTGCTTCCCGAGTCGTTGTCGCACGACGAGGTGTATCAGGAGAGGTTCCGCAACGAAGCCAAACTGGCCGCGCAGTTGCACAATCCGCACGTAGTGTCGATCCACTTCTACGGCGAGATCGACGGCCGGTTGTTCGTCGACATGGAGCTGATCGAGGGACGCGACCTGGAGACGGTGTTGGCCGAGGGCCCGCTGGAGCCGGGCCGGGCGGTGCGGATCGTCGAGCAGGTGGCCAGGGCACTGCATGCCGCCCACAAGGTCAAGCTGGTGCACCGCGATGTCAAACCGTCCAACATCTTGCTGGATGACGACGACAATGCCTATCTGATCGATTTCGGGATCGCGCGCGCCGCCGGTTCCAAGAGTTTGACCGTTCCCGGGGGCTTCATCGGCTCGCCGCGCTACATGGCGCCCGAGCGGTTCAGCGCCAGGGAGGCCGACGCCCGCGCCGACGTTTATGCGCTGGCCTGCGTTCTTTATGAGTGCCTGACCGGGGACGCCCCCTACCCCGGCGGCAGCTTCGAGCAGCAGTACGTCGGCCACGTCCGCGCCCCGCTGCCCCGGCCGTCGAGCGCCGATCCCGACTTGTCCGGGTTCGATCGGGTTACGGACAAGGGCTTGGCCAAGGACCCCGAGCAGCGGTATGCCACCACCGTCGACATGGCGCGCGATGCGGCGACGGTGCCGATACCCGCGTCGTCGCCGCGTGTCCCGCAGCCCGTCCGGCCCGCGGCACCCCCCGTCCCGCCAGCGGCCAAGCCGGAGCCCGGGCCCACCCACGTCGACGAGACCCCCAATATCCCGAAGGTCCCACCGGCACGACCGCGCGGCGACTGGCCTGCTCCCCGGCCGGCCCAAGAGCCGACTCTGAAACGGTCGCGTCGAGGCGGAAAGATCGCGCTCGTCATGGGCGCCGCGGTGCTGATCGTCATCGCGGCCGCGGCCGCGGTCGCCGGAACCATCGCGTTCACTCACGCACACCGCTCATCCGCCGGCTCGTCGGCAGCTCCGAGGCCGCAGAGCCTTCCGGGCCCTCAGGTTGTGCTGCCGTTGGCGGGCCTTCGATACCCGAATGCCGTGGCGGTCGACGCCTCCGGCACCGTCTACGTCGTCGACGCCGAACAGATGGTGTGGAAACTGGCGGCGGGCGCGAGCGTCGCGACCAAGCTGCCGGCCACCGGCCTAACCGGCAACACCGCGTCGTGCCTGGCGGTGGATAGCGAGGGTGCCGTATACGTCGCCAGGGCCAGCGCCAACAAAGTGCTGAAAATGGCGGCGGGCGCGACCAGCTGGGCCGTGGTGTCGGTGAATGGTCTCGACACGCCGTCCGGTCTCGCCGTGGACGCCGCGGGCACTCTCTACATCGCCGGGGGCTTCCGTGGTCAGCCGCGGGTGCTGAAAGTCCCTGCGGGACAGACCGACCCGACTGTGTTGGTGGTCCCGTACGCGCAACCCGGGAGCATTGCGCTGGACGCCGCCGGAAACGTGTACGTCGGCACGAGCGGTAGCGGGCTGTGGAAGCTACCGGCGGGGCAAAACAACTTTGTGTCGCTGCTCCGCGAGCCCAACTACGCCATTGGCGGGGTGTCCGTGGACCAGGCGGGCAACGTGTACTTCATCGACGTAAACAGAAACCAGGTGTTCAAACTGCCGCCGGGAGCGGCGACGGCGACGCCGCTGCCGTTCACCGACATCGAAAGGGCCGAAGCGCTGGCCGTGGCCGCGGCAGGCGACGTCTACCTCGCGGATGCTTACGCGAACCGGGTGGTGAAACTGCCCCCGGCGTAAGCGTGTCAATTTTTGTTGACACCAATTTGGCGTCAAGTTAGATTGACACCATGACCGAACTGCCCGAGCTGACCGCCGACGCGGCGGGCACCGCCGACCCGGCCGTTGGGCTGCGTGCGGTGCGGGCCCTGCAGCGATTGCAGGAGCGCCTCGAGGCGATCCACGTCGCGAACGCGCGCGCGCAGGGCTGGAGCTGGCAGGCCATTGCCGACGCCCTAGGCGTGAGCCGGCAGGCCGTGCACCAGAAGTACAACCGCAGGAGATGACGCATGTTCGAGCGCTTCACCCGTCACGCCCGAGTCGCCGTCGTGCTCGCCCAGGAGGAGGCGCGCGAACTACGGGCCCGCGAAATCTCTCCGCAGCACTTGCTGCTCGGGGTCCTGCAGTCGGCCGGGAATGACCTGAGTGCGGTGTTGACCGGCTACGGGGTGACCGCCGATGTGGTGCGGGCCCGGTTGATCGAGGCGTCCCGGACCACCGATGGGTCCGACGAGTCCGACGAGTTCGACCAGGACACTGAGGCGTTGCGTGCCATCGGCATCGACCTGCGAGCGGTGCGCGACAGCGTGGCAGCTACGTTCGGCGCCGGCGCCTTCGACAGCGCGCCACCCAGGTCGGGCCGCCGGCGTAGCCGGCAGTGCCGGCCCGGCCGCGTCCCGTTCACCCGCGCCGCCAAGAAGTCCCTGGAGCTGGCGGTACGGGAAGCGGTGGCCCACAAGGATCATGAGATCGGCTGCGAGCACCTGCTGCTGGGCATTCTGCGCAGCGGCGACAAGTCGGCTGTCGGCCTGGTCACAGAGCACGTCTACACCGCTCAGTTGCGTGCGTCGATCCTCGCGCTGCTCGACAGGGCCGCTTAACCAGGCACGCTCAGCCCGCGAGCGACCCCGACACGGCTAAAGCCACCGCCACCGCGGTCGCCCACACCACCATCGTCAGCCCGGTGTCGCGCAGCACCGGGATCAAGTCGGGCCCGGTGCGGCCGGATCGCACCGGCGCGACCGCGCGCAGCGCCAGCGGCGTAGCCAGAAGTCCCACGGCGCACCACGGCGTCGCCAACATCAGCACCAGCGTCAGAAGTGCGGTGCTGCCCACCAGCGCCTGGTACAGCACCCGCGTGCGGGCATCGCCCAGGCGCACCGCCAGGGTGATCTTGTGCGACTGCGCGTCGGTGGGGATGTCCCGCAGGTTGTTGGCGACCAGTACCGACGACGACAGCGCCCCCATCGACACCGCCAGCACCAGCCCCACCCAGTCCACCCGCAGCGCCTGGGTGTACTGCGTGCCGAGCACGGCGACGAGGCCGAAGAACACAAACACCGCGACCTCGCCAAAACCCGCATAGCCGTAGGGTTTCGACCCGCCGGTATACAGCCAGGCCCCGGCAAGGCACGCGGCACCGACCGCGATCAGCCAGGGCGCGGTGACCAACGCCAGCGCCGACCCGGCCGCCGCGGCGACGGCGAGCCCCGCAAGCGCGGCGGTGAGCACCGATCGGGGGGTCGCCAGCCGCGAGCCCACCAACCGCACCGGGCCGGCCCGGTCGTCGTCGGTGCCGCGGATGCCGTCGGAGTAGTCGTTGGCGTAGTTGACCCCGATGATCAGCGCCAGCGCGACGGCCAGCGCCAGCAGCGCCTTCCACCACACCGCGGCGTGCAGCCACGCCGCCGCTCCGGTGCCGGCGACCACCGGCGCCACCGCGTTGGGCAGCGTGCGCGGACGAGCGCCGGAGACCCACTGCCCGAAACTGGCCACCACCGCATCCTGCCCTATGCCCGCAATGGGCGGGGCACCACAATGGTCGGGTGCTCGGAGTGATCGGCGGCAGCGGCTTCTACACCTTCCTCGGGTCTGACACGCGCGAGGTCCACCTGGACACGCCCTACGGCGAGCCCAGCGCCCCGATCACGGTGGGCGCCGTCGGGGAGCATGAGGTCGCTTTCCTGCCCCGGCACGGGGCCACCCACCAGTACCCGGCGCACACCGTGCCGTACCGGGCCAACATGTGGGCCCTGCGCAAGCTCGGCGTCCGGCGGGTCTTCGCGCCGTGCGCGGTCGGCAGCCTGAACCCCGAAATCGGCCCCGGGACGGTGGTGGTACCCGATCAGTTGGTCGACCGCACCAGCGGCCGCGCCGATACCTACTTCGATGCCGGTGCGGTGCACGTCGACTTCGCCGATCCGTACTGCCCGACATTGCGGGCCTCGATAACGGGGGTCAGCGGCCTGCCGGGCCTGGTTGATGGCGGGACCATGGTGGTGATCCAGGGGCCGCGGTTCTCCACCCGGGCCGAAAGCCGATGGTTCGCCGCGGCCGGGTTCAGCCTGGTCAACATGACCGGATACCCCGAAGCGGTGCTCGCCCGTGAGCTCGAAATATGCTATGCAGCAATAGCTTTGGTAACCGATCTGGACGCGGGTGTCGAGGCCGGTGAGGGCGTGAAAGTCGGCGACGTGTTCGACCAATTCGAAAAGAACATCGGGCGGCTCAAGGACCTGCTGCGCACGGCGATCGGCCAGGTCGCCGCCGAGCGCACCTGCACGCACTGCTCGCCGCACACCGGCGTCACGTTACCGCTGGAGCTGCCGTGAGGGTGTTGCTGACCGGGGCGGCCGGTTTCATCGGGTCCCGGGTGGACGGGGCCCTGCGCGCGGCGGGCCATGACGTCGTCGGCGTCGACGCCCTGCTGCCCGCCGCGCACGGACCCAACCCGGTGTTACCGCCGGGATGCCGACAGGTCGACGTCCGCGACGCCGCCGCGCTGGCCCCGCTGCTCGACGGTGTGGACCTGGTGTGTCATCAGGCCGCGATGGTGGGCGCCGGCGTGAACGCCGCCGACGCGCCCGACTACGGCGGCCACAACGATTTCGCCACCACGGTGCTGCTGGCGCAGATGTACGCAGCCGGGGTGAGCCGCTTGGTGCTGGCATCGTCGATGGTGGTGTACGGGCAGGGCCGCTACTCCTGCCCGGAGCACGGACCGGTCGATCCGCTGCCGCGGCGTCGCGCCGACCTCGACGCAGGAGTCTTCGACCACCGCTGCCCGGTCTGCGGGGTGGCGGTGACTTGGCTCCTGGTGGGCGAGGACACCGCCGTGGCGCCGCGCAGCCTGTACGCGGCCAGCAAGACCGCGCAGGAGCATTACGCGCTGGCGTGGTCGGAGGCGACGGGCGGCTCGGTGGCGGCGCTGCGCTACCACAATGTCTACGGTCCCGGCATGCCGCGCGACACCCCGTACTCAGGAGTGGCCGCGATCTTCCGTTCCTCCCTCGAAAAGGGCGAGCCGCCAAAGGTTTTCGAGGACGGCGGTCAGATGCGCGACTTCGTCCACGTCGACGACGTGGCCGCAGCGAACCTCGCGGCGGCGCAGCTGTCAGAGACCGGCCCTTCCGGCCCTTCCGGCTTTGCGGCGTTCAATGTCTGCTCGGGGCGGCCCATCTCGATCCTGGACGTGGCCGCCGCGCTGTGCGACGCCCGCGGCGACACGCTGGCTCCGGTCATCACCGGGCAGTACCGCAGCGGCGACGTGCGCCACATCGTCGCCGATCCGGGCCGGGCCGCCGAGGTGCTGGGGTTCCGCGCGGCCATCGATCCGCGGGCTGGCCTGCGCGATTTCGCGTTCGCGCCGTTGCGGTAGGCGGGGTGCGCGTTGCGCACGCGCGAGAAAAAATCAGCGGAGCGCTACCTCGAGTCGCCCGGCGGCCGGTAGATCCTGGGCGTCTGGACCGGGATCTGGATCTGCTGCGTGGCGGAGTCGTCGCCCCGGAAGATCCTGGGCGACCTGCCCGGCAACGGCATCGCGGTGGTCGGCGCGTTCATCGGGGAGGCGGGGGTAGCGGCCGGGATACGGGATGTCGCGGCGGCGGGCGCCGGGGCCGGGCGCGCGGCGCGGCGGGCGTGGGCAGCGGCGCGGCGCCGTTGGCGCCGCTGGCGTCGACCGCTGAGTTGGCCGGTGATGATCGCGGCGACAAGGATGCCGAGCGCCAGGCCGCACAGCGTCACATCGAAGGTGCTGGTGATCTGCTGGGCGAGATTGTTTCCGTAGACCGGGTTGGTCCATCCGCCGTTGGGGGGTTGTTGGAACCGCGGAGCCAGCGCGACGCCCACGACGACGCGCGCGACGCTGAGGGTGACGACAAGCCCGCACAGCGACGAGATCAGCCTCGCGGATACCGAGTCGTTGGCCAGGTTGACGCGAAGCCAGATCGCCAGGACCGCGGTGGCCAGATCGAACGCGGCCAGCGTCATGATGTCGTAGCGGGAGAACGGGAAATTCAGCATCGCCGCGACGAACAGGTCGGTGATCCTCATCAACACCGATCCCAGGCACCAGACGGCGATGAGCAGCAAGCCCATTCGGGTGGCGGCACGCCACGGGTCCTCGTCGCCGGGGCGGGCGTTGCGATAGCGCAACAGCGTCCGCGGTGCGAAAACAGCGGCGGCCGCGGCCCACGCCAGATAGCCCTCGTAGCCGACCCCGGCCGTCGACGTGTTCTGCGCTATGCCGTGGAAGGCGTCGATGTCGCGGCCGACGGGCAGGACCCACACCACGATCCCGGCGGCCAGCGTCGAAGCCCCGAGCGCGATGACCGCAAGCTGGGAGGCGCGCGTGGTCCGCAGGATCCACCTGGACGCGACCAGCACGGCAACGAGTGCCACGACGCCGTACACCACCGCGCTCGCGATGACCGCGATGTTCTGCTTACCGAAGCCGGACGAACCGGCCGCGGGGTGCAGCGCGTACCTGATCCGCCAGCACAGGTGGAAGGCCGTGCTCAGCGCGGCACCGAACATCGATGCGTAACCGACCATCTGGGCGGACTTCACCCACCCGCGGGACCCTTCGTCTGCGGCCTGATCTGCCGAGGCATCGGTGAGTAGCGGCTGCGAGGTCAACACCGAGCCGGCGAGCCCGACCCAGGCCCCCGGTCCGACGCCACCCGGCACCCGCACACTGCCGCCGGCTTTGATCGTCTGGAACACGTCGAAGACGATGAAACCAAGCACCAGCGCCCGGTAGGGCGAGTTGAGCACCAGGCGGAGCCGGCCCGCGCGGGGCGACTTGATCGCGTAGGTCAGTGGGATCGACGCGAGCGCAAGCAGGGTCACGGCCCCCAGCACCGCGAACACGGCCGCCTTGCTGTTCGGTACCCCGAAACCGAAGTACAGGTTCCACGGGAGGAATACCGCGATCACCAGCAGCGCGCCGGCGAGCAGGTCCCGGGCAAGGTTCCATCGGCGTGTCGGGTCGCCCGCCGCGGGCGGTATTGGCCGGGCCCGCGTGCCGATGGGGCCGGTAGGCGCGTCGTCGCTGCTCTGGCTCACGGTGCCCCCCGGGAATCAAGGACGTTGCTTGCGAACATAGTCTCCGTTCGCGCGCCGTGGCAGTGGCTGAGAGCAGAAACTTCCGCAAGGCTGGTGCAGGGTTGGTTCAGGATTGGTGCAGGTTTGGTTCAGCCGCAACCGTACCGGTGTTTGCGGCATCGGCGTTACGCTGCGCTCATAGGCGAATCTAATTCCGATAGTGGATACTGCGGTCGGTATCGCACAGTAATAGTGCCGGGAGATTGCTGGTTGTGGGGTTGCCAGCCAAAGGAGAGCCGCGATGGACGTCGTTTTGGGGGTTGCGGTAACAGGCCGCGTCGCCCGTTTGGCGCTGGTCGGGTCGGGCGCGACTGGGGTGATCGACCAGTCCGTCGTTGACGTGGCTGACAATCCGGTGCCGAAGCTGACCGAAACGGTGGTTGGCACCAACCGCCTGTTGGCCGACGACAACCACCGGCTGGTCGCTACCCGGCTGTGCTGGACGGACCATCCCAAAGCCGACCAGCTGCGGCGGGCGTTGGAGGACTCTGGCGTACACAACGTCGAGGTGCTGTCGGAGTCGGAGGCGGCGACGGGCCTGCTGGGCGCCGTCCGACCGGGATCCGCGGTGTTGCTGGTGGGCGATGAGACCGCGACGCTGTCGGCGTCGGGTTCCGACGACGCGCCGCCGATGCTGCTGGCCGCCGCGCCGCTTGCTGGCTCGGACGAAACCGCCACCCTCGACACTTTGATGGCCCGACTGGGCCAACGGCCCGACGGCCCGCAGGACGTCCTGGTGGTCGGCACGTCCGCCGAGGCCACCGAGAGGTTCGCCGGTCAGTTTCAAGCCACCTCGACCATGCGGGTGCAGACCGTCGAGGACCCCACCTTCGCGCTCGCCCGCGGCGCGGCGATGACGGCCGCGCGGGCCTGGGACGCGACCGGGACGGCTCCCGCGATATCGCCCATGTCCCCCGTGATTCCGGCCGCCGTGGACGTGACGGGCCGAGCCGCCCAGATCGGGCCGAATCTGGCGTACTCGATGGCCGCCGATTCCGATCTTCTTCCGATGGATGCGTTCTTCGAGCCCGAGGAGGGGCCCCCAGGAGACACTGCAGACACGGCAGACGACGACCGGACCCGGAAAGCCAGGAAGGGGCTGCCGTTCGGCTTACGAAGGCTGGCGGCCAAGGACGCGGTCCTGGGGATCGCGATCGCCGGTTCCGTCGCGCGGTTGGAGCTCATCGGGCCCGGCGTCGGCGGTTCGGTGGCGATCAAGCACTTGGTGGTCGAGTTGCCGATGCACTCGTTCGAGCCGTTGCTCCCGGCGGTGGTCGGCACCCAGCAGGCGCTGGCCAACGAGGGCGGCAAGCTGGTCGGGACCCAGGTGTATTCGCCGGATCAAGTTCAAGCCAACGCGCTGAGCCAGGCGTTGGCCGGTGCCGGAGTGCCCAATGTCGCGGCCGTCTCGCAGTTGCATGCCGTGACGGGACTGCTGCAGACCATCCTCGCCGGCGGCGGGGGACCCGGCTCGGTGGTGTTCCTGATCACCGATGAGGCCGCAACGTTGTTCGCGCTGGGCGCCGACGGGCTGGCGACCGTGCTGGCCGCCGCCGGGCTGCAGGGTGCCGCCAACGCCGCCGCCGCGGCCGCCGCGGCCGCCGACGTCTTCGAGGATTTTCTGCGCTCCGCGCAGTTCGCGGTGGATGCTGCCTTTCTGGTGGGCACCGCGGCGAACCTCGTCGAGGTGGCGGAAATGCTGCACACCAAGAAGCATTTGCGGGTCGTAGTTCCGCACGACCCCGCCTTCGCGCTCGCCCGCGGCGCGGCGCTGGCGCCCGGGCTTGCGGGCGACGCGACGGGGATGGCCCCGGCGGTCCCGTACGCGGTGGACGCGACGGCACTAGCCCCAGCGGCCCCGCACTACGGCGGCGACGCGACCGCGATGGCGCCCGCGACGCAGGCCGCCGCAAGCGCGACCGGAATCGCGCCCACCTCCGGGATGGGCGGCTCGACCCCGGAGGACCAGCAGCTGGCGTACTCGATGGCCGGGGACGACGAACTGCTTCCGGCCGACGGGCTCGACGAATTCGGCGAATTCGATGGTGCGTATCTTGACGACGAACCCGAAACCGGGCCGGTGAAGCTCAGCCGCCAGTCGTTGCTGTTAGGCAACGCTGTCGTCGCGTTCGCGGTCATCGGGTTCGCCACGCTGGCGGTCGCCGTCGCGGTTGCGGTCCGGCCGGCAGCCGCGCAGGAACCGGTGGTGGGACTGCAGAACGCCGCCCCGGGGAAGTTCATGCCCCTGTTGCCAACCCAGCAGCAGGCGCCGGTGCCCGCGCCGCCCGCCGATATGCCCAACGCCGGATACCAGGGGGGCATGATCGCGGACTCCAACGGCTACATTCCCGCGCCGTCGGTGTCGCCCGGTGCGGTGGGGACGCCGGCTCCGTCCGTCGCGCCCAGCGTGCCCGCATTCACGCCCAACCCGATCGCGCCGATTCCGATCCCGATCATCATCCCGTGGCCGGGCTGGCGGCCCTACTATCCGCCGTATCAGCCGCCGTACGTGACGACCACCCCGCCGACGAAGCCGGTCGTGACGACGACCCCTCCAACAACCGCGCCCACGACCCCGCCGACGACCCCGGTCGTGACGACCACCCCGCCCACGCAACCGCCGCTGACGACCACCCCGCCGACGGCACCGGTGACCACGCCGCCGACGACCGCCGTGGTGACGACGCCGCCGACGACCGCGGCGCCGAAGCCGACGACGACGGCGGCGCCCGTCCCGACGACCGCGGCCCCCGCCCCGACGACCGCGGCCCCCGCCCCGACGACCGCGGCCCCGGCGCCCGTCCAGACGACCGCGGCCCCCGCCCCGAAGCCGCAGCCAACAGTCGCCCCGCAGCCGACGGTCGCGCCGAAGCCGCCGACGCAGGCCCCGCAGACACAGGCGCCGAAGCCGCCGACGCAGGCCCCGCAGACACAGGCGCCGAAGGCGCCGACGCAGGCCCCGAAGACGCACTGACCGGGCTCCCCTAGGGTCGGAGGGCATGTCCGACGAGCTGGTTACCCGGGTCACCGTTGTGCTGCCCTGCCTCAACGAGGAGGAGTCGCTGCCGGCCGTGCTCGCCGCCATTCCGCCGGGCTATCGGGCGCTGGTCGTGGACAACAACAGCACCGATGACACCGCGGGGGTCGCGATCCGGTACGGCGCGGACGTCGTCGCCGAACCGCGCCCCGGGTACGGCTCGGCGGTGCACGCCGGCGTGGTCGCCGCGACGACCCCGATTGTGGCGGTCATCGACGCCGACGGCTCGATGGATGCCGGCGACCTGCCCCGGCTGGTCGCCGAACTCGACAGGGGCGCCGACCTGGTGACTGGCCGCCGGCGGCCGGTGCCCGGTCTGCACTGGCCCTGGGTGGCCCGGGTGGGGACCGTGGTGATGAGCTGGCGGCTGCGCACCCGCCACGGGCTGCCGGTACACGACATCGCGCCGATGCGGGTGGTCGGACGAGAGGCGCTGCTGAGCCTGGGCATCGCCGACAGGCGGTCGGGGTATCCGCTGGAACTGCTGGTTCGCGCCGCGGCCGCGGGTTGGCGCGTCGTCGAACTCGACGTCAGTTACGGCCCCCGCACGGGCGGCAAGTCCAAGGTCAGCGGTTCCCTGCGGGGCACCATCACCGCGGTTCTGGATTTCTGGAAAGTGATCTCGTGAGCCCTTTGAGTGCCCTGCCGGTGACCGTGCTCGTCGTTGCCAAGGCCCCGGAGCCCGGGCGCGCCAAGACGCGGCTCGCGGCGACGGTTGGCGAGCACGTGGCCGCCGACATCGCCGCCGCCGCGCTACTGGACACGCTGGACGCGGTGGCCGCCGTGCCGGTCGCCGCGCGGGTGGTGGCGCTGACCGGCGATCTGAACGGCGCCGCCCGGGCCGACGAGATCCGTCGCCGACTGGAGTCGTACACGGTGATCGGCCAGCGCGGCGACGACTTCGCCGATCGGCTCGCCAACGCGCACGCCGACGCCCACGCCAGGTCCGGCGGGCACCCGGTGCTGCAAATCGGGATGGACACCCCCCAGGTGACCGCCGACCTGCTGGCCGATTGTGCCCGTCGGCTGCTCGAGGCGCCGGCCGTACTCGGGTTGGCCTGCGACGGCGGCTGGTGGGTGCTGGGGGTCCGGACGCCGGCGTCGGCCCAATGCCTGCGCACTGTTGCGATGTCCCGGTCCGACACCGGAGAGCTGACGCTGAAGGCGTTGAACGACAACGGCATTGACGTGACGCAGGTGCCGCTGCTGGCCGACTTCGACGTCGTCGGCGACGTCGAAGCGGTTCGCGGTGCCTGCGCACTCGACAGTCGGTTCGCCCGGGCCACCCGGGAGGCCGGGCTCTAATCGGCTGGCTAGCGCACTGGCTGCCAGTCCCGACCGAACCGGCGCTGGATGCGGCTTGTGCCGAACCGCTCTTTGTGGGCAACTATCTCAGCGCGCGGTCCAACCATCACGCCGTGCGGCGTCTCCCCGTGCCGGTAGTCGACCTCGACCGTCGCCACCTGCTCATCGCCGAACTCCAGGTAGCAGAAGCCGCCGCCGTACGCCCGGCGGGACCTGGCCGCCAGCGCTCGCGCCACGATCGCGGCCTGTCCCTCGGCGAACGCGCCGGCCTTGCCTGAGGCGAGGGCGGGATGGGCGCCGGGGGGACTTCAACGGGGTCGACGTCACTCCGACCCCCCGCTTGCCCGGGCGAGGCGCCGGTTCTTCGATGTCGGATCACCAGTTGGTGAAGATGACGCTGTTCAGCAGCAGCGCCCCGGCCGCGTTGAGCGCCAACCAAAGCCGGTGCGACCGCAGCGGCAGCAGGGCGGGTGCCGCGGTGAGCCAGACGGTGAATGGCAGCCAGATCCGTTCCGTCTCGGCCTTGCTCAGCATGCTCAGGTCGGCGCAGACGATAGCGGCCAGCATCGCCAGCAGCAGCAGGTGGAAACCGGCGCGGCGGCGGATCGCGTCTTTGTCGAACACCCGGCTGAGTCCGGCCACGCCGCCCGGCCCGATCGCGCACACCACGCACGCCAGGTTGGCCCACCACCAGTACTGGAACGGCCGGTCCTTGGCGACCCCCTGCCAATAGCGCCGCTGCACCAGCTCGTAGCCGTCGAACCAGAAAAAACCCGCCACGGCGAAGGCCACCGCAATGGCCACCGCAATGGCCGCCGCGATCAGCGCGGTCAGGGCGGCCGGGCCGAGCGCCCGCAGCGACGCCCGCCAATTCGCCCCCCGCTGGCCCCCCGAAAGCACCGCAACCAACACCGCCAATGCTGCAAGCCCCAGCAAAATCAGCCCGTAACTCAGGAAAACCGCCCAGCCCAGCAGCGCACCCGAGGCGGCGGCCACCAGTGCGGGGAATCGCACCGGGCGGTGCACCGCCACCGCCAGCAGCGCGATGCCCCAAGCTGCGACCCCCGCGAAGTATCCGTCGGCCGACACCGCGACCCAGATCGCGGTTGGCGCCACCGCGACGAACGGCGCGGCCCGCCGCGCGGTCCGCTCGTCGGCCAGGGCGCGGACGCCGACGACCACGGCCGCCGCCGCGCTGGAGCCGACCAGCAGGCACAACAGCCCGGCCCAGGCGCCCCCGCGCAGGCCGATCCGGTCCAGCCACACGAACGTCAGCAGCGCTCCCGGCGGGTGCCCCGAGACATGCGTGACCCAGGAGTTCGGCTGGAAGTCGAGTATCCGGCTGGTGAACGTGCGCAGCGTGGCCGGGATGTCGGTGATGGTGGGCACCTGCCACAGGTACTCGTCCCGTGTGGTCAGCCGGCCGGCGAAGCCGCGTTGCCAGCCGTCGATCATCGCCAGGGAAAACGCCCACCCGCAGGCGGTGGCCCAGGTGGCCAGCGTCAGCGCCCGCCACGAAAGCCGTCGCGCTACAACCGATCCCCACGCCACGGCGGCCACCGCGATGAGAACCGCCGGCACGGTTCCCCAGCCGGCGTGAATGTCCCAGTAGCCGAAGATCGGCGCCGCACCCGCGTGGGTGCCGAACCGCTCCAGCCCGATGTCGCGACGCGGCCTGACGCCCAGGTTCAATCGCGGCAGCAAGAACGCGGCCGCCACCAGGACGGCCGCGAGCAGGACAGCTGTCCAGACGGCCAGTCCCTCTCGCGCTGCCTCAAGGCGAACAATCCGCACGATCGATCAGCCTATTGATCGCCCTGGCTGACCTCGTCTAGCCTCGCCGGAGAACCGGCGAACCAGCGCAGCCCGGTCGACCTTGCCGATGCCGCGGCGCGGCAGCTCATCGACGATGTGCAACTCGCGCGGTGCGGCCGTGGCGTCCAGGGTGCATGTCACGACGGCGCGCAGCGCGTCCAGCGTCGGTGGTTGGTGGCTCTCGCGCACCACAATCGCCGCGACCACCCGCTGGCCCAGCCGGTCGTCTGCATGTCCGAACACCGCGCAGTCGGCGACCGCGGGATGGCCGCACAGCGCGGCCTCGACCGGCTGCGGCAGGACGGTCAATCCGCCGGTGCTGATCGCATCGTCGGCGCGGCCCAACACGGTCAGCGCGCCCGAATCATCGACGGCGCCAAGGTCGTCGGTGCGAAACCAGCCCGGTTCGGCGAAGGGGTCGGGCGCCACCGGATTGCGATACCCCTTGGCCAGCACTGCGCCGCCAATCGCCAGGCGGCCGTCGGCCAGCACACGCAGCCGGACGCCGTCGAGTGGCACCCCGTCGTAGACGCAGCCGCCCGCGGTCTCGCTCATCCCGTAAGTGCGGACCACCGTGATGCCTGCGGCGGCCGCGGCGTCGAGGACTGGGCGCGGCGCCGGCCCGCCGCCGATCAGCACGCCGTCCAATTCGGCGAGCGCTGCCGCCGCCTCCGGGACGGTGAGGGCCTTGGCCAGCTGGGCGGCGACCAGCGAGGTGTATCGCCGGCCCCGACTTAATCGGCCCAATCGGCGCACCGCGCCGGGCAATTCGGCTGGCGCAAACCCTCCGGACCCCCCAGAGCCCCTGGACACGTCCAGCTCGACGGGCGTGGTGCCGGCCAGCACGCTGCGCACCAGCACCTGCAGCCCGGCGATGTGCTGCGGCGGCAGCGCCAGCAGCCAACTTCCGGGGCCGCCCAGTCGGTGGTGGGTGGCCGAGGCGCTGGCGGTCAGGGCGGCGGCGGTGAGCAGTGCGCCCTTCGGCGTGCCGGTGGTTCCCGACGTGGTCGCCACCAGGGCCACGTCGTCGTCGATCTCTTCTCCAACTCGCAAGCCGACGCTTAGCGCGGCGGGCTCGTCCTGCCGATCCTGATGGGCCGGCACCACGACCATCGCGGGATCGCGGCCGTCCAGCACCCGATCGAGGGCTGGCATCAGCACCGGGGTGGCGGAGCCCGGCGCGACGCGCAGCGCACGCAGGACGGCTATGCCTTGGCCCCATCTTCGCGCTGGTCGTCGAGCGGCCAGCCCTTGGCGGCCAACCGCGTCCGCACCCGCCCGATGTCCTCTTGCGACGGCAGCTCGTCGGTGAGCTTGCTGATCAGCACGCCGATGTCGATCTTGTCGAACTCCCCCCGCCGCATCAGTTCATTGGCCACGAGTTTGACTTCGTCATTGGTCAATCGGCGGGACAACAGCGCCAGCACCGCGAAGGTATCGGTCGTGGGGATGCCTTCCGGATAGCCGGCGCGCAGCCACGATACGACCGAGTTCAGGAAACGGTTCACTTGGCGATCACTCCCAACGAGGGGGCTCGGCAACTCGGTGGACCACGATTCGATGCTACTTAGTTTTGGCTCCAAGGAACGGGTAGTGCGTGTGATGGGCGATGAAGTCTCGGGCGATGTACGCCAGCGCGAAGAGGATCACCACGACCACCAGCGCGTAAATCAGCCAGGCGAGCCCTACCAACACCGGATTCTTCTGTGGTCTGCCGCCGCCGGCGCTGACCTGGCCGTTGCCAGTGGCCTGCAGCCGCAGCCCGAGGGCGAACAGCCCCGGCAGGAATGCTCCGGCCAGCATGCTGAAGACCAAGATCTTCAAAGAGGCCTCGTAGTTGAACCATTCGCTGAAGTGATTCATGAGACGTTCCCCGCGCTGACGGTGGCATCGCCGGAACCGGACCTTGGCCGCGGGGCGCCTACCTTCGGGCCCGGACCGGACGGTGGCTTGGGGCTCGGCCCTGGCAGCGGCTGGGGCACGTCGGCACCGTTGAGACCGGCGGTCAGGCTGCCCTCCCACTCGGCGTTGACGTTGTTGTGGTCGACCTTGACCTTGCGCGACCGGATGTAGATGGTGGTAGCGACCGCGATCAACAGCGAGAAGCCGATGATCGCGCCGGGGTACCCGCCGATGCCGTGCACGATCCAGTAGGTAACCGCCCCGACCAAGCCGGACAGCGGAAGCGTGACCAGCCAGGCGGTCGCCATCCGGCCGGCGACGCCCCACCGCACCTCGCCGCCGGGCTTGCCCAGCCCGCTGCCCAGCACCGAACCGGTGCAGACCTGCGTCGTCGACAGCGCATAGCCGAACTGAGCGGATAGCAGAATGACTGCTGCCGAGGATGATTCGGCGGCCATGCCCTGCGGCGACTTGATCTCCACCAACCCCTTCCCCAGCGTGCGGATGATCCGCCAGCCGCCCAGGTAGGTGCCCAGCGCCATCGCTATCGCGCAGGCCACGATGACCCACAGCGGCGGCATGGTTGCCGACTTGCTGATCTGGTTGCTGGCCAGCAGGGCCAGGAAGATCACGCCCATCGTCTTCTGCGCGTCGTTGGTTCCGTGCGCCAGCGAGACCAGCGAGGCCGAACCCCACTGGCCGTACCGGAACCCTGCCTCGCTGCTCTTCTCCGGGACACCCCGGGTGATCCGGTACACCAGCCAGGTGGCGATCGCCCCGACGGCGATCGCCAGCATCGCCGCCACGATGGCCGGCACGATGACCTTGGCGACAATGTTGTGCCACTGCACGCCCCTGACGCCGACGGCGGCCATGGTGGCCCCGACGATGCCGCCGATCAGCGCGTGCGAGGAGCTCGACGGAATACCGAGCAGCCAGGTCAGTAGGTTCCACACGATGCCGCCGACCAAGCCGGCGAACACCAATTCCAGGGTCACGATGTGCGAGTCGATCAGGCCCTTGGCGATTGTGGCCGCGACCGCGGTGGACATGAATGCGCCGAGCAAATTCAAGCAGGCGGAAAGTATTACCGCCGCCTTGGGTTTCAGCGCACCGCTGGCGATGGATGTCGCCATCGCGTTGCCCGTGTCGTGAAAACCGTTGGTGAAGTCGAATGCCAATGCCGTTACTACGACAATGATCAAGAGGAACACGTCTATGTTCACAAGCCCTGATTCTCGTAGCAGGTGTATTCGCTTGTCGAATAGGGAAGTACGTGAAACGCGAGTAGACCACGACTCGTCGCCTGATGTTACCTTCCCGTTAACCGGACGTTCCCCGTCGTTCACCTCTGGTGTCCCGCCGCAGCGGGTGCTCAGGTGGCACCTCGACGAAGATCAGCGTTATTCCGTCCGGGTCGATCACGTGCATCTCGTGCAGGCCCCAGGGCTCCTGCCGGGCCTCCCGCGCGATCGGCACCCCCCGGCCTTTCAGCTCGGCCTGGGTAGCGCGCAGGTCGCGGACCTGCAGCCACAGCGCGCCGGGAAACGGGCCCGAGGGCTGGTCGCCACTGCCGTAACCCGCCAGTTCGAGCAGCCCCCCGCCGGCGAAAAACACTGTCCCCGCCCCGTAATCCCGGAAAGTCGCCAGGCCGATCCGGTCCCGGTAAAAGGTCAGTGACTGCTGATAGTCCGCCGGCCGCAGCAGCATCCGGCTGGCCAGGATCTCCATGGCTTCGTGTCTATCACTGTGTCTTTCGCGGGTCTATCGTGCCGCTATTTCGTTGGGTGGCACCTGCCGCGCAGGGTCGCGACGCCGGGGCCGGCCAGGTCGTCGCAGGCGGCGCCCCGACCGGTCATGGCGAGCAGCAGCGACAGCAGCGGGCCCTCGACCCCCTCGCCCTGTCCATGCTGCCAGTCATGATCGGTCGCCTGCAGCGCCAGCCCCGCGATGCGGCTCTTGGAGCCGATGAGCACGTTGGAGCCCTTATAGAAGTCGATCACCTGGCGAATCGCGCCCGGCGGGTACGCGTGCGGGATCCCCAGCGGACTTCGGACATCGGCGCCATGGATCACCACCTCGCCAAGCCAGGAGGTTTTGGGGCCTGGGGGAGCGGAGGTGGAATGCTGCACGCGGCGGAACTCGCCGAGGGTGGCGGACGAGTCGGTGCCGCGGTGCTTGGCGATCTGACCGTTGGCGAACTTGTCGAAGTTGAACCCGGCCTTGGTCATCCCGAGAAAGAACGTGGCCGGGTTCAGTGAGGCGGTGGCCGACAGGTGCGCGACGATGTCGCGCACCGTCCAACCTGCGCAGAGCGACTCCGTGTCCCATTGCGACGGCGCAAGGTCGGCGAGATCGTTGGCCAGCGCGCCGCGCTCGGAGGCAATGGTTGCCCAGATTTCGGACATGACTAACCCCTTTTTCCGCTTACTGCGTGTCTTTGGTGTCTTTGGTGTCTTTGGTGTCTTTGGTGTCTTTGGTGTCTTTGGTGTCTTTGGTGTCTTTGGTGTCTTTGGATGGCGCGTTTCGCCGCTGCATGAGGGTATTGACCCACCGTGGGCCTATGGTGTCCAGTGCCCTGGCCGCGATCGCCATCCGCGGTGCGATTCGCACCGGCCGGGTGCGGGCGGCGGTCACCATCCACTCCGCGGCTTCCCGCGACGTCAGCGCCGGCATCCCGTCGTAGGCCTTCGTCGGGGCGATCATCGGCGTGGCTACCAGCGGGTAGTACAGGTTCGTCGAATGCACACCCTTTGGGCCCCACTCGGTCTCGGTGATCCGGCTCACCGCTGACAGCGCGGCCTTGGATGCGTTGTACACGGCGAACAGCGGTGCCGCCTCGGTCAGCACGCCCCAGGTGGTGACGTTGATGATGTGGCCGTCGCCGCGTTCCAGCATCCCGGGTGCCAGCCCACGGATCAGCCGCAGCGGCGCGTAGTAGTTGAGGACGGTGGTCCGCTCGACGTCGTGCCAGCGTTCCAGCGACTCGGCCAGCGGCCGGCGAATGGACCGGCCGGCGTTGTTGATCAGGATGTCCACCCCGCCGATCCGCTCCTGCACGTCGGCGACCAGGGCATCGATCGCGTCCATGTCCGAGAGGTCGCAGGGCAGCGACATCGCCGTGCCGCCCGACGTCGTGATCCTGTCCGCTACCGCGTCCAGCAGGTCGCGGCGGCGCGCGACGACGACCACCGTGGCGCCGTGCTTGGCGAACCTTTCGGCCGCCGCCTCGCCGATGCCCGAGGATGCCCCGGTCAGCAGGATGCGCTTGCCGGCGAGTTCGATTGGTTTGATCGCGGGTCGGTTGACCAGCACTTGCGGCGAGATCGGCGGTCGCATGCTCGACAGCACGATCTGCTCGGTCAACCGCCGCAGCGGACTCTTGGTCACGTGGGGAGTCTAGATGGGCGGGCTCGCATGCAAGCGTGTTCAATACGGGCGGGAAAACTTCAGAAAGCGGGCTCCATGCAGCAGATCGCGCTGATTCTCGCCTGTCTTGTCATCGGTGTGCTGATGCGCGCCTCCGGACGGCTCCCGGACACCGCGAGCCAGGCGCTTAGCGGCTGGGTGATCGGTGTTGCGTTGCCGGCCGCGGCCTTCCGCAGCGTGCACGGGTTGACCGTCAGCTCCCATTGGTGGCTCGCTGCGGCAACGCCCTGGATCGGCGCGATCTTGGCCATCGTCGCGTTCATTCCGCTCTGCCGTGTGCTGCGCTGGTCGCGGCGTCGCACGGGCGCGCTGCTACTGGTCGGCGGCTGGGGCAATACCTCGTTCGTCGGACTGCCCATGATCGTCGCGTTTGCCGGCGAGAAGTGGCTTGGTCTTGGCATCGTGATCGACCTGCTCGGGTCTTATCTGGCGCTGTCCACGCTCGGCATCGCCATCGCGTCAGCCGCGAGTTCGTCGCAATTCGATTGGCGCGCGGTCGCGAAGCGAATCGCGACGTTCCCGCCGTTCCTGGCGATCCTCATCGCGTTCGCCACCAACCATCTGGATCGTCCGCCGTGGCTGACGCAGATCATCGACACCCTTGCGTTGACGCTGACGCCGATCGCCATGGCAGCGGTGGGGTACGCATTGCGACTGAACCACCTCGCCGGCCGGCTTGCGCCGATCGTCGCGGGTCTGGGTTTTCGGTTGTTCGTGGCTCCGTCGGCGCTACTGCTGATGTATTGCGCGCTGAACCAGGCCGGCGATCACGTCGCCAAGGTGGCGATGCTGGAGATGGCGATGCCGCCGATGCTCGGCGCGAGCGTCATCGCGATGGAGCACGAGCTGGAGCCCGACCTGGTGGCCTTGATGATCGGCATCGGCGTTCCGCTATCGATGCTGACGGCACCAGTCTGGTGGTCGGTGATCCAGGCCCTGTGAGGCCGCCCTAGAAATGCCCTAGAAATACCGGGGGAACTGACTCCAGTCCGGAGGCCGCTTCTGCAGGAACGCGTCGCGGCCCTCGACGGCCTCGTCGGTCATGTAGGCCAGCCGGGTGGCCTCGCCGGCGAACAGCTGCTGACCCACCAGTCCGTCGTCGAGCAGGTTGAACGCGAACTTCAGCATCCGTTGCGCCTGAGGCGATTTGGCATTGATCTCGGCCGCCCACTGCACACCCACCCGCTCCAGTTCGGCGTGCTCGACGACCTCGTTGACCGCGCCCATGTGGTGCATCTGCTCGGCGGTGTACGGGCGGCCCAGAAAGAAGATCTCGCGGGCGAACTTCTGGCCCACCTGACGCGCCAGGTAGGCGCTGCCGTAGCCGCCGTCGAAGCTGCCGACATCGGCGTCGGTCTGCTTGAAGCGCGCGTGCTCGCGGCTGGCCAGGGTGAGGTCGCAGACCACGTGCAGGCTGTGCCCGCCGCCGGCCGCCCACCCGTTGACCAGGCAGATGACCACCTTGGGCATGAACCGGATAAGCCGCTGCACCTCGAGGATGTGCAGCCGGCCGGCGCGGGCCGCGTCTACGGTGTCGGCGGTCTCTCCGCTCGCGTATTGGTAGCCGCTGCGGCCGCGAATGCGCTGATCGCCGCCGGAGCAAAACGCCCAGCCGCCATCCTTCGGCGACGGGCCGTTGCCGGTCAGCAGCACCACGCCCACGTCGGGCGACATCCGCGCGTGGTCGAGCACCCGGTACAGCTCGTCGACGGTGTGTGGCCGAAACGCGTTGCGTACCTCGGGACGATTGAACGCCACCCGCACCGTGGCATCCGTGATGTGGCGGTGGTAAGTGATGTCGGTCAGGTCGCCGAACTCGTCGACTTCCCGCCAGGCCTGCGCATCAAAGGGGTTGTCACTCAAGGTTGTTCAACTCCGTCCTTGCTGATGGTCAGGTCGCCGCAGCTAATGGTCTCCGCCGATGTGACCGCGAGGTCCTGCGCAGAGGTGGCCATCACGGTATCGGACTTCCCGGTAATGGCCGTGGCGCCGGTCAGCTCGACCTCGGTGCGGCGCACCGACCACTGGCCGGCATTCTGCAATGCCTGCAGTGCGACCAGGCGGCGGCCGTCACCGAGGTCGCTGCAGCCGACGCCGGTCCCGGTGTCCCGCAAATTCTGCAGGTCGAACAGGAACGGCCTGCCGTTGTGGGCGTCGACGACGGTTTGCAGTTGGCATGCGGCGAACGTGTACAGCCGGGCGCCGCGGCCGTCGCTGACGATGATCTGGTTGCCGCCGTCGTTCTGAGCGTCAATGGCCAAGGCGGTCAACCCAATTGGGCTCGCGGAGGTGACCTCTACGTCCGAGTTGGCCCCGGTCGCCGTGGTGACGCCGACGACGCGGTTGACGCGGCCGGTGTTGTCCTGAAACCGCCCGACCCACAACGTGTCCGGCAGGCCGTCGCCGTCCAGGTCGGCGACCTGTCGTCGAGCCGTGTCGGCCGGGGGTGGGGCGCCTCCAGGTGCGCAACCCGCCGCGGCGTACGAGCGCGCCGGCGGCGCCACACTCAGCAGGGCGGCCACCAGGAGCGGCACCAGCACACGCCGCATCGAGCTACGCCGGGTCCAGACGGAACACCGCGCACCGGCCGGCCAGGGCCTCGAACTCGTCGGGCGTTCCCTCGGTGACCAGCCCGGCCTGTTTCGAGAAGAAGACGCCCTTGGGTACCTCGGTAGGGAAGACCCGCAGAAGTGGCCGCGCATCTTGCGGCGACAACTCGACCATGCGCACCCGCTGGACGCGGCGGGCGCGCGCCACCGTCACCTCGTCGGCGGCCCGCACGTTGGCCACCCAATCGGCCCCGGGATATCCGGCGACCACGTACTGAACCCCGTCGACCGTGAACGGGGTCACCGGCCTGGACCGCTCACGTCCGGTCTTGCGCCCCTTCACCGTCAGCACGACGGGCTGCTCTTTGCCGAAATTCATTCCCAGCCAGGACATCTTGATGACGACCTTGTTGGCCACCTGCAGCCACCACGGCGGCCGGATTCGTTTGCCATTGCCCATGGCAGCGACGTTACCTCCGAAACGGCTCGACACCATGGGCGTGGGGCTGCCTTGAACCGACGGCGTCGAGTCGGGCCAGCGCGTCCGTGCTGAGGGAGACGTCGGCGGCGCCGATGTTTTCCTCGAGGTGCGCGATGGAGCGCGTCCCCGGAATCAGCAGTGTGTTCGGCGTATGGGCCAGCAGCCACGCCAGTCCCACCTGGGCCGGTGTCGCGCCCAGTTCGCCGGCGATGTCGGTGACCACAGCGTTGTCGGTGACCTTGGGGAAAGCCGGTAACGACGACCCCAGCGGAAAGAACGGCACCCAAGCAACATTTTCGGCCATGCAGACGTCGAGCATCTCTTCCTGCGAACGGTCGAGCAGGCTGTACGCGTTCTGCACGCAGGCGATCCCCGCGGGCAGCGCGCGCCGCACCACGTCGAGCGGCACCGCGCTGATGCCGATGGCGCCGATCTTGCCCTCGTCGCGCAGCGCGATCATCTCGGCCAGTTGGTCGTCGAGGTCGACGATCTGGTCACCCTCGGCGGCCAGACCGGGCCCGAGGTCGAGGCGCCGCAGGTTGACCACCGCGATGCGCTCGAGGCCGAGCTGGCGTAGGTCGTCCTCGACCGCGGCGCGCAGCTCGGCGGGTTTTTGCGCGGGCGCCAGGGGAATCGGTTCTTCGCCGGTGTAGCGGGCGCCGACCTTGCTGACGATAACGAGATTGTCCGGGTAGGGGGCCAGCGCGTCGCGGATCCGGCGGTTCACTTCGCCTGGGCCGTAGAACGACGCCGTGTCGATGTGGTTGGAGCCGCGTTCGACCGCGCGGCGCAGCACCGCGGACGCGTTGTCCGGCGACGTCTCGAACAATTGCATGGCGCCGTAACCGACCCGGGCAACCGTGTTGGTGCCGATGCTCCCGGTGCCGCCGGGGTGTGGCTTGCCTGTCATGGTGCTCCTTCGGTGAGACACTGGACATATGCGGAGGAGCCTCCGCTTGTTCGAGCGTAACAGAAACGGAGGATCCTCCGCTTTGGTTGAAAGCGTTCGGTCCGATGCGCGCCGGAACCGGGAAAAGTTACTGGCGGTGGCCACCGCGGCGTTCGCCGGCGCGGACGGGCGCCCGGTCTCGCTGGAGTCGATAGCCCGCGACGCCGGCGTCGGCATCGGCACCCTCTACCGCCATTTCCCTAACCGGGAGGCCCTCGTCGAGGCGATCTATCGCACCGAACTCGCCGAGGTCGCCGCGGCGGCCGAAGAACTGGTCCAGCTGCACCCGCCGCCGGTCGCACTGCGGCGCTGGATGGATCGCTACGCCGACTTCGTCGCCGCGAAGCGCGGCATGGCCGAATCGCTGCAGGCGATGTTCGAGTCCGGGGCCCCGGGGGCTCCCGTGCCCAGCCAGACTCGCGACAGCATCGTCGGCGCCGTCGACCTGCTGTTGCGGGCGGGCGCCGACGGCCAGACCCTGCGCTCCGACGTGCAGGCCGACGACGTGGTCTCCGGCCTGATCGGCATCTTCTTGGCGAGCGGTTCGCCCGCGCAGACGGGCCGCCTGCTCGACCTCCTGGTGGCCGGGATAGCGGGCGTGGCTCGCCAATAAGGCCGAGCAGCTGTCCGCGGGGCCTAGCCCCCCGGACAGCTGCTCGCGCTTAACGGCGACTTCCGAGATCTTGACGGGCGACGCCGTCGGCGGCAAAATTCCTACACAGTGTAGGAATTGGGGAGGGGAATGCTGTGGACGGACTTCGGGGTTGGTTGTCGTGGCTGTCGCCGCCCGCGACAGAGCCCGCCGAGGACTACGGATTCTTCGGGCCCGACTCGGTGACCTGGAAGGTATGGAGCTACCCGACGGCCTTGTCGATCGGTTTCCAGCGCTCGGTCGTGATCGAGGAACTCGACCCGGCGCTGGTCGCGGCGGTCGACAAGACGCATCAGATCTACGACCGGCCGCGGACCCGCTACGACCGGACGCTGCGCTACTTCGCCATGGTCGCGTTCGGCGACAGCCGCTCGACGAGCCAAGCGGCCGACGTCCTGGTCAAGGTCCATTCCAAAGCGATCGGCACCGACGCCGTCACCGGCCGTCGCTACGACGCCAACGACCCGGATTCGCAGCTCTGGATACACCTCACCGCGTGGCATTCCATCCTGGTCGCCTACGAGACGTTCGGCCCGGGCAAGCTGTCGCCCGAGGAGGAGTCGCAGTACTGGGAAGAGTGCGCGCGGGCCGCTGAATTGCAGACATGCGATCCCGCCGACGTCGCGCGCACCCGCGCGGGAATCCGGGCGTACTTCGAGGACATGCGTCCCGAGCTGATCGCCTCCGACATCGCCAAGGAGGCGATGCACCACCTGCTGCGCGCCGAGGTGATGTTGCCGCCGATGCCGTTGCCGGTGCGTCCGGCCACGGCGGTCATCACCGCGTTCCTGCGGCAGGGCACGCTCGCGACGATGCCGCGATGGATGCGCGAGATGGCCGGACTGCGCACGTCGCGCGCGCTCGACGCGATGGTGGTGCCGCCGCTGCGGGCCGCGTTCGCGGTCATCAGCACGAGCACACGCCTGCAGCTGATGCTGCTTCGGCTGCTGTCGCCGACGACCGTGCCGATCGGCGCCCGCGTGCTGCTGTCGGTGCCTCCGGCGAATCCGGTCACCATGACCCCCCGCGAAGCGCAGGGGCGCTACGGCTACGCCAACCCCGCGCAGGCGCACCTGGAGTTCCGGAACAAGCAGCACACGCGGGTGTTCGGCGAGGGCCGGCCGCCCAGCGACGAGGGCATCGTGGAGTCCGAACCGATCCTGGGCACCGTCGGCTGACCGATTTGGTTGGCGCGACGTTCCTATACTCGGGCATGCCCGGGACCGCGAGCACCGCGCGCGTTCGAGCCGAGCACCTAGGGCCCGAGCGGCGCCGCCCCCAGGTTCTCGACACGGCGCTGCAGATCGCGGCGGCCGACGGCCTGGCCAACGTGACGATGCGTGCCGTCGCGGCCCGCATGGGGGTCACCCGGCCGGTCGTCTACGCCTGCTTCGGTTCGCGAGGCGAGCTGCTCACCGCGTTGCTGGATCGCGAGTCGGAGTCGACGGTCAGCAGCCTGAGCGCGATGCTCCCGCCAAAGCGGACGGGCTCCATCGAGCAGCTGTTCGTCGACGGCTTCCGGATTTTGCTCGACGCCGTGTCGCAGCGGCCGGCGGCGTGGCAGATCATCTTCGCGGGCGACCCGGACCCCGTCCTCACCGGGGCCATCGCGCGCGGCCGGGCGCAGGTCGGCGTGCGGGTGGCGGCCGTGATGCGTCCGCTGCTGGAACGCTGGCAAGCGGCCGATCTCGACGCAGTCCTACCGCCGCTGACCGAGGTGTTCCTCGCGATCTGCGAGGCCGCCATCCGCATGCTTCTCGACACCGCAGAGGGCTGGACCCCCGAAAGCCTCGCCGAGATCATGGGTAGGGCCGCCTACCGGGCGATGCGCGCGACCGACTGAGCCCGCGCTAGCCGACGGCGCGGCCGGCGCCCTCCCAGAACGGCGCCCGCACGGCCTTCTTGTCCGGTTTGCCCAGCGCGGTCAACGGCAGCGAGTCGACGACAACCACTCGCTTGGGCGACTGCACCGAGCCCTTGCGTTCTTTGACGGCCGCCTGGATCTCGGCGGTCATGGCCTCGATCGACGCGTCATCGCGGGGCGCGTCAGCGCGCAGCACCAGCACCGCGGTGACGGCCTCGCCCCACTTCTCGTCCGGCGCGCCGACCACGCACACCTGCGCGACGGCCGCATGCTCGGCGACGACGTCCTCGACCTCGCGGGGGAACACGTTGAAGCCGCCGGTGACGATCATGTCCTTGACCCGGTCGACGATGTAGTAAAAACCGTCCTCGTCCTCGCGGGCCATGTCGCCGGTGTGCAGCCACCCGTCCCTGAAAGTCTCGGCGGTCGCCTCGGGCAGATTCCAGTAACCTCCTGCCAAAAGCGGACCGCTGACGCAGATTTCGCCCGGATCACCCTGCCGCACCGGCTTGCCGTCGTCGCCCAGCAGCGCCACGCGCGCGAAAAGCGTTGGGCGCCCGCAGGACGTGAGCCGCTTCTCGTCGTGGTCGGCCTTGGCCAGGTAGGTGATCGCCATCGGCGCCTCGGATTGGCCGTAGTACTGGGCGAAGATCGGTCCGAACCGACGCATCGCCTCGGCCAGCCGCACCGGATTCATCGCCGAGGCGCCGTAGTAGACCGTCTCCAGAGACGACAGATCCCGGGTGTGCGAATCGGGATGGTCCATCAGCGCGTAGATCATCGACGGCACCAGCATGGTCGCCGTAATACGTTGTTCTTCAATGACTCTGAGCACCTCGGCCGGGTCGAACTTGGACAGCACCACCATCTCGCCGCCCTTGACCACCGTGGGCGTGAAAAACGCGGCGCCGGCGTGCGACAGCGGCGTGCACATCAAGAACCGGGGATGCTCCGGCCATTCCCACTCGGCGAGCTGGATGGACGTCATGGCGGCGATGTTGCCGGTCGTGCCCATCACGCCCTTGGGCTTGCCCGTCGTGCCGCCGGTGTAGGTCAGGCCGCCAATGTGGTCCGGCGGCAGGTCGGCGACGACCAGCGGCTTGGGCTCGTACTTGGCGGCCTCCGCGCTCAGGTCCACAGCTTGCCCTTTTAGGTCCTTCAATCCTTCCGGCACCGGCCCGATGGTCAGGATCTGCTTGAGCGAGTCCACCCTTTCCAGGAGCCCCAGGGCCCGCTCGACGAACATCGGGTTGGGGTCGATGATCAGCGAGCTGGCGCCGGCGTCAGAGAGCACGTAGGCGTGGTCGTCCAGCGAGCCGAGCGGGTGCAGCGCGGTGCGCCGATAGCCCCGGGTCTGGCTGGCGCCGAGGATCATCAGCACCTCGGGCCGGTTCAGCGCCAGCAGGCCGACGGTGACGCCGGTGCCGGCACCGAGTGCCTCGAATGCCTGCGTGTACTGGCTGACCCGCTCGGCCAGCTGACCACCGGTCAGCGTGGTGTCGCCGAGGAACAGCACCGGCCGGTTCTTGTGGCGCTTGAGCGCGCCCACCAGCAGATGGCCGTTGTGTGTCGGGTTGCGCAGCAGATCGTCACTCATGTGGCCAGACTAGAACGTGTTGCAATTCGGTGCCGCCGGGCCCTCTGGTAAACCCTCGGTCACTAGTGTTTCTGTACATGCCCGCCGCAGACCTCGTCATTACCGGAACCGTGCTGACCGTCGACGACGCGCGGCCCACCGCCGAGGCGATCGCCGTCGCCGACGGCCGCATCATCGCCGTCGGCGACCGGTCCGACGTCGCGGGACTCATCGGCTCGGACACTCGAACCATCGATCTCGGCGACGGCTGCGTCATGCCGGGATTCATCGAGGCGCACGGCCATCCGTTGATGGAAGCCCTCGCGCTGTCCGATCGGATCGTCGACATCCGGCCCGTCACCATCCGCAACGCGGACGACGTGGTCGCGGCGATCCGGCGCGAGGCCGGCGCAAGGGGGCCCGACGGCGCGTACCTCATCGGCTGGGACGCGCTGCTGCAGCCGGGGCTGCCGGCGCCGACGCTGGCCTGGCTCGACGAGATCGCGCCCGACGGTTCGCTGGTGATCATCCACAACTCGGGGCACAAGGCCTACTTCAATTCGCGGGCCGCCCAGCTCAACGGCCTGACCCGCGACACCCCGGACCCCAAAGGCGCCAAGTACGGCCGCGACGGCAACGGTGAACTCGACGGCACCGCCGAGGAAATCGGTGCGGTGTTTCCGCTCTTGACGGGGTTGGCCGATCCCGCCCATTACCCGGCGATGTTGCGCGCCGAATGCGCCCGGCTCAATCGCGCGGGCCTCACCACCTGTTCGGAGATGGCGTTCGATCCGGGTTTTCGGCCGATGCTCGAGCAACTACGCGGCGAGCTGACCGTCCGGCTGCGCACCTACGAGGTCTCGAATGCCGAGTTGTCCAGCGACGCCGAACCCGGCCAGGGCGACGACATGCTGCGCCAGGTCGGCATCAAGATCTGGGTGGACGGCTCACCGTGGGTCGGCAACATCGCGCTGTCCTTTCCCTATCTGGACACGGAAGCCACCCGCTCCATCGGCATCCCGCCGGGTTCGTGCGGATGCGCCAACTACACCCGTGAGCAGCTGACCGAGATCGTCGGCGCCTACTTTCCGCATGCGTGGCAGATCGCCTGCCATGTGCAGGGCGACGCCGGCGTCGACACCATCCTCGACGTGTACGAAGAGGCGCTGCGGCAACACCCGCGCGACGATCACCGGTTGCGGCTCGAACACGTCGGCGCCATCCGGCCGGACCAACTCCGGCGCGCCGCCGATCTGGGCGTCACCTGCAGCATCTTCGTCGACCAGATCCACTACTGGGGTGACGTCATTGTCGACGGTCTGTTCGGTCCGGAGCGCGGATCACGTTGGATGCCAGCGGGATCCGCGGTGGCCACCGGCATGCGAATCTCGCTGCACAACGATCCACCGGTCACCCCCGAGGAGCCGCTGCGCAACATCAGCGTGGCCGCGACCCGGCTGGCGCCGAGCGGTCGGGTGCTGGCGCCCGAGGAGCGGCTGACGGTCGAGCAGGCCATCCGCGCGCAGACCATCGACGCCGCCTGGCAGCTGTTCGCCGACGACGTGACCGGCTCCCTGGAGGTCGGCAAGTACGCGGACATGGTGGTGCTTTCGGCCGATCCCCGCACGGTGCCGCCCGAGCAGGTCGCCGATCTCGACGTGCTGGCGACGTTTCTGGCGGGCCGCCAGGTTTATCGGCGGTGACACCTTCATCGGCGGTGACACCGACCCTGCCGGACCTGCTGGACCGCCTGCACGTCGTCGCGCTGCCGATGCGGGTGCGGTTCCGCGGGATCACCACCCGCGAAGTCGCGTTGATCGAGGGGCCCGTGGGTTGGGGCGAATTCGGGGCATTCGTCGAATACGAACCGCCGGAGGCCGCGCACTGGCTCGCCTCCGGCATCGAGGCCGCCTACCGCGAACCGCCGCCGCTGCGGCGGACGCGGATCCCGATCAACGCCACCGTGCCCGCCGTTGCCGCCGCCCAGGTGAGCGAGGTGCTGGCCCGGTTTCCCGGTGCGCGCACGGCGAAGGTGAAGGTCGCCGAGCCGGGGCAGCGGCTGGCCGACGATGTCGACCGCGTCAACGCGGTGCGGGAACTGATTCCGACCGTGCGGGTGGACGCCAACGGCGGCTGGAGCGTCGAGGAGGCGGTGGCCGCGGCCGCCGGCCTGACCGCCGACGGCCCGCTGGAGTACCTCGAACAACCCTGCGCCACCGTCGGTGAGCTCGCCGAGCTGCGCCGGCGGATCGACGTGCCGATCGCCGCCGATGAAAGTATCCGCAAGGCCGACGACCCGCTGGCCGTGGTCCGTGCCCGCGCCGCGGACGTCGCGGTGCTGAAAGTTGCCCCGCTGGGTGGTGTTTCGGCCCTGCTGGACATCGCAGCGCAGATCGACATCCCGGTCGTGGTTTCCAGCGCGCTCGATTCGGCGGTCGGGATGGCCGCAGGGCTGGTCGCCGCCGCGGCCTTGCCGGAGCTGGGCTACGCCTGTGGGCTGGGGACCGGCGGGCTGTTTGTCGCGGACGTGACCGCGGAGTTCACGGTGCCCGTCGACGGCTTCCTGGCGGTCGCGCCCGTGGCGCCCGACCCGGCGCGGCTGCGCGAGCTGGCCGCGCCACCGCAGCGACGGCAGTGGTGGATCGACCGGGTCAAGGCCTGCCACCCGCTCCTTGTACCGTCGTGCGGGTGACGAATCTGGCTTACGACGACAAGGGGACCGGCGAGCCCGTTGTGTTCATCGCCGGCCGTGGCGGCCCCGGGCGCACCTGGCACCCGCATCAGGTCCCGGCGTTCCTGGCGGCGGGCTATCGCTGCATCACCTTCGACAACCGCGGGATCGGCGCGACCGAAAACGCCGGAGGCTTCGAGACCAAGACCATGGTCGCCGACACCGTGGACTTGATCGAATCCCTGGGCGCCGGCCCGGCCCGGATCGTCGCGGCGTCGATGGGCTCGTTCATCGCCCAGGAACTCATGGTGGTCCGGCCGGACCTGGTGACCGCGGCCGCGCTGATGGCCACCCGCGGCCGCCTGGACCGCTCCCGCCAGTTCTTCCACGAAGCCGAGGCCGAACTCCACGACTCCGGCATCGAGCTGCCACCGGCCTACGATGCCAAAATTCGCCTGCTGGAAAGCTTTTCGCGCAAGACGATCAACGACGACTCGGCGGTGGCCGACTGGATCGCGATGTTCACCCAGTGGCCGGTCAAACCCACCTCGGGGCTGCGCTGCCAGTTGGATGCCGCCCCGTACACCAACCGGTTGCCCGCCTACCGCAGCATCGCCGCGCCGGTGCTGGTGATCGGCTTCGCTGACGACGTGGTGACGCCGCCCTCCCTGGGGCGGGAGGTCGCCGACGCCATGCCGAACGCCCGCTATCTGCAGATACCCGACGCCGGTCATCTCGGGTTCTTCGAGCGGCCCCAGACCGTCAACGCCGCGATCCTGCAGTTCTTCGCCGGCACCAAGGCCTGACCCCGTCGGCGGTCCTCGGCACCCGCGATGCAGTGCGCCGCTGGTGCACTCAGCGCCCGTTGGCACCCTTGGCAGCCTTGTCACTTTGGCCGCACGTGCCACATCAGCCACGGTGCGGCAGGGGATACCCGTTTGACTGATGTCAATGTGGCCGCGTGAGGATTCGTTGCCTTAACTGCCGGACGCCCGCGCGAGCGGTTCGGTCCGCGGGGTTGATGTCTAGGCGGGTGCAGGTCAGTTCTACCGAGTCAATGCGCGCCGGTACCTCGGCAGGGGCCAATGTGGCGGGTGTGACGGCCGCAGCGGCGCGGCGCGCCTCTTTGTCGTGCTGTGACACCCTGTACTGATGAACCCCTCGACGACACAGGCCGGCGTCGTCGTCGACGAGCTGATCCGAGGCGGCGTCCGCGACGTGGTGCTGTGCCCCGGGCAGCGGAACGCGCCGCTGGCGTTTGCGCTGCAAGAAGCGGACCAATCCGGCCGCGTCCGGCTGCACGTCCGCATCGACGAGCGCACCGCCGGCTTCCTGGCCATCGGTCTGGCCGTCGGCGCGGGCGCGCCGGTGTGCATCGCGATGACGTCGGGCACCGCCGTGGCCAATCTCGGCCCGGCGGTGGTGGAAGCGAACTATGCGCGGGTGCCGCTGATCGTGCTCTCGGCCAACCGGCCGTACGAATTGCTCGGCACCGGCGCCAACCAGACCATGGAGCAGCTGGGCTACTTCGGCACCCAGGTCCGGGCCACCATCAGCCTGGGGCTGGCCGAGCATGCGCCCGAGCGCATGGATTCCCTCAACGCGACCTGGCGATCGGCCACCTGCCGAGTGTTGGCCGCCGCCAACGGTTCTCGCTCCGCCAACGCCGGCCCCGTGCAATTTGACATCCCGCTGCGCGAGCCTCTGGTCCCCGATCACGAGCCTCACGGTGCGATCACCCCGCAGGGCCGGCCCAACGGCAAGCCGTGGACCTTCTCGCCGGCGGTCACGTTCGACCAGCCGCTGGATATCGACCTGACGCCCGACACCGTCGTCATCGCCGGGCACGGCGCGGGCGTGCATCCCAACCTGGCGGAGTTGCCGACCGTCGCGGAGCCGACGGCGCCGGTGCCGCCGTCGGGGGGCAACCCGCTGCACCCGCTGGCACTGCCGCTGTTGCGCCCGAAACAGGTCATCATGCTGGGCCGCCCGACGCTGCACCGCCCGGTGTCGTCGCTGCTGGCCGACCCTCAGGTGCCGGTCTACGCGCTCACGACCGGACCGCGCTGGCCGGACGTCTCGGGAAACTCGCAGGCCACCGGCACCAGGGCGGTCACCACCGGAGCGCCGCATCCGGCCTGGCTGCGCCGCTGTGCGGAGCTCAACCGGCACGCGCTCGCGGCGGTTCGCGGCCAGCTCGCGGCGCACCCGCTGACCACCGGGCTGCATGTCGCCGCGGCCGTGGCGGATGCGCTGCGGCCGGGTGACCAGCTGGTGCTCGGGGCGTCCAACCCGGTCCGTGACGCGGCCCTGGTCGGCCTCCGAACCGCCGGAATCCAAGTGCGGTCCAACCGCGGCGTCGCCGGCATCGACGGCACCGTGTCTACCGCCATCGGGGCCGCTTTGGGATACGAGGGGTCCCACAAGCGCAGCGCCGACCCTGACCGCCCGGCCCGCACTGTCGCGCTGATCGGCGACCTGACGTTCGTCCACGACAGCTCCGGGCTGTTGATCGGCCCCACGGAGCCGGTTCCGGGGCACCTGACGATCGTGGTGTCCAACGACAACGGCGGCGGCATCTTCGAGCTGCTCGAGCCGGGCGACCCGAGGTTCTCCGACGTCTCCTCGCGAATCTTCGGTACGCCGCACGACGTCGACGTGGGCGCGCTGTGTCGCGCGTATCACGTGGAGAGCCGGCAAATCGAGGTCGACGAGCTGCGCGCGGCGCTCGACGAGCCCGGCGCCGGGATGCGGGTGCTGGAAGTCAAGGCCGACCGGTCCTCGCTGCGACAGCTGCACGCCGCTATCAAGGCCGCCTTGTGAGTGCCTGGTGATGACACTGGTGATGATGCCGTGATGAGACCGTGATGTCGCCAAAGCTGTTGCTGCGTCTGTTGATTCACGGCCGTAGCGACGAACCACCGAAGACCCGGGCGCGAATCGTGTTGCGCTGGGCGCGGATCGGCGTGCTGATCGTGACCTGTCTGGTCACGCTGCAGTCGGTGCTGCTGGTCGCCGGCGCCTGGCGAAACGACCTGGCAATCCAGCGCAATATGGGGGTCGCGGAGGCGGAGGTGCTCGACGCCGGGCCGCGGCGTTCCACCATCGAGTTCGTCACCCCCCAACGCGTCACCTATCGGCCGGAGCTGGGTGTGCTGTACCCGTCCGAGTTGGCGACCGGCATGCGAATCTACGTTGAATACAACAAGAACGATCCCAACCTGGTGCGGGTCCAGCACCGCAACGCCGGGCTTGCGATCATCCCGGCCGGGTCCATCGCGGTGGTGGGCTGGCTGGCCGCGACGGCTGCGCTGGTCGCGCTGGCGTGGCTGGATAAACGACTGGACCGCCGCCGAACTCGCGAATCTGACGCCGAGCCCGACCCGAGCTGACGCGACCCGGCGCGGTTCAACCAGCAAATTTCGTGTCCCGTATGCCCGCAGGCAACCTTGTCGACAGCCGACGCTGGCACGGTGGGGTTGTGCGCGTTGCGATCGTCGCCGAGTCCTTCCTCCCTAACGTCAATGGTGTCAGCAACTCAGTCATCCGGATACTCGAGCATCTGCGTGGAACCGGTCACGAGGCGCTCGTGATCGCACCGGATAACCCGCCCGGCGAACCCCGCGCCGAGCGGATCCACGACGGCATCCGGGTGCACCGGGTGCCGTCGCGCATGTTCCCGAAGGTGACCTCGTTGCCGCTCGGGGTGCCCACGGCCCGAATGGCGCGCGCGCTGCGCGGATTCGACCCCGACGTGGTGCACCTGGCGTCGCCGGCGCTGCTCGGCTACGGCGGGGTGCGAGCGGCGCGCCGTCTGGGAGTGCCGACGGTTGCGGTATATCAAACCGACGTACCGGGTTTCGCGGCGAGCTACGGCATCGGCATGACGACACGGGCGGCATGGGCGTGGTTCCGTCACCTGCACAGCTACGCCGACCGCACGCTGGCGCCGTCCACCGTGACAATGGAATCCCTTCTTGCCCATCGCATTCCACGGGTACATCAGTGGGCCCGCGGCGTCGACCTGATCCGGTACGCACCGTCGGCGCGCAACGAAGCACTGAGGCGGCAGTGGTCGCCGGACGGCAAGCCGATCGTCGGGTTTGTGGGACGGCTCGCCCCGGAAAAGCATGTGGAACGGCTGATTTCGCTGGCGGCCGGCGATGCGGTGCGAGTCGTGATCGTCGGCGATGGCGTTGATCGAGCCAAGCTGGAATCGGCAATGCCCGCAGCTGTTTTCACCGGTGCGCTGTATGGCGACGAGCTCGCGGCGGCGTACGCCAGCATGGATGTGTTCGTGCACACGGGTGAGCACGAGACGTTTTGTCAGGTCGTGCAGGAAGCGCTGGCGTCTGGGCTGCCGGTGATCGCCCCCGACGCCGGCGGACCCCGTGACCTGGTCGCCCCGTGTCGCACCGGGCTGCTGCTGCCCGTCGACGAGTTCGAGGCGCGGTTGCCCATCGCCGTCGGTCATTTGATCGAGGAACGGCACCGCTACTCGCCGGCCGCCCGGCGCAGTGTGCTCGGCCGCAGCTGGTCGGTCATCTGCGACGAGCTGCTCGGGCACTACGAGGCGGTGATGTCGCCGGCAGCTCGGGCAGAGGCTTCCTCGCGGCGACGGCGACGGGCGTAACACGCGCTCAGGACTGGGCGTCGTCGATCGGCGTCTGCCTGGTGTCCTCGAGGAACTTTGTCAACAGCCGATCGAACTGCGCCAGCTCGGCCGCCGACCAGCCCGAAAGCGCCCGCGCCAGGTGACCCCTTCTTACCTCGTGCAGAGCACCGGCGGCCCGTTCGCCGCGCACCGTCGGGGCGATGACGCTGACCCGCCTGTCGCTGGGATCGGTGCGTCGGCTGACGAGTCCGGCGTCGACAAGGGCCTGCACTCGGCGAGTGGTCATGCCGACGTCCATGTGGGCCATGGCGGCCAGGCGCCCCATCGGTAGTGGTCCCTCGTCGATCAGGACCCGCAGCAGTGTGTACGAGGGCTGCGATAGCTCGGCATCGGCGGCCGAGGCCTGCTGCGCGAATGCCGAGCGACTCACGGACAGCCGCACGATCCGTGCCAGTGTGGCGCTGATGGAGTCCACCGAATCCAGCCTGCGTGACGACGTCACTGCCACCCCCGCAGACCGTCAACGCAGTCCCGGATCGGCTGATCGTCAATGCCCAAGTCAATGCCCAAGGGGGGTAGCACAACCCCGTCGGCGATGCCCTCGAACTTCGTTCGGAGCATGTCGGGCAATTCATCGTATCGGCCACAGGTAACCAATTCGTCGAGCACGACATCGCTTAGCACCGTGGGTAATTCGGCCCAGCGCCGCTCTCGCGTCAGGGTGCGGAGCCGGCCGGCCAATTCGGCCCAGCCGCGTCTCTTGAGCGCCGGTCCATACGACGGCGTCGAGAGCAGGAAGGCAAGCATCCGGCGCTGACGTTCCCGTTCCCGCGCCACCGCAGCGTCGGTGGTGCCGGTCGCTATCGCCGTCGACACAACGATTAGTGGAAGGCCGTCACGTCCGCGGTCTCGGGCCCCACGGCGCATGGCAGGTCGCACGACGTCGCGCAGATAGGCCGGGTCGGAGTTCGTGGAATGAGTTACCACGCCGTGCGCCGCCTCCCCGGCCAGCTCGCACATGCCCGCATTGACCGCGCCCAACCAGATGCGCGGCGGGTCAATGTCTTTCGGTCCCGGATTGAAGTACGGCTGCAGGCGGGTAACCCGGTAGGAGTCGCCCTCGTAACGCACGCCACCCCCGGTGCGGAAGGCCTCGAAGAGCGCCTCCAGCACGGCGACGTACTCGGCCATGCGAGCTCGCGGCTCGGTCCAGGGCATGCCGAAGCGGTCCTGGATGTTCTGCCTGATCTGTGTCCCCAGCCCCAGTTCAAATCGCCCGGCGGACATGATCGCCAGGTCCCACGCCGCGTAGGCGACCAGCGTCGGGCTGCGAACGAACGCCAACGTCACCGCCGTCCGCACCGTGATGCGAGTGGTGTGCTCCACCGCCAGCAACGCCGCCGCCAGTGAATCGTGCACCGTCTCGGCGACATGCAAGCCGTCGAATCCCAGCCCCTCCACCCGGCTCGCGTACGCGGGGACGGCGGCCAGTGGGAGTTCCGGAGCCATCGCGGCGAATACCTGCACGAGCAGGACCGTATCCGCATATGCTTGACATAGTCAAGTAATGAGGGATAGCTTGACGAAGGCGCCCACCGAAATGGGCACGCGCTGAGGAGATTTCATGGTGGGATGGCGGTTCTACTTCGACTGGCCCAACTATTGGACGATGCTTCGGCTGTTACGCAGGGACCCGCCGGCGTCGAAGGGTTGGGTGCGCTATTCGGCTTCCTTCTCGGGGTGCCCGCCATCGCGGCAATCCATGCGGTGTGTTTCGCGCTGGATCCGATCCTGTTCGCATCGCTGCGCCGCACCCCGGTGACCGCACCGACGTTCTGTATTGGGCATGCCCGCAGCGGCACCACCTACCTGCATCGGCTGATGGCCGCGGACCCGCAATTCAGCTATGCCCTGATGTACGAGCTGTTCTTCCCTTCGCTGCTGGAGAAGCGCCTGCTGCGGCTGATGTTTCGCGTAGATGCCGCGGTGTTCGGAAAGCGGCTGCGGCGCAGGCTTGACGAGGTCGAGGAGCGCCGCTTCGCGCCGACCGACGATATGCACAAGACCGGGTTCTTCGTTCCCGAAGAGGACGACGCGTTTCTGACGTGGTCACTGTGTTCGGGGTTCTGGATCCTGATGTTCCCGTTCATGGGCGAACTCGACTTCTACCACGTCGACCAGTGGCCCGAGCGCAGGCGGCGACGGGCGATGGGCTTCTACCAGGAATGCGTGCGGCGTCAGATCGCGCTCAACGGCGGGGGGACGCACCTGAGCAAGAACCCCACCTTCTGTGGTCGCGTCGAATCGCTGATCGAGACCTTCCCGGACGCGAGGTTCGTGGTGCCCATGCGTAATCCGGATGAGACGATCCCGAGCTTGCTCAAGCTGTTGAAGACCGAGTGGGACCTGCGCGGCCGCGACGAACGCCTGATCGCGAACTCGCTTCGGGTGCTTTCCGATCAATCGTTCGATACCTATCAGCGTCCGCTCGACGTACTGGCCAGGCACCCGCACATTCGATCCGTCGTCGTCGACTATCGCGACCTGGTAAGGCAACCCGAGGCCACGATGCGCCGCATCTACCAAGAGCTGGAGCTCGACCTGGGGCCGTTGGCCGCCAACGCATTCAAGTCGGCCGGGGCCCGTGGCGGGCATGAATCGGCCCACCGCTACAGCCTGGCGGAATTCGGTCTCGACCCCCGGGAGATCCATACCCGCCTGGCCGCACTGTTCGACCAGTATCAGTGGGATACCGAAGGAAAGGACGCTCATGTCCGCTGAGTCAAGCCAAGTCGCGCTTCGTGCAGCCTTTTCGGATATGATCGACGCCCTCACCCGCGCCCGCGACGCCATCGACTCCGCCGAACTGCACGCACCGCCGGTGACTGAACAGGGCCTGGCCGAGGGACACCGTTATCTGCTGGGCTTCGTGTTCAGTGGCATCGAGCGCGCCTTATTCGAAGATCCGGATTTCCCCTATTTCCGGCGTGCTATCCAGCCGGTCGACAAGGCGACCATCGACAACGCCGATGCGCTGTACCTGTCGGCGGCGATCGACGGCGCCAAGCGCTACCGGGTGCGCGGCCGGCTCGCCGAAGGTCGCAAGGCGCCGCAGTACATGATCTTTGAAGCCCACACCGTCTACGCGGGAGACACCGGAAGTCTCGCCGAATTGGCGCCGGGGGGCCGGGTGGTCACCGGGTTGCTGGATACCGCCGACCTCGCCGTCGACGACGGCGGCCAGTTCGAGATCCTGCTGGCCCCCCAGCGGCCCGCCGACCACACCGGAAACTTCATCGCCACGAGCACGGCGGATGGAACCCAAACGGCGCGATTCCTGGTCGCGCGGGTGCTTTTTCACGATTGGGAACACGAGGCGTCGCCGGACCTGCACATTGCGCGGATCGGCAACGAGGGCGCCCATCCCGCCCCGGCCGATCCCGTCGCCGTGGCGCGGAACCTGCGCCGCGTCGGCACTCTCGTCGAGAACCAGATGCGGTTCTGGAACGAGTTTTACGACGTCATCCTGGAGGCGCACGGCGATAAGAATGGCGACGGCTTCACACTCATGCCTCGCAACGCCCTGAACGAGCCCGCGCTGGCGAACCTCGCGCTGGGTGGGGGTCAAAGCACCAACGTCTACTCCGGCGGCGTCTTCGACCTGGCGCCCGACGAAGCCCTCGTGATTGAAGTCGTCGTCCCGGTGCAGCCCGCCTACATGGGCTTCCACCTGTCCAATCTGTGGGGCGAATCGCTCGACTACGCCAACCACACGTGCAGCCTCAACGGGTTTCAGTCGGAGCCGGACCCCGACGGGACAATCCGCTACGTCGTCGCCGAGACCGACCCCGGAGTGCCGAACTGGCTCGACACCGCCAGCCACCGCGGCGGGTTCCTCACCCTGCGGTGGACCTACTCGTCACCGCCGGCCGAACTGCCGAAAGCCGCGGTCAGCAAAGTGCCGCTTGCCGTCGTGCGCCAACACCTTCCCGCGGCGACCCGCGCCGTCTCGGCCGAGGAACGCGGGGCGCAGATCGCCGTGCGCCAAGAGCACGTCCAACGCAGGTACCGGCAGTACTGAGATAGTGGGCCAGGTAGCGTTTGGGGTCGTGAGTCGCGCCGCGCTGGACAAGGACCCCCGGGACGTGGCGTCCATGTTCGACGGCGTCGCCCGCCGCTATGACCTCACCAACACCGTGCTGTCGCTGGGCCAGGACCGCTATTGGCGGCGGGCTACCCGGTCGGCGCTGCGGATCAGGCCCGGTGAGAAGGTGTTGGACCTGGCGGCGGGTACCGCGGTCTCCACGGTGGAGCTGAGCAAGTCCGGGGCGTGGTGCGTGGCGGCCGATTTCTCGGTCGGGATGCTCGCGGCGGGCGCCGCCCGCAAGCTGCCGAAGGTCGCCGGCGACGCGACCCGGTTGCCATTCGCCGACGACGTGTTCGACGCGGTCACCATCAGTTTCGGCCTGCGCAACGTCGTCGACCCGGAGGCCGGCCTGCGGGAGATGGCCCGCGTCACCCGGCCCGGCGGTCGATTGGTGGTATGCGAATTCTCCACGCCTACCAACGCGCTGTTCGCCACCGCGTACAAGGAATACCTGATGCAGGCGCTGCCGCGGGTCGCGCGGGCGGTGTCCAGTAACCCCGACGCCTACGTCTACCTGGCGGAGTCGATCAGGGCGTGGCCCGATCAGGCGGCGTTGGCGCACCAGGTCTCGCGGGCCGGGTGGTCGGCGGTGCGGTGGCGCAACCTGACCGGCGGCATCGTGGCGTTGCACGCCGGATACAAGGCACCGCGCTGAGGCCACCGTCGTTAGCACGGCGGCGTGATATCCCGCCGACGGAATGGGCTAGCTTGCGCGTGGCAGCACCCGGTGTTGGAGCGTCGACACCATACGTGGGCGAATGCCAATTGGCCGCGAGGGCTCACCGCGGCGGTGGCTGGAGGTGGACTGGTGGTCGCCCGGACGGTGATTCGGCGTGCTTGGGTTGGTGTAGCTGTGTTCGCATCAACATGGCTATGAAGTGATCACTGCCACCGGATCGTAGCCATGTCGGGTGCGCGCGAAGTTCGGACTGCATTCAGCGGTGAGTGTGGTGTAAAGCCAAGAACCAGAGGGCATCCGACCAAGGCCCCGAGGCGCGTGTGACTTCAAGCGACGTGGACCGTGCGCCGTGCATTCCTCGCTGATCTGCGCGTTGACGGTGAACGGGCGTCGCGCGTAATCGCGGTGAGCTCGCCGCCGTGTCCGCCGGACGGGGTCAAGCCAACACGGGAAGTGATCAATCTTCGTCTGCCGTGCTGCACGAATGTGAAATTGGGCGGGTGCAGGAATGCCCAGGAATGCCTGGAAAGGCGAGCCAACGGGGGCCCACACCGGTGGGCGCTGAATGGGGCCCCAGAAAAATCTGGGGCCCCATTCAGTCGGTAGCGGCGACTGGGGGGGTGTGTCGCTGCGCTACCTGTGTAGCCCGGGCGAGCAACATTGGGGGGGAGAGCGCTCGCCCTTTGGGGTACCTGGATGACTATCGCACGTTCGATGCCCAGAAGTTCTCGAAATGACCAAATTGATTGACACGACTTCCGGGCAGCGCGATTACCGGATGGTGAAGGCAAAGACCTTTGTCGCCTGCTGCGCCGGAGCGCTGAGGAGGGGCTGTTAAGTGCCGGCTCGCTGCAGCACGCCTACCTGGTCGGGGCAGTAGTGGTCGACGGCGGCCCCGAGGAACTGCAGCGCCTGCCCCTGCGTGGTGTGCAGGGGCAGGTTGCGCTGGATGAAGGTGGCGGACTTGTACGCGTCACCGTCCACGCCCCGGGCCAGCCGCTCGCAGCTGATCTTGGCCAGCCAGGCGTTGTAGTCCTGCGGGCCGTAAATCCCGTACGTGTGCAGCGTGGAGTTGAATATGTAGTCGTAGTCGTCGGCCTGCGCCGGTGTGGACATCGCCACCGCGACCGCCAATGCCGGTGCCGCCATAGCAACGCTAGCGGCGAGGCTCCTGCCCTTCATTAGGCGGACTATACACCCGGACCGATGTATCAGCCGAGGTGCGCCGAGAGCAGCCAGCCACCGACCGACACCAGGCCGTCGGTCTCCTCCCGTGCCTGCATGCCGGGCACACCGAAGAAGTCCTTCGGCGCCTTGGCGTACAGGCGGGCGGGCCTGATGTCGTCGACGACCCAGTACTTGGACACCGCGTCGCGCAGCTCGTCGCTGGTGACGGCATTGATCGGACCCTCGGTCACGGCAGCGCGGTCGAACACCAGGGCGAAGTACGACGCGCCCGGCGCCGCGGCCCGCGCGATCGATTGTTGGTAGCCGTCGCGTGCCTCCACGGGGATGGAGTGGAACAGCGTGCTGTCGACGATGGTGCCGAACCGGCCCTCGGATCCTGGTGGGTACCCGGTGAACGTGCTGATGTCGGCGACCTCGAAGGTGGCCTTGGACAGCCCTCGGCGCTCGGCCTCGCGCCGGGCCAGGTCGATGGCGGTGGGGGACAGGTCTAGCCCCAGGGTGGTGTAACCCTGCTCGGCGAGGTGCAGCGATATCGCCGCTTCCCCGCAGCCGACGTCGAGGACGTCGCCGTGGAACTTGCCCTGCTCGATCAGTGCGGCCAGCTCGGGCTGTGGTCGGCCGATGCTCCATGGCGGCCGGACTCCGTCGCCAAAGCGGGTGGACTCGCCTCGATACGCCGTCTCGAACTCAAAGTCTTCAAGTTTTTCGGTCATGTTCCCTGTATATCAACCAGCTTGATATATGTCAACTAGGTTGATAACGGGCAAGGCGCAACCATCACCGACGCGATGCCCTGCGGCGCGCGAATTCTTAACCGGCCTGCCTAGCGCGCCTTATCCGGGGATCTGGTAGGCGCACCGACCAGTCGAATGCTCGGTGAGGGGAACGGGTTTGCCGTCCAACAGGATTCGGCAGTCGTGGGTACCGCTGTGATCGGTCCAGTTCAGAGCCACGTAGGGGTTTCCGTTCACCTGGACCGTCTGCGACCAGGGAAGCGGAACCCAGGTGTTGGTGTTTGCGGGATACACCGGGGTTCCGGGGTCGGGGATGATCGAGAACGCGTCGCCGTGGCCGGTGACTTCGAAGGTGACGGTGTGAGCGGGGTCGGCCGTGGCCGTCGGCAACAGGGCCTGCGGCGCGGCGGCCGTGGCCATGGCGGCGGCCGCGAGCAAACCCACAATGGCACGGGCCGGGAGACCGACGGGGGTATGACGGGGCTATTCATGCTCAACTCCTTTTCATCTCGATATTCAGGCGCGAGCCGCCGACGAGCGGGCTGGTGATCGCCGAGGCCTGGGATTGACGTTGCCGAGCAAACCCAAACATGAGAACAGATCGATGCTGCCAGGGATCCGGCGCGGTCGCCACCGCCGCCCGCTCATCGAGGACTCAGATGAGCAGTCACTGCCGGTGTATACCGGGGAGTTGTCCAGCTAGGTCGCCCGCGGGGGCGATGCGTCCGGCTGGCAATCAGCCCTGCGTCCTCGCTTACCAGTTCGGGCGACGTGAATACATGTGAAGTCGGTAGGCCTTTCGTACGAAACGCGCATGTGCCAGCCATTTGGGCGGTAGGCTCCGCAAATCCCATTCGCCAGGAAATCGGCCTGTGGCCCGGGGGGGAGCTAAGGGGATAGACATGTCCTACGTCATCGCAGCACTAGAGTTTATGTCGGCCGCCGGCAGCGAATATCGGGTCGGCGATCAGCAATGCCAACTCTGCGGCCGCCGGCTCGACGTCAAGCGTGCTCGCCGCGGGTGCCGACGAAGTCTCGGCGGCGATCGCCGGCTTGTTCACTTCGCACGCGCAGGCCTATCAGGCGCTCAGCGCCCAGGCGGCGCAGTTTCACCAGCAATTTGTTCAACTCATGAACGGCGCCGGGGCGCAATACGCGGCCGCCGAGGCCGCCAACACCAACCCACTGAATCTCATCGAGGAGGGTGTGCTCGGCATCATCAACGCACCCAGCCAGCTGCTGACGGGCCGCCCGCTGATCGGTAACGGCGCCGACGCCGCACCAGGCTCGGGAGCAATCGGAGGTAATGCAGGGTGGTCGGTCGGCAGCGGCGGGGCCGGTGGATCCGGTGCGGCCGGCAAGAGCGGTGGCACGGGGCAGCGGGGGATTTTTCCGTGGCGCCGGCGGCGCCGGAGGGGCCGGCGGGACCGGCGCTTAACGGGGGCAACGGCGAGCAGGCCGGATTCCTCGGTGGCGTCGGTGGGGCGGGAGTAAACGGGGGTCTCGGTGCGAGCGTAGCTAACGGCGGTAATGCTGGCGCCGGCGGCAACGGCGGGCTGTTCGCTGCCCGGGGTTGGTGGCGCCGGCGGGGCGACCGACGGGGATCCGACCCGGGGGGTCAGGGTGGCCAGGGTGGCACAGGCGGACTGTTTGCCCGTGGAGCGGTCTCCGCGGCGGCTTGGCACTGACGCGGGCGGATCTGGTGGCACCGGCGCGACGGGCGTGATGGTTTGGCGCCGGCGGGGCCGGGGGCACCGGCGGCGCGGCCGCCGGCAGCGTTGGCGGGACGGGTGGGACCGGCGGAAGCGGCGGGCTCTTCGCTTCCGGCGGCGCCGGCGGTACCGGTGGCGCCGCTCTTCTAGGTCCGGGCGGCACTAGCTTCGGCGGTCGGGGAGGTAACGGCGGCACCGGCGGCATACTCGGAGGAAACGGCGGGGCCGGCGGCGACGGCGGGGCAGGCGGCCACGGCGCAGGCGGGGGCGACGGCGGAAACGCCGGTTACTTGTTCGGCAATGGCGGAGCCGGCGGCACCGGTGGTGCGTCTTCAGTCACCAATGCCGGTCCCGGCGGCGACGGCGGGAAGGCCGCGCTGATCGGCAACGGCGGCGCCGGCGGCGACGGCGGAACCGGCCTAAATCTCGGCGGCTTCGGAGGCAACGGCGGCAATGCACAACTGATTGGCAACGGCGGCGACGGCGGAAACGCAGGAGAAGCGCCGGGGCAGGTAGCCGGCACCGGCGGGTCCGCCGGAACATTATTCGGCGTGGACGGGGCAACTGGGCAGACGTAGCCGATTGGCCGCACCTCGCGTGACGGGCAGAGCTTCCCCGCAGCCCACGTCGAGGACGTTGCCGTGAAACTTGCCCTACTCGATCAGCACGGCCAGCTCGGGTTGTGGGATGCGATGCTCCAGGGCCGTCGCACGCCCTCGCCAAACTGCTCGGATTTCCCGCGATGCGCGGATTCAAATCGAGAGTCGGTTTCAGTCATGCCGAAACTGGCACGGCTGAGAGGCGGTCATGCCGCCGGTCGTCCTGTGTGGCCTCTCGACCCCGACATGACGGCCCGTAGCGCGCCTTTAATAGCGCCGGCCACACTCGCCAATTCCACGTCCGGCGTCCTTCAGCTGGGGTGATCGGATTCGACCGGTAGACCAGCCGTGATCAGCTGGCATCGCGATAACTGACGCCGTGGCCAGCCCGACAACCGCGGCCGGTCTCAGGTGGGATTGCCGGACTTGCCGTCGTCGCCGGTGTCGCCGTTGTCGCCGGGCTGGCCGCTGGCGCCGGTGGTGCCGCCGCTGCCGCCGGCGCCGAGGGTACCGCCCGTACCGCCGCCCCCGCCGCCGCCGCCGAGGCCCGGTGGCATGCCGTTACCGCCCATACCGCCGTCGCCGCCGGCGCCGCCGCGCCGCCGTTACCGCCGTGGCCGCCGATGAAGCCGCCCTGGCTGGGGCCGCCCGTGCCGCCGGCACCGGCCGCGCCGCCGGCACCGGCCGCGCCGCCGGCGCCGCCGGTGCCGGTGGCCGACTCCCCGCCGACGCCGCCGTCACCGCCGGGACCGCCGTCACCGCCTTGGCCGCCGGGGCCGCCGGGGCCGCTGTCGCCGATTCCACCCAAGCCGCCCGTACTGCCGCTGCCGCCGGTGCCGCCGGCGCCGCCGGTGCCGCCGGTACCCACGAGCGCCGCGCCGCCGGCGCCGCCGTGACCGCCGAGGCCGCCGTCTCCGTCGCCACCGTCGCGTTGCGACGTCCCGCCGTTGCCGCCGCCGGCGAGGCCTTCACCGCCGTTACCCATCGTCCCGCCGTCGCCGCCGTTGCCCGCGGCCCCCCCGGTGCCGCCGTTGCCCTCGAGCGTGGCGGCGCCGCCGGTGCCGCCGTCGCCGCCCTTGCCGCCGTTCCCGCCGCCGCCGGCTTGGCCGCCAAAGCTGTTGGAGTCGTGGAAAAGGTCGGCCGCGCCATCGGCGCCGTTGCCGCCGTTGCCGCCCTTGCCGCCCATGCCGCCGATACCGCCGTCGCCCGTCCCGAGGGATTCGCCGCCCGCGCCGCCGCTGCCGCCCTGACCGGCGTCGCCGCCGCGGCCGCCTATGCCGGGCCCGACCCCGCCGATGCCACCCCCATCGGCGCCGGCGCCGCCGTTACCGCCGTTGCCGCCGGTGCCGCCAGCACCGCCCACCGCGCCGTTGGTCGTCTGAAGGCCGTCGCCGCCCATCCCACCGGCGCCGCCCGAGCCGCCGTGGCCGCCTTCGCCGCCGCCGCCGAAGAAGTTGTCGATGGGGTCGGCGACGCCGGCGCCGCCATCGCCGGCTTTCCCGGCATTGCCGCCGGCGCCGCCGGCCGCGGCGGTGCCGTCCGTGCCGGTGGCGCCGTTTGCGGCCGTTCCGCCGGCGCCGCCGTTACCGCCGTTACCGCCTTTGCCGCCGCTGCCGGCCGCACCGCGGGTGTCGCCGTCGCCGCTGTTGACGCCATTGACGCCGTCCGCGCCGGTAACCCCATTGCCGCCGTTGCCTCCAGGTGCCGGCGGTGCCGCCGTTACCGCCGTTGCCGCCGTGACCGGATATCGCGCCGCCTAGACCGCCGTTGCCGCCGTTGCCGCCGTTGCTGCCGTTGCCGCCGGTGCCGCCGGAGTCGCCCGGGTCGGTGCCGTTGGCGCCGTTCGCCCCGTTAACGCCGTTGCCGCCGTTGCCGCCGTCGCCGCCGTTGCCGACCGACCCGCCGTTGCCGCCGGCCCCGCCGTTGCCGCCGTTCGCGCCCGCGATGCTGGAGCTAAAACCGTCCCCGCCCCTGCCCCCGTTGCCGCCGCTGGTGACAGGGTTGCCGTCGAGGCCGTCCCCGCCGCCGGTCGCGCCGGCGCCGCCGGGGTCGCCGGTGGTGCCGCCGACGCCGACGCTACCGGGGTTGCCGCCGGCGCCGCCCGCGCCGCCGTTGGGGTTGGCGGCGCTGCCGATGCCGCCGTCGCCGCCATCGCCGGGCTTCCCGGCATCGCCGCCTGTGCCACCGTGGCCGCCGTCGCCGGCCATGCCCGCGGTACCGTGTGCGGCCGTACCGCCTGCGCCGCCGTTACCGCCGGGCCCGCCGGCACCGCCGTTGCCGCCGTTGCCGCCGGCTTGGCCCGCGCCATTGTTGAGGCCGACGACTCCAGCTGCGCCGTCGACGCCGTCGGCGCCGTCGCCGCCGTCACCGCCCCTGCCGCCGTCGCCCCCGTTGCCGCCGTTACCAGATATCGAGCCGCCTTTGCCGCCGTCACCGCCGCCGCCGCCGAGACCGCCGAAGCCGCCGCTGGTGCCGCTGCCGCCCGGGCCGACATCGTTCCCGCCGGGCAGGCCGAGGCCGCCAAAGCCTCCCCTGCCGCCGTTGCCGCCGTTGCCGACCGACCCACCGTCGCCGCCGTCTCCGCCGAATCCGCCCTCCCCGCCCGACGTGCCCGACGGGCCCTGCGTGGTAGTTATGTTGGCGCCGTCCCCGCCGTCGCCGCCGTTGCCGCCGCTGGTGACCGAGGCGCCGTTGCCGCCGCCCGCGCCGCGGCTGCCGCTAATGCCCCCGGTGCCGGGGTTACCGCCGTCGCCGCCGGGACCGGCCACGCCGGGGTTGCCGCCGTGACCGCCGTCCCCTCCGCTGGTGATCCCGCTGGCGGTGCCCGACGCGCCTTTGCCGCCGTTGCCGGGTGTCCCGGCGGTGCCACCGGTGCCGCCGGCCCCACCGTCGCCGTCGGTGCCCGGGGTGCCGTGTGCCGCCGCGCCGCCGGCGCCGCCGGTGCCGCCGGTACCTCCGGCGCCGCCGTTACCGCCGTTACCTCCGGCGCCGCCGTCGTTGCCGGTGCCGTCCACGCCGGGCGCGCCGTTGACGCCGGTGCCGCCGGTGCCGCCGGTGCCGCCGTTGCCGCCGACCCCGCCATCACCGCCGTTACCGGATGTCACGCCCCCAGCGCCGCCCGCGCCACCGTTGCCGCCGAGGCCGCCCGTGGCGCCGTCACCGCCGTTTTGACTCGGGCTTACACCGTTGGCGCCGGTCGCGCCGGTCCCACCGGTGCCGCCGTCGCCCCCCTTACCGCCGTCGCCGGTCGCCCCGCCGGCACCGCCCGTCCCGCCGTTGCCGCCGGTCGCGCCCGGCGCGGTGGCGTCACCGCCCTTGCCGCCGGCCCCGCCGGTGCCACTGTCGGCACCGGCGCCGCCGGGCCCTGCGTTACCACCATTACCGCCCAGCGCACCGCCATTACCGCCGGCCCCGCCGACCCCGCCGTCGCCGGTGCCGTCGTGGGCGTCACCGCCCGCCCCGCCCGCCCCGCCGGTGCCGTACATGCCGCCGCTGCCGCCGGGCCCGCCGTCACCGCCGGGCGTGCCGTCGGCCGCCATGGAGTCGCTGGCCGCGTCGTAGCCGGCGCCGCCGGCGCCGCCGGTGCCGCCGGTGCCGCCGCTGGTGACCGTGCCGGGCGCGCCGGAAGCACCGGCGGTTGCGCCGGTGCCCCCGGCCGCGCCGCCGGCGCCGCCGGCGCCCACACCGCCCGGGTTACCGACCGTGCCGCCGGTGCCGCCGGTGGGACTGGCTGCGGTGCCCGCGCCGCCGGCGCCGCCGTCACCACCGGCCCCGGCGGTACCCCCGGCGCCGCCGCTGCCTCCGTTGCCGTTGGTGCCGGCCTGGCCAAGCAGGGCCGAGCCCTTGCCGCCGACCCCGCCCATACCGCCGTTGCCGCCGGTGCCGCCGTCACCGCCGTCGCCGCCGGTGCCGCCGGTCGCGCCGGCCACATTGGCGGCAGTGCCGGCGACACCGGCACCGCCGGTGCCACCGGTGCCGCCGGTACCGCCCTGCCCGCCGCCACCGCCACTGCCGTACAGCAGCCCGCCGGCCCCGCCGGCCCCGCCATTGCCGCCGGTCCCGCCATTGCTGCCGGTGCCGCCCGGATTGCCCGTGGTGCCCGGGGTGCCGACCGTGCCGGTGACGCCGGTCCCGCCCGCGCCCCCGGACCCGCCGTTGCCGAACAGGACGGCGCTACCGCCGGCGCCGCCAGGCTGCCCGGGCGCACCCGACCCGCCGTTACCGCCGCTGCCGAAGATCCACCCGCCGCCCCCGCCGGCCTGCCCGGTGCCCGGCGCCCCGTTGGTGCCGGGGCCGAACAGCGGGCGCCCGGTCAACAGCTCAACCGGCGAGAAAAACGCCAGGTTTTGCAGATCCTGCTGGATGCTCTGCAACGGCAAGGCACTGGCCGCTTCAGCGACCGCATATGCGGCCCCGGCCCGGGTCAACGTCTGCGCGAAGTTGGCGTGAAACGTCGCCGCCTGCGCGCTCAGCGCCTGATAAGCCTGGCCATGGCTACAAAACAACGACGCGATGGCCGCTGAGACCTCGTCACCGGCCGCGGCGATCACCCGGGTCGTCGGAGCCGCGGCCGCCGCGGTGGCCGAGTTGACCGAATGGCCGATGCCGGCCAAGTCCGCTGCGGCAGCCGCCAGCATGTCCGGCGCTGCGATCACGTACGACATTGCTACCTCCCAGCCCGCCGTCACCGGCTTTCGGCGAAAAGAAGTTCGCCTCGAGGAGCACGAGGCCGTTCGAAGATTTCGCCGTTCGAGTCCAGATACCAGCCCGCGTGTTGTCGCTAACGGCAATGGCGTGAGTTAGTCGCTGCCTGCCGGTCGTGGGGCCGGCTAGGTAAACGCTTCGCCTGACGTCTCTAAGCATTCTTGGAAGATTCTTGGAGGATTCTTCTCACTTCGTTGCGGATTCCCGCACGACCATGCCTGGCCTTTTGGCGAGACGACGCGCGGCGAGGAGCCGTCGTGTGGGCGGCAGCTACCTGAAACTGCTTAAGATCTCCGATCCACTCGGCATGCTTAATGCGGCGCTCAAGACGGCCCTCGAGCTACCTGGTGCGAAGCGTAGTCGTGGCGGAGCGGGCTCATGCCATATTCATATAACTCCACGTGAACCCTGACGGTGGTGTAAAAACCAGGGCGGCACGCCGGCCCTACCCGCAAAGCTCAGCTAAACGGCGGTCGGTGATCCAGCAGCCGCGACATCCGGCCACCGCCGCGCCACGCCCGCGCCACCCAGTCGGCGTCGTCGTCGGTGACCAGGTTGGCCATCACCCGCACGGCGATGCCCATCAGCTTCGTGGAGCGCATCGCGATCGGCCCGGTCGTGGGCAGGAACCGCTGGAACGTCAGCAACAACCCCAGCCTGCGCGCGACCGAAAACGTGCGGCCGTAGTGGTCCCGCAGCAGCGAGGGCCACACGCGCGACAGGTCGCGCGCGTCCAGCAGCTCGGCGGCCAGCCGGCCGGTTTCCAGCCCGTAGTCGATGCCCTCGCCGTTGAGCGGGTTGATACAGGCCGCGGCGTCGCCGATCAGCATCCAGTTCGGCCCGGCCACCCCGGAGACCGCGCCGCCCATCGGCAGCAGCGCCGACGACACCGCCCGTGGCTCGCCGGCAAAGCCCCACTCGTCGCGGCGCAGGTCGGTGTAATAGGAGATCAGCGGTCGCAGTGCCAGGTCCGCAGGGCGTTTGGAGGTCGACAGCGCCCCCACGCCGATGTTCACCTCGCCGTTGCCCAGCGGGAAGATCCAGCCGTAACCGGGCAGCACGGCGCCGTCGGGGGAGCGCAGTTCCAGATGCGACGTCAGCCACGGGTCGTCGCTGCGCTCCGTGGCCAGATACCCCCGCGCGGCGACGCCATACACCGTCTCCTGATGCCAGCGCCGGCCCAGCTTGCGGCCCAGCGAAGACCGTGCCCCGTCGGCGACGATCAGCTGGCGGCAGCCCACGTCGGTGCCGTCGGCCAAGGTCAGCGAAACCACCCTACGCGACGAATCATGATGCACCGCAACAACTTTCGTCCCGAGCAGCATGCGCGCCCCGGATTCCTCGGCGACCTTGCGGATCCGATCGTCCAGCTCCACGCGGGCCACCGCGCTGCTGGTAGTAGGGAAGGACGGGCCGGGCCACTCCACCTCCACCGCGCCGCCGAATCCGCTCAGCCGCAGTCCGCGATGCCGGATCCGGCTATCCAGCCACTCGCCGAGCCCGAGCCGTTCGAGCTCGGCGACCGCGCGGGGGGTCAATCCGTCACCGCACGCCTTGTCGCGGGGGAAGCTGGCCGAGTCGATCACGAGGACTTCCCTGCCGGCGCGGGCGGCCCAGGCCGCCGCCGCCGAACCGGCGGGCCCGGCGCCTACAACCACCACATCGGCTCTGGAGGCACTGGTATCCACGCTCACCAGTATGTTGGTCGCATGAAGACTCCGGAGACGGTGGTGGCGGGCGTCGACTTCGGCGACGCCGCTTTTGCCGCGACCGTGCGGGACGGGGTCACGCGGATCGAGCAGCTCATGGACACCGAGTTGCGCGGTGCGGACGAGGTGATGACCGACGCGCTGCTGCACCTGTTCCTGGCCGGCGGTAAGCGGTTCCGCCCGCTGTTCACGGTGCTGGCGGCCCAGATCGGGCCCCGGCCGGACGCCTGGGAGGTGACCACCGCGGGCGCGGTCATCGAGATGGTGCACCTGGCGACTTTGTACCACGACGACGTGATGGACGAGGCGGAGGTCCGCCGCGGCGCGACCAGCGCCAACGCGCGGTGGAGCAACAACGTCGCCATCCTGGCGGGCGACTACCTGTTCGCGACGGCGTCGCGGCTTGTGTCACGGCTGGGGCCGGAGGCGGTGCGGCTCATCGCCGAGACGTTCGCCCAGCTGGTCACCGGGCAGATGCGCGAGACCCGCGGCATGACTCAAGGGGTCGACGGCGTGGATCCAATCGAGCACTACCTGAAGGTGGTGCACGAGAAGACCGGCTGCCTGATCGACGCCGCCGGCCGGTTCGGCGCGATGTTCTCCGGAGCCGACGACGAGCAGGTCGAGCGGCTGGGCCGGCTTGGCGGCATCGTCGGCACCGCGTTTCAGATCTCCGACGACATCATCGACATCGACAGCGAGCCCGACGAGTCGGGGAAGGTACCCGGCACCGATGTGCGCGAAGGGGTGCGCACCCTGCCCATGCTCTACGCGCTGGCCGAAACCGGGCCCGACGGCGCGCGGCTGCGCGAGCTGCTGTCCGGGCCCGTGACGGATGACGCCGAGGTGGTCGAGGCGTTGACCCTGCTGCGCGCGTCGCCGGGCATGGCGAAAGCCAAGGACGTCCTGGTGCAGTACGCGGCGCAGGCGCGGCATGAGCTCGACATGCTTCCCGACGTCCCCGGACGGCGTGCGCTGGCGGCGCTGGTCGACTACACCGTGAGCCGCCACGGCTAGTCGGCTGTGCGGGCCAGTTCGCCGACCGTGGGGGAACCCGGAAGACCGTTTCGGGCGTTGAATGAGCCATGAGAGCTCTGGTGAGCATTAATCGAGTGTTCGTAGGAGGACACTGATGACCTGGCATCCCCATGCCAACAGTCTGAAGACATTCGTCCTGTTGGTCGGTATGTCCACCATGATCGTGGCCGTCGGTGCGATGTTCGGCAGGACGACGCTGCTGTTAGCGGTCCTGTTCGCCGTCGGGATCAACGTCTACACGTACTACAACAGCGACAAGCTGGCGCTGCGGGCGATGCACGCGCAGCCGGTTTCCGAGGTGCAGGCACCGGTGATGTACCGGATCGTGCGCGAACTGGCCACCGCCGCGCACCAGCCGATGCCGCGGCTGTTCATCAGCGACACCAACGCGCCGAACGCCTTCGCCACCGGCCGCAACCCACGCAATGCCGCCGTCTGCTGCACCACCGGAATCCTGGAGATCCTCAACGAGCGCGAGCTGCGCGCCGTGCTGGGCCACGAGCTCTCGCACGTCTACAACCGCGACATTCTGATCTCCTGTGTGGCCGGCGCGCTGGCGGGGGTGATCACCGCGCTGGCCAACATGGCCATGTGGTTCGGTGTCTTCGGCGGCGAGCGAGACGGCGAAAACCCGCTGGCGCTGGTGTTCGTTTCGTTGCTGGGCCCCATCGCCGCGACGGTGGTCCGGCTCGCGGTATCGCGGTCGCGGGAGTACCAGGCGGACGAATCGGGTGCCATGCTCACCGGTGACCCGCTGGCCTTGGCGTCGGCGCTACGCAAGATCTCCGGCGGCGTGCAGCTGGCCCCGTTGCCGCCGGAGCCGCAGCTGGCCAGCCAGGCACACCTGATGATCGCCAACCCGTTTCGTGCGGGTGAGCGGATCGGGTCGATGTTCTCGACGCACCCGCCGATCGAGGACCGCATTCGCCGGCTGGAGGCCATGGCGCGGGGCTAAGCCCGTAGAGCCCAATTCACGGACAATAAGGCTGGCAACCCCCGGGTTGGTTCCGAACTCGTTGGTAGAGGCTCCCCAGGCTGCCGAGGGCCGGCAACAGGATCAGGTCCACCCCCGCCTTTTGATCCTGCGGGACATTGCGGGTCTCGAAATCCAAATTGGTGAGCGAATTCTGGATCTGTTTGAACCGCTGGTCCCGCTGCGCCGGGGTCAGGCTGTCCCATTGTGCGTCGAGGTCGGCGATCTGGCGCCGCACGTCTTCGGCATCGGATTGGGGGCTCAGGGGCAAGGACGGCCGCAGCGGTTGGAAGTAGGTGAGCGCGGGTGACGCGGTCACTTCGGCCTGCGCGGGACTGGCTGTGGCCAGGGTGCCGGCCATCAGTCCGGCCACCGCGATCGCTGTGATTCTCATGGAGGATTCTTTCCGGCGAATGGACCGGGGCGGTTACCCGAGACGCCGCCCCGGCCAGCCATTCACGACTACTCGGGTGGTGTGTTTGTTGTGTTTTGCTTGTTTCGGGGGTCGGTCGTTCTGGCCGACAGCACCAGAATCGTCGGGACCGCTTGCCGGATTAAAGCGAAATTCTTGCGGAATTCTTGCGTCCGGCGGTGACGCCCAACGCTGTCGCGAACTAGGCGGCGGCTTCGGGCCGTTCGGGTTCGACGTGCTGCGTCATGGCACGGCGAGCGGCTTGTCCCGTCTCGACCGAACCCAGGATGCGAACGGTGCCACCGGTGGCCTGGTGCTGCCGCTCCCAGTCGGTAATCGCTTGGTGCGCAGCGTGATCAAGGTAGTTGACGGAGATATTGACGGTGACCGACGTGCGGGGCGGGATGGACGCCAGCACCCGGGTCAACCGGGGTAGGGCGAGGAAGGTGGCGGCGCCCTCGACGCGCACGTACCACTCCTCGCCCACCGATCTGGCGTCGACCCTGGCCCGGATCACCCGCCATCCGGTCAACGCGATCGCCAGTGCGAGTCCGATGATGACGCCGTGCAGCAGGTTGAGGAAGACGACGCAGACCGCGGTCACCACGTAGACGGCGAGATCACCATGCTTCATTGCGGTTTCGATGTGGGCCGGCTTGAGCAACTGGATCCCGATGACGATGAGCAGGCCGGCGAGCGCCGCGGTGGGGATCTGTTCGACCAGTCCCGCGAAGGGGAGGGTGAACAGCAGGACCCACACACCGTGCATGATTGCCGACGCGCGGGATTTCGCTCTCGCGGCGACATTGGTTGAGCTACGGACGATTACACCGGTGACGGGGAGTCCGCCGATGGTTCCCGATATCACGTTGGCCGCACCCTGCCCGATCAACTCGCGGTTGAAGTCGGTGCGCGGCCCGTTCTGCATCCTGTCGACCGAAACCGCCGACAGCAGGCTCTCGACGCTGGCGATGAGCGCGACGGTGAGGACGCCCAGTGCGACGCCGCCCCATTCGCCGGTGGGAATTTCCGGCAGCTGCAACGCATCCAGCGGCGACCCCTCCAGGTCGATCCGCCGCACCCGGAACCCGAAGACCACCGAGATGACGGTCACCACCACAATGGCGACCAGCGGGCCCGGAACACGGGCGAGTTTGGCCGGCACCCACCGCCAGGCGACCAGGATCGCGATGACCAGTGCGCCCAGGATGACACCCGGCCGATGCGCGCCGATGATTTGCCCAGGCAGGCCAATGAGGTTATGCCAGGCCGTGCTTTTGGACTTCCCCCCGAGCAGCACGTGCGCTTGTTGAAGTGCGATCGTGATGCCGATGCCCGCCAGCATGGCGTGCACGACGACAGGTGAGATCGCCAGTGCGGCACGCGCAACGCGGCTGAGCCCCAACAGAACCTGCAATACCCCTGCCGCAAGGGTGATCAAACACGTTACTCCCCAACCGAAGTCGGAGATGAGGCCGGCAACCACCACCGTAAGCCCGGCCGCGGGGCCGCTGACCTGCAGTGGCGATCCGCCCAGGGACCCGACGACGATTCCCCCGACGACCGCGGCAATCAGGCCGCTGAGTACCGGTGCGCCCGAAGCGATCGCGATCCCCAATGACAACGGAAGGGCGACCAGGAAAACCACGAGTGACGCGGGAAAGTCGTATCGCAGAACTGATCGCAGTCGGTCAGTTCGCGACCCGGCTTCACCCTTCTCAAGGACCTGCTCACGGGGCTGCTCGAGGGGTGGGCCGTCTTGTTGATCGAATGGTCCGAGGTGCTGCATCGGGGGCTCCCTCGTTCGTTCGCGGGGGACGTCCGATGCCCCGTCTATCGTGCGTTGTAACCGCAACGTAACATGTTCGCGCACAGGCGATTACATTGGCGCAGCGGTTCGCGCCCGGCACGCCTGGCTACTATGCCGACCGTATTCGCCCGGTCAAGCGCGGGTCAACCCGGCGAGGCCGGTGCATACGGATTGCATATTTTTCGCGCTGCCCGTGCACTTGCCGCCCGGTTAGAACCCCGAGCCGTGCACCTCGTGTCCGGGAACCTCGGCGATCAGGCCGCTGTAGGCCTGCTCGACGGTCGAGCCGTGGTTGATCACCGCATCGACTTCGCGGGCGATTGGCATCCTCAACCCGAACTCGTTGGCGAACTCCATGACCACGCTCGCGGCCTTGACGCCCTCGGCGACCTGGTTCATCGATGCGATGATCTCGTCGATCGCCTTGCCCGCGCCGAGTTGCTCGCCGACGTGCCGGTTGCGGCTGCGCTGGCTGGTGCAGGTGACGATGAGGTCGCCCAGGCCGGCCAGGCCGGGGAAGGTGTCGCCTTTCCCGCCGATCGCCACGCCCAGCTTGGTCATCTCGCGTAGCGAGCGCGCGATGATCAGTGCGCGGGTGTTTTCCCCGATGCCCATCGCGTAGCCCATCCCGACCGCGATGGCGAAGACGTTCTTCAGCGCGCCGGCCATCTCGACGCCGACGACGTCGTCGGTGGTGTAGACGCGGAAGCGCCGGGTGCGGAACAACGCCGCCAGCCGGGTCGCCAGGTGTTGGTCGGGCATCGCCAGCACCGCCGCGGCGGCGTACCCCTCGGCCACCTCGCGGGCGATGTTCGGGCCGGCCAGGATGCCCGCCGGATGACCGGGCAGTACCTCCTCGACGATCTGCGACATCCGCATGTTGGTGCCCTGCTCGAGCCCCTTGACCAGCGACACCACCGGCACCCACGGCCGCAGTTCCTTGGCGAGCTCAGTGAGCACGCCGCGGAAGCCGTGCGAAGGCACGCCCATGACGACGACGTCGGCGCAGTTGGCGGCCTCCGCGAAGTCGGTGGTGGCGCGCAGCGTATCGCTCAGTACGACGTCATTGCCCAGGTAGCGGCTGTTGCGATGCTGCTCGTTGATGTCCTTGGCGGTCGCCTCGGAGCGCACCCACTGCAGCGTCGGTCCGCGGCGCGCGCAGATGGACGCTACGGTGGTGCCCCAGGAACCGCCACCGAGGACAACGACTTTGGGTTCGCGCTTCTCAGCTGCCATGGGCTTCAGCGTATTGCCGACGCTCGACGTTGAGAAGCAGCCCGAGAGAAGCAGCCCGACTCACGGTGCGCCGGATCGAGCGAGTCGGACCGAATGACCTTCGAGCACGGGACTTCCGTCCCTACCTCATGCCGGATCGTCGAGGGCAATGTGCCATACGAGGAGGAAGTATGGCCACAGCGGCATGCAGGCAGAGGAGCGGGTCGAAGAGGTCGCTGCTGCGTCACGGGCGGGCGGCGGTGCTGCTGTCCGCGGCCTGCCTCGCTTTGTCCGCGGCGTCGCCGGGCATTGCGTTGGCCGATGGCGGTCGCCCATCGACCAACCCGGAGGAAAGAGCGGCGGCCAGGATTAGGCCGGCGGTGATGTACCTCGTCGGAGAGGCTTACGGCCGCGTCTGGTTGCCCGGTGGCCGTCCGCTGTCTCAATTCGGCGAAGGCTCCACCATGCCCTATGCGGCGGCGTGGACCTGCACGGGTTTCGTCGTCAATCCCGACGGTTGGGTGGCCACTGCCGGCCACTGCGTCGATCCGGCGAGCGCGTCTGAGTTGATACTCCAGCAAGCCGCGAAGGACTTTAAGGATCAGTTTCCTGACTCGCCCCAGGCCCGGGACCCTGCCGGACCTATGGCGTGGCTGCGCGAGAACGCCAGGGTCGAGGGCATGACCGCCGGCCAGGGTCTCGAGACCAGCATCACGGTGGTGTATGGCACCGGGACAAAGGTCGCGGGGAAGATGCCCGCCAATGTCCTGGATTTCCAGCCTCTCAAGAAGGGCGATGTCGCACTGCTCAAGGTGGAGAAGCGCAATATGCCGTCGTCCGAGTTGGGCTCCGACGCCAAGGTGGACATCGGCACATCGATTCTCGCGGTGGGTTTCGCGGAGAGCACCACGCGGGTCACCGACCGTTCGCTGGACCCCACGAACAAGAGCGGCAGGGTGAGCAAAAAGTCGACCATGGGCACCGTTCCGGAATATGAAATCGATGCCGCGATCACCGAAGGCATGAGCGGAGGACCGGCCATCGAACTCGACGGCAGGGTGGTCGGGCTGAACAGCTTCGCACCCTCCGGCGAAACGCAGCCGTTCAACTTCGTCGCACCGGTGGATCGCCTGAGCGCGATGCTGGTGGGAAGGGGCGTCAAAGCGACGCTCGGACCCGCGGACGTGTCCTATCGCAGAGGGCTCGAGCAGTACTACTCCGGCCAGTACACCGACGCGATCGCGGATTTCGATCAGACGCTGTCGATATCACCCGATTATCCCGGTGTGGTCGATCTCAAGGCGAATGCGGCGGTGCTACGAACGCAGTACGGCGACAGATCCTTTTTCGACGGCTCACGCCTGCTGTGGTTCATCGTCGGTGGTGTAGTCACGATTTTTGCCGTTGGCGGCGCTGCGGCCTACATGGTGCTGAGAAGTCGTCGGCCGGCCCCCATCGGAGCTGCTGACGTGGAACCGGCTCCAGTTGATCTTGATCCTCCCGCGTCCAGTGACGCGAACAGCCAACCCGTCCGTTTGCAGGTGGTGTTTCCCGCCCAACAGGCGCCGGCGGCAACCGAACCCCACTTCTGCGCGAATTGCGGAGCGGAGCACCATCCCGCTGAAAAGTTCTGCCCGAACTGTGGGAAGCGGATCCCGCTTGGAGAATCCGCGTAGGAAGGCGATCCGCGAGTCGGCTATCCCGCCAGCGGCGCCCGGTCGCCGGCGCGGCCGAATACCATCGACTCCTCGATGCGGTCGAACCGGTGCTCGATGGCGTCGGCGAAGTAGTTCTGCCGTACGTTCCACGGCCGCTTGGTGCCCGACTTTGGTAGCGCGTGCAGTGAGCGCAGCACGTAGCCGGCCTTGATGTCCCAGGCCGGTTTCTCGGTCATCGGCTGGCTGCCGCGATGCGGGGCGGCGTGCGTGTAGCCACGAGAAGCCATGTGCGCCATAAGTTTTGCGGTGGCCCGCGCGGTCATGTCGGCGCGCAACGTCCAGGACGCGTTCGTGTAGCCCACGCACCAGAACAGGTTGGGCACGTCTTCGAGCATGTGCGCCTTGTAGACGAAGCGGTCGCAGGCATCGATCTGCACGCCGTCGAGGCTGATGGTTGTGCCGCCGAGCGCCTGCAGCTGCAGGCCGGTGGCGGTGACGATGACGTCGGCGTCGAGGTGGCCGCCGGTCTTGAGGGCGATGCCGGTGGCGTCGAAGTGGTCGATGTGGTCGGTGACCACGTCGGCGCGGCCCGCGGTGATCGCGGTGTACAGGTCGCCGTCGGGGATCAGGCACATCCGCTGGTCCCACGGGTTGTACCGCGGCTTGAAATGGGTGTCCACGTCGAAGCCGTCGGGCAGGTTCTCGATCGCCATGCGCCGCAGCGGCCACTTGATCAGTGCGGGTGTCTTGCGGGACAAGAACCAGAGAATGGCTTCCCCCAGTGCGTAATACATCCGGATGGCCAAGTGAGAAGACTTGCGGGGCAGTACTTTACGGAGTCCATCGGTGAGCCTGCTGTATTTGGACGCCGCCATCAGGTAGGTCGGCGAGCGCTGCAACATGGTCACCTTCTCGGCCCGGTCGGTCAGCGAGGGGATCAGGGTCACCGCGGTGGCTCCGCTGCCGATCACCACGATCTTCTTGCCGGAGTAGTCCAGGTCTTCCGGCCAGTGCTGGGGATGCACGACGGCGCCGCCGAAATCTTCGATGCCGGGGAAGCCGGGGGTGTAGCCCGCGTCGTAGTCGTAGTAGCCGCTGCCGAAGACGACGAACCGGCTCCGATAGCACTTCTGGCCGCCGTCCTGCTCGACGGTGACCGTCCAGGTGTCGGTGGACGAATCCCAGTCCGCCGCGCGGACATGGCTGTTGAACCGGATGTGGCGGTCGATGCCGTGCTTGCGTGCGGTGGCGGTCAGGTATTCGCGGATGTGGACGCCGTCGGCGAAGCCTTCCCTGCGGGTCCACGGCTCCCACGGAAAGGACAGCGTGAAGATGCTGCTGTCGGAGCGCACGCCCGGGTACCGGAACAGGTCCCAGGTGCCGCCGATGCGGGTGCGCCGCTCCAGGATGGTGTACGTCATGCGCGGATTGCGCTGCCTGATCCGATAGGCCGCGTCGAGGCCGGAGATGCCGGCGCCGACGATCAGGACGTCGACGTAGCCGGCGTCCTGCTGGGGAGCCACGGTCATCGTTAACCTCGCTCGAAATCGGGACCGATCACCAGAGTAGTTACCCAGCGGCCGCCGAAATGACGCGCCGAGCGTTGCCTATCGGTAGTTGACGAACTGCAGCGCCACGTCCAGGTCGGCGTTCTTCAGCATCGCGATGACGGCCTGCAGGTCGTCGCGCTTCTTGCTGGTCACGCGGACCTCGTCGCCCTGGATCTGGGTCTTGACGGTCTTGGGCCCGTCGTCGCGGATGAGCTTGGTAATCTTCTTGGCGTTCTCGCTGCTGATGCCCTGCTTGATGGTGCCGGTGACCTTGTAGGTCTTGCCGGAGGCCTGCGGGTCGCCCGCCTCGAAGGCCTTCATCGAGATGTCGCGGCGGATCAGCTTTTCCTTGAAGACATCCACGGCAGCCTTGACGCGCTCCTCGGTGGATGACGTCAGCTCAACGGCCTCTTCGCCCTTCCAGGCGATCTTGGTTTCGGTGCCGCGGAAGTCGAACCGCGTCGCCAACTCCTTGGCTGCCTGGTTTAGCGCGTTGTCGACTTCCTGCCGGTCGACCTTGCTGACGATGTCGAACGATGAGTCCGCCATGCGTTTCGTCCCTTTCTGCGGTGCTGGCCGTTTGTGCTCTGTCTACCGGTTCGTTGTAACCTGCTAGGCGGCAGGTTGCCCGAGCGGCCAATGGGAGCGGACTGTAAATCCGTCGCGAAAGCTACACTGGTTCGAATCCAGTACCTGCCACCACCAGGTCAGCGGGGGTTTCTGCTGGCCGAAAGCGGCTTGAGGGGCGTAACCGTCCGCAGTGCGTCCGCAGTAGCTTGAGCAGCATCGTCGAAAGCGTCTGCCACTGCGTCCAGGTCATCAGGGAAAAGGTGACCGTAGCGGTCCAGGGTGAGTACCGCGCTCTTGTGGCCCAGAAGCTTCTGAACCACCTTGACGTTGGCGCCTGCGCTGATCGCTAGGGACGCGCACGTATGCCTCAAGTCATGCAGGCGAACCCCGCCGCAGCCGTCTACAGCTACCGTGGCTTTCTGAAAGTTGTAGCGAGCCTGCGCGAGCGTGAGGTAGCCGCCGTTGCGCGCCGAGGGGAACACCAGTGCTGAGCCGTCCTTCTCGGCGATCTCGGTCTCTAGAAGCCTGGCGAGGAACATGGGAACTGGCACTGTCCGGCTGGTGTGGTTCTTGGTCTCACCTTCGACGATTCCGGCTTTGCGCACGTAGGTGACTGCGCGGCTGACACGGATGCGGCGGGCCTTCAAATCCAGGTTGGCTACCCGCAGGGCAGTAGCTTCTCCGAAGCGCAGCCCGCAGTATCCGAGGACCAAAACGAAGGTGCGGAAGCGCCCGGAGGCCACGGCAAGCCGGTGTAGTTGCTCGTGGGTGAGGTACCGCTGTTCGGACTCCGGCAATTTGGGCAAGTCGATCCCATCAGCGGGGTTGACAGGCAGGTGCCGGGCCTTGACGGCGAATCTCAGGACGGCACCGACAAGCTGGTGGGCCTGGCGTACCCGAGATGCGCTGAGCCCTTTGCCCTGAAACCGCACTGACCCGTCCACCGATAAGGCAGTGATCCAGATTTGCAGCTCATCGAAGCTGACTTCACGTAACGGCACGTCCTTCCACCGGGGCAACACCACCGTGTCCAGCAGACACTCGTACCCGGCGACCGTTTTGGGTGCCCTGGACGCCTTGGTAGAGATCCAGCGCTTAGCCATAACGCCGAAGGTGACGGCAGCTAGTGCCGGGTCCGTCCATGTGCCGGTCACCTGGTCGCTGACTTGCTGATTGAGCCACTGCTGGGCATCAACTTTGCGGCCAAACCCCTTGGCGTGTTCCCTGCCGTTGTCATCGACGTAGCGGGCACGCCAACGGCTACCCTTGCCGTGATTTGCGCTGGGGACGGTCTGGGTGTGTCCCTGGTCGTCGCGGATGGTCCTGTTCCAGCGGTCCTCGACTGCGGCCCTGCGGTTGCGCTTCACTTCTTCGCCTCCTTGCCACCTTCAACAATGGCGACGCCCGCGAGAAGCACGAACTTCTTAGCGGCGGTTGCGGCCCGCTTTAACTCGGCCGACAGACCACGAGCAGCGTGCCGCATGTCGGGCAGGACCGGTATGTTGTTGAACTGCTCGGGCAGTTCGTCCACCATATCGCCGATGTCTGCGGCGGTGCCCTGGGCCTGTTCGATCTGTCTTTGGCAGTCGGTCGCGTAGCCCATCACCGTTGCCAGGGCGAAGGTCAGGGTGGTGTCGTCGTACTGCTGTCTGCCCAGCAGTATGTCCAGGGACACGTCCAACAGGTTGGCGATCCCGACCGCCTCGTTTATCCGCACCGAGCGGATCCCCGCCTCGATCTTGGCAATGGTGGTGCCGTGCATCGGGGCAATCCCCCTCTCTGACAACAAGTCCGCCATCTGCGGCTGCGTCCAGCCCCTCTCCTCGCGCCTCCGCTTGAGCTCTTGCCCAAACCGCTGGTCGACCCACTTAGAAATTGCCATTTCGTCAACATAACTATTTTGGCTTGCTTGCGTCAACCGGCGCGAGCAGGATGAAGCTTGCCAAAATAGAGATGTTGCGAAAATGATAGGAGGGCTATCGCGTGGACGCTGAGTATCTGTCTGCAGCAGAACTGGAGCGACTGACGGGGACGAGAGCCAGCACGTGGCGTTACTGGGCTCACGTCGGAACGGGCCCCAGGAGCTTCAAACTGGGCCGCCGCCGTGTGTGGAAGCGCGCGGACGTGCTGGCCTGGCTCGCGGCACAGGAGGTATTGACGGGCGTTGGTGGAGCCTGATGATTAGCGGCAGCAAGCCTGCGACTCACGATGCAGGGCGGGCGGACGAGTGCAACGCATGGCGTTGACGCTGAAAAATGAGTACGGCCCCTGCCTCCCGACCGCGCGGTCACCGTACATGTTCTCCCGAGCCGCACGCGGCGGTACGCCGAATTGCGGACTCTGCGCGACTTTGGAAAGTCGTTGACCACCGACAGGTCCCTAGCGGGATGCGGGCGCAGGATCAGTCGCGGTGATGTCGGCGATGCTAACGAGATCCTGGAAACCACCGTGTTCTGTCAGCGAGCGTGGCTGTGCCCCGTGTGCGGGTTCCAAGCCGCCTGCGATCAGTCCCGACAGCTTGACAATACGTGCACGGCGTGGAACTCCCAGGGCGGTTCGGTGGCGGTGTTGACGTTGACCCAGAGTCACAGTACCGACGATGAATTGGACGTCCTGTGGGATCGCCAGGAGGACGGCTGGGATGCAGTGGTGCGTGGCTCGGGGTGGCGGGCCGACAGACAGATGTTCGGCCTACGCGGCTACGTTCGCGTCACCGAGATCGTTCACCATCCCCAAAGCGGCTGGAACGTCCATTTTCACGTGCTCCTACTGCTCGATGCGCCACTCGATGACCAGCAGTTGTGTGAGCTAAAGGATCGGGCCGGCGCGCGATTCATGCGGAAGATCAGGGCTGCTGGCGGTGCAGCCACGGGCGACGGTCAACACCTGACTGTGATTCAGCCGCGCTCTGAAGTACGCCTGATCACTTATTTCGCTAAAGGCACCACCGCACGCTGGAAGCCGGATGGTTCTCGCACCCCGATGGCAATCCTTGCCGATCTCAACGAAACCGGAGAAGGCCTGGAGCTATGGAAGGAGTTCACGGCTGCAGTTACGGGGATGAAGCGCCGACGGTATAGCCCCTCTCATGGCATCGCCAATCTAGTTGCAAATCGGCCATGACCCATCGCAGACGAACCACACTACGCAGTTCCATCCGCGATATAGGAGGGTTGGGGAGCACAGGCTATTTCTTGATCTATATGGGGATTAATTCGACTTCCGCCCTTGTACCACAGCTGATTTGAGGTCAGACCTACAGAACTATCAAAACAGGAGGATGCGTCAGTGACACTACGACCGCCTCACAATGCTGCGCTAAGTGACGAAATATAAAGGAGGACAAGAAATGACCGACCAACCCACCTCGTGGAGAACCACTCGAACCGATGAGTAATCCATTTAGCCCTGCTGCCGCAAGGTATCTGGCCGACGAGATCAAGTGGTTGCTGCTGGAGGGTGCGAGCTACTGGGACGCGCCGAACTTAGGTGCCGCCGTGCTTGATCTCGTCCTAAGCTTCGTACTCCGATTCCTCTCTCTGCCCAACGAGCACGCATATGTGGCGCACACGTTGTGGTGCGCGCACTCATGGCTCATGCCCTGCTGGGAGCACACCCCGCGGCTGCTGTTCGTCTCACCGGAAGCCAGTTGTGGCAAGACCCGCGCCCTGATGGTCACCAAGCACCTTGTGCCACGGGCAGATCACGTTGCGGACCTCACTCCGGCTGCCCTTTACCACAGCATTGACGAGGCGATGGAGCTCAAAGGTGGTCGGCCGACCATCCTGTTTGACGAGTTCGACACCGTATTCGGCACTGCTGAGAACGGCAACGGAAGCAAAACGAGGACATGCGCCGGTTGATCAATGCCGGCCACGATCGCAGCGAGCGAGTAGCCCGCAAGATTGGCAAGACCACCAAGCGATTCCAGATTTTCAGCCCGATGGCGTTGGCCGGGAAGATGGCGATCTACGACGTGCCGGAAACTATCCGCACCCGCAGTATCACCATCCCGATGCAGCGCCGGAAATCCAATGAGGATGATCGAGCGGTGGACCCGACGCGAAAGTGCCGTGGAGGCCGAGCCGCTGCGCTGGCTGTTGCAGTGCTGGGCCGAGCTCGTACACCTCTACGCCCTCGAATACGTGAGACCGGGTCGTCCGGTGCTGCCCAAGGAGGTTGAGGACCGTGACGCCGACTGCTGGGAACCGCTGCTCGCGGTGGCTGAAATCGCGGGTGGGGACTGGCCGGAACGGGCGCGGCGTAGCTCTGTAGCTCATGTAGCCCAGGACGGGGTGAAGACCACACCGAGCGAGGGCATCGAACTGCTGACCGACATCAAGTTGATCTTCGACAAATGGCAGGTCAAAGCGATTTTCACGACGGAACTGCTGGACGAGCTCATCAAGCTGGACTCGCGCTGGCGTCGGCTTAACGGCAGGAAGCTGGCCCGCTCACTGCACTCCTACGGCATGCACGAAACCAACCGTGACCAGCGCATTAACGGTGTGATCAGGAAGGGCTATCGGGCTGAATACTTCGAGGACGCCTGGTCGCGGTATCTGCCTTCGAGGGCTACATCGGCTACATCGGCTACATCGGCTACATCGGCTACATCGGTGACATCGGCGACAGGCAGGAGTGACAACGGTGAGTGACGACAGCGAAGTATCGCCCGCCATCAGGATTGGTGACGCATACGCGCTACGCACGTTCAGGGCCGAGGACGGCCGGCTGGTGTCCGTCGCTCAGACTGGGGGCCACTGGGAGGACGGCATGTGCATAGCGACCTGTCTGAAGCAACCCCGACCATGTTGCGCCGGTGCGGAATTGCACATGCGGCGTCTACGCCTTCTGGACCGTCGAGGAACTGCTTGACCAGTATCTGGCGCACGCCCGCCGCATGGTCGCGGTCATTCGCATGGATGGCGACGTCGAACCGGGCGATAAGGGGTTGAGGGCCAGGGCGGCGCAGATCGTGGCGTGGTGGTGCGCTGAAGACGCCACCGAGCTAGTCGAAGTGTGTGAGGCCTGCATTCCAGCCACCCGACCGGACGGCGACCGGAATGTGGTGGTCCGCCGGTACCACGACCGGGACGTGATGATCGGCGTGTTCCCACCACCACCACCACAACTAGAACTTCGGAATGGAAGAGAGGAGAACCTAAATGGGTGATATCGGGAAACCGCGGCGTCGGGTCATACAGGTACCAGCAACGCCAATACGCAGGCCCGCGAAGGCGCCTAGCTCGTCCAGCACCAACCCCGGCAGTGGAGCCGGCGCGGGAACCGGCTCGGAGGGGCTCGTCAACCCGTCAAACTACATCCCGCTGTCGGCAAGGGTATTCGCCGTTCACATCGCCCTGGTTGCGGTGTATCGCGCGATGCGGGCAGCCCACGACGAGGTGGTCGACCACGGAGCACGCTGAATGATCGAGCCAAAGGGCTGAGCGTGGACCAGTTCCGCTCCGGGTTCTGCCCGAGCTGTGGTCGGTACGACCCGGTATTTCAGGTGTACCGCGTCATGACCCGTGGATGTCCTGACGCGGATCATGCTGATTACCAACTAAATTTGCGCCCAGAGAGTAGTCATGAGCGGGACGAAGACGTGGCCTGAGCAGTTGCGTCATCCATGGCCTGCCAACCAACCTGGGGAAGTCCAGGACTCAGGCTGCAAGTCCCTGAATTTCCACCCGCACCCTAACGACTTTGAAAACGAAGGAAGCGCAGGTTCAATTGACCAAGAAGGCAACGGAGTTCGCCCCGTTGAAGAAGCAACTAGCGAAGGCGATGGAATCTGAAAACCTGAGCTGTTAAGCGGCGACACACAAACTCGTCGACGCCCACCCAGACCCGATCGCGGCAAAGGATGTTGACGAATACGATAGGGGAAGACTGATGACCCACCGGATCACCGTCGAGATCAGCTCGGAGAAGGAACCGCAGGCCGTATTCAGGTGCTACGAGCCGTACACTGCATGGTGCCGGCAAAACCTGGTCGGCCCAGGCGAAGAGCCACCCGAGAACCCGTTGCAGTGCTGGTTCACAGTGCTAACGTCTGGCCTGGCCCCCTGGGGCAGGTTCGGCACCTACATCGGGCCGCGTACCGAATTGCGTTCGGGCGAGATCGAGTTCGTGCGCGTCAGTGGTGAAAGCAACGAAGACATGTGCTTCTGGCATTACCGTGCTCACGCCGGGTCGCTGTTCTGACCCGATCACGAGGACCAACAACTGAATTCATACCAAGTGCCGCCGCACTGGTGGCCGCATCCTCACCGACTCGCCTTGCGGTCACCGAGCAACCAGAAAGTGGTTCAAAGGTAATCCATGGACCTTCGCGGATGGGGCCTCATTCATCCTCGACGTGCCTGACGAGACCCCCGCGATGTGGGGTCAAGGTCAGCGCGTGCTTTGGCCCGAGGGTGAATCGCTGATGATCTGCGGTTTGCCCGGTCTGGGCAAGACCACGCTGGCCGGGATGCTGGTCAGCGCCCAGCTCGGCGGATTGGGAGACCTTGAAGCTCACGTGCTGGGCCTGCCGGTGGCCCAGGTACCCGGCAAGATTCTGTACCTGGCTATGGACCGCCCCGCCCAGATTGCACGGTCCTTGCACCGCCAGTTCGCCGATTGGCGTCGTGATCTGCTGCAGAAGCGGTTGGTGGTCTGGAAAGGTCCGCCGCTTGCCGATCTCGCTGCTAAACAAACGGTTTTGGCCGAGCTAGCCGAGCGTGCAGGTGCTTCCGTGGTCTATCTCGATTCACTCAAGGATGCGGCTGTGGGCCTGTCCGACGACACGGTCGGAGCCGGATACAACCGCGCCCGTCAGCTTGTCCTGAGCCGTGGTATTCAGCTGGCCGAGCTACATCACACCGTCAAGAAGTCCAGCAGCGGTGGCGCTCCGGCCACTGTCACTGATGTCTATGGCTCGGTCTGGCTGACCGGTGGAGCTGGTTCTGTCGTCATGCTGACCGGCCAGCCAGGTGACCCCATCGTCAGATTCCGCCACGTCAAGCAGCCTGCCCAAGAGGTCGGGCCGCTAATGCTCTCCCACGACGAATGCAGCGGAACCATGTCGGTCATGTCGGGCACCGATCCGCTGGCGCTTGTCGTGGCTTCTGGTGAAGAAGGCCTAACCGCTAAAGCGCTGGCCGTGGCGATGTTCGACACCGCTAGCCCGAGCAAGGCTGAATCCGAGAAGGCCCGCCGTCAGCTCGACCGGCTGACATCAGAGGGCAAGCTCAAGCAGATCGCAGGCACATCGGGAGGCTCTGCGGGCGGTACTCCGACCCGGTGGTTGGCGACGTGAGGACCGTTCACGCACCGTTCACGGCTGCTGCAATACCGCAGGTAGAGCGTTCACGCGGTTTTCGATCACGACCCGCACTCACAAACCGATCACGCCCGTTCACGCTCTGGTCAAAGACGCTGGTCAAACGATCACGGACCGTTCACGGAAGTGATCACACGTGCCCGTTCACGATTCCTACTGCCCCTTTAGGGGCAGGGAAGTGACGGGATAGCCGGGAGGAGAACAAGGAAGCGCATAGACCAGACTTCCGCGCCGCCGACAGCGAAAGACTCCGGCATGAAAGCCACCCCGACCCGATAACCCGCGTGGGCGCCGGGGCCTGATCAACGCGGTGGCGTTGAGGCAGAGCATCTCTCTGTCGAGGGAACTGTGGACCCTATTGGAAAGCAAGGATGTCCCAATTGCAGCCCCTTCCTTGACCCCCTCAGCATCGGCCCTGCTGCGCCGCAAACTGCACTCGCAGTGGATCGGATTGTGCCGGGCATACAGCCCGTACATGTGGGATGTCTGGAAAGACAACTAAATCGACGCCACCAGCTACCTCAGCAGAACTTGCGACGAGCCTGCACTCACGTTGAAGTTGGCTGATTCCTAAGCCATTTGCTTCCGCAAAGCGTGTGGCCGCTGCAGCGGTGCAGGAGCGGATGGTTATGGCCTGACATTCATCAAGATTCACCAATTGCGGGCTCGCGTTCGGGACGTGACGGGGGTGGTTGTAGAGCCGCAGGGCCATCGGGTTTTTGGGATGGACCGGGAGTGGCGCACAGTAGTTGCTCCGCTCGAATGAGGCCGCTGTTCGTAGGGCTGCGCAATGAACTGCATGTCAACGCTTCCTATAGAAGTTCCGCAATCAAGACGAACTAAGCGGTATTCCAAATTGGTTACTCGTGTTTCATCGTCAGGAGCTTGCGCCGAGTCTCTCGATCAAGAGGGGTGATGACACGAAACCTTCTGGTCCAGGTCCTATTCGACACCCAGGGAGTCGATCGCACGCAGGTGGAAGGGGGGCCAGTGCCAATCGGCGGACGCGGATACGTGGGAACAGCTGGAAATTCTGACATTTCAGCCCTCAAAACCCTGTAGGAAACCTATAGCGAGGTGTCAAACCCCGTCTGGGTTCTTGGTATCTGGCCTGCACACGCTGCTCTTCGGTCGGATAGCCCAGCACTTCGTTGGGCCATACGAGGCTCAGCGCCTACGCGCGTCATTGCCATACGGTGGCATCAACTCTGGCGGTGAGTAGTTGCGGGATTGCCAGACTGCACCCAAGTGTTTTCGCTTCCCCCGGGCGGGGGTCTGCATTCCTTCCCGTCGGCGGTGCCTGTCTCTAGCCCCCCGTCGGGGGTGTCGTGCCGATTACCCCCGCTGGGGGGCAGTCGACGCTCGGTCCCCGTCGGGGGGTGCTTTTCTCGCCAACTGGGCTGGGCTGGGCTGGGCTGGCTAAGAGCTGTCCCCGAGGAGTTGTCCTGGCGGCACCTGCAGCGCCTCAGCGATGTCGAAAAGGCGCTCGAAGAGCAAGCCCCGTCGGCCATGCTCCACGTCAAGCAACACGTTGCGAGTGACACCCGACCGGAGGGCGAGTGCCTCTTGGGTAAGCCCCCGCTCGGTCCGGATTGTGCGGATTCGATCCCCAACCTCACGTCGGCGAAGTTCCCAGGCGGCTGCGCGTTCAGGGTCGTTTTGAGCGGGGCGTGTGGGCACGGGTCCCAGTAATTGGCCAAAAGCAGGCAAGTGTCTGCCCTACTAGTAGTACCCTGCCTTCTTGTGGGCGTTTGCTATTCATCGGCAAGCTTCTGGGGGGACGACGATGTCAAACGACCGGATTGGGAAGTCGGGTGGTCGACATGGCCGCAGTGAAATCGTCGGGTGATCTCAACCTGCGGTATCGCCATTTGCGGCACAAGTTGACCGTGGGTGGGCTCTCCGACGAGCTGAGTCTCAACCCGCCGAAGCCTGATGGACCGGCATTCCAAATTGCCGAGAGGTACTCGGCGGGCCGCAAAATTTCCCGCACTGTCATGAACCCGCGAGCTTCATCCAGCGCCTTGAAAGGCGGGGTCGCGGAGGAGCTCGGTGACACCAAACTTAACAACGGACAGAAGTGACACCGGCCACCAGTGGCTCTGTAAGGATCGGCAGTAGAGACACCGGTTCTGGTGCTAGCGGATTTCCCCGGCCGGGTTGGAGGCTGAGATGTCGTACGTGATTGCAGCACCGGATGTAGTAGCGGTGGCGGCGGCGGATATCAGCGATATCGGCACGGCGATTAGCAGGGCTCATGCCGCAGCTGTTGGCCCAACAACTGAGCTAGTAGCGGCTGCCGGGGATGAGGTGTCTGCGGCGATTACGTCACTGTTCTCGGGCCATGCCCAACGCTTCCAGGCGCTCAGTGCCCAGGCGGCGACATTCCATGCCAAGTTTGTCCAGGCGTTGAACGGCGGTGCGTTGTCCTATGCGGCCGCTGAGCTGGCCAGCGCCTCGCCGTTGCAATCACAGTGGTTTTCCCCGTGGGAAATGTTGACGGGACGCCCGTTGGTGGGCAATGGCGCTGATGCGACGACTCCCGGTGGCAATGGCAGTGATGGTGGGTGGCTTTATGGCAACGGCGGGAATGGTGGGTCCGGCGCATCCGGTGAGACCGGTGGCAAGGGCGGTGACGCGGGTCTGTTTGGCAACGGCGGGGCGGGAGGTACGGGCGGAACTGGCACGACGGGCTCCACGGGCGGGACGGGTGCCGACGGCGGTGTCGGTGGTGAAGGCGGCATGGGCGGAGCGGGCGGTAACGGCGGTTTGTTGTTCGGCAATGGAGGCGCTGGCGGCCGAGGCGGCAATGGAGGTGCTGGTGGCACCGGCGGCTACGGTGGTGACGGCGTCGACGCTGTCGAAGCGGGCGTGACTGGCGGCCACGGCGGCACCGGCGGCACCGGCGGCGTCGGGGGTAACGGTGGCGTGGGTGGTACCGGCGGCAAGGGATCGTTCTTGTTCGGCCAGGCCGGTGAAAACGGCGAGAGCGGCTGGGGCGGAATAGGCGGAGACGGTGGGACGGGCGGCAATGGCGGCGCTGGTGGCCACGGTGGTGCAGGTCTGGCCGGAGGGAACGGCGGTGTAGCTGGCGGCGGTGGCCACGGTGGCAGTGGCGGAAACAGTGGCGGAACCGGCGGGCTCAGCGGTAGTGGTGGTAACGGTGGCAGCGCCGGCCACGGCGGTGGTGGCGGCCAAGGCGGCGTCGATACCGGCGCGGGCAATGCCGGTACGGGCGGCACCGGCGGCACTGGTGGTCAAGGCGGAGTCGGCGGCGCGGCTGGCAGTTTCGGCAGTGGTGGAGTCGCGGGCAATGTCGGTGCTGGCGGTACCGGAGGGACCGGTGGTCAAGGCGGCACTGGCGTCGGCGCTGACCCCGGCGGGACTGGTGGAGATGGCGGCTCCGGTGGTCAGGGCGGTACGGGGGTGCCCCTGAGCGGCCGGACAGGTGGTCAAGGCGGTGCGGGCGGCATCGGAGGCCAGGGTGGCAATAGTGGAACCAGTGCTGGCACCAGCGGCAACGGTGGCGCTGGCGGCGCTGGCGGCCAAGGTGGAACCGGCGGCTCCGGTTCCCAAGACACCGGCACCAACAACGCGGGAACCGGCGGGCCGGGTGGTGGGGCTGGAGCCGGCGGCCAAGGCGGAATTGCAGGTGCCGTCGGCATCGGCGGGATCATGGGCGATGGCGGCACAGGCGGCCAAGGCGGCACTGGTGGTCAAGGTGGCGCCGGTGCGGCCCTCACCAGCGACATCGGTGGTAGCGGCGGCCAAGGGGGCATCGGCGGTAATGGCGGTGCGGGCACCACCAGCGGCGGCGGTGGCTTTGGCGGCAGCGGCGGCACCGGCGGCCAAGGCGGCTCCGGCGCCAGCCACGCTACCGGCGGCACAGGCGGCACTGGTGGTCAAGGCGGAACAGGTGGCTTCGGTGCCACTAACGGCTCCGACGGCCAAGGCGGCTCCGGCGGCATGGGTGGTCAGGGCGGGACGAATACCATCGCTGGATTGACGGCTGGTACCGGCGGCCAAGGCGGGACGGGCGGAGATGGCGGCGGGAGCGCGGGCCAGGGCGGTGCCGGCGGGACCGGTGGGACGGGAGGCAGCGACACAAGTGGAAAGGGCACTGCAGGGGCCGGCGGGCAAGGCGGAACTGGCGGTCAAGGCGGGGCCGGCTCACGTCTTGGCGACGATGGCGGTGTGGGGGGTGCTGGTGGCCATGGTGGTGCTGGCGGGGAAGGCAGCGGCACTGGGAACAACGGGAGCGGCGGCGCTGGCGGCACTGGTGGTCAAGGCGGAGTCGGTGGCGCGCCTGACCCCTACGCCCCGCCGGTCGGCGGCAATGGCGGCGACGGCGGTAAGGGCGGCAACGGGGGCATCGGCGGTTCGCCGGGCATTGGCGGCACCGGAGCACCAGGCATCGTAGGTGCCGGAGGCGTTGGCGGACAAGGTGGTAATGGTGGCGCTGGCGGCGCCGCCTCCATATTGACCGGTGCTGGTGCCGGTATCGGCGGTAGTGGCGGCACCGGTGGCGACGGTGGCGCCGATACCGGTGGCGGCGCGGGCCAGGGCGGCCTGGGCGGGAAAGCCGGCACTGGCGGCACTGGTGGTCAAGGCGCAGTCGGCGGCGCCGGCGGCACTGGTGGCACCGGCGGCCAAGGGGGTACGAGCACGATTGCGGGTCACACCGGTGGCGCGGGCGGCGGGGGTGGCACCGGTGGACAAGGTGGAACCGGCAACCTCGCCGATCCGGGTGGCGGTGGCGGTGCGGGTGGCCAAGGTGGCAGTGGCGGCGCCGGTGGGACTAGTACCGCTGGCCAGGGAGGCACAGGAGGCGCAGGAGGCACGGGAGGTGCGGGAGGTGCGGGAGGTGATGGATTCGTCGGCGCGGACGGTGGGACCGGCGGCCAAGGCGGTGGTGGCGGCCAAGGAGGTACCGGGGGTGTCGGCTCTGGTGGCCAACCAGGCACAGGCGGCATGGTCGGATTTCCGGGTACGCCCGGCGCCGGTCACGACGGCTCAAACGGCGGCACAGGGGGGCCCGGTGGCTCCGGAGGCCCCGGAGGCGCTGGCTCTCCCTAGGTTTGAAACCGTTGATCAACTGGTGGGTCGTAGATTGCCGCTTGCTGAATCTGCGCATCTTCGCCGATGTTAGGGAGCACTTCTCCATGGCACCCTAGCTGGCATGAGCCGCAATGAGTTCTTATGCAAGTCGCGAAATTGGTGATTGGAGATGACTATTTTGAGGAGATTTTCAGCCGCGCTGGCCATATTGGGAGCCTTGCTAATGCCGGGCTTGATAGCGGCGACGCCGGTGGCGATTGCCACGCCTGGTCACACCCCACCTCCGCTGGGGCCACAGGTGGGTCAGCCCTGCAATGACCCACTCAAGTTGGCATACGACTCCTCGGGCCAAGCGGTGGTCTGCACCCGCGCTGGTACCTGGGTCCAGTCCGTCATGCCTTCGACGGTCCGCTTACTGGGCACGCCATGCGCCCCATCCGATCCGGTGGCCAAAACGCCCGATGACCACCTGATTGGGTGCCAATCAGGGCTGTGGACGCTCTACCACCCATGACAGTGCGGCCAGGTGCAGAGGTTGCGTTGTCGCAATGCCTGGGCTCTGCATGAGCATCGTTGGCCTCCGAGGGAAGAATGCGGATGGGATTAACCAAGAGCCTTGCCAGTGCCTCCCTGGTCGGGGCTATAGGAGTTGTGGGGATGGCCTTGAGCCCCGTTCCGAAGGCGCAGGCGTGTGGCGTCAACGAAAGCCCCGACATCCTGTGCTCCAACGAGCAGCAGTTCGTCAATGATCTCGCCGCCCGGGGCATCACGGGACCCAGTCGCCGCGTGGGCTCTCCGGGTTGGGCTGGAAAATCTGTGGTGATCTGTACCAAGGTCGTTCGCAGGAGTTTGAGGCCAACCGGGTCTACGCCTACAACACCAGCCTCGCCACCGACGGAGCGCGGACTGTCGTGGCGGTCGCCGTCGCCGACCTGTGCCCGGATGCCACCGCACCGCACTACCTTCCGCCAGGCAACCAGCCGAATTACAACATTCCCTGAGCCTCTTGAGCACTCGACCTGCTTGCTGCAGTGAAAGGAGGTTTCGAGATGAGATCTCTAAACAATCCGCCATACTCCACTCCCCGCTATTCCGGCCCCCTTGTGGGGAAAGCCGTTGTCGCAGTGGCTTCTTTCATCACGTCGGGGCTTCTCAGCTTGCCGGCGGTGGCGCGCGCCGATACATGCGTTAACGGCACAGTTCAGCGTGGCGGTTCGGGTGACGACTACTTCTTGTGCCAAGGCGGTGCCTGGTTGCACGTGGTGCCCACGCACACAAACAGCGGCGACGGTTATGGGAATCAGCCGCTGCCGCCGCTGTGCGTCAGATTCCCAGATCAATACACGTGTCCGACGGATGGACCCCCGCCCAATTAGTATTAGTCATCGCGCTCCATCGACCTCTGAGCGAGATTGGGGCCTGACTGAGTGCCGCTACCCCAGTGCGGCGGCGAGTGATGGGGAAGGCTCCGCGAAATACTGAACCCCTTGCGGCGGCCGGTTGATGCCGAAGGCGTCTTCAAGCGTCACATGGTCGATACGGACCAGCTGACCGACTTGAATGCCGACACCGCGCGCATAGCCAGCGAAGTACTTCAAAAACTTCGGTCTTGAGATACCTGCCACGTGGCGAAATCGCTCCCAGAGATTTTGAGGGCTGTCAGAAACCTGCTCGTCGATGGAAAAGATTGCAACGACTCTGCCGACGGGTCGGGTCGCGTACACCGCGACGTGGGTGACATCAGGCGCAAGTGGTCGTTTACGGAACTCTACCGTCTTTGCGCCGCTGACAAGTGCAGCTGCGTAGTCGGGATGCACTGATAGAAGAGCTATTCGGCGAACAGGAACCTCAGCCATGCCAGCGCTCCTTCATCGTTCACTTGTTGAATGCTCTGCGGAGAGCGTGCCATCACTCTCCGCTCAATCAGTTCATCCGGGGTTATTGGCGTGTCGAGAACTCGGTCAAGCCGAAATCGGATGGCTAGAACTTCCCTCCTTGAGCACATCTCGCCAATCTCGGCCGGCTTGTACACAGTTCGCCGTCCGGTGAATGCGAGCACTGCCGTGGGGTCGGAAGACCTTAATGTGGCTTCGACAACTCCCACTACGTTGACCATCCGCCGCTCCCGCGTGCGCAGGAAGATCAAGGTGTCGCCGGGCCTCAGTTGTCGGGAGCCCGAGTGGCACACGTACGCCTTCCTGATGGCGTTTCCTTGGTCGGTGACTCCTTCGTAGAGGCTCAATTGTCCAGAGTCATCGGCAACGGGGAAAAGGTCTCGGTGCCAGTGGGGAAGGATCGGCACCAAAAAGACTCGATCGGGCCGGAGGGCGCCGGGGCCATAGGTGACATTGAACTCGAGCGGTTCGAGATGCATCCCAACTGTGTCGGGATGCAATAGCTTTCCGAGCACCATCTCCCCGGCTCGCCCGGTACGGCCACGCTCGGTGAACCCAAAGCATTCGAACAGCTGAACAATTTCAACCTCATGATCGAAGGCCTCGACGAATACTGAATCGAATTCGTTGGTCCGGGCGTGCTCGAAGATCGTCCACAGGAGCAATTCGCCGCGCTTGACCCCCCGGGCCCGTGTGGCCACCTTGAAGGTACAGACCTTCAATATGCGGCCCGGCAGACCCCAAGAGTCATCGAACTCCTCTTTGAGGATGACGACCGCATCCAGCGCACCGTCATCCCGCATTACCAGGCATGGTCGGGCTTCCGCGGCGACCTTTTCGCGCAACCAACGGCGGATGTTGTACTCCGGTGCGAAATCCTCGAATATGGAGTCCGCAGGATCGAGTTCATAGCCCGTAATCATTTGTACGGCAGGGACCGCGATTGGCTGCTGGCGCTGACGTGCGAGGACGTCAACGGCGTCCCGAAGAGAAAACAGCCTCTCCTCGAGCCCGAGGGCCTTGGCGTGCGGCAGGATCCGCTGATCCTCGGTCACCAGCCAGGCTGCGGCTCCGCGCTCGAGCGCTAGCAGCAAGGTCATGTCGACCTTGCTTTGCTGATTGATCCGAGGTGGATAACCTCCTCGCGCTTGAAAGTTGGCGGGAATCTCGATTGGCTTCAGAATGTGGTAACGCTCCAACTGATTTCGCCTACGGCGCTTGTGCGCTTCATCTTTGTGGCGCTCAACGTCGTCGACTACGCCCGCAGCTAGACAGAGCGTGTGCCCCAGTCCCGTAGCCAACCTGTAAAACTCGCGAGCCAGCTGGCCGTTCGCATGCGGAGCCTCGGCGGTACTTTCCGCCGCGATAAATACATTCGTATCAATAAGAATGCGCAGGGCACCAGCAGACGCCACGCCGGCCTCCTCTCGCGCAGCTCAAGCATTACCCAACGAGAACGAGAATCGACGTCGCAATAGCCAAAGCGATGTGATTTTGGAATATGGCGGTGATCGGAGAGTTGGTGGTTGTGCAGACCCCCAGGATCGTGTGGAGCGCAGCCGGGACGCGCGGCAGCGTCAATGTCCCGACGCGCGGCGTCTCGAAATAGAGCACATACGAGACAGCCGTCGCGCCCTTCCGGCCTCAGCATCCGCCCAGGTGAGTTTGTCTCAAAAGTCCGTCTCGTTTGTGGTGTCTCAAAACGCTGTCTCAGCAACAAGAATCGGATGATAAGTGGTATAATCATCTATGGCACAAATTCATTCGCGTTCAGTAACACCGCCCGGCGGTGGAGCGCGCGTGGGTTACGTGCGGGTCAGTACCATTGCCCAGACTTTGGATCAGCAAAATGCCGCACTTGCGACTGCTGGGGTGACGAAGACCTTCTCTGACACCATGTCTGGTGCTCGGGACGACCGTCCCGGTCTTGCAGCGCTCCTCGATTACGTTCGCGAGGGCGACATCGTCGTGGTGTGGAAGCTCGACCGGCTGGGCCGCAATACCCTGCACATCCTCGAAACCGTCAAGGCATTGACGGACCGCGGCGTTACGTTGATCTCCACCACGGATGGCATCGACTCGTCAACTGCGGCTGGCCGCATGATGATCGGGGTGTTGGGATCTCTCGCGGAGTACGAGCGGGAATTGGTGAAAGAGCGCACAGCACTCAAACGAGCGATGTCTCTGGCGAACGGCACAAAGTTTGGGCGACGGAAGAAGGTCGCGGACCAGGGCCACATTGCCACGGCGAGGCGAATGAGGGATGACGGGCACACCGCACGAGACATCGCCAAGTTCCTCGGCGTCAGCCGTGCCACCTTGTACCGTTATCTGTCCGAAGAGACTGCGGCGTAACGGCAATGACGCCTCTACATCGACTCCAGTACTACATCCTCCCAAAGGATGACCCCCTCAAGGCGGTCAACATTCTGCGGGCGGCTGCCGGTCTTGCTCGGATGAACGGCAATGGCCAAACAGCGCAAGAGGCAGGTATCGGCGACGTTCACCTGCCAGGGGAAATCTAGAGATTGGCCAACCGGGACAGGCGGTAAGCACCGCAACCAGTTGGACCGCATCGCCGCCTGGCCTAGTACTGCCAACTCGTGGTTGGCACGGGTATGTTGCGTCGTCGCTGCGGTGATGTCATCCACGACCTAAATCAACATCTCGACTTGCCCACTTCTTAGTGGGTGAAAGGAGATTCAATATGACACTGAATGAGACACAACTTGACCGCGTCTGCGGTGTCCTGTTGGGCACTGCCGCCGGGGATGCTCTCGGCGCACCTTATGAGTTTGGTCCGCCCCGTGGTCCTCAACTCGAAGTTGCCATGGTCGGCGGCGGCAGCTTTGGCTGGGAGCCGGGGGAGTGGACCGATGACACCTCCATGGCTATCGCCATCGCCGAGGTGGCTACTAACGGCGTGGACCTACGGTCAGAAGAGGCCCAAGACACAATCGTCAAGCGGTGGCATGAGTGGTCGCAAGACGCCAAAGATATTGGTGTGCAGACCAGGTCGGTCCTTAGCCGAGCAGGCCGCCAGGGTATATCCGCGCAAAAGGCACGGGCAGAGGCTGCCACGCTGCCTCAACGGTCAGGCCGCAGCGCCGGCAACGGCTCCCTGATGCGCACTGCACCCGTAGCGCTGGCTTACCTTGATGACGAGGCCGGCTTGGTGGAGGCGGCTCGCAAGGCCAGTGAGCTGACGCACTACGACTCTGAGGCAGGGGATGCCTGCGTGCTGTGGTGCTGCGCCATCCGGCACGCCATTCTCTTCGGCCTGCTTGATGCTCGAATCGGCCTGCAGCACATCGATATAGAACGACGAGACCTGTGGGCCTCGCGGCTAGATGCCGCAGAAGCGTCAAAGCCCTCGGACTTCACCAATAACGGCTGGGTGGTTGAGGCGCTGCAGGCGGCATGGTCGGCGATCGTGACAACTCCAATCCCGCAGGACGATCCGGCCAACGGCGTCTTCCGAGTTGACCACCTTCGGCTAGCGCTCGACCGGGCAGTCCGGGGTGGAAACGACACCGATACGGTGGCCGCCATCGCGGGTGGACTGCTTGGTGCGGCCTATGGGGCCTCGGCGGTCCCAGCGGAGTGGCGTCGAGTTCTGCATGGCTGGCCCGGCATGCGGACCCGCGACCTAGTCGCGTTGGCCACCCGAATCGTGAAGGAGGACAAGCCGTCCAGCTATGACCACTTCTGGATGACCCCAGTTCGGCATCCACACGACGACGGGGTCTGGCTGGGTGACGTGACAGCGCTGCAGAGCCTTCCACCCGGTGTGGACGCGGTCGTATCCCTGTGCCGCGTGAACGATGACGACCTACCGGCTGGCGTGGAACAAATCGACATCCGGCTGATCGACATCGTCGACCCTGACGCTAACCCCAACCTGGATTTCGTACTGACGGACACCGTGCGTCTTGTCGAGAAACTGCGCGGCGAGGGGCGAACGGTCCTGCTGCACTGTGCGGCTTGCCAGAGTCGGACGCCGACCGTGGCGGCATTCTACGGTGCACGCAAGCAAGGCATCAGCGGCATGCTGGCGCTTCAGCATGTCAGCTCGGTGCTGCCGGGTGCGTGGCCAAATAGCGACTTGAAAGAGGCCATCAAGCGCTTAGCCCCCTAATCGTGTGCTGGAGTGGTCCCATGCGGCCGGGCATGCTGTTCTAATGGATGTGGCAGGTATCCGCGTTGGCGCTCACTTGGTTGGTTGCGAAACTGCGCACGATTGGGTGATGAAGTACTTCGATGCCGATAGGAACCGCTCGGCGAGGCGGCCCTTTGCATATCCGGCCTACGACCAACTGCAAACCGGCACGGGGCCCGACGAACTGAACGATAGTGACCTGTTGGCCCCAGGCATGCTCAATGCCTCTATAAGCGTCGCGGGTCTCTACACCCTGCAGCGCATCTGTCCACGACTTGAGGCCGCCCTCCGGCGCACGCCCGCTGCGGTTACTCTTAGCGCAGCTGTGGACGACGGCAGTCTCCGAAGCCGCATGAAGTCATTTTTCGGCGTGCTTGACGAACAGGATCTTCCGCACATCCGCCTCACTACGCTCACCAAGGTTCTCCACCGAAAGCGGCCCAATTTCTTGCCAATCCACGACCAGTTTGTCAAGACGTGTTACCTGGGAGATAACGGATTTCCCGTTCATCCGAACCCAGACCGAACCTGGGCCGACTACTACACGGACTTCGCAGCGGCCATCGACGGCGATTTACGAGCCCAGACCGGTGCCTTGGAGCGGCTTCGCGAGGAATCCGGCGCACTCGTCAGCTTGCTGCGGATCTTGGATGTGATCGCCTGGAACGCCGGAAGGAACCACTAGCTAGGACCCCCGCTGTGTGGCTGCCTGCACTCTGCGACGTTTCCGGCGCGCTCGCCGAAGACGAGCGATGACTCTGAAGGGGCAGGCATCTCGCGCCTGCGGCACCAAATTCGGGCGTCGTCGAAGAGTCGATGACAACGAACACATCACCACCGCCGAGAAGATGAAGTCCGACGGGCACACGGCCGAGGGCACGGCCGTCGATGAGTAGCGCCGGGAGTCGGCAAAGATACACCGCGTGGTGCGACGCCCAACTGGCTCGGTTCAGCCGACTTCTTGCCCACAACCTTCCTAGGGATCAACTGCGGGAAACCGCCAAATATCGCGCCCTTTATCGGTGATGTTGGTGAACTCGTTCACTCTAATAAGCAGGTCCCCATCTTCAGGCAACCGTTCCCGGTAGGCCCAACCGCCCTTCCGGCTAATCCCGGGGACCGAGGGGATGTTGGGGTCGAACTCCAAGACCACGCTGTCTTCCCGAAGCTTGCGGTAGAAACTGCGGAGCCGTTGGAGCTTGTCTTCGGACATTCCAACCCCACCGGTGGCGACGTACTCCCCGTGGTCCCGGAGCCTCTTGTATGGAGAGGTGTTGCCCATCTCTGTTGGGACTTTGAACGGGAAGTGCTGCATGGTCCTCTCGCGAGGGGTCAACCTCCCGCCGTAGGTGTGTTTGATCCAGGACACGTGCTGACGGGTGACGCCGTATTGCCTCGCTATGTCTGACTGCGACAGCCCCTTATTCTTGAGGGCTTCGACGATGGCAAGGGTAAGCCTTTCCTTACCGTCTGCAGTCCTGCCCTCGCTTTCGTCAGGCTGTGCACTTAGCACCACTGCCCACTCCCCTTCCTTCCCCAAATGCGTTTTCTCGGCCATCGCCGGTACGTGGCCCTGCCCGCATGGGCGACCGCCAACACGCTAACCCTGGGGGCCCTACAAAAAGATCGTCAGAGGAACGACACCCATGAAACTCATAGGACGTCATTAGCTCCGCGCCGTTATGGCTCCGGCGTCGGAAGGGCGCGTTAATCTCCCCGGAGAGTGTTACACGGGAGGGAGTACGGCACATGGCACAGACCAACGCCAATCTGATCTGGAAGATCGCCGACCTTTTGCGCGGGCCGTATCAGCCCAACCAGTACGGCGACGTGATCCTGCCGTTCACCATCCTGCGCCGTCTGGACTGCATCTTGGAGCCGACGAAGGACGAGGTGCTCGCCGAGTACAAGAAGATCGCCTCGACCAAGGTCGACCCCGGGATATTGCTCAAGTCGAAGTTCAAGCTGCCCTTCTACAACACCTCGCGCTGGACATTCGCCTCCCTGGTGGGTGACCCCGAAGGGGTAGCAGACAACCTTGTCGACTACATCGAGCACTTCTCCTCGAATGTGCGTGATGTCTTCGACGGCTTCCGCATGATGGATCAGATCGCCGATCTGGCTAAATCAGATCGGTTGTATCTGATCGTCAAAGAGTTCGCCGCTGTCGATCTGCACCCGAAGGTCATCTCCGGACACGACATGGGGCACATCTTTGAAGAACTCATCCGCAAGTTCGCCGAATCAAACTCCACTCAGGCGGGTGATCACTTCACCCCGCGTGAAGTCATCGAGCTGATGGTCGACATCCTGTTCCTCGCCCAGGACGACGCGCTGACCAAGCCCGGCACCGTGCGCACCATCTACGACCCGGCTGCCGGCACCGGGGGCATGCTGTCGACGGCCTATGACCATCTGGTGGAGATGAATCCGAAGGCCCGCCCGGTGCTATATGGGCAGGACATCAATCCGCGCTCGTATGCGCTGTGCAAGTCGGACTTGATCATCAAGGGTCAGGATGTCGACAACATCTACCTGGGCGACACCCTGACCGATGACGGCTTCCGCACCCGGCACTTTGACTTCCTGCTCTCTAACCCTCCATTCGGGGTCGCTTGGAATACGCAGCAGAAGTCGGTCACCAACGAGTACGAACAGCGCGGTTTCGCCGGGCGGTTCGGTCCCGGCCTACCGCGCGTGTCTGACGGATCGTTGCTGTTCCTGCTGCACCTGATCTCAAAAATGCAGCCCGTCAAGAACGGCGAGGGCGGCAGCCGTCTGGCCATCGTGCTAAACGGCTCACCATTGTTCACCGGCGGCGCTGGATCAGGGGAGTCCAATATCCGGCAGTGGATCATCGAGAACGACCTGCTGGACGCGATCATCGCCATGCCGACGGACATGTTCTACAACACTGGAATCAGCACCTACATCTGGATCTTGGACAACAACAAGCCCACCAAGCGCAAGGGCAAGGTCCAGCTCATCAACGCCGTCGACATGTTCGGCAAGATGCGTAAATCCCTCGGCTCCAAGCGCAAGGAACTGCGCCCCAAGGACATTGAACGGATCTCCCATCTCTATGAGGGCTTCCGTAACGAGCACGGCAGCGACGAGCACCCCGCCCTGTCGAAGGTATTCAAGGGTGAGGAGTTCGGCTATTCCACCATCACGGTGGAGCGCCCGCTACAACTCCGGTTCACTCCCACCGAGGGCAATGTCGAAGAAGTTCTGGGCCAGAAGAGCATCGAGAAGCTCAAACCCGGCGAGCAGGCCGCGATCCGCAATGGGCTGACCGCGCTCATCGGGTGGGAGTGGAAGGACCGCGACGAGTTCATCACCGAACTCAAGGACACACTGCGCAAAGCTGGGGTGACCAAACCGGCTGCCCCGCTTATCAAGACGATCTGGTCGACAATCGGCGAGCACGACGCTGACGCCAACATCGTCACGGACTCTCGGGGCAAGCCCGAACCGGACCCAGCGCTCCGTGACAGTGAGAACGTGCCCCTGACCGAGGATATCGACGAGTACTTCGCCCGCGAGGTTCTCCCGCACGTGCCCGATGCCTGGATCGACCACGATAAGACCAAAGTTGGCTACGAGATTCCATTTACTCGCCACTTCTACCGCTATATCCCGCCCAGGCCTCTCGAAGAGATCCAGAAAGACCTCCGGATACTGGTCTCGGATATCCAAGCCATGCTCGGCGAGGTCGGAGCATGAAGTGGCCTGAGGCCCGAATGCGTGAGATGGTGGAACTGTTCAATGGCTATCCGTTCGACAGCGCGCTATTCAGTGGAGATGGTGAGATTCCGCTTGTCCGCATCCGTGATATCGCCGCGCAGGACTTCGAGACATATATTTCCGCGCCCATACCAAGAAACTGCCAGCTGAAGGATGGCGACCTCGTCATCGGCATGGATGGCGATTTCAACACGTGTATCTGGACACGTGGGCCAGCCGCCCTCAATCAACGCCTCTGCGCCCTGCGACCCCGGCCAGGGGTTGACATCAGGTGGGTCGCCTATAACCTCCCGCCGCATTTGAGGTACATAAACGAGACGCAGTACGCCACGACAGTCAAGCACCTGTCTTCTCGTGAAGTACTCGCAATACGGTTCCCGCTCCCGACGGATGTTGAGCAGAAGGGAATCTGTGACTTCCTCGACCGTGAGACCACAAAGATCGACGCGGTGATCGACAAGCAGGAGCAGCTCATCGCGACCCTGCGCGAGGACCGCATCGCCACCATCACCCATGCCGTCACCAAAGGGGTTGATCCCGATGTCGAGATGAAGGACTCAGGTGTCCCGTGGCTTGGACAGATTCCCTCCCATTGGACGATGGGCAAGGTTAAGCACGGTTTCTCAGTAGTTCTGGGCAAGATGTACCAAGGTGAGCGGCAGTCGTCCAATGATCAGCTCCTCCCACACCTCAAGGCGGGAAGCGTGAACGAAGCCCTCCAACTCGATCTGGACGATCCAATGCTCTGCTGGTTTACACCTGAGGAGCTGAGCAAGCTTTCGGTACGCAAGGATGACCTCCTGGTCGTAGAAGGAGGGGCGACATATGGTCGATGCGCCATCGTGCAGGAGGATCTACCGGGGTGGGGTTTCCAGAAATCGCTGAATAGGGTAAGGGCGCGGGGTGGCAACGATATTCGCTTTCTTTCGTATCTTATCCAGGCGGCCACCGCGATCGGCCATGTGTCGATTCTGTGCGGCAAGGCGACCATCCCGCACTTCACCGCCGAGAAGCTCGAAAGCCTCGAATGGCCGCATCCCTCGCTTGCAGAGCAGCACGCGATCGTCGACTTTCTCGCCAGGCGCTGCGCGAATATCGATACTCTGATATCAAAAGCGACGGAAGTAATCGCGATTCTGCGCGAGTATCAGTCAGCGTTGATCACCGATGCGGTGACTGGCAAGATCGGTGTGCAGGGGGCAGTCGCTTAGGTATGGGCAGAGCGCAGACAATCCAGATCTACCTTCCGTGGGGTGACCATCGCGGTGCTCTTGGCGACCCTCGGCGCTCCAGTTCTGGAACCGGTGCAGCGTCATCGGGTCCAACCGCCTGGCGACACCGGCGTCGAGGAAGAGCCAGAGCGGTTGTACTTCCGGGAGCGTGGATGTGATGGGACCGGTTACCAGACCTCGGAGGGCCTCCTGGTGCTTGCGGGGTCTGGGGGCCGCCCTGGTCTTCGGCCTTCGGCCTTCGGCCCCGGCCAGTGTCGCGCGGCAACGCGATGCTTTGCAAGCTGACGGAGTGATCCGACTGACCGAAGCAGAGATGGTATTACTCAAAGATCACTTGTTTACCAGTCCCTCCACCGCCGGGGGCGTGATCGTCGGGGGCAGCAACAACGGGCGTATCAGCTGGCGAAACGCAGACGGACAATCCATCAACGACCTGGAAGCAATTGCTCTTGCGTCCACCGCGAGCGGATCGAACCCGTCGTGACCCAGCACCACGAGTCCGCGTTCGAGACCGAGATCTGCCACTATCTGGCTGAGCAGCGCTGGTTGTACTCGCCCGCGGACGCGGGCTATGACCGGGAACTGGCGTTGTTCCCCGAGGACGTGTTCGGCTGGCTGGCGGACACCCAGCCTGAGCAGTTGGCTAAGCGGGTCAAACCGGAACTGACGGGCGAGGCATTGGTGAAAGCCCGGCAGGGTGTGCTGGCCACCTTGGTGAAGGCGCTGGGGGCTGATCCGAAAGCCAACGGTGGCACGTTGTCAGTGTTGCGGCGCGGGTTCAAGGACCTTAGTGCGCAGTTCCAGATGTGTCAGTTCCGGCCCAACACGTCGCTGAATGAGACCACCGCCAAGAAGTACAGCGCGGTGCGGTTGCGGGTGATGCGGCAGGTACATTACTCGACGCAGAACGCCAACAGCATCGATCTGGTGTTCTTCGTCAACGGCATTCCCGTGGCCACTGCCGAGTTGAAGACTGACCTGAGCCAACAGAGCGTCACCGATGCCGTGCTGCAGTACAAACACCACCGGCTACCCAAGGGAGAGCCCCTGCTGGGGTTCGGGTCTCGGGCGTTGGTGCACTTTGCGGTGTCCAACAGCGAGGTGCAGATGACCACTAAGCTGGCGGGCAAGGACACCGTTTTCCTGCCGTTCAACCGGGGCAATAGTCATCACGCTGGGAACCCGCCGAACCCGCACGGTTCCCCAACGGCGTACCTCTGGCAGCAGATCCTGCAGCGCGATACGTGGCTGGACATCCTCGGGCGCTTCATGCACCTACAGGTCGACGACACCATCGACCCTGTCACGAACAAGAAGATCCGCAAACAGACGATGCTGTTCCCGCGCTTTCACCAGTGGGAGGCTGTCACCAAGCTGGTTGAGGCGGCCCGCGAGCAAGGGCCGGGACAGCGTTACCTGATTCAGCACTCTGCAGGTTCTGGCAAAACCAACAGCATCTCCTGGCTGACGCACCGGCTTTCGGTGCTGCACGACGACGCCGATAAGCCGGTGTTCGACTCGGTCATCGTGATCACCGACCGCAACGTCCTCGATGCTCAGCTTCAGGAGGCGATCCGCCAAATCGACCGCACCCCAGGCGTGGTCGCCCACATCGCCGGGCTCGGCGGGGCTAAGTCGCAGGAGCTGGCCGACGCCCTGCGGGGCGGGACGAAGATCATCATTGTCACCATCCAGACCTTCCCCGTCGCCCTAGAGCTGATCCGCACACAGGCCAACCTGAAGGGCAAGAACTTCGCGATCATTGCCGATGAGGCCCACTCTTCTCAGGCAGGAGAAGCCTCCAAGCGGCTAAAGGCGGCCCTGACAGCCACGGAGCTGGATGATCTGGCCGACGGTGGCACCGTGGATGCCGAAGACGTGCTGGCGGCGGAGATGGCCGCACGGGCCGAGTCAAAGAACCTGTCGTTCTTTGCGTTCACTGCCACCCCGAAGGCCAAGACCTTGGAACTGTTCGGGCACAAGGGCATCGACGGCACGCCGCACCCGTTCCACCTGTACTCGATGCAGCAAGCCATCGAGGAGGGCTTCATTCTCGATGTGCTGCGCAACTACACGCCCTACAGGACGGCATTCCGGCTCACCCACAACGGGCAGACGTACGAGACCGAGGACACCGCCGGCACGGGGACCATCCAAGTCACCGGCGGCTCCAATAACGACCTAGTCGACAAGAGCGCGGCGATCAAGTCAGTGATGAATTGGGTGAAGCTGCACCCCACCAACATCTCCCAGAAGGTGCAGATAATCATCGAGCACTTCCGCGAGAATGTCGGCTGGCGGCTCGACGGCAAGGCCAAGGCAATGGTGGTCACCTCCTCGCGCAAGGCGGCGGTGCGGTACAAGCTGGCCTTCGACAAATACGTCGCTGAGAAGGGCTACAAGGATGTTCATGCCCTGGTGGCCTTTTCCGGGGAGGTCACCGATATCGATTCGGCTGTGGACAGGGCGACTGAAACCTCGATGAACCCGGGCCTGAAGGGCCGCGACCTGCGCGATGCGTTCGCCACCGACGAGTACAACGTGATGTTGGTCGCCAACAAGTTCCAGACCGGCTTCGACCAACCGCTGCTGGTGGCGATGTATGTCGATAAACGCCTTTCCGGGGTGGCGGCGGTGCAAACGCTATCCCGGCTGAACAGGGTCGCCCCAGCTAAAGATCAGACCTTTGTGCTGGACTTCGCGAATACCGCCGAGGAAATTGTCGAGGCATTCGAGCCTTACTACGAGGCAACGACTCTGGCCGATGTCACCGACCCGAACATCGTTCATCGAGACCATGAGCAAGCTGGATGCCTTAGCGATCTACCAGGAATCAGAAGTCGAGGGATTGGTCGCTGACTATATGGCTCACAAGGGCCATGAAGCACTCAACAAGTGGGTCACCCCTGCGAGGGATCGCTTCCGTGACAGGGAACGCACGGCATTCGAGCTCAACAACCACGCGCGCCCTGGACGAGCTGGTGATGTTCCGCAAGGACGTTGGCACCTTCCTGCGCCAGTACGACTTCCTGTCCCAGATCGTCAATTACGAAGACCCATCGCTGGAGAAGCTGTCCATCTACCTACGCCACCTGGCGCCGGTCATTCCCCGCGAGCAGCTCAACCACGAGATCGACCTGTCCACCGTCGATTTCGACTTCCTCACCCAGCACAAAGGGAGACCACCGCGGGCAAGCTCACTGGCGAGGTGCCGCTGCAGCCGGCGAAGGAATCCGGTACCGGCACCGCCCGCGATCCCGAGCTGGTGGCGCTCGAAGAGGTCATCGCCCAGATCAATGACCTGTTCTCCGGTGATCACCCCGATTCGAGCGTGCGCAACGTCGTCAACCACATCAAAGACCGCTTAGAAGAGAGCAAGACCCTGCAGCAGCAGGCGCAAAACAACTCGTTAGCCCAGTTCTCGGCTAGCCCGGACCTACAGAACGAGTTCGTCGGCGCGGTGATTGGGGCCATGGAATCCTCCGAGGATCTCTCCACTCAGATCCTCAACAACCCTGAGCTGTCACAGAAGTTGCTTGGAGAATTGATCCCGGTCGTCTACCAGGGATTGAAGCCGACGGCGTAGGTAGACGATGGTAGACAACGACAAGTCCTGGTCACGCGAAGGAAGCAATTCCTCCAACAGCTTCAACCGCTTGCCTGAAGCGCACGTTTTGATCGATTACCCAGTCGAGCATCGCCGGCCATTGGTCGACGTGCATGACACTTTCGAACTGTGACTGCACGTATACCGCCGCGGCCTTCTTACCAGGCTTGTCATCCCACATCGCCGTCTCGCCAAGTGACTGCTCGAATTGCTCCTTGACCGCATAAAGAGCCTGGAAGCGAGTCTGGTTGGTGGTGGCGTCCGGACTGCTGAAGTACAGCTGAACCCGGAGTCCCTGCTGGGCAAAGGCTGTTTCGTACGCTATCCCGCTTACACCGCTGGGTAGTTGGAACCATCCCTCGCGTGTCGGTGCCTTCGCCTTTGTCCATCCTGGGTGCTCAGTTTGTACCCGGTTGAGGAATTTCTCCCAGAACTCCCAGTTGAGTTTCTGCCGCTCAGTAACCGCACCTGCCCCAGTAGCGGCTTTTACCTGCTTGCCCCAATCATTCGGCTGTGCAACCAGTTTGAAGTTCGGAGCTGGAATCGACTCGCCTATCTGGACGACGGCGATTTCGACGCCGAAGAACCGGGTGTCGGGATCGGTGTGTTCGTTCAGCCAATCGAGCGCAGCGCGATGTTCCGGCCGAAATCCGGCAGTGATCCACACGATGTTTTTGGGATCGGTCCCCGCTGCGTAGGTGAGGATCTGGCCGAGGTGCATGTGGTCGGACTGTTCCAGCTGGTTCTCGACGATAACAACACTTTCATCAGAGAGGTCTCGGCCGAGCAGGTCCAGCGAGAATCCCCCAACGGGATGCTCTGCCACCTGAAGCTCAAGGTCCATTCCGAGCAGGTCGCTGAGAACGTCGACATTGTTGAGCAGCCAGGGTGTGAAGCTGTGGGCCTCGTGCGGCCACACGTGACGGGGAGCAACGACCCTCAGGCGACCCAAGTTCGGTGTTGTCATGGATTCTCCGATCCGGTTACTGGGGACGACTGACTGCCCAACCTGTACGCGGCCCAGAGTATTTCGTTCTATGCGATTCAGCGGTCCCGGCGGCGGGGCCGAACTCTCCATTCGCTGGGCTTCCGCGAACGGAAAGTCTCACCAGCGAGGATCTTGGAAGGGTCCGGGATTGCAGGACCGTCAGGGGCGCCCTCGTACTCCTTTTTCGGGGGAGCCGGATTGTTCCTGCCGGACGGCTTCGACCCCAAACCGCGCTTCTCATCCGCCCTCGACTTCTGAGTCTCAGACTTCGGGGTTTTGAGCAATGCTCAGAACCTGTGGATGAGCCTCGGCGAGGCGGCGTAAGCGGGCGCACCTTCCCGAGGATGATCTGAAGTCCGAAGTGTTCTGATCAAGACCGGCGTTGGCGCGCTGGTTGGGAAGGTACGCCCTTGCTCACGGTAGTTCACGATGCGGAATCGGCCAACGACAACGACGGCGGTGCGGGTCGGTCGTTGCTTGATGAGATTGTCCGCGATGGTGCTCGTCAGATGTTGGCGGCGGCATTGAAGGCCGAGGTCGCCGCCTACATCGACGCTCACTGCGACTTGGTTGATGAGGACGGCCACCGGCTGGTGGTGCGCAACGGCTTCCACGAGGAACGCACAGTGCTTACTGCCGCTGGTGGCGTGCCGGTGCAAGCGCCGCGAGTCAACGACAAGCGGACCGACCCCGACTCGGGTGAGCGCACACGGTTTTCCTCGGCGATCTTGCCGGCCTGGGCACGCAAGTCCCCGCAGATCAGCGAGGTATTGCCATTGCTGTATCTGCACGGACTGTCCACCGGCGACTTCACACCGGCGCTGGAGCAGTTCCTCGGCACCGGCTCAGGCCTGTCAGCGGCCTCGATCAGTAGGCTGACCGCCCAATGGCAAGACGAGGCCAAAGCATTCGGAGCCCGTGACCTGTCGGGTAGTGATTACGTCTATTTGTGGGTCGACGGAATCCACCTCAAGGTACGCCTAGATCAGCAGAAACTGTGTTTGCTGGTGATGATCGGAGTGCGTACCGACGGGCACAAAGAACTGGTCGCGATCACCGACGGATACCGCGAGTCCACCGAATCGTGGGCCGATCTGCTGCGTGATTGCCGCCGCCGCGGCATGAGAGCACCCGTGCTCGCGGTCGGCGACGGCGCGCTCGGCTTCTGGGCGGCATTGCGCGAGGTGTTTCCCGACACCCGCGAGCAGCGCTGCTGGTTCCACAAGCAGGCCAATGTCCTTTCCGCACTGCCCAAATCAGCACACCCAGGCGCGTCGGCCGCACTCAAGGACATCTACAACGCCGAAGACATCGACAAGGCCCAGGTCGCGGCCAAGGCCTTTGAACTCGACTACGCCGCCAAGTACCCCAAGGCGGTCACCAAGATCACCGACGACCTCGACACCCTGCTCGAGTTCTACAAATACCCCGCCGAGCACTGGATCCACCTGCGCACCACCAACCCCATCGAGTCCACCTTTGCCACCGTGCGCCTTCGTCAGCGCGTCACCAAGGGCCCAGGATCACGCGCCGCCGGAATCGCCATGGCCTACAAGCTCATCGAGGCCGCACAAGCCCGCTGGCGCAAAGTCAACGCACCCGAACTCGTCGCCCTCGTCCGGGCTGGCGCGATCTTCCACAAGGGCAAACTGCTCGAACGGCCCACTGACATCACGCCGGACCCAATCCCGCCGGCTGACAAGACCGCCGGATCGGAGGTCGCCTGAAGCCCATCAATCCACAGGTTTTGACAATTCCTCCGGGGTTTTCTCGCCTCTGCTCATGTTGTACAACGTAAACCCCCACCATCGGCACCTCGAAGAGTCAGCAGGCCGGCTGAAATAGGGACAGGGTATCCAGCGTATTTTTGCGAGCCGCGCTGTGGCGGCCCGCCGCCATGACTAATCAACGCGGCTCCCACTGGTCAAGCCGCGGGGTTGCCCGCCAGCTGCGAAAAGCCTCCGAGGGGCGATCTCGTCAATGTAAACCCGGCGCTCGATCGCGAAGATCGATATTGCCCCCATCGCGGGTAAAGCCCTGTTCGGGGCGCAACGTGTAGGTCGAAGGAATGTCGCCTGTCTTGTAGTAGCTAAAAAACAGTTGCGCAGCCTCGTCGGCGTCGAAGACCTCGTGGCGGCTTCGCATTTCGGTGCTGGCGGGCAGGACGATGGGCACATCCAGCGGTGAATCGTCATTGGGAGGATGCCCGACAACATAGCGCACCCAGCTTCGGAGGCAACAACGCCGAGGTGGTGATCTGGTGAAGATCATCGCAGCGGTTATAGCTTTATAGCCGCAGGAGCAATCGGCGCAGGCCTGGGGCTAGTGCCCCCAGGCCAACGCCACCATCGCCGTCATCGGCACCCGAGGCGACATGGACACCTACCACTACCGGGACGAGCTGCGGTACACGGGCCTCTACCACGGGGACGTGGGAAACGCTCGGAGCCTGGCGGCGAGGGTCTGCGGAAAGCGGGCGATCGGCTACAACGAGGAACAGCTCATCCGAGGCCTTGAGTACGCCGTCGATCAGTACACCCCCGAGCAGGCCGTCATGATTGTGGGCGGCGCGGAGTTCCACTTCTGCCCCGGCTTCGAGGACGACAACTCAGTCGGGACGACTTCCTTCGGCCCACCCGAGACGGTCTGAAGGGGAGGAGCCATGAGAAACATCGTCAAGGGCAGCATCGCTGCCATCGGATTGCTAAGCAGTGGCCACGGGATCGGCTTCGCCGGATCGCGCCCATGCCAGCGCCGATTGCCATACCGTCCAGTGGGGCTTCCTGAAGCCAGCACGACCTGCTGGATGCGTCAGAGCGGCATGAGCGAAGCGGACATTGTCTCGATGAAGACGCACGGCCCGTCCGACTACATCGGCGGTCGAGTCAATCTCTACATCCAGGAAGTGCGGGCCGCTGAGTACCACTTCTGCCCGCGCTACTGGATATGAAGAAGATCAGTGTCGGTGATATGTCATCGTGAGGGATCAGCCGGTCCTTGTAGCCAGCAGGTGCCCTTGCGGTTGGTCAGCAGGGCTTCCTGCACGTCCAGCGGGTCGATGTCGGGAAATAGGAAGTCATACGCGTCCACGCTGTCCCAGGGTCCGGATGCGCCGGGATAGATTACGTCTTCCAAGGTGTGGTGCCGGCCGTCTTTTGTTTGAACGACGATCTTGAAGTTGTCGGGCAGCTCAAGGCCGGTCTTGTGGACCGGCACCATGATGCCTCGAGGCGCTGATGGATCGGGTTCGTACGCTTGCCAACTAGCACCCGCCATCACGTCCTCGCTGAGGAATCCGTTGCAGGGCGGGTTTCCTGTTGCGTCAGGCCGAGGAGGGATGTAGGTGAGTGGGGTTTGCCTGGTGCTGGTCGTTCCGAGCGTGCCGGTCAATGTTGGCTGGGCGCTCAGGGACGGCGCGTCTGTCGTCGTCGTGCGGCCAACCGACGACGACGGCGCCGATGTTGACGCACTATTCGGTGAGGATCCGCAGGATGTCAACGTGACGCCCAGGGCGACGGCCGAGGAAGCAACCAACCATGCTCGCACAGCACAAACGTAGCGGGAACATCGTTATCCGCAGGGATTTGGGGCAACTTGACCGGGTACAGCGTCACCGCCATGGCAGGTGGCCTGCGATATCGTCTGCTCGATATAACTCTGCCGTTATAAAGCGTTGATGCTATACTCAAGTAGTGATCGACCTCGGTGATCTCCGTCGGAAGGCAGGAGTCACGCAAGTGGCACTTGCCGGCTCCCTCGGTACCAGCCAAGGACAGATCAGCCGCCTTGAGGGACAGCGGGACATGCTCCTAAGCACCCTCAGCGCATATCTGACGGCCCTTGGTGCTGACGCCAGAATCGTTGTCGAGGTGGGCGAGCGGAAGTTGACATACGTCCTGACAGGTGGGGAGGGGCAGCCATGACCACCCAGTCCGAGATCACCCAGAGGAACCACCGTCGTGCCGTCCGATTCTTCTGGTTCCTCCTCGTCGGCGCGACCACGGTCAGCGTCGTCGGCAACGTCGCTCACGCAGTGCTGCCGTACATCTCCGGCCGTCGTCATCCAGATCGGCGCTGCCGCTGTGCCTCCCATCGCTCTCTTGGCGGCGGTGCACGGCATCGCGCTCGCCGTCCGTGCAGGGGCATCCGGCAGGGTGTACTGCTGGGCTGTCGGAGCCGTTGCAGTCATCGGTGTAGGGGCATTCGCGCTGAGTTTCCTTGCGTTGCGAGATCTGATGCAGCGATTGGATACAGCCGTGCAACGGCATGGGTTTTCCCGGCAATCGTCGATACGACGGTCGCCGTCAGCACCCTGATGCTGGTTGCGCTTGGGGACAAACCAGCACGCCGCTCCCGCACGATGCCGATCCCGGCCAATGCAGAAGCAGGCGCTACACAAAGGCCTGCGCAGAAATCGACTCCGAGTGCAAAAGCCCAGTTGGCGGGGCTCGCGCGAACCACTGCACAGTCACAGAAGTCTGCGTCGGCATCGCTGCGGAAAACACCGACTGCGCAGGACTGGGTGCAAATCGAGGCGACACAGGCCGATGCAGATTTTGCCTCGGAGTTGATTGCATCCGGTGTGACGACGCAGCCCGTGGAGACTGTGTTTGCGGTGCTGGCTTCAACCCGTGGCGGCGCATCGATCAACGCCGCCGCCAAAGCGTCAGGAATCAACTACAGGACTGCACAACGGATCGTTCAGGCCGCATCCACGCGGCGGGCACAACAGCTTACGGCGGTCAGCTGACCGTAGCGCCCTTGACGACGTGCCGTGACGAGCCTTTCGCAGCGCAGCATTGGCGTCCGTTGGCACCTACGCGGTGCGACCAACTGCGGCGTGCTGGACTGGACGAGCGGCCCTGCGAACCCAACCGTGCGCCGCGATATGTTTGGCACGCTGAGTGCATACGGCGTTCGCTGGGAACGAGAGGGACGGAATGCCTGACACCAACCTGCACCGGGACGAGATACTGGGGCTGCTGCGCCGCGCCGATTGCCACTACGGCAGCGCACTCCGCGATGAGGAAGCCGGCTGGACCGTTGAGCACGCCGCTCGTGAGCGCGGCGAAGTGAGACTTGACCGGATCAACGATCTTCGCCACGCGGTGCGAATGGTGGCCGACGGTGAGTCATCCCAGACTAAGGCGCAGGCAGGTCATGAAGATGGGGTGCTGCGTGCCCTACTGCACTTCGAAGCCGAGATGTCTGACGGACTGCGTGAGCGTGTCTACGCACGGCTAGCGAAGTTGCAGCCGGAATTTGGTTTGAGGAAGACGGTCCAGCCTCTTCGGTGCGTGACTCGAGGTGGTCATGCGCGCCGCGGGCGTGCGTCGGCGCGGTGACTCGCGCGCGACCTGTCGTACCCGCTGCCTAGCCTCGCCCCATGGGCACACCCAACCGGGGATTGACCGCCGAACAGGCTGAGGCGCTGTTCAACCGCAAACACAACGGCGTTCTGGTTCGCATCGACGAGCGCGGGCAGCGCTGCGGCGACCTGTACCAGTGGGGGCTGCACCCTCACGGCGCCGAGCTCGGGAGCCCGCTCGCCGCCGACGACGCCGCCTTCGCCGCGGCATACCCGCTGACACTGGCGGGACCACAAGCCGTCACCGAGCACGCGCTGTTTCCCGCGATGAGCGCGGTCGAGAGCTTGAACACCGCCGGGATTCTGGTCGCTCGCCGGCGATCGCACCGGCAGCCCCACGTGGCAGAGGTCCTGCAACTGTGCCGGGTGGCCATGGAGTCCGCGGCTCTGACCATCTGGCTGCTTGAAGACCCAGCGCGCGACGTTCGGCGTGACCGGTGCATGTCCGAGGAGATGGAGCAGTTGGAGCAGCGGCGGCGGTTCCTGGTGATCGGCGAGGAGGACGAGACGAGCCGCCTCGGCCGATACCCGAAACAGCTGCTCGATGAGAACGCAGAACACCGTAGCAAATACAACTCCATGCTCGCCGAGGCGAAAGCCGCGTACACGTTCGCCAAGACGCCGTCCTTTACCGCGATGATCAGGTTATCCGCGCAGTGGGTCGATGCTCACATCCCTGCCCACGACACGGGAGAGATTGCAGCGAACGGTTTGGAGAGCACGGCCAGGTCCCTTTACTCGTACGGATCCAGCTTCATTCACGGCTACAAGTGGATGACGGAGTATGCCCGCGGCGGCACGGTGTTCACGTTGATCGCCGACGCCCTCGCCGTAACACTGAACATGGCCGAGTGCGCGGTGTGCCTGTTCGAGGCCGCGTCGCGTGCACCGGGTGCTGTACGCCCAGAGGGGTCTTACGTCCCTGAGCGGTTCGAGCCGACGATCGCGGCATGGTCCGGGAAATTGTTCGGCGCGTAGGTGTTTGGTCGAAGCGCTTAGTCGCTCGCTCGCGGCTTCGAGGTCGATTGGTCCTTAGCGTTCACTGGCAATCGCCTTTCGGAACGTAGCTAAAGAGACCGGAGGAGACTATAGGGCTATGATGGGCTTGCTGGATTGAGCCCGGTACTTCGGGTTCTGGCACTGCCCATCGTTGTGGCGGCCGTACTGCTCTACGCCATTCCAGGTGTTTGGTCTCGAATTCGAGATGCCAAACGAAAGGAGGCGGTGCGTATGCACGGTGAGTCGCTGAAGTGTGTTGTGTTAAGAGCATCTGCATTTGTTGGTTCGGGGTTCCTTACGAACGTCGCCGCAGCTGCAGTGCCAGGCTGAGTCCAGCACCACCGTTTTGACCTCATCCTTCGTAATGGGGGCAGGACCCTCCGCGCTAAACGGAAGCTAGGTTCCGCGCAGGCTGGATGAACAGCGGCCGGTGAAATCCGTCGGGTTGGTCGAACCGCTCCCCGCCCAGCGCCGTCCAGAAACCGTCGGCTCCCTCGCTGTACGCGAAGAGTCGCCGGTCGCGTGCCGCTCCTCCAGAGCGTGCACCAACTGGGTACCGACGCCGCACCCCCGCGTGGCACTGGCCACTTCGATGAACTGAATCTCCAACCGTTCGGAGCCGATTGCTGGCACCGCGGTGTATTCCGGGTTGATACCGCCCGGGTCATCCAGCTCGATGCGGGCAACCTCGACACCGTGCCCCAGTACCTGCACGAACCACGGTTGCTCGACGTAGTAACGGACCTCGTCCCACCACCGTTGGTTCTCGTAGACGATGGACCAGTCGGACGGCGGAAGCCACGAGTACTGGTCATTGGTGCCTCGTCGGCGGTCGATCAACTGCAGTGTCACTACGCACCGGGCGCTGAAATGGATGCTCGACCAAAGCATCTGGCGGTGGCAGCGGGACCACCGCCAGTCGGCGCAGCACTGTGACATGACCAATTCAACAGGGGTGCAGCCGAATTCGACCGCACTATCGCGCGGATCGCTGTGTCGCAGATGCTTTCAGCGACGAGGAGGGATGCTGAGTCTGATCGTCTCACCGACGCGTTCCAATGATGAGTCTCCGTCTGACAGCGCGACGAGCGATACATTTTCGTTGAGGCCGAAGGTTCCGCCGCGGGTGTGTTTTCTCCGGAACCGCTTCCACTTCTTCCAACCGGAGGAGTCTGTCGCCATCACCGCGTCGACACACTCTGTCCATCCCGGATGCCGGAGCGCGCCTGCCAAGGCGTTCGCGACCTCGTCCGGCACCTCCACGCTGGGCTTGCGCGCGTCCAGACCGCCTTCTCGCCGGGTGTAGAAGTCGTTAAGCGCGTCGGACGAATATCCGATGAATATGCGTGCTGCTTCCTCGTAGGTTGACTGGTGGACGATGCGGAGGCGGTCGACGAGGTAGGCACCGAGTGCGTCTGCCTCGGCCGCAGCCGAGGCCATCGAGTCGTGCATGCCAGCCCGCGTCCGCGCGTAGTGGTGAAACGCTGCCGGATCCGTGAGGATGTCTGCGACCATCAGCAGATCCGTCAGGGATACGACCCAGGTCGGCCTGTTGACATCTCCAGCCACCGCCAGCCCACCCGATGCGAACGGGTCTATGCGCTCGAACGTTGCGATCATCGCGGTGCCGCCTGCCACCTTGTCCGGGAGGAGCCCGACTGGCCGCCCGTTCTCAGTGGGTGCGAAAGATCTGCCGCCCTCATCGCGGATGTACGTCAGAGCGCGATCGGTCTGGTCGAGTGCCTCGCCGAGGACGGCTTTCAGCTTCGTGTCGACTCGGAGTGGGGCGCCGCGCCGGCCGGACTCGGTCAGTGCGATCGCCTTGGCTTCGATGACCAGGGGCCACTCGGCGCAGGTGAGAGTATCGATTTCGCCGTGCTGGCCCGAAGCGAGATCGTAATGCTGTGCCGAACGGACATTCGAGGTCCCGAACACCGTCGCCAGCGCGCCCGCCACCAAGCGTTCGTGCGCGTCCTGGCGGTGCTTGTGGTACTTCTGCGGGTCGAAACCGTTGCGTTTCGGTTCAGCTGCAAGGCGGTGGTGGACGATCGCAGACATCGACCACGGGTCCGGAATGAAGTAGGTCCCATCGCCGATCTTGATACAGGGATGTGTGCGCGCCTTGTTCACGTCGCTGGGTGCCCGAAATTCTGGTTGGCAGCCGTACTCCGTCGAGAAAAAGTCCAGCATCGCGGTGATCTGCTCCACGTCGATGCCGGTGATGGCCGCTACGTCTTTCGGATCCCACCGCTTGGGCTCGGTGAACACTTTGAGCCAGGCGACGTGGGCCTCGGGGTTCAGTGCGCCGCTGTCCAGTGCATTGGCGAATGTATCGCGCCCCGACATGAACGTCTCGTTCAACCAGCGGGCGTGCTGCCGAGTAGCCCGGATTATATCCGCGGGGTCGAAGCCGAGTCCGCTCACGTAGTACTCGCGGTGTCGTCCGAAGACCTCGGCATCGATCATTTCGAGGTGGACCGCGTACCCGGGCATCCGGTCTGCTTGGTACTCCAACTGCAGCTGGTGCTGCAGCAGAGCACGGTCCACCTCTTGCGTGTCGGCGCGGTCCATGAATGCGGTGATCATGCGCAGTTGGTCGGTTTCAAAGATGTCGCTGACAAGTTGGCTCACGCGGTGCATCACCTCGGGCGAGGTGTCCGCGTCGCCAGCCGGATCTACGGACAGGGCGACGCCTACCAAGTATTCGATCTTTGCAGCCCAGGTCGACGTGGTATCCCCGTCGGCGTGGCTCTCTCCGTCGGCGAACAAGCCCATCGTCGCCGGCACCACCACCGCATTGATGAGCTGGGTGAGGTCCTTACCCGTCATCAAGCCCCGGAGCTGGTCGATCAGCGCAGGCAAGTTCTCGGGATCGGACGGGCGCCCCTGCGGGAATCCACCAAGTCGAGGCATGACGCGACCGTAACTGTGAGGTACGACAGACAGTCTGCTTCTGCAGGATCGGTGCAGCTGACACGCGCGTCCGCAGATCGTCCGCAGCAGAACCGTCAATCGCTTTAATCTTCCAACGTAACCAACACTCTGACCAGCATGTTTCCAACGCAACCAACGCAGCTTGAGCCGACAAACACTGAGAAGGACGGACTGTAAATCCGTCGCGAAAGCTACACTGGTTCGAATCCAGTACCTGCCACCACAGCAAAGCGTGAGGTCAGAGGCTGTTTTGGTCGCTGACCGAGGCACGGGCCAGTTGTCGCACTTTGTCACAACTCGGGCGAAACTCCCGCAGACAGCCACGCCAGGACGCTGGGATTGCAGCCGTGACAACGGTGTTTCGCGTACGAGGACTGGCTGGGTCATTCGCTCGCGTGGCGAGACCAACGTCGAAGGGCGTGTGGTGCGCGACATCAACCTGAAATGATGGGCGAGGCCTCAGCCAATCACGTCAGTCCCGTTGGAGTCGGGGACATAGATGTCGCCGGCCTCCGGGCCGGTTGGGACGGCCACTAGAGTACCCACTGAGGCGAAGCCGCCGACTTGGAGGGTTTCGACGACGGTGTTGGTGGCGGGATCGATCACCGACACCGTGCCGACGTCAGCGTTGGTGATGTAGACGTCGCCGGCATAGACGCCGGTGGGGCTGACCGCCACATCCCACGGCTGGTTGTTCCCGAGGTTGATGGTGGCGACGACGGTGTTGGTGCCAGGATTGATTACCGACGCCGTGCCGTCGCCATCGTTCGTGACGTAGACGTAGCCGGCCTCGGCGCCGGTTGGGCTGACCGCAACGTGGTACGGAAAGCCGCCGACGGGGATGTTGGCGATGACGGTGTTGTTGGCGGGGTTGATCACCGACACAGAGTTGGTGTTGGAGCCGGCGACGTAGATGTAGCCGGCCTCGGCGCCGGTCGGGCTGACCGCTACCCCTTCAGCAAAGTTGCTCCCGTTAAGGGTGATGCTGGCGACGACGGTGTTGGTGGCGGGGTTGATCACCTGCAGCCCGTTGCCTTGGGTGGCGACGTAAATGTAGCCGGCCTCGGGCCCGGTGGGGCTGACCGCGATCTGCTGCGGGTTGAAGCCAACAGGGATGGTGGCGGCGACTGCGTTGTTGGCGGGGTTGATCACCGACACCGTGTCGCTGAGGGAGTTGGCGACGTAGATGTAGCCGGCGTAGGTTCCGGTGGGGCTGACCGCCAACGCCTGCGGGGCTAGGCCGACGGGGATGGTGGCGACGACGGTGTTGGTGGCGGGATTGAACACTATCAACGTACCGGCTTCGGTGTTGCCGTTGGTGCTCAATTGGTAGATGTAGCCGGTTTCGGGGCCGGTGGGGCTGACCGCATCTGCGTAGATGCCGTGGATGGTGGCGACGACGCTGGGGCCCCCTTGACCACCGCCGCCGCCGGTGCCGCCGGTGCCGCCGCTGCCTCCGGTGCCGCCGGAGGGCCCGCTGCCGGTGTTGCCGGTGCTGCCGGTGCTGCCGGTGTTGCCGGTGTTGCCGGCGCCCGTGAAGCCGGTGCCTCCGATGCCGCCGGCGCCCCCGGTACCCCCGGTGCCCCCGGTACCGCCGGTGAGCGCGCCGGTGCCGCCGGTGCCGCCGGTACCGCCGGTGCCGCCTTGGCCGCCGAAGCCGCCGGGGCCTGCGGTGCTGGTACCTCCAGTGCCGCCTGGGCCGCCTTGGCCGCCTTGGGCGCCGGTGCCGCCGTTGAGGCCGCTGGCTGCGCCGTTGGCGCCGGTGCCGCCCTGGCCGCCCTGGCCACCTTGCCCGCCCTGGCCGCTGGTATCAGCGCTGGTGGTGGAGCCGCCGCCTTGTCCGCCTTGGCCGCCGGTGCCGCCGACGCCGGCGCTGCCCAGGGTCCCGCCTGGGCTGCCGGTGCCGATCGCACCACCGGCACCCCCTTGACCGCCCGCGCCGCCTTGCCCGCCGGTGCCGGCGTTGTTAGAGCCGGTGTCCGTGTAGCCAGTTCCGCCGGTGCCACCTTGCCCGCCGGCACCGCCGGCGCCGCCGGAACCGGTGGTGCCGCCGTGGGCGTTACCGGCCTGCCCGCCGTCGCCACCTTGGCCGCCGGTGCCGCCGGGGGCGCCCTGGCCGTTGTTGATTCCGGCCTGTCCGGCGCCGCCGCCCCCGCCGTTGCCGCCTTGGCCGCCGTGTCCGCCGTCACCGGCGGTGCCCGAGGCCGCGGTGCCGCCAAAGCCGGTGCCGCCCAGCCCGGCGTCCCCGCCGGTGCCGCCGGTGCCGCCGGCCGCGCCGGTGTTGGTGCCGGCCGCGCCCTGGGCGCCGGTGCCCCCGGTGCCGCCGCTCCCGCCGTGGCCGCCGGCGCCCTGCTGGCCGGTGGTGCCGCCGTGGGCATCACCGGCATCCCCGCCGGTCCCACCGACCCCGCCGTTACCGCCGGTGGCGCCCTGGCCGTTGTTGATTCCGGCCTGTCCGGCACCACCGCCCCCACCGGTGCCGCCTTGCCCGCCTTGGCCGCCGTTGCCGGCGGTGCCTGAGGCTGCGGTGCCGCCGAAGCCGGTGCCGCCCAGCCCGGCGTCCCCGCCGGTGCCGCCGGTCCCGCCGGTGCCGCCGGTGCCGCCGGCCGCCCCGGCGGTGTTGGTGTTGTCGGTGCCGGTTCCACCCATCGCTCCCGTGCCGCCGGTGCCGCCGCTGCCGCCTTGGCCGCCGGCGCCCCGGTGGCCGGTGCTGCCGCCGTGGGCGTCACCGGCATCCCCGCCGGTCCCGCCGACCCCGCCGTTGCCGCCGGCGGCGCCTTGGCCGCTGTTGATTCCGGCTTGTCCGGTACCGCCGCCTCCGCCGCTGCCCCCGGCCCCGCCTTGGCCGCCGTTGCCGGCGGTGCCGGAGGCGGCGGTGCCGCCGAAGCCGCTGCCGCCTGTTCCGGCGTTGCCGCCGGTGCCGCCTTGTCCGCCTTGTCCGCCTTGGCCGCCGGCGGTGTCGACGGTTTCGCTGTTGTCGGTGCCGTCGCTGCCTTGGTCGCCGACACCGCCGAGACCGCCGTTGCCGCCCTGGCCGCCCGCGCCTTGGTGGCCACCACCCCCGGTGCCGGCCGCGCCGCCGTTGCCGCCTTGACCGCCCGCACCGCCGGTTGCGCCTTGGTTGGCTACGGGTGTGCCGTCGGGGGCGATGGAGAACCCTTGGCTGGCGGCCCCGCCGGTGCCGCCGGCGCCGCCGGTGCCGCCGTTGCCGGCCGTGCCCGAGGCGGCGGTGCCGCCGAAGCCGCTCCCGCCTGTTCCGGCGTTGCCGCCTGTGCCGCCGGTGCCGCCCTGTCCGCCTTGGCCACCAGCGGTGTCGACGGTGTAGGTGTTGTCGGTGCCGTCGCTGCCCTGGTCGCCGACACCGCCGAGACCGCCGTTGCCGCCCTGGCCGCCGGCACCTTGGTGGCCACCACCCCCAGTCCCGGCGGCGCCGCCGGTGCCGCCTTGACCGCCAGCACCGCCGGTTGCGCCTTGGTTGGCCACGGGCGTGCCATCCGGGGCGATGGAGAACCCTTGGCTAGCGGCCCCGCCGGTGCCGCCTTGCCCGCCGGTGCCGCCGTTGCCTGCGTTGCCGGAGGCGGCGGTGCCGCCGAAGCCGCTCCCGCCTGTTCCGGCGTTGCCGCCGGTGCCGCCGGTGCCGCCCTGTCCGCCTTGGCCGCCGGCGGTGTCGATGGTGTCGCTGTTGTCGGTGCCGTCGCTGCCTTGGTCGCCGACACCGCCGAGACCGCCGTTGCCGCCCTGGCCGCCCGCACCTTGGTGGCCGCCACCCCCAGTCCCGGCCGCACCACCATTTCCGCCCTGACCGCCATTACCGCCGGTTGCGCCTTGGTTGGCCACGGGTGTGCCGTCGGGGGCGATGGAGAACCCTTGGCTGGCTGACCCGCCGTTACCGCCGGCACCGCCGGTGCCGCCGTTGCCGGCGTTGCCGGCGGCTGCGGTGCCGCCGAAGCCACTGCCGCCTGTTCCGGCGTCCCCGCCGGTGCCCCCAATACCGCCTTGTCCGCCTTGGCCACCGGCGGTGTCGACGGTGGCGCTGTTGTCGGTGCCGTCGCTGCCTTGGTCGCCGACACCGCCGAGACCGCCGTTGCCGCCCTGGCCGCCGGCACCTTGGTGGCCGCCACCCCCGGTGCCGGCGGCGCCGCCGTTGCCGCCTTGACCGCCCGCACCGCCGGTTGCGCCTTGATTGGCCACGGGCGCGCCGTCCGGGGCGATGGAGAACCCTTGGCTGGCGGACCCGCCGTTGCCGCCGGCACCGCCGGTGCCGCCGTTGCCGGCGGTGCCGGAGGCCGCGGTGCCGCCGAAGCCGCTACCACCAGCGCCGGCGTTGCCGCCGGTCCCGCCGGTGCCGCCTTGTCCGCCTTGGCCACCGGCGGTGTCGACGGTGGCGCTGTTGTCGGTGCCGTCGCTGCCCTGGTCGCCGACACCACCGAGACCGCCGTTGCCGCCGTGGCCGCCCGCACCTTGGTGGCCACCACCCCCGGTGCCGGCCGCACCACCGTTGCCGCCTTGACCGCCGGCACCGCCGGTTGCGCCTTGGTTGGCCACGGGCGCCCCGTCGGGGGCGATGGAGAACCCTTGGCTAGCGGCCCCGCCGTTACCGCCGGCCCCGCCGGTGCCGCCGTTGCCGCCGGTCCCGGAGGCGGCGGTGCCGCCGAAGCCGCTACCACCAGCGCCGGCGTTGCCGCCGGTGCCCCCAATACCGCCTTGTCCGCCTTGGCCACCGGCGGTGTCGACGGTGGCGCTGTTGTCGGTGCCGTCGCTGCCCTGGTCGCCGACACCGCCGAGACCGCCGTTGCCGCCCTGGCCGCCCGCGCCTTGGTGGCCGCCGGTTCCGGTGCCGGCCGCACCACCGTTGCCGCCTTGACCGCCGGCACCGCCGGTTGCGCCTTGGTTGGCCACGGGTGCGCCGTCCGGGGCGATGGAGGACCCTTGGCTGGCGGACCCGCCGGTGCCGCCGGCGCCGCCGGTGCCGCCGTTGCCGGCGGTACCCGAGGCCGCGGTGCCGCCGAAGCCGCTGCCCCCTGTTCCGGCGTTGCCGCCGGTGCCGCCGGTGCCGCCCTGTCCGCCCTGGCCGCCGGCGGTGTCGACGGTGGCGCTGTTGTCGGTGCCGTCGCTGCCCTGGTCGCCGACACCGCCGAGGCCGCCGTTGCCGCCCTGGCCGCCGACACCTTGGTGGCCACCACCCCCAGTCCCGGCCGCACCACCGGTGCCGCCTTGACCGCCGGCACCACCAGCGGCGCCTTGGCTGGCCACCGGTGCGCCATCCGGGGCGATGGAGAACCCTTGGCTGGCGGCCCCGCCGGTGCCACCGGCACCGCCGGTGCCGCCGTCGCCGGCGGTGCCGGAGGCGGCGGTGCCGCCGAAGCCACTACCACCTGTTCCGGCGTTGCCGCCGGTGCCCCCGGTGCCGCCTTGTCCGCCCTGGCCACCAGCGGTGTCGACCGCGGCGCTGTTGTCGGCACCGTCCCCACCTTGACCGCCGGTGCCGCCGACACCGCCGGTGCCGCCTTGCCCACCGGCACCTTGCTGGCCACCACCCCCGGCCCCGGCGGCTCCACCGCTGCCGCCTTGGCCGCCGCCGCCGCCTGAATACCCGGTAGATCCAGTTCCTCCGGCCCCACCCATAGCCCCGGCGTCGCCTTGACCGCCCGTCCCACCGACCCCGCCGGCTCCGCCGTCACCGGCCGACCCCGCTGCGCCGGCGCTGCCGAGCAATCCACCGGCCCCGCCCGCGCCACCGACCCCACCTTGGCCGCCGTTGCCTCCGGTCCCACCGACCCCGCCATCCGCGCTGTTACCGATACCGCTGGCACCAGCCGCCCCCGCGCCGCCGACCCCACCAGTGCCACCAACACCGCCGACCCCGCCGCTGCCGAACAGCATCCCGCCATGCCCACCGACGCCACCAGTAGCACCCACACCGCCGGTGCTGCCGGTTGCGCCGGTCGCGCCGACACCGCCGACGCCACCGGCGCCGCCGTTGCCGAATAAGAACGCCGACCCGCCAGTACCCCCGGCCTGCCCTGCGCCTCCCGACCCGCCGGCGCCACCATTGCCATATAGCCAGCCACCGGCGCCGCCCGCCTGCCCCGTACCGGCAGCGCCATCAGCGCCGTTGCCGAATAACGGGCGCCCCGTCAAATCCAGCACCGGTGAATACAGCCCCAAGCTCTGGGCCTGCCGCGCCGCCGCAACCAACGGCGTCACATTTGCCGCCTCCGCGGCCGCATACGCGCCGGCCGCGCCGTTCAACGCCTGGATAAACTCGGCCTGCCACGCCGCCGCCTGTGCGCCCAGCGCCTGGTACTGCTGCCCGTGGCCGGAAAACAGCGACGCGATCGCCGCCGACACCTCATCACCGGCCGCGGCGACCACTGATGTAGTCGAGGCCGCAGCGGCCGCGTGCGCCTCCTGCAGCGACGACCCGATGTCGGCGATATCGGCGGCCGCTACTGGCAAGGAGTCTGTCGACACAAGGACGTACGGCATGACCGTCTCCTCACCAACTGCGCTAATCGTTGAAAAATGAGGACTATTGGACTACTACCAGTCCTGGGCTGCAATTATGTGAGTTTCCCCTAAATTTCCTGGATAGATCGTCTGAGACCTCACCTCGACGGGGACCCTGTCGGCGGGCGCCCAACCCTGTTCGCCGCCGACGGTTGGGGTCCGCCAGGCTTGCATGTGCGGATAAGCGCGTGCGGCCTGGTTGGCCCTGGAGGCCCGGATTGCAGCGGCCAGGTGGTCAGGTACCCGGAGGGTTCGGCGACGTGGGCGCGATTTCGGTGTCCTCGGCCTGTGCTTGCACACTGATTAAGATATTTTTGCCGTTCGCGCGCGCCTGGTGTTGGTTAACGGAAGTTGACGTTGTGGATCTCAATGTTGTTGAGCTGGCGGGTCGACTTGCTACCAATGCCCATGCTGGACAAGTAGATAAAGCGGGACGGCCTTACGTTGAGCACGTCCGTCGGGTGGCCCGCTATGTCGATCGATCCGATCCTCGCGCCATCGCCGCGGCGTTGTTGCATGACGTCCTCGAGGACACGCCCACCACGCCGGCTCAGCTGCTCGAACAGCGCGTACCAGCGGTGGTGGTTGAGGCGGTTCAACTCCTGACGCGCAAGGCTCACCAGCCGGTGGCCGATTACTACCGTGAGATTCGCGGTCACGCATTGGCGCTGGAAGTCAAACTCGCTGACCTGGCTGACAACACGGACCCTAACCGCCTTGCCCAACTGCCCGATGCCCTGCGCCTTCGCCTGCTGCAGAAGTACGCGGACGCTTATGAGGCATTGGGCCTCGGCCTTGAGGACGGCCAGCATCGGCGAGCCCGCGATTTGCGGGATTAGAAGCACAAGAGGGTGCCGACGCCGCACACCCCCGAAGGTTCATTGACCGGCGCCGATTTGGTGCCACCCGACCGACCCGACGCACCGCGGCTAGAATGGGCTTCGGGCGCCGCTAAAGAGCTAGCCGAGGTGCGCCGATCGGAACATCCGCAGGTCGCTAATGCAGCGATCGATGCGTTGCGTCAGGCGTTACAGCAAGAGGCGGACATGACGGGTCAACTGCTGAGAGCTGTGGGATCTGGGCGGGGCAGGTTGGTCGGCCTTGAGTTCCGCCTCAAGTCGCCGCGTTCGTTAGCTCGTAAAATCCGAACCAAGGCCCTCGAGAAGATGATCACCCCCGAGCAGGCAGCCTCGACACTCAGTGACACAATCCGCTACACCATTACGACCGTCAAGAAGGTCGATCTGATACCGGCCATGACAACGACAACCGCCGCATTGCTAGCGAACGGGTGGGCCGTGCGTGAGGCAGAGCAGTCATTTGTTCGGGGCAATCCATATAAGGGAATCCATCTCGTGCTCTGCGGACCGACCGGTCATGGGTGTGAGATGCAATTTCACACTCAGACCACGTTTGAGCTTAAGCAGCGCGGTCACATCGACTACGAAACGTATCGCGATGTTGATCAGTCCGACGAGGTGCGCTTACAGGCCTTCAGCAGATCGGTGGAGCTATGGAGTGCCGTCTCGGCGCCGCCGGGACTGCGCAACCTCACGGTGCTGGGCGGTGTCCAATTGAATCGAAGGCATATCCTCGACCCAATAGATCGAAAGAGGACCAGTAATGAGCGAATTTTACCTGGTCAAAGATGGACCTCGGACCGTCACTTTGGCTGCAGAGCGGGACGGGAAGCTCTATGCGTTTGTACCCAACGTCGGATCCTTCGTCTACAACAAGCCCATGTCGGTCGACTTCCAAATCGACCGAGGAATGAACTACGAACCCGTTAGTACCGATACGGCGACAAGCATCGTGCGCGCTGGAGCAATCGGTGAAATCGATGAAAGCGCGAATGGATTTCTCCTTGACCAAATGAGGACAGAGACACGTCGCATCGAGCCCGATCAACTTCTGGGTGCGAATGCCTCGACCGGGTACGAGCTACCTTCGCCGCAGTTCGCAAACGTCGTCGCCGAATTGCTTCGAAGCACCCCGGTTGGTCGCTGGGTTACTTACGTCGTCTATCCCCGCCCGGCACGCCAGATCGCATCGAAACTAGTTAATGATCTACGCAGTGGTCTCGTGCCGGCGTTCAGCGATATACCACTGGTATCTCGTGTACGAGACAGCACCAACGACGATCAGGTTGTCGAGGTCAGTCGTACGCCGGGGACTAGCCCAGCGAGGGCTGCTGCCCGCACCGCGCCAAGGAAAGTTGCTAAACGAGGGGCGGCCAAGAAGACAGGTGACAGCCCGCCGGTGGAGGCGGCTCCCGCCACTCCAGCCGCCGCCACGAACGCCGGCGCAGGCTCTAGAAGACCGCAGCCGCCCGGGGAAACTCTCAGCCGGAAATGACTACAAAAACATTCAGGGCACGCCAACACAATTCGATGCATGGTCTAGGGCAAAATCTCGCTGAGGGAGCAACGGCTCTGCGGTGGGCCTTAACGATCGATCGCCGGCCCGGGTTGCGCTCAACCGGCCCCGAAGGGCGGGATGTGCAGGGCGCGCAGCAGGGAGCCGACGCCGGTGGTGACCGCCGACACCCCGGTGACGCTGGGCTGGCCCAGGTTGATCGAGAGACCCGGATCTAAGGACGGAACGAACGGGTACGCGTCGGGCATGTCCGAGTGCGGCAGGAGCCCGGCCAGCACCAGGTCGGCCCGAACGCCCTGCACGGCGCCGTTGACCAGGGCGCTGCCGACGTTGATGGGGTTGACCAGATGGAACAGGCTGGCCGGGGTCGGCAGATTCGCGTACTCGGTATTGGCCCCGCCGATGTCGCCGTAGCCCATGTCGATCAGCACCCGCAAGTCCGGCTGAATCAGGTTGAGTAGCGGCTGCGGCAAGTGCAGTGGTTCGAGCAGTGGCAGGTTCTGGGTGGGAATCATGTAGTAGGTGGTGTTGCCGGTAGCTCCGGGAGACATCGGCTCGACGACCGCCGTCGCAACCTGCTGGGGAGTGAGGCTCTGGTATGCGGGAGTCGGCGCCAGGTGGTCGTAGTAAATGCCGGCGAAGGCGTTGGCGTCGGCCAGCAAGTTCAGTGGGTACCGGGGAAAGTTGGCGAAGCCGTCGTATTGGATGGTGTAGATGTCGGTGTGGTAGGCCAAATCCGGTGTCGCGCCGTTGAATGACTCGTTGAAGCCGGGTATGTACAGCCCATTGAAGCGTTCGAAGAGGCCGCCGTTGGGATTGTTGGGATCACCGGCCAGCACAAATCTCACGTCGGACGGGGACGGTGCGGGTATGGAACCGTTGGCGATGCCTTGCAAGTAGTTGGTGACGATCGTGGCGCTCTGGGAGAAACCGAACACGGTGGTCTGAGTGCCCGCCGGTTGCGCTGTGATCGCCTGCTGCAGAATCTGGACTCCCCGTGCAATCGACGTATCGAAGGTCAGGCTGTTGAGGCCGGTCAGCGGGAAGCCCTGCTCGGGTGTGGTCAAACCGGTGGGAATGGCGGTGCCCGGCGCGATATTTGGCGCGATGTAGTTGTCGTAGATGGCGGTCAGATAGGCGTTGCTCGGGACGGGGTTGCCGGTGCCGCCCATGATCAACGTCGCGAGGTTGGCGGCCGGGGTCGCGGCCGTACCGCTCGCTGCAGTCCTGATCAACGGGCGCCCCACCAGCACATCGCGCGCCGCCTGCAACGGCGATGCGTTGAGCGCCTCGGCGGTCAGATACGATTCGGCACCCGCGCTCAGTGCCCGAACAAACTGCTGATGCAGCGCGCTGGCCCGCGCGCCGAAAGCCTGAAATTCCTTGCCGTACTTGGCAAATAACCCCGCCACCGCCGCCGATACCTCGTCGGCGCCGGCGGCCATCAGCCCGGTGGTTCCAGCGGCAGCCGCTGCGTGCGCCGCGTCCAGTGTCGAACCGATGCTCTCCAAATCCGCAGCGGCCGAAGCCAGGGATTCGGGCGTTACGATCAGATCCGACACGCTGCCCCCCTCAACCACATTGCCTCGATCACAGATCCCCCTCTGGCCCAACGGATCCCGGCAATGCGTCGCCGCCGTCGCCGCCCCAGGTTTGCGGCAACCGCGGCACGGTCGGTCCCGTACCGAAGCCATCGACCAGAGCGATCAACCCTTCCGGGCGGACGCCGCCGGCCGTGGCCACCGTCCCGGTGAATCCCAATGACCCGGCGCCCCGGTCTGAGGCGGCCGGCGCGGTGGGCTCGCCGCCCGGCGGAGCGTCCACGTCGGAGTCGAGGTCCATGTATTCGTGGCCGCGGCCCCTCATCACCGCCCGTCGGCGCTGCCGCGACCGCTGCAGCGTCGCCGTCCGCGCCGGGGCCGCGGCGGCCGCGGCGATGCCCGCCGCCGATGCCTTCGCTTTGGCGCGGTCGACCAGTAGGGGGCCTTCCCGCTCGTCGGGTCCGCCGCCGGCCACCAGGTAGCCGAAACCGGCTGTCCCGGCCGCCGGTGCCGCTGCCGAAGCCGGGGCCGACGCCGGCGCCGGCGCGGGGCTAGGCACACCCGTCGCGGCCGGCGCGGCAGACCCGGACGTCGCCATCGCCGGTACGGCTCCCGCGGCAGGCCGCGCCTGGGCCGCAGGGGAATCCGGAATCTGGTCGCCGGCGTCGGGCAGCTGTCCCGGCTGGGGCAGGCGCAAGCCCGCAAGCCCGGCCAGACCCGCAAACCCGGTTAGACCGATAAACGGCAGCAAAGGAGTCGTCAGCAGCAACGCGGGCGAGTAGAAGGTGGTGTCGAAGGTGACCTCATAGCTCGCCGCGACCACCAGAGCAAAAAAGAGCGCTGGCGAAGGGTTGCGCAGAAACTCCATGACCCCCTGAGGAAACGTGGCGAGGGAATCCAATTCGGGCGGGCTCGAGACGCCGAACAGGTGGTCCACGATGAACTGGACGACACTCGCCCACTCGGTTTGCAGGTTGCTGATGAAGGAGTCGATGGCAGCGGATGGGTCACCGGATTTCAGCACGGTGGGTGCCGGCGACGTGCTCGGTGCCGCGGCCACGCTCTCGGCGGAAACCGCTTGATAGACGCTCATGGTGGTAGCGGCTTGAATCCACATCCGCACATAGTCGACCTCGTTGAGCGCGATGGGGATGGTGTTGATGCCGAAGAAATTCGTCGTCAGCAGCGCTGCGTGGGTGGCGTGGTTGGCGGCCAGCTCACCGAGGGTGGGCATGGCCGCAAGAGCGGCGGTGTACGCGCTGGCCGCGATCTCGTGTTGGGTGGCCGTCGCGGCGGCGTCGGCGGCCGCCTGGGCCAGCCAGGCCACGTAGGGCGCATTGGCGGCCGCATAGGACGCGGCGCCGGCCCCTTCCCACAGTCCGGCGTGCACCGCCGCCACCAGCGCGGACAGTTCCTCGGCCACCTCGGCGTATTCGGCGCTCAATGAGTTCCATGCCCCCGCCGCCGCCAGCAGCGGACCGGGCCCGGGCCCGCTGAACAGCAACGTCGAGTGCACCTCGGGCGGGGATGCCATCCAGACCGGCGCGGCCGCTGTCACCCGCGCGTGACCTCCGACGTCATGGCAGCAACGAGGCCCTCTTCTCGTTCTGTCGACGCCTGCGGGCGGCGTGGGCGTCCACCACATCCGCCGCCGCGGCGATAAACCGGCACACCCAGTAGTCGCGCGCGACCTGTCGGGAGTTCCGCGCAACTTTTGCCGTCGAGCCAGGCCGTTGCCGGTCATATTGACCCGTCGGGTGCCCACGTGCCGGGCATCATGGGCTCCTTCGGGCCGCCGCCGAATGCGTCGCCGGCCAGCGTGGTCAACCCGGCGGCCCCGGCAACGTCCTCCTGGCGTGCGGTGCCTGCGAAACCCAAGGTTGCGGGGCTCCGATGCGAGGTGGCCGTCGGCGCGTCGTCTGCCAGGTCTTCCGGGTCGTCATCCAGGTCCATGTACGCATAACCGCGGCCCAGCATTTCCGCCTCGGCCCGCCGCCGCCGGCGCTCCCGCGCCTTGTCCCTCGCTGACGCCGCCGCAGCGGCTGGGGCCGCGGCGATGTCTGGTGCCGCGGCCTTGCTTCTGGCGCTGGCCTTCGCGCTTGTCCGGGACTCCACGGTGGTCGAGGCGCTCACTAGGTAGGGCCCCGCGGTCGCGCTCGGCGGCGGTGGCGAGCCGGGCGCGGACGGCACCCCGGATGCGGAAGCCGGCGCCGGAGCCCCCGGGCCCGGAGCCGAAAGCGGAGCGGCGTGGCCCGCGGCCGGAGCCGCCGAACCCGATGCGGGCGACGGGGCCGGGCTCGAGCCGGGGGTGATCGGCGCAGCCGGGATCGATTCCACACCCGTGGGCAGATGCGCGGCTATCTCGGCGACGCCCACGATCCCACCCGCCGCGAAACCCGCCAAACCCGCAGCGACCGCCGGGAAGGCGAGTAGGCCGGGAGCCAGGCCCACAAACAACAGCGGAAAAGTGACGAGAAACTGAAGAATCTGGGTCGTCAGGTCATAGATGATTGTGAACCCACCCACTAGGTAAGCCAGGGCGATGTACACCGGGTTATCCCCGGCCGCGCCCAGAAGTGCCTGCAAAACGGCGGGGTAGCCAACAGAGTCGGTGGCTATGTCGTTGCCGATCAGCGAAAACGGGTTCGTCCCGGCTGGGACATCGAGCAGATAAGAGATCAGAGTCTCGTCGTGGCCGCTCGCTCCAAAGCTATTGAGGACCGTTCCGAGCTGGTTGAGGAAGTCGGACAACGACGGCGACGACGTGGACGATGCCGCCGGGGTTTTCACGATCGCCGGCGCCGCCGTCGGCTGCGGCGATGCGGTCAGCGCGGTGGTCGAGACCCCCTGGTAGACGCTCATCGTGGTGGCGGCCTGAATCCACATTCGCACGTAGTCGGCCTCGTTGAGCGCGATGGGGATGGTGTTGATGCCGAAGAAGTTCGTTGCCAGCAGCGCCGCGTTGGTGGCGTGGTTGGCGGCCAGCTCGCCCAGGCTGGGCATGGCGGCGAGCGCGGCGGTGTAGGCGGCGGCCGCGATCTCCTGTTGGGTGGCCCAGGCCCAAGCGTTCGTGGCTGCCTGGCCTAGCCACGCCACATACGGCGCATTGGCGGCCACGTACGATTCGGCGCTGGGGCCCTCCCACGCTCCGGCTTGCACCCCGGCCACCAGCGCCGATAGGTCGACGGCCGCCTCGGCGTATTCGATGCTCAGCGAGCTCCATGCCGCTGCGGAGGCCAGCAGCGGACCCGGCCCCGGGCCGCTGGACAGCAGCGCCGAGTGCACCTCGGGCGGGGCAGCCATCCAGATCGGGGCGGTCATCACCGGTCGGCCTCGGCTGCGAATCTTGGGCCCCCGGGTAGCGTTTCAAAGGCGAATGCGCTGGCTGTGGCGCGTGAGAAGGAATCGCGCAAGGCACACGCGGGGTCAGCTGAGCAGGGTGCCACCGAATGCCTGCCCGATGATGTCGATGAGACCCGCAGTGGCACCGATCGGTCCCACCGGGATCGGGGGAATAGCAATGGTTGCGCCGGCGTCCTCGTCGGGCGGGGAGAAGCTGAGATCTAAGCCGAGGGAATTAAGCGCCGAGCCGCCTACCCCGTAGTACATCTGGCCGCCGGTGCCGTCTATCACCTGCCCGGGGCTGAACAACCCGCCGAAAGCGAGGCTGAGGCCGTTGAGTTGTTCCCCGCCGTCATCGCCTGCGCTGACGAAATGGTTGACCACCGGTGCCAGCGGGTTGAGGTTAAGGGTGGCGCCGTTAAAGAAGGAGTTCACGACAGTGGCGGGCGTGCTGATGAGTTCGGTGAGCGCGCCGGCTGGATCGCCACCGGTGACGTCGGCGAAGATAGTTTGGCCTTCATTGAACAGCGCTACGCCGGGGCTGACGGCGGGCCCCACAAATCCGATGAGCACACCGCTTAACGGTGAAGATGCGAATTCGGCTAGACCAGCCACTAACTGACCCTCGAGACCCGGCGGCGGCGTGAAACCGTCGCCCAGGAGACCCTGCAGAACCTGGACATGTGCGTCGTTAACAAGGGTGTCGCCCAACAGGCCGCCCATGGCCTCCGTGACCCCACCAAGGGTGTGTTGACCTACAGCCGACACCACATTGCCTGGCGCGCCAATCAGTGTCAGCGACCGCACCGCCGTCTGAAGGTTGCTGACGAACGCTGCGGGATTGGTCGCGAGCAGCCCGAACTCGGTGGAGATGCCGCCGAACAGAATGTTCAAGGCCTGCCCGGAGGCGGCGAACACCGTCTGGGAGTTGGCGACCTCGGCGCCCACATAGGCCCCCGCGCTCGCGTGCAGTGCGCTCACGAACTGGGTGTGGAACGCCTGCGCCTGGGCGCCGAGGCCATGGAACTCCTGGCCGAATTCACCGAACAGCGACGCGATCGCGGCCGATACCTCGTCCTGCGCCGCCGCCGCGATCCCCGTCGTGGGACCCGAAACGCTCGCGGCGGCCTCGGACAACGAGGAACCAACACGCGCCAAATCCTGGGCCGCACCCCGCACCAACTCCGGCACGGCGATTACAGACGACATATCCGACTCCCCTGAGTCCATCCCGGTGTCAAGCTGCTTGCCGACGCTGGCGATGGCGCGCTGCGTCGGAAATCGGTCCGTGCCCGACTGGGCATCACGAAGGTGCGTGACCGGGACCATGGTGTGATCGGCGCCGTCGTCGCCGGGGGTTCCCGGGCGTGGATGATCGGCGTGCGGTTGGTGCTTCAGGGGCGAGTGCGCCAACGCTGGAGAAGACGTGCAGCGTCATCAGGGGGTCAGCTCTCTCCGGGGTGCTCCGCCCCGGGCTAGCAGGACGCGATGACGCGAGTCTCCTGGCTCTCGGATCGCCGCTTCCCTCGCCTTCCAACCCGTCGAACTGCTTGGGCCGTGGCGTTGTGAGGGTCGCTCCCCGATGACAGTGGCGGGACCGCGCCGGATTTGCACCGGCTTCCTGCGTCGTCATCGCTGTACGGGTGACATTGTTACACCCCGGCTGTGCCCAACGCGACACGTTGGTAAGAAACACGCAGCGGAAAACGCCGCGGTAGCCGCGGGTTTGCCTGGAACAAACCAGCATTTAGCTGAGCAGGGTGCCACCGAGCGCCTCCCCGATGACGTCGATCAGTCCCGCCGTGGCAGAGATTGGACCCACCGGGATCGCGGGGACAGCCAGGGTGGCGCCGGCGTCGTCGTCGGGCGCGGTGAAGGTGAGAGCCATGCCGATGGAGTTCAGGAGCGAGCCGCCGGTGCCGTAGTACGTGGGGCCGGTGACGCCGGTGACCACCTGCCCGGGGCTGAACAGCCCGCCGAAGGCGATGCTGAGGCCATTGAGGTGCTCCCCACCGTCGTCGCCGGCACTCACGAACGGGTCGAAGACCTGCGCCAACGGGTCCAGGTTGAGGGTGGAGCCGTTGAAGAACGCGTTGACGACGTCGCCTGGCGTATTGACGAGCTGGGTGAGGGCGGCCGCCGGATTGCCACCGGTGACGTCGGCGAAGATGCTGTGCGCGTCATTGAACAACGCCACAGCGGGGCTGACGAAGGGACCCGCAAAGCCGATGAGCACACCGCTCAGCGGCGATGAGGCGAAATTGGCGAGAGCGCTGACCAACCCAGCCTCCACCCCGGACCCCGGGGTGAAACCTTGGGCGAGGGAGAGGCCTTCCCATACTTGGACATGGACGTTGTTGACGGGGACCGGGTTGCCGCCGTTCAAGAGGCCACCGGCCGACGCCTCCGTGACACCACCGAGGGTGTGGTTCACCACGGCCGACGCGACACCGTCGGGTGCGCCGATGAGTGACACGGACTGGAATGCGGTCCCGATGTTGTTGAAAAACGTTGCGGGATTGGCGGAAAGCTCGTGGAACTCGGCGGAGATCCCGCCGAACAGAGTGTTCAGGGCCACCCGGGAGGCGCCGAATACGGTCTGGGCGTTAGTGGCCGTCGTCGACGCGGGCGCTTGGGACTGGGCGGCGACAGTGCCGCCCAAGGCGTTCATGTCCTGGGTCGCGTAGGCAGCAGCGCTTGCGTTCAGCGAGCTGACGAACTGGGCGTGAAATGCCCGCGCTTGGGCGTTGAGTGCCTGAAATTGCCGGCCGAACTTGCCGAACAGCGAAGCGATCGCGACCGATACCTCGTCCTGGGCCGCGGCTTCGATTCCCGTCGTGGGGCCCGAAGCGGTCGCGCTGCCGTCCGCCAGCGACGAACCGATACTCGTCAAATCCCGGGCCGCATCCAGCACCAGCTCCGGTATCGCGATAACAAACGGCATAACGCAACCCCAATCGGTGTCGCCAGCAAGATGACCGCTGGTCGCCGTAGCCTCGAGGCTGTTTAGCCTGGTCAAAGGACTTTTGCAAACCGCCGTGCCGGGGCTCCGCGCGTCTGGGCGACCAAACCGATCAAGAAAACGCTAGTCCCGAGGCGGACGCTCATGCAATACATTCGCAGGACTAATTGCGGACGATTTGCAACAGACGGTGAAGTGTTTCGTTGATCGATGCCGGTCCGGCACAAGTCCTGAAAGCCGGCGCAGGGCAGCAGACAGTAGCCGCGCATGTTCTGCGTTCTGGCGTTGCCTGTCGTCCCAACTGGCTGGCGTAGAAGATGATGGCGAAGCCGGACCGCCGGCGGCCTTCAACTGGCTTCCGTGATGGGAGGACGAGCGTGCGACGACAGACGGCACAACCCGGGCAGGCGCCGCCGGTTCTCAAATCAGCCCGGAGAACCCTCGTCGCGTGCGGCCTGCTGTCGGCGGTCAGCTCGCTGGCGGGCATGGCGCCGCTGTTCGCGGTGGTGGAGGTATCCAGGCGACTCCTGTTGGGCGACAACAACGTCTGGCCGATCGTCATCGTGGCGATCGTCGCGCTGGGGGTCAAACAACTGGGTGTCCTGGCCGCGGGCGTGATGACACATCTGGCCGACATCCGGGTATCGTTCCGAATCCGGCGCGAACTCCTGGTCAAGCTGAGCCGGTTGCCGCTCAGCTGGTTCAGCGATCGCAACTCCGGGATCGTCAAGAAGGCCGTAGAGGACGACGTCGCGGCCCTGCATCAGCTCGTCGCGCACTCGATCGTCGACCTCAGCGCGGCCGCGGTGCCACCGGTGGCCGCGCTCGTCTACCTTTTCGCGCTGGACTGGCGGATGGCGCTGGCGACCCTGCTCCCCGTGTTCGCCGGACTCGCCGCGTACCAACGCGCGATGGCCCGGTCGGGGACCAAGTATCCGGAGTTCATGGTCTGGCTGGAGCGCCTCAATGGCGCGGCCGTGGAATTCGTGAACGGCATCGGTGTGGTCAAGGCCTTCGGGACGCCCGGCGCGTCGAGTCGCCGCTTCCAGGAGGTCTCTCGGGGCTTCGCGCGCTTCTTCCTCGACTGGGCCAAGTCGACCAGCGCCGCGAGCGTCGCCGCCGAAATACTCCTGTCGCCGCCGAGCATCCTGCTCGCCGTCGCGACGACCGGAGGGGTTCTCACCGCCAAGGGACAGCTGTCGCTCGAGAGTTTCATCGCATTCCTGGTGTTCGGCACCGTCATAACCTCCGGCTGGATGACGGTGCTGATGTCGGTGCAACCGTTGGCGACCGCGCTGAAGGTGTCCCGCAGCATCCGCGAATTGCTTTCCACCCCTGAGCTTTCGGTCCCGGAAGAGCCCGCCGAAGTGGATCCGGCCGGGCTCACGGGGCCTGGGCCGGTGGTGCGCATGAGCGGTGTGCGGGTCAGTTATGGCGAAACGACGGCGCTCGCCGGGATCGACCTGCGCCTCGAACGGGGAACCGTCACCGCGTTGGTCGGTCCCTCCGGCTCCGGGAAGTCAACGCTGGCCAAGCTGCTTCCGCGGTTCAATGATCCGTCCGAAGGTTCCGTCGAGTTGTATGGGGTCGATCTGCGCCGGATCGACCCGGTGGAGTTGTATCGACACGTCGCGTTCGTCTTCCAGGACTCACACCTGTTGTCGTCCATCAGTATTCGCGAGAACATCCGCCTCGGCCGCCCCGACGCCGACGACATGGCGGTGCGCGACGCCGCCCGCCGAGCCCAGATCCTGTCGAGGCTCGAGGGGTTGCCGCGAGGACTCGACTCGCTGGTCGGGGAGGACGCGAAGCTGTCGGCGGGCGAACGGCAGCGCGTCTGCATCGCTCGGGCGATCCTGGCCGACCGCCCGATTCTGGTTCTCGACGAGGCCACCGCCAGCGCCGACCCGGAAAACGAGGCCCGCATCCAGGAGGCGCTCAGCGAGGTCGCGCAGGGCCGGACGGTGTTGGTGATCGCGCACCGGCTCAACACGATTCGTGGTGCCGACACCATCGTCGTGCTCGCCGGCGGCCGGATCGCCGAACGCGGCGGGCATTCCGAACTTTTGGCGAACAAGGGAATGTACGCGCGGCTGTGGGAACTGGAAAGGAACACCGAACACCGGGTCGCCGAGCAGCTGGAGGTGGGCCGGTGAGCATCATCGTTCGCTACCTGCTCGAGCTGCTCGACCCCCGCGGGCGCCGGCAGCTGCACACCATGCTCATATTGCAAGGCGCACAGGGGATCCTGCAGGGCCTCGGATTCCTGTTCGTTGTTCCACTCATCGGCAACCTCATCGAACGACCCGTGCAGTGGAGCGAGCTGTGGTTCTGGATCGCGGCGATCGCCACGACGGTATGCGTCCATCACGCGCTGCTCGCGTGGAGCACCTCACTGGGCTATCTGGTCGGCACCGGCGTGCTGACCGGATTTCACACCCGGATCGGCAATCACCTGGCCACCTTGCCGATTGGCTGGTTCGGTGCCAACCGGACCGGGCCCGTCGGGCGTCTGGTCGCCAAGGACGCCGTGGACGTCGCCGACTTTCCGTCGCACCTGCTGCGCCACCTCGTCGTCGGCGTGATTGCACCGGTCACCCTGATCGCGGGCAGCTATCTCAGCGATTGGCGCATCGGGATCGCGCTGACCCTGGGTGCCCTGCTGTGCCTGCTGTCCCTGAAGATCTTCATGGGGATCGTGCACCGCAACGATGGCGACTACGAACACGACATCGGCGTTACCGCATCGCGGATCGTCGAATACGCCCGTCTGCAGCCCACGCTTCGGGCCTACGGCGTGCTGGGCCGCCGCGAGCTAGGCACGCTCGAAGAATCCCTTACCCGTCAACAACGTTCGCAGTCGCGGCTCACCATCCGCGGCGCCTGGGGGCTGATCGCGTGCTTCGGCACGATGCAACTGGTGGTCACGTCCGTCCTCGTGTTCGCCGTCGTCCTGACGCTGCGCGGCGAGCTCGCGCTGCCCACGATGATCGGCCTGCTGATCATCACGTTGCGCATGATCGATCCGCTGGCCCAGCTGGGTGACCTCGCCGGCCATGTCCAGGTCACCGCCGACGCGATCGTCCGGGTGCGCGAGCTGCTGGCGGTGCCGTCCCTGCCGGAACCCGATCGGGACGCCGACCGTGACTCGGCGTCCGCCGGTGCCGGCATCGAATTGCGCGGTGTGCGTTTCGGTTACGACGAAACCAGCGAAGCCAACGAAGCCAACGAAGCCAACGAAGCCAACGAAGCCAACGAAGCCAACGAAGTCATCAAGGGGATCGACGCCGTCATCCCGAACGGCAGCCTCACGGCCATCGTCGGCCCATCGGGGTCCGGGAAGACCACGCTGCTCAGGCTGATCAGCCGCTTCTTCGACGTCGACCACGGCAGCATCTCGATCGGCGGCCACGACATCCGTGAACTCGGCACCAGCGGGGTCGCCGGCCTGACCGCGCAGGTCTTCGACGACGCATACCTCTTCGACGGCACCATCGCCGAGAACCTGCGGATGGCCGATCCGGGCGCAAGCGACGCAGAGCTGCGCCGCGTCGCGGCCATCGCGCGCCTCGACGAGGTGATCGCCCGGCTGCCCGGTGGCTGGGACACCCGCGTCGGCGAGGCCGGATCGGCGCTGTCCGGCGGGGAAAGGCAGCGCGTCGCCATTGCCCGCGCCTTACTCAAGAACGCGCCCGTCGTGCTGTTGGACGAGGCCACCGCCGCGCTCGACGCCGTCAACGAGGCCGCAGTCGCCGCCGCCATCTATGAGTTGGCGCGCGACCGCACCGTTGTCGTTGTCGCACATCGACTTTCGACGGTGCTGGACGCCGACCAGATCCTGGTCCTCGACAATGGCCGGATCACCGAGCGCGGGCACCACGACCTACTGGTCGGCGCGGGCGGAACCTATGCCCGATTCTGGGGTGAGCGCCTGCGCGCCCGCGGCTGGCAACTGCGGCGCTCTCCTTCGCGAGAGTCACCAGAGGCTATGGGGGTGCAGGACTGAATCGACGACCAGAACAACACCGGCCGCCAGGCACATGGCGCGCACCAATTTTGGCGCGTACCGAGTGATGACGCGCACGAGGCCGCGTTGGATGCGCCGCGCCCGCGTAGTGCGCCTGGTCGCCAGGAAGAGCACCAGCAGCGGGGGCCAAAGCTCGATGGCGCAGTACGCGGCCACGATCACCGGCCAGATCGAGGGCCGGGGATGGTGGGCGCCCAGCATCGCCAGGGCGGCCAGGTACATCACGTCGGTTGCCGCCTGGACAACGCCGAGCGTGGCGCCGCCGCACGCAAGCACCCAGGGCCGCCGTCGCAGTGCGGGTAACGTCGACCGCGCTGATCCTCGTTGGGCCGCACAGGGATAACACGCCAAGGCGATCAGAACCACGCCGATCGCCAACTCGCCGCGGTCGCGCATCCTCGGGGTGAGCTCGAAGGCGGTCAGCTCGGTAATGAACGAGACACCAAGCACCACAACGATTCCGACGGCCACGGTCGCCGCGAAGAGGCCGGCAATGAAGCTCAGCCCGCCGGGTAGCGGGGAACGCCGATGCAGCCGACTGTCATAGACGATCGCCACGGTAAGCCCGAGATTGAGCACGTTGAGCGACTCGACTAGCGCGAACCCGAACAGCGTGACTAATAGCGCCAGCATTCGCCTACCGCTAAATCACTGCTGAATCATCTGGGCGGAGCGGCTCTGAACAAGTTGAACTTGTAGGTGTTGACCATCGCGGGCGCCAGCCGCGCCAGCACCGGCATCAGATAACGGCGTTGCGGCGGCCAGGTTTTGGCGATCTCGGGTTGCGGGGCCGCCAGCGTCCGGGTGTCGAGCAGTTCCAGGCCGCGCTGCTCGAGGTCGCGCGGGTTATCGCAGACCCACTGCAGTCGGGCGTTCACCTGCGCCAGCGACCGGTTGCGGTCCTGGCCGGAAACCATTTTCTCGCCCGCGGTGTCGAACGCGATCAGGGCACCCGGGAATCGCTGCGAGAGCCGGGTGAGGGTCCGGCCCACCTCGTCGGCGCTGAGATAGATCAAGACGGCTTCGCTGAGGAACAGGTACGGGGGCGGGGAGGCCGCGACCGTGTCGAACCAGTCCGTGGCCAGGACCGAGCCGGCGATCATCCGGCACCGGTCGGTGTCGTCGAAAAACTGGCGCCGCAACGCGATGACGTCGGGCAGGTCGAGGTCGACCCAGTGGACCTGTCCGTTGTCGAGCCGGTCGAATCGGGTGTTCAGCCCGGTGCCCAGTTCGACGACGGTTCCGGCGGGATGCTCGCGGAGGAACCGCGCCGCCCAGCCGTCGAAGATCGACGAGCGAAACACCGAACCGGACAGGGACGGGCCACCGAATCGGGTGAAGTCGTAGTCGATGGCGTCGACGAGTTCGCGTGCCCGCCGGTCGCCGAGCACCGGCCGGCGCGAGGCAGCGTCACAGGCGCGGCCGTAGAGCGGGATCAGCAACGTCTCCTGGATCTCGCCCAGATCCGGCTTGGTTCTGCTCACGCCCTGCTCACGCCCTAATTCACCCGTCCCGCTCACCCCGCCACCGTAACGCAGCGCCGTCTCGGCAGGTCCCCGGCGCGGCCCCGGGAACTTTGACGGCGTTCGAGCCGACTTCTAACCGGAAGCAAGGCATGCGCGCTACGGCGGCGCCCGCTGTGGACGGTCGCGCGTCAACTCGGACCCATGGGAGGTGTCAGGTGTCGTTTGTGATCGCAGCGCCGGAGGTGGTGCGGGGTGCGGCCCAGGATCTGGCGGGTATCGGCAATTCGCTCGACAATGCCGCCTCGAGTGTTTCGGGTCCCACCACGGGGATCGCGGCGGCGGCGCAGGACGAGGTATCGGTCGCGGTCGCGTCGCTGTTCGGTGACTTCGGCCGGCAGTTTCAGGGTGTCAGCGCCCAAGCGCGGGCGTTCCACGCCCAGTTCGTGAGCGCGCTGAGTGCGAGCGCGGGGGCCTACGCGGGCGCCGAGCTGGCCAACACCCGGGGGGTGCTTGGCGGCGGCGTGGGCGGTGCGCTGGGCGGTGCGCCGGCGGCGTCGTCCACGCTGATGCAGGACCTTGACGCCTTTGGTGCCGCCCTCGCCGCCCCCTACCAGGCGCTGGCCTCGACGACGGGCGCCAACGCCCAGACGGTGTTCGCCGCCGCCGGGCAGGCCTGGAACAGCCTGTCCGCCGGCATCTCGACCGAGTTCGGCCTGCTGAGCACCAATCCGACGGCGTTTCTCGGCAACCTGCAGGCCGCGGCGCGGTCGCTGGCGTTGGCCGTCGCGCCCCAAGACTTCGCATCGGCCGTGGTGCAGCACACGCTCGGCGGCATCACGACCTCGTTCGACGTAAACGGCGTGCCGACACCCGTTCCGGACGCGCACATCGAGATTTACCAGGGCCTCGTCGGCACCGGGGATTTCAACGCGCCATCCGGGCTCGAAGGTCAGTTGTTGACGGCCGCCGTCAATGCCGCGTCGTCGCCGTTGAGCGGTGTGCTGATCGGCTTCGCGGGCCCCTTCGTCAGCCCCGGTGTGGCGCTGGTCAATGAGGCGCACGCCATCTTCGCCGACATCACCGGTGGCAATCTCTCCGGCGCCCTCACCGAGGTCGTCAACACACCCGCGACCGTCGTCAACGCCTACTTCAACGGCGCCACCCTCAACCTGGACCCGCTGGCCCCCGTCTTCAGCCCGTTCGTCGGCGCCGGCGACAACGGCGGCGAGCAGCTCGACGGCCTCAGCCTCGCCTTCGGCGGGCTGTTCACCCCCGGGCAGGTGGTCAGCGGTCCCGGCGGGCCGATGTACTACGGCGCCGGCGGCTCGGCCCTCAACGCGTTGGGCCTGAACATCAGCTTCGTCCCGCCCGACCCCTACGCCGGCGGCCATGTCGATATCCCCGCCGTCCCGGTGGGTCCGATCGGCGCCACCGCGGGCCTCGTCGACATCATCGGGCAGGCACTGGGCGGGAATCTGTCCGGTTGACCCGCCTCCGCCCTGGACGATTCACTCCGGCGCGTCCCACCGCCGCGGTTGGGATGCGACAATGTCTGCCGTACGGCGATGGCGACGCAGGAAGCCGGTGCGAATCCGGCGCGGTCCCGCCACTGTCATCGGGGAGCGACCCTCACAAGCCACGGTCCAACCAACCGGGAGGGCTGGAAGGCGAGGCGAGCGGCGATCCGAGAGCCAGGAGACTCGCGTCATCGCGTCCTGCTACCCCGGGGCGGAGCACCCCGGAGAGAGCCGACCCCGCATGAAGCTGCATGTCTTATCCGGCGCACCCCGACCGGGCCCGGTACTGGCGGCCAAAGTCGACCAGCTTGCCCGCGTCGACTCCGACCGGCGGGCAGGGGAGTAACCGATGGTCTTCACGGCAACCGGGCCACCGAGGTCCACCGGCCGGCCGGGCCAGGCCGAGCACAACCGCCTGAGCGCATCGACGGCCGGTCGACGGGCCAACGAAGTGATCGCCGAATCGGCGGGCCGCCGCCCCGATGCGGTCGCGCTTCGGATGGTCGGCGCTGCCGGAACGGATGCCTGGACGTATCGGCGGCTGTGGGACCGGGTCCGCCGAATCCGCGACGGCGCCTTCGCCGACCTGCCGCTCGGTTCGCGCGTCGTGATGGCCCAGGCCGGAGACGCCGACTACGTGGCCGGGTTTCTCGCCGCGCTGGAAGCCGGGCTCGTCCCGGTTCCGCTGTACCTGCCCGCCGCCGATGCGCCCGAACGGTTCCTCCATCGGGCCCGGCACATTCTGCGGGACTGTGCGCCCATGGCCGTCTATACCAGCGCCGACCTCGCCGATTCGCTAGGCCGCGATGCCGCGCTCGGCGGGCTGGCGATCCGGACTCCGGACTCGACCCCGCAAGCCCCGCAAACCCCCTTAGCGGCGCAGCGACCACGGGCCGACGCGGACCGGGTACGGGTGGCGTTCTTGCAGTACTCGTCCGGTTCTACGGGTGAGCCGAAGGGCATCGTTAACACTCACGAGTCGATGCTGCGTCAGCTCGCCATCGCCATGGCGTTGTGGAACCGCCCCGACGACATCCACACCGTCAGCTGGCTGCCGCTGTATCACGACTTGGGGATCTTCTGGGGAGTGCTGCTCGCGCTGGCCACCGGCGGGAGCGCCACCCTGATCCCGCCCTCCGAATTCGTGCGCAACCCGCGGATCTGGCTCGAAACGGTTGACGAGGTGCGCGGAAACTGGATCGCGGGACCGGATTTCGCCTACAAGCTCTGCATCGACGCCTTTGAAGCCGCAGAAGCCGCCGGAGCCACGAAGCTCGAATCCCTCGACCTGTCCTGCTTGCGCCTGGCAACCAACGGCGCCGAGCCCGTTCGCCCCTCGACCCTGCGCGACTTCGCGGCGAAGTTTCGGCCTGCGGGTTTTGGAGCTGACGTCATGGCGCCGCAATACGGGCTCGCCGAGGCCGGCCTTGCGGTCGCCGGAACCTGCAACCCGCGGGTGTGGGTGCAGGCCAGCTTCGACGCCGAGCAACTCAACCGTGGCCGGGCGGTCGAGGTGAGCGGGCAATCCCCGCCGGGCTTAGCCGTCCCGCGCACCCGAACGTTGGTCAGTTGTGGCGACAGCACCGTCGGGTGGGACGTGCGTATCGTCGACCCGGAGCGGCGAACCGTCCTGCCCGACGGCGTAGTCGGTGAGATCTGGGTCGCCGGAACCGGCCTGCCGGAAGGATATTGGCGCCGGCCGGAGCAGACGGCGGAAACGTTCGGCGCCACGACCGCCGACGGGATGGGGCCCTACCTCCGCACCGGTGACGCGGGTTTCCGCAGCGACGGTGAGCTGTACATCTGCGGGCGCTATCGCGACCTGATCATCGTCGGCGGCGGCAATTACTTCCCGAACGACATCGAGTCGACCGTCGAAGAGGCGCGCTGCGGCGTCGACAGCGGCGGCGCGTGCGCCGTCCAGCCCGACGAAACCACGGGAGCACCGGCGGGGGCCGACGAATGGTGGCTGGTTGCCGAAACCGAGGCTCCTGCTCACGATCTCGACGACCTGAGCCGGGTGCTGCGCCGCAGAATCCTCGCCGTGCACCAGATCTCGCCGCAGCGCATCGTGTGGGTGCGACGCCGCGCCCTGCCCAGAACGACATCCGGAAAGATCAGGCGCCGCAAGACTTTTACCATGCTCAATGCTGGCGAATTCGACGTCATCCACCAGTCCTCGAGCCGACCGGAACCGTCGAGAAGTGCACCCCCGGCGACCGAGTTGGCCGAATTCGTCGCGGGCCTGCTTGCCGTGCACGTCGCCGAACTCGGAACCGACAGCGACCTGACCGAGCTGGGCCTGACCTCGATGATGACCGCGCAGGTCGTCGAATGGTCGGCGGCCCGGCACCGGCTCCTGGACTTCGCCGATCTGTATGCCGAACCGACGCTGCGCAACTGGCAGCGGCTGCACGACGCCGCGCGACCGACGGCGGCGCGAAAGCCCGGCACTGGCGAAGGCGACACGTTTGCGTTGACCGCCCTGCAACGCGCGTATTGGATCGGCCGCGGTGTGGAACAACCGCTCGGCGGAGTGGGCTGCCAGAGCTATTTCGAACTGGCCGGCGCCGCGATCGACCCGCCCCGGCTTGATGCCGCGCTGCACGCCCTGGCGCGCCGACACCCGATGCTGCGCAGTAGTTTTCCCGATGCAGAGCGATGCTGCATCGCGCAACAGCCCACCCACGCCCCGGTGCGGGTCCACGACCTCACCCAGGCCGGCGGCGCCGCGCGCCGCCGGCACCTCGACGAGGTTCGTAACCGGCTGCGCACCCACCGATTCGGTATCGAGACGGGGGACACCTGGCGGGTCGAGCTGACCCGCCTGGCCGGCGGTTGCATCCTGCACTTCGCGGTCGATCTCATCATCGCCGATCTGACCAGCATCGGTATTCTGCTGCGTGATCTGGCCGCGCTGTACCGCGGCGACGAGTTGCCCGCCATGTCGCCGACTTTCGCTGATGTTGCCTTGGGGTCCCGGCCACAGTCGGCGCAGCCCCCGGACGGCGTCGAGCGACTACCCGAATGCCCGCAGCTGCCCCGGACCGAAGAACGCGACATTTCGTTCCACCGTCAGCGGCACACGCTGGATGCCGCCGCGATGACGGCCCTCGACGCGGCCTGCAGGGCCCACGGGGTGACACGCGCGGCGGTGTTCCTGGCCGCGTACGCCCGTGTCCTACGGCACTGGAGCAGCACCGAGGACTTCCTGATCAACGTGACGACTTTCGGTCGTCCACCCGGCGTTTCGGACGTGGTCGGCGATTTCACCAGGACGCATCTCTATCGCACCGGCCCTGGCGAGCCGACCACCTTCGCCGACCTGGCACGCGGCGCACAACGGGGCCTGCGCTCGGCGGTGTCGGCACCCGAATCCACGGAGCTGCTCGCGGCCCAGCTGCGGGCCGGCACCGGGCACAGCGGAATCGCCCCGGTGGTGTTCACCTACGCGGCCGGCACCACCGCCGCGCGGCCACGCGACGCGGAAACCCTGGGGGCCGTGGGCGAAGTGACATCGATGACCCCGCAGGTGATCATCGACAACCAGGTGGGCGCCATCTGCGATGTCTCGGGCAACCTGGTCGTGTCGTGGGATTACCGTGCGGGCTGTTTTCCGACCGGCGTCGTCGCGGATATGTTCGAGGCCTATGTCGGCCTGCTGGAGCATCTCGGTGCCCACGACTGGTCCACGCCCGTGGCGATCGAGCTGCCGCGGCACTCACGACTGATCCGCGAACAACGCAACGCCACCGCCGCGCCAAGGCCGGCAGGGCTGCTCTATGACGCGTTCCGCAAGCAGGCGCAGGTCGATCCCACCCGGATCGCGCTGCGCTGGGCGGCCGGCGAGTTCGGCGGCGCGCCCGACGCTGACCCGATCGCACACGCGAATGCGCAATTGTCCTACGGCGCACTCGACGAACATGCCCGCCGCGTCGCGTCGGCGCTGGCCGAGCGGCACGCCCCGGGCTCGATCATTGGCATACAGCTGCCCAAGGGGCCCGCGCAGGTGGTCGCCGTGCTCGGTGTCTTGATGGCCGGCTGCGGCTATCTGCCGGTGGGTGTGGACCAGCCGGCCGATCGGCTCGCCCGAATCTGCGCCCAGTCCGCAATGTCGGGGCTGATCCGCTCGAAGCACCTGGAACACAACGCGATTGCCGCGGGCACGATGGTTCACGACATCGAGTCGATGATCCGGTGTGCTGCCGCGGAGCCGATCCGGGTGGACCCCGACGACACCGCCTATGTGATCTACACCTCCGGTTCGACCGGTGAACCCAAGGGCGTGGTGGTCTCCCATGCGGCTGCCATGAACACGATCATCGACGTGAACCGGCGCAACGGGATCGGCGGCACCGACTCGCTGCTGGCCGTGTCGGCATTGGATTTCGACCTCAGCGTCTACGACATTTTCGGCCCGCTTTGCTGCGGCGCGAGTGTGGTGGTGGTGTCGGAGCGGTCCCGTCGCGACGCCTTCCGCTGGAACGCGTTGATCGCCGAGTTCGGGGTCACGGTGTGGAATTCCGTTCCGGCGTTGCTGGACATGTTGCTGATCGCGGCGGGGGAGGGGGCCCCTGGACTGCCCGCGGCGCTGCCGAGCCTGCGGTCGGTGTTCTTGTCCGGCGACTGGATTCCGCTGGACATGCCGCGGCGGCTGCGCCGCGCCGCGCCGGAGGCGCACCTGGTCGCGATGGGTGGGGCGACCGAGGCCGCGATCTGGTCGAACGAGTTCGTCCTGCCGGCCGGGACCGCCGAAGGCGACGTCGATCCCGACTGGGCATCGGTGCCATACGGATATCCGTTGTCCAACCAGATGTTCCGGGTGGTCGACGGCGCGGGCCGCGACCGCCCCGACTACGTCGCGGGCGAGCTGTGGATCGGTGGCGCGGGCGTCGCGCGGTGCTATCACAACGCACCCGAGCTGACCGCCGAGCGGTTCGTGTTGGACGAGAACGGAAATCGTTGGTACCGCACCGGTGATCTCGGCTGCTACTGGCGCGACGGCACGCTGCAATTCCTCGGCCGGATCGACGCGCAAGTTAAGATCGGCGGCCACCGCGTGGAGTGCGGTGAGATCGAGCACGTCCTGTGCGAGCATCCACTGGTCGAGGGCGCCGCGGTGGTGCCGATTCGCGGCAACACGGCACTCGGCGCCATCATCGTCTGCGCCGGCGGTGTCGCGGCATTCACAGATTCAGCCGCGACCGACCTGCGCACGCACCTCGCGGCTCGATTACCGGCGTACATGATTCCGAAATCGTTGTGCTGCCGCGCCGAACTGCCGCTCACCGCGAACGGGAAGGTCGATCGTCGCCAAGCCGCCACGGACATCGAGACTTTCGCGACTTTCGCGCCGGCAACGGCGGTCCGGCCGGGCGCGGGCCTGAGCCCGGTCGAGAAGCTGGTCGCCGATGTCTGGTCCGACGTGCTCGGCACCCCGATCATCAGCCGGGACGACAACTTCTTCCAGCGCGGCGGTGACAGCCTGCACGCGACGCAGGTCGCCGCACAGCTGAAACGCCGGGGAGTGCTCGGGGCCGAAGTCGGCCAACTGCTCGGCCGGCAGACGCTCGGGGAGTTCAGCTCGGCGTGTGTCGTCGGGGGCATCCCGCCCGAGCCGGCTGATCACGCCTGCGAACCCGTAACTGATTTTCCGCTGACCCGTCTGCAGCAGGCTTATGTGCTCGGCAGCGCAGGACTCAACGGCAGTACCCGTGCGCCAACATATTTCGCTGTCATTCTGGCGCCGTCACCGGGGGATGCGCGGAACGACAGCATCGACCTCGACCGCTTCACGGGCGTGGTCGCCCGATGTGTCGACGAATTCGCGGTCCTGCGCTGCGCGCTGGATTCCGACACCGGCCAGCGTGTACGGGCCGACGCCGCGCAGTTGGGCGTCAACGTTGTCGCCGGCACCGGCCCGGACGAGTTGCTGCGATGCATGGCCGGCGCTGCATTCGATCCGCGGGCGGTTCCGGTGATCCAGTGCTTTGCCTTGTCCGGCTCCTCGCGGCACGTCGGTCTGCTGGTGAACTACCTCAGCCTCGACGCCCGCAGCCTGGCCACGGTCGTCGCGACGATCATCGCCGACTACCAGGGAGCGCAACGGCCGCTACAGGTTGATCCCACCGCCGACATCTTCGCGCGCTTCGCCGCCGAAACACCAGACGATGAGCAGGGTTTCAGGAACGAGGTCGACCCGCCGCCGGTGTTGCCGCAGCGCGACCGCGAGGTCGACGCGGCCAGCAGGGTCGGTTTCGCTCGGTCGAGCTTCACCCTGGACCCCCACGAGCTCGCCGGCCTGCGCGAACGGGCATCGCAGCTGTGCGTCACTCCTACCGCACTGATCTTCGAGGCATTCACCGACGCGCTGCATTGGATGGGCGCCGGTGAGCGATTCGCGATCGTTGTTCCCAAGTCGCACCGACCCGACTATGCCCCGGTCGACCGTGAGGTGCTGGGTAACTTCACCCGCCTCGGGCTGTGCGGCATGGATTATCTTACGGCGCGGCCGGGTTCGCCGGAGGCGGTCGCGGCGGCCCATGACCAGCTGTGGCGCGCGGTCGGCAGCGGCGGAGACGCGACTGGGCGCCTTGCCGCGCTGCGCTCGGCCGGTTCGGCCGGGTATCCGGTCGTGTTCACCAGCACGCTCGGCCTCGTCCCGCGGGGAGCGGCGGCGCTGTCGAATGTCCGCACGCTGACCCAGACCCCGGGTGTGTGGCTGGACTGCCAAGTCGAGGACGACTTTCACGGCGGCGACGACCAGTCGTGCGGAGCGAGGATCAGCTGGGACGTGGCCGTCGGCGTCGTGGCGGATGAAGCACTGGCAGCTGCGTTTTCGCGCTTCGTGCATGCGGTGCGCCGACATGCGGGGCAGGTCGATGAGGTGGGTCCGGCGCGCACCGACTCCGAGTGGGCCGATGCGGTGATCGCCGCGGCCGCCGGTCTGTGCGAAGCCGAGCACATCCGCCCGGAGTACGCGATGCTTGTGCGGTGCTGGCAGCAATATCGGAATCATTCTGCAGCACAAGACGACACAGCGCGGGCGGCCCGAAGGCTGGCCGACATCGTCACCGGGGCGGCCTCGCCGCGCACGTTGGTCGGGGACCCGCAGCTCGCCCCCGAGGCGATGCTGCTCGGCGACGAGCGGCTGGGTTGGGCGCTGGACGATCTCGGCGAGCGTGTTTTCGCGCACGCGCGCAAGGTCGGCCGGCGGCTTCGCGTCCTGGAAATCGGTTCGCGGACCGGGTTGATCACCCAACGGCTCACCGAGATGATCGGCGCGGTCGTCGATGAGTATGTGTGCTTCGAGCCAAACCCGGTGCTGGCGGAAATCGCCGCCGGACGGCGGGTCACGACAGACATCCGGCGGGTCGCGTCACCCGAGCAGATCGCGGCGACCAACACGGACGTCGTGGTCTGCTGCGCGTCGCTGCACCAGCTTCTCGACGCGGGGGCGGCGCTCGATGCGGTTACCGTCGCGGACGGTGGCTGGCTGTGGGTCGCCGAAAACTGCGAGGTCACGTCGGCGACTCTGGTCAGCGCGGCCGTACTGAACCCCGCCGTGCTGTCGCCCGGGGCGTTGCGCCCGGCCGACGAGTGGTGGCGGTTCATCGCGCAACACGGCTGGCGGCCGGTGCAGATGACGCAGGACGGCCCGGGCCTGACGATCCTGGCCAACAGCTTGGCCACCCGGCGGCAGACCATCTCGCTCATCCCGCGAGGCATCCCGCGAGCGCCGCGCGCGAACATCGGACCGCCGTCGGCGGCCCCCGAGCGCACGCACGTCGTCGACGCGTCGGTGCTGGCTTCGATTTCCGAGATTGCCGGGATTTGGCAACGGCACCTGAGGATTACGGGGCCCACGAGGATTGCGGGGCCCACCGCGAACGACGACTTCTTCTTGCTCGGCGGTGACAGCATCGTGGCGACCCGGGTCTACGCGGATCTGCGGGCGGCCGGCTTTGGGCAGCTGGCCCTGGTCGACCTGTTCAACTATCCGGTGCTGCGCGACCTCGCCGCCCATGCCGGCGCGCCCACGTCACCGACATCACCTGAGCCCGCCCCGACTGCGACCTCCCCACACCCGCACGACGAAACCGCCTTCCCGCTCACCTTCCCGCTCACCGTCGTCCAGCACGCCTACATCGCCGGCCGCGAAGGCGGCTTCATGCTCAGCGGCGTTGCGGCACATTGCTACTTCGAGTTCCGGCCGATCGATTTCGACCGGTTGAGGTTCGAAGCGGCCGCGCGCCGACTCATCGAGCACCATCCCGGATTGCGCACCACGGTGACAACGACGACCGGCGCCGAGCCGTCACGCCTGTGCGCCGTCGTGCACCCCGCGCCGATCGAACCCGTGGTGGGCGACCACGACGACGTGCGCGCGCGCATGCGTGATCAGGTCATCGACGTCACGGCCCGACCGGGAATCGACTTCGGGATTCAGGTGTGCGAAGACGGGCGCAGCATCGTCGGGATCAGCATGGACAACATCATGCTCGACGGCACCAGCATGATGATCGCCCTGGCGCAACTGGACCACCTCTACCGAGGCGGCGGCGCCGCTGAATTGCCGCCACTGAGAACATCTTTCGCGCAGTATGTGAGCGGTCGCCCGGAGTTGTGGCCGGGCGCGGACGAGTCGGCGCTGCCCGGGCTCGCGGCGAGCCGTGACTATTGGCGCGCGCGGCTGCCGTCGTTACCACCGGCGCCGGAGCTGGCTTCGATCCAGACGATCCTCGATATCGACAAGCCGAGGTTCGAGCGGGTGGAAGCCGCTGTCGCCCGGGCTGACTGGGCGCGGATAACCCAGGCATGCCGGACCGAGCGGGTCACCGCCGCCTCGTTCCTGCTGGCCAACTACGCGCGAGCGCTGGCACAGTGGTCCGGAGTGGCCGACTTCTGCGTCAACGTCACCCTCTTCGACCGGGATCCCAGCGTTTCCGGGATCGACGACGTCATCGGTGATTTCACGTCGCTGCTGCTGCTGGAATGTCATGTCGACGCGACCGTATCGATCTGGGAGCAGGCGCGCCGACTGCAGCGGCAGCTGATCACCGACCTGCCCCACCGCACCGCGGATGCCGTATGGCTGCAACGCGAGCTGCTGCGCCACCACGGCCGCCCCGCGCTCGCGGTGTTTCCGGTGGTCTTCACCAGTGGGCTCGGGCTGATCGACACCGCGGGCAGATCGTCGTTCGACTTCGGCGAACTGGTGTACGGCCTCTCACAGACACCGCAGACGGTGCTGGACTTCCAGATGTGGGAAAAGGCGGGATCGCTGTCGCTGTCGTGGGACTTTGTCACGCAGGCGATTCCCCGCGACATCGCACGGCGCAACCTCGACGCGATGGTCGACGCCATGGTCGCCGCCGTCACCTCGCCTGCGGCACAGCCGGACGTTCCCGCCGCCGGCGACGAACACGTCGAACGCGTCCTGAGGGTGTGCGCGGCTGCGCTGGGCCTGCCGCGAGTCGGCTCGCGCGACAATTTCTTCCAGCTTGGCGGCGACTCGACCACGGCGACCAGCGTGGTCGAGCAGCTGAGCCGGGAGGTGTCGGCCACGGCGACGCTGAGGTTGCTGTTCGAGTATCCCGTCCTCGGGGACTTCGCCGAAGAGCTCGGGAAAGTGGTTCATCACATACCCGATTCGGCTTCCAGCGACGACTTCGAAGAGGGCGTGCTGTGAGCGCTGCCGAGCTGATCGATCAGGTTCGGCGCATCGGCGTGCAACTGTGGGTCGACGGTGAGAACCTGCGCTTCCGGGCGCCGCAAGGCGTGTTGGGCGCGGACCTGAAAGCACAGCTGTCCGCGGCCAAGCGCGATGTCATCGCGGAGCTGTCGCGCGAGACGGAGCTGCTGAGGGCGCCGCAGGACAGGTTCGAGCCCTTTCCCTTGACCGACGTGCAGGCGGCCTATTCGGTCGGACGCACCTCGGCGTTCCGTTGGGGCGGCGTCGGTTGCCACGGCTACGCGGAGTTCGCGGTCGACCACACGGTGGCTAGACCGAGCGCCGGGGAGTATCGGTCTGCGTGGCGCAAGGTCGTCGAGGCCCACGACATGTTGCGGTGCGTCGTGCACCCCGACGGCTACCAGATCATCTGTCCAAAACTCGCTGACGGCATGGTCATTCACGAAAGCGCGGACAGCCAGAGCATCGCGGGCACGCGTGCGCGCACCGCGGGCGAACTGCGGAACCGCACCTATCCGCTGGGCGAAGGGCCGATGTACGACATCGTCGTCACGATCGGTCCGCAAGACACCGTGGTGCATGTATCGGTCGACCTGCTGATCGCCGATTTCGTCAGCATCTTCATCCTGATGACCGACTTCGGGCTGTGCTTGCTCGATCCGCAATATTGTCCTCCCGCGGTCGATTTCAGCTTCCGCGAATATTTGCTGAACCTCACCCGCTACCGAGATTCGGTTGCCGGGTCCGTTCGTCGGCAGCGGGACCTGGACTACTGGCAGGCCCGGCTCGATGGCCTCCCGCCGCCGATATCGTTGCCGCTGCTGCCGATCCCGGCTGGGTCGGCCGCTGAAGCTTCCGAAGTCGCACCCACCTTCTCGCGCCGGTCAATGCGGTTGCCGGCCAACCTGTTCGCGGCCTTCGGCAGCTGCGCGACGCAGCGTGGCGCCACCGCCAGCGTGGCCATCACGGCGGCATTGGGCACCGTCCTGGGTCGCTACGGCGATCGCGACCATTTCCTGCTGACGCTGACGACGATGGCCCGCCACCCCTTCACCCCCGACGTCGGTCGACTGGTCGGGGACTTCACCGGCACCAGCCTCCTGGAGGTGGACGTCCGCGGGCAGCGCACGTTCGCAGAGGTCCTGCGCGCGATCGGCCGGCGCCTCTTCGACGACATGGACCATGCGAGCGTCGGTGGTGTGGACATTGCGCGCATGCTGGCCCGGGACCACGAAAACCGTGGGGAGCTTTCGCCCGTGGTGCTGACCTCGACGCTGGGTACCACGCTGGGTGCGCCGCTGGGGACCGGCGCGCGGGACGCCGGAGCTCACGCGTCGTTCCTGAGCCCGATACCGGGCCGGGGGCGCAGCCAGACCCCGCAGGTGCTGCTGGACTGCCAGGTATTCGAGATCGACGGTGCGTGCGAGCTCAACTGGGACACCCGCGATGGGGTAATCAGCGCCGGGGTTCTCGACCGCGCGTTCGCCGACTTCCGCTGCGCCCTCGAAAGGCTGAGCGCCGACCCCCTGGCGTGGGATAGTCCCTTGCTGCCCAACGTCGCCCCCGCACCGACCCGGCTGCCGGAATCGCCGAGCGAGTCCGCGCTGCTCCATTCCGGGTTCCTGCGCCGCGCTGCCGAGACCCCGGACGCGGTGGCGATCCGGCACGGTAGTCGGTCCACCACATACGGTGAGTTGCTCGCCGCCGCCCGTTCGGTGGCCGCGGAATTGGCGGCGGCCGGCGCCGGCGCCGGCGCCTACGTCGGAATTCGCCTGCGGGAGGGCCCAAGTCAGGTCGCGGCGATCCTGGGCGCCATGCTGGCGGGCGCCGCCTATGTGCCGCTCGACGTCGAGTGGCCGGACCACCGGGTAGCACAGATCACCCAACAGTGTGCGCTGGCTGCCTCGTGCGAACCGGGCGGACGGGTCGACGGCCTGCTCGCCGATCCGGCGGCCTGGCTGCCTGACACCGCGCCGGCCGCGGTGGGCCCGCCGCCGGGGCCGGATGACACGGCCTACGTGATCTTCACGTCGGGGTCCACCGGAACGCCCAAGGGCGTCATGGTAAGTCACCGTGCCGCGCTGAACACCGTGGACGACGTCAACGACCGGCTGGAGATCCGCGCGACCGACTCGGTGCTCGCCGTGTCACAACACACCTTCGATCTCTCGGTGTACAACATCTTCGGAATCCTCGCGGCCGGCGGCGTCATCGTGTTCCCCGAGGGTGGCGCGCGCAACGACCCGCAGGCGTGGTTCGACGCCGTGTCGAAACACTCTGTCACGGTCTGGAATTCCGTTCCGGCGCAGATGCAACTGCTGGTGGACCATGCCGGCGAGCGAGAAGCGCTGCCAACGCTGCGCCGGATCATGTTGTCGGGGGACTGGATTCCGGTGTCTTTGCCCAAGCAGATCGCATCGCTGGCGCCGGGGGCTTCGATGCTCGGCCTCGGCGGCGCGACCGAGGCGGCGATCTGGTCGATCTGTCATCCGCTGGAGGCACGCCGGTATGAGCGCAGCGTCCCGTACGGGACCGCGATGCGCAACCAAAGCGTCCATGTCCTGACCCACCGCGGCGAGCCGGCGGCACCCTGGCAGGTCGGCGAGATCCACATCGGCGGGGCGGGTCTCGCGCACGGGTACCTCGGCGACCCGGCGCGCACCGCGGCCGCGTTCATCGAGCATCCGGTCAGCGGTGAGCGGCTCTACCGCACCGGCGACTACGGCCGGCTCACCGACGAGAATGTGATCGAATTGCTCGGCCGCCGCGACAACCAGGTCAAGATTCGTGGTCACCGAATCGAATTGGCGGAGGTGGATTCGGCGCTGTCCGGCCTGCCCGGGGTGCGGACCGCGCTCGGCGCCACCATCGGCGGGTCGCCGCCACGATCGGCTCATCGCGGCCGCCGTGGTACCCGATGCCGCGGGTGAGCAGGAGGCGTCCGAACGGCATCGCGACGCAGTGGTGGTCCATGGCGCTCTCGAAGACGCCCATCGACAACAGCTCTCAGGTCTCGATATCGAACAACTGCTCCGATTCGGCTCGGCGGCGCGCGCGGCCGCGCTGGATAGCATGTGCGCGGCGCTCGGCGCCGCGGCGCGGCCGGGCGAGCGGATCGCGAAGGACGAACTGGCCCGCCGGTTGTCGCTGCCGGACCGGTTGCAGCGCTTAGTGAGTCGCTGGCTTGACGCGCTCGCCGCTGAGGGCCGGGTGACGATGCACCCGGGGCCGAGCCTGGAACTGACCGAACATCACGAGCTTTCGGAATGCGCCGCACGCTGGCAACAGGTGCGTGAGTTGGGCGCGGCCGTCGACTACGGCGACGACCTGTTGGCTTATGTGGGCGAATGCATCCACCACCTGCCCGGCCTGCTGGCGGGCAGCGTCGACCCGCTTGCGCTGTTCTTCCCGGAGGCGACCGTGGACATCGCGACCGCCGCGTACCGGGACAACCTGGTCAGCAGGTACACCAACCGAGCTGATCGTCTCCGGTGTCACCGCCCGGGCAACGCGCGCCGCCGGCGCAACCGACCGGCAACCGCTGCGTGTTCTGGAGGTCGGCGCCGGCGTCGGTGGTACCAGCGCGGACCTGGTTGCCGCGCTGGCGCCCTACGACGTGCACTACACGTTTACCGACGTGTCGCACTTCTTCCTCGCGCAGGCCCGCCAGATGTTCGCCGACCACGACTTCGTCGACTACCGGACATTCGACATCAATCGGCCGCCCGCCGAGCAAGGCTTTTCGCCGTGTTCGTTCGACGTCGTCGTCTGCGCCAACGTGCTGCACAACGCGGTCAACATCGACGACACGCCTCGCCATGCTGAATCGCCTGCTGGCGCCGGGGGGCTCGCTGGTCTTCATCGACGCCACCGCGGTCAACCATCCGTTGATGATCTCGATGGAATTCAAGGAGGGCCTGCACGGCTTTACCGACGCGCGCGCGGGGACGAACTCGGCATTTCTCAGCCATGCGCAATGGCATGCCGCACTCGCGCGCTCGCCGTTCGGCGAGGTGCGCAGCTTTCCGCCGCCCGATCACCGGTTGGGGCTGCTCGGCCAGCACGTGTTCTGGTGTGACTCGGCGTCCACCGCGCACGCGCTGCGAGCCACCCAGGTGATCGAGCAAGCCCGGCAGGTCCTGCCGAGTTACATGGTGCCCCAACAACTTATCTGCCTGCCGGAGCTGCCGCTGACCCCCAACGGCAAGATCGACCGGACGGCGGTGACGGCCGAACTGGAGTCGCTGCGGTCGGCGGCCCGTGCCGGCCCGGGCGGTCCCGGTGACGCGTCGGATCATTCGGGCGCCCTGGACCGCGATGCAGTCCCGGATCGCCGCGATTTGGGCTTCGGTGCTCGGGCTCGCGTCCGGCGAATCGCTGTCGCCGGCGTCGGACTTCTTCGCGCTGGGCGGCGATTCCCTGCTGATGGCCCAGGCGATCGGCCGAATTCGGCGTGAGATCGCCGAAGCCTCGGGGCTGGCCTGGGATGATCTGCTGCGCGCGATGGTCTCCAATCCCACCGTGGCGGCGGCCGCCGACGCGGTGGCGGGGCGTGCGACGGAACCCCGGCCGAGCCCGCCCGGTCACGGGAGCGGGGCCGGCTCGCCGTTGGTATACCTCGGTGCGGGCCAGGGCTTTAACTCGGCGCCCGAGATCGCGGTCTGTGTGCACGACGGAAGCGGGGGACTGGCGCCGTATGACGAGCTGGTCCCGCACCTGCGGGCGGCGGGTGACCAGGCGCCGGATCTGTATGGGCTGCGCCGGGTGCCCGGGGACGGCTACTCCCAGATCGGGCCGGCGGAGCTGTTCACCACATTGGCGGCACGCTACAGCGCCCCGATTATCGCGTTGGCGCCCAACAAGGTTCACCTGCTCGGCTACTGCATGGGCGGTCTGCTGGCGGCCGAGATCGCGAAGTGCCTGGAAGAGGCCGGCATCGCCGTCGGCACCGTGACCGTGGTCAGCTCCTACCGGGTCCCCATGGACGTCGAAGACGACGATGTTCTCGACTACTGCTTCGCCCAAATCCTGGGCGTAACCCCCGAGGCCCTCGGGCTGCGGGTCGACGACGATGCGGTCCGCGGCGCGTTCACGCGCGCCAGGGCACGCTATGTCGACGTGATACCGGCCGGCGCCCTGCGCAGCGTCGCGGAACCGGTGCTTGCGGCCTGCCTCGAGCAGAGCGCGGAGGCTGGGGAGGCACGGCTCAAGCTGTTGGCGGAATCCGGCGAGCTGGGCGAGGCGTGGGACGTCGAGTCGCTCACCGAACTGCGTTCGATCTTCGTTCACAGCCTGCGGGCGGTGGTGCATGGGGCCGCCGAGCCGTTCCTGGGTGACATCCACTTCCTGCGGCAACGGGGCGACATCCATTTCCTTCCGACGCTGCAGGAGGACATGACCGCGTTCTGGGCGGACTACTGCCTGGGTCAGTTGACGATCAGCGACATCGACGGCAACCATTTCGACTGTCTGACAGGCGAAAACGCGCAACTCGTCGCCAAGCTGCTGGTCGATTCGTGGACCAGACGCACGTGAAGAACGTTGTGTTGTTCGGCGCCACCGGAGCGGTCGGGAGGGGTTGCCTGGACGTCCTGACGCGGCGCGGCGACATATCCCTGATAATCGCCGGCCGCACCGAGTCGCGGCTGCAGGAGGTGGCCTCGACCGCCCGGGCTCTGGGCATCGGGGATGTCGAAGTCGCGCGGCTCGACCTGACCGATGCGGCGGCCGTGCGCGGCGCGGTCTCGCGCTGCGACGTCGTCATCAACTGCGCGGGACCGTCGCAACGGCTCAGCGCGGCGGTCGCCGCCGTCGCCGTCGCCGCCGGTGTGCCCTACGTCGACCCGGGCGGTGACCGTGCGCTGCTCGACGGGATCGCGGCGGCGGGCACGGGCGTGCCCGTGGTGCTGCAGGCGGGGGTGCAGCCCGGCCTTTCGGGGCTGCTGCTGCGCGTGCTGGCGGGGGACCGAACCGACAAGATCGACGGCGTCACGGCATGGTGTGGCGGACTGCAGCACCTGACGCCGGCATCGGTGCTGGAATATCTCGCCAGCCTGCGTGACCCGCACAGCCACGCGGGTGCCGGGCTGCGCGATGGGGCGATCCGGCGCGTCGGCCGCGATGAGTGCAAACCGGCTCCGGCGCAATACTTTCCCGATGCGGCCACGGTGCACCCGCACCTCGACGCCGAGACCGTGGCGGTCGCGGCGCATCTCGGCATCGGCAATGTCTCGTGGCTGAACGTGTTCGACGGTGTGCACACGACGCGGGCTATGCAACTGCTGGCGCTCGCCGACGAACGCGGGGCGGACCTGGGTCCGGTGTTGTCGGCGGTGAAGCTGGACTTGTTCGGGCGCCAGCCGTATTTCGCGATCGTCGCAACTGCCCAGGGCGGCGCCGGTTCGACGACCGTCGCGTTCACCTGTCCGGACAGCTATCGCCTTACCGGGGCGTTGTCGGCCTTTGCGGCCCAACACGTCGCGGACATGCCGGCGGGTGTCGCGCCGTTCTGGAGCGTCGATGAGCCGCGGCGGGTGCTGCGGTTCCTGACCGAAGCCGTGCCCGAGGCCAGGTTTTCCGTGCTTTCCCTAGCCGACGAGGCGGTGCCGCCCGCGATCGAGGAAGGTTCGCTATGACCGCCCCGCGCCAGGGGCGTCCGCGGGCGATCGTCATCGGGGCGACATTCGGCGCGGTCTACGCCGAGGCCCTGGCGGCGCCGCAGTCACCCGTCGAGCTGGTCGGGGTGGTCTCCACCGGGTCGGTGGCGTCGGCGGAACTGGCGGGCCGCCTTGGTGTCCCGCTGTATACGAGCCTGGACAGCCTCCCGCGGGTGGACGTCGCGTTTGTGGTGGTGCGCTCGGGGGTGGTCGGCGGCGACGGCGCCCAACTCTGCGAGCAATTGCTGGCGCGTGGAATCCACGTGATGCAGGAGCAACCCGTGCACGCCGACGAGATCCTGTCCCTATTGCGTGTCGCGAAGGCGAATTCGGCGGTCTACGCCGTCAACGACTTCTACAGCCGCGTTGCCCCCATGCGTCAATTCATTAGTGCAGCAAAGGCTCTCGATAAGGCGGCGCGGATTCGCTACGTCCACGCCCGCTCGTCGATCCACGTCGCTTACCCCTTGTTCACCGTCCTCAGCGCGGTCGTCGGTCCGCTGACGCCGGCCCGGATCATGGTGCCCGGACTCCCCGAAGACAGCCAGAGCTCGTTTGTCGTCGGTCGCCTGGTGCTCGGCGACGTCGTCGTCGACCTGCTCATCCAAAACGAGCTGTGCGCCAACGACCCCGACAATCACGCACGGCTGATGCACGTCATCACGGTCGGATCCGACGCCGGCGAATTGGTCCTCGCCCACACCCACGGGTCGACGAGGTGGCATCCGCGCCCGCACACTGCGGCCGGGGCGACAGACGTGCCGATCGCCGAGCCCGTCGGCATCGACTACGAACCAACCACAGTGCAGGTGCGAAACAAGTTGTGGCCGGACGCGATTCGGCTGGCGGCCTCGGATTTCATCGAGTCGGTCCGCGGAGGGCGGACCCCGATCTCGCAGCGGTTCGTGCGGGCGACCCGGTTATGGTCCGACTTCACCTCGGCAATGGGGCCGGCGACACTGATCGACCCCGAACCGCCGATACGAGTCTGCGCCTCGGAATTGCTGGCCCCATGACCCCGCGCATCCAGAAGCTGTCGGGCCCCGGGATGGCCGGCAGGCCCGGGATTTTGGGGCCGGGCAATCACGCCATCGTCGTTTTCCCGCACGGGGGCGGCAGTCCTCGCTTCTACGCCGGATGGCGTCGGGAATTGCCGGCCGGGGTGGACCTCTATGGCGTAACCTACCCGGGGCGGGACGCGCTGCTCGACGAACCCGCGCCGGATACGTTGGCCGACTTGGCAGCGGAATGCGCTACCGAGTTGAAGCCCGTCGTCCAATCGTCGAGTTCGGTCGTGATGTTCGGCCATTCGATGGGTGCCTACGTCGCGTTCGAGGCGAGTCGATCGCTCGAGCAGTCGCGAATACCGTTGACCGCGTTGGTGGCTTCCGGGGCGGAGGCACCGCACTTAGAGTTACAGCGCGGCGCCGAGCAGGCCTGGCATCGCGCCAGCGATGAAGACCTGGTTCGGCATACGAGCGAACTGGACCCCCGCGGCGGTGAAGTGCTTGCGGTGCCCGAGATGCGACGGGTGTTTTTGCCCGCCATCCGGGACGACTATCGCCTGGTCGAAAACTACCGGGCGGAGCCGAACCCGCGACTGTCGTGTCCCATCCACATCATCTATGGCGAATCGGATCCGGAAGTGAGAGCGCCGGGTGCGGCGGCATGGGCCGAGTACACACGAGCCGACTCGCACGTGCGGGCCTTTCCCGGCGACCACTTCTATCTTGCCGCCCACCCGGCCCGGGTTGTCGCGTATCTATCCGACATCATCGCCGGGTGCGGTCGACCCTGATCCGGGGCGGTCACAGGGCACGTTCCCGGACGATCCGCGTCAGGTCGATGCCGTGAATCCGGCGCGCGGCCGGTATTTGGGCCAGCGCGGCCGCACTGAGAATGGCGCATGCGACCACCAACGGTGTCGTTGCCTGCATCTCGAGTCGCAGATGGTAACCGAGGCTGTGATAGGTGGACAGCAGGCGATCCGCGAGCAGCGCACCGCCCGCCAGACCGAACGGGACCGCGACGACGACCAGGCTGACGTTTTCGGCGGCGATCAATCGGGAGAGCATGCCGGCCCCCATGCCCTGCGCATGCAGCGCGCCGAGCTCGCCGAGCCTTTCGGAGATGTTGGCGGACATCGCGTTGTACAGCATCGCGGCCGCCATGACGGCGGCGAAGACGAGCATGATGCTAACCAGGGTGTCGTAGAGGCCGAAAGCGTGTCGCATGGTCGACGCCAGCGCCGTCGTGGACCGATACGCCACCACTCCCGGTATGGCCGCAATCCGATCGCCGGCCACGCGCGCGTCGGTGCCGCGCTTCAGGTTGACCAGCACGCCGTTGACGGGCAGCGAGGCCGCCTGTGCCCGAAGGTGTTTCAGCGACACGTACACGACTGGGGAGAACGGTTCGTCGACGAACCCCGCCACCCGGTCGCTGAATCGCAGCCCCGACTGCGGCAGCGTCACATCGATGCGGTCCCCCAGCGAAACGGACAGCAACTCGCGCAGGCCCACTCCGAGCAGGACGCCGTCGTCGGGCAATCGGTCGGCCCCCGATTCCGCTGGGAACATGTGCATTTGGCTCTGCTGCGCCAGCCCGACCAGCATCGTTTGATATCGGTGCGGGCCGGCAGTAACGGTGATTCCGTGGGCGCTGTAGGCCTCGGCCGCCGCGATGTCGTGGTCGGCGCGCAACCTGCCCATGACCGCGTCGGCCGAGCCCGAAACCACGAGTTCCCCGTCTTGGCGCTCGATCTGCCCAAACTGCCGATCAACCGTGCCCGGAAGGGTGTCGCGCATGCCGGCGAAGACCATCACCAGGATGACCGACACCGCCACCCCGACGGAGGTGAACACGGTTCGCCGCCGGTTCCGCGCGATGGCCCGCAGCATCATCCGCCAGCGAGCCGGGGCGCGGGCAAGCGCCGGCACGAGGAGCTCGATGATGCTGCGGCGGCCCCGGTCCATCGGCGGAGCCACGCGCATGGCCTCCGCCGGCTGCATCCTGGCCGCGGCCTGGGCCGGCCCCACCGCGGCCAGCACCGCGACGGTGACGGCGGCGACGGCAGCCAGTAGGTACGTCAGCGGATGCAGCGAGGTGAGGTGCATCGGCAGCGCGATGGCCTCGGTGTACTTGGTCGTAATCCACTGTCCCAAAAAGTAACCGCCGACCAACCCCGGCAGCGTTCCCGCCGCGGCACAGGCTACGCCGTATCCCAGGTAGTGTCTGCGCACCGCGCCCGCCGAGAGCCCGTTGGCGATCAGGGTCCCGATAACGGCCCGCTGAGCCGAAACAATCCTGGACAGCAGCACATAGGTGCCGAGCACGACCGCCGCCAGGAACAGGAACGGCAACGTCCGGGCGAGGCTCCCGAATTGCATGACGTCGTCGCGCAGGGTGTGGAACGACGGCTGGTCCTCGCGGGGTACGAATTGCAGCCCGGCCTTGCGCGCGAGCTCGCCGACGGCTGCGGTCAGGGCGTCCGCCGCGGAGCGGTCACGCGCGTAGAAGGCGACCTGTTCGACGGGATCCGTTAGCGCACTGAGTATTTCGGCGTCGGGCACGAACACCACCCCGAAATCGTCGGGCGTGGTGAGGACCTCCTGGGGTGACCGCGCGGGCCACAGGTACTCGGTGGACAGCGCCGAGCCCGAGACCGTGAAAGGCTGCCAGCCTGCCTCTGCCCAACAGTTCGACGGTATCGCCGGGATGGAGGTGGTAGTGGTCGGCGACATGCTGCTCGACCACCAGCTGCCCGGGGTGGGGCAGCGCGCCCGATCGCATGTCGAGCAACGACACATTCGGCTGGGCGAAGTCGGGTACGCCGATGGCGCGGCCGTAAAGGGCGTGCTGGTTCACCCGTATGCCGACATCGGCTTGACGGCGAACCTGGATCAGCGGCCTGCCCGGCATCTCGGCGACGGTGTCGTGCAGCGCCGCCGCACCGCGCCCGGACACGACCGCGTCCGGCAGCCGTTGGGCGGCATAGGCCCCCTTGAAGGATTGGTCGAGATTTCGATAGCCGTCGGTGGCGGCGACGAATACGGCCACGCCGATGGCCATGATCGTGGCGATCGCCGTGAAGCGCCACCGCTCCCGCCACACGTCACGGCGCAGTTTGCGGCGCAGCGCGCGGCTCACCAGTCCAATTCCGATGCGGACACGGGGTTTTCGACGACCTCGGTCTTGCTGATCGCGCCCGAGTGCAGCCACAGGACCCGATCTGCCATGCGGGATATCTCGGAGTTGTGGGTGACCACGACGACGGTGTGCTGGCCGCTTCGAGCCAGGTCGCTCAGGGCGGCCAAGACCTGCCGGCCGGTGACCAGATCGAGGCTTCCGGTCGGCTCGTCGCAGAGCAGCAGAGGGGGCCGCTTGACGATCGCTCGGGCGATCGCCACCCGTTGTTGCTGGCCGCCCGAAAGTTGTGCGGGAAAGCGATCGGCGACCTCGCCAACACCCACCCGTTCCAGCGCGGCGCAACTGCGGGATCGTGCGTCGGGTCCCGTCAGCTCGGCAAGGAGTTCGACGTTCTCGCGCGCCGTCAGCGTGGGCACCAGGTTGAAGAATTGGAAGACGAAACCCACATGCTCGCAACGATATTGGGAGCGCATTTTGCGGCCGAGCTTGCCGATATCCTGGCCGTTGACCTCGATCGCTCCCTCGGATGGCTGATCGATTCCCCCGATGATGTTGAGCAGCGTCGTCTTTCCCGATCCGGAAGGGCCGAGCAGCACCACGAATTCGCCGGCCCGGACTTGCAAGTCCACCCCGTGCAGCGCGACCACCCGGGTCGGCCCGGAACCGTAGCTTTTGCCGATCTTGGTCAATCGCAATGCCGGCGATTCACATGTCGTCACTATCTCATCCCCGAGAGCAGTTCATCTCCGACGGCAGCACTGTGAGGTCAAGGCTGGATTCGGAAATCACCGCTGGCCGACAATGCCGCCTGCACCGCAGCGGGGTCCAGCACCCGGTCCGTCTCTACGTGGACGGACGAGGGTGCGCCGGTCTGCAGTGCGACCTCCACATCGCTCACCCCGTCCAGCTTGAGGAGCGCCCGCGTGACCGTGTCCGCGCAGCCCTCGCAACGCAGCCCGTCGACAGCGAACGTCTGCTGCGTCATCGGTGAGTCCTTTCGGGCCCGAAGTTGCGCAGCCGCAGGCTGTTTGAGACGACGAAGAACGACGAGAACGCCATCGCCGCACCGGCTACCAGTGGGTTGAGCAGCCCGGCGGCGGCGATGGGTATGGCGGCGATGTTGTAGCCGAACGCCCACACCATGTTGAGTCTGATTGTGCGCATCGTGGCGGCGGCAAGGTCCAATGCCAGGGGTACGACGTCGAGGTTGTCGCGGACCAGGATGATGTCGGCGGCGCCGATCGCGACGTCGGTGCCGCGCCCGATGGCCATGCCCAGATCGGCGCAGGCGAGCGCGGGTCCGTCGTTGATGCCGTCTCCGACCATGGCGACAACGCACCCGCGGTCGCGCAGCTGCTCGATCACCTCGACCTTGCCTTCGGGCAAGACGTCGGCGATCACCTCGTCGATACCGACGAGTGCGGCCACGGCGCCCGCCGATGCCGGGTTGTCGCCGCTCAACAACACGGTGCGAAGGCCGCGATCATGCAGCGCCGCCACGGCATGGGCTGCCGAGTCCTTCACCGCGTCGGCCACCGCGATCACCCCGCACGGTTCGCCGTCGACCTCGACGAACACCGCTGTCTCGCCGCGTGATTCGGCGTCGCGCCGTGCGGTGATCAGGGGTTGCGCCGCGAGGGAGGTCGCGATCCAGGACGGTTTGCCGACCCGCACCACCCGTCCGGCCACGGTGCCGCTCACTCCGCGGCCGGGCGAGGCACGGAAATCGGTGACCGGTTCCCGATGACTCGTTGTCGCGGCGATCGCGAGCCCGATCGCGTGCTCGGACGCCGCTTCCGCCGCGGCGGCCAGCGCGAGGACTTCGTCGGCGTCGTGGCCCGGGGCCGTCACCACCGCGCCGACCGCCAACTGGCCCGACGTCAACGTTCCGGTCTTGTCGAACACGACGGTGTCGACGGCGCGGGTGGCCTCCAACGCGTTGTAGCCCTTGAGGAAGATGCCGAGTTGGGCGCCGCGGCCGGACGCCACCATCATGGCCGTCGGGGTCGCCAACCCCAGGGCGCACGGGCAGGCGATGACGAGCACGGCGAGTGCGGCCGAGAACGCCCGGGTGGGCCCACCGCCGGCGATCAGCCATCCGGCGGCGGTCAGCACCGCGATGGCGAACACACAGGGAACGAACACCGAGGAGATGCGGTCGGCCAGTCGCTGCGCGTCGGCCTTCTGCGCCTGCGCCTGCTCGACCAGCCGGACCATGCCGGCGAACTGCGTGTCGGCACCCACTGCGGCGGCCTCGACGATCAGCCTGCCGTCGAGCACCGTCGTGCCACCGATCACCTGTCCGCCCGGCTTGACGCGGACCGGCTTGGCCTCGCCGGTCATCGCGCTGGTGTCCACCGCGGCCGACCCGTCGACGACGAGGCCGTCGGCGGCGATCGTTTGCCCGGGGCGGACCACGAAGCTCTGTTGCTCTTTGAGTTCGTCGGCCGGGATCACCATTTCCGATCCGTCGGGCTGCAGAACGGCGACATCTTTGGCGCTGAGCGCCGCCAGTGCCCGCAGCGCGCCGCCCGCCTTCGACTTGGCGCGGGCCTCGAAATACCGCCCGGCCAGCACGAACACCGTGACACCCGCGGCGACCTCGAAGTAGATGGCGTCGCTGCCCAGCAAGGCCTGCCAGATGCCCCGGCGCTCGGTGGACTGGTGATGGCCGAAGACGGTGTACAGCGACCACACCGTGGCGGCGGTGATCCCGACCGAGATCAGCGTCTCCATGGAGGCCGCGCGGTGGCGCGCGTTGCGCAGCGCAACCCGGTGGAACGGCCACGCCGCCCAGGTCACCACCGGGATGGCGAGCGCGGTCAGGACCCAGCCCCAGCCGGTGAAGCGCGTGCTGGGCAGGACTGCGGACATCACCGACAGGTCGGCCAACGGAACGAAAAGCACCGCGGCGACCGCCAACCGGATCAGCAGATATCGCGCATGATCGGCATCGGGATCGACATCGCCGCCGGTGCCGGGCACGCGCAGTTCGGCCTGATAGCCCGCGTCACGGACCGCCTCGCAGAGCGCGGCGGGCTGGGTGTCCTCGTCGGCGTCGATGGTTGCCACCCGGGTGGCGAAATTCACCGACGCCCGAACCCCCGGCAGCTTATTGAGCGCCGACTCGACCCGGTTGGCGCAGGCGGCGCACGACATGCCGGTGACCTCGAGCTGTACCCGCTGGACGTGCGCGGGTAGCGCGTCAGCCGCCGCAGCCGCCGTCGTCGCCGCCGACATCGTGCGCCTTCACCTCCTGAAGAATCCGCCCCACAGACAAAGTCGTTTGAACCCGCCTAAGAGTTCCGCCCGCGCTCAACATCCGCTGCGGCGGGCGACGATGAACAACCTACTCAGGGCCCGATGCTGCCCGATGGGCAGATGGGGAACATTTCCCCGGTATTGCGCGACTATTAGGGCATGGATTGTGAAGTGGCCCGCGAGGCGCTCTCGGCTCGACTCGATGGCGAGCGGGAGCCCGTGCCCTCGGCCCGCGTCGACGAGCACCTGGGTGGGTGTGCCGCGTGTCGCGCGTGGCTCGAACAGGTGGTCACGCAGGCCGGCGATCTGCGCCGGCTCGTCGATTCCAGGCCGTTTATCGCAGCTGTCGGTCCGGTGGGGTCCGGCAGCGTTGCACCGAGGCGACGCAAAGGGCGCAAAGGGATGGCCTGGCAGCGATGGGCGCTGCTCTGCGTAGGCATCGCCCAAATCATCGTGGCGACCCTGCAGGGGCTGGGACTCAGCGTCGGATTGGCACACGCCCACGGGGCGGGCTCCGCGAGTCACCTGCTCAACGAGTCCACCTCGTGGACGATTGCTCTCGGTGTTGTCATGGTGGGCGCGGCGTTGTGGCCGGGTGCGGCCCTGGGCCTCGCTGGTGTCTTGACGGCGTTCGTCGGTGTGCTCACCGCCTATGTCGTCGTGGACGCACTGTCCGGCGCGGTCACGACCGCGCGGGTGCTGACTCACCTACCGGTGCTGATCGGTGCGGTCCTGGCGATCGTGGTGTGGAGAACAAGCTCCGGTCCTCGGCCGGCACCCGACGAGGTTGCGGTTGAGCCTGACCTCGTGCTGCCCGAGAACGCGTCCCGTGGGCGTCGGCGCGGGCATTTGTGGCCCAGCGATGGCTCGGCGGCCTAGTCCGGCACTCGCTCCCCCTACGACCGCCAGTCGTAGACTGCGAAGCGTTGCATTGTCTTGGTGAAAGGTCGCAGCGACGGTGCCCTCGAGCGAGACAACTTCACCCCCCGCGAGTTCACCCCCCGCGAGCCGCCGCGGCGTGCGTCCGTTCTTGGCCGCGGGCTTCATCGCGGCGTTGGGCGGGCTGGCCTATTACGCGGTTGCCTCCGGTCAGCGCGTGTACACGGGCAAGGGCGACGCGTTTCCGGGGACCGCGACCGCGATGGCAGAGCCGTTGGGCTACTTCGTCGCAACGATGGCCGGTTGCCTCTGCCTGGGCGGGCTGCTCTATGTCGTGGTCATGGCGCGCCCGGACGAGCGCCTGGTGATCGACGAGCGAGTGTTCCCGATCCACCTGATGGTCGAGCGGTCATCGGTGGTGTGGGCGCTGACCGCGATGGCGATGGTGGTGGTTCAGGCCGCCCACGATGCGGGTCTATCGGCGGCCCGGTTGCTGGGCAGCCCTGCCTTGGGGGACGCCGTTCTGGCGTCCGAGATGTCGCGGGCCTGGATCGCCGTCGCCCTCGCCGGCGTGGTCGTGGCGGTGTGTGTTCGGCTGTCGCTACGCTGGGTGACGCATTTTGTCTTGCTCGTGCCCGCGCTGCTCGGCGTCGTCGCTGTGCCGGTGAGCGGCAACGCGGGTCAGGGACCCGATCACGACTACGCGACGAGTGCTGTGATCGTGTTCGCCGTCGCGCTCGCGGCGCTGACGGGCGCCAAGCTCGCCTCGGCGATCAGCCCGCCCGCCCCGGAGCTGGCGCGCCGCGCGCTTGTCCTCGAAACCGCTTACGGCGCAATCGCTCTCGGTTACGGCGCGGTGCTGGTGCCGTTGCTGACGGGCTGGTCGGACCTTGGCGGGACCGCATACGGGCGGGCGAGCGCAGCGGCCGCCACCCTACTGATCCTGGTGTGGCTGGGCGACGTCCTTTCGCTGATCTTGTCGCGCGGCCGCGGTCTGGGCGCCCGCAGCGTGGCGGGTGCGCTGGCGCTGACCGCGGTTGTTGCGCTGACCGCATTGATGGCGACGCAGACGGCGCCGCGACTGCTCGCGCACCGGTTCACGTCGTGGGACGTCTTCCTCGGGTTCGCGTTGCCGGATCCGCCGAGCGTGTCGAGGATCCTGACCGTGTGGCGGTTCGACCCGTTCATTGGCGTTGGCGCCGTGGTCTTGGCGGCGGGTTACGTGGTGGCGATTTCTCCGGCTGCGCCGGCGTGGCGACGATTGGCCGGTCGGACGCCTCGTCGCCTGGACGGCCGGGTGTGTGGTCTTGGTGTTCACCAGCGGTTCCGGTGTGAAGGCCTACGGGTCGGCGATGTTCAGCGTGCACATGGCCGAGCATATGACCCTGAACATGTTCGTGCCGGTGTTGCTGGTGTTGGGGGGCCCGGTGACACTTGCCTTGCGTGCGCTGGCGCCGGCCGGGGACGGTCAACCTCCCGGTCCGAGGGAGTGGCTGCTGTGGCTGGTGCACTCGAAAGTGGTCGCGTTCCTGGCGCATCCCGTTACGGCGTTCGTCCTTTTCGTGGCTTCGCTCTACGTCGTGTATTTCACCTCGCTGTTCAACACCCTGGTTCGCTACCACTGGGGCCACGAGCTGATGAGCCTGCATTTCCTGCTGGTCGGATACCTGTTCTTTTGGGGCATCATTGGCATCGACCCCGGGCCGCGGCGGCTGCCGTTCTTGGGTCGGCTCGGGTTGCTGTTCGCGGTGATGCCCTTCCACGCGTTCTTTGGCATCGCGACCATGGCCATGACATCGGTCATCGGCGGCCAGTTCTACCGCGACGTAGGGCTGCCGTGGCTGGCCAGCCTTCGCGCTGACCAGCATCTCGGCGGGGCGATCGCCTGGGGTTCCAGTGAACTGCCGGTGGTGCTGGTCGTGGTTGCGCTCGTCGCGCAGTGGGCGCGTGAGGACCGGCGGGCCGCGAGTCGCTCGGACCGGCATGCCGATTCCGGCTACGGCGACGACGAATTCGACGCCTACAACGCCATGTTGCGCGAGTTGTCGCGCAATCGGCGGTGAGGGGGTCGAGGTCGTCGAGGCCCGCCGCGCCGTCGTGCCCTACGCTCACTATCCGTGGAGGCACGCGGCGACGACGATCGAATTACGCACCTCGCCAAATCCGCCGGTCAGGGAGACCGGGCCGCGCTCTCGGAATTCGTCCAGGCCACGCAGCGCGATGTGTGGCGAATGGTCGCCTATCTCGCCGATCCCGCCAGCGCCGATGATTTGACGCAGGAAACGTTTCTGCGTGCGATCGGTTCCCTGTCGCGCTTCACCGGTCGTTCGACCGCGCGGACTTGGCTGCTGTCGATCGCTCGTCGCGTGGTCGTTGACCAAATCCGCTACAACTCCAGCAGGCCCCGGGCCGCCTATGTTGCCGACCTCGACAACGCGGTCGGGAGTTGCCGTCGTAGCAGCCGGATCGAGGACATCGTGGAAATCCGCATCCTCCTCGACGGACTAGAAGCGAAGCGCCGAGAAGCCCTGGTTCTCACCCAGATCCTCGGCCTTTCCTACGCCGAAGCAGCCGGCGTTTGCGGATGTCCCATCGGCACGATCCGCTCCCGGGTGGCGCGGGCCCGCGAAGACCTGCTGAGCGCATCGGACGAGGCCGACCGCGTCGGTTAGGACCCCGGTGGGGCCCGCCGAGCCAGGCTCGAATTCGCCCGCGCGATGGGCCAGCAGCAACACGTTGCGCAGGGACACCCTGAGCAGCTCGGACAGCAACACCGTGGCGGGCGGCGTGCACCCGGCGCCCCGCCACGGGGATCCCTGGCTTGGGCGCGTATGGCCGCCGGGCTGTTCCCTACCGGCGTGGTCCACCCGACTCAATTCCCGACGATCTCCGGGCAGTAGGACTCGGCGCTGGCACTCACGAAAAAGGACGCTTGGCCGGCGTCCCAGTAGGGTTCGTCCTGCCGGATCTCGATGACGGCTTGGTCATAGGACTCGCCGTGCTGCATCTCGTTGCAAAGATCGCGCGCCGTGTTGATGTAGTCCTGCCCGTCGTTGATCCCCATGCCGTTGCGGATCTTTTGAATAAACTGCGCGTCGTTGGGGTCTGCGTGCACTGTTGCCGCCAGGGCCGTCGCGCTCGCCAGCGCCGCCGCGATGGATAAAAGCACCTTCATCGGGACCGAACCTAACTCGAAATCCAGTGATGCTGATAGCGATCTTTGCACGCAATGCACAATTGCGACCCGCCGACTCGACTCGTGCCACGTCGTGCACCACAAACCCATGCGCACCCGAGGGGGTGTATACACCACCGCCAAGTGTGGTGCGGGCTCCCTCGCTGGCGACCTCGCCGCGGATAACACTCGATACACATCAGGAATCGTTCGCAGCGCTAAGACAACCCGAGACAACTCGAGACAACCCGAGACAGCCCAAGCCAACCCGAGACAACCCGAGCCAACGAGGAGACGAAATGCCCCAATCAACAATGGCATTCGGGGTGACGCCGCAATGAGTACCCTCCAGTACATCTTCACGGTCGTGTCCATGGTGTTGCTTTTCCCCGCCGTGAACCACCTGGAGTTGCAGCTCGAGCGCTGGCACCACGACCGGCATTCCAGCGATTGATCGCTGAAAAACCGATGAATCCATCAACAGCGCAACGGATTTCCGTCACAGCAGGAGATGGGCTTACGCTGGCGGCGCGGCACACCGGTCCCGAAGTCGCTGACCTGACGGTGATCCTCCTGCATGGACTTCTGGGCGATTCGGACAGTTGGCAATGCCAGATGAGTCATCTGGCATCGGATCACCCCGACATCCGGGTGATCGCCTACGACCAGCGCGGACACGGCCGGTCCGGGCGCGGGTGCGCCCTCAGCAGCAACCTCGGTCAACTCGCCCATGACCTCGACGCCGTCATCGACGCGACGGCACCCACCGGGCGCATCGCGCTCGTCGGACATTCCATGGGCGCCATGTGATCCTGCAGTACCTGCAGAACCCCCAATCCCGTAACACGGAAAGAATCGTAGGGGTCGGGCTCATCGCCGCCGCGGCCGCAGATATCACCCTGCACGGGCTCGGCCGATTGCCGGCCGCCCCCCTCGTCGGTGGTGCGCCATTTCGCCCGATTGGCTGGAGCCGCTGGAACTCGCCGACGTGATTTGCGAGATCGCCGACGACCTCTACGACTACCCGAGTTGGCGCCTTTCCGAATACTCGGCGGAGGAAGACACCGAGCGCATCTGGCGCAAGTATCCCGGGTGTTGAGGAACTAACATATGGTCGACGTTGGGAGGTCGAGGATGACTGATGCGTTTGTTCTTGGCGGCGTTCGCACCCCGTTCGCGAAGTACGGCAGTTCCTTGTCGCACATCCGCACCGATGATCTGCTCGGGATGACGATGAAGGGCGCGTGCGAGCGCGTGGGCGTCGGCCTGGACCAGATCGAAGATATCGTTGCCGGCTGCGTCAATCCGGCCCACGAGGGCATGGGTGACATCGCGCGGTGGGCCGCCCTGGCGGCGGGCTTTCCCGACAGCGTGGCGGGAGTCACCATCAACCGGTTCTGCGGCTCGTCGGTGAGCGCGACAATCAACATCGCGCACGCCATCAAGGCGGGGGACCTGGGCGTCGGGATCGCCGGCGGGGTGGAATCGATGTCGCGGTCCGGCTGGGCATACATGAAGGGCGACGCGCCGTTCGCGCCGCGCGGTCCGGTGGTGCTGCTCGACACGATGTGGGCCGGCGCGGGTGGCCCGCCTAATCCGGCGCTGCTGGCCCGCAACGCCTACATCAGCATGATCGAGACCGCGCAGAACGTCGCCAACCGCTACGCGCTGACCCGGGAAGAGATCGACGCGTTCGCGCTTCGCTCGCAACGGAATGCCAAGGCGGCCCGCGACTCCGGGCGGCTGGCCAAAGAGATTATGCCCGTTCAGATTCCGGCGACGAAGAAGACGCCGGCACGCGCGTTCGAGCACGACGAGTTCATCCGCGACGACACCACCGCCGAGCAACTGGCCAAGCTTCCGGCGCAACCACCCACGACGCAGATGACCGCGGCCAACTCCACCCCACTGACCGACGGTGCGAGCGCGATCGTGCTGGCGTCTGGGGAGCGTGCGGCCGAACTCGGCGTTGTGCCGTTGGCCCGGGTGGTGTCGTCGGCCGTGTATGGGATCGATCCGCTGATCATGGGCATGGCCCCGGCCTACGCGCTGCCGATGGCGATCAAGCGCGCCGGCCTGGCCCCCGAACAGATCGACGTGTGGGAAGTCCACGAGGCGTTCAGCGCACAAGCGCTTGGTGTGCTCCGCGAACTGCCAAACCAATTGGGCGGCTTCAAGATTCCCGACGAGAAGCTGACGCCGAACGGCGGCGCCGTCGCCATCGGGCATCCGTTCGGCGCGAGCGGCACGCGTTACGTGCTGACGCTGGCCACCGAGTTGCGCGAACGCAACGTCCGCTATGGCGCGCTGGGCGTGTGCATCGGTTCCGGCCAGGGCGTTTCGCTGGTCCTGGAGAATCCGCAGGCGCGCTAGTCATGGGCGGTGACGCCACCGCATTCGAGGTCGAGCCGATTGGGGTTGTGTCGAGTTCGCGTGTGGAGCCGATCGATGACGGCTGGGACAGCGAAACGTCCAGCATTGTCCTGGCGGATCGGTTCGACGAATCGGCCCTCGCCGGACTGGAGGCGTTCTCCCACCTCGACGTCGTCTACCTGTTCCATCGGGTGACGGCGGACAAGATCGAAGAGGGCGCGCGCCGCCCGCGCGGCAATCCGGACTGGCCCAGCGTCGGCATCTTCGCCCAGCGCGGCAAGAACCGGCCCAACCGGATCGGCGTGACCACGTGTCGCCTGATCGGCGTCGAGGGACGCGAAATAGCGGTGGCCGGCCTCGACGCCATCGACGGCACGCCGGTGCTCGACATCAAACCCCATCTCCGCGAGTTCGGCCCCAGAGGTGATGTGCGCCAACCCGATTGGGCGTACGAACTGATGCGCGGCTACTGGTCCTAGATTGAACCGGGTTCAGCCGGATCCTCAGGCGTGCACGGCCGGCCGAGCGGCGTCCACCGCGGCGGCGATCGCCTCCGCGGTGCGATGCGCGAGCGCCATGGTCGAGATCATCGGGTTCACGCCGCTCGCGGTGGGCATCGCGCTGGCATCGCCGATATAGACGCCGGGCGTGTCGTGCAGCTCGCCCAACGGATTGGCGACCGACGTCGCGGGGTCGGCCCCCATGCGGCAGCTGCTCATCTGGTGGGCGGAGAAGATCTTATGGCCGCCAACCTGCAGCGGGAGGCCCTGCATCTCGGTGATGAACTTCTCGACGTCGTCGCCGCGCCGCCAGCGGGTGGGCACCGGGGTGAAGGGGACGATCTCGTCGGCGCCCGCCGCGGCATGCAGGCGGATCTGCTTTTCCAGCGACGTGCGGGTGACGCGGACGTCGACTTCGTCGGTGAGCGCGTAGTGCACCACGCTGTTGCCGCGCTGGTCGATCGTCACGCTGCCGTGCCCGCGGTCGCGCGCGATTCCGATGAACCACGCCGCGTGCTGTAGGCGGGCCATGGTCTCTTTGTGCTCGGCGCCCGACGATCGTGACATCCCTGGCGCGATGATCGACAGCGCCCACTGCGCGTTCTGCAGCAGGAACCCGTAGCCGTCCTCGATGTTGGCGAACTCGTCGATCATCGCCGTCATCGGCGCGCCCCACCACGGCGTCTGCTTCTCGGGGTAGAGGCCCAGGAAGGCCACCACTGGGTGCAGCCGCAGGTAGCGCCCCACGGCTGGACCGCCGATCCCCGATCTCAGCAGTAGAGCGGGCGACTCCAGGGAGCCGCAGGCGACCACCACCCGCGGCGCGCGCACCACCACACTCGATGTCGCGCCCGTCTGCGGGTCGGCGTAGGCGGCCTGCACCCCGGCCGCGCGGCCACCTTCGACCAGTACCCGCTGGGCGGCGCAGTGCACCACGACCCGGGCACGGGCATCGACCGCGTCGCGCAGGTAGGTGCGACGGACATCGAGCTTGGCGCCGGAGCGGTCACCGAAACCGATGTGGCCGGCCGAGTCCGGCGAGTAGCACGCGGGATCGGCGTTGCGGCGCAGCATCGTGAACGACCATCCGAGCGCCGCCGCCGCATCCCGCATGCGCAGGTGTGGGCCGTTGAGGTCCGAGCAGCGGTCGTTGACCCCCAGGCGGGCGCACACGGCATCGAGATGGCGGTCGAACTCGGGGCCCGTGACATCGCGCAGACCGAACTCGCCGGCCCACTGCTCGCGGACCCAGGTCGGTGTGCGTAAGCAGTTGGACCAGTTGATCGTTGGGCCGCCGCCGAGTGTCGCGGCGGCCAGCAGGCTGACGTTGAAGTCGGCGGTGGGTGTCGGCCCGCCGCGCCAGAACATGTCCCGCATCGCCGGCAGCTCCAGGCCGGTGAAGTCGGCCTCATTGCGGTTGCCGCCCGCCTCGAGCACGACCACGTCGAGGCCGGCGTTGGCGAGCACGCCCGCGATCAGGCCGCCGCCCGCGCCGGAGCCGACCACGCACACGTCCGCGTCCAGCACCGCCTCCGGGCCCTGGGGAACGAACGTGGCCGGCGGCTCGCCGCCGCCGGCTGGGCACCCCGGCGGGCCGCCGTAGCCCCACGTCCGCCACGTCGGGTTCAGCCCGGTACCGGGGTCCGGTGCGCAGTAGGCGAAGGCGAGCGTCAGCGAGGTCAGCGCGTTCATGCCGGCGGACGCCTCAACGCCCAGCGTGTCGACGCTGCGCAGCATCTCCTCGCGGGCGCTCAGCGACCCTGTCGTGAAGCCGAATGCATGCAGTCCGTCCAGCAGCGCGCACAGCCCGGTGAGCTGCTCCTGCGGGAGCTGGGTGAGGGCCTGCGCTACCCCGGCGTCGGCGCCCAGGTCGCTGCCGCTGGACGCCCAGAATCCGGTGGCGTCCTCGTCGCGCCGAAGTGACGGAACAACGGTGTCGGCCAGGGCGCGCAGCACGGCGCGCTGGCTGTCGGAGAGTTGCATTGTCATGGTTGTTGTCCTCCGTCCCAGTCGATTTCGTCAATTGCGCGAGCAGACGCAAAATCGCCCATTTCGGTGCCCAAATGGGCGATTTTGCGTCTGCTCGCCCGGCCATTCGACGCGGCCGTCTCAGCGTTCGCGGCTGTCGTGGTCATGGCTATCGCCATCGCCGGTCCTTTGCTCCCCACCGGGACCCTACGCGCAAAGTCGGGTCAACTACAGGTGCTGAGGCGAAGGCTTGGCCCAGACTTAGCCCGCTTCGGGGCTTTCACGTATCAGCCGAAATGCGACACGGCGGATCGGGTTGTGGATAGGCTTTTTCCGTTGTCGGGAGTAACGATTCGACGGGAAAGAGGCCAACGGTGTCCTATCTAGTGGCGATCCCGCAAATGGTGGCATCGGCGGCCGGGGACTTGGCGGCGATCGGGTCATCGATCACCGTCGCCAACGCCGCGGCGGCGGCACCGACCACCGCGGTGGTAGCGGCCGGAGCCGATGAGGTATCGGCGGCCATTGCGCAGTTATTCGGTGCGCACGGACAGGCCTATCGCCAGATCAGCGCTCAGGCGGCGGCCTTTCACGACCAGTTCACGCGCTCACTGAGCGCTGCCGGCAACTCCTACGCCGCCGCCGAGGCGGCCAACGCCACGCCTTTGCAGAGCGTCGGGGAAGAGGTGTTGTCAGTGATCAACGCGCCCACCCAGGCGCTGTTCGGGCGCCCACTGATCGGCAACGGCGCCAACGGGGCGCCCGGGACCGGGGCGAACGGCGGGGCCGGTGGGTTCCTGATCGGCAACGGTGGCGCCGGCGGGTCCGGCGGCACCGGCCAAAACGGCGGAACCGGTGGGGCCGCGGGGCTGTTCGGCTCCGGCGGCGCCGGCGGGACCGGCGGGCACGACGGCGGCGGTGGGGCCGGGTTCGGCGGAACCGGTGGAAGGGGAGGGCTAATCCTGGGGGCCGGCGGGGCCGGCGGCGCCGGCGGGCTCGGTGAGACCCTTGACGGCAGCGGCGGTGGCAACGGCGGAACCGGTGGGGCGGGCGGGCTGTTCGGCGCTGGCGGTGCCGGTGGCGCCGGCTCGCCAGACCCCGGGGGCGGCAACGGCGGCGGGTCCGGCGGAAACGGGGGGCCCGGCGGGGTGTTCGGCGCCGGCGGTGCCGGCGGTGACGGTTCGCCAAACCCCGGCGGCGGCAGCCCGGGAGCGGGCGGAAACGGCGGGCGCGGCGGACTGTTCGGCGGCGGCGGCGCCGGCGGCGACGGCGCGCCGGACGTCGGTGGCGGCAGCGCGGGTGCCGGTGGTAACGGGGGGGCCGGTGGGCTGTTCACCGGTGCCGGTGGGGCCGGCGGAAACGGTGCGCCAAACGTCGGCGGTGGCACCCCCGGGGCCGGCGGGAACGGGGGGGCCGGCGGGCTGTTCGGCGCCGGCGGTGCCGGTGGCGTCGGCGGCAACAATGACGGCGACACCACCGGCAACGGTGGGGTGGGCGGAAATGGTGGGGCGGGCGGACTGTTTTCCGGTGCCGGCGGGGCCGGCGGTGGCGGTGGGGACAACGTGGTCACCTCCGGCACGGGCGCCCCCGGTGTCGGTGGGGCCGGCGGCAACGCCGGGCTGCTCTCCGGCGCCAGCGGCGGGGCAGGCGGTAGCGCCGGGGACCTTACCTTGGCGAGTTCGGGTCTCGGCACTGTCGGCGGAGTCGGCGGCAGCGGCGGCCTGTTCGGTAGGGGTGGGGCCGGTGGGTCCGGCGGCGCAATTGGTGTGAATAACGGCGGGACCGGCGGCGTCGGCGGTTGGCTCGGCGGTGATGGAGGCGCCGGTGGTGGCGCGTCGGTTCAGGGTACCGGTCTCTGCACTGGCGGCACGGGCGGCGCAGGCGGGCTGCTCTGGGGTACCGGTGGCGCCGGTGGGGCCGCGTCCCTGTTCGGTGGCGGTACCGGCGGAACCGGCGGCGCCGGCGGGATGTTCTTCGGTGACGGTGGCGCCGGTGGGGCCGCGCCGGTGTTCGGTGGCGGTACCGGCGGAGCCGGCGGCAAGGCGGGGTTGATCGGGACGGGTGGGGCCGGTGGGTCCAGCAGCCCATTCGGTGGCGGTACCGCCGGGGACGGCGGCGCCGGCGGGCTGCTCTACGGTGACGGCGGGGCCGGTGGGTCCGGTGGGTACTCCGGCACCGGCGGTAATGGCGGCGATGCCGGGCTAATCGGCAACGGCGGGAACGGCGGGGCGGGCGGGATCGGTGTCAACGGCGGGAACGGCGGCAACGCCGGGATGATCGGAAACGGCGGAAACGGCGGAAACGGCGGAGACGGCACATTCGGCGGTCCCGGCGCTCCCGGTGGTACCGGCGGCACCGGCGGCTCTCTGCTGGGCGCCAACGGGACAGACGGAACAGACGGGGCGGCGTAGCCGGTTTGGCGAGAGTCGGGTTGGCGGTTAACGATTCCGACCGCCGTACCCGCGATTGCGGTTTGTGGTCTGGCGGCGTCGCAACCTGGGCTGCGCGGCGCTGTGTGAAGGGACTGCTTCGACTCGTGTCAGCCGGGTGGGCCGGCGGTCCCACTGCGGCCGATCAGCCCTGCCGACCCGCCGTTGCCACCGCTGCCGCCGGTCCCGGCGGTCGCGCCAGGTCCCGCGCCGCCACCGGCTCCACCATTCCCGCCGTTGCCGATTAGGACGGCGGCAGCGCCGTTACCGCCGTTACCGCCGTTCCCGCCGTTGGCGCCGCTCACACCGTGACCGCCGTCGCCGGCGGCACCGCCGTTGCCGCCGTTACCGAAAAGGCTCCCGCCGGTGCCGCCGACCCCACCGAGGCCGCCGCCACCGCCCGATTGGCCGCCGCCGATGCCCACCCCGCCGGCCCCGCCCGCGCCGCCGGCGCCACCGGTGCCGATCAACCTGGCGGACCCGCCGTCCCCACCGGTCCCGCCGAAGCCGCCGCTGCCGGACCCGGTACCACCGTCCGCGCCGGTACCGGCGCCTCCGCCTGCCCCGCCGTTGCCGAGCAGCCAGCCGCCGGTGCCGCCGGCACCGCCACGCCCCCCAAGCGAACCATTGCCCCCTGCAAGACTGGGCCCGCCGGTGCCGCCCGCACCGCCGGCACCACCGGTGCCGATCAGCCCGGCGGCCCCGCCGACCCCGCCGATGCCGCCGCCGGAGCCCAAGCCGCCGTGCGACCCGCCGTTGCCGCCGGCCCCGCCGGTCCCGCCGGTGCCGTACAGCCACCCACCGGTGCCACCGTCCCCGCCCACCCCGCCGCGCCCGCCAATATGGGTGCCGCCGGGGTCAATGCGGCCGTCCCCGCCAGCCCCGCCCACCCCGCCGGTCCCGATCAGCCCGGCGTCACCACCGCTGCCGCCATGCCCACCGGGGCCACCGCCGGGGGCATCGAGCCCGCCAGTCCCGCCGGCCCCGCCGGCCCCGCCGGCGCCGGCGAGCAGCCCGCCGTGGCCGCCGGCCCCCCCGTTTCCACCGGCCTGACCAAAGGTGCCCAAGCCGTCGCCGCCGGTGCCGCCGACGCCGCCGGTGCCGAACAGCCCGGCTGCACCGCCGGCGCCGCCGCTGGCCCCGCCGCCCTGGGCGTTCCCGCCGGTCCCGCCGGCGCCTGGGCTGCCGTACAGCCAGCCGCCGTTCCCGCCGGCCCCGCCGGTGCCGCCGGCGCCGCCGGTCAGGCCGCCGGCCCCGCCGGCCCCGCCATTGCCGCCGGCGCCGAATAGCCCGGCGCTGCCACCGCCGCCGCCGGTGGCGGCGTTGCCGCCGTCGCCGCCGGCCCCACCGGCCCCGCCGCCGCCCGACAACCAGCCGCCGGCCCCGCCGGCCCCGCCGATCCCACCCATGAAGCCGTTCCCGCCGGCCCCGCCGTTGCCGATCAACCCGGCGGCGCCGCCGGTGCCGCCGTTCGCGCTGGTGGTGCCGCTGCTGACGCTGAAGCCGTTGCCCCCGTTGCCGTACAAGAACCCGCCGGCGCCACCGTTGGGATCCGCCGCCGTCCCGTCGGCGCCGTTGCCGATCACTGGCCGCCCAAATAGGGACTGGGCGGGCGCGTTGACCGCACTCAACGCTTGTTGTTCCAGGCTCTGCAACGGCGTGGCGTTGGCCGCCTCGGCGGCGGCGTAGGAGTTGCCGGCAGCGCTCAGTGAGCGCGTGAACTGGTCGTGAAAGGCCGCCGCCTGAGCGCTGATCTGGCGATAGGCCTGTCCGTGCGCACCGAATAACTGCGCAATGGCCGCCGATACCTCATCGGCTCCGGCCGCTACCACCGCGGTGGTCGGTGCCGCCGCCGCGGCGTTGGCGACGGTGATCGATGACCCGATCGCCGCCAAGTCCCCGGCCGCCGATGCCACCATTTGCGGGATCGCCACTAGATAGGACACCGTTGGCCTCTTTCCCGTCGAATCGTTACTCCCGACAACGGAAAAAGCCTATCCACAACCCGATCCGCCGTGTCGCATTTCGGCTGATACGTGAAAGCCCCGAAGCGGGCTAAGTCCGAGCTAAGCCGGGTTAGTCCTTGCCCCGGCGACGGCCGCCAGGACGGCCCGGCCGCCGGGGTCGTCGGCGGTGGAGGGTACGACGGCGACGCAGTCGGCCCCGGCGCGGTGGTAGGCGCGCAGGCTGGCGGCGATGCGGTCGGTGGAACCGAGCAGGCAGACCTGCTCAAACAGTGTCTCGGGAATGTGGTCCGCCAGCTCCAGGCGGCGCGCGCCGGCCCGGGCGCGGGCGACCAGGTCGCCGTGGCCGAGCTCGGTGAACATCTCCCCGTATCCGGGAGGGGCGAGGTAGACCGCCAGCTGGGCGGCCAGCTGGCGCCGCGCGGCATCGCCGGGTTCGAACGCGGCCGGGACCCAGACCGTCAGGCTCGGCGGGGTGCGGCCGGCATGCTTCGCCTCGCGGTCGATGGCGGCGCGCACTTCGGTAACCCGCTGGGGCGGAACGAGATTGAGTACAACCTGGTCGGCATGCCGGGCGGCCACGCGGGTGATCGCGGGTCCGAACGCCCCGACCGCAATGCGCGCGTTGGGCACGGGTTGGCGCAGCCGGAAACCGTGGCTGCGCACCCGATGGCCGTCGTAGTCGCTGCGCTTGCCGGCCAGCAGCGGACGCAGGCACTCGATCGTCTCGCGCATTCGCGGCGCGGCGTGGCCCCACTCGCGGTCGTGCCAGCCGGCGACGATCGCCGGGCTGGAACCACCGAGTGCGACATCAACTGGGCTGCCGGTCAGCGACGCGACGGAGCTGACGCCGAGTGCAATCGAGACGGGGCTGCGCACGCCGACCGCCAGCGGACCGAGCCGCAGCGGCAGGCCGGGCACGCGGTGGCCGATCGCGGTGGCCAACGCGAAGGCGTCATAGGTCGCCATTTCGCCAATCCACAAGGCGTCCAATCCGATATCGCCGACGGTGTGCGCGACGTCGAGGGCTTCCTCATCGGGTCGGTCCAGCCAGAACGGCAGGACGGCTTCGACACGCCCGGTCCCAGGAAGGGTCATAGCATCGAGGCATTGGCGTCCAGGCCCAGCAGGATCCGGCCGGGGAGCTCGCGGGAGGCCTCGTTGACCTGGAAGTGGGCGGTGGCGGTGAACGCGTCGCGGAACCGCCGTTGCAATGGTGAGTTGTCGTAGATCGCGCTCCCGCCCGCCAGGTCATACATGGTGCGCACCACGTCGGCGGAAGTTCGCATGGCGTGAGTTGCGGCCAGGCGCAACTGGTTACGCAGTTCGACGGGCACCGGGTCGCCGGTTTGGCTGGCCCGCCAAGCCTGGTCGATTGCCTGGTAGTAGAGCGCCCTGGCCGCGCTGAGCGAAGCCTCCGCCGCCGCTACGGCGGCCTGTGTCACCGAGCGCTCGGCCAGCGTGCGGGTCGACCCAAGGCCCTTCTTTCCGCCGGCCAGGTCGACGAGATCGTCGATGGCCGCACGCGCGTTGCCCAGCGCGGGCGCGGCGACCGATGACGCAAAGAAGCCGAATGGGGGGAAGCGGTACAGCGGCCGGTCCACGACGGGACCGTCGAAGATCGATAGCACCCGATCGGCGGGCACGAATACCTCGTCGGCCACCGTGTCGTGACTGCCGGTTCCGCGCAAGCCCAGCGTGTGCCAATTGTCGAGGACTTGGAGGTCATCCTTGCGCAGCGCGACGACGCGCGGGACCGGCTGTTCGTCGACCATGCAGCCGGCGAACAACACGTCGGCGTGGCAGATGCCGCTGCAAAACGCCCAGCGGCCCGAGACCACGACGCCACCGTCGACCAACCGTGCCTTGCCCCGCGGCGCCCACACGCCCGCGGCGAGACCGCGCCCGCCGCCGAACAATTCGTCGCGGCTGGACGGCGGCAGGTAGCCGACCAGCAGCGTGCTGGTGATCCCGATCGCCACGCACCAGCCGGTCGACGCGTCGCCGCGAGCCAATTCCTCGGCCGACCGCAGCGCCACCTGCGGCGGCAGTTCAAGCGCGTCCACCTCTGCGGGCGCTCCGGCACGCAATAGCCCGCTGTCGCAAAGCATTTCCACCAGCTCGTCGGGGAGGCGCCGGGTGGCGTCGATGTCGGCCCATAGCTCTCGGGCCGCGGCGGCGATCTCCCGGGTGGTCGCCTCCAGGTCGTCTGCGCGCGGCGCGACGGTCGGTTCGGTCGTCATCACTGTGGCCTCGGCATTCGGAGCTGGTGGCATGGTTCGGTCACGTTACCATAGCGGTTCAAAATCTGAACCAGTATGGTGATTGAACCATGGTCCCGCCGTCCGATTCTCCTGATCTGTCCAAGCGGCTGTCCCATCGCTTCGAAGGGGAGTCGGTGGGCCGTGCCCTCGAGCTGGTCGGTGAGCGGTGGACGTTGTTGATCCTGCGGGAGGCCTTCTTCGGGGTGCGCCGGTTTGGGCAGCTGGCGCGAAACCTGAACATCCCGCGGCCCACGCTCTCGACGCGGCTGCGGATGCTGGTCGACGTCGGACTGCTGGAGCGGGTTCCGTACTCCCGTGAACCGGAGCGGCACGAGTACCGGCTCACCGCCGCCGGACGTGACCTGTTCGGCGCGGTCGTCACGCTCATGCGGTGGGGCGACGAGCATCTGCCGAATCCAAACGGCCCGCCAATCGTGCTGCGGCACAACGACTGCGGCCATATCACCGAGGCGCGGCTGATCTGCGCGCACTGCGGCGACGAGATTACCGCGCAAAACGTCACGCCCGAACCCGGGAGTGGCTTCGCGCGGTGACTCACTCGGACCGCGCCGAGCGTGGGCGCTATGGACGTCAACCCCCAGGCGGGTTCGTGCACGGCCCCCACGTTCGACGCACCTGCACGGTGGCGCCGCCCCGGTACCACCGTGACGCGCCTGTGGCGCCGCGATACACTCGCCGTCATCATGCCGGCGGGAGTGGGTGACTTGCGATGACATCGATATTCGACCGCAACCGGACACTGGAGCAGCGTCGGAAGGCGGTTTCCAATCTCTACGATTTCGTCGTAAAAGGCGGCATCGCGGACATGACGCGAATGCCGTCGGAGGTGATCGACACCGGCCGCACACGTACCCTCCATCGCTACACTCCGGCGAACGGCAGCGGTGGGCAGCAGCGAAGCGACCCCGAAACCAACACCGCAGAAACCAACACCGCACACGATGTGCCGGTCCTACTCGTGCCGCCGCTGGCGTCGCAGGCCGCCTGCTTCGACCTGCGGCGGGGATGCTCGCTGGCCGAGCACCTCATCACATCCGGTCGCCCCACCTACCTCGTCGACTATGGCGACATCGCGTTCTCCGACAAGGACCTCGGGCTCGAGCATTGGGTGAGCGGGGTCATCCCGGAGTCGGTGAAAAAGGTTTCCGAGGACAGCGGCGGAAAAGAGGTGCATCTGGTCGGCTGGTGTATGGGCGGGTTGCTGTCGATCCTCACGGCGGCCGCGTATCCGGACTTGCCGATCAAGTCGGTCGCGATGGTCGCGAGCCCGTTCGACAACAGCAAAAACCCCATGACCGCGCCCCTTCAGATGATCGGCAAGTTCACCGGCGGCCGGATCCTGGGCACCACCTTCAGGGTGCTTGGGGGGATCCCGCCGCAGATCGTCGGGCCCGTGTTCAAGGCGACGTCACTGACGGCCTACATCAAGAAGCCGTTGAAGCTCTTCCAGCACCGCGACAACCGCGAGTTCCTTGCCCAGGTCGAGGCGGTCGACGGCATCATGAACAGCATGTTGGCCTACCCAGGCCGCGCGACATTGCAGATCTATCAACGCTTGTTGCACGCGAACGAGCTGGCAAGCGGCAAGATTCAAGGCCCTACGAAGGTTGTCGACCTGGCCGATGTGCGGGTGCCGGTGATGAACGTTGCCGGTCGGACCGACGTGCTCGTGCCGGTCGGCACCGCGCACCACGTCGGCGAGCTGTTGCCGAATGCACCCGAGGTGCGGCTCGAGACGGCTCCGGGCGGCCATCTCGGCGTGCTCACCGGCGCCAAAGCCCCTCAGACAACCTGGGCCTACATCGACGATTTCCTCGACGCACACGCGAATTGAACCAGTCGGGACGCGACGGCCACCCGAGGTCTTCAGCGTGCCGCCCGCGATCCATGGCAACACCCACGCGCCCGCAAAACGGTGCTCCGACTTCGTCAAAGAGTCGCGAGCGGCACACCATCACCGTCGGTGCATGCGTATTGCCATGGGGCACAACCGGGAAGGCTGAGGCACCGGCCACCCGACTCGTTAGGTCTTGCGCGCGACGAGCCGCTCGATGAGGCCGAGCTTGAACCTTTCCGAGCGCTCGATGACGAACGGGCGATCGACGACTTTGGTGAGCGGCCGGCGCAGGAAATGCTCGCTGGCCATCGGTACCGTGACCACCTCCAACGCGCGCTGCACTCCGCGCGCGAGGCGAGATGAGCTGGCGACATGGTCGACCAGGATCAGCTTGCCGTCTGGCCGAAGCACCCGCGTCATCTCGTCGAGCGCCGCGTCGATGTCCGGAATTGCGCATAACCCGAAGGTGCACACCACCGTGTCGAAGGCGGCATCGGTGAACGGCAGGGCGTGCGCGTCACCATTTCGCAATTCGACGTCGCGGCCGAGTTCGGCGGCCCGCGCGCGGGCCAGAGCGAGCATCCCCTCGCTGAGGTCGATCCCGGTCAGCCGCACATCGGGCGGGTACGCGTGTAGGTTCAGGCCGGTGCCCACGGCGACTTCGAGCACGTCGCCGCGCGCCTGCGAGCACGCCCAGCTGCGGGAGTCACCGAACAGCGTGCGCTCCATGAACTGCATTTCGCGGTCGTAGGAGCGGGACTTCTTGTCCCAGTAGCGGTGCCAGCGCTGCGCGCGGCCGTGCTTATCGACGCTCATCGCGCACGCAACGAATCCGGCGATTGATCCTGAGCGACTGCGCTTCTCGGCGTGATGGCGAGGCGCGCACGTCGCTTCGGAACGCGGGTGATGTTGCGCACCCGGACGCGTTCGGGTCTGCCGTCGGCGGGGGGCGAAAGGGTGTAGCGGGTGAGGATTTCGCGCAGCACCACGGTGCCCTCCAGCAGTGAGAATCCCGCGCCGATGCAGCGGCGGACTCCGCCCCCGAACGGCAGCCAGGTGTTGGGTCCGACTTCGTTGGCCAGGAATCGGTCGGGCCGATAGGTTGTCGCATCGGGGTAGCTGTCGTCGCGCCGGTGGGCCAGCACGATCGAGGGGGACACGACGGTTCCCGCCGGCAGTTGCCAGCCGCCGATGGCCTGGTCGCGGGTGAGTTTGCGCACTGTCGCGGCGATTACGGGATGCAGCCGCAGGCTTTCCTTCAGCGCGGCTTCCAGGAATTTGTCGTCATGTTCCACCGCCGCCAGGTAGGCGCGGCGCTGGAGATCGCCGTGTCGTGCGAGGTCGTGCAGCGTCCACGCCAGCGCGGCGGCGGTGGTTGCCTGCCCCGCCAGCAGCAGCGTTATCAGCTGGTCTCGCACCTCGGCGTCGCTGAGCGGCGAGTCGTCCTGGCTACCGGCCTGCAGCAGCCTGGATAGCACATCGGTGCGCTGGCTGAGGTCGGGTGACCGGCGACGCCGGTCGATTTCGGCGTAAAGCAGCGCATCGATCTCATTCTGGTTGTCGTGGTTGCGTTTCCACGGTCCGACGCGATTCAGCCCCGGGAAGATCAGGCTGAACTGCATGAACTGGCGGACATCGACCATCCGGCGCAGCCTGGGCGCGAGCCGGTCGTGGGTGTCGGCATCGGTCACGCCGAACACGACGCGCATGATCACTTCGAGGGTGAGGGCGCTCATGCGGTCGAGCGCGCGTAGTTCGGTGGTGGTGTTCCAGCGGTCGACCTCGGCGCGCGCGATGTTTGCGACGAGGTCGCGATAGCCGTGCAGCGAGGCGCCGTTGAACGCCGGCATGAGCAGACGCCGCAGGCGGGCGTGCTCGGCATCGTCGGCGAGCAGCACCGAGTGCTCACCCATGACGGGCTTGAGGACCTGGTTGCTTTCGCCCGCGTGCAGGTCTCGCGGGTCGCCGGCGAAGACCTCCTTGACGTGTTCGGGCCGATTGATCACCACCACGCGCCCGGTGTAAGGCGGGGCCTGCAGCGAAAAGACGTCGCCATAGCGACGGACCATGGCCGGCATGAACGGTACGCGGCAGAGCTGGAACACCACGCCATAGATCGCCGCGGCCAACCGCCCCGGGCCCGGTGGATATGGCGATCCCATGGTGCGGTCTTGGCTGTTCGCGCTCATTGAACTCGCAGCGGATCGCACGATTGACTTTGCGCGACTGCGCTTCTGGGCGCCAGCGCGACGCGCGCATGCCGGCTTGGAATGCTGGTGATGTTGCGCACCCAGGGGCGTTCGGGTCTCCCGTCGGCCGAGGGCGAAAGGCTGTAGCGGGTGAGGATTTCGCGCAGCACCACGGTGCCCTCCATGAGCGAAAATCCCGCGCCGATGCAGCGCCGGACGCCGCCCCCGAACGGCAGCCAGGTGTTGGGTTCGACCTCGTTGCCCAGGAATCGATCAGGCCGGTAGATGGCCGCGTCGGGGTAGCTTTCAGGGCGTTGGTGGGCCAGCACGATCGAGGTACTGACCACCGTGCCTGCCGGCAGCGCCCAGCCGCCGATGACTTGGTCGCGAGTGAGTTTGCGTGCGGTGGCGGCGATTACGGGATGCAGCCGCATGCTTTCCTTCAGCGCGGCCTCCAGGTATTTGTCATCATTTTCGACCGCGGCCTGGTAGGCGCGGTACTGCAGGTCGGGATGGCGTGCCAGCTCATACAGTGTCCAGGCCAAGGCGGCGGCGGTGGTTTCGTGTCCCGCCAGAAGTAGCGTTATCAGCTGATCTCGTAGTTCGGCGTCGGTGAGGGCCGGTTCTTCGGCTTGGCTGCCGGCCTGTAGCAGCCTGGACAACACGTCGGTGCGCCGACTCAGGTCGCCCTGGTGGCGCCGCTGGCGGATTTCGTTGTAAAGCAGCTCATCGATCTCGTTCTGGTTGCCGCGGAACCGTTTCCACGGACCGAAGCTGTTCAGCCTCGGGAAGATCCAGCCGAGCAGAATGATGGAAGGGACATTGACCAACCGGTTCAGCCGGGGCGCGAGCTGATCGTGGGTCTGCGCGTCGGTTACACCGAAAACGACGCGCATGATGACGTCCAGTGTCACCGCGTTCATGCGGTCGAGCGCGCGTAGTTCGGTGTTGGTGCTCCATCTGTCGACCTCGGCGCGGGCGATGCTTGCGACAAGGTCGCGATAGCCGCGCAGCGACGCACCGCTGAACGCCGGCATCAGCAGGCGCCGCGCACGGGCGTGCTCTGCTTCGTCGGTGAGCAGCACCGAGTGCTCACCCATGATCGGTCCGAGGATTTGATTGCCTTCGCCGGCGTGCAGGTCGCGCGGGTCTCCGGCGAAGATCTCTTTGATGTGCTCGGGCCGGCTGAAGATCACGATGTGATCGGCGAAGGGCGGAATTCGCACCGTAAAGACGTCGCCGTAGCGACGGGCCATGGCCGGCAGGAACCACGCGCGGTAGCGCCGGAACAGCATGCCTTGCATCGGCCCGGCCAATCGTGGCCCCGGTGGATAAGGCGATCCCATCGATGCCTCCTTGGTTCCGTTCACACGCCTGTCTATCCATGATGCTGGTGGCGCGCAAGGGCTGGGGTGCGCACGCGTTGGAACGGGCCCGCCCAAGCCTTCGTGTGGTCGGGTCAACCGCGGACGACCATCACGTCCTCGTCATGTCCAAGGGCCCGGGTAGCGGCCGTCCTGGTCTTGCACCAGCAGGATTTCCTTGCAGTCCCCGCCCGCTGACCCCACTGCTCCCGCGGTTTCCCCGCGGCATACCAGCGTCCAGCCGGATATTCGTCCGAACGGCCGCACCGACCAGGTTGCCGCGACCGGATTCGCGGCCGGCAAGGCGACTACCGACAGCGTCCCCGCGGCGTACGTGACGTAGAGACGGTCGTCAAAGAACGTCAGTTTGGAAATCGCCATTTTATTGGCTTCATCCCTGTTTTTCAGCAAGTCCCACTGCTGAGTGCGCAGGTTCCACACGCCGAATCCGAACTGGGAATCAGTCGAACTGCGAGCGTCGATGAACAATTTCCCGTCCGACAATGTCGCGGTCAATCCGCTGCCGGATATTTTGTCCGAATCCCCGATCTTGATGAGGGACCTGGAGTTGAGGTCATAGAACATGGTCGATGCGACCGCTGACACGGAATCCCGGCGGGTCAGCTTCACCAGTTTGTCCGGGCCTTCGGACAGTTCGGCGTCGACGGTCGCGATGTCGTTGTCCTGGAATACCGGTTCGCCGGTGGGCAGTCGCAACTCGGCTCCCGACATCTTGCCGACGGTATTCCGCTGGAACGCAAGAACATCCTGCCAAGCCTGCCCTGGCTGCGGGTCAGTCCATGTCATCGACAGGTCGGTATTGGACAAAATCACGGTTCGTGGCGCCGCCGTCGTGGCGTGCCCGTCGGTGAAGGCATTCAGCCACGCCACCCCGGTCCTCGTCGCGGCGAGCCGCCATTGGTTCGCTGCTGTCAGCTTTAGGTCGGGAGTGGGCGCTTGCAGGTCTTTTGCGACCAACGGCTGGCTTGACTTGAGATCGAACAAGTATGCGGTGGTCTTGGTGGCTTCGGGTGCCGGTGCTTGCGCCGGCGCAGTTTTTCTCGCCGGAATAGAGGTCGTTATCAAATAGACGACTTTCATATCGTCGACCGTGTTCGACAGCGCGCACATGCCGCCCGTGATGTTCTCGCCTTCGGGAACCGCGGGGACGGCCGGTGAGGTGAATTGTCCCGTCTTCGGATCGAATATCTTCGGTCTGATGTCCTCGAGTGCTGATTTGCTGACCGAGAATTCGTCGGGACAGCCGAAGTAGGCCGTCCCGCCGTAACTTTTCCAGTCTTTCGCCAACGGACTTGTCTCGGGCGCGGGCCGGACAGCGGTAGTGGGAGCCGTGGCGGGGGCGGCGGGCTTGGAACTGGACGTCGATTGTGCGGTCGGCGGGGGCGCGACCGTCGCCGAACAGGAGGTAGCCAAAAACGCGGCCAAGCCGAATATTGCCACTCTGTGTGTAGACATGCGCAGCCCTCGATGGAAACGATCAGCAAGCCCCCCGGCTCAGACCCCTGATCACTGAGCCTAGAGCCGTTCGGTGCCTACCGCGACTTGGGCCGCGGAACGTCGGCCGTGATAGACCAGGTGCCATGACTGGCCTTGCCGACGAGACACGCTGGATGGATGCCACGGACCAGGCGGCGCTGGTGGCGAACCGCGAGGTCACGCCCGGCGAGCTGCTGGAGGCCGCGATCGAGCGGATCGAAGAGTCGAACCCGTCGTTGAATGCCGTGGTCATCGAGTGGTTCGAGCATGCCCGGTCCGTGGCCGCCGATCCTGGCCTGCCCGACGGACCGTTCCGCGGCGTCCCTTTTCTGCTCAAGGATCTGTACACGAGCTTCTCCGGTCAGACCCTGTCGAACGGCAATGTGGCGCTCAAAAAGGCCGGCAAGCTCGACACCGCCGACACCACGTTGGTGGCCCGGTTCAAGGCGGCCGGGCTGGTCATCGCGGGGCGGACCAACAGTCCCGAGATGGGCAGCCTGCCGACCACGCAGCCGCTGGCCTGGGGACCCACCCGCAATCCGTGGGCGCTGGATCGTACGTCCGGCGGGTCGAGTGGCGGCGCCGCCGCGGCGGTGGCCGCCGGGATGGTTCCGTTCGCCAACGCCTCGGACGGCGGCGGGAGCATCCGCATCCCGGCGTCGTGTTGCGGCCTGGTGGGCCTCAAGCCGAGCCAGGGGCGGATCACCGTTGGTCCGGGGCGCGCCGAGGTGGGGCTGGGGGTCGAGCTGTGCGTGAGCCGTACTGTGCGTGACACGGCGCGCCTGCTCGATGCGGTGCAAGGTCCAGGTGTCGGCGACAGCGTGATCGCCCCCGCGCCGCTGCGGCCGTACGCCGAGGAACTCGGCGCCGACCCGGGCCGGCTGCGCATCGGGCTGCTCGATGTCAATCCGCGGGGCGAATTTCTACACCAGGACTGCATTTCGGGGGTGCGGGCCGCGGCGTCGATGTTGCAGGGGCTCGGGCACATCGTGGAGCCGGCGTGGCCGTCGTGTCTCGCCGAAACCGCGCTGCGCGAGAAGTTCATGGCGTTGTGGGCGGTCGGGTTGGCGATGGCGGCGCGCGGGTTCGGCCAGACGCTCGGGCGGGAGCTGACCGCCGACGACATCGAACCTGTGAACTGGGCGCTCATCGAGCGGGCGCAGGGGGTACGCGCCATCGACTACGCCGTCGCGCAGGACGCGGTCTACTCGTTCCGGCGTGAGCTGCAGCAATGGTGGGCCGACGGCTGGGATCTCCTGCTGAGCCCGACGGTGTCCGAACCGCCGCCCCCACTAGCGGATTTCGAGAACAACCCCGATCATCCGACCGCGCCGATGCGCCGCGGAGGCGAGTTCGCCGCATTCACGCCGCCCTTCAACATGAGCGGCCAGCCGGCGATCAGCCTTCCGTTGCACCGCACCGCCGACGGCCTTCCCGTCGGCATCCAGCTCGCCGCCGCCTACGGCCGGGAAGACATCCTGATCCGTGTTGCCGCCCAACTGGAATCGGCCCATCCCTGGTCGCACCATCACCCCGCGGTCGCGTAATGACCGTGGCTGCTCGCGCCGCTACTGGTGTTGATGCGCTTTTGTCCGGTCGCCCAACCGCCGCGAGACTCAAAATCGCACTTGGGCCGCCCAGATCCTGCGATTCCGCGTCTGCTCGCGAGGGGGTGGCCGGGCTGTTCAGCGGCCGGCCGCGCCGACGCCCGACCGCCGGTCCAGCACCCCTACCGTAGCCAGCGTGAGGGCGACGGCGAACGAGGCGAGCGCGATGAGACTGGCGCCCGTGCCGCCGTGAAAGGTGTTGCCATAAGCGGACATCGCCGGCAGCGTGGTGGCGTACCGGTCGAGATCCAGGTCGCGGCCCAACGCTTCGAATGCGTGGCGATTGGACAGCACGAGGCTCATCGCGCGTCCGGGTGCGGCCATCTGGTCGACCGGGACGATGGCGCCGCCGAACAACACCTGAGGAAAGCAGAGCATCGGCAGCGCGAGGGCGGCCTGTGCGGCGTTGGAGACAGCGGCCGAGGCCAGCAGGCCCAGTGCCAGTGCCGAGGTCGCCTCGATCACGATCGTCACGAACAGCAGCGCGTACACGTCCCACCCGACGGCGGGCAGCCGGCCGAGCGCCCGCAACACACCCAGCAGCACCGCGCTCACTGCGGCCAGCACCGGCAGCAGTGCGGTCACTTTGGATGCCACGTAGGCGCCCACGCTGAGGCCGGCCACGCGCTCCCGCCGGAAAACCGCCATCTCCCCGACGATTTGGAGCAGGCCGTAGGTCAGGCCGAAGAAGAACCCGTCGAAGGCGATCCAGAAAACGATCTGCGCAGGGCCGACGCCGGCGGCGCCCCCCGGATCGAAGGCGCCGCGCCGAAACAGCGTCGCCATCATCGCCGTCACCAGCACCGGCGAGCCGAGCAGGATCGCCAGTGTCAACCGGTTGCGCAGCAGGACGTCAACGTTTCGCCGCGTGAGTAGCCACCATTGGCGGATCATGCTCGCGCGCTTGACTTCTGGCCGGTCGTCCGGGCGTGCGGGCCGGGCTGCCGGTGTCACCGACTCGCCCGGGCTGCCCGCGAACCGCTGCGCCCAGATCTTCGGGGTGTCCTCACCGGCCAGCCGCTCGTACACCTCGTTGAGGTCCCGCACACCGAAGTACCGCCGCGCCTCGGCCGGGCTGCCGGTGAACGCCAGGTGGCCGTCCCGAGCCAGAAATACCACCCGGTCACACCGGTCGATGCCGGCCGGCTCGTGGGTGGTGAGGACGACGGTGACCCCGCGCCGGCTGAGCCGCCGCAGCAGCCGCATCACGTCGGCCGCGGTCGATGGGTCGAGCCCCGATGTGGGCTCGTCGAGGAAGAAAACGCGTGGGCGCGTGAGCAGTTCCACGGCGATGCTGGCCCGCTTGCGCTGGCCGCCGGACAGGGCTCGGACCGGCACCTCGGCCCTGTCGGTCAGGTCGAGGTCGGCCATGGTCTCCTCGACCAACCGGTCCGCCTGCGCCGCCGACGTGCCCGCGGGCAGCCGCAGCCGGGCCGCGTAGCGCAGCGTGCGGCGCAGCGGCATCTCGAGGTGAATGATGTCGTCCTGCGGCACGTAGCCGATCCGGGACTCGGCGCCGCCCTTGGCGCCGCGAACGACGCCGTCGTGGCGAACCTCCCCGGCGGACGGTGGCTGCAGTCCCGCCAGGATCTCCAGCACGGTGGTCTTGCCCGCTCCGCTGCCTCCGGCGATGGCGACCAGTTCGCCGGGTTCGATCGACAGCGACATCGCCTGGAGGATCTGACGCCGGCCGACTCGCCGGCAGACGTTGACCGCGGCGACCCGCGCGCCGCGCGGCCCCACCAGCGAGTGATCGGATTCCTGCACTTGTGTAGTCATGGTGTGATCGTCGTTCGGCGAGTTGCGTCGCCGCATGGGGCGTTTGCCCCAATTCACTCCCGCGCCCCGAGGCCCCGGTCGATAGCCGCCAGAGTCGCCTGCGTGCGGTTGTTGACGCCCAGCTTGGCGTACACCCGCTCGACGTGGTTGCGCGCCGTCTTCTCGGCGATGAATAACTCGGCCGCGATTTCCCGGTTGGACCGGCCCTGCGCCACGAGTCGCAGCACTTCGACCTCCCGCGCGGTGAGCCCGGCGGACGGCGCTGCCCGGCGCGACGGCCGATGCCCGGCGGCGGCCAAAACGGCATTCACCGATTCGGCATCGAGGCGCCCGGCGCGTGCCTCCTGGCGCAGCTGACCGGCCGCGCCTCCGGCGTCGAGCGCGGGCTTGTTGGGGCGCGGCTCGAGCAGTTGGTGATACGCCACCGCGGCGGCCAGCAGTCGGTCCTGCACGGTCAGCTGCGCGCCGGCCAATCCGCGGGGAAACCCGGACCCGTCGATGCGTTCCTCGTGCTGGGTCGCCAGCGAGGTCACCGACTCCAGGCCGCCTACGCGGCTCAGTATCCGTCCGGTCAGAATACGGGTACATCCGCAGCCGCTCCCACTCGGCCGTGCTCAGCGGCCCCTTCTTCTCCCAGATCTGGTTGGACACGCCCAATCTGCCGAGGCCGTGCACCAGGCCCGCCCGGGACAGACGGGTGATGTCCGCGGGCGGCATCCGCGAGTGCCGGGCCGCCGCGACGACCAGGTCGGAGACAGCGCGTGAGTAGCCAGGCGAACATGGGCATTTCAGATCTACGAAATCAGCTATGGCCCTGAGCAATTCATCGATCTCGTCATCGTTGAGAAATCGGTCGCGATCCGGCGCCTGCGCCAATGCCGCCGCCCAGACGTCCGTTTCGAGGATCCCGTCGACAATGGCGGCGCCGTCGCGCTCGAACACGTCTGCCACGGCCGGACTGAACTGCGTGCCACGCCGGGAACGGACGACGTCGACGGCCGCGGGCAGCCCGCCGTGGCGAAGGTGCACCTCGGCCACATCGGCCAGGTGCACGATGTGGATTTCGACCGGAATATCCTCTCCGCGAGCGCCGTTCGGCATACCCCGGCCGTCCCAGCGTTCGAAGACGTACGCCAATGCCTCCGCGACCTGCCGGTCCAGACCCATCCGATCGGATAGCACTCCAGCCGAGCTGCAATGCGAATGGATCAGCTTGGCAACCTGGTTGCGTGCCGTGAACACGAACGCGGCCGAGCGGATGCCACGTTCCCAACCCGGCAATCCCCGCCCCACGTGGCTGACCATCAGACGCAGGAACGGCCACCCGGTCATGTCCACCGTGTAGGTATCTGCCCGCCAGGCGATGTCGTCGCCGAAGAGCGCCGAAAGTTCGTGCGAGTCGGCGTGACATCCGATCCAGCCGACCAGATTGGCGTAGTAGACGGTGGCGCGCTGCTGGGCGTCGAGGCCCAGCCGTTCGGCGATGCGTGTCGCGATCAGGGACGCCCGCAGCATGTGTTCCATCGGCTGTCCCAGGCCCAGATCGATCGCCAGCGATATTGCCGCCAGCAATTCGGCTTTGCGCAGGCCCCTTATCGAGCTCGTCGAGTTCGTAGAGCCGTGCGGCGGCCGGGTCGGGTGCACGCCCTCATTCTGGCCCGAACGCGACCCCCGAGTACGCCGTTTTTGGGGCGGATGCCTCATGTGCCGAAACGGTGGCGGACCGAGCATTTACACATGGTCGTCGTCAACATCGCACCCGAGAACACCCCGCCCGCCGCACATCAGCCGTGGGAACGGCTGCTCACCGAAGGCCACGCCCCGTTGGTGCGGGCCCGACGCGTCTTTCGCTACCTGCCGTCGGGCCCGCGGTGCAAGGTCTGCAACAACCCGTTCGGCGGCCCGGCCGGACGGGTTTTGGCCGCGGCCGGGTTCACCCCGTCGCGCAAGAATCCGAATCTGTGCAGTCGATGCTGTGATGCGCTGCCCGCGGGTGGCGCCGAGGTGGATGTCGCGGTCCTGTTCGCCGATGTGCGCGGCTCCACTGCGCTGGGCCGGCGCGGCGTTGCCGCGGACTTCGCCGCGCTGCTCAATCGGTTTTACGTCGCCGCGACACGGACCCTGCTGCGGCATGACGCGGTGATCGACAAGCTCATTGGCGACGAGATCATGGCCTTCTTCGTTCGGGGGATCAGCGGCCCGCAGTATCGACGCCGCGCGGTCCTGGCAGGGATGGATCTGCTCGAAGCCGTCGGCTACGGCACCGGGGCGGGTCCGTGGCTCGAGTTGGGGGTGGCCCTCAACGCGGGCGTCGCGTACGTCGGCAACGTCGGAGGCGCGGTGCTCGACTTCACCGCCCTCGGTGACCCGGTCAATGTCTCGGCGCGGATGCAACAGCACGCCGCCGGTGGCGAGTTGCTGGTCGCCGCCGGAGTGGCCGATGAGCTGATGGAACAGGCGCCGCGCCGGTCGTTGCACCTGCGCGGACACGACCGGCCGGTCGAGGCCTTCGTCTACGCGTAACGGCGGCAGCGCTCAACGAGGATGCCGGCGAGGCGGTCCGGATCACTGACCATGGGGCAGTGGCAAGTATCGATCGGGATGAGCGTCTGCACTCCGCCGAGCGCCTGAATATTGTCGCGTTGCAACTTCGGAGCGATGGCGCGATCGCGCAGCGTCAGTATCCAGGTGCGTGGAATGTCCTCGGGCATTCCGCGCCGGGAGACCTTCTCCACGAGGACGCGCAGCGATTCCGGGTAGAGCTTGCCGGCCATGAATCGGCGGCGATGCGAAGGAATTCCGTTCAGGTACGCGAATCGTGCAAGCAATGTTGGCGTTTCGCGTGGCACACCGCTGCTTACGAAGCGCCGGGCGATTCTTGCGAGGAGCCACGGCAAGCTGTCCATGAGTGACGCGCCCTCGGGCGGTAGGAAGGCGGCGGCGAAGATCAGTTCGCGTACCCGCGCCGCCCCAAGCTTGGTGGCCACTGCTGGCAGCGCCATGCCTCCTATCGAATGACCGACGACGACGATGTCGTCCAACCCGGCACCTTCGATGTCGCCGACGAGCGAATCGACACAGTCGGCGACGCTCAGCTCCCGCAGGTCCCCGGGCTTGTTTCGCCGTCCCGGCAGGTCGGGGGCAAGGACGGTCAGCTCCGGCGCCAGGCGGTGGATCTCCTCGACCACCAGCTCCCACGAATCGGCGGCCATACCGCCGCCGTGCACCAGCACCAACGCGGGCAGCGCCATGGCGGCCTCCTCTCAGTGCTTCTCGGTGCCTCTATAAGGCACTGGATGTCTCTAAGCGCACTGGGCTGAACCGAATACTAAAGGCCAGCAAACCAAAGCGACAGGACGAAACTCCGTCTGACGTTTGCGCTCGGGTGAAGTAAACCGCACGTGGCGAACGAACACGTCTGGGCAAGCGGGTAAGGGGCCTTAATTGCCGTGCGGTTCACGCCGCCCGCCTTTCGCGCGGTCAAACCAGTCATCGAGGTCTTAGCATTTGTGTTATCCGTCAATCAAAGGCCGAACCCACGTCAAATCTGCCCCCGGGACCACCGCTTCCTAGCCTGGTTCAGGCGGCGTTGGCGCTGCGATACGGCCCGCGCCTCGGGGCCGCGTGCCGGCGCAGATACGGCGACGTTTTCATGTTCCGAATTCCGCGGATCGGCGCATTGGTGTACCTGTGCGATCCCGCGGATATCAAGACGGTGTTCGCCGGCGACCCGCGCGTCTTTCATGCAGGAGAAGCGAACTCGATATTGAGCGGGCTACTCGGAGACACCTCTCTGCTGGTGATCGACGAAGACGTGCATCGGGACCGGCGTCGCATCATGCTGCCGCCATTTCTGCGCGACGCGGTCGCACACCAAGCCGAGCTGATGGCTGAGATCGCCGCGGCGAACATCGCCAGCTGGCCGGCGGGCAAGAGCTTCGCGGTCGCGCCCAAGATGTGCGAAATCACGCTCGAGGTGATGCTCCGGACGGTCCTGGGCGCCACCGACCCGGCCCGGCTGGCCGCGTTGCGCACGATCATGCCGCGACTGCTCAACATCGGTCCGTGGGCGATGCTGGCGCTGGCCAACCCGAACCTGCAGCGTCGTTTCCCGTGGCGCGCACTGCGTCGGCGACTGGCGGAAGCCGACCGGCTGCTCTACGCGGAGATCGCCGACCGGCGCGCCGACCCCAACCTGGATGCCCGCACCGACACGCTGGCCATGTTGGTGCGCGCCGCCGCGGCTGGCGGGACGCAGATGCCGGACCACGAACTGCGCGACCACATGATGACGCTGCTGGTGGCCGGCCACGACACCACTGCGACCGCGCTGTCCTGGGCGTTGGAGCGGCTGACCCGGCACCCGGCCGCGTTGGCCAAGGCGGTGCGTTCGGCCGAAGCCAGTGCGGCGGGGGATTGCGCCGGCGACGAATATCTCGACGCCGTGGCCAAGGAAACGTTGCGGATCCGGCCGCCGGTGGCGGACGTGGGCCGGGTACTGACCGAGCCCGTAGATCTGGCCGGCTACCGGCTGCCGGCCGGAGTCATGGTGGCCCCGGGAATCGGGCTGGTGCATGCGACTGACGCGCTGTATCCGAATCCGGACCGGTTCGAGCCGGATCGGATGCTCGGCGCCACCCTGAGTCCGACCACGTGGTTGCCCTTCGGCGGGGGCAACCGGCGCTGCCTCGGCGCCGGCTTCGCCATGGTCGAGCTGCGAATCGTGTTGCGTGAAGTGCTGCGCCGAGTCGAGTTGCAGACCACCACCGCACCGGACGAACACCAGAAGCTCAAGCACGTCATCCTCGTGCCACGGCGGGGCGCGCAAATCCGCGTCAACGCACGATAGCTAAATATCGTACTGGGGCAGCTCGAAGTCATCGCCCGCGCTACCGGCGAAAAGCGCCGCCAGTGGCCCGAAGTTCATCGAGCGCATCGCCACATTGCGCAACCACAGTCCAAAGCGGGTCCGGGTCACGAAGAACGGAATGTAGCGCACCGCGCTGGCCTGCTTGCGCTTGATGAAGGGACGCATCCGCGCCTGGTAGGCATCGAAGGCGCGGCGGTAGTCGGAGCCGGCGCGTGCGAGTTCGCCCGCCAGCACGTAAGCCTCGGTGATCGCCAGGCCGGTGCCTTCGCCGCCCAGCAGCGAAATGCACCCGGCCGCATCGCCGATCAGCGCCACCCGCCCGTGCGACCAGCGGTCCATGCGGACCTGGCTGACCACGTCGAAATACAGGTCGTCGACGTCGTCGAGCGTCGCCAGGATCTCGCGGGCCTCCCACCCGACGCCCCGGAACTCATTGCGCAACTGTTCTTTTGGTGTCAGGCCGGTTCCGCCGGGCCCGGCGCGGAAGATGAACAAGAACATGGTCCTGTCGCCACGCAGCGCAAAGCGGTCCAGCTGGCGGCTGGGAGTGCTGTACATGACGTAGACCAGCTCGTCGCGCGGCCGGTACCCGTCGACCACACACGCCGCGACCTTGCAGCCCAGGTAATGCTCAAAGTTCTCGTCCGTCCCGAAGACCAGACGACGCACGTTCGAGTGCAGCCCGTCGGCGCCGATGACCAGATCGAAATCGCGCGCCGGCGCCTTCTCAAAGGTCAAGCGGACGCCATCGCCATACTCGTCGACGCCCGCGATGCTGTCGCCGAAGATCGTTTCGACCTTGTCCTCGATCGTGGCGTAGATCGCGGCGGCCAGGTCCCCGCGGGGCAGGCTGGTGAACTCGTCGCCAAACATGCGGCTAAAGGCTTTGGCGTCGACGTCTGCTTTGACCTCGCCGCCCGAGCCCACTGAGCGAAGGCGCTGGACCTGGTACCCCGCGGCACGGATCGGGTCCTCTATGCCCATCCGCTTGGCGACTTGATAGCCAACGCCCCAGAAGTCGATCACGTAGCCGCCGTCGCGGAACTTCGGCGCCTCCTCGATCACCGTGGTGGTGTGGCCCGTGCGATGGAGCCAATGCGCGAGCGCCGCGCCCGCGACGCCTGCACCGCTGATTGCTACGTGCATATGGCAATTATGCCCTATGGCATGATTCATTCATGTTTGGTACCGCCTCGCGGGTAGTCTTGACACACTCTGTGAAATCGCAGCTGAAACCCATCGCGTAGGCAGGCGAGACGGATAACCTTTCCCGATGGTCACGAGTTCAATACCTGCTTTACTGCGCGAACGCGCCGGTCTGCATCCCAATGACCCGGCGTTCACGTTTATCGATTATGAGCAGGACAGCTCCGCAGGTGTTGCGGTCACCCTGACATGGTCGCAGCTGTATCGGCGCACGCTGAATGTCGCAAACGAACTCAGGCTCGGCGCCTCGGTCGGTGACCGCGCGGTCATATTGGCGCCGCAGGGACTCGAGTACGTCGTGTCGTTTCTCGGCGCGTTGGAGGCCGGAATTATCGCCGTTCCGCTGTCCGTTCCGCAGGGTGGCGCAACCGATGAGCGCGTTGACTCGGTGCTGCGCGATGCGGAACCGGCTCTCGTGCTAACGACATCCGCTGTCGTCGGCAATGTCACCGAGGCTGTCAAGTCGCAGTCGGAGGGGCCCGTTCCATCAATCATTGAAATCGATCTGCTGGACCTGGACACTCCGCGCCGCGGACCTCGGGTGAGGGCCGAGGATCGCGCGGGTACCGCGTACCTGCAATACACGTCCGGATCGACTCGTTCGCCCGCCGGTGTCATGGTGACCAACCACAATGTCGTCACCAACCTTGTGCAGATGATGTCCGACACCTTCGACAATCAGGGCAAGGTTGCACCGCCGGACACCACCGTTATCTCGTGGCTGCCCTTCTACCACGACCTGGGCCTGATGAGCGGCATCGCTTTCCCGATCGTGGCGGGACTGCACGTCGTGTTCACGACTCCGATAGCGTTTCTGGAGAACCCCGCCCGGTGGATGCAGTTGGCGGCCCGCTACACGCGGACATACACCGGTGGGCCCAACTTCGCCTATGAACTCGCCGTGAAGCGCACCACCGACGAGGACATGGCGGGCCTCGACCTGGGGCACGTCCACACGTTCGCCTACGGTGCCGAACGGGTCCACGCGGCCACGATCAAGCGGTTCACCAATCGCTTCGCCCGATTCAATCTGCCGCCCAGCGCGTTACGGCCGGGATACGGCCTCGCGGAGGCGACGGTTTACGCATCGTCGAATCCTCCGGGGAAGGCGCCGACCATCGCTCGTTTCGACTACGAGGGTCTGTCGGAGGGTCACGCGAAGCCGGGCGGCGACGACGGCGGTGTCGATCTGGTCAGCTGCGGCGTGCCTCGTGCGGCCACCGTGCGGGTCGTGGACCCGGAGACCCGGGTGGAGAACCCGGAGGGCAAGGTCGGGGAGATCTGGATCCACGGCGACAACGTCGCCCAAGGTTACTGGAAGAATCCGCAGGCAACTGAGAACACGTTCGGGGGTTTCCTGGTCGATCCGTCCCCGGGCACCCCGGAAGGGCCGTGGTTGAAGACCGGAGACCTGGGCTTCATCTTCGAGGGCGAGTTGTACATCACCAGCCGAGTGAAAGACCTGTTGATCGTCCGCGGCAAAAACCATTCTCCCGACGACATCGAGGCGACGATCCAGGAGATCACCGGAGCCCGCTGCGCGGCGATCGCCGTGCCGGATGGCCATACCGAGGGTCTGGCCATCATTGCCGAGGTCAGGAAGCGGGGCGCATCCGACGACGAGGTGATGGCCAGGTACAAGGCCATCCGCGGCGAGTTGACCTCTGCGATATCGAACTTGCACGGCCTCTACGTCTCCGACCTCGTCATGGTGGATCCCGGCGCGATTCCGGTCACCACGAGCGGCAAGGTTCGGCGAGCCTCCTGTGTCGAGCAATACCGGAAGAACGAGTTCAAGCGCGTGGACGCATAGGCGGGCTGCAGGGTTGTCCCTGCGCTCGAATTCCTAGCTCGCCGCTTCGGATTTCGTGTTCGTCATTGGTCGGCACGTGGTTGTGGCGCGCTGCGCCAGTAGGGCGAACGCGGCGTCAGATGCTCCCGAAATCGCCGACAATCGAACTGGCCGTGCCAAAGAGGAGCAGGGCCTCCACGCTGAGGCCCAGCAATACCAGTGCCGTATCGGCAGCGATCGGATAGCCGATCGCGTTGACAAGCCCCTGAATGGGGGCGCCGTCGACCGCCTGCACGACGCCGTCCAAGAACAGGTTCACGTCGTAGGACGGGAGAGTGATCAGGCCGCCGGTGACGATGTCCGCCGTCGGCAGCAGCGCGCCGTAAGCCGTCGAGACCGCGCTGCTCAACATGTCGGCGCTGTGCGTGATCGCGGTCTGCAGGCCCGAGATCACGCCGTCGGTCGTGGCTACCACGGACGCCGTGCTGGGCAGGGCCAGTGCTGTGCCCGACAGCGACAGGCTGGGCAGTGATGGAAGTCCCTCGGCGTGGAAGTCGTTGGCGGCAAGAAGAATTCCTTGCTGAGTACCGCTGACCAGATCGTGCGCCAGCGCAGTGGTTGCGCCCAGCGGCGGCAGGAACCCGAAGGGGGTGTTCACATCTGCCGGCCCGGTTGAATAACCAAAGGCCGGGTCGCCGTAGCCCCAGTTGACGAGGTAGGTCAGATCGGGTTCGAGCAGGTCGGCAACCGGGTTCCCGAGGTACGGGATAAGTCGAACCGGGTTCAGCAGCGGCAGGTGCTGCGTCGGAATCATCTCGTAAGTCGTCAGCGACGTCCCCGTCGGCCCCGACGTCGGCAACTGAGTGGCCGACATCAGCTGTGCCGTCGTCAAAGTCGGATAGGCGCCGTGCACCGCCAGGACACCCAGCAGGGCGTTGACGTCGGCAAGGACGTCTATCGGATACCGCGGGAAATCGGCGTAGCCATCGTATTCTCCGGTGTAAATGACGGTCGGATAGTCGTTCGCCGGGGTGCCGCCGTAGAAAGTCCCACCGATGGTCGGGAAGGTCAGGCCGGGGAATCGCGCGAAGATGCCGCCGTTGGGATTCACCGGATCGCCGATGAGCACGAAATTCACATCTGTACTCGGAACGCCGGCCGCGACGAGTTTCGGCATCTCCAGCGAGGCCAGAACGGCGCTCTGTGAATAGCCGAAAACATTGATGGGGGTAATTCCGTTGCTGCGCGCCGAAGTTATGGCGTTGTCCAGGATCGTGACGCCCTGGCTCAGCGACTGGTCGAGGGTCAAGGACTTGACCCCGGTCAGCGGGTAAAGCTGTTCAGGCGTGGTCAGGCCTTGGACGTTCACGGTGGTAAAACTTGGCGAGATGTACCGGCTGTAGACCTCGTTCAGGTACTGCAGGGGAGGCGTCGACGTGCCGGTGCCGGTCATGATCAACGAAATGGCAACGGGCGCCGGCGAGTTCGCGATCGAACTGGCCGCGGCGGCCTCGGTCGCGACGTAGGCGGTGCCGGCGGCCGCGAGCAGTCGAGCGAACTCGCGATGAAACGCGCCCGCCCGTCCGATGGCCGCCTGGAACTGCCGGGCATACGAGCTGAACAGGGTCGCGGTGGCCGCCGACACCTCGTCGGCGGCCGCCGCCGGCGCGCCGCTTGTCGGGCCCGCCGCGGTCGCGTTGGCTTCGCTGATCGCCGCACCCAGCCCCGCCGCCTCCGCGGCCGCCGCGGCCACCGCCTGCGTGAGTACGTGCGTCATATGGCTCAAATGGCTCAAGCCTCCATTACTCGAACGCCATCGAAGCAACCGTAGAGCGAGACCGCCGGTTTATTCAGTGTTTACCCGCTTTCGGCCCCGTGAACAGCGGTGGCTTCGAAATGCCGAGCGCCGCGATTGGGGCTAGCGTGGATGAATTCACGAGAGGAGCCCTCGATGCCTGATGACCACAGCGACCCCCGGCGCGCCGTCAGCGCTGTGTCCAGCTTCGAGCGCAGCGTGGCCGAATTGACCCGGCTGCGCGGCTTCGATCACCCGGAAACCCTAAGAAGCCGGGCCCAGTTAGCGCGCCGCCGCCACCAAGCGGGCGACCTGCGGCGCGCGCTCGCCGACTACGAGAGCCTGCTGCCGGATCTGGTGCGTGCCCTCGGCCGGGAGAAGTCGGGGACCCTCGACGTCGGCACCCCACTCACCGATCGTGCCAAACCCGGTCACACCCGGGCCGCGATCGCGGACTACGAACGGCGGGTGCAGGACCTGTTGAACCGCCTCGGCGCCACCTTTTCTCCGCTTCTCTGAGGAATTCTGTAGGGCGCTTGGCCCAGCGACTACTGTCGCCGTTGTGGACTTCGAGCTCGACGATGAGCAACGGGCCTGGCTTGCCGAGGTACGGCAGTTCCTCGCGGACAACGTCACCGCCGAGCTGCGGGCCGAGATGGCCGAGCATGGCCTCGAAATCCAAGGCGGAGAGCTGTCGGCATTCCGCCGCAAGATCGGGCAGCGCGGCTGGTTCGGCCTGAACTGGCCACCGGACTACGGCGGCCTGGGGCTGTCCGCCATGCATCAGCACCTGCTGATGAGCGAGTTCGAGTACTGGGGCGTGCCGGGCCCCGACCTCACCGTCACCTCTGTGGCGCCGATGATCATGCGGCACGGCACCGAGCAGAACAAAACCGAGTTCCTGCCGCCCATCGCCAGGGGTGAAATCGTCTGCGCGGTAGGCTATTCCGAGCCGAATGCCGGGACCGACCTGGCCAGCCTGCGCACCCGCGCGCAGCGTGTCGGCGACGAATGGGTGATCACCGGATCCAAGATCTGGAACAGCGGAGCCCAACGGTCGACGCACGAGTGGCTATGCGTGCGTACTGATCCCGACGCGCCGCGGCACCGCGGGATATCGGTGATCATGGTTCCCATCGATCTCCCCGGTGTCGAGATTCACCCGCTGTACGCGTGGTCCGGCTACCGGACCAACGAAACGTTCTTCCGCGAGGTGCGGGTGCCGGTCACCAACCTGATCGGTGAGGTCAACATGGGTTGGACGTACATCACCGGTGCCCTGGATCTGGAGCGTGGCGCGTTGACCAACGCGGGCGATCTGCGCCGCGCGCTCGACGATCTGCTGGCGCTGGCCGGCCGCCCGCGGCGCGACGGGTCGGTGCCGTTGCAGGATACGGCTTTTCGTCGCCGCCTTGCCCAGGCAGAGGCCGACGTCGAAGCCGCGACGCTGATGGGCTACGAGGCCGCGTCGCTGCTCGACCGCGGGCGCATCCCGACCGTCGAGGTCAGCGTCGAGAAGATCTTCACCAGTGAACTGCGCCAGCGCATCGCCGACCTGGCAATCGATTTGCTGGGGCCCGACGGGTTGATCGCGCATCGCGGCCCGGGTGCGCCGCTGGACGGTTTTTTCGAACGTCTCTACCGCGTGTCGCCGCTGATGCGGTTCGGCGGTGGAACCAACGAAGTGCTCCGGGACGTGATCGCGCAGCGCGGTTACGGCATGCCCTCGTACGGTCGGTGACCGGCATGCGAGTGATTCCCGATCAGGATGAACGCGATCTGGCCGCGCTGTGCCGCGGCCTGCTGACCGCCGAATGCCCGACCACGCTCGCCCGCGCTTTGCGCGCTCCCGACGGCGCTCGCATCACGCCGGCGTTGTGGCGGGCGCTCGCCGAAGCCGGCTTGCTGGGGTTGGCGATCGAAGAAGACCTCGGTGGCTCGGGGGGCGAGCTGACTGATATCGGCATCTTCTGCGTCGAGGCCGGATATGCCCTGTGCCCCAGCGCAGTTCACAGCACCATGTGTGCGGCCCGCGCCGTCGACTGGCTGGGCGGCGCCGAGGCGCGCGCGGCCTGGCTGCCCGCCTTGGCGTCCGGGACGGCGCGCGGCACCACCGCGCTGAGCAACGCGCGCGACGCCGCCGTGCTGACCCCGTCGCTGCGAGCCCGGCGCGACAGCGACGGCTGGCGGCTGCATGGCGTGGCCGACTTCGTCCCCGACGTCGACCTCGCCGACCTGATCGTGGTGAGCGCCGACGCCGGCGGCCGCACGCTGGGCTTTGTGCTGGACCTACGGGGCGTCGGAGCCGGGGCCGGGCTTGCCGTGCAGCCGGTGGCCATGATGGGCGGATACCGTGCGTTCACAGTGGGATTCGACGACGTGCGGGTGGCGGAGCAGCGCCGGATCCTGGGCGGCGCCGAGGGACTCGGCGAGCAACAGCTGCGCCGGGTGGCCAACGCCGCCGTGGCCTTGGAATGCCTGGATCTGGTCGGGGTCGGTGAGGCGGTGCTGCAACGCACGGTCGATTACACCAAGATGCGCGAACAGTTCGGCCGGCCGATCGCCTCCTTCCAGGCGGCCCAGCATCTGGTGGCCAACATGCGCATCGCGCTGACGGCGGCCCGGCTGGCCGCCCAGTCGGCGGTGTTCTGGATCGGGCGGGGCCGCACCGCCACCCGAGAGACGGCGATCGCCAGGATGCACGCCGGCGCGGTCAAACAGATCACGCTCGACGCGCACCAACTGCACGGCGGCATGGGCTATGTGGTCGACACCGATCTGCATCTGTTCTCCGAACGCGCGCGGGTGCTCTCCACGTTGGGTGGTGGCGCCGACATAGCCGCGAAATGGCTTGATGGCGAGATGGATTGGGGAGAAGACCATGAGCACCGATAGCCTGATCGACCCCGAATCCGCGGCCCGGGTCGGCACCGTGGTCGCCACGGCCGTCGGCGAGGTGAACAGGCGCGACTGGCAGCGTTGGGCCGCCGCCGTCGGCGACCACAACCCGCTGTGGTTCGACACCGAATACGCGCGGGCGCACGGCTACCGGGATATGATCTGTCCGCCACTGTTTTTGCAGTATGCGGTTCTCGGCGTGAGCGCACTGGGTGACCTGCGGCCCGACGGCTCGTCCGGCGCCGTCACGGGCAGCCTGGCGTTTCCGCGGGCGCCGCGGCGAATGGCCGGCGGCGAGAGCACCACCTACCACCTGCCCGCATACCACCGCGACCAGATCGAGCTGGTGCGCACCATCGAGTCGATTACCGAAAAGCAAGGTAGATCAGGACGGTTCGTCCTGGTGGCCTGGCGCGGCGAATACCGCAATCAGGACGGTGAACTGGTTGCCGAGGCCACAATGTCGATGATCGCGCGGCCCGCATGACCGGGCAGGTGTACTACGAGGACGTCGAAATCGGTGCCGGTGTGTCGCCGCTGACCGTCACGGTGACCGAGACCCAGATGTTCTTCTTCAGCGCAGCAACGTATAACGGTCACCGCATCCACTACGACAAGGAATGGGCGCGCGGCGTCGAGGGCTACGACAACGTGCTCGTCCACGGCCCGTTGCAGGCGGCGCTGCTGTCGCGTGCGCTCACCGACTGGATCGGCGGCGCGGGCCGACTGGTTGCGTTCGCGGTGCAGAACCGTGCGATCGCCTATCCCGGCCAGGAGTTGACCTTCGGGGGCGTGGTCACCGGCAAGCGGATGGCGGACGGTGAGGCCCGCGTGGATCTGGACATTTTCTGCCGGCACGGCGACGAGGTGCTGATGCCGGGCACCGCGACCGTCGCGCTGCCGCAGCGGGGTGCGCCGTGACCGGGCTGCGCGGCCAGGCTGCCATCATCGGCGTCGCCGAGTTGCCGGCCGAGCGCCACCAGAGCCGGCCGCCGTCGTTCACGCTGGATCAGTACGCCTGGCTGGCGAAAATGGTGACCGAGGACGCCGGCGTGGATCCCGTTGTGGTGAACGGCTTGTCGTGCCACGGCATCGCGGAGTCCGACATGTTCGCGCCCGCCACGCTGGCGGAGTACCTGGGGCTTCCGCTGGACTTCGGCGATCGGGTCGACCTGGGCGGCGCGACCGCCGCCGGCATGGTGTGGCGGGCGGCGGCCGCGGTCGAATTGGGGGCGTGCGATGCGGTGCTGGCGGTGGTACCGGGGTCGCTGGAAATTCCGCGATCGGAAATGCGCCCCGGGCGAACCCTGGGCTGGTACGGGGCGTCGAGCAACAACTATGGATCACCGCAGGCCGAGTTCGAGATCCCCTACGGCAACGTGGGCCAGAACGCCCCGTACGCGCAGATCGCACAGCGTTATGCGGCCGAATTCGGTTATGATGCGCAGGCTTTGGCGCGCATTGCGGTGCTGCAACGGGCCAATGCGTGCGCGCACCCCGGTGCGGTGTTTCATGGCAAGCCGATCACTGTGGACGACGTGCTGAACAGTCCGGTGATCGCCGACCCGATCCACATGCTCGAAACCGTGATGCGCGTGCAGGGCGGCGCCGGCGTGCTCGTCGCCAACGCCGACGTGGCGCGCCGTGCCCGCCACCGCCCCGTCTGGGTGAAGGGGTTCGGCGAGCACATCCGCTTCAAAACACCCACGTACGCAGACGATCTCATGCGCACGCCGGTCGCCCGGGCGGCGGACAAGGCGTTCGCGATGGCTGGGCGGCAACGCACCGACGTCGACGTCGCGTCGATCTACGACTGCTACACGATCACCGTGCTGATGACGCTCGAGGACGCCGGATTCTGCGGTAAGGGCGAGGGCATGCGCTGGCTGACCGAACACGACCTGACCTTCCGGGGCGACTTCCCGCTCAACACCGCCGGGGGCCAGTTGTCCTTCGGGCAGGCCGGGATGGCCGGCGGCATGCATCACGTGGTCGACGGTGCCCGACAGATCATGGGCCGCTCTGGGGAGGCGCAGGTGGGCGATTGCAACACGGCTTTCGTGACCGGCAACGGCGGCATCATGAGCGAGCAGGTCGCGCTGATCTTGGAGGGCGACTGAGATGACGAAACCCCTACCGCTTCCGACTCCCGTGTCCCAACCGTTCTGGGATGCGCTGCGCGAACATCGCATTCTGATCCAGTACTCGCCCTCGGCGGGACGCTATGTCTTCTACCCGCGCACGCTTGCGCCCGGCACTCTCGCCGACGACCTTCAATGGCGCGAAATCGACGGTGCGGGAAAGCTGTACACCTACACCGTCGCGCGGCGCCCGACCGGGCCGCCGTGGGCCGCTCACGTGCCGCAACTGCTCGCGGTCGTCGAGTGGGACCTGGGGGAGCGGGCCCCGCGGGTCAGCACAGAACTCGTGGACGTCGAACCCGGCGACATCCGGATAGGCATGCGGGTATCCCCGGTGTTCTGCGACGAGGGCGACGTCACGCTGCTGCGGTATCGGCCCGCCGATGTTTGAGACGGTGCAGCAGCTACTGCGCTCACGCATGGCCGACGACACGGTCGCGGTGCTGCACGGCGACCGGACGTGGACGTGGCGTGAGCATCTCGGCGAGGCGTCAGCCGAGGCTGCTGTGCTGACGGGCCTGCTCGAGCCAGCGCGCCCCCCGCATGTGGGTGCTCTGCTGGGCAATTCGCCGGCGATGCTGCGGTCGATGGCGGCGGCCGCGCTGGGCGGATACGTGCTGTGCGGGATCAACACCACCCGCCGCGGCGACGGCCTGGCCGCCGACATCCGGCGCGCCGACTGCCAGGTAGTGCTCGTCGACACCGAACACCGTCCGCTGATCGACGGGCTTGATCTCGGCGGTGCAACGGTTTTGGACGTGGACGGCAACGATTACCACGATGCAGTCGCGGCGGCGGGACCGCTGGCCGCGCACGAGGTCGCCGGAGCCGATCCGGTGTTGATGATCTTCACGTCGGGCACCAGCGGCGACCCGAAGGCCGTGCGATTCGCGCACGCGATGGCGGTCCTGTGCGGCGCCAGCCTGGTCGAGCGGTTTCAGATCACGCCCGACGACGTGTGCTACCTGGCGATGCCCCTGTTTCACTCCAACGGCGTGGCGGCGGGTTGGGCGGTGGCGATCAGCGGCGGCGCCGCGATGGTGCCCGTCAAGTTCTCGCCGTCGCGGTTCCTGGGCGACGTAAGGCGCCACCGCGTCACGTACATGAACTATGTCGGCAAGCCGTTGGCGCTGCTGCTGGCCACGCCTCAGCGGCCCGACGATGCCGACAACACGCTGCGCGCGGTCTTCGGCAACGAGGCCACCGAGCGCGATATGCGGGAATTCGCGCGGCGTTTCGGTTGCCGGGTAGTGGACAGCTTCGGGTCCAGCGAGTTCGCGGTCGTGGTGATGCGCGAGGACGGCACGCCGCCGGGCTCGATCGGGAGGGGCTATGCCGGTGTCAGCGTTTACCATCCGGAGACCGTAACTGAATGCGCCTCAGCGGTTTTCGACGAGCACGGCGCGTTGGCCAACTTCGACGACGCGGTCGGCGAACTGGTCAACACCTATGGTGCGGGCGGGTTCACCGGCTACTACAACGATCCCGGCGCCACCGACGAGCGGATGCGGCACGGAATGTACTGGTCGGGGGATCTGGCCTACCGCGACGCCGACGGCTGGATCTATCTGGCCGGGCGCACCGCCGACTGGATGCGGGTGGACGGGGAGAACCTCGCGGCCGGCCCGATCGAGCGCGTGCTGGAACGCCTGCCACAGATCAACCAGGTCGCGGTGTACGCGGTCCCCGATGAACACGTCGGCGACCAGGTGATGGCGGCGATCGTCCTCGACGCGGGTGTGACGCTGGCGCCCAAGCAATTTGAAGAGTTCCTGGCGGCTCAGCCTGACTTGTCGCCGAAGGCGTGGCCCAGGTATGTGCGGATCAACACCGAGCTGCCGCGAACCGCCACCAACAAGATCCTCAAACGCGAGCTCATCAAAGCCGGCGCGACCGCGGGCGACGGGTCGCTATGGGGGCGTCGCGCGCGCGGTCGCGAATTCAGCTTGTTGCATTAGCGATTCGAACTGGGCCCACGCTCGGTCGAGGAAACATACGCAGCGCCTAATAGATTCACAGGCTCCGCAAAGAGTACTTGCTCGAAAGCGGGTAACCAAAGCCCCATGAGAAAAGTGGTGCGTATTGCAGCTTCATCGTTGGCATTGACCAGCGGTTTGGGACTGGCGGGTCTGGGAGTGGCGGGAGTCGCCCAGGCCCAGCCCATGGCGCCACCGCCGACGTATCACTGGTGCCCAGGTCAATGGTGGGATCCGGGCTGGGGTTTCAACTGGGAAGGTGGCCGTTGCCATGACGACTTCTACCGCGACGGTGACCCGCATGACCAAGGGCACTGGCACGGCGGCGGCGACCGCGACCACTGGCAGGGCGGCCCCGGTGACCGCGACCACTGGCAGGGCGGCGACCGGGGCGACCGCCGTTGACCATTTGCCGAGAGCTCGTCGATTGGGTGTGAGGTCGGGCTCAGGTCTGCGGATGCGTCTTGATGACGCTGCCGTCCGGGTTGATGTCCATGTAGCCGCTGTCGCCGTTGCCGGAGGCATACACGGCAATCCTCGTGCTGTCGCCCTGCCAACCTTGGACGATCAGATAGGTCGAGGTGGGGTTGGGAACGTTGAGGGCCGGGCCCGCCCCGGCCAGCTTGGCGGCCACGGCCGCGGCGTCGAACTTGCCCAGATCGACAAGATTATCGTGGGATGACACATGCTCGGTCTGGCCGAAGTCGCTCCAGCTTCCGCCCTTGTAGTAGTAGCCCTTCTTGTGCTGGCTGTTCTGCGGGTCGGCGCGGTCGAGAACGGCGTAGTCGGGGTACACCGTCAACTGGTAGCCCATCGTGTCGCCGAACTTGCTGCGAATCTGGGCGAGCAGCCCGTTGAGGCCATCGGCGGTTTGCAGCGCGGTCGGCCCCGCCGTTGATCCCTGGGAGCCCGACGGCGGTGAGCCCCCCGCCGGCGGCTGGGAGCCCACTGAGAACTGTACGGGCGGCGACGGCACCAAGGACCTGGTGGCGTGATGGAAAGCGGACATGATCCCGATCCCGGCGATCACCAGAACAATGATCGGGAGCCCCGCGAACAACAGAATCAACGCCATCCGCCCGCCCCGGTTCCCGGACGGCGCGCCGGAATACGAGCTGGAATACGAGTAGGACGGCGGCGCCGCTTGCGTCGGGTTCTGCCAATCAATGCGTGGCGCTGGATCCTGTTGCCCGGCGCTGGGTGGCGGAGGATAAGGTGTCCAGGCCGGAGGCTGAGACTCCCACTTTGCGCCGGCGTCGGCGTCGGCGCGTTGCCGCTCGGCCAGTTGACGCTCAAGGTCTGCGATGCGCTTCTCGGGATCGTCGTTGTCCATGGCGAGTTCCTTTCCCTGCTGTCGGGTGAGTAGGTTACGGCCGACCATTTGTGAAATTCTTGCGTCGCCTTCGCTTTAGTACTCCTGAGAACCCCCTAATGCGGGCCGACCGGGCACCCGCCGTTGTAGTCCACTGGCCAGTGCTTGATGCCGCTGATGAACGGCGACCGCAGCCGTTCGGGACGACCCGCCGAGGTCAGGTGGGGCAGGTGGTCGGCGATCGCGTCGAACATCACTTCGATCGTCATCCGCGCCAGGTTGGCGCCGATGCAGTAGTGCGCCCCGGTGCCTCCGAATCCGAAGTGCGGGTTGGGGTTGCGGAGGATGTTGAACGTGTACGGGTCGTCGAAGACGTCTTCGTCGAAGTTGGCCGAGCGGTAGAACAGCACCACCCGCTGCCCCTTCCTGATCGTCACGCCGCCGAGCTCGGTGTCGGCCAGGGCGGTGCGCTGGAACGCCGTGATCGGGGAGGCCCAGCGGATGATCTCGTCGGCGGCGGTCTTGGGTCGCCACGCCTTGAAGAGTTCCCACTGGTCGGGGTTATCGGTGAAGGCCATCATGCCCTGCGTGATGGAGTTGCGGGTGGTCTCGTTGCCGGCGATGCCCAGCGTGACCACGAACATGCCGAGCTCGGCGTCGGACAGCCGCTGGCCGTCGGCGTCGGGCTGGATCAGCGTCGTGACGATGTCTCGATCTATTGGACCCGGTTCTTCGGCCTTGCGGGCCGCCAATTGCATTGCGTACCACATCAACGCGCCCGAAGAAGTCAGCGCGTCGTGGTCGGCGAATTCCGGGTCGTCGCCTCCGATCATCTGGTTTGACCAGTCGAACAACTTGCCGCGGTCCTCCTGCGGTACCCCGAGCAGGTCGGCGATGGCCTGCAGCGGCAGCTCGCAGGCCACCTGAAGCACGAAGTCGCCCGAGCCGTGTTCCGCGGCGCGTTGCGCGATCCGCTGCGCACGGTCACTGAGGTCGGCGCGCAGTCGCTCAATGGCCCGCGGGGTGAAGCCGCGGGCGATGATCTTGCGCAGCCTGCTGTGTTCGGGATCGTCCATCATGATCAGCGACGTCTGGCCCGCCTTGATTTGGCCCCGCGCGAGCTCCTCCCGGAAGCGCGGCACGATGGACTTCGCGGCGGACGAGAAGACGTCGCTGCGCAGCGAGACCTCGCGGACGTCGCGGTGTTTGGTCACCACCCAGTAGCCACCGTCGCCGAACCCGCCTTGGTCGGGCGGCTGCTCGTTCCACCAGATCGGCGCCGTTCGGCGTAGCTCCGCCAATTCCTCCACCGGCAGCCGGTGGGCGTAGATGTCGGGATCCGTGAAGTCGAACCCCGGCGGCAGATTCGGAGTGGCCATGGCTGTGCTCCCTGGAAGGCTTGACGAGCCTGGAACGCCTGATACGCCGATGTTAGGCGCTTGACCGCGTGGATGGACCGGGTTGCTTCAGGCGCTCGTGTGCGCCGAGGTTCGTCGCCCCGGTGATGACGGCCCCTTCGATCTGCCGCAGCGCGTGCACCGCGGTAAGGAATCGTCGGGTATCGGGACTCGGCTCGGCCTCGCCGTCCTGGTGCCGCGCCAGGGTCTCCGCGGCGTCGAGGGCGTCTGTCGCGCAGTTGACGGTCTGGTCGTGAGCGCCGTCGATGATCGCGAGGAACGCGTCGATGTTGGCCCGCGTCTGCGCCGCGGCCGCCATCAGCGAGTCGGCCTGCGCCTGCGTGCCAACGGGGTCCTGGTAGCGCTCGCTGCTGCGTGCCAGGCGTCGCCCGTAGCGATCGCACGCGGTGAAGAGCCGCAGGCCGCGTCGGACGCTTCGACGGTTGGCGACGCCGACAACTCCCGCCAACATCGGCTTCGCGGTGACCCGGAACTGCTGCAGTTTCCGGTCGAGCTCGCGTGCCTGCTCGGTCGGGCTCCCCGTCGCGTCACAGGCGAACATGGTCGCGATGGAGATGTCGATCAGGTCGGACAGGCTCGTCAAGAACGCGCGTGTGTCATCACGGATGGCGGTTCTGGCGTTGGTCGGAAGCACCAGGACGGCCACGCTAGCGCCGACGACAGCGCCGATCGCGGTCTCTTCGATCCGCAGTACCAGCACGCCGAAGGAGAGTTCGCCGAGCAGGCCGTACAGCAACGCCAGCATCGTGGTGATCCAGAAGGTCATCAGGCTGTAGGTGACCGTCATGAAATAGAAGGCGCAGAACAGGCACACGAATATCGCGACGAGCGAAGCGGTGCGGTCACCGGCGAACAGTGTGGCCACCAGCACCCCGCACGGCACGCCGAGCACGGTGCCGAGCAGCCGCTGCCAGCCCTTGTTGAGGGTTTCGGCCCAGGAGTTGGTGCCGGCGAAAATGACGAACGCCGCGATCACCGCCCAATACCACCGGTCGGGTGACACCAACTCGCCGATGACGATAGCCAACGATGCGGCGATGGACACCTGGATGGCCTGCCGGGTGGTGGGCCGCAGGCCGCCGCTCGCCTCGCCGGGCTCGTCGGCCGCGTCGGCCTCGTCGGGCTCGTCGGGCTCGTCGGGCTCGGATCGCCCGACGTCGGCGACAGCGGCGCCCTCGACCATCGCCCGGACTTCGGCGGTCGCCGTCGCCGCGTTGATCATCGCCAGGCAGAGGCGGCGAATGGCGGCTCGAGCGGGCTCGTCGGCCGGGGTGGGGCCGGGCTGCCGGTCGAGGATTCGTTGGGCATGGTCAGCGGCCCGTTCCAGGCCGCCGCGCTGCGGGACGCGGATGGCGCGTGCCAGCTGTGTCAGCGCGCCGACCAAGTCCGCGCGGGTGTCGGCGGCGATGTCGGGTGCGAGTTCGGCCGCTTGTCGACCGGCGGTGGCGACCCATTCGATGGCGAGTTCGGCGTCGAACAGCCAGGGCGCCAATTGTTCCGGGGTAATCCCCGGCAGGAGCGCCGCCGGGTCGGCCTTGTCTTCGATCTGGCCCTGCACCATTAATGCGGTCTCGTTGAGCCGGGTGATCCGCGCCCGCATGCGGCGCCGCCGCCGTTCGTCGAGCCGGCCGGTCCGCACCGCCTCGGCGATGGTATCGACCACGATGGCCATCCGCGCCCGCAGCGCCCGAATTGTCGCGAGCAGCACGCGTTCCGGTCGGTCGGGCAGAACGAAGCTCATCCCGAACGTGCACGCCGTGCCCACCACGACGGCCCCGATCATCCACGGCAACTGCGACATTCCGGCCCGCAGGTACAACGTGAAGAAGTAGGCCATGAACGCGACCATGCCGAGCGCCTGTCCGCGCGACCCGAAGCGGCGGACGTAAACCGCGGCGAACACGATCACGACGAACACCGCGTCGCTGGCCACCTTGTGCGGGTCGAGCAGCACCGCGGCCGCGATGGCGAGCGCGGCGGGCAGGGGCAGCAGCGCCATCGTGATCCGCTGCTGCCGAGGGTCCGGCTCCTTGACGGATCGGCCCGCGATCATCGTGATCACGACACCGAGCAACGCGACGGTCAAGGGCTGTCCCGTCGCGGTGGTCAGCACGTACAGAAGCGCCAGGGAGCAGGCCAGGGAGGCCGTCGTGCGGGTCGCCATCCGCAGCCGCAGCAGTCCGGGATCGGAGCCGATCGCCCAGTTGCGGGCGCGTTCGTAGAGAACAGTTATCGGGGGACCCCCTTTCAGCAACTCGACAACACATGGTTACCCGAACTGCGTCGCCGCGGCTACGCCAGTGGCCGCGCCGCCGGCTCGCCGAGCGTGCAGCCCTTGCGAAAAAAGTCGCTCGCATTCGCAATGACTTCACGTTGGGTGTTCCTGCCCGACCTCGAGATCCCGCATGCCCCCGACGGATTTACGAGCGAGACCACTAGTCTTCGAGATCGTGACAGCGCCGACCCGGGCGAAGTTGGCCGATGGCCGTGACCTGCTGTTCTTCGCGCTGCCCGGACATCGCCCGGAGCCGGCCGAAGACCGCAGACCGCTGCCGGTGCGCGACCCGGACCAGTCGGAGCTACGGTTCGACCGGTCAACCGGGCAGTGGGTGATCATCGCGGCGCAGCGCCAGGACCGCACCTACAAGCCGCCCGCCGACGAGTGCCCGCTGTGCCCGGGGCCGACGGGGCTCACCAGCGAGGTGCCCGCCCCCGACTATGACGTCGTCGTCTTCGAGAACCGCTTCCCCAGCCTGGCGGGCGCCGGGCAGCTGACACAGGTGCCCGGCGGTGACGGCTTCGTGTCGGCGCCCGGCCATGGCCGCTGCGAGGTGATCTGCTTTTCCAGCGAGCACACCGGGTCGTTCGTGGAGTTGGAGCCGGCGCACGCCCGGCTGGTCGTCGAGGCATGGCGGCATCGCACGGCCGACCTGATGGCCGCGCCGGGCATCGAGCAGGTGTTCTGTTTTGAAAACCGCGGTGAGGAAATCGGGGTCACGCTGACCCACCCGCACGGCCAGATCTACGGCTATCCCTATCTGACCCCCCGCACCGCCGCGATGCTGGGGCGGGCCCGCGAGCACCGGAAGCGCCACGGCGGCAACCTCTTTGCCGACCTGCTGGCCCGCGAGGTCGCCGACGGAGGTCGCGTTGTCGCGCGCACCGAACGGTTCACCGCGTTCGTGCCGTTCGCGGCGCGTTGGCCGGTCGAGGTGCACATCTACCCGAACAGGTTCGTGCATAACCTCGTTGAGCTCGATGACGACGAGCTGGACGGTTTCGCGCGGATCTACCTCGACGTGTTGGGCCGGTTCGACAGGCTGTATGCCGCGTCGGTTGGCCCACTGCCCTACATTTCGGCGCTGCACCAGTTCGCCGACACCGGCGCCCAGGCCGAGGGCTATTTCCACGTCGAGTTGATGTCGATTCGGCGCAGCGCCACCAAGCTCAAGTACTTGGCGGCGTCCGAATCGGCGATGGATGCTTTCATCAGTGACGTGACACCCGAAAGCGTGGCCCAGCGGCTCAGGGAACTCGGCCGATGACCGGTGCAACCGTACGATACGGCGCGCCCGGGCGGATCAACCTCATCGGGGAACACACCGACTACAACCTCGGGTTCGCGCTGCCGATCGCGCTAGCGCAGCGCACGGTGGTGACGTTCACGCCGGACCGCAGCGGAGAGTTGACCGTGTACAGCGCTCGCGCGCAGGGCGCGGTGCGGTTTCCGCTCGGCATCGTTCCCGGACAGGTCACCGGCTGGCCCGCCTATGTGGCCGGGGTGGTGTGGGCGCTGCGTCAGGCCGGGCATTCGGTGCCCGGCGGCACGATGTCGATCAACAGCGACGTGGAGATGGGGTCGGGCCTGGCTTCCTCGGCGGCCCTCGAATGCGCGACGCTGGGCGCGATCGCGACGGCGACCGGCCTCCAGATTGATCCGATCGACCAGGCGCGGCTGGCCCAGCGGGCCGAAAACGACTATGTCGGCGCCCCAACGGGTTTGCTTGACCAGCTGGCGGCGCTGTTCGGGGAACCGTCGACGGCGCTACTGATCGACTTTCGGGATCTCACCGTCACGCCCGTGGCCTTCGACCCGGACGCGCGCGGCGTCGTGCTGCTGCTCATTGACTCCCGGGCCCGGCACCAGCACGTCGGCGGCGAATACGCGGCCCGTCGCGTGGCGTGTGAGCGGGCGGCCGCCGATTTGCAGGCGACGACGTTGCGTGACATCTGGGATCGTGGGCACGCGGTGTTGGACGAGATCCACAGCACGATCGATGCCCGCCGCGCCCGTCATGTTCTCACCGAGAATGCCAGGGTATTCGATTTCGTTGCGGCATTGGGAAATTCGGACTTCGTTGAAGCCGGTCGCATCATGACGGCCTCGCACGTCTCCATGCGCGACGACTTTGAGATCACCACCGGGCACATCGACCTGATCGCCGACACCGCGGTCGGCGCGGGCGCGCTGGGCGCGCGGATGACCGGCGGCGGCTTCGGCGGCTGCGTGATCGCGTTGGTGCCGGACGGCCGCGCACAGGCCGTTTCCGAGGCGGTGCGACGGACTCTGCGTGCCGCGGGCCATCCGCGGCCGATCATCACCCCGGCGCGTGCGGGCGCGGGCGCGGGTCCGGGTGGGTGAACGAGCCCGGCGGCCTTATCTGGCCCCGACTAGGCCGGCGTGAACTTGATGGCTCCCAGGTGCAGCCGCTCGGCCGCCTCGGCGAACTCCTCGCGTGTCGGTGTGCGCTGCTCGCGGAATTTCAAACCGATCATGGTCTGGGCGCGCTTGACGCCATACGACTGGACGCACTTCAGGTAGAGGTCGGGAACCACGGCAAGGTCTCGGATGAGCTCGCCCCGCATGTCGGTGGTCTTCCCCTGGCGAATAACTTCGGCGGGGGCGCCGCCGCGGAAGTTCTGCTTCCACACGGCGCCCGTCAGCGCGTAGAGGTCGTTGTCGATCACGTGGGCGCTCACCGGAATTGTGAACTGCCGCCCAGTCTTTCGCCCGGCGAAGTTAAGAACCATGAACCCTTTGCCGACGACTGACGCGACAGGGGTGCGCAGCACGAAGCCCAGGATCGGGTTGACCACACGGAGCAGGGCGTCCGGTGGATGCCCGACGTCTATCGCATACGACTGTTCTGTCATGCCAACACCGTAGGGCCAACGGGCGCGTCCGGCGAGGGGGGCGAGGGGTTGGGCTGTCAGCGCGGCTGGGCCGCGGCGGCCGGGCAGCCCTTCCCCCGGGATATCGCCGAGAATTCGGTCAGCGGAATGTGCGGGGTGATGAATCCTGGTGGAACACCGCCGGGACCGCGCGCGGACGGCAGGTACAGCACCAGATCGTCGGCGTCCAACGCCCAGGCCTGGTAATTGTCGGCCAGCTCGCCCCCAGCCTGGCCAGCCTGGCCCGGCTCGAACTGCTCGACGTGGAACGGCGACCCGGTCAGCGCCCGCTGCACAAAGGGCCGCGCGATGGGCGGGACGGCCTTCAGGGGGTCGGTTCCGGGACAGAACAAGTCGGCTAGTTGCAGCTGCTTACCCTGCTCGAAGTCGAACGTGAACGTGGTGAGTTCCCCGTTCGGGTGCGGCATGCTGCTGAAGTACCAATCAGCGTGGAATAGCACAGTTTTGGTGGTCGGGTTGTGCGTGAACACCTGGTAGGCAAGCTTGGCATTCCCGGCGCCGCTGTCCGCTTGGCCGTGGTCGGTGAAGAACTTCCGGACAAATGGCCCGAGCACGGGGCCTGCCGTCGGGTTGTCCATCAGGTCGACGGGATAGGAAGCCGTCACCTCCACCTGAGCCCCATTTGCGCCAACCTTGCTCAGCGTGCAGCGCCCGGATTTTGCGTCCCACGCCCCACCCGCCTCGCTACAGACCGAGTCGGCCGGCCGCACAGGACCGGTCGTCGAATTGCCCGCGTTCTCATTCGAGGCATGGCAGCCACCAACGAGCAGCGCGAGGGCCAGCACGACGACCGGCCACTTGGCAGGCGCGGCGCGGAGCGTCAGAGGCTGATAGTGGTCTGGTCGTCGACGATGTTCATCGCGTCGCCCAGCGGACCGCTGTCGCTGTCGAGCGCATCGGCGTTGAGCTGAAGGACGAAGACGGCCCCCTGGCTGGGAATCACCACGGTCTTCTGCGCGACCGCGCGCTTCTTGCCGTCCTTCGTGTAGCTGCCGCTGATCTGCCACGCCTGGAAGTTGCTGAGCGTGGACGCGCTGCCGTCGCCGGTGCCTTCGTATCCCGGCAGATTCTCCAGCTCGCCCGGGGCGTACTGGAGCAGCTTCGCTACATCGACGTCACCGGTGAGCTTGGCGACGAGCGCCGAGATCGTCGGCGGGTCTTGGGGATTCGCGGGCGCAGCCAACACGATAGTGCCGTAGGAGGCCCCGCTTTCGCCGGCCTTCTGCCACCCCGGGGGCATCGGCAGGCCGATGGCGGGGGCGCCGGGATCGCCGTTGTGAACCGGGGTCTCGGTGATGTGGGCCTCGGTGATGTAGTCGGCGATAGTCTTGTGTGCCTGCGCGCCCGGCGTGGTGCTGGTCACCACCGTCGTTGACGTGGATGTCGAGGTCGACGTGCTGGTGGAGGTTGACGTCTTCGTCTCGGACTTGTTGTCGGAACCGCAACCGACGAGCGCCAGACTCAGTGCCACGGTAATGGTTGCCGCCGTCAAGCATTTCATCTATCGCATCTCCCCAAGAAATTGGGCCGGCACCTGCGCTGGCCACGTCGGCAATGAGACTAGCCGAACTGTGGTGCAGCGTTGCCACCAGCGTCGGAGGTGGAGTAAGAGACAGCTATGCGGTCAAGTATGCGAAAGGCCCTCATCGTCTTGGTGGCGGTGAGCGTGGTCTGCCTGCCGTTTGTCGCCGCTCCGCCCATCGCCTACGACGGTGAGCCCGGATTCGTCGCCAATCCGATCGACTATGTCGACACGCTCAACGGCACCGGAGCGGGAGGTGAGACGGTCGGTGAGATCGACAATTTCCCCGGCGCCGCGGTGCCGTTCGGAATGGTGCAGTATTCGCCGGACACCGTCGACAACTATGCCGGTTACTCCTACGGCAACTCGCGCGCCACCGGGTTCAGCATGACCCACGCCTCGGTGGGCTGTGCTGCGTTCGGCGACATCTCAATGTTGCCGACCACCGCCGGAATCGGTTCGCAGCCGTGGAATGCCTGGGAAAGGATCGCGCACGACAATTCCGAGGTCGGTATGCCCGGTTACTACACGGTGCGGTTCCCCGGTAGCGGGGTGAAGGCGGAACTGACCGCCACGACCCGCACCGGCGTCGGGCGGTTCAGCTACCCGCACGACCGCCGGCCCGCCGTGTTTCACGTGCGCTCGGGCGCATCGCTCGCCGGTAACTCCCGCGCGACCATCCAGATCGGCGACGACAACACCACGATTACCGGATGGGCCACCAGCGGTGGCTTCTGCGGAAAGACGAACACCTACACGGTGTACTTCGCCATGAAGTTCAGCCAGCCCTTCGCCTCCTACGGAACCTGGGACGGCTACACGGTGTATCCCGGCGCCCGCAGCGCGGCGTCGCCGTTCAGCGGCGGATACGTAGAATTTCCGGCCGGCACGGTGCTCGAGGTGCGGACCGCGATCTCCTACGTCAGCATCGACGCGGCGCGCGCGAACCTGGCCGCGGAGGGCCAAGCGAGTTTCGACCAAGTGCGCAGGGCCGCATCGATCGAATGGAACAGCACCCTGTCGCGAATCTCGGTGGCCGGCAGGGACGGGGACACCCTGGAAACCTTCTATACGTCCCTGTACCGATCGCTGTTGCACCCCAACACTTTCAACGACACGGACGGCCGCTACACAGGGTTCGATGGCTTAATCCGCACGGTGGAAAAGGGGCATACCCAGTACGCCAATTTCTCCGACTGGGACACCTATCGGAGCCTGGCCGCCCTGCAGGGCCTGCTCTTCCCGAAGCAGGCCAGCGACATGGCCCAGTCGCTGCTGCGCGACGCAGAGCAGAGCGGATCGTATCCTCGCTGGGCGCTTGCGAATTCCGCGACCGGAGAGATGACCGGGGACAACGTGATACCGCTCATCGCGAACCTCTACGCATACGGCGCCAAGGACTTCGACGTCAAAACGGCACTGCGTTACATGGTGAACGGGGCGATCACCGGCGGCGTCGGGCTGGGCGGCTACGTGGAGCGGCCCGGGATCGACACCTACCTGAGGCTGGGTTACGCGCCGCAGACGCTGGAATTCCGCGCCGATAACCGGCTCGTGGGCGCCTCGATCACCCTGGAGTGGTCGGTCGACGACTTCGCCATCTCCCGATTCGCCGACTCGCTCGGCGACACCGCGACCGCCGCCGAATTCCAGAACCGGGCCCAGTACTGGCAGAACCTGTTCAATCCCAGCACCCATTACGTCTCGCCTCGTAACCAGGCCGGATTCTTCCGCGACGAGCCCGGTTTCGTCGAGGCCCGCACGGGCTTCGGCCAGGACGGATTCGACGAGGGCAACGCGGAGCAATACGTCTGGTGGGTGCCGCACAACGTGGCCGGCCTGGTGACCGCCCTCGGCGGCCGACAGGCTGTGGCCGACCGGCTCGACCGCTTTGCCCAGAGATTGAACGTGGGACCCAACCGGCCGTATCTCTGGGCCGGTAACGAGCCCGGCTTCGGGGTGCCGTGGCTGTACAACTACGTCGGTCAGCCGTGGAAGGCCCAGGAGACGGTCGCGCGGGTGCGCGGCCTATTCGGTCCAACACCCGACGGCGAGCCGGGCAACGACGATCTGGGCGCGATGTCCAGCTGGTACGTCTGGGCGGCGCTTGGCCTCTACCCGAGCACTCCCGGAACTGGAATCCTCACCGTGAACGCGCCGCTGTTCGACCGCGTTGTCATCGCCCTTCCGGACGGCAAATCCATCCGGATCTCCGCCCCGGGCGCTTCCGGCCCGCACGTGCTGCGCTTCATCGACGGCCTGCGCATCGACGGGCAGGCCACCGATCACACGTTCCTGCCGGAGTCGATCATCCGCACCGGCGGTGACCTATCGTTCTCGCTCGCCGCCTACCCGAACAAGGCCTGGGGAACCGCCGAGTCCTCGGCGCCGCCGTCGTTCGGTGCGGGCAGTTCTGCGGCGACCGTCAACATCGCGAGCCCGGTTGTCTTAATCGCGCCGGGGAACAGGGGCAGCGTGAAAGTCGATGTTCAACGGATGACCGAGGGGGGAGCCGGCGGCTGCACAGTCACCGGCACGTCGCCCGGGACCGGGATTACGATCGGATCCGGCTCGAGGCAGTTCGGCGCCGACGGATCGGCGGCCGTCACCGTTCCGATCACGGTTGCCGATTACGTGGCCGACGGTTACTACCTTGTGTACTTCACGGTCACCGTCGGCGAGAGCAGCAGGGGATCGACCGTTCTCGTCGGGGTCCTCAACACGGAGGCCTGAGTTCAAAAGCATGCCACTACATCGGGGGTGTTTTGCAGGCCGTGTATCCACTAGATCGAAATTATCTATTGTGGCACAATAACTTTCGTATTTCCGCTGAAACTGATATCGCACCAGTACGCCACGGTATATCCTCGGTTGGATCTCTTACGGACCGCACGGAATAGCGAATATGCTCACTCACCTGATCGCAATGCTGACCGACGAAATCGGTGCTGCGCGGCGGACCGTCGCCCCGTGACGAGCGAAACCGGATCCGAACAGCTGGACAGCGATAACCCATGGCCGGGACTCGAGTCGTTCGCGGAGAGCGCGCAGGGCTTCTTCCACGGGCGTGGCCATGAATCAACGGCGCTGCTGAGCCACATTCTCGACGCCCCGGTCACCGTGTTGTTCGGGGGCTCCGGCCTTGGCAAGACTTCGCTGCTGCGAGCGGGCCTGTTCCCGTTGCTGCGCGACCACCACCTGCTGCCGATCTACGTACGGTTCGACCATGGCGCGGATGCGGCACCGCTCACCGAGCAGTTACATCAAGCGGTGTATAGCGCGATTCGCGGCGGTGCGCCCTATTTGATGCTGCCTTTGGATGCTGAATCTGTTTGGGAATACCTGCATCGCAAAGACTTTGAGCTAAGAAGCGCGCAGAACGAGCGACTGACGCCGGTGCTTGTCCTCGACCAGGTCGAAGAGCTCGTTACGCTTGGCCAGCGGGTCCCGGATCTCGTCCGGGAATTCAAGAATGAGCTTGGTGACCTGCTCGACAATCGCATTCCCGCCGAGTTGGCGGCGCAAATCGAGGCCGACGAGGCCGGCGAGGCCCTAGCGGCAAGGTTCCAGTTCCAGCAGCGCAATTACAAGCTACTGATTTGCCTGCGCGAAGACTTTGTCGCCCAATTCGACCAGTGGTGCCAGCCTGGCCCGGATGTTGGGCAGTCGCGGATGCGTCTGCTGCGCATGCGGCCGGGCGAGGCGCTCGACGCGGTGCACAAACCGGCTCACGAGATGATGCCCCGTTCGGTGGCGCGCCGGGTCGTGGGGATCGTCGCGGGCGAAGACCTCAACCGCGCCCGCGATTGGGGCGCCGTGGGCACTCTGGAGGTGGAACCCGCACTGCTCAGCCTGTTCTGCCGCGAGCTCAATGAGGAGCGAAAGCGACTGGGGCGCAGCTATTTCGACGAGCGGCTGGTCGAGGAAGCCAAGCGCGACATCCTGTCGAACTTTTATCTGTCGTGCGTGTGTGATCTGCCGCCGCGCGTCGCGCAGTTCATCGAGTCCGAATTGATCACCTCGAGCGGATATCGCAACAGCTACGTCCGCGAGGAGGCGGTGCCTTCGCGTCTCACCGACGACGAACTAACCCGGCTCATCGGGTCGCGGCTGCTTCGGCTCGAGGAACGCGATGGCGCGCAACGCATAGAACTCGCACACGACGTGCTCACCGGTGTCGTCCGCGAACACCGCGACCGGCGGCGCACGGACGAAGAGAAGGCGGCGTTGGCGGCCCGCGCGGAAAGCCAGCAGGCCGAACTCGAAGCCACCCGGCGGCGCGCGGCGGCGCTGCGGAAACGCTCACGGATCCTCGGTGGCGTATTGGCCCTCACCGTCGTGATCGCCCTCGTGGCCGTCATGCTCAGCGTTCAGGCCGTCCAATCCCGGCACGAAGCGCAGACCCAGCTGCAGCAGAAGCTGATCGACCAGCGGCAGATTCTGATCGAGCAGGCTCAGGACATGCTGGCCGGTACCCAGCCCGGTGGCGACGCGCGGGCGTTCGAGCAAATCCTGGCCGCGCGAGCCCTGCCCCTTCCTTCCGACGACGGCCCGCTCTACACCGCGGTGGCCGAGCGAGCGAGCACCGTCAAGATCATCACCGGCCACACCGGTCCGGTAAACGGTGTGGCGTTTCGGCCCGACGGTAGGCGGCTCGCCACGGTGGGCCACGACAGGACGGTGCGCGTGTGGGACGCCGAGACGGGTCAACCGGTCGGCGCGCCCCTGACGGGCCACGAGGACAGCGTGATTGGCGTGGCGTTCAGCCCCGACGGGCGCCGGCTGGCCAGCGCGAGCCTGGACGGCACGGCGCGGCTCTGGGATGCCGACACCGGCCAACCGCTCGGCGCTCCGCTGCGGGGTCACACCGGCGCGGTGCTGAGCGTGGCGTTCAGCCCGGACGGGAACTTGCTGGCCACCGCCAGCACCGATCGGACCGTGCAGCTGTGGGACGCCCGGACCGGGCAACCGGTCGGTGCCCGCCTCGTCGGCCACACCGGCTCGGTGGTCAGCGTAGCGTTCAGTCCCGATGGGCGGCGGCTGGTCACCGGTAGCGACGACCAGACCATGCGCCTGTGGGACGCCGGGACCGGCCAACAGGCGGGCACCCCCCTGGTCGGCCACACCGGCCCGGTGCTCGGTGTGGTGTTCAGCCCCGACGGCCACCGGCTGGCCAGCGCGAGCATGGATAAGACGGTCCGAGTATGGGACGCCGACACGGGTCAAGAAATCGGCCCGCCGCTGGCCGGCCACACCGCGCCGGTGCAAAGTGTGGCGTTTGGCCCCGACGGGCGCCGGTTGGCCAGCGCGAGCGCCGACCAGACTGTGCGGCTGTGGGACGCCGATCCCGGCCGCGATCGCGGCGTATCGCTCCGCGGCCACACTGGCGGCGTGAACAGTGTGGTGTTCAGCCCCGACGGGCGCCGGCTGGCCAGCGCCAGCAGCGACGGGACGGTTCGGCTGTGGGACGCCCGCCAACCGGTCGGCGCCCCGCTGGCCGGCCACACCGGCGCCGTGAACAGCGTGGCGTTCAGCCCCGACGGGCGCCGCCTCGCCTCGGCCAGCGACGACGGATCGGTGCGGCTGTGGGACGCCGACACGGGCCAACCGGTCGGCGCCCCCCTTGGCGGGCACACCGGCAAGGTGAACAGTGTGGCGTTCAGTCCCGACGGGCGCCGGCTGGCTTCCGCCAACGATGACCAGACGGTGCGGCTGTGGGATGCCGAGACCGGCCAACCGGTCGGCGCCCCGCTGGTTGGCCACACCGGCGCGGTACTCAGCGTGGTGTTCAGTCCTGACGGGCGCCGGCTCGCTTCGGGCAGCGACGACCAGACGGTGCGGCTCTGGGACGCGGGAAGCGGACAAGCCGGCGGAAAGCCGGTCGCCACCCTTGCCGGCCACACCGGCAAAGTGAACAGCGTGGCGTTCAGTCCGGACGGGCGCCGATTGGCTTCGGGCAGCGGCGACCAGACGGTGCGACTCTGGGACGTGGCAACCGAGCAAGCCACCGGGCAGCCGGTCGCCATCCTCACCGGCCATGTCGGCCCGGTAATCAGTGTCGCGTTCAGCCCCGATGGGCGCCGGCTGGCCACCGCGAGCGCCGACGGGACGGCGCGGCTGTGGGACGCGGGAACCGGACAATCGATCGGTGACCCCCTGAAAGGAAACGGCGGCGCCGTGAATGCCGTGGTCTTCAACCCGAACGGACGGGAGCTTGCCACCGCCGAAAACGAGGGCACGGTGCGGCTGTGGGACGCCACGACCGGGCAACCGTTGGGCGCCTTCCTCGAGGGCCACGCGGCCCCGGTGCTCAGCGTGGTGTTCAGCCCCGACGGGCATCGGCTGGCCTCCGGGGGCGCGGATACCATGGTGCGGATGTGGCCGGCGGATGCGTCGCCGGAGATGTTGTGCGCCAAGCTCACTTCCAACATGAGCCACCAGCAGTGGCGCGACTGGGTGTCACCCGATATGGCCTATGTCGCGCTTTGCCCGGGACTGCCAGTCCAATAGGAAGGGTTCAGTTGCTCAGAGCATGTCGTTGTTGCTCAGCCAGCGCATCACCGGCCAGCCGATGAACACCGGAAGCCAGCAGGTGAGCACCCGATAAAGCAGCGTCGACGGCACGCCGACGGCCGCGGGCACACCCAAGGCCGCCAGGCCACCGATCAGCGCCGCTTCCACCGCGCCGACGCCGCCGGGCGTCGGCGCGGCCGAGGCGAGGGTTCCGCCGATCATCGTCACCACGGCGCAGGTGATGAACGATGCGCCGCCGCCGAAGGCTTGAACGCTGGTCCAAAGCGCCAAAGCCGCGCTGAGAGTCGTTCCGGCACAACCGAGTACGATCAACGCCAATCGCTTCGGCTCGCGGGCGAGCTCAACCAGGTCGCTGGAGATTTCGTTCAACTTCGGGCGCACGGCTGTCGCCAGCCAGCCCCGCAGCCGCGGCACCAGCAAAAAGGTGCCGGCGATTCCCAGTGCCACGCCCGCGATCAGGTACAGCACAGCGGCATTCGGGACGAAATGCGACAGGTTCGCCGACGCGCCCGCCAGGGTGCTGAACAGGATCAGCAGCACGACATGGGAAATCACCTGGACGGATTGCTGCAGCGCCACCGCCGCGGTGGCCCGCATCGAGCTCAGGCCGCCCTTCTGCAGTATCCGCGTGCTCATCGCCAGCCCGCCGACGCCGGCCGGCGTGGTGGTCGCGGCAAAAGTGTTGGCCACCTGTGCGATTGATAGTTTCCAGAAGTTCACCGTGCCGTCGGTGCAGGCCCACAAGGCGGCCGCCGCGCCGACATAGGACAGCGCCGATATCACCAAACCCAGCGTTGCCCACCACCAGTTCGCGGTTCTCAGCTCGGAGAAGAACGTCGGCACCGTGCTGATGAAGGGATACGCGACATAGACCAGCGCACCGAGCAGTACCAGTTGAATGACCTGGCTGCGGGTGAACCGGGTGATGGTTTCGGTCTTGATCTCGCCCGCACCGGTCTGGCGCTGCACCTCGGCGCGGCCGCTGGAGATGACGCTGCCGGCGTCGGCCACCGATTCCCGGATTCGTTTCGGCACAGCGGATTTGGTGAGCCTGCGGGAGGCGTCCAGGATGACGTCCTTGTCGAACGCGTCGATCGCCGCGCCCACCGCGGATTCCGCGTCGTAGAGTGCGGTCGTCGTCACAAGCAGTGAGGCGATGTCCGATTGGAGTTGGGTGTCGGTGGCGCCGTACTCGGCGGCCCCGAACCCGCCGAACAAAACGGCGCCGTCGTCGACCGTGATCTCGTCGCTGCGCAGGTCGCCGTGCGCGATCTGACTGTCGTGCAGGGCCCGCAGCGATTCCCACACCCGGGCGACCGGCGTCGTCTTCGCGCATTCATCGAGCGGAATCCCTCTAATGGGCCTGTGCGCGTACAACATCCATCCCCGTTCGAGGACGGCGACGGCAATCGTCGACATGTTGGCGACGCCCGCCTGAGCGATGGCGATGGCCATCAGGGCGCGATGCTCGACGGCGCGGCGCATGGAGGTCTGCAGGGGTGCGGTCTCGGTGTCGCGCAACCGGAGTTTGCGCCAGATCTGGTGCAGCGTACCGCCGCTGCGCTGATGCGGGCCGTACAGCTCGATCGCTGCCCACGAGTCGGGATTGCCGGAATCGCTGGACAGGACCAGCGGCCCGGGTCCGGCCGGGCGCACCACCGTGAGTCGCGACACCACGAACCCGGATCTGGCCAGCGCCCGAACCGCTCCGTCGAGCGGTACCTCCAGGGCCGGGGTGCCGACCACCAGCACCACCAGCGCGCCGACGAACCACCCCACCGCCAGCCCGACCAGCGAGCGCGTCGGCACGATGGCGCTGACCACGAGGTGGATCGGCACGAACGCCAGCAACAACGTCCACCACCAGTGCCGCCAGCGCGCCGGCAGCCACGGTCCCGACACGGTCAGCACCGCCGCCAGCATCGCGATCCACCTCGGGTCGTCGAGCAACTGGGCCGGCAGCGTGCTGAGCCTGTCCGAGAGGTCGAAGTGCCATCGGGGCGCCGAGATGCGGTTGTTGCTGACCGACAACGGCAGCGCGGCCATCAGCGCGGCGGCCGCATAGGCGCCCAGCAGTTTCCACTGCCGGGCGACGATCAGGCCGATCAGGATCATGAACGGCAACGCCAGAATCACGAAGCCGTAGGCCACGTAAACCGTGTCGGATTGGGTGGGGGACAGCACCCCGACGATCTGCGAGATCGACTTCTCCAGCGCGACCCAGCGCGGGCGGGTGATCACCGAACTCGTGATCACGGCCACGAGGAAAACCGCGGCGAGGCCCAGCCGCAGGATGTCGTTGGTGCGTCGGGTCAACGGTTGCAGCAGGCTGCCGGAAACGCTGATGTCGCGCCCGTCAACCCGCATATTTGAGGATCCTTGCACGACCGGACCGGCAGCCTGTTGATTTTGGGCGCGCGTAGGGTCGGTAGGTAGGCGTGCTAGCGAAATCGGAGGACACGAGCGTGGCGAGAACCGACAACGACAGCTGGGAGATCACCGAGAGTGTGGGAGCTACCGCCCTGGGCGTCGCGGCGGCCCGAGCAGCCGAAACCGAGAGTGAAAACCCGCTGATCAGCGACCCTTTCGCGCGGGTTTTCCTGGACGCCGCCGGAGAGGGCATGTGGAGCTGGTTCGCGGCTTCCAACCTGCCCGCCGAGCTCATCGAGGCCGAACCCGACCTGGTGGCGCAGCGGCAGGGAATGGTCGACTACATGGCGGCGCGGACGTCGTTCTTCGATCAGTTCTTCCTGGACGCGACCCGCGCGGGCGTGCGCCAGGTGGTGATCCTGGCGGCAGGTTTGGACTCGCGCGCGTGGCGGCTGCCATGGCATGGCGAGCAGGGTGGGCCTGATGGGGTGACGGTCTACGAGCTTGACCAGCCCCGGGTGCTGGAATTCAAGACGTCGACGTTGGCCGAACACGGCGCGGCGCCGACGTGCAACGTGGTCCACGTTCCGGTCGACCTGCGCTACGACTGGCCGGCCGCGCTGCAGCAAGCCGGTTTCGACCCGACGGCACCCAGCGCCTGGTCGGCCGAGGGGCTGTTGCCGTTTTTGCCGGCGGTCGCCCAAGAGCTGCTTTTCGAGCGTGTTCAGGCGCTAGGTGCACCGGGCAGCCGGATCGCCGTGGAGGCGCCCGGTCCGGACTTCCTCGACCAGGACGCCATCGCAAGGCGGCAAGAGCGGATGCAGCGGGTGCGTGACGCGATGGCCAAACTGGACCCGCAACGCGAAATCCCCGATGTCGCGAACCTCTGGTACTTCGAGGAGCGCGAGGACGTCGACGCCTGGTTGCGTCGGCACGGCTGGGACGTGGCGGTCGCGCCGGCGCCGGAGCTGATGGCCCGCTACGGCCGCACTCCACCGGACATCGAAGATGCCGCCCCGCAGACGGTGTTCGTGTCGGCGCAGCGCGCGGGGGAGTAGGGCCGCCGATGAGCAACGCCAGAACCGACGACGACAGCTGGGAGATCACCGAGAGCGTCGGCGCGACGGCGCTGGGAGTGGCCGCGGCGCGCGCGGCGGAAACCCGCAGCGAAAATCCCTTGATCAGCGATCCGTTCGCGCAGGTTTTCCTCGACGCGGCGGGTGACGGGGTGTGGAATTGGCATTCCGCTCCGCAATTGCCCGCCGAGATCGTCGAAGCCGAACCCGACCTGCCGCTGCAGATGCAGGCGATGGTCGGCTATATGGCTTCGCGGACAGCTTTTTTCGACGAGTTCTTCGTTAACGCGGCCCGTGCGGGCATCGGTCAGGCGGTGATTCTGGCTGCGGGCCTGGACGCGCGCGCGTGGCGGCTGCCATGGCAAGGCGAGCAGGGTGGGCCTGATGGGGTGACGGTCTACGAGCTCGATCAGCCCAAGGTGCTGGACTTCAAAGCCGCGACGTTGGCCGCACACAAGCCGGCCTGCAACCGGGTCGCTGTCCCGGTGGACCTGCGTCAGGACTGGCCTTCGGCCTTGCGGCAGGCGGGTTTTGACCCCGGCGCACCCAGCGCCTGGTCGGCTGAGGGGCTGATGCCGTACCTGCCGGCCGCGGCACAGGAGCTGCTGTTCGACCGGGTGCAGTCCCTGACCGCCGTCGGCAGCCGGATCGCCGTGGAGGCGCTGGGGTCGACCTTTCTCGACCCTGAGGTCCGCGCGAAGCGTCGCGAGCGGATGGACAGGATCCGCACCCTCATGGCCGAAGCGGATCCGACGCGGGAGATCCCCAGGACCGACGACCTGTGGTACTTCGAGGAGCGCGAAGACGTCGGCGATTGGTTCCGTCGCCATGGCTGGGACGTGACGGTGACCGCGACCGACGTATTGATGGCCGGCTATGGCCGCCAAGCGCCCAAAGAGGTCGAGGACCGCGTTCCGGGGAATCTGTTCGTGGCCGCGCAGCGGGTGGGGACGTAGCAGCCGGCTCGCAAGTTCACCGAACGCTCGCAATTCACCGAAAGTGAAACGTCTGCGAGATCCGGCAATTTTTTTCGCAGTGGCTGCACGCTCGGCGAGCCGGACCACACCCTGCCGCTAGGCCGCCGCCAGGCCGGCAATCGAGCGTCCATTAGTGGTCTGACCACTAGACGTCTGGTTACTTGACGTCCGACCAATCTAGCGTCACACTGAGCGCATGGCGCTGCAGCCAGTGACTCGTCGGTCGGTGCCTGAAGAGGTCTTCGAGCAGGTCGCCGGCGATGTGCTCAGCGGGGAGCTGGGGCCCGGCGAGGCTTTGCCCAGCGAACGCCAGCTGGCGGACGTCTTCGGGGTATCCCGCCCCGCGGTCCGGGAGGCGCTGAAGTGGCTTTCGGCGGCCGGTCTCGTCGAGGTGCGCCAGGGCGGCGTCACCACCGTGCGCGATTTCCGGCGGTATGCCGGCATGGACCTGTTGCCCCGGTTGCTGTTTCGCAATGGCGAACTGGACATCTCGGTTTTCCGCAGCATTCTCGAGGCTCGGCTGCGCAACGGTCCGAAGGTCGCGGAGCTGGCGGCCGAACGGCACGGGCCCGAATTGGCCGAATTGCTTGAGGATTCGCTACGCGCGCTCGGGACCGAGGAGGACCCGCTCGAGTGGCAACGCCACGCGCTCAGGTTCTGGGATCACGTGGTCGACGCGGCGGGCTCGATCGTATATCGACTGATGTACAACGCATTTCGCGCCGCACACGAGCTGGCGCTCGGTGCCCTGGCCACTGCGATGACCGCAGACGCCAAGCATCCCGATGAGTACCGGAAACTGGCCGATCGGATCCGCTCGGGCGATCCCGTCGGTGCCAAGGAGGCCGCCGAGAACCTGCTCGAACGCGCGAACACCACGTTGCTAGCCGCCCTCGACAGCTCAGGGATCCGAAGCTCAGGGATCCGAAGCTCAGGGATCCGAAGCTCAGGGAACCGAACCTCAGGGAACCGATGACCACTCAGACCACGATCGCCGCATATCTCCGCGGACAGATCCAGCCCGGGGTCGACGCGGTCGGCGGGTTCTATCGGACGTGCGTACTGACCGGAAAGGCGTTGTTCCGAAGGCCCTTCCACTGGCGCGAGACGATCGACCAGGGCTGGTTCATCACGGGCGTGTCGCTGCTGCCAACACTCGCGGTCTCGATTCCGCTGACCGTGCTCATCATCTTTACGCTCAACATTCTGTTGGCCGAGTTCGGCGCCGCCGATATCTCGGGCGCGGGCGCTGCGCTGGGAGCGGTCACCCAGCTGGGCCCGCTGACCACCGTTCTGGTGATCGCCGGCGCCGGTGCCACCGCGATTTGCGCCGACCTGGGCGCCCGAACCATCCGCGAGGAGATCGACGCGATGGAGGTGCTCGGCATCGACCCCATCCATCGCTTGGTGGTGCCTCGCGTCGTCGCCGCGACCATCGTCGCCACACTCCTCAACGGCGCCGTGATCACCATCGGACTGGTCGGCGGTTTCGTTTTCGGTGTGTTTATCCAACACATTTCGGCCGGCGCCTATGTCGGCACGCTTACCCTGGTCACCGGCTTGCCCGAGGTGATCATCTCGGTGGTGAAGTCGGCCACGTTCGGAATGATCGCCGGCCTGGTCGGCTGTTATCGCGGGCTCACCACCAAGGGCGGTCCCAAGGGGGTCGGAACCGCCGTCAACGAGACCCTGGTGTTGTGTGTGCTCGCGCTGTTCGCGGTGAACGTGGTGCTGACCACGATCGGCGTGCGGTTCGGGACGGGACGCTGACGTGTCGGCTCCCAACGTATTTCGCTCCCGATACCCGCGGAGGGCCGCCAACCTCAACCGCTATGGCGGCGGCACGGCCCGCGGGCTGGAGCAGATCGGGATTTTCGCGAGGTTCACGCGGATCAGTATCACTGCGATCGGGCTGGCGCTGCACCGCTACCGCAGGGAGACGCTGCGGCTCATCGCCGAGATCGGCATGGGCACCGGCGCGATGGCCGTCATCGGCGGCACCGTCGCGATCATCGGCTTCGTCACGCTGTCCGGCGGCTCGTTGATCGCCATCCAGGGCTTCGCGTCGCTGGGCAACATCGGAGTCGAGGCGTTCACCGGATTCTTTGCCGCACTGGCCAACACCCGCGTCGCCGCGCCCATCGTGTCGGGCGTCGCGCTGGCCGCCACGGTCGGCGCCGGCGCCACGGCCCAGTTGGGTGCCATGCGGATCAGCGAGGAGATCGACGCGCTGGAAGTCATGGGCATCAACTCGATCTCGTTCCTGGTCTCGACGCGGATCGTGGGCGGATTGGTGGTGATCGTGCCGCTGTACGCCCTGGCCCTCGACATGGCCTTCATGTCCGGCCAGGTCGTCACGACGGTGTTCTACGGACAGCCGAGCGGCACGTACGAGCACTACTTCCGCACCTTCCTGCGCCCCGAGGACGTGGGTTGGTCGGTCGTGGAGGTCGTCATGATCGCGGTGGTGGTGATGATCACCCATTGCTACTACGGCTACACCGCCAGCGGTGGGCCGGTCGGCGTCGGCCAGGCCGTCGGGCGATCGATGCGCTTCTCGCTGGTCTCGGTGGTGGTCGTGGTCCTACTGGCCGAGTTGGCGCTCTACGGTGTCGACCCGAACTTCAATCTCACGGTGTAACCGCCATGACGACGATGCTGACGCGGAAGAGCAGACCGGTCCTGCTCTACGTGGAGGGCTTAGTCCTACTGCTGGTGGGCGCGCTCGTGCTCGTGTTGGTGTACGCGCAGTTTCGCGGGGATTTGACGCCGAAGACCGAGCTGACCATGGTGGCTTCGCGGGCCGGGCTGGTGATGGAAACGGGCGCGAAGGTCACCTTCAACGGGGTGGCGATTGGCCGCGTCGCCAGCATCTCGGAGGTCGAGCGCGACCACAAGCCGGCGGCGAAGCTGGTGTTGGAGGTGAATCCGCGCTACATCAAGCTGATTCCGGTCAATGTGGTGGCCACCATCGAGGCGGCCACGCTGTTTGGCAACAAATACGTGTCCTTGAGATCACCAACGTCGCCGGAAACCCCCAAACAGCAGAGAATCTCGCCCGGCGACGTGATCGACGTGCGGTCGGTGACCACCGAGTTCAACACGTTGTTCGAGACCATCACCTCGATCGCCGAGAAGGTGGATCCGATCGAGCTGAACGCCACGCTGTCGGCGCTGGCGCAGGCGCTGGATGCGTTGGGCCGTCCGTTCGGGGAGTCGCTCGTCGATGCCAATCAAATTCTTGCGCAATTGAACCCGCGGGTAGAGCGGCTCGGCTACGACGTACGGCGGTTTGCGGATCTCGCTGAGGTGTACACCCGTGCCTCGCCGGACTTGTGGGCCTTTCTGCAGAACGCGCTGACCACCGCGCGCACGTTGAACAAGCAACAGGGTGATCTGGATGCCGCGTTGCTGGCGGCGGTGGGCGCGGGCAAGACCGGAGAGGACATCTTCGCCCGGGGCGGGCCGTACCTGTCCCGCGGGGCCGCCGACCTGGTGCCAACCGCCGAGCTGCTCGATACCTACAGTCCCGAGATTTTCTGCACGATTCGCAACTTTCACGACGCCGCACCCTTGGTGGCGAATGCGGCTGGCGGCAACGGCTATTCGCTGGCATCCGCCGGTTCGATTTCGCTGGCGCCCAACCCCTATGTCTATCCGGACAACCTGCCCCGGGTGAACGCTCACGGCGGGCCCGGTGGGCGGCCAGGCTGCTGGCAGACGATCACCCGGGATTTGTGGCCGGCGCCGTACCTGGTGATGGACACCGGAGCCAGCCTCGCGCCGTACAACCACCTCGAAGTCGGCCAGCCGATGCTCACCGAATACGTCTGGGGACGCCAATTCGGGGAGAACACGATCAACCCATGACGAGGAATCCATGAGAGGCACTGGCACAGCGTTCAAACTTGGCGCCCTGTGGTTGGTTCTGCTGGCGTTCACGCTGGTGATCATCGTCGTGTTCGGCCAACTGCGCTTCGATCGCACCACCGGGTATTCCGCGATGTTCACCGATGCCAGCGGGCTGCGGGCCGGGCAGTTTGTCCGGGCCGCGGGGGTGGAGATCGGCAAGGTCTCCAAGGTGACGCTGATCGACGGCGACAAGCGGGTGCGGGTGGATTTCGCCGTGGATAGCGAACTGCCACTGGATAAGGCGACGACGGCGTCGATCCGCTATCTCAACCTGATCGGCGACCGCTACCTTGAGCTGCGGCGCGGCGACAGCGGTCAGCTGCTGACCCCCGGTGGCGCCATCCCGCTTGAACACACCCAGTCGGCATTGGACCTCGACGCTCTGATCGGTGGGTTCCGTCCGCTTTTCAAGGCGTTGGACCCGGACAAGGTCAACAGGCTCGCCCAGGCGATCATCACCGTGTTCGGTGGGCAGGGCGCCACAATCAACGACATCCTCGACCAAACAGCTTCACTGACAACAACATTGGCCGATCGGGACCAGGCGATAGGCGAGATCATCACGAACTTGAACACCGTGCTGGCGACCACCGTCAAGCATCAGAAGGAGTTTGACGGAACGGTCGACAAGTTGGAGGTGCTGATCACCGGGCTGAAGAACAGGGCCGATCCGTTGGCCGCGGCGGTAGCCCACATCAGCGACGCGGCGGGCACGCTGGCCGACCTGCTTGGTGAGGACCGGCCGTTGCTGCACAGCACCTTCGGTCACCTCGAGGGCATTTCGCAGTCGCTCGTCAATGACCTGCCGACGCTGGACGACGTGTTGCGCAAGCTGCCGGACGCCTACCGGACCATCGGCCGATCCGGCGGCGTGTACGGCGACTTCTACAACTTCTACCTGTGCGACCTCTCGCTGAAAATCAACGGATTACAGCCGGGCGGCCCGGTGCGCACCGTCAGGCTCTTCACGCAGCCCAGCGGGAGGTGCACGCCGCAATGAGGACGCTGACGGAGTTCAACCGCGGCCGGGTGGGCCTGATGGGCGTGGCGGTCACGGTGCTCGTCGTCGCTGTGGGGCAAAGCTTTACCAGCGTGCCGATGCTGTTCGCCACTCCCACCTACTACGCGGAATTCACCGACACGGGCGGCATCAACACCGGCGACAGGGTGGAAATCGCCGGTGTGCAAGTCGGTCTGGTGCGCTCGCTGGCGATCCGCGGCAACAAGGTTGCTGTCGGATTCACGCTGCCCGGCAGGACGGTCGGGACGAAGAGCCGGGTGGCGATCCGCACCGACACCATCCTCGGCCGCAAGAACATGCAGATCGAATCCCGCGGCTCAGAGCCGTTGCAGCCCAACGCATCCCTTCCGGTAGCGCAGACCACCACGCCATACCAGGTCTACGACGTCTTCGTCGATGCCACCAAGGCGGCGACCGGCTGGGACATCGAGGCCACCAAGCGTTCACTGAAGGTGTTGTCGGAAACCTTCGATCAGACCGCTCCGCATCTGAGCGGGGCCCTGGACGCGGTCAAGGCATTCTCGGACACCCTCGGCAAGCGAGGCGAGCAGCTCAAGCAGCTGCTGGCCAACGCCAACAAGATCGCGCGCGTGCTCGGCGACCGCAGCCAGCAGGTCAATGGGTTGCTGGTCAACGCGAACACGCTGCTGGCCGCGTTCAGGCAACGCAGCCAGTCGCTGAGCATTCTGCTGAGCAACGTCTCGGACGTGTCCGCCCAGGTGTCCGGCCTGATCAGGGAAAACCCCAACCTCAACCACCTGCTGCGACAGTTGAGTACGGTCACCGACGAACTGGTCAAGCGCAAGAAGGACCTGGCCGATGTGCTGATACTCATCAGCAGATACACCGCATCCCTGACCGAGGCCGTCGCTTCTGGGCCGTTCTTCAAGGTGATGGTGGCCAACCTGGCGCCCTACCAGATCCTTCAGCCATGGGTTGACGCGGCGTTCAAGAAGCGCGGCATCGACCCGGAGAACTTCTGGCGCAGCGCCGGGCTGCCCGAGTTTCGGTGGCCCGACCCCAACGGCACCCGATTCCCCAACGGCGCGCCACCGCCGGCGCCGCCGGTGCTGGAGGGCACGCCGGGGCATCCGCTGCCCGCCGTCCCGCCCGGATCGCCGTGCTCCTACACGCCGGGGAACCCCGGTGGCCATTCAGGCGGGGTCACCGTCGGGGACGAGGGTCTGCCGCGGCCGTGGAATCCGCTGCCGTGTGCGGGCGCCGGCGTCGGACCGTTCGGTGGCCCCGCCTTCCCCGCGCCGCTCGACGTTGCGCCGTTGCCGGCCAACCCCTATGGCCCGCCGCCGGGACCGGGTATTCCGGCCGCGGCCCGACCGGGCGAGGCCCCGCCGAACGCTCCCGGCACGCCGGTGCCGCTGCCGGCCGACGCACCTCCGGGCGCGCGCACCGTTCCGCTGACACCGGCCGGCCCCCAACCTGCGGCGCCGCCGTCGTCGTTCGCGCCGGGCCCGCCGCCGGGGCCGCCGGCATGGCCGGGACCCGGGCCGCAGCTGCCGGCGCCGTTCATCACGCCCGGCGGGACGGGAGGTAGCAACCAATGAGCACGATCTTCGACGTCCGCAGCCTTCGACTGCCGAAGGTGGCGCGTAAGGCGCTGATCGCCGGGGCATTGGTCATGGTGTTGGCCCTCCTCGCGCTCGTCCTCGGGGTGCAGCTCTATCGGAAACTGACCAACACTAGTGTCGTCGCGTACTTTTCGGAGACCCTCGCGCTGTACCCGGGTGACAAGGTGCAGATCATGGGCGTGCGCGTCGGTGCGATCGACAAGATCGATCCGGCCGGCGACAAGATGCGGGTCGCCTTCCACTACAGCAACAAGTACAAGGTGCCCGCCAACGCCACGGCGTCGATCCTGAACCCCAGCCTGGTGGCCTCGCGCACCATCCAGCTGTCGCCGCCCTACACCGACGGGCCGGTGCTCAAGGACGGGACGGTGATCCCGGTCGAACGCACCCAGGTGCCCGTCGAGTGGGACCAGCTGCGCGAGTCCATCAACGGGATCCTGCGGCAACTCGGCCCCACCGAGCAGCAGCCGGAGGGGCCGTTCGGCGAGCTCATCGAGAAGGCCGCGGACAACCTGGCCGGCAAGGGCAAGAAGATCCACGACACGCTGAACAGCCTGTCGGAGGCGTTGACCGCGCTGAACGAGGGCCGAGGGGATTTCGTTTCGATCACGCGCAGCCTGGCGCAGTTCATCAACGCGCTGTACCAGAACGACCGGCAGTTCACCGCGCTCAACGGCGACCTCGCCGAGTTCACCGAGTGGTTCACCAAATCCGACCACGACGTGGCCGACACGATTACCCGGGTCGACGACGTGCTCTCGCTCGCCCGAAAGTTTGTGAGCGACAATAGATCCGCGCTGGGCCACGATGTCAACAACCTGGCCGACGCGACCACCGCCCTGCTGCAGCCCGAGCCGCGAGACGGCCTGGAAACGGCGTTGCACGTGCTGCCCACCTTCGCGGGCAACTTCAACAACATCTACTACCCGGCACACAGCTCGCTGACGGGGATGTTCGTCTTTCCGAACTTCGCGAATCCGATTGAGTTCATTTGCAGTTCCATCCAGGCCGGCAGCCGACTCGGGTATCAGGACTCCGCCGAACTGTGCGCGCAGTATCTGGCGCCGGTTCTGGACGCGATCAAGTTCAACTACCTGCCGTTCAGCGCGGACTTTGTCGGCACGGCGGCCGCCTTGCCGAAGGAGATTGCCTACTCCGAGGATCGGCTGCGCCCGCCGCCGGGGTACAAGGACACCACCGTCCCGGGGATCTTCTCGCGGGACACACCGTTTTCGCACGGCAATCACGAACCGGGCTGGGTGGTGGCGCCCGGGATGCAGGGCACCCAGGTTCAGCCGGCAACGTCGAACATGCTGACCCCGGAATCGCTGGACGAGCTGATGGGTGGTCCGGACAACGCGCCGCCGCCGTCGGGAGGAAGCACCATGCCCGGACCACCGAACGCCTATGACGAGTCCAATCCGCCTCCGCCGCCGTGGTTCTCGCAGCCCGGAGCGGGCCAGTGAGGGGCATGAGCGCGGTGCTGCGGCTGATCGTCGCGGCCGGCCACCGGGCCCTGGCGCTGCTGCTGGCCGCATTACTGGGTTCGGGTTTGTTGACTTCGTGCGACTGGCGTGGCATCGCCAACGTGCCGCTGCCACTTGGTCATGGCACCGGTGCGGGCCATATGACGATCTACGTGCAGATGCCAGACTCATTGGCGCTGAACACCAACAGCCGGGTGAGGGTGGCCGACGTATGGGTCGGCACTGTACGGAACATCAGGCTCAAGAACTGGATCGCCATCCTGACATTGGATGTCGATCCGTCAGTGCGGCTCCCGGCCAACGCGACCGCAAAGATCGGCCAGACCAGCTTGCTGGGCACTCAGCACGTCGAGCTGGCCGCGCCGCCCCACCCGTCGCCGCAGCCGTTGAAGAGCGGCGACACCATCGGATTGACGAACTCGTCGGCCTACCCGACCATCGAGCGCACGCTGGCCAGTATCGCGGTCATCCTCACCGGCGGTGGCATCACGCACCTCGACGTGATTCAAACCGAGATTCTCAATGCTCTTGACGGCCACCTCGAGCAGGTCCGCGAATTCCTTAGCCGGCTGGACACATTCACCGCCGCACTGAACCGCCAGCGCGGCGACCTCACTCGCGCAATCGATTCCACGAACCAGTTGCTGGCCATGATCGCGGACCACAACGACACGCTGGATCGGTTGTTTACCGACATCCCGCCGCTGATCGCGCATTTCGCGGACACGCGCGAGCTGTTCGCCGATGCCACCGAGTCCCTCGGGCGGTTCAGCGACGTCGCCAACCGGACGCTGTCGGATACGCGGGCCAACCTGCACCGCAGCTTGCAGTCGCTGCAGCAGCCACTCAAGCAGCTCGTGGCGGCCTCGCCGCTGCTGGTCGGCTCGTTGAGGTTGGGTCTCACGGCGCCGTTCAACATCGACGGTGTTCCCAAGGTTATTCGCGGCGACTACGTCAACGTGTCGGCCGTGATCGACCTGACCCTCAGTGCACTCGACAACGCACTGCTGACCGGGACGGGACTCTCGGGCATGTTGCGAGCGCTCGAGCAGGCGTGGGGACGGGATCCGGCCACCATGATCCCGGACATCCGTTACACGCCGAACCCGAATAATGCCCCGGGAGGGCCTCTGGCGGAAAGGGGCCAGTAGGAGATGCTGACTCGCCTAATCAGATTCCAGCTGGTGTTGTTCGCGCTGTTGGCGGTCATCGCTGTGGTTGTTCTGTGCTGGTACTTCCTGCGGCTGCCCAGTGTCGTCGGTATCGGTCGCTACACGCTCTACGCCGAATTGCCGCAATCCGGGGGCCTTTATCGAACCGCCAACGTCACGTATCGGGGCATCACCATCGGGACGGTCACCAGCGTCGAGCCAACCGAGCGGGGCGCGCGAGCGACGATGAGCATCGACGACGGCTACCAGATCCCCACCGATGCGTCTGCCAACGTGCACTCGGTGTCGGCGGTCGGAGAGCAGTACCTCGATCTGGTGTCGACCCGCACGGGCGGCCCCTACCTGCGGAACAACCAGACGATCACCAAGAGCACGGTGCCCAGCCAGATCGGGCCCGCGCTCGATGCCGCCAACCGAGGATTGGCGGTGCTGCCCAAGGACAAAGTCGGGTCCCTGCTGCACGAGGCTTCACTGGCACTCGGGGGGCTAGGGCCGTCCCTTCGCCGACTTGTCGACGCCGCCCAGGGGATCGGCCACGACTTCAGGGGCAGCCTCGACGAAATCGACGACATCCTCGATCATTCGGCGCCCATCATCGACAGTCAGGCCAATTCCGGTGACGACATCGGGCGCTGGGCCGCCAGCCTCAATATGTTGACCGCCCAGACCGCGCAGCAGGATCCGGCGATTCGTCGCATCCTGGCCAACGCGGCACCGACGGCCGAGGAGGTCAACGCCACGTTCAGCGAGGTGCGGGACTCGTTGCCGCAGGCGCTGGCCAATCTCGAGGTCGTGATCGACATGCTCAAGCGCTACCACAACGGAGTCGAGCAGGCATTGGTGTTCCTGCCGCAGTCCGCCGCGGTTGCCCAGTCGGTGACCTCGGAATTTCCCGGGCAGGCGGCGCTCGGCGTCGGCGCCCTGTCGCTCAACCAGCCGCCTCCGTGCCTGACCGGCTTCATGTCGGCATCGGAGTGGCGAGCACCGGCCGACACCAGCATCGCCCCGCTCCCGAGCGGCGCCTACTGCAAGATCCCGATGGACTCCCAGAACGTGGTCCGCGGGGCGCGCAACTACCCGTGCGTGGACGTGCCCGGCAAGCGGGCGGCGAGCCCGCGGGAATGCCGAAGTGACCAGCCCTATGTGCCGGCGGGCACCAACCCCTGGTTCGGGGACCCCAATCAGATCCTCACCTGCCCCGCGCCGGCCGCGCGTTGTGATCAGCCGGTGAAGCCGGGTCAGGTGATCCCGGCGCCGACGGTCAACAACGGCGAGAACCCACTGCCCGCCAATCGGGTGCCGGGCACACCGCCGCCCGTCAGTGATCCGCTGCAGCGACCGGGGTCGGGCACCGTCAGATGCAATGGCCAGCAACCTAATCCGTGCGTCTACACGCCGAGCTCGGTGCCCACCGCGCTCTACGACGTGCAGAGCGGCAGAGTCGTTGGGCCCGACGGCATGGTCTATTCCGTCCAGAACTCGAGCCACACCGGCGACGATGGGTGGAAGTCGATGCTGGGACCGGTCGGCTGAATCCTGGCCGCTTGGGCCGACTTCGAACGGCCACGCCGCGCTGATCGCGGCGGCCCACGAGATAATCGCCCTCGTGACGACAAAGCGCATGGACCGGGAGTAATTTGTCGGCTTGTGTCTGGGCTCGACGAGAGTGGTCCGCGCAAGGGCTGTGGAACTTCCGTTCCGAAGATCCGGTGGCAGAAGACCGACCTCCGCAAGTTCACAGCCGAAACCGGTGTGACCGGCCCATCGTGAAGGAAGTGCGACGCTACAAGCCGAGCGCGGCGCGCAGTCGATCCGTGTTCATGCCGCCGCGGGCGGCTGCACCGGCGGGGAAGCTGTCCAGGAGCTTGATCAAGTCGCCGCGCCGGGTCGGGTCATCGGCGGCCTGCCGCGGGCTATGGCCTTGAAGCGCGGGGATGGGCTCATCGAGCCACTTGATCTCGTAGTCGCGGATGAACCCGTCGAGCATGCCGGCCAGCTCGGGATCGTCGGGGTCTAGCGCGTCGTCGTCGGCCATTGGCATCTGATTGGCCAGCTCGGCGGCTTGGCGGGCGTCGTGTATCGGGCGGCGGCAGTCTTCAAGCACGCTCATCCCCGGGTCGAGGCGGGCCAGCGCGGCGAGCGCGCGGTCCATCCGCTCCTCGCTGTTGGTTTCCACCCGCAGCGTGTCGCCCTCGAGCACCAGGGTGGCCCGGACGCGCCGCATGCCGTCGGTGGCGACGTGTTCCAACCACCGCGGCGGCTCATCGCCTTCCGCCCGGTCGTAGGTGGCGTCGAGCGCGTCCTCGATACCGACCGGGTCGCCGACGTTCAGGGTTGCCTCGCAGATCGCGAGCGGGTCGCCCTCGGTGTTGGCCAGCGTCGGCGGCGCGAACCGGCGGCTTAGCGCGGCGACCAGGGTGATGGGGTCCGGTTCGGTGTCGAGCAGCTCGATCAGCGGATCACGCTCGTGCAGCGCGACCGGTTCCAGCCCGCCGAAGAGTTGCATCGTGTCGCCGGCGGGGACCACGCGCGCGCAGACCAGCTGCCCGGGCTTGAGTTGGCGACTGGCCGTGCGCTCGCGCACCTCGTGGGTGTCGCCGGTGCGCACATCACGCAGGGTCATGCCCCGACCTGGATGCACCTGCTCGATCTCGAACACCGACCGGTCCGCCAGCAGCCACTGCTGCGCCAGCAGCCGCTCGTCGTTCGGCAGCAGCGACCCGCGCACCTCGAGGAACTCCTCGAACGCGCCGCCCTCGAACAGCACGGCGTCCAGGACCACCGGATCGGCCAGCGCGGCTTCGAACGCTTCGCGCTCGTCCTCGGCGTGGCGGCAGCGTTCGTGGGCGGTGTCGGCCAGTAGGTCGTCCCATCCGTTCAGCAGTGCGTGCTGGCTGGCCTTGGCGTACAACCACGCCGCACGCTCGGCAAGCGCAACCTCCTCGTGCCCGAGGTGGCATTTCTTGTACTTGCGGCCAGACCCGCACCAGCATGGCTGGTTTCGGCCGAGGTCATTTCGCGGCTCGGACCGATACCGCTGTAGTAGCTCCAACAAGGGATGGTCCGGCGCGGCATCGGCGCGGCGCAGCAACGCCAGCCCGCGCTCGACTTCGCCGCGGTCGGACGCGATGCGCGCCAGGTCAAACAGCGGCAACGGCCAGTCCGGATCCATCGACTCGGCCGCCAGCAGCTCGCGTTCGGCCATGTCGATGTCGCCGATTCGCTCCTGCGCCACCGCACGCAGCCAGCGAAACGCCACCCGCGCCGTGCGCGGCACCTGCGGCTCCATCATCTCGGCGAACATGCCCAGCGCGGGTGCGCCGTCGGGATCCCTGCCGACCGTCTCTTCCAGAAACAGGTCAGCCAGCAGCGGATCGGCAAGCGCGCCCCCGAGCTCACCGATCACATCGTCGACGGGATCCTCCCCGGGTGCTTGCTGGTCGGCGCCGGCCTCGACGGGCTCGTTCCCGGGCTGCTCGTCATTCCCGTCCGCGTCGGTGGCGATGATTTCGATCGCCTGCACCACGTTCTCGTACAGCCGGATCATGGTGTACAGCGCGAAGGCGCTGTCGGGATCGAGGTCATGGAGCCTGGCCAGAGCCGCGCACTCGCGTTCGAAATTCCAACTGCCGAAGTCGAATTCGGCCTGTGCGAGCCATTCGCCGTCGCGTGCCAGGCCATACTCGTCGACGATCTCGGACAGGGGCGGCAACGGCTCGGTGAACAGTTCCGGGTCCCCGGCGCACGCCGTCCACACCGCCGCATCGAAGTACACCGGCTCGTCCTCGGGCAGCACGGCGAGTAGGGCGGCCAGCGCGGTATCCGCGACCGGTTCGACGGGCTCGACGTGCTCGACTTGGAGGCCATGTTCGGTGAGTCGTAGGCCGACCAGGTCGCCTTCGGTCACCCCCAACGCCGCGAGCGTGCCCGGGGCCAGGAGCAATGCCCCTAGCGGGTCGACCATCTCGGCCGGAATGTCCCGCTGCTTGAGCAGCTCGTAATCGAGCTCGGCCAGCACGACCCGCGCGGGAGACCCGTCGACGAGTTGCCGGTACTGCTCGTGGTCGCAGAGCGCGGTGATGGGGTCCAGATCTGGGGTCACGGTGAGGATGTCGTGGGCCGACTCGGCCGCGCAGACTCGGTGGGTGAACACTCGGCCGGCGAGCAGCGTCGGCAGCCACACCCAACGGTCGTCGACCAACTGCCTTACCGGATAATCCATTTCGTCGAGAAGCTCGTCCATGTCTGCGTCGGCCAGGCCGTCATCCCGCAGCCGTCGCTCGATGTCGTCGTCGTGCAGTGGACCGTGTTCGGCCAGAATTCTCGCCACGGTCGGCATCGGCTCGAACGTTCCAGGCATGGCGACCACCCTAACGTCATGGCAAGGCAAGTGTTTTTGTCGCTGGTCGGTCTGCTCGAATGTAGGCAATAGGTCATTCATTCTCCGTGGCGTCGTCCGCCTTGTGGCCGGCGTGCCCACGCCACTTTTGGTAGCCCCGCCGCGCGGCGAACGCGCCGATGATGGCCGTAACGCACCACACCGCTATCGCCGCATACGCCAACGGTGACGACAGGTGTCCGATCGAGGCGCCCAGCGCGGTGTAGACGAACGCCCGCGGCGCCGAACCGACGAACGAACCGACCGCCATCTGCCATAACGGAAGTCCGATCGCTCCGAACGTGTAGGAGGCGAGCGCATCGGATATGCCCGGTACGAACCGTTGACCGACGACCGCCCACAGGCCGCGTCGTTCGATCAGCGCGTCGATGCGGTCGGCGCGTTCGGTTCCCAGCAGCGCCCGCGCGCTGTCCCGGCCGGCCCGACGGCCGACCAGGCTGGCGACGATCGCGGTGCCCACCGCCGCGCCCAGCGTCACGAAGACGCCCTGCACGGGACCGAACAGAAACCCGCTGCCCGCGGCCAGAATCGAGCCCGGCACGAACAATGCGCCGAGGGTGGCCGACACCACGACATAGGTCAGCGGCGCCGCGGGACCGGTCGCCGTTACCAACCGTCGGACCTGCTCGACATCGATGATCCGCGCCACGGCGACCAGGTAGAACAACACGAGCAGGAAGCCGGCGAACACGGCGAGCCGCGCAATGTGGCCGGAGTTGCCGGGTCGGGAAGTCGGTGCGGGATCGTCGTCGTCAACCATCGTGACCCGATTCTTGCGCACGGGCCCTGGCCGCGCTGAGCCCATCACGAATCACGCCGGCGGTGCACCGTCCCTAGCCAGCGAATCGCCTTGTATCACAACATGTTCGGGTAAATGCTTTGGCCCGGTGCGGCCGCCACAGAGGCCCCTGATCCAGAGCCGTGAGGCACACTCCAGGACGATCCGCACCTACCTGTTGATGTGCAGCGGGCCGATGCCGATGAGATTGTCTCCGTGGAGCCCGATGCCGATGTTGTTGTTGCCGGTGTTGAACAGGCCTTGGTTGAAGTTGCCGTTGTTGCCTATGCCCAAGCCGGCCAGGTTGCCGAGGTGGAAGCCGCTGTTGCCGGTGCCAGTGTTGAAGGCGCCGAAGTTTTGCAGGCCGTTGTTGAAGAGGCCGAAGTTGCCCATCGTGGGGTTGTTGGGGTCGACGTCGAAGTGGGGGCTGGTGTTGCCGATGCCCAGGTTGACGCTGCCGGTGTTGCCGATGCCGATGTTGGCCAGGCCGTTGTTGAAGAGGCCGATGTTGCCGGCCATGAGGTTGTTGGGGTTGGGGTCGATGTTGCCGATCCCGAGGTTTCCGAAGCCCACGTTGTTGATGCCCAGGTTGAGGTCGCCGTTGTTGAAGAAGCCGACGTTGTTGGTGCCGATGTTGCCGTAGCCGTAGTTGGCCATGTCCGAAACGGCTTGGGTGGCTTGAGCGGCTTGGGCGGTGCTGATGTGCAGCGGGCCGATGCCGATGAGATTGTCTCCGTGGAGCCCGATGCCGATGTTGTTGTTGCCGGTGTTGAACAGGCCTTGGTTGAAGTTGCCGTTGTTGCCTATGCCCAAGCCGGCCAGGTTGCCGAGGTGGAAGCCGCTGTTGCCGGTGCCAGTGTTGAAGGCGCCGAAGTTTTGCAGGCCGTTGTTGAAGAGGCCGAAGTTGCCCATGGTGGGGTTGTTGGGGTCGACGTCGAAGTGGGGGCTGGTGTTGCCGATGCCCAGGTTGACGCTGCCGGTGTTGCCGATGCCGATGTTGGCCAGGCCGTTGTTGAAGAGGCCGATGTTGCCGGCCATGAGGTTGTTGGGGTTGGGGTCGATGTTGCCGATCCCGAGGTTTCCGAAGCCCACGTTGTTGATGCCCAGGTTGAGGTCGCCGTTGTTGAAGAAGCCGACGTTGTTGGTGCCGATGTTGCCGTAGCCGTAGTTGGCCATGTCCGAAACGGCTTGGGTGGCTTGAGCGGCTTGGGCGGTGCTGATGTGCAGCGGGCCGATGCCGATGAGATTGTCTCCGTGGAGCCCGATGCCGATGTTGTTGTTGCCGGTGTTGAACAGGCCTTGGTTGAAGTTGCCGTTGTTGCCTATGCCCAAGCCGGCCAGGTTGCCGAGGTGGAAGCCGCTGTTGCCGGTGCCGGTGTTGAAGGCGCCGAAGTTTTGCAGGCCGTTGTTGAAGAGGCCGAAGTTGCCCATCGTGGGGTTGTTGGGGTCGACGTCGAAGTGGGGGCTGGTGTTGCCGATGCCCAGGTTGACGCTGCCGGTGTTGCCGATGCCGATGTTGGCCAGGCCGTTGTTGAAGAGGCCGATGTTGCCGGCCATGAGGTTGTTGGGGTTGGGGTCGATGTTGCCGATCCCGAGGTTTCCGAAGCCCACGTTGTTGATGCCCAGGTTGAGGTCGCCGTTGTTGAAGAAGCCGACGTTGTTGGTGCCGATGTTGCCGTAGCCGTAGTTGGCCATGTCCTGCATCGCCTGTGCGGGTAAGGACTCCATGCTCTGCAGCCTCGACACGGTGGCGGACTCGGCTGCCGCGTAGGCGCTGCCGGCGCTGGTCAACCCCTGCACGAAGTGGCTGTGGAACTCGGCGGCCTGCGCGGTGAGCGCCTGAAACTGCTGGCCGTGTCCTGAAAACAGCGACGCTATCGCCGCCGACACCTCATCGGCACCGGCCGCGAGCACGGTGGTAGTGGGTGCCGCCGCGGCTGCGTTGGCCGCGCTGATTGTCGAAGCGAGAGCTTCCAAGTCTGATGCCGCACTCTGCATGAACTCTGGCACCGCGAATAGAAACGACATCACAATCCTCCTTGCATTGCCTTCAAATAAACTGCCGCGCTCGGCGCCATTGCCGCTTGGCGAGACCCGAGATTAACGACGGGCCAACGGTGCGTGTGTGCGTTTGGGCCCGTTTTTGCTTAAGTATTTGCTAGCTATTAGCTAAGAGGAGGCTATGCAGACTAATTCTTCAGTGCAATCTGCACGGCAATGGCACCGATAGTGGGCAAACTGCACGAAAAGTCCAGGTTTTGTGCGCGTTCTGAGCCCCGTAGGAGGCATCGCTTCACGCGAGATGCCGGCCCAGTGGCGGGCTAACGCTTACCAATTGTTTGCTGGCGTGGGCGTTGGCCTCGCAATTGGGCCGAGAATTGCATGTCAGCGAGGAGTCTTTTGCCTGGAAACCGGACAATTTGTGGGTCGGTCAGATGGCGGAATCCGACTTAGTCGAGTGTTCCCCAGAACCCGGGTGGGGGCGGCCGCTCCGCCAGCCGGGTCCTGCGGCATCCACCGGCAAAGCGACAAGCAGGCCTGACCCACCTCAGGCCCTGCGCCGCGGCGAGCGCCGACGCGACGTCGGGGGTATGCCAACCCGCCGCGCGTGGCCACGCTGCGCCAGGCATGCGAGCCGTTGTTGACGCTGAGGTGCCGGTCCTACACTTGGCCCGGGCGATGGGCGGTGGATGCTGACGTGCAGGCGAATCGGGGTCACACCCAGGCTGACCTGGGTGAAACGGCGCGTGAGACGGATTGCGGCCCGCTATCGGAATTGGCCGAGGCGGGGTTCGGCGACGCTACCGAGATCGGGCGCGGCGGGTGCGGCGTGGTGTTTCGCTGCATCCAGGTGGAGTTGGCGCGGGTGGTGGCCGTCAAGCTGGTGACCCTTGATTTTGCTGATGAGCGGGCGCGGTTTGTGCGGGAACAGCAGGCGATCGGCCAGCTCACGGGGCATCCCAACATCGTGCCGCTGTTGACGGCCGGCCAAACCGCAAGCGGTGTGCCGTATTTGGTGATGCCGTTTTGCGCGCAGGGGAGCTGGGAGCGGCGAATCGCCGGGTTGGGGATGCTGCCGGAAGATCAGGTTCTGCGGGTCGGTGCGAAGATCGCCGGCGCACTGGAATCAGCGCACCGGATGGGGATTGTGCACCGTGATGTGAAGCCGGCAAACATTCTCTTCACCGAGTACGGAGAGCCCGCATTGGGTGACTTCGGGATCGCCCGCACCGCGGCGGGCATCAAGACGGCCGCGGGGATGTTGGTCGGCTCGCCGGCGTATACCGCCCCCGAGATTTTCGGCGGAGCGGCCCCCAGCCCAGCCTCGGACGTCTACGGGCTGGGGGCGAGTCTGTTTACCGCGCTGACCGGGCACGCCGCGTTCCAGCGGCGCCCCGGCGAGCAGCCGATGGCTCAGTTCGCACAGATCGCCACCCAGCTGGTCCCCGAGCTACGTGAACGTGGGACAGCCGACGATGTCGCGGCGGTGGTGGAGCAGGCGATGGCCGCCAACCCGACCGATCGGCCCTCGGCAGAAGAACTCGGCCGACAACTCCAACGGCTGCAGGCCCGTCGTGGTCTCGCCGTCGACAAGATGGCCCTGGCCCCGCACCGCGCCGACAGCGTCGAGCGGGGACCCGCCGGGCCGATGACAGTGAAGCCGCGCGGCAATAAGCCACGGGTGCCGGCACTGCCCGCCGCCATGGTTGGTCGGAATGCCGAACTTGCCGAGTTGCGGGGGCTGCTGACCCAGTCGCGGATGGTGACTTTGATCGGTACGGGTGGCGTGGGCAAGACCACCCTGGCTACCCGTGCCGCCGAGGAACTGAACCCGCAGTTCCCAGATGGCTTGTGGTTTATACCGTTAGCCGACCTGCGCGTGGGATCGCTGGTGACCGGGGTGGTGACCGCCGGGTTGGGGCTGCGCGATCAAGAAGGGCGCGAGCTTACCGATGTGCTCGTCGACTTCCTGGCGCCACGGCGGGCGCTCCTGGTGCTCGACAACTGCGAGCAGATCATTGACGACGCCGCCAAACTGGCCGAGATCCTGCTTCACCACTGCCCACAACTGCGTTTTTTTCGTCGAGTGTCGATGACGGTGTGGATGCGTGTGGCGAAGTCGTGGACTCGGTGGCGGAGCTGGTTGTCGCGGGCGAGTTCCTCGTCGTCGGCAAAGCTCGTCGTTTGTGCTGCAGTTCTTTTCGGCGGGAGGAGACTTCGGTGGCGCGGCGCTGCATTTCGCGGAGTTCGATGAACCCGCCCTGGTAGAGGTCGATGAGGCGGCGCCGTTCGGTGTCGGCGGCGTCGATCTTGCGGTCCAGCCGGGCCAGTTCGGTGGCCAGGAGTTCGTCGTCGGGGACCAGGGTGCGCTGGGTGACTGCTCGTTCGCCGGCCAGCAGTTGGTCGGGGTGGGTTATCGCGGTGCGGATGTGGTCGAACACGAAGGCGTCCAGGGCGTCGGCGCGGATGTTTCGTTCGGGGCAGCGGTGGCGATTCACCGCCAGCGCGTAGGGGGTCGTGGTTGCGGCAGTCGTAGTCGCGGTGCCAGGTGCCGTTGCCCAGGTGACGACCTCGCCGGCGCGGGCTCGGAAACAGCTTTTCCGCGCCGGTAGCGTTCGGCGATTTTGGCCTTTCTCGTATTCGGCGATCACGCCCTGGACCTGGGTGAGCAGTACCGACTGCGGGTCGTCGGCGGCCAGGCCCCGGGGAGTCGGTGAAGCCGACAGTGACCCCGAAGCGGTCCAGCTCATCGAGCACCAGCACCTGGTAGGCGTAGGCGCGGGCGAGTCGGTCTGGGGACAGGCACCACACCCGTTCGATGAGCCCGGCCTCGGCGGCATCACGCAGCGCGTCTAGGCCGGGCCGGTCCAGTCGGGCGCCGGAATGCCCGTCATCGACGTACTCGCCGACCAACTCGTCCCCAACTACGACGATGTGTTCGCGCAGCACGTGTCAGCTGCGAGCCAATGGTGCCACGGTCGGCCTGGCGCTCGGTCGATACCCGCGCATACAGAGCCCGCTCTCACCTCAGACCTCCGCCCGGTAGTGCCACTCCCGCAACCGAATCCACGCGCGCAGCAACGTCGAGGAGGAACTCATAGCCCGCCGCCAGCGCAACCACGCGCGTATCGTCGTGCGGTGTCCAGGCCGGGCGCAGCGCAGCGAGAAGTTCGGCGACGAACACCGGCTCGGCGCTCGGCCATGCGATCAACCCGGCCAGACCGCGCCGGGCGAACCGGGCTGCGGCCAGACCCTTCGGGCAGTCCCGAAGGTTTCAAGTGCGTGTGCGCGCAGCGTTTCGTAGTCGACCTGAGCCGCCTCGACCGGCGGCCAGAACGACCGGGCGCTCACCGCCCGCGCACCCGCTCGACCGTTCGCCGGTGCAACCGCACCCCGAACCGATCGGCCACCTGCTCGGCGATCTGTGCCCCGGACCCGGTGTCGGCGCGGATGAAATCCACGATCTCCGGGCGCAGCTTGATCGGGCCACGACGCCCGCGTCGCTCGTCGATTAGCCCCGCCATCCCCGACTCGTCGAACGCCGCCGCCACCAAATAGTATGCCGCCCGCGAAGCACATCATCGCCACCAGCCGTGAAGTCCTCGGCGTCGGCGGGGAGGCACTGCTGCTGGTGACGCCCCTGTCCTGTCCGGACCCCGACGCTGACCCCACCGCGCGCGCTCTGGCCGACTGTGACGCGGTGGCTCTGTTCGTGCAATGCGCCCGCGCCGCACTGCCCGACTTCAGTGTCACCGCCAAGAATGCGGCGGCGGTGGCGCGGATCTGCGCTCGCCTCGATGGATTGCCCCTGGCCCTCGCGCTGGCGGCCGCCCGGCTGCGCGTCCTCTCGGTCGAGCAGATCGCCGATGGGCTCGCCGACAAATTCATGCTCAGCCACGGCCGCCGCGGCGCCCCCGCCCGCCAGCAATCGCTGACCGGGTGCATCGATTGGAGCTATCACCTCTGTACCGAAGCAGAACAACAGCTTTGGGAACAGCTATCGGTCTTTGCCGGCAGCTTCGATGTGCCCGGCGCCCATCACGTCAGCGCCGATGATCCCGCCGCCGCCGGGGACCGACCGGCCCGGCAGTTCCTGGATCTGCTGTGCGCCTTGGTCGACAAGTCCATCCTCATCCGCAGCGAGGACAACGAAGCGGTGCGCTTCCGGCTACTGGACACCTTGCGGGACTACGGCCGCACCCACCTGACTGACAGCGAATATCACGCATTGCGGCGTCGCCACGCCAACCACTACGAACAATTACTCGACCGCGCCGCGGCTGAGTGGCTTGGTCCGCAACAAGTTTCGTGGTTACAACGCCTCACATGGGAATTGCCCAACATTCGCGAAGTCCTGCAATTCAACCTGGCCGACTCTCCGAGCCGAGCGTTGCCGATGCTTCCGATGATGATCAGGGTCTGGATTCCCCGTGGCATGCTGAGCGAAGCGCGCCACTGGCTGGATATCGTGTTGAACGCAACCCCACCCGAACCCACGCCGGAGCGTGTCCACGCCCTATACGCCGCGGCGGAGATCGCGGCTTTTCAGGGTGACCTGTCGGCGGCGCGCATCTGGATCGCCGAGGCTCGCGAACACCTCGCTCAGGAGGGGATCGACGACCCCCTCGCGCACGGCCGGATCGACTACGTCGACGGCCGCGCTGCGATGCTCGCCGGCGACCTGCGGCGTGCATACGGCTATTTTCGGCACGCCATGGCTGTCACCGATGACTACCAGATACAGGTTCTGTCAATGGGTTTCATTGGCTGGTTTCTCCTGGTCGCCGGAGATGTCGGCAAGGCGATGGAATGGTTCGAACGGGCACTGGCCCTCGGCGAGTCGCGCGGTGAGGTGGTGCATCGGACGTGGATGGTCATGTCGGTCGGGTTTTCCTGCTGGCGGCAGGGCGAGGTGCAGCGAGCCGCCCAACTGTTGCGACAGTGCGTGCAATTCTGTCAGCTGACCAACGATAAATGGACTGGCGCAAATTGTTTGGAGGTCTTCGGATGGTTCGCGGAAGCCCACCAGAATCCGCGGCGTGCCGCTCTCCTGATGGCCGCTGCTGCCGCGGTGAACCGTGCCACCGGGGCGTCGTCACTGCTGGTCGCCGACACGGGGTTGCATAAGGCGTTTGAGCATCGCGTCCGCGCGGCACTGGGCGCAGCTGAATTTGAGGCCGCAATTAGCACGGGCGGATCGCTGAGCTTCGAAGAAGCTGCCGCCCTAGCGCTGAGCGAGCCCTGAGCGAGCCCAGAGCGAAAGCGTCGTGCGCTCGGCATCCCGATTTTCCGCAGCGGTATCTGTCGGACCCCTGGGGGAGACTCGGCTCAGCCGATGCGACAGAAGGAGATCGCATCATTCCGAACGGGGCACACGTGGGCAACAGGGCGAATTTCGTCGTGGTGAAAGATCTTGATTGGCAACTGTATTACTCGCATTGGGCAGGATGCCGGATGCTCGATGCGCTGATCGGAGGGCCGGAGCTCGCGCTGCGGTATGTGCAGTCGCTGCGGCAATGTGCCAAGGATGAGTGGGTCGACCCGTTGTGGGCCGACGGGGGTGCGGTGGTGGATCTGGATCGGCGGCGGGTGTTGTTCTTCGGCGACGAACTGATGGTGGAGATGCCGGCACGGCGGGCCATGATGGCGGTGCTGGCGGCGGTGTGGCCTGGTTACGAGATCGGCTGGGCGTACGACGGAACCGCCGAACTCGCGGGATATGTGGGAGCCGAGCTGCCGTCGCACACTTGGGACATCCGGCCGGAACTGCGACCGGCCCGCGACCGAAACGCCCTGTGTCATCTTGTCTCGGTGGTCGACGCCGCCGGGCAAGTTCGGTTTTGGCCGGTGTGCTGGCATCTGAGCAAGGCCTGGCATGGGCCCGAATTGATGGAAAGGTTGCCCGGCCGTGGGGTTCGAAGGTTGACACTGAGCAAGATTCCGGAGGGCGGAGTCCACATCGACGTTCCCCGAAAGACTCTGGGAGCGTGGCAAACCGCCGACACTATGGGTATTTTCCACGCCCTTCCGGACTTGTGGAGCGGTTGGCAAACCCAGTGCTGGGAAGACCGCTTCGAGGAACAGGCGATGCAGTGCAAGGGCGCTCTGCGGATCCCCCAGTTGGACTTGGCCGCCGGCGCCGACAGCGCAGTTGGGTGGATCCGCCGCAGAGTGTTCCAGGGCTTTGCGGATAGTCCTGCAGGGCAGATTGGCAAAATCGCGAACCTGCTGGCTCCCATCCAACCGGGTCTCGTCGTGAGCGACGACGCCTTCGCCGACTGCGCGGTCCGACCACGCCAGGACGAGTGGGCCCGCTTCGTTCACGCCTGCGATGCGTTACGAGCGGACGGTGCGCAGTCGGCCTGAGCTGTCGCGGCACTAGGATCGGTCGTGCGCATCACCATCGATCTGCCTGACGACCTGCACAAACAGGCGCTGGCGCTTGCACGGGAAAGGCGCCGCCCGGTAGCTACGCCGCGATCTCCCGGGATTCCAGGACGGGGTTGCCGCTGCTAAGCGTCGGTAGGATCGTGACTTCCGAGGACGTGCGCTCGTTGGAGGACGAGGCGAAACCGAAAGGGGCAGTTGGCGACTCCCGATAGTGGGTTGGCATGCCTGCATAGTGACGTCGCGGTACTGCATCCCGTTAAGCGCTAGGCGCTGCGGCCTGCAGCCGCAAGCGCAGTCCGCTCGCGCGCACGGCCCGGCGCCCGACCGCAGCCCGCAGCGAAGCCTCCGAGCCCACCACCCGCACCTTCACCTTTGCCCGCGTCACCGCCGTGTAGAACAATTCCCGCGTCAGGAGCCGCGAATCCTCGGGCGGGATAACGACTGTGACCTCAGCGGCCTGGCTGCCCTGGCTCTTGTGAATCGTCATGGCGTGCATCGTCTCGACGTCGGCCAGCCGGCTGGTCGCGAAGTCGAGCGGTCCGGCAGCGCCGGCGATGACGGCCCGCACACCGTCGCGGCCGGCGACCGCGATCCCGGTGTCGCCGTTGAAGACACGCAGCCCGTAATCGTTGGCCGTCACCAGCAATGGCCGTCCGGCGTACCACTGCGACCAGGGCGGTAGGCCGGTCTCCTCGCTCAACCAGCTCTCCACCTGGCGGTTCCAGTGCTGCACCCCGGATGGGCCACGCCGGTGCGCGCACAGCAGCCGGTGCTCATCCAGCCTCGCCAACGCCACGTCGGCGGCTCCCAGCACCGCCGCCTCCCGCAGCCGCAACGCATGCGGCACCAGGATCGCGCGCATCCGCGCTAACCCCGTCACGGGGTTAGTGTCGTCGACGAACTCGAGGTGCTCGTCACCGGAGCGCAGCAGCGCCAGCACCTCATCCGCGTCGCCGCCGCGGATCTCATCGGCCAGGGCCCCGATCGATTCGCCGAACCGATGCGAGGTTCGCAGCTCCGCGACCCGCACGTCGCTGCGGGCCGACAGGCCGTCCACCAAATCCGCCAGCACCGCACCGGCCTCCACCGACGCCAGCTGGTTGGCGTCGCCGACCAGGATCAGCCGGGCGTCCGGTCGAACCGCTTCCAGCAACCGGGCCATCATGGTCAGTGACACCATCGACGTCTCGTCGACCACAATCACGTCGTGCGGCAACCGGTTGCCGCGATGATGCCGAAACCGCACCGAGGTGTCCGGCCGGCTGCCCAGCAGCCGGTGCAGCGTCACCGCCTGCAGTCCGGAAAGCCGTTCGCGGTCAACGGCGTCCAGCTTCTCGATTTCGCTTGCTATCGCTTCGGTCAGCCGCGCCGCAGCCTTGCCGGTGGGCGCCGCGAGCGCGATCCGCCCGCCCGCCTGTTCGGCGAGCAGCGCCAACAGCCGCGCGACGGTGGTGGTCTTTCCGGTGCCCGGCCCGCCGGTCAGGACGGTAACCGCTTGCGAGACGGCGATTTGCGCCGCCGCCCGCTGTTCTTCGTAACCGGGGCCGAAAAGCCGCTCCGAGCCTGACACATCGACGGCCGCCGCGGGAACCGATAGCGCGAGCAGATCGGCGCACACCTGCTCTTCCTCCCGCCAATACCGGTCGAGGTAGAGCAAGCGGTCGTCGTAGAGCCGCAACACGGGCGGATCGCTGCACAGCGGACTCCCAAGCAGCGCCGACAGCCACGTCTCCGGGTCGGGCCACGGCAGATCGGGGACGCCGGATTCGGCCGCGACCGTGGTCAGGTCGACGCATACCGACCCGCCGCGCAACGCCCTGGTCGCCAGCGCGAGCGCGAGCGCCACCGCCTCACGGGTCTCGTTGGCCAGCGCGGTGATCCGTTGCGCCACATGCACGTCGGCGGATTCCAGGACGCCGGCCTCGTTGAACATGCGCAGCCAACCGTCGGCGCCAACGGCTATCCGCCAGTCCAGCGGGTCTTCGGTGTCGGCGATGCTCATGCCTCGCCTCCTGCTCGCTCCGGTCCTCGCTCGTTCCTCGCTGCGATCCTCACTCGCGTCGGCTTCGGGGCTCATGCCTCGCCTCCTGCTCGCTCCGGTCCTCGCTCGTTCCTCGCTGCGATCCTCACTCGCGTCGGCTTCGGGGCTCATGCCTGGCCTCCTGCTCGCTCCGGTCCTCGCTCGTTCCTCGCTGCGATCCTCACTCGCGTCGGCTTCGGGGCTCATGCCTGGCCTCTTGCTCGCCCCTCGTCCAGCAAGTCCGACAGCGCCACCACCATCGAGGCGGGCGGCAACCAACTGAACACCCCGCAGGGATGCCCGTCGACCTCCGGCGTCTTCGCGCCACACATCCCGCGGATGAAAAGATAGAGCACGCCACCCAGGTGCTGCGCCGGTTGGTATCCGGGCTGGCGCCATCGCAAGAACCGATGCAGCACAACGGTATACAACAAAGCCTGCAGTGGATAGTCCGAATGCAGCATCGTTTCGGCCAGCCGCGGAAAGCTGTAGTCGGCCGCGGCGGGGCCGAGCATGTTGGTCTTGTAGTCGACCACCAGGCAGCGCTGCCCGGGTAGCCGCAGCACCACGTCGATCGAGCCGGACAGGTAGCCGCGCAACGACTGGCCACCGAGAGCATCCGACATGAGCCGGTCGCTGTAGCGGGCCAGCGGATCGTCGGGCGCGAGATGCTCGCGAACCACCGCACCCACGTCCGCGAGCCGGGTGTCCGCATCCGAACCCCGAACGTCGCCACCCGTCAGCGGAATTTCGAAGTCCAACTCCCGCAATCGGTCCCGCAGACCGATCTGGCGTAGAGTTAGCCCCCCGGCCAGCGGGCCAAGGGGCGTATCGTGCATCGGCAGCAACCCGGCCGCCAACGCGGAGGGCTCGGCATCGACCGGCCACCACCTCGAATGCGTCCGCGCCGCAACCTCCAGTTCGGTCGCGAGATCGGTGGCGAGGGGATCGGTGTGCTCGAGCACCGCGTGCACCAGCGAGCCGAACGTCGTGCCGGCCGGTAGGTCCGCCATCGGCGAAACGACCCCTTCGCCGTCGGCGCCACCGCCAGGCCCGTCGAGCGGGACGGCGACTGCGGCGTCATCGATTTCGTCGTCGCGTGCCGCCATCTCCGGCTCGCTGCTGACACCGGAATCTGCGGAGGCTTGAGTGTCCGGGGTGTCCCGGATCAGCGCCGAATACGAGGTGCGTCGCCAGGTCGTGTCGATCGCGCGGTGAAAGTGCCGAACCTCCAGTTGGGTCGGTGGGTCTGGCCGTGGGGTGGCTGGCACCTCCGCCACCGACGACTCTTCGATCACCGGACCGCCCGCCGCCTCCCACGCCCTAAAGCACGCGATCGCCTCGTCGTCCGAGATCGTCTTGGGCACACACCCATCCGGCACGTCGGCCTGGCCCCGCGTCCGGCCCCGTAATAGTCGCGACAGTCCGCCGTTGGGTTCGTCCCTGCTGGGCGCCCACCAGGCCACTACCTGTGATTGCGCCCGCGTCAGCGCGACATACGTGAGCCGGATGTCGTTGCGCGCCGACTCGGCCCGGCTGAACGCCTCGATGCCGCGGCGGTCGGGGCTTCGCGGGCCGCTGATGTCGAGGCATCGAACGCCGGCATTGTCGTGATACAGCGGAATGTCCTCGACGAAGACGTGGCGATTGAACGCGAACGGCAAGTAGACGATCGGGAACTGTAATCCCTTGGCGCCCCACACCGTCAGAATCTGCACCGCCGCGGCGTCACTGTCGATCCGCCGGCTGCGTTCCGGCGCGCCGGCGCGCTCCTCGCATTGGCGGCGCAGCCAGTCGCGCAGCGCCGGTAGCATCAGGCGTTCGCGGTGGGCTACCGCATGGAGCAGTTCGGCGACGTGGGCCAGGTCGGTCATGGTGCGCTCGCCGCCGCGCTCGGCGAGCACGCGTCGACCCATGCCCGCCAGCTGGGCGGCCTCGAACACCGCGGCCGGCCCGCGCAAACGTAGCTGGTCGGCCCAATCCCGCAGCGTGGCCGCCACCTCGTCGGTCAGCGCGTCACCACCACGGGCGAGGTCACCGGCCGTCTTCCCGAAGAACACCGTGGCGGCCGCTGCCCGCACCAGCCCGGCTCGGTGCGTCTGGTCGACCGCGTCCAACAGGAACAGCCAGTCCCTGGCGGCATCGGTGGCGAACACGTCGCCTTCCCCGGTGTAGACGGCGGGAATTCCGGCTTGTGTCAACGCCGTTTGGCACGATCGGGCGTCCTTGCCCGATTCGACGATGACCGCGATGTCACCGGCCTGGATCGGCTTCCCGTCGAAGGCCGCAGTACTGGCCAGCAGCGCCCCGACATCGGCGGCTAGGTCTGCCGAGATGTGCCGGCGCAGCCGATCGATCGCGATGGTCTTGGCCTGGTCGCAGCCGAATTGCGCGCGGTTGACCACCCGGAGCCGAAACGGGTTGTTGTGCGGCGCGTTTCGGAGCCGCTGTCCGTCGACGTGGGCTTCGACATTGCGGACCACGATGGCCGCGTCGCCGAGCGCGGCACCGTGCAACACGGTTTGCAGGCTGTCCACGAGCACCTTGTCGCTGCGCCAGTTCACCGCCAGTGTCCGCCGCTCACCGGCCGACCCCGCGGCCTGCAGATATGTGTAGATGTCGCCGCCGCGAAAGCCGTAGATCGCTTGCTTCGGGTCGCCGATCAACACCAGCCGGCTGTGGCCGTTGAACGCGCGGTCTATCACCCGCCATTGAATCGGATCGGTGTCCTGGAACTCATCGACCATGACGATCGACCAGCGGCGGCGCATCCGGTCGCGGGCGGCAGAATCCCCCGAATCCCCCGAATCCCCCGAATCCAGCGCCTTGGCAAGGCGATCGAGCAGGTCGTTGTAGCTGAAGATGCCGAGGCGTCGCTTGCGCAGATCAAGTTGTTCGAGCACATCGTTGGCGAACCGCAGTCGCACCTCGGCAACGGATTGCGGGTCCGGCTGCTGTGGCCGCAGCTCGGCGCACGCGTCTTCGACCACCGCGCGGGCCAGCTTGAGCGCATCGCGGTGGCTCAGCGACACCTCATCGCGCTGCGATCCGAAATGCGCCAGGTACAGGTCGTCCACAATCTGCGTGACGAGATCGTCAAGGCTCTCGACCAGCGTGGCGCCGGTATCGGTATCACCTGCTACGCCAAGCGATTTGAGTACCAATCTGCAGAACTGGTGCGTCGTGCAGATGGTGGCGGCGTCGAAGTCGGCGAGCGCGTCGCGCAGGCGGCCGCACCGGGTGTCGCGTTCGGCGTCGGTGCCGGCGATCAGGTGGGCGACCAGATCGTTGGGTGTCTCGGGTAGCGAGCCATCCAGTGCCGCAAGCGCTTCTACGAGCTGACAGCGGACCCGCTCCCGTAACTCCCTGCTGGCTGCCTGGCTGAAGGTGATCAGCAGCATTTCGTCGAGCGTGGCTACGCCCTCGGCGATGAAGCGGGTGACAAGGCCGGCCAGCGCGAACGTCTTACCGGTGCCGGCACTGGCCTCCAGCACGGTCGTTGACCCCAGCGCGGGCAGCGGGCCCAGCAGATCGAAACGCTCCATCAGCCCAACTCCCGCGCCGAGCGTTCCGAGCGGAGCAGCGGCCCCCACAGCCGGGCGGATAGCGCGCCGAGGCGGGTGTGCTCGTCGGGCACCTCCTCGCCGGGGTGCGGCGGGCCCAGCAGCACGTCAAGGGAAGCCTTTGTGCCCCAGACCCTTACATGTGCGGGCTCGGCGTCCTCGCCGTGAAAGTTGTCCTGCGATTGCCAGCGCCAACCGGCGACCCGCACGGGATCTCTGTCCGAGTTGCGAGCATCGGCCCACGCGAACGACGTCCGCATCGGCAACGGCAACGGCTCCCGCCGTCCGGCGTCATACAGCCGCACCAGATCGCGCAGCGTTTCGCGGGAATCCGCTGGCGGACCGAGCAGCCGCCGCTCGATCTGATCGCTCTTCTTGGCGCGTCCAATGCACAGCGCGGTCCAATCTCGGCGTGGATGGGCGGCCTTCAACGCCAGCAAGGGAATCCACGACGCGAGCAAGTGCTTGCCGGCGAGCCTGGAGTAGGTGACCGACACCGTGCGGGTGCCGAAGACCGGTGTCACCGTCCCGGTGAGCCTGCGAATACCCTGGGGCCTCTCGTCCAGCGGAACGCCGATGTCGTACGCCAACGCATTTTGGGCGCCGCCGCTCTGGTGCCGCATCGCCTCGGCGGCGAGCCCGGCCGCCTGGGCGCGGATCTCTTTGGCCTTGCGCCAGCCGAGCTGTCCCGGCGGGAGCGTTCCTCGCCGCCATTCCGCTTCGGCCGCCTTGCCGGGATCCATGCCGCGCAAGATGTCTCGCAACATGCGATCGCCGACCGCCCACTCTTCCAGGCTGTCGATCTCGACGGGCATTTCATCCTGGACCTCGTCGACTTCCCAGGGCAACGTGAAGTCGAGCGCGCGGAAAAATCCCTTGACCGGGTCCCGGAAGAAATCTTGCAGATCGGTGAGCGCGACATCGCATTGCGAGTCGGGCGCCGGTTCGGGGAGGGGTTCGGTGTAGAAGCGCGGTGCGGGGTGCCGCTCGCCGACGGAGGCCCTGGCCGCCACCAGCGCGGTCGGGTCGAAGGTGAACGGTTGGCCGGGGACCAGTCCGCCGGGGGTGACGTTGCGAATGTCGAACGGCTGCAACGGATGCTCGACCAGCACCTGTTTGCGCACCGGCTCTGACGCGGTCGCCGTGGTCGCCGTGGTCGCGTCGAGCGCGTCGAGCAGCTCGGCCAGCGGCACCGAGGGCGGCCGGGGATGGCCGGTGTGTTCGTCGGCGCCGGTGTAGGTGATGACCAGCGTCTCGGTGGCGGCGTTTATCGCATCCAGGAGCAGTTGTCTTTCCTCGGAACGGGTGTCACGCTCGCCGGTGATCGGCCGGCGGGCCAGCACGTCGTCGCCGTCGGGCAGGGCGGGCCGCGGGAACACGCCGTCGTCGAGGCCGACCAGGCAGACCACACGGTGCGGGACGGACCGCATGGGCACCATGGTGCACACGGTCAGGGTGCCGGTCCGGAAGTTGGCCCGGGTCGGTCGCCCGGCGAGGTGCTCGCCGAGCAGCGCGCGCACGTCGGACAGCCGCAGCTCGGCGCCACCGCGTAAGTCGGCCTGCGTCAGGATATTTGCGAACTCACGGTGCAATTGCGCGGGTTGCCAGGCAGCGCCGCCCGCGCCGGCGTCCACCCGTGTCAACCGGGTGACGCCGGCGGTCAGCGCCGCTATCCACTCGGTCAGCGGGCGGACGCCGTCGAGCGAGTCGACGACCGACTGCAGCCGGTCAACGTACTCGGTCAGCCGACCCGCCAGCTCCACCCGGTTGCTGCCGACGTCGTCGAGCGGCAGCGCGGTTCCCAGCCACGCCTGGGAGTCGTCGGACATCGCGACGCCGATCAGGATGCGGTCGAGCCCGAAACGCCATGTGTTGGGCACTATTTGGTCGAGTCCGTAGGGCCTGCGGTGGGGGGAGTCGAAGCTCCAGCGGATGCCGGACTCGCGCACCCAGGTGGTGATGGTGTCGAGATCGTCGTCGGTGAATCCGAAGCGGGCCCGCACCGGGGGAGCCTGAGCCAGGCTGAGCACCTGCGTGGCGGTGGCGCGGCTCCCCGCGATGTCGAGTAACTGGCCGGCCACGCCCAGCAGCGGATTGGTCTGGGTGAGAGCGCGATCCGCGAGCCGGACCCGCAGCCGGTGCGCCGGGTGGCTGGCGCCGGACAGCTCGCCGAGGCCGAAGCCGGCGACGATGAGCGGCGCGCAGGTCTCGATGTCGGGGCACATCACCACGATGTCGCGGGGCTCCAGCGTCGGGTCGTCCTCCAAGAGGCCGAGCAGTACCTCGCGCAGCACGTCGATCTGCCGGGCCGTGCCGTGGCAGGCGTGGACCTGAACGGATCGGTCGCCGGCGGATAGCCTCCGCTTCCCGGGCCGCGTCGCGTTGGCGGCGATGTCGGACTGCAGCCAGCCCAGCAGGGTGTTGCGCGCAGGCGGCGCACCGAGGTACTCGTCGGTGGCCCGCGCGGCGGGCAACACGCTCTGCAGCTCGCGCAGGTCGCGACCCAACGTCGACAGCAGCGGATGTTTCGCGGCACGCCGGCTGGTGTCGTCGGTTCGCGGCATCGGGCCGCGCACGCCGTCGAGCGCACGCCACAGCTCGTCGCTGGGATGCGGCAGCCACAGGTGCAGGTCGTGGTGGGTGGCCAATGCGTCGAGCAGCTCGATGTCGGTGATCGCGAGTCGCGTGTGGCCGAACAGTGACAACCGGGTGGGCAGGTCGCTGGGCGACGCGCGCAGCCGCGTTACGGTCTCGCGGTGCCGAACGTGCGGGGGATCAGCGGTCACCAACTCGACCAGCCGGCGCCAGAGCAGGGGCTGCCAGGCCAGGTCGGGGTCGAGTTCTTGGTCGCGGTTGCCGTCCAGCCAGTCGATGAGCAGCTGCGGGCGCTGCCTGGCGTAGCCGGCGAACAGCCCGGCCAGCCGACGCGCCACCGCATAGCGCCGACCCTTGCGCAGCTCGGCCTCGCCCTCGATCTTGGAGTCGATGTCCCACTCGCCCAAATGTTTTGCCAGCGTCTGGCACCACGGCTCGTGCAAGCTGGCGTCGATCACCTCGAGCAACGGCCACGTCATGGCGTCCGGGGCCCACGGGTCATCGTCAATTGTGTCGAGGGCGCCGGCGGTCCCTGAAATCCCGGATAACCCGGATAACTCAGCGATCAGCGAGCCCGGACTGCGGAACGCCACCCCCGCGCACACGCCGTCGTCGCGACCGGGTCTGGAGCCCAGCACATGCGAAAGCCGCTGACTTAGCCAGCGTTCCACGCCGCGGGCCGGCACAAGCACCAGGTCCTGGGTGAACGGGTCGGGCAGCGGATCGGTCAGCAGGGCGCCGAGGGCGTCGGCGAGCAGGTCGGTCCGAGCGGCGCGGTGCAGATGAAGCGACATCGAGCGCCACCCTAGCCCGCCCCTCGAACAAGGGGGACCGCTCGTCGAACAAGGGGGACCGCTCGTCGAACAAGGGGGACCGCTCTTCGAACAAGGGGGACCGCTCTTCGAACAAGGGGGATTTGCTCGCCTTGAGCCGGATTTTCGTCCATATGTCCCACGTTCGGCATGTCCGACGTTCGGCGACGCAACCCGTCGGGCAATGGTGGCACCATGGGCTGCATGGAAGCTTGGGATGCGATCTGCTCCCGGCGCAATGTGCGCCAGTACACGCCGGAACCGGTTTCGGCGGACGACCTGAACCGTATCGCCGAGGCCGGATGGCGCGCACCGTCCGCGTCGAACCGCCAGCCGTGGGACTTCGTCATCGTCACCGATCAGGCTCAGCTGCAGGAGCTTTCCACGGTCTGGAAGGGCGCCGGGCATATCGCCGGGGCCGCCGCCGCGATCGCTTTTGTGGTCCCGGTACCGCCGGACGATCGCCGGCGGGTGGTGGACCAATACGACGTCGGTCAGGCGACGATGGCCATGATGATCGTGGCCACGGACCTGGGCATCGGCACCGGCCATTCCGCCGTCGGCGATCAGGACAAGGCCCGCGCCATCCTCGGTGTTCCCGACGACCACCTGGTGGCCTTCATGCTCGGCATCGGATATCCGGCCGATCGTCCGCTCAAGCCGATCCGCAAGCCGAATCGACGGCCCTTCGACGAGGTCGTCCACCACGGACGCTGGTGAGCACGGTGCCGGATTCATCGGCCTTGGTGCGGGAGCACCGAGGCGACTACGGCTATGACGGGTCGTTTCACACGGTCTCGGCGGGGATGCAGCTGGCAGTCATCGCAGCGGGATCGGCCGGCCTGCTCGTGGCGTCGGGTGTCAGCCTTGCGCGCGGCAACCGGGTCGCCGCCGCGCTGGCGGGGGCATCCGGCGTTGAGCTGGTCGCGACGGCGGCCTCCTACATCTACGCGACGCGGTCGGGCAAGTTCCATGTGTGGAATCGGGTGCTCGATGACCTGCGGTTGCGCGGCGACGAAACGCTGCTCGACATGGGATGTGGCCGCGGTGCCGTGCTGCTGTCCGCGGCCAAGCGGCTGCCGCGGGGTCGCGCGATCGGGGTGGATTTGTGGCGCGCCGACCAGACCGACAACTCCCAGCAGGCCACTTCGGCCAATGCGGTTGCGGAAAGCGTCGCCGATCGAATCGAGCTGTACACCGCCGACATGACCGCGTTACCGCTGGCCGACGGCAGCGTCGACGTGGTCGTCAGCAACCTGGCCATCCACAACATTCCGACGCGAGCCGGTCGGCGAACGGCCCTGGACGAGGCGGTCCGGGTGCTGCGGCCGGGCGGCCGGCTGGCCATCGCCGACCTATGGGAGACCCGGCAGCACGCCGCTCGATTGCGTGAGCTGGGCTGGCGAAACGTGCGGCGCCGCAACCTCGGATGGCGGATGTGGTACGGCGGTCCGTGGTTCTCCACGCGCCTGGTCAGCGCCACCAAACCCGGCTGAGACCGCGCGACCGATCGATTCTTCTGGCGTGCATGCTAGGGCCATGAACAGAAACGAGATCACCGAACAGATCGTCGTTGCCCGACTGGCGCGGGGCCTGACGTGGCAGGACCTGGCCGACGCCGTCGACAGGCCGGCGATGTGGACCACGTCGGCGCTGCTTGGCCAACACCCGATTCCCGTCGAGCTCGGCAAGGTGCTGGTCGAGATGCTCGGGCTCGACGAGTCGGCGGTCCCGGTGCTCGCGGCACCGCCAATGCGCGGCGGGCTGCCCGGCTCTTCGAAAGGGGGGATTCCGGCCGACCCCACCATCTACCGGCTGTACGAAGCGCTTCAGGTCTACGGCGGCGCCATCAAAGAACTCATCCACGAGCAGTTCGGCGACGGCATCATGAGCGCCATCAACTTCAGCCTCGACCTGCGCAAGGGGTCGCATCCGTCGGGCGATCGCGTCGTCCTGACATTTGATGGGAAATTCCTTCCCTATCAATGGATTTCGGCCGAAGGCGCGGAATGAAGGGCGGGCAGCGCCAACCCGTCGATCTGGTTCTCTCCGGCGGCGGGGTCAAGGGCATCGGCCTGGTGGGCGCGGTGGTCGCCCTGATGGACGCCGGATATTCGCTGAAGCGGGTGTCCGGCGTCTCGGCCGGTTCACTGGTCGGTTCGATCCTGGCGGCCGCGGCAGTCGGCGACCAGCTGACGACCAGCCAGATCAAGGAAATCGCGCTGGCACTGCCCTACAACAAATTTCGCGATCCGGTTGGGCCCATTCCGTTGATCGGCCGCGCGTGGGGATTGCTGCGGGAGACCGGTATGTACCGCGGCGACTTCGCCCATGACTGGATCCGGGGCGAGCTGAAGAACCTGGGCGTCACCACGTTCGGCGACCTGGCCCTTGACGACAAGCAAATACCCGAGGAGCGCCGCTATCGGCTGGCGGTCACCGTCACCGATGTGACGACCGGTCAGCTGGTTCGGCTGCCATGGGACTATCGGCGGGTCTACGCACTTGACCCGGACGACCAACCGGTGGCCGACGCGGTCCGCGCCTCGATGGCGATCCCGTTCTACTTCCGGCCCGTGAGCCTGACCAGCGCCGACGGGGTCACGTCCACGCTGGTCGACGGTGGCGTGCTGTCGAACTTCCCGATCGATTCGTTCGACCGGCTCGACCTCAAGAAGCCGCGCTGGCCCACGTTCGGTGTCACGGTGCTGCCGAACCTGCCCGAAGGCAATGACCAGGTGATCCCGGGGCTGGGCGCACTCCGCTTGCTGGGGCAGCCGACGCTGCTGGAACGGCTGATCACCACCATGTTCGTCGGCCGCGATCAGACCTACCTGAACCAGCCCTGGGTCAGCGCCCGGGCGATTCGGGTCGACTCGACGGCCGTCAACTTTCTCGACTTCGGCATCAGCCGCAAGGACGCCCAGGCCCTCTACGCCAAGGGCTATGCGGCGGCGCAGAAATTCGTGTCGACTTGGGACTGGGCCGAATATCTGCAGCGGTTCCGTCGGGTCGCTTAGCCCCTCCGCACCTTTCGTCGCTGAAGCGCGTCCTACAGCCCGAACTCGGATTCGAGCCCGTCGATCCCGGCGCGGATGGCTTGGAGCCCGTCGGCGCGGGCGCGCAACTTGGTCGCGGCATGGGCGTGCTGGTCGAGAGCGGTGAATTCGAGCGCCGCCTCTTCTGCGCGGCTAACCACGACCTCGGGCAGCGCCATCTCGTCGATGAAGCCCGCGGCCAGCGCGGTTTCCCCGAAGAACGTCTTGGCCAGCCCGGCGGATTGTTGGTACGCCGACCGCGTCAGCCGCAGCTTGATGATCTCCAGCGCCGGGTAGGGGATGACCATCTTGATCGCGACCTCGTTGGCCTGAATGTTGTACGCGTGGGCCGCGATCCGGTGATCGCCGGAGCACAGCAGGAACGCACCCATCGCGATGGCGTGGCCCGTGCAGGCCATCACCACCGGCTTGGGGTAGGTCAGCAGCCGATAGGCCAGCTCGAAGCCGCCTCTGAGCATGTCGATGACGGGCTGCAGCTCGCCGGACTTGAAGACTTTCAGGTCAAACCCGCCGCTGAATACCCGCTCGTTTCCGGCGAGCACCAAGGCCCCGACGTTGTCGCTGTCGGCCTGGTCGATCGCCTCGTTGAGGGCCTGCTGCATGGTCGGGCCGAGCACGTTCACCTTGCCGTCGTCCATCTTGATGACGGCGATGGCATCCTTCCGGTTGTAGCTAACCGGGTCGCTCATACGTTGCTCCTTCGATCGGGACAGCCCTTCGATTGAATCAGATCCTCGAACAGAAGCTGCCGGCTGTCAGGCGCGCTGGCTCCGGTGCTTGCCGAGTTCGTTTTCCGCGTCGCTCCAACGCAGGCTGACGTCGGTGGGCTCCTCGAGTTGCCGGGTCCGCCACCTGTCCTGGGTTTCCTGCACGGCGCGGTTGATCCGGTCGATCTCGCTGCGGAACACCTCGGGACGCGTTTCCTTGCTCGCGTAGTGGAAGTAGGTCAGCACGCCACGCAGCAGCTCGAGTTTCTGCTTTTCCCGCTTCGCCAGGTCATGCGTCGTCATCAACTCGATGCGCTGCACCGGCGGCAGGGCAGCCCAATCCAGTACCACCTTGGTCTCGAGCGGTTGTCGCTCGCGTTGCCAGAACCGCCACCCGCGGGGCTGTTCGCGGCGGTCGTAGTAGATCACCGACCCGGTGAAGCTGGACTCAATTCCGTTCCCGATCTCGGCACGGTCGAGCGCCGAATCCCACACCATCCGCCATTCCTGCCCCGGCGCCAGGACAGGTAATTCGCTGGGAAGTTGTAGTTCGACGATATCGGCGTAGCCGTCGGCCGCATTTTCGTAAGCGGCCACGGTCGGCGGTTTGGGAAACGAAAATCGAATGTCGTAAGCGGCGGTCCGACCGAAATTGCGGACCACCAGTTCGATCACATGCCAGTCCGCGGCGTGCGGTTCCATGAGCATGGCGACGTGCGGCCGAGTCCTCTCGGCGGCCAACTGACGATTGCGCTGGATCTGGTGATTGGTAAAGACCAATGCGGCGACGCCCAGCGCCAAAGCGGCCCATGCCGCCCACGCCAGCCAGGTGCTGGACCCAACGTCGCTCACCCCGTGCCAGCTGCCCTGGATCCACCCCATTGAACCCACTCTCCGCTTATATCACAGTTGTCACGGCGGTCTGCGGTCGAAATTTTCGCTGATTCGACCAATTGGGGCCTGCGCCGCGGCGCCTAAACAGACCCTGAGCAGGAATGCTGAGCAGAATTAGCCGCCCATCAACATTCGCCACTGATCGAGATTTGTGGCCCGATACACGTAGTTGTGCCGCTTGACATCCGACAGCGACGCACTTGGTTCGGCCGAATACCAGTGGCCGGGAAACACCGTCGGGTCACCCGGCAGCTGGGCGAGCCGTTGCAGGCTGCGGTAGATCTCGTCGGAATCGCCGCCCGGAAAGTCGGTGCGCCCGCAGCCTTCCAGAAACAATGTGTCACCGGCGACCAGCCGGCCGTCGAGCAGAAAGCACTGGCTGCCGGGTGTGTGGCCCGGAGTGTGCAGCAGCTCGATCTCGATATCGCCGATGCTGAGCTTGTCGTGGTTCTCATGCTGCGTGAGATCGCCCATGCCAATCCCGGTGATTCGCGAAACCCAGAGCGCCTCATGGGTGTTCACATGCACCGGCACAGCTGCCCGGTCCAGCAGTTCGGCTAATCCTGCCAACTTGAAGCCCATCATCTCGCCGCCCACGTGGTCGGGGTGGTGATGGGTCACCAGCACCCCGGACAGGTGCATGCCGTCGGCTTCGAGCGCGTCCACCAGATCGCCGGCGGCGTACGCCGGGTCGACCACCACGCAGTCCCCGGTCTCACGGTCGCCGATCAGGTAGGCGAAGTTGCGCATTTGCACCGCGAACACGTCGCCGGCCGCGAAGTCGCGACCGGACAGCAGTTGACGGAAGTACAGCCGGTCGGAATCTGGCACGGAACAAGACTATGACTTCGCCCGGAACCGTCCAACGCCGCCACCATTTGGTCGGTTTATGGCCGGTGTACGGCCTGTTCGCAGGGGGCTCATGTCCAGGAGGGTCGAGATCGAGATCGATGACGACCTGGTCCAGGAAGTTATGCGTCGCTGCAGATTGCATTACCGCGGCGACGCCGTTCATCTCGCGCTTCGGACCCTTCTCGGCGGCGCGGAAGGCGGCGGCGAACACCGGGCCGACGCCTACGACCGGTTCAGCGATCCCAATGAGTGGGTCCCGCGCCGAGGCGCTGGCGCGTCCTGATCCCTTCTGGCAACCCTCTGACAGCTGACAACCCTCTGACAGCCCTTAGGACCTGCCCCGGACCCCCGACGATCTGCGCTGCCTGCCGCGTGCAGCGCCCGTGGTTTTGTGACGCTGCGCGCCACGCTGTACCCTCTTTTAGGCCCTAGGAAGCGAACCCGCACGACTGGTCGCTATGGGTGAACGGCCCCCTTAGCTCAGTCGGTAGAGCGTTTCCATGGTAAGGAAAAGGTCAACGGTTCGATTCCGTTAGGGGGCTCGGCGGACGCCGAGCAGGCTGGCGGCACGCAACAGAGGCGGTGTAGCTCAGTCGGTTAGAGCGAACGACTCATAATCGTTAGGTCGCCGGTTCGAGTCCGGCCATCGCTACAACACAACAACGAGACGTGCGAGAGAGAAACGGACATGGCTTCCAGTACCGACGTGCGGCCGAAGATCACTTTGGCATGCGAGGTGTGCAAGCACCGCAACTACATCACCAAGAAGAACCGCCGGAACGACCCGGACCGGATGGAGCTGAAGAAGTTCTGCCGGAACTGCGGCAAGCACCAGTCGCATCGTGAGACACGCTAAGCGACCCTTGGGCGTTTGCTCAGGGTGACTAGGTAGGTTCTACAGCCGTGGGATTGTCCACAAGCATCGTCGGGATGCATTTCCGTTACCCCGATCATTACGTTGTCGAGCGGGAGAAGATCCGCGAGTACGCGGTCGCCGTGCAGAACGACGGCAGCTTCTTCTTCGAAGAGGATGCGGCGGCCGATCTCGGCTACAAAGGGCTGCTGGCCCCCTTGACGTTCATCTGCGTGTTCGGCTACAAGGCCCAGTCGGCGTTCTTTGATTATGCCGGTATCGCGATCACCGACCAGCAGATCGTCCAGGTCGACCAGGTGCTGAAGTTCGCTAAGCCGATCGTTGCGGGCGAGAAGCTGTACTGCGACGTGTACGTGGATTCGGTGCGCGAGTCGCACGGCACCCAGATCATCGTGACCAAGAACATCATCACCAACGAATCCGGTGACATCGTGCAGGAGACGTACACGACTCTGGCGGGCCGTGCCGGCGAGGATGGGGAAGAGGGATTTTCTGATGGCACTGCGTGAGTTCAGTTCGGTCAAGGTGGGCGACCAGCTTCCGGAGCGGACCTACCCCCTGACCCGCCAAGACCTGGTGAACTATGCCGGGGTTTCGGGCGACTTGAACCCGATCCACTGGGACGACGAGATCGCCAAGGTCGTCGGGCTGGACACCGCGATCGCCCATGGCATGTTGACCATGGGCATCGGTGGCGGCTACGTCACCTCGTGGGTCGGTGACCCGGGTGCGGTCTACGAGTACAACGTCCGGTTCACCGCGGTGGTGCCGGTGCCCAACGACGGCAAGGGCGCCGAACTGGTGTTCAGCGGCCGGGTCAAGTCCGTCGACCCCGAGGACAAATCGGTGATCATCGCGCTGACCGCGACGACCGGCGGCAAGAAGATCTTCGGGCGTGCCATCGCCTCAGCCAAGCTGGCATAGGCCGTGGCGCTCAAGACCGACATCCGCGGGATGATTTGGCGGTACCCGGACTACTTCATCGTGGGCCGTGAACAGCTCCGCGAGTTCGCCCGGTCGATCAAAAACGACCATCCGGCCTATTTCGACGAGCTGGCTGCCGCGGAACTCGGTCACGACGCGATCGTCGCTCCGCTCACTTACGTCTCCATTTTCGCCAAATACGTGCAGCTGGATTTCTTCCGGCACGTCGATCTGGGCATGGAGAACCTGCTGATCGTCCAGGTCGATCAGAGCTTCAAGTTCACCCGGCCGATATTCGCCGGTGACAAGCTGTGGGGACGGATGGACATTCATTCGGTGCGGGAGCGGTTGGGGGCCGACATCGTCGTCACCAAGAACATCTGCACCGATGACGATGGCCATGTCGTCATGGAGGCGATGACCACCATCATGGGCCAGTACGCCGAGGACTCCAGCCGGCTCAGGTGGGACAAGGAATCCGGGCAGGTCGTCAGAATTGCGTGATTAGTATCTGACTCGCGCGTCGATGTACACTCGGACCTCGGGGTTTTCCCAGCATCAGCGCGCTTTCCGTGAGTCGAACGAGCGGGGGCGCGCGCGTCATGTTAGCCCCACTGCAAAGGGGCGTAGCTCAACTGGCAGAGCAGCGGTCTCCAAAACCGCAGGTTGCAGGTTCAAGTCCTGTCGCCCCTGCTGAAGGCAAGCGTCCGGCGACGCAGGCCCGGGAAGGCCTGAGGAGGAGACGGACCATAAGTATCGTGCCATGGTGGACACTGGGTAAAGAGTCCCCGGTTTAGAGCGGGCGGCTCGCGGGGACAGCTAGCGAACAAAGGAGCACGCGGTGAGCGACGAGGGCAACGTTGCCGACGGTCCTGATCTTGCCGCCAGCGACGGCGGCGCAACCGAGGACAGCCGCAGCGGCGGAGGTCGGACGGCCGTGGTGACAAAGCCTGTGACGCAGCCGCAGCGCCCTACAGGCAAACGTTCGCGGCAGCGAATGCTAGAGGCTGAGGACGAGCTCGAGGACAAGGAATCGCCGGAAGAGACTTCCGACGAGGCCGCCAAAGAAGACTCGGACACCAAGAAAGCCAAGAAGGGCAACAAATCCGAGCGGGCCGGGTCCGGCCGAAAAGCACAGAAATCCGGGCCGAAATCCGGGAAGGCCAAGAAGCCAAAGAAGGCCGGGGACCGTTCCGCAAATCCGTTCGTATTCGTCTACAACTACCTCAAGCAGGTCGTTGCGGAGATGCGGAAGGTAATCTGGCCGAGCCGCAAACAGATGCTCACCTACACCTCGGTGGTGCTGGTGTTCCTGGCCTTCATGGTCGCGCTGGTGGGCCTCGCAGACTTCGGCCTGACCAGACTGGTGCTGTTGGTGTTCGGCTGATTTTTGAGGCTTTACGAGAGTTGGACAGAGAGGACTGAAAACCGTGACTACCTTCGACGGTGACACGTCAGCGGGTGAGGCGGTCGATCTAGAGGACGTCAGCATCGACACGGTCACCGAGGGCGAGGCGCACGCCGAGCCGACCGCGGGCTCGACTGAGGGCCCTCCTCAAGACGAAGACCCGGCGGCCGCCCTGAAGACGGAGCTACGCAGCAAGCCCGGCGACTGGTACGTCGTGCATTCCTACGCGGGCTACGAGAACAAGGTGAAGGCCAACCTCGAGACCCGTGTGCAGAACCTCGACGTCGGCGACTACATCTTCCAGGTGGAGGTACCCACCGAAGAGGTCACCGAGATCAAGAACGGCCAGCGCAAGCAGGTCAACCGCAAGGTGCTGCCCGGATACATCCTGGTGCGGATGGACTTGACCGACGACTCGTGGGCCGCGGTGCGAAACACCCCCGGGGTCACCGGATTCGTCGGCGCCACCTCGCGTCCGTCGGCGCTCGCGCTCGACGACGTGGTGAAGTTCCTGCTGCCGCGCGGGGCGGCGAAGAAACCCGCCAAGGGCGCGGCCAGCACCGCGGCCGCGGTCGAGACGGGTGGGCTGGAACGTCCGGTTGTCGAGGTCGACTACGAGGTCGGCGAATCGGTCACGGTCATGGACGGGCCGTTCGCCACGCTGCCGGCCACGATCAACGAGGTCAACGCCGAACAGCAGAAGCTCAAGGTGCTGGTGTCGATCTTCGGCCGCGAGACACCGGTGGAACTGACCTTCGGCCAGGTCTCCAAGATTTAGCCCGCCAAGGCCTAGCCCCCCAAGATTTAGCCCTAGGGCAATCCGAATCAGGAAGGAACAATCGACACCTCATGGCCCCGAAGAAGAAGAAAGTCACCGGGCTGATCAAGCTGCAGATCGTGGCTGGGCAGGCCAACCCCGCCCCGCCGGTGGGACCCGCGCTCGGTCAGCACGGCGTCAACATCATGGAGTTCTGCAAGGCGTATAACGCCGCGACAGAAAGCCAGCGCGGCAACGTCATCCCGGTCGAAATCACGGTCTACGAGGACCGCAGCTTCACATTCGCGCTCAAGACACCGCCCGCCGCCAAGCTGCTGCTCAAGGCCGCCGGCGTACCCAAGGGTTCGGCCGAGCCGCACAAGACCAAGGTGGCAAAGGTCAGCTGGGACCAGGTCCGCGAGATCGCCGAGACCAAGAAGTCCGACCTCAACGCCAACGACATCGACGCCGCCGCCAAGATCATCGCCGGTACCGCCCGGTCGATGGGCATCACCGTCGAGTAGTTAGACCCCCGTGGGAGGGCCAGCTTCGGCCCGACGTAACCACAACCCAACATCAGATTGGATAGATCAATGAGCAAGACCAGCAAGGCATATCGCGCTGCGGCCGAGAAGGTGGACCGCAGTAACCTGTACACCCCGTTGCAGGCGGCCAAGCTCGCCAAGGAGACCTCGTCGGCCAAACAGGACGCGACCGTCGAGGTGGCGATCCGCCTCGGCGTCGACCCGCGCAAGGCGGACCAGATGGTCCGCGGCACGGTCAACCTGCCGCACGGCACCGGTAAGACCGCCCGGGTCGCGGTGTTCGCGGTCGGCGAGAAGGCCGAGCAGGCCCAGGCCGCGGGAGCCGACGTGGTCGGCAGCGACGACCTGATCGAAAAGATTCAGGGCGGCTTCCTGGACTTCGATGCCGCGATCGCCACCCCGGACCAAATGGCCAAGGTAGGTCGTATCGCCCGGATCCTCGGTCCGCGCGGCCTGATGCCGAACCCCAAGACCGGCACCGTCACCCCCGACGTCACCAAGGCCGTCGCCGACATCAAGGGCGGCAAGATCAACTTCCGCGTGGACAAGCAGGCCAACCTGCACTTTGTCATCGGGAAGGCGTCGTTCGACGAGAAGTCGCTCGCGGAGAACTACGGCGCCGCGCTTGACGAAGTGCTGCGGCTCAAGCCGTCGTCGTCGAAGGGCCGCTACCTGAAGAAGATCACCGTGTCGACAACCACGGGCCCGGGCATTCCGGTCGACCCGTCCGTCACCCGGAACTTCGCGGTCGAGGCCTAGCCCTTCCCGCGAGCAGCTGTCCGGGGGGGCCTAGCCCCCCAGACAGCTGCTCGGCACTACCCGCCGCACTCGGCGATGCGGCGCCGCAGGAAATCGCGACCGGGCTCAGATCCGCCCGCCTCCAACGCAATCCGATACCAGGTGACTGCTTCGACGGGCCGCCCCGCGCGGCGCAGCAGATCGGCGCGCACCGACGCGGCGAGATTCGAGCGGGTCAGCCGGGGATCGTGCGCAACCTTCTCCAGGGCTGCCAGGCCGGCGTCGGGACCGTCGCGGAAGCCGACCGCCAGCGCGCGGTTGGCGCGCACCACCGGCGAATCGGTCATCTGCAGCAGCCGGTCATAGGCCGCGCAGATGGTCGTCCAGTCGGTTTGCTCCCAGGCGGGCGCCGTCGCATGCAGTGCCGCGATCACCGCCTGCGGCAGGTAGGGTCCCGTCGATCCCTGCGCCCGCCGCAACCGGTCCAACCCGCGGGCGATCCGGCTGCGGTCCCACCGGCGACGGTCCTGCTCCTCGAGCGGGACCAACGCGCCGGCGTTGTCCACCCGGGTTGCTCGACGCGAATCATGCAGCAGCACAAGGGCTGCCAGGGCGTGCGCCTCCAGCTCGCGCGGCATCAGCGTGCACAGTTCCCCGGTCAGCCGGACGCCCTCGTCGCACAGCTCGTCCCGGATCGCCGACGGGCCGGCCGTCGACCAATAGCCTTCGGTGAACACCGAGTAGATGCAACTGAGCACGTGCGGTATGCGCTCGGGCAGCAGCTCCGCCGGTGGCACCCGCAGCGGGATGTTGGCGTGCCGAATCTTGTTCTTGGCCCGAGTGATTCGCTGGCCGATGGCCGCCTCCGTCTGCAGCAGCGCGCGGGCGATTTCGGGGACGGTCAACCCGGACACCAACCGCAGTGTCAGCGCCAGTTGCGACGGCCGGCCCAGCGCCGGGTGCGCGCAGGTGAACATCATCCGCAGCTCGTCGTCGCGAACCGGATGCGGGTCCGTGCGGTCGGTGCGCGCGGTAATGTCGTCCAACACGGCCGCCAATTCCTTTCCGGGACGCGCGGATTCGCGGCGAAGGCGGTCGCGGGCGCGGTTGCGGGCCACCGTCACCAGCCACCCGCCCGGACTATCCGGCATACCGTCGCGGGGCCAGCTGCGAAACGCCTCGGCGCAGGCTTCCTGGACGGCGTCCTCGGCGACGGTGAGGTCACCGGACCACCGCGCGAGCGCGGCGACGGCGGGTCCCCATTCCCGGCGGAAGACGCCGTCCAGGTTGGCCATTCGTGTGGTTAGAGTCCCGAGACGCTAGAGCCCCGAGATACCAGCCAGTTGCCGCACCTGCACCGTGGAAGCGGGGATCATCGACGCGATCTTGACGGCCTCGTCGCGGTCACCGGCGCTGATCACATAGAAGCCGTTGGCGACTTCGGCGCCTTCCGCGTAGGGCCCGTCGGTGATGAGAGCCTCCCCGTCGCGCACCCGGACGGTGGTCGCGGTGGACGCTGGGTGCAGGCCGGCGCCGGACCGGATGTGCTGGCCCGCCGCGGCGCCGAACTGCTGGTGCTGCACCACCATCGCTTCCCACTCCGGCGAGCCGGGCTCCGCCGCGCGGGCGGGCGGTTCGAGGAGCAACGCCATCCACTGGGTGCCGTCCGACGGCTGCGGCTCCACGCCCGGGGTGGCCAACGGCCAGACCTCGATCGCGCCGTGCTTGGCCGCCGGGATTTCGCGGGCCAACTCCAGCACCTCGTCGAGGTTCTCGGCCTCGAAAACGTAGTAGCCGCCGGCTACTTCGGCGCCTTCGGCGAACGGGCCGTCCGTGATGACCGGCGCGCCGGGACCGCCGGCGATGTTGACCGCGTCCGCCGCCGACAGCAGGGCATCGCCCCCACGGATCGCCGGGCCGGCCTTGGCGTGGAAGCTCTGGTACGCCGCCATCTCGGCCGCTCCCTCTTCAGGAGTGAGGGCCCGCTCCTGGCTGATCAACAGCGCGAAGTACTGCATTTGTGGTCACCTCCGTGATAGTGAGCGGAACCGGTCTGTTCCACTCTCTACCTATCCGACGAACGGTGCGTCCACAATCCGACAGGGATCTGCTACTTCTCCAGCGTGAACTGGTTGACGTCGATGTAGCCCTTCCGGAAGGCATCGGCGCAGCCAGTCAGGTACTTCATGTACCGCTCGTAGACCTCTTCGGATTGAATCTTGATGGCCTCGTCCTTGTGCGCTTCCAGGGCCTCGGCCCACAGGTCGAGGGTCTTGGCGTAGTGCGGCTGCAGCGACTGGCGGCGGGTCAGCCGGAAGCCGCCCTTCGACGAGTGCTCCTCCACCTTTTCGATCGACGGCAGCCGGCCGCCCGGGAAGATCTCGGTGATGATGAACTTGATGAAGCGCGCGATCTCGAAGGTCAGCGGCAGGCCGCGTTCCTGCATCTGTTCGGGCCGCAGCCCGGTGATCGTGTGCAGCAACATCACACCGTCGGCGGGCAGGACGTTGTGGGCCATCTTGAAGAAATCGTCGTAGCGTTCGAAGCCGAAGTGCTCGAAGGCGCCGATCGACACGATGCGGTCGACGGGCTCCTCGAACTGCTCCCAGCCGTTCAGCAGCACCCGCCTGCTGCGTGCGCTGTCCATCTCGTCGAGCGACTTCTGCACGTGGGCGGCCTGGTTCTTCGACAACGTCAGGCCCACGACGTTCACGTCGTACTTCGCGATCGCCCGCCGGATGGTGGCGCCCCAGCCGCAGCCGACGTCGAGCAACGTCATGCCGGGCTGCAGGCCCAGCTTGCCCAGCGCCAAGTCGATCTTGGCGATCTGCGCCTCTTCCAGCGTCATGTCATCGCGCTCGAAATAGGCGCAGCTGTAGGTCTGGGTGGGGTCCAGGAATAGGCGGTAGAAGTCGTCAGAGAGGTCGTAGTGCGCCTGTACGTCGGCGAAATGCGGCGTCAATTTGTTTGCCATAATCTTGTGTTTTGCCTTCCTGAGCCCGGCAGGCCCGCCGGCGCGCACGCGAAACGCACCGAAATATCCCCCACGGATGTTGCAGGAATGCTACCCGACGCACCACCGCATCACTAAACTGCGATCGCGTTTCCCCAGCTCAGAGGGGTTGTCTCCGGTTCTGGCCGGCCTCAGCGGCTTTAGCGAAGTTGCTGGTGAGCGCGCCGACCAGCCGGCCCCAAAGCTGTTGCGGCAAGTCATGGCCCATGCCATCGAACAACACCAGTCGGGAGCCGTTGATCGCGCGGGCGACCGCGCGGCCGTTGGATGGCCGTACCAGCTTGTCGGAGCGGCCGTGAATCACCACGGTCGGCGCGACGATGCGTCGGTCGTAGCGGAGCAGACTGCCGCTGGCGAGGATCGCGCTGAAGTGCCGGCCGACGCCTATCGGATAGAAGCAGCGGTCGTAGCTCTCGACCGCGTCGGCGCGGATCTGTTCCTCGGGCGGCTGGTAGGCCGGACTGCCGGTGATCCGGGTGACCCGCACCACGTTGTCGACGACGACGTCGCGCGGCGAACCCGGCGGCGGGCCCTTCAGGAGCGTCAGCAGGGCGCGCGGGGCGGGCGGCGATCCGAACGCGCGATTGTTGCTGGAAAAGATGATCCCTAGCGACTTCGTCCGCTCGGGAAAGCGGGCGGCGAAGATCTGGGCGATCATGCCGCCCATCGAGGCCCCGACGATGTGGGCATCCTTGATGTCCAGGTGGTTCAGCAAGGCGCCGGCGTCGTCGGCCAGGTCTTCCAGCGTGTACGTGGCCTGGTTGCGCAGGCCGAACCAGAAGCGGGCGAGCCGCGGGGCCAGACGCGGGCTGGAGCCGCGGCGTTCGGTCTTGCTGGACAGGCCGACGTCCCGGTTGTCGTAGCGGATGACGCGCAGGCCCTCGCCGACGAGCTTCTCGCAGAAGCCGGGCCGCCACAGCAGCAGCTGCGCGCCCAACCCCATGATCAGCAGGACGGGCGGGTCGTCGACGTTGCCCATGTCCTCGTAGTACAGCTTCAGGTCGCCCTGGGGCTCGCGCCCAGTGCCCCCCGATGTCGCATAACCGGTGCGGATTTCCACTGGACCGCCCTTAGACCTCGACGTCGGACTGGTGCTCGCGGCCGACCTCGACCATGAAGTTCGCGAAGTAGCCCGTCAGCTGCGGGTCGGACATCATCTGCCACCTCGGCGCCAGCAGTTTCATGTACCGCTCGACGTACAGGAACTGCTTGCCGATCAGCACCAGCTCGCGGGGCAGCTTGACGTCGTAGGCGTCGGCCAGCGCCGACAGCTGCTTGCCGATGTCGGCGTACGACATGTCCCCGAGGGACTGCATGGTTAGCGGTGTGGCGAACTTCTCCAGGTCCCTGGCGGCCTCGGCCTCGGGTTTCACCGTCCCGACCGCGCCCATCAGCACGACGATCTTGCCCGCGGCGGCGTGGTCCTTCTTGACCAGCAGCGCGTACACCAATTCGCGCAACAGCCAGCGGGTGCGTGGGTCGATGCGGCCCATGATTCCGAAGTCGAAGAACACGATGCGGCCCTGCGTCGTCGACGTACAGGTTGCCCGCGTGCAGGTCGCCGTGGAACAGCCCGTGCCGCAGGCCGCCCTCGAACAACGAGAACACCAGCGCCTTGACCAGTTCGACGCCGTCGAACCCCGCCTTTCGGATGGCTGCGGCGTTGTCGATCCGGATGCCATGCACCCGCTCCATCGTCAACACCCGCTCGCTGGTGAACTTCCAGTGCACGTTGGGCACCCGAATGTTCTTGCCCAGCGGCGACGCGTGCAGGTGGGAGACCCAGGCGTCCATCGACTGTGCCTCGAGGCGGAAGTCCAACTCCCCGGCCAGGTTGTCGGCGAAGTCGGCGACGACGTCCTGCGCCGAGAGCCGGCGCCCCAGCTTGGCCAGTTCGACGGCCTGCGCGAAACGCTTCAGGATCTGCAGGTCGGCGGCGACCCGTCGGCGGATGCCAGGCCGCTGGATCTTGACGACGACTTCCTCGCCGGTGTGCAGGGTCGCATAGTGCACCTGGGCGATGGATGCCGACGCGAATGGCTCCTCGTCCCATTTGGCGAACAGCTCCGACGGGTCACTGCCGAGTTCCTCGACGACGAGCTTGTGCACCTCGCCGGAGTCGGCGGGTGGCACCCGGTCAAGCAGCCCGCGGAATTCGCGGGACAGCGACTCACCGAATGCGCCGGGGCTGGACGCCATGATCTGTCCGAACTTCACGTAGGTCGGCCCGAGATCGGCAAAGGTCTGCGGCAGCTGCTTGATGACTTTCTGCTGCCACGGACCCTTGGCGGCCAGCTGGGTGACGATGCGCGCGGCGGTGCGGGTGACCTGCCAACCGGTGCTGGCTACCCGGACCGCTTCGACCGGCAGGGGCACCCGGTCGAGCTTGGCTACCTCGCGGTGTTTGGTAGTGCTCATTGAAGCAGTGTGCCAAACCGGGACAGTCAAGTCCCAATTCGTGTGAGCGCGCTCACCCCCTGGTCAACACCCGGGAGCCAGCGCGAAGTTCTCGGTAAGGGTCTCGATGATCGGCCGCCAGACCGGCTCGGGGAGGTCGTGCCCCATGCCGTCGACCACCACGAACCGCGCGCCAGGGATGGCCGCCGCCACCGCGCGCCCGTTGCGTGGCCGCAGCATCGGATCAGCGGAACCGTGCAGCACCACGGTGGGCGCGGTGATCGCCTTGCTGTATCCCAGCAGGCTGCCGGTGCCCAGCACGGCGTCGAATTGGCGCAGCGTGCCGGGCGGGTAGCTGCAGCGGTCGGCGAGTTGCCGGACGCGCTCGCGCAGCTCGCCGTCCGGCGGCAGGAAGTTGGGCCCGTTGAACACGGCGATGTTGCGTACCTCGTAGGCCAATTTCTCCTCGGCCGACGCGTCTTTAGCCGGCGGGTCGAACGCGAGCCTGAGCACCCGCCAGGCCGGCGGCGCGGACAACGGCTTGCCGGTGGTCGACATGATGATGCCCAGCGACGCCACCCGGTTGGGTTCGGTGGCGGCCAGGATCTGCGCGATCATGCCGCCCAGGGATGCACCGACCACGTGAGCCCGGGTGATGCCCAGGTGGTCGAGCAGCGCGACCACGTCCTGCTTCATGTCGACCAGGGTGTAGGGCACCTGGCTGGGCCTGCCCAGCAGGTAGCGGCCGATCCGCCGGTAAACCGGGCCGGGGGCGCGGAGCCCGTGCATCTTGGCCGACAGCCCGGTGTCGCGGTGATCGAACCGGATGACGCGGTAACCCGCGTCCACGAGTTGCGCGCAGAAGCCGTCGGGCCACATGGGCAGCTGGGCCCCGAGGCCCATGATGAGCAGCGCGGGCGGGCCGGACGGGTCGCCGAGGTCCTCGTAATAGAGCCGCACGGCACCGTCGGGCGTTTCGCGGTGGGCGATTCCGCTGCTGGTCAGCACGTTGTCCTTTTTACCCGGGAATCCAGGGCTTGACCCACGGGCGGGGCTCCCAGTTCTCCAGCCCGGCGATCAGTTCGTACATGGTGGCGCCATCGATGGTCTCCCGGATGATGTCGGCGTGTCCGGCGTGGCGGGCCAGCTCGTTGATCACGTGCAGGATCACCCAGCGCACCGACCAGGCCTCCTGATCCTTGGGGAACCATGGCACGTCATGCGGAACGGGCACCGCGGCGTCCAGGTCCGCGGTTTCCGCCAACCGCAGTGATTCGGCGTTCTGCGCTTCGAATGCCCGCAGCAGCCCGTCCAGCGTCTCGTCGGGGCGCATCACATGCTGTTCGGCGAACGCGTTGCGGACCTCCTCGAACGGCCGGGGGTCCTTCGGTGGCAGTTCCGGCGCGGCGGCCACCCGGGTCATCCAGTTGCGCTGCATCGCGGTGACGTGCTTGACCAGCCCGCCGATCGCCAGCGCGCTCACCGAAGGGGTGGAGCGGGCCTGTTCGTCGGTGAGGCCATAGGACACCGCGAAGTAGGCGCTCTGGTGGTAGGCCAGGTACTGGCGCAGCGCGCTGCGTTCGTCGGCCACGGGTGGGGCAAGGGCGGGCATCGTCAATCCTTCCGGTCAAGTGTTTTCCGGTGCCGGTCCCCTCACCGTAAAGTGCGGTCATGCAGATGGTTTCGGCCCGCTCGACCGAACTGTTCGTCGGGCCGCCGGACGCGCCGGTGCAGCTGGCGCGGATCACGGTGTCCGGGGTCACCGAGCCGACGCCGATCCGCGTCGACGGCGATGGCCTGCAGGGGACAGCCGTGGTCGAGGCCGGGCATGAGGTAGCCGAGGTTCCGGTCACAGTGCAGCGCGCGGTGGTGGGTCAGCGGCGGGCCGCGCGGGCGCATGCCGGCGGCGCAACGCTCGAGTTCGAATTCGTCGTCGCCGAGGCCGGCTGGACTATGTTCATGGTCAGCCACTTCCACTACGACCCGGTGTGGTGGAACACCCAGGCCGGCTACACCAGCGAGTGGCGGGAAGACCCGCCGGGCCGGGCGCGGCAGACTAACGGGTTCGAACTGGTACACGCGCATCTGGAGATGGCCCGCCGCGAGCCGGAGTACAAGTTTGTGCTGGCCGAGGTGGATTACCTCAAGCCGTACTGGGACACCCGCCCCCAGGACCGGGCCGACCTGCGCCGGTTCCTCGCCGAGGGCCGCGTCGAAGTCATGGGCGGCACCTACAACGAACCCAACACCAACCTCACCAGTCCGGAGACGACGATCCGGAACCTGGTGCACGGCATAGGGTTTCAGCGTGATGTGCTGGGTGCTGACCCGGCTACCGCGTGGCAGCTCGACGTGTTCGGCCACGACCCGCAATTCCCGGGGATGGCCGCCGACGCCGGCCTGACGTCGAGCTCATGGGCCCGCGGACCGCACCACCAATGGGGTCCGGCTTCCGGCGGTGACGTCGAGCGAATGCAGTTCTGCAGCGAGTTCGAATGGATTTCGCCATCCGGCCGCGGTCTGCTCACCCACTACATGCCGGCGCATTATTCGGCGGGTTGGTGGATGGATTCGGCGACCTCGCTGGCCGAGGCCGAGGGCGCCACCTGTGACCTGTTCGACCAGCTCAAGAGGGTCGCGCTGACCCGCAACGTGCTGCTGCCGGTCGGCACCGACTACACCCCGCCGAACAAGTGGGTCACCGCCATCCACCGCGACTGGGCCGCGCGCTACACCTGGCCGCGATTCGTCTGCGGGCTGCCGCGCGAATTTTTTGCGGCGGTGCGCGCCGAACTCGCCGAGCGGGGCCCCGAACAGGGCGGGGTCGCGTCGCCGCAAACCCGTGACATGAACCCGATTTACACCGGCAAGGACGTGTCATACATCGACACCAAGCAAGCCAACCGGGCAGCCGAAAACGCCGTCCTGGACGCCGAGCGCTTCGCGGTGTTCGCCGGGCTGCTGGCCGGCGCCGAGTACCCGCAGGCGGCGCTGGCGAAGGCGTGGGTGCAGCTGGCTTACGGCGCCCACCACGACGCCATCACCGGCTCGGAGTCCGACCAGGTCTACCTCGACCTGCTGACTGGATGGCGCGACGCGTGGGAGCTGGGCCGCACGGCCCGCGACAACTCCTTGGCGCTGCTTTCCGGGGCGATCAGGGACCCCCAGGACGCGGTCGTGGTCTGGAATCCGTTGGCGCAGGAGCGAACCGACATCGTCACCGCCCGGTTCGAGGCGCCGATTGGCGCCGGCGTTCGGGTGCTGGACGGCGACGGCGTCGAGCTGCCCGCACACGTCGAGCACGACGGGCGCTGCGTCACCTGGTTGGCGCGGGACGTGCCGTCGCTGGGCTGGCGGAGCTATCGGCTGGTCCCAAATGACATAGCTGGCAGAGCGGACGAACCGACGGGCTGGCAGCCGGCGCCCGGGTCCGAAAGCCACGACATCTACGAGATCGCCAACGAGCACTACCGGCTGGCGGTCGATCCGGCCCGCGGCGGGGCGGTGTCGTCCCTTGTTGAGCTGGTTGGTGCCGGGCGGCAGCTGATCGCCGACGGTCAGGTCGGCAACGAGCTTGCCGTATACGAGGAATACCCGTCGCATCCCACGCAGAGCGAGGGTCCGTGGCACCTGCTGCCCAAGGGGCCGGTGATCGGTTCGGCAGATACGTCAGGATCGCCCGCCCGGGTGCGGGCCTACCACGGTCCGCTCGGTCAGCGACTGGTGGTGCACGGCCGGATCGGCACGCTGCTGCGCTACACCCAGACCCTCACCCTCTGGCGTGGGGTGGCGCGGGTGGACTGCCGCACCACCATCGATGAGTTCACCGGGGAAGATCGCTTGCTGCGACTGCGCTGGCCGTGCCCGGTGCCGGGCGCCATGCCGGTCAGTGAGGTGGGCGACGCCGTCGTCGGGCGCGGGTTTGCGTTGCTGCACCCCGCTTCCGGTGGACCCGAATCGGTGGACACCGCGGAGCACCTGTGGACCCTGGACAACCCCGCCTACGGCTGGTTCGGGCTGTCCTCGGCCGCGCGGGTCCGAGTCGGGGACGACACCCGGGCAGTGTCGGTGGCCGAGGTGGTGTCGACGTCGGAGGCGGTGTCCGGTCTGCTGGCGCGCGAGCTGATGGTCGCGCTGGTCCGCGCGGGCGTCACCGCCACCTGCAGCAGCGCCGGCAAGCCGCGCTACGGCGACCTCGACGTCGACTCCAACCTGCCCGACCTGCGGATAGCACTCGGTGGGCCGGCCCGCAACGCCTTCACCAAGGCGGTGCTCGACGAAGCCGACCCGGCCTATGCCGCCGAGCTGGACCGGCAGCTGAAACAGGCGGGCCGGGCCAGGGTGTGGGTGCCGGCGGCGAAACCATTGGCGGCGGTCTGGCTGCCGGGCGCCGACCTGCGCGCCGTGCGGGCGCTGCCGGTGCTGGTGATCGACGGCCGGGACAAGAAAAGTCTGGCCGCCGCGATCGCGTCGTTGGCCGACGACCTCGGCGACGCCGAGATCGTCGTCACCCAGCGGGCCGACGCGGAAATGGAACCCTTCGAACACCGGACCGTCGCGCTGCTCAACCGCGGAGTGCCGAGCTTCGCCGTCGACCCCGAAGGCGCCCTGCACACGGCGTTGCTGCGGTCCTGTACCGGCTGGCCGTCCGGAGTCTGGATCGACGAACCGCGCCGCACCGCGCCCGACGGCTCGAACTTCCAGCTCCAGCACTGGACACACGTTTTCGACTACGCGCTGGTCGGGGGCGCCGGAGACTGGCGGCAGGCCGGGATCCCGACGCGCAGCGCGCAGTTCTCGCACCCACTGGTGGCGGTGTCCGCGCCCGAGCGATCCGGCGAGCTGCCGCCCGTCGGCTCGCTGCTGCGCTTCGACCCCGCCGACCCCGCGAACCCCGTACATTTGGGTGCCCTCAAGGCGGCCGGCAACCCGCTGGCGGCCGGCCGCGCCCAGCGGGTCGACCCCAGCGTGGTGGCGATGCGGCTGGTGGAATCGACGGGCGCCGGCGCCCGCGCCGTCGTCGGCTCCGAGGTGGGCAAGGTCCGCGCGTTGCAGCCCGCCGACCTGCTGGAAAGGCCGCTTGCAAAACCGGCTCAGCACAAGCGATCCATCGACCTGCACGGCTTTCAAGTGACCACTGTGCTGGCTCGGCTCGACATACCCAGGGCGGTCTCCGGTGCTCTCGAACCGGCTCCTGAGCTGGCCCCGCAAGCCGAGTCCGCCCAGCCGCTCTACGCGCGCTACTGGCTGCACAACCGCGGCCCCGCCCCGTTGGGGGGACTGCCGGCCGTCGCGCACCTGCACCCGCAGTCGACAAGCGCCGAGCCGGGTGAGCGGGTGGTGCTGCGCCTCACCGCGGCCAGCGACTGCACCGATTCCACGCTGGGAGGCACGGTCGCGGTGATATGTCCGGACCTCTGGACGGCGACGCCCGCGGAACTGCCGTTCACGCTGTTGAGCGGGGAGCACCGAGACGCCGAGATCGCGATGACGATTCCGGCCAGCAGCCGGCCCGGGCTCTATCCGGTCCGGGCGCAGCTGCGCGTCACCAGCGATGACGACGTCCCCGCCGCCTGGCGGCAGGTGGTCGAGGACGTGTGCGTCGTGCAGGTCGGCGGGCGCCCGGAGACGGACCTGGTCGACCTCGTCTCCATTGTCCGGGGGCCCTCCGAGGTGGAGCTCGCGGCCGGCGGGTCGGCCCGGCTGGCAGTCACGATCGGCAGTGGCGCCGAGGCCGACCTGTCGGTGGAGGCCCATTTGATCAGCCCGTGGGGCACTTGGGAGTGGATCGGCCCGGCCGCGTTGGGAGCCGTCCTGCCCGCCCGCGGCACCGTCGAACTCGGCTTCGACGTAACCCCGCCCGCGTGGTTGGAACCCGGCCAGTGGTGGGCGCTGGTCCGGGTCGGCTGCGCCGGCGAGCTGGTCTACTCGCCCGCGGTCAAGGTGACGGTGACATGAGCGACATGAGTCGCACGAGTCCGGTAGCCACGGTCGCCGGCGCGCCGATTCCCGTCGATGAACTCGACGCGGCCGAAGCGCGGCTGCGTGACGGTCCGCGCGCGTCGGTGCTGCCCGCCGGCGACACCAGCGAGGGACGGCAACTGCGGCGCTGGCTCACGCAACTGATCGTGACCGAGCGGGTGGTTGCCGCCGAGGCGGCGGCACGCCGTATCGCCGCGTGTGATGCCCCGACCGAGGCCGAGCTGCTGCCCGACGCGACGGCGCGGCTGGAGATCGGCAGCGTCGCCGCGGCGGCGCTCGCGGATCCGCGCACCCGGGCGCTGTTCGCCGCCGTCACCGCCGACGTGCGGGTCAACGACGACGACGTGGCCGACTACCACACCCGCAACCCGCTCCGGTTCGCCCCGCCGCGCCCCGAACGGCATGGCTGGCGCGCACCGCCGCTGGCCGGGCCGCCGCTGGAGCAGGTGCGCTCCGCGATCGCCGAGCTCTTGCTGGGCGCCGCGCGACGCCGCGCCTTTCGCACGTGGCTGGACTCGCGCCGGGCGGAGCTGGTCGAGCTGGCCCCCGGCTACGAGCATCCCGGCGACCCTCGCCAGCCCGACAACACCCACCGGCACTGATGCTCACCCTGTGCCTGGACATCGGCGGCACCAAGATCGCCGTCGGCCTCGCCGACTCCGCGGGCACCTTGGTGCACACCGCCGTCCGTCCCACCCCCCACGGCGTCGCGGCGGAGGAGGTCTGGGCAGCCGTCGAGGCGACGATCGCCGACGCAGTGCGCGCCGCCGGGGGCGCGGTCGGTGCGGTGGGCATCGCCTCGGCCGGCCCCGTCGACCTGCCCAGCGGAACCGTCAGCCCGATCAACATCCCGTGCTGGCGGAGGTTCCCGCTGCGGGACAGGGTCGCCGCCGCGATTCCCGGCGTCCCGGTGCGGCTGGGCGGTGACGGTGTGTGCATGGCGTTGGGTGAGCATTGGCGCGGCGCCGGTCGGGGCGCGCGGTTCCTGCTCGGCATGGTGGTGTCGACCGGCGTGGGTGGTGGTTTGGTTCTTGACGGAGCCCCATACACCGGCCGCACCGGCAACGCCGGGCACGTCGGTCATGTGGTGGTCGAACAAGACGGCGAGCCGTGCTCGTGCGGAGGCCGCGGTTGCGTCGAGACCGTCGCGGCCGGGCCGTGGCTGGTGCGTTGGGCGCAGGCCAACGGTTGGTCCGCTCCGCCCGGCGCCGGCGCCAGGGAGCTGGCCGGTGCCGCGGCGGCCGGAGACGCGGTGGCGGTGCGGGCGTTTCGCCGGGGTGCTACCGGGCTCGCGGCGATGATCGCCTCGGTGGGGGCGGTGTGCGACCTGGACCTGGTCGTTATCGGGGGAGGCGTCGCCAAATCCGGTCCGCTGCTGTTCGATCCGCTTCGCGAGGCGTTGGCCGGCTACGCGCGGCTCGACTTCCTGGCGGGCCTTCGCGTGGTGCCGGCCGAGCTCGGCGGCGACGCCGGCCTGGTCGGGGCGGCCAGGCTCGCGGGAGTGCACCACACAGGTTGACGGCGGCAGCGGCGGTATCGGCGGCACCGGCGGGCAAGGCGGCATCGGTGGTACCGGCAAGGCGGACACCGGCAGCGGAGCGGGCACAGGTGGCGTCGGCGGTGCCGGCGGCAACGCGGGTGCGGGCGGCGCCGGCGGCAACGCGGGTGCGGGCGGCGCCGGCGGCAACGCTGGTACCGGTAGCGGCAGCACGGGCGGCGCAGGCACCACCGGCAGCGCGGGTACTGGCGGCCGAGGCGGCCAGGGCGGCCAAGGTGGTGCCGGTCAGGCGGGCACCAACGCCACGGGGACAACCGGTGCTACGGGCGGTGCCGGTACAGCGGGTGGAAAGGGCGGCCAGGGTGGGGCCGGCGGCAACGCTGGTACTGGCGGCACCAACGGCAGCGGCGGCGCCGGTGGCACCGGCGGCACCGGCGGCCAAGGCGGCGTCGGTGGCCAAGGCGTCACAGACACCGGTAGCGGCGCGGGTGCGGGTGGCACCGGCGGTAGCGGCGGCAACGCGGGTGCGGGCGGTGCAGGCGGCAACGCCGGTACCGGTTCCGGCGCCCTAGGCAGCTCGGGCGCCTCCGGCATCGTTGGCACTGGCGGCAACGGCGGCCAAGGAGGCCAAGGCGGCACCGGCATGGCGGGCGCAAACGCCATCGGCGTTGCAGGCACCGGCGGCAACGCCACCGCGGGCGGTCAAGGCGGTCTGGGCGGGAATGGCGGGTCCGCGATCCTCGGCGGCATTAACGGAAACGGCGGTGCCGGTGGCACCGGCGGCACTGGCGGCCAAGGCGGCCAAGGCGGCGCCGGGGCCGCCGACACGGGCGGCGGTGCCGGCGCCGGGGGTACCGGTGGCAATGGTGGAGCCGCGGGCACCGCCGGCACCGGCGGGCAGGCGGGTACCGGACTTGGGACCGCGGGTGCCGCGGGTACCGCTGGCGCCGGGGGTACCGGTGGCGCTGGTGGGACCGGCGGCACTGGCGGGGCCGGCGCCACGGGCACCAGTGGTGCCACTGGCGGCACCGGCACTGCGGGCGGCACCGGAGGCAACGGCGGGCAGGGCGGCGCCGGTAACGGCGGCACCAACGGCGCCGGCGGGACCGGTGGCACCGGTGGCACCGGTGGCGCCGGCGGGTCGAGCACGTCCTTTGGCGGGAATGGCGGCAACGGCGGCACCGGCGGCACGGGTGGCATCGCTGGGGCCGCTGGCACCGGTGGCACGGGCGGCAGTGTGGGCACCCCCGGCACCGGCGGCACCGGCGGTGCCGGCGCCCCCGGACTCCCCGGCACGTCCGGCGGCACCGGAGCCACTGGAACGGCCGGCGGCAACGGCGGCGTCGGCGGCGTTGGCGGCACCGGCGGTGCCGGCGGCGGAACCGGAGGAAACGGCGGGGTCGGCGGAGACGGCGGGGCCGGTGGTAGCGGCGGTACCGGGGGAACCAACCAAAACGGTGGCAATGGCGCCCGCGGCGGCAATGGCGGCGCGGGCGGTCAGGCCGGCGCTGGTGGCAGCGGCGGCGGCCTCGCCGGCACCGGCGGCAAGGGCGGCAGCGGCGGTGGTGGCGGCACCGGTGGTGCCGGCGGAACGGTAACCGGAAACGGCACAACCGGCACAACCGGTGGAACCGGCGGCGACGGAGGCACCGGTGGTGCCGGCGGCGCCACCAACGGCCCCGGTGGCCCCGGTGGCACTGGCGGCAAGGGCGGCCTTGCCGGCGACGGCGCCACCGGTGCCACCGGTGCCGGCGGCAACGGCGGCCGCGGGCGCGGTCGGTGCCATCGGCGGAACCGGCGGCAGCGGCAACAACGGCACTTTAGGCGGCAACGGCGGCAAGGGCGGCAACGGCGGTGACGGCGGTGACGGCGGTGCCGGTGATGGGGGCACCAAGCCCGGCACCGGCGGTACCGACGGTGGCACCGGCGGCAACGGCAGCGCCGGCAACCCCGTCGGCCTCACCGGCGGCACCGGCGGGGCCGGCGGCACAGCGGGCAGCGGCGGCAGCGGCGGCCCCGCCTGATTGCGGCGGGCCAGCAGCGCGTCGGTGCCCGGTAATGCAGGGTCCGGCCGGGTTTGACGATGAGCTGGTTTGACGATGAGCTGCTTGTCGCGCGGTCTGCGCAGTCGTGGGCACCCTGCCGAATCGACGGGGCGTTTTCGCTGGCGCGGTGAGCGACTGGTCTTACCTCGATGGTCAACCACGGTGAACCCGTCGGGGCGACCGCAGCGTGAGCACGGCGGCCCGGGGTGGGCCTTGCTGGCGTCTGCCTGCCGGAGCGGCAGCAGCACCGCATAGGCGCTGCGGGCGCCACCGGCAACCCCTGCGTCGGCGGCCCCGGGGCACAGCAGGCGGCCAAAGGCGGCGCCGCGCCGGCCACGGCGGGGCAGCGGAAAGCAGTGTGCTGGCGGTACCAGCGAGCAGGGCAGCTGCGCAAGGGCGACCAGGATGTCACCGGCGAGCGCGGCGGCCTAGGCCGGTTGCGGCGAGCTCGAGCGTGGCCGCGGCGGCAGCGCGGGTAGCGGCAGCCAGGGCGGCATCGGGCCACCTGCGGGCGAGGCGCGGTCGTGCCCGACGACATCAACATCGACGGGCTGACGGGCCGCCGGGCTGCACCGGGCAGTGCGGGCGGCAACGGCGGGAACGGCGGAGCGGAAACCGTGGCGGGCGCAAACCGCACAAACCGCACAAACCGCACAAACCGCACAAACGGGGCCGACGGCTGGCGACGGTGGCGAAGGCGGGCAACTCGGCCACCGGCGCGTCTGGCGGCACCGGCGGTGCAGACTGCATCGGATCACGACAATCAGGGGCAGCAAAACCAGTTGCATAAGCGGTAGCGTCATTGGTTATTCGGCGATGTGAAGGGAGAAGCCATGAAGCACTGCATCGTCGGAGGACTAGCTGTCGGGCTGATGGCTGGAGGGCTGATCGCCGCGGCGCCGCCGGCCGCCGCCGGCTGTCAGTACGGAGGTCCCTTCATCAGCAAGTGCGACGGACCCGTCCAGCCCGACGGCACCTGGCAACGTTGCGTGGCATTCACCCGCCTGGTGCCCAACGGCGCGAGTTCCTACCTCATGCCCGAGCGGCGCTGCGACTTGATGGGTCCTGGCCAGAATCCCGGGGGTAGCGGCTTCGCCGACTCGCCGATGCGCATCGACGACTGAGTCCCGACCGTTTTGGCTGATCGCCGCCCGTCGCGCTATTGTGGTTGCCGATCCACCGAAGACCGTCGGTCACCGAGCAATCGGTTGAAGGTCCGGGAACATCCCGGCGGCCCACGCAGGAGGACGAGGCATGACCGCCGGCCCGCGCGCCGGCGTATCTCAACGCCCCGGCCGCTTCCTGCGCCGGGGCGTTCGTTGTTCCCAGGCCCTCATGGTGGTCCAGACTTCTTTCACCTCAGGAGGTATGCATGGCCAGGGCTGACAAGGCCACCGCCGTTGCAGACATTACGGAGCAGTTCAAGAACTCGACCGCGACCCTGATCACCGAGTACCGGGGGCTGACCGTCGCCAACCTGGCCGAGTTGCGCCGGTCGCTGACGGGCTCGGCGACCTACTCGGTCGCCAAGAACACGCTCATCAAGAGGGCGGCGTCGGAAGCGGGCGTCGAGGGTCTTGACGAGCTGTTCGCCGGCCCCACCGCGATCGCGTTCGTCACCGGCGAGCCGGTCGACGCGGCCAAGGCGATCAAGACCTTCGCCAAGGAGCACAAGGCGCTGGTCATCAAGGGCGGCTACATGGACGGTCATGCGCTGACCGTCGCCGAGGTCGAGCGCATCGCCGACCTGGAGTCGCGCGAGGTGTTGCTGGCCAAGCTGGCGGGCGCCATGAAGGGCAACCTCGCCAAGGCGGCCGGGCTGTTCAACGCGCCCGCGTCGCAGATGGCCCGACTGTTGGCCGCACTGCAAGAGAAGAAGGTCTCGGAACCGGGCGCATCGGACAGCCCTGCCCCGGCAGCGGCAGCCACCGAGGCAGCCGCCGAGACAACCGAGGCAACCACCGAGGAACCAGCCCCCGAACCAGCTTCAGCCGAATAACCAGCACCCGAAATACCGCACCAATCAGGAAGGACCCACACCATGCCCAAGCTCTCTAGCGACGAACTGCTCGACGCGTTCAAGGAAATGACCCTGTTGGAGCTCTCCGACTTCGTCAAGAAGTTCGAGGAGACCTTCGAGGTCACCGCGGCCGCCCCGGTCGCGGTCGCCGCCGCGGGCGCCCCGGCTGCCGCCGCCGAGGCTGCCGAGGAGCAGACCGAATTCGACGTCATCCTCGAGGCCGCCGGCGAGAAGAAGATCGGCGTCATCAAGGTCGTCCGCGAGATCGTCTCCGGCCTGGGTCTCAAGGAGGCCAAGGACCTGGTCGACAGCGCACCCAAGCCGCTGCTGGAGAAGGTCACCAAGGAGGCCGCCGACGAGGCCAAGGGCAAGCTCGAGGCAGCCGGCGCCAGCGTCACCGTCAAGTAGTTCAACTCGCGAAAACCCCCGGGAAACCGCCAAGGCGTCCCGGGGGTTCGTGCGTTTTAGCCCGCGCCGAACACCGCGCTGAATGACTCGCGCGTCCGCTCGGGCGAATCTCCCAGGGCGACAAATAGATTCGTGAACAACGAGCCCAGCACCGGCCGAACCGCCGCGCCATCCTCGCCGTAGAACCCGGCCAACTCGAGCAATACGAACCCGTGCATCAGTGCCCAGAACTGGGCCGCGGTGGCCACCACCGTTTCGTCGTCGTCCGCGGAGCCAATGCTGATCCGGCCGGCCAGGGAAGACCGGCGTACGGCGCGCACCACATGCGCGAAGCTGGGAATGTGCTGCTCGATCTCGGCAACGGTGAACGTCAGGATGTTGACGACGGGCGCGTTGATGCCGTGGGCGCTAGTACTGCCGAACATCAGCCGGTACATGTGCGGGCGCTCGATCGCATAGCGCCGATAGGCCATGCCCGTGGCCAGCAAGTCGGCCACGGGGTCGTCCGTCTGCGGCACCGATAGGCCGGCGTCGAACTGTCGCAGGCTCTCCGAGGTGACCTCGGCGATGAGCCCCCGCATCCCGCCGAAATGGGTGTACACCGCCATCGTCGAGGTCCCGGCGGCGCTGGCCACCTTTCGGGTCTGCAGCGCGTCGGGCCCGTGTTCGTCGAGCAGAGCGACGGCGGCATGCACCAACTCGTCACGAACACTGCGTTGCGTTTCCTTCGGGGGTGAAGTCATCCTTGCCATCTTCTCACCCAGGGCGTACGGTCCCAATAACGCTGAAATAACAATGTTATCGGAGCTCAAGTATGACTTCAACGCAAACCGCCAAGTCGCAGAACCCGTATCTCGAAGGCTTCTTGGCGCCCGTGACCGCCGAAGTGACCGCGACCGACCTGCGGGTCACCGGCCACATCCCGGAGCACCTCAACGGGCGCTACCTGCGCAACGGCCCGAACCCCGCCGCGGAGGTCGACCCGGCGACCTACCACTGGTTCACCGGCGACGGCATGGTCCACGGCCTGGCGCTGCGCGACGGGAAGGCCCGCTGGTATCGCAACCGCTGGGTGCGCAGCCCGGCGGTTTGCGCCGCCCTGGGCGAGGCCGCGCCCGGCCGGATCGACCCTCGGGCGGGCATGCTGGCCCTGGGCGCCAACACCAACGTGCTGAGCCACGCCGGGCGCACCCTGGCGCTCGTCGAGGGCGGGGTCGCCAACTATGAACTCACCGACGAGCTCGACACCGTGGGCACCTGCGATTTCGACGGCACCCTCTCCGGCGGCTACACCGCCCACCCGCACCGCGATCCGCGCACCGGCGAGCTGCACGCGCTGTCCTACTCGTTCGCGCGCGGGCGGACCGTGCAGTACTCGGTGATCGACACGGCGGGCCACGCCCGCCGGACCGTCGACATCGAGGTGTCGGGGTCGCCGATGATGCATGACTTCTCGCTGACCGATAAGTATGTGGTGATCTACGACCTGCCGGTGACGTTCGACGCGGTGCAGGTGATGCCGGCGGCCGTGCCGCGCTGGGCGCAGCTACCCGCCCGGCTGGTGATGCAGTCGCTGATCGGACGCGTCCGGATCCCCAGCCCGGTCGCGGCTTTGATGAGCCGGGACACGCGTCGCTCGCAGGGGTTCCCGTATTCCTGGAAGACCGACTATCCGGCCCGCATCGGGGTCATGCCCCGCGAGGGTGGCAACGGCGACGTGCGCTGGTTCGACATCGAACCCTGCTACGTGTACCACCCGCTCAATGCCTATTCCGAAACCCGGGACGGCACCGAATTCCTGGTGCTCGACGTGGTGCGCTACTCGCGGATGTTCGACCGCGACCGGCGCGGACCCGGCGACAGCCTGCCCACGCTGGACCGCTGGACCATCAACCTGGTGACCGGCGCGGTGGCCAGCGAATGCCGCGACGACCGGTCGCAGGAGTTCCCGCGGATCAACGAGAACCTCACGGGCGGGCGACACCGGTTCGGCTACACCGTCGGCATCGAGGGTGGGTTCTCGGCCGCGGGCGGATCGGGAATGTTGACGCCGCTGTACAAGCACGACTACGCGACCGGTTCCAGCGAGGTCGCCCCGCTCGATCCCGACCTGCTGATCGGTGAGATGTGCTTCCTGCCAAATCCGGAGAACGCCGCGTCCGGCCCGGCGGACCGCGCCGAGGACGACGGGATCCTCATGGGCTACGGCTATCACCGCGGCCAGGACGAGGGCCGATTGCTGCTGCTGGATGCCCAGAGTTTGCAGTCCGTCGCCACCGTGCACCTGCCGCAGCGGATACCGATGGGCTTCCATGGCAACTGGGCCGCGTCTGAGTGAGGTACCCGATTGGGATTCGTTATCGACGCAACGTGATACGTCGCCCCAAGGGTGCGCTACAGTGACTCAAGCCACACAAAGGGGCAGGTGGCGGGCATTGCATGTCGAGCATCGGAAGGATCTCTCATGGGCGTCGCTATCGAGGTCAAAAATCTCTCGAAGTCCTTCGGGTCCTCGAAGATTTGGGAGGACGTCTCGCTGACCATTCCCGCCGGTGAGGTCACGGTCATGCTGGGCCCGTCGGGTACGGGCAAGTCCGTCTTCCTGAAGGCGCTGATCGGATTGCTGCGGCCGGAACGCGGCTCGATCGTCATCGATGGCACCGACATCATCCAATGCTCGGCCAAGGAGCTCTACGAAATCCGCACGCTGTTCGGCGTCCTGTTCCAGGATGGTGCCCTGTTCGGTTCGATGAACATCTACGACAACACCGCTTTCCCGCTGCGCGAGCACACCAAGAAGAAGGAAAGCGAAATCCGTGACATCGTCATGGAGAAGCTCACGATGGTGGGCATGCCCAACGACGGCGGCAAGTTCCCGGGCGAGATCTCGGGTGGTATGCGCAAGCGTGCCGGCTTGGCCCGCGCCCTGGTGCTCGACCCGAAGATCATCCTGGTCGACGAGCCCGACTCCGGTTTGGACCCGGTGCGTACCGCCTACCTCAGCCAGCTGCTGATCGACATCAACGCCCAAATCGACGCCACCGTGCTGATCGTCACGCACAACATCAACATCGTCCGTACCGTCCCGGACAACATTGGCATGCTTTTCCGCAAGCACCTGGTCATGTTCGGCCCCCGCGAAGTGCTGTTGACCAGCGAGGAGCCGGTCGTCAAGCAGTTCCTCAACGGCCGCCGGATCGGTCCCATCGGCATGTCCGAGGAGAAGGACGAGGCCACTGCGGCGGCCGAGCACGCCATGCTCGCGGCCGGTCAGCACCACGGCGGCGTCGAGGACGTCGAAGGTGTGCCGCCGCAGCTGACGACCACGCCGGGGATGCCGGAGCGCAAGGCGATAGGGCGGCGGCAGGCCCGGGTGCGCGAGATGCTGCACACGCTGCCCAAGCAGGCCCAGACGGCGATCCTCGACGACCTCGAGGGCACCCACAGGCTCCCATCGCACGAGTTCGGCAACTAGGGGATCAGGCGAGCTTCAAACCGCCTGAACGCGCGGGTCCGCCCACCGCAACCGCGAGGTGAGGTGGGCCACAGCGGGCTTCGTCCTTCCGCGGTCCCGGTAAGCCCTTGTTGGCAACTTTCACGATAACTTGACGTGTCTCCCCTTGACTGACGGGCGCAAACGGGTCAATCTGTTGGGCAGCATGTGTCCACGGGAAAGTCGAAATGCCAGCCAGCGCCGATCACCCTGGACGTTTTGTGCTGGGTAGTTGAGGAATGCGCCGTCCTGCGCTATTGTTGGACGTTGCGCTGGCTACTTCCTGCCCTCCTCACCCGCCACTTGACAGTGTGGTCTTGGCCTGAGCTCATTTTGCAGCTCAGCCAGTTAAGTGTGCGCGTGAGAATCGGGACAGATCGTTCGCCGGCCGACTAACACAACTATCGCGGCGAGCAGGTCCGGTGACTGCCGGTGGCCCTGGGTCGCGCGAGGTGCTGAAAGGGTGCATCTTGGCAGATTTTGGCCAGAGCAAGACAGACCCCTCATCATCGGCCAACGGAAGTTCCGCTAACGGCGCTAACGGTTCCGTGCCTGGAGCTCCTAACCGAGTCTCGTTCGCCAAGCTCCGCGAACCGCTCGAGGTTCCGGGGCTTCTTGATGTTCAGATCGACTCGTTCGAGTGGTTGATCGGGTCGTCGGGTTGGCGCGAGACCGCGGCCACCCGCGGCGACGTCAAGCCGGTGGGTGGTCTCGAAGAGGTGCTCTACGAGCTGTCCCCGATCGAGGACTTCTCCGGCTCGATGTCGCTGTCCTTCTCCGATCCCCGGTTCGACGAAGTCAAGGCACCGGTTGACGAGTGCAAAGACAAGGACATGACGTACGCGGCCCCGCTGTTCGTCACGGCCGAGTTCATCAACAACAACACCGGCGAGATCAAGAGCCAGACGGTGTTCATGGGCGACTTCCCGATGATGACCGAGAAGGGCACCTTCATCATCAACGGGACCGAGCGCGTGGTCGTCAGCCAGCTGGTTCGCTCGCCCGGCGTGTACTTCGACGAGACCATCGACAAGTCCACCGAGAAGTTGCTGCACAGCGTCAAGGTGATCCCGAGCCGCGGTGCGTGGCTCGAGTTCGACGTCGACAAGCGCGACACCGTCGGCGTGCGCATCGACCGCAAGCGCCGCCAGCCCGTCACCGTGCTGCTCAAGGCGCTGGGCTGGACCGCCGAGCGGATCACCGAGCGGTTCGGCTTCTCCGAAATCATGATGTCGACGCTGGAGAAGGACAACACCGTCGGCACCGACGAGGCGCTGCTGGACATCTACCGCAAGCTGCGCCCGGGCGAGCCGCCGACCAAGGAGTCCGCGCAGACCCTGCTGGAGAACTTGTTCTTCAAGGAGAAGCGGTACGACCTGGCCCGCGTCGGTCGCTACAAGGTCAACAAGAAGCTCGGCCTGCACACCGGCGAGCCGATCACGTCGTCGACGCTGACTGAGGAAGACGTCGTCGCCACCATCGAATACCTGGTCCGCCTGCACGAGGGTCAGACCATGATGACCGTCCCCGGCGGCGTCGAGGTTCCGGTGGAGACCGACGACATCGACCACTTCGGCAATCGCCGGCTGCGCACGGTGGGTGAGCTGATCCAGAACCAGATCCGGGTCGGCATGTCCAGGATGGAGCGGGTGGTCCGCGAGCGGATGACCACCCAGGACGTCGAGGCGATCACGCCGCAGACGCTGATCAACATCCGGCCGGTGGTCGCCGCGATCAAGGAGTTCTTCGGCACCAGCCAGCTCTCGCAGTTCATGGACCAGAACAACCCGCTGTCGGGCCTCACCCACAAGCGCCGGCTGTCGGCGCTGGGGCCGGGCGGTCTGTCCCGGGAGCGCGCCGGGCTGGAGGTCCGTGACGTGCACCCGTCGCACTACGGCCGGATGTGCCCGATCGAGACCCCGGAAGGCCCGAACATCGGCCTGATCGGCTCGCTGTCGGTGTACGCGCGGGTCAACCCGTTCGGTTTCATCGAGACGCCTTATCGGAAGGTTGTGGACGGGGTCGTCTCAGACGAGATCGAGTACCTCACGGCCGACGAGGAGGACCGCCACGTGGTGGCGCAGGCCAACTCGCCGATCGACGGCGACGGCCGGTTCGTCGAGCCCCGCGTTCTGGTCCGCCGGAAGCAGGGTGAGGTCGAGTACGTGCCCTCGTCCGAGGTGGACTACATGGACGTGTCGCCGCGCCAGATGGTGTCGGTGGCCACGGCCATGATCCCGTTCCTCGAGCACGACGACGCCAACCGTGCCTTGATGGGCGCCAACATGCAGCGCCAGGCGGTTCCGCTGGTGCGCAGCGAGGCGCCGCTGGTGGGCACCGGCATGGAGCTGCGCGCGGCGATCGACGCCGGCGACGTCGTCGTCGCCGACAAGGCCGGCGTCATCGAGGAGGTGTCCGCCGACTACATCACCGTGATGGCCGACGACGGCACCCGGCATACCTACCGGATGCGCAAGTTCGCCCGCTCCAACCACGGCACCTGCGCCAACCAGTCGCCGATCGTCGACGCGGGCGACCGGGTCGAGGCGGGCCAGGTCATCGCGGACGGTCCGTGCACCGAGAACGGTGAGATGGCGCTCGGCAAGAACCTGCTGGTCGCGATCATGCCGTGGGAAGGGCACAACTACGAGGACGCGATCATCCTCTCCAACCGCCTGGTTGAAGAGGACGTGCTGACCTCGATCCACATCGAGGAGCACGAGATCGACGCCCGCGACACCAAGCTGGGCGCCGAGGAGATCACCCGGGACATCCCGAACGTCTCCGACGAGGTGCTCGCCGACTTGGACGAGCGGGGCATCGTGCGGATCGGCGCCGAGGTTCGTGACGGCGACATCCTGGTTGGCAAGGTCACCCCGAAGGGGGAGACCGAGCTGACGCCGGAGGAGCGGCTGCTGCGCGCGATCTTCGGCGAGAAGGCCCGCGAGGTCCGCGACACCTCACTCAAAGTGCCGCACGGCGAGTCCGGCAAGGTCATCGGCATCCGGGTGTTCTCCCGCGAGGACGATGACGAACTGGCCGCTGGCGTCAACGAATTGGTGCGGGTGTACGTGGCCCAGAAGCGCAAGATCTCCGACGGCGACAAGCTGGCCGGGCGCCACGGCAACAAGGGTGTTATCGGCAAGATCCTGCCGGTCGAGGACATGCCGTTCATGCCGGACGGCACCCCGGTCGACATCATCCTGAACACCCACGGTGTGCCGCGACGGATGAACATCGGCCAGATTCTGGAAACTCACCTCGGGTGGGTCGCCAAGGCCGGCTGGAACATCAATGTTGCTGGAGGGGTCCCGACCTGGGCCGCCAACCTGCCCGAGGAGTTGCTGCACGCGCAGCCGAACCAGATCGTGTCGACGCCGGTGTTCGACGGCGCCAAGGAGGAGGAGCTGCAGGGCCTGCTTTCCTGCACGCTGCCCAACCGCGACGACGAGGTGATGGTCGACGGCGACGGCAAGGCAAAGCTGTTCGACGGGCGCAGCGGCGAGCCGTTCCCGTACCCGGTGACGGTTGGCTACATGTACATCATGAAGCTGCACCACCTGGTGGACGACAAGATCCATGCCCGCTCCACCGGCCCGTACTCGATGATCACCCAGCAGCCGCTGGGCGGTAAGGCGCAGTTCGGTGGCCAGCGCTTCGGTGAGATGGAGTGCTGGGCCATGCAGGCCTACGGTGCGGCGTACACGCTGCAGGAGCTGTTGACCATCAAGTCCGACGACACCGTCGGCCGGGTCAAGGTCTACGAGGCGATCGTCAAGGGCGAGAACATCCCGGAGCCGGGTATCCCGGAGTCGTTCAAGGTGCTGCTCAAGGAGCTGCAGTCGCTGTGCCTCAACGTCGAGGTGCTGTCGTCCGACGGCGCAGCCATCGAGCTGCGCGAGGGCGAGGACGAAGACCTGGAGCGCGCCGCGGCGAACCTGGGAATCAACTTGTCCCGCAACGAATCCGCCTCTGTCGAGGATCTCGCTTAATCAACGTTTTGGTGTTACTAAACCCGCAAGGGGAAAGGGAGTTACGTGCTCGACGTCAACTTCTTCGATGAACTCCGTATCGGCCTCGCCACCGCGGAGGACATCAGGCAATGGTCTTACGGCGAGGTCAAGAAGCCGGAGACGATCAACTACCGCACGCTGAAGCCAGAGAAGGACGGCCTGTTCTGCGAGAAGATCTTCGGGCCGACTCGCGACTGGGAGTGCTACTGCGGCAAGTACAAGCGCGTCCGCTTCAAGGGCATCATCTGCGAGCGCTGCGGCGTCGAGGTGACCCGCGCCAAGGTGCGTCGTGAGCGGATGGGCCACATCGAGTTGGCCGCGCCCGTCACCCACATCTGGTACTTCAAGGGTGTGCCTTCGCGCCTGGGGTACCTGCTGGACCTCGCGCCCAAGGACCTCGAGAAGATCATCTACTTCGCCGCCTACGTGATCACGGCGGTCGACGAGGAGATGCGGCACAACGAGCTGTCGACGCTTGAGGCCGAAATTCTGGTGGAGCGCAAGGGCGTTGAGGATCAGCGCGACGCCGATCTGGAGGCGCGTGCCCAGAAGCTCGAGGCCGACATGAAGGAGCTCGAGGACGAGGGCGCCAAGTCCGACGTCAAGCGCAAGGTGCGTGACGGTGGCGAGCGCGAGATGCGCCAGCTCCGCGACCGTGCGCAGCGCGAGCTGGACCGGTTGGAGGACATCTGGACCACCTTCACCAAGCTGGCCCCCAAGCAGCTGATCGTGGACGAGAACCTCTACCGCGAGCTCATCGACCGCTACGGCGAGTACTTCACCGGCGCCATGGGTGCGGAGTCGATCCAGAAGCTGATGCAGAGCTTCGACATCGACGCCGAGGCCGAGAACCTGCGTGAGGTCATTCGAAGCGGCAAGGGGCAGAAGAAGCTTCGTGCACTCAAGCGACTCAAGGTGGTCGCGGCATTCCAGCAGTCGGGCAACTCGCCGATGGGCATGGTGCTCGACGCCGTCCCGGTCATCCCGCCGGAACTGCGCCCGATGGTGCAGCTCGACGGTGGCCGGTTCGCCACGTCCGACCTCAATGACCTGTACCGACGGGTGATCAACCGCAACAACCGGCTCAAGAGGCTGATCGATCTGGGTGCGCCCGAAATCATTGTCAACAACGAGAAGCGGATGTTGCAGGAGTCCGTGGACGCGTTGTTCGACAACGGCCGCCGCGGCCGGCCCGTCACGGGTCCGGGCAACCGTCCGCTGAAGTCGCTGTCCGATCTGCTCAAGGGCAAGCAGGGCCGGTTCCGCCAGAACCTGCTCGGTAAGCGCGTCGACTACTCGGGCCGTTCGGTCATCGTCGTCGGCCCGCAGCTCAAGCTGCATCAGTGCGGCCTGCCGAAGCTGATGGCGCTGGAGCTGTTCAAGCCGTTCGTGATGAAGCGGCTGGTCGACCTCAACCACGCGCAGAACATCAAGAGCGCCAAGCGAATGGTGGAGCGCCAGCGTCCGCAGGTGTGGGACGTGCTCGAAGAGGTCATCGCCGAGCACCCGGTTCTGCTGAACCGCGCGCCCACCCTGCACCGGCTGGGCATTCAGGCCTTCGAGCCAATGCTGGTGGAAGGCAAGGCCATTCAGCTGCACCCGCTGGTCTGTGAGGCGTTCAACGCCGACTTCGACGGCGACCAGATGGCAGTGCACCTGCCGCTGAGCGCCGAGGCGCAGGCCGAGGCCCGCATCCTGATGCTGTCGTCCAACAACATCCTGTCGCCCGCGTCCGGCCGCCCGTTGGCCATGCCGCGGTTGGACATGGTGACCGGGCTGTACTACCTGACCACCGAGATCGACGGCGACACCGGCGAATACCAGGCGGCCGGGAAGGACAGCCCCGAGACGGGCGTGTACTCCTCGCCGGCCGAGGCGATCATGGCGGCCGACCGCGGCCTGCTCTCGGTGCGGGCCAAGATCAAGGTGCGGCTTACCCAGCTGCGTCCGCCGGCCGAGATCGAGGCCGAGCTGTTCGGCCACAATGGCTGGCAGCCGGGCGACGCGTGGATCGCCGACACCACGCTGGGCCGGGTGATGTTCAACGAGCTGCTGCCGCTGGGCTATCCGTTCGTGAACAAGCAGATGCACAAGAAGGTGCAGGCTGCGATCATCAACGACCTGGCCGAGCGCTACCCGATGATCGTCGTCGCGCAGACCGTGGACAAGCTCAAGGACGCCGGCTTCCACTGGGCGACCCGCAGCGGTGTCACGGTCTCCATGGCCGACGTGTTGGTGCCGCCGCGCAAGAAGGAGATCCTCGACCACTACGAGGAGCGGGCCGACAAGGTCGAAAAGCAGTTCCAGCGTGGCGCTTTGAACCACGACGAGCGCAACGAGGCGCTGGTGGAGATCTGGAAGGAAGCCACCGACGAGGTCGGTCAGGCGCTACGGGAGCACTACCCCAGCGACAACCCGATCATCACGATCGTCGACTCCGGTGCCACGGGTAACTTCACCCAGACCCGGACGCTGGCCGGCATGAAGGGCCTGGTGACCAACCCGAAGGGTGAGTTCATCCCGCGTCCGGTCAAGTCGTCGTTCCGCGAGGGCCTGACGGTGCTGGAGTACTTCATCAACACGCACGGCGCTCGAAAGGGCCTGGCGGACACCGCGTTGCGTACCGCCGACTCCGGGTACCTGACCCGTCGTCTGGTGGACGTCAGCCAGGACGTTATCGTCCGCGAGCACGACTGCCAGACCGAGCGCGGCATCATCGTCGAGCTGGCCGAGCGCCAAAATGACGGCACCCTGATCCGCGACCCGTACATCGAAACATCGGCGTACGCACGGACTTTGGGTGCCGACGCCGTCGACGAGGCAGGCAACGTCGTCGTCGCGCGTGGCGAGGACCTGGGCGACCCGTCGATCGACGCGCTGCTGGCGGCGGGCATCACGCAGATCAAAGTGCGCTCGGTGCTGACGTGTACCACCGGCACCGGCGTCTGCGCGACCTGCTACGGCCGTTCCATGGCCACCGGCAAGCTGGTCGACATCGGCGAGGCTGTTGGCATCGTCGCCGCCCAGTCCATCGGTGAGCCCGGCACTCAGCTGACCATGCGCACGTTCCACCAGGGTGGTGTCGGTGAGGACATCACCGGCGGTCTGCCACGTGTCCAGGAGCTGTTCGAGGCCCGGGTGCCGCGTGGCAAGGCGCCGATCGCCGACGTCACCGGGCGGGTTCGCCTCGAGGACGGCGACCGCTTCTACAAGATCACCGTCGTGCCCGACGACGGCGGTGAGGAAGTGGTCTACGACAAGCTGTCCAAGCGGCAACGGCTTCGCGTGTTCAAGCACGAGGACGGTTCCGAGCGGGTGCTCTCCAACGGCGACCACGTCGAGGTGGGGCAGCAGCTGATGGAGGGCTCCGCCGACCCGCACGAGGTGCTGCGCGTTCAGGGCCCCCGCGAGGTGCAGATCCACCTCGTCCGCGAGGTCCAGGACGTCTACCGCGCCCAGGGTGTGTCGATCCACGACAAGCACATCGAGGTGATCGTTCGCCAGATGCTGCGCCGCGTCACCATCATCGACTCGGGCTCGACGGAGTTCCTGCCCGGCTCGCTGATCGAGCGTGCGGGGTTCGAGGCGGAGAACCGCAGGGTGGTCGCCGAGGGCGGCGAGCCCGCCGCGGGTCGTCCGGTGCTGATGGGTATCACGAAGGCGTCGCTGGCCACTGACTCGTGGCTGTCGGCGGCGTCGTTCCAGGAGACCACGCGGGTGCTGACCGATGCGGCGATCAACTGCCGCAGCGACAAGCTCAACGGCCTGAAGGAGAACGTGATCATCGGAAAGCTGATCCCGGCCGGCACCGGCATCAACCGGTACCGGAACATCCAGGTGCAGCCGACCGAGGAGGCCCGCGCCGCGGCGTACACGATCCCGTCCTACGAGGATCAGTACTACAGCCCGGACTTCGGTCAGAGCACCGGAGCCGCGGTTCCGCTGGACGACTACGGTTACTCGGACTATCGGTAGCACTACCGGTAGCCCCAGAGTTGCTCGGCGGGTGTCGGCGTGAGCCGGGACGAAGGCGGTTTGGAGGGCGGTCTGGAGCTCGCGTTAAGTAAGCTCCTGGTCGCCCCGCCACCCGCCGAAGCCGTGATCGATCGTGTTGCGCTGCAACGCCACCGAGACGTCGCGGTGGTCACGCTGAGTCATCCGCAGGCGCAGAACGCGCTGAACTTGGCCGGGTGGCGCCGCCTCAAGCTGCTGTTCGACGAGCTCGCGGGCGAACGGGATCTGCGGGCTGTGGTGCTTCGCGGCGCCGGCGACAAGGCGTTCGCCGCGGGTGCCGACATCAAGGAGTTCCCCGACACCCGGATGAGCGCCGGCGACGCGGCTGTCTACAACGAGAGCGTGGCCGCCGCTCTCACCGCGTTGGTCGCGGTGCCGGTTCCGGTGATCGCAGCGATCCGCGGGCTTGCCGTCGGCGGCGGTTGTGAATTGAGCACCGCCTGCGATGTGCGCATCGCCAGCGACGACGCCCGCTTCGGCATCCCGATCGGCAAGCTCGGGGTCATCCTCGGCTTCACTGAGGCCGACTTGGTCGCGCGCCTTATCGGTCCGGCGGCCCTGAAGTATTTGTTGTTCAGCGGCGAACTGATCGACGTATCGGATGCCGCGCGTTGGGGATTGGTGCAAAGGGTGGTCGGGCCGGACGATTTGGCGGGCGCGACGGCAAGACTTGTGGGCCAGATCTGTCGGCAATCGGCGGTGACCATGCGTGCGTCGAAGGCGGTCGCCAATATGCATGGCCGAGCGCTGACCGCGGCCGACACGGACGCCCTGATCCGGTTCAATGTCGAAGCCTATGAGGGAGCGGACCTGCGCGAAGGCGTGGCGGCCTTTAGCCAGGGACGCGCGCCCAGGTTTGATCGCTAGCGTTGTGAGCTGAGATGTCAGCACTGGACGGCATTCGCGTGGTGGACCTGACCCGGTACCTGTCCGGTCCCACCTTGACTATGCTGCTGGCTGACTTGGGTGCCGACGTCATCAAGGTGGAGGCGCTTCCCACCGGCGACCCGGCTCGCGAGTCCGGGCCATTCCATGGCACCGAGAGCGTCTATTACATTGCGTCGAACCGAAACAAGCGCAGCATTGCCCTCGATCTGCGAACCTCGGAAGGCATGGCGGCGTGCCGGGACTTGATCCGCGATGCCGACGTCTTCGTGCATAACTTCAAACCCGGTACCGCCGAGGCCATGGGGTTGGGCGCCGACACCCTACGGGAGTTATATCCGCGGTTGGTGTACGTCGCCTTGAGCGGCTTCGGCCAGCGTCCACCCGGGTCGGCACTACCCGGATTCGACCAGACCGCGCAAGCGATTTCGGGCTTGATGAGCGTCACCGGCACGCCCGACACCGGACCCCTTCGGGTTGGGATCGCCGTCGCAGACTCCTCGACCGGCGTGTTCGGTGCGGTCGGTGTCCTGGCGGCCCTTTACGAAAGGGAGCGAACCGGCGTCGGCGCGGTGGTGGAGGGGTCGCTGATGCAGTCGATGCTGACGCTGCTGTCCTACCAGGCGCAGAAGTACCTCAGCGTCGGCGTGGTGCCGACCCAGGACGGCAACGATCATCCGATCATGTTTCCGCAGGGGACATTCAAAACCGCCGATGGCGCGATAACCCTGGCATGCGGCAACGAAAAGATGTGGCAGCGGCTCTGCTGCGCCCTGGGCATGCGGGCGTGGGAGAACGAGGAACGCTTCGTCGACAACGCCGCTCGGATGCAGCATCGCGGCGAGCTGCGGCGCCTGATCGAAGAGGTGCTGGCGACCAAGACGACGCGGGAATGGTTGGGAATCATCGGTGAATCCGGCGTTCCGTGTGGACCCGTGCTCACCGTTGACCAGGCTCTCGACCACCCGATAACCGCCGGGCTCGGTATGGTCGTCACCGCCGATCACAGTTCGCTCGGCGCACTGAAGCTGCTCGGTCAGTCGGTCAATGTCAGCGGTAGCGAAAGCGCCTGGCTACGGTACCCGCCGCCACTGCTGGGGGAGCATACATCCGAGGTTCTCCGGGAGGCGGGTTACGACGAATCCGCCATCGACGCGCTCATCGCGGGTCGGCGGGCGGTACAGTGGCAACCCCCGGGAGTCAGCCCGACGGCGGAGGTGGATCGGTGACGGATGAACAGATGGTAGCGGTCAACGACGTTGGGGGCGTTGAGTTTAACGTCGCCGATCGACTGGCGATCATCAACTTGCTCGGCGCCTACGCCTACACCTATGACCAGGATCGGCTCGATGATTTTCGGGCACTGTTCACCGAGGCACCGGAGCTGGTGTTGTGGCACGAGGGTCAGGTGCTCTCGAGCAATATCGATACGGTGATGAGCTTTCTCAAAGCTAGAAAGGCGGCGTTCAACAGTGCGGGCAACCGGCGCCGTCACGCGTTGAACTCGTTCTGGTTCACCAGCCAAAGCGCGACTGAGGCAACCGGGCACTGTTATGTGCAGGTATTCGCCGTCCGTGTCGGCGGCCCGCCATCTCCGGAGCTGACCGCCTGCTACAACTTCACTGCGGCAAGGCGGGATGGTGTCTGGAGGTTGAGCCGCTGGGCTGTCACGGCCGACCAGCGCGAAGTCGGGATGCCCGACCGCGCCGACACATGACCGGCCTGGCCGAGGACGGGATCTGGAAGCTCGAACTGACCGAAGTCGCCGAACTGATTCGCACGCGCCAACTCAAGTCGGAAGAAGTCACGCTCTCGACCCTGCGGCGAATCGAGCAGCTCGATACGCGACTGAAGAGCTACGCCTTCGTAGCGGGGGATTCCGCGCTGAACGCGGCCCGCGCCGCCGATGCCGACATCTTCCGTGGCCGCTACAAGGGTGTTCTGCACGGCGTGCCGATCGGGTTGAAGGATCTCTGCTACACCGTCGACGCCCCAACCGCGGCGGGTACCACGATCTTTCGTGACTTCTGGCCGCGGTACGACGCTACGGTTGTCGCAAAGCTGCGCGCCGCCGGCGCCGTGATCATCGGCAAGTTGGCCATGACGGAGGGTGCGTATCTCGGCTACCACCCCACTCTTCCGGCACCGGTCAATCCCTGGGACCCGGCAACCTGGGCGGGCGTATCCTCGAGCGGCTGCGGCGTCGCCACCGCGGCGGGATTGTGCTTCGGCTCAATTGGATCGGACACCGGTGGATCGATTCGATTTCCGGCCAGCATGTGCGGTGTCACCGGTATCAAACCGACGTGGGGCCGGGTCAGCCGGCACGGAATCGTTGAACTCGCAGCTAGTTTCGACCACGTCGGGCCCATCGCCCGAAGCGCTCGGGACGTGGGGGCTTTACTCACGGTGATGGCGGGAGCCGACATCAACGATCCCACCTCCTCGCCCGAGCCCGTCGCGGACTATGCGGATTGCCTCACTTTGTCCCAGCCACCCCGGGTCGGGGTGGACTGGTCACAGCTGTCGGCGTTCGACGAGGACACCACGGCGATGCTGGCCGCCGTCGTCACCACGCTCGAAGGCATGGGGTGGCCGGTCATCGAGGTCGAGCTGCCCGCCCTTGATCGGATCGTGGCCGCCTTCGGAAAGATGCGCGGCCTCGAGACCGCCGCCGCGCACGCCGAAACCTATCCGGCACGCGCCGGCGAATACGGGCCGGCGTTGCGCGGATTGATCGACGCCGCGCGAGGATTGAGCGCGGCGGAGCACCAGACGCTCGTCAAGCAGCGCCTCGAATTCACCGCGTCTGTCCGCAGTGTCTTCCGCGGCGTGGATATCGTGCTGATGCCGAGTTCCGGTGTTGGATCTCCCACCCTGGAGACCATGCGGACCCTGGGGCAGGACCCGGAGTTGAACACCCGATTGGCCACTCCTACCGCGCCCTTCAACGTCAGTGGTCACCCTGCGATATGCCTGCCGGCGGGAGTCACGTCCCGCGGGACTCCGCTTGGCGTCCAGTTCATCGGCCGCGAATTCGCCGAGCAGCTGCTCGTGCGGGCCGGCCATGCGTATCAGCGGGTCACCGATTTCCATCGCCGCCGCCCGGCGCTGTAGTCGGCGCGGGTGCCTGGACCCGTCATTAGACTGGGCGACGTGTTGATTGGTTCGCATGTCAGCCCCACCGATCCGCTGGCCGCAGCGGAGGCCGAGGGCGCCGACGTAGTGCAGATTTTCCTGGGCAACCCGCAGAGCTGGAAGGCGCCGAAACCGCGCGATGACGCCGCCACACTGAAGGCCGCGGGGCTGCCGATATACGTGCATGCGCCGTACCTGATCAACGTCGCGTCGGCGAACAACCGGGTGCGGATCCCGTCGCGCAAGATTCTGCAGGAGACGTGTGACGCGGCGGCCGCCATCGGTGCCGCCGCGGTGATCGTGCACGGCGGGCACGTCGCCGACGACAGCGACCTCGACGAGGGTTTCCAGCGCTGGCGCAAGGCGCTCGACCAGCTTGAGACCCAGGTTCCGGTGTACCTGGAGAACACGGCCGGCGGCGACCACGCGATGGCCCGCCACTTCGATACCATCGCCCGGCTCTGGGATGTCATCGGCGACACCGGGATTGGTTTCTGTTTGGACACCTGTCACGCCTGGGCGGCGGGGGAGGGGCTGGTCCATGCCGTGGACCGCATCAAGGCCATCACCGGCCGCATCGACCTGGTGCACTGCAACGATTCCAAGGACCCGGCGGGCTCCGGGCGCGACCGGCACGCCAACCTGGGTTCCGGCGAGATCGGCACCGAGTTGCTGGTGGCGGCGGTCAAGGCGGCGGATGCGCCGGTCATCTGCGAGACCGCCGACGAGGGGCGCAAGGACGACATCGCGTTTCTGCGTGAACACGCCAGCGGCTAGCCCACGGCCAGCCCGCATGCCCCGTCGATTCGCCCCGCTTGTGGTTGGGGTGATCCTTTTGCTCGCGGGGTGCTCAAGCCAGCAGCCCCGGCCGCCGTCGGGCTTCCTGATCGGTACCACCCTGCACACCATCAACGTCGGCGGGCGCGACCGCGCCTACCGGCTCTACAAGCCCGCGGGATTGCCCGCGTCGGCGCCGCTGGTCGTCATGCTGCACGGCGGGTTTGCCACCGCCGAGCAGGCCGAAAGATCTTACGGTTGGGACCAATTGGCCGATTCGGCGAAGTTTGTCGTCGCTTATCCCGACGGCTTCGACAGGGCCTGGAACGTCAACGGTGGTGGCTGCTGTGGCCCGCCGGCGCGCCAGCACGTCGACGACGTCGCCTTCATCACCGCGGCCGTCGCAGACATCGGCCGCAACGTCGGCGTCGACCCTTCCCGCGTGTATGCCACCGGCATCAGCAACGGCGGCATCATGTCCTACACGCTGGCCTGCAACACCGGTCTGTTCGCCGCGATCGGCCCGGACGCGGCGACACAGCTGGACCCGTGCCGGTCGCCGCACCGCACGTCGGTGATGGACATCCACGGCACCGCCGATCCGCTCGTCCCGTACCGGGGCGGGCAGGGCTTCAGCGTCATCAACGGTCCGTCGGCGGCGGAGGTCAACGCATTCTGGCGCAACGTCGATCAGTGTGGCGCCCCGCAAGCCACGACCAGTGGCCGGGTGACCACCTCGACCGCCGGATGCGCCGACCACCGCGGCGTCGTGCTGATGACGATCGACGGCGGAGGACACATCGAGTGGCCCGCCTCCTTTACCCAGAAGCTGTGGGAATTCTTCGCCGCACATCCGGCCTGATTCTGACTCGTAGGCTGGTAGGCATGCGCGTCCGGCTGCTCACGCTGATCGCTATCGTGCTGGTTGCCGCGGGTTGTTCGGCGTGGGAGCCGAAGCTGCCCACGGGCTTTGTCACCGGCACCAGCATGCACACCATCGCCGTCGGCGCCGCCCAGCGCGCGTACCGGCTCTACAAGCCCGCGGGCTTGCCGGCGTCGGCCCCGCTGGTTGTGATGCTGCACGGCTATTCCGGCAGCGCCAGGCAGGCCGAACGATCCTACGGCTGGGACGAACTGGCCGACACCGCCAAGTTCGTCGTGGCCTATCCCGATGGCGTCGACCGGTCTTGGAACGCCGACAGCGGGGGCTGCTGCGGCGATGCGGGCCACGACGGAGTCGACGACCTCGGGTTCATCAAAGCGGCCGTGACCGACATCGAGAAGAATCTCCACATCGATCCCGCGCGCGTCGACGCCAGTGGCATGAGCAACGGCGCCATCATGGCCTACACGCTGGCGTGCGAGACGGACATCTTCGCCGCGATCGGCCCCGTCGCCGGCACGCAGCTCAATTCCTGCGGATCGCCGCGCCCGACATCCGTGATGGAGGTGCACGGCAACGCCGATCAGCTCGTTCCGTACCAGGGCGGACAGGGCGCCGGCATCATCAACGGTCCGTCGCTGCAGGAAGTGAATGCCTTCTGGCGCAACGCCGATCGATGTGGCGCGCCGGTCACCAAAACCAGCGACGAGGTCACCACGTCGACGGCCGGCTGCGCCGACAATCGCGGCGTCGTGCTGGTCACGGTCGACGGCGGCGGCCACGAGTGGCCGTCCTTCGCCACCGCCCGGTTGTGGGAGTTCTTCGCCGCGCACCCGCGCTAGCATTACATCTCTTGTGCAGCTGTCGAAAAAATGTAATATGGACGGCATGTCAGACACCCATGTGGTCACCAACCAGGTTCCGCCGCTGCAGGACTACAACCCCGCGACCTCGCCGATGCTCACCGAGGCCCTGATCCGCGAGGGCGGCGAGTGGGGCCTGGAGGAGGTGAACCAGGTCGGCGCCATCAACGGCAGCCGCGAAGCCGACCGTTGGGGTGAGCTCGCCGACCGAAACCGGCCCGTCCTGCACACCCACGACAAGTACGGGCATCGCGTTGACGAGGTGGAATACGACCCGGCTTACCACGAGCTGATGCGGGTGGCGATCGGCCACGGCCTGCACGCGGCGCCTTGGTCCGACGAGCGGCCGGGCGCGCACGTGGTACGCGCCGCCAAGACCTCGGTGTGGACCGTCGAGCCGGGCCACGTCTGCCCGATCTCGATGACCTACGCCGTCGTGCCCGCGCTGCGCAACAACCCTGAATTGGCAAGGGTTTACGAGCCGTTGCTGACCAGCCGCGAGTACGACCCGGAGCTGCGACTGGCCACCACCAAGCCCGGCATCACCGCGGGCATGTCGATGACCGAGAAGCAGGGCGGCTCCGACGTGCGCGCCGGTACCACCCAAGCCACCCCGGCCACCAGAAACGCCGATGGCTCCTACAACCTCACCGGCCACAAGTGGTTCACCTCGGCGCCGATGTGTGACATCTTCCTGGTGCTCGCGCAGGCGCCCGGCGGGCTGTCGTGCTTCATGCTGCCGCGGATCCTGCCCGACGGCACCCGCAACCGGATGTTCCTGCAGCGCCTCAAGGACAAGCTCGGCAACCACGCCAACGCCTCGAGCGAGGTCGAGTACGACCGTGCCATCGCCTGGCTGGTCGGCGAGGAGGGTCGCGGTGTGCCGACCATCATCGAGATGGTGAACCTCACCCGGCTGGACTGCACGCTGGGCAGCGCCACCAGCATGCGCACCGGCCTGACCCGCGCCATCCACCATGCCCAGCACCGAAAGGCTTTCGGCGGCTACCTGATTGACCAGCCGCTGATGCGCAACGTGCTGGCCGACCTGGCGGTGGAGGCCGAAGCCGCCACCACGGTGGCGATGCGGATGGCCGGTGCCACCGACAGGGCGGTGCGCGGGGACGAAACCGAAGCGCTGTTCCGTCGCATCGGCCTGGCGGCCAGCAAGTACTGGGTGTGCAAGCGTGCCACCCCGCACGCGGCCGAGGCGCTGGAATGCCTGGGCGGCAACGGATATGTGGAGGAGTCCGGTATGCCGCGTCTCTACCGTGAGGCGCCCTTGATGGGCATCTGGGAGGGTTCGGGCAACGTCAGCGCGCTGGATACGTTGCGCGCCATGGCAACGCGTCCGGAGTCCGTCGATGTGCTCTTCGCCGAACTGGCCCAGAGCGCGGGCCAGGACGCCCGGCTGGACAGCCATGTCGAGAACCTGCGGCGGCAACTGGGCGACCTCGAGACCATTCAGTACCGGGCCCGCAAGATCGCTGAGGACATTTGCCTTTCGCTGCAGGGTTCGCTGCTGGTACGCCACGGGCATCCCGCCGTCGCGGAGGCGTTCCTGGCCACCCGGCTCGCGGGTCAGTGGGGTGGCGCGTTCGGCACCATGCCGGCCGGGCTGGACCTGGCGTCCATCCTCGAGCGTGCTCTAGTAAAGGGATGACGCGCGCGCCGGCGACGATGCAGAGCGGAGCGGTGACGCAGGCAGCGATGCACCAGCGAAGCGATGAGGAGGAGCGGCGCCAATGAGCCATGCGATCAGGCCGGTGGACTTCGACAACCTGAAGACGATGACCTACGAGGTCACGGACCGGGTCGCGCGGATCACCTTCAATCGACCGGAGAAGGGCAACGCGATCGTCGCGGACACCCCGCTAGAGCTCTCGGCGTTGGTGGAGCGCGCGGACCTGGACCCGAGCGTCCACGTCATCCTCGTGTCCGGCCGCGGCGAGGGCTTCTGCGCGGGCTTCGACCTGTCCGCCTACGCCGACGGCACCGGCTCGGCGGGCGGGGGCGGCGCGTACAGCGGAACAGTGCTGGATGGTAAAACCCAGGCCATCAACCACTTTGCGAATCAGCCGTGGGACCCGATGATCGACTACCAGATGATGAGCCGCTTCGTGCGCGGGTTCTCCAGCCTGATGCACGCCGACAAGCCAACAGTGGTCAAGATCCACGGCTACTGCGTGGCCGGCGGCACCGACATCGCGCTGCACGCCGACCAGGTGATCGCCGCCGCCGACGCCAAGATCGGCTACCCGCCGACGCGGGTGTGGGGCGTTCCGGCGGCGGGCCTGTGGGCGCACCGGCTCGGCGATCAGCGCGCCAAACGCCTACTGCTGACAGGTGATTGCATCACCGGCGCGCAGGCCGCCGAGTGGGGCCTGGCGGTCGAGGCGCCGGACCCCAAGGACCTCGACGAGCGCACCGAGCGGCTGGTGGAAAGAATCGCAGCGATGCCGGTCAACCAGCTCATCATGGTCAAGCTCGCGCTCAATTCCGTTCTGCTGCAACAGGGTGTGGCCACCAGCAGGATGGTCAGCACGGTATTCGACGGTGTCGCCCGGCACACGCCGGAGGGGCACGCCTTCGTCGCCGACGCCGTCGAGCACGGCTTCCGGGGCGCGGTCAAGCACCGCGACGAGCCGTTCGGCGATTACGGCCGTCAGGCTTCCCAGGTCTAGGCGGGTGTAGCCGATGCCGAACATGACCGCCCGGTCAGTGGTGCTCAGCGTGCTGCTCGGCGCTCATCCCGCGCACGCTAGCGCCAGCGAATTGATCAGGCTGACAGCGGATTTCGGTATCAAGGAGACGACGCTGCGGGTGGCGCTGACGCGCATGGTCAGTGCCGGCGACCTGATCCGGTCGGCCAACGGCTATCGACTTTCGGATCGGTTACTGGCCCGCCAACGGCGGCAGGACGAGGCCATGCGACCGGAAGTCCGTGTCTGGCAAGGATTTTGGCACGTCGTCATTGTGACAAGTGTTGGCAACGATGCCCGAACCCGTGCTGCCTTACGAACCACCATGCAGCACGAGCGTTTTGGTGAACTGCGCGAGGGCGTGTGGATGCGGCCGGACAACCTGGATCTGGACCTGGGCCCCGCGATCGACCTCCGGGTTCGGGTGCTGAAGGCACGCGACGACGCCCCCGCCCAACTGGCCAACCAGCTGTGGGACCTGCCCGGGTGGTCGCGAGCCGGCCACCAATTGCTCGACGAGATGGCCCCGTCATCTCAAGCGGCTCAATCATCGGACATTCCCGCGCGGTTCGTGGTGGCCGCGGCGATGGTGCGCCACCTGCTCACCGATCCGATGCTGCCCGCTGAGCTGCTGCCCGCCGATTGGCCGGGCGCCCGGTTGCGCGCTTCCTACCATGACTTCGCCACCGAACTGGCCGACCGACGGGACCCGGCGCAACGACAATCGAAGACCCAACTCCTGGAGGCGACATGAGTGATCCGGTTCGCGTGGAACGCAATGGCGCGGTGACCACGGTGATCCTCAATCGGCCGGAGGCGCGCAACGCCGTCAATGGCCCCACGGCCGCCGCGCTTTACGAGGCCTTCGATGAATTCGACCGCGATAACACCACATCGGTGGCCGTCCTGTGGGGTGACGGCGGAACCTTTTGCGCGGGAGCTGATTTGAAGGCGTTCGGCGCTCCGGAGGCCAATGCGGTGCACCGGACGGGACCGGGCCCGATGGGGCCGTCGCGAATGATGCTGTCCAAACCGGTGATCGCCGCGGTCAGCGGCTACGCCGTCGCCGGGGGTCTGGAACTCGCGCTCTGGTGCGACCTGCGGGTCGCCGAACAGGACGCGGTGTTCGGGGTGTTCTGCCGGCGCTGGGGAGTGCCGCTGATCGACGGCGGCACGGTGCGGCTGCCCCGGCTGATCGGTCAGAGCCGGGCGATGGACATGATTCTCACCGGCCGCGGCGTGCTGGCCGATGAAGCCCTGGCGATGGGGTTGGCCAATCGGGTGGTGCCCAAGGGCCAAGCGCGGCGGGCGGCCGAGGAGCTGGCGGCGGAGCTGGCCGCGCTGCCGCAGCAGTGCCTGCGATCGGACCGGTTGTCGGCGCTGCACCAGTGGGGATTGTCAGAATCGCAGGCGCTCGACTTCGAGTTTGCCAGCATCTCGCGCGTCGCCGGCGAGGCCATGGAGGGCGCCGGGCGGTTCGCCTCCGGCTCCGGCCGCCACGGCGCCCCGGCGGGCTAAGCGACGGCTGCGCCGAACGTGAAGCTGTTGTGACTCTCGGGCCTGATTCGCAGTGGCTTCACTCTGGGCGATCCGATTAAAACCCATCCGGCCGCCCGATCCTATGCAATCCAGCAACCCACAGGCAGTCCAACGTGCCCGGGCTGGTCTTCACGGCTAAGTCGCTCGCTAGCCGCCCTTATTGATGGTGTTGCTGGAGCCGATCTTGTCCACCTTGGGGTCCCCGGCTTTGTAGGTGACGGTGTTGTCCGAACCCAGCACGGTGAGGTGGGTGTCGATCTTGTCGATGGTGATTTTGTTGCCTGTTCCGCCGATATTGACGCTCGAACAGGTGCCGGTAACGGTCAGCGTGTTGTCGGAGCCCGCCACGTTCAGCGATTTGCCGTTGCCGCAGTCCAGGGTGGCCGTGGTGTTCATCGACCCATAGGTCAGCGTGTTGCCGATCTCAATCGACGCGGTTGTGGATGCGCTGCCGCTGCTGGTGGGTGCGGCGGTTCCGCTGCTCTCCGTTGTCGTGGCCGCAGATGTGCTGGCAGAGCTGGCAGAGGTGCTTCCGCTTCCGGACGGCGTGCTGGTGCTGGCCGGGGGGTTGGCGGTAGAGCTGCAGGAGGCCAGCCCGAAGGCCACGGGCGCGACAGCCAGCGCTACGCCGAAGGCGGCCAGTTTGGATGCGGGGATGTGAGCGTGCATTGTTCCTCGATTCGTCGATTAGGCGTCGATTGAGGCGGAGGATTGGCCTCAGGGGCCTACCCGCTGCAGGCGGTTTACCATACCCAGTTCGCGGCCCCGGTCCCAGAGGATCGGGTCGCCGTCGTGGAAGAACACCGTCTCGTCAGAGCCGTAGACGGTGATGTCGTGCGACACCGAATCGGCGACGACGGTATTGGACGCGCCCATCACGGTCACCGCAAAGCAGTTGCCCTTGGCCACGATGTTGTTTTGGGTGCCATTGACGAACAGGGTGGCGTCGCCACAGTCGATCACCTGGTTGACCCCCATTCCGGTGATGTGCGTGTCGCCGTTCTTGGCGTGCGCGACCGGCGGTGGGGCCGCCGGTATGGCAGCGATGGTGATGGCACACGTGGCCAGCGAACCGGCGACGGCTGTCCAATTCACTGCGGGCCCCCCTTAGCTTGGGCGGGTTATCTGCTCGACTGAGCGTACGTGCATTGGACCCGTCGATGACAGGGTTACCGCATTTATTTGACGCCCCTCGGGCGCCGCCCGTCTTTTCCGACCCTGTCAACTAGAGTCATTAGTTGACCCTGCAATCGAAGGACCGCCATGGCAGCTCAGCCGGTACCGCCGTCAGCGGGTGGGCGTCAGCGTGCGGGGAGGGCGACGAAGTCCGTGGCCCGGCCGGCCAAGCTGAGTCGCGACTGCATCGTTGACGGCGCGCTCACCTTCCTGGACCGGGAGGGCTGGGATTCGCTGACCATCAATGCGCTGGCGACCCAGCTCGGCACCAAAGGCCCCTCGCTTTACAACCACGTGGACAGCCTGGAGGACCTGCGTCGCGCCGTACGAATCCGCGTCATCGACGACATCATCACGATGCTCAACAGGGTCGGCGAGGGCCGCGCGCGCGATGACGCGGTGCTCGTCATGGCCGGTGCATACCGCAGCTACGCGCATCACCATCCGGGTCGGTACTCGGCCTTCACCCGGATGCCGCTGGGCGGCGACGACCCCGAATACGCGGCCGCCACCAGGGGTGCGGCCGCACCGGTGATGGCGGTGTTGTCCTCGTACGGGCTCGACGGCCAGGATGCCTTTTACGCATCGCTGGAGTTCTGGTCGGCCATGCACGGGTTCGTCTTGCTGGAGATGACGGGCGTCATGGACGAGATCGACACCGACACGGTGTTTTCCGACATGGTGTTGCGGCTGGCGGCCGGGATGGACCAGCGCACCCCATCCAAAGGCGCGCAGCCGAGCTGACCCGGCCCGGACTTAGCGCTGACCCGGCCCTGACCTCGCACAAGCCCGCTTTGACCTGCCAGACCGCTGGCGGGTATTGTGGTGGCTCGTGCCTGGCGGCTTACGGCGCCTGACGTAAGGGAACGAATGCCGGGCTAATTCGCATGTCCATGGTTTTAACGGTGTGCATTGGATCGCCCCGGTACTACGAGCATGCGAGAGACTTGCCAAGCGCTTCAGAAGCGCACAACAGAGAAAGCCGGTAGATGCCAACCATCCAGCAGCTGGTCCGCAAGGGTCGTCGGGACAAGATCGCCAAGGTCAAGACCGCGGCTCTGAAGGGCAGCCCGCAGCGTCGTGGCGTGTGCACCCGCGTTTACACCACCACCCCGAAGAAGCCGAACTCGGCCCTCCGGAAGGTTGCGCGCGTCAAGCTGACGAGTCAGGTCGAGGTCACGGCATACATCCCCGGCGAAGGCCACAACCTGCAGGAGCACTCGATGGTGCTGGTGCGTGGTGGCCGAGTCAAGGACCTGCCTGGTGTCCGGTACAAGATCATCCGCGGTTCGCTCGACACGCAGGGTGTCAAGAACCGCAAGCAGGCTCGCAGCCGTTACGGCGCCAAGAAGGAGAAGAGCTGATGCCGCGCAAGGGGCCCGCACCCAAGCGTCCGTTGGTCAACGACCCGGTCTACGGGTCGCAGCTGGTTACCCAGCTAGTCAACAAGGTTTTGCTGAAGGGGAAGAAATCGCTGGCCGAGCGCATTGTTTATGGTGCGCTCGAAACTGCCCGTGACAAGACCGGCACCGACCCCGTCATCACTCTCAAGAGAGCTCTCGACAACGTCAAGCCCGCCCTCGAGGTGCGCAGCCGTCGTGTCGGTGGCGCGACCTACCAGGTGCCCGTCGAGGTGCGCCCGGACCGGTCGACCACCCTGGCGCTGCGTTGGCTTGTCAGCTTCTCCCGGCAGCGCCGCGAGAAGACCATGGTCGAGCGGCTGGCTAACGAGCTCCTGGATGCCAGCAATGGCCTCGGGGCCTCCGTCAAGCGACGCGAGGACACCCACAAGATGGCCGAGGCAAACCGCGCGTTCGCGCACTATCGCTGGTGACGGCTGCCGGGGAAGCCGGGCGCAACCGATAGCGAACTACCAAGCAACGAAAGAGTGGGAAGACTTCTGTGGCACAGAAGGACGTGCTGACCGACCTGAGCAAGGTGCGCAATATCGGCATCATGGCGCACATCGATGCCGGCAAGACCACGACCACCGAGCGCATCCTCTACTACACCGGCATCAGCTACAAGATCGGTGAGGTGCACGACGGCGCCGCCACCATGGACTGGATGGAGCAGGAGCAGGAGCGTGGTATCACCATCACCTCCGCCGCGACCACGACGTTCTGGAAGAACCATCAGATCAACCTGATCGACACGCCCGGGCACGTCGACTTCACCGTCGAGGTGGAGCGCAGCCTCCGCGTGCTCGACGGTGCCGTCGCAGTCTTCGACGGCAAGGAGGGCGTCGAGCCGCAATCCGAGCAGGTGTGGCGCCAGGCGGACAAGTACGACGTGCCGCGCATCTGCTTCGTGAACAAGATGGACAAGATCGGCGCGGACTTCTACTTCTCCGTGAAGACCATGGAGGAGCGGCTGGGCGCCAATGTCATCCCGATCCAGCTGCCCGTCGGCGCCGAGGGCGATTTCGAGGGCATCGTCGACCTGGTCGAGATGAACGCCAAGGTGTGGCGCGGCGAGACGAAGTTGGGCGAGACCTACGACACCATCGAGATCCCGGCCGACCTGGCCGAGAAGGCCGACGAGTACCGCACCAAGCTTCTCGAGGCGGTCGCCGAGACCGACGAGGCCCTGCTGGAAAAGTACTTCGGCGGTGAGGAACTCACCGTCGACGAGATCAAGGGCGCGCTGCGCAAGCTGACCATCAGCTCGGAGGCGTACCCGGTGCTGTGTGGCAGCGCCTTCAAGAACAAGGGCGTGCAGCCCATGCTCGACGCCGTCATCGACTACCTGCCTTCGCCGCTGGACGTGCCGCCGGCCATCGGCCACGCGCCGGGCAAGGAGGACGAGGAGATCGTCCGCAAGCCGTCGACCGACGAGCCGTTCTCGGCGCTGGCGTTCAAGGTCGCCGCGCATCCCTTCTTCGGCAAGCTGACGTACGTCCGGGTGTACTCGGGCAAGGTCGATTCCGGGTCGCAGGTCATTAACGCGACCAAGGGCAAGAAGGAGCGGCTGGGCAAGCTGTTTCAGATGCACTCGAACAAGGAAAACCCGGTGGACACGGCCGCAGCCGGTCACATCTACGCGGTGATCGGCCTGAAGGACACCACCACCGGCGACACCCTGACCGACCCGAACAACCAGGTCGTGCTCGAGTCGATGACCTTCCCCGACCCGGTGATCGAGGTGGCCATCGAGCCCAAGACCAAGAGCGACCAGGAGAAGCTGAGCCTGTCGATCCAGAAGCTCGCCGAAGAGGACCCGACCTTCAAGGTCCACCAGGACGTGGAGACCGGCCAGACCGTGATCGGGGGCATGGGCGAGCTGCACCTGGACATCCTGGTCGATCGCATGCGCCGCGAATTCAAGGTCGAGGCGAACGTCGGCAAGCCGCAGGTGGCGTACAAGGAGACCATCCGCCGGACGGTGGACAAGATCGAGTACACCCACAAGAAGCAGACCGGCGGCTCGGGTCAGTTCGCGAAGGTTCTGATCAGCCTCGAACCGTTCCACGGCGAAGACGGCGCCACCTACGAGTTCGAGAGCAAGGTCACCGGTGGCCGCATTCCGCGTGAGTACATCCCGTCGGTGGACGCCGGCGCGCAGGACGCCATGCAGTTTGGCGTGCTGGCCGGCTACCCGCTGGTCAACCTCAAGGTGACCCTGCTCGACGGGGCCTTCCACGAGGTCGACTCGTCGGAAATGGCGTTCCGCATCGCCGGTTCGATGGTGCTGAAAAAGGCTGCGGCGCAAGCGCAGCCGGTGATATTGGAACCGATCATGGCCGTCGAGGTCACCACGCCCGAGACCTACATGGGTGACGTGATCGGCGACCTGAACTCCCGCCGTGGCCAAATCCAGGCCATGGAGGAGCGGAGCGGTGCGCGCGTCGTCAGGGCGCACGTGCCGCTGTCGGAGATGTTCGGCTACGTCGGCGACCTGCGGTCCAAGACGCAAGGCCGGGCGAACTACTCCATGGTGTTCGATTCGTACGCTGAAGTGCCGGCGAACGTGTCGAAGGAGATCATCGCGAAGGCGACGGGCGAGTAAAAGATTCCTTACGAGTAAGCTGACCCGGTTACCACCGGGGCACGACAAAGAAACATCAAAACTGCTTTTTAAAGCACCAACAGTCCAGGAGGACACAGAAGTGGCGAAGGCGAAGTTCCAGCGGACCAAGCCCCACGTCAACATCGGGACCATTGGTCACGTTGACCACGGCAAGACGACCCTGACCGCGGCTATCACCAAGGTCCTGCACGACAAGTTTCCGGACCTCAACGAGTCGAAGGCGTTCGATCAGATCGACAACGCGCCCGAGGAGCGTCAGCGCGGTATCACGATCAACATCGCACACGTCGAATACCAGACCGACAAGCGCCACTACGCGCACGTCGACGCCCCTGGTCACGCCGACTACATCAAGAACATGATCACCGGCGCCGCCCAGATGGACGGCGCGATCCTGGTGGTCGCCGCCACCGACGGCCCGATGCCGCAGACCCGCGAGCACGTGCTGCTGGCCCGCCAGGTCGGCGTGCCCTACATCCTGGTCGCGCTGAACAAGGCCGACGCCGTCGACGACGAGGAGCTACTGGAGCTCGTCGAGATGGAGGTCCGCGAACTGCTGGCGGCCCAGGAGTTCGACGAGGACGCCCCCGTCGTGCGGGTCTCCGCGCTCAAGGCGCTCGAGGGCGACGCGGATTGGGTGAAGTCCGTCGAGGACTTGATGGACGCGGTCGACGAGTCGATTCCGGACCCGGTCCGCGAGACCGACAAGCCGTTCCTGATGCCCGTCGAGGACGTCTTCACCATCACCGGCCGTGGCACGGTGGTCACGGGTCGCGTCGAGCGTGGCGTGGTGAACGTGAACGAGGAAGTCGAGATCGTCGGAATCCGCCCGACCACCACCAAGACCACGGTCACCGGTGTGGAGATGTTCCGCAAGCTGCTCGACCAGGGGCAGGCCGGCGACAACGTCGGGCTGCTGCTGCGTGGTGTCAAGCGTGAGGACGTCGAGCGCGGCCAGGTAGTCATCAAGCCCGGCACCACCACGCCGCACACCGAGTTCGAGGGCCAGGTCTACATCCTGTCCAAGGACGAGGGCGGCCGGCACACGCCGTTCTTCAACAACTACCGTCCGCAGTTCTACTTCCGCACCACCGACGTGACCGGTGTGGTGACGCTGCCGGAGGGCACCGAGATGGTGATGCCCGGTGACAACACCAACATCTCGGTGAAGCTGATCCAGCCCGTCGCCATGGACGAGGGCCTGCGGTTCGCGATCCGCGAAGGTGGCCGCACCGTCGGCGCCGGCCGGGTCGTCAAGATCATCAAGTAGTTCCACCGGATTCACCGCAAACGGCGCGCACCCGACGGGTGGGCGCCGTTTGTGTTTGCTAGTTCCAGCCTCCGAATCGGCGGTGCGACTTGGAACTGCCGACTTTTCAGCGCGGACCGGAAAAGGGCGTAGGGGTCGCCGGTTTCACCAGTGGGCACGGGGGCGCCGGGGGCGCCGGCGGCAACCGGCCGGCGCCGCGGTAATGCCACCGTGGCCTCGAGCAGAGCCGGGGACGGCGGCGCCAAGGGGAAGGCGTTCGGCATGTTCGGCGCAAACGGCTGAGCAGCAGTTCAGCCGATCCGGCCCGCCAATAACTGTGATCGGTAGCGGGCGGCATTGGCGCTAGTCTGACATCACTTTTCGGAACTTATCGGAACTTATCGGAACTTATCGGGACTTTCGGGACTTTCGGGACTTTCGGGCAAGCGAAGGAACGGGCAGATGCTAGCGCGCTACATAAAGACACAGTTAATGGTTTTGTTTTTCGGCGGGCTGGTCGGGCCGGCCTTCCTGATCGGCTACTACGCCGTCGGTCAGCCCAGCAGCATCGACATCTTGTTCTACCTCGGAATTGTGATCACCGTGGCCGACGTGCTGATTGCGGTCTGGCTGACCAGCTTCGGGGCCAAATCGGCCGCCACGAAGGTGGCGCTCGAACAGCACGGGGTGCTGGCGCTGGCACAAATCACCGGGCTCGGCGAGACGGGCACCCGGATCAACGAGCAACCGCTGGTGAGGCTGGACCTGCACATCTCCGGACCGGGGATCGCACCGTTCGACGCCCAGGACCGGGTGATCGCCAGTGTCACCCGGCTCGGGAACTTCAACGCGCGCAAGCTCGTCGTCCTGGTCGACCCCAACACACACCAATTCCAAATCGACTGGGAACGAAGCGCTTTGGTCAATGGCCTGGTGCCCGCGCAGTTCACCGTGTCCGAAGACAACAGGACCTATGACCTGAGCGGGCAAGCCGGCCCGCTGATGGAGATCCTGCAGATCCTCAAGGCGAACAACGTACCGCTGAACCGGATGGTCGACATCCGCTCGAATCCGGTGCTGCGCCAGCAGATCCAGGCGGTGGTCCGTCGCGCGGCAGAAAACCGAATGGAGCAGGTGCAGGCGGCACAGGCCGGGGCCGCATCGGAAAAGCCCATTGCCCAGCGGCTGCAGGAGTTGGAGACGCTGCGCGCCTCCGGTGTGGTCACCGAGGAGGAATACGCCAGCAGGCGGGCAACAATCATCTCGGAAATCTGATCCGGCCCGGACTTCCCCGCACTCAGAGGTGAGACAGATGTTAGCGCGCTATCTGAAATTGCAGTTGTTCTTCCTCGTGTGCGGTGGGGTGGGGCCGGCCTTTTTGATCGGGTATTTCGCCCTGGGCATGGACAGCGAGAAATGGATGCTGTACATGGGCGCGGGGTTCACCGCGCTCATCGTGCTGATTCCCCTGGCGCTGACGTTTTACGGGGCGAAGTCCGCCGCCAAACACGCCGCGCTGGAGCAGAGCGGAGTCCTGGCGCTGGCCCAGATCAGGGGAATCACCGAGACCAGCACTCAGATCAACGACCAACCGTTGGTCAAGCTGCAATTACACATCTCTGGCTCCGGGTTTTCGCCGTTCGACAGTGAAGACCGGGTTATCGCCAGCGTCACCCGACTGGGCAACATCACCGCGCGCAAGCTCGTGGTCCTGGTTGACCCCACCACACAGGAATACAGAATCGACTGGGAGCGTAGCGCCCTGGTCAACGGGCTGATGCCGGCGCAGATCACCCTGGCCGAAGACAACAAGACCTACGATCTCACCGGGCAAGCCGGCCCGCTGATGGAGATCCTGCAGATCCTCAAGACGAACAACGTTCCGGTCAACCAGATGGTCGACATCCGGTCCAATCCGGTCGTGCGTCAACAGATCCAAGCGGTGGTACGTCGCGCGGCAGAACAGGCGGCTCCGGCCGCCGCGCCACCGCGACAGTCGGTCGCCGAGCGGCTTGCCGAGCTCGAGGCGCTGCACAACGGCGGCACATTGACCGACGAGGAATACACCAGCCGGCGCGCCCAGATCATCTCCGAAATCTGACGCCACGGGCGCGTGGGCCGGGCCAACTAGAACACGTTTCAGTTTCGCTGTTAGCCTGTCAGCGTGTCTGCACAAACCGGATCACTGCAAGGGCGGGTGGCATTTATCACCGGTGCCGCGCGGGCCCAGGGGCGGTCGCATGCGGTGCGGCTCGCGCGGGAAGGCGCCGACATCATCGCGCTCGACATCTGCGCGCCGGTATCCAGCACCGTGACCTACCCTCCAGCCACGCCCGCGGACCTCAGCGAGACCGTCCGCCTGGTGGAAGCCGAGGGCCGCAAGATCGTGGCGCGCGAGGCCGACGTCCGCGACGACGCGGCGCTGCGCCAGACTGGTGGCCGACGGCGTCGAACAGTTCGGTCGGCTCGACATCCTGGTGGCCAACGCCGGCGTGCTGGGCTGGGGCCGGCTCTGGGAGCTCACCGACGAACAGTGGGACACCGTCATCGGGGTGAATTTGACGGGCACCTGGCGCACCCTGCGTGCCACGATTCCCGCGATGATCGAGGCCGGCAACGGCGGCTCCATCGTGGTCGTCAGCTCCTCGGCGGGCCTGAAGGCCACCCCGGGTAACTCGCACTATTCGGCTAGCAAGCACGGACTCGTCGGCCTCACCAATTCGCTGGCGATCGAGCTCGGCGAGTTCGGCATCCGGGTCAACTCAATCCATCCCTACTCGGTCGACACCCCGATGATCGAGCCGGGACCGATGATGGAGATATTTGCCAAACATCCCCGATACGTGCACAGCTTTCCGCCAATGCCGATGCAGTACAAGGGTTTTATGTCATCCGACGAAGTATCGGATGTCGTTGTGTGGTTGGCCGGCGACGGCTCCGGCACGCTGTCCGGCCAGCAGATTCACGTTGACAAGGGCGCCTTGAAGTACTGATCGGCGATCGTGTATGAACGGCAAGTGACCAGTAGCGCAAACGGCATAGTGATCGTCGGCGGGGGATTGGCTGCCGCAAGGATCGCGGAACAACTGCGCCGGGCCGAGTACACGGGCGCCATCACCATCGTCAGCGACGAGGTGCATCTGCCCTATGATCGGCCGCCGCTGTCCAAGGAAGTGCTGCGGAAAGAGGTCGACGACGTCTTCCTCAAGCCCCGTGAGTGGTACGACGAGAAGAACATCACCCTGCGACTGGGTTCGGCCGCCACGGGTCTGGACACCCGGGAACAGACGATCACCCTCGATGACGGCGCGGTGCTTGGCTACGACGAGCTGGTCATCGCGACCGGCCTGGTGCCGCGACGCATTCCGGCATTCCCCGATCTCGAGGGCATCCGGGTGCTGCGGTCGTTCGACGAGTGCATGGCCCTGCGCGAGCACGCCTCGGATGCACGGCACGCCGTCATCGTCGGCGCCGGCTTCATCGGCTGCGAGGTGGCCGCCAGCCTGCGCGGCCTCGGGGTGGACGTGGTGCTGGTCGAGCCGCAGCCGACACCGCTGGCGTCGGTGCTCGGCGAACAGATCGGTGAGCTGGTGGCCCGGCTGCATCGCGACGAGGGCGTCGACGTCCGCCTCGGTATCGGGGTGGCCGAGGTGCGCGGCCAGGGGCATGTCGACACGGTCGTGCTGACCGACGGTACCGAGGTGACCGCCGACCTGGTAGTCGTCGGCATCGGGTCACGCCCCGCGACCGAATGGCTGGACGGCAGCGGCATCGAGGTCGACAACGGGGTGATCTGCGACGAGGCCGGACGCACCAGCGCGCCGAACGTCTGGGCGCTGGGCGACGTCGCGTCCTGGCGCGACCCGATGGGACACCAAGCGCGCGTGGAACATTGGAGCAACGTCGCCGAGCAGGCCCGTGTCGTCGTACCCGCGATGCTGGGACGCGACGCACCCGCCAACGTGGTGGTCCCGTACTTCTGGAGCGACCAGTACGACGTCAAGATCCAGTGCCTGGGGGAGCCGCACGCCACCGACATCGTGCATCTCGTCGAGGACGACGGCCGCAAGTTCCTGGCGTACTACGAGCGCGACGGTGTTCTGGTCGGTGTGGTCGGCGGCGGGCTGCCCGGCAAGGTCATGAAGGTGCGCGCCAAAATCGCTGCCGGAGCGCCGATTTCGGAGATGCTGACCTAACTCTGGCCTAGCGGCGGCCCGGCAACGCCTCGTCGTAGTGCTCGAGCAGTAGGCGTCGAGCGTCGGGTTGGTGGTCCACCGCGGCACGCAAAAGAAGTTACTGCCAGTGCACCGGCGGGCCGTGCGGATGGCATTCAGCCAGGACCCGCAGCTCGCCACCCGGCCACCGATGCGCCCGCACCAGAAACTTCAGCGGCGAGCCGGGGCCGTCGCGCGCGGGCTCGAGCATGAGGTGGGCGAACGGCGACGAGGCATCGGCCCGGCCGCCGAGTGCGTCGACGCCGTCGCGCACCGCGCCCTGCTCGTCGGCGGACAGATACTGCCAGGTGATCGAATGCCACAGCACGGTCAGCGTGCCGTCGGCGAGGGTCAGGCCGGCCACCGCGTCGCCGGCCGTCTGGCGCACCAGCCGCGCCGGGACGTTGCGGGCGACCGCGATCGCGCCGCGCAGCCGCTCCAACCGCGCGCTCTGGTCCGGCCAGACGTAGCTCAGCACGGCCATCTCGCCGTCGGCGCCGGTGACGTCGATGGGCGCGATGTCGTACCCCCGGCGTTCGACGATCCGCACCGCACCCGCCGACGGCAGCGCGCCGCGCCACGCGTCGTCGATGGTCACCGGCGAGTCGGCCGGTCCCCACTGGCCGCCGGGGTAGCGGTAGCGGTATTGGTCGGCCCGCAGGTTCAGCCCGGCGCTCGTTCCGATCTCGAAAAGCCGTACCGGTAAATCGAATTGAGCGCCGAGAAGCATCAGCCCGCCGATCAGCGCGGCCGATCTGCCCACCTCGTTGGTCTGCGGTGGTTGATCGAGGGCCGCGCGCAGCTCGTCGGTTCGGTCGCCGGCGGTACGCACGATCTCGGGCCAGGCGGCCTCGGCGTCCCAGGTGCCCCCCGTGCTGGGATACCAGCGACGCAGCGGGGGTGCGCGGCCATCGAGTACCAATCGGTGCAGGCCGCCGAGCAGCCGAAGCGGCACCGCGTCGCGGGCCGAATCCTCTTCGCGGCCGGACAGAATGGCCGCGAACACGCCGCGGCCCTCGACGTCTTTGGCCACCAGCTCGAACAGCTCGTCATACATAGGGGATCCGGAGCTTCCGCAGAACCGCCCCTGCGCCCGCAGGGTGTGGACCAGGTGCTCGGTGTTCATGCGCCCAGCCCGTTCAGCCCGGTGCCGACCACGTCGAACGCGTCCCCCAGCGCCTCGGGCAACGTGACGGATTCATCGGCCAGCCAGTGTTCGTATGCGCTCAATGCGACCCCGAGCATCGTCCACGCGACGGTCCGGGGTAGTGGGTCGGTCGTCTTGCCGCCCAACCGGCTTGCCACGAAGCCGGCCATCACCGCGCGCCAGCCGGCGTACATCGTCATCGAATAGTCCTGCAGGTCCGCGGTTTGCAGGATGACCCGCATGCGTTGGCGGTGCCGCGCGGTCTCGCAGTCATTGAAGGTGTTGAACGCCAGCAGCGCCGCCCGCAGCGCCTCACCCAGCGCAACCCGGGGATCGACGTTGTCGAGCAGCTCTTGCAGCAGCGCGAGGTGGGCGTCGAAGTCGCCCCACAGGATGGCGTTCTTGGAGGCGTAATAGCGGAACAGCGTGCGGCGCGCGATGCCGGCCGCCGCCGCGACGTCGTCGACGCTCACTTCGTCGAATCCCCGAGCGGTAAACAATTCGATGGCCACGTCGGTGATGTGGTCCGGCGTCGTCGTACGCCGCCGGCCCACCCGAGACTGGGGCAACATCACACCCGCCCTTCCATTGCGGCACTCAATGCCATATTGTGTCCAGATCGCCCCACCGTTGTCGATACCCAAAGAGAGGTAAATTCGCATGGAGCACGTTTCTCCCGAGACCGAGTCCGGTACCGAGGCCCGTACCGACACCGAGCTGGTCACCGAGACCTTGGTCGAAGAAGTGTCCATCGACGGAATGTGCGGGGTCTACTGACCGTGTCGGCGCCCGCGCGGGCCGGTCGGAAAGAAAACCTGTTCGACCCCGAGCGCGGCTGGCGGTTACACCCGCAGGTGGCGGTTCGCCCGGAGCCCTTCGGCGCGCTGCTCTACCACTTCGGGACCCGCAAGCTGTCGTTTCTGAAAAATCGCACCATCCTCACGGTGGTGCAGTCGCTGGCCGATCATCCCGACGTCGTGTCCGCCTGCCGCGCCGCGGGGGTGGACGACTCGCAGCAGGGTCCCTACCTGCACGCGCTAGGTGTGCTGGCGGATTCCAACATGCTGGTAGCGCAGGAGGTTGCGTGACATCGACTGCTAATTCGGCCCCTAATTCGGCTCCAGTGCCCCGGCTCATCGAACAGTTCGAGCGCGGATTGGAAGCACCCATCTGCCTGACCTGGGAGCTGACGTACGCGTGCAATCTGGCCTGCGTGCACTGCCTCTCGTCCTCGGGCAAGCGCGATCCGAGAGAGTTGTCCACCCGGCAATGCATGGATATCATCGACGAGCTGGAGCGCATGCAGGTGTTCTACGTGAACATCGGCGGCGGCGAACCCACTGTGCGCCCGGACTTTTGGGAGCTGGTCGACTACGCCACCGCGCACCACGTCGGGGTTAAGTTCTCCACCAACGGCGTTCGGATCACGCCCGAGGTGGCCGCGCGCTTGGCGGCCAGCGACTACGTGGACGTTCAGATTTCGCTTGATGGGGCCACCGCCGAGGTCAACGACGCCGTGCGCGGCGCCGGGTCATTCGACATGGCGGTGCGCGCGCTGGAGAACCTGGCCGCCGCCGGCTTCTCCAAGAACGGGGGCGGCGCGAAGATCTCCGTCGTGGTCACCCGCCACAACGTCGACCAGCTTGACGAATTCGCCGCGCTGGCAAGCCGTTACGGCGCCACCCTGCGGATCACCAGGCTGCGACCGTCGGGCCGGGGCGCCGATGTCTGGGAGGACCTGCACCCCACCGCCGCCCAGCAGGTCCAGCTGTACGACTGGCTGGTCGCCAAGGGGGAGGGGGTGCTTACCGGCGACTCCTTCTTCCACCTGTCGCCGCTCGGAGAGTCCGGCGCCCTGGCTGGACTCAACATGTGCGGAGCGGGCCGGGTGGTGTGCCTGATCGACCCCGTGGGCGACGTGTACGCCTGCCCATTCGCCATCCATGACCGCTTCCTGGCCGGAAATGTGTTGGACAACAATGATTTTGGGTCCGGATTCGCAAACATCTGGAAAAATGCGCCGCTGTTTCGCGAGCTCCGCGAGCCCCAGTCCGCGGGCGCCTGCGGCAGTTGCGGCCACTACGACAGTTGCCGGGGCGGCTGCATGGCGGCCAAATTCTTCACCGGCCTGCAGCTCGACGGTCCGGATCCCGAATGCGTCCAAGGGCACAGCGCCTCGGCGCTGGCCCGCGAGCGCCACACACCGCGGCCCCGGATCGACCATTCCCATGGGTCCCATGGGCCCCATGCTCGAAGGGGCCGCGAACCGGTGCCGCTGACGCTATCCGTGCGACCACCGGCTCGGCTGTGCAACGAAAGCCCCGTGTAGCCATGGCCGACGAATGGTTTGAAACGGTCGCGATCGCTCAGCAGCGCGCCAAGCGGCGGTTGCCGAAATCCGTGTACTCGTCCCTGCTTGCGGCCAGCGAGAAGGGTGTCACCGTCGGTGACAATGTCGAGGCGTTCAGTGAGCTCGGTTTCGCGCCGCACGTCATCGGCGCGCTGGAAAAGCGCGACCTGTCGACCACCGTTATGGGGCAAGAAATTTCGCTGCCGGTAATTATTTCGCCGACGGGTGTGCAGGCCGTGGATCCGGACGGTGAGGTCGCCGTCGCCCGCGCGGCGGCGGCGCGGGGAACGGCGATGGGCCTGTCCTCGTTCGCCAGCAAGCCGATCGAGGATGTCATCGCCGCCAACCCCAAGGTCTTCTTCCAGGTCTACTGGCTCGGCGGGCGTGACGCCATTGCCGAGCGGGTGGAACGCGCGCGGCAGGCCGGCGCGGTCGGTTTGATCGTTACCACCGACTGGTCGTTCTCGCATGGCCGCGACTGGGGTAGCCCCAAGATCCCGGAGGAGATGAATCTGCGCACCATGCTGCGGATGTCTCCGGAGGCGATCACCAAGCCGCGGTGGCTGTGGAAGTTCGGCAAGACGCTGCGCCCACCGGACCTGCGGGTGCCCAACCAGGGCAGCCGCGGCGAGCCCGGGCCCGCGTTCTTCGCCGCCTACGGGGAGTGGATGGGCACCCCGCCGCCGACCTGGGACGACATCGCCTGGTTGCGCGAACTGTGGGGTGGGCCGTTCATGCTCAAGGGCGTCATGCGGGTCGACGACGCCAAAAGAGCCGTCGACGCCGGTGTTTCGGCGATATCGGTGTCCAACCACGGCGGCAACAATCTGGACGGCACGCCCGCCCCCATCCGCGCCCTGCCCGCGGTCGCCGAGGCGGTCGGTGACCAGGTCGAAGTGCTGATGGACGGCGGCGTCCGGCGCGGCAGCGACGTCGTCAAGGCGGTGGCGCTGGGAGCGCGGGCGGTGATGATCGGCCGCGCATACCTGTGGGGCCTCGCCGCCGCCGGGCAAGCCGGTGTGGAAAACGTACTCGACATTCTGAGCGGGGGCATCGACTCTGCACTGAGGGGTCTCGGGCACGCGTCGGTCCACGATCTCGGGCCGGACGACATCCTGGTTCCCGCCGGCTTCACCCGCGCGATTGGCTTACGTCCGCGTAAAACGTGATACGGGCGTGGCAGTCGTGGCGGACGAGCCGAATTGTCCTGTGGCAGATGGGTGCGGCGTAAGAAATTTCGGTGGAAGGTTGAAACAATTGGCGCACACCAGGTGAATTCGGCCTACCATCGGCAAGTGCCCTTATGCGGCGAACTGGGGAATGCGACGTCGAGTCGGCTCGAACGCATCCCGCCTTCGATAGTGATTCCGCTGGGGTCAACCGAGCAGCATGGTCCGCACCTGCCGCTGGATACCGACACCCGGATCGCGACCGCCGTCGCCAGCGCCGCCCAGCCCGGCCTCGACGGTCATTGGCTCGTGGCACCGGCGATCGCGTATGGGGCCAGCGGTGAGCACCAAAGTTTCGCCGGCACGATCTCCATCGGCGCGGACGCCCTGACCATGCTGCTCGTGGAGTATGGCAGGTCGGCGGCCTGCTGGGCGAAGCGCCTCGTCTTCGTGAACGGCCATGGCGGCAACGTCGGCGCGCTGCAGCGAGCGGTCGGCCGGTTGCGCGCCGAAGGCCGCGACGCCGCCTGGTGTTCGTGCACCGCTGCCGGTGGCGATGCGCACGCCGGCCATACCGAAACGTCGGTATTGCTGCATATTTCGCCGGCCGACGTGCTGACCGACCGATGGCTCGCGGGCAATGGCGCACCCTTGTCCGAGTTGCTGCCGTCGATGCGCCGCGGCGGGGTCGCCGCGGTCAGCCGGGTCGGCGTATTGGGGGACCCCACCACCGCGACCGCAGCCGAGGGCAAGCGCATCTTCGCCGAGATGGTCGACGGCTGCGTCCGCCGAATCGACCGGTGGTCGCCGGCGGCGGACGGGATGCTGACATGACTGCACCCCGACTGCCTGACGGGTTCGCCGTTCAGGTCGACCGTCGCGTGCGGGTGCTCGGCGACGGCTCGACCCTGCTCGGTGGCTCGCCCACCCGACTGCTGAGGCTGGCTCCCGCCGCCCAGGACATGCTGTCCGACGGGCGCTTGAAGGTGCGTGACGAGGTCAGCGCCCAACTGGCCCGCACCCTGCTCGACGCCACGGTGGCGCACCCCCGCCCGGCGGGTGGCCCGTCGCACCGCGACGTGACCGTGGTGGTTCCGGTGCGGGACAATGCCGCCGGGGTGCGGCGCCTGGTCAGCTCACTGCGCGGCCTGCGCGTCATCGTGGTGGACGACGGCTCGCAGCGCCCGATCGAGCCGGAAGACTTTATCGGCGCGCACTGCGACATCGAGGTGCTGCGCCACGCCCGTAGCAAGGGGCCGGGGGCGGCGCGCAACACCGGCCTGGCCGCCTGCAAGACCGGCTTCGTCGCATTCATGGACTCCGATGTCTCGCCGCGACGGGGCTGGTTGGAGGCGCTGCTCGGGCATTTTTGCGATCCCACGGTCGCCCTGGTGGCACCACGCATCATCGGTCTGTCGCAGGGCGAGAACGCGGTGGGACGCTATGAGGCGGTGCACTCGTCGCTGGACCTTGGTCAGCGAGAGGCGCCGGTGTTACCGCACAGCACGGTGTCCTACGTTCCCAGCGCGGCGATCATCTGCCGCTGCAGCGCGATTCGCGACGTCGGCGGGTTCGACGAGACCCTGCTGTCCGGCGAGGATGTCGACCTGTGTTGGCGCCTGGTCGAGGCCGGCGCACGGATGCGCTACGAGCCGATTGCGCAGGTCGCCCACGATCACCGCACCGAGTTACGGGATTGGCTAGCGCGCAAGGCGTTCTACGGCGGGTCGGCCGCTCCGCTGTCGGTGCGTCACCCGGACAAGACGGCGCCGGTGGTGATCTCCGGCTGGGCATTGATGGCCTGGATTCTGATGGCCCTCGGGACGAGCATCACGCAACTGGCGTCGATCGTGATCGCCCTCCTGACGGGCCGCCGGATCGCAAGGGCCATGTCCACCGCCGACACTTCGCCTCGGGATGTGCTCGCGGTCGCCGGACGCGGCCTGTGGTCGGCGGCGCTGCAGCTGGCCTCGGCGCTGTGCCGACACTACTGGCCGCTGGCCCTGCTGGCGGCCACGGTGTCGCGTCAGTGTCGCCGGGTGGTGTTGATCGCCGCCGTCGTGGACGGGGTGGTGGACTGGCTGCACCGCAGGGACGCCACCGACGACGACGCGGAGCCCATCGGGCTGCTCACGTATCTGGTACTCAAACGGATCGACGATCTGGCCTACGGCCTGGGACTGTGGCGGGGTGTGGTGCGCGAACGCAACCTGCGCGCGCTCAAACCGCAGATTCGGACCTAGGGGCCTAGCCCTGCACAGCGACGTACTGATCGTCGGTGCCGGCAGTGCCGGATCAGTTGTTGCAGAACGCCTTTCCGCCGACTCCGGCTGTGTCGTGACCGTCATCGAGGCGGGCCCCGGACTCACCGATCCGAGCCTGCTGGCCCAGACGGCCAATGGACTGCAGCTGCCGATCGGTGTGGGCAGCCCGCTGGTCCAGCGCTATCTGACCGGGCTCACCGAGCGGCCGGTTCGCCAACTACCGATCGTGCGGGGCGCGACCGTCGGTGGTTCCGGCGCGGTCAACGGCGGCTACTTCTGCCGCGGGTTGCCCGGCGACTTCGGCCGCGCCGCGATACCCGGCTGGGCCTGGCCCGACGTTCTCGACCACTATCGCGCCATCGAGACGGACCTGGACTTCGACGGGCCCGCCCACGGCAACGGCGGACCCATCCTGGTGCGCCGTACACACGAAATGACAGGTGCCACCGAAGCTTTCCTCGCCGCTACCGAGCGCGCGGGGTTTTCGTGGATCGCCGATCTCAACGACGTCGGGCCGGAACTGCCTGCGGGTGTGGGCGCTATCCCACTGAACATCGTTGACGGCGTGCGGATCAGCTCGGGGAGCGGCTATCTGATGCCGGCGCTGGCGCGCCCTAACCTGACGCTGCTGGCGCGGACGCGGGCTGTGCGGCTGCGGTTCTCGGGCGGGACGGCGGTGGGTGTCGACACCGTGGGACCGGACGGCCCGGCGACGTTGACCGCGGATCGAATCGTGCTGTGCGCCGGGGCGATCCAGTCGGCGCACCTGCTGATGCTGTCCGGCGTCGGCGAACCGGCAATGCTGCGGGCAGTCGAAGTCGAAGTGGTGGCCCCACTTTCGGTTGGTGCGGCATGCAGCGACCACCCGGAGTGGGTGCTGCCGACCAGTTGGGCGGTGGCCGTGGAGCGCCCGGTGCTCGAGGTGGTGTTAAGCACCCCCGACGGCCTCGAGATCCGACCGTACACAGGCGGTTTCGTAGCGATGACGGGCGACGGCACCCCCGGGCACCGCGACTGGCCGCACATCGGGGTGGCACTGATGCGGCCGCGGTCGCGCGGGCGCATCACGCTGGTCTCACCCGATCCGGCCGTGCCGCCGCGGATCGAACACCGCTACGACAGCGAACCGGAAGACGTCGCCGCACTGCGCCAGGGCAGCGAATTGGCCCGCGAACTATGCGGTGCGACAGCGCATATCGGCTCAGCGGTGTGGTCGACGTCGCAGCACCTGTGCGGCAGCGCCCCGATGGGCACCGACGGCGACCCGCTGGCCGTGGTCGACCAGCAGTGCCGGGTTCGCGGTATCGAAAACCTTTGGGTGATCGACGGTTCCATCCTGCCGGTGATTCCCAGCCGCGGTCCGCATGCCACGATCGTGATGCTGGGGCACCGGGCGGCGGAATTCGTCGGTTGAGCCGGTGGGCCTAAATCTTGCCGTCCTGACCGTCTTCGCCAAAGAGCGCTCCGCCCGAACCCCCGATCCCGGGAGTGCCCAGGTCTAGCCCGATGCCGCCATTGCCGCCGTTACCGCCGTTACCGAGCACCTCGGAGCTGCCGCCCTTTCCGCCATTGCCGCCATAGGTGGTGTAGTTGGTGACGGGCGCGTTCCCGCCGGCACCACCGGCACCGCCGTTGCCGACCAGCCCGGATTTGCCGCCGCCGCCGCCGTTTCCGCCCGCGCCGCCGTAGGAGAGCCCACCATCGCCGCCGGCCCCGCCGCTACCGTAGAGAATGCCGGCGTTGCCGCCATCGCCGCCGTTTCCGGCGGCTACGCCTGCTCCACCCGCCCCGCCTGCGCCGCCGTTCCCGGCGAATGTGCCGCCAGCGCCTCCCGCGCCACCGGAACCGCCGAAGGCGCCCACCTCTGACACAGCGCCGCCGGCGCCGCCGGCGCCGCCCGCCCCGAACAAGCCGCCGCTTCCACCGGTTCCGCCGGCGCCGCCCTGTCCGCTCGATTCGGTGGTCGCGCCGCCGGTCCCGCCAACCCCTCCGGCCCCAAACAGTCCGGCTGCCCCGCCGGTTCCGCCGGTGCCCCCGAACCCACCGGAACCGTGGGGGCCGAGGCCGCCGGCGCCACCTGCCCCACCGTCGGCGAGGAACCCGCCGGCTCCGCCGGTACCGCCCGCACCGCCCCTGCCCGCCGCTCCCGCGCCGCCGCCGGTGCCGCCGGCACCACCGGCACCACCGGCGGCGAGCAGCCCGCCGGCACCGCCGTCGCCACCCGCCCCCGGGCGCTGGCCCGTGGCGTCACCACCGAGGCCGCCGTTGCCACCGGCCCCTCCGACCCCGTGGATCAGTCCGCCGGCGCCGCCGTTCCCTCCCGCGCCCGCAGCACCATTCGCGGTTGGGAACCCGCCGGCCCCGCCAACTCCACCGGCGCCGCCGAACAGCCCGCCGGCGCCGCCGTTACCGCCCTTTTGGCCGGCGCCCCCGGAGCCGCCGGCGCCGCCGTTGCCGACAAGCCACCCGCCGTCGTCGCCGTTCTTCCCCGAATACGGTGCTGCGTTGGCCCCGTTGCCGATGAGCGGCCGTCCGGTCAGCTGTTTCCAGGGCGAGAAGACGGCGAGGCTGTCGAACGCGGACAGGGGGGTGGCGTTGGCGGCCTCGGAGGCCGCGTATTGGGCCGCACCTGTGTAGATGAGGTTCGCGAACCTTTGGTGGAAGGACGCCGCCTCGGCGCTGAGCCTCTGGTAGGCCTCGGCGTGGGAACTGAAGAGTGCGGCGATGTGCGTCGAGACCTCGTCGGCGCCGGCAGCCAGCACGCTGGTGGTCGGGGTCAGTGCCGCGGAGTTAGCTGAACTGATCGTCGAGCCGAGTTCCGCCAAATCCGTTGCGGCGGCGCTCACGAACTCCGGTGCTGCGATCAAGAATGACATTCCGCACCTCGTCTGGATCGGACATGGCGAAGCGGATCATAACGCGACCGACGATGTCGCAGCGGCGTCTGTGTGACGGTGTAGTAAATATCTGAGGACCCGCAGCTGCCGGCCGTCGCGCCCAGGAGCCCAGAGTCCGATCAGGACCGCCGCGACGGCGACGATCACGGCCAGCGTGAGAGTCGAGGCGTGCATCGCGGTCAGGAACGCGGTCTCGCTGAGCTCGGCCAGCCGGCGCCCCTGCGGGCCGAGCTTGCCGGCCACTTCGACGGCCTTGGCCAGCGAGTCGGTGGCCGGGCCGCGCACCGGCGCGGGAAAGCTCGCCAGCGCGGGCGCGAGCTCGTGCGAATAACGTCCGGCCAGTATCGACCCCGCCACGGCGATGCCCAGCGCCCCGCCCATCTCGCGCGATGTGTCGTTCACCGCGGAGGCGACGCCCTGTTTTTCGTCGGGAACCGCCCCCATGATCGCCGAAGTGGTCGGTGCCGTGCATATTCCGATACCGGTGGCCAGTATCAGTGTCGGCCAGGAGAATTCGAGATAAGTCGAATGCAGCCCCAGCCTGTACATGCAGGCGAAGCCGACCGCCATCAGCAGCGTCCCGATGAACAGCGCGAGTCGCAGCCCGAGCTTCGGCACATACCAGAATGACAAGGCCGAGAAGATGCCCAGCGGCACCATGAACGGGCCGAAGGAAAAGGCGGTCGCCAGTGGCGAGTAGCCCATGATCTGCTGCACATACTGCATGCCGATATAAAAGAAGCCGAATGTCGCGCCGAAGAGGATGACGATCGACGCCACCCCGGTGGCGAAATTGGGATCGGCGAACAAGCGAACGTCCAAAAGTGGTTGATGCCGCCGGTATTCGACACAGGCGAACGCCGCGGCGATTACCGCTCCCGCGACAAGTCCGCCCCAGACCAGCGGATCATGCCACCCGCGTTCGGGCGCTTCCAGGATCGCGGCGACCGCGGTCGCGACGGCCGCGCCGATCAGCACCGCCCCGAGCCAATCGACGCGGGGGGCGTCGTTATCGCGCGACGACGAGATGGTGCACGCCAGCGCGAAGATCGCCAGCGCGGCGATACCCAGCGACCAAAAGATCGCGTGCCAGTCCCAGAACCGCAGCAGCAGGCCAGATCCGATCATGCCGACAACCCCGCCCGAGCCCGCCGTACCTGCCCAAATCCCGACGGCCTTCAACCGACTGTCTTTGGGATAGGCCACGGTCAGTATCGATAGCGTCGCAGGCATCACGAACGCGGCGCCGACGCCGGCCAGCGCACGTCCCGCGATGATCTGCGTCGGGGTGTGCAACAACGCCGGTGCTATCGAGCCGACCGAGAAGATCACCAGGCCGGTCAGCAACGCGCCCCGCCGGCCATAGCGGTCACCGATGGCCCCGGCGGGCAACAGCAGGCAGGCCAGCGCGACGGTGTAACCGTCGACCACCCAGGTCAGCTGGGTCTGGGTGGCCGAGGTGGCCACCGCGAGGTCGCCCAGCGCGGTGTTGAGAGCCGTCATCGAACCGACCACCAACCCGACGCCCAGGCACGCCACGGCCAGCGTCCAGGCTCGGGCTCGGGGCGTACCGCCGATGCTCGCCGCATCCGTACGCTGGTCAGGCCGGACAAAAGTGTCGAGCATAATCATGCGCCTCCCTCCCCAGGGGCGAATTAACTTTCGAGACTAACAGTCTCGTAGATAGACCGATAGTCTTGTTCTCAAACGGAGAGGTGGATCACCATCATGGACAGCATCGGCGACCCCCGCCCGGCCCGGTCGCGTGCTCGTTTGCTGGAGGCCGCCACCGCGCTGCTGCGCTCGGGCGGTCCCAGTGCGGTGACGGTCGATGCGGTCACCCGTGGCGCCAATGTCGCCCGAGCGACGTTGTATCGCCACTTCCCGAGCGGAAATGATTTGCTGGCGGCCGCGTTCAACAGCCTGATTCCGCCGGCCGCACCGCCGCCCGACGAGGGCTCGCTGCGGGATCGGCTGGTCGCCGTTGTGTTGGCGCAGGCCGAATCCGTGGCGGAAGCCCCCGCGGCGTTGACGGCGATGTCCTGGCTGTCGCTGGGCCGGGACCTAGACGGCTTGCCGGAACCTCGTCACACCCAGGCCGCCGACAGCGCGGCCATCACCACACTCCGCGAACGCATCGCCCAGCAATACGCGGCGCCGTTCGATGCCATATTCGACAGCCCGGACGCGGCCGGGCTGGGTGAGGTCGACCGGTCCCGGGCAATCGCCCTGCTGATCGGTCCGTTGGTGCTCGGGCGCCTGTCCACCCTGCCGGACTTCGACTACCGCGAATGCGCGTACGCGGCCGTCGACGGCTTCCTGCACGTGCAGCGTGCGCAGCATAGAGCCAGCGCAGCGAGCACCGAGTCGGCGGGTGCTTGAGCCCAGCGCCGACTAGGGCAGCCCGTCCGTTCCGTCCGCGCCGTACTTCACTCCGGCCTTGCCGCCCAGGCCGGCGGTGCCCGAGCTGGAGCCGCCGGCGCCGGCGTTGCCGCCGTTGCCGCCGCTGCCGATCTGGCTAGCGTTGCCGCCGTTGCCGCCGTTGCCGCTGCTAATGCCGACCGGGCTGCCGGTGATGTCGCCCCCGTCGCCGCCGTTGCCGCCGTTGCCGATATTCCCGGCGTCGCCGCCCTTGCCGCCGGCCCCGCCGTTGGCAATCGTGTTGTGTCCCCCGGCGCCACCGGCTCCGCCGTTACCCAAGAAGGAGCCGCCGTTGCCGCCGGCGCCGCCGGCTGCGCCGAGGCCGCCTTGCGAGTCTCCAGCCGCGCCGCCGGCGCCACCGTTGCCGGCGATGCTGCCACCGTTGCCGCCGCCGCCGCCGGCCCCGCCCGTGACGCCGCCGCCGTAGCCGCCGCCGGCACCGCCGTTGCCGCCGGCGCCGATCATCCCGGCGCTTCCGCCGGCGCCGCCGTTCCCGCCAATGGTGAGCGGGCCAAGGCCGACGCCGCCGCTGCCGCCGTTGCCGCCGGCGCCGAACGTCCCGCCGTTTCCGCCGTTGCCACCCGCCCCCGCGGTGCCACCCTGCGTGGTCGCGCCGTTGCCGCCGGCGCCCCCGGCGCCGAATATTCCGCCGAGTCCGCCGTTACCGCCCGTTCCGCCGCCGATCTGGCCGGTACCGCCGTTGCCGCCGGCCCCGCCGGTGGCACCGAAACCGCCGGCCCCGCCGTTGCCGCCGGCTCCGCCGATGCCGTTTAACCCGGCGGCCCCACCGTGGCCGCCCGCCCCACCGGTGCCGAACAATCCGCTGGCCCCACCGTTACCGCCGGCTCCGCCGGCGCCGGTAATCGAGGCACCACCGGCGCCTCCCGAGCCGCCGCTGCCGAACAGCCCGGAAGCCCCGCCGTTGCCGCCCCTACCACCGGCCGTGCCGGATCCGCCATTGCCGCCGTTGCCGAACAACAGCCCGGCATCCCCGCCGTTAGCCCCGGACCCCGGTGCTGCGTTGGTGCCGTTGCCGACCAGCGGGCGTCCGAACAGCTCCTGGGCGGGCTTGTTGATCGCGGCGAGCATAGTTTGCTGGGCGTTAGCGGCTTCGGTGCTGGCATACGCGGCCGCGTTCGAGCTCATGGTTCGGACAAGCTGGTCGTGAAACGCCGCCGCCTGGGCGCTGAGAGCCTGATAGGCCTGGGCGTGATTGCCGAACAACGCGGCGATCACGGCCGATACCTCGTCGGCCCCGGCGGCAACTACCCCCGACGTCGGAGCCCACGCGGCCGCATTGGCCGAGCTGAGCGCCGAACCGATGTTCGCTATGTCCGATGCCGCCGCCGTCATGAATTCCGGCGCAGCGATTACAAACGACATGATCGTTCTCCCAGGGGTCCCGGTTGAAGTATCAGCAGATGGTATCCCGGTAATTACCGCGGTGAGTACGAAATGGGCAGGTGTGTAAGCCTCCCTACGAACGTGGTCGCGATGAGCTCGGGTTCGCCGCTGCGTTGATCGATTCGAGTCGCGGCAACAGTTCGGCGAAGAAGCTGCTCACTTCCATGCGGGCCACTGCGCACCCAGGCGGAAATGGACGCCGAGGCCGAATGGCAAGTGCTGGTTGGGGTTTCGGCCCACGTCTAAGCGGGACGGGTCGTCGAACACGTCCTCGTCGCGGTTGGCCGAGACTTAGGACAGATACACCGCCTCGGCTGCGCCAGATCGTCGGCGTCGGCAGGTCCCGGCAGCGGTCGGGGCGCGCTGATGAACGGGTCGTTGGCGCGCGCGATCTCCATCACGTCGGCGTGCTTGGTGATGGCCCAGCAGGGCCGCTACGGGCGACGGTCGACCAGCGACACCGGTGCGTGGGCGCGCAGGTGGGTCATCGCGGCGTGCAGCCGCGGCTCGTCGGTGTAGGCGCGCGGATCTGCGAAGACGTTCGCGGCGTCACCGATGATGGGTGCGCTCACGGTTCGACGGCGATGGGCAGCGATGCCGTGGGGCTGACTCCGATCGCGGTGTTGGTGGCGGTGCTGGTCATCGTCACGTCGATCGCGGAGTCGCCTTTGCGCACGGTGAAATTCTGGTTGGCGCTCAGCTGCAAGTGCAGTCGATAGGTAATGGTCTGCCCCGGGTTGATCGCGAACGGCGCCAGGAGCGGCCGGGTAAGGAAATCCATCCCGGTCCCTTCAGCGACGTACGGCACCGATACCCACGCCTTGGTGTCGGCGTTCAGCATCTCCAACGACCCGGTCGGCATCATCGCGGCGCCCGACGGGTTGCACGAGCAGTGGCCCAGGGACACCACCATGCCCACGTGGTCGAGGGCCGCGGCCGTGGTGTTGACCAGCGTGACGCTGAACGGCATGGGCTCTCCGCCCGGCCGGACCGTCGTCGGTCCCCCTGCGGTGATGGTGACGTCGATGCCCCCCGCCGACCCTCGGCCCGGCGCGCTCGAGGACGACGGCGATTGCGCGGCTGTGGTGGTGGACGCGGCTGTGGTGGTGGACGTGGTGGAAGTGCTCGAAGTGCTCGAAGCGGTAGGCGTGCCGGAACTCGAACAGCCGACGAGGGCCGCGGCCGTCGCCGTGCCCACCAATGTGGCGATGATGCTCGAAACAGTGCTCACGATGCCCTCCGGTCTCGTCCGCCCCGGGAATCAATGGGAATCAACCTGCGCCGTAAGCGTAGCTCTGTCCCATCCGCCTGACCTCTGACGGCACCCGTCGATTCGAAGCGGGACCTGCTCGCGTACTACCGCCCTACAAATAAGTAGTACCGCCCCCGACGCGGCCCGAAATCGCAGCGGCGCGCTACTTAGCCAGTCCAACCCGATAGGAGTGACGATCACTGTGCGGAGCTGGATCGAACGGGCGTGACGCACCTGAATAGAGGAACCCGATGTCGTCATATGTGATCGCCGCGCCGGAGGGCTTGGCGGCGGCGGCCGATGGCTTGAACCGGATTGGCACGACGATCAGGGAGGCCCACGAGGCGGCAGCGGCGTCGACAATCGAGGTGTTGACCGCGGGCCAGGATGATGTGTCGACGGCGGTCGCCCACCTATTCGGTGCCTATGCCCGGGATTATCAGGCGCTCAGCGCGCGGACGGCGCGGTGTCATGACCAGTTTGTGCAGGCTTTGCACGCGGCTGCGGGAGCATATGCGGCGGCCGAGGCGGCCAACGTGTCGCCCTTGACGCAGCGTGGGGCGTTTTCGCCGGTGCAGGCTTTGACGGGGCGGCCGTTGGTCGGCGACGGCGCCAATGGCGCGAACGGCACCGGGCAGGCCGGGGGCGACGGCGGTTGGTTGTACGGCAACGGCGGCAACGGCGGGTCCGGTGCCGCGGGCGGCGCCGGCGGCAACGGCGGGTCGGCCGGCCTCTTCGGTTCCGGCGGCAACGGTGGGGCAGGCGGCAATCCCGGCGCCGGTGGCAAGGGCGGATCGGGCTCTCCGTAGCTGGGGGCCAACAGCGGGGCGCCTTGCGCCGAACTATTCAGAACTGTGCCGACCTTTTAAGTACTAACGGTGACCCCGAACGCCGGCCGGGGAACGATGTCCGACTTCGTCGACCCAGACGGAATCCAGATCGAGTTCACCCGTGCCGCGGTAGAGCCCGGTGCGATCCTGGATGCGCTGGTGGACCGCCGCCTTTCCGTCGGCCAGCGCCGCCAAGCCCAGCCGGGTAGCGCTCCAGCAACTGAACTGCTTCCAATATCGGCGCAACGACCGGTCGCCGCCGGCAGGATCAGTCCGGTCCGCCTTGGATAACCCCGAAACATCCATTCCTCGAACTCGGACGAGGTGAGCCAGGGCACGCGCCTCGGGACCTCCGGGCTGCATGCCTCCATGAGTTCGGTTGCTAGCTCGGCGGGCGGCGCACCGTTGATCCAGTCGATCATGGGTTGTGCCATCAGCTTGCCCTTGATCTTGATGTGGGCCCTGATTTGGCCCAAACGACGGCATAATGCTGGCCATATCGGGGGCCACCGGGCCCGCTCCATCGAGACCGACCCGAGATTTGGCCCCAGCGGGGAGTTAAGGCATACTGTTCAGGTTGCCCTGCGCCAGGTTTGCGCCTGGTCGGGCATGCGACCAGCGCCCACAACGGGCGCGTCCGGTCCCATCCTTGTCCGCGACGAATTTCGGCCGGGAAATCGGCCTGAAATTGGCGAGGAGAAGGCTGCGTGCGGGTGACAGGCCCGAGCGCGGGGGCCGGTGGACCACGACAGGTAAACAGCGGCGCAATACCGGCGCGACGCTAGATCGGCCTCAGCAGGCCGGTTCGATCGGCGCGCCGGGGGCACCAGGTCCGGATACGGGCCTTAAGTGGAGTGAGGTAGGAGAAGCGTGGCGGGACAGAAGATCCGCATCAGGCTCAAGGCCTACGACCATGAGGCTATTGACGCCTCGGCACGCAAGATCGTCGAGACCGTCGTGCGTACGGGTGCCAGCGTCGTAGGTCCGGTGCCGCTGCCGACCGAGAAAAATGTGTACTGCGTCATCCGCTCTCCGCATAAGTACAAGGACTCGCGAGAGCACTTCGAAATGCGTACCCACAAGCGGTTGATCGACATCCTTGATCCGACGCCGAAGACCGTTGACGCCTTGATGCGCATCGATCTTCCGGCCAGTGTCGACGTCAACATCCAGTAGGAGACTTCCAGAGCAATGGCACGAAAGGGCATTCTCGGTACCAAGCTGGGCATGACGCAGGTATTCGACGAGAACAACAAAGTGGTCCCGGTGACCGTGGTGAAGGCCGGGCCGAACGTGGTGACCCGGATCCGCACGCCGGAACTCGATGGGTATAGCGCCGTGCAGCTGGCCTACGGCGAAATCAGCCCACGCAAAGTCAACAAGCCAGTCACCGGGCAATACAGCGCCGCCGGAGTGAACCCGCGCCGGTACCTCGCCGAACTGCGCCTGGACAACACCGACGCGGCGGCCGAATACGAGGTCGGCCAGGAGCTGACGGCCGAGATCTTCGCCGACGCCACCTACGTCGACGTCACCGGCACCTCCAAGGGCAAGGGTTACGCCGGCACCATGAAGCGGCACGGATTTGCCGGGCAGGGCGCCGCCCACGGTGCCCAGGCGGTGCACCGCCGTCCGGGCTCCATCGGCGGATGTGCCACGCCCGCACGGGTGTTCAAGGGCACTCGGATGTCCGGCCGCATGGGCAACGACCGGGTGACCGTGCAAAACCTGTTGGTGCACAAGGTCGATGCCGAGAATGGTGTGCTGCTGATCAAGGGCGCAGTCCCGGGCCGCACCGGTGGACTCGTCATGGTCCGCAGCGCGATCAAGCGAGGTGAGAAGTAATGGCAGCCCAAAAGGACGAGAAGGTCCTGAAAATTGACGTCAAGACCCCGGCCGGCAAGGTCGAGGGTTCCGTCGAGCTGCCCGCCGAATTGTTCGATGCGCCAGCCAATATCGCGCTGATGCACCAGGTCGTCACCGCGCAGCGGGCGGCGGCCCGGCAGGGTACGCACTCGACCAAGACGCGCGGCGAAGTCAGCGGCGGTGGCCGCAAGCCGTACCGGCAGAAGGGGACCGGTCGCGCCCGGCAGGGCTCGACGCGGGCCCCGCAGTTCACCGGTGGTGGTGTCGTGCACGGACCCAAGCCGCGCGACTACAGCCAGCGCACCCCCAAGAAGATGATCGCCGCGGCGTTGCGCGGGGCATTGTCCGACCGGGCCCGCAACGGGCGCATCCACGCGGTCACCGAGCTGGTGTCCGGCCAGACTCCTTCCACCAAGAGCGCCAAGGAGTTTCTGGGCAAGCTGACCGACCGCAAGCAGGTGCTGGTCGTCGTTGGCCGCAGCGACGAGACCGGCGTCAAGAGCGTGCGCAACCTGCCCGGTGTGCACTTCCTGGCGCCCGACCAGCTCAACACCTACGACGTGCTGCGCGCCGACGACGTGGTGTTCAGCGTCGAGGCCCTCAACGCCTACATCGCCGCGAACACCGCCTCTAATTCGATTGAGCCCGAGGAGGTCACGGCCTGATGGCGACCATCGTTGACCCACGCGACATCATCCTGGCTCCGGTCATCTCGGAGAAGTCCTACTCACTGCTCGACGAGAACGTGTACACGTTCGTGGTGCACCCCGATTCGAACAAGACGCAGATCAAGATCGCCGTCGAGAAGATCTTTTCCGTCAAGGTCGCATCGGTGAATACTGCGAACAGACAGGGCAAGCGCAAGCGCACCAGGACCGGATTCGGCAAGCGCAAGAGCACCAAGCGCGCCATCGTCACCTTGGCGCCGGGCAGCAAGCCGATCGACCTGTTCGGAGCGCCGGCCTAGCCGCGCGAGAGAAAGACCTGATTAGACATGGCAATTCGCAAGTACAAGCCGACGACCCCCGGTCGTCGCGGCGCCAGCGTGTCCGACTTCGGCGAGATCACCCGATCCCACCCGGAGAAGTCGTTGGTGCGCCCGCTGCACAGCCACGGGGGCCGCAACGCACACGGCCGGATCACCACACGGCACCAGGGTGGTGGCCACAAGCGCGCCTACCGGGTGATCGACTTCCGTCGCAACGACAAGGACGGTGTCAACGCCAAGGTCGCGCACATCGAGTACGACCCGAACCGCACCGCGAACATCGCGCTGCTGCACTTCCTTGACGGCGACAAGCGCTACATCATTGCCCCGCAAGGACTGTCGCAGGGCGATGTAGTGGAGTCGGGTCCCAACGCCGACATTAAGCCGGGCAACAACCTGCCACTGCGCAACATCCCGTCCGGCACGTTGGTCCACGCCGTGGAGTTGAGGCCGGGCGGCGGCGCCAAGCTCGCGCGGTCGGCCGGGTCGAGCATCCAGTTGCTCGGCAAGGAGGGCAGCTACGCGACCATGCGCATGCCCAGCGGTGAGATCCGCCGTGTCGACGTGCGCTGCCGCGCGACCGTCGGCGAGGTGGGCAACTCCGAGCAGGCGAACATCAACTGGGGCAAGGCCGGCCGGATGCGGTGGAAGGGCAAGCGCCCGTCCGTCCGTGGTGTGGTGATGAACCCGGTGGACCACCCGCACGGTGGTGGTGAGGGTAAGACGTCCGGTGGTCGTCACCCGGTCAGCCCGTGGGGCAAGCCCGAGGGCCGCACCCGCCAAGCGAACAAGCAAAGCAGCAAGCTCATCGTCCGACGCCGGCGCACCGGCAAGAAGCACTCGCGCTAGGGAAGTTTCAGGAGTAGCCAACTATGCCACGTAGCCTGAAGAAGGGCCCGTTCGTCGACGACCATCTGATCAAGAAGGTCGACGTGCAGAACGAGAAGAACAGCAAGCAGGTCATCAAGACCTGGTCGCGCCGATCGACGATCATTCCGGACTTCATCGGGCACACCTTTGCGGTGCACGACGGGCGCAAGCACGTCCCGGTGTTCGTCACCGAGGCGATGGTGGGCCACAAGCTCGGTGAGTTCGCGCCGACCCGCACCTTCAAGGGGCACATCAAGGACGACCGGAAGGCCAAGCGGCGATGACTACCAGCACTGAGTTTCCGTCGGCGTTCCCATCCGCAACAGCCAAGGCGCGGTTCGTGCGGGTGTCGCCGACGAAGGCGCGCAGGGTGATCGACCTGGTGCGCGGCAGGTCGGTGGCCGACGCGCTGGACATCTTGCGCTGGGCGCCGCAGGCCGCCAGCGAGCCGGTCGCGAAGGTGATCGCTAGTGCCGCGGCCAACGCGCAGAACAACAACGGACTGGACCCGGCGACGTTGGTGGTGGCCACGGTGTACGCCGATGAGGGTCCGACCGCCAAGCGCATCCGTCCGCGCGCCCAGGGTCGCGCGTTCCGGATTCGCCGACGGACCAGCCACATCACGGTGGTGGTGGAGAGCCGCCCGTCCAAGGATCAGCGGTCGGCGAAGTCGTCCCGCACCCGTCGTGCCGAGGGCAGCAAGGCCGCCGCCAAGGCACCCGCCACAAAGGCACCCGCCACTAAGGCACCCGCCACTAAGGCACCGGCCGCCAAGAAAGCGCCGGCAAAAAAGGCGCCGGCCGCTAAGAAGGCTGCTCCTAGTTCAGGCGCCAAGAAGGCGCCTGCCAAAACGTCTGAGGCTTCTGACGCGAAGGGAGGCTCAGACTAGTGGGCCAGAAGATCAACCCGCACGGCTTCCGGCTGGGCATCACCACCGATTGGAAGTCCCGCTGGTACGCCGACAAGCTGTACTCGGAGTACGTCAAAGAAGATGTCGCGATCCGTCGGCTGCTGAGCAGCGGACTCGAGCGCGCCGGCATCGCCGACGTGGAGATCGAGCGCACCCGCGACCGGGTCCGGGTGGACATCCACACCGCGCGTCCCGGCATCGTCATTGGGCGTCGTGGCACCGAGGCCGACCGGATCCGCGCCGACCTGGAGAAGCTGACCAAGAAGCAGGTCCAGCTGAACATCCTCGAGGTCAAAAACCCTGAGTCGCAAGCACAATTGGTGGCCCAGGGTGTCGCCGAGCAGCTGAGCAACCGCGTGGCGTTCCGTCGTGCGATGCGCAAGGCCATCCAATCGGCGATGCGTCAGCCCAACGTCAAGGGCATCCGGGTGCAGTGCTCGGGCCGCCTCGGCGGCGCGGAGATGAGCCGCTCGGAGTTCTACCGCGAGGGGCGGGTGCCGCTGCACACGCTGCGTGCCGACATCGACTACGGCCTGTACGAGGCCAAGACCACCTTCGGCCGAATCGGCGTGAAGGTGTGGATCTACAAGGGCGACATCGTCGGTGGGAAACGTGAACTGGCCGTCGCGGCGCCGGCGGGCGCCGATCGTCCGCGTCGCGAGCGGCCGTCGGGCGCGCGTCCGCGCCGCAGTGGCGCGTCCGGCACCACGGCGACCAGCACCGAGGCCGGCCGCGCAGCGGGCAGCGAAGAAAGCGCCGCGCCGGCCGGCGGGTCCGCTGGGGACGGCGCGCCCGCCCTCGAACCGCACAGTACGGAGAGCTGAATCATGTTGATTCCCCGCAAGGTTAAGCACCGAAAGCAGCACCATCCCCGCCAGCGCGGGATCGCCAGTGGCGGGACGACGGTGAACTTCGGCGACTATGGCATCCAAGCCCTCGAGCACGCCTACGTGACCAACCGGCAGATCGAGTCCGCTCGTATCGCCATCAACCGGCACATCAAGCGTGGTGGCAAGGTATGGATCAACGTCTTCCCCGACCGCCCGCTGACCAAGAAGCCCGCCGAGACCAGGATGGGTTCGGGCAAGGGCTCGCCGGAGTGGTGGGTGGTCAACGTCAAGCCCGGCCGGGTGCTGTTCGAGCTTAGCTACCCCAACGAGCAGACGGCCCGAGCAGCGCTCACCCGCGCAATCCACAAGTTGCCGATCAAGGCGCGCATCGTGACTCGAGAGGAACAGTTCTGATGGCAGTGGGAACTTCGCCCGGCGAGCTGCGCGAGCTCAACGACGAGGAGTTGACCGAGCGGGTGCGCGAATTCAAGGAGGAGTTGTTCAACCTCCGCTTCCAGATCGCGACCGGCCAGCTCACCAACAATCGGCGGCTCCGCACGGTGCGGCAGGAGATCGCACGTGTCTACACCGTGCTGCGCGAACGAGAACTGGGTCTGGCATCCGGCCCCGGTGGCGACGACAAGGAAGCGTGAAGGAATCCTGATGGCAGAGGCTAATACCGGCACACCGGCCAAGGCGACCAAGGCGCCCGCCAAGAAGGCTCCGTCGCAGGCCGCCCCTTCAACGGAAGCGACCGAGGAGGCCGCGCCCAAAGGTGCCAGCGGCGCCAAAGGCCCCAAGAACACGCCGGCCAATCCGAAGGTACGCGGCCGTCGCAAGACGCGCATCGGTTATGTGGTGAGCGACAAGATGCAGAAGACCATCGTGGTCGAGTTGGAAGACCGCATGCGGCACCCGTTGTACGGCAAGATCATTCGGACCACCAAGAAGGTCAAGGTGCACGACGAGGACAGTGTCGCCGGCATCGGGGACCGCGTGTCGTTGATGGAGACCCGGCCAATGTCGGCGACCAAGCGCTGGCGGCTCGTCGAGATCCTGGAGAAGGCCAAGTAAATCTCAGCTGATTGCTAACTCGCTCGTGTAGTGTCCGGGGTCGTTCGGGGACGTTCGGTAGGTCCACTACGAAAGTGAGGCTGGCGCGGCGATGACGGGGTCGGCGGAATTTAACGGCAAGATCGAGCTGGATATTCGTGACTCGGAGCCGGACTGGGGCCCGTACGCGGCGCCGACCGCGCCCGAGAATTCGCCGAATATCCTCTATTTGGTCTGGGACGACACCGGCATCGCGACCTGGGACTGTTTCGGCGGCCTGGTTGACATGCCCGCGATGTCCCGGATCGCCGAGCGCGGTGTGCGGCTGTCGCAATTTCACACCACAGCGCTGTGTTCACCGACTCGGGCGTCGCTGCTGACCGGTCGCAACGCCACCACCGTGGGCATGGCCACCATCGAGGAATTCACCGATGGCTTCCCGAACTGCAACGGGCGGATCCCGGCCGATACCGCATTGCTGTCGGAGGTACTGAACGAACGTGGCTACAACACGTACTGTGTCGGCAAGTGGCACCTGACCCCGCTTGAAGAGTCGAATATGGCGTCGACTAGACGGCATTGGCCGACCTCGCGCGGCTTCGAACGGTTCTACGGCTTCATGGGCGGCGAGACCGACCAGTGGTACCCCGACCTGGTGTATGACAACCACCCCGTCAGCCCGCCGGGCGCGCCCGAGGACGGTTACCACCTGTCGAAGGACCTCGCAGACAAGACCATCGAATTCATCCGCGACGCCAAGGTGATTGCCCCCACCAAGCCGTGGTTCAGCTACGTGTGCCCGGGTGCCGGGCATGCCCCGCACCACGTCTTCACGGAGTGGGCCGACAAGTATGCCGGCAAGTTCGACATGGGCTATGAGAAGTACCGCGAGATCGCGTTGGAAAAGCAGAAGTCGCTGGGGATCGTGCCGCCGGACACCGAGTTGTCGCCGATCAACCCGTATCTCGACGTGAAGGGGCCGAACGGCGAGCCGTGGCCGCCGCAGGACACGGTGCGGCCCTGGGATTCACTCAATGATGAAGAGAAGAAGCTGTTTTCCCGGATGGCCGAGGTGTTCGCCGGATTCCTCAGCTATACCGACGCCCAGATCGGCCGGATCCTGGACTATCTCGAAGAATCCGGGCAGCTGGATAACACGATCATCGTGGTGATCTCCGACAACGGTGCCAGCGGTGAGGGCGGGCCGAACGGATCGGTGAACGAGGGCAAGTTCTTCAACGGCTACATCGACACCGTGGAAGAGAGCATGAAGCTCCTGGACCGGCTCGGCGGCCCCGAGACGTACAACCATTACCCGATCGGCTGGGCGATGGCCTTCAACACGCCCTACAAACTGTACAAGCGCTACGCCTCGCACGAAGGCGGCATCGCCGACTCGGCAATCATCTCCTGGCCCAACGGTATTCCCGCGCACGGCGAGGTCCGCGACACCTACGTCAACGTCTCCGACATCACCCCGACCGTCTACGACCTGCTGGGCATGAGCCCGCCAGACACGGTCAAGGGCATTGCGCAAAGGCCGCTCGACGGCGTGAGTTTCAAAGCGGCCCTTGCCGATGCCGAAGCCGACACAGGGAAGGAAACCCAGTTCTACGCCATGCTGGGGACCCGCGGGATCTGGCACCGGGGCTGGTTCGCCAACACCATCCATGCCGCCACGCCGGCTGGCTGGTCGCATTTCGACACCGACCGCTGGGAGCTTTTCCATATCGAGGCCGACCGCAGCCAATGCCGCGACCTGGCTGGCGAACAACCCGAAAAGCTGGAAGAGCTTAAGGCGCTGTGGTTTTCGGAGGCCGCGAAGTACAACGGTCTGCCGCTTGCCGATTTGAACATCGTGGAGACGCTGATGCGGTTTCGGCCCTACCTGGTCGGCGATCGGCAGACGTACACGTACTATCCCGGCTGCGCGGAGGTGGGCATCGGCGCCGCCGCCGAGACTCGGGGCCAGTCCTACTCCGTGGTGACCGACGTCACCGTGGACACCACCGGCGCCGAGGGTGTGCTGTTCAAGCACGGTGGCGCCCACGGCGGGCACGTGCTGTTCATCCAGGACGGGCGGCTGCACTACGTCTACAACTTCCTGGGCGAGCGCGAGCAGGTGATCTCGTCGCCCGGTGCGGTGCCGCTGGGCAGACACCTGTTCGGCGTGCGCTTTTCGCGGACGGGAACGGTGCAGAACAGCCACACGCCCCTGGGCGAGGCCACGCTGTTCATCGACGAAACCGCGGTCGCGTCGCTACCGGATATGACGACGCAGCCGGGGCCGTTCGGCCTGGCCGGTAACAGCATCATGGTTGGGCGCAACACGGGTTCGGCAGTGTCGCGACGCTACAAGGCGCCGTACCGATTCACCGGCGGCACGATCGCGCAGGTCACCTTCGACATCTCCAACAAGCCGTACATGGACTTGGAAAGAGAACTCGCGCTTGCTTTTTCGCGCGACTGAACGCGCCGCGCGATGGGTGTGCGTCGTGGCCGGCGGCGCGTGCCTGGTGGCCGGGGCGGTCGCGGGCTGCGAGAAGACCACCGGCGGAACCGCGACCCGGGCCGCTGGCCTTGGCCCGCGTGTCCGACTCGGCTGCGCCCAAGGTCTTCGTCATCGTGCCGGACGGCTGGAACTCGCCCCCCGGCACGGGTGAGACGGCATTGACGTTGGCCGGTCCCGACGGCATGTGCGGCGCCGCGACCATCGGCGAGACCGCTCTCGAGCCGGGTGGGGCCTTCCTGAAATACGCGACGGACGTGCGTGGCTCGCGGCCCGGCGCGAAATTCACCGTCGCCGCGGCCCCTGGTCGTGGTCCAACTGCAAGGCCCGGCAGGTGCGGCCGCATTCGATGCCGCGAAGTCGGCGTTGCTGCGGCAGTTTGCCGTCTTGGTTCCCTGAATTCCTTGAATTCCCTGCTAGCATCGGACCCCGTGCTATTGCCAACGGCTTCCGGCGGTGGCGACCAATGACGACACCGTCTGGACCGCCCCCAGCGCCGCCCGCATCCGAGCCGCCCCCAGCTCCGCCGCCGCCGGCGACATCGCGTTCGCACACTAAGCGCGTTGCGATCGGCCTCGGTGTCGTTATGGCCGTCCTGCTTACCTACTTCCTTTCGCTTTTCGGCGTGCATCTGCTGGCCAAATCGGCGCCCGCGCTCCCCGAGGTCGACCTAAACAAGTTCGAGAAAGAGGACACCATTGTCCAGGTGCGCCTCGAAGAGATAAAGCCCGTGGCAAATCGCCTCACGGTGAATGTGCTTGTTTATCCTCAGGATTCGCTCTACGACCAAGAGATGGGTGTGCTCAGTACCGACACTGCGGTCCGCCTGTATCCCCCAAGTGACCTGGGAGACCTGCAATACGCCAAGGGGAAGGCGCCGACGCAGGTCGCCACCACCGTCGTGGCTCACGGGAATGCCGGTAACTGGCCGCTTGACTCGTACACCACGGATGTGATCTCGGCCGACGTCTTCACCGGCGACTACCACCAACGGGTTCCCGCCCGTGTCGAAGTATCCGGCTATTTGGACGGCTGGGACGCCACCGTCACCCGCGTCCACGACCCCGACGACAAGGACAACCCTGAGGTCCTGGACGACGTGAAGATCACGTTGCACCGGGCCAAGGGCCCGCTGATCTTCGACGTGGGAATCTGTTTGGTCCTGCTCGCCCTGCCGGTGTTGGGATTGTGGGTGGCCATTCCGATGGTGTTGGGGAAGACATCGTTCTTGCCGCCGTTCTGCACGTGGTACGCGGCGATGCTGTTCGCCATCGTCCCGCTGCGAAATATCCTGCCCGGCAACCCGCCGCCGGGCTCATGGATCGACCAAGCCTTCGTGCTGTGGGTGCTGATAGCCATGGTCACCGCGATGAGCCTGTTCGTCGCCGCCTGGACCCGGCAACGGGACCGAAAACCCCCAAAGGCCTGAACCGTTCGAGCCGGTCTAGCTGATCGCGTCGACGGCGTTGGAGACTCGCCCCTGGAAGTCGGGCGAAAGCGGGATGTAGCCGATTCGATTGAGGTCGACCTGGCCGGGGCCGATCGCGGTCTGCAGGAACGCCTTTACCGCCAGCGCCACGTCGGCATCGGGGTATTTGGAGCAGACGACCTCGTAGGTGGCCAAGACGATCGGGTAAACGTCGGGCTGGGCGGGGTTGTAGAACGACGAGATGTCGAGCACGAGGTCGTTGCCCTGACCGGTGATCTTGGCGCCCTTGATCGTCTTGCCGACCGTGTCGGTGCCGATGCGCACCGGGCGTAGCGACCTGCGGCTTGCCGGGGTCTTGATATCGGCGGCGTAAAGCCCTTGCTGGAGTGCGTACGACAATTCGTTGTAGCTGATCGCGCCCTCCGTGGCTTTGACGAGCTCCGAGGTGCCCTTGTTGCCTTGGGCGCCGATGCCGACGCCGCCGTTCCACATCTTGCCCGTGCCCTTGTTCCAGGCCCCGCCGGATGCGGCCTGCAGGTAGGACTGGAAGTTTTCGGTGGTGCCGGACGCGTCGTTGCGGTAGACGACGTGGATGTCCTCCGCCGGCATGGAGGCATTGAGCGCGGTGAGTGCGGGGTCGTCCCAGCGGGTGATGGTGCCGCTGAAGATCTTGGCCATCGTGGGCGCGTCGAGCACCAAGGAGTCGACGTTACCCAGGTTGTAGGTGATGGCCATCGGGCCGAATACCACCGGCAGGTTCCAGGCGTCGGCACCGCCGCATCGTTGTTTGGCGGCGGCGTATTGGTCGCCGGACAGCGGGACGTCCGATCCGCCGAAATCGGTTTTGCCGGAGAGGAATTCGCTGATTCCACTGCCCGAGCCGTTGGCGCGGTAATCCAGCGTCTGCCCGGGGCACGCCTTTTGGTAGTTGTCGATGAACCGGGTCATCGCGTTGGCTTGCGCGGTCGAGCCGCTCACGGTCAGGGTCTGCTTGCCGCCGCAGTCGACCTTGACCCCGCTGGCGTAGGCCAGGGTGGTGTGGGAGTTGCTGCATGCGGGGAGCGCCAGGACGCCCGCGGCGAGCAAACCAGCGGCGGAGCCGATGGCCATGCCCTGTCGGCTGGTCTTCACGTGACGACATTTACCGCGACCGAGCCAACACGCAAACAAACGCTGGGTGAATGGTCGGCGCTGGGCGCCGCGGATTGAAATCCGACGTCGCCGCGCCGCCGGGGCGCGGCTTCGCTACCATCTGACCTCGTGGCCCGCAGTTGCCGGCGGGCCACGGCTACAACCTCTCTGGCAACCCCTCTGGAGGTAGTGACAGATGACGCATCACGCCGGACCGAAACCTCCTCCCGGGACGCCACCGACACCTCCACCTCCTCCGCCCGAGTCGCCGGCGGCTGCGTGGCCGCCGGCCGCCGCCCCGCCGCCCGCCGGGCCGCCTCCCGCGCCCGCCACGCCGCCTGCGGCTGCGCCGCCGGGCAAGGGGCGGGCACGACGCCTCCTGTTCGGCTTCGGCATCCTGGTGGCTTTCCTCGCTGTGTACGGCCTGTCGCTGTTCGGCTTCCACCTGCTGGCCAGATCATCGGAGCCGCTCAAACCGCCGGACCTGAATGCGACCGACGACACCATCGTGCTGGTGCGCCTGGAGGAGCTGAAGACCGTCGCAAATCGTCTCACGGTGAAAGTGCTTGTGATTCCTCAGGAGTCAATGTTCGACCAACGCCTCGAGGTGCTGAAGACCGACACCGCCGTGCGCATGGATCCCGCGAACGACCTGGGGGACTTGCTCTACCCGGCGGGGAAGTCGCCGGCGCAGGTCGCCACCACGATCGAGGCGCACGGCGATCCCAACAACTGGCCGTTTGACTCCTACAGCACGGACACCCTCTCGGCCGAGGTGCTCGTCGGGACCGGCGACGATCGCAAATACATACCCGCCCGGGTGGAGGTAACGGGACATTTGGACGGCTGGGACGTCAGCGTCCAGCACGTGGGCGAGGCCAGCCAGGATTCGTCGCGTCCCGACAATGCGATCATCACGCTGCACCGGGCCAAGGGCCCGCTGATCTTCGACGTCGGAATCTGCCTGGTGCTGTTCGCGCTGCCCGCTTTGGCATTCGCGGTCGCCATCCAAATTGCCTTGGGGAGAAGAAAGTTCGTCCCACCGTTCGTCACCTGGTTCGCCGCGATGCTGTTCGCCGTCATCCCCATCCGGAACTTCCTGCCGGGCAGCCCACCGCCGGGTGCCTGGATCGACCAAGCCCTGGTGCTCTGGGTACTGATCGCGCTGGTCGGGGCCATGGGCATGTACATGCTCACGTGGTACCGAAAATCGGACTGACCGCGTCGCACGGCTCTCCTACGCTGGGGTGGTGTTCACCGAACTGGTCGTCCTGCCGGGCGGATCATTCCGCATGGGCTCGACGAGCTTTTACCCGGAAGAAGCGCCGATCCATACCGTGACCGTCGCGTCCTTCGCGGTGGAGCGGCACCCGGTGACCAACGCTCAGTTCGCCGAATTCGTCGATGCGACGGGCTATGTCACTGTCGCCGAACAAACGATCGACCCCGCGCTTTACCCGGGCGTGGATCCCGAGCAGCTGAGTCCCGGCGCGATGGTCTTTCGCCCGACGCCCGGTCCGGTCGACCTGCGTGACTGGAGGCAATGGTGGGACTGGGTGCCCGGGGCGAATTGGCGTCATCCGTTCGGCCCGGATGGCCCGGATGGCCCGGATAGGGCCGATCATCCCGTCGTGCAGGTGGCCTATCCGGACGCCGCGGCCTACGCTGCGTGGGCCGGGCGGCGGCTGCCGTCCGAGGCCGAGTGGGAGTATGCGGCCCGTGCCGGAAGCACCACCACCTACTGCTGGGGCGACGACGCGAAACCCGATGGTCAACTGATGGCCAATGTCTGGCAGGGCAGGTTCCCCTACCGCAACGACGGTGCGCTGGGCTGGGTCGGCACGTCGCCGGTGGGGACGTTCCCGGCCAACGGGTTCGGCCTGCTCGACATGATCGGCAACGTGTGGGAGTGGACGACAACCGAGTTTTCCCCACACCATCGGCTCGATCAGCCGGCCAAAGCCTGTTGCGCACCGTCGGGCCGGGCAGATCCGACCGTAAGCCAGACGTTGAAGGGCGGTTCGCATTTGTGCGCGCCGGAGTACTGCCACCGCTACCGTCCTGCCGCGCGCTCACCGCAGTCGCAGGACACCGCGACCACCCACATCGGGTTTCGCTGCGCGGCGGATTTGGAGTCCGGCTAGCAACGCCGCGGCGCACTGCAATCGGCTCATTGACCGGGTGTTTCGCGGAGGCGCATTAACGCCGGGTGGCCGACGGGTAACGTGCCGCCCACATACGCATGGACGTGGGATTTCGCCCGCGCGAGCGTCGATTGCATTCGCTAATATCTGACCACGTGGTGCCCCAATGGGCTGGATCTCACCAGCCGGCTCCGAATCGGCCCCAGCAAGCTGACGGGGGCGACCGATGACCACCGAGGCCCGGCCGTCACTGGCCCCGCCGGCGAACTTGGACGACCCGCCACCGCTCCCGCCAGAGCCGGAGCAGCCCGAGAAGAACCCGGATCGACCGCGCATCGCGATCGGTGTCGCCGTTCTGGTGGTTGTCATCGCCGCCTACGCCCTATCGCTGCTCGGCGTGCATCTCCTGGAAAAATCCGAGGGTCCGCTCCCGCCGCTTGACCTGAGCCAGGGCGGCGGCGATGCAACCATCGTGCAGCTGCGCCTCGAGGAGCTGAAGCCCGTCGCGAATCGTCTCTCGGTGAATGTGCTTGTCTATCCAGGGGTTTCAGCCTACGACAACCGCTTCGATGTGCTGGCCACCGACGTCGCCGTGCGCTTGTATCCAACGAGCGACCTGGGGGACCTGCACTATCCGAAAGGAAAGGCGCCGGCGCAACTCAGCACCACCGTCGAAGCGCACGGCGATCCCGGTAACTGGCCGTTCGACTCCTACAGCACGGAGCAAATCTCGGCCGACGCCTTCGTCGGGTCGGGCGACAGCCTCAAGAAGGTGCCGGCCCGTGTCGAGGTGACCGGATCGTTGGACGGTTGGGACATCAGCGTCAACCGCGTCAAGGACCCCGCCGCCCTGCCAACCCAACGCGGCACCGACAACGGGAACGTGGTCATCACGTTGAAGAGGGCCAAGGGCCCGCTGATCTTCGACCTGGGCATCTGCCTGGTCCTGATCAGCCTGCCCACCTTGGCGCTGTTGGTGGCCGTTCCGATGGCCCTGGGCAGGAGGAAGTTCTTGCCGCCGTTCGCAACGTGGTACGCCGCGAACCTGTTCGCCATCGTCCCGCTGCGAAATATCCTGCCCGGCGCCCCACCGCCGGGCTCCTGGATCGACCAGGCCATCGTGCAGTGGGTGCTGATCGCGCTGGTAACGGCGATGAGCCTGTACATCTTCGCCTGGGTTCGGCAAGGCGACAAATAGAACGGGCAAGTGTCTGGACCCCGAGTGTCTGGACCCCGAGTTCGCGGCCCGGGTGGACGAGCAGGTCGAGCGGTGCTCCCCGTTGAGGACACCGGAGTCGGCCGCGCTGCTGGATCGCCTCTGCGCGGCGTCGCGCGCCGAGACCGGGCGGTGGCAGAGCAGTTGGCCGCGATCGGGGAACTGTTCGGGTATCGGCTCTCGCGCTGCTCGGAGAACGAGGACTGGGCCGCCGACACCGTGACCGCGGTGGCCGGCGAGGTGGGGGCGGCGCTGCGGATCAGCCAGGGCCGCGCCGAGGACTTGCTGCGCTATGCCCGCGCGATGCGCGAACGGTTCCCCAAGGTCGGTGAGGTCTTCGCCGCCGGCGATATCGACTACCGGGCTTTTCAGACGATCGTGTATCGCAGCGACCTGATCACCGACCGCGACGTGCTCGCCGCCGTCGATGCCCAGCTGGCCGCCAACATCACGCGCTGGCCCTCGCTGTCGCGGGGCCGGTTGGCCGCCCAGGTCGACAAGATCGTGGCGCGCTGCGACGCCGACGCGGTGCGTCGCCGCAAGCAACGCCAGAAAGGGCCGCGAGACCTCGATCTGGGCCGACGAGAGCGCCATGTCGAACATCGAGGGCAGCCTGCTCACCCCGCACGCCCAAGCGTTGGACCAGTGCTTGAACGCGTTGGCGGCCACCGTGTGCGAGCACGATCCGCGCTCCCGCGCCGAGCGCCGCGCCGACGCCATCGGCGCGTTGGCCGCCCGCGCCGACCGGCTGGGATGCCGCTGCGGGCGCACCGACTGCGCGGCCGGCACACGCCGCGCGGCGAGCCCGGTGACCATCCACGTGATCGCCGAACAGAGCACCCTGACCGGGGCCGGGTCAGCCTCGGGTGTCGCGCTGGGAGCCCAGGGATTGATCCCGCCCGAGCTGGTCGCCGAACTCGCCACGTCGGCCAAGCTGGTGCCGGTCATCCACCCCGGCTACGCGCCTGCCGAACCGGGCTACACCCCGTCGAAGGCGCTCGCCGATTTCGTGCGCTGCCGGGATCTGACGTGCCGGTGGCCCGGCTGCGATACCCCGGCCAGCCGCTGCGATCTGGATCACACCATCCCCCACGCCGCCGGCGGGCCCACCCACGCGGCCACCCTCAAGTGCTACTGCCGCACGCATCACCTGCTCAAATCATTCTGGGGCTGGACCGAAAAACAGCTACCCGACGCGACACTGATCCTGACCACACCCTCGGGACAGACCCACGTCACCACCCCGGGCAGCGCCCTGCTGTTCCCCAGCCTGGCCCGCGCCGTGGGCGCCATCCCCACCCCCGAAGTCGACCTCCCCGCCGACGACTACTGCGAGCAGCGCACCGCGATGATGCCCAAACGCCGCCGCACCCGCACCCAAAACCGCGCCCAACGCATCGCCACCGAACGCAAACACAACCGCCAAGCCCGCCTGACCCGCAGGACCGAATCCCCAAGCCACGCAAGCTACACCGGGTCCGCCCCACCCCACACCGACGACGACGAACCCCCGCCGTTCTAGCCCTCACCCTGGTAACTGAGTGTGTAGAGGGGCACCTTGAATCGCCGGAATGTGTCTGTCGCCCGAGCAAATTTGGCACCTAGCTGGTCGTCCCCTAGACTCTAGGGGTTGCCCTGGGCAGACCTCGGCCGGTGCGTGCAAACGTCATCGCCCCCGCGTGCCCTTCGGCGACAAACCGGTTTTCAGAAGACCGCGCACTTCAGGGTTGTGCTCACCGTGGTGAGTTTTCCTGCCGTGTGCACGTTCAATCAGGTCAGGAGCTCGAGTGATTCAGCAGGAATCGCGTCTGAAGGTCGCCGACAACACCGGCGCCAAGGAGATCTTGTGCATCCGGGTCCTCGGTGGTTCGTCGCGACGCTACGCCGGCATCGGCGATGTCATCGTCGCTACCGTTAAGGACGCCATCCCGGGCGGCAACGTCAAGCGTGGGGACGTCGTCAAGGCCGTGGTGGTCCGCACGGTCAAGGAGCGCCGGCGTCCGGATGGCAGCTACATCAAGTTCGACGAGAACGCCGCGGTGATCATCAAGCCCGACAACGACCCGCGTGGGACCCGCATCTTCGGGCCGGTCGGCCGCGAACTGCGGGAGAAGAAGTTCATGAAGATCATCTCGCTGGCCCCGGAGGTGTTGTAGATGAAGGTCCACAAGGGCGACACCGTGCTGGTGGTCTCGGGCAAGGACAAGGGCGCCAAAGGCAAGGTGCTGCAGGCCTACCCGACCCGGAACCGGGTGCTGGTCGAGGGTGTCAACCGAATCAAGAAGCACACCCCGGTGTCGACCACCCAGCGCGGAGCGCGTTCGGGCGGGATCGTCACCCAAGAAGCGCCCATCCACGTCTCCAACGTGATGGTGGTCGACTCGGACGGCAAGCCCACCCGAATCGGCTACCGGGTAGACGAGGAGACCGGCAAGCGGGTCCGCATCTCCAAGCGCAACGGCAAGGACATCTAACATCCAATGAGTACTGCAGAGAAGGTTCAGCCGCGGCTAAAACAGCGTTACCGCAACGAGATTCGCGATTCGCTGCACAAGCAGTTCAGCTACCCCAACGTCATGCAGATCCCGACCGTGACCAAAGTCGTCGTCAACATGGGCGTCGGCGAAGCCGCGAGGGACGCCAAGCTGATCAACGGCGCGGTCAACGACCTCGCGCTGATCACCGGGCAGCGACCGGACATTCGGCGGGCACGCAAGTCCATCGCGCAATTCAAGCTGCGCGAGGGCATGCCGATCGGCGCGCGGGTCACCTTGCGCGGAGATCGGATGTGGGAGTTCCTCGACCGCCTCACGTCGATCGCGCTGCCACGTATTCGCGACTTCCGCGGCCTTTCGCCCAAGCAGTTCGACGGTGTCGGCAACTACACCTTCGGCCTGGCTGAGCAGTCGGTGTTCCACGAGATCGACGTGGACAAGATCGACCGGGTCCGCGGCATGGACATCAACGTCGTCACCTCGGCGACGAATGACGACGAGGGACGAGCGCTGTTGCGGGCCCTTGGCTTTCCGTTCAAGGAGAACTGAGTAGATGGCAAAGAAGGCACTGGTTAACAAGGCGGCGCGCAAGCCTAAGTTCGCGGTGCGCGGCTACACCCGCTGCCAGAGGTGTGGCCGCCCGCGCGCGGTGTTCCGCAAGTTCGGGCTGTGCAGGATCTGCCTGCGCGAGATGGCGCACGCGGGCGAACTGCCCGGCGTGCAGAAGAGCAGTTGGTGAAAGGTACGGGACTGACACCATGACAATGACGGACCCGATCGCGGACTTCCTGACACGTCTGCGCAACGCCAATTCTGCGTATCACGACGAGGTGACCCTGCCGCACTCGAAGATCAAGGCGAACATCGCCCAGATCCTCAAGGCCGAGGGCTACATCACCGACTACCACACCGAAGACGCCAGGGTCGGCAAGTCGCTGATCGTCCAGCTCAAGTACGGGCCGAGCCGGGAGCGCAGCATCGCCGGCCTGCGCCGGGTGTCCAAGCCGGGGTTGCGGGTGTACGCGAAATCCACCAATCTGCCGCGGGTGCTCGGCGGCCTGGGAGTGGCGATCATCTCGACCTCCTCGGGCCTGTTGACCGATCGTCAGGCAGCCAGACAGGGCGTGGGCGGCGAAGTCCTCGCGTACGTGTGGTAGCGGGCAAGGGGATCTAAGAGACATGTCGCGCATTGGTAAGCAACCGGTTCCGGTTCCGGCCGGAGTCGACGTAACGATCGATGGTCAAAAAGTCTCGGTGAAGGGGCCCAAGGGCACGCTGGACTTGACCGTCGCCGAGCCGATTGCGGTGGCGCGCAACGACGACGGCGCCATCGTGGTCACCCGCCCCGACGACGAGCGGCACAATCGCTCGCTGCACGGGCTGTCCCGCACGCTGGTGTCCAATCTGGTCACCGGTGTGACGCAGGGCTACACCACCAAGATGGAGATCTACGGCGTCGGCTATCGCGTGCAGCTCAAGGGCTCCAACCTGGAGTTCGCGCTGGGCTACAGCCACCCCGTGTTGATCGAGGCGCCCGAGGGTATCTCGTTCGCGGTTGAGACGCCGACGAAGTTCAGCGTCTCGGGCATCGACAAGCAGAAGGTCGGCCAGATTTCGGCGAACATCCGCCGCTTGCGTCGTCCCGACCCGTACAAGGGCAAGGGCGTGCGCTACGAGGGTGAGCAGATCCGCCGCAAGGTCGGAAAGACAGGTAAGTAGTCATGGCGCAATCACAAGCTGATACCGCTGCGCGGAAGCCGGTGGGGCAGAGCATATCCGCTGCTCGGCGGGTCTCCCGCCTGCGTAGGCACGCGCGCCTGCGCAAGAAGGTGGCGGGCACCCAGAAGTGTCCACGCTTGGTGGTGCACCGGTCCGCGCGGCATATTCACGTCCAACTGGTTAACGACGAAAACGGCACCACGCTGGCGGCCGCGTCGTCGATCGAGGCCGATGTGCGCACCCTGGACGGCGACAAGAAGGCCCACAGCGTGCGGGTTGGCCAATTGATCGCCGAGCGCGCCAAGGCCGCCGGCATCGACGCGGTGGTATTCGACCGCGGGGGATACACCTACGGCGGACGGATCGCGGCGCTGGCCGATGCCGCACGCGAGAACGGATTGAAATTCTGATGATAAGCAAGACTGGAAGGACCGCATAATGCCGGAGCAGCCGGGGCAGGGCGACTTCCGTGGTGACAACCGTGACAACCGCGACAGCCGCGGAGACCGCGGTGACCGCGGCCGGCGCGACGGCGGGGGCCGCGGCGGCCGTGACAGCGAGAAGAGCAACTACCTGGAAAAGGTCGTCGCCATCAATCGCGTCTCCAAGGTGGTCAAGGGTGGCCGCCGATTCAGCTTCACCGCCCTGGTCATCGTGGGTGACGGCAACGGCATGGTCGGTGTCGGCTACGGCAAGGCCAAGGAGGTTCCGGCCGCGATCGCCAAGGGCGTCGAGGAGGCGCGCAAGGGCTTCTTCCGGGTGCCGCTGATCGGCGGCACCATCACTCACCCGGTGCAGGGTGAGGCGGCCGCCGGTGTGGTGCTGTTGCGCCCCGCCAGCCCGGGTACCGGTGTGATCGCCGGTGGTGCGGCGCGCGCGGTACTGGAATGCGCTGGGGTGCACGACATCCTGGCCAAGTCGTTGGGCAGCGACAACGCGATCAACGTGGTGCATGCCACCGTCGCCGCGCTCAAGCTCCTGCAGCGTCCCGAGGAGGTGGCCGCTCGCCGCGGTTTGCCCATCGAGGACGTCGCCCCGCCAGCGATGCTGAGGGCGCGGCGGGAAAGTGAAGCGGTCGCCGCCGCAGCTGTCCGGGAGGGAACACCGCAGCCATGACTCAGCTCAAGATCACCCAGGTACGCAGCACGATCGGCGCTCGCTGGAAGCAGCGCGAGAGCCTGCGCACCCTGGGCCTGCGGCGGATTCGCCACTCGGTGATCCGTGAGGACAACCCTGCCACCCGCGGCCTGATCGCTGTGGTGAGCCATCTCGTCGAGGTGGAGGAGTCAAAGTGACCATCAAATTGCACGACCTGAAGCCCGCGCCCGGGTCGAAAACCAAGCGCACCCGCGTCGGTCGCGGTGACGGCTCTAAGGGCAAGACCGCCGGCCGTGGTACCAAGGGCACCGGGGCCCGCAAGAATGTGCCGGTGCGGTTCGAGGGCGGGCAGATGCCGATCCACATGCGGCTGCCCAAGCTCAAGGGCTTCCGCAACCGCTTCCGCACCGAGTACGAGATCGTCAACGTCGCTGACATCGGCCGGCTGTTCCCCAAGGGCGGAACCATCGGTGTCGAGGATCTGGTCGCCAAGGGAGCCGTCCGCAAGAACACCTTGGTCAAGGTCCTCGGCGACGGCAAGCTGACCGTCAAGGTCGACCTGTCCGCGCACAAGTTCAGCGGCAGCGCCCGCGAGAAGATCACCGCCGCGGGCGGCTCGGTCACCGAACTTTAGTACCGCGAGCAGTCCCCCCGCAAGCGGGTGGTGCCCCCAGCAAAAGCCCCTGCGCGCCCGGCGTGTCGGGGGCTTTTGCGTCTGCTCGCCACAATTAGCTGAGCCGCGGAATCACCTCTGCGGCAAGGCGTTCCATCTGCTCGCGGTTTTCCGGAACGTCGGCGCCGACGGGATTGAGCAGCAGCATTTCGGCGCCGGCATCGATCACCTCCCGCAGGCCGCGCGCGACGTCGTCGGCGGTGCCGGACACCGGAACCGCCTCGAGGCCGGGCACCACACCGTTGTAGATGCGGTTCAGCCCGGCGAGCACGCGCTCGCGCGCCCGGGCGGCGTCGTCGTCGACCATCAGGTACACCCGCTTGCCGATGGGGAAGCGCGCCGAGTCCTTGCCCTGCTCGGCGATCTCGCGGCGCACGATCCGAACCGCCCCCGCGAACGCCGCGGTGGTCGACGAGCCCGCACCCATGAAGGCGTCACCATGGCGCACCGCCCTGGCCAGGGCCGCCGGGGCCAGGCCGCCGAACCAGATCGGCGGATGCGGCCGCTGCACCGGCTTCGGCTGCAACGGTAGGTCGTCGACGTCGCGGAACCGGCCGTGGAAGGTGACGTTCGGCTCGTCGGACCAGGCCGCCTTCATCAACTCCAGCCCCTCGGTGAAGTACGAGATGAAGCTGCTCTTGTCCACGCCGAACGCCGCGAAGTTGCGCGCGCCACCGCCGGGGGCGACGCCGATGTCGAGCCGGCCGTGGCTGAGTCGGTCGACGGCCGTCACGGACGACGCCAGCTGAAGCGGCTCGTGCAGCGACGTCACCAGCACGGCGACCCCCAGTCGGAGCCGCTCGGTGCAGGCGGCGCAATACGACAGCAGCTCCAGCGGCGCGAGCAGCGGCCCCGCACCGATGGTCTGCTCCAGCACCCAGCCGCCCTCGAACCCGAGTTCCTCCGCGCGCCTGAGGTAGGAACGCAGCCCGGCCGCGTCGAAGCCGTCGTAGTCGAATTGGGGGATAGCGATCGAGAACCTCACTGAACCACCCTACGGCGGCCCGTCGGTAGGCTGCAGACATGTTTGCCTTCCTGCCTTCGCTTCCCGGCCTCGAGGATGTCCGTGCCCTGGCCAACCGGGTCGATACCGCTCGCCACCACGGCATACCCAACGGTTGCGTGCTCGAATTCAACCTGCGGTCGATACCGCCGGAGACGACGGGATTCGACCCACTGACGATCATCACCGGAGGTGGCCGGCAGATGTCGCTGCGCGATGCGATTGCGGCGATCCACCGCGCCGCCGAGGATCCCCGGGTCGCCGGGCTGATCGCCCGCGTGCAGCTTGCGGCCTCACCGGCGGCGGCGGTGCAGGAGCTGCGCGAGGCGATCACGGCGTTCACGGCGGTCAAGCCGTCGCTGGCGTGGGCCGAGACCTATCCCGGCACGTTGTCCTACTACCTGGCGTCGGCGTTCGGCGAGGTGTGGATGCAGCCGTCCGGAAGCGTCGGGCTGGTCGGATTTGCCAGCAACTCCACGTTCCTGCGCCAGGCGCTGGACAACGTGGGGATCGAAGCCGAGTTCGTCTCACGTGGCGAATACAAATCGGCGCCAAACCTTTTCACCCAGGACGGCTTCACCGACGCGCATCGCGAAGCCGTCACCCGGATGCTGGAAAGCCTGCAGGGCCAGGTCTGGCAAGGCGTTGCCGAGTCGCGCGAGCTCGATGTCGCCGTCCTCGACGACCTGGCCGACCGGGCCCCGCTGCTGCGCGACGACGCGGTCGCCTCCGGCCTGGTCGATCGGATCGGGTACCGCGACGAGGCCTACGCGCGAATCGCCGAACTGATCGGTAGCGAGCCGGACGAGGATCACGGGGACGACGGGGACGACGAGGGTCCCCCGCGGCTCTACCTCTCGCGCTACGCCGCCGCCGCGCGGTCCCGGCTGACGCCGCCGGTGCCGTCGATTCCGGGCCGTCGCACCAGGCCGACGATTGCGGTGGTCAACGTCGACGGCATGATCGTCGACGGGCGTGGCGGGCCGCAATTCCTGCCGTTCAGCCCCTCCAGCTGCGGTGGCGACACCATCGCGGCGGCCGTGCGGGAGGTGACCACCGACGAGTCGGTGTCCGCGATCGTGCTGCGGGTGGATAGCCCCGGGGGCTCGGTCCACGCGTCGGAGACCATCTGGCGCGAGGTGAAAAGAGCCCGCGAACGCGGCAAGCCGGTGGTGGTGTCAATGGGTGCGGTCGCCGCTTCGGGGGGCTACTACATCGCCATGCCCGCCGACGCGATCATCGCCAACCCGAGCACGATCACCGGCTCGATCGGCGTGTTCACCGGCAAGCTGGTGGTTCGTGACCTCAAGGACCGGCTCGGGGTCGGGTCGGACACCGTGCGCACCAACGCCAATGCCGACGCCTGGTCGGCGGACGAACTGTTCACGCCGGAGCAGCAGGCCGATCGGGAGGCCGAGGTGGACCTGCTCTACACCGACTTTGTGCAGCGCGTCGCCGAAGGCCGCGACCTCACCGTCGAAGCCGTGGATGTCGTTGCGCGCGGACGGGTCTGGACCGGCGCCGATGCGCTGGAGCATGGCCTGGTGGACGAACTGGGCGGTTTTCGTACCGCGGTGCGCCGCGCCAAGGTCCTGGCCGGCCTCGATGAAGACGCCGACGTCCGCCTGGTTAGCTACCCGGGCGGGTCGCTGCTGGACCTCGTTCGACCCCGGGCGTCGTCGCAACCGGCCGCCGCGTCACTGCCCGACGCGGTGGCCGGGCTGCTCGGCCGTTCGGTCGTCGAGATGATCGAACGCGTCGGCCAGACGTTCACCGGTGCCAGCGTGCTGTGGCTGGGGGAGTCGCGCTTCAGCTGAGGCCGCCGCTGACGAAGAAGATTTCACCGAGCGGGTCGTCGTCCTCCGGGGCGGGAACGTCAAGGCCGTTGCGGCGGAACAGTTCCGTGCGCGCCACTTGGTCGACTTCCCAGCCTTTGCCCCGCAGATACTCGACGACGTGGTTGCGCTCGCCGGCGTACACCAGCGACGCGAGGTCGACGTCCACGCCGTGCTCACGAAACGGGTTGACCAACTCCCGTACCCGGTCGGCGTCGAAATCGATTATGCCGGGCACAAATTCGGTGGCGACGGTGCTGCCCGGCACGCTGAGCGCGGTGATGTTGTCGAACAGCCGGTCTTGGGCCTCGGGCGGTAGGTAGATCAACAGGCCCTCGGCCAACCACGCCGTCGGAGCCGTGGTGTCCAGTCCGGCCGCCTGCAGCGCCGCCGGCCAGTCCTGACGCAGGTCGATGGGGATGGCGCGCCGCGACGCTGTCGGCTCGGCGCCGATGCCGGCCAGGGTGGCCGTCTTGAATTCGATCACCTGCGGCTGGTCGAGTTCGTAGACCACCGTTCCGTCCGGCCACGGCAACCGGTAGGCGCGCGAGTCCAACCCGGACGCCAGGATCACCGCCTGACGTACCCCGGCGGCGGTGGCGTCGACGAAGTAGTCGTCGAAATACTTGGTGCGCACCGCCATTCCGTCGACCAGCGCCCGCAGCCGCTCGAGCGAGGCGTTCGCCGTGGCGCCGAAATCGAGGTCGCCGTCCAGCATCTTGGTGAACAAATCGATCCCCACCGCGCGCACCAGCGGTTCGGCGAAGGGATCGTCGATCAAACCGCGGGGATCCTTCGACGCCATCGCGCGTCCGGTCGCGACGAATGTTGCCGTCGCGCCCACGCTAGACGCCAGGTCCCAGTCATCGTCGTGAGTGCGCGGCACGATCACACCCTAGCCAACGGCTATCGCAGGGTCGCAGCGACATAGCTCATGTCGCCGAATGCGGCCGCCATCTCGTCCTCGGGAAACTCGAACCCGTTGTGTGCGTACATTTCCCGGGCCGATCGGGCAGTGACGTCCCAGCCGTGGGCGCCCAGGTACTCGACAACGGTGCTGCGTTCGCCGTGGTAGATCAGGTCGGCCATGTTGAGTTCGAAGCCCAGGCGATTCCAGCGCTCCGACAGCTGCTGCGTGCGTTCGGCGGAGAAGCCCGTGGGGTCGGGGAAGTGCTCGGTGGCGACACGGCTGCCCGGCGCGCTCAGGGCGGCGATGCTGTCGAACAACCGGTCCTGCGCCTCGGGCGGCAGGTACACCAGCAGGCCCTCCGCGATCCACGCCGTCGGCTGGCTCACGTCAAAACCATGCTGCCGCAGCGCGGTCGGCCAATCGTCGCGCAGGTCGATGCCGATGGGCCGCCGGTCGGCGGTCGGGGTGGCACCCAGGCCGGCCAGCGTAGCGGTCTTGAACTCGATGACCTGCGGCTGGTCGATCTCGTAGACGACCATGCCCTCCGGCCACCCCAGCCTGTAGGCCCTGGTGTCCAGGCCGGAGGCCAGGATCACGGCCTGACGGATGCCGGCGTCGGTGGCCGCGCTGAAGAAGTCGTCGAAAAACCTGGTACGAACCGTGATCTGCTCGTTGAGCGCCTCGCGGCGCAGCAGCGGGTCGTCCTCGGCGGTGATTTCCCCGTCCATCAACCTGGTGAAGGGGTCCAGCCCGACCGCCCGCACCAGCGGGTCGGCGAACGGGTCGTTGAGCAATGCGTCGGGTCCCTGCGATGCCAGGGCGCGCGAGACCGCGACCATGGTTGCCGTGGCTCCCACGCTGGACCCCGGACCCCAGCTGTCCCCGTCGGTTCGTCCCCCGAGCGTGCCGCTGACGTAGAGCAGTTCGCCCATGCGGATGTCTGCGTCGTCGAACGGGGGAAGTCCGTTGGCCGCGAAGAGATCCCGGGCACTGTTGGCGGACAGCTGCCAACCGTGGCCGGCCAGGTAGGGTGCCGCCTCGTTGCGGTCGCCGAAGTACACCAGCCCGGTCATGTCGAGATCGAAGCCAAGGGCGCGCCAGCGGTCGGAGATGCTTTGCATGCGCTCCTTCATCTTCTCCTCGTCGCCGTCGGAGAGGTTGCGGGCGCTTTCGGTGGCAAGCCGGCTGCCCGGCGCGCTGAGCTCGGTGATGGTGTCCAGCAGGCGGTCCTGCGCTTCAGGCGGCAGGTAGCCGAGCAGACCCTCGGCGCTCCACGCGGTCGGACGGGCCGGGTCGAATCCGGCGGCGCGCAGCGCGGTCGGCCAATCGTCGCGAAGATCGATGGCCACTGCCCGCCGGTCGGCGGTGGGCTCGGCGCCCAACTCGGCCAGGGTGCCGGACTTGAACTCGATGACCTGGGGCTGGTCGACCTCATAGACCACGGTCCCGGTCGGCCACGCCAGCCGGTAGGCGCGGGCATCCAGCCCCGCAGCCAGGATCACAACCTGCCTGATGCCCGACTCCGTCGCGGCCAGGAAGAACTCGTCGAAGAACTTGGTGCGCACCGCCATGTTGTCGGCCATGCGGGACATTGCTCCGGTCGATCCACTCGCGCCATCGTGGGCGTCGTTCAATTCGCTCGGATCCAGTTCTCCGCTGGCCAGCCGGGTCAGCAGGTCCACGCCGACGGCCCGGACCAGCGGTTCGGCGAACGGATCGTTGATCAGCGGGCTGTCGGCGCGGGTGGCGATCGCGCGGGCGGCGGCGACCATGGTCGCGGTCGCACCCACGCTGGACGCCAGGTCCCAGGTGTCTCCCTCGTACCTGGTGGAGCCGGTGGTGGAAGTCATTTCTTGCCCCTATCGGAGTCGCAATGCAGGCCTCATTGGAGATTAGTACAGCTGATATTTAGCTAGTATAACAAGCTATCGCCACTGTACGCCGACGCCGTTTCGCGGCAACCTTTATGCATGGCGTTCTCGGCGGCCGGCCAGCGGATCCTGATCACCGGCGCTTCGTCGGGGATAGGCGCGGCGCTGGCCAGGCGGCTGGCGGCGCACCACGCGACGGTGGGGCTGATTGCCCGTCGGCGTGACCGCCTGGAGGAGGTGCTGGCCGACTGCCGCAAGTCCTCGCCGAGCTCGGTGATGTGGGTCGCCGACCTGGCCGACACCGCGGCCGTAAGCGAGCTGGCGCGCCAGGCGTGGGAGGGCCTCGGCGGCATCGACGTGCTGATCAACAACGCCGCGATTCCCAAGCGCCGCCGGGTCACCGAGCTGGACCCGGACGAGGTCGAGGCCGTCATGCGGGTCAACTTCTTTGCGCCGATGCGGCTGACGCTTGCCCTGCTGCCGAGGATGCTGGAGCGCGGTTCGGGCATGGTCGTCAATGTGTCCAGCGTGGGTGGCCGGCTCGGAATAATCCATGAAACGGCTTACTGTGCAAGCAAATTCGCGCTCTGCGGGTGGAGCGAGGCGATGGCCGTCGACCTGCACGGCAGCGGCGTCACGGTGAAGCTGATCGAACCGGGCCCGGTCGACACCGAGATCTGGGATCAGCCCGGCAGCGAGGAACCCGTCTACCAGGGGCCCAAGGTGCCCGCCGACGACGTGGCCGAAGGCATCATCGCGGCGCTGGGCACCGACCGCTTCGAACACTATGTCCCCGACATGAAGGCGGTAGTTGACGTGAAGAACTCCGACATCGACACGTTCATCGCCGGTGTCGCCGGCATGGCGCCGCGGGGAAAGGAATTCGGAAAGAGATGAAGGCGCTCGTCTATGGGGTGCCGCCGGAGCCCTTCGAGGTTCCCGAGACCGCGAACCTGCTGGCCCGGAACCTCACCCGCACCCCGACAGCGCTGCGGCAGGTGCCCGATCCGCAACTGCTGCACGAGGATTGGGTGATCACCCGGCCGCGGCTGACCGGCATCTGCGGGTCGGATTCCAAGCAGATCCTGATGGACTTCGGCGAGGACGACGTCGACAACGCCATGGCCGCGTTCTGTTCCTTCCCGCAGGTTATGGGCCACGAGGTGGTCGCCGACGTGGTGGCGGTGGGGCCCAAGGCGCGAGGCCTGGACATCGGGCAGCGGGTGGTGCTCAACCCGTGGCTGTCGTGCGGGCCGCGTGGCATCGAGCCGCCATGCCCCGCCTGCGAAACCGGCGACTACAGCCTGTGCTGGAGCTTCACCGACGGCGACATCAAACCCGGCATACACACCGGGGTGTCGGCCGACGTGACAGGCGGATACGCCGAGTTGATGCCGGCCCACGACAGCATGCTGTTCGGCGTTCCGGACTCGATTCCCGACGAGCTGGCCGTGTTCGCCGACCCGTTTTCGGTGTCGCTGCACGCCATCACTCGCCATCCGCCGCCCCGGTCGGGCCGGGTCCTGGTGTACGGCTCCGGCTCGCTCGGCTTGTGCGCGTTAGCGATCCTGCGCGCGCTCTACCCGGATGTGGCGGTGGCCGTCGTCGCGCGGTTCGACGCCCAAGCCGAACTGGCCCGCCGATTCGGGGCCGCCAAGGTGCTGGCGCACGAGCCGCGGCTGGCCATCATCGAGGAACTGGTTGCCTGGGGTGGTGGCCGACTGCGGCAACCGCTGCAGGGTCTGCCGATGGCCTACCCCGGACCGATCGACATCGTCTACGACACGGTCGGCAAGCCGGAGACGTTCGAGGTCGGGGTGCGGGTCCTCGCGTCGCGCGGGACCTTGGTGAAGGCCGGTGTTCATGCGCCGGGCCGCTGGGAGTGGAGCCCGCTGTACTTCAAGGAGATCAGCTGGGTCGGCTCGAACGCGTTCGGCGTGGAGGAGATCGACGGACAGCGCAAGCACGCAATCGCCCACTACTTCGACCTGGTCTCGACCGTGCCCCAAGCGGGCCGAGTGGACTTGCGTCCGATGCTGACCCACACCTTCGGGCTCGAGCAGTGGCGCGACGCCTTTCTGGCGATTGCCAACCAGGGCGACAGCGGCGCCGTAAAAGTGGCTTTCGACCAGCGTTAGGGTGGGGCCATGCCTTCTCGCCACACGCTGTTTCGGATCTTCTACCGGATTGGCTTCACACCCTGGGATGGCCATCCGATCGGGAACAGTCTGCGCAACCTCGTCGAGGGAAGCGGTGACGCGCCCGCGCTGCCACCGGGATCGGCGCTCGACCTAGGCTGCGGCACCGGCGAACCCTCGGTCTATCTGGCCCAGCATGGCTGGACAGTCACCGGGGTCGACTTTGTCGGCAAGCCGCTCGACAAGGCGCGCGTCAGGGCGAACGCGGCAAAAGTTTCGGTCAACTTCGTCCAGGCCAGCGTCACGGAGTTGACCCAGGCCGGGATTGGTGGGGGCTTCGACTTGATCGTCGACAACGGTTGCATCCACGCGATGAGCGACCGCGATCGCGACGCCTACGCCCGCGAGGTCAGCGCCGTCGCGGCACCCGATGCGCAACTACTGATCGTCGCGTTCCCGCCCGGATCGAGGATCGGCGTGCCGGGTATCGACCAAGCGGAGCTGGAACGACGACTGGCCGCGCACTGGACGTTGTCGTCCACCGGTGTGGAGCAGGAGCTGGACGGCCACAGCACCACGCGGTATTACGTCTTCCAGGTCCGCTAGCGCCCGGGTGCCTAAACCAACCCGTTGCTGAAGTCCATCGGCACGGCGCCTTTGGCGAGCAACGACTCCATTGCCGTGCTATCCAGCGGGCGGGACAGCAGAAAGCCCTGCGCGCGATGGCAACCCAGACCGAGCAGTGTCCTGGCCGCGGCTCGAGTTTCGACGCCTTCGGCGACGACGTCGAGGCCGAAGGCGTCCGCCAAGGCGATGGTCGACTGCACGATCGCCAGATCACCGGCGTCCGAACCGAGGTTGCGGACAAATCCCCTGTCGATCTTGAGTGTGTCGACCGGAAGAGTCTTCAAGTACGCCAACGCGCTGTAGCCGGTGCCGAAATCGTCGATTGCTATCCGTACGCCGATGTCCTTCAATCCCTGAAGCGTTTTGTGGGCGCTGTCGACGTCGGCGACCACGACGCTTTCGGTGATCTCCAGGCATACCGATTTGGGATCGAGGCCGAACTCGGTGAGGGTCGTGGCCACGCTGTCGGCGAGGCCGGCGGTCACCAGCTGCACGGGCGACACGTTGATGCGCAGCACGGCATCTTGTCCGACGCCGTGTGACTGCCAGAGCTTGAATTGTGCACAGGCGGAACGAATTACCAGACGGCCGAGTTTGGCGACCAGATTGATCGATTCGAGGACCCCGATGAACGAATCGGGCATCAACAGTCCAAGGGTGGGGTGTTGCCAACGGATGAGCGCCTCGGCGCCGAGGATCTCACCGGTCGGCATATCGAACTCCGGCAGGTAATGCAGCACCAAGGCGTCGTTATCGCTGTCGAGGATCTGTTGCAGATGCAGTTCGATGTCGTTGCGGATCTTGCTCGTCTTGGCCATCTCCGGGCTGAACGTTGTGATGTTGTCGCCACCGGTGCTCTTGGCCGATCGAGTGGCCTGGTCGACTCGGCGCAGGAGGTCCGAAGTGGTGTCGATCCCCGGCAGACCCTCGGCGACGCCGATGCTGACGGTGCGGGTCAGCATCTCCCCGTCGATCACCAGCTGCTTGTGGATCCGGCTGTCCAGCAGGTGCGCGAACGCTTCGGCCTCCGCTACCTCCATGCCGGCGGCCGGGACGATGACGAACTGGTCACCCCCGAAGCGGGCGATCGTTGCGGGAATGTCGGTGGCCTCGCGCAGCTGCGCGGCGAAGGCCGCGATGAACCCGTCGCCGACGTTTTGACCCAGTTGGTCGTTGATGACCTTGAAACGGTCCAGATCGATGAACAATACCGAGACCGGGCCGGGCTCGCCTTCGGCCAGCCGCTGGTCGAGGTGAGCGATGAGCGACCTGCGGTTGAGCAGGCCGGTCAGGTCGTCGTGTTCGGCGAGGTAACGGATTGCCTCTTCGGCGACGATGCGGGCCTGCAGCTGAGCGAACAACGTGGCGACCGTCTGCAGCGCCCTGAGCTCGTCCGGCAACCATTCGCGGTCGCCGAACTTGCCGAAGCCCAGCGTGCCGGTGGTCAGGTCCCCGGACAGCAGCGGCACCGCGGCCAGGGAGACCGCCGGAAAGCCGGTGCCGGTCTCGATGGTTTTTTGATAGTCGACGTTGCCGGGGTCGGGCCGCACCACCTCGGGCTCTTTCATTGTTTCGGCCCTGGCAAACACCGAGTCGGCGCCGTCGAAATAGATCACACCGATTGGGTCGGGATCGGCGCCACGCGAGGGCCATTCGGCAACCAGAACTGTCGCGTGGATTGTGTGGTCATTGTGACGCAGAAAGCTGAAGTCCACGCCCAGCTCGCTGTTCAAGTCGGCGAGCACTTGTTGGCTGATTTTGGCAGAGTTGCCCGCGGTGGCGGCCATTAATTTGGCTGCGGCCCCCGTAACCATTGTGTCCAGCGAAGCCGACATTATCCCTACCGTAGCTTATATTACCTGGTAAGCGAAATATTCTGGCAAGCGAGGCGCGCCCGGTAGGCTCGACGCTGTGTCTGTCAGGGTATCCACTCCGGACGTGGCCGCGCTACCGCTGGCGCCGAAAAATCCGTTGCCCTATCGCCGACGTTTGAAGGCTGTAAGGAACTTTCATACCGGGACCGACGAGCTTCGCGATGCTGGTGGTCCTGTTACCCGAGTCGTTTTGGGGCCTAATTGGCTGATTCCGCCGATCGTTTTTGCAACCTCGCCGCAAGGTATTCGCGACATCGTCACCATTAGAGATGGTTCTGTCGATAAGACGAGCGCAGTGGCAACCGAGCTGCGCCGGCTACTCGGCGGCAACCTGTTTGTGTTGCCCCACGCCGAGTGGCTGCCGCGTCGGCGCACGTTGCAGCCGGTGTTCACCCGTCAGCACGTGGCCGCCTTCGGTGGGCACATGGCCGAGGCGTCGGAGCGGGTATGTGCCACCTGGGGTGGCGGCGGCGAAAACACGGTGATCGATCTCGATGCGCAGTGCCGGACACTCACGTTGCGGGCGTTGGGTCGTTCGGTGCTGGGTTTGGACCTCGATGAGCGGGCGGATGCGATCGCCGAGCCGTTGCGGATCGCGACTAGCTACGCGGTCAAGCGGGCGCTGAGGCCGCTGCGGGCACCCGAGTGGTTGCCCACGCCGGCGCGCCGGCGTGCGCGTGCGGCGGCTGCGACGGTTCGTGGCGTTGCGGACGAGATCTTGCGCGTGTGCCGTGCCGATCCCGCCAGGGAGGCGCCGCTGGTGCACGCGTTGATCGCCGCCACAGACCCGGAAACCGGGCAGTCGTTGTCCGACGCCGAGATCCGCGATGAAATGATCATCTTCCTGTTCGCCGGGCACGACACAACGGCGACGACTCTGACCTATGCGTTGTGGTCGTTGGGTCGCCATCCTGAGGTCCAGGAGCAGTTGCTGGCCGAAGTCGCCGAGCTCGGGGATCGCCAACTCACTCCCGATGATGTTCCCCGGCTGGGTTTTACGGTTCAGGTGCTTCAGGAGGCGCTGCGACTTTGCCCGCCGGGTCCGACAGGGACCCGGATGGCGACGCGCGACGTCGAGGTCGCCGGCTTCCGCGTCGAAGCCGGCACGATGCTGGCGGTCGGACGCATGTCGGTACAGCGCGATCCGAGTTTGTGGGACGATCCGTTGAAGTTCGATCCCGGCCGGTTCAGCCCGGAGCGTTCGGAAGGCCGCGATCGTTGGCAATACGTTCCGTTCGGTGGCGGCCCCCGCTCATGCATCGGGGATCACTTCGCGATGCTGGAAGCGACACTCGCGTTGGCGACCATTGTGCGCGGGGTCGAGATCCGGTCCGTGGAGGATGATTTTCCACTCGCCGTGCCCTTCACTATGGTCCCGGCGGGTCCGATTTGGGCCCGGATTCGAAGCCGCTGACTCGGTCGAGGGTGCGCCGGCTCATCACCGATGCGGGTGGCCCGACAGCCAACCGTAGGATCAGCACGATGGATTCGTCGCTCGACAGGTTGACCAACCGGCGGAGGTCGCGCTGCAACTCCGTGAGCTGTTCAGCGAAAGGCGATGACAGCCGCTCGATTTCGGCCCTGTCGTGGGCGTAGAGGAAGACCGGTGAAAGCGGCTGGACGGATAGCCCGCGCTGCTGGGCGATGATCCAGACCAGCTCGACGGCCGAGCCCCCCAACGCGTAGTCGCGAAGTTCCTTGCCGGACACGCTGATCACCGCCAGTGCGGAACTGGCGAGCACGCGGTCGCGGGTGTCCTCACCGAGCGCGCCGCCCGCATTCCATTGGGCGAGGTGGGCCATGACTTCTGGGCGGCGCAGGATGTCGATCATCGCGAGCTCGCCGGCGTCGAGTTCGAGGCTGCGTACGTCGAGACCGGTGTCGGGGTCGGGATCCCCAGGCCAGCTCAGCTCGGAGATCATGTCGTGGTGCAGGCGCGGCGTCAGGTAGCGGATGCGATCGGATTCGGCCAGAAGCGTTGCTGCAGAGGCAATGTCGTCTTTGTCGGTGAGCAGGTGCAGCCGCGCGCCTTCCCGGTGTGCCGCGGCGCGCAGCGCCTCGATCGTGGCGGCATCGATCGGTTCGGGGGTTCCGTGATGGCGGTTGGTCTCGCGCGCGAGCATTGGTTGGTACAGGCCGTCCAGCTCGGCGTCGGTGCCGTCGGTCAATTTCAGGGCGGCGCGCAACGGCGAGCCGTCCGGATGATCGGTAACGGTGACGGGCCCGAGCGCGTGCTGGGCGGCGGCCGCGATCCTCGCGTTCAGCAGGGCAGCGCCGAGGGCCACGGCGCTGGCGCGGAACCCGACGTCCATCGCCGCGCTGTACTGGGTGTCGAGTTCGATGGCGATGTCGCCTGCGTTGGCGTGGATGCGCCAAGGCTGCACATTTCCCCCCGAGGGGGCGCGGATCGCAGCGGCCGCGATCACACCTGAGATCCCGGGTAGCGCCGGCTTTTGGTAGTCGTCTGCCGGCGCCGGACGCGGCAGGGCCATGTCGGGTTCGTCGAGTTGGTCGAGGGCCCAGTGGACATCGATACGGGTTCGGCCGGAGGTTATCCCCTCGTCGAGCCCGATTCTGCGGACCGCCTCGGCAACGACGGTGGCGCCCAGCACCACGTCGGAGGCCAGTTGCGGCCAGGTCGACAGGGTGCGGTCCACCTCGAGCAGCGAGGCGGCGCCGCGCGGCGACATTTGCTCTGCCTCAAGATGTCTCAAGAGGTGTCGAACCTTCTCCCGGTTGCTCATGCCCGGAAGCAACGCGAGGTCCAGGTCACCCAGCAGGCCATGCAGGATCGGGCGCTGGGGTTCTTTGTCGAAGCGTTCGACGTCGACGAGTCCGCGATCGCTGGTGGCCATCAACACCGGGATGCCGCGCGCGCGGGCGCCCATCCGAACCGCCGCCTTCATCTCGAGCGAATCGCACTCCTCGACAAGGATGTCCAATCCGTCGACGAATTCGTCGACGGTGTCGAACGTGAGCCCCGCGTCGAAGACCTCGACCGGCAGGTACGGGTCGAGCTCGGCGATCCTGCGTGCGGCCACGTAGGCCTTGTTGACGCCGAGGTCGAATACGGTGGCCGGCACTCGATTCAGATTCGATAGCTCCAGGCGGTCGAAGTCGGCCAGGCGAATGCGGCCGCACATGCCCTGGGTGGCCAGGGTGTGGGCGATGATGTGCCCGACGCTGAGGCCGGCGACGCCGATGCGCAGTGCGCCGAGCCTGTCCTGCTCCTGTGTGGTGATGTGGTTGCGGTTGCGGTCCAGGCGTACCGAGCGAAAGCCCCGCGGTCCGAGGACGGCGACGACGGCTCGCCGCCACGGGTAGTAGGCCCATCGTCCCGATTCCGCGACCAGTTCGGCATCGGGCGCCGGCCGAAGGCTACGCAGATTGGCCAGTTGTGCGTCGCGGTGGTCGATGAACTCCACGGCGGGATCCGCTCGTAGCCGCTGCAAAACCGCGCTGTCGGCAGGCTCGTCGGGGTCGAGAATCTGCGCGCTGTAGGCGGTGTTCATGGACTCGTCCATCGTGGGCTCCGTTATAGCGCATCGTGGGTACACCACCAGGATCGGGCCAAACGGTCCCCAGGTGGCGTTCGATGAACGGGATCAGGAAGAGTGGTGGGTGTTCTCCAGCGCTCTGGGAGGTGATGCGCGGTGCCGGACACCACATATCCGGTCGGTGAGGGTAGCGTTGCCGGCTATCTCGCCGTGCCCGATGGCCCGGGCCCGTGGCCCGGCGTCGTTATCGTTCAGGACGTTCTGGGCCTGACCGCGGACTTGAAGCGGATCACGGACCGCTTCGCGGCGAGCGGTTATTTGGCGCTGGCCCCGGCGCTGTACAGCCACCGCCCGAGGATCCGATGCATGATCAGTACCCTGCGTTCGCATTTCTCCGGCCAGGGCCCCGCCTACGACGACCTGGTCGCCGGCCGCGACTACCTCATCGCCGATGAGCGCTGCACGGGCAGAATCGGGTTGGTCGGATTCTGCATGGGTGCGGGCTTCTGTCTGCAGTTGTCCCCCCGGGGGCTGTTCGACGCCACCGCGCCGAACTACGGCCTGTTGCCCAAGGACATCGAAACGCTGAGCCAGTCGTGCCCTGTGGTGGCGAGTTTCGGGGCGAAAGACCGCATTGTGGCGGCCGGCACGGCCGACAGGCTCGAGGCCGTGCTCGCGTCGGGCGACGTGCCGCGTGACATCAGGGAATATGCCACTACCGGACACAGCTTCATGAACAACTGGAACTTCCCCGGCCCGATGCGCGTCGTCGAGCGCATCGCCGGGATGGCCTACTCCGAACCCGAGGCAGAGGACGCCTGGGATCGCATGCTGAGCTTCCTGGAAGAGCACCTCGGTAGGCCACGGCAGCAACCGTAATCCCGAAAAGGGGTGAACCGATCAGCGCTAGGCGGGCCGCGTAGCGCGATAGTAGGTGAGTTGCCCAACAAACCGGTGCCGCTGCGTGGCGACCTCCGTGCAGTCGAACCCCGCCGTCCGTAGCAGTCGAGGAATCGCGTCGCCGAGGTTCCCGGCCGCGTGCGGGCTCCGCCTGACGAGCCGCGCCGCCAGGCCTCCGCGATGGGATGAGTGCGGGTTCGTGTCGCCGCCCATGTCGACCAAATGCATTCTGCCGCCGGGACGCAGGACACGGAAGGCCTCGGCCGCCGCGGCCGTTTTCGCCTCGCCGTCGAGGTGGTGCAGCATCATCGACGACAGCACCCGGTCGAATTCGCCGTCGGCGTAGGGGAGCCGCTGCGCGTAGCCGCGTTCGAAACGAATCCCGCTTAGTCCGATGGTCTTTCGTTCGGCTCGTTGCAGCGCGAGCGGGTCGGGGTCGGATCCGATCACAGCTGCCCCAGGTCGCGCACGCTTGGCACGGATGCTGAGATTGCCGGTGCCGCAGCCGATTTCCAGGATACTCTGGCCATCCGCGAGTTCGGCTTGTCCGATCAGCTTCTCGTGGACGCGGTTGAGGCCGAACACTCGCGCCATTAGGTCGTAGCCCGGAAGCAGCGCGTCGTGGCCGGCGCCGGGGAGGTAGTCATGTGGATGATGTTTGGGCATAGAATCCATCCTGCTCCATTATATTGCTCGATAATTGGGCGATTGTTGTTGAAAGGTAGACGATCTTTAGCGATGTGACATGACGCAGGCAGCCCGGGCTACCCGCCACCGCGACGGCGTGCCCATCTATGAGTACCGCACCGATCCAGACATACCCCCGGTGTCGGTGCACCGGCACGTGCGGGACGACGTCGGCGAACGGGGCCGTCACATTCACGATTTCCCCGCGCTCATGTACGCTCCGGTGGCCGGCCTGGTGCATGTGGTGGCGGCGGGTGAGGTGCTCGACCCGGCAACGCTGGACTACCTGGATGACGGGGTCGCCGTGTTTTTCGATCCCGCCGCGCTCGGCCGCGACGCCCGGTCCCCGTGGCCTGCGTGGCGTGCGCACCCACTGCTCTTCCCGTTCCTGCACGGGCACTCCGGCGGGGTGCTCCGGCTGGACATGCCCAAGGCTCGACGGCCATTGTGGGACAACGCGATCCGCTCGATCGAAACGGAATTGCTGGGGCGGCAGGAGGGTTACCGGCAGGCGGCCCTGGCGCACCTGACCCTTTTGTTGATCGATCTCGCGCGGCTGGCCGGCCCGGTCGTGGCCGAGCTGCGGCGCAGCGGCGAACCGCTGCTGGCCGAGGTGTTCGAGGTGATCGAGCGGCGGCACGCCGAACGGTTATCGCTGCGCGACGTGGCCGCCGAACTGGGGGTGACCCCGGGACACCTGACCACCGTCGTGCGCCGCCGCACGGCGCGCACCGTCGGCGAGTGGATTGTCGAACGCCGCATGGCCGCGGCCCGCGGGCTGCTCACCGAGACGGACCTACCGGTCGCACAGGTAGCGCGGCGGGTCGGGATTTCCGATCCCGGCTACTTCAGCCGACTGTTCACTAGGGCTCATGGCATCTCGCCGCGCAAGTGGCGCGGCTACCTAGGTTAGGGATTCGATGTCCAACCAGTGGCCAACCTCGAATCGGTCCTCGACGGCGCGGATCGTCGCGCCGCCGCGACCGGGATAGTGCGCGGGTATCACGGTGGCGTTCGCCGCCGCGGCCTCGGAGAATATCCGGCGGCGGGTGACCGCGGCGGCGGTGGCATCGAGGTCGAAGGCGCACGGGTCGTCGGGGAGGCGTAATTGCACCGGGCTATGGGTGAGGTCGCCGACGAAGACCGCCCGCTCACCCGCATCCAGCCACAACACCGAGGAGCCGGGGGTGTGACCGGCCGCGGGCCGCAGCCGCAACGACGGGCTGACCTCGTAGTCGGCCGACCATTGGATCAACTGCCCGGCGTCGTCGATGGGTGACACGCTGTCGGCGAACACCAGCTGGTCGCCGCGCTGCTGGGCGGCTTCCTCCGCGGTGCGCGGTGACCGCCGCGCCGCCGGCCCGTCGGGCGCGAAGTGATGGTAATCGGCGGCGGGCACCAGGTATCGGGCGTTCGGAAACGTCGGCACCCAGCTGTCCCCGATTTCACTGGCCAGCATGGTGTTCCACCCGACGTGGTCGGAATGGACGTGGGTGTTGATCACCACGTCCACGGCATCGCGGTCAACGCCGGCCGACTGCAGCGCCGTGAGGTACCCGGTGTTCAGGTGATCCAGGGGCGGCATATGCGGGCGTTGGCGGTCGTTGCCGACGCCGGTGTCCACGACGACGGTCAACCCGTCGACCTCGATGACCCAGCTCTGCACCGCGATTCGCCATTGATCGGTGTCGGGATCGAAGAAGTCCGGGACCAGCAGGTCGGCGTTGTCCCGCCAACCCGACGGCGGCGTTCGGGGGAAGAACCCGGTTCCCAGCTCGAACTGAAACTCCACCACGCGCGCCACGGTCGCGCGGCCGACCCGGATCCCGTCCATTACATGGGGTTGGAGCGCAAGTAGCCGTAGACCATGCCGAAGTTGCGGTTCACGTCCTCGGGAATGGGCACCGGTCCGCCGAGAGCCTTTGCGCCCCAGACGATCTGTGCGGTCCGCTCGACCAGCGCGGTGATATGCATGACCTTGTCGGGCCGGGGCCCGACCGCCACCAGGCCGTGGTTGGCGATCAGGGCGGCGCCGCGGCCCTCCAGGGCCTTGACCGCGTTGACCCCCACATCGGGAGTGCCGGACGCGGCGTACTCGGCGCAGCGAACGTCCCCGCCGCAATAGACCGCGAACTCGTCGATGCAAGCCGGAATCGGCTCATGCGCGATGGCGAACATGGTCGCCCAAACCGGATGACTGTGGATGACGCTGCCGATGTCGTCGAACGCCTGGTAGCACGCCAGGTGCAACTGCATCTCCGACGATGGCGACCGACCGTCCTTGGCTTGCAGCACAACACCTTCGGGATCGACCAGCACGAGATCCTCCAGCGTCATGTCCTGGTAGTCAACGGACGACGGCGTGATCACGATGTTGGCGTCGGAGCGCCTGGCCGAGATGTTGCCGGCCGTTCCCTCGACCAGGCCGCGGCGCAGCATGTCCTTGGCCGCGGCCAGCACGGCGGCCTCCGCGTTGTCCACTGATTTCGCGGGTTTCACGGGTTTCACGGATGTCACGAGCCAAGCACCTCCGGGTTGACGATATGGGCGGGCGTGTTGCCGGATAGCAGCGCTCGCAGATCGTCGGCGACCATCTGCGCCTGCCGGGCCTCAGTGTTCCATGTCGCCCCGCCGATGTGCGGGGTCAGCACGACGTTGGGCATGGCCGCGAGCGGGTGATCGGTCGGCAGCCATTCGCCGACGAAGTGGTCCAGGCCCGCGGCGGCCACCTTGCCGGCGCGCAGCGCGTCGACGAGCGCGTCGGTGTCGTGCAGCTGGGCCCGGGCGGTGTTGAGGAAGACCGCGCCATCGCGCATGGCGGCGAACTGCTTGGCGCCGATCATCCCGACGGTGTCGTCGGTGACCGGGGCGTGCAGGGATACGACGTCGGCCTCGCCGAGTAGCTCATCCAGGCTGTGTTGGGCCTCGTCGTTGTAGGGGTCGTAGGCGATGACCCGCAGTCCCAGCCCGGTCAGCCGCCACCGCAACGCACGACCGATGGCGCCGAGGCCCACCAGCCCGGCAGTGAGCCCGGCGATCTCGGCGCCCCGGAACCGCTGATACGGAATGGTACCGTCGCGAAACGTGTTGCCGGACCGCACATCCGCGTCCGCGGTCACCAGATGGCGGGTGGCGGCCAGCAGCAGGGCGACCGCCATCTCGGCGACCGCGTCGGCGTTGCGGGCCGGGGTGTTGAGCACCGGGATTCCGGCCGCGGTGGCACCGGGAATGTCGACGTTGTTGGGATCGCCGCGGGTGGACGCGACCGCCCGTAACCCCAGCTCGTACACCGGGCCGCCGACCGAGTCGCTTTCCACCACAACGACATCGGCGCCTTCGGCGGTGATCCGGTCGGCCAGCTGCTCGGTGCTGTAGATGCGCAACGGGGTCTGCTCAATCCAGGGGTCGTACACAACGTCGGCCAGCTCTTTCAGCTTGTCGAACCCCGGTCCGCGCAGTGGGGCGGTTACCAGGGCGCGCGGTCGTCCTCGTGGTGGGGGGGTCACGACTGCCAATGCTGGCGTACGGTGGCGCCCGTGTCACGCGTGAGTGTTCCGGACGTCACCATCGGCATCGACATCGGCAGCACGGCGGTGAAGGCGGTCGTCGCCGACGATGACGGCAACGTGACGGCGCGGGCGCGGATCGCGCACCGGCTGCGGGTGCCGGCCCCCGACCGGCTGGAGCACGACGCGGACGAGGCGTGGCGCCGGGGCCCGCTGGCCGCCCTGGACCAGCTGGCGCGACCCGACGCGAGGGCGGTGGCCGTCGCCGCGATGGTGCCCTCGCTGACCGCCGTAGATGCCACCGGCCAACCCGTGACGCCGGGTCTGTTGTACGGCGACGCCCGCGGTCGGGTGCCGGTCGCCCCGAACGGACGGGACCTGCCGCTTCCCGCGGTGGGTGAGGCCGCCGAGTTTCTGCGGTGGACGGCCGCGGCGGCACCCGACGCGGCCGGCTACTGGCCGGCGCCGGCGGTGGCCAATCACGCTTTGGCGGGGGAGGCGGTGATCGACTTCGCCACCGCCGCCACGTCGTTTCCTTTGTTCGACGGGTCGGGCTGGAACCCGGCGGCCTGCGCCGACTGCGGGGTGACCATCGATCGCATGCCGCGCGTCGAGGGGATCGGCGCGGCCGCCGGGCAGGTGCACGGAAGCGGTGCCGTACTGGGGATCGGCGCGATCGACGCCCTCTGCGAACAGATCGTGACCGGCGCCGACCGCGACGGCGACGTACTGGTGCTCTGTGGCACCACCCTGATCGTGTGGACCACCATCACCGGGGCCCGGCAGGTTCCCGGGCTGTGGACCATACCGCACACCGTCGCCGGCATGAGCAAGATAGGCGGGGCCAGCAACGCGGGTGGGTTGTTCCTCGACTGGGTGGATCGGCTTGTTGCACAGGGTGATTCGGAGCCGGTCGATCCCGGGCGGGTGCCGGTATGGTCGCCGTACATCCGCGGCGAACGCACGCCGTGGCACGATCCCGATCGCCGGGCCGTGCTCGATCGGTTGGATCTCACCCAGGACGCCGCGTCGGTGCGGCGGGCGGCCTACGAGGCGTCGGGCTTCGTCGTCCGCCAGCTCATCGAGCTCAGCGGGGCGGCGCCACGTCGGATCGTGGCGGCCGGGGGCGGAACCCGGGTCCGGCCCTGGATGCAGGCCATCGCCGACGCAACCGGGCGGTCGGTGGAGGTGTCCGCAGTGGCCGAGGGTGCGGCACTGGGCGCGGCCTTCCTGGGCAGGATGGCGGTCGGTCTGGAATCGTCGATCGCCGACGCCGCGCGGTGGGCCCGCATCGAGCGCACCGTCGAACCCCGGCAGGCGTGGGCGGATGCGATCGAGGACCGCTATCGGCGGTTTCTGGAGCTGGGTGCGGCCCAGACGGGTTAGCAGCCGGGATAGAGGTCGGGCTAGTGGAACAGCCCCGCCTGTCCGCTGCCCGAGTTCAGGGCGCCGGAGCTGGTGTCCCCGGTATTGAAGACGCCCGATTCGTCCACGCTGTACTCCGGGGTGGGGCCGGCGTTGAAGACGCCCGAGTTGGAGTGGCCTGTATTGCCGAAGCCCGAGTTCAGGTTCATCAAAACGGTACCGGCGCCCGTGTTGAGGAAGCCGGAACTGAACACCCCCGAGTTGCCGAAACCCGACAGGCTCGTACCGGAGTTGCCGAAGCCCGAGTTGGATCCCGAGCCGTTGCCGGTGGCGCCGAAGCCGGTGTTCAGATTTCCCTTGTTGAAGGCGCCGGTGTTGATGTCACCCGAGTTCCCGAAGCCCGTGTTGTAGCTGCCCGAGTTTCCGCCACCGGTGTTGACGGTGCCCGAGTTGAACGCGCCCGCATTGAGGGAGCCGGAGTTGCCGATGCCGGTGTTGAGGTCGCCCGAGTTGCCCACGCCGGTGTTGACATCGGCCGAGTTCCAGGCGCCGGTGTTGGTGGACCCGGAGTTCCCGGCGCCACTGTTGTGGTCGCCCGAGTTGCCGACGCCGACGTTGCCGGTGCCCGAGTTGAAGAACCCGACGTTGCCGGTACCGGAGTTGCCGAAGCCGATGTTTCCCGAGCCCGAGTTGAACCCGCCGAAGCCCCGCTGATTGGTACCGGAGAGCCCGATGCCGATGTTGCCGGTCCCGGTGTTCCCGAAGCCGATGTTGTGGTCTCCGTTGTTTCCGAACCCGAGGTTGCCGCTGCCCCTATTTCCGCTGCCGATGTTGAAACTGCCGAGGTTTCCCGAGCCGAAGTTGCGGGTGCCGAGGTTTCCACTTCCAAAGTTGAGGGACGCGGGATTGGCCGAGGTGTCCTTATTGCCGAGGCCCACATTGAAGGCGCCGACGTTGCCGAAGCCCAGGTTGGAGTTGCCGAAGTTGCCGCTGCCCACATTGGTGTTGCCCTGGTTGCCGCTGCCGAAGTTGAGGGCGCCGGCGTTGCCGAAGCCCAGGTTGAAGCTGGAGAGCGAGGCGAGGGGCTCCAGCTGCGCGGCGGCGGCCGACACGTTCGCGTGATAGCCGAACATCGCGACCACGTCCTGGGCCCACATCCGCTCGTAGTCGGCCTCGGCGGCCGCGATGGCCGGGGTGTTCAGCCCCAACACATTCGACACCGCCAGCGCCGCCAACCGAACCCGGTTGGTCGCCACCTCCAACGGGTGCACTGTCGCGGCCACCGCCGCCTCGTAGGCGCCGGCTATCGTGCGCGCCTGCGCGGCCGACAGCCCGGCCCGCGCGCCCGCCGTGGTCAGCCAACCCACATACGGGGCCGCGGCGGCCGCCATCGCCGCCGAGGCCGGACCCTGCCACGAAGAGCCGGCTAGCCCCGCGGTAACCGACGCGAAAGACGCCGCGGCCGAACTGAGTTCGTCGGCCAGCCCGTCCCAGGCCGCCGCCGCGGCCAGCATCGGTTGCGGGCCCGCGCCGGCGAAGATGCGCGCCGAATTCACCTCGGGCGGCAGAGTCGAAAAATTCATCGCCCAACCCCTTCGCAGCAAGGTCGTGGACAAATCAACGCTGCGTCGGCGCTGAACAGCGATGCGCGGCGATGAGTAGCTTACGGCAAGCCTAGGGGGTTGTTGCGGAACTGTGACGCGATGCCCGCTCTGGCGTTCTACCCTTATCCAATGACCGACCACGACCGCACAGCTGTACGCCGAGAAATCACAGACGCGCTCCTGAAGGCCCTGGAACGTCGGCACGAGGTGGCCGACGCCGTGGTCGAGGCCAAGAACAAGGCGGCCGCTGTCGAGGCCATCGTCACATTGCTCGACACGTCCCACACCGCCGCCGAGGCGGTGATGGGCATGTCGTTCGACCTCTTCACGATGGACGCGCGAAAGAAGATCCTTGCCGAACTCGACGACCTGAACAAACAGCTCAGCTTCACCCTCATCGATCGCCCGGCGAGCTCGGGCGAGGACTTGGAGCTTCGGCCCTTCTCCGCCGCTGCGGATCGCGACCTGTTCGCGACCCGCACCGCCGAGATCGGCGAGGCGGGCGATGGATCCCGCAGACCGGCCGGCAGCGTCGACGACGAGATGCGTGCCGCGCTCCGACGTGTCTACGAGGAAGAGGCGGCCTGGTTCGTGGCCGAGAGCTCCGGCGAGAAGGTCGGAATGGTGTTCGGCGAGCTCCTCCACGGCGAGGTCAACGTGCGCATCTGGATTCACCCCGAGCACCGCAAGAAGGGTTACGGGACTGCGGCGCTGCGTAAGTCGCGATCGGAGATGGCGGGCTTCTTCCCCGCCGTTCCGATGGTCGTGCGGGCGCCGGCCGCCGAACCGTCCTAGCTTTTTGCTTGCCCGGTTCTGGCCCCGGGCGGCTCCCGCGTGTAAAGCTGAGCACGGCAGCTTGCACAAGGAGGTTCAAGTGAGTCGTCAGTGGTACGAGCACCCATCGCTGGTTATGCAGCTCAAAGCGCTGTCCAGCCTCCGCGATGATCTACGCACCAAGAACTTGTTCGAGGGCGACGGTCTGCGGCCCAAGGAAGACCTGGGCGAGCCGACCGAGGAAGTCAAGCGCGCGCGGACCCCCGACGGGCGATGGAACGATCTGGACGATCCGTGGATGGGCGCCAAGGGCACGGGCTTCGGCCGGAACGTGCCGCTGGCCAAGACGGTCACCGATACCAAACGGTTGCTCGACCCCGATCCGCGAGTGGTCAGCCGACGATTGATGGCGCGCGACGAGTTCAAACCCGCCGGCATCGTCAACGCGCTGGCCGCCGCCTGGCTGCAGTTCGAGAACCACAACTGGTTCTTCCACGGCGACGGTGTGCGGGACAAGACCATCGACATCCCGTTGCGCAAGGGCGACGACTTTCCCGAGAACCCGATGCGGATCCGCTGCACCATCCCCCCCGCCGGGGAGATCGTGGACGGTTGCCCGGCGCCGGTGTTCCGCAACGTTGAAACCCACTGGTGGGACGGCTCGCAGATCTACGGCAGCGGCACCGATCGGCAGGCCGAGGTCCGCACCTTAGTCGACGGCAAGGTCAAGGTCGGCGACGACGGCAGGCTGCCCCGCAGCGACATCCCGGGTATCGACCTGACCGGCATGCGCGAGAACTGGTGGGTCGGCGTGGGCCTGCTGCACACGTTGTTCGCCCGCGAACACAACGCCGTGTGCGATGCGCTGAAAAAGGAACACCCAAGCTTTGACGATCAACGCCTGTTCGAGCTCGGCGTCCTGGTGGTTTCGGCGCTGATCGCCAAGATCCACACCGTCGAGTGGACGACCTGCGTGCTGCGTCATCCCGCCCTGCAGATCGGCATGAACGCGAACTGGTATGGCGCGTTGGGCGAAACGTTCAAGGACCGAATCGGCCGTATCGGCGACAGCGAGGCGCTGTCCGGCATCATCGGGTCGTCGTCCCAGCACCACGCCGCGCCGTTCTCGCTGACCGAGGAGTTCGTCTCGGTCTACCGCATGCACCCGCTGATTCCGGACGACTGGAACTTCTTCTCGCTGCAATCCGGTGAGCACCTGGAGAAGCGCGAATTCACCGAACTACAGGGACGTTTCACCCGCGACTTCATGGACCGCATGGAAATGGGCGATATGTGGTACTCGTTCGGCCTGGCCAGCGCGGGCGCGGTGTGCCTGCACAACTACCCCAACGCGCTGCGCAACCTGACGCGGGTCGACGGACAGATCACCGACCTGGCCACCCTGGACATCGTGCGCGACCGGGAACGCGGCGTGTCCCGCTATAACGACTTCCGCGAGGCGCTGCGGATGCCGCGGCGCGCGAGCATCGACGACATCACGCCGAACAAGGAGTGGGCCGCCGAAATCAACGAGGTCTACAACGGCGACGTCGACGCCGTGGACCTGCAGATCGGCATGCAGGCCGAGCAGCCCCCGAAGGGCTTCGGTTTCTCCGACACGGCATTCCGCATCTTCATCCTGATGGCGTCGCGGCGGCTGAAGAGCGACCGGTTCTTCACCAACGACTTCCGGCCCGAGGTGTACACCCAGATCGGATACGACTGGGTGAACCACACGTCGATGAAAGACGTGCTGCTGCGCCATTATCCGGAGCTGCAGCCGGTGATCGGCGACGTCGAGCGGGTCTTCGCGCCGTGGCCGAAGCTGGGCGCCGCCGCCCCGGGGAAGAAGCATCGCGTGATGCGTCTTGCCGACTCGGTCCGCGCCTACGTGCCCTGGGGAAATTGAAGCCGTGGCTTCCAAGACCCCGGACTTCAAGCACGCCTCCACGGTGGAAGGCATCCGGTTCACCGCGCAGATCGCCGTCCCCAACGTCGTCCTGGGGTTGTTCAGCAAGCGGGAGCTGCCCACCCGGATCGCCTCCACGGTCGGGGCCGACCATCTCGGTTACCGCTTGGTGGAGGGGATGGTGCGCAAGTTTGGGCCTGAACCCTTCTACGTCCGCGTTGCCCGCGACGAGGCGCTGCTGGTTCACCACCCCGACGACCTGCAGTTCGTGCTCGGCGGCTCGCCGGACCCCTTCGCCTCCGACCCGGACGCGAAACGTAAAGGGATGGCGGCATTTCAGCCTGAAGCCCTGACGATCTCGCGGGGCAAGGACTGGCAGGAACGACGTGCGTTCGCCGAGGCCGTCCTCGATACCGGCAAGCCCATGCATCGGCTCGCGCAGCCGATGGCCGACGTTGCCGCCGATACCGCCCGGGGACTGGCCCTGGACATGGCGTCCGACACCATGGGCTGGCCCGCCTTCAACAAGGCCATGCACCGCATGACCCGGCGGGTCCTGTTCGGGGAGCCGGCCGCGGACGACGACGAGCTGAGCGCCGAGTTAAGTGAGCTGATGTCGGCGGGCAACCGCATGCCGGGTGAACCGGCGCCGGGCTACGGCGAGTTCATCTCCCGCATCGAAAGCTACCTGGAGAACCCCCCGCCGGGCTGCCTCGCCGCGTTGATTCCGCAGGCCCCCGCTCCGGGCGGCGGACCCGCGGGCCAGCTGGTGCACTGGCTATTTGCGATGGGAGATACGTTGGCCGCCAACGTTTTTCGTACACTAGCGGTGTTGTCGACGCACGACGAGCAGCTGCACGAAGTGGACGCCGAGATGGCCGATACCGACATCGACTCGGCCGCCGGCGTCGCCAAGCTCGACTACCTGGCCGGCTGCCTGTTCGAGACGATGCGGCTGTGGCCCACGACCCAGCTGTTCGGCCGGGTGACCACCCGTGACGTCGAATTCCCCAACGGTGCGGTGTTACCCGAGGGTCGGCAGGTGCTGATCTACAACGTCTTCAACCACCGCAACCGCAAGCTCATCCCCTATGCGGACCGCTACTCGCCGGGCGAGTGGGTCAGCGGCGACGCGGGCAAGGACTGGTCGTACAACTTCTTCAGCCACGGCCCGCAGGTCTGCCCCGGCGCCGGGTTGTCGGCATTCCTCGGCCAAGCGGTGCTGGCCCAGCTGATCTACGCCGGGGCGACCAACGTGTCCGGGACTCAACTGGACCCGGCCAAACCCCTGCCGTACAGCCTCGACCTGTACGGGTTCAGCGTGGCTAGCCGGGCGTCATAGCGCCCAGACGTACCGCCCTCAGGTGAGCGTTGCGCTGACGGTGACGATGTTGCGGAGCGCTGCCAGCTCGTCGTCTTCGGGGAAACTGCGGCCGTAGTCGGCGAACAGCTCCCGCCGCGGCCGGCTGTGCACCTGCCAGCCCCCGGCGGTCAGGTAGTCGACGACATTGCTGCGCTCCCCGTCGAAGAACAGCCCGGACAGGTCGATGTCGCAGCCCAAGTTGGTCCACCGCTGGTTGAATTCCTGGGCGCGTTCGCTCATGGTCGAGTCGGAGTCGGGGTGATATTCGGTCGCCAGCTTGCTGCCGGGTGCGGACAGCGAGGTGATGTTGTCGAAGAGCCGGTCCTGGGCTTCGGGGGGCAGGTACATCAGGAGGCCCTCGGCGCTCCACGCGGTGGGTTGCGTGTCGTCAAACCCGCTGTGGCGCAACGCGGCCGGCCAGTCCTCGCGCAGGTCGATGCTGACGGTTCGCCGGTCGGCGGTCGGGGCCGCGCTCAGCTCCGACATCGCGGCGGTCTTGAACGCGATGACTTTGGGCTGATCGACTTCATAGACCACGCTGCCGCTCGGCCACGACAGTCGGTAGGGCCGGGCGTCGAGGCCCGCGGCCAGGATCACCGATTGGCGGATACCGCCGCGCGCGGCGAGGAGAAAGAACTCGTCGAAGAAGCGGGTGCGTACCGCGATCGAATCGGTCTCCATCTGCAAGTTGCGGTCGGCCTCGAGCATCTCGGACGTCACGACTTCGCCGTCGACCAGGCGGGTGAAGAAGTCGAGGCCCACCGCGCGCACCAACGGCGCGGCGAACGGGTCGTTGATGATCGGATCGGGCTCCGAGCTCGCCAGCGCGCGGGCGGCGGCGACCATGGTGGCGGTGGCGCCGACGCTGGAGGCCAGGTCCCAGGTGTCTTGATCGGTGCGTGTCATCGTTCTCCTGTTCCCGGGACTTGATACTTAGCAAATGCAATGACCTCCCGCGACTTTACGCCTACCCAAGAGGGCCATTCCGGGGTCATCCCGCGTCAGCTGTTAGTCTCGTACACGGTTTGACGCGCACTGTCTAAAAGGGCCGTATGTCCTGCCTGCGGGTATTGGGCTCGTGACGCGGGATGACCCCGAGAAACGGCTGCGCAGGAGGAAGAGTGCTTTCGGCTTTCATCTCATCGCTGCGGACAGTCGACCTGAGACGGAAGATCCTCTTCACGCTGGGCATCGTGGTGCTGTATCGCGTGGGTGCGGCGTTGCCGTCGCCCGGGGTCGACTTCAAGGTCGTCAACCAGTGCATCAGGGAGGCCGAGGGCGGCCAGGCCGGGCAGATCTATTCGCTGATCAACCTGTTCTCCGGCGGCGCGCTGCTCAAGCTCACGGTGTTCGCGGTGGGGGTGATGCCCTACATCACCGCCAGCATCATCGTGCAGCTGCTCACGGTGGTCATCCCGCGGTTCGAGGAGCTGCGTAAGGAAGGCCAGTCCGGCCAGGCCAAGATGACGCAGTACACCCGATATCTGGCGATCGCGCTGGCCGTCCTCCAGGCCACCAGCATCGTGGCGCTCGCGGCGAACGGCGGGCTGCTGCAGGGCTGCCGGGGGGAGATCATCGCCGACCAGAGCATCTTCACCCTGGTGGTCATCGTGCTGGTGATGACCAGCGGCGCGGCGCTGGTGATGTGGATGGGGGAGCTGGTCACCGAGCGCGGCGTCGGCAACGGCATGTCGCTGCTGATCTTCGTCGGTATCGCGGCCCGCATCCCGGCCGAGGGCAACCAGATCCTGGACAGCCGCGGTGGGGTCATCTTCGCCGCCGTCTGTGTGGCCGCGCTGGCCATCATCGTCGGCGTGGTGTTCGTCGAGCAGGGCCAGCGCCGGATCCCGGTCCAATACGCCAAGCGGATGGTGGGCCGGCGCATGTACGGCGGAACCTCGACGTACCTGCCGCTCAAGGTCAATCAGGCCGGCGTCATCCCGGTCATCTTCGCGTCCTCGCTGATCTACATTCCGCACCTGATCACCCAGCTGGTCCGCAGCGGCAGCGGCGGCGTCGGCAACAGCTGGTGGGACAAGTTTGTCGGCACCTATCTGTCCGACCCGAGCGACCCGATCTACATAGCCATCTATTTCAGCCTCATCATCTTCTTCACCTACTTCTATGTCTCGATCACGTTCAACCCAGACGAGCGGGCCGACGAGATGAAGAAGTTCGGCGGCTTCATTCCCGGCATCCGTCCCGGCAAGCCGACCGCCGACTATCTGCGTTTTGTGCTGAGTCGAATCACGCTGCCCGGCTCGATCTACCTGGGCGCGATTTCGGTTCTGCCCAACCTGTTCCTGCAGATCGGCAATGGAAATGCGGTCCAGAACATACCCTTCGGAGGTACCGCGGTTCTGATCATGATCGGTGTCGGTTTGGATACGGTCAAACAGATTGAGAGTCAGCTGATGCAGCGCAACTACGAAGGGTTCCTCAAGTGAGACTCGTATTGCTGGGGCCGCCTGGAGCGGGCAAGGGTACTCAGGCCGAGAAGCTCGCCGAGAAGCTCGGGATTCCGCAGATCTCGACCGGCGACCTGTTCCGGCGCAACATCGGCGATGGCACCAAGCTCGGCCTCGAGGCCAAGCGATACCTGGACGCCGGTGACCTGGTGCCCGCTGAGCTGACCAACGCGCTGGTCGACGACCGTCTCGACCAGCCGGACGCGGCCAACGGCTTCATCCTGGACGGCTATCCACGTTCGGTCGACCAGGCCAAGGCGCTGCACGACATGCTGGCACGCCGCGGCACCGACCTCGATGCGGTCCTGGAGTTCCGGGTCTCGGAGGACGTGCTGCTGGAGCGGCTCAAGGCCCGCGGCCGCGCCGACGATACCGACGAGGTGATCATCAACCGGATGAAGGTCTACCGGGACGAGACCGCGCCACTATTGGATTACTACAGCGACCAGCTGAAGACCGTCGACGCCGTCGGCGCCATGGATGAGGTGTTCGCCCGCGCGCTGCATGCCCTGGACAAGTAGCCGTGGGTGCGCTGGCGCGGCTGCGAAGTCGAAGGGTCGTGCCGCAGCGCAGTGCCGATGAGCTCGATGCGATGGCTGCCGCGGGCGCCGTCGTCGCCGCCGCGCTCAAGGCGGTCCATGCGGCCGCCGCGCCCGGGGTGTCGACCTTGAGCCTCGACGAAATCGCCGAGTTGGTGATCCGGGAGGCCGGCGCGACGCCGTCGTTCCTGGGTTATCACGGTTATCCGGCATCGATCTGCGCCTCGATCAACGACAGGGTGGTGCACGGCATCCCTTCGGCCGCGGAGGTGTTGGCGCCCGGTGACCTGGTGTCCATCGACTGCGGTGCGGTGCTCGACGGCTGGCACGGCGACGCTGCGTTCACGTTCGGGATCGGGGCCCTGCGTGAAGCCGACGAGGCGCTCTCCGCGGCGACCCGGGAATCGCTCGAGGCCGGAATCGCGGCGATGATCGTCGGCAACCGGCTGACCGACGTGGCGCACGCCGTCGAAATGGGCACCCGCGCGGGCGAGGCTCGGTACGGACGCGAGTTCGGGATCGTGCAGGGGTACGGCGGCCACGGCATCGGCCGGCAGATGCACATGGACCCCTTCCTGCCGAACGAAGGGGCCCCGGGGCGGGGCCCGCTGCTGGCCGCCGGATCGGTGCTGGCGATCGAACCGATGCTGACGCTGGGCACCGGCAAGACGGTGGTGCTTGCCGACGAATGGACCGTGACCACCGCCGACGGGTCCCGTGCGGCGCATTGGGAGCACACCGTGGCGGTGACCGAGGCCGGTCCCCGCATCCTCACGACCGGGTAGTTGCGGGTAGGGAGCCGTGAACTAAACCTCTACTTCACTCGTGTCAGTAGGCGGAGGTGATCGAGTGGCTCGCCTGGCCAGCACCGCGACTGCGGAAGCCGCGCTGATGAAGGCTCTGTACGACGAGCATGCGGCAGTGTTGTGGCGCTATGCGATGCGGCTGACCGGCGATGCGAGTCAAGCGGAGGACATCGTCCAGGAGACGCTGTTGCGAGCATGGCAGCATCCGGAAGTCGTCGGCGATACCGAGCGGTCGGCGCGGGCCTGGCTGTTCACCGTCGCTCGCAACATGATCATCGACGACCGGCGCAGTGCGCGCTACCGCAACGTTGTCGGCTCGACCGATGAAGAGGGCGCGCCGGAGCAGTCCACGCCGGACGAGGTGAACGCGGCGCTGGACAGGCTGCTGATCGCCGACGCGATGGTGCAGCTGTCCGCCGAACACCGGGCCGTGATCGAACGGTCCTACTACCGCGGATGGACCACAGCGCAGATTGCCAAGGACTTAGGAATCGCGGAGGGAACCGTGAAGTCGCGACTACACTACGCGGTACGGGCGTTGCGGCTCACTCTGCAGGAACTGGGAGTTACGCGATGAGAGTGCGAGGGTTGGGTACACGAAGGTTCGGTACCGGACTCGTCCGGCTGCTCATCGGCTCCGAATACTTGAGGGGTGACAGGAGATGGACGAAATGAGGACGCCGCTGCGGGGCATCGGCCCGCCCGATGAAGGCAAGGTGTTTGGTCAAGCCATGGATGACAACGACCGCTACGCGATGTGGGATGCCGCATACGTGCTGGGTTCGTTGTCTGCCGCCGACCGCCGCGAATTCGAAGCGCATCTGGCCGGTTGCCCGCAGTGCCGCGAGGCCGTCGCCGAACTCAGTGGCGTGCCGGCCCTGCTTTCCCAGCTGGGCGGCGCCGAGGTGGCGTCGATCCAATCGATCAATGAGTCCAGTCCCGCGCTGAGGAGCGGAGCGGCGACACCCGAGATGTCCCCGGAGCTATTGCCGTCGTTGCTTGCGGCGGTGCGCTTCCGCCGTCGCCGGAGCCGCCTGACGACCTGGACGGCCTCGGCCGCCGCGGCCGTGGTGCTGGGCCTCGGTGTGTTCTTCGGTGTTCAGACGTATTCGTCGGCGCCCGCGCAGCAGGTGACCGCGTCGGCGGAGCCGATGGCACAGGTCGGGACCAACCTGCTGACGTCCACGGTGTCGCTCAGCAACCAGCACTGGGGGACGTTCATCGACTTGCGTTGCGTCTGCCTGGCTCCGCCGGATGCTCATCACGACACGCTGGCGATGGTGGTCGTGGGTCGCGACGGCAGCAAGACGCGGCTGGCGACCTGGGTGGCCGAACCCGGCCACACCGCGACGCCGGCCGGCAGCATCTCGACACCGATGGATCAGATCGCCGCCGTGCAGGTGGTCGCCGCCGACAGCGGCCAGGTTCTGCTGCAGCGTTCGCTGTAATTCGGTTACTTCCGCTTACTTCCTTCCCAGCCCGGTGAAGCCGCGCTGAACTCAAGGCTCACCTAACTCGTGTCATAGGCATCCTGCCAAGCGACCAGAGCTAGGTGAGTAGATGCCCAGGACACACCGGGTCGTCGACCACATCGTCGAACGCCTCGCGAAAGCTGGTGTCAGCCACATCTTCGGTGTGGATGGCGCCAACATCGAGGATTTGTACGACGCGGCGCACTTTCGGCCCGTTATCACCGCCGTGCTGGCCAAGCACGAGTTCTCCGCCGCGACGATGGCCGACGGGTACAGCCGCAGCGGGGCCGGGCTTGGTGTGGTGGCGGCGACTTCGGGTGGGGGCGCGCTGAATCTCGTTGCGGGACTGGGGGAGTCGCTGACCAGCCGCGTTCCGGTGCTGGCCCTGGTCGGTCAGACTCCCACGACGATGGACGGCCACGGCAGCTTTCAGGACACCAGCGGACGCAACGGATCGCTGGACGCCGAAGCGGTGTTCTCGGCGGTGTCGCTCTGGTGCGAGCGGGTGCTGCGGCCCGCCGACATCGTGTCGGCGCTGCCCCGCGCGATCGCCGCGGCGCGCAGCGGCGGCCCGGCGGTGTTGCTGCTGCCCAAGGACATTCAGCAGGGACAGGTCGAGGTGCCCTGCATCGAGGCCCGGCGCAACGGCTCGGGATCCTGGGGGATTCCCCCCGACCCACGACTCATCGGCAGCTCGCAACCGATCGTGCAGGCGTTGCGCGCCGCGAAAGGCCCGGTCACCATCATCGTCGGCGAGCAAGTGGCCCGCGACAATGCCCGGGCCGAGCTCGAAGCGCTGCGCGCGGTGTTGCGCGCCCGGGTGGCGACCGTCCCCGACGCCAAGGACGTCGCCGGGACACCGGGCCTGGGGTCCTCGTCCGCACTGGGGGTCACCGGCGTGATGGGCCACCCGGGTGTGGCCGAAGCGGTGGCCGACAGCGCGGTGTGCCTGGTGGTCGGCACCCGGCTGTCGGTGACGGCGCGCGCCGGTCTCGACGACTTGCTGGAGTCGTTGCCGACGGTGTCGATCGGGTCGGCGCCGCCGTACGTCCCGTGCACGCACGTGCACACCGAAGACCTGCGTGGCTCGCTGCGCATGCTCACCCAGGCACTGTCCGGGCCGGGGCGGCCGACGGGCGTGCGGGTGCCGGATGTGCTGCGGCACAGCGAACTAACGCCCCCCGACTATTCCGGACCGGGTGTGCGGTACCGCGACGCGATGGCGGTGCTGGACGATGTCGTGCCCGACGGGGCGGACATCGTGGTCGACGCCGGCAACACCGGCGCATCGGCGATCCACTACCTGCCGGCGCGCCGGGGCGGCAGGTTTGGGGTCGCGCTCGGGATGGGCGGCATGGGCTACAGCTTCGGCGCCGGCATCGGAATGGCGTTCGGCCGCACCAACAGTGGACGGGCGGGCGGGCGCACGGTCGTGGTTGCCGGGGACGGGGCATTTTTCATGCACGGCATGGAGGTGCACACCGCGGTGCAGTACCGGCTGCCGGTGACGTTCGTGTTGTTCAACAACAACGCCCACGCCATGTGCGTGACGCGCGAGCAGCTGTTCTACGACGGCCTCTACACGTACAACCGATTCAGCCGCAGCCAGCTTGGGCGCCGGTCTGGCGGCGATGTTCCCCGGGCTTACCGCCGTCGACGTCACCGATATCGACGGCTTCACCGCCGCTATGCGCAGCGCGCTCGAGCTGGCCGGGCCTACGGTGGTCAGTGTCGAATGCGCCGCCGACGAAATCCCGCCGTTCGCAGCATTTCTCGGCAAACAGCAGCCCAAAGTGACCGGTAATAAAGGGATTATGACCGTGAAGGAGAGTCAAACCAATGTCGCTGCCAGCGCTTGAGGATATCTCGACACCCATTGACGGGGTGGTCCGGATCGAAAACAGCCCCCGGGAAAAGGCAACCCCGATCATCATGGAGATGATGCGGTCGGTATATCCGCACGATCAGGTATTCGGCGAATATTGCACCGTCAACGATTACATCGATTGTCCGCCGGACGAGTTGTTCGACTACATGGCAGACACCCGCAGCCTCGAGGAGTGGACGTACAGCCTGCGCGGCTTCACCCCCACCGATGAACCCGGCCTGTGGCTGGCCTACGACCGGCTCGGCTCCGAGACCGAGATCTACACCCGCACAATCGTCAACGGGCAGGCCCGCACCGTTGACTACCACTGCGCGTGGGATCAGGGCAAGCACCTGTGGATGGTCTATTTGATGCGCGTCATCGACGCCCAGGTGGTCCTCGACAAGCCGGGTTCGGTTGTGCTGTGGACGAATTGCCATCACCCGTTCTACGACCACAACCCGTATCCGGAAGTGGCGCCGCCCGAGCGTCCGGTGTGGGTCGGCGACTTCTGGGACATGTTCGGCGCCGGGCACTTGCTGGAGATGAAGAACCTCAAGGCAATCGCCGAGTACCGCCACCGCAACGGCCTGCCGGTGACACCCGAGTGGATGAGATGAGGGCATCGTGAGCCAACCCACGGTCAGTCTGACTGATGTTTCCGGTTACCTGCCGGGCGAGCCGATCGGCGCCGACTACTACGCGCAATTCGCCGACTCCGACGACCTGCGCGACAACCTCATGTTCCGGGCGCCCAGGTTCCGCCACCACGTCGGGCCGGACGAGACCGCGATCGACATGATCGAGCGGGCGGCGCAGGGCCTCATCGAACGTCACGGGGAGGACGTCATCGAGGGGGCCGACGTGCTGATCACACACACCCAGGCGCCCGACCTGCCGTTCTACGGCGCGGGCGGCGGCGTCGCGCACCGCCTGGGCATGCGGCCGTCCTGGGTGCTCGACCTGCACAATGGCGGGTGCGCCGTGTTTGTGTTGGCGCTCAACATCGCTCGTCAGCTCCTGACCTCGGGGGCCGGGCGTAGCGCGGTGATCGCGATCGCGCAAAACGCGGCGGGTCAGGTTTTCGATCAGCCGGACATTCGGCGCAAGGCCCAGGCCGCGGTGCCGGGCGACGGGGCCGCGGTGGGCCTGGTCACGCTGTCCGGGGAGTCGCCCGTGCTGGGCGTCGAGTGCCGCACCTACGGGGAATACCACGGCGAGATGACGCTGACCTGTGACCCGCCCCGCAAATGGTGGGCGGCCGGGCCCGGTCAGTTCAGCATCGGGTTCACCGACAGCAAGATCACCAAGGTGCTGGCTCGCGGCAACCGCCAAGTCCCGGAGGTGGCGCTGGCGGTGTGCGACCGAATCGGCCTGTCTTCCAAGGACCTCGATCTGCTGGTCACCAACCAGCCCAACCGGGCATTCCTGCGGAATTGGCGGGAAGCGCTGGAACTGCCAAAGGAACGTCATCGAGACACGTTTGACCAGTGCGGCAACCTGTTCGGCGCGGGCATCCCGATCAACCTCGACCGTGCGATATCCGAGGGTCAGGTCAAGGCCGGTGACGTGGTCATGATGGCCGGCTTCGCGCACGCCGGCGACTTCGCCGGTGCGGCGGCAGTGCGGTGGGGCGGGCGGGCGTGATGCCCCCGCCGCCGGCCCCCGTCGCCGCGGACGTCGATGATGCCCACGGGCTCCTGCCGAACGCCGTCGATCCGTTTGCGTTGTCGCTCAACGAGAATCCGTTTCCGCCGCTGCCTGCGGTGCGGTCGGCGCTGATTCGATCGATCGACGTGGCCAATCGGTATCCGGAGTTTCTGCCCGAGCGCCTGCGGGGGCTGATCGCCGGCCGCATCGGCGTGCCCGCGGACCAGGTGGTGCTGGGCGCCGGCGCGACGGGAGTGATGCTGCAGACCCTGCTGGCGCTGACCACTGGGGGCGACGTGATCGCCATGGCGACCCCGACCTTCGACGGCTATCCGATCGTCGCGCGGATGGCCCGGCTCAGGTCGGTGACTGTCCCGTTGGACCCGCGTGGCTATCACGACCTCGATCGGCTGGCCGACGCCGCCGCGAACGCCCGCGTGGTGGTGGTGTGCCGGCCGCATAATCCGACTGGCACGGTGGAGCCGACGGTCAAGATAATGCGATTCCTCCGCCGGGTGCCACGCGACACCGTCGTGCTGCTCGATGAGGCCTACATCGAATTCGCGGCGCTCGCGCACCGCTTCGACGTCGCGGCGTTGATCGCGCGTTTTCCCAACGTGGTCGTGGTGCGGACCTTCTCCAAGGCCTACGGTCTGGCGGGGCTGCGGATCGGGTACGGGGTGGCCTCGCCGGAGCTGGCCCGGGCGCTATGGACCCAGCAGCTGCCGTTCGGCATCGCGATCACCAGCCTGCTAGCCGTCGCGGCCTCCTACGACGCCGAAGACGAACTGCGGCAACGGATCCGGCTGATCACCGAGGAACGTCGCCATCTCCGGATTCGGCTGAGCGCACTGGGGATTTACACCACCGACGCCCACGCGAATTTCGTCTACCTGCCTTGGCGGGGTGGGGGTGGCGGGTGGGGTCGGCCCTGGCATGAAGTGTTCGCCGACACGGGGCTGCACGTCCGGTTCTACGCCGACGGCGGAGCCCGAATCACGGTGGGCAGCCATGTGTCCACTTCGGCGGTACTGTCGGCAATCGGGAGTCCTGCGGCTATGACTGCCAGCTGACCGCAGCCGACGGCGCAGGTCAAGAAGCACCACAGCCCGGCTTCCCCTGCGGAGGGGGCAGGGGAAGCCGGGCACCTCCCGGATGGGGCAAGCGATGCGGTAAGAAAGGTCGTGGCCGCCGCGCAGAAACGTGACCCGATCGCCGCGGCGCGGGCTAACTGGGAGCGTGCCGGTTGGGGCGATGTCTCGGAGGGCATGGTCGCGGTGACATCGGTGATGCGGGCGCACCAGATCCTGCTGGCCCGCGTCGAGACGGCGCTGCGGCCCTACGATCTGAGCTTCTCCCGATTCGAGTTGCTGCGGCTGCTGGCGTTCAGCCGCACGGGAGCGCTGCCGATCACCAAGGCGTCCGATCGGCTGCAGGTTCATGTCACCAGCGTGACCCACGCGATCCGCAGGCTGGAGGCCGACGGGCTGGTGCGGCGGGTGCCACACCCCACCGACGGTCGGACGACGCTCGTGCAGATCACCGATCTGGGCCGCTCCACGGTCGAGGACGCCACCGTCACGCTCAACGAGCAGGTGTTCGCCGACATCGGTATGGCGGCCGGGGAATCGCAGGCGTTGGTGGCTTCCATCGAAACCTTGCGGCGCAACGCGGGCGACTTCTAGCCTCGACCTTGAAAATTCTGAAATGGCGGGAATAACTGGAAGAGCCGGACAGGCCGGAAAAGCGTGAAAATGGCCGTAAAAAGCATGGAAAATCGGGAAAAGTCACGAGAAAGGCGAAGACCGTGGACCCACTAGTTGCTCACCAGCGGGCTCAGGACGTCTTCGCCGGTGTGCTTGGCAATGTCAGCCCCGATCAGCTCGGCGTCGCGACGCCATGCTCGGAGTGGACGGTTAACGATCTGATCGAGCACGTGATCGGCGGAAACGAGCACGTCGGCCAGTGGTCGGGCAGCGCAGAGGAGCCGGCCGCCCGGCCCGAAGACCTCGTCGCGGCCCACCGCGCGGCCGCCGCCGCGGCCCATGATGTCTTCGCCCGCCCGGATGGAATGACCACCCTGTTCAAGCTGCCGTTCGGGGAGATCCCCGGGCAAATGTTCATTGGGATGCGCATCAGCGATGTGCTGACCCACGCGTGGGATCTCGCGGCCGCCACCGGCCAGTCCACGGACCTGGATCCCGAGTTGGCGGTTGAGCAACTCGCCGCCGTGCGTGCGTTTGTCGGGCCCCAGTTCCGGGGGCAAGGGATGCCGTTCGGTGCCGAGCAGGAGTGCTCGTCGGACCGTGCGCCCGCCGATCAACTGGCGGCATTCCTGGGCCGGACGGTCGGGTAGCCCCTCCCCGCTGAAAGGCGTTACGCCGCAACGACCTTGGCGACGCGGTGCGTTGCGATAGCCCGGCCGCATCCCCGGCCGTGGGCCTAAATCGCCAGGCTTTTCGACCTTATTCAGCGGGGTTGGCCCCTGCAGTCCCATGCCGCTCTAGGCTAGGTAGAACCAGGGGTCTCATCTGCATGGACTTGAGGGGCCGGCGAGATTAATATCCTTGCTGGACATAGGCTACGTCTGAGTGGTCTTAGTAGCACCCACCGGCTTAATAGGAAGCCCTCGAGTAGACGTATTGGCGCAAATGACTCACCCGGGTTGACATGCTGAGCATGAGAGAAGAGCCGGATGATGCCGCTGACTCGTCTAATTCCACATTGTCGCTCCGAGCCCTTTCGCGGGACTCGCGGGTTCCTGCATTTGGACGCTGCAGATCCGCAGCGGCATAATTTCGGGTATACCCGATCATTGGCGCCGAAGGCGGTGTATATCCCGACACTATGGTCGCGAAATTGCCCTTCGAAGTCATGGCTGAACCAACAACTGAATAGCGCTACCTGACGGAATGGCCAACTGGCGCGTCAGAAACAAAATTCCCGCATGAAACAGTGGGATAGATAAAGGAATAGGTATGGAAGCGGTTCGTATCCCCGGCGGATCAGTTGACAACCTTTCGTTCCACAGTGGATCGGGTTGGCGAGATCAAACGACAGGATGTTGGATCTCGGCGTGCACGCCTGAGGCGGAGCCCAAGCTATGGGCTAAGTACCTCGACGGTGCGGTCAATAGCTATCGCAGGCACGGAGTGGAATCTGTGCTCAACATCGACGCGATCCGCGATGGCACCGACACCGCCTTGTTCTTCGCCGCGGTCGGCGAAGACGGCAACGTGGTGGGTGGCACCCGCGTCATCGGGCCGTTGCAGGCGCCGGAGGATTCCCATGCTCTTGTCGAGTGGGACGGCAACAGGGGCCTCGAGGCGCTGCACCGGATGATCGCCAACCGGCTGCCCTTTGGCGTCGTTGAGGTCAAGGGTGCCTGGGTCGATCCCCGCGGGTACGGCAGCCACGCATTGAGCAGGTTGCTGGCCCGGACCGCGTTGCCGATGATGACGTTGCTGAACGTCCAGTTCGTCATGGCGACCGCCGCGGCTCACGTCCTGGAGCAGTGGCGATCATCAGGGGGTGTCGTTGCCGCGGGGATACCGGCAGCGGCGTACCCCAACGAGAACTATCGGACCAAGCTGATGTGGTGGGACCGCCTCACCATGTCCACTCACGCCGAGCCCGAGCAGTTCAGGCTGATGTGCGCTGAGAACGCCCAACTCTTCCGCAATGCCTCGGTGCCGGGCGAACTCAGGTTGGCGTCGATCGGAGCCAGGGGATGAGCGCCGTGATTGGGCCGCGCGGCGCGACGCCGGGCGCGGCGGGGAGATAGCCCCTACATGCGAAATCACGCTGCCTCTAGCGACCTGCATTCCATTGTCACTGCCGTCGCTACCAAGCTCATGGGTGCCACCACCGGCAACGCCGTGGATATCAGCACAGAAATTCTGGCCGAGCTGGTGGTTGCCCTCAACGTCGACGCCAGCTTTCTGCGGCACAACGTGCACAGCATTCGCGCTACCGTCCTGGTGGCCGAATGGCCGCCGCGGCCCAACAAACCCGAACCCGATCCGCTGCACACAATCCATTTCACCGACCTCGATCCGGCATTTGCCATGTGCGAACACGGCAAAGAGCCGGTCGTTTTGCGTCCCGTCCCGGGCGTCTCGTTGGCGTCGGTGCCGTTATTGTCCGGTGATAGCACCACCGGGACGCTCGGTTTCATCAAGCACGGCTATCGGGAGTGGAGCCAGGACGAGCTCGACGCGCTCACGGTCGTCGCGACGATGTTCGCTCAAGTTCAGGCACGGTTGAGTGTCGAGGATCGATTGTCCTATCAGGCATCGCACGATGACCTGACCACGCTGCCGAATCGCCGGACGTTGGTCGCGCATCTCGACGGTCGGCTCGAGGCAGGGCAGCCCGGGCCGGTACCCGTCCTGTTGTTTAACCTGAACCGGCTCAAGGCGATCAACGACTATCTCGGTCATGCCGCCGGCGATCAGTTCATCCGTGATTTCGCGATCGGGGCCAGGGCGGCGATGGAAGGGCAGGGCCTGATTGCCCGACTCGGCGGCGACGAGTTTGTCGTGGTCCCCGCTTCGGGGATGAATCTCGACGCCGCCAGGCGGCTCGCCGGGGACCTCAAGGCGCGGCTGACGGATCACGTCATCATCGGTGGCGAGGTCCTCAACCGCACCGTGAGCGTCGGCGTCGCGACGGGGACGCCTGGGCAAGACCTGAGCTCGGATCTCCTTCGGCGCGCGGATGAGGCGTTGCTGTCGGCCAAGGGAACCGGCGGAGACGGCATCGGCGTGTTTTGTCGCGAAATGCTGGTCCGGCGTGAGCTGCGCGCCGACGTCGAACTGCACTTGCCGGGCAGCATCGAAGCAGACGCACTGACCGTCGTCTACCTGCCCGAGGTCGACATGCTCACCGGCAAGGTCCTGGCCGTCGAAGCGCTGGTGCGGTGGCAGCACCCCACACGGGGCCTCCTGCTTCCGGACGCGTTCGTCCCGGTGGCCGAATCCGCCAACCTCGCTGGATCGCTGGGCAAATGGGTGCTCAGGGCGGCGTGTGCCGACATGGCCCGCTGGCGGGCACGCGGCATCGGGCTGGACACGGTGCTCCGCATCAATGTTTCCCCGGCACAGCTCGTCGCTCATGACTTGGTGCGCACGGTCAGCCGCACGATAGATCGGTTCGGACTCGACGGCCCGGCACTGAGTTTGGAAATCACTGAGAGCCTGCTCATTCGGGACGTGGCCAGCACCAAGGCCACGCTCGTCGGGCTGACGGAACTCGGTGTGGACATCGCGATCGACGACTTCGGCACCGGGTTCAGCGGGATGGGGCTGCTGACGACGCTGCCGGTGGGCACCTTGAAGATCGATCGCGGATTCGTCCGCGATCTCGATACCTCCGCCGACGACCTCGCCATCGTTCGTGCAGTGATCGGTCTGGCCCAGGCGCTCGACCTCGAGGTGGTGGCCGAAGGTGTTGAAACCATAGGTGCGGCCCGGCGCCTCGTCGCCGAAGGATGTTCTCGAGCGCAAGGGTTTCATTTCTGCCGTCCGATCGCGGCGGAAGCGACGCAGCGGCTATTGGCCAAGGGCTACGTGGACACCATGGTCGCTCCGACGCCGTCGGCGCGCCAGGGTAAACCCGGGCAGGAGGTCATGTCCTCGGGGGCCGGGCGTTGGCCGCGCAGCACATGGCCGCGCGTGCAGCAGGTGTCCAGACCAACGATCTGACCGCTGAGATGGTCGATACAGCCGCGGCCGACGTGGGCCGCCTCCCGTCGGTGCCCCGCAATCCGCTGCCGTTTCGGAGCCAGCTGAAGGCGGCTCGGCAGTATCACACCGGTCAGGAGTTGCTGCGCGACGCGGGGGGCCAAGTTACCAGGGTGCCGCTCGGCCCCCAATGGCTAAACCCGCCAATCGTATTCGTGATGTCGCCGGCGGGGGCACGCGATGTGCTGGCCCGCAATAACGAGTGGTGCGACCGAACCGTGGTTCATCACGAAATACGGCGGGTGTTGGGCGACAACCTCGCGGACCTGCCGAACATGCTGTGGCGCTCGCGCAAGCGCACGCTGCAACCGCTGTTCACCCGGCAGCACGTGGCGACCTTCGGCGGTCACATGGCGGAAGTCGCCGAGATCATTGCCCGGGGCTGGGGCGATGCCGCCGAGGTCGACCTCGACGCCGAGGCGCGCCGGCTGACCATGCGGGTGCTGGGCCGCTCGGTCCTCGGGATGGACCTCGACGAACGTGCCGAGGCGCTGGCCGAGCCGCTCAATGTCGTTTTGTCCTACGTTGCCGATCGGGGCACCCGACCGGTCCGGGCGCCGTGGTGGCTGCCCACCCCGGCGCGCCACCGTGCCCGGTCCGCCGCCAAGACCTTGCGTGGGCTGGCCCGCGACATCCTGGCCGTCTGCCGCGCCGACCCCGCCCATGATGCCCCGCTGGTGCATGCATTGATCAATGCGGCCGACCCGGAAACCGGGGGCGCGCTCTCCGACCTTGATATCTGCAACGACCTGATCGCATTCATGGTCGCCGGCCACGACACCACGGCGACCACGCTGGCGTTCGCGTTGTGGGCGCTGGGTCGCCATCCCGAGATCCAGGGCAGAGTCGCCGAGGAGGCCCTTAGAGTTGCAGGGATTGGCGATCGCCCATTGACACACGAGGATGTGCCCGCGCTGGGATACACCGTGCAAGTGCTGCGCGAGGCGCTCCGGTTGTGCCCGCCGGTCGTCGTGGCGGGGCGGACCGCGATGCGGGACATCGCGGTCGACGGCTTCCGGGTGCAGGCCCGCACCATGGTGCTGGTGGGCGTTTTTGGCATGCACCGCGATCCGGCGCTGTGGGAGAACCCGGAGAGCTTCGACCCCGACCGGTTCAGTCCGGAGAATTTCAGCCGCCTGGATCGCTGGCAGTACATCCCCTTCGGCGCCGGCCCACGGTCCTGCATCGGCGACCATTTCGCGATGCTGGAGGCGACGCTGGCGCTGGCAACGATCATCAGAGAAATCGAAATCGATTCCCTGGGAGCGGATTTCCCGTTGGCGGTGCCGTTCACGATGGTGGCGGGCGCGCCGGTCCCGGCCCGGGTGCGGCGCCGGAAATGATCCCGCGGTCGGCGCTAGGATGAGTCGCTGCGCAGCGCCTCGATGACCGCGCTGAAGTCCTTATCGGCGTGATCGGCGGCGAACTTGCCATAGATCTCGGCGGCGTGGCTGCCCAGCGGTGCGGCCGAGCCGGTCGCGGCCACCGCATCCATCGCCAGGTGCAAGTCCTTGTTCATCAGCGCGGTCGAGAATCCCGGCTTGAAGTCGTTGTTGGCCGGCGATGTCGGAACCGGGCCCGGCACCGGGCAATTGGTGTGCACCGCCCAGCAGTTGCCGGTCGCGCCGGTGATGACGTCGAACAAGGACTGCGCGGACAGGCCGAGCTTTTCGGCCAGCACGAACGCCTCGCCGATGGCGATCTGCTGCACCGCGAGCACCATGTTGTTGCACACCTTGGCGGCCTGCCCGGCGCCGGCGGCCCCGCAGTGAATGATCTTGCCCGCCATCGGTTCTAATACGGGCCGCGCCCGCTGCACCGCTTCCTCGTCGCCGCCGACCATGAAGGCCAGCGTCCCCGCCACGGCGCCCTTCACCCCGCCCGAAACGGGTGCATCGAGCGCAGGCAGGCCGTGCGAGGTCGCCAGCGCGTGCACCTCGCGGGCGTCGTTGACCGAGATTGTGGAGCTGTCGATCAACAACGCACCCGGCCGCGCGGCGGGCAGAATCTCTGCGTAACAACGCTTGACGATGTCGCCGTTGGGCAGCATGGTGATGATCACTTCGGCCTCGGCCACCGCGTCGGCGGCGGTGTCGAATACCTGGGTGCCGTTGGCGGCGGCGGCTGCCGTGGCCGCGGGTACCGGGTCGAAGCCGCGCACGGTGTGGCCGGCGATGATCAGATTCGCCGACATCGGCCCGCCCATGTTGCCGAGCCCGAGGAAAGCGACCGAAGTCATGAGTGCAGCCTCCTACTGTTGTGTGGTTCGCCCGAGTGTGGGGGATATGACTAGACGCTTGCGCGAAACCGCGCGGCCTCGGCCCGGCCTATGACCACCCGCATGATTTCGTTGGTGCCTTCCAGGATTCGATGCACGCGCAGATCGCGAACGATCTTTTCCAGACCATACTCGCGCAGGTAGCCGTAGCCGCCGTGCAGCTGCAGCGCCTTGTCCGCGACGTCGAAGCAGTTGTCGGTGACGTAGCGTTTGGCCATCGCGCACAGCTCGACCTTGTCGGGGTCATCGTCGTCCAGCGCACTCGCGGCCCGCCACAACAACATTCGCGATGCCTCGAGCGCGGTGGCCATGTCGGCCAGGGTGAACCGGATGGTGGGTTCGTCGAGCAGGGAAGAGCCGAACGCCCGCCGCTCGCGCACGTATGCGCCCGCCTTGTCGAAGGCGGCCTGCGCGCCACCCAGCGAACACGCCGCGATATTGAGCCGGCCGCCGTTGAGTCCGTTCATCGCGATACCGAAGCCGGCGCCCTCGCCGTCGGCGCCGCCCAGCATCGCGTCGGCCGGTACCCGCACCCCCTCCAGGATCACCTGCGCGGTGGGTTGCGCATGCCAGCCCATCTTCTCCTCGTCCGCGCCGAAACTCAGCCCCGGAGTGCCCTTTTCGACGATGAACGCCGAGATGCCACGCGGGCCGGGCTTTTCGGGCCCCCCGGTGCGGGCCATCACCACATACACGTCCGAGGCGCCCGCGCCGGAAATGAACTGCTTGACACCGTCGAGCACGTAGTCCGCGCCTTTTCCTGAGCCCTGCCGGACGGCGCGGGTGGTCAACGCGCTGGCGTCGGATCCGGCGCCGGGCTCGGTCAGGCAGTAGCTGGCGATGGCATCCATCGGCGCCAGCCGCGGGATCCACTCCTTGCGTTGCTCGTCGGTGCCGAAGCTGTCGACCATCCACGCGCACATGTTGTGGATGGACAGGAAAGCGGCGATCGTCGGGCACGCGATGGCCAACTGCTCGAATATGCGCACCCCGTCCAGCCGGCGCAGCCCGCTGCCACCGACATCATCGCGGCAATAGATCGCCCCCATGCCGAGTGCCGCGGCCTCGCGCAACGCGTCCACCGGAAAATGCTTGCTCGCATCCCATTCGAGGGTGTGCGGGGCAAGGCGCTTGGCGGCGAACGCGGCCGCCGTCTCGGTGATGACCCGTTCGTCGTCGTCCAGCGTGAACATCACTAATCCATGGTCGGGATGACGAATTCGGCGCCGTCCTTGATGCCGGACGGCCACCGCGACGTGACCGTCTTGACCTTCGTGTAGAACTGGATCGACGTCGGACCGTGCTGGTTGAGGTCGCCGAAGCCGGAGCGCTTCCAGCCGCCGAAGGTGTGGTAGGCGACCGGGACCGGGATCGGCACGTTGACGCCGACCATGCCCACCTGCACCTTGGAGACGAAATCGCGGGCGGTGTCGCCGTCGCGGGTGAACACCGCCACGCCGTTGCCGTACTCGTGTTCCGAGGGCAGCCGCAGCGCCTCTTGGTAGTCGTGGGCCCGCACCATGACCAGTACGGGTCCGAAGATCTCGTCGGTGTAGATCGACATGTCGGGGGTGACGTGGTCGAACAGGGTGGGGCCGAGGAAGAAGCCGCCCTCCAGATTTGCGTCACCGAACGCCAGGTCGTCGCTGGCCCGGTCGCGGCCGTCGACGACGATCTCGGCGCCGGCCGCCACACCCTGGTCGATGTAGTCGCGCACCCGCGTCAACGCGGCCTCGGTGATCAGCGGGCCGTAGTCGGCCTTGGGGTCTAGGCTGTGGCCGACCCGCAGGTTGTTGATCCGCTCGACGAGCCTGGCGCGCAACCTGTTCGCGGTTTGCTCACCGACCGGCACCGCGACGCTGATCGCCATGCAGCGCTCGCCGGCGCTGCCGTAGCCGGCGCCGATCAGCGCGTCGACGGCCTGGTCCAGGTCGGCGTCGGGCATCACGATCATGTGGTTCTTGGCGCCGCCGAAGCACTGCGCGCGCTTACCGCTGGCCGCCGCATTGGTGTAGATGTACTGGGCGATGTCGGAGCTGCCGACGAAGCCCACCGCCTTGATGTCGGGGTGGTTCAGGATGGCGTCGACGGCTTCCTTGTCGCCATGCACGACCTGGAACACGCCCGGGGGCAGGCCGGCCTCGACGAACAGCTCGGCGAGCCGCACCGGAACCGACGGGTCGCGCTCACTTGGCTTGAGTACAAACGCATTTCCGCACGCCAGGGCCGGGCCGGCCTTCCACAGCGGGATCATCGCCGGGAAGTTGAACGGGGTGATGCCGGCGACCACGCCCAGGGGCTGGCGCAGCGAGTAGACGTCGATGCCTGGCCCGGCGCCCTCGGTGTACTCGCCCTTGAGCAGGTGGGGGATCCCGAGGCAGAACTCGATCACCTCGATGCCGCGCTGGATGTCGCCCTGGGCGTCGGCCAGCGTTTTGCCATGTTCGAGCGACAGCAGCTCGGCAAGCTCGGCGTTGTTGTCGTTGACCAGCTCGATGAACCGCATCAGCACCCGGGCGCGACGCTGCGGATTCCAGGCGGCCCAGTCCTTTTGCGCCTCGACGGCCGACGCCACCGCGGCGTCGATGTCCGCCTCACCGGCCGCCGCAACCCTGGCTTGGACCTGGCCGGTGCTTGGGTTGAAGACGTCGAGCGTGCGGCCGGACTGGCCGGCGACGCGCTGCCCGTCGATGAAGTGGGGAATCTGTCTGGTCATGGCCATCCAAAGGTCGATGAGGGGGCGATACTTGCATATCCTAGTAATGGTGTTTGGCGTTGGCAAGCAGGGCCCTTCCCAGCGCGTGTAACCCGAGCGGATATTGATCGGTGAAGGAGGCACGTGACGGCACACAACGATCCCGCCCGCCCGCGACCCCTGCGCGCGGTGCCCGGCGAAGGCTTGGGCGGTTACGCAAACTGGGAAGCGGTGTATCAGGACAACGCGACCTGGGTTTATCGCACGTTGTTCGCCCGGGTCGGCAACCGGGCCGACGCCGAGGACCTCACCGCGGAGGTCTTCCTCGCCGCGCTGCGGCCGCTGCGGCTGACCGCGAGCGTCGCCGAGGTGCGCGCCTACCTGCGGGCGACGGCCCGAACGGTCCTTGCCGCGCATTGGCGCGAGACGATGGGACGCGAGATAACGTCCATCGAGGACATCGAACAGCCGCCCGAAAGCGAGGAATCGATCAGCACCGCGCCCCGGCGCGTCGCCGCCGTTCTGGACCGGCTGCCGGACAATTATCGGCAGATTCTGGAACTGCGTTTTCTACAGGGCAATTCGATCAGGGAGTCGGCAACGGAGCTCGGGGTTAGCGTCGCCAACGCCAAGGTGCTGCAACACCGCGCCCTGCGGCTGGCGGCGCAGGTCCAGGAAGTACATGAAGGGGGCGGCCCGTGAACGCGCGAGGGTTCCGTCGTTACATCGACGACATGTTGCGGGGTCGCCGCCCAAAGCCGTTTGCGCCCGACGACTTCGAGGCGGCGCAGCTGCGGACGGCGATCGAGCTGCGAGCCGCGCGCCAGGGCGATGAGGGTCCGCGCGCGGAATTCCTTGAGGATCTGCATCGACGCCTTGCGGAGCAGATGACCCGCACCCCGGCCGAAGCGTCGGCCGGGCCCGACAAGACGGCGAAGCACAGCACGACGCGCCGCCAGGTCATCGTCGGGACGTCGGCCGCCGCGGCCGCCGCGGCCGCCGCGGTTTCTATCGATCGAGCGCTGATCGGTGAACAAGGTGCCCAAGGTACTCAAGTCCCGGCCGCCTCCGGTGAACTGACACCTAACGAAGGAGCCTGGATGCGCGTCGCGGCCAGCTCGGAAGTGCCGGAAGGGGTCGTGCACCCGTTCGATCTCGGCGCCGTCAACGGATTCGTCCGCCGCCTCGACGGCAAACCCCAGGCCGTATCCGGGGTGTGCACACATCAAGGCTGCCGGCTGTGGCTGGACGTGCCCGATCGCATGCTGCGTTGCCCGTGCCACTCGACGTCGTTCGCGCCCAGCGGCCAGGTGCTCACGCATCAGCTTCCGATTGCCCCAAAGCCGCTGCCCACCTTGATGGTTCGCGAGGTCAACGGGGTGATCGAGGTGTTCGCTCCGCCACGTCCCGACCAGAAGGCATAAGCCGGTGTAACCCGCAGCCCTATATCTGGGCATGATGAGAAAAGACCTGGCTTGGCTGGCGACCAGCGTGCTGTTGCTGGCCGGATGCTCGACTTCGCGGCCCGCCGCCGGCACCCCTGCGCCGACCGTCAGCATGTCGGAGACCGCGCCGCAGGCGCCGGTCGGCGGCAAGCAGGTCAACATCGACGGCTTCGCGTTTGTCCCCCTGACGTTGACGGTCAAAGCGGGCACCACCGTCACCTGGACCAACCGCGACGAAGAACCCCACACCGTGGCCGCGAGCGACGGCTCGTTTCGCTCGCCCGGCATGGGCACCGGGGCCACCTTCGCGCACACCTTCGCCAGCGCCGGAACGTTCGACTACGTCTGCTCTATTCACCCGATGATGCACGGCACTGTGGTGGTGACCCCATGACACGCGATATGAACGCCATGAGTCGGCGCCAGCTCATCCGGCACACGGCATGGTTCGGGGCCGCGGTCGGTTTCTCGGTGGTCGGTGGCGAGGTCATCTCGCGCCTGGGTGGGGCGCCGTCCGCCGCGCGCGCGCCGGCCCAGCCCACGCTGCGGTTCGCCCAGGTCAGCGACAGCCACCTCGGATTCTCCGGCGCGGCCAACCCGAACGTCACCGACACGTTCGGCCATGCCATCGACAGGATCAATAACCTCGGTTACACACCGGATTTCGTCATCCACACCGGCGACATCACGCACCTGGCCACCCCCGAGCAGTTCGACCGGGCAAAGCAAATGCTGAGCGGCCTGAAGACGCCGCACGTGTTCACGGTGCCCGGCGAACACGACTCGGTCGACGACGCGGGGCAGAAGTACCGCAGCGCCTTCGGCGCCGGAAGCCGGGGCGACGGGTGGTACAGCTTCGATATCGCGGGTGTGCACGTGATCGCGTTGGTCAACACGTTGAACCTGAAAAAGCTCGGGCACCTGGGTGTCGAACAATTGGAGTTCGTCGAAAAGGACGTCGCGGGGCTTTCGAGCGACACCCCCATCGTCGTAATAAGCCACATTCCACTGTTCGCGATGTACCCGGATTGGGGCTGGGGCACCGACGACGCCGTCCAGGCGCTGGGTTATCTGCGCCGGTTTGCCTCCGTGACCTGTCTCAACGGGCATGTGCACCAACTGTTTTCCAAGACAGAAGGCAACGTGACGTTCTACAGCGGGACGACCACCGCCTACCCGTTGCCGCGCCCGGGCGACGGGCCGACGCCCAAGCCGGTCACGTTGCCGGCCGGCAGGCTCCGCGACGCGCTCGGCGTTCGCGAGGTCGGCTATACCAGCGGACAGAGCGCCCTGGCGTTGAAGGAGTTGACACTGCAATGATTGCGCGCGATCTCCTGCTTCGGGTCGGCATCGCCGTGTCTTTGGCCGTCGCCGCCTTCAGCCACGCCTACCTCTATGTGCATGGCTACCAACACATCCCAAGGATCGGGGCCGGGTTCCTGGTGCAGGCCAGCGTGTGCTTCGCCGTGGCGCTGCTGGTCCTGGTGGGCGGTCCCGAATGGCTGCGCTGGGCCGCCGCCGCGGTGGCCGGTGGCTCCTTGCTGGCATTCGCGCTGTCGCGGACCGTCGGGCTCTTGGGCTTTGCCGAGCGCGGATGGGAGCCGACGCCGCACGCGGGCATCAGCGTGGGCGCCGAAGTCCTGACGGTCGTGTTGTGCGTCGTCAGCCAACGATCCGGCGCGGCCCGGGCCGCCACCCGCCCGGCCGGGCGTTAGTCGTCGTTCAGGGCGAGGGTGGCGAAGGCCACCGCTTGACCGGAGGTCAGCGCGGCGCCTTCTGCCCAAGCCGTCTGAAATTCTTGGGCGCCGAGCCGCTCTCGTGCGCGGGCCTCGCAATCGGTATGGAATCCGCCCAGGAAGGTGGCGACCAGCGGCGCCCCGGTGGTGCGGCTCAGCTCGGCCGCCGCTGCCATCAGGACCGTGGCCGGCCGCGGCCGCCCGCCGGATTCGTTGACCCATGCCAGGACTTCGAGTTGATTCGGTAGTGCGTACGTGGCGTTGCCTTCGAGGGAAAGCCGCAAGCCTTTTTGGAGCAGTTGTTCGGCGCGCTGCAGCTGGCCCGTCCGCCAACAGGCGACGCCGGTCGACATCAGCGCGACCGCGCGGACGACCCAATCCCGCCGGGATTCGGCCAGGGCGAGCCCCTTTTCCGCCCACGCCAGCGCACTCTCGGCGTCACCGGAAACCAGCTCCAGGATTCCGCCGAGCGACCTGGACTGCACCTGGACTTCGAAGTCGTCGGTTGCGGCCATCGCTCGTTGGAAGGAGTTCCGTCCGCCGTCGAAGTCGCCGGTGAACATGGCGGTGTAGCCATCGAGGTAGTCGATCCTGCCGCGTGTGACAGGGTCGTCGATCACCTCGAGAAGCTCGCGCGCCTCGGCGAACAAGGCCTCGGCCGTGACCATCTCACCGTGCGTGTGCAACAGGTGCGCCGCGGTGAATAAGGCGTGGACCCGCTGCGGACTGGGCTCGGCGGCGATGGTCGCCAGCGCGCGCCGTGCCCACTGACAGCCTTCGTTGAGCATGGTGTGGAAGACCCAGAAGGGGCGTAGGGCGGCGGTCATGTCGACGGCGGTGGTGGGGGAGTCGGTGAGGCTGAAGTTGAGTGCTTCGCGGATGTTGGGCATGTCGATGGTGAGGCGCTGGACCAGCTGGAGTTGGTGGGGGCTGAACCAGTGGGTGGCGGCGTCGGTGGCCAGGTGGTGGTACCAGGTGGCGTGGCGGCGGCGTAGCGCGGTGTGGTCGTCGGTGTCGGTCAGGCGGGTGCGGCCGTATTCGCGGACGGTTTCCAGGAGCCGGAAGCGGACGGTGCCGTGGTGTTCGGTGCGGATCAGGATGGATTTGTCGACCAGGGCGGACAGCAGGTAGGTGCATTCCAGGTTGTGCAGGTCCTCACCGCAGATGTCGCGGGCGGCGGGCATCTCGAAGCTGCCGGCGAACACCGAGAGCCGGGTCCAAAGGCGTTGTTCGGCCGGGGTGCACAGGTCATAGCTCCAGTCGATGCACGCGGCGAGGGTTTGTTGGCGGGTGGGGGCGCCGCGGCGGCGCCGGGACAGCAGCCCGTAGCGGTCGGACAAACCGTCGGCGATCTGTTCGGCGGATAGCACGCGCATGCGGGCGGCGGCCATTTCGATGGCCAGCGGCAGCCCGTCGAGGCAGGAGCAGATGCGGGCGACTGCGGCGCGGTTGTGTTCGGTCAGGGTGAATCCGGGGGCGGCGGTGCGGGCGCGTTCGACGAACAGTGCCACCGCGGCGTAGCCGGCCAGGGTGTTCAGGGTGGGTTCGTCGGTGGCGGCGGGTGCGGACAGCGCGGGCAGCGGTAGCACCGCTTCGCCGTTGATGTCGAGGACTTCGCGGCTGGTGGTGAGCAGGTGTAGGCGGGGGCAGGTGCGCAGCAGTGTGTCGGCGAGTTTGGCGGCGTCGTCGATGATGTGTTCGCAGTTGTCGAGTACGACGAGGGCGTGGCGGTCGGCGAGGAAGTCGATCAGCACGTCGATCAGGGCGCGGCCGGGGTGATCGCGCACGCCGAGTGTGCCGGCGACCACGTCGGTGATCAGGGCGCCGTCGCGCAGGTCGGCCAACTCGACGAACCAGACGCCATCCCAGACCCCGCCGGATTCGGCCACCGCGGCGCGGGCGGCGTGGATGGCCAGGGTGGTTTTGCCGACCCCGCCGATCCCGGTGAGGGTGACCAGGCGCGACTGCGCGAGCAGGGTGGCCAGCTCGGCCAGTTCGGTGTCCCGGCCCACCAAGGCGTCCAGCGGCGCCGGCAACCGGGCGCCCGCGCGGCGCACCGACGGCGAAGTCAGCTCGGGGGGGCGCGAAGCCAGCGAGGACGGCTGGTGGGGGAGCGCGGTGTCGTGGGTCGCCATGTCGTCGACGGGCCAGCCGCGCCGGCGCTGCAGCCCCTGCAGCGCTGCCCCCAACTCCAGCGTCGAGGGCCGCGCGCTTGGCTCGCGCGCCATCGCCGCGGCGATCAGCTCGGCGAGGTCGGCGGGGGCGCCGTGGTCACGCAGATCGGGGACCGGCTCGGAAGTGATCCGCAGAAAGTGCGCCATCACGTGCTCGCCGCGGCGCCGTTCAAAGGCCGGGTGTCCGGTCAACGCGGCGAACAGCGTGGCACCCAGGCCGTACACGTCGGAGGCGGTCGTCGGCGCGTCCCCGCTCAACACCTCCGGCGCGGTGAACGCCGGCGACCCCGCGAACGTGCCCGCGGCGGTGTGAAACCCGTCGTTCATCCGGGCGATCCCGAAATCCCCCAACGCCGGCTGGCCGTAATCGGTAACCAAGATGTTGGCCGGCTTGACGTCGCGATGCACAATGCCCAACCCATGCGCGCAGCCCAACGCGCCGGCCATCTTCACGCCCAGTCCCACCACCTCGGGCTCGGGCAGCACCCCCACCTGGCGGATCCGCGCCTGAATACACCCGCACTGGTAATACGGCATCACCAAAAACGGGTGACCGCTTGGGGTCTGGCCCACCTCCAACACCGCGACAATGTTGGGGTGTCCGGTCAACCGGCCCATCGCCAGCTGCTCACGCATAAACCGGGCCCGGCTATCGGCGAACTCCTCGGTCAACAGCTTGACCGCGACCACCCGCTGAAGCTTCACCTGCGAACAGCGAAACACCACCCCACACCCACCACGACCGACCTCGTGGGCACCGCTAAACCCGGCCGCATCCAACTCAGCAACCAGGTCAACGCCGGCGTCACGTTCGGTGACGAACGGATCTTTAACCACTTAGGGGCATGTGACGTCGACTTCGAATGGCTTGCTCACCTGGCTGCCCGCGTTGTCCACGCCGCTGGCGGTACCGGTGATCTTGTAGAAGTTGCCCGATTTGGTGGCGGTGGCGCTGTTACCGGGCACGCCCTCGGTGAAGCTCAGCACCACGCCGTCCACGGTGCCGAGCCCGGCGTTGTGGACCACCGATCCGTCCTGCTCCAGACCCACGATGATGCCGGTGAGCATGTCGCCGACCGCGATGGAGAATTTGCCCGCGGTGGACGAGCACACCACCGGGCCGCTGACGTTTTGCGGCTGACCGCCGATGATCACCCTGGTCTCGCCCGGTGCCGCGGCGGGACTGACGGATGCGGGGGCGGAGCTCGAGGTTGCGCTGGACGCGCTCGCCGCATTGGATGCCGGGCCGGACGCGTTGTTGTCGCTGGAGCAGCCCGCCATGCCGGCGACGATGGTCGCAGCGCCGATGGCGATCAGGAACTCACGCTTCACGAACTTCTCCTTTGGTGGGTCGGATCCTGTCATGCAGTATGTATGGCCGCGCGGTCACTTGCAGGCCAGGCCAGCGATAAACCGCTGCGTCTCCGCCCAGCTGGGCAGGACGCCCGCCGCGCGCGCGTCGTCGAGACTGGGGGCCGCGGCGTCGCGGTCGGAGAGGTTGGCGGTGGCGCCGTCGACCAGCGGCCAGTCGATTGCCAGCGCCGGATCGGTGGCGCAGATGGTGTGCTCGCGCTGCGGGTCGTATTCAGCCGAGCACAGGTACATCACCATCGAATTGTCTTGCAGTGCAAGGAATCCATGAGCAAGGCCTTCGGAGATATAGACCGTCTTGCGATCGCGGTCGTCCAGCAGGACCGAGGTCCAGCGCCCGAATGTCGGTGAGCCCAAACGGATATCGACAACGACATCGAACACCGCACCGGACACGCAGGTCACATATTTGGCCTGGCTGGGCGGCAGCTGGGCGAAATGCAGGCCGCGCAGCACACCGGCTGACGACACTGAGCAGTTGGCCTGCCGGACGTCCAAGCGGTGACCGGCGAACCCGCTGAACCCGCGGTCGGTGAGCCATTCGAAGAACAGTCCACGGGAGTCGCCGTGCACGGTGGGGGTGATCTCCCAGGCGCCCGGGATGTCGAGTTCGCGAACTTGCATCTCACTGACCGCGTTCACGGTCGCGGGCCTCGTAACGAGCCTCGGCTGCCTCTTTCAACGGGCGCCACCACCATTCGTTGCCGCGGTACCAGTCGATGGTGGCGCGCAAGCCCTCGTCGAAGTCGGTATGCTTTGGGGCCCAGCACAATTCGTCGTGTAACGCCGAGGGGTCGATGGCGTATCGCAGGTCGTGGCCGACCCGGTCGGGGACGTGGTCGAAGTCGTCGGGGTCGCGATCCATCATCTGCAGCAGCGCGCGCAGCACGCTCAGGTTGTCGCGCTCGCCCTCGGCGCCGATGAGGTAGGTCCGGCCGGTCTGGCCTCGCTCCAGGATTCGCCGCACCGCGTTGTTGTGGTCTTCGACGTAGATCCAGTCGCGCACGTTGGCGCCGGTGCCGTACAACTTGGGCCGCCGACCGGTCAGCACGTTGGTGATCTGGCGCGGGATGAACTTCTCGACGTGCTGATACGGCCCGTAGTTGTTGGAGCAGTTGGAGATGGTCGCGCGCACCCCGTACGACCGCACCCAGGCCCGGACCAGCATGTCGCCGCCGGCTTTGGTCGCCGAGTACGGACTGGACGGGTTGTACGGCGTCGATTCGGTGAACCGTTTCGGGTCGTCGAGCTCCAGGTCGCCGTAGACTTCGTCGGTCGAGACGTGGTGCAGCCGTACGCCGTGGCGCCGCACCGCTTCCAGGATGACGAACGTCCCGACCACGTTGGTGCACACGAACGGTTCGGGGTCGTCCAGCGCATTGTCCACGTGGGTTTCTGCGGCGAAATTCACGACGGCGTCGGAGTCGGCGACCAGCCGAGAGACCAGCTTGGCGTCGGTGATGTCCCCTTCCACCAGCTCGATGGACTTCTCGACGTCGGCCAGCGACTCGCGCCTGCCGGCGTAGGTCATGGCGTCGAGCACCGTCACGACGTGGTCGGGGTGCTCGCGAACGGTGCTGTGCACAAAGTTCGCGCCGATAAACCCGGCGCCCCCGGTGACCAGCAGCCGCATGGCCAAACCCTAACCGAGTAAAGGACCCGCCAGATCGCTCAGCACCGGTAGCAGCCGTTGATCTTCGCGCGAGCCGGCCAGGACCTGGATCGCGACGTGGTCGGCGCCGGCTTCCAGGTGCTCGCCCAGGCGCCGCGCGATCTGGTCGGGAGTGCCGTACGCCACGACCGCGTCGATCAGCTTGTCGCTGCCCGGCTTGCGCACGTCGTCCTCGGTGAATCCCAGCCGCAGCCAGTTAGTCACGTAGTTGCTCAGGCCCAGGTAGAAGCCCACGACCTCGCGCCCGATCGCCCGGGCTTCGGCGGGGTCGGTGGTGAGCACCACCTTGTGCTCGGGCGCCAGGAACACCGAGTTGCCGACGATTTCGCGCGCCTCGGCGGTGTGCTCCGGCGTGGTCAGATACGGGTGGGCGCCGGCGCTGCGTTCCGCCGACAGCCGCAGCACCCTGGGCCCGAGCGCCGCGAGCACCCGGCGGCTGGTCGGAACCATCGCGGCGTCGAGCTCGTCGAGATAGCCGACCAGCGCGTCGTAGGGCTTCACGTACTCCTCAGTGCGCTCGCGGTGCCCAACGCCGACGCCGAGCAGAAACCGGTTCGGGTGGGCGCTCTCGATGCGCTGATAGGACTCGGCGACCTGTGCGGCCGGGGCGGACCAGATGTTGACGATCCCGGTGGCCAGTTGCAGCGACGTCGTCTGTGCCAGGGCGGGCTCGACCCAGGCCAGATCGGCGGCCGGTGACTTGCCGATCCAGGCGGCGCCGTAGCCCAGCGATTCGATCTGCGCCGCCAGTTCCGGAGTGAGGGAACCCAGCCACACCCCAAATCGGCCGAGTTCGGGTTTGAGCGACACTGCATCAGTCATCTGGCTCGTTCACCCCGTTTCAGGCACTGCGCCCAAGCGGCCCGGCTAGCTCGGCGAGCGCCGGAACCAGGTTTTTGCTGTTCGTAAGGATCTGCACTGGGACGTGGTCGGCGCCGGCGTCGAGGTGCTCCCTGAGCCTAGCCGCGATCGCGTCGGGCGTGCCGTAGGCAACCACCGCGTCGACCAGGCGGTCGCTGCCCGGCCGGGTGACCTCGTCGTCGGTGAAGCCGAGCCGTTTCCAGCTGTTGCGGTAATTGGAGAGGTTGAAATACACGTCGAGGGCCTTGCGGCCTACCGCGCGAGCCTCCACCGGATCGGTGGTCAGCACCACCTTGTGCTCGGGGGCCAGGAAGGCCGCCGGGCCCATCAGTTCACGGGCCTGGGCCGTGTGCTCGGGGGTGGTCAGGTACGGGTGTGCCCCCGCGCTGCGCTGCGCCGAGAGCTGAAGGACTCGCGGACCCAGTGCCGCGACCACCCGGCGACTGGCCGGCACACCGTAGTCGTCGAGCAGGTCCAGGTACTCCGCCAGCGCGTCGTAGGGCTTGCGGTATTCGCTGATCGCCTCGCGATGGCCGACGCCGATGCCGAGCAGGAAGCGGCCCGGGTACGCCGTGTCGATCCGGTGAAAGGACTCGGCCACCGGCGCGGCTGCCGCCGTCCAGATGTTGACGATTCCGGTGGCCACCTGCAACGTTGTGGTCGCCTCGAGCAGGGGTTCCACCCAGGCCAGCTCGGCAGGCGGTGAGCCCCCCACCCAGACGGCGCCGTAGCCGAGGGCCTCGATTTCTTTGGCTTGCCGTGGGGTTACGCCCCGTCCGAAGGATCCGAAACGGCGCAGGTCGGGCTTGATGGCTCCGGGATTGGCACCGGGATCGGCTGAAGAAGCGTCGGGAACATCGGTCATGGTTGCAGCAACCTATGGGCTGACCGGCCATATTCCTGGCTCCGGCGTTTTGCGCAGAGCCATGCGATGCGGGTATCGTGGGCGAACGGTGCGGCGTCCGTACCTGCTATTGGCGTGCCCTGTCTTGAATTTCCGGGTCTCTTGGAGGCCTAGCGGAACTTCCACCACCGGCTCACGTTGTTTAGTTGGTGTGTGCGCTGTGTCCCAGCCGGGGTGCCCCGGGGATGCGCAGACAAGAAGAAGGATCGCCAAAAGGTAATGGCCAAAAAGGACGGTGCCATAGAGGTCGAGGGTCGCGTGGTCGAGCCCCTGCCCAATGCCATGTTTCGCATTGAGCTGGAGAACGGCCACAAGGTGCTCGCCCACATCAGCGGCAAGATGCGGCAGCACTACATTCGCATCCTGCCCGAGGACCGGGTGGTAGTGGAGTTGTCGCCCTACGACCTGTCCCGGGGCCGCATCGTGTACCGGTACAAGTAGCGAAACCAGACAAGCCCAGACGACGAGAACAGGACCGAGACTGCCGTGAAGGTGAACCCCAGCGTCAAGCCGATATGTGACAAGTGCAGGGTGATCCGTCGGCATGGGCGGGTCATGGTGATCTGCTCAGACCCGCGCCACAAGCAGCGGCAGGGCTAAACAGCCCGATAGCTCGGCCCTACACAACTGAATGCAGACCTCCCAGCACCAGTGAGCGGCTGGCATCTATTGCGAGATGGGCCAGCTCATCCACGCCCGGACGGAGGCCGGGCCCCGTACCAAATCCGTTTGGGGTCGGGAACGGACTGGGAAAAGACCTCCGCCTAGAAAGAGGAAACGCCACCTATGGCTCGACTAGTAGGCGTCGATCTTCCGCGCGACAAGCGCATGGAGATCGCGCTGACCTACATCTTTGGCATCGGCCGCACCCGGTCGAACGAAATTCTGGCGGCCACCGGCATCGACAAGGACCTGCGCACCAGGGACCTCACCGATGACCAGGTGACCCACTTGCGCGACTACATCGAAGCCAACCTGAAGGTGGAGGGTGACCTGCGCCGCGAGGTACAGGCCGACATCCGACGCAAGATCGAGATCGGCTGCTACCAGGGCCTACGGCACCGCCGCGGCCTGCCGGTGCGCGGCCAGCGCACCAAGACCAACGCGCGGACCCGCAAGGGCCCGAAGCGCACCATCGCCGGCAAGAAGAAGGCCAGGTAACCAATGCCACCGAAGAAGGCAAGCGCGGCCACGCCCAAGGCCAAGAAGGGCCAGAAGACCCGCAGGCGGGAGAAGAAGAACGTCCCGCACGGCGCCGCCCACATCAAGAGCACGTTCAACAACACGATCGTGACGATCACCGACCCGCAGGGCAACGTCATCGCCTGGGCGTCGTCGGGCCACGTCGGCTTCAAGGGATCGCGGAAATCGACCCCGTTCGCCGCCCAGCTGGCCGCCGAGAATGCCGCCCGCAAGGCCCAGGAACACGGCGTGAAAAAGGTCGACGTCTTCGTCAAGGGCCCGGGCTCGGGGCGCGAGACCGCGATCCGGTCGCTGCAGGCCGCCGGCCTGGAGGTCGGCGCGATCGCCGACGTGACCCCGCAGCCGCACAACGGCGTCCGCCCGCCCAAGCGTAGAAGAGTCTAGAAGGGTCTAGGAGACAAAAATGGCTCGATACACCGGACCCATCACGCGCAAATCACGCCGGCTGCGCACCGACCTTGTCGGTGGCGACCAGGCGTTCGAGAAGCGGCCCTACCCGCCCGGCCAGCACGGCCGTGCGCGGATCAAGGAAAGCGAATACCTGCTGCAGCTGCAGGAGAAGCAGAAGGCCCGCTTCACCTACGGCGTGATGGAAAAGCAATTCCGCCGCTACTACGCAGAGGCCGTTCGGCAGCCTGGCAAGACGGGTGAGGAACTGCTCAGAATCCTGGAGAGCAGGCTGGACAACGTCGTTTACCGCGCCGGGTTGGCGCGCACCCGCCGGATGGCCCGCCAGTTGGTCAGCCACGGACACTTCAGCGTGAACGGCGTGCACGTCAATGTCCCCAGCTACCGGGTGACGCAGTACGACATCGTCGACGTGCGGGACTCCTCGCTGAACACCGTGCCGTTCCAGATCGCGCGAGAGACGGCGGGCGACCGGCCGATCCCGAGCTGGCTGCAGGTCGTCGGCGAGCGCCAGCGCATCCTCGTCCACCAGCTGCCCGAGCGTGGGCAGATCGACGTGCCGCTCACAGAGCAGCTGATCGTCGAGTACTACTCGAAGTAAAGACTCCTGCATCAACCGATGCAGGTCTTAACGGCATCAAATAGCGGGTGCCGAGAAGGAGAAGAAGAAACACCATGCTGATTTCTCAGCGGCCTACACTGTCCGAGGACATCCTCACCGACAACCGGTCCCAGTTCGTCATCGAACCGCTGGAGCCGGGATTCGGTTACACGCTGGGCAATTCGCTGCGTCGCACACTGCTGTCGTCGATTCCCGGCGCGGCCGTCACCAGCATTCGCATCGACGGTGTGCTGCACGAGTTCACCACCGTGCCGGGGGTCAAGGAGGATGTCACCGACATCATCCTGAACCTCAAGGGCCTCGTCGTGTCGTCGGAGGAGGACGAGCCCGTCACCATGTACCTGCGCAAGCAGGGTCCGGGTGAGGTCACCGCGGGTGACATCGTGCCGCCCGCCGGTGTCACGGTGCACAACCCCGCCATGCGCATCGCCACGCTGAACGACAAGGGCAAGCTCGAGGTCGAGCTCGTCGTGGAACGTGGCCGCGGCTACGTGCCGGCGGTGCAGAACCGCGCTTCCGGTGCTGAAATCGGCCGTATCCCAGTCGATTCCATCTACTCTCCGGTGCTAAAGGTGACGTACAAGGTGGACGCCACCCGTGTCGAGCAGCGCACCGACTTCGACAAGCTGATCCTCGACGTCGAGACCAAGAGTTCGATCACCCCCCGCGACGCGTTGGCGTCCGCGGGTAAGACGCTGGTCGAATTGTTCGGTCTGGCACGCGAACTCAATGTCGAGGCGGAAGGCATCGAGATCGGGCCGTCGCCGGCGGAGGCCGACCACATCGCATCGTTCGCGCTGCCGATCGACGACCTCGATCTGACGGTGCGTTCCTACAACTGCCTCAAGCGTGAGGGTGTGCACACCGTCGGTGAGCTGGTGTCGCGCACCGAGTCCGATCTGCTCGACATCCGCAACTTCGGTCAGAAGTCCATCGACGAGGTGAAGGTCAAGCTGCACCAGCTGGGTCTGTCGCTCAAGGACAGCCCGCCCAGCTTCGACCCGTCCGAGGTGGCCGGCTACGACGTCGCCACCGGCACCTGGTCGACCGATGGTGCCTACGACGAGCAGGACTACGCCGAAACCGAACAGCTCTAACGCAAACCCCCCTAGGGCCAACCCCCAGCGGCCTCAGCTGCCTTGCCAATCTAGACAGGAGCGTCAGCAATGCCCAAGCCCACCAAGGGTCCTCGCCTCGGCGGGTCGTCGTCACACCAGGCGGCGATTCTGGCCAACCTGGCCACGTCCCTGTTCGAGCACGGGCGGATCAAGACGACCGAGCCGAAGGCCCGCGCACTGCGGCCCTACGCGGAGAAGCTGATCACGCACGCCAAGAAGGGCACGCTGCACAACCGTCGCGAGGTGCTCAAGAAGATCCGCGACAAGGACGTGGTGCACGCCCTGTTCGCCGAGATCGGGCCGTTCTTCGCTGACCGCAATGGCGGCTACACCCGCATCATCAAGGTTGAGGCGCGCAAGGGCGACAACGCTCCGATGGCCGTGATCGAGCTGGTGCGGGAGAAGACGGTCACCTCGGAGGCCGATCGGGCGCGTCGGGTTGCCGCCGCGCAGGCAAAGGCCAAGCAGGCCAAGGCCGAGCCCGCCAAGCTGGCCAATGCCGACGAGGCGCCCGTGGCCGACGAGGCGCCCGTGGCCGACGAGGCGCCCGTGGCCGACGAGGCGCCCGTGGCCGACGAGGCCCCGGTAGCCGAGGAGGCCGCTGTGGCTGAGGAGGCCACCGCAGGTGCGGCTGAAGAGGCCGCTGACGAGGCCCCCGAAGAGGCCCCCGAGAATTAGTGGGGACGTCCGTCTTCGGCTCGACATTGCTTACGACGGAACCGATTTCGCGGGCTGGGCAGTCCAGGCTGGACAGCGCACGGTCGCCGGGGTCCTCGACGGGGCGTTGACGACCGTCTTTCGGACGCCGGTGCGGTTGCACGCGGCCGGGCGCACCGACACCGGAGTGCACGCCACCGGTCAGGTTGCTCATGTCGACGTGCCCGGCGACGCCGTGGCGAACGCCTATCCTCGTTCGCCGCGCACCGGTGATCCCGAGTTCCTGCCGCTGGTCCGCCGGCTCGGCCGGTTCCTGCCTGCCGACGTCCGGGTCACCGGAATCATGCGCGCCCCATCGGGTTTTGATGCCCGATTCTCGGCCCTGCGGCGGCACTACGAATACCGATTGTCGACGGCCCCCTACGGTGTGCGGCCGCATCAGGCGCGGTACATCACGGCCTGGCCGCGGGAGCTCGACGTGGATGCGATGGCGACTGCATCACGAGATTTGTTGGGGCTAAACGACTTTGCGGCATTTTGCCGTCACCGCGAGGGTGCTACCACTATTCGTGAGCTGCAGCGGTTTGACTGGTCGCGCGACGGCGATCTGATCACGGCGCACGTCACCGCCGATGCGTTCTGCTGGTCGATGGTGCGGTCACTGGTCGGTGCGCTGCTGGCTGTGGGTGAACACCGGCGCCCCCCGGCCTGGTGCCGGAACTTGCTTGCCACAACCGAGCGGTCAAGCGATTTCGCGGCCGCGCCGCCGCAGGGCTTGACGCTGCTGCAGGTTGACTATCCGCCCGACGGCGAGCTGGCCGCGCGGACCCTGATCACCCGGGATCTACGCACGCGTTAGGGGCCGGTTCAGTACCGGAGGGCGTCGAGCAAATGGTCCGCACTCTTGTCGGTGGACAGGCACAGCGAACAGACGTACGCGTCGTGGGTTTCGCATGCCAACATGTCGGGCCGCTCGAAATCGTGATCGCACACATGGCAATTCAGGTGCTCGGCCGAGGGGTTGCCGTGCTCGTCATACATCGGCAGGTCGATGCCGTCGTGCGTGCGACGAAGGTAGTACTTGCCCTTGGTCGCGCTCGCCAGGACTGGGGGCATCACCGACGCGATGACGATCGCGACCAAGGGCGAATAAGGCTGCAATTCCGTGCCCAGCCCACCGAAGAAGGCGAGGATTGACAGCCCGGCGGCCAAGAGCATCGACCCGAAGCCGACCGGGTTGATCGCGTACAGCATGCCGCGGCGGAACTCGGGCTTCTTTGGCGACAGGCGCAGCAGATGCTTGTTGAACACGATGTCTGATGCGACCGCGACCACCCAGGCCATACCGCAGTTGGCGTAGAACCCGAGGATCGTGTTCAGGAAGTCAAACATGTTGGCTTCCATCAGGATCAACGCGATCGTCAGGTTGACGCCCAGGAATACCGCGCGCCCCGGGTAATGCTTGGTGACCCGGGTGAACGAATTGGTCCACGCCAGCGAGCCCGAATACGCGTTGGTGACGTTGATCTTGATCTGGCTGAGGACCACCAGGACCACCGCGAGTGCCAGCGCAAGCCATCCAGGCATGAAATTCTGGTAGATCTCGGCGAATTGGTGGACCGGTTGGTTGGCGATCGGCGCGGAACCGGCGACATGGGAGATCAGGTACACGGCAAGGAACAGGCCGACGAGCTGCTTGACGGCGCCGAACAAGACCCAGCCGGGGCCGGCCACCAGCATCCAGGTCCACCAGACGCGTGAATTTTGCGGTGTTCGCGGCGGCATGAACCGCAGGTAGTCGATCTGTTCGGCGATCTGCGCGATTAGTGCCAGGCACACGCCCGCGGCCAGCAGGGCGGAGCCGGCATCGACGCCGTCGTGACCCCGCCGGCCGGTGAAAGCGAGGAATTGGCCGACCGATTCGGGATGGCTGATCACCAGATAGACGAACGGGGCGACCATCAGGATCAGCCACAGCGGTGTGGTCCAAAGCTGAAGCTGGGAAAGGACTTTCATACCGTAGATCACCAACGGGAAAATGATGACCGTGGAGCAGGCGTAACCCAGCCACAGCGGAATCTGCAGGCCCAGCTTCAGGCCCTGCGCCATGATCGAGCCTTCGAGCGCGAAGAAGATGAACGTGAACGTCGCAAAGATGACGTTCGTCACCACCGAGCCGTAATACCCAAACCCGCTGCCGCGGGTGATCAGATCCAGGTCGATGTTGTACCGCGCGGCGTAGTAGGCCAGCGGCAATCCGGTCGCAAAGATGACCACTGCGAAGATCCCGATTCCGCACAACGCGTTCGCGGTGCCGTAGGTAATGCCGACATTGGCGCCGATCGCGAAGTCGGCCAGGTACGCGATGCCACCGAGGGCCGAGATTCCCACTACCGCCGTAGACCACCTGCGGTAGCTGCGTGGCGCAAAACGGAGCGTGTAGTCCTCTAGCGTCTCCCGGGCGGGTGCCGTCCTGTTGGGGCCGGTATCCACCTCGATGCCGTGCATGTCCCCCAACTCAAATTGCGGACGTAACCTTGAACTCCCGAAGATTTTGCCGGTAGACATGGTTCGATCGCCACCTGGGGCGGCTGGGAATTGCCTGTGCGCGCGGGGATTACGCCAGCGCCCAGAGTGAAGCCACTGCGAAACTGAGGCTCGAGAGTCACAAACAGCTTGACGTTCGCGCGCCGTGTTGACGGGCCAGTGCGCTGATCTCGACCAGGTCTTGGCCCAGGACGCACACGATCCGACGACGGATAAACGCGCTGACTTTTTCAGGTCGAAGTAGCTAGAGCTTGCCGGCCACGAAGCCGGCGGCCTGATCCACCAGCCCGGACCCGATGTATGAGGGCTGCAGGTGCGCGGACCACGTCGTGCCGTTACGGCAGATCGGATCGCCGGCCGCGCATTGGTCGATGGTCTTGTCGGCAAAGGCGGGGGCGACTTGGCGGGTGCCATTCCCGAACAACGCGACCGCCGCGATGTGGTCATCCACCCCCGGCGGTATGCGGCCCCACGTCGCGAGGTCTGCGACTTCGGCGCCCAGCGAATAGCCGCCAAGCACCTCGCGGGTATTCGGGCAAGTCTTGGCCATGAATTGAATGTGGGTGCTCATGTCATTGGCGCCGCTGTCGACGGTGATGTTGGCGGGGTAGTTGACCCCGTACGCGCCGACCGACATGCGCGTCTTGCCGCGCAGTGAAGCCACCAACGCATCGCCGACTTGACCGAGGCCGGGTGGTTCCTCTCGGCCGCGGGCGAACACCACCTCTGCACCCGGGCAGTCCGCCGACGCGGTGGCAAGCAGAGCCGGAAATGGCGCCATTGCCGGTGCGATCAACAGCGCCGCCGCAAGACCTCCCGCGAGTAGTCCCGCGCGTAGTCCCGAGATGAGCCGGGGGGCCGCGAGATCAGGGCAGAAACGAGGGCTGAGCCCCATGCTCCGATGCTACCGGCCCGCCGAGAGTGTGTCAGCTAACAGCGGTGACCAGCCCGGGCGCCGGCGTCGGCGTCGTGGAGTCGTGTATCGACGGACCGGGTCCGGGCAACTCCGTCGTCGGCGCAGTGAGCGCCGGCCCGAAGCCGGGTACCTGGCTACCGGTGCCCGCCAGCAACTTGGACGCAACGAACGCGGCTGCCTGCGTGGTGTACACGGGCACATAGCCCTCGGTGTGCCCGCTCCACTCGTTGCCCTGACCTGCGTGGCAGATCGGGTCTTCGGGGTTGCACAGGTCGATAGCCTTGGAACCCAACAGCGCGCTCAGGGTGGGCAGCGATCCACCGGCGCGGTCGGCCACGTCGCCGAAGGTGGCAACCGCAGCAACGTGGCTCGCCAAGTCCGGCGGCAGCGAATTGCCCCAGTTGATGCCGCCGATGGGAACGCCGGCCACGATGTCCATCACGCTCGCGCCCTGTGAATAACCGCCCAATACGATCTTGGTACTCGGGCACGAGGACACCGTGGATTTGACGTGGCTGATCACGTCGTTGGCGCCATCACCGCCATGCAGCTGGAGCTTGCTGGCGGCGTAGTTCACCCCGTACGTCCCGATGTTCAGGCCGCCGGTCTGCTGGCGCAGCGAGTCGACGAACGCGTCGCCGACCCGGCCCATGCCGGCTGGCTCATTGGTGCCGCGCGCGAAGACGACCTCGGCGTCCGGGCAGTCGCTCGCGGCGGCAACCGGGGCGGTGGCTCGAATGGCGCCTTGCGCGAGCAACAGGGCGGTGGCGGTGAGCAGAGCGGCGGTCCCGAGGCCGGCCCAACCGCGTATGCGGTGCTTAATCACGGCCGAATTTTACCCGTAACCAGGCGTTGCGAAACGTTGCCGGCTGTGGATGGACCCCCGCAGGATCTGCGTCCGCTCGCCTAGCGTGGGTGCTCGTGGCGCACCAACCGACAACCCGACTGCACATCAGCGGCTACCGCTTCCTGGTGCGCCGCCTCGAATGCGCGTTGCTGCGCCGGGATCTGAGTACCGCCGGTCGGTCGCTGCCTGCGTACCCGGCTTCGTTGGCGGTCGGGTGTGTGGTGGCCACCATCGCGTTGGCGGGATGCGCGTTTCTTGCTTTGCTGCGGCCGCAGGCGGCGCTGGATCGTGCCCGGATAGTGATGGGCCGCGAGTCTGGAGCCCTATATGTGCGGGTAGGTGACACCTGGCATCCGGTGCTGAACCTGGCCTCGGCGCGGTTGATCGCGGCGACCGACGCCAACCCGGAGCCGGTGCGCGAATCCGACATGGGCCACACCAAACGCGGTCCGCTGCTGGGAATTCCGGGCGCGCCGCAGCAGCTCGCCGCGCCGCTGACCGGCGACGAATCGGTATGGACGATCTGTGATGCGAACGCCAACGCGGCGACGACGGTCCTCGGCGGGCCCGTCGACGGTTCGCGCGTCCGTCGGTTGGCCGCCGGGGAGACCATGCTGGCGGCGCCCGCCTCCGGTTCGCCTGCTTATTTGCTCTACAACGGACGGCGAGCCGTGGTGGATCTGGCCGACCCTGCTGTTTTGCGGGCGTTGAGGTTGGAGGGCCGCGTGCCGCGCGTCGTGTCGCAGGCCTTGCTGAACGCCGTCCCGGAGGTGCCGCCGATCAGGGTCCCACGGATTCGCGGTGCGGGCAGCGCGGTCGCCGGGTTGCCCGGGTTCCGGGTCGGCACTGTGCTGCGGATCACTCGCGCCGATGGCGACGAGTTTTACGTGGTGCTGGTCGCCGGGGTTCAGCGAATCAACCAGGTGGCCGCGGACGTATTGCGCTTCGGTGATGCACAGGGCAGCGCCGGCGTCATCACGGTGGCGCCCGATGTGATCCGTGGCACCGCGATCGTTGACACACTGCCGCTGTCGGGTTATCCGGACCGGGTTACCGGCCAAGCGGCTTCGGATATCGGGGCGAGCACGGTCTGCGTGAGCTGGCCCGCCGGGCAATCCAACGATGTCGCCTTCCTGGTGGGCGGCGGGCTGCCGGTCCCCGCCGGGCGGCTACCGGTGGCGTTGTCGCAGGCCGACGGTGGCGGCCCGGCGCTGGACGCGGTGTATCTGGAGCCCGGACGCAGCGCCTATGTGCGTTCGGTGGGCCTGGTGGGCGACCCGTCGCACGGCGGCACGCGGTACCTGGTCACCGACACCGGGGTGCGGTTCGCGATCCACGACGACGACGCGGCGCACGACCTCGGCCTGCCGGCGGCGGCGCCACCCGCGCCGTGGCCGATATTGGCGATGCTGCCGTCGGGACCCGAACTGAGCAGGCAGAACGCGTCAGTCTCCCGGGACGTCGTCGCGGGATCGCCGTAACCGGCCTCGGGCCGCGCCCAGACCCAGCGCCACCACCAACGCGGCCAGGCAGATCGCCGCGCTGCGCAGGGCGGCGTGCCGGGCGTGCCGATCGGGCGGCCTGGTTGGTGACGGCACGCCGATCGGCGCGGGCGTTGGGCTCGGCTTTTCGGGCCTTCCAGTACCGGCCTGCGGAATCGAGTCGGTGCTGACGGCGGCCAGGGCGTCGACGGTGCCGTTGCCGACGAACGGATCGCGGCCGGCCGGCGGGTGATGCGCGGTCGACGCGATGCGCTGCATCACCTGTCGTGCGGTCAACGCCGGGAACCTGGCCCGGACCATGGCGGCCAGCCCGCTGGCAAAGGGCGCCGCGTAACTGGTTCCCGACAGTGGGGCCGAACCCAGCGCAGTCACCCCCTCGCCGCGCGCGGCGACATCCACCCAGGGTCCTGCGAGGGTGAACGCAGAAGGCGCCCCGTCGGCGTTCACCGAACCGACGGTCAGTACGTAGTCGTCGTACCAGGCCGGACTGACCGCGACCGTGGCCGACTGCCAGGTCGCGCCGGGCGGCTGGGCCGGGCACTGCCCGGCGCCGCCGGTGTTACCGGCCGCGGCCACGATGACGGCATTCTTGACATCGACCGCGTAGGCCAGCGCGGCTCCCAGCGCACGGTCGTCAAGCGCTGTCCCGGCCGGGACGCAGGCGATCGAGGAGATGTTGATCACCGAGGCGCCGAGGTCGGCCGCCGTCCGGACGGCCTTCGCCATGGTGTCGACGTCGCCGACCCCGGTGCTCGACCCGCCGGTGCCGGATCCCTCGTGGGCGGGTGCGAACTTGGCGCTGGACTGACGGATACCGATCAGGGTGACGTCGGGCGCGACGCCGCTGACGATTCCGGCCACCAGCGTGCCGTGTGCGTCGCAATCCTGGGTGCCGTCGCCGGTGGACACGTAGTCGCCTCCGGGTACGACACTGGGCAGCTGCGGGTGTCGCGAAACTCCGGTGTCGATGACGGCGACTCGCTGGCCGGCGCCGCGGGTGAGCGGCCAGACCGGCGCCAGCTCGGGGTATGCGAGCCGATCGCGGCCCGGTCCGGAATCCGGCGTCACCGCCGCGCAGACCTCGTGTTGCACGGTCGGCTGCGGTGGCGCCGGCAATCCCGGCTTGGGGAGCCACCGGTCGTCGATGGGTGGTGGCGAAATCGCATGCGCGCAGGGTATTGCGCACTGAGCAAGCCCGGTCAGCGCCGCCACCGCCAGGAGGCGAACGACGCGCGACGCGATCACGTCCACGTCAGGCCCATGTCAGGTTCAGGTCGCGCACGGCACTGTACAGGCCGCATATCCAGCAGGTCAGGGGCACCATGGCGGCCAATGTCAGATACTCCAGCAATTCGACGCAGCGGCGCAGGACGGGCGAGAGCGGGATCGAGGGGGCGGCGAAGCCCAGGTATACCGCCGCCGCAGCCAACACCGCGGTGACCGCGGCCAGCCACGTTTCCTGGTTCGGCATCTCGGCCGCGACAACGACGAAAGCCGTTCCAGTGGTGGCGATTCCGGTGAGGGTGAATACGGGTGCGCTGTTCGGATCGACACGTGACCGCAGCAGTAGCAGCGCACCGGTGCCGGCGGCGAAGGCGATGCAACGCAACCGGGCCGCGCCATGCCCGGGGGAGGCGACCGCGGTGACGATGGCGCCGATCGCGGCCGACGACGAGAAGGCGGCGGTCAGGGTGGCCAGCCAGTCGTCGGCGCGGATCGCCTTGGCGGCCAGCCCATCCGGGTTATCGGGGTGCTCGGTCGGCGGCAGCCGCGGCGACAACCCGGCCAGCGCGAGAGCGGCCCGTCCGGCGGGCCCGAGCAGGCCCAGTGAAGCCAGCGCGGATGCCGCGCCGATCGCGGGCAGCGGCGCCCCGGTGAGCACGCCGGCCAACGCGGCAACGGCGATGATCATCGCGCAGCACGACACCGCGGACAATGCGGCACCACCGCCGCCCGTGAGGCGCAGGGCCAGCACCGACGTCACGGCCGCAGCCATGACCGCCGGCAGCACATTGGCGATGCCCGGACTGCCCGAGACCGTCAGAAAGCCTGCAGTCGCAGCGAATGCCGCGCCGATCAAGCTGAGCGTCAGCGCGGCCAGGTTGTCCCGATGTGCCCGGTGCGCAGTCGCCGCCACCAGTAGGGCAACGCAGGCGGCTGCCGCCGCGACGGCCGCCGCGTACCCGGTCCCATTGGTGTTCAACGTGTTTCGCATCAGCATCACGGCGCCGACGCAGGTAAACAAGACCGCCGCCACGGCGCCGGTCAACCGGGTGGTGTGGTGCTGGTCGCGCGGCGGGGCCGAGGCGGTGTGGGCGTCGAGCGCCGCGGAGACGGCCTCGGCCACGTCGTCGCATCGGGGCGCGGGCGGCTCGGCCCGGCGCTGACTCAAGACCAGCACCGTGCCGTCTTGGATGCCGCTCTGCGCCAACGTCGTCGCCGCCGGCAGCGGGGGGGCGCCCAGGCGGGACAGCTGGTACCCGGTGGGCACCGAATCTGCGGAATTGCCGGCGGCACCGTCATCGAGAATCTCCACGATCGAGGGGATCAACGTGGCGACGGGCACCCCGGCGGGCAGGGTCAAGTCGACGGCGGAGTCGCCGGCATGAACGCAGACGCGGCACAGTGACAGAGCGGACGCAGACAACATTGGCCGCACAGTAGCCCGTCCTCGCTCCGCGGGCATTCGGTTGTGCACAGGCGACTTGCCGTGGATTCCGTTGCTGCCTAGTGTCGTCAAGCCGTGGGAACGGCAGAGATCCCAGAGATCCCAGAGATCCCCGAGATCCTAGTCGCCGCGCCGCCCGAGCTGCCGCGGCCGGCGGCGGCCAGCCTGGTGGTACGCCTGCTGCCGGTCCTCGTGTCCGTCCTCACCGCCGGCGTCATGGCCGCGGCGTTCTTCTCTGGGCCGGGCCTTACCCGCAGCCCCACGTTTCTGGCATTCCCGATGATGATGTTGGGGTCGGTGGCGCTCACGGCGCTGACCGGACGTGGGCGGGGCACCGGGATCGACGAAGACCGCGCCGACTACCTCGGCTACTTGAGCGGCCTGCGCAAGACCCTCTCCGAAACCGCTGCGGCACAACACTTGGCACTGATGCGGGTGCACCCCGAACCGGATGCGTTGTGGACGTTGATCGGTGGGCCACGCATGTGGGAACGGCGACCCGGCCACCCCGAATTCTGCCTCGTCCGCGTCGGCATCGGCACCCTGCCACTGGCCACCCGTCTCGTGGCACCGGAGAGCCGACCCCGGGAGCGGTCGGATCCGATCACCGTTGTGGCGCTTGATCAATTCCTAGGCGCGCACGCGACCATCGCGGACGCACCCATCGCGATCCCCTTGCGCACCGGCCTGGCTCTGACGATCGACGGCGACCCGGCCGTGGTGCGCGGACTGCTCCGCGCGGTGATCTGCCAGCTGGCCGTGCTGCATGCCCCGGATTCCCTGCTGATCGTCGGCGTGATCGGCGATCGCCATCGGGCCGATTGGGATTGGTTGAAATGGCTTCCCCACAACCAACATCCGACCGTCAGCGATGCCGTGGGGTCGGCGCGGATGGTGTACCTGACCGGGGCGGAGGCGCAGAGCGCGCTTGCGGCTGTCCGCGCGCCTTGGGTGGTCGTGCTCGTCGACGCCGACGAGCGCGCGGTTGCCGGGGCCGAGGGCGTGACCACCCTCGCGGTCGGCACTGGCGCCGAAGGATCGCCGTTGCTGATCGGGGATCGCGGCGTAGCCGAAGGATTGCGGCGCCCCGACCAGATGGACCCCGCCGACGCGTTGGCGTGTGCCCGCCGTATGGCCGCGCAACGGGTCAAGAAACGGGGCCCTGATTCGGGCTGGCCGGATCTGGTGGGAATCGGCGACGTCTTGGGTTTCGATCCGATCGCGTGGTGGCGCGGGCGGGACGGCCGCGATTGCCACGATACGCACGACAGGTTGCGGGTTCCCCTCGGCACCACGGCCGACGGCACGCAGGTGGAGCTGGACATCAAGGAGGCCGCGGCGAAAGGCATGGGCCCGCATGGGCTTTGCGTCGGCGCCACCGGGTCGGGTAAGTCAGAGCTGCTGCGCACGGTCGCGCTGGGCATGGTGGCCCGCAACTCCCCGGAAGTGCTCAACCTGCTGCTGGTCGACTTCAAAGGCGGCGCAACATTTCTCGACTTCGCCTCCGCTCCCCATGTGGCGGCGGTCATCACCAATCTGTCCGATGAAGCGCCGCTGGTCGCCCGGATGCGCGAGGCGCTGGCCGGCGAGATGAACCGCAGGCAAAGGTTGTTGCGGACGGCGGGCAACTTCGTCAGCGTGGCGGCGTACGAGGACGCGCGCCGGACCGGCGCACAATTGACCGCGCTGCCGACCTTGTTCATCATCGTGGACGAGTTTTCCGAACTGCTCAGCCAGCATCCCGATTTCGCCGACATGTTCGTGGCGATCGGCCGGCTCGGCCGCTCGCTGGGTATGCACCTGTTGCTGGCCAGTCAGCGGCTCGACGAGGGTCGGCTGCGCGGACTGGACGCCCACCTGTCGTATCGGGTGTGCCTCAAGACGCTGTCCGCCAGCGAATCACGCACGGTACTGGGCACACTCGACGCCTATCAATTGCCCAACACGCCCGGGGTGGGGTTCCTGCGACTGGGAACCGGTGAGCTGGTGCGCTTTCAGAGCGCTTTGGTTTCGGGGCCGGTGCGGACCGACGCGCCGGCCGCTGGGCAGGCGCCGCCAGCAGTGCGGTTGTTCACCTCACGAACCGCGGGAGCGGTCACATCCGGCGTCGGCGGCGACGGGACGCCCGCGCGCAGCGTTCTGCAAGCCGTCTTGGACCGGATGTCGGGGCAGGGACCGCCGGCGCACCGGGTCTGGTTGCCGCCGCTGGGCGCAGCGCCGGCGCTGGCCGACCTGTTGCCCCTGTTACCCGAAGCCCAATCAGGGCCGGGAGGGCTGGCGGTTCCGATCGGCATCGTTGACCATCCGTTCGAGCAGTCCCGGGCACCGCTGATGGTCGAGTTGTCCGGATCCGCGGGCAATGTCGCGGTCGTCGGGGCGCCCAGATCGGGGAAGTCGACGGCCCTGCGCACGCTGATCACGGCGTTGGCGGCGACGCACGATGCGGCCCGGGTGCAGTTCTACTGCCTGGACTTCGGGGGCGGAGCGCTGGCCTCGCTGCGGACGTTGCCGCATGTGGGTGCGGTCGCGGGCCGGGCCGAGCCGCGGCTCGTGGTGCGGACGATCGCCGAACTGGAATCGGTCGTGCGGTCCCGGGAGGCACTGCCGGCAAGCGCGATCGGCGCAGCCGCGTGCGCCGACGTGTTTCTCGTCGTGGATGGCTGGGCAAGCCTGCGGCATGAGTTCGAGGAGCTCGAGGCCCGCATCACTGCGCTTGCTGTTCAAGGGCTTTCGTTCAAGGTGCATGTGGTGTTGTCGGCGTCGCGCTGGGCGGAGATCAGACCGTCGCTGAAGGATCAGATCGGCACCCGGATCGAGTTGCGACTGGGCGATCCCGCGGATTCCGAAATCGACCGCCGGCGGGCGCAGCAAGTACCTCCGGACAAACCGGGCCGCGGTCTGTATCGTGACGGGCTGCATATGATGATCGCGCCTCCCCTTGACACGGATGCGGGTTCGGGCCGCGCGGCGGGCATGGCGAATCGGCTGCGCCCCCGATACCGCTACTGCCCGAGCAGGTCGACTACGACACCGTCGTCCAGCGGGCGGGTGACGAGCCGGTCGCCGGCATCCTGCTCGGCATCGAGGAGCGCCGATTGCAGCCGGCTGCAGTCGATTTCGACCGCCGCCCGCATCTATTGGTCCTCGGGGACAACGAATGCGGAAAGACCACCGCACTGCGGACCCTGTGCCGCGACATCATCCGCACCAAGACCGCCGCGCAAGCCCAGTTGCTGATCGTCGACTTTCGGCGCACGCTGTTCGACATCGCCGAGTCGGAGCACGTTGGCGGACATGCCATGTCGCCGGCCGCGCTGGGCGCGTTGCTGCCGGGCCTGCTCGACCTGCTGCGGCGGCGGATGCCTCCGCCGCACGCGAGCCGGGCGCAGCTGCGGGCCAGATCGTGGTGGTCCGGGCCGGACATCTATCTCGTGGTCGACGACTATGACCTGGTCACCACCCCGGCGGGCAACCCGCTCGCGCCGGTGCTCGAATACCTGCCGCATGCAACCGATCTCGGGCTGCACCTGATCGTGGCACGCCGCAGCGGGGGCGCGGCGCGCGCCCTGTTCGAACCGTTGCTCGTCCGGCCTGCGCGACATGGGCTGCATGGAACTGATGATGAGCGGATATCCCGACGACGCAGCGGCGTTCGGTTCGAGCCGCCCGACGCTGCCACCCGGCCGAGGAATCCTCGTCACCCGTCCCGGTGACGAACAGGTTGTCCAAGTGGCCTGGAGTCCACCGTGACCGGACACCGCCCGTTGATCGAGGCGGGTCCGGCTGGCATCCGTCGATTGTGTTGCGGCGCAGGCGGTATCGCTGACGTCGAGATTACTGACGCGGCGTTGGACGCGATAGACGACCCCGTCGCGCTGGTGGACGGGCGCCCGGTTGCCGTCGACTCGCTATGGTGCACCGCATTGCGGTCGCTGGACTGTGGGGGCGCGGCGGGCGTCACCGTCGTGCATCCGTCGTGGTGGTCGGCGTCGCGGGTCAAACTGGTCAGTGCTGCCGCCGATACCCTGGCCGGCCAGGCCGATGTCGTGGCGGTGCACCCGCGGTCGTGGCTGCTGATGCAGGCTGTTTCGGAGTCTGCGCCGCGGGCTGCTCCGGAAAAGAAGGTAAAGAAGGTCGTGGAGATCGCCGAGCGGTTGGTGGCGGTGACCGACGCCCAAACTTCCTCGGTCTCGGCCGTACCCCGCGCGGCTGAGCCGCGGCGAGTCGCCGAGCAGGTTGCGGCTGTCATCGACGGGGCGACGCCGGCAGTGGTGCTGATAGACGTCCCGAGCGCCGTCGCCGGCGCGCGGGCCCTCGCGGCGTTGATCGCCGACGCGGTGCGGCTCTCGGGGCACCACGTAGAGGTGATCGACGACGCGCGGCTGGACCGACTGGCCCGGGCGGTCGGATCGATCCCGGCCGCACCGGCGTCCGGTGTTGGCGCGCGATCACGCGTTCGGACTCGAGCGCGGCTGGCGGTCGCCGGTGTCGTGTTGGCGGTGGTGGCACCGGCCGCGGTCGAGCTGGGCCGCCACCACGCGCCGGCCGCGGACCCGTCGCCCACCACATTTCTGGTGGAAGGCCGGGTGGCGCTCACGGTCCCGGCCAACTGGCCCACGCAGCGGGTCATTGCGGGGCCAGGTTCGGCGCGGGTGGTGGTCACCTCGCCGTCGGATCCCGAGGTGGCGCTGCACGTCACCCAGTCGCCCGTCGCCGGCGAGACGCTGAGCGGCACCGCCGAGCGGCTGAAACGCGCGATCGGCGCGGAGCCGCCCGGGGTGTTCGTCGACTTCAATCCCTCCGCTATCAGCGCCGGCCGGCCGGCGGTCACCTACCGAGAAGTCCGCGCCGGACACCAGGTGCGGTGGACGGTGTTGCTCGACGGGACCGTCCGGATCAGCCTCGGATGCCAGAGCCGGCCCGGCGGCGAGGACGCCGTCCGCGAGGTGTGTGAGCGAGCGGTGCGGAGCGCCCACGCGGTGGGCTGATCGCACCAAGGACCAAGGCTGATCGCAACAAAATCGGAACAAAATTGGGTGGAACCGACCGTGGGTTGGCGCAGTCGAACTTGGTATGAACACGCCGATTGGTGCCAATGCGCTGAGCGCCGACTTTGACCTAATGCGTGCGGTCGCGGGCACTACGGACAACCGCAACGAGGAGATCCGGGTCATGCTGCAGGCGTTCATCGGCCGGATGGGCAGCGTGCCGCCATCGGTGTGGGGCGGGCTGGCCGCCGCACGTTTCAAGGATGTGGTGGATCGGTGGAACGCCGAGTCGACGCGCCTGTATCACGTCCTGCGCAACATCGCCGAGACCATCCGGCACAACGAGGCCACGCTGCAAGAGGCGGGCCAGAACCACGCACGCCACATCGCCGCCGCCGGCGGAAACCTTTGATCGGAAGGAACTTTCGATGGATCCAGTGCTGTCGTACAACTTTGGCGAAATCGAACACTCCGTGCGCCACGACATCCACTCGACTTCGGCCCGCCTCAATGCCGCCCTCGACGAGCTGAAATCACAAATCGCGCCGTTGCAGCAACTGTGGACTCGCGAAGCCGCGGCCGCCTACCAGGCCGAGCAGCTCAAATGGCACCAGTCGGCGACCGCGCTCAACCAGATCTTGATCGACCTGGGGAATGCGGTGCGCGACGGCGCGGGTGAGGTGGCCGACGCCGATCGGCGGGCGGCCGGAATCTGGGCGAAGTGACAGCATCCTCAGAAGGGATGGACCCCTGTGTGGCCCCGGCGGAGGAGAGCCGCCGGGGCCACACAGTCACCGTTGGTCGCGAGGTTGCCGGGTTTGCTTCCGCAACCTTCCTTGGTGCGCGTAGCATCCTGATCTATCTGCGGGCGGGGGCCCTCAATGCGGAGGCGCACATGTCGTCATTTTTTTCACGACGCCCACGGAATTAGCTTCGGCGGCAATCGATTTAACGGGGATAGGCACGGCCCTCTGCGATGCCCACGGGGCGGCGTTGAGTTCGACGCCGCACGTGGTGGCCGCCGCCGAGGACGAGGTGTCCACCGCAATCTTGTCTTTGTTTGCCAACTACGCCCAGGAGTACCACGCGCTCAGCGTTCGGGCGGCGGCCTTTCATGCTGGGTTTGTCCGGGCCTTGAACAGCGCGGGGAGCAGCTATGCCGCCATGGAGGCGGCCAATGCCGCGCTGTTGGCGGGCCTGGGCTTCTTTTCGCCCTGGCAGCAGCTGACGGGGCGACCGCTGGTTGGCAACGGAAGTGACGGGGCGGCGGGCACCGGGGCGCCCGGCGTTGCCGGGGGCTGGCTTTGGGGCAACGGCGGCAACGGTGGTTCGGGTGCGACCGGCGCCGGTGCCGGGGGTAGCGGTGGGGCCGGCGGGGCGGCCGGCCTGTTCGGCACTGGCGGGATCGGTGGGGCCGGTGGGGCAGGCGCCCCCGGCTTCAACGGCGGTACCGGTGGTGCCGGCGGCGCCGGTGGCATCGGGGGTGGCTTCGGCGGCGCCGGCGGCCTGGGCGGCCAAGGTGGGCAGGGCGGCGGCGGCGCCAACGCCGCGCCCGGCTCGGGGGTCAACGGCGGCACCGGCGGCGCGGGCGGCTCCGGCGGTCTCGGCGGGACGGGCGGTCTCGGCGGCACCATCGGCTCGGGCGGCACCGGGGGCACCGGCGGCTCCGGCGGTACCGGGGGCACCGGCTCCAAGGGCGGCGGCGGCACCACGGGCGGTCCCGGCGGCCCCGGCGTGCCGCCGGTGGGCGCTATCGGCGGTGCCGGCGGCCCGGGCGGCAACCGCGGTGGCGGCGGCACCTAGCAGTCACGTGACTGAATGGGGTGTTTTGACCTGCGGGGATGCCCGTCGGTAAGCTGCTCGGTTGGCGCGCGGAAAGCCGGGGCCCTCGGGTCAATGCTGGTCGCCGAGATAAACCCCACCGCGAACGTCTGACCAGTACCCGGGTCACTCCGGGATCCACCGAGAGAAAGAAAAGGTAAGCGCTGTGCCTACATATGCGCCCAAGGCGGGTGACACCACGCGATCGTGGTATGTCATCGACGCCACGGACGTGGTGCTTGGCCGCCTTGCCGTCGCGGCGGCCACCCTGCTGCGCGGCAAGCACAAGCCGACGTTCGCTCCCAATGTCGACGGCGGTGACTTCGTCATCGTCATCAACGCCGACAAGGTCGCCATCAGCGGCGACAAGCTGCAGCACAAGATGGCCTACCGCCACTCGGGGTATCCCGGCGGCCTGCACAAGCGGAGCATCGGCGAACTGATGCAAAAGCACCCGACCCGCGTCGTCGAGAAGGCGATCGTCGGGATGCTGCCCAAGAACAAGCTCAGCCGTCAGATCCAGCGCAAGCTGCGCGTCTACGCCGGCCCGGAGCACCCACACACGGCTCAGCAGCCGGTTCCGTTCGAGATCAAGCAGGTGGCCCAGTGACCGAAATTACCGAAGAAGTGGTGCAGGTCACCGAGGTTCCGGCCGAGGCGCCGGCGGCCAAGCCCAGCGAATCCTTCGTGTTCGAGCGGCCAATCCAGACCGTCGGCCGCCGCAAGGAGGCCGTGGTGCGGGTGCGGCTGGTGCCCGGCACCGGCAAGTTCGAGCTCAACGGGCGCACCTTGGAGGACTACTTCCCGAACAAGGTGCACCAGCAGCTGATCAAGGCCCCGCTGGTCACCGTCGACCGCACCGAGAGCTTCGACATCTACGCCCTCCTGCACGGCGGCGGCCCGTCGGGTCAGGCCGGGGCGCTGCGCCTGGGCATCGCCCGGGCATTGATCCTGGCGTCGCCGGACGACCGGCCCCCCTTGAAGAAGGCCGGCTTCCTTACCCGTGATCCGCGTGCCACCGAGCGCAAGAAGTACGGCCTGAAGAAGGCCCGTAAGGCGCCGCAGTACAGCAAGCGCTGATCGGCGCGATCACTTTCTGGCCGCGATCTTGCGCGATTGTGCGCACTTCACGGCGTGTCTGCGCACAAAAGCGCAAGGTTTCGGTCAGAAAAGAAGGGGCATGTTGGGCCGGGTATAGGCCTAAGGCCATCGACTGTGAGAGGTTTGTCCGCATGGGTCGACTTTTCGGCACCGACGGTGTTCGCGGGATCGCCAATCGCGAATTGACCGCCGAGCTGGCGTTGGCACTGGGCGCCGCTGCGGCACGGCGCTTGGCGAAGTCGGGCGAACGGGGCCGGCGGGTCGTCGTGGTCGGCCGCGATCCGCGCGCCAGCGGCGAGATGCTGCAGGCCGCGGTCATCGCCGGCCTGACCAGCGAGGGCGTCGACGCGCTGCGGGTGGGGGTGCTTCCGACCCCCGCGGTGGCGTATCTGACCAGCGCCTATGACGCCGACTTCGGGGTGATGATCTCGGCGTTGCACAACCCGATGCCCGACAACGGCATCAAGATCTTCGGTCCCGGCGGCCACAAATTGGATGACGACACCGAGGACCAGATCGAAGATCTGGTCGCGGCCGGACCGGGGTTGCGCCCGGTCGGCGCCGGTATCGGCCGCGTCATCGACGCCGGGGATGCGGCGGAACGCTACCTGCGCCAGGTGGGCAAGGCCGCGGCCGTCCGGCTGGACGGTTTGACCGTGGTCGTCGACTGCGCCCACGGCGCGGGGGCGTCGGTGGCGCCGCGCGCGTACCGCGCGGCCGGTGCTCGGGTCGTCACCATCAACGCCGAACCCGACGGGCTCAACATCAACGACGGCTGCGGGTCGACGCAGCTGGATTCGCTGCGCTCGGCGGTGCTCGAACACGGCGCCGACCTGGGACTGGCGCTCGACGGGGATGCCGATCGGTGCCTGGCCATCGATGCCAACGGCGAACTGGTCGACGGCGACGCCATCATGGTCGTGCTGGCGCTGGCGATGAAAGAGGCCGGCGAACTGGCGTCCAAGACGTTGGTGACGACAGTGATGAGCAACCTCGGGTTGCACCTGGCGATGCGCTCCGTCGGCGTTAACGTGCGCACGACCGCGGTCGGCGACCGCTACGTGCTGGAGGAGTTGCGCGCCGGTGGCTTCAGCCTGGGCGGTGAGCAATCCGGCCACATCGTGATGCCCGCGCTCGGCTCCACGGGTGACGGCATCGCCACCGGGTTGCGGCTGATGACACGCATGGCGCAGACCGGCTCGTCGCTGGCCGAGCTCGCGTCGGCCATGCAGACGTTGCCGCAGGTGCTGATCAACGTCGAGGTCGCCGACAAGGCGACCGCCGCGGCGGCACCATCGGTGCAGACCGCGGTCGACGAGGCGGAGGCCGAACTGGGAGACACCGGTCGAATCCTGTTGCGTCCCTCAGGAACTGAACCGATGATCCGGGTCATGGTGGAAGCGGCCGACGAAGCCGTCGCGCAGCACCTGGCTACTCGAGTTGCCGAAGCGGTGAGCGCTCAAGGCTGATCCGGCCCCGCCGGCCCGCTGGAACTTCGCTGGAACCCCGACGCGATATCGGGCGTCGGATTTGTCATGAGATTCGATAATCGAGGACACACCGGCGTCGACACGGCGGCGATGTATTCGGTCGCGGGCCGGTTCGCTGCCGCCGCAGAGTTGATCGACGGCGCGGTGGGCGATCACCTGGCACGACTGACGTTCGCCGGGCCCAGCGCCGGCCGGGCGCACACCGCCCGCGGCGACGCGTTGCGCGCCGCGCTGGACCGGTTGGCTGCCGAGTTGTTGCAGTGGTCGCGGGCGGCCGCCGAGATCGCCGTCGCGTTACGGACCTGCGCCGATCGCTACAGCGAATCCGACCTGTACGCCGCGGCGCGGATCGCCTGATCGTGGCCGACCGATTGGACGTCGCCGAGCGCCTCGCCGAGGGCCGGCCCGCCGTCGAGGACACACAGAGTTACGTGCGGGCCTGCCAGGTGCTCGGATACCAACATCCCGATCTGACTTCACGCCCATCCCAAGTCCGCGATTGGTACGACACCGAGGACGGCCTGGACCTGCGCGCCCTCGATGGCGACTGCGCGCAATTGCGGGCCGCGGTCAGCTTGGTCACCGAGGCGCTGCGGGTGCAGCGTGCCCAGATCGACGAGCTGACCGCCGCATGGGCGGGTCCGGGGGCGGACTCCGCGATCGGGTTTCTGGAGCGGCATTCCGACGCGGCCAACTTGGTGGCCACCGAGGTCCGTGCGGCCGCTCAGCGGTGCGAGTCCCTGCGGGACAACCTGTGGCACCTCATCGACGTGAAGGTCGCGACGGCCATCGCCATCGACGATCGCACGCTGGCGCACCGGTCGGCATGGTTGGCCGCCGCCGACGTGGTCACGACCGGGGCGGGGGATCGGCCGACCGCCGAGGAGCTGGTGCGCCAACAGGTAAAGCCTTACGTGGACAACGACATTCGCAACGACTGGCTGACCGCGATGCGGTCGGCACAGGCCGCCGTCGCGGCGTCCTACGACATGGTCGTCGACAAATTCGCCGCGGCGGCGCCCACCTATTTCGAGGTTCCCGACGACTTGAGGCCAGGCCGCGCACCGTTCCAACCGGTCCGGGTGAGCCCACCGATAGAGACCGCCGCGCCGGTCGCCGCCGCTGCCCCTCTCGCGGCGCAGCGGCCGCCGGATTCGCTACAGCATCAGCCACCGGCCATGCCGGCGGTCGCATCGGACGCGGGAACCGCGCTGGGCGACGCTGGAGCGCCGCCTGCGGCTGCCGGGAGTTCGGGTGGTCTCGGGGATCCCGGTGGTCTGGGTGGTCTTGGGGATCCCGGTGGGCTCGGCGGGCTCGGCGGACTCGCCAACAGGATCGTCGACGCGATGGGCGGCCTGCTGGGTTCGGGGGGCCGGGGCGACCCGGGCGATCCCTTCGACGACGAACCGTTCGGCGAGGACCCCTTTGACGAGGATCCCTTCCAGCCAGACGACAAGGCCGACGACAAGCCCCACGACGAAGCCGACGAAAAGCCCGACGAGGACGCCGATGGCAAGCCCGTGGACGCGGCGGCGCCTGTTGGCGGGCCACAGCCGGCGGTGGCGCCGCAACCGGGCGAAGCGGCGCCGGCGGCCGCACCGCCTCTGGTGGGCCCCCTGCCGCCCGTTGCGGTGCCGGCCCCGGCCGCAGTGCCGCCGGTCGGTGCGCCGCCCGATGGGGGCAAAACCCCGTGTGAGATTGCCGCGGACGAGCTTCCGCAGGCGGGGCAGTGAACCCGTCAGGCGGGCCGAAGCTGCAGAAGTTGCTCGACGTAGTGCGCGGATTCGCGGGGATCAGCCGTCATGGGGCTCACCAACATCGTTGTCACACCGGCGTCGGCGAAGGCGGCCAGGCGCTCGGCGATGAATCCCCGCGGGCCGATCAGCGAGATCCCACGGACCAATTCGTCGGGCACCGCGTCGATGGCCTCCCGCTTGCGGCCGGACAGGTAAAGCTCCTGGATTCGGTCCGCGACCTCGCCGTACCCGTAGCGCGTCGCCAGGTTGTGGTAAAAATTGCGGCCCTTCGCGCCCATTCCGCCGAGGTAAAGGCCCAGTTGGGGTTTGGTCCAGGCGAGCCGATCGTCGACGTCGTCGCCGATGGCCAGCGACGCATGCACCATGACGTCCAGCGGGCCCAGGGCGGGATCCCGCTTGGCGGCGCCGGCCGCCAGCGCCTCACCCCAGACCGAATCGGCCTTGTCCGGTTGGAAGAAGACCGGCTGCCAGCCCTCGGCGATCTCGGCGGTGAGTTCGACGTTTTTCGGCCCCAGCGCCGCGATCGTGATGGGAATACGCTCGCGCACAGGATGATTGATGAGATGAAGGGGCTTTCCTAATCCCGTCCCGCGGTCCGCGGGCAACGGGATCTGATAGTGCTTGCCGTCAAACTGCAGCCGCTCGCGCCGCCACACCCGCCGGCAGATCTCCACCACCTCGCGGGTGCGACCCAGCGGAGCGTCGAACGCGACGCCGTGGAATCCCTCCATCACCTGAGGTCCGGAGGTGCCGATCCCGAGGCGGAATCTGCCACCCGACACGAAGTCCAGGCCCGCGGCGGTCATCGCCAGCAGCGACGGCGTGCGGATATAGATGGGAAACACCCCCGAGGCCAATTCCACGGTGGTTGTCTTGGCGGCCAGATACCCCAGCTGGCTGACGGCGTCGTAGGAGTACGCCTCGGCCACCACGGCGACGTCGATGCCCAGCTTCTCGAGTTCGACGACGAGGTCGACGGCTTCGTGAAATCCGCTCGAATAGTCCAGGGCGATGCCGATGCGCATCAACGACAGATATCACGATGGCGGCCCTGCCCTGCTGGCGCGCCCTGACTGTCTGGGCTATTTGAGCAACGCGACGATCTTCTCTTCCGGGGTGACCGGCGGCTCGTCGGGGTCCACCGGGTCCGTCTTGGGCAGCTGGACGTCCGGATCGGCGAAGTCGCGGTAGTCCTTGTCGCCGCCGAGCGTGTAGAGGAGATACCCGGTCAGCAGCGCCCGAACCGATCGCTGCGTGCCGCGATGGGGGCCGGCCAGCCCGACCACCTGGGTCAGCCGCCGGCCCTCGACCAGGCCCTCGGCCTTCGCCTTGCTGACTTTGCGCACGATGGCGGCGTGCCAAACCCGGGACAGCGCCAGCGCGTTTGAATTCAACGTCGTGGGATCCCCGGGCGCGGTCAGGATCAAGCCCGGGACCTTCATTGTCGCGGCGGGCTGCTCGGCCGGGGGACTGCTCACCGTCGGGAAGATCGCGGCAACCGACTTGACCGGCGTGCCCGTCGGGCCTGCCATGCCCGCCGCTGCGAACACGGCGGCCGACCCGCCGAAGCCGTGGCCCACGACACCGAGCTTGGCGGGGTGCACGCTTATGTTGCCGGGTCCAAGCCGCACACCCGCCACGATGTCCAGGGCGGTACCGAGGTCGAACGCCAAATTGAGTACGGACGGCGCGAGACCGCGTTGGGTGTCGGGAGCGCCGGCGACGATGCCCCACGACGCCAGATGCTCGAGCAGACCCGAGTAGCGGGCGGCGCCGGTGAGCCAGTCGTGGCCGAAGGCGATGCCGGGCAGGTTCCGTCCCGCCTCGGGCGTGTACACCACCCCCGGCAAACCGGCGAAGGCCAGGTCACCGCGCAGAACCCGGTGCGGACCACGGCGGCTGAGGGCGGCGACGAGCTTCCGGATGCGGGCCACCCGTCGACGTTAGCGCACCGCAGGCACCGGGCCCCCTGCACGCCTGGGCCGGCGATCGCCGTTAGGCCTTGACCTCTATGACGCCCATCCGCCACAGCACCGCGTACATGTGGCGCAGCGGAATGCTCAGCAAAGTGGCGGCCCCGTCCACGAGCGGGTCGCCCCCGCCGATCGGGGACTGCGGAGCTCTCTTCCGGACCGGCGCTGGTTCGGGCGCCAACGAGAGCCTGGGGGGCGCGGGCCGGGGCGTGACTACGTCCGCTACGTCCGCTGCGTCCGCTGCGTCCGCGAAATCCAGTACATCGTCGACCAGGGCTGCGGTCATGGCTTCCTCCTAGAAGATGGTGTGCGCGCCGGGGCGGGCAGAAATGGCCTTTTCCCGTGCGGCCCGCTGGTGGTTATTTAATTAACAGTTTCTAAACATTGAGTATCCGGTTGTCGCGTTCGCCGGGTTCGCCGACTGGGGTTCCGGTATTACTTCTTTGGGCGCATTTGCCCGGTTTCGCCGATTTATCTCGCTGTAATCCATGGCGCAGAACCCAATCCGGACCCCGGTTGGCCGGTGTTCTAGTGTTAACTTCGGATGAATGAGGTGATGGGGAAGGAACATTCGCGCGGTTGTGGAGAAATCGGCTAGTAGAACGAACTAGGTTGAAGTGAAACGCTATTCGTCCGTAACTCCTGCTCCGACAACCTGAAGCAGTGTCGTGATTAGGCGGGCGTCAAGGCCGTCGTCCTTTCCGCTGGCGCCGGTGCAGTCTTTGCGCTACCAGGTTTGCGCTTACGCCGTAAGTCGAGATACTGATATCGCAGTTCACGTGACTCCGCGGTGGTTGCCAGCTTGGCGACATTCCCCGAGCATAAGTGCCTATACTGTTGTGCTAATGAAGCATCAGATAACGTCAGAAATACATCAGGTAAAAATAAATTCCACAAATAGGAAGTTCATATGAATTGAAATGAATCCGGACCGCGGCAACGCCCGGCGGGGCCCCGCGGAGGGCGACCACCGGGTGTCGCGCAGGCGGCCGATCAGGGCGTCTGCACTACCCTGGTCTGCTATGTGCGGAATCGTCGGCTACGTCGGGCAACGTGCTGCCTGCGAGGTCGTCATGGATGCGCTGCGCCGGATGGAGTACCGCGGCTACGACTCGTCGGGAATCGCGCTGGTCGACGGGAAAGGCAACCTCACCGTCTGTCGTCGCGCCGGCGAGCTGGCCAATCTGGAGGCAGCGGTCACCGACATGACCGCCCCCGAGCTGGCGGGCAGCACTGGCCTGGGCCACACCCGCTGGGCCACCCATGGTCGCCCCACCGACCGCAACGCGCACCCGCATCGCGACGCCGCCGGCAAGATCGCCGTGGTCCACAACGGCATCATCGAGAATTTCGCGGAGCTGCGCCAAGAGCTGGAGACGTCCGGGGTGGAGTTCGCCAGCGACACCGACACCGAGGTCGCGGTGCACCTGGTCGCACAGGCATATCGCCACGGGGCGACTGCTGGTGATTTCGCTGGCTCCGTGCTGACCGTGCTGCGCCGGCTGGAGGGCCACTTCACCCTGGTCTTCGCCAACGCCGACGAGCCCGGCACCATCGTGGCCGCGCGCCGCTCTACCCCGCTGGTGCTCGGGATCGGCGACGGCGAGATGTTTGTCGCGTCGGACGTGGCCGCGTTCATCGAACACACCCGTCACGCCGTCGAACTCGGCCAGGATCAGGCCGTGGCGATCACCGCGGACGGCTACCGGATCTACGACTTCGACGGCAACGACAACCTGGAAGCGGGCGTCGACTTCCGCGAGTTTCACATCGACTGGGACCTGGCCGCCGCCGAAAAGGGTGGCTACGACTACTTCATGCTCAAGGAGATCGCCGAACAGCCCGTCGCGGTTGCCGACACGCTGCTCGGGCATTTCGTGGGCGGGCGGATCGTGCTCGACGAGCAGCGGCTCAGCGACCAGGAACTGCGCGAGATCGACAAGGTGTTCGTAGTCGCGTGCGGCACCGCATACCACTCGGGGCTGCTGGCGAAATATGCGATCGAGCATTGGACCCGGCTGCCGGTGGAGGTGGAGCTCGCCAGCGAATTTCGCTACCGCGACCCGGTGCTGGACCGCAGCACGCTGGTGGTGGCCATTTCGCAGTCCGGCGAGACCGCCGACACTCTGGAGGCCGTCCGGCACGCCAAGGAGCAGAAGGCCAAGGTGCTGGCGATCTGCAATACCAACGGCTCCCAGATCCCACGCGAGTGCGATGCGGTGCTCTACACCCGCGCCGGCCCGGAGATCGGCGTCGCCTCCACCAAGACCTTCCTGGCCCAGATAACCGCCAACTACCTTCTGGGCCTCGCGCTGGCGCAGGCCCGCGGTACCAAGTACCCCGACGAGGTCGAACGCGAATACCGCGAGCTGGAGGCCATGCCGGAGCTGGTGGCCCGGGTGATCGCCGCGATCAAGCCGGTGGCCGACCTGGCCTACCGGTTCGCACAGTCGACGACGGTGCTCTTCCTGGGCCGCCACGTCGGCTACCCGGTGGCGCTGGAAGGCGCGCTGAAGCTCAAGGAATTGGCCTACATGCATGCCGAGGGCTTCGCGGCCGGCGAGCTCAAGCACGGCCCGATCGCCCTGATCGAAGACGACCTGCCGGTCATCGTCGTCATGCCGTCCCCTAAGGGCTCCGCCATGCTGCACGCCAAGCTGCTGTCCAACATTCGGGAGGTTCAGACCCGCGGCGCGGTGACCATCGTGATTGCCGAAGAGGGCGACGACACCGTGCGTCCCTATGCCGATCACCTCATCGAAATCCCTGCGGTGTCAACGCTTTTGCAGCCGCTGCTGTCGACCATCCCGCTTCAGGTGTTCGCCGCGTCGGTGGCGCAGGCCCGCGGCTACGACGTCGACAAGCCGCGCAATCTGGCCAAGTCCGTCACCGTGGAATAGCGGGGCGTAGCGGCATCATGAAACGCAGCATCGTTGGTGTGGCGGTCTTCATTACGGCATACGTCACATCGATCGTGCTCTACGTCACCAGCGGGATGGGTTACCCGCATCTGGTTTCCGACGGTTCGCCCGCCCCAAATGGCACCAGCGTGACCATCGACATCGAAGAAATGCAGTCGGGTAACAGTGCGCTCGTGGTCAACCTCCGCGTTATCCCCGGACCCGCGTTGCTCGACCCGGAAACCCACTATCTCAAGGAAGACCTCACCGTGCTGGTCACATCCGCGGTGGCGGCCAGCAAGCGCACCTGGCCGAGGGGCACGCTGCCCGACGTCGTGCGTTCCTCGCTGAGCCTTGGCGGTGAGGTCGCGGATTGGCCCTTCGACCAATACCATTCGGGGCCGGTGTTGGTCGAAGTCGTATCCGGCGATGGACAAGCACCGCAGCGGGCGAATGTCACGCTGGTCCGCCGCCTGCTCGGCTGGAAGGTCAACGCGACGCCCGTCGACAGCGCCGATCCGCACGGCGCGTACCGACTGGATCTGGTCCGATCGCCGAGCACCGTCGCGTTTGCCGTCGTGATCCTTGCGGTGCTGATCACGCTCGCCGGCCTCGCGCTTTTCGTTGCCGTTCAGACGGTCCGGGACCGGCGAAAGTTCCAGCCGCCGATGACGACGTGGTACGCGGCCATGCTCTTCGCGGTGATGCCGCTGCGAAATGCGCTGCCCGATTCGCCCCCCTTCGGAAGCTGGATCGATGTGACGATCGTCCTCTGGGTGGTCGTCGTGTTGGTGATTTCGATGATGCTTTACATCACCTGCTGGTGGCGGCACCTAAGGCCCGACGACGAACCCCCACGCATGCGAAGGTGGTCCCGTGGTAGGTGAGTCGGAATCGACGCGGCTTCGCACCATGGGCTTGGCGGTGTGGCATTTCGTCAGCAATGCCCCGCTGACCTATAGCTGGCTGTCGGTGCTGGTGGTCACCACGATCATCCAAAACCAGGCCACCGGGAGGCAATTAACCGCGCTGCTGATGCACCGCTCCACCAACATCCAGGAGCTGGCCACCCATCCGCTGAAGGTGTTGTTCTCCAGCCTGCTGTGGATCGACGGCAAGAGCCTGGAACCCTACCTACTGCTGTTCACCCTGTTTCTCGCTCCCGCCGAACACTGGCTCGGCCAGCTGCGTTGGCTCACGGTGGGATTGACCTCCCACATCCTGTCCACCTACGTCAGCGAAACCGCCCTGTACTTTGCGATCGAATTTCGCGAGGCGTCGGGACGGATGATCCGCGCCGGCGATATCGGGGTCAGCTACTTCCTGGTGGGCGTGATGACCATGCTGACGTACCACATCGTGCGACCGTGGCGCTGGGGGTATCTCGGCGTGCTGTTCATCATCTTTGGTTTTCCCCTGATCACGATGGACAAGACCGAGTTGGACTTCACCGCGATCGGGCACTTCACCGCGATCCTGGTCGGCCTTGCCTTCTATCCGATGGCCAAGGAACGCAAGGACCTGCCGTGGAGTCCGGAGAGAATCAAGGCCCGCTTGCGGCGGCCCCGTTCCCCTTCAGGCACCAGTTGACGCGTCCTAGGGGCTGGCTCGACGCGGCTTGGCGGTTCGTCGCCAAGGCGCCGCTGACGTATGTGTGGCTGACGGTGTTGCTGGTCACCACGATCATCGCCCACACCCTGACGAGGCGGCAGTACCACAGCGTGATCGTGCACGCCTCCACCAACATCCACGACCTGCTCAGGGATCCGCTCCAAGTGCTGTTCACCAGCCTGCTGTGGATCGACGGCCGCTACTGGACGCCGTACCTCCTGCTGTTCACCCTGTTCCTCGCGCCGGCCGAGCATTGGCTCGGTCAACTGCGTTGGCTCACAGTGGGATTGACCTCCCACGTTGTCGCCACCTACCTCAGCGAAGGGATGCTGTATCTGGCCATCCAGTATCACCTGGTGCCCGAAAGGCGGGTGCACGCCTTGGTCTACTCGAAGGATATCGGGGTCAGCTACTTTCTGGTCGGCGTGATAGCTGTGCTCGCCTATCGCATCTCGATGCCGTGGCGATGGGGCTACCTCGCCGTTTTGATCACGATCTTCATGGTCCCGCTGGCCGTCAAGCTGAACTTCACGGCGATCGGCCACTTCTCGGCGATCTTCATCGGCCTGTGCTTCTACCCGATGACCCGGAAACGCGCGGGTCCGCAGCTCAGCCCCGCGAGACTCAAAGCCGCCTGGAGCCGGCCGCGGTCCCGCGGGGACGCGGCACCAGTGGCAGATCGACACAAGCAGGGACGAAGCCTTTAGTGCCGTTGGCGCCAGGCCGGTTAACGCGGGGGTAAAGATCTGCCCATAGTGTTGGCGGGATGCGACATACGTCGCCGCGGACGCTGGGTGCCGAAGAGGAGCTGCACCTTGTCGATCTCAAAACAAGGCGACTCACCGCGCGCGCACCGGAACTGCTGGCCGAGCTGACCGGAGACTACGTCGCGGAGTTGCAGCGTTGCGTCGTCGAGACTAATACCCGGGTCGTCGATTCGCTTGAGGGACTGGTCAGCGAACTTGTCCGGCATCGCAGGGTTTTGGCTGAAACCGCCGGCGAGCTCGGTATGGGGGTGGTTGCAGCGGGGGCGGTCCCACTGGCGGTGCCGGCGGAAATGCGCGTCACGAAGACTCCGCGCTACCGGCAGATGCTCGCCGACTACCAACTGCTGGCGCGCGAGCAGCTGATCTGCGGGACCCAGGTACATGTCGGCGTCGATAACCGTGACGAGGCGGTTGCGGTGGGGCACCGGGTGGCGGCGTATTTGCCCACCCTGCTTGCACTGTCCGCCAGCTCGCCGTTCGCATCGGACGGTTCTGACACCGGCTACGCGAGCATGCGCACGCTGGTCTGGCAGCGCTGGCCGACGACCGGCTTGGCTGCCCCGGTGTCGTCAGCGGAGGACTACGACCGGCTGGTCGACGAACTGGTGGCCAGCGGGGTCATCGCCGACCCGGGGATGGTCTATTTCGACGTCCGTCCGGCGACCTTGGCGCCGACGCTGGAACTGCGGGTGTGCGACAGCTGCCCGTCTGTGGACACCGTGGTGCTGATCGCCGGGCTGTTCCGGGCCCTGGTCGAACGCGAGGCGGACGCCGCGCGGAGTGGCCTGGCCGGGACGATCCTGTCTCCGGCGCTGGGCCGGGCCGCGCTCTGGCGTGCCGCACGGTCGGGCCTGGAGGGAGACCTGGTCGACATCGGCGGTCCTGCCAGTCGACCGGCTGCGGAAGTCGTCACCAAGCTGGTCGACGAGCTACGCCCCCACCTGGAACGCAACGGTGACTGGGAAACCGTGAGCGAATTGACCCGCGAGGCGCTCGCCGCGGGCACGTCGTCGGCTCGGCAACGACGGGCGCTGCGCCGCCGCGGGCGTCTCACCGACGTGGTCGATCAGCTGATCGAAGAAACCGCCGGCCGCTGGGCCGCCCCTGTCGTCGATTACCCGACCCTTTTGTTCGGCTACCAGTCCGGCAGCCAACCGGTCGCCGGCCGCGGCCACCTCGATGTCAGCTATGACGAGGCGGTCGACGCTGACGGTCACCCGCGACAGCATTATCGGGCAGTCCTCGACACCATTGCAGACCTCGGGGTGGCGCAGTTGCGGTCCCGGGAAACGGACATCGAGCAGGAGCAACGCGACGACAACGTCACGTTCCGAGTTAGTGGTCAGCACCGTGCCCAGCTGTTTCCGATCGACCTGGTGCCGCGCATCGTGACCGCCGCAGAGTGGGTGGAGCTGTCCGAAGGGCTGGCCCAGCGGGCCCGGGCACTGGACGCATTCCTGCGGGACGTCTATTCCGAGCAAGCGATCGTCGCCGACGGCGTCATCGGTCCGCAGACCCTCGACCGCGCACCCGGCTTCCGCTCGACGGGCCGCGTCGCCGGCAACACGGTACGCGCGCACATCGGCGGAACCGATCTCGTGTGCGACCGCGCCGGCCGCTGGGTCGTTCTCGAAGACAATCTGCGGGTGCCGTCGGGCGCCGGATACGCAATCGTCAACCACCGATTGCTGAGCAAGCACGTGCCAGAGCTGCAACCGCCGGTCGAGCTAGAGGACGTCGAGCGGGTACCGCAGATGCTGCTGGAGACCCTGTGCGCCGCGGCGCCGGCGCATGCGCCGGACGCCCCGACGGTGGTGCTGCTGTCCGCCGGCTGGGAGGACTCCGCCTGGTTCGAACACACCTTCCTGGCCGAAGAAATGGGTGTTGCGTTGGTGCAGCCGTCGGACCTGTCGGTGCGCGACGGAAAGCTCGTACAACACGTTGGTTCCAGTGTCCGGCCCATCGACGTGGTCTACGCGCGGATGGACGAGGACATGCTGCTGTCCTCCACCGGACACGACGGCGCGCCGCTGCGTCCAGGTCTGCTCGGCGCGATCAGCGGAGCCAATCTCACCATTGCCAACGCGTTGGCGAACGGAGTGGCCGACGACAAAGCGATCTACGCGTACGTCCCGGCAATGATCGAGTACTACCTCGCCGAGAAGCCAAAGCTTGCCCAGGTTCCGACCTGGATCTGCGCCGAGCGCGACCAGCGCGACTTCGTGCTCGCCAACCTCAACGATATGGTGGTGAAACCGATCGACGGGCTGGGCGGCAGCGGCGTGCTGATCGGGCCGGACGCCTCCGATGCGGCGGTGGCGGCGCGCCGACGGGAGCTGATCCTCCAACCGGAGCGGTTCATCGCCCAGGAGTTGGTTGCCTTGTCCACCCATCCCACCTTCGACGGTGACGGCATCTACCCGCATCACGTCGACCTGCGCGCCTTCGTCCATTTGCGGCCCGCCGCCGGCGGTTCGGTGTCGGCACACGTCCTCCCCGCGGCGCTGACGCGGGTGGCCAGCCGGGGGTCGCGGATCGTCAACTCGTCCTCCGGCGGGGGCAGCAAGGACACCTGGATCCTCACCGGGATTAGAGCGGGCGAAGGTTAGGGAAGAGACATGTGCGGAATCTGCGGTGAGATCCGGTGGGACGGGCCGGCGGCGGATGTCGGCGCGGTCACCCGGATGACCGGCGCGATGGCGTCACGCGGGCCCGATGGCGAGGGCGTGGTGGCCCACGGACCGGTGGCCTTCGGGCACCGGCGGCTGTCGATCATCGACCTTTCAGCTCGCGGCGCCCAACCAATGATCGACAGCGAGCTCAGATTGACCCTGGTATTCAACGGCTGCATCTACAACTACAAGGAACTGAGGGCCGAACTCCAAGCCGCCGGGTACCGCTTCTTCTCGACCGCCGACAGTGAGGTCGTGCTCAAGGCCTTCCACAAATGGGGTGCCCGCTGCGTCGACCGGTTCAAGGGAATGTTCGCGTTCGCCGTCGCGGCCCACGACTCGGGCGTGGTGACGCTGGCGCGCGACCGGCTGGGCATCAAGCCGCTGTATTTGGCTTGGACAAAAGGGGCGCCCGGGCGGCTGCGGTTCGCATCCACGATGCGGGCACTGCTCGATGCCGGCGGCCCTGGTGAAGTCGACACCGAACTGGACCGCGAAGCGCTGCATCACTACATGACTTTCCACTCCGTCGTGCCGGCACCGCTGACGATCTACCGCGGCGTGCGCAAGCTCCCGCCCGCAACCGTGCGGGTCATCCATCCCGACGGTGCGTACACCGACACCGTCTACTGGACACCGAAGTTCGGCCGGGATCCGGCCAAGGCGTCCTGGTCGGACGGCGACTGGGAGGTCGCGTTGTTGGATGCGCTGCGTACCGCCGTCGAGCGCCGGATGGTCGCCGACGTGCCCGTCGGGGTACTGCTGTCGGGTGGCATCGACTCCTCGATTGTGGTGGCGCTGCTGGCCGAGCACGGCCAGCACGGCTTGGCCACGTTCAGCATCGGCTTTGACTCATCCGACGGCGAATCCGGCGACGAGTACTTCTACTCGGACTTGGTCGCCAAGACCTTCGACACCGATCACCACCAGATCCATGTCGACACCTCGGAGCTGGTTCCCGCGTTACCGAAAACCATCGCCGCGATGAGCGAACCTATGGTCAGCCACGATTGCGTGGCCTTCTACCTGCTGTCGGCGGAAGTCAGCAAGTGGGTGAAGGTGGTGCAGTCGGGCCAGGGCGCCGACGAAATTCTGGCCGGCTACAGCTGGTACCCACCGCTGGCCAACGTCGCCCGCGAACAGACCACCGACGCGTATGCCAAGGTGTTCTTCGACCGCAGCCACAACGATGTGCTGTCAATCTTCGCCCCCGAGTACGGGATTGACGCCGACGTGAGCCTCCGGTTCGCGACCGCCCACCAGGGTGCGCCCGGCGCGGACTCCGCGGTGGACGCGGCGCTGCGGCTGGACACCCAGGTCATGCTCGTCGACGATCCGGTGAAGCGCGTCGACACCATGACGATGGCGTGGGGGCTCGAGGCGCGGGTGCCGTTTCTCGATCACGACTTCGTCGAACTGGCGGCCGCCTGCCCGCCCGACCTGAAGCTGGGTTTGGGCGGCAAGGGGGTGCTCAAGAATGCCTCCCGGGCGCTACTGCCGTCGGAGGTGATCGACAGGACCAAGGGCCACTTCTTGGTTCCGGGAATCCGCCATTTGCATGGCCAGGTGTTCGACATGGTGCGCGATGCGCTGACCAACGACGCCGCGCGGGCCCGTGGTTTGTATCGCGGCGAAGTCGTTGAGCGCCTGTTGGCCGCCCCGAACGAGACGCGGACCACGCTGGGCTCAAATGCGTTATGGCAGCTGGCGGTGCTCGAGATGTGGCTGCAAAGCATGGCGGGCTGAGGCAATGGGGCAGCACGTGCGTGCGCTCTATGGCGCGTCGCTGTCCCCGGACGCCACCGCATTTGCCCACCTCGTCGACGACGGCGGCTACCCCCGCGCGGTGCAGCGCTTTCTTCGCGGCCATCGAGCCAGCTCGTCGCGTGACGTCGAGTTGCCGGTCGAGGGCCCGGTCTCTCGTGTCGTCCACTCCGCGGACGGTCAGTGGCTGGCATGCGAGGTAGCCCCCGCGGGAGGCACTCGCAAGCAGATCTGGGTCGTCACCACCGATCCCGACGACCGGATGGCACGGCGAATCGACGGCGAAGATGCCGGCACCGCCGAGCTCGTCGGATGGGACGGCACGCGGGTGGCGGCGATCCTGACCGGTGAGGACGGCGTTGGGCGGTCCTGCCTGATCGATCCGGCCGACGGCCGTCACATCGTGCTGGACAGCCGATCCGGCGGTCGTCTTGTCGACGCCTGGGCGGGGGCGTCGCTGATTCGGGTGGGGCCGCGCGGCTACCACGAAATGGTCATGCTGCTCGGGCAGGACCGAAATCGCCCTGCTGCCCTCCGACCCCGGCTCCTGCACCACCGACGGTTTCATCCTCGACGACCACTATCCCCGCCGCATTCGTTACGGCCCCACCGGCGAGATGACCAAGCTGTACAACCCCGGCCCGGATGGCAGTGGATATGTCCGCACGCTGATCCGCAGCGACAATGGCTGCGAGTACGCCCGGCTGCTGGAAGTGACAGCCACGCCGGACGGCGTCAGCTATTTAGTGCTGGCAGAGCGCCCGGACTCTGATCTTGACGAGTTCGCTGTCAGTGACGACCTGTCCACCATCGCGCTCCTGTGGAACCTGCAGGGCCGCAGCGAATTACAGATACTCGAATACGCTGACAACACGCTGACCGAGCCGATCCCGTTGCCTGGGTTGGTCGCCAGCGAGCTGTCCATCAGCGCGGGTGGCTCGATGGTCGCGATGACTGTGCAAGGGCCGTGGATGGCGCGAACCGTCGAGCTGGTCGACTCGCGCTCACGGCAATGGGAACCCATCGACCGAGAACCCAGTCGCGGTCCGATCATCCTGGGATTCTCGGCCCGGCAGGCGCCGGAGACGATCACCGCACGCGACGGCCTGAGCCTGAACGCATGGCTGTACCGGTCGGCAGGGTCTTGCGGGGTCAGCGGCCCGAAGGCCGCGGTCGTGTATCTGCACGGCGGTCCAGAAGGCCAGGCCCGGCCCGGCTACAACGAGATTTTTTCGCGTTTGGTCAGCGACGGGATCAGCGTGCTGGCACCGAATGTCCGCGGCTCCGGCGGCTTTGGCCGCACCTTCGTCCACGCGGACGACAAGGAAAAACGATTCGCAGCCATCGACGACGTCGCCGATTGTGTGCAGTTCCTGGTGGACAACGACATCGCCGATCCCAAGCGCATTGCCTGCGCGGGCTGGTCCTACGGCGGCTTTCTCACCATGGCGGCCCTGACCTTTTACCCCGGTCTGTTCGCGGCCGGCGTCAGCATCTGCGGGATGAGTGACCTGATTACCTTCTATCGCAACACCGAACCGTGGATCGCCGACGCCGCATATCCGGAATACGGTCATCCGGTCAACGACCGCGAGCTGCTGGAGCGCTTGTCTCCGCTGCGCCGGGTGGATGCGATGATCGCGCCGCTGCTGGTCGTGCATGGGGCCAACGACACCAATGTGCCGGTCAGCGAATCGGAGCAGATCGTCGAGGCGCTGCGCCGGGGCGGCCGCGAGGTGCGCTACCTGCTGTTCAGCGACGACGGGCACGGGATCGACAAGCGCGAGAATCGTGCGGCGTTGGCAGTTGCGATGACAGAGTGGCTGGCCAGTGCATTCAAGGGCTAGGTTCGGGTGGCGCTGACGTAGGCCCGCGAGGCCAGCATCGCCTTTTCGTCCTCGTCTGGTTCGTCGTCAACGGGTAGCGAAAGGCCCTGTGCAGCAAGCAATTCGGTGACGCTAACGGTTGCTATCTGCCATCCTCGGCCGGCCAGGTACTCGACCACTTCGGTGCGGTCGCCGGGATACCAGAGGTCCGTCATCTCGACGTCGAAGCCGTGTTCGCGCCAACGTTCGGTGGCTCTGCGAATCCGGTCCGCCATCTTCGGCACCGTGCGGCCGGCGTCCGCCAGGTTCTCGGTGGCGAGCCGGCTTCCGATGACGCTGAGCGCGGTGATGTTGTCCAGCAGCCTGTCTTGCGCGTCGGGCGGCAGGAACGGCATCAGGCCCTCGGCGCTCCACGCGGCGGGTTGGGTGGTGTCGAATCCGGCCCGCTGCAGCGCGGCCGGCCAGTCGTGGCGCAGGTCGATGGCCACCGCCCGCCGATCGGCGGTGGGGTCGGCCCCCAGGTCGGCCAGCGTTTTGGTCTTGAACTCGATCACTTGCGGCTGGTCGATCTCGTACACGGTGGTGCCGGCCGGCCAGGGCAACCGGTAGGCCCGCGCGTCCAGGCCGGACGCCAGGATCACCGCCTGGCGGATCCCGTCGCCCGTCGCCGCCAGGAAGAAGTCATCGAAGAATCGGGTGCGCACCGCCATCATGTCGCGCATTTGCGCCATTCCCCACCCGCGGTTGTCGTCGACCTCGGTGGGATCCAACTCGCCGGTGGCCAGCCGGGTGAAGAAATCCACCCCGACCGCGCGAACCAGCGGCTCGGCGAAGGGGTCGTTGATCACCGGGTTGTCGGCCCGGCTCGCCAGCGCGCGACCCACGGCGACGTTGGTCGCGGTGGCTCCCACGCTGGTGGCGAGGTCCCAGGAGTCGTTGTCGGTTCGGGCCATGCTTTCCCCCTAATCTGATCCGGGCGCGACTGTACGCCCGCGACCTATGGAATCCTGGGCTGTGATGCGGCACTACTTCTCTGCAGACGCGATCCGCGACGCCGAAGCGCCGCTGCTGGCGAGCCTGCCCGACGGTGCCCTGATGAGACGCGCGGCGTTCGGCCTGGCCAGCGAGATCATCCGCGAGCTGACCGCCGTCGCCGGCGGGGTGGCCGGCCGCCGGGTGTGCGCGGTGGTCGGCTCGGGTGACAACGGCGGCGATGCACTGTGGGCGGCGACGTTCCTGCGCCGCCGCGGCGCGGCCGCCGACGCGGTGCTGCTCAACCCGGACCGCACCCACCCCAAGGCGTTGGCGGCATTCCGCGCTTCGGGCGGCCGCATTGTCGAAACGGTATCGGCCGCAACCGATCTGGTGATCGACGGGGTGGTGGGCATATCCGGATCGGGGCCGCTGCGACCGGCGGCTGCCGAGCTGTTCGGCGCGGTGGACGCGGCCGGGATTCCGGTGGTCGCCGTCGACATTCCCAGCGGGCATCGACGTGGCGACGGGCGCCATCACCGGCCCCGCCGTGCACGCCGCGCTGACCGTCACCTTCGGCGGGCTCAAACCGGTGCACGCGCTGGCCGACTGCGGGCGCGTCACGCTGGTCGATATCGGCCTCGATCTGCCCCAGACCGACGTGCTGGGTTTCGAGGCCGCCGACGTCGCCGCGCGCTGGCCGGTGCCCGGGCCCCACGACGACAAGTACACCCAGGGCGTGACCGGGGTGCTGGCCGGCTCGTCGACCTATCCCGGCGCCGCCGTGCTGTGCACGGGCGCCGCCGTCGCGACACACTCCGGCATGGTCCGCTACGCCGGCGGCGCCAACGACGAGGTGCTCGCCCACTGGCCGGAGGTCATCGCCTCGCCCACCCCGGAGGCGGCCGGGCGGGTACAGGCCTGGGTCGTCGGCCCGGGTTTGGGCACCGATGACACCGGCGCCGCCGCCCTGTGGTTCGCGCTGGGCACCGACCTGCCCGTGCTGGTCGACGCCGACGCGCTGACCATGCTGGCGGCCCACCCCGAGCTGGTGCTCAACCGCACGGCGCCGACGGTGCTGACTCCGCACGCCGGCGAATTCGCCCGGCTGGCCGGTGCTCCACCCGGGGACGACCGCGTCGGCGCGTGCCGCAAGCTGGCCGACGCCTTCGGCGCGACCGTCCTGCTCAAGGGGAATGTCACGGTGATCGCCGACCCCGGCGGCAAGGTGTATCTGAATCCGGCCGGGCAGTCCTGGGCGGCGACCGCGGGGTCCGGCGACGTGCTGTCCGGGATGATCGGCGCGCTGCTGGCGGCGGGGCTGCCGGACGCCGAGGCGGCCGCCGCCGGGGCGTTTGTGCACGCGCGCGCGGCAGCGCTGTCGGCCGCCGACCCGGGACCCGGGGAGGCGCCCACGTCGGCGTCCCGGATCCTCCGGCACATTCGAGCCGCCCTGGCCGAGCTATAGCCATCCAGTCGCCAACCGAAAGGATCCACCGTGTCCCGCAGCCACCCGTCCCTGCCAGCGCATTCGATCGCTCCCGCCTACACCGGCCGCATGTTCACCGCACCCATCCCGGCGCTGCGGCTGCCCGACGAATCGATGGATCCCGAGGCGGCCTACCGCTTCATCCACGACGAGCTGATGCTCGACGGCAGTTCGCGGCTGAACCTGGCCACCTTCGTCACCACCTGGATGGATCCCGAGGCCGAGAAACTGATGGCCGAGACGTTCGACAAGAACATGATCGACAAGGACGAGTACCCAGCGACCGCGGCGATTGAAGCAGCGCTGCGTCTGCATGGTGGCCGACCTGTTCCACGCCGAGGACCTCGCGACGAAGACCCCAGTCGCGCCTCGGGGTGTCCACCATCGGCTCCAGCGAGGCGGTGATGCTGGGCGGGCTGGCCATGAAATGGCGCTGGCGGCAAAAGGTCGGCAAGGGCTGGGAGAAGCGGACCCCGAACATGGTGATGGGCTCCAACGTGCAGGTGGTGTGGGAGAAGTTCTGCCGCTACTTCGACGTCGAACCCCGCTATCTGCCGATGGAGGAGGGCCGCTACGTCATCACTGCAGAGCAGGTCATCGAGGCCGTCGACGAGGACACCATCGGCGTGGTCGCCATCCTGGGAACCACCTACACCGGTGAACTCGAACCCATCGCCGAGATCTGCGCGGCGCTGGACAAACTCGCGGCCGGGGGCGGCGTGGACGTTCCGGTGCACGTCGACGCCGCCAGCGGCGGCTTCGTGGTGCCGTTCCTGCACCCGGAGCTGAAGTGGGACTTCCGGCTGCCCAGGGTGGTGTCGATCAACGTCAGCGGCCACAAGTACGGGCTGACGTACCCGGGGATCGGCTTCGTGGTGTGGCGCAGCAAGGAGTACCTGCCCGAGGAGCTGGTCTTTCGGGTCAACTACCTCGGTGGCGACATGCCGACCTTCACGCTGAACTTCTCCCGCGCCGGTAACCAGGTGGTCGGCCAGTACTACAACTTCCTGAGGCTGGGCCGCGAGGGCTACACCAAGGTCATGCAGTCGTTGTCGCTGACGGCGCGGTGGATAGGTGAGCAGCTGCGCGAAGGCGAACACTGCGAGCTGATCTCGGACGGTACGGCGATCCCGGTGGTCAGCTTTCGGCTCGCCAGGGACCGCGGATACACCGAGTTCGACGTCTCCCATGAGCTACGGGGCTACGGGTGGCAGGTGCCTGCCTACACCATGCCCGACAACGCCACCCACATCTCCGTGCTGCGCATCGTGGTCCGCGAGGGACTCTCCGCCGACCTGGCGCGGGCTTTGCACGACGATGCGCGCACCTCGCTGGCGACCCTGGACAAGCTCAAGCCCGGCGGGCACTACGAGGCCGGGCACTTCGCGCACTAGTCGTCGCCCGCTTGCGGGCTTAATGTCACGGCGAAATCGGGCGCGCATTCTCGCAGTGACGTTTCCCCCGCCAGCGTGCGGTGCCCCAGCTCGGCGGCGATGGTCACGCTAGCGTGACGCTCGGTGCCGACGGTCACGCTAGCGTGACGCTCGGCGGGATTGCCCCCAGCTCGGCGACGCCCTGGGACACTTCTGGGACAATGGCGGCCGTGGTTGTTACGCCGATGTCCCTGCGGCCGGGCGTCCTCGCCGAGGCCGTGGTGGACCTGGGATCTGTTGAGCACAACGTGCGGGTGCTGCGTGAGCACGCCGGCCGCGCGCAGGTGATGGCCGTCGTCAAGGCGGACGGCTATGGCCACGGGGCCACTCAGGTTGCCCGCGCCGCGCTGGCCGCCGGCGCGGCCGAACTGGGTGTCGCCACCGTCGACGAGGCGCTGGCGCTGCGCGCCGACGGCATCGGCGCGCCGGTGCTGGCCTGGCTGCACCCGCCCGGCATCGACTTCGGGCCCGCCGTGGCGGCCGATGTGCAGATCGCGGTGTCGTCGGTACGCCAGCTCGACGAGCTGCTGGACGCGGTGCGCCGGACCGGCCGGGCGGCGACGGTCACCGTCAAGGTCGATACCGGACTCAACCGCAACGGTGTGGGGCCGGCGCAGTACCCGTCGATGCTGGCCGCATTGGGGCGGGCCGCCGCCGAGGACGCCATCCGGCTGCGCGGGCTGATGTCACACCTGGTGTACGCCGATCAACCGGACAATCCCACGAATGACATTCAGGCCCAAAGGTTCTCCGATATATTGACGCAGGCGCGCAACCAGGGCGTGCGCTTCGAGGTCGCACACCTGTCGAATTCGTCGGCGACCATGTCTCGTCCGGATCTGGCCTTGGACCTGGTGCGGCCCGGTCTCGCGGTGTACGGGTTGAGCCCGGTACCGGAGCTCGGTGACATGGGGCTGATACCGGCGATGACCGTGAAATGTGCTGTTGCACTGATAAAGTCGATTCGCGCCGGCGAGAGCGTGTCGTACGGACACACGTGGACCGCGCAGCGTGACACCAACCTGGCGCTGCTGCCGATCGGCTACGCGGACGGCGTGTTCCGCGCGCTGGGGGGACGGCTGGACGTGCTGATCAACGGCAGGCGCCGGCCCGGTGTCGGGCGGATCTGCATGGACCAGTTCGTCGTCGACCTCGGTCCCGGGGCGGCCGACGTGGCCGAGGGCGACGAGGCCATCCTGTTCGGGCCGGGAGCGCAAGGCGAACCCACCGCGCAGGATTGGGCCGATCTGCTCGGCACCATCCACTACGAGGTGGTCACCAGCCCCCGGGGTCGCATCACCAGAACCTACCGCGAGGCCGAAAACCGTTGAGCAGTGAAGAGGCCCGCAAGCGCAGGGCTTGGCTTGCGGGCGGTGCCGGGGTGACCGCCGTCGCCAGCATCGTCGGCGCGTCGGCTCGCCGGTCGATGGCCGAACGCGCCATCGCGCTCGAAGATCCTTACATCGACGAGGATTTCGAGGAGGTGGTCAGTGACCGCGATCACGTGGTGACGACGCCCGACGGGGTGCCGTTGGCGGTGCAGGAGGTCGGCCCGCTGGACGCCCCACTGACCGCGATCTTCGCCCATGGATTCTGTCTGCGTATGGGCGCCTTCCACTTTCAGCGCAAGGGCCTTGCCGCGCAATGGGGACCGGACGTGCGGATGGTCTTCTACGACCACCGCGGGCACGGCCAGTCCGGCGAGGCCGATCCCGAGACCTACACGCTGACCCAGCTGGGTCAGGACCTGGAAACCGTGCTGCAGGCGGTCGCGCCGCGCGGGGAGGTCGTGCTGGTCGGCCATTCGATGGGCGGTATGACGGTCCTGTCGCATGCCCGGCAGTACCCCGAACAGTACGGCCGCCGGATCGTCGCCGCGGCAATAATCTCCTCTGCCGCCGAAGGGGTTGCCAGGTCACCGCTCGGCCAGATTCTGAAAAACCCGGCACTGGAAGCGGTTCGGTTCACCGCCCGGTCGGCGCCCAAACTGATGCACCGGGGCCGCAACGTGTCACGGTCGCTGATCGGCCCGATTCTGCGGGCCGCGTCCTATAGCGATCTGCGGGTCAGTCGCAGCCTGGACGCGTTCTCCCAGCGGATGATGAACGACGCCCCGATCGCCACCATGGTGGGCTTCCTGCCCGCATTGGAAAAGCACGACGAAACCGCGGGGCTGTGGACGTTGCTGCGGGTCCCGACGCTGATCGCATGCGGCGACCACGACCTGCTCACCCCGGACGAGTACTCGCGGAAGATGGCGGCCTCGCTGCCGCGATCCGAACTGGTCATCGTCACCGGCGCCAGCCACCTGGCGCTGTTGGACAAGCCCGATGCCATCAACGCTGGGCTGGTCCGCCTGGTCAGCCGGGCCATCCCGTCCAAGATGGCCCAACGGTACCGTCGGCTGCAGGAGCGGTATAGGAACAGGTTCCGGCGCCGTGACTAGCGGGCGGGGCACGGCGACGCTGGAACGCGTCGAGGACACCGTCGCGCTGGGCTCCCGGCTGGGTGAGCAGCTGCGGGCGGGCGACGTGGTGGTGCTTTCCGGGCCGCTGGGCGCGGGAAAGACGGTACTGGCCAAGGGGATTGCCGCGGCCATGGATGTCGACGGACCGGTCACCTCGCCGACCTACGTTTTGGCGCGGGTGCATCCGCCGCGGCGGCGCGGCGCGCCGGCGATGATCCACGTCGACATCTACCGGTTGCTGGACCGGCGCGGCGCCGATCTGCTGGGTGAACTCGACTCCTTGGACCTGGACACCGATCTGGAGGACGCGGTGGTGGTGGTGGAGTGGGGTGAGGGGCTGGCCGAGCGCCTCTCCGAACGGCACCTCGACATCCGCCTGGAGCGGCTGCGCCACTCCGACGTGCGCGTCGCGACCTGGGAGTGGAACCGCTCGTGACACTTGTCCTCGCGCTCGATACGTCCACCCCGGCGGTGACCGCGGGTTTGGTAAGGCTCGAGGGCGGCGATCTCGCCGTTCTCGCCGAGCGGGTCACCGTCGACGCCCGGGCACACGCCGAACGGCTCACCCCGAACGCGCTGGCCGCGCTCACCGACGCCGGGTTGACGATGGCCGATCTCGACGCCGTCGTGGTGGGCTGCGGTCCGGGTCCGTTCACCGGTCTGCGGGCCGGCATGGCGACGGCCGCCGCCTACGGGCATGCGCTGGGCATCCCCGTGCACGGCGTGTGCAGCCTGGACGCCATCGGTGTCCGCACGACCGGCCAGACGCTCGTCGTCACCGACGCCCGCCGGCGTGAGATCTACTGGGCCCGTTACCGCGACGGGATTCGGACCGCCGGACCGTGCGTTGCCGCCCCGGCCGACGTCGACCCCGGCCCGGTGCAGGCGGTAGCCGGCTCGCCCGAGCACGCTGCGCTGTTCGACCTGCCGCGATGCGAGCCGGTCTACCCGTCGGCGGCCGGCCTGGTAGCCGCGGTGGCCGACTGGTCGGCCCGCCCGGCGCCGCTGGTGGCGTTGTACCTGCGGCGGCCGGATGCCAAGCCCCTGGTGGGACGGGCGGCGCACCAATGACCACCGACAGCGAACCCATCTCCATCGGTGCCCTGACGCCCGGCGACGTGCATCGGTGCGCCGAGCTGGAGGCCCAGCTGTTCGACGGCGACGACCCGTGGCCGGTCGTGGCGTTCCAGCGCGAACTGGCGAGCAAGCACAACCACTACGTGGGCGCGCGCCGTGCCGGCGCGCTGATCGGCTACGCGGGCATCTCGCGATTAGGCCGCAAACCGCCGTTCGAGTACGAGGTGCACACCATTGGCGTGGACGCGGCATACCACGGGCAGGGCATCGGCCGTCGGCTGATGGACGAGCTGCTGAAGTTCGCCGACGGCGGCGTGGTCTACCTGGAGGTCCGCACCGACAACGAGGTGGCCATCTCGCTGTACCGCAGCCTGGGATTCGACCAGATCGGCCTGCGCCGCCGGTACTACCGGATCAGCGGCGCCGACGCCTACATGATGCGGCGGGCGGCCCTATGACCGACCATGTGACGGGCAGCAGGACCATCCTGGCCATCGAAACATCCTGCGACGAAACGGGTGTCGGCATCGCGCGCCTCGACGGCTCGATTCTTGGGGGTCTTGGGGCCACCGTGACGTTGCTGGCCGACGAGGTCGCATCCAGTGTCGACGAGCATGTCCGGTTCGGCGGCGTGGTCCCCGAGATCGCCTCCCGGGCACATTTGGAGGCGCTGGGGCCGACCATGCGTCGCGCGATGGCGGCGGCGGGGCTGCATCGACCCGACATTGTCGCGGCCACCATCGGGCCCGGGCTGGCCGGAGCGCTGTTGGTGGGAGTGGCTGCGGCCAAAGCGTATTCGGCCGCCTGGGGGGTTCCGTTCTACGCCGTGAACCACCTGGGTGGGCACCTGGCCGCCGACGTCTACCAACATGGGCCGCTACCCGAATGCGTGGCGCTGCTGGTGTCCGGGGGCCACACCCACCTGCTGCACGTGCGTTCGCTCGGCGAGCCGATGACCGAGCTGGGCAGCACCGTCGACGACGCCGCCGGCGAGGCCTACGACAAGGTGGCGCGGCTGCTGGGCCTGGGCTATCCCGGCGGCAAGGTGCTCGACGAACTGGCCCACACCGGTGACCGGGACGCGATCGCGTTCCCGCGCGGCATGACCGGCCCGGCCGCCGACGCCAACGCCTTCAGCTTCTCCGGGCTCAAGACCGCCGTCGCGCGATACGTGGAGGCGCACCCCGACTTCCGGCCGGCCGATGTCGCTGCCGGGTTCCAGGAGGCAGTCGCCGACGTGTTGACCATGAAGGCGGTGCGCGCGGCGACCCGGCTCGGCGTCTCGACCTTGCTGATCGCCGGGGGAGTGGCCGCGAACTCCCGGCTGCGGGAGTTGGCCGCGCAGCGCTGCGCGGCGGCGGGCCTGGCCCTTCGGATTCCCAGTCCCCGGCTGTGCACCGACAACGGGGCGATGATCGCCTCGTTCGCCGCGCATCTGGTGGCTGCCGGGGCGCCGCCGTCGCCGCTGGACGTGCCCAGTGACCCGGGGCTGCCCGTGGTGCGGGGCCAGTTGCCCTGACGGTCGGCGGGCTTACTCGGTGACGATGAGCAGGTCGTTGCTCGTTGCCCAGGCCTGGATGAAGGTGGCCATCGGGATCTGCTCGTCGCGGCCGTTGGGGGTGCCACTGTCGTTGAGGTGGACGATGTCGGCGCCGGTGTCGACGCCGGTGACGACGACGGCGTGGTCGGCCTCGGTGCGCTGCCCCTGGCCCGCCGGGTAATTCCAGATGGTCTCGGCGTTGAGCGCGGCGATCGCCTTGTGGCCGCCGGCCAGGTCCTGCTCCAGCGCGTCCATATTGTTGCCGGTCGTGAGCTGGGACTGGACGCCGTACCTCTGCAGCAGCACGACCATGTCCTCCGGGGAGGTGCCGTCAAAGCGGTAGATGCCGCCGCGGTGGGTTTCGCTTTTGGTGAACACGCCGCGTAGCTCGATGCCGATTTGCAGCGGTTCCCTGCCGGTGAGCTGGCCGACCACGTCGGCGACGGCCATCAGGCCGCAGTCTTCCCCGCGCTGGTAGCGCCAGTACGGGGCGGCGGCCTGGGGGTTGCCGTACATCTGGCCGCCCGGGTCGCCGTGCGCGCCCCCTGCAGATTGGATGGCAACTCCTAATGCTGTGGCTGTCGCTGTGGCGGCGATCAGCGCGGATATGCCCAGGGACATGCCCGGGGTGCGGTTCTTATTGAGGACGCTGGTGAACACAACCCGATTATCCAGGCCTTCCGGCTCGCCTCGCCGAGGGGGAAGCAGCGGGGCCCCCTTGAGTGCTAGCACTCGCATGTATAGAGTGCTAGGTGGCAGTCGCCCCAACCCCTGTGTCGGCACCCGCGACGACGGCGCGAGGGCAGGGACGATTGCCGAATCACCTGATAATTCGGACGGTTCGGGGCGTGCCCCGGACCGACCACCAACTCCGGCCGGGACGAAGGTCCCGGACCCGATCTAACTAGTGGAGGGCTCCAATCGTGGCGAAGGTGAATATCAAGCCACTCGAGGACAAGATTCTCGTGCAGGCCAACGAGGCCGAGACCACGACCGCATCCGGTCTGGTCATTCCTGACACCGCCAAGGAGAAGCCGCAGGAGGGCACCGTCGTCGCAGTCGGCCCCGGCCGGTGGGACGAGGATGGCGAGAAGCGGATCCCGCTGGACGTCTCGGAGGGTGACACCGTCATCTACAGCAAGTACGGCGGCACCGAGATTAAGTACGGCGGCGAGGAATACCTGATCCTGTCGGCACGCGACGTGCTGGCTGTCGTTTCCAAATAAGAACCGTGTTCCGCCCCGGCGATCCCCGTGTTGCATCGCGGGTGATTTCCGGGGCGGCTCGCGTTTAAAGGAGCCTGATGAGCAAGCTGATTGAGTACGACGAAACGGCGCGGCGCGCCATGGAGGCGGGCGTGAACAAGCTCGCCGACACGGTCCGGGTGACGCTGGGGCCGCGCGGCCGGCATGTGGTGCTGGCGAAGGCGTTCGGTGGGCCCACGATCACCAACGACGGCGTCACCGTCGCGCGTGAGATCGACCTGGAAGACCCGTTCGAAAACCTGGGCGCGCAGCTGGTGAAGTCGGTGGCGACCAAGACCAACGACGTCGCCGGCGACGGCACCACCACCGCGACCGTGCTGGCGCAGGCGCTGATCAAGGCTGGTCTGCGGCTGGTTGCCGCCGGCGTCAACCCGATCGCACTGGGTTCGGGAGTGAGCAAGGCCGCGGATGCGGTGTCCGAGGCGCTGCTGGCTGCCGCCACCCCGGTGTCCGACAAGACCGCCATCGCGCAAGTGGCGACGGTCTCCTCGCGCGACCAGCAGATCGGTGAGCTGGTCGGGGAGGCGATGAGCAAGGTTGGCCACGACGGCGTGGTCAGTGTCGAGGAATCCTCCACGCTGGGCACCGAGCTGGAGTTCACCGAGGGTGTCGGCTTCGACAAGGGTTTTCTGTCGGCCTATTTCGTGACCGACTTCGACTCCCAGGAGGCGGTCCTCGAGGACCCGCTGATCCTGCTGCACCAGGAGAAGATCAGCTCGCTGCCCGACCTGCTGCCGCTGCTCGAGAAGGTCGCCGAATCGGGCAAGCCGCTGGTGATCATCGCCGAAGACGTCGAGGGCGAGGCGCTGGCAACGCTGGTTGTCAACTCCATTCGCAAGACGCTGCGGGCGGTCGCGGTCAAGTCGCCGTACTTCGGCGACCGGCGCAAGGCATTCCTGCAGGACCTCGCGGTTGTGACCGGCGGTGAGGTGGTCAATCCCGACGCCGGCCTGGTGCTGCGCGAGGTCGGCCTGGAGGTCATGGGGTCGGCCCGGCGCGTCGTGGTCGACAAGGACGACACCATCATCGTCGACGGCGGCGGCTCCGCGGATGCGGTAGCCAACCGCGTCAATCACCTGCGCGCCGAGATCGACAACAGCGACTCCGAATGGGACCGCGAGAAGCTCGGCGAGCGGTTGGCCAAGCTATCCGGCGGGGTGGCCGTCATCAAGGTCGGCGCCGCCACCGAGACCGCCCTCAAGGAGCGCAAGGAAAGCGTCGAGGACGCCGTGGCGGCCGCAAAGGCCGCCGTCGAGGAGGGCATCGTCGCAGGCGGGGGCACCGCGCTCATCCAGGCCGGTGCGGCGCTGAAGGACCTGCGTGCCTCCCTCAGTGGCGATGAGGCTCTCGGGGTCGACGTGTTTGCCGAGGCGCTCACCGCGCCGTTGTACTGGATCGCCGCCAACGCCGGGCTGGACGGCGCGGTCGTGGTCAACAAGGTCCGCGAGCTGCCCGCCGGGCACGGACTGAACGCGGACACGCTGGTGTACGGCGACCTGATCGCCGAAGGCGTCATCGACCCGGTCAAGGTGACCCGGTCGGCGGTCCTCAATGCGGCTTCGGTGGCGAGGATGGTGCTCACCACCGAGACGGCCGTCGTGGACAAGCCCGCTGAGGCGGCGGACGGGCACGGGCACGGGCACGGGCATCATCACCACCACTAGGTCGGACTCGACCGCAAAGCAGTAACGGAAGGCCCCCGGCCCTATTGGTCGGGGGTCTCCCGCTTTTGACGGAGGGTTATTCGTGTTCCCGCCGGGCTTCCTCGTGCAGTCGGTCGCGCTTGGCAGTGCTTGATCATGCGGATGACGGGAGGCTTACGCCTCCGCACTCTGCCCCGCCAACGCGGGTTGCCCGGCCTCCACAGTGCTATTGCGGCCACGCTGTCCTAGCCCCAGTCATAGCCCAACCGTTCGGCTATCAGGCGAGCCGCTGAGGGCTCCCCGTTGGCACGGGTCCACACGTCCGGCCCCGTCCATACGCGGTTGATCCAGTCCGTTGGTGCACCGCCCTGGCGCCGCCGTTTTGTCGGCGGCATCGAGGCGCCCCGCGTCATCAGGCGCCCTCGGCGAGGTTCAAGCGGGCCAGCAGCATCGCCAGCAGCTGGCGCTGCACCCGTCCCTCCGAGATGAACGGCGAGATTACCGGTTGCCCGGTCGAGCCCTTCACTATCAACGGGGCCTCGTCGGCTGCCTCGTCCAGCTCTGCGATGACATCGGCGACACGGCACGCGTCGGTCCGGATGCGCTGCTTGGCAGGCTCGTTGTCGAAGTCGAACTCCGCGACGATCGAGCGCCACAGCTTGCAGCCCGTGGCCTGCAAGTTGCTAGGTGGTTTCAAGATGGATTCTCCTAACTGCTCTGAAAAAGTCGCGCTTAATTGGCGAGCACTGGCTCGGACGCATTACCCACCGGTCAAACACGGGGGCGTAGGGGTGCACCCCGTGGGGGTGCACGGGCGTGCCAGCGGGCGCGCTGGCCCGCCAGCGGCAGCGCAGTAGTCCCTACCCCGCGCCTGCCTGTCCCCGCGCTGCCTAATCCGCTGCGTGCCTGCGCCTCTACCCCCGAGCTGGCACGGGCTGCCCTGCCTAGTGCCCAGTGCCCAGTGCCTCCCCGAGGGGCAAGCCCTGCGCCTACGCTTACCTGCCCAGCCTGCGTCCCTACCCCTCTGTGCCCCCTGAGGCGGGGTGTGGCGCGCACACGACACCGTCACCGATCGGGTCGTTGCTATCAAGCTCTTGCCCGCGAATCTGTCTCATGACGAAGACTTTCAGCGACGGGTCCGCCGGGAAGCGTGCAACTCGTCGGCCCCACCTTGTTGACTGCACTTGCGCGGAAGAGCACGCTCAACCAGGCGGAGCCGACAAGAAGAATGGCTCATCGCAACACGTCCATGATCCGCGTGCCCAGCAAATCTGTTCTCAGCAAGGTGGATCGAATGAAACGGGATTCGGAGAATGCGAGATGACGACTGCACATGAAGTGCAAATCCATGCTCAACGGATCATTGAAGCTAACAAGCATCTCCTCGTCTCGGGGGTGCTATCGCACTCCGGGCTGGCCAACCTGAGCGCCAGGCTCGACGCGGATCGGTTCTTGCTGACCACGACCGGGTACGTGCGAGAGTTGCGCCCTGACCAGCTGGCCACGGTCGGTCTCGATGGCGAGGTCCTTGACGGCGAGCTAGCGCCGGAGAACGCCGAAATTATCGCCATGCACAGCGTCGTTTACAACGCTCGCATTGACGTCGGCGCAGTAATTCACACCCACTCTCCCGCCGCGACGGCTTTCGCGCTGGCCCACCGGCCGTTGCCGTGCCGGTTTGAGCCTTTGCTGCGTTTCGGGCAGGCCGAAGACGTGCCAGTGGCGGCATGGGGACCTCGTGGGTCGGGTATGTCTGCTCGGAACATCGCAGAGGCTCTGGGACGACACCCGGCGACAGCCGCGGTCTTGCTGGCCAACCATGGTCTCTTGGCGTTCGGCCCTGACCCTCTTGCTACTGCTCGACTGCTGGTGGCGATCGAGGAAAGCGCCGAGGCAGAGCTGGCTGCGACCCGGATCGGTGGGGCGGTGGACTTCCCCGAGGGGTCCCTCGCCGCTGTCCGAGAGTCGATGGCGCGGGTGTCGTCGACGTCAGTGCTGTGAGCTTGGGCTACGCCCCGGTCGGCGCCCGGTAGCCGATCGCAACTTGTCGCGCCAGCTTCGACATAGCAAGAGGGAATTCGCGCGTAAACGCCGAACGGTTCGTCGGCGCGTTGCACTTGCCGGTCACCCGCGCCCTATCTAGCGGAGCCGAAACATCTAGGTGCACGGACCTTGTATGGCATAGCATTCATGCTGGTCAGGCCGTGCCCCCGGCGGGATTCGAATCTGTAGGTATTAGAAGGCCCCCGGCATAATCGCCGGGGACCTCCTGCCTCAGCTACGCCAGCCGGGTTGGTGATCCCGAAGTCAACACGAGCAACGCCGCGAACGGCGGTGCCGTCGGACTGGAACGCTGCGGTAGCTCGCGTACCCGCTCGCGGTCTTCACCTGACGCCATTGCAGTTCGACTGCGGTGTTGATGACGACGGCGGTCGGCTCAGCGCCGTTGTCCTTCGCCAGCTTGATTCCCTGCAGCACGTGGTCGAACGTCGCCGAAGCCACAGCGATGTCGATGTAACGAGTACGCCCCAACACCCAGCGGCAACTGTGGCCCCTTGGAGACTGCCGACAACGAGAAGAACGCCGCGTCAACCTTCTTGGCGATCGAGCGACCGATCGAGTTACCGATCAGGTTGGCGATAGCCGGTTGGGTGTCGGCGACACTCTCGTTCGAAACGAGGGTGTACGCCTTGACGCCCTTCGGCGTCACGACGAGCTCGTCGGTGGTCGGGTCGGCCTCGGTGATCGAGTCCAGCTCGTTGTACCAGCCGCTGGCCACGTCGGCGGTTCAGCAGCGGGATACGGATCGACTCGGTCGAGATGTTCACCGCACTGGCGACCGCCGCGTTGAACGCGATCGAGTTGGTCTCGATCACGGTGTCAACGAGCTTGCCGTACGACTCGGGGATGAAGGCCTGGTCTAGACCAGAATTGGTTACAGACATTTTGTGTTTCTCCAAATACTAATGGCCCCAACTTTTTTGGTTGGAGCCCTGGGAATTGGAGACTCACATCACCGATGTGTGAATGCCCGACATGCCGTCGCGATCGAAGATCGCTAGGCGGAAGGACGCGGGCAACCCGCGTCCGTGTCGGGACTTTCTGGGCCACAGGCCCTTACGTGGTAATCCGCTTGCTGCCACAGACAGCTATGCAGCTATCAAATCTTGATCACTTGAACAGATCCGCGAACGACGGCTCGCGCTGTCCATGTTGCCCACCGAGACCTTGCGTCCGGTCGAACGCGGGCATGTTCTTCGCCAGGCCGGGACGGGTAGCGGTCAACGCCTTCGCCGCGCTCAGCACGGCGTCGGCGCTCACGTCACCGTCAACGACGAACGCGGCCCAGGTCGGTACCCATGAGAACGTCATCGGTCTGCCTCGCCCAGCTTGACCGTGCTGTTGCCGCACTTGGTTGCCTTGGTCATGGAGCTGCACCGATACCGGGGAAATTGGCTGTGGCTGCCCCCGTTGAACTTGTAGAACGGCAAGCCGCACTTGCCGCAGTAGAGCACCCGCAGCAGCAGCGCCGTGCTGCGCTTCGTGGGGTCGCCGGTTTTGGATCGTCAGGCCAATTCGGTTGAGACTGAATTGAATACCTCTCGCGTCAGGATCGGCTGCCCGACCCCGGGCATGGGGATCGGGGAGCCGTATTCACCGCGTATCGCCTTGCCGCTGGCGTCGGTCACCCTGCCGAGCATCGCCTCACTGAGCAGCGACCGCTTGAGCGGGTCGTGCTCCACGCGGTGCCCTTGGTCGGCTTGCCTTGTAGCTGCAACGCCCGATCCTTCGGGGTCGGGATGCCTCGGCGGGTTAGGTCGTGGGCGATCCGTTGCGCCGGCTCGCCGTCGAGTATCCGGCGGACGACCTCGTCAATGATCTTGGCCTGTTCCTCATCACGGACGAGACGCCACACCCCATCGTCGTCGCGTTCCGGCTTATAGCCCCACCGGGGGCGTACCGCCCCGATACTTGCCCAGTCGAATATCCCGGCGCTTGGCAGATGCGTTCCGCTCCGAGATGGCCTCTAGTTCCATCTGTGCCACGGTGCCCATCAGGGCGATGACCACCGCGGCGAACGGCGTCGACATGTCGAAGTGCGATTCGGTTGCGGAGACCACGATCTTGTCGTGGTCCTCGGCCCAAGCCACCAGTTGCTGAAGATGGCGAACCGACCGGGTAAGTCTGTCGACTCGGTAGGCCAAGACTACGTCAAATTCGTTGTGGCGCTGTTGGAGCCAGTGTGCGAGTTGAGGCCGCTTCTTGCGGTCGAACGGATCGACTGCCCCCAATACGTCGAGATCCTCCGCGATCCCGACGACCTCGTAGCCGCGCTCGCGGCAGAGGTCGTCACAAATCTCCCGCTGGCGTTCCGGGCTGCTGGTAGCGTCCGTAGGCGGGACAATCGCACCGCCACCAGGACTTTCAGCATGGCTTGACACTAGAATACCGAGACGGCCGTCGTGGACAAGCCCGCTGAGGCGGCGGACGGGCACGGGCATCATCACCACCACTAGGAATCACCACCACTAGGAGCGCTGGCACGGAAGGCCCCCGCCCGTGGGCGGGGGTTTTTCGTTTTACCGAGGTGCCGGCTGAATGGATACCAGGCGGAACGACCCAGACTGGGAATCATCGGGTGTGAACCGGACCATCAGGATGTCGGCGGGGAACCGGCTGGCCAGGTCATTCAGGGTCCTGGGCAGGAACGCTCTGACCTTGGCATTGGCGTACCAATTGGGATCGGATGGGTCGAAGTTGAGGTTGCTCGCCCTGTCGATTGTGGCGTCCCACTCTTGAACGAGCTCGGGCGTTGCATCGCCGAATCCCGCCGACTTTCGGTAGGCATCCGCTTGTCCCGCCAGAGTAACCGCCGCCCCGCCACCGACTGGCCGTCCAGTGATTGTCCCGTTGATGGCGTCGGCCGTCACTGACGCGAGCCGCGCAGTGCAAACGTTGTCGACGACGCTGGACGGCAGGCAAAAATCGGGCAGCGGGCTAGCGTGAGCCAAGGCGACGTTCAAGACGGCCGGCAGCGCCAGGACAGATGTGGCGGCGCAGATGCCGACCATTGCACGGCCGCGATCGTTCGGCATCGAAAATGTCCTCCTGAATCCCCGCACGGTATTCGGCCCTTGGACACAGAATTTATGTGACCCGGCTGCAATCCCTGCTTACTTCCGGCAAAACCGAGACCCCTGTCATCGACAAACCCGCCGAGGCGCCCGACGACCACGGCTACGGGCACGGCCACTGTCACCACCACTAGGCCGAGCGGTGACGGGCATTTAGTCTCACGCCATGGACCGCTTCTTGCAGTGGGCATGGGACCACCACGGGGCAAGGTACTCGTGGATGGTCTCAGCGACCACCTTTATGGTGGCGCTGCCGATCTACGTCATTTTGGCGGCCGCCGTCGTGGCCGTCGAGCACTCCAGCCGCTACCTTGGGGCGGCCGGCGCCGCCGGTGTGGCGGTGCTGGTGATTGCGTACGTGGTGCCCCTTCCCGGGCGCGGTGTATGGCGACTTGCCGAGCGATGGGCGCGGGGTCGCGAGGTGGACCGGGCTAAGGCGTTGGAAGCGACCTACGACTGGTCCCGCGGTGCGATCGTGCGAGGGGTGGTGGGGTTCGTCGCGACCGGGGTCGTGGTGTTCTTCAGCGCCGGCGCCATTGCCGGCGTGACCGGGCTACGGCTGGTCCAATATGTGGTTGTTGGGGGCGTTGTCGGAGCGGGCTCCCACCTGATCGGGGTCCATACCGTGGCGGAGGCGGCGATGCGGCCGGCGCGGATCGCCCTCGCCGGTGACATGGGCATCGGTGATGCCCTTCCTCGCTCTCGGCCGACGTTCGCCGCATGGTCGAACTTGGCGATGCTCGCGGCCGTTTTTGCGTTTGCCGTGGTGAGCGCGATGGTGTCGGCGGTGTTCCATTCCGCGAGTCACCAGCCCCTGGTTTGGGTGGCGATCGGATGCGCGTTGACCCTGGGCTTCGGGGTGCCGATAACGGTTGGCGCGGCATTCTCACCTTCGCTGCGACCGATCCGGGATCTTGCCGAAGGCACCGAACGCGTCGCGGCCGGTGATTACAGCCGACGTCTGCCGGTGGTTCAGGATGATGACCTTGGTGCGTTAGCGGCGTCGTTCAACCGCATGCAGTCGGGATTGGCTGAGCGGCAACGACTCCAGGCGGCGTTCGGGACATACGTCGACCCAGCCCTGGCGGCGCGGCTACTGCAGCAAGGCGACGACGTCTTCACGGGTGAGCGCCGCGAGGTGACCGTGATGTTCGTCGACATCCGCGATTTCACCCCGTTCGCCGAGGCGAACAGCGCCGAGGACACGGTTGCGCGTCTCAACGCTCTGTTTGAGGTTGCGCGTCTCAACGCTCTGTTTGAGATTGTCGTGCCCGCCGTGGTTGACGCCGGAGGGCATGTCAACAAGTTCCTCGGCGACGGTGCCCTGGCGGTCTTCGGCGCACCGAATGACCTTGCTGGCCATGCTGATTCAGCGCTGCGCGCCGCTGCTCTGATTCATCGTACGGTGGCCGAGCGGTTCGACGGTTCCCTTCGTATCGGCATCGGCATCAATACCGGCAAGGTTATCGCCGGCACCATCGGCGGCGGCGGCAAGCTGGAGTTCACCCTGATCGGCGACGCCGTCAACGTCGCCGCCCGCGTCGAGCAGCTCACCAAAGCGACCGGCGACGCGATCCTTGCCACCCAGCAGACCGTCGACGCCCTGGTTTCTCGACCGCCCGGACTCATCGACCGCGGAGCCCACGCTCTGAAGGGAAAGTCGGCCGCTGTAACGGTCTTTTCCCTCGACGTGGCCGATGACTCGTGACCATTCCTGCCGCCGGCAGGATCGGCATGCAAGGATCTCGTGTGATGAGGAATCGCGTACGGGCCAACCCACTCGGGGCATCGATGATGGCCTTCGTTGTCTACACCGCGGTGATGCTCGTGCTGGAGCGCCGCATGCGTCAGGCCGGCGGTGCGGGGATTATCCGATTTGAGCTGGCCGGCAACGCTTCTCGGGCCGAGGCCGTCATGGCCGGCTGGGGCAGCGAAGGTCAGCGCGCCGCACGATTGTCCACCTGCCTGGATTTCGGCTACATGGCAACGTACGGCACGCTCCTGGCTCTGCTCGTGGAGCGCACGCGTCGGCGGCGCGGCCACCCGGCTGCCCTGCCCGGCGTGGTGATCGTCGCCGTCGCCGGTGACGCGGTCGAGGGCGTCTCGTTGCTGAAGGTGCTCAACGGAACACGTGTCGCCGTGTACTCACGGCGCGCGCGAATCGCGGCTCTTATCAAATTCGCCGTTCTCGCGCTCGCGCTCGGGTACGTCGCGGCGCCGGGAGCCGTTGGCTAGGGTTCGCCCCCTTTGGTGCGGTGGTGCGCAGAGGTCACAATTGGCGCAGGAGTATCGGCGCGGCAGACAGGCCAATTCGCCCGCCTCCGAGCGACAAACGCCAAGATTGCCGAGGGATTTCGCGGTGGCTCCTCGTGCTGTCGCTCGTAGGCGGGCATGCGAACATACGCCCCCGGCAGCGGCCGGTGCGGCGGTTGTGACAACCGCGCGCCACGGGAACCTCGTCCATCGGCCCTTGGGTGTTGGTTTCGCGTCGGCGCAGTACTTCGCGCCCTGCGGCCGCGGTGACGCGAACGCAAGAATCCCGCAAGCGCTCTCGGACAAACCAATTCCGTGCTTCCGCAGGGAAGAAGCGAGAGGAACCAACCAGAACACTGCCCCGGCCGAAAATTGCCGTACTCCGCACGCAAGCCCGGCGGAAATCTGTCGCCATCCGAAGTCCAGTAGGACATGAGCGTATGCCATTGGTAATGCTTCGATTTCGGCGACCACTACGGCGGCGTGCCAATTGGTGCATGGGGCCTCAAAGAGGGGCAGCCCGTAGCGCAATGGGGGTACTGACCGCGCCGGATGCGGCGTGCTCGTTGCGCCACACGACCGACTCGCCCGAGAATCGGGGATGGGCCGGGCGGGGGTGCTGCTGGAGCCGGTCGAACCGGTCCAGGTCGTGCATCGGCACCAGTCCGGTCAGCGCGAAGTTCCAGAGCTGGCGGATGAGATTGCTTGCGGTGCGCCGGGATTCGGGGCCGTTGACGTACCGGCGTGCGATGGTCAGAAAGTCCTCCGGTTCGACGCCGGCAACGTCACGGACATGGGTCGTCGGCCCGCCCACCTCCCAGGTTCCCAGGGCGTACTCGGGTAGGTAGTGGCGCAAGCCGGACTCGAAGTACAGGTCGGCGCCGAGTCGCTTGGCGTTAACGCGGACGGCGCGCATGAACATCCACTCGGGGATGTCGATGTGGCGCACCCGTCGGCCCAGCGCCTCACCCATCATTCCGGCGATTTCGACCCCCGACAACATCGTTGGTCCCGTCGGGCGGTAGGAGCGGCCATCATGGCGGTGCGGGTCAAGGAGCGCACCCACGGCCACCCGGGCGATGTCTTCGTTGGACGGCGGCGCGTTTCGACCCGCACCGGTCGGAGTCGGCAACACGCCCAGCTGGGCCGCCATAGGCGCAAGGTTGAGATAGTTGTCGGCGAAGAATCCCGGATCAACCGCCGTGTGGGCGGTGTCCGGCAGTAGCTCAAACAACTTGTCGGTCAACCAGGCATGCCGGGTCATCAGCGAGGGATGCTCGGGGCTGGCTAACCACTGCCCCAACGCCACCACCGCCTGCACCCCTGAGCGCCGCGCGGCCACGGCAAAGGCAACCGCGCTGTCGAGCGCGTGTGGATGGTAGGGAGCGTTGAAAAACAGCCGGTCCACGCCGGCGACTGCGGCCTGAACGTGTTGAATATCAAACAAATCCGCGACCACGACGTCGGCGCCCATATCCCGCAGGCGCGCGCTGCGCCAATCGTCGTGGTGCACCAACGCCCTGGTCGCCACGCCCTTCTCCAACAATTGGGCGGCTACCGCGCCGCCAACCTTGCCCGTGGCACCAGTTACCAGGACGCGCATCTTTGTCATTGGAGTTTCCTTCCGTGCGGACCGTGTCAAATGTGACCGGTGGTTACATCGCGAGTATGCGCCGAAATGTGACCGTTGGCAACATCGCAGTGGTGATGCGATTCTTGAGGGCATGATTTCCGACAACGCCGATGCGGATCAGCGGAAGCCCTATCACCACGGATCATTGCGTTCGGCTCTGATCGAGGCGAGCATCGCGCTGGCCCGCGAGGGTGGGCCTGATCGGGTGATCCTGCGCGAGGCCGCCCGCGCCGCCGGGGTTTCGCACTCGGCTGCCTATCGACATTTCGCAGACCGCGAGTCGTTGTTGGCCGAGGTGGCGGCCTTTGCGCGCAACGAACTCGCCGTCCAGATGCGCCGACGGGTCAACCGCGCCAAGGACCCTCGTCGACGGTTGCGAGCAGTTGGCACCGCCTACATCGACTTCGCCCTCAACGAGCCCGGACTATTCCGCGCCGCCTTCACCTCGCATCCGGCCACATCCGGCGACATGGCGGACGATCAAGCAACCGACCCGTACGGCGTCCTGGGCCAAGTGCTCGACGAAGCGCAGGCCGCCGGTCTGCTGGACCCGCATCGCAGGCCGGGGGCGGAGATCGCCGCCTGGTCGGCGGTCCACGGGCTAGCGGGCCTGCTGCTCGACGGGCCGTTGCCGACCAGCCCCGCGGGCGTAAAGTTCTCGCGAGGACAAGTGCTGGACCTCATCGAGCGGGGCCTGCTGAACCCATGACCACCCAGAACATCCCGACATCGCTGGGAAAGCTGCACATCGACATCCAAGGTGACGGGGAGCCGGTGCTGCTGCTCCCCAGTCTGTTGACCGACCACACCCTCTACGCCGCACAGATCAACCACTTCAGCGACAGGTACATGACGATCGCGGTCGACCCACCGGGCCAGGGCCGCAGCGAACCGCTCGAAAGGTGCTTCACGTTCGACGAGAGCGCGCGAGCCTACGTCGAGATCCTCGACGCGCTGCAACTGCCCTGGGCGCACTTGGTGGGGAACTCCTGGGGAGCCATGATCGGCGGGACCATCGCCGCGAAATACCCCGACCGAGTCGACTGCTCGGTGCTGATGAACGGCACGGCGTCACCAGCGCCGCGTTGGGACCGGCTGCAGCTGGCATTGATGGCGCACGCGACTCGACGGCTCGGGCGTCCGGTGTTCGTCCGTTCGGCGGTGGTGCCGCGATTCCTGGGCGCGACGACTCGCAGCCAAAAGCCGGCCCTCGCCGATGAGCTCGCCGCGATGATCCGGCGCAACGACGCACGCTCGGCGAGCTTCGCGGTCGAAAGCATCGTCGTCAGACGCCCGGACCAACATGAACTGTTCCAACGCATCAGCACGCCGGTCCTCGTGATCGCCGGGCGCGAGGACGCGAGCTTCGGAGTGCCCGAGCTACGCCGAATGGCCGAAGCGATCCCGGAAGCCGAATTCGTCCTCCTCGAACAGGTCGGCCACCTCGCTGCCTACGCAGCCCCCGACACTGTTAATGGCCTCGTCGACGACTTCCTCAAACGCCGCACAACCCGACGTCTCTAGCGGGAGCGGTGTTGTCATCGCAGCGACGTTGCGACGCGCACTTCCGAGGTCAGCGTCTGATGAACGGGGCAGCGTTCGGCGATCTGCAGTAATCGTTCCCGCTGCGCGTCGTCGAGGTCGCCGGCCACCTCGATGTCGCGGTCGATGTGATCGATCCATCCGGCCTTCGTTTCACAGTCGGCGCAATCCCGAGCGTGAATGCGTGAGTGGCGCAACGTCACGTGAACCCGCTCGAGTGGCCAGCCCTTGCGGTCGGCGTACATCCGCACCGTCATCGAGGTGCACGCCCCGAGGGCGGCCAGCAGCAGATCGTAGGGCGTCGGTCCCGCGTCGTCGCCGGTCGGCCGTGGCTCGTCGGCGACCAGCCGGTGGTGGCCGGCGGTGATCTGCTGGGTATAGGTCCCGGTACCCGTCTCGGCGACGGTCACCGTACCCTCGGGCGACGCCGCGTCCTGGCCGGTTTGTTGTATCGTCATGCACCGGATCGTCCCATGCGCCTGCGTTTCGGCAGCCGGCGCCGCGCGTCAGCGCGGGCAGCCGGCGGGCCAGCGTGCAAAGCGCGACCCGCATGTCGACGCGTGCGAGATTCTGTCCGATGCACTGGTGCACGCCGATGCCGAAACCCAAGTGGCCGGCGACGTTTCGTGCGGGGTCAAAGGCTGCGCGGGAATGGCACTGATGTCGACGTCCACCGTTCTCAGCCCAACACCGCCGGCGTGTCGACCACCACGATCCGCTGCACTTCGGGGTCGACCGCGGCATCGGGCCATGGACTGCCCCATTCGTTCGTTGACGTCGCCGTCGACGCGTTCGTACCCGGCCGTGAACAATTCGGTTTTGTCGGCGAAGTGGTGGTGCAGCGCGCCCCGGGTCAGCCCGGCGGCCTGCACGATCGTTTCGAGTGCGACCTCGCTAAAGCCATGTGCCGTAACAGTGTCCGCGCGGCGGTAATGAGCGCGTTGCGGGTATCCGCGGAGCGCTCGGCCTGTGTTCGTCGGCGATTCACTGACGCTGCCATGTAAGCCTGGCAACGTTCGCGAGCACGCGAAATTCGAGTAGCCGTGGCTGGCTGACTGGAATCGCGTGCCGATCTGACGTCGCAGCCTGACTCGGTCGCCCGCGCCCGGAGAATCGGGCGTTTCGGTCCGGCAAACGGTAACGCAGCTACGCGGACCGACGGCGCCCGATGTCACCCTTGAGTAGCATGTCGCGCTCGGATTCGGACAGGCCGCCCCAAACCCCGTAGGGCTCGCCGACGCCCAGCGCGTGGGACCGGCACTCCTCGATCACGGGGCAGCGCCGGCACATCTCCTTGGCGCGCTGCTCGCGTTGCATGCGGGCGCGGCCGCGTTCGCCATCGGGGTGGAAGAACATAGACGAATCAACGCCGCGGCACATGCCTTGCAATTGCCAGTTCCAGATGTCGGCGTTGGGCCCGGGTAGCTGCTCCGGCTGTGGCATTGGTGGTCCCCTCTCGTCAGGGCACGCCCAAGTGGGAGGTCGGGTTCGCGACAGGCGCGAGTGTGCAACTTGAATTTCCGTGGCGTCACCGATGACTACCGTCGATGATAGACGTTAGGGGGGCTACCGAAATGCAGTCAATACGCACACGCCCCGCTCAAATATTAAGCGTTGCAAGAGAATTAACTCCGCGTTCATCTGCGAAGCACTTGCGGAACGCGAGGCATGCTAACAACAACCCGATAGATCAAAGATTTCCCAGCTCAGGGATGCTCGGCCGGGTAGTCGCGGTGCGGGTGCAGGGCCGCTGGGTAATGTCTCGGTAACGCGGCGACCACACACTTTTTACTAAATGACCTCATGGCAATCAAACTGATTGAAACTCGTCACTCTGCGAACGTGCAGCGCACACTGGCCGCGGCCGCCTTCGGAAACGGGCCCGGCACCTGGCCGCTGCCCACGGCGACCACACCAGACCAACTCTGGCTGCGGGCCGTGGCGGCCGGCGGGCAGGGGCACTATGGCAGTGCCTATAGCGACCTGGCGGTGCTGCGACGCAGCGCCGCGGCGGGGCGATTGGTCTCGTTGGCGCACAGCACGCAGGGATCCTTCCTGCGTCAGCTCGGTTGGCACGCGCTAGCGCGGAGCTGGGACGGTCGCGCCCTGGCGCTGGCGGGCACCGATCCCGAGGCGTGCGTCGACGCACTGATCGGGCTGGCGGCAGACGCGCTTGGCGTGGGGCGGTTGGCCGCCGCGGCGACCTTGTTGGCCCGCGCGGACGCGGTCCTGGACCCGGCCCGGTCGTCGGCCGAACTGCCCGTGCAGGCGACGGACCGGCTGGCGGTGCGGCGCCGGTGGGTGGCAGCCGAGCTGGCGATGGCGGGCGGCGAGGGTCTCGTCGCCGTGCGCCACGCCGAGGAAGGTGTCGAGCTGGCCGGGGCCATGGCCTCCGGTCCGGCCGGACCCTCGGCGCGGCACCGGGTCAAAAGTGAGGTGGTGCTCGCCGCTGCCCTGTGCTGCGCGGGCGCTACCGAGCGGGCGCGCACTGTCGCGCAGGCGGCGATGGACGCTACCGGCCAATTGGGACTGACACCGCTACGCTGGGCGCTTGCTTGGTTGCTGATCGATATCGGAAGCACAACACTTTCGGCACAACAGATGCGCCGACTTACCGAAATCCGGGATATTTGCGCAGGCCAGGTGCGGCGCGCCGGAGGAACCTGGCATACCGCTTGAAGCCCGGTGCGGCCGTTATTGTCTAGCTGTGTCTTTGCCCAGGATGTGTCCTGGCCGTAACGTTGGAGAGACCGCCGTCGATGAAAATTGAAGGGGATCGTCTCAACGCTGTGGTTGCGGAAGCCGTGGCTGGAGACCGGAATGCGCTTCGAGAAGTGCTGGAGACCATCCGCCCGATTGTCGTGCGATATTGCCGAGCGCGAGTCGGCACGATTGAGCGGAGCGGCATGTCAGCTGACGACGTGGCACAGGAGGTGTGCTTGGCCACGATAACGGCATTGCCACGGTACCGGGATCGGGGACGTCCGTTCCTGGCCTTCCTTTACGGCATCGCGGCCCACAAGGTGGCCGACGCCCACCGGGCCGCCGGCCGTGACCTGGCCTACCCCGCGGAGTCCGTTCCGGAGTGCCGGTCGAAAGACGCGGGCCCGGAACAGATTGCCATCGAAGCCGATTCGGTTACCCGGATGAACGAATTGCTCGAGATCCTGCCGGCCAAGCAACGCGAGATCCTGATACTGCGCGTCGTGGTGGGCCTGTCCGCCGAAGAGACGGCAGCCGCCGTCGGGAGCACCACCGGAGCCGTTCGGGTGGCCCAGCACCGCGCACTGCAGCGGCTCAAGGACGAAATCGTCGCGGCGGGTGACTATGCCTGATTTCGATTTGGACGACGTGGCCCGTACCGGTCTGCTGCTCGACGCGCTCGCCGCGCGTACCGAGGTTGCGCTCGACGACCCCAGGGAGGACGCGCTCGCCGCCCTGCTGGGGGAGTGGCGCGACGACCTGCGCTGGCCACCGGCCAGTGCGCTGGTTTCGCAGGACGAGGCCGCTGACGCGCTGCTCGCCGGTATCGGGGAGCGCCGGGGCGCGCGTCGCGGCCTGGCGGCAATCGGGTCGGTCGCTGCGGCGCTGTTGGCGCTGAGCGGCTTTGGCGCCGTGGTGGCCGAGGCCCGGCCGGGCGAGGCGCTGTATGCCCTGCACGCGATGTTCTTCGACGAACCGCGCGTCAACGAAGACCAGGTCATGTTGTCCGCCAGGGCCGACCTAGTGCGAGTTCAGCAGATGATCGACCAAGGCAAATGGGACGAGGCTCAGAATCAGCTGTCCGCCGTCACCAGCATGGTGCAGTCCATGAATGACGATGAGACCCGGCAAAACCTGATGAACCAGGTGAAGCTGCTGAACGTGAAGGTGCAGACACGCAACCCGAACGCGACGCTGCCGAAATCGAAGCCGACGACGGCTCGGGTCGCCTCGATCCCCGCGGATGTGCCGACGACATCGGCGGGGCCGTCCGCGTCGACCGGGCCGTCCGGCCCGTCGAGTCCGCGCGCCACGTCCACGGTGCCCGGCTCATCGCCTGCCGCGCCCAGCTCGTCCGCCGTGCCGGACCCGTCATCGCCAACCTCGCCGACCTCGCCGGCGGGCCGGCCGCACAAACACCACACGAGTCCTGTAGCACCGCAGCCGCCACAGCCGTCCCCGGCAGCTGAAGCGGGGAATTAAAAGCGGGCTAAAAAGCGGTCAGAGCCGCCGGCGGTAGCCATCGGCGTCGGACGTCGCCTCGTTGAGCGATGCGTCAGCGTATCCGCGGCAGTAATCCCAGGTCACGTAAGCGTCGGGCTCTGGGTCGTAGGCCGGCTCGTGCGGGCGCACGGTGCCGTCGATCAGCAGCTGCAGCAGGTTGGCGCGCAACATGTCCCAGTCGTGATAGTGGTCTTGCTGGCACTCGTCGCAACACACCACGAGTCCGCGAATTCCCCTGTGCGCCAATAGGGCTTCGTAAACCGCCAGGTCGGCCAGGTCGGCCTCGACCGCCATCCGCTCCTGCTGATCCAGCGGTTGGCCGGGCTCGACAGCTTCCAGCGCCGCCGACGGATCGCAGGGGTCGTCGGCAAACGGGTCGGGCGGCAAACCCGGCGGGAGGTGGTCGCGCACCCCCATAGCCTACGCAGGCAGGCCGTCATAACGCCAGCAGGCGCGGCGCGCCCAAAGAAGCGAGTCGGGGTTGTCCGGAGAGCCGATAAGATGGATTTCTCACTCCGCATGCTTATGGAGGGCCCCACCGATGTCTCGTGGCATGTCCCACTTGGAAGACAGCTCTGACCTGGTTGCCAGTCCGTACCTGCGCGACTCGCCAATTCCCGATCTGGCGTACGACCCGGTGCCCACCGGGGGCGACGACCCGCACAAGATCGCGATGCTGGGGCTGACGTTCGACGATGTGCTGCTGCTGCCGGCGGCCTCGGACGTGGTGCCCGCCTCCGCGGACACCTCTAGTCAGCTGACCAAGAAGATCAGGCTCAAGGTGCCGTTGGTCAGCTCCGCGATGGACACCGTCACGGAGTCGCGGATGGCCATCGCGATGGCCCGGGCGGGCGGCATGGGAGTGCTGCACCGCAACCTGCCCGTCGCCGAACAAGCCGGCCAGGTCGAGATGGTGAAGCGCTCCGAGGCCGGCATGGTCACCGATCCGGTTACCTGCCGACCGGACAACACGCTGGCCCAGGTCGAAGCGCTGTGCGCCCGGTTCCGCATCTCCGGGCTGCCGGTGGTCGACGAGTCCGGCGCACTGGTCGGCATCATCACCAACCGCGATTTGCGATTCGAAGTCGACCAGGCCAAACACGTCGCCGAGGTGATGACCAAGGCTCCGCTGATCACCGCTCGGGAGGGTGTGAGCGCCGACGCGGCGCTGGGGCTATTGCGCCGCAACAAGATTGAAAAGCTGCCCATCGTCGACGGGCACGGCCGGTTGACGGGGTTGATCACCGTCAAGGACTTCGTCAAGACCGAGCAGCATCCCCTGGCCACCAAGGACTGCGACGGCCGGCTGCTGGTCGGCGCGGCCGTCGGTGTGGGCGGCGACGCCTGGGTTCGCGCGATGATGCTGGTCGACGCCGGGGTTGACGTGCTGGTTGTCGACACGGCGCACGCGCACAACCGGCTGGTGCTCGAGATGGTCGGCAAGCTGAAGGCCGAGGTCGGCGACCGGGTAGAGGTGATCGGCGGCAACGTCGCGACACGGTCCGCGGCCGCGGCCCTGGTTGCGGCCGGTGCCGACGCGGTGAAAGTCGGCGTGGGGCCGGGGTCGATCTGCACCACCCGGGTGGTGGCCGGCGTCGGCGCCCCACAAATCACTGCGATTCTGGAGGCCGTCGCGGCATGCAGGCCGGCGGGCGTGCCGGTGGTGGCCGACGGGGGACTGCAGTATTCCGGCGATATCGCCAAGGCGCTGGCCGCCGGCGCATCGACGGCCATGCTGGGCTCGTTGCTGGCCGGCACCGCCGAGGCGCCCGGTGAGCTGATTTTCGTCAACGGCAAGCAGTACAAGAGCTACCGCGGCATGGGGTCGCTGGGAGCCATGCAGGGCCGGGGCTTGTCCGGCGGCGTGGGCAAGTCCTACTCCAAAGACCGCTACTTCGCCGACGACGCCTTGAGCGAGGACAAGCTGGTACCCGAGGGCATCGAGGGCAGAGTGCCGTTCCGCGGCCCGCTGTCCTCGGTGATCCATCAGCTGACCGGAGGCCTGCGCGCGGCGATGGGCTACACCGGGTCTCCCAGCATCGAGGTGCTGCAGCAGGCGCAGTTCGTCCGGATCACACCAGCCGGCCTCAAGGAGAGCCACCCGCACGACGTCGCCATGACCGTCGAAGCGCCCAACTACTACGCACGCTGACCCAGGCTGACACCAGATGGTCGAGATCGGGATGGGCCGTGCTGCCCGTCGCACATATGAACTCAGCGAGATCAGCATCGTGCCGTCGCGCCGCACCCGCTCGTCGAAGGACGTGTCGACGGCATGGCAGCTGGACGCCTACCGGTTCGAGATCCCGGTGGTGGCGCACCCGACCGACGCGTTGGTGTCGCCGGAGTTCGCCATCGAGCTCGGCCGGCTCGGCGGGCTGGGCGTGCTCAACGGCGAGGGGTTGATCGGCCGGCATGCCGATGTCGAGGCCAAGATCGCGCAGCTCCTAGAAGCTGTAGCGGCCGCCCCCGAGCCGTCGGCGGCGATCCGGTTGTTGCAGGAGCTGCACGCGGCACCTCTGGACCCGGACCTGCTGGGTGCCGCGGTGGCCCGCATCCGGGAGGCGGGAGTGATCACCGCGGTGCGGGTCAGCCCGCAAAACGCGCAGGCGCTGACGCCGGTGCTGGTGCAGGCCGGCATCGACTTGCTGGTCATCCAGGGCTCGATCGTCTCGGCCGAGCGGGTGGCCAGCGATGGTGAGCCGCTGAACCTCAAGACCTTCATTTCCGAGCTCGACATTCCGGTGGTCGCCGGCGGGGTGCTTGACCACCGCACCGCGCTGCACCTGATGCGCACCGGCGCCGCGGGCGTCATCGTCGGCTACGGCTCCACCAGGGGGGTGACCACCAGCGACGAGGTGCTGGGCATCAATGTGGCGATGGCGACCGCGATCGCCGACGCCGCCGCCGCGCGGCGCGAATACCTCGACGAGACCGGCGGACGCTATGTGCATGTGCTGGCCGACGGCGACATTCACACGTCCGGCGAGCTGGCCAAAGCCATCGCCTGCGGTGCGGACGCGGTGGTCCTGGGCACGCCGCTGGCCGAATCCGCCGAGGCGCTCGGCTCCGGGTGGTTCTGGCCGGCCGCTGCGGCGCACCCGTCGTTGCCGCGCGGGGCGTTGCTGCAGATCGCCGTCGGCGAGCGGCCGCCGCTGCGGCAGATCCTGAACGGGCCGTCCGACGATCCGTTCGGCAGCCTCAACCTGGTCGGTGGCCTGCGCCGGTCGATGGCCAAGGCGGGTTATTGCGATCTCAAGGAATTCCAGAAGGTCGGCCTGGCGACCGGGAGCTGAAGGCGGCTAACGGCAGCTAATCGGTCTGCTCCGGGTATGCCTTGTGGTAGGCCGCTGACCACTTGGCCGTGTTGCGCGTGCAGGCGTGGTAGGCCATCGAAATGAGGTTTCGTAACCGGGTCATCTTGGTCCATCCCCTAGCGGTCTGTGCCGTAGTCGATTGACTACAGCACGAAGTGTAGTCGGGTGGCTACAGCGTAGTCAAATGACTACGATCGGCATGGCCATGCCCCGATCGGGGTTAGGGTTGGCTAACTGACGGGGGCCGTGTGACGGGCGTCATACTGCTCCGATGAAGCCGGATTACGACGTACTGATCATTGGTTCGGGATTTGGGGGCAGCGTCAGTGCGCTGCGGCTGACCGAGAAGGGCTATCGGGTAGGAGTGCTCGAGGCCGGCCGCCGCTTCTCCGATGAGGAGTTTGCCAAGACGTCCTGGGACCTGCGCAAGTTCTTGTGGGCGCCGAAACTGGGTTGCTATGGCATCCAACGGATCCATCCGCTGCGCAACGTGATGATCTTGGCCGGCGCCGGTGTCGGGGGCGGTTCGCTGAACTACGCCAATACGTTGTACGTGCCGCCGGAGCCGTTCTTCGCCGACCAGCAGTGGAAGCACATCACCGACTGGCGGAGCGAGCTGGGGCCGCACTACGACCAGGCGCAGCGGATGCTCGGCGTGGTGCCCAACCCGACGTTCACCGACGCGGACCGCATCTTTAAGGAGGTCGCCGACGAGATGGGGTTCGGCGACACGTTCGTGCCGACCCCCGTGGGGGTGTTCTTCGGGCCCGACGGCACCAAGGCGCCGGGCAAGACCGTCCCCGACCCGTTCTTCGGCGGTGCGGGCCCGGCGCGCACGGGCTGCCTGGAATGCGGTTGCTGCATGACCGGCTGCCGCCACGGCGCCAAGAACACGCTGGTCAAGAATTACCTTGGCCTCGCGGAATCGGCAGGCGCGGAAGTGATTCCGATGACGACGGTGAAGAGCTTCAAGGAGCGGTCCGACGGGTTGTGGGAGGTCCGGACCGTTCGCACCGGCAGCTGGGCACGCAGGGACAGGCGCACGTTCACCGCCTCGCACCTGATCCTGGCCGCTGGCACCTGGGGCACCCAGCATCTGCTGTTCAGGATGCGGGACAAGGGCGCGCTGCCCCGCCTGTCCGAGCGCCTGGGTGTGCTGACCCGCACCAACTCGGAGTCGATCGTCGGCGCCGCGACATTGAAGGTCGACCCGAACCTGGACCTGACCCACGGCGTGGCGATCACCTCCTCGATCCACCCCACGGCGGACACGCACGTCGAACCCGTGCGCTACGGCAAGGGCTCCAACGCGATGGGGCTGCTGCAGACGTTGATGACCGACGGCGCCGGACCCGGGGGCAGCGACGTGCCGCGCTGGAAGCAGCTACTGCACGTCGCCCGCGAGGATCCGCGTCACATCCTGCGGTTCATCAATCCCCGCCAGTGGAGCGAACGCACGGTGATCTCGCTGGTGATGCAGCATCTGGACAACTCGATCACCACGTTCACCAAGCGCGGCAAGCTGGGCATCCGCTGGTACTCCAGCAAACAGGGACACGGCGAGCCGAACCCGACGTGGATCCCGATCGGTAACGAGGTCACCCGCCGCATCGCCGAGAAGATCGACGGCGTCGCGGGTGGCACCTGGGGCGAGCTGTTCAACGTCCCGCTGACCGCGCACTTTCTCGGCGGCGCGGTGATCGGCGACAGCCCCGAGCATGGCGTGATCGACCCCTATCACCGCGCCTACGGCTATCCGACGATGTTTGTCGTGGACGGCGCCGCGATCTCGGCGAACCTGGGCGTCAACCCGTCGCTGTCGATCGCCGCCCAGGCCGAGCGGGCCGCCTCGATGTGGCCGAACAAGGGCGAGCAAGATCTGCGGCCGCCGCAAGGCGAGGCATATCGCCGGCTGGATCCGATCGCACCGGCGCATCCGGTGGTTCCGTCCGCGGCGCCGGGCGCGCTGCGCTGGTTGCCGATCAATCCGGTCAGTTCGGCCGGCTAACGCGTCGGCGGCGATCGCAAGCGCGGCGAAGCCGGGCGCGGCGGGTCGCCGCCAGACAGGCTAGTGGGTGAAGCGCTGCCACCACCGTCGCGGCCGGCGGCGCGCCGAGCCTGACCCCAAGCGGGCGATCATCATCACGAGCGGATCCGTGGCCGCCGCCCCGATCTCGGCTGCCGCGTCGAACGCCTGCCACACGTCGAGCTCGGCGCACCACTGATACCCGGTGCCGCCGACCACGAAAACCGGAACCGAGCACACGGGCGCCAGGATCGCCGACGCCGTCGCGTCGTAGCTGTCCAATCGCTCGATCACGTCCGCCCACGCGTCCTCGCCGCGGTAATCCGCCAGCGCCCGCTGCACCGGGTCCAGGGCGTCGCCTGGCCAGCCGGTGGAGCTGACGGGGGAGTAGGTCTTCTTCGTGGTCATGTGGATGGTCTCGGGGGTCGGGCTCGGCATGAGTCTTCCTTATGTCGTGTCGGTATATCCAGTGGGAGGCGGGGGCGCGGGCGTCAGCCGGCGAGCGCGTCGAGCGGTGCGCCGCTGATCACACGGCTGGGCGCGCCGTGCACGTTGACGGGCACATCGCCCATCAAGGTGACCCGGTGCATGAGCCGGTATTGGTCGTCGTAGTCGTCGATCGCCCGGTGCTGAGTCGCCCGGTTATCCCAAATGGCAACGTCGCCCGGCGCCCAGTTCCACCGTACGGTGTTCTCGGGCATGGTGATTCGCCGCTGCAGCAATTCCAGCAGCACGCTTGATTCGTAGCTGTCCAGGCCGATGAAGCTTTTCACGAAATCTCCCGCCAGCAGGGTGCGCTCGCGGGTCTCCGGGTGCACCCGCACCACCGGGTGTTCGGTGCGGAAATCCGCCTTCTCGAAGGCCCGCCGGAACGCCCGCTGCGCGTCGGTCATCGATTGGACGGCTTCGTCCGTCACGTAGTCGTACCGGTTGGTGTGCAGCGCCCACATGTTCTCGACGAGGCCCTTTAGCGGTTCGGGCAGGTGCTCGTAGGCCGCCGCGGTCGAGGCCCACAGCGTCGACCCGCCGTAGCTGGGCAGGGTGACGGCGCGCAGTATCGAGGCGGCCGGGTAGTTGGCGACGAACGTGACGTCGGTATGCCAGCGGGTGGCCTTGCCGTACTCGGAGTTGATCGGCGTGATGACGGGCGCGTTCCTACCTGCCAGGTAAGAGGCCGCCGGATGCCCGATCGGGGTGCCGAGCAGGCCGGCGAACGCGAGCTGTTCGCGGTCGTCGAGGTGCTGCTGGTCGCCGAAGAAGATCACCTTATGGGTCAACAGCGCCCGGCGGATTTGACCGACCGTGGCCGCGTCCAGACCGCCGCCGAGTTGCACCCCGTCGATTCGGGCACCGATGCGGCTTCCCAGCTTGGTGACGGTTAATCGGTTTGTCATTGCTCTCGTCCTTGGGTGAGTCGACGTGTAGTCATTTGACTACATCGGCTAGTGTAGTCACATGGCTACGGAATCGGCAAGTGTGCGGGGGAAGACGCCCACCGGGCGCCAAGAGGTGGCGGCGGCAGTCTTGGAGGCCGCTACCGACCTATTCGCCGAGCGGGGCCCGGCCGCGACGTCCATCCGCGACATCGCCGCCCGCTCGAAGGTCAACCACGGCCTGGTGTTTCGTCACTTCGGCACCAAGGAACAGCTGGTCGGTGCCGTGCTCGATCACCTCGGCGATCACCTGTCGGCTCTGTTGCACTCCGATGCGCCGCCCGACGTCGTGGAACGGGCCCTGGACCGGCAGATGCGGGTCATGGCCCGCACGGTGCTGGACGGGTACCCGGCCGGGCAGATGCAGAAGCGCTTTCCCAACATTCCCGACATGCTCGACCGGGTGCGGCCACTGCACGACAATGACACCAGCGCTCGGCTGGCGCTCGCCAACGCGCTTGCGCTGCAGTTCGGTTGGCGACTGTTCGCGCCGATCCTGCGGTTTTCGACCGGACTCGAGGACTTGACGGGCGACGAGATTCGCCAGGCGGTGGAGGCCGAGATGGCCCGGATCGTCCGGCCGCACTGAGCGCTGGCGGAGTTTTAGGTTTTAGGGCCGGTTGCGGCCGGAACAACTCCGCTAGCTGCGGGGCAAGAATTCCGCAAGGTTTCTTCAAGGATCCCGATAGGGCCATCCCCGATCCTCTTCTGCACAACCCCATGAGGGGGCGGCTGAAGAAGAGGACGGCCCATGACGCGCACCTTGAGCACAATGATCGCCATACTGGGTGCCGCCGCCGCGGCGTCGACCATCGGATTCGCCGGTGTCGCGCACGCGTCTCCGCGCCCCGACAAAAACGGTGGGGGCCAGATGTACGGCGACCCCGGTGCCGCCGCCGCGTACTGGCGCCGCCAGCACGGATCCAACTGCGGGGAGATGGCGGTGGCCGACGTGATCGGTGAGGTCACCGGCCGTCAGCCCACCGAGCAGCAGATCGACGACACCGCCCAAGGCACCCCGAGCGAGGTCCACCCCGGACCGATCTGGAAACCCGGCGGCACCACCGAGAATCGCGACCTGCCGGTGCTGCTGGCGCACTACGGCGTCCAGTCCGCCGCCATGAGCAGCTCACTCGGCGCGCTGGAGCAGAGCCTGGCCGGGCGACGCAAGGTGATCGTCGGAGTCAACAGCGAAACCCTATGGAACCAGCGTGGCAACCACGGCGTGGAGGACCACTTCGTGGTCGTCACCGGCGTCGACACCAGGGCCGGCAACGGGGCCGGGGTAGTGCACCTCAACGACAGCGGCAGCAACACCGGCCGCGACGAGCAGGTTCCGCTGGCCACGTTCGAGCAGGCGTGGGCGACCAGCAACCACTTCACGGTTGTCACCAGGTGACGGCGGGCGGCTTCTAACTGGACGTTTGGGCCTTAACCGGAACTGCCGCCCTCGCCATGGCCCGTCGGTGCACCGGTTCGCGGCCCGGCGGCTGTGGCGGTGGCGGCAGCAGCGGCTTGCGGGGCCGCACCGCGATCGTCGACGGCGAGTCCGTATTTACGGTGAGGTCCTCGCCGGCATGCCGGATGGTCAGGTCGGCGCCGGGCCCGTCGCGCAGGGTGTAGGTGACATCGGCGTGGTTGGCGTCGACGGTGAGCCGGAACCCGCGCCAGCGCAACCGGAACCGCAGACGCGAAATACCGTCCGGGAGTTGGGGATCGATGTCCAGGATGCCCTCGTCGTCGCGCAGGCCGCCAAAGCCCCCGACTATCGCCATCCAGGCGCCGGCAAGCGAGGCCATGTGCAGGCCGTCGCGGGTGTTCGCGTGCAGATCGCGCAGGTCGATCAACGCGGCCTCATAGGCATAGTCATGGGCCAGCTCCAGATGGCCGACCTCGGCGCACATCACCGCCTGACAGCAGGCCGACAGCGACGAGTCGCGCACCGTGCGACGCTCGTAGTAGTCGACGTTGCGTGCCTTTTGTTCGGGGGTGAACGCGTGGCTCTGCCATTGCATTGCCAGCACCAGGTCGGCCTGTTTGATCACCTGCGCTGGGTAGAGCCGCACGTACGCCTCGTGCAGCAGCAACGGGTAGGTGGCGTTGGCCTCGAAGTCCCACTCGGCAAAGGTGGTGAACCCTTCGCACTGCTGGTGAACGCCCAACTCCTCGTCGTAGGGGATGTGGACGGCATCGGCCGCGTCGCGCCAGGCGGCCATCTCCTCGGTGGTAACGCCCATCGCGCGCGCCGGGTCCGTGTGACGGGCGCACGCATCGGCGGCGGTCCTCAGGTTGTGTGCCGCCATCAGATTCGTGAACACGTTGTCGCGGACGATCGCCGTGTACTCGTCGGGGCCCGTGACCCCGTCCAGATGCCACACGCCGTGCCGATCGTGGTGGCCGAGCGACATCCACAGCCGGGCGGTCTCGATGTGCACCGCCAGACCGCACTCCTCCTCCAGGGAGTGGTCGCCGGTGACGGTGCGATACCGCTCGAAGGCCATGGCGATGTCGGCGTTGATGTGGAAGGCCGCCGTGCCGGCCGGCCAGTAGGCCGAGCACTCCTGTCCGCGGATGGTTCGCCACGGGAAGGCGGCGCCGTCGAGGCCGAGTTCGGCCGCGCGCTCCTTGGCCAGGTCCAACGTCGATGCGCGCCACCGCAGCGCGTCGGCGACCGCATGCGGCAAGGTGTAGGTTAGCACCGGTAGCACGAAACCCTCTGTGTCCCAAAAGGCGTGGCCGTCGTAGCCGGTTCCGGTGAGGCCCTTGCTGGGGATCGCGCGGCGCTCGGCGCGGGCGCTGGCCTGCACGAGGTGAAAGAGCCCGAACCGCACCGCTTGCTGCGATTCCTGGTCGCCCTCCACCTCCACGTCCGCGGAGTCCCAGAACTCGTCGAGCCACTTCCGTTGCGCGTCCACCAGGCCCTGCCATCCGCTGTAGCGGGCGCTGTGCAGTGCGGCGGCGGCCTGGTCGCGCAGCGCGGGGCGCGAGCGCAGGCTGGACCAGCCGTATGCCAGGTATTTGACGATGCGCAGCTTCTGCCCGGGGCGCAGCCCACAGATGACGGTGGTTCGTGCCAGGTCGGCCCGCGCGTCGGTGTTGACCTCGACCCGCCCGGGAACCTCGACCTCGTGATCCATCGCGGCGGCCATCATCAGGGCGCTGGACCGCGTCCGATGCATGAGAATCGCTCTGCCGTCGTTGATTTCGTGGTCGACGGCCTCCAGTGGATTTTCCAGGATGGCCGACACGCGTGGGTCGTCCGACGTCTCCGGTTGGTCCTCGTTGGTGACCAGTTCGGACTGCACCGTCACGCGGACGAATTCCTCGACCGCCTCGACGACGTACTCGATGGCCGCGACGCCCCGCTGGACAAACGACACCAGCCGGGTGGAGCAGATTTTGACCTGCTTGCCGGTGGGGGAGCGCCAGTGGGCCCGGCGGGTCAGGGTCCCGGCACGCAGGTCCAGAATCCGCTCGTGGGCAAGCAATTTGCCGTAGCGGACGTCGAACGGCTCGTCGTCGACCATGAGACGCAGGATCTTGCCGTTGGTGACATCGACGACGGTCTGGCCGGCCTCCGGGTAGCCGTACCCGGCCTCGGCGTAGGGCAGCGGCCGGATTTCGAAGAACGAGTTCAGGTAGGTGCCGGGCAGGCCGTACGGCTCGCCCTCGTCGAGGTTGCCGCGCAACCCAATGTGCCCGTTGGACAACGTGAATAGGGACTCGGACTGGGCCAGCAGGTTCAGGTCGAGCCGGGTCTCGCGGACCTGCCACGGTTCGACGGGGAAGGCTTCTTCAGTGATCACGAGGGATCATGCCCCAGTAGTTCGGCGAGATCGGTGACCACCACGTCGGCGCCGTTTTCGCGCAGCTCGTCGGCCTGGCCCACCCGGTCGACGCCAACCACGAGGCCGAAGTTACCCGCACGGCCGGCCGCCACACCCGACAGTGCGTCCTCGAAAACGGCCGCGGCATCCGGGTCGACGTCGAGAAGTTGCGCCCCGCGCAGGAACGAGTCGGGGGCGGGTTTGCCGGGCAGATGCTCTTCGCGCAGCGTGTTGCCGTCCACCCGCTGCTGGATGAACCGGTCCAGACCGGTGATCTTGAGCACCTCGGGGGTGTTGGCGCTGGCCGACACCACGGCGATGCCCAGGCCCGCGGCCGCGACGGCCTCCAGGTAGCGCCGGGACCCGTCGAACACCTCGACGCCTTCGTCGTGGAGGACCTTCTGGAACATGTCGTTCTTACGCTTACCCAGGCCGTAAATTGTGTCGGCGTCGCCGGGGTCGTCGGGGCCCCCTTCGGGCAGCTCGATCCCCCGGCTGTCCAGAAACGACTTCACGCCGTCCTCGCGTTTCTTGCCGTCGACATACTTGCGGTAGTCCGCCGCGGGATCGAACGGGACGAATTTCTCTCCGGTGCGCTTGGCGCGTTGGGACAGGAAGGCGTCGAACATGGCTTTCCAGGCCTTGGTATGCACGCTCGCGGTGTCGGTGAGCACACCATCCATGTCGAACAGACAGGCGCGCACCTTCTCTGGCAGACCCAGCCCTGGGTTCACGACGGGACCTCACTCTCGGCTTGCTCGAGTTTTGTCGGTAGTGGGCACGGTAGCGGCCAGGCCCACCCCACCATCCTTACCGCTGCGCCGCCGGCGAGGTCCATGGGGGTTGCCGTGATTTAACCAACCGCGCGCGCGACGCCTTGGACGGCGCGGAGCCGTCCGTCGGTGAGAGCTTGGGTGAGGTTTTCGGCTTTCTGCCTGAACTCCGTGACGAAGGCGTGCAGGCCCAGCGGGTTGGGGGGCTGGGCAAGCAACGTCTGCATCAGCGTGGCCGCCTGGTCGGTGAGGTCGTTCCACCGCTCGATCGCGAACCCGGCGGATTCGACGACGGCGCGCAACTCATCGGGGGTGACCAGGTGGCTGCGGGTGGGTTCATCGGCCCAGGGCAGGGGCCAGTCGAGCCTGGGCGCCTTGGTGCCATTCCCAATCGTGATGTCCCACAGGCCAAGCCGGCCTCCACCCACCAGCACCCGGCGCGCTTCGGAGTACAAGCGGGCCTTGTCGGCCACGTTCATCTGGACATGCTGGCTGATGGCGACGTCGAAGGTGGCGTCGGCGAAGGGCAGCTCGGTGACGTCGCCCTGGTGAACGGATATCCGCTCGTTGAGGCCGACGAGTCCGTTGAGCCAGCGATTGGTCTCGCAATACTCCTCGGTCAGGTCGACGGCGGTCACCCGGCAGCCGAAGCGATCGGCGACGAAACGGGCGGTGCCGCCGACGCCGCTCCCGGCGTCGAGCACCTCGCTCTCGCTGGTGATCTCGACCAGGTCCACCAGCTGGGCGGTGGCGTAGCGGCCCATGGTGTGGAAGTCCTCCAGCAGCCCGAGGTCGGCCGGCGCCAGGTGGTTGAGGTCCTTTCCGGCAGAGACCAAAGCCTGCTCGATGTTCCGCCGGGACAGGCCGGTCGAGTACTGGGAGCGGATCTGCTTGTCGTTCATGTCTGCTCAAACCTCCACTAGTGCCGATGCGGTGTCCGTTGGTGTTGCTTGCTTGTTCCGTGGCGGCAGTAGCCACAACACGATGAGAGCCGCGCCCAGTGCGATGCCGGCGCAGACCAAGGAGCCCACCTGCAGGCCATCCAGGAAGGCACGCTCGACGGCGCCCCGGACGTCGGCGGCCCGTCCGGCCGGCATCTGTCCGATCACCTTGTGCGCCAAGGCCATTGATCGTCCCATTGCTGAGCGCAGGTCGGTGGGTAGCCCCGCCAGCGCGGGTGCGGAGTCGATTCGACCCGAGTATACGGAGGCGAACACGCTCCCGACGACGGCGACGCCGAGGGTGCCTCCGAGTTCGCGGGTGGTGTCGTTGACGGCCGAGCCGACCCCGGCCTTGTCGGCGGGCAGCGATCCCATGATTGCCTCGGTGGCCGGCGCGGTGGTGAGCCCGAGGCCGCCGCCGAGCAACAGCATCTGCAACGCGATCTGGTAGTAGGGCGTCGCCGCATCCGCCGTGGACGCCCAGGCCAATCCGGCCGCGAACACCGTCAGGCCGGTGGCGACGACGGCGGTGGTGCCGAGCCGTTCCGCCAGCCGGGGGGCCAGGATGCTGGCCAGCGCGATCGAGAGTGCGACCGGAAGCAACCGCACCCCGGTCTCGAATGCGTCGTAGCCCTTGATGAATTGGAAATACTGGGTGATGACGAAGATGAACCCGAACAGGGTCAGGAAGCCTGCGGTCACCGCCAGGCTGCCTCCGGCGAATCGGCGGTTGCCGAACACCGACACGTCCAGCATCGGATGGGTGCTGCGCCGCTCCCACAGTGCGAACGCGGCGAGAATGGCTGCGCCAACAGCGAATCCGGCTGCGGCCCGCGCGCTGCCCCACCCCCAGGCGGGCGCTTCGATGACGGTGTAGATCAGCGTGGTGACACCGGCCGCGGACAGGATCAAGCCGGGGGCGTCGAGGCGCGGCGCGGCCGGGTCGCGCGAGGTCGGTACGAACAGGATCCCGCCGATGATGCCCAGCACGGCGATCGGAATGTTCACCAAAAAGATCGAGCCCCACGAGAAGTGCTGGAGCAGCCAGCCGCCGGTGATCGGTCCGACGGCCACCCCGATGCCCACCATGGCCGCCCAGACCCCGATCGCCTTGGCGCGAGGCACAGGGTCGGTGAAGATGTTGGTGATCAATCCCAGGGTGGTCGGGAAAATCACCGCCGCGCCGACACCCATCGCGGAGCGCGCCACGATCAGCGCATCGGCCGAATTCATTTGCGCCGCAACCGCGGAGGTGAGGGCGAATAGTGCCAGCCCCGAGCTGAGCCAGCCTCGTCTGCCGTAGCGATCGGACAGGCTGCCGGCCGAAAGCAGCAGGCCGGACATGACCAGGGTGTACGCGTCGACGATCCATTGCAGTTGCGCGGTGTCGGCGCCAAGGTCGCGCGACAGTGTGGGCAGCGCGACGTTGACGATCGTGGCGTCGACGCTGATGACGAAGACGGACAGGCAAATGACGGCCAGCGCGGGAATCGGGCGATTGCGGAATACGGGAAGACGAAGATCAACACTCATAGGCAAGACACTAAAGTTAATAGACAAGATTATCAAGTGACTGGTTGAAAAAGACGTTTTGCACCTAGTAAGGTGGTGGAGTGCCCGCCCGCCGGAACTACAACCAGAACTGTCCCATCGCTCGGGGGCTCGACGTGTTGGGCGAGCGGTGGACGTTGCTGATCTTGCGCGAGCTTGTCGGCGGAGCCCGTCGCTATGGCGACCTGCGCGCCGAGCTGCCCGGCATCGCGACCAACCTGCTGGCCGAGCGACTCAAGGAGCTGCAGGACGCCGGCCTCGTCGACCGCACCGATCTGGCACCGCCGGTCGCACGCACCGTCTACTCCCTCAGCGAAGTCGGCTGGCAGCGGGTGCTGCCGATCCTGCAGAGCATCGCGTGGTTTGGCCTGGATCGGCTGGACCCGTTCGATTCGATAGACGGTGAGCCGGTATCGCCGCTGAACGGGTTCCTCGCCGGAATCCTGCTGGGCTTCGATCCGGCCGGCGCGGCTGGCCCAGCAGGAGTGGCCGGGTCGTACCGCGTCGAGATCGATGGCCGCCGGTTCGAGTTCGCGGTGACCCAGGGCCATCTCGCGGCCGCGCACGGCGAACCGGCGGTGACGATCACCGCCAGCGCCGCGGACCTGGTGGCCGCGCGCCTCGGATCCAGCGAGGCCGAGCGCGACTTGGCGCTGCGGCGAGTCGAATTCGTCGGCGACCGTGACGCCGTCGACGCGGTGCGCCGCATGTTTTCGCTGCGCTAGTCGCATTTGATTCTTCGCTGAGGGCGCAAAAGCGCGAGCAGGCCGCGCCCTCACGGCAGAGTCAACGTGAGGTACTAAGGCGCGCACTAAGCTTGCGGCGTGGCGAAACCTGGTGAGCGCGAAGCGGCCGGACCCGCCTCGCGGCGGCCCGTACTGGTGGTGGACTTCGGTGCGCAGTATGCGCAGTTGATCGCCCGCAGGGTCCGCGAGGCGCGGGTGTTCTCGGAGGTGATCCCGCATACCCTGTCGGCCGAGGAGATTGGGGCACGTGATCCGCTGGCTGTGGTGCTTTCCGGCGGACCGGCCAGTGTTTATGCCGACGGTGCGCCGCAGCTCGATCCGGCGCTCTTCGACCTCGGTGTGCCGGTGTTCGGGATCTGCTACGGGTTTCAGGCCATGGCGCAGGCGCTCGGCGGGACGGTGGCGCACACCGGCACCAGCGAGTATGGCCGGACCGAACTGAAAGTCCTTGGCGGCGATCTGCATTCGGGCCTGCCCGCGGTCCAGCCGGTCTGGATGAGCCACGGCGACGCCGTCACCGCCGCCCCGGACGGGTTCGACGTGGTGGCCAGCAGCGCAGGCGCGGCGGTGGCCGGCTTTGAGAACCGGGGCCGGCGCCTGGCCGGCGTGCAGTACCACCCGGAGGTCATGCACACCCCGCACGGGCAACAGGTGTTGAGCCGGTTTCTGCACGACTTCGCCGGGCTCGCCGCGGACTGGACGCCGGCCAACATCGCCGAGGCGCTGGTCGAGCAGGTGCGCGCCCAGATCGGTGACGGCCATGCGATCTGCGGGCTATCCGGCGGGGTGGACTCCGCGGTGGCCGCGGCGCTGGTCCAGCGCGCAATCGGTGACCGGTTGACCTGTGTTTTCGTCGACCACGGACTGTTGCGCGCCGGCGAACGCGCGCAGGTGCAGCGCGATTTCGTGGCAGCCACCGGCGCCAACCTGGTGACGGTCGACGCCGCGGAGGTCTTCCTCGAGGCGCTGTCCGGCGTGACCAATCCCGAGGGCAAGCGCAAGATCATCGGGCGGCAGTTCATCCGGGCCTTCGAGGGCGCGGTGCGAGACATCGTGAGCGACAGTGGTCCCGAAGAAAGCATTGATTTCCTGGTGCAGGGCACGCTCTATCCGGACGTGGTTGAGTCCGGTGGGGGCAGCGGCACCGCGAACATCAAGAGCCACCACAACGTCGGCGGCCTGCCGGACGACCTGAAGTTCAAGCTCGTCGAGCCGTTGCGGCTGCTGTTCAAGGACGAGGTGCGCGCGGTGGGTCGCGAACTCGGACTGCCCGAGGAAATCGTTGCGCGGCAACCCTTCCCGGGGCCGGGGCTGGGCATCCGGATCATCGGCGAGGTCACCGCCAGGCGGCTGGACACGCTGCAGCGGGCCGACTCGATCGCGCGTGAGGAGCTGACCGCAGCCGGCCTGGACAACCAGATCTGGCAGTGCCCGGTGGTGCTGATGGCCGACGTCCGCTCGGTCGGGGTGCAGGGCGACAACCGCACCTACGGGCACCCGATCGTGCTGCGCCCGGTGTCCAGTGAGGACGCCATGACCGCCGACTGGACCCGGGTGCCCTACGAGGTGCTGGAGCGCATCTCGACCCGCATCACCAACGAGGTGCCGGAGGTCAACCGCGTGGTGCTCGACATCACCAGCAAGCCGCCCGGCACCATCGAGTGGGAATAACCGGCTTGCGAAGTACCGGTTCCAGCAAAACCATAGCGGCACTGTTCTTGTCAGCCTAAATTGTCTTGCCCGCCAATCACATCGGTCTCGTGCCATCCTGACTCGGCTGCGTCTCTCGGACGTGCGGTTGCTGTAGGTGATCCCGTTGGTCAACTGGCCGCAACTATTCGACCATCACCCGTTCCTGCAGGCCTGCCGCAGCATGCGATCGTAGAGGGCCGACCGCAGCGTGTCCTGCGGATCCACCACCCGGCGCAACTCGCCGAACTCGCTGAGCGCCGTGCCGTACATGTGTTGAAACACGTCGGGGTCGACGTACACGCACTTGGTCAGGCTGACGCGGCCGCCCAGTAGCGCACAGACCTCCGGCAGTTTCTTGAACAGCGTGCGCACGCGTTCGACGGCGTCGCGGGCTACGCCCTGCCGGAGCACCGAGACCACGCAGGACTCGGAGCCGCGAGCCGCCGACAGCATTATGTCGTCCTTGGGCAAGAACAGTAGGTCTAAACCTGACATTGTCAGGTGCAGGTCGTGGACAAGCCGCGTGACTGCTTCGAGGAAAGCCTCGACGGGACGTCCCGGGCTGGCTGCGGACCGGTCGAGCGGCACGACAAAGGACTGTTGGATCACCCACGGGGTCGCGCGGGTCCTCGCCGCGAGCTCTCGCGCGCTCCAGTTGGTGTCCATCATGAAGGTGAACGGAGCCAGCTCATCGACGAACACCCGCGGCCTGCTGGTGCGTGCGTGGATCCTTAGGGCGAGGCGGGCCGCTCGTACCCGGTCCGGGTCGAGTGACGTGCCGAGCGGTGCCGTCCGGGCAGTAGAGCTCGAACGATAAGAGCTGCCGGGAGAGCTTGCCGTAGCAGGCGCTCCAGCGGCTGAGGGCATCCGCTGACAGCGCCCCGCCCAGCGTGATCCGGCTCGAGGTGGGCAGGCTGGGCAGCATGCCGCCGGCAGCAACGAGGGTGTCGAGCACCTCGCCACACGTCGCCGCAGGGCCGGCCGTGACCGTTGCGCCCCCGGTCAACCCGCCGCCGCCGCGCACGTCGTGGGACAGTCCTCCGAGCTGCAGGATGCGGTCGCCGCCGATCGCCTGGTCGTGCACCGACGCCCCGCTCGCTCTCAGCGTGACCGTGCGGCCCTCGAACCCGGCGCGGGCGAGTTCAGCCTGGCCTGCTCCAGCGAGCGGACCTCGACGATGTCACTGCGAGCCCGGCTGAGCCCGTCGTAACCGACGACCTCGGTAGTCGATAGCACATATACGGTCAACATCGCCGCGCTCGATCCGTTGAGCATTGGCAATTTTGTTCGCTGCGTATCGAGGCCGGACTGGGCGGCTACGGCCGGACGATCGTGAGGCCTCCTTCTGATTGCTTTGGGATTAGTCGAACGGTTTCGCGACACAGGCGTCACGTACACGCGCGCGACGGGATCAGCACAGACTTACTTCTGGCTGATGTCTGACCTATGTCTGACCTATGTCTGGACGAATTCGCGCTTGCCGTAGGCGATCGTGGCGGCATTCCAGCTCCCACCGGCCTCGCCGACGAGTCGGCGGGCGACGTCGCGATCGTCGTTGCCGGCGACCAGGATCAGGGTGTGGTCGGTGCCATCAAGGTCGGTGACGGATCCGCCGCGCAATCGTTCGCGGGCCGCCGAATCGGCCACCAAGGCGTCGCGGAGGCGCGCGATGTCGATGCCGGGCACGACGATGATGATCGCGTCCGCCCCGGGCGCATGCTGCGGCAGGTAGTCGAAGGTCAGCACCGACTCTTGGTTGAACTGGCGGCGCAGCGCCTCGGCGACGGCGTGCAACGTGGACTCATCGGCTTCGCACAGATGGAATTCGCGCGAGCGCTCAACGCTGGCCTGCTGCAACCCGGTTGACCAGAACACCCCGTCGACCGGTGTCGATCCCGTCACCGCCGCGCCGGTTGAGGCGATCGTCGCGTCGGCTTGCAGCTCGAACAGGGGATCGGTGCTCTCGGCGACGAACATCTCCGCGGGATGGCAGGGGCCGACATCGCCGTTGGCCGGTTGGGCAACCAGGAAAGCGACGAGGTAATTCGGCACAAAAATGGCGCCGGAAAGCACCATCAGCCACACCAGTCCCGAACGCATAAAGCAGCCTCTCACGTTGCTTGACGGTGTCGGGGGGTGGGTGTTTACTTCAGGTGTATCGAACATACATTCGAAAATAGCTGGAACTTTCTGGAACTTTCTGGAAACTAGAGGCTGGTAGGAGGCTGGTCATGACTGCGGCTTTCGCCTCCGGTCAGCGGCAGGAAAATCGCGCTGAACAGCTCGAATCGTTGCGCCGTAAGATCGCGGCGGTTTCTGGAAAGGCGTCTTCGGGTGACCCGCTGCCTGGGTGGCCCGCCCAGGTGCCCAGGGGAACGGTGGCGGTTTTGTCGGGAGCCCGGTCGCTGCTGCTGAGGATGGTGGCCGCGGTGACGGCGGCCGGGGGTAACGCGGCCATCGTCGGCCAGCCGGATATCGGTCTGCTGGCCGCCGTGGAGATGGGGGCGGATCTGAGCCGGCTCGCGGTGATACCGGATCCGGGGACCGATCCGGTGGAGGTGGCCGCTGTGCTCATCGACGGCATGGACCTGGTGGCGCTGGGTCTGGGTGGGCGCCGGGTATCAAGGACGCGGTCGCGGGCAGTGGTGGCGCGCGCCCGCAGCAGGGGCTGCACTCTGCTGGTCACCGACGGCGACTGGGAGGGGGCGCCGATGCGGCTGGAGGCACGGGTGCGCGGCTATGAGATCACGGCGGGTAACCGGGGCACGCCCGTCTGCGGATTCGGTCGGATCAGTGGGGTGCGGCTACAGATCAGCGGCGTGGGTGCGGGAGGGCGGACGTTCGGCCGGGAGCGAACGGGGTGATGGTTGGTGTCTTCCCCGTCTGGTTCCCGGGTCCTGGCGATCTGGTGCATGGATTGGCCGGCGGTCGCGGCGGCCGCGGCTGCGGGTCAGCCCGCGACCGCCCCGGTCGCGGTCACCCTGGCCAATCGGGTGATCGCCTGCTCGTCGGCCGCCCGTGCGGCGGGAGTGCGGCGAGGTTTGCGCCGCCGGGAGGCGGCCGCCCGTTGTCCGAGCCTGCACGTCGCGACCGCCGACGCTGACCGAGACGCCCGCTTTTTCGAGGGGGTGATCGCGGCGGTGGACGACCTGGTGCCCCGCGCCGAGGTGTTGCGGCCCGGGCTCATGGTGCTGCCGGTGCGCGGGGCGGCCCGGTTCTTCGGGTCCGAGCATCAGGCGGCCGAGCGGCTGATCGACGCGGTGGCTGTGGCAGGTGCCGAGTGTCAGATCGGGATCGCCGACCAGTTGTCCACCGCGGTCTTCGCCGCGCGTGCGGGCCGTGTCCTGGACCCTGGAGGCGACGCGCGGTTCTTGTCGGTGCTGTCGATCCGGCAGCTTTCCGCCGAGCCGAGCCTGTCGGGTCCGGGGCGAGACGAACTGACGGATCTGTTGTGGCGGCTGGGGATTCGCACCATCGGACAGTTCGCCGCACTGTCGGCTACCGATGTGGCTTCCAGGTTCGGCGCCGACGCGGTGACCGCACACCGGTTCGCCCGCGGTGAACCCGAACGGGGACCGTCCGGCAGTGAGCCGCCGCGGGAACTCGACGCAGAGATGCACTGCGATCCGCCGATTGACCGGGTTGATGCCGCGGCATTCGCCGGGCGCTCGCTGGCCGGCACGCTGCATCAGACGCTGATGGCCGCCGGGGTGGGATGCACCCGGCTGGCCATCCACGCCGTCACCGCCAATGGCGAAGAGCTGCATCGGGTTTGGCGGTGCGCCGAGCCGTTGACCGAGGATGCCACCGCCGACCGGGTGCGCTGGCAGCTGGATGGTTGGCTTAGTAATCGGGGCAATCGGACCGCTGCGGACCGACCGACCGCACCGGTGACGCTGTTACGGCTGCAGGCGGTGGAGGTGGTGACCGCCGAGGCGCTGCAGTTGCCGTTATGGGGCGGCCTGGGGGAGGAAGACAGGCTCCGGGCTCGCCGGGCCTTGGTTCGGGTGCAGGGGCTGCTCGGCCCGGAGGCGGTGCGGGTACCCGTACTGTCCGGCGGCCGCGGACCGGCCGAACGCATCACGTTGACCCCGCTGGGGGATGAGCCGGTACCGCAGGCCGACCCGGGTCTGCCGTGGCCCGGCCAACTGCCTGAGCCGTCCCCGGCGGTGCTGCTCGACGACCCGGTGGAATTACTTGACGCCCTGGGAAATCCGGTGCGAGTGACCAGCCGGGGGCTGTTCTCCGCCGACCCCGCGCGATTGACCGGTGGCGGCGCTGCAGGCCGGGACGACCGGCTGCGCTGGTGGGCCGGGCCGTGGCCGGTCGACGAGCGGTGGTGGGATCCCGACCGTCCAGACCGTTCCGACCGTTCTAACCGCTCAGGGGGCCGCACCGCCCGCGCCCAGGTATTGCTGGAGGGCGGGCGGGCGCTGTTGCTGTGCTACCGCCAAAGGCGTTGGTACCTCGAAGGAAGCTACGAGTAAGACCCTCAGACCCCGCCGCCGCTCGCGCCAAGCGTCCGCTGCATGTCCGGCTTCATCGCCACCAGCTGGGCATTCCAATAGCCCCAACTGTGCACGCCGTTGCCGTCGAGATTGAACGTCGCGTTGTGGCCGCCGGCCGCGGTGTAGGCGTTCTTGAAGTCGATGTTGCTTTGCAAGACGGTTTGCTCGATGATCGTGCCCGGCAAGCTGCCCTGGCCGATTTCCGACGGGGTGCCGTTGCCGCTGTAAATCCACAGGCGGGTGCCGTTGCCGGCCAGCCGTCCGGCCTGCACCGTCGGATCGTTGCGCTTCCATCCCGGACCGCCGGCGGGGCCCCACATGTCCTCGGGATTGAAGCCGCCCTCGTTGTTCATCGCGAGCTTGATCAGCGAGGGTCCGTTGCCGCTGGAGGGGGTCATGTAAGCCGACAGCGAGGCGGCGTAGGCGAACTGCCCCGGGTGGTAGGCCGCCAAGATCACCGCCGACGAACCCGACATCGAAACCCCCACCACGGCGTTGTGAGTCGAACGCACCCCCCGACTCGAAAGATAGCCGGGCAGTTCGCTGGTCAAGAAGGTTTCCCACTTGTAGGTTTGGCCGTTAGCCGAGCCGTACCAGTCGGCGTAGAAGCTGGAGCGGCCGCCGACCGGCGCCACCACCGAAATCCCCGAACCGCGATACTCGTCGAACGCGGGAGTCTCGATGTCCCAGCCGTTGCGGTCGTCGCGGGCACGCAAGCCGTCGAGCAAGTAGACCGCCGGTGCCCCACCGCCTTGGAACTCGACGGTGATGTTGTGACCCATCGACGGCGACGGCACCTGCAGGAATTCGGGCGCGGCGGCCCGTGCGGGGGCAACCTCCCCGACCACACCGACCAGCCCCGGCAGTGCTGCCATCGCAATTCCGGTGCCGATCAGACGGCGTGTCCAGCGATTCTTGACCATGCTTTCACCAACTTTGTGTGCGTATTCTGTGTAGTTGCGTTCTCGTCCCGTGCTCCCGTGCTCCCGTGCGCGAGCGCCTCGTTCATTGATTGCCGTTGGTTCCGGATACGAAACCCCGACAGACAAACTCGGTTTGCCCGGTTTTGCCTTGTGCTAGGTCCTTGGACGGTGCTTTGGAGGGTCCTTGGACCCTCGTTTCAGCCCAGACTGCGCGCGAACGGCCCCACCCGTTCGATGAACCGGTCGAAGAACACCGTCGGGTTGACGTCAATGCCGATCTGCGCGTTGGGTTCTCGTCCCCAGCGCCCCCAGTCGGTTACTGTCATGCCGCGGGTCAAACTCCCCGATAACTCGACCTCCACCGCCGCCGGTTGGGTCGCCACGAGCTCGGGATCCAGCGCGACCGCGGCCGCCAACGGATCATGCATATACGCGCGATACCCCAGGCCGCTGTCGTTGTAGGCCTCGAAATAGAACCGCGTCGCATCCTCGATCAGCCGGATCAACCGGTTGGTCGCCCCCGACCGCGTCCCGGGTTCATCGTGCTCGCTCAGCACCGTGGCCGGGGTGGACCCGGCGGCGGCCGCCAACCGCGCCAGGATGTCCGGCGTCATCGCGACGGTGCGGGTCAGATTCAGGCCGCATAGAATCGGAAGATGTTGCAGCACAGAAGATTTAGTGGTTTGGGTGGACCAGGCCGACAACACTTCGACCGCCGCCTCGGGGTCTACGCTGATATTCCATTCCGCCACCGGAGTGATGTTGCCGCGGTGGTCGTAGGAGCCGCCCATGATCACCAGCCGGCGCAACAGCCTCGGCAGCGTGGGTTCGGCCCGCAGCGCCAGCGCCAGATTGGTCAGCGGGCCGGTCACGATGCCGATCAGCTCACCGGAAAACTCGTGCGCCGCCCGCACCCACGCCGTCGCGGCGTCGTGGTCGGTGAGCTGAAGATCGGTCGGCGGAAGATCGGCATAGCCCAGGCCCCTGGGGCCGTGGATCCGGCCTTCGCGGTCCGGTCGCCGGCCGTCCAGGGTTACCTCGGCGCCCCTGGACACTGGTACGCCGCCGGCCCGGCACAGCTCGAGCAGGCCCAGGTTGTTCTCGCAAACTTGTTCTACCGCGACGTTTCCGTTGGTCGAGGCGATGCCGACCAACTCCACGTCCGGACTGGCGAGCAGGTAGATCAACGCCAATGCATCGTCGACACCGGTATCGACGTCGATGAAAACGGCGGTCATCGCATAACGATACCCACGCCGTCCCCGCGGGCCGCCGACATAGGCTGGCACGGTGCCAGATACCCCCAAGGACGACTTGACGCCGCATTTCGACGACGTGCAGGCGCACTACGATCTGTCCGACGACTTCTTCCGGCTGTTCCTGGACCCCACCCAGACCTACAGCTGCGCCTACTTCGAACGCGACGACATGACGCTCGAGGAGGCGCAGCTCGCCAAGATCGACCTGGCGTTGGGCAAGCTCGGATTGCAGCCCGGGATGACGTTGCTCGACGTCGGCTGCGGTTGGGGCGCCACCATGATGCGGGCAGTGGAGAAATACGACGTCAACGTCATCGGCCTCACGTTGAGCCGCAACCAGGCCGGTCACGTCGAGAAGCTGATCGCGGCCACTGAAAGCCCCGGCAGCCCGCGATCCAAGCGGATCCTGATGCAGGGCTGGGAACAGTTCGAGCAACTCGGGGAGCCCGTCGACCGAATCGTCAGCATCGGCGCCTTCGAGCATTTCGGCCACGAACGCTACGACGCGTTCTTCGCCCTGGCGCACCGCCTGCTGCCCGAGGACGGAATCATGTTGCTGCACACCATCACGGGCCTGCATCCCAAGGAGGTGCACGAACGCGGCCTGCCCGTGTCGTTCACCTTTGCCCGGTTCCTCAAGTTCATCCTCACCGAGATCTTTCCGGGCGGACGGCTGCCCTCCATACCGATGGTGCACGAGCACGCCTCCGCAAACGGTTTCACCGTGACCCGCACCCAGTCGTTGCAGCCGCATTATGCGAAGACCCTCGACATCTGGTCCGCGGCGCTGCAGGCGCACAAAGACCAGGCCATCGCGTTGCAGTCCGAAGAGGTGTACGAGCGCTACATGAAATACCTGACCGGCTGCGCCGAAATGTTCCGGGTCGGCTACATCGACGTCAATCAATTCACTTGCGAGAAAACCCCCGGTCAGCAAATGGGATAAAAGCCGGGATGCCACACGGACCCATCTCGCCAGTGCGCGAATCGCCCACCACCACACCGCCGGGGGGAGCGGTAACGCAGGTTTCCCGTCGCGTTCGCCTTCGCCCGGTTTTTCAATTTTCATGGTCGCCGAGGTCATTTCGGGCGGACGGCTGACCTCGGATGACCTCGGTACCGATGCGGCGAAAGCACGGAAATTAGGTCGCGGTTGGGCATAGGCTTCACCGAAATTTCAAATAGTTCAGCGGCGAGCGTTCACCAGCCGAGGCATTGTCGCAGCTGAACAGGGGACAAGGGGAGTAGTGATGAGCTTTCAATGCTTGCCGCCGGAAGTGACTTCGGCGCAGATGTACACCGGTGCCGGTTCGGGGCCGATGCTGTCCGCCGCGGCGGGCTGGGCCGGGTTGGGCAGCGAGCTGGGCTCGGCGGCGGAATCTTTTTCGTCGCTGACCTCGGCCCTGACGGGTGGCGGCTGGCAGGGCGCGGCGTCACAGGCGATGTCCAACGTGGCGTCCCAGTATGTGCAGTGGCTCAGTGGCGCGGCGGCCCATGCGGGCACCGCGGCCGCGCAGGCCAACGCGGTCGCCGGCATCTTCGAGGCGGCCAAGGCGGCGGTAGCTCATCCCTTGGCGGTCGCGGCCAACCGCGTGCAGATGGTGAACCTGGTGCGGTCGAACCTGTTTGGCTTCAATGCTCCGGCGATTGCGGCGACCGAGGGCGCGTACGAGGGGATGTGGGCCCAGAACGTCGCGTCGCTGGCGGGTTATCACGGCGCGGCTTCGGCGGTGGCCGCCCAGCTGACGCCATTGCAACAGGCGCTGCAGCCCCTGGGCGCCACGCCGACACACGCGGCCCAGGCGGCCACCCCCGCCGCGAGCGTCAGTCTCATTCAAGAGCTCGAATCGCTAGCGGCCTCCAACCAGGCAAATATTTTTGCTCTGCAAGCCACCAATAAGGCTGAGCTCGCGCTGATCTCGGGTAACGTGCAGGCCTTTTACAGTGCGGCTTTGAGCATGGGCGTGAGCGACATCCGCACCTCTGCCAGAGAGTTGGCAGGTGGAACCGTTTACGGAATCGGGGCGATTTCGGGACTGATCGGTCTCAACGTTGGCACCGTAATTGAGCTGCCCAGCGAAGACATAGCTTCGTTTGGCCTGGACTGGACCATCGGGGACATCACGCTGTTCTAGCTGCGAAGGCGCTCCCCGTTCACGTGCCAGAAGATTTCTCGACAGCAAATGGGATGAAAGCGCGGATGCCGCGTCGGGATCGGCCATAGAATCTCCACCGAAATCTCAGGTAATTCAGCGGCGATCGCTCGCGCAGCCCAGTGTCGTCGCGAGCTGCGGAAGGGGCGGCGTAATGAGCTTCCAGTGTTTGCCACCAGAAGTGACTTCGGCCCAGATGTACACCGGTGCCGGCTCGGGGCCGCTGCTGTCCGCCGCGGCCGGCTGGGATGGGCTGGGCAGTGAACTGGGTTCGGCTGCGGCCTCGTTTTCGTCGGTGACCTCAAACTTGGTGAGTGGCGCTTGGCAGGGTGCGGCGTCGCAGGCGATGGCCGCCGTGGCCGGCCAGTACGGGCAGTGGCTCGGCGCCGCGTCGGCCCACGCGGGGGGTGCCGCCGCGCACGCCCGGACCATTGCGGGGATCTTTGAGGCGGCCAAGGCGGCGATCACGCATCCGTTGGCGGTCGCGGCGAACCGCGTGCAGCTGGTGAACCTGGTGCGGTCGAACGTGTTCGGCTTCAACGCGCCGGCGATCGCGGCCACCGAGGGCGCGTACGAGGGGATGTGGGCCCAGAATGTCGCCACGCTGGCGGGCTATCACGGCGCGGCTTCGGCGGTGGCCGCCCAACTGGCGCCGTGGCAGCAGGCTCTGCAACCCCTGGGCGGCTCGGCGGCACAAGCGACGCCGGCGGCCTCCCCCGCCGCTAGCTCCACTCTCACTCAACTTTTCAATTCCATCGCGGCGGGAAACAAGACGTATGTCCAAGCGTTGCAAGAAACTACCCACGATGGGATCGGAGGCCTCGGGTCGGTTCTGAATTCCGGACTCACTCTGGCCGGGACCGACCTCGGCTCGGGCCACATTCTGAAAGCGGCGGGTGATGTGGTCGGGACGGCTATTTACGGAACCGGACTGTTAACCCAAACGACCGTTCTGGATCTCGGCTATGTGGGTCAAGCGGCCAGCGTGGATCTGATTACGACCGGCGTGTTTCTGATGAACGGGATCTCTGGGTTCTAGCTCACCCTGAGTCGCAACTAGGCCGGGTTACGTCGAGCAACTGATCTCGAAGTCTGACCACCCTCGCTCCATGCGCTGCAGGGCCGGGGCCGCCTGCTGCCCGATGACGGAACCACTTAGTGGGCGATATCTTTGCAGCCGCGCCGCGCTAATGCTGTTTCTATCTGTTCTGCGGCATTGTGCTCCAACACGGACCGGGCGACCGCGCCGCCGCCCTCAGATGCTGGTTTTCGGCTATATCGTGCTGTTTGCCGATGCGGTGCGAACCGGGGTATTGCGCCGCGGTCCCGGTCGATGTCGGGTGTTGCCGCCCAGTATGCGCAGTGGCTCGGCACCGCGGCGGCCGACGCCGGGGGTGCGGCCACGCACGCCAAGGCCATAGCGGGGATCTTCGAGGCGGCCAAGTCGGCGATCACGCATCGGCTGGCGGTCGCGGCCAACCGCGTGCAGTTGGTGAACCTGGTGCGCTCGATCCTGTTCGGCTTCAACGCCCCGGCGATCGCGGCCACCGAGGGTGCCTATGAGGGGGATGTGGGCCCAGAACGTCGCGACGTTGGCGGGTTATCACGGCGCGGCTTCGGCGGTGGTCGCCCAGCTGGCGCCGTGGGCCCAGGCGCTGCAGCCCCTGGGCGGCACGCGGCACAACCCGCCCCGGCGGCTTCACCCGCTTCCTCAGTCACTGTCACTCAAGTTTCTCAAGGCACAGTGGCGACCAATCAGCCCTTGTTCGCACAGCTGCGAACCCAAACCCAGACTGGGATCTTTGTTCTCAAGCAGGAGGTGAACTCCGGAATCAATCTGGCTCGGGCGGATCTCGGCTCGGGTGCCATTCTGAAGGGCGTGGGTGTGTGGTCGGCACGGGCCTTGTTGGGACCGGGGTGTTGACGGACGTGATCGGTGAGGACGCCGGCACGCTGATCGAGGTGCCCGGCGCCGACCTGACTGTGCTTGGCGAGGCGCTCGCGGGTGGGATCTCCGGGTTCTAGCGTCGGTGACGCAGCCTCACCAATGCACGCCCGGCACCAGCCGCACCGCACGTTTGACCGTCTTCGGGACCCGTACGCGGGGCGCGGCCCGGGAAGGGCGTTTCGGCCGGCGGGGAAGTGGTTGTGCCGCAACCGGTTCAGCTACGACCGCGGGCCGCGGCCGAATCGGGGTAACCGAGGTATAGCTGATGCAGGAATCGCCGCGCGGTGCGGGGCGCGAAGTAATTGCCGAACTCGGCGAGCGTGCCCATCGGGGTATCGATCCGCACCGGCTTGTCCACCAGCCCGCGTACCACCATTGCGGCGGCGCGCTCGGGACTGATGGGTGGTACCGGGTTGAGCCGCTTCGATGGGGCGATCATCGGCGTGGCCACCAGCGGCATGTGGATGTTGGTGAACGTGATGTGGTCGGACAGCGTCTCGGTGGAGACCACGTCGGCGAACGCGTCCAGCGCCGCCTTGGTGGGCAGGTACGAGCTGTACTTCGGGTTGCGGGCCTGCACGCCGGCGCTGGAGACGTTGACGACGTGGCCGAACCGGCGCTCGCGCCAGTGCGGCAACAGCGCCAGCACCATCCGCACCGCGCCGAAGTAGTTGACCGCCATCACTCGTTCGTAGTCGTGCAGGCGATCGGTCGAGTTGACCACCGAGCGGCGTATCGACCGGCCGGCGTTGTTCACCAGATAGTCGACGTGGTCGAAGCGGCCCAGGATGTCTTTGACCGTTGCCTCGACGGACGTGGAATCGGTTACGTCGCAAGTGAAAGCGTGCGCCTGACCGCCCGCGGCACGGATCTCGGCCACCAGCCCGTCGAGTGCGGTGCCGTTGCGGGCCAGCGCGAACACCGTCGCGCCCCGCTCCGCGACCGCGAGCGCCGACGCGCGCCCGATACCGCTGGATGCGCCGGTGATGATGACGTGGCGGCCCCGCAGCGGCTCCTTTGAGTCGTCGCGACGCGCTCTATCGGGATCGAGGTGCTCGGCCCAGTACCGCCACAATTTGGGCGCGTAGTCTGCGAACTCCGGCACCTCGTGAATTCCAGCTCGCCGCAACGTGTTTCGGGTGTCGTCGGAGATGAATGTCGGCGCCAGGTCGACGACGTCGAGAACCTCGGCGGGAATCCCCAGCTGGGTGGCCGCCATATTGCGCAGCACCTTGGCTCGTCCGCGCACCTTGAGGACCGGTGCGGCCGCCGAGCGGGGCAGCGCCCCGCGCACCGGGGGCAGTCCGGCCGCGTCGGCGATCCCGCGGTAGATGCCGCGCAGGCCAATGGTTTTCGGCGCGGTGAGGTGGAATGCCCGCCCGTCGGCATCCGGGGCGTGCATGAGCGCGACGACCGCGTCGGCGACGTAGTCGACCGGGACGATGTTGGTGCGCCCGGTGTCGGGCAGCATCAGCGGCGTGAACCGCGGCAGCACAGCCAATTTCGAGAGCACGCCGAAGAAGTAGTAGGGCCCGTCGATCTTGTCCATCTCGCCGGTGCGCGAATCGCCCACCACTACCGCGGGGCGGTAGATGCGGTAGCGCAGCCCGGGGGTCGAGCGCACCGCCGCCTCCGCCTCGAACTTCGTCCGGTGATACGGGGTCGGCAGCTGCTGGCCGACGTCGAAGTCGTCCTCGGTGTATTCGCCGGCAAAGTCGCCGGCCACCGCGATCGACGACACGTGGTGCAACGTCGCGTCGAGCCGTCGCGCCAGTTCGATGACCGCGCGGGTGCCGTCCACATTGGCGGCCCGCTGCTCGGCCTCGCCGGCGGTGATGTCATAGATCGCTGCGCAATGCACCAGATGGTCGATCTCGCCCAGCTCGGCGATGGTCTCGTCGGTCAACTCCAGCTCGGTCAGGTCCCCGACCAGCGGTCTTACCCGTTCGTCCCACCGGTCGGCCCACTGGGCGGCCCTGCTCTCGAACCGGCCCAGCGACTCGCGGCGGACCATCACCCACACCTGCGCGTCCGGTCGGGTGTCCAATAAACGTGATACGACGCGGCCCCCAATAAACCCGGTACCGCCGGTAACGACATACCGCATGCAACCCATCGTGGCGGCTCGTGGCCGCACACGTCAACCCGCGTGCCCGCGGTTACCGCGGTTGGGTGAGAACCCGCGAATCAGTCGGCGAAACTGCGCACGCCGTCCCAGTCCACCAGTGACCAGCCGTCCATCGGGTTGCCGGTGATCACCACGCGGCCGGCGTTGGGCAGCGGATGGCTGGTCATCAGGCTGGTCTTGGAGTTCTTCACGTTCATCAACGTCCACACCATGATCGCCGTGCCCTGCGAGAACGCCACCGGCTTGCTGTGGCCGCTGTCGTAGATCTTGCGGACGGCGGCGGTGAACTGCGAGTTGAACTCCTGGCCGCTGATCGACCCCGGAATCATGTCCCGGACATCACCGTTCAACCAGTCCGCGGGGGCCAGCAGGTACGTCGAATTGGCCATCGACTCGGGTTTGCCGTTGTAGTGGCCAGCGCCGATGGACTGCAGGCCGGCGAGGACCTCGACCCGCTTGCCGAGTTCGCTGGCCAGCGGCTGGGCGGTTTCCTGCGCTTCCGCCATAGCCGAGGCGTAGACGCTGTCGTAGTCGCCGCGCGCGTGCGCGAGCTGCTGGGCCTGTCCCTTGCCGTCGGCGGTAAGGCCGGGACCGGGATCGCTGGTGTCGATGATCCCGTCCGCGTTGGCCTGGGACTGCGCGTTTCGGATGAAAGTCAAAGTGATGTTGCGCGCCTGCTCCGGTCCGCCGCAGGCACCGACGATTACCGTCGCGGCGAGCACGGCTAACACTTTGGAGGCCTTCGAGACCACGCTGCGGTTGGGCATGGCGATAGCCTGCCCTGCCGACGGTACCGATGTGAAGGGTTTGCGATGGTTAGGTGCAGAAAATGCGTGAAAATTCAACCGAGAGGAGACTCGCATGGCGATTGACCCGACGGCCGTCGGCGCGGTCAGCGACCCGATGCTGTTCGAATGGACCGACCGGGACACCATGCTTTACGCGCTCGGTGTGGGGGCCGGGATCGACGATCTGTCCTTCACCACGGAAAACAGCCACGACATCACCCAGCAGGTGCTGCCAACCTACGCGGTGATCTGCTGCCCGGCTTTCGGAGCCGCGGCCAAGGTCGGACGGTTCAACTGGGCGCTGCTGCTGCACGGATCGCAGTCCATCCGGCTGCACGCACCGCTGCCGGCAGCCGGAAAGCTGTCGGTGGTGAGCGAGGTTGCCGACATCCAGGACAAGGGCGAGGGCAAGAACGCGATCATCGTGTTGCGCGGTCGCGGCACCGATCCGGAATCGGGTGAGCTGATCGCCGAAACGACGAGCACCGCGGTGATTCGCCAGTCGGGCGGGTTCGGGGGAATGCCCGGCGAGCGGCCCGTCGCACCGGAATTTCCGGACCGCGAGCCCGACGCCCGCATTGCGCTGCCCACCCGCGAGGACCAGGCGCTGCTCTATCGGCTCTCCGGTGACCGCAACCCGCTGCACAGCGACCCGTGGTTCGCCAAGGAGATGGCCGGGTTCCCCAAGCCGATCCTGCACGGCCTGTGCACCTACGGCGTGTCGGGCCGGGCGCTGGTCGGCGAGCTCGGTGGGGGCGAAGCGGCCAACATCACGTCGATCGCCGCGCGGTTCACCAAGCCCGTTTTTCCCGGCGAGACGTTGACCACCTTGATCTGGCGAACCGGACCGGACAGGGCGGTGTTTCGCACCGAGGCGTCGGGGCTCGACGGCCTCGAAACCCGTGTGGTGCTCGACGACGGGGCGGTCGAATACGCGGGATAGCGCCGAACGGGAAGCTGTTGTGTCTGGGTGACCTCTGGGCGATCTGACCTTAGGGGGTGAGCCCGGAAAGTCCCTGGTCTCCGGTGATGCCGAAGATCAGTCCGGCGTGGCCGCCCTTGCCGCCGGCCACGCCGGCCCCCGGGGGTGTGCCCGTGCCACCGTTTCCGCCGTCTCCGCCGTTGCCGCCGTTGCCGAAGTAGCTGGCGTTTCCGCCATTTCCGCCGACGGCGCCACCCCCGCCGGCGCCGGTGGACGCGCCACCGGTGGCGGTCCCGCTGTTCCCGCCGGTGCCGCCGTTGCCGCCGTGGCCGCCCTGCCCAAGCAGGTTGGCGTTGCCACCGCCGGCGCCGACGCCACCGCTGCCGCCGGCCCCGCTGGTGCCGCCGGCCGCGGTGGCGTCCCCGCCGTTACCGCCGTCGCCGCCGGCACCACCGGCGGCGCCGTTGCCGATCGGCCTGGCAGCCCCGCCGATGCCTCCGTTGGCGCCGCCGTTGCCGCCGGCACCGCCCTCGCCCGCGACGCCGGTCCCCGTGAGGGCCTCGCCGGTACCGCCCGCCCCGCCGGTCCCGCCGGTTCCGCCGCTGCCCTGCAGCCGTCCACTCATGCCGCCGGCCCCGCCGTTGCCGCCATTTCCGCCGTTACCGCCGGTCGTGGTGGCCGTGCCGGTGCTGCTTCCGCCGGTCCCGCCGGTGCCGCCGGTCCCGCCGCCGCCGGCCAGCCCCGCGTCCCCGCCGGCCCCGCCGTCGCCGCCGTTGCCTCCCGCGGCGTTTTCGCCGCCCGCCGTATTGCTCGCGCCGGCGCCGCCCTGACCGCCCTCGCCGCCGTTGCCGAACAGGAATGCGGCCGCCCCGCCCTTGCCGCCGGTACCGCCGAGGCCCGCGGTGGCGGTGCCCGTAACTTCCCCGCCCGCCCCGCCGGCGCCGCCGTGCCCCCCGGCGCCGAACGCGAACCCGGCGGCCCCGCCGGTGCCCCCGGTGCCTCCGGTGCCGCCGGTGCCGACCCCCGAAGCGGCCTGTCCGCCGATCCCGCCGGCCCCGCCGTCGCCGGCATTGCCCTGCGCGAACCCGCCGTCGCCGCCCGCCCCGCCGGCGCCGCCGGCGCCGCCCGAACTGCCGCTGCCGGTGTTGTCGCCGCCGTTGCCCCCGGCGCCGCCCGCCGCGCCCGCACCGCCCAGCCCCTTGTCGCCGGCGGCGCCGCCGGCACCCCCGACGGCGGTGCTCAGGCTGTTCGTGCCGGCTCCGCCGTCGGCGCCGTCGCCGCCGGCCCCGGCGTTGCCCTGGAAGAACCCGGCGCGCCCGCCGGCCCCGCCCGCCCCGCCGTTGCCGCCGGCCGCGTCAAGCGTGTTGTCCCCGCCGTTTGCGCCGTTCCCGCCGGCCCCGGCATTGCCGAACAGCAATCCGGCGTTCCCGCCGGACCCACCGGCACCGCCGCCGCCGCCCGCAGTGCCGGCGAGGGCGCTTGGCGCGCCCTGTCCGCCCGTCCCACCGGGCCCGCCTGCGCCCCACAGCACCGCGTTGCCGCCGGCCCCGCCGTCGCCGCCCCTGACGCCGTCGGCGGTGGCCGCCGTGCCATTGCCGCCGGCCCCGCCGTTGCCGTACAACCACCCGCCGGTGCCGCCGTTACCGCCGTTCGAGCCGACGCCGCCGTTGCCGCCGGCCCCGCCGTTGCCGATCAACCCGGCCGGCCCGCCGTTGCCACCGGCCCCGACTGGCCCGGAAAAGCCGTTGCCGCCGTTGCCATACAAGAGTCCGCCGGCGCCGCCATTGGGGTTTGCCGCCGTCCCGTCGCCGCCGTTGCCGATCAGCGGCCGCCCCAGCAGCGACTGCGCGGGGGCGTTTACGGCGCTCAGCATGGTCTTCGCGGCGTTCGCGGCTTCGGCACTGGTGGAACGCGCCGCCGGCGCCGTTCAGCGTTGAGGCGAACTGGTCGTGAAACGCCGCGGCCCGCGCGCTGATCGCCTGGTAGGCGCGGGCGTGCGCGCCGAACAGCCGCGAGACCGCGATCGATATCTCGTCGGGGGCCGCCGAGGTGAGTTGGGTCGTGGGACCTGCCGCCGCTGCATTCGCGGAGCTGATCGCCGACCCGATGCGGGCCAAGTCCGTTGCGGCTGTTGCCATTAATTCCGGATTCGCGATCACGAACGACATGGCTTTTCTCCCGTCGATCAACCGCCGACCGGGGGAAGCGTACCGCGCCCCGGCGTCAATCCGTTGTGACGAGACCGTTCACTGCGACGAGGGCCGCTTGTTGCCGCCTTGCGGCGGCGAACCCGGGGCAGTGACGGCCCACCGGTGCGGCCGCCGATTTAGCTGCCTGACGTGATCGACGTTGCCCCGCTGGCTTGCCGGCCTGGGCGCCGGTGGCCTGCCGGCCCCGAATTCCGAGCCGTTTCCGTCGATACCCGGGAAACGTCGGTGCAGGCGTTCGATCAACAGCTGTGCGTGGCTGACGTCGCGGCGCAGCACCTCCGCTTCCAGCCGCCTCGCTCGTGCGACGCGGGTATGGCCGCCCTTCGCGTCTCGTTCGGCGCGAGCCAGTCTCGGCGCCATCTCCCGGAGTTGATCGCGCAATGCACCGATTAGCTGTTGCGCCTGGGCAACGTTGGGATCCGGCGCGGGGGCACCGCCGGCGGTCATGCGGCGGGGCTTCCGCGACGGGATGGCTTCGGCCTTATCGGCCTTATCGGCCATGTGACGGGCATCACGCCGGCCGCGGCTGCCAGCACGACCTGCGGATTAGCGAGCGCAAATAACACGCCTATCCTCCAATCGACCCTGGGTAGAGTATCCGATCACGACGGTGCGACCGGCATCCGGAAGGACTATGCCCATTATGGCGAATCCCTAAGCGCAGTCTGGTAGTTCACCAGCCCGTGAAGAGGTTAGCGCGTGTTGACCAATGCCGGTACCCCTGGCATTCGGGTGGCCGGCGCCGCCATTAAACCACGCCAGCGTCAATAATTTGGCGTGCCAGCCTGCCGGTGAATTCGCTGACCTGCGCAGGACTATCCAGAGCAAACAGCGCGGCGGTGGCCCGGTCGCCGTCCTCGTTGTGCCGCACTACGATTGGAACGCCATCCTGGCGCACCGCGTCGAACGCATCCTCGTCGGTGATGTCGTCGCCCAGGTATATCGGCACCAGCGGACCCGAGCCCGCGTCGCTCAGCTGATCTAAGACCCAGCGCAGTGTTTTTCCCTTGTCCCAGTTGATATCCGGACGCAGCTCGATGACCTCGCGACCGGTGGTTACCCGAAGCGCGTCGTGCCGTCCCGCCGCGCGCACCGCCGCCAGCACTTCGCCGACGCGCTCACGGGACGCATTACGGTAGTGCACGGCGACGCCAAAACGCTTGTGTTCCACCACAACGCCCGGAATTGACCCGACCTGATCGCGCAGCTCGGCGGCCGCCCGTTCCAACACCGGTATGATCGCCGCCGCGGCGTCGTTCTGGTGATGTGTTCCGTCGGGCCCGGTTAACTCGAAACCGTGGCTGCCGGCGTACCAGATGCCGGGCAGCCCGACGCGTTGCGTCACGTCGGCAAGGTCGCGGCCGGAGAGCACCGCGACCGGACAGCGCGCGGCAAGCTTGCGCAGCGCCTCGGCCGCGCCCGGTGCGGGCTCGGCCGAGTCAGGGTCCTCGACGATGTCGGACAGCGTGCCGTCGAAGTCGAAGAAGACCGCGGGCCGCCGCGCGGTGAGGCCGTCGGCCAGGCCGAGGGCCTGCAACGCGTCGGGAAGCTGCGACATGCGGCGGTCCCCGGTCCGCACGGTGACCTCGCTCAGGTCGCCGACCACGGCGTCGGCGCCGCGCTGGAGCAGTGCGTCGCGCCGGCCCGTCCGGTCTTCGCCGATCACGGCGCCGATTACCGTGCCGATCACCAGCGCGAACCCCCCGCCGCGCGCGGCCGTGACCCCGGCGGCGTCCGTCGCGACGACGACGCACCGGCCGGGCCGCGCGGTCAGTCGATCGGCCGCCTCGAGCAGCGCGGCCGGACTGGTAGCGCCCGACGCGAAAACGCCGGTGGCGACGCCGACTTCGGTTAGCTGTCCCACCAGCGTCGCGGTGGAGTCCAACGCGTCGTCGAACAGCACCGCGTCGTGGCGGCGCGGGTCGATGGTGGCCGGCTCGAACTTGCCCACGACCAACCTTCTCACGGTGGTCAATGGGCCCCGGTGGGGCCGGGTGCGGCTACCGGCGCACGCGGCTCGGCGGCGGCATCCGCCGTCGCTGCGCCCCGCCGGACGAACGCCCGCCGCGGTCCCTGCTGAACAGCAGGACGGAGTCCTGGCTGAGCGCCACCAGCCGCGACATCTCCCGTTCGATCCCGGCGGCAACCTGTTTGATGTCGCACGCGGCGTCGTAGTCGGCGGTGAGGCCGAACACGAGTTCGTCGGCGTAGCTGAGCACCGCGACCCCGGTGTTCAGCTGCAGCGCGGTCGGCGGGATCGGCAGCAAGCGCTCCATCGGCTTACCCAGCAGTCGCAGCTGGTGGCGGGGTCCGGGCCCGTTGGTGGCCAGCGTCACGATGCCGCGGTGCGGCAGCCGGGTGAGCAGTTGAATCGCTTCGCCGCGCAATGCAATTGGCCAGCAGTTGAGCCACGACTGTAAGAGGCTGCCGGACCGACGCCGGTCGGTCTGCTCGGCCTTCAGACGGTTGTGCACCGTGCGCAGCCGCTGAACCGGATCGGCATGCTCGACGGGGAGAAAGGGCAGCACCGCCCGCACCGAGGCCGGCAACAGGGTCCGCAGCGAATTCGCCCGCGGTTGTTCGCCGCGTTGCAGCAGTACCGTCCGGAAGCCCTCGGTGATGGCCGCCACCGCGACGTCGTTGGTGGTCACATCGAACTTGCGACATACGCTTTCGACGTCGGCGAGGGGGACGCGCACCGTGCTGTAGCGCCGCCTGGTGGCTGGGCCGACCGGCGCCGTCCGGGCTGCGGGCCAGACCATCCCGGTGAGGGCGCTGTTGACGGTGCCGGCGACCGCAGAAACCCGCAACAACGCGTCGGCCCAATTGCGTCCCTGACGGCGCCCCTGCGCCTGCGACGACGAAATATTTTGGACACCAGCATTATTGGCGAATGTGCTGCCGTCGGCGTCGTCGCAGAGCCGGGTCAGGATGTGAGCGGCCGAAATGCCCTCCGCCATGCTGTGGTGGATCTTCATCAGGATCGCCCACTGGTCGTCTTTGAGGCCCTCGATGACCCAGCATTCCCATAGCGGACGGTTCAGGTCGAGGGGACGCTCCAACGCGTGGGCGACGGCTCGGAACAGCTCGGCGTCGTCGCCCGGCCGGGGCAGGGCCACCCGGCGCAGGTGGTCGGCGACGTCGAATTCCGGGTAATCGACCCACTCGTGTGCGGTGACGTCGAACGGGTGGGCACGCAGCACCTGCTTGCATCGCGGTATCGCTTGAATCCGCTCTGCCAGAAACCTTTTGAGCAGATCAACATCCGGAACAGCCCCGTCGATGATGGCGACAGCGCTGATCGCCAGGCTCGCGTGCTGATCCGGGTCTTGAGCTTTGCGGAGTGCCGCATCCAGTGTTTTCAGTTGTGCCATTTGTCAATCCCCGGTGTCGGCGTTTGCCCCGTACCAGTATCTGTCCCGGGTTCCTATTGTGCTAGGGCCCGCCGCGTTAAGAACGCGTTTAGATCTTGACGATGTGTTTAACAAACCCTGACTTTCGAACATATTTTCGATACATTGGGGTGTGGGCTGGTTTAACGGGCCGCCGAGCTGGGCGGAAATGGAGCGGGTGCTCGACGGTAAGCCACGCCATGCCGGCGCCCCGGCCCCGGGGTTGATGGTTGAGCCACCCCTTGAAGCCGGGGGAGACGTTCCCTTGTCGCGCAAGCGCGGGGTGTATGAACCGCCGGGGGATGGCGTGAAGGTCCGCTCGTCCGTCGCGTATGCCGAGCTGCATGCGCATTCGGCGTACAGCTTTTTAGACGGGGCCAGCACGCCGGAGGAGCTGGTCGAGGAGGCTGCCAGGCTGGATCTGCGTGCCCTCGCACTGACCGACCACAACGGCCTGTACGGGGCGGTGCGGTTCGCCGAGGCGGCGGCCGAACTCGACGTGCGTACCGTGTTCGGCGCCGAGCTGTCGCTGGGATCGGGCGCCCGCACCGAACAGCCGGACCCGCCCGGCCCGCACCTGCTGGTGCTGGCCCGCGGGCCGGAAGGCTACCGACGGCTGTCGCGGGAGCTGGCGGCGGCGCAGCTGGCCGGCGGCGAGAAGGGCAAGCCGCGCTACGACTACGACGCGCTGACCGAGGCGGCCGGCGGGCACTGGCACATCCTGACGGGATGCCGCAAGGGCAGTGTCCGCCAGGCGCTCTCGGAGGGCGGTCCGGATGCGGCGCAGCGGGCGCTGGCCGATCTGGTGGACCGGTTCGGGGCGAACCGGGTCAGCATCGAGCTGAACCACCACGGCCAGCCGCTCGACGACGAACGCAACGCGATGCTGGCCGGGCTGGCGCCGCGCTTCGGGGTCGGCGTCATCGCCACCACCGGAGCGCATTTCGCCGATCCGTCGCGTCGACGGCTGGCCATGGCGATGGGTGCGATCCGGGCCCGGCAGTCCCTGGATGCGGCCGCCGGGTGGCTGGCCCCGCTGGGTGGCTCGCACTTGCGGTCGGGCGAGGAGATGGCCCGGCTGTTCGCGCATGTATCCCTTGGAGGCCCTGATGTGGTGACCGCCGCCGCCGAGCTCGGCGAGCAGTGCGCGTTCGGGCTGGCGCTGATTGCGCCGCAGCTGCCGCCGTTCGACGTGCCCGGCGGTCACACCGAGGACAGCTGGTTGCGGCGGTTGGTCATGGCGGGGGCGCGCGACCGGTACGGACCGGCCGATGGCGCGCCGCGCGCGTACGCTCAGATCGAGCATGAGCTGAAAATCATTGCACAACTGAATTTTCCGGGTTACTTCCTGGTGGTGCACGATATCGCCCGGTTCTGCCGGGACAACAACATCCTGTGTCAGGGCAGGGGATCGGCGGCCAACTCCGCGGTCTGCTTTGCCCTTGGGGTCACCGCTGTCGATCCGGTGGCCAACGAGCTGTTGTTCGAGCGCTTTTTATCGCCCGCCCGCGACGGGCCCCCCGACATCGATATGGACATCGAGTCGGACCAGCGCGAAAAGGTCATCCAGTACGTCTACGACAAATACGGCCGTGACTACGCCGCCCAGGTCGCCAACGTCATCACCTACCGGGGCAAGATCGCGGTGCGCGACATGGCCCGCGCCCTGGGCTTCTCGCAGGGCCAGCAGGACGCATGGAGCAAGCAGATCAGCCACTGGAACGGGCTCGCCCCCAACTCGAATGACCCGGCGTCGGATATCGAGGACATCCCGCCGCAGGTGATCGACCTGGCGACCCAGATCCGGAATCTGCCGCGGCATATGGGGATTCATTCCGGCGGCATGGTGATCTGCGATCGCCCGATCGCCGACGTGTGCCCGGTGGAGTGGGCCCGCATGGAGAATCGCAGCGTGCTGCAGTGGGACAAAGACGACTGTGCGGCAATCGGTTTGGTGAAGTTCGACCTGCTGGGGCTGGGCATGCTCTCGGCGCTGCACTATGCGAAGGACCTGGTGGCCGAGCACGAGGGCATCGAGGTGGACCTGGCCAGGCTCGACCTGTCCGAGCCGGCGGTGTACGAGATGCTGGCCCGCGCCGATTCCGTAGGCGTCTTCCAGGTGGAGTCGCGGGCGCAGATGGCCACCCTGCCCAGGCTGCGGCCGCGGGTGTTCTACGACCTGGTGGTGGAGGTCGCGCTGATCCGCCCCGGGCCCATCCAGGGCGGGTCGGTGCACCCGTACATCCGGCGCCGCAACGGCCTCGACCCGGTCGTCTACGACCACCCGTCCATGGAATCTGCGCTGCGAAAGACGCTGGGGGTGCCGCTATTCCAGGAACAGCTGATGCAGCTCGCGGTCGACTGTGCCGGGTTTTCCGCCGCCGAGGCCGACCAGCTGCGCCGCGCCATGGGCTCCAAGCGTTCGACCGAGCGCATGCGGCGGCTGCGCGGCCGGTTCTACGACGGCATGCGCGCGCTGCACGGCGCCACCGACGAGGTGATCGACCGGACGTACGAAAAGCTGGAGGCGTTCGCCAATTTCGGCTTCCCCGAAAGCCACGCGCTGTCGTTCGCGTCGCTGGTGTTCTACTCGTCGTGGTTCAAGCTGCACCACCCGGCGGCGTTCTGCGCCGCGCTGCTGCGGGCGCAGCCGATGGGCTTCTATTCACCACAGTCGCTGGTGGCCGATGCGCGCCGGCACGGCGTTGTGGTCCACGGACCCGATGTCAACGCCAGCCTGGCACATGCCAATCTCGAGAACGCCGGAACCCAGGTCCGGCTCGGGTTGGGTGCCGTCCGCCACATCGGCGACGACCTCGCCGAGAAGCTGGTCGAAGAGCGAAAAGACAACGGCGCGTTCGGTTCTCTGCTGGACCTGACCACACGGATACAGCTGAGCGTCCCGCAGACCGAAGCGCTGGCGACAGCCGGAGCGCTGGGCTGCTTCAAGATGTCCAGGCGGGAGGCGCTGTGGGCCGCCGGGGCGGCCGCCACGCAACGTCCGGACCGGTTACCCGGTGTGGGGGCCCTCGGTGCCGATGGGTCGCACATCCCGGCGTTGCCGGGGATGAGCGAGCTGGAGCTGGCCGCTGCCGACGTCTGGGCCACCGGCATCTCCCCGGACAGCTATCCGACGCAGTTCCTGCGGGCAGACCTGGACGCGATGGGGGTGCTGCCCGCCGAAACGCTGGGATCGGTGCCCGACGGCGACCGGGTGCTGATCGCCGGTGCGGTGACTCACCGGCAGCGACCCGCGACGGCCCAGGGGGTGACCTTCATCAACCTCGAAGACGAGACCGGGATGGTCAACGTGCTCTGTACGCCGGGGGTGTGGGCGCGGCATCGCAAGCTGGCGCACACGGCCCCCGCGCTGCTGATCCGCGGTCAGGTCCAAAACGCCAGCGGTGCAGTCACCGTCGTGGCCGAGCGGATGGGCCGGATCAGCTTGACGGTGGGCTCGAGGTCCCGCGACTTTCGGTAAAGCCCTTGCGCCGAGCGTGAACGGACGACGAAAAAACTACGATATTTTCGCCGTCCGTTCACGCTCGGCGCGGACCTCGGCGTGCACAGACGTAAGGAGGAGCAAATGGGCAAGGTTTGGTTCGTCACCGGGGCGTCGCGGGGGTTTGGGCTCGAGATCGTCCGCGGCGCCCTGGCCAAGGGCGACCGAGTGATAGCGACCGCGCGGCGCGCCGAGAAGATCCTCGCCGCGGCCATCGTTCGATGACGTCGGTTGCCGAGCCGCCGCTGCACCTCCTGCTGGGCGCCGACTGCGTCGAGGCGGTCGAGGCGGTCGGGCGGTGGGCAAGACTGCCGACCTGCTCGCCGACATCGAGGCGTGGCGGAGCGTCCCCACCGCCACCGACCACGAATAGCGTGTTCGGCGCTGACTTTTGGGCGGCGGTAACCTCCACACCATGACCCTGAACCTGTCCGTCGACGAAGTTCTGACCACCACCCGCTCCGTCCGCAAGCGCCTCGACTTCGACAAGCCGGTGCCCCGCGAACTGTTGATGGAATGCCTCGAACTGGCGCTGCAGGCGCCGACCGGTTCCAACTCGCAGGGCTGGCAGTGGGTGTTCGTCGACGACGCCGAAAAGAAGAAGGCGATCGGCGAGATCTACCTGCGCAATGCCCGCGGCTACCTCAGCGCGCCGGCGGCCGAATACGCCGAGGGCGACACCCGCGGCGAGCGGATGGGCAGGGTCAGGGATTCGGCGACCTACCTGGCCGAGCACATGCACGAAGCGCCGGTCCTGATGATCCCGTGCATCCAGGGACGCGAAGACAAATCGCCGCTGGGCGGCGTGTCGTTCTGGGCGTCGCTATTCCCCGCGGTCTGGAGTTTCTGCCTGGCCCTGCGGTCCCGCGGGTTGGGCTCGTGCTGGACGACGCTGCACCTGCTCGGCGACGGCGAGCGGAAGGCGGCCGAGGTGCTCGGCATTCCCTACGCCGAGTACAGCCAAGGCGGCCTGTTTCCGATCGCCTACACCAAGGGCACCGACTTCCGGCCCGCCAAGCGGCTACCCGCCGCGAGCCTGACGCACTGGAACAGCTGGTAGCGAGCTCCGGTCAGCCGTCGGTGCCGTTGGCGCCTGCGTCGCCGGGGCCGATGGGGGTTGCGCCTTTTGTGCTAGGGAGGCCGCTGGCCGATCCGGCACCGCCCGTTCCGGTGCCGACGTCACCGGGGTCGCCCGCAGTGCCGTGCGCGCCGCCGGCGCCGCCCACGCCGCCGCCGCCGCCGAGGCCGGTGGCGCCCGAGCCGAGGAACCCGCCCAGGCCGCCGGCTCCGCCATGACCGCCGTCGCCGCCGTCGCCGCCGGTTCCGCCAACGCCGGCGGCGCCTCCCATGCCGGCATTACCGCCGGTGGCCACGCCGCCCGCGGTGTTGTTAGCGCCGTTGCCGCCCGTGCCTCCGGTGCCGCCCGTATTGCCGGCACCGCCGCCGCCTGCGGTGCCGCCCTGGCCGCCGTCGCCCCCATGGCCGATGATCCCGCTGGTGCCTCCGGCGCCGCCGTTGCCGCCGGCGCCCCCGGCGCCGCCGGTCCCGCCGGTGCCGCCGAAGCCGCCGGTGCCGCCGGCGCCGCCACCGGCGGCGGAGTTGGTGGAGTTGGCGCCGGCGCCGCCGGCGCCGCCGTTACCGCCCAGGCCGCCGACGTCGCCCTTGCCGCCCAGCGCACCGGCACCGCCGGCACCGCCGGACCCGCCGTTGCCGACGAACAGCCCGGCGCGACCGCCGGCGCCGCCGTCGCCTCCGGCACCGCCGGCCTGGCCGGTCGTGCCGATACCGCCATGGCCGCCGATGCCGCCATGGCCTGCGGTGGCGGTGGCGGCATCGCCGCCCATGGCCTGTCCGCCGGCGCCGCCCGCGCCCCCGGTGGCGCCGCCGGCGCCGCCAGCACCGCCGTCGCCGCCGGCGCCCGCGATGGCACTCACAGAGAGGCCGGATGCGGTGGCACTGCCGCCGGTGCCGCCGCTTCCGCCGTTGACACCGGTGCCGCCGGGTGTGCCGTTGATGCCGTCGCCGCCCACGGCACCGACAATGGTTGAGGTGCTGCTGGTGCCGGGCCCGCCGTTGAGGGCCGGGTTTGTCGTGGGTGTTGGGTTGGTGGCGTTGGCGCCGGCCAGGCCGTCGCCGCCATGGCCGCCGGCGCCCCCGCTGCCACCCACCCAGCCGGCGTTGCCGCCGGCGCCGCCGTTTCCGCCGTTAGCGCCCGCGACCACCGCGTTGCTGCCGTTGCCGCCGGAGCCGCCGTTCCCCGCAAAAAAGCCCGCGTTCCCGCCGTTTCCACCGGCAAAACCACCTCCGCTGGACCCGCCCCTGCCGCCGTCGCCGAACAACCCCGCGCTGCCGCCGTTGCCGCCCGCGCCGGTTGTGCTGCTGAAGCCCGCGCCGCCGTTGCCGAACAGGAAACCGCCGGCCCCGCCGTTGGGGTTGGCCGCGGTGCCGGCGGCCCCGTCGCCGATAAACGGACGATCGGCCAGCGCAAGGGCGGGCGCGTTGATTGCCTGCAGCGCATTCTGCTCAACGGCCTGCAGCGGGGAGGCGTTGGCCGCCTCGGCCGCGGTATAGGCGCCCGAACCGGCGTTCAACGCCTGAACGAACTGGTTGTGAAACGTCGCCATCCGCGCGGCGATCTGCTGATAGCTCACGGCGTGACCGGAAAACAGCGCCGCTATGGCCGCCGATACCTCGTCGCCACCGGCGGCGAGCAACCCGGTCGTCCCGGCCGCTGCGGCCGTGTGTGCCTCGTTGAGCGTGGACCCGATGCTTGCCACATCCGACGCAGCCGCTGCCACTGCCTCCGGAACCGCCACTACAAATGACATTTGTCATCCCCCAAGCCACGACTAGCTGCGTGTGATTGAAGCCGGCCCCGAACCGACGACAGCGGTGTACCCCCAAGAAATCTCGGCCGAAACACCAAATTTTGAATTCTTTGCGGCCCACGTCTGAGTCCATCTCGGCGCTCTTTAGGTGGGGGGCCCCGGCATGGTCGAACCCCGGTAGCCGTGCTGGCGCCAGGCCTCGAAGACGGCGATCGCGGCGGCGTTGGCCAGGTTCAGCGATCGCCGGCCCGCCAGCATGGGAATGCGCACCTGCGCGGTGATGTGTGGGTCGGCCAGCGTGGCCTCGTCCAGCCCCGTGGGCTCCGGCCCGAACATCAACACGTCGCCGGCCCGGTAGTCGACATCGGCGAACGAGACGACGGCATGCGCGGTGAACGCGATCACCCGTGCCGGCGTCAACGCCTCCCAGGCGGCCTGCAGCGACGGATGGACGGTGACCGACGCCAGGTCGTGATAGTCCAGTCCGGCCCGGCGCAGCTTGGGCTCGGACAGGTCGAAGCCCAGCGGCTCGACCAGGTGCAGTTCGCAGCCGGTGGCCGCCGCGGTCCGGATGGCGTTGCCCGTGTTTGGCGCGATGCGCGGGGTGTGGAACAGCAGCTTGAACACGACGGAAGGTTACGACTCTCTCCGGACTGTCCGGAGAAGGCGCAGGGTGGTTGACGCCCGCGATAGCGGAGGCAAGGAGGGCGACAGCGCGCCCGCGGGTTTGCCCGCCGCCCGCGGTGGTCGTTTCCCGGACCCGCCCGCCGAGGTAGAGGTCTCTTAGCTGAGCGGTAACGGTTCAGCAGCAACCTGGTGACCTGGGCCGCGGGCTGTCATACTCGTCGAGTTGCCAGGCGTTTTACCACGCGCCCAGTTGCCGTGGCGCGGGAGGAATAAAGCAGGAAGTTTGATGAGTCTCTCGTTTCTCCAAGCGCTAGAAATCGGAGCGGCCGGTCGCGCGGCCAGGGTGGTCGGGCGGGCAACATGACCATGTTCGCCCGCCCGGCCACCCCGGCCGTCGCGGTTCCACCGCCGGTCCCCGATGTCCGCCCGGCGCCCCCGGTGAAGCGCCCGCCGGCGTGGTCGCTGAGCAACTGGCCGGTGGGGTGGAAAGTCTTGGCGATCGTACTGATACCGCTTCTGCTGGCTGCGGTCTTCGGCGCCTTGCGCATCGAGGGTGCGATGGCCACCTCCGGGGATCTGCGGCAGGCCGCCGCCCGCGCCGACGTGATTCCAGCGATCACGAAATACATGTCGGCGCTTGACGTCGCACTGCTGGCCAGCTCCACCGGACGCGACGTCGAAGGTGCCAAGAAGAACTACGAGGCCCGCAAGTACGAGCTGCAGACCCGGCTGGCCGACACCAACGTGAGCCCCGATGTCCGATCCGGAGTGAGCACCCTGCTCAACGGCGGCCAGGCGTTGCTGGACAAGGTCTTCGCCAACAGCATCGGCGTGCGCGACCGGGTGACCACCTACGCGCCGATCCTGTTGACGGCCGAGAACGTGATCGACGCCTCGGTGCGCGTCGACGACGAGAAGATTCGCGCCCAGGCGCAGGGCCTGAGCCGGGCCGTCGGCGCGCGCGGGCAGATGACGCTGCAGGAGATCCTGGTGACCCGCGGCGCCGAACTTCCCGAGGCCCAGCTGCGTACCTCGATGATCACCCTGGCGGGCACCGAGCCGTCGACCCTGTTCGGGATGGCCGAAGTGCTGGGCGCCGGGTCGCCCGATGCCAAGACGCTGCAGCAGCAGATGGTCACCCGGATGGCGATCATGTCCGATCCCAACAGCGTGCTCGTCGACAACCCCGACCTGCTGCGCTCGATACAGGCCACCGACGGGATCGCCGAACAGATCATCACGGACACCACCGCGTCGGTGACCAAGTCGGTGCAGGGCCAGGCCAACTCCCGCCGCGACGCCGCGATCCGCGACGCCATCCTGGCGCTGGCCGCCGTCGTGATCGCGTTGGCCATCGTGTTGCTGGTGGCGCGGGCGCTGCTCAAGCCGCTGCGCGTGCTGCGCGACGGCGCGCTCAAGGTGGCCCACACCGATCTCGAGAACGAGATCGCCCAGGTCCGGGGCGGCGGCCCCGAGCCCATCCCCCAGCCCCTGGCGGTGTACACCACCGAGGAAATCGGTCAGGTGGCGCACGCGGTCGACGAGTTGCACACCCAGGCCCTGCTGCTGGCCGGTGACGAGGCGCGGTTGCGGTTGCAGGTCAACGACATGTTCGAGACCATGTCGCGGCGCAGCCGTTCACTGGTCGACCAGCAGTTGTCGCTCATCGAAGGGTTGGAGCGCAACGAGGAGGACCCCGAGCGGCTCGACAGCCTTTTCCGGCTCGATCACCTGTCGGCTCGGCTCCGCCGCAACAGCGCCAACCTGCTGGTGCTCGCCGGCGCACACCTGTCGCGTGACCCGCGCCAGCCGGTGCCGCTGTCGACAGTGCTCAACGCCGCCGTTTCCGAGGTGGAGGATTATCGCCGCGTCGAAGCTGCGGGGCTGCCCGACTGCACGTTGCTGGGCGGCGCGGCCGGCAGCGTCATCCACCTGCTGGCCGAGCTGATCGACAACGCGTTGCGCTACTCGCCGCCCAACACCCGGGTTCGGGTGTCCGCGTCACGCGGCGGCGACGGCGGGGTGCTGGTCGCGGTCTCCGACCAGGGTTTGGGCATGAACGACTCCGATCGGCGGATCGCCAACATGCGGTTGCAGGCCGGCGGTGAGGTTACCCCCGAAAATGCGCGCCACATGGGTCTTTTCGTGGTCGGTCGGCTGGCCGCCCGGCACAGGATCCGGGTCGGGTTGCGCGGTCCGGTGGCCGCCGAGGAGGCCACCGGCACGACGGCGGAGATCTACCTCCCGCCTGCCCTGCTCGCCGAGAACGCGGCCCTGGCGACAGGGGCGGCGGGGTTGACGGGAGCGCCGCGGGCACCCCGGCGGTCCGGGCGGGACACCCACACGCCCGCACCGCACACGCCCGCACCGCACGCGCCCGAACCGCACGCCCCAGCACCGCACGCCCCAGCACCGCACGAGCCCGCACCGCTGGTCGTCGTGCCGGAGCCCGTGCCCGAGCCGGTGTCGCCGCCGGTGTCGTTGTTGCCGCGGCGCAACCCGGGGTCCAGCGGCATCACCGACGTGCCCGCCACGCCGGCCGAGCAGCCGCGGCGGAAGGGCCGTGAGCTGGCCACCCCCTGGTGGGAGAGCCAGGCCCAGCAAGAGCAGAAGCAAGGGCCGAAGGAGAAGGAACTGTCGAAGCAAGAACCGAAGCAAGTGCCGTTCTGGGAGCAAGCGCCGGCCGCAAAGCGGGTCCCGGTCCAGGCGGCATCGGACACCTCGGCATTCTTCGCCGCCAAGCCCGCCGCGCCGCCGGTGCCACAGCCACAGCCACAGCCACAGCGACAGCCACAGCCGGATCCGGCCGACGATGACGTGATCTTCCAGCGGATGCTCTCGGAGATGCTGGGCGATCCCCGCGAGTTGGCCAAGCACCCCGACCTGGATTGGAAGTCGGTGTGGGACCGCGGCTGGACGCTGGCCGCCGCGGCCGACGAGAGGCCCGTCGACGCGCGCACCGACCACGGCCTGCCGGTGCGCAAGCCCGGAGCCCGGCTGGTGCCGGGAACGGCCAAAGGACATGCCGAGCAGGACCTGCCGGACGGGCAGGACCTGGAGGCGGCGCCCAACGGCGGGCATCATCCCGCCCGGCAGCCGCAGCACGCGTCCGCACTCCGCGACCCCGAGGCGGTTCGCGCCTCCATGAGCAGCCATTTCGGCGGCGTCCGCAGCGGGCGGTCGCACGCCCGCGACGCCGATCACGACGCGACGGGACCCGATCAACAATGACGGCCCGATCCACCAACTCGCTGGACTGGCTGGTCTCCAAGTTCGCCCGCGAGGTCCCCGGCGTGGCGCACGCCCTGCTGGTATCCGTCGACGGGCTGCCCATGGCCGCCAGCGAGCGCCTGCCCCGCGAGCGGGCCGATCAGCTGGCCGCGGTGGCTTCCGGCCTGGCCAGCCTCGCGACCGGCGCAGCGGAGCTGTTCGAGGGTGGGCAGGTGCTGCAGTCTGTGGTCGAGATGCAGAACGGCTACCTGTTGCTGATGCGCGTGGGCGACGGCTCGCACCTGGCGACGCTGGCCATGACGTCGTGCGACATCGGGCAGATCGGCTACGAAATGGCCATCCTTACCGAACAGGTGGGCGGGGTAGTGCAGGCCGCCCGCCGCGCGCACTCGTGAGTCGCGATGGACAGACAAGAGCCGTCCTTACCCGCACGTGAGGCGAGCTTGGTCCGGCCGTATACGCTGACGGCCGGACGAACTCAGACCAACGTCGACCTTCCGCTGGAAGCGCCTGTTGAGGCGCTGCGGGCGGGGCTCGCCCATCGGTGGCCACCCAATGACGTGCGGGACGGGATCATCCGGCTGTGCATCAAGAGCCCTTCGGTCGCGGAAATCTCGGCCCGGCTGGATTTGCCGGTCGGCGTCGCGCGCGTCCTGGTCGGCGATCTGGTCATGTCGGGTTACCTTCAGGTGCACAGGACGTTGACCGAACGATCGACCAGCGATGAGCGCCGCGAGCTAATAGGGAGGACGCTGCGTGGCCTTAGGGCACTCTGAGGCGCACTCCGACGCCGCGACGAACCCCGTCAACCCCGCTGCCGCCTCGACGAAGATCGTCATCGCGGGCGGATTCGGCGTCGGCAAGACCACGTTCGTCGGCGCGGTTTCGGAGATCATGCCGCTGCGCACCGAGGCGATGGTCACCGATGCGTCGACCGGTGTGGACATGCTCGAGGCCACCCCGGGCAAGCAGACCACGACGGTCGCGATGGACTTCGGCCGTATCACCCTGGACCGCGATCTGGTGCTCTACCTGTTCGGTACGCCGGGCCAGCGCCGGTTCTGGTTCATGTGGGACGACCTGGTGCGGGGCGCCATCGGTGCGATCGTTCTGGTCGACGTTCGGCGCCTGCAGGACAGCTTCGCCGCAGTCGACTTCTTCGAGCACCGCAACCTGCCGTTTCTGGTCGCGATCAATGAATTCGAGGGCGCGCCGGCATATCCGGTCGGCGAGGTGCGCGAAGCGTTGACGTTATCGCCGCACGTTCCCGTGATCAGCGTCGATGCCAGGGATCGCAGGTCGGCGACCGACGCGCTGATCGCGGTCAGCGAATACGCGATGCAGAGCCTGATGCCCTGATGGTGCCGCCGACGTTTCCCGTGCGCAGCTGAACCGCGTTGCAGCAGTGGGCCGACAGCGAATTTTCCGGCCGGGATTTCCGCGACGAGGATCTCAGCCGGCTGCGCACCGAGCGGGTGGTGTTCAGCGAATGCGATTTCAGCGGCGTCAACCTCTCCGAGTCGCACCATCGCGCGTCGGCCTTCCGCAACTGCACATTTCAGCGAACTATGTTGTGGCACAGCACGTTTGCCCAGTGCAGCATGCTGGGCTCGGTCTTTGTGCAATGCCGGTTGCGCCCGCTGACGTTCGACGAGGTGGATTTCACGCTCGCGGTGCTGGGCGGCAACGACCTTCGCGGCACCGACCTGAGCGGCTGCCGGCTGCGCGAGACCAGCCTGGTGGAGACCGACCTGCGCAAGGCCGTCTTGCGTGGCGCCGACCTCAGCGGGGCGCGGACCACCGGCACCCGTCTGGACGACGCCGACCTGCGCGGCGCGACCGTGGACCCGTCGCTGTGGCGAACCGCATCGCTGACGGGTGCGCGCGTCGACGTGGACCAGGCCCTGGCCTACGCGCTGGCGCACGGGCTCCGGCTACAGGGGGAGTGAGGGCTTTAGCGCCTGATCCGGAGTCGCCACCGCACGATGCCGGAGTAGACCATCGACAGCACGGCGAGCATCGCCATGTCGAACAGCCATGCGCCGCTGGTGTGCGCCCAGTGGCTGTCCTTGGCAACGAGCGCACCCGGCACCAGCGCGCGCACGTTGACCGTGGACGCCGACGCCGCATAGCCCCATCGGGCGGGTATGGCCCAGGACACCTGGTCGAGGAAGATCCGGCCGGTCACCGGGATCAGGCCGCCGGCGAGCACCAGCTGCAGCATCAGCGACACCACCAGCAGCGGCATGATCTGCTCGTTGGAGCGGGCCAGCGACGACAGCACCAGCCCGAGAATCGCCGAGGCCACGCAGGTGGCGGCGACGGTGACGAACAGCTCGATGCCGGCATCGAATTTGGAGGGGCCGAGCAGCACCGCGCCCTGGGTGGGGGCGCCCTTGCCCGCGATCACGATGGCGGTCGCGATCGCGGCCTGCATGATGGCGAACGCGCAGAACACCGCGGTCTTGGCGCCCAGGTAGGCCCAGGTGGACAGGCCGACCGCCTGTTCGCGACGGAAGATGGCGCGCTCGCCGATGAGGTCGCGGATGGTCAGTGCGGTGCCCATGAAGACGGCGGCGATGGACAGCAGTGTCAGGATCTGGGCGGATTCGTCGGGCGTCGCGCTGGTGGGATCGGCAGCGCCGAACCCGGTGTGGCCGGGAACGGTCAGCGACAGCGCACCGAGGATGAACGGCAACACCGCCAGGAACACGAAGTACGCGCGGTCGTTGACGATCAGCCGAACCTGGCGGCGGACGATCGTGGAGAACTGCCGATGCATGCTGGTGTGCGCGGGGGCGCCCAGGTGGGCCGGTGCCTCGTCCGGTGTGGGCTCGAGCGGCCGGTTCTGGGCCAGAAAGCGGCGGTTGGCCTCGTCCGGGTCGGCGCCCACCTTGGCGAAGATCTGGGCCCAGTTCGTGGTCCCCATGGCCGCGCCGATCTGGTCGGGCGGACCCAGGAACGCCGTCTTGCCGCCGGGCGCCATCAGCAGCACCTGGTCGCACACGTCGAGGTAGGTCAGCGAGTGCGTCACCACCAGCACCACCCGGCCGGCGTTGGCCAGCTGCCGCAGCATCGTCATGACCTGCAGGTCCAGGGCAGGGTCCAGCCCGGATGTCGGCTCGTCGAGGATCAGCAGGGACGGCCCGGTGAGCAATTCGAGCGCCACCGAGGCGCGCTTGCGCTGACCGCCGGAGAGCTGGTCGACGCGGGTGTCCGCGTGCTTGGTCAGCTCCAGTTCGTCGAGCACCTGGGCGACGACCTGCGCCCGGTCCGCCTTGCTGGTGTCTGGGGGGAGGCGCAGTTCGGCCGCGTAGCCGAGCGCCTGGTTGATGGTCAGCTGGCGATGGACCACGTCGTCCTGGGGGACCATCCCGATCCTGCTGCGCAACGACGCGTATCCGGTGTGGACGTTGTGGCCCTCGAACGTGACCAGCCCGGCGCTGGGGGTGGTGTACCCGGCGACCAGCCGCGACAGGGTGGACTTGCCGGCACCGGAGCCGCCGATGATCGCGGTCAGTGTGCCGGGCCTGGCGGTCAGCGAGATGTTTTCCAGCAGCGTCTTCCCGTTGACGCTGAATTCGACCTCGCGTACCTCCAGGCCGCCGGTGCTCGCCGCCGCCCCGGTGCGGCGGACCAGGCCGCTGTCGGTGAACACCAGGTCGACGTTGCCGATGGTGATGACGTCGCCCTCGGTCAGCACAGCGGACTCGACCCGGATGCCGTTGACGAAGGTCCCGTTGATGCTTTCCGAGTCGCGGATCTGGGTGCCGACCGGCGTCGGGGTCAGATAGGCGTGATAGCGCGAGGCCAGCACGTCGTGAATGACGATGTCGTTGTCGATGGCGCGTCCGATTCGGGTGCGCAGGACTTGCGCACCCGGCATCGTGGCTCGCCGGAACGATCGGGTGGGTGGATCCAGGTTCGGCCCGATCTGCCGGGACGGCGGGGAGCCTGGAATTGCGGTTGTCCTTGGCGAACGAACGCCGCGACGAAGGCGCGGCGGGGAGCCTGGGGCGCCCGTGCGGGGTGGCATGGGCCCTGGCGCACCTGTCCGCGGTCGCAGGCCACCCGTACGAGGCGGCAGCGCCCCAGTTCGAAGCGGTAGGGCCCCCGTTTGTGGTGGGAGGGCCCCCGCGCGAGGTGGCGGGCCGTCGGTCCCCTCCGTCCTCGGTGGGAGCGCCTCCGGCGGGTGCGGCGGGGGGAGTGGCGACGCCGGCGTGTCGTCGGGCAGCACGATCGCCCGCAGCTTCTCCGTCGCCGGCGTCAGCCCGACGGCTCCACGGTGATGTCCTACCTCGAAGGTCAGTCGCGGCCCGTCGGGACGGCCCAGGTTGACGCTCACGCCGTCGTGGATGTCGACCGCCGGGACGCGCCGGCCGTCGACGAACATCCCGTTGAGCGAATTGTTGTCGATCGCCATCCACCGGCCCTGGTCGAAGCGCAGCAGCAAGTGCGCGCGGCCGATCAGCGGGTGCGCGACTCGCATGTCGGCCCGCAGGTCACTGCCCACGACCACGTCGGGGCCCGCCGCAAAGCTGCTTTCCGATCGGCCCGATCGAACCGACAACACGGGCGCGGCGGGCTGGCTCATCGCTTCTTGAGCCGGATCTTCCACCAGATGATGAAGCTATAGGTAAGGCACAACAGCACGAGCATCGCCATGTCGAACAGCCAGGCGCTCTTGGTGTGGGCGAAGTGCTGGTCCTTCGGGTCGGTCGGGCCCGGCACCAGGCGATGGGTGTCGATCGTCGACGCCGCCGCCGCATAGCCCCACCGGGCCGGCGTGAGCCACGACAGCTGGTCGAGCACGGCGCGGCCCGTCACCCAGATCAATCCGCCGCAGAAAACCAGCTGCGACATGATGGCGATCACCAGAAACGGCATGATCTGGTCCTGTGACTTGGCGATGGCCGACAGGGCCATGCCGAGCAGCGCCGAGGCCACGCAGGTAGTGGCGACACAGACGAACAGTTCGAACCGGACATCGCCCAGCAGCACGGCGTCGGAGAGCGGCTTGCCCCACCCGATCACGGAGATCGCGGTGGTGATCGCCGCCTGCAGGATCGCGAACGTGCTGAACACGCCGATCTTGGCGGCCAGGTAGGCGGCGGTGGACAGGCCGACGGCCTGCTCACGCTTGAAGATGGGCCGCTCACCGACCAGGTCGCGAATGGTCAGCGCGGTGCCCATGAATACGGCGCCGACGGTGAGCATGACCAAGATTTGGTCGGGCTGGTTCGGTGAGTTGCTGAGCGGGTCTCCCATGCCGTACCCGGTCTTGCCGCGCACGGTGAGGGTAAGGACGCCCATCAGAAACGGCAGCAGCGCCAGGAACACCGTGTAGCCCCGGTCGGAGATCACCAGCCGAACCTGGCGGCGCGCGACGGTGGACAACTGGCGAAGCACGTTCGTGTGCACCGGTTCGCCCAAGTCGCCGGATGGACTGGCTTCGGACGTACTCGCCGGCGCCGGCTTGTTCTCGGCCAGGAAGCGGCGATTGGCTTCGTCGGGGTCGGCGCCCACCTTGGCGAAGATGTCGGCCCAGTTGGTGGTTCCCATGGCCGCACCGATCTGGCTCGGCGGGCCCAGGAACGCCGTCTTGCCGCCGGGTGCCAGCAGCAGAATCTGGTCGCACACGTCGAGGTATGCCACCGAGTGGGTGACGACCAGCACCACGCGGCCGGCATCGGCGAGCTGGCGCAGCATCATCATCACCTGGCGGTCCAGCGCCGGGTCCAGACCCGAGGTCGGCTCGTCGAGGATCAGCAGCGATGGACCGGTGAGCAGCTCGAGGGCAACCGAGGCGCGCTTGCGCTGGCCGCCGGAAAGCTTGTCCACCCGGGTTTCGGCGTGCTTGGTCAGCTCGAGTTCTTCGAGCACCTGGGCGACGACCTGGGCCCGATCCGCTTTGCTGGTGTCCGGCGGCAGCCGCAGTTCGGCGGCGTAGCCAAGCGCTTGATTGACCGTTAGCTGGCGGTGTACGACGTCGTCCTGGGGGACCATCCCGACCCGGCTGCGCAACGACGCGTATTCGGTGTGGATGTTGTGGCCCTCGAACGTGACCGAGCCGGTGCTGGGGCTGGTATATCCGGCGATCACCCTCGACAGCGTGGTCTTGCCGGCGCCGGAGCCGCCGATGATGGCGGTCAGCGTGCCGGGGCGAGCGGTCAGGGAGATGTGGTCGAGTAGCTGCTTCCCCTGGTCGACCGTGAAGGTGACCGCGTTGACCTCCAGGCCGCCAGTGCTCGTCGCGGCCTCGGTGCGGCGGACCAGGGTGTCGCGGGTGAACACCAGGTCGACGTTGCCGATGGTGACCACGTCGCCTTCGTTCAGCACGGCGGACCCGACCCGGACGCCGTTGACGAACGTGCCGTTGACGCTGTGCGCGTCACGGATCTCGGTGCCCAGCGGTGACTGCGTCAAGAACGCGTGATGACGCGATGCCAGGACGTCCTGGATGACGATGTCGTTGTCGGTGGCGCGGCCGATGGTGGACGACGTGGCGTCAGCCTTCGGCATCGACTCGGACCGCGACGGCAGGAACGCCTGGATCATCTTCGTCGCCAGGTTCGACACCTCTGGCGGCTTGGAGGTGCTGGGCGACATCGCGGTTTCGGGCGACGATGCCGACGACGGGGGTGGCGCATACTGTGGCGGAGGCTGGTAGCCGGCCGGGGGCGGCGGGCCCGACGGATACCCCGGCGGTCGCCCACCGCTGAGGCTGGTCGGATACATCGGTTGCCCCGGCGGCGCGGCGGGGGGATACGGTCGCGGCGCCGGTGGCGGCGACCAGTTCGGCTGGCGCCCCGGGGGTGCGGGCGGCGCGGCCTGGGGAGGACTCGGCTGGCCCGCCATGGACGGCTGCTGGACGCGCATCGACGCGGTTTCGGGTGGGCGCCCGACCATCCCCGAGTGGCGACCGACCCCGAACGTCAGCATCGGACCGTCGGGATTGCCGATGTTGACGCTCTGGCCATCGCGCAGTTCAACCACCGGAACGCGGCGACCGTTGACGAAGGTCCCGTTCAACGACCCGTTGTCGATGGCCAGCCAGCGGCCCTGATCGAACCGCAGCAACAGATGGGCGCGCGAAATCAAAGGATGCGTGATGCGCATATCCGCGCGGAGGTCGCGGCCGACCACGACGTCGTTGCCTGCCGCGAAGGTGCGCTCCGACCCGTCACACCGAACGGTGAGCGTAGGCGGGGCTGGTGGCGTCATCGGATCAACTCTAGCTATGGGCGTCGGGCATACCGGTGACAACGCACCGGGTGCGGCTGTAGATGGTCGGCATGCACTGGTTGCAGTGCGTGCAAGCGGAGCGCACACCGGTACCGTCGCGTGCGATCCGATTGATCAAATCGGGCTCGGCCAGCAGGGCCCGACCCATCGCGACAAACTCGAATCCTTCGGCCATGGCCAGGTCCATGGTTTCCCGGTTGGTGATGCCCCCGAGCAGAATCAGCGGCATCGACAGCTCGGCGCGGAACTGCTTCGCGTCACGCAGCAGATACGCCTCCCGGTAGGGGTACTCGCGCAGGAACTTCTTGCCGGTCAATCGCATACCCCAGCGCACCGGCGGCCGCAGGGCGGCGGCGAATTCTTTGACCGGTGCGTCGCCACGGAACAAATACATCGGGTTGACCAGCGAACTGCCCGCGGTCAGCTCGATCGCATCCAGCCCGCCGTCCTCCTCCAGCCATTTGGCCGTGATCAGCGATTCCTCGGTGGCGATTCCACCCCTTACACCGTCGGCCATGTTGAGCTTGGCGGTCACGGCGATCTGAGCCCCCGCTTCCTCGACGGCCCGGCGTACCGCCAGCACCATCCCGCGGGCGACCTTCGCGCGGTTTTCCAGCGACCCGCCGAACTCGTCGTTGCGGCGGTTGATCAGCGGGCTTAGAAACGCGCTGGCCAGATAGTTGTGTCCCAAATGGACCTCGACCGCATCGAAGCCGGCGTCGACGGCCAGCCGCGCAGCGTTGGCGTGCGCGGCGATCACGTCGTCAATGTCATCCCGAGTGGCCTTCTTGGCGAACCGCATACCGATCGGGTTGAAGAACCGTACCGGGGCCAGCGCGGTGGCTTTATTGGACCGGGCGTTGGCAACCGGACCGGCGTGGCCGATCTGCGCGCTAACCGCCGCGCCTTCGGCGTGGATCGCGTCGGTGAGGCGGCGGAAGCCGGGCACCGCCTCCGGGCGCATCCAGATCCCGTTACCTTCGGTGCGCCCGCCCTGGGAGACGGCGCAATACGCGACTGTCGTCATTCCGACCCCGCCGGCGGCCGGCAGTCGGTGGTATTCGATCAGGTCATCGGTCACCAAAGCGTTCGGCGTGCGGGCCTCGAACGTCGCCGACTTGATGATGCGGTTGCGCAGCGTGACTGGACCGAGTTTGCCCGGACTGAACACGTCCGGGGGACCAGAGCGGTCGGCGGTCATGTCAGGAGCCTATCCGCGGGCGCAAGCGCGGCGAAGCCGGGCGCAGCGTCAAGACCGTGCGAGTCGTGCCAGACTGTCAGGCGTGGGCGCAATCACGCTGGACGGCAAGGCCACCCGCGACGAGATCTTCGTCGACCTGAAGCAACGCGTGGCCGCCCTGACGGCGTCGGGCCGCACGCCGGGGCTGGGCACCATCCTGGTGGGCGACGACCCCGGGTCGCAGGCCTACGTCCGCGGCAAGCACTCCGACTGCGCCAAGGTGGGCATCACGTCGATCCGCCGCGACCTACCGGCCGACATCAGCGCGGCCGCACTCGACGAGACCATCGACGAGCTGAACGCCAACCCCGATTGCACCGGCTACATCGTGCAGCTGCCGCTGCCCAAGCACCTCGACGAGAGCGCGGCGTTGCAGCGCGTCGACCCGGGCAAGGACGCCGACGGCTTGCACCCGACCAACCTGGGCCGGCTGGTGCTCAACACGCCGGCCCCGTTGCCGTGCACACCGCGCGGCATCGTGCACCTGTTGCGGCGCTATGACGTGGAGATCGCGGGTGCGCACGTGGTCGTGATCGGCCGCGGCGTGACGGTGGGCCGGCCGTTGGGGCTGCTGTTGACGCGCCGCTCCGAGAACGCGACGGTGACGTTGTGCCACACCGGAACTCGTGACCTGCCCGCGCTGACCAGGCAGGCGGACATCATCGTGGCCGGGGTCGGGGTGCCGCACCTGCTGACCGCCGACATGGTGCGTCCGGGCGCCGCGGTGGTCGACGTCGGGGTGAGCCGCACCGAGAGCGGGCTCGTCGGCGATGTGCACCCGGACGTCTGGGAGGTGGCCGGTCACGTGTCGCCGAATCCGGGTGGCGTGGGCCCGCTGACCCGTGCGTTCCTATTGACCAACGTCGTCGAGCTGGCCGAGCGGCCGTGACGGCACGGACCATCCGTCAGTGGCCGATCCTGTTGGTCGGGCTGATCTTCATGGTGGCGTTCGCGTTGGTGGGGGCCAACTTCTGGCGTCGCGGCTCGCTGCTGATCGGCATCGGTGTCGGGGTGGCGGCGGCACTGCGCCTGGTGTTGCCCGACGAGAGGGCGGGCCTTTTGGCGGTGCGCAGCAAGGGCGCCGACTTCATGACCACCGCGATGGTCGCAGGCGCGATGGTCTACATTGCCTGGACCATCGACCCCCTCGGCACAGGCTAAATGCCAGGCAGGCCAGGAACTTTCGGCAGACCTCCGAAGTTGCCGCTGGCTATGTCGGCCATCGCCGACGGGCAGTACATCTCGATCGCGATCTGGGCGAACATGCCGGCCATCCCCGGGGAAATGCCGCCACCCTTGACCTTCGCCACGGCCGCGGCGAAGTTCCCGCCCGGCTTGGCCAGCATCGGGCAGATGGACTGGCCCAGTGCGACCGCGTTGGTCTGGTCGCCGAAGTTTACGCCGGCCTTGTTCAGCGCGGCGACGAATTGGTCGTCGATAGAGTTTGCCTCCGACGGCGCAGCGAATGCCGCAGCCGCGGTGAGGAATGCGCCTGCGGCACCCAGCAGACGGATGGGCAACGGCTGATAGCGAAACTGCATTATCCAACGGTTGGCACGGGCCATAGCTTGCATGAACAGGTTCCCCATCTGTTTGGGAGTGCGCACAGTGCACTCAAATCACTCCTGGAACCTTGGTCCATAACTGTCACGTTTGCGGCTCGGTGAGATAAAGGTTTGCGCACTATGCGTTTCGTGGCCGCGGCGCGCCGCCGGCGTCGGTTATTTGGGGGACCCGCGTCCGCGCGCGGCGAACCCCGCGACCGACCTCGTGCCTTGTTCTGCGGTAACCTTGGTGAGCTCTTGGGCAGCGCCAAGTCACCAGTGAGGTCAAAACCGATTGAGCTTCACATCTTCTGGCGTGTGCCGGGTGTGTCGAGGCCGAACGAACGTCGCCAACGAAAAACTCTTGAGAAAAAGGAGATTCATAAGATGGCGCTCCAATGGGCACGGGGCTGGGCAAGTGCCGAGGACAGCGAAAGCGAGGGCTACGTCGCCGTGCCGTGCTGGGACGCCCACGCGGGCGATCGCCGCTACAAGATAGTCGCGGGTCTGAACGACGATGACCCCTGGACGGTGAGCGTTGCCGCCAACACGGTTAATCTAGGCACGTCTGTGCAGACAGCCAACGACTGGGAAGCGGCGATCAGCGGCGTGACCGACTGAATTTCATAGTCGTTCTTAGGCTTTCATCGTCCCGGTCAGCCGGCTGAGCGTCGCCCGGATGCACACGGTTACGCAGGGCATCGCCAGGCCGGTGGCATTCGCCAGCGCCGGACGGGTGGCGAGCAATTCGCGTACCCGGTCGAGCCGCCCGTCGCCGGTGTTCCACACCAGGCCCAGCCGGCCGCCGGGCCACGGCGCACGGACGACCTCTGGGATGGTGCTTTCCGGATCGACCCAGTGCCGGGCATGGGCGGCAGTACGACGTCAACGCTATTGTCCTCCAATGGAATTGCATGCACGCTGCCCTCCAGCGTCTGGGCGTCCGGCAGCGAGGAACGCAGCACTTCGAGCACATCCGGAATCGGGTCGACAGCCACCACGTCCGGGCCGCGTTCCGCATTACCTGCCGGGGTTTGAGGAAGGCGCGAAAGTGTCGACCTTTACGGCTAATCCCAAGTTAAGTCGCTTTGGCGGGATTTTTATGCCAGTTGTACTGGGGTTTTGAGTGTTTGCGATGAGCCTGTTTCTGTCGACGCTGCTGTTAGGTGAGGGTGAGGGGGATGGGTGTGCCTAGGTGGTCGAAGATGCGGCGTTGCAGGTCGGTGGGGGTGGTCAGGGTGGCGATGGTGGGTCCGTGGGTGCCGTAGCGGATGTCGTTGCGGGCCAGGGTGGATAGGTGGGTGAGCAAGCTTCGGTAGGAGTGTGCCCGGTGTCCGTCGGTGGTGGTTTTGTGGGTGGCTTTGCGGGCGGCTTGTGGTGATCGTTGTGCGGGTGCGACGGGATCTGTTCGGGTGATGGGGTTTTCGTCGGTGAAGGTCAGTGGTGCCAGGGCGTGGCGTAGGTGCCAGGTGAGGTAGGCCGCGAGCATGCAGATCAGGACGTGGGCGCGGACCCGGTCAGAGAGGTGGTGGTGGACGGGGCGTAGGTCGATGTCGATGGTTTTGAGGGATCGGAAGTCACGTTCTACGCGGGAGAGGTTCTTGTAGGCGTCGATGACTGCGGCGGTGTGGTGGGTGTGGGTGCTCAGGGTGGTGCGTAGTAGGTAGATGCCGTCGAGTGCGGTTTCGGTGTCGATCGCGTCCTGGTCACGGCCGTAGGTGAAGGTGGTGTCGGTGATGGTGCGGTGAAAGTGTTTGCCCATCTTGTATTTTCCGATGACTTTCCCGACGGTCTCCCCGATGCGTCCAGCACCTGAGAGGCGTCCGGCGGCCACTCGGGCGGCGATGGCCGCGAGCGAGGTTTCGGTGGCCGCCAGCAGTTCGGTGCGTTTGCGGGCGCGTTCGGCGGCCAGGGCGGGGTTGCGGCAGGCGATCAGGCGTTCGCCGGGGTAGTCGGGGTGGCTGATTTCTGCGAAGTTGACGGTGTCGAACAGGCTCATTTGCAGGGGCCCGTCGTCGGCGGCCAGTGCGGCGATCTGCGGGGCCCGCAGCGCGGTCAGCCAGCCGATTCCGCCCAGTTCACGTAGTGCGGCGATGCGGGCGGTGGTGATCATGCCGCGATCACCCACCATGATCATGTCCTCGAGCGCGAAGGTGTCTTTGACGGCGCTGACCGCGGCGGTGAAGGCGGTCGGGTCGGCGGTGTTGCCGGGGAACACCCGGATCGCGACAGGACGCCCGGCCGGGTCGGTGAGCAGCCCGTATTCGATTTGTTGGCAGCCTTTCTTGCCGTCACGGGAGTAGCCACGAGCGGCGAGTTCGCAGTTCCGGCCGGTCACCCAGGAGGAGGACAGGTCGAACATCGCGATCCGTGACGGGTTCACCGCTGGGGCCAAATGCTTTTTGGCGAGCCGTTTTTCGATGTGATCCTGGCGACCCAACAGCCAATCCATCGCTTCATAGACCGCGTCGGTGTGGATCCCGTCGACCTCGAAATCGGGGCCCAGGGTGGTATCGGCGGCCCAGGCGATGGTGGCCAGTTTGGAGGCCGGGGCTACCGCCCGGGCCAGGATCAACGCCATCGCGATGTCACGGTTGCGGCACGCCGGCCCCAACAGGGCGGGCATGGCGAGCTGTTTGGCGACCACCGTTGCGGCGGCCAGATGCCCGTGCGGGCGCGAACGCTCCACGGTGGCCACCGCATCCACCGCGGCCAGGGTGCGGCCGGCCAACACGGCTTTGACCGCGGCGATCGCGTCCGGCGGCAGCGCCGACAAATTCGCCAGCGTCTCGTTGCGCACGATCCCGTTGTCGCGGAACGACCGACGCAGCAAAAACGACTCGTAGACCCGCTCCACGCCGTCTTTCCCGGTGTACTTACGCCGCTGCGTGGCGACATGAACAGCACCGGAACCCTTGGCCATACAGAGGATTCTACCGCTACTCCGCGCATCAACCCACTATTTTAGTGACTACGTATCACGGCGTGTCTACACCCATCGACCCAGCTCAACCATTACAAACCCCGAAAAACTCAACTTAACTTCGGGCTAATCGCGGTCGGGCTGCTCACTGGTCCAGCACGTCCGCCCGCGTGACGCCAACAGTTGCGAACAGCGTCGCGAAACCCGACTTGGGTCCTGCCGCAGGGTCACCGCGGGCGGTGATGAGGGGTTGCCGAGGTCTTCGGGTCGCGGGTCGGCGATGGCGCGGGTTGGGCTGCCGGGCCTCGATGTCCACGATCCGGTAGGCGGCCGGAGAGTGTGAATGTCCCTATTCCCCAATGCCTTTGAGTATCGGTACGTGAGTGACCAGCCCCGCTGATCAGTTGTTTGTCGGTGGTGGTTGGGGCTGAAGGGGTTGGTAGGGGTCGTACCACCACCAGTCGGCGCGCTCGCCGAGGGGTCCCGGGCAGGGCGGGACCGCGGGCGGGGGTTGGGTGGGTGGGCGTGCCAGCGATCCCGGGCTGAGCACGTGCCCCTCGTCGTCGGTGACGATCAGGGCGTTGGGGGGTCCGGCGATGGTGATCAGGCCGCGATGGTGCAGGCGGTGGTGATAGGGGCAGACCAGGACCAGGTTGTCCATGTCGGTGGGGCCGCCGTCTTCCCAGTGCCGCACATGGTGGGCGTGTAGACCCCGGGTAGCGCCGCAACCGGGAACCACGCACGTGTGGTCGCGGTGCTCGAGCGCGCGCCGCAGCCGCCGGTTGATCTGGCGGGTCGTGCGCCCGGCGCCGATGACCTGCCCGTCGCGTTGGAACCAGACCTCGCAGGTGGCATCACAGGTCAGGTAGCGGCGTTCGGCGTCGGACAGCAGCGGTCCCAGATGCAGCGCGGCGGCGCGCTGCTCAACATCGACATGGACCACCACGGTGGTGTGCTGCCCATGGGGTCGGCGGGCGGCCTCGGCGTCCCAGCCCGCGTCGACCAGCCGCAGAAACGCCTCGACGGTGTCCGGGAACGGGGGCCGCTGATCCGAGTCGGCGGGGCCCTGGCGATTGTCGTGATCGGACTTCCAGTCGGCGATCAGCGCGTCGCGATGCGAGGCCAACGCGGCGTCGAATTTCGCGGCATCCAGGGCTGGGAGTCTGATCCGCCAGCAGCTGCCCTGCTCATCGGAGTGCTTGGTGATCGAGCGCTCCGGCTTGTGCCACGGCTCGGGTTCGGGTTCGGGTTCGGGTCGGGGTTCGAGCTTGACCGCGGTGCGCAGCTGGGTGACCGTGGCGACCCGGGCCAACTCCAGGTAGTGCGCATCGGAGCCCGCGGCGGCCCGCTCGGCCAGGACCCCGACCTGATCCAGCGATAGCCGGCCCTCCCGCAGGTCCTGGGTGCAGCGCGGGAACTCCTCGAGTCGGCTCGCCACGGTGGTGATCGTGTGCGCGTTGGCCGGTGAGCAGCCCGTCTTCCAGGCCACCAACGCCGACACCGACCGCGCCCCGGTCATCCCGCACAACCCGTCGCGATCGATCTCGGCGACGATATCCACGATGCGCCCATCGATCGCGTTGCGCTGACCGCATAGCTCTTCCAACTCCCCGAACAGCACCTCAAGGCGATCCATCGGACGCACCTCAGCAGTCACCTCCGGAGTCACCACATCAGCCACCTCAGCAGTCGCCTCCGGAGTCACCTCGGGGGCCTCAGCGGATGCGGTCGAAGACATGACCCCATCGTGTCAGCCCCCACCGACATTTAGCCTTTGAATGAGCCTGCGGGCGGGCCGAACCTCCGACCGGGACACCTGGTGATCCGTGAGATTTGAGTGGTCGCTCGCGGACTCGGTGTCTGGTCGAGCGGTGTCCTTGTTCGGGAACTTGGAGCCAGCCAAGGGGTGCGGACTCCTGCTTAGAGAATGTCTGGGCCGCGGCCGCGATGGTCAGTCACCTGGCGATCTGAAAGAACCAGCGCTAGGAGGGTTTTGCGGTGGCATTGACGTTGGGAATTGACGTCGCGGTTCGGGCTGCGCATCAGGCGACGCTGGCCCGTGACGGCAAGACGGTGTGGCGGGTGCCGACCACGCAGTCGGCTGACTTGCGCAAGTACTACTCCAAGCACGCCAAGAACGACCGGATCGACTCCGAGCTGTTGGCCCGGCTGCCGCTGCTGCACCCAGAAGGATTGCGTCCCTACAGCGGGCAAGGTCCCGCTGATCCGTTGCCGCGGCTGACCAAGCAGCGTTCCACGATGATCAAACGTCGCACCGCGGTCTATGCCCGCCTCGACGCCCTCATCGAGCTGCTGGGACCGGCCTGGTAGGCGGTACTGGGCTCCCATTACGGCAACGCCGCGCTGGAATTTTTGGCCCGTTACGCCGATCCGCACGCAGTGATCCGGCTCGGCCAGGCCAGACTGGCCAGGTTCCTCATCGCCCGGTCGCGTGGCAACTGGCGTGACGAGCATGCCGGTGGCCTGATTGTCGCGGCCAAAGAAACCCTCGCCCTCTGGAATAACGACAGCACCGATGGGATGGACTTCGCCGAACCGTCCGCCGACATCGCCCACGAGGCCGAACAAGCGCTGTTTTTGACCCATCAGATCAAACAGATCGATGAGCGGATCGCCAACCTTTACGCCGACGCCGACCCGCAGGGCATCGTCGCGTCCGCACCAGGGGTCGGCCCCACCGTCAGCGCGGTCATCGCCGGACGCATCGCCGGACGCATCGCTGACCCGCACCGATTCACCTCGCTCGCGGCGATCCGCGCCTACACCGGACTGGTCCCGAAAGTAAGCCAATCAGGGGTGGTCAAAACCGAGTCCTCGATCACCAAGGCCGGCGACCCGCTGCTACGCGAAATGCTCTACACCGCAGCAGATCAGGCGCGCAGAGTCGATCCTCAGTTTGCCGCGAAGCACCACCGTCTGATGGCCGGGGACCGCCACCACGATTCGGCAATCTGCCACCTGGCCACCATGCTGGTCACCCGCATCGCCACCTGCATGCGCGCCGGACAGCCCTACCACCTGCGCGACGTCGACGGCACCGCAATCACCGAATCCGAAGGCCGCGCCATCACCAAAGAGCGCTACCAACTCGACCCCCACCAGCGCGACCACGTCCGCCACAAACTGATGCGCCAACACCGCAATAAGGCGGGCCAGGAGTCACAGGAGTCGCCAAGCGCTCCAACATCCCAGCCCGCTAAGCGCAAGACTACGACGACTCCCCAAGTGGCTTGACTGCACTTAGGAACTCAAGTCCGGGCCACGCGACCAAAGCAATAGGTCAACCCGGACACCCGACTGTTTCTGCATTGCGCCACCGGCGCCGTTGCGTGGGCCGCTTGCCCTTTCGGGCCACCCCGTCCCGGTCAGCCGGCGAGCGTCGCCCGGATGCACACGGTGACGTAGGGCATTGCCAAGCCGGTGGCATTCGCCAGCGCCGGATGGGTGGCGAGCAACTCGCGCACCTGGTCGAGCGTTCTTGCGCGGACCTCTGTGGGTGAGGTGATGCAGTAACTTCGGGAGGCGACCAGGTCGATGAGCGCTTGCGGGGTAAGGTAATTCGTCCACTCGACCTGATGGCGCTGCGGCTCGTCGAACGGTGCCGGCAGCGCCACGTTGAAGCGGCCCCTGTCCCCGTCGCTGCCGATGATCTGGCCCAGCTCGCGCACCCAGCCGAGCCGCTCGTCGCGGGTGTTCCACACCACACCCAGCCGGCCGCCGGGCCGCAGCACCCGGGCCACCTCCGGAATAGCGCGTTCCGGATCGACCCAGTGCCACGCCTGGGCGACCAGAACCGCATCAACGCTGTTGTCCTCCAACGGAATTGCTTCCGCAGTGCCCTCCAGCGTCAGCGTGTCCGGCAGCGAGGCGCGCAGCACTTCCAGCATGTCCGGAATCGGGTCGACGGCGACCACGTCCAAGCCGCGTTCCACCAGGCGGGTAGTCAGCTTGCCGGTGCCCGCGCCCAGGTCGAGTACCTTGCGGGCGCCGGTCGGCAACAGCCAGTCGATCGCCTCCGGCGGATACGACGGGCGGCCGCGCTCGTAGGCGGCCGCCGCCGAGCCGAAGGACAACGAGCGGTCGTGCCTGGAGCGGGTCACCTTGAACGCCTAGGCCGCCCCGGACACGCGCCTTCCGTGCCGGTTTCCTTGTCCGCCGGGTCGGCCAATTCCAATGTCTTTCGGACCAATTCGCCGACGGCCTCGGTTTCCACCAGGAAGCCGTCGTGCCCGTGGATGGAGTCGACAACGTGCAGCTCGGCGCAGCCCGGCAGCAGCTCGGCCAACTCCTCTTGCAGGCGTAGCGGATAGAGCCGGTCAGACGTGATGCCACCGACCACGACCGGCACCGGGCACCCGCGCAGCGCCGCCGGGACCCCGCCGCGGCCGCGGCCGACGTCGTGGCTGTTGAGCGTTTCGGTCAGGGCCACATAGCTGCCGGCGTCGAAGCGGGCCACCAGCTTCTCGCCCTGGTGCTCCAGGTAGCTCTGCACGGCGTAGCGGCCACCGCTCGCCGGATCCTCATCGCCCTGGCCGCCGTTGGCGAACCGGGTGTCCAGCTCGGTCTCGCCGCGGTAGGTCAGGTGCGCAAAGCGGCGGGCGATCTGCAGCCCGGCATCCGGCGTGCGCCCCGTCTCGTAGTAGTCGCCGCCCTGCCAGTTCGGGTCGGATTTGATGGCCGCGATCTGCGTGGTCTGGGTGCCTATCTGGTCGGCGGTGGCGCGCGCCCCGACGGCCAGCAGCAGCCCGGCCCGGACCCGGTCCGGATGGCTGACGATCCACTCCAAAGCCCTTGCGCCGCCCATGGATCCGCCGACGACGGCGGCGACTTCGGTGATGCCCAGCGCGGCCAGCGCGGCGACGTCCGCCTCGACCTGGTCACGCACCGAAATCAGCGGAAACCTCGAGCCCCAGGGCTTTCCGTCGCGGGCACGGGAGCTGGGCCCTGTGGAGCCGCGGCAACCGCCCAGCACGTTGGTGGCCACCGCGCACCAGCGGTTGGTGTCGATCGGCGCGCCCGGGCCTGCCACCCCGTCCCACCAGCCGGGCGTGGGATGCCCGGGTCCGGCGGGCCCGGTGATGTGCGCATCGCCGGTGAGCGCGTGCAGCACCACCACCACGTTGTCCCGCGCGGGCGACAACTCACCCCAGCGCTGCACGGCAATGCAGACATCGTCGATCACCGCGCCGCTCTCCAGCGTCAGTGGGCCGATGTCGACCAGGCCGACCTCGCCTTCGGCGGGCAGCCTCTGGGTGGGCACCTCGGAGATCGTCATGGCAGGCCTCCCTGGACTACTCAGTAGGCCGCCACGGCCTGCGGGTCGCCGCTGGCCCCAGAAGCGTTGGCGGCGCTGAACTTACGGGCCGCGGCAAAGCCGAGCTCCAGGTCCGCCAGGATGTCGTCGATCCCCTCGATGCCGACGGCCAGCCGGACCAAGCCCGGGCTGACACCGGTGGCCAGCTGCTCCTCGGGACTTAATTGGGCGTGGGTGGTCGACGCCGGGTGGATCACCAGCGAGCGCACGTCGCCGATGTTGGCGACGTGACTGTGCAGCTTCAGCGCGTTGACGAACGCCCTGCCCGCGTCGATGCCACCCGCCAGCTCGAATGACAGGACGGCTCCGGCGCCCTTCGGCGCCAACTGCTTTGCCCGCTTGTGCCACGGCGAACTGGGCAGCCCCGCGTAGTTGACCGACACGACGCCGTCCCGGGCTTCCAGGAATTCGGCCACCCGTTGCGCGTTGGCGACGTGGCGCTCGACCCGCAGGCTCAGCGTCTCCACGCCCTGGGCTACCAGGAACGCGTTGAACGGCGAGGCCGCCGAGCCGAGGTCGCGCAGCAATTGCACGCGGGCCTTGAGCGCGTACGCCGGCGGTCCCAGCTCCGCGAATACGACGCCGTGATAGCTGGGGTCGGGCGTGGTGAACCCGGGGAAGCGGCCCTGCGTCCAGTCGAAGTTGCCGCCGTCGACGATCACCCCGGCGATCGCGGAGCCGTGGCCACCCAGGTACTTGGTGGCCGAATGCACGACGACGTCGGCGCCCTGAGATATCGGCTGAATCAAGTAGGGCGTGGCAATGGTGTTGTCCACGATCAGCGGCACACCGTTGGCGTGCGCGACCCCGGAAACCCCGGGCGTGTCCAGGATGTCGATCTGCGGGTTGGAGATGGTCTCACCGAAGAAGGCCTTGGTGTTGGGCCGCACCGCCGCCTGCCAGGAATCCAGATCGTCGGGATCCTCGACGAAGCTGACGTCGATGCCGAGCTTCGGCAACGAATAGTGGAACAGGTTGTAAGTGCCGCCGTAGAGCCGCGGGCTGGACACGATGTGGTCGCCCGCGCCGGTCAGGTTCAGGATGGCGAACGTCTCCGCGGCCTGCCCGGAGGACAGGAACAGTGCTGCCACGCCGCCCTCGAGCGCGGCGATGCGCTGCTCGACGACGTCGGTGGTCGGGTTGCCGATCCGGGTGTAGATGTTGCCCGGCACCTCTAGCCCGAACAGCGCCGCGGCGTGCGCGGTGTCATTGAACGTGTAGGAGGTGGTCTGGTAGATCGGTAGGGCACGCGCGTTGGTGGCCGAGTCGGGGCTCTGACCGGCGTGGATCTGTTTCGTCTCGAACGACCAATGCGCGGTCGGGTCGGTGTCGGTGTCGGTGTCGGTGGTGTTTTCTGAGCTCACGTGCGGGTTGCTTTCTGCTGGAAGTGGGCGATTCGGGGGGCGCCGGCGATTAGCAACGGCACACGAGGCGACGTGAAGGGGCTTGATGAATGCGCATCACGATTCCCTGTCTACTCAGGGGCCCGTCATGGCGGACCCGCGCTTGCCGCGTAGCTCTTCTTAGCTACTCAACCTGGTCATCACCCGGGGCACCCCACCGCGGTTGGAGGGTTGCCGGCCAGCAAGCCGGGGCTTGACGCTGGCGCTCATGACCGCCTTGCAGCGTATCGCATCCTGCCGACTGGATGCCAACAGACCAGTACAGCGGGGTGACGGCTGCTTGTACTCTGGCATCAGGAGCAACCGCTCGCCCAAGCCCGCAGGTGCTGGAGGACGCTGGAGGATTCGGTCTGAAGATGTCCAGTGAACGCAAGATCAAGGTCAAGGGCCCGGTGGTAGAGCTCGACGGTGACGAGATGACGCGCGTCATCTGGAGGGTCATCAAGGACATGCTGATCCTTCCGCATCTGGACATCCGCCTGGACTACTACGACCTGGGCATCGAGCACCGCGACCGCACCGACGATCAGGTGACCATCGACGCTGCCTACGCCATCAAGAGGCACGGCGTGGGCGTCAAGTGCGCGACGATCACCCCCGACGAGGCCCGCGTCCAGGAATTCAACCTGAAGAAGATGTGGCTGTCGCCCAACGGAACTATCCGAAACATCTTGGGTGGCACAATCTTTCGCGAGCCGATCGTGATTTCGAATGTCCCGCGGTTGGTTCCGGGGTGGACCAAGCCAATTGTCATCGGCCGTCACGCATTTGGTGATCAGTACCGAGCGACCAACTTCAAGGTGGACCAGCCGGGCACCGTCTCGATAACCTTCACTCCGGCCGACGGCAGCCAGCCGATTGTGCACGAGATGGTGTCCATCCCCTCCGACGGCGGCGTTGTGATGGGGATGTACAACTTCAAGGCCTCCATCCGCGATTTCGCCCGCGCGTCGTTCGCTTATGCCCTGAACGCCCAATGGCCGCTGTATCTGTCGACCAAGAACACCATCCTCAAGGCCTACGACGGCATGTTCAAAGACGAGTTCCAGCGCATCTACGACGAGGAGTTCAAGGACAAGTTCGAAGCCGACGGGCTGACCTACGAGCATCGACTGATCGACGACATGGTCGCCGCCTGCCTGAAGTGGGAGGGCGGCTACGTGTGGGCCTGCAAGAACTACGACGGCGACGTCCAGTCCGACCTCGTCGCGCAGGGCTACGGCTCACTGGGGCTGATGACGTCGGTGCTGATGTCGGCCGACGGCAAGACGGTCGAGGCCGAGGCCGCGCACGGCACCGTCACCCGCCACTACCGGCAGTATCAGGCCGGTAAACCGACGTCGACCAACCCGATCGCCTCGATCTTCGCCTGGACCCGCGGACTGCAGCATCGCGGCAAACTGGACCACACCCCCGAGGTGATCGAGTTCGCGCACACGCTGGAGCGGGTGGTCATCGAAACCGTCGAGGGCGGGAAGATGACCAAGGACCTCGCACTGCTCATCGGTCCCGGTCAGAAGTGGCAGCAGAGCGAGGAATTCCTTCACTCGATCGCCGACAACCTGGAGAAGGCCCTAGTCAATTAGGGTCAACTAGCCGGTGGTTGGACTGCCCGCTGAACGGCCCCCAACTGGGGGCTGCACTGCTCGATGAAGCCGTCGATGACCTCGGTGATGCGTCCGGGCGCCTCGAACATCGGCACGTGTCCCACGCCGTCGAGCACGGTGAGCTGGTGCTCGGCCGGCAGGTGGCTGGTGAAATGCCGGGTGAACCTGGGTGCGGGGATGACCCGGTCCTTGGTGCAGATCACCAGGTGCGCCGGGACGGCGTTCTGCGCGAGCTCGCGCAGGCCGTGCAGCAGCAGCGCCTTGACCAGCATCTGGAAGTAGGCGGGGCAGTGCGCCACGTCGTCGAGGATGACGCTCAGTTCGCGCTCGCTGACCCCGTCCGGCGATGCGCTGATCGCGTAGGTGGCCAGGTAGCGGCTGAACGGCAGGTGCAGCACCCGCGGCCCGAACAACCAGGTGAGCACCAACAACGGGATGGCGATGAGGAACTTGCCGATGACCTCGTACTTGACGGGGCTCCACCGGGTCCAGCCGCCCGCGGGCGCGATGCCGGTGATGGTGCGTGCCCGCCCGCGTGCCGCAAGCTCGAAGGCGACCCAACCCCCGAGCGAGTTGCCGACGATGTGGGCGGTTTTCCAGCCCAGTTCGTCCATCTGGCGCTCGATGTGATCGGCCAGCACCGCCGACGACAGGAACCAGGTGCCGGCGGACGGTCCGCCGTTGTGGCCGGCCATCGTCGGCGCGAATACCTCGTAGCGGCCGGTGTCGGCCAGTTGCCGGGCCACGGTCTCCCATACCGCCTGGGACAACAGGAATGGGTGCAGGAGCAGCACGGGCTCTCCTGAACCCAGGTGGATGGGCGAGCGATTGATCATGCTTTCGACATTACTAGGCGATACCGCCGGTACCGCAATAAACGTGCCCAACGGTGGGTAGCCGGTGTGTGAAACGCCGGCGGCCTCGCGTGAAAAGATCGGATGATCATGAGCACAGCTACCGGATCCACGCGGATTTTCTCCGGCGTGCAGCCCACCTCGGATTCGCTCCACATCGGCAATGCGCTGGGTGCGATCACCCAATGGGCCGCGCTGCAGGATGACCACGACTCCTTCTTCTGCGTGGTTGACCTGCACGCCATCACCGTCGCGCAGGACCCCGCCGCGCTGCGGCACCGCACCCTGGTGACCGCCGCGCAGTACCTGGCGCTGGGCATCGATCCGGCCCGTAGCACCGTCTTCGTGCAAAGCCACGTGCCCGCGCACACCCAGCTGGCGTGGGTGCTGGGCTGCTTCACCGGCTTCGGGCAGGCGTCGCGGATGACGCAGTTCAAAGACAAGTCGACGCGGCAGGGCAGCGACGCGACCACCGTCGGCCTGTTCACCTACCCGGTGTTGCAGGCCGCGGACGTGTTGGCCTACGACTCCGACCTGGTGCCGGTGGGGGAGGACCAGAGGCAACATCTGGAGCTGGCGCGCGACATCGCGCAGCGGTTCAACAGCCGGTTCCCCGACACCTTCGTGGTTCCCGACGTCATGATTCCGAAGGCGACCGCCAAGATCTACGACCTGGCCGACCCGACGTCGAAAATGAGCAAGTCGGCGGACACCGATGCCGGGTTGATTAACCTGCTCGACGATCCGGCGTTGTCCGCCAAGAAGATTCGCTCGGCAGTGACCGACAGCGAGCGGGAGATCCGCTATGACCCGGACGCCAAGCCGGGTGTGTCGAACCTGCTGAGCATTCAGGCGGCGGTCACCGGGGCGCACGTCGACGCGCTGGTGGCCGGCTACGCCGGGCGCGGTTACGGCGACCTGAAGAAGGAGACGGCCGAGGCCGTTGTCGAATTCGTCCGCCCGATCAAGGCCCGGGTCGACGAATTGATGTCTGACCCAACCGAATTGGAGACTGTGCTGGCCCGTGGCGCCGAGCGCGCCGACGACGTGGCCGGCAAAACGGTGCGGCGGGTCTACGATCGGCTGGGCTTCCTTCCGCAACGCGGGTAAGGCGTTTCGCGATGAGCAATGTGGGGTTCCTGGATCGGCTGCGGGGCCGGTTCGACTGGCTCGACCATGCCGTGAGCGCCTACCAGCGCTTCGACGGCCGCAGGGGCAACTTCTTCGCGGCGGGTCTCAGCTACTACACGATCTTCGCGGTATTCCCTTTGCTGATGGTCGGTTTCGCGGTGGTCGGTTTCGCCTTGTCCCGTCGGCCCGAGCTGCTGAACACGCTCGACGACCACATCCGGGCGGCCGTGTCCCACGATCTGGGGCAGCAGTTGGTCGACCTGATGAATTCGGCCATCCGGGCGCGGGCGTCGGTCGGTGTGATCGGCTTCGCCGCGGCGGCATGGATCGGCCTGAGTTGGATGTGGCACCTGCGCGAAGCGCTGAGCGAGATGTGGCAGCAGCCCGCCAAGTCGGTTGGTTTTGTGCGCACCAAGCTTTCGGATGCGCTGGCGATGCTGTGGGCGTTCCTGATGATCCTCAGCACGATCGCGCTGACCGCCCTGGGCCATGCGGCGCCGATGGGCAGGGTGCTGGGATGGCTTGGAGTCCATGATGTTCCGGCGTTGGACGGAATCCTTCGCTCCTGTTCGCTGGTGATCGCGGTGCTGGTGTCGTGGCTGTTCTTCAGCTGGGTGATCGCCCGGCTGCCGCGGCAGCCGATCAAGATTGCCACCACGGTCCGAGCCGGGCTGATCGCTGCGATCGGCTTCGAGCTCTTTCAGCAGCTGGGGTCGATCTATCTGGGGATAGTCGTGCACAGTCCGGCGGGCGCCGTGTTCGGGCCGGTGTTGGGACTGATGGTGTTCGTGTTCGTCACCGCTTGGCTCGTGCTGTTCGCCACCGCGTGGGCGGCGACGGCACCGGCGGCATCGGGTGGCTCGCGCGCCTCGAAACCCCGGCGGCCGCCCGCGCGCGCTTAGGATGTGTCCGCTAAAACGGTGCGGCGGGTTTAGGATCGGCGGGTATTCGTTCCGTGACGGGGGTTGAGGTGACGGGGGTTGAGGTTTGACCATCAGCGAGCCGGCCAAGCCAGGTTTTTTCGATCGGCTGCGGGCCAGGTTCGGGTGGTTGGACCACGCCGTGCGCGCGTACCAGCGGTTCGACGAATGCAACGGCGGCTTCTTCGCCGCGGGCTTGACGTATTACACGATATTTGCGTTATTTCCTTTGCTGATGGTCAGTTTCGCGGCGGTGGGGTTCGTGTTGTCGAGCCGCCCGGAACTGCTCGGCGAGGTCACCAACCACATCCGGACCGCGGTGCCCAGCGATTTGGGGAAACAGCTGATCGAGTTGATGAATTCGGCGATCCGGGCGCGCACGTCCGTCGGCGTCATCGGCCTGACCACCGCGGCGTGGGCGGGTCTGAGCTGGATCTCGCACCTGCGGACGGCCTTGACCGAGGTGTGGTGGGAACAGCGTGTCGACACGTCGGGCTTCCTGCGCACAAAGCTGTCCGACCTGTTCGCGATGATGGGCACCTTCCTGGTCATGCTGGTGACCATCGGCATCACGGCGCTGGGCACCGAGGCGCCGATGGCCGCGGTGTTGAGATGGCTTGGAATACCGCAGCATTCGGTCGTCGATCTGCTCATTCGGGGCGTTTCGCTGGTCATGTCGGTGCTGGTGTCGTGGTTGCTGTTCACCTGGATGATCGCGCGGATGCCGCGGAAGGGGGTCAGCGTCGTTCAATCGATGCGGGCCGGGTTGCTGGCGGCGATCGGCTACGAGCTGTTCAAGCAGGTCGCGTCGATCTATCTGCAGATCGTGCTGGGCAGTCCCGCGGGCGCAACGTTCGGGCCGGTGTTGGGGTTGATGGTGTTCGCCTATATCACCTCGTATCTCGTGCTGTTCTGCACCGCATGGGCGGCGACGGCGGCACCTGACTCGCCCGAGGAGGCCGTCGAGCCGCCCGCTCCGGCGATCATCGCCCCGCGGGTGCAGCTTGACGAGGGGCTCAAGACGCGTCAGGCCCTGGCTGCGATGGCGGTAGGAGCCGTTGGGGCGCTGACATTTTCGCGACTGACGCAGGGGCGTCGTTAGCCGCTTGGCCCATTCCTGACTAGCCACAGCTCTAGCCGACAGCTAGCCGTGGCTGCCCATGGTGCCGTTGCCGCCGTTGCTGCCGTTGGTGCCGGCGCGCGTCGCAACGCCGGCGAGGCCGCCCACGCCACCGACGCCGCCGCCCCCGCCGAAGCCGGCGGAGCCGGTGAGGCTGGTGTGGCCGGCGCCGCCGGTGCCGCCGTCGCCGCCCGTGCCGCCGGTGCCGCCGTCGCCGCCGGTGCTGGTGGCGCCGTTCAGGCCGCTGCCGTCGCCGCCGGCACCACCCACTCCGCCGGTGCCGCCGGCACCGCCCGTACCTGCGAGGGCGCCGCTCAGGCTGGAGCCGCTGAAGATCGCGTTACCCCCGTCACCGCCCTTGCCGCCGGCGCCGCCGTCGGTGTCGTCGCCGCCGGTGATGCTTCCGCCGGGGCCGGACACGGAGCCGGTGCCGCCCGGCCCGCCGGCGCCGCCGGTGCCGCCGGATCCGCCGTTGCCGGCATTTCCCGGGGTGGAGACGATGCCGACGTTGCTTCCGATGTCGGCGTCGCCGCCGGCCCCGCCGTTGCCGCCGTTGCCGGCGGCGCCGCCGGCCCCGTCAGTGGCGGTCACGACGGCGGTGCTGAAGATTTCGCCGCCGGTGCCGCCGCCGCCGCCGTTGCCGCCGGCCCCGCCGCTGCCGCCGCTGCCGCCGCCGGTCGCGGTGCCGCCGGCGCCGCCGTTGCCGCCGTTGCCCGCGCTGCCGCCGTCGGTCCCGGCGCCGCCGTTGCCCCCGTTGCCGGCGAGGCCGCCGCTGGCGCCGGAGACCGCCAGCGTGCCCGTAGTGCCGCCGCCGCCGAGGCCGCCGCTGCCGCCGGCGCCACCGCTGCCGGCATTGCCACCGTTTAGGCCGCCGAAGCCGGCGCCGCCGTCCCCGCCGGTGCCGCCGTTGCCGCCGGCGAAGTTGACGGCGGCTTGGCCGCTGGCATTGGCCCCGTCGCTGCCGTTGCCGCCCGAGCCACCGTTGCCGCCGTTGCCGCCGGCGCCACTGGCGGACCCGGCAGCGCCGCCGGTGCCGCCACTGCCGCCGGCGCCGCCGCTGCCGCCGTTGCCGCCGTTGCCGCCGTTGTAGATCCGGGTCGCGGGGTTGAAGGTGCCGGGGCCGGTGGAGGCGCCGCCGGCGCCGCCGGTCCCGCCCGCCCCGCCGGCGCCGCCCCTGCCGAACAACGCCGCGATGGCAGCCGAGATCTCGTCGCCGGCGGCGGCCGCGATGGTCGTGGTCGGGCGGCCGCTGCCGCGTTGGCCGCGTTGATCGCCACACCGAGGCCGCTGAAGTCCGACGACGCCGCGGTCAATGCCTCCGGCGCTGCGATCAGGAAAAGACGACATCGTCGGCTCCAATGCGGAGGGGGTCGAAATCCGGAATCTTCGGGACGGAGACCGGGACGGTACGCCCATTGGATTTCGATGTGGACGAATTGAAAAATTTTCTGCACCGGGTTTGCTGCGCGGCCGTCGCCGCGGTCGCCGCGGTCGCTTCGGTTTCGGCTATTGCCCCGTTGAGCTGGGCAAATCAGAGCCCCGAAGGTCGATTCCGCGGTCATTGCCAGGCGCCGCGTACCACGACGGAGAGCATCCGTCGCCGCCGAAGTTCAACGGTGCAGACCCGATCGGCCTATCCGTGGTTGCCGCTATTGCCGGTGCCGCCGGTGCTGCCGGCGGTGCCGTTGGATGTGGTGCCGCTACCGGCGCCGCCGCCGTTGCCGCCGCCGCCGCCGGCGCCGGCCGTGCCCACGGGTGTGCCAGCGCCGCCGTCGCCGCCGTCGCCGCCGTTGCCCCCGTCCCCGGCATTGCCGCCGAAGCTGGAGGCGCCGTCGATGCTGAAAGCGATGCCGCCGTCGGCGCCGACGCCGCCCGCGCCGCCGGCGCCGCCCGCGCCGCCGGCGCCGCCGCCGGTTGCATTGCCCCCATTGCCGCCGGTGCCGCCGACGCCACCGTTGGTGCCGTTGCCGGCGGTGACGCTGCTGCCGGCGGGGGCATCCATGAAGTCGAAGCCGCCGCCCCCGCCGGCCCCGCCGGTGCCGCCGGCGCCGCCGCTGCCGGCGTTGCCGCCGTTGGTTGCATCACCGCCGGCTCCGCCGTTGCCGCCGGCCCCGGCAGCGCCGCCGCCGGCGGTCGTGGCGGTCGTGATGTTGGTGGTGCTGACGAAGATCTCACTGCCGAAGCCGCCGCCGCCGCCGGTGCCGCCCTGGCCGCCGTCGCCGCCGTCGCCGCCGCCGGTTGCGGCGCCGCCGGCTCCGCCGTTGCCGCCAACCCCGCCGGCGCCGCCGGCGCTGGAGTCGGTAGTTGAACCGCCACCGCCGCCGGGCCCGCCAACGCCGCCGGCCCCGCCGGCGCCGCCGTTGCCGGCGTTGCCGCCGTCAGTCGCGGCGCCGCCGTTGCCGCCGTTACCGCCGACGCCGCCGGCGCCGCCGACGATGTCAGTGGTGCCGATGTTGCCGCTGCTGCCGCTGGCGCCGGCGCCGCCGTCACCGCCGTTTCCGGCGTCGCCGCCGTTGATGCCGCCGACGCCGGCACCACCGGCCCCGCCGTTGCCGCCCTTGCCGCCATCGGCGCCGGCGAAGTTGCCGGTGTCGCTGGCGCTGCCGCCATCGGCGCCGGCGGCACCTCCGCTGCCGCCGTCGGCGCCCTTGCCGCCGATGCCGGCGCTGCCGGCCGCGCCGGCACCATTGCCGGGTGCGCCGGCCGCGCCCCCGGCACCGCCGTTGCCGCCGTCGCCGCCAGCGCCATTGGCCGCCGTGAGGTCCCGAGCGGTGCCGCCGTAGCCGCCGTTGCCGGCCGCGCCGCCGTTGCCGCCGTTCCCGCCGTTGCCGTTGGTGCTACCCGAGGCGGCCGCGCCGCCGGTGCCGCCGCTGGCGCCGGCGCCGCCGTCACCGCCGGCGCCACCGTTGCCGAGGAAGGTGGAGAATCCGCCGTCGCCGCCGACGCCGCCGTCACCGCCGGCACCGCCCGCTCCGGCGGTGCCGCCGCTGCCATCCGTACCGCCGCCGTTGCCGCCGGCGCCGGCTGCGCCGCCGTTGCCGCCTGCGCCTGCGTCACCGATACCGGGTGCCGCACCGGCGGTGCCGCCGTTGCCGCCTTGGCCGCCGGTGCCACCCGCGCCGCCGTTGAGGTTGCCGCTGCCGGTGTAGGTGCCGCCGGCCCCGCCGGTGCCGCCGGCGCCGCCGGTGCCGCCGCCGCCCGCGCTGCCGCCCTCGGTGACCGCGCCGCCGTTGCCGCCGGCGCCGCCCGCACCGGCGTTGCCGCCGGCGCCGCCGGCGGTGAGCGCGGAGTCGTTGCCGTTGCCGCCGTTGCCGCCGGTGCCGCCGTTGCCGCCGTCGCCGCCGTTGCCGTTGGTACCGCCGTCGCTGGCTTGGCCGGCGTTGCCGGCGTTGCCGCCCGCGCCGCCGTTGCCGCCGTTGCCGCCGGCGCCGGTTGTGGAGTCGCTGCCGTTGCCGCCGGTCCCGCCGATGCCGCCGGTGCCGCCCGCGCCGCCGTTGCCGCCGCCGACGCCGTTGCTGCCGGCGCCGCCGTTGCCGCCTTGGCCGCCGGTGCCGCCGGCGAAGCCGTCTGTGCCGGAGCCGCCGTTGCTGCCGTTGGTGCCGTTGTCACCGGCACCGCCGTTGCCGCCGTTGCCGCCGTTACCGCCGGTGCCCGCCGCGCCGGCGCTGCCTCCGGTTCCGTCGAGGCCGGCCGCCCCACCGCTGCCCGCGGCACCGCCGTTACCGCCGGTCCCGCCGGCGGCACCAGCGGAGCCAAGGCCGACAGCCGACCCGGAGTTGCCGCCGTTGCCGCCGTTGCCGCCGGCGCCGCCCTGGCCGCCGTTGCCGTTGGTGGCGCCCACGCCGGTGCCCCAGCCGCCTTGACCGCCCGAGGCGCCGGCGACGCCGTCGCCGCCGCGGCCGCCCACGCCGCCGCCGGTGGCGTTGCCGCCGTTGCCGCCGGTGCCGCCCGCGCCGGCATTGCCGCCGTTGCCCGCGGTGCCGCCCACGCCATCGGCGCCGCCGCCGGTGCCGCCGATGCCGCCCACGCCGGAGTCCCCGCCGTCGCCACCGTTGACGCCGCCGCTCGCCGCGCCGCCCGCACCGCCATTGCCGCCATGGCCGCCGTTGCCGCCGTTGCCGCCGTTGCCGATTTGCGTGCCGCCGCTGCCCGCCGTGCCGCCGCGACCGCCAGCGCCGCCTTGGCCGCCGCCGCCGGGGCTGCCACCGTCCATGGCGGCGCCGCCGGTGCCGCCGTTCCCGCCGGTGCCGCCGGTGCCGGCGTCGGTGCCGTTGCCCGTGGTGCCGGCGTTGGTGCCGGTGCCGCCGGTGCCGCCGTCGCCGCCGTTGCCGCCGCCGCCGGCGGCACCGCCGGTACTATCGCCGCCGTTGCCCGCGGTGCCGCCATTGCCGCCCATCGAGCCACCGCCGCCGTTGCCGCCCGCGCCGCCGTTGCCGCCGCCGCCGCCGCTGCTTGCCGCCCCCGTACCGGCGCCCGCGGCCCCGCCGTTGCCGCCGTCGCCACCGCTGCCGCCGACGCCGCTGGCGCCGCCGGAACCAGCACCGCCGGTGCCGCCGTTGCCGCCGTTGCCGTTGGTACCGCCGGCGCCGGCCGCGCCGCCGTTGCCGCCCACGCCGCCGTTGCCGCCGTTGAATCCGCTACCACCGGCCGTGGTGACCTCGCCGCCCTGGCCGCCCTGACCGCCCCAGCCGCCGGCGCCGCCGGTGCCGCCGGCGCCCGCGCCGCTGCCGGCGGCGCCGCCGGCGCCCGCGTTGCCGCCGTTCCCGCCGGCGCCGACACCGGTGCCACCGCCGTCGCCACCTTCGCCGCCTTGGCCGCCGTCGCCGCCCCAGCCGCCCAGTCCCCCGTTGCCGTTGGTGCCACCGGCCCCGGCCGAGCCGCCGCTGCCACCGGTGCCACCGACACCTCCGCTGGCACCGGTGCCGGCGGCACCGCCGCCGGCCGAGTGGCCGCCGGCACCGCCGGCCCCACCCGCCCCACCGGCACCGCCGGCGCCGCCCGTGGTGCCGGCGGCGCTAGTGGCCCCACCGGCACCGCCGTCACCGCCATTGCCGGCGGTGCCGGCATTGCCGGCGGTGCCGCCGTCCCATGCTTGGCCGCCGAAGCCGCCGGTGCCGCCGTCGCCGCCGTCGCCGCCGCTCCCGCCGTTGGCGCCCGCGCTGACGCCACCGGCGCCGCCGTTGCCGCCGTTGCCGCCGTCGCCGCCGTTCCCGGCGGTACCGCCACCAACGCCCCCTATGCCGTGGCCGCTGGAGCCACCGCTACCGCCACGGCCACCGGCGAAGCCGCTGGTGCCGCCGCTAGCCGCGGCGCCGTCGGTGCCGTTACCACCAACCCCGCCGTCGCCGCCGTTACCGCCGTTTCCACCGACGCCGTTGGCGCCGGCGCTGCCGGCCGTACCCGTACCAGTGCCGGCCGCCCCACCGGCGCCTGCGTCACCGCCGGCGCCACCGTCACCGCCGTTGCCGCCGTTGCCATTGGTGCCGTTGGTGCCGTCGGCACCGTCACCACCGGCGCCACCGGTGCCGCCGTTGCCGCCGCTGCCGTTGGCGCCGCCGATTCCGGCCGAGCCGCCGCTACCGCCGGTGCCACCTTCGCCGCCGCTAAAGCCGGCGTTGCCGGCCAGGGTGACGTCCCCGGCGGCCCCTCCGTTGCCGGCGTTGCCGCCGTTGCCGCCGGTGCCCGCATGGCCGGTGGTACCCGCCGCACCCGCACCGGTGCCGGCCGCCCCACCGGAGCCCGCATTGCCGCCGTTGCCGCCGTTGCCGCCGGTACCGCCTTGGCCGTTGCCGGATGAACCATCAGCACCGGTGCCGCCGTCGCCGCCGTTGCCGCCGCTACCGCCGTTGCCGTTGCTGCCGCCGGTGCCGGCCGAGCCGCCGCTACCGCCGTTGCCGCCGGTGCCGCCACCGAGCCCGGCGCCGCCCGCGGTGGTGGCGTCGGTACCGGCCGCGGCGTTGCCGCCGTTGCCGCCGTTGCCGCCGGTGCCCGCTTTGCCGACGCTGCCGGGTGCACCCGTACCGGTGCCGGCCGCGCCGCCGGCGCCGGCGTTGCCGCCGTTGCCGCCGTTGCCGCCGTTGCCGGAGTTTCCGGCGCTGCCGGTAGCCGCGCTGCCGGCACCGCCCGCGGCGCCGGCGCCCCCGTTGCCGCCTTGGCCGCCGCTTCCGTTGGTACCGCTGGCCCCGGCCGAGCCGCCGGCGCCGCCGGCGCCGCCGCCGCCACCGGCGCCGCCGCTGCCTGCGTTGCCGCCGCCGGTTATCGTGCCGGCGGCGCCACCCGCGCCACCGGCGCCGCCGAGACCGCCGCTGCCGCCGCTGTGGTTGCCGCTGCCGGTGTAGCTGCCGCCGGCACCGCCCAGGCCGCCGCCGCCGCCGGCGCCGCCGGCGCCGGCGGTGCCGCCGTCGGTTGCGACGCCGCCCGTGCCGCCTGCGCCACCGGCGCCCGCTGCGCCGCCGTTGCCGCCGTTGTCTGCCGCAGAGACGCCACCGGCGCCACCGGCGCCGCCGGACCCGCCGGCGCCGCCGCTGCCGCCGGTTCCACCGGAACTGGCTGAGCCGCCTTTACCACCTGCGCCGCCGGCGCCGCCGCTAAAGCCGGTCCCGCCAGCCGTAGTGGCGCCGGCACCATCGCCGCCGTCGCCGCCGGTGCCACCCGTGCCGCCGGCCCCGGCGGCACCCGCCGCGCCGGCACCGCTGCCGGCCGCCCCGCCGGCGCCCGCATCGCCGCCGCTACCGCCGGCCCCGCCGGTGCTGCCCACACCGTCGGCCCCATTACCCCCATTACCCCCGGTGCCCCCGGCGCCGCCCTGGCCATTGGTGCCGCCGGCACCGGCCGCCCCGCCGGACCCGCCGGCGCCGCCGGCGCCGCCCGCGGACCCGTTACCGCCGGAGGTGGCGGCGTTGGCACCGTTCCCGGCGTTACCGCCCTGGCCGCCGGTGCCGCCGGTACCGCTGCCAGCTGCCGCGCCGCCGGCACCCCCGGAGCCGCCCGTGCCGCCCGCGAAGCCGTTGCCGCCTACCCCGCCCGTACCGCCCTGGCCGCCACTGCCCGCGGTGCCCGGGTTGCCAGCAGCGCTCGACCCATGGTCACTGGGGGTGGCCGCCCCACCGGCACCCGCGGCGCCGCCGGCTCCGCCGGTGCCGCCGGTGCCACCGATGCTGCCGCTGTTCGCACCCGAGGCACCCGCACCGCCTTGGCCCCCGGTGCCACCGTTGCCCCCGGCACCTCCGTTGAACTGGTCGCCCGGCCTACCACCGGCACCACCGTCACCGCCTTGGCCGCCGGCACCAGCTGCACCCTGAATGCCGCCGGCGCCGGCCGCACCGCCGTCGCCGCCGTTGCCACCGTTACCGCCGATGCCGCCGGGGTTGTTCAGGGAAAGTCCGGACGAACCATTGCCGCCGCCGCCGGCGGCGCCCCCGGCGCCCCCCGCGCCTCCGGTACCTGCCGCGCCGGCGCCGGTGCCGGCGCTGCCGCCGGCGCCCCCGGCACCGCCGTTGGCGCCGTTGCCGCCGGTCGCGACGGTGTCCGCTGCGGCCGAGCCGCCGGCGCCGCCGGTCCCGCCGTTACCGCCGTTGCCGCCGTTGCCGTTGGTGCCGCCGGCAGCGGCCGAGCCGCCGGCGCCGCCTGCCCCGCCTGCTGTGCCGGCTTGGCCGTCCCCGCCGGCGCCGGAGTTCGCGCTGCCGCCGGCTTGGCCGTCGGTGCCCGACCAGCCGGCGCCACCGTCGCCGCCGTTGCCGCCGGCGCCCGTGCGGCCGCCGCTGCCCGCCGCGCCCGCGCCGGTGCCGGCCGCTCCGCCCGCACCGGCGTTGCCGCCGTTGCCGCCGGCGCCACCGGCCGGGTGGACGTGCCCCCACCCCCGGCGCCGCCGGCGCCGCCGTTGGCGCCGTTGCCACCGCTGCCGTTGGTGCCGCCGGCAGCGGCCGAGCCGCCGTTGCCGCCGGCCCCGCCGCCGGTGCCGTCTTGGCCCGCGGAACCGTCTTGGCCGGCGGTGCCCGACCAGCCGGCGCCACCGTCGCCGCCGTTGCCGCCGGTGCCCGTGCGGCCGGCGCTGCCCGTCGCGCCTGCGCCGGTGCCGGCCGCTCCGCCCGCACCAGCGTTGCCGCCGTTGCCGCCGGCGCCGCCGTTGATGCCGCTGGAACCGTCGCCACCCACGCCGCCGGCCCCGCCGTTGCCGCCGGCGCCGCCGTTGCCGTTGGTGCCGCCGGCAGCGGCCGAGCCGCCGTTGCCGCCGGCCCCGCCGCCGGTGCCGTCTTGGCCCGTGGCACCGTCTTGGCCGGCGGTGCCCGACCAACCGGCGCCCCCGTTACCGCCGTTGCCGCCGGTACCCGCGTGTCCGGCGCTGCCCGCCGCGCCTGTGCCCGTGCCGGCCGCTCCGCCCGCACCGGCGTTGCCGCCGTTGCCGCCGGCGCCGCCGTCGACGCCGCTGGAACCGGTGCTACCCGCGCCGCCGGCGCCGCCGCTGCCGCCGGCGCCGCCGCTGCCGTTGGTGCCGCCGGCAGCGGCTGAGCCGCCGTTGCCGCCGGCCCCGCCGGCGCCGCCGCTAAAACCGCTACCGCTGAACGCGGGGTCGCTGGCGCCGACGCCGTCGCCGGCCCCACCGGCGCCGCCCTGGCCACCGGCGCCGGCGATGCCCGCGCTGCCCGCGCTGCCGCCGCTGCCTCCCGCTGCCCCGCCGGCACCCGCGTTGCCGCCGACCCCGCCTTGGCCGCCCGCCCCGCCGTTCGTGTCGTGGCCCACACCGGTGCCGCCGGCCCCGCCGGTGCCACCTTGGCCGCCCGCCCCGCCCACACCGCCGCTGCCGCTGGCGCCGCCCGTCAGCGCGTGGTCGGCGCCGCCGGCCCCGCCGGCCCCGCCGCCACCGCCGGCCCCGCCGGTCCCACCGGCTACGCCGCCCGTGCTGCCCTCGGTGCCGCTGCCGCCGGCCCCGCCGGCTCCGCCCGCCCCGCCGGCCCCTGCGGTGCCGCTGTACATCTGCCCGTTGGCGCCGCCTGTCCCGCCGGCCCCGCCCGTCCCGCCGGCCTGCCCCGTCGACCCAGTCGCCCCGTTCCCGCCGGCCCCGCCGGCCCCGCCGTGGCCGCCGCCCAGTAACCCGCCGGTTCCGCCGGTCCCGCCGTTGCCGCCGTTGCCACCGGCGGTCGTCGCGGACCCGCCGGCCCCGCCGTTACCGCCGGCGCCGAACAGGCCCGCGGACCCGCCGGCCCCTCCGTTGCCGCCCGCCGCGCCGGATCCGCCGTTGCCGCCGTTGCCGTACAGCCATCCGCCGCCGCCGCCGGCAGCCCCGCTGCCCGTCGCGCCGTCAGCACCGTTGCCTATCAGCGGGCGTCCCGTCAGCAACTCGACCGGCTTGAAGGGGGCCAAGTCGTCGAGGCTGGCCAGCGGTGACGCGTTGGCTGCCTCCGACGCCGCGTAGGCGGCCGCGCCGCCGCGCAGCAGCTGCACAAACTCGTCATGAAACGACGAGGCCTGCGCGCCGAGCGCCTGAAATTGCTCGGCATGCGTACCAAACAAGGCCGCTACGGCTGCTGACACCTCGTCGCCGGCGGCGGCCACAATCGTGGTCGTCCGGGTCGCCGCGGCCGCGTTGGCCGCCTTGATCGCCTGTCCGAGCCCGGACACGTCCAACGAGGCGGCGGCCAATGCCTCTGGGGTTGCGATCAGGTAAGACGACATCGTTGGCTCCCATCACAGGGGGTTGAAAACCCGGAATCTTCAAGACGGCGACCGGGACGGTACGCAAGTCGGATTCGCATGTGGACGAATTGGACATTTTTTTGCAGCGGGTTTGCTGCGCGGACAAAGTCAGTGGTTTGAGCGGTCGCAGTCGCTACGCTGGGTGACCCCGTTTAATTGGGCCAATGAGCGCCGCGGTCCGGCGGGCCTGCGGTGCTATGGCTGCGAGGCAAGCCCGTTGGAAGTGTTGGACCCGATCGGTTCAGCCTCCGGTGCTGCGATCTCATGCAACGACATCGCCGGCTCCCTTCCCGTCGGGCCGATACGTGCGAGATCGGGGAACGATCCGACGCGGAACCCGACTCTGCCCCGGACACCTTGATGAATCCTTTGTGGATCGGGTGTCATCGAGATGTCCCGGTTTGCCAGCGCCGCGCGGGAACCCGGGCCGAGTCCCGTCGAGCGCGTGCTACCGGCCGGTGACCCGGTAGAGGGCGCGGGCGTTGTGCGCGAGGACGGCGGGGACGTGCTCGGCGCCCACCGCGGTCGCGATGCGGTCCACGTCGGTGTCGCGGAACGGGGTCGTGGCGCGAGTGGAGGGCAGGTCGCTTCCGAAGATTAGGGCGGCGGGGTTGATGTCCACGATCGTGCGCATCAACGCGTCGGGGTCGCCGACCTTAATGCGGCCGAAACCGGTCGCCTTGACCACCATTCCCGATTCGACGAGCCGCAGCAACGCCCCGCTGGTGTCATCGGACATCGCGAGGTGATCGACGCTGACCTGCGGCAGGTTCGCCAGCGCGGGCTCGAGGTCGGCGAGGTCGGCGGCGTCGATGTAGAACTCGGCGTGCCAGCCGGCCAGATCGTGCACGCGGTCGGCCAGGACTTGGATTTCGCCGATCTCACCCACCATTGCCGAGCCGCCGCGGTAGAGGTTGAACCGCGTTGCGCGCACCCCAATCTGGTCGAGCGCGAGTATTTCCTCGTCGGTGATATCCGCGGGTAGTTGGGTCACACCGACGAACCCCGGCCCCAGTTGCGCCAGCGCATCCCGCAGGTAGGTCTGGTCGAAGGCCTGAAACGAACCGCTGACGACGGCGCCACCGGTGACCTGCAGGGTGGCGGCCCGCGCACGGTAATCGGTGGCGGTGAACGGGTCGGGGAGGTAGCCGTTGTTGGCCACCAGCGGGAACCGCGGGTCGATGATATGGAAGTGCGCGTCGAACAGCTCCGGCACGCTGACGCTCACGGGTTACCGATTATAGGGTCTGGGGTCTGGGGTCTTAGGGCCGCGAACCCCACCCGCCAATCGCCGCGGACCATGACGGCGCTGGCCAGTAGATCGCGGTCCAGCACCACAAGGTCGGCGTCGCAGCCCGCCCGCAACGCACCCACACGAGACAGTCCGAGCGCGCGGGCCGGCGTCGCTGAGGTCATCTGGACCGCGGCGATCAGCGCCGCATCGGGATCCGGGCCCAGCCCCACAACCCCGCGGAACAGCCGATCCATAGTGGCGGTGCTGCCCGCGATCGTCTCCGCTCCGCGCACCCGCGCCACCCCGGACACCACGTCGATCGGCACCGTGCCCAGTTGATAGGTTCCGTCGGCGCAGCCCGCCGCGGCGATCGCGTCGGTGACCAGGGCGACCCGGTCCGGCCCGGCGCCCGCGATCACCGCGCGCGTCAACGCGGGGTGCAGGTGCACGCCGTCCGCGATGAGCTCGACGGTCACCCGCTCGTCCTGCAGCAACGCCAACACCGGTCCGGGCTCGCGGTGGTGCAGCGGCGGCATCGCGTTGAACAGATGGGTGCCGACGGTGGCGCCCACCTCGATCGCCCGTCGTACGCGCTCATACGTCGCATCCGTATGCCCCACGGCGACAACGACTCCCGCGTCGAGGAAGCGCCGGATCGCCGCGTCGCATCCGGGTAGCTCGGGTGCCAGCGTGACCATCCGGATCGCATCCCCGCCGGCGGCCAGCACGGCGTCGATCTCGGCAGGGTCCGGATGACGCATCCGCGTGACGTCGTGTGCCCCGCAGCGCGCCGGGCTCAACCACGGCCCCTCGAGATGGATGCCCGCGACGACGCCGTGTCGTGTCGCCTTGGCCAGCGTCCGCACCCCGGCCAGCAGTTCCTCGGGTGCGGCGGTGACCAGGCTGGCCAGCGTGGTGGTGGTGCCGTGCCGCAGGTGGAACTCCGCGGCCCCGGTCGCGTCCCCGGCTGCGTACGAAGCCCCGCCCCCGCCGTGCACGTGCATGTCGATAAAGCCGGGGACCACAACGGAATCGGGAAATCCGACATCAACAGGCCCAGGCGGCAAGCCAGCACCGCACCCGACAATCTTCCGGCCAGATGTCTCCAGCCACCCCGGACGGCTGATCCGCCCGTCGATCACCATGGTGCCCGCGCTGATCAGTGTCATAGCGTTTGAGTCACCTTGTGCAACCCCCGCGGGCTGTCGGGGTCCTCGCCGCGGGCGATCGCCAGTTGCAGCGAGAGTTGTTGCAGCGGAAGGATTTCCAGCAACGGCGACAGTGCTTCGGGTATGCCGGCCGGCAGCGCGATCCGAACCATTCGATTTATCCGACCCGCCTGCACCGGGCCGGCGCCGACGACCAACACGTCGGCCCCGCGTTCGGCCAGCTGGGACAGCACCGGCAGCATCGCGTGCCCGCTGCGCCCTTCGGAGACGACGGCCAGAACCGGCACCTGCGCGTCGACCGCGGCAAGCGGACCATGCAGCAAGTCGGCGCCCGAAAACGCCTGAGCGGAAAGGTAACACGTCTCCATCAGTTTCAGCGCGGCCTCGCACGCGGTCGGATAGGAGTAGCCGCGCCCGGTGGTGATGAGACGCTGGGCGAACCGGTAGCGCGTGGCGATGCCGCCGACGTCGCGGGACAGCAGCCGTTCGCCCAGATCGGGCAGGTGCGCCGCGTCGTGGCCGTCGCGCAACCCGAACAACAGATACAGCGCCAGCAGCTCGGCGGTATACGACTTGGTGGCCACCACCGATCGCTCCGCCCCGGCCAGCACGTCGACGTGGATCTCGGCGGCGGCGGCCAACTCCGAGCCCGGGCTGTTGGTCACCGCCAGCGTCAACCCTCCCTGCTCGCGGGCCACCTCGATCGATCGCACCAGATCGGGCGACCCCCCCGATTGGCTCACCGCCACGAACAGCACGTCGTCCAGCGTCGGGCGGGCCCCGTAGACCGTCATCGTCGACGGCGACACCAGGCCGGCCGGTAACCCGTGCACGATCTCGACGAGGTATTTGGCGTACAGCGCCGCGTGGTCGCTGCTGCCGCGCGCCACAAACAGAACGAATCGCGGTGCGGCAGAAGCGATCCGGGCCGTTGCCGCGGCGATGGGCTCGGCGCCCTCGGTGAGCAACCGGCGCCACACCTCGGGCTGCTCGGCGATCTCGGCGGCCATCAGCCGGCCCGGAGTGCTCATCGTGGCCCGTCCGTCACAGCGGGGCCCTCGTCGGGCCAGCGGCCGCCGTTCTCCCAGAAGTGCCGGATCTCCTCGAGGTGGCGGCCTTTGGTCTCCGGCGCATACCGGTAGACAACACCGAAAGCGAGGATCGCGAAACCCCCGAACACCGCGAAAGATCCTGTGCCGCCCAACGAATGCAGCATGGTCAAGAAAACCGCGGCCACGATCGCGTTCGCCACCAGGTTGGAGGTCAGCATGGTGCTCGACCCCATCGACCGCAGCCGAGTGGGGAACGCCTCGCCGGCGTACACCCACACCAGCGAGCCGAACCCGAAGCTGAAGCCGATGATGAACAGCAGCACGCCGGCGAATCCGAACCCCGGCCCGGCGTCACCGAAACCGACGGCGAACACCGCGATCAGCACGGCGTCGGCGGCGATCATCATGGCGATGCCGGACAACAGGATTGGGCGCCGGCCCACCCGGTCGACCAGGACCAGAGCCGCACCCACCGCCGCCAAACCGGCCACTTGCACCAGTGCCGGCAGGCCCAGCAGCGCGAAATTGCCCGCGAAACCCATGGCCTCGAACAGCCTCGGGCTGTAGTAGACGATCGCGTTGATGCCGGTGATCTGGATAAGAAAGCCGAGGGTGATCACAAAGGCGGTGGCGCGCAGATACGGCCGGTGCAGCATCTCCGATAGCGGTCCGCCTTCACCCTCGCTCAACGCGCGGGTGATCTCGGCCAGCTCAGCCTCGACGGACTCGGCGTCTAATGCCGAGGCCTCCACCCGTGCCAGCGCCCGCCGGGCGTCGTCGACCCGGCCCTTGAGCAGATACCAGCGAGCGGTGTCGGACATGCGCAGCAATATCGGCAGCAGCAGCGTCGCGGGCACCGCGGCCAGCCCGAGCATCAACCGCCAGTCGTGCGTGCCGGCCAGCAGGTAACCGACCACGTAGCCCAAGATGATGCCGCTGACGGTGGCCAGCTGATAGGCGGTCAGCAGCGATCCGCGCACCGCCGCGGGCGCCGACTCGGCCACGTACACCGGGACCACCACCACCGACACGCCGATGGTCAGACCCAGCAGCAATCGCGCCACCAGCAGCATCGGCATCGACACCGAGGCCGCACCCAGCAGGGCGAATACCGCGTAGCCGGCGAGGATCAGGACCATCGATTTCTTGCGCCCGATCGCGTTGGCGAGCATGCCGCCACCCAGCGCACCGACGATCTGGCCGATCACCACCATCGTCGTCAGCAGCTCCTGCTGTCGCGTCGTGAGGCCGAATTGCTCGGTGATGAACAGCAGTGCGCCGGCGATGCTGGACAGGTCGTAACCGTAGATGACGCCGACGCTGGCCCCGGTCAGCCCGGTCAGCCCGGTCAGCCCGGTCACCCCGACCAGCGATCTGCGTCGAGCCCGACCTCTCAGCTGACCGGCACCCGGGCGCTCAGCAACTCGAGGACGCGCTCGGGGTTCTCGGGGGTGATGCACGGTTTCACGCGGGCCCCCAGGTCGAGAATCAGCAGGGTCGACTTCCAGCCACGCCGCCAGTCCAGCGGGAACCAGAAGCGCGGGTCGGATGCCCCCCAGAAGCGACCCTTGCCGCTAATCCGGCCCATTGGCTGCGACGTGACGCCCTGGATGTCGTCGTACGAGATCCGCTTCGGCCCACCCGAGGGGAAGTAGTACCGGTGAATGGTGATCCCGTTCTCGTCGAGGGTGAGACCGGGGTCCTCGTACAGGGCAGCAGTCACCCGATGAGGTTGTCACAGCGCATTAGGGCGGTCAATGTTGCGGCCGCCGGTTCATAGACCGCGCCACCAGCATCAACCCGAGGACGACGAGCGTCCCGACGAGGGCCACGCCCACCCGCACCGGCAGCGTGTCGGTCGACGTCAGGCCCGCCGCATCGGCCGCGTTCGCCTGCGGGCCCGCCGCACCGTCCGCCTTGGCGCCGAGCGTGGGGTCGGGTTCGATGAGCGTGCCAACCCTGGTGCCGGCCGCGGTGCTGAACCCGTAGTCCAGCAGGTGCGCCGTCTGTTCCCACGGTGCGATCGGCTGGCGCGTTCCGTGCAGCAGCACCGCCATCAGCCGTCGGCCGTTGTGGTTTGCCGCGCCCACGAAGGTCTGGCCCGCGTCGTCGGTGTACCCGGTCTTGCCGCCGAGTGCACCGGGGTACTTGTAGAGCAGCTGAACGTCGTTTTCCAGCTGGTAGCCGGGGTGGTCGCCGTGGCCGGGGAAGTCGTAGGCGCGGGTGGCGACGATGTCGCTGAAGGCGGGGTTGTGCCACGCGTACCGGTAGAACAGGCCGATGTCGTAGGCCGAGGTGCTCATGCCCGGCCCGTCCAGCCCGGACGGTGTCGCCGCCCGGGTGTCCTGGCTGCCGAGCTTGACGGCCAGCATGTTGATCTTCTGTAGCGCCTGCTCCATGCCGCCGAGCTGCATGGCCAGCGCGTGCGCCGCGTCGTTGCCGGAGTGCATCAGCAAACCGTGCAGCAGTTGGTTGATGGAGTAGGTGCCGCCCGCGTCGACGCCGACCTTGGTGCCCTCGGCGGCCGCGTCGTCGGCGGTTCCGACGACCGTCCTGTTGAGGTCGAGTGCGTTGATGGACGCCATCGCGACCAGCACCTTGATGATGCTGGCCGGACGATGGCGGCCGTGCGGGTCTTTGGCCGCGATCACCGCCCCGCTGTCCAGATCCGCCACCAGCCATGAATCGGCCGAGACGTCGCCGGGCAGCGGCGGTGTGTCGGGTGCGGCGACGATGCCGCAACTGCTCATCGCCTCGCCGCCGGCCGGCTTGGCGGGCACCGCCAGCGGCAGCGGCGGCTCACCGGCTTCCGGGACCTCCGACGAGTCCACGGCCGGGGGAGTGGACACCCGGTACGGACAGGTCGGCGGACCGGCGTTGGGACCGGGTGTCGGCTCGGCCCCGGCAACCGGTACTGCCGCCGACAGACCGGGCACAGCGATCAGGAAAGCGGTTGCTGCCAGGCACGATGCGGAACGTAAGAAGGACATTGGTGTGCAGAGTAGGCGATAAAGCGCCGGATCGCAGGGAGCCGCGCTGTGACTGATGGGACAGAAGTTATGAATCGGGGCAACCGATACCGCCTCCTGTTTGACAGTGTCAAAAATCTAGATGACACTGTCAATTGATGAACCTTCTGACGCTACCCGAGTTCGCCGCCGTCGCCGCCACCGCGGTGCAGGCGTCCGGCGCCGTGCCCGACAACCGGCAGGCAAAGCCGATACCCGCCGAACGCATGGTCCGCTACTACACGGCGCGGGGCCTGCTGCCGCGTCCGGGCACCCGCGGACGCGCCCTCGCCTATGGACGAACGCACCTGCTGCGCCTGGTCGCCATCAAACGCCTGCAGGGCCAGGGCCTGTCGCTGGAGCAGATCGCCGAACGCCTGGGCGCGATGTCGCCTGCGGAGCTGGAGGCTTTGGCCGCGATCCCGCCGGGCGCCATGCCCGCCGACCTGGGTGACCCGCCGCCGGCCCCGGCGCGCGCGGCCGGCCGGTTCTGGGAGACCGCCCCGGAGACCCGGCCGTCCCAAGAACCCGCCAAGCCGGCCGCGGTAACCAATCTGCAGGCCATCCGTCTCACCGACACCGTCACGGTGCTGATCGACGGCCCGATCGGCCGGTTACCCGACCCCGACACCCTGCGGCGCGCCGCCGCGCCGCTGCTCGACCTGCTTGCCGATCCACGAAAGGACCCCCAATGAGCGCTCAACTACTTCCCCTGATCGCCGCCGAACCCGGCCCGCCCGCCGCTCCGGGCAAGCCGACGTGTGGCGAGCTGACGTCGGCCGACGGTGCGCGGCTGCCGTTGCGGGCGCTCGGTGTCGAAACCACCATCGTCGGCCTGACCGCCACCACCACCGTGCGCCAACGGTTCGTCAACACCGGCGACGCCACCATCGAGGCCACCTATGTGTTCCCGTTGCCGTCCCGCGCGGGCGTCACCGATTTCGAAGCGTCCCTCGCGGGACGACGGGTGGTCGGCGTGCTCAAGGAGCGCGGCCAGGCCCGGGTGGACTACGAGCAGGCCCTGGTCGCCGGGCGGCGCGCCGCGATCGTGGAGGAGGACCGCCCCGACGTGTTCTCGGTGCGGGTGGGCAACCTCGGGCCCGGTGAGGAAGCGACCATCGAGATGCGGCTGACGGGGCCGCTGGCCTTCGAGGACGGTGAGGCCACGTTCCGCTTCCCGCTGGTCCTCGCCCCGCGGTACACCACCGGAACCCCGGTGCCCGGGGACCAGACGGGCGCCGGAGTCGCGGCCGACACCGACGCGGTCCCCGACGCGTCGCGGGTCACCCCGCCCCGGCTGGCGGCCGGTGACGACCGCCCCGACCTGCAGATATCGCTGACGGTCGACGGCGGCGGGCTGGGGGTGTCGGACTTGCGGGCGTCGCTGCCGACCAGCGTGACCGAGTCCGACGGCTCGACCCGGCTCACCCGGCTGAGGGTCGAGCCGGGGGCGCGAGCCGACAGCGATTTCGTGCTGCGCTTCCGGGTAGACCGCCGCGAACTGTCGTCGTGCGCGCTGCTGGTCCCGGACGGCCCCGACATTGAAGGGCCGGACGAAGGCACCTGGTCGGTGACGCTGGTGCCGCCGGCAGACACGTCTGGCAACCCGCGCGACGTCGTCGTGCTGCTGGACCGCTCCGGCTCGATGCAGGGCTGGAAGATGGTCGCCGCGCGCCGAGCCGCGGGACGGATCGTCGACATGCTCGACCCCGCCGACCGGTTCTGTGTGCTGGCGTTCGACCAGCGGATCGACAGCCCCCCGGCCATGCCCGACGGCCTCGTCGAGGCGTCCGACCGAAACCGGTTCGCCGCTTCGTCGTGGCTGGGTTCGCTGGAAAGCCGGGGCGGTACCGAGATGGCCAACCCGCTGCGCAAGGCCCTTGAGATGCTCGCCGCCACCACTGCCGATCCTGCCGACCGGCTGGCCAGCGTCGTGCTGGTGACCGACGGCCAGATCACCGGGGAAGACCACGTCCTGAAGTCGCTGGCGCCGCTGATCGGGCGGACCCGCACTTATTGCGTCGGCGTCGACCGGGCCGTCAACGCCGGCTTCCTGGAGCGCCTCGCCGCGCTCGGCAGCGGTCGGGCCGAGCTGGTGGAGTCGGAGGACCGCCTCGACGAGTCGATGGCCAGGCTGGCGCGGACCATCGGGCGCCCGTCGCTGACCGGAATCCAGGTGAGCGCCGACGGCCCCGAGGCGATCGAGATCATCGAGGGCACCGTCACCCCCGCCCGGTTCCCCGACGCATTCGCCGGCGTGCCCTGCGTGGTCTCCGGGCGCTACCGCGGCCGCCCCGGCGCCCAAGCCGACGCCCCCGACGCCGCGTGGGCCTTTCATGTCGAGGCCGGCACACCGGACGGGCGGTTCGCCGTGGTGCTGCCCGCCCGGTCGGTGCCGGACGCCGCGGCCGTGCGGACCATCTGGGCGCGCGCGGTGGTCCGTGACCTGGAGGACGCGTACGCGTCCGGTGGCGGTGACCCTGAATTGTCGGCCCGGCTGGTGGCGCACTCGATCCGGTTCGGGGTGCTGTCGCGGTTCACCGCGTTCGTGGCCATAGACGAGGAGCGCCCGGAAGGCACCGAGACCGGCCCGCTGGTCGAGGTCATCCAGCCCGTCGAGATGCCCTCCGGGTGGGGGGTCGTGGGTGCCGTGCCCGCCGCGGCGCCGATGGCCGCCGCGGCACCGATGTCCGCCGCGAGGTTCAAAGCCGCGGGCGGGGTGGCTGCCCACACCGGCGCGCCCGCCCCCGCTGCGCCGCCGGGGCGGCCGCTCAAGAAGCTGCTTAAGGAGGTGGAGAAGGCAACGCAGGTTCGGCGCTCGGGGCTGGACCGGGTGCTGGCTGAGCTGACCGCGCATCGCGACGCAACGCACGATCCCGGCCTGCGCGCCGCGCTGGACCGGCTGTGCATCGTGCTACCGCGCTTCATGCAGGACCCGACCCCGGCGCACGCTCAGGAGCTGCTGCTGGCCGTCGACGCGGTGAAACGGATTCTGGACGCCACCGAACGACCGGGCACCAGGCGACGGTTCTGGGCCTAGCCGGACGAGCCATAATCAGAGCCGCGCGCATGCGTCGGTCAGGACGCCGCGCAGGATCGACTCGATGGTGTCGAACTCGGCCTGACCGCTGATCAACGGCGGAGCCAGCTGGATGACGGCATCGCCGCGGTCGTCGGTGCGGCAATACAGCCCGGCGGCAAAGAGCGCCGACGACACCGAGCCCAACAGTGCTTGGCGCTCCTGCGGGGTGAAGGTTTGCTTGGTGGCCTGGTCCTTGACCAGTTCGATGCCGAAGAAATAGCCCTCGCCGCGCACATCCCCGACGATGGGCAGGTCGTACAACTTCTCCAGGGCGGCGCGCAACGCGGGCGAGTGCCGTTTGACGCGGTCGTTGAGGCCCTCGCGCTCGAAGATGTCCAGGTTGGCCAGCGCGACGGCCGCCGAAACCGGGTGCCCGCCGAAGGTATAGCCGTGCCGGAACATCGTCGTGCCGTCGTCGAACGGCTCGAACAGCCGGTCGCTGGCGATCATCGCCCCGATCGGCGATAGCCGGACGACATCCCCTTCGCGCAGGTGATGATGTCGGGCACGTAGCCGACGTCCCCCACATCACAGCAGGCGAACATCGACCCGATCCGGCCGAACGCGCAGATCACCTCGTCGGACACCAGCAGCACGTCGTACTCGTCGCAGATCTCGCGTACCCGTTCGAAATAGCCCGGCGGCGGCGGGATGGATCCGCCGGCGTTTTGCACCGGTTCCAGGAACACCGCGGCGACGCTGTCGGGTCCCTCGAATTCGATCGCCTCGGCGATCCGGTCGGCGGCCCACTGCCCGAAGCCCTTGATATCGGCGGAAAACGGTTCGGGCGCGCGGTAGAAGTTCGTGGTGGGCACCCGGAAGCCGCCGGGGGTGAGCGGCTCGAACGGCGACTGGTAGGACGGCAGCCCGGTGATCGCGAGTGCGCCGTGCGTGGCGCCGTGGTAGGCGATCGAGCGCGAAATCACCTTGTATTTATCGGGTTTGCCGGTGAGCTTGAAGTACTGCTTGGCCAGTTTCCACGCGGTTTCGACGGCCTCGCTGCCGCCGGTGGTGAAGAACACCCGGTTCAGGTCGCCCGGCGCGTAGTGCGCGAGGCGCTCGGCGAGCTCGATCGCGGGTGGGGTGGCATATCCCCACAGCGGGAAGAACGCCAGCGTTTCGGCTTGGCGGGCCACGACCTCGGCGAGTTCGGCACGGCCGTGGCCGACCTGAACCACGAACAGCCCGGACAGCGCGTCCAGGTAGCTCTTGCCGTGGTCGTCGAAGATGGTGACGCCCTCGCCGCGAGTGATGACCGGCGGTGTAATGCCCGCGCCGTGCCGGGAGTAGTGGCCCCACAGGTGACGTTCGGCCATGGCCGATAGATTCCGAGTCATTGTGTCCGCGAGCGTAACGCCAGCGCGCGGTGCGACGTCACGCCGGCGTTAGGTCGGCGGCGTTACGCTCGGCGACATGACCTCGGTCACCGAATTCGAGGCGCTGCGGCCCCATCTCATGTCGGTCGCCTACCGGCTGACCGGAACCGTGGCAGACGCAGAGGACATCGTCCAGGAAGCCTGGTTGCGCTGGCACCGGCAGGATTCCGACACGACAACAGCGATCGCCGATTTATCGCGCCTGGCTGACGACGGTGGTCAGCCGGCTGGGACTGGACCGGCTGCGCTCGGCCGCCTACCGCCGCGAAACCTACACCGGCAACTGGCTGCCCGAGCCGGTGGTGACCGGCTTTCAGGACTCCCAGGACGCCAACCCGCTGGCCGCTCTGGTGGCCCGCGAGGATGCGCGGTTCGCCGCGATGGTGGTGCTGGAAAGGCTCGGCCCCGACCAGCGGGTCGCGTTTGTACTGCACGACGGGTTCGGGGTGCCGTTCGCCGAAGTGGCCGACGTGCTGGGGACCACCGAGGCGGCCGCGCGGCAGTTAGCGTCGCGGGCCCGCAAGGCCGTGGGCAGCGACGGCGCCCAGCCGCCACCGGAACCCGATCCGCGGCACGACGAGGTGGTCGGCAAGCTGATGGCCGCGATCGCCGAGGGCGACCTGAGCGCCGTGGTCGCGTTGCTGCATCCCGACGTGACGCTGGTCGGCGACGCGAACGGCAAGGTATCCACGGCGATCCATGTCATTCACGGGCCGGACAAGGTGGCCCGGTTCATGTTGGGCCTGGCCCGCCGCTACGGCCCCACGATGTTCACGGCCACTCAGCTGGCATTGGTAAACGGCGAGCTGGGTGCCTACACGGCCGGGAGCCCGGGTACCGACGAGCATCGGGATATGCAGCCGCGGATAACTGCCTTCACGGTGCGAGACGGAAGGGTTTTGGCCGTATGGGATATCGCCAACCCGGACAAGTTCACCGGGTCTCCGCTGCGGGATTCGCCCTAGCGTCAATGCTCTTCGAGGTGGTCCCCGAGTCGCTCGGCCGCCTCGAATTCTTCGCACCTCTTCGCACCATCGCCAACGGCGCCGAATGAGCGCATGAAATCCCGGTTCGTGCCGACCGAGTAGCGACGGCCGTTTCCCCCCGTGGCGATCCACACGCCGGAGTCGGGGCGTTTGGTCCGCGCCAGCGCGACCGGGGCGGACCGGTGTGGCAAATTCCCTGCCTTGCTTGGTATTTCGGCGTCAGCCTATCGGCTGACCCCTTGTTCTTCAACCCACGGAATGCGGCACGCGGCACCGGAATCGAAGCCCTGCTCGGTGATGCCCAGCGTGGCGTTCATCCGTGCCCGCATGTTCTCCAAGCCGATCTGGTAGGTCAGCTCGATTACCCCGGCATCGCCGAACCGGTTCCGTAGGTCCGCCACCTGTTGGTCGGTGACGGTGTGGGGATCGGTGGTCATCACCTCGGCGTAGGCGATGGCGGCGCGCTCGTCGTCGCTGAACGCCGCAGATGTCGCATAGCTGTCGATCTCCTTTAGCCTCTCCATGTCGAGGCCGTCCAGCCGCTGCAGCATGGAACCGAAATCAACACACCAGGAACAACCGATCTGGCGTGCGGTCCACAACACCGCCAGCTCACGCACGCTGATGGGCAGCGTCCGCGACGCTCGTTGAACCATGGTCTCGTGCACGGCGCTGGCGATCAGCAGCCGCCGGTGATGTGCGACGACGGCGAACGGCTCGGGGACCTCGCCGAAGCGCCGCTTGGCGACCCGGTACATACCGCGGATCAGCAGGCCGGCGCGCTTGGGGGGCAGGGGCTCGATGCGTGTTTTCTGTGTCATACCCATCAGACGAGGCGGGTCGCCCGAGTGTGACAGTGCGTAAGGGTACGGCCGATCGGCTGCCAATTCAGGTACCCCTCTACGCTGTCGAGGCTAGTTTGCTGGTCCTAGCGTCAGCCGCATGAATTTCTCACTGTTGCCGCCGGAGATCCATTCCGCGCGGATGTTCGCCGGTGCGGGGTCGGCGCCGCTGCTCGAGGCGGCGGCGGCCTGGGATGGGTTGGCCTCCGAGCTGGGCTCGGCGGCGTCCTCGTTTTCGTCCACGACGGCGCAGTTGGTGGGTTCGGCCTGGATGGGCCCGGCGTCGGCGGCGATGACGGCCGCCGGCGCGCCGTACGTGCGGTGGCTGAGCGCGGCGGCGGCTCGGGCCGCGACCGCCGCCGCGCAGGCCAACGTGGTCGTCGCGGTCTTTGAGGCGGCGCGGGTGGCGACGGTGCATCCGGCGGCTGTCCACGCCAACAGGACTGCGCTGGTGTCGTTGGTGCGGTCCAACTTGCTCGGCCTCAACGCGCCGGCGATCGCGGCCAGCGAGTGCGAATACGAGCTGATGTGGGCCCAGGATGTGGCCGCGATGCTTGGCTATCACGGCGGGGCCTCGGCGGCGGCGTCGCAGTTGACGCCCTGGCAGGGGGTGGAGCGGTTGCTGCAGGCCCTGCCGGGCCTCGGGCGCGCGCAGGGCCCGACCAGCCCGACCAGCCTGGCCGCGACCGTCAAACCCCTGCTGGGTAACAGCGGCAAGGCCAACCTGGGCGGCGGCAACACGGGCGGTCTCAACCTGGGCTCCGGAAATTACGGCAGCGCAAACACCGGCAGCGGCAACGTCGGCAACACCAACGCCGGCAACGGCAACATCGGCAAGTTCAACCTGGGCAGCGGGAACACCGGCGACTACAACCTGGGCTCCGGAAATTACGGCAGCCAAAACCTGGGCAGCGGGAACGGCGGCATCGGCAACGTGGGCAGCGGAAACATCGGCACCATGAACCTGGGCAACGGCAACATCGGCAACCTCAACCTGGGCGGCGCCAACAAGGGCAGCGGCAACCTCGGCGGTGGAAACATCGGCGACAGCAACGTGGGCAGCGGAAACCATGGCATGGGCAACTTCGGCTTCGGTAACAGCGGCAACAACAACATCGGCATCGGGCTCACCGGCGACAACAAGGTAGGTATCGGTGGGCTGAACTCGGGTGTCGGCAACGTCGGCTTCGGCAACTCGGGCGTCGGCAACATCGGCTTCTTCAATTCGGGCAACAACAACGTGGGCTTGTTCAATTCGGGGCAGGGGAACTGGGGCATCGCGAACGCGGGCCAGACCAACACGGGCCTCTGGAACGCCGGCCTCAGCAACACGGGCTTCGCGAATCCGGGTTTCGGGAACACGGGCGGCTTCAACGTGGGCCAGCAAAACATGGGTGTCTTCAATAGCGGCTCGGTGAACATGGGCGCCTTCAACTCGGGCTCGTTCAACACGGGCAGCTGGAACTCGGGCAGCTACAACACGGGCGGCTTCAACGCGGGCGGCACCAACACCGGCTGGGGAAACTCGGGCTACACCAACACGGGAGCCCTCAACTCGGGCACCTTGAACACCGCCGTCGGCAGCGCGGACGTCTACGCCAACACGAACTCGGGATTCGGCAACACCGGCGCCGTCAGTTCGGGCTTCTTCAACTCCGGCAGCAAAAGCTCCGGCTTCGGAAACAGCGTCGGCTTCAACTCGGGTTTCAAGAACGTGGATGCCTACCAAGCGGGCATCGGCAACTCCGGACAGGAGAACGCGGGCTTGTACAACGCGGGCAACTTCCTCTCCGGGATCGGGAACACGAATGTCGGCAGCTCCGGCTTCTACAACTCGGGCAACGCCAACTCGGGCGCCTTGAACTCCGAAAGCGGCAAGTCGGGCTTCCTGGATCTTTAAGCACTTTTAGGACGGGGCCGCGCAAGCCAAGAATTCGCCAAGAATCCGCTGAGGATGTCCCCGGAGTCTGGGTAACGTGACGAACTGCTACTTCGACGAACTTCCCCGGCTCGAGGACGTCGAGCCCGCCACGCATACCGAGGTGCTGGTAGCCAACGCACGGTTGGACCAGGGGCGGATCCGTGCGGCGGTCGACGCGGTCTTCGATGCGCACCCCGCTCTTGGTGCGGTTTTCCAACTGTGCTGCAACACCTGGACGTCGGGCTTCGGCGGTGGATGGGCGTGGGGCATCGAGCCCCCGGGCGCGGCGGTGACCGATGTGATCGCACGCCAGCGCGCCAGCTTCGACATGCACACCGGTAGGTTGTTCGCGGCGTCGCTGCTGCCCGGGGCTCCCGACCGGGTGGTGCTCACCGCCAGCCACCTCTGCATGGACGGTCCGTCCTGGCAGGAGGTGGTCGAACACCTGATGGAGCAATACAACGACGGTGTGCTGTGCCCCAATTCGACGGCAGTGAATCCACCCGCCGACCGTGTGTGATATGGCGCTCTGAGCAGGAAAATCCGTACCTAACCCCAACTCACGCGCGCGTGGTGACCCGCAGGGCGTTGATAGCATCCAGGCAGCGTGTCGTGCCGGTTCAGGGGGCTGGGTGAGCTTAGGGGTGGACGGAGAAGTCTTCGGGCGATACCGGCTGCACGAAGTGCTCCGCTGGGCAGGCGTAGGCAAGGTCTATCGGGCCCACGACACCTCGATGAGTCGCGAAGTCGCCATCAAGGTGCTGCCGGCGGAGTCGGCGAACGAGCCGGGCTACCAGGAGCAGTTCCGGCATGAGGTCTCCGTCGCGGCCCAGCTCAACAATCCGAACATCGTCCCGATCTATGAAGCCGGCGAGATCGACGGGCGGCTGTACCTGGTGATGCCCGTCCTTGACGGCCTCGATGTGCAGACCGTGCTGCGCCGCGACGGGCCGATGAATCCCAGGCTGGCGGTGCGGGTAGTCGAGCAGGCCGCCGCCGCGCTGGAAGCGGCCCACGAAGCCGGGCTGGTGCACAGCGATGTGCGGCCGTCGAACCTGTTCCTGGTCGGCGGCGAATTCGCGTACCTGATCGATTTCGGGGTCGCTACCGGGCGAGCCCGTGCACCGGCCAGCTCGACCAGCACCGACGTTGCGGCCGGAAGTCGGCCGTACCTGGCGCCGGAGCGCCTGGGTCCCGAGCCCGCTGCCGCCACCGCCCGCGGCGATATCTATGGCCTGGCCTGCGTGCTCTACGAATGCCTGACCGGGCAGCAGGCCGGGCCGGGCGACAGCCCCGAACAGCCGCCGCCCAAACCCTCCGACATCGACTCGTCAATCCCCGTCGATTTCGACGCGGTGATTGCCCGCGGCATGGCGAAAAACCCCGACGACCGCTACCAAACCGCCCGGGAGCTGGCTTTCGCCGCGCGCGACGCTCTCGCATCGGCCCCCGCCGCGCCTCCGGCGGGGCTCTCCCCAACTGAATCGGAGTTCGGTCGCTATCGGCTCCTCGAACTGCTCGGCCGCGGTGGCATGGGCGCGGTGTACCGGGCCCACGACACGTCGTTGAGCCGCGACGTGGCCGTCAAGGTGCTGCAGCCGGAGCTGGCCGGCGAGCCGGGCTACCAGGAGCGGTTCCGCCGCGAGGCCTACGCGGCGGGCCGACTGGCCAGCCCGAACATCATCCCGATCTACGAGGCCGGTGAGATCGACGGGCGTCTGTATCTGGTGATGCCGGTCGTCGACGGCGTCGATGTACACACCATGCTCAACCGAAACGGGCCGATGAGTCCGCGCCAGGCGGTACGGGTTATCGAACAGGTGGCCGCCGCTCTCGATGCGGCCCATAAGTCCGGGCTGGTGCATCGCGATGTGAAGCCGTCGAACTTGCTGATGGTCGGTGAAGACTTCGTCTACTTGATCGACTTCGGCCTCGTGCAGGAGGAGACCTCCGCGCGCTTGACCCAGACGAATGTCGCCCCGGGGACTCCGGGATACATGGCCCCGGAGCGCCTGAGGAGCGGGACCACGGCCGACGCCCGCGCCGACGTCTACTCGCTGGCCTGCGTGCTCTACGAGTGCCTGACCGGGCAATTGCCCTTCGGCGGCCGCGGCCTGCACGAGATGGCCCTCGCTCATCTGACGGACGAGCCGCCCAAACCCAGCGGCCTCGACCCCGCTATCCCCGCCGGGTTCGACGAGGTCATCGCCCGCGGGATGGCGAAAAACCCCGACGAGCGATACCAGACCGCAAACGAGCTGGCCACGGCGGCTCGCGCGGCCCTCACGCAAGCGTCCGTCGCCGACGCCGTTGGTTCGACGCAAAGGGCCAGGCCCCCGGCAGCGATCCCGTCTGAAAGGTCGTCGGAGTCACCCCCCTGAGCCACCGTCCCCGCGCAAGGCGTCGCGCAACCGCACGCTGGCCGTCGCCGCGGCCGCGGTCGCGGTCGTGATCGCAACCGTCGTCGCATTCATCGTGGCCACCGACTCGCATTCGGCGAAATCACCGGCGCAGGTCGTGCTGCCGTTCACCGGGCTCGACCGGCCCCTGGGCGTCGCGGTCGACGCCAAGGGCAACGTCTACGTCACCGACAGCGGCAATAACCGGGTGGTGGAGCTGGCCGCGGGCTCGAACAGCCAGACCGTCGCATCGTTCTCCGGCCTGGACCATCCCGCAGGGATAGCCGTCGACGACGCGGGCGACATAGCGATCACCGAGCCGTCGCACGACCGGGTGCTGGAGCTGGCCGCAGGGTCGACCGCCCAGACCGTGCTGCCGTTCACCGACCTCGCCGGGCCCACGGGTCTGGCGATCAGTTCGCGCGATCCCCGCGCCGGCCATGCCGTCTTCGTCACCGACACCGGCCACAACCGGGTGCTGGAGCTGCCCGCGCATTCCACCAGCCAGGCCGAGCTGCCCTTGACCGGCCTGGACGGTCCCTCGGCCGTGGCGCTGGGCAGCAACAACGTCCTGTTCGTCATCGACCGGGAGAACGAGCGGGTGCTGAAACTGCCCTGGACGGCGAACGTTGCGACGGTCCTGCCGTATGCGGTCGGTCGTCCGGACTTCGTGGCGGCCGACGCAGGCGACGACCTGTACGTGACCGATAGCCGCGACAATCGGGTGATGCGGCTGGCCAAGGCCTCCAACACGTCAATCATGTTGCCGTTCAACGGTCTTAACGGGCCGCAGGGCGTCGCGGTCGACACGGCGGGGAACGTCTACGTCGCCGATGCGGGCAACAACCGCGTGCTGAAACTCCCGCCCGGCTAGCGCCGCCATGCTGGGGCTCGCGAGCGGGAGGTGCCCCTAGCGCGAGAACATCAACGCGCGCTTGACTTCCTGGATCGCCTTGGTCACCTGGATGCCCCGCGGGCAGCCCTCCGTGCAGTTGAATGTGGTCCGGCAGCGCCACACCCCGTCGACCTCGTTGAGGATGTCGAGGCGATCGGCGGCGGCCTCGTCGCGGCTATCGAAGATGAAGCGGTGCGCGTTGACGATCGCCGCCGGGCCGTAGTACTGGCCCTCGTTCCAGAACACCGGGCAACTGGTCGTGCAGCACGCGCACAGAATGCATTTGGTGGTGTCGTCGTAGCGGGCGCGGTCGGTGGGGCTCTGGATCCGCTCTTTGGTCGGTGGGTTGCCGGTGGTGATCAGGTAGGGCTTGATCGCCCGGTAGGCGTCGAAGAATGGCTCCATGTCGACCACCAGGTCCTTCTCCACCGGCAGCCCGCGGATCGGCTCGACCGTGACGGTGAGCGACCTACCCGGCTTCGCCTTCTCTGGCGGGGGCAGCAGGTCGCGCATGAGCACCTTGCATGCCAGCCGGTTGACGCCGTTGATGCGCATGGCGTCCGAACCGCAGACCCCGTGCGCGCAGGATCGCCGGAAGGTGAGTGTGCCGTCGAGGTAGCCCTTGACGTAGATCAGCAGGTTGAGCAGTCGGTCGCTGGGCAGGCACGGCACCCGGAAGCTTTGCCAGCCACCGGTTTCCGCGAAGGCTTCGGGGTCGTCCGGGTTGTACCGCGCGATTTTGAGGGTCACCATCACCGCACCCTCGGGGACTGGCGGCAACGGCGGCTCCAGCGAGTCGCCTGCGGGGGCTCCCTCGGTTGCTCCCTCCGTTTGCAAAGACATCAGTACTTCCGTTCCTTGGGTTCGTAGCGGGTCTGTACGACGGGTTTGAAGTCAAGCCGGATGTCGCTGAGCAGATCGGTGCCCTCTTTGTAGGCCATGGTGTGGCGCATGTAGTTGACGTCGTCGCGATTCGGATAGTCCTCGCGCGCGTGGCCGCCGCGGGACTCCTTGCGATTGAGGGCGCCGACGACGGTCACCTCGGCCAGCTCCAGCAAGAAGCCCAGCTCGATGGCTTCCAGCAGGTCGCTGTTGTAGCGTTTTCCCTTGTCGTGCACGGTGATTCGGGAGTAGCGCCCCTTGAGGGCGTGGATGTCGGTGAGCGCCTGCTTCAGCGTCTCCTCGGTGCGGAACACCGCGGCGTTGTTGTCCATCGACTGCTGCAGGGCGCCGCGGATATCGGCGACGCGCTCGTTGCCGTGGTCGGAGAGGATCTCGGCCACCCAGCCCACCACCATCGCCGACGGGTCCGGCGGCATATCGGTGAAGTCGTGTCCCTGCGCGTAACTGGCGGCGGCGATGCCGGCCCGGCGGCCGAACACGTTGATGTCCAACAGCGAATTGGTGCCCAGCCGGTTGGCGCCGTGCACCGACACGCACGCGCACTCGCCCGCCGCGTACAGGCCGGGAACCGTGGAGGTGTTGTCCCGCAACACTTGTCCGCCGACGGTGGTGGGGATGCCGCCCATCACGTAGTGGCAGGTCGGGTAGACCGGGACGAGCTCGTGCACCGGGTCGACACCCAGGTAGGTGCGGGCGAACTCGGTGATGTCGGGCAGCTTGGACTCCAGCACCTCCTCGCCGAGGTGGCGGACGTCGATGTAGACGTAGTCCTTGTGCGGGCCGGCGCCGCGGCCCTCCAGCACCTCGAGCACCATCGAGCGCGCCACGATGTCACGCGGGGCCAGGTCGACGATCGTCGGGGCGTAACGCTCCATGAAGCGTTCGCCCTCGCCGTTGAGCAACCGGCCGCCCTCGCCGCGCACGGCCTCGGAGATCAGGATGCCCAGGCCGGCCAGGCCGGTCGGGTGAAACTGGTGAAACTCCATGTCCTCCAAAGGAAGTCCCTTGCGGAACACGATGCCAATGCCGTCGCCGGTGAGCGTGTGCGCGTTGGACGTCGTCTTGTACATGCGGCCCGAACCGCCGGTCGCGATCACGACGGCCTTGGCGTGGAAGACGTGGATCTGGCCGGTGGCGAGCTCGTAGGCCACCACCCCGGTGGCCACCGGGCCGCTCGGGGTCTGCGTGAGCACCAGGTCCAGCGCGTAGAACTCGTTGAAGAACTCGACGTCGTGTTTGACGCAGTTCTGGTACAGCGTCTGCAGGATCATGTGGCCGGTGCGGTCGGCCGCGTAGCAGGCCCGGCGCACCGGCGCCTTGCCGTGGTCGCGGGTGTGCCCGCCGAAGCGGCGCTGGTCGATGCGGCCCTCGGGGGTGCGGTTGAACGGCATCCCCATCTTCTCCAGGTCGAGCACCGCGTCGATGGCTTCCTTGCACATGATCTCGACGGCGTCCTGGTCGGCGAGGTAGTCGCCGCCCTTGACGGTGTCGAAGGTGTGCCACTCCCAGTTGTCGTCCTCGACGTTGGCCAGCGCGGCGCACATGCCGCCCTGGGCCGCGCCGGTGTGGCTGCGGGTGGGGTACAGCTTGGTCAGCACAGCAGTGCGAACGCGTGGACCGGCCTCCACCGCCGCCCGCATCCCCGCCCCGCCCGCGCCGACGATCACCACGTCGTATCGGTGTTGCTGGATCAAGGCTCGCCTTTCAGGAGATGTTGGGGTCGAAGGTCAGCAGCACGTAAGTGCCCAACACCAACGTGAACCCCATCGACAACAGCAGCAGGCTGTTGAGCCAGAACCGGGTGCGGTCCTTGCGGCTGTAGTCGTCGATGATGGTGCGCAGGCCGTTGCCGCCGTGGAGTTGCGCGAGCCACAGCAGCGCCAGATCCCAGAACTGCCAGAACGGCGACGCCCAGCGCTGCGCCACAAAGTTGAAGTCGACGCGATACACGCCGTCGTCCCACATCAGCATGATGAACAGGTGCCCGATCGCCAGGACTATCAGCGCGACGCCGGAAAAGCGCATGAACAGCCAGGCGAATTTCTCGAAGTTGGGGATGCCGGCCCGGCGCCGCGGGGAGCGCGGATTGTCCAGGCTGGCGGGGCGGTCGTGAAAGCGCTGCCGGACCGGTGCCGTCTGGCCACGGCCGAGCTGAAGATCGGGGCTACTCATCGGAGGTGCTCCCATATGTGGATGCCGGTTACCACCCCGGCCGGGACCAGGAGCAGCAGGAAAACGATGCACACCACCCACCACATCAGCCGCTGGTAGCGGGGGCCCTCCGACCAGAAGTCGATCAGGATGATCCGGGTCCCGTTGAGTGCGTGGAAGAGCACCGCGGCGACCAGGCCGTACTCCATCAGGCCGACGACCGGGGTTTTGTAGTCACCTACCACGGCGTTGTAGGTCTGCGGGCTCACCCGCAGCATCGCCGCGTCCAGCACATGGACGAACAGGAAGAAGAAGATCGTCGCCCCGCTGATGCGGTGCAGCACCCACGACCACATACCGGGGTCCCCCCGGTACAGGGTGCGCGGTGGTCGCCGCTTGCGCGATGATGCGGGCCTTGATTTAGATTCCGGCCTTGATTTGGATGTGGCCGGATCCACGGTTGTCGCCGTTATCCTCACCGCCTTCGTTGTCGCGATGACACTAGCCGGGCAATCGAGCTTAACGTGACAGCAATGCGGGCGGTACGCAAGAGTGCGAACCGGATTATGTGTCGCCTTGCGGTTAGGGTGGCCTTCTTGACCCGGGCGAACGGTGAAGGGGTTGCCAGATGGCCGAGATTGACTGGAAGATGTTGCGGGACAAGGCGACACGGGCGGCGGCCGGGGCCTATGCGCGGTATTCCGACTTCCGGGTGGGCGCGGCTGCGCTGGTCGACGACGGTCGCGTGGTCACCGGGTGCAACGTGGAGAACGCCTCCTACGGCCTTACTTTGTGCGCCGAGTGCGGCGTGGTGTGCAATTTGCATTCGAGCGGCGGCGGCCTGCTGGTGGCCCTGTCGTGCGTCGACGGGAGCGGGTCGGTGCTGATGCCGTGCGGGCGATGCCGTCAGTTGCTGGCCGAACACGGCATGCCCGGCCTGTTGATCGACCATCCGGACCGCCCCCGGCTGCTCACCGAGCTGCTGCCCGACGCGTTCGGTCCCGGCGATCTTTCTCGGCTCTCCCGGGCGCGAGCCGAACGGCCATGACGGGCTCCGCATTCGACGCGCCAACGGTGATCCGCACCAAGCGGGACGGCGGCCGGTTGTCCGACGCCGCGATCGACTGGGTCATCGACGCCTACACCAACGGGCGGATCGCCGACGAACAGATGGCGGCGTTGTTGATGGCCATCGTCTGGCGCGGCATGGACCGCGGCGAGATCGCCAGATGGACGGCGGCGGTGCTGGCCTCGGGTGAACTCCTGGATTTCAGCGACCTGCCGGTGCCCACCGTGGACAAGCACTCCACCGGCGGCGTCGGCGACAAAACCACGCTGGCGCTGGTGCCCATCGTCGCCGCCTGCGGCGCCGCGGTGCCCAAGGCATCGGGTCGGGGGCTGGGCCACACCGGCGGCACGCTGGACAAGCTGGAGTCCATCGCGGGCTTCACCGCCGAGATATCCAACCAGCGAGTGCGCCAACAACTGTGCGATATCGGCGCGGCGATATTCGCCGCGGGCCAGCTCGCCACGGCCGACAAGAAGCTGTACGCGCTGCGGGATATAACCGCCACGGTCGAGTCGCTGCCGTTGATCGCCAGCTCGGTGATGAGCAAGAAGCTGGCCGAGGGGGTCGGCGGGCTGGTGCTCGACGTGAAGGTCGGTGCCGGTGCGCTGCTGGAGTCGGAGGCGTCGAGCCGTGAACTCGCGCACACGATGGTCGAGCTGGGCGCCGCCCACGGGGTGCCGACCCGCGCGTTGCTGACGGACATGAACAGCCCGCTGGGCGCGACCGTCGGCAACGCGCTCGAGGTGGCCGAGGCGCTGGATCTGCTCGCCGGAGGCGGGCCGCCCGATTTGCTGGAACTGACGCTGCGGCTGGCCACCGAGATGCTTGAGCTGGCCGGCATCGACCGCGACCCCGCGCAGGTGCTGCGCGACGGCACCGCGATGGACCGGTTCCGGCAACTGGTCGCCGCACAGGGCGGCGACTTGTCGGTACCGTTGCCAATTGGTGCGCATTCAGAGACCGTGATCGCCTACCGGAGCGGCACAATGGGCAACATCGACGCGATGGCAGTGGGGCTGGCGGCTTGGCGGCTCGGCGCGGGCAGGTCCCGCCCGGGCGACCGGGTGCAGGCCGGTGCCGGTGTGCGGATCCACCGTCGTCTCGGCGAGCCGGTCGCGGCCGGCGAGCCGTTGTTCACCCTCTACACCGACACCCCGGACCGCTTCTGCGCCGCGATGGCCGAACTGGACGGCGGTTGGAGCGTCGGCGATACGCCGCCGCAGCCAAGACCGCTCATCATCGATCGGATCGCCCGATGACCCTGGAAACCGAACAGATCCGGCAGGCGCCGAAGGCCCTGCTGCATGATCACCTGGACGGCGGGCTGCGTCCGGCGACCGTGCTGGACATCGCCGGCAAGCTCGGTTACGACGGGCTGCCCGCCACCGAGGCGGACGCGCTGGCCACCTGGTTTCGCACCCAGTCGCACAGCGGCTCGCTGGAGCGCTACCTGGAGCCGTTCTCGCACACCGTGGCGGTGATGCAGACACCGGAGGCGTTATACCGCGTCGCCTACGAATGCGTGGAAGACCTGGCGGCCGATTCGGTGGTGTATGCCGAGGTGCGGTTCGCCCCGGAGTTGCACATCAACCGCGGGCTGTCCTTCGACGAGGTCGTCGACAGCGTGCTGCTCGGCTTTTCCGCCGGCGAAAAGGCTTGCGCCGCAGCGGGTCGCCCCATCACAGTGCGCTGCCTGGTCACGGCGATGCGGCACGCCGCACTGTCACGGGAGATCGCCGAACTGGCAATCCGGTTCCGGGACAAGGGCGTGGTCGGATTCGACATCGCCGGCGCCGAGGCGGGCAACCCCCCGACGCGGCACCTGGACGCTTTCGAATACATGCGAGACCACAACGCGCGCTTTACCATTCATGCCGGTGAGGCGTTCGGTCTGCCGTCCATCCACGATGCGATCGCGTTCTGCGGTGCCGACAGGTTGGGCCACGGGGTGCGCATCGCCGACGACATCGAGGTCTTGCCCGGCGGGGACGTGCGATTGGGCAGGCTGGCATCGATCCTGCGGGACAAGCGAATTCCGCTGGAGCTGTGCCCGAGCTCGAACGTGCAGACCGGCGCGGCCAATAGCATCGCCGAGCACCCGTTCGACCTGTTGGCCCGGTCGCGATTCCGGGTGACCGTCAACACCGACAACCGGTTGATGAGCGACACCACGATGAGCCAGGAGATGGCGCGGTTGGTGGAGGCGTTCGGTTACGGCTGGAGTGACCTGGCGCGCTTCACCATCAATGCGATGAAGTCGGCGTTCATTCCGTTCGACCAGCGGCTGGCGATAATCGACGAGGTGATCAAGCCGCGCTACGCGGTGCTGATCGGCTGAAGCTCAGCGGGTGATCAGGACTTGGCGAAGCTGGCCAGGTCCACCGAAAATGTCTCTGCGACGTCACCCAGGCTCAGCGCCGTGCCCTCGTGCCAGGCCGCCTGGAATTCGTCGGCGCTGAGTTGGTCTCGTGTGCGACTTTCGCAGTCGGCGTGGAAGGTTCCGAACAGCGCGCACGAGAGCGGGGCCGCGCTGATGCGGCTCATTTCGGCGGCCGCGGCGAGCAGGACGACGGCTTGCCGGGCTTGCCGCGGCCGGTGCCGAGATTCGGCGACCCATGCCAGGACCTCGAGCGCGTTTGCGACGGCGTACTTGTCATTGACCTGGATGGCAATCTCGATGGCCTGCTGCAGCTTTTGTTCGGCACGGTCCAGGTCGTTCAGCCGCCAATGCGCGGCGCCGACGGTGCCCAGCGCGACCGCCAGTATCTCGTAGCCGCCGCCGGCCTGGGCCAACTCGGCGCCCTTTTCCGACCAGGCCAGCGCGCTGCGGGCGTCGCCGGAAACCAGCTCCAGCCAGCTCATGGCCGACCTCGCGTTGGTCTGGACTTCAAAGTCATCGGTGGTGTCCATGGCCTGCTGCAGGCTGTCCCGCGCCTGATCGAGGTTCCCGATGATCAGTGCGGTGTAACCCTCGTAGAAGTCGATCTGGCCGCGGGTGACGGGGTCGTCGACCGCCTCGAGCAGCGTGCGCGCTTCGGCGACGTGTCCGGCGGCGGTCATCGGGTCGCCGTGTCGCAGGCTGAGGTGCGCGGCAGTGAACAGCGTGCGGACCCGCCCGATGCTGGGCTCGGGGGACAGGGCGGCCAGGGCACGGTTGGCCCACTGGCAGCCCTCGCTCAGCGAGGCGTGATGGGCCCAGAACCGGCGCAGGTCGGCGGTCATGTCCGCCGCCGCCGGTGGGGAATCGGTGAGGCTGAATTGCAGGGCCTCGCGGATGTTGGGCATTTCACGGGTCAGGCGCTGGATCCACTGCAGTTGCTGAGGGCCGAACCATTGCGCCTCGGCGTCGGAGAGCAGGTGGTGGTACCAGTCGGCGTGGCGTCGGGCCAGGCGCGTGTGCTCGGCGTCGGTGATGCGGCTCTTGCCGTAGTCGCGCAGGGTTTCCAGCAGCCGAAAACACACCACGCCGTTGTCCTCGGTGCGCAGCAGGATGGATTTGTCGACCAGCGCGCACAGCAGATCCAGGAACTCGTGGGCGGGGATGTCCGGGCCGCAGATGCCGCGGGCGGTGGGCAGGTCGAAGGTTTCGGCCAGCACCGAGAGCCGGCACCACAATTGTTGTTCGGGCGGGGCGCACAGGTCGTAGCTCCATTCCACGCACGCGGCCAGGCTCTGCCGGCGGGTTACGGCGCCGCGCCGGGCATTCGAGAGCAAGGCGAAGCGGTCGGAGAGTTCCTCGGCGATCTGCTCGGCCGACATCGCGCGCAACCGCGCCGCGGCCAGCTCGATGGCCAGCGGCAACCCGTCCAGGCGGGCGCAGCAGCGCCCGATGGCCGCGGCGTTGCGATGGTCGAGCTCGAATCCGGGCACCGCGGCGCGGGCGCGCTGCACAAACAACCGGACGGCGTCGTAGCCGGCCATGGTGCTCACGGTGAGATCCTTCAGGGTGGGATCCTTCAGGGTGGGATCCTTCAGGGTGGGATCTTTCAGGGTGGGATCGTCGTCGAGCGCCGGGCACGAGAGCGGCGACAGCCGCAGCACCGCCTCGCCCTCGATGTCGAGGACCTCGCGGCTGGTGGCCAGGATCTGCATCCGCGGGCAGTCCCGCAGCAGGGTCTCGGCGAGTTTGGCCGCGTGGTCGATCAGGTGCTCGCAGTTGTCCAGCACCAGCAGCGTGTGGCGCGGGGTGAGGAAGTCGACCAGGACGTCGCTCAGCGCGCGCCCCATCTGGTCGCGCACACCCAGCGCGGCGGCCACCACCTCGGTCAGCAGCCCGCCCTGCCGCAGTTCGGCCAGTTCCACCCACCACAGTCCATCGCCGAACCGTGGGCGCAGGGCGGCGGCGGTGTGGCAGGCCAGGGTGGTTTTGCCGACCCCGCCCATGCCGATCAGCGTCACCATCCGCGAGGCCGCCAACAACTCTTGCAGTTGGGCCGACTCCGCCTCGCGGCCCACGAAGCTGGCCACCGTGGCTGGCAGCCTGCCACCGGCAGCGCCGCCCAACGGCGCCGACGGCGACACCGCCGGGCCGGTGCGGCGCCGATCGGATCCGGGGTCTTTATTGCCACCGTGCAGCACCATCTCGGTCACCGGCAGACCCAGCTGCAACTGAGCCCGTTGGATGAGTTCACCGAGTTCGATCGCCGAGACGCGGTCGGCCGGGTCGCGGGCCATGGCGGTGTCCACAATCGCGGCTGCCACCCCGGGGATGCCCTGCCCGCGCAGATTGGGCACGGGCTCGGTGGTGATCCGCGCGAACTGCGCCATCACCATTTCCCCGGCGCGGCGCTCAAACGCGACGTGGCCGGTCATCGCGGTGAACAGGCTGGCGCCCAAACCGTACACATCGGACGCCGCGTTGGGCGGCTGACCGGACAGGACTTCCGGGGCGCTGTACGCCGGCGACCCGGTGAACATCCCCGCCGCCGTCTCGAACCCGCTGCCGGTGCGGGCAATACCGAAATCACCCAGCGCGGGCTCACCGAAATCGGTGTACAAAATGTTGGCCGGCTTCACGTCGCGGTGCACAATCTCGGCCTGATGCGCGCACGCCAGCGCCCCGGCCATCTTCACTCCCAGCCGCAACACCTCGGCGACGTCCAGGGCACCCAGCCGCTGGATGCGGTCTTGAATGTTGCCCTGCCCGCAGTAGGGCATCACCAAAAACGGTTGGCCCGATTTGGTCTCACCGACCTGCAACACCGGCACGATGTTGGGATGGCTCGTCAACCGGGCCATCGCGTGCTGTTCCCGCGCGAACCGGGCCCGGTCCTCGTCCATCCCCACCGTGAGCACCTTGACGGCCACGACCCGCTCGAGCGCCACCTGCCGACAGCGGTACACGACTCCGAACCCGCCCCGCCCAATCTCGTGAGCATCCGCGAATCCGGCAGCGTCCAACTCCGCGGCGACGTCACTGCCCATTTCGATTTGCGTCACAAACGAAGGGTCAACCACTCGTGGCTCCACCTGCTCCGGCGGCGAATATCAGCAAGTATGCATACCTCATGCCAGGCGATCAGGGGCCAGAAGAAACAAAAAATAACGGACAACCGTCGCCCGCCAAGGTTCAGTCCGGACCGAAGAGTTCCAAGGAAATTGCCGCTGCGACTTCGGCCGTGCTCAGCGCGGTGCCCTCGTTCCACGCTTTCTGGAATTCGTCGGCGCCGAGCTGCTCGCGGACCTGACGTTCACATTCGGCGTGGAAGTCACCGAGAACGAAAGTAGCGAGCGGGGCTCCGCTGGCGCTGCTTATCCTGGCGGCCGCCGCCATCAGCAGCGCGGCTTGGTGCGGGTGCCGTGCCTGACTGATCCAGGCCAAGACTTCCAGCCCGTTTGCGACGGCATATTTGTCATTGATCTCGAAGGCGAGTTTGAGGCCGTCCCGGAGCACCTGCTCGGCGCGCGCCACATCGTCCAGGTGCCAGTGGGAGGCCCCCAGCGATCCCATCACCACCGCCCGCATCGCCCAATCACCGCGGGCGTCGGCCAACTCCACACCTCTTTCCGACCAGGCCAGCGCGCTGCGGGCGTCGCCGCAAATCAAGTCCAGCCAGCTCATCGCCGACACCGAGTGCACCTGGGCCTCAAAGTCCTCGGTGGTGGCCATAGCCCGCTGCAGGCAGTCGCGCGCGTGATCGAGGTTGCCGCCCAGCAGGGAGTTGTAGCCCTCGAAGAAGTCCATCCTGCCGCGGGTGACGGGGTCGTCGACTGCCTCGAGCAAGGTGCGCGCCTCGGCGAGACGGCCGGCGGCGGTCGCCGGGTCGCCGTGTCGCAGGCTGAGGTGTGCGGCGGCGAACAGCGCCCGGATGCGCCCGATGCTGGGCTCGGGCGACAGGGCGGCCAGCGCACGGTTGGCCCATTGGCAGCCTTCGCTGAGCGAGGCGTGGTAGACCCAGTACCGGCGCAGGTCGGCGGTCATATCGGCGGCCGCCGCCGGGGAGTCGGTGAGGTTGAATTGCAGGGCCTCGCGGATGTTGGGCATTTCGCGGGTGAGGCGCTGGATCCAATGCAGCTGTTGGGGGCCGAACCACTGCGCCTCGGCGTCGGTGAGCAGCTGGTGATACCAGTCGGCGTGGCGCCTCGCCAACAGCGTGTGCTCGGTCCCGGTCATGCGGCTTTTGCCGTAGTCGCGCAGCGTTTCCAGGAGGCGGAATAACACCACGCCGTTGTCTTCGGTGCGGATCAGGATGGACTTGTCCACCAGCGCGCACAGCAGGTCGAGGAATTCGTGGGCGGGGATGTCGTAAATACCCGAGCCGCAGATGCCCCGGGCGGTGGGCAGGTCGAAGGTTTCGGCCAACACCGAGAGCCGGCACCACAGTCGTTGTTCGGCATCGGTGCACAGGTCGTAGCTCCATTCCACGCACGCGGCCAGGCTTTGCCGGCGGGTGATCGCGCCGCGACGGGCATGCGAGAGCAGGGCGAAGCGGTCGGAGAGTTCCTCGGCGATCTGCTCGGCCGACATCGCGCGCAGCCGCGCCGCGGCCAGCTCGATGGCCAGGGGCAACCCGTCCAGGCGGGCGCAGCAGCGCGCGATGGCCGCGGCGTTGCCGTCGTCGAGCTCGAATCCGGGCACCGCCGCGCGGGCGCGCTGCACGAACAATTCGATGGCCTCGTAGCCGCCCAGGGTCCTCAGCGTCGGATTGTCGTCGAGGGCCGGGCACGACAGCGGCGACAGCCGCAGCACCGCCTCGCCGTCGATGTCGAGGATTTCGCGGCTGGTGGCCAGAATCCGCACCTGCGGGCATTCCCGCAGCAGCACCTCGGCGAGTTTGGCGGCGTCGTCGATCAGGTGCTCGCAGTTGTCGAGCACCAGCAGCGTGTGCCGCGGGGTGAGGAAGTCGACGAGCACGTCGCTCAGCGCGCGTCCCATCTGGTCGCGCACGCCCAGCGCGGCGGCCACCACCTCGGTCAGCAGGCCGCCCTGGCGCAGTTCGGCCAGTTCCACCCACCACAGTCCATCGGCGAACTGGGAGCGCAGGTTGGCGGCGGTGTGGCAGGCCAGGGTGGTTTTGCCGACTCCGCCCATGCCGATCAGGGTGACCACCCGCGAGGTCGCCAGCAACTCTTGCAGCTGGGCCGACTCCGCCTCGCGGCCCACGAAGCTGGCCACCGTCGCCGGCAGCCTGCCCCCGGCTCCGCCGCCGGTCACCGGCACCGACACCGACACCGCTGAGCTGGCGCGGCGCCGATCGGATCCGGGGCCTTTATTGCCACTGTGCAGCGCCATCTCGGTTACCGGCAGACCCAGCTGCGACTGCGCCCGCTGGATCAGTTCACCGAGTTCGATCGCCGAGGCACGATCGGCCGGGTCGCGGGCCATGGCGGTGTCCACAACCGCGGCGGCCGCCTCGGGGATGCCCTGCCCGCGCAGATCGGGTACGGGCTCGGTGGTGATCCGCACGAACTGCGCCATCATCTTTTCCCCGGCGCGGCGCTCGAAGGCGACGTGGCCGGTCATCGCGGTGAACAGGCTGGCACCCAACCCGTACACATCGGAGGCCGCGCTGGGCGGTTGGCCGGACAGGACCTCCGGCGCGGCAAACGCCGGCGACCCCACAAAAACCCCGGCCGCCGTCTCGAACCCGTCGCCACCGGTGCGGGCGATTCCGAAGTCACCCAGCGCCGGCTCACCGTAGTCGGTATACAAGATGTTGGCCGGCTTCACGTCACGGTGCACAATCTCGGCCCGATGCGCGCACGCCAGCGCCCCGGCCATCTTCACTCCGAGGCGCAACACCTCGGCGACATCGAGGGCACCCAGCCGGTGGATCCGCTCGTGGATGTTGCCCTGCCCGCAATAGGGCATCACCAAAAAAGGGTGACCCGACGTGGTCTCACCGACCTGCAGCACCGGCACGATGTTGGGGTGGCTGGTCAACCGGGCCATCGCGTGCTGTTCGCGCGCGAACCGGGCCCGGTCCTGATCGAGCCGTACCGTGAGCACCTTGACGGCCACCACCCGCTCCAGCGCGACCTGCCGACAGCGGTACACGACTCCGAACCCGCCGCGCCCAATTTCCTGACCATCGGCGAATCCGGAGGCAGCTAATTCGGAGGCCACGCCACCGGACACGCCGTCCCATGCCCCGCCCGCTTCAGACTCCGTAGCAGCCAGGTCGCGATCCATCACATACCTCGGCATCTATAGAGAGGGATGACTAAAGAGTACGACAGCAAACGATGGTCTCGCCCTGAGCCTGTCGGGTCTGTAGCCGCACACCAGCTTAGTAAGGATTTATAAAGGTCGGGATCCGATAGTGGGCTGGTGTAAAGCACACCGCGGTTCAAGGTTCTGGTGCGGCCTGCACCGAGCGGGGGTGGCCGGGCGTGACGCGTGCCGCGTCTCCCTCAAAGCCGGTCTCGAATCGTCGGATGTGTTCGACAACGACGAAAGTGCCACCGAGTATGTTTAGCCGTCCTGCCATTGCCGTTGTAGGCGTCAGCGCCCTCTTTCCCGGCTCCGTTCATGCCGAACACTTCTGGCGCAATATCCTGGGCGGCGCGGATCTGCTCTCCGAAATTCCGGAAGCGCACTGGCATGTGAGCCATCACCACGACCCGGGACTGGACACGCTTGGCACGACGAATGCTCGACGGGGCGGCCTTCTTCCCTACATCGATTTCTCGCCGTCGGAATTCGGAATTTCTCCCGACGTTGTGCCGGCCACCGATACCGCGCAACTACTCGCGCTCGCGGTTGCCAAGCAAGTCCTGGAAGACGTTGCTGGAGGTGACTTTTCCCATCTCGACCGAGAACGCATCTCGGTGGTCCTGGGCGTCGGCAGTACGACCGAGCTGGTCGCCCACATGTCCGGCCTGCAGGCTCCCCTGTGGGAACGGGCACTTCGCGCCGCCGGAATCGCCGGCGACCAGATCGAGCTGTTCAAAGCTCGGGTGGCCGCCGCGTTGCCGCCCCGGCGAGAAGGCGCTCTCCCGGGGTTGCTGGGCAACGCCGTCGCCGGGCGCATCGCAAACCGATTCGACCTCGGTGGAAAGAACTGTGTCGTCGACGCCGCCTCCGGAAGTTCGCTCGCGGCTGTCGAAATCGCACTCAACGAGTTGTATCTGGGCGACTCGGAGATGGTCATTGCCGGCGGCGTGGACGCGCTGAACGACCCGCTCATGTTCCTGTCCTTCGGCAACGTCGCGGCGCTGTCCCCGTCGGGCGACTGCCGACCGTTCTCCGACAAGGCGGACGGAACGATGCTTGGCGAGGGGCTTGCCATGCTGGCGCTCAAGCGGCTCGAGGACGCCGAGCGCGACGACGACCAGATATACGCGGTCATCCGAGGTTCGGGCTCGTCGTCGAACGGCCGGGCGAACAGCATTTCGGCTCCGAGTCCGGCGGGACAGGCAAAGGCGTTGCACCGCGCTTACCACGCGGCGGGTTACGGCCCGGAAACCGTTGGGCTGGTCGAGGCGCACGGGGCGGGGACCCACGCCGCCGACGTGGCCGAGTTCTCCGCGCTGGAAGACGTTTTCAACGCGTCCGGGCGGGAAGACCGCCAATGGTGCGCCCTTGGATCGGTGAAATCGCAAGTGGGGCACACCAAAGCGGCGTCGGGCGCCGGCGGACTGTTCAAGGCGGTGATGGCGGTTCATCACAAGATCCTGCCGCCGACAATCAAGGTCGACCAGCCTAACCCGGCCCTGGACATCGGCAACTCACCCTTTTACCTGCCCACCCATGCCAGGCCGTGGATTTCCGACGAGGGCGTTCCGCGTCGCGCGGCGGTCAGCTCTTTTGGCCTGGGTGGCAGCAATTTTCATGTGACGCTCGAGGAGTACATCGGCAGCGGTGACCGCGCCTGGCGGCACCGATCCTGGAAGTCCGAGTTGGTGGTGCTCGGCGCCGCGAGTGCGACCGCCCTGGCCGACAGGTTGACGAGCTTGTCGGCTTCGCTTACCGATGGCGCCGACATGCTGCGCTATATCGCCCATGCGACGCAGCTATGTTACGACCCGACGCAGCGACACCGGTTTGCCATCGTTGCCGACGATGTCACCAGCCTGCAATCGATGCTCGATGAAGCAGCGTTTCGGCTCATTGCCGAACGCGACGTGGCGTCCTTTGCCTCCGCCCGGGGCTACTTTTACTCCGCCCAGCAACCGGCACCGGTCGCTTTGCTCTTTCCCGACCAGGGCAGCCAGTACGTCGGGATGGGTGCCGACATCCCGCAGCTGTACGAGCCCGCGCTCTCGCCGTGGGAGACGGCTCGTGCCTCGCTCCTGGATGCCGATCAGGATCTACACCAAATCGTGTGGCCGAAGTCGGTTTTCACGGAGGGGGAGCGCGAAGAGCAGGAAGCGGCATTAGCCAGAACTGAATGGGCGCAACCGGCGATTGCCGCGCACAGCCTCAGCCTGCTAAAGATCACCCGGGCCTTGGGCATCCGGCCAATTGCGGTGGGCGGCCACGGCTCCGGGGAGGTCGTGGCATTGTGCGCCGCCGGGGTCTTCGACGAGGCGGCGACACTTCGAATCGCACGGAAACGGGGCGCCCTCATCGCCGAGGCCGCCCGCACCACCGACGGCGCGATGAGCGCGGTCTCGGCGCCTTCCGAAATAGTGCAGGAGCTGCTGCAACGGTGGGAGCTTGACGTCACCATCGCCCACCACGGGAGTCCCATGCAGGTCATCGTGTCGGGCGCCGCCGATGCGGTCGCGGACACGATGCTTCGGTTGTCCATGGCCGGCATCAATTCCACGCAACTGGATGTGGCGACCGCGTTCCATTCGGAGATCCTGGCTCCGGCCGCGGCGCCGTTGCAGGCCTACCTGGCGGACATCCCGTTCAACACCCCGGTCGTGCCGGCCCACGCCAACGCGAGTGCAAAGCCCTACGACGGGGACGCCGACGCGATGCGCGCCACGCTCGCCGGCCAGATAGCGCAGCCGGTCCGTTTCGTCGAGCAGGTGCGGGCGATGTGGGCCGCGGGCGCCAGAACGTTCGTGGAGGTCGGCCCGGACGCCGTGCTGACGAATCTGGTGGGCAAATGCCTGGAGGGCCTGCCGCACCATGCCGTCGCGCTTGATCATAAGCACACCAACGGTATTCGCGCGCTTTGGCTGGGGCTGGCCAAGCTCGCGGCGGCGGGCGTGCCGATGAATTTGACCAGCCTGTGGGCTGACTACAACGTGATCGACGACCCGCGCACCCGGCGCAAGCCGTCTCCGACGCTCAAGATCAACGGCGCCAACTACGCCAGGCCGGCGGTCAGCGCCGTGCCGACGAGTCCGGCGAGCGTCGCGAGGACCGGCGAGTCGGTGGGTGTCACGGCGCGACGGGCGCCGAATCGCGCCAATGGCAACGGACACCACAACTCAGTGATGCTGATCGAGGGGTGACGCATCCCGGGTTCAACGCCGCGCGGCAGCCGGAAGAAACGATGTAATCCGCTACGGCCAGTGCCCTTTTGCTCTACTACCAAGATCCGGTGGCTCGCCCGAGCGTCCCTCGAGGCAAACCCGCAACTGGTTGGCTGAGCCTCGAACGCGACCGTCTCTCCCGACCGTGTTAGTGCTGCGGGCCGCGGCTCGCAGCCTTGGCCGCAGTCGCGTCGTCGTCCATCCGCGCCGCTTCGGCCACCGTGGGTGCCCCGCCGCCCAGGCGCTGCGGCACCCACCACTGTCCAGCCGGGCGTGGATACCGCAGCTGCACCTCGTCGAGCAGCGCGCTCAGCGACTCGCGCAGCGCGGCATTGGTCTGCGCGTAGTCCGCGAGTGGGAAAAACGGCTCACCCACCGCGACGATGACCGGCACCTTCTTACGGCGCAAACTCCGTCGGCGGCCCTTGGTCCAGATTCGCTGACTGCCCCAGACAATCACCGGGACGATCGGGACACCCGCTTCGCTAGCCATCCGGGCGGCCCCCGTCTTGAACTCCTGCAGCTCGAAGCTGAGACTGATCGTGCCCTCCGGATAGACGCCGACCAGCTCGCCCTCGCGCAACCGCTGCACGGCCACTGCGTAGGCTTCGGCCCCGGCGCTGCGATCCACCGGAATGGTCTTGGTGTGCTTGATCGCGAAGTCGATCACCTTCACCCGCTGCAGCTCGGCCTTGACCATGTACCTCAACCGGCGATGGCGGCGACGCGCGCCCAGCCCGGCCGCCAGCCAGTCGACGTAGCTGGTGTGGTTGATCGCGACCACGGCACCGCCGCGATCGGGGATGTTCTGCTCGCCGATGTAGGTGATGCGGGTCCCGATGGCCAGGAAAAACGTCTGGGCCATGAGCTCCATGGTGCGGTAGGTCGTTTCAGCCACCGGTCACTCCTCTGGCGGTCCGCGTGAGTAGCCCCTGGCCAGCGATGGGGCGCCGCCCCGCCGCTTCCGCGCTCGGCACTGGCCGACCGGAACAGGGCAATGCGATTCGTGTGCCTGCCCTGGCGAACGCTGGATCCGTGATCGCGGCCGTCCCTTCAATTGCGCTGGGGGAGCACTGATTCAAGCGGTTCGCTTCGAACACCACGATTGGCGCCTTTGTTCTAAGCAGCTGTCATGCGATGCTACGCCGTCGCGCTGCCGGTTGTCCGAAAACGGCCGTCAATGGCAAATGGAACCCGGGTTTGCGCTCCAGGCGGCGCTAGGGCGGGAGACCCGATGGCGCTATCAGCCCTTCTGGGTAGCGGCGGCGACCCGCATCCTCTCGCATACGCTTGTGGGCCGCGGCGGGCATGAACGACTAGACTAGCGCGCGCCCAATCCAGCCCAATTTCTGACTATCCGTAATCCGAAGCGGCACAATAACTGCCGCGTTTCTACGCCTGCGTCGGGTAGGCAGTAAAGCTGCATCGCGACAAGGCGCTGCCTAACCATGGCGGACGGGTCGGCCTGGCCGTGGCCGACGATCGGCACCACGCCCGCGAGATCCAACGCGCCGGATGATCGCCGGCCAGGTTCAGCATGACGTAAGCGGCCTTGACGTCAGCGCTTTGCACGCCCGCCGCGGTCAATGCTTCGCCCCAGAAGTTCTCGATCTGCTCGACATGAGTCGCTCTCGGCGCAGCTTGTCGATTCGGGTGTCATAGAAGCGGGTGCGCGTCCTCACCCAGCGTGGTTTGCAGTGACATCTTGGGGTGCTCGGGTCACGACATCAAGATGACGGCGACGGCCTGCCAGAGCAGGATTACCGGCAGCGCTAACCAGCTGATCGCTCTGGCGAGGACGGGATCCCGGCGCGCCATGTTCGGCGCTTATGCGGACTTGACCAGGCAGCTGGTCTGGGCGTGGTGGGCTTCAACAAAGCGCTCACCGCGGATCACGCCATCGACGGTGATGCGACAACCCAGGCTGTCGCTGTCGCCCTGGGCCACCACGTCGGCCACCACCGCGCTCAGCGTGGTCACGATCGTCAACGCCCACGGTAGCCTCGCGTCATCAACCTGCTGCGGCTGGGCATCGGCATCCAGGTAGTTGATTGTTGCGAGGGTCCCCGGCGGGCCCAAAACCTCATACACAACCCGCTTTTGGTTGAACGAGACGATCGCGTCACCGTTACCGGCATCCGAAAGATGATGGTGTGAGCCAAAGACTCGGTGCAACCGCGACACGGTGACGGCACCGGCCGCCAACACCACGATCATCACAACCGGTATCCACACGCGCTTGACGAGATCCACCGCGACGTTACCCCGCCGGGTTGCACGCTCCTGTCCCGCACCACTGCCGGGGGGCTGGGCGGAAACTCCTGGCTGTGTTCGAAGATCGAAGATTTCGAAGATTTCGAAGATCGTGAAGATCGTGAAGATCCGCATATTTCAGCTTCCCGGCGGCCGGAGGGCTCGTCGGCGACCGATGCGACCGATGCGACGCTGAGCTCAGAGCCGTCCTCGTCCACGACGAGGTGGCCCAGCGGTTCATCGGGCTGCTCGCCCGACGTCGCCGCTGGTTCTTGGGACATCGTCACCGCCGTGATCCGCTCGTCCTTCGAGGTCACGGCGATCCTAGGTGCCGGCGATTGGTGATGTCGCGGACGATACCCCACACCGCCGGGGTGATTTGGGAATTCTGGTCGTCGCGGGCCCATCAAACCTGAACGCAAAACGACGCAAAACGAGGCGCGGCCATCGCGGTGTTCTCCTTGGATTGACTTCCCGGAGGATCCTTGGAGAACTCCCGCGATGGCCGCCGCTTAACGAGACGCCCCGCGCATCAACGAGCGATCAGTACTGCACGCTGGTCGCGATCGCGTTGGCGGTTGCGAAGCCGTGCGGCTCCCAGGCGCGGTCCAGCGTCGAGAAGCCATCAACGAACTCGTCGGCGGCGTCGCGGGCCTCACGCATCCGGAAGCTGTACTTCACCGACGACAGCTTCGACCGGATCGCCGGCTTGGAGTAAAGCCGATGCGTGAGGATGGCCCTGAAGTGGTCCTCGGGGAGGACGAGCGATTGCAGGTCCAGCTTGATTGGCCCCGCCTCATCCGGCGGCGCTTGGCGCAGGCGCCAGGGCAATTCCTCCGTCGGGATCCGGGCGTGGCTGTCGTGGTCGGCGGTGTGGAAGACGCTGACGGTGGCGATGACCGTCGCCAGGGTCTGGGCCAGGACGTCCTCACCCCAGATCGCCATGCCGTCCGGGAAGCCGGTGACCATGGGTGAGATGGCGTCCGCCCACCTGAGTGACGTCCGGGTCGCCGACGTCGAACGTGTTGGCAATCTTGCGGGTGAACTCCAGGATGTGCTGATACCAGGCCTGCCGATAGCGCCCATAGGTGGTGTGGGTGCCGAGGTGGACGCCCCAGAAGTCGTACGACGGGTAGGCCTCGTCGCCGCGGCCGTGCATGCCGAGCACCACGCCTTCGTGCATGCTCGCCGTCTCGAACGTGAACCCCACACTCAGCTCGCGCTGGTTGTTGTGGATCGCCCCGCGCTGGTGGTGGATCACCGCCTTGTGCAGGCCGAGCGTGTAGAGGAAGTGCGGAGCAAGCAGGCGCTTGAGCCGGTGGTGGCTCGGCAGCAGCGACTGCGTGAACGCATTCACGGCATCCATCGGGAAGTGCAACCGCGGGTGCGCGATGTGCACCAGCAGGCATTGGGCGCCCTGCAGAACGAAGTACTTCGCGAGGTCCCAGCGCGCGCCGTCCTCGGGGTGGAAGACATGTTCGCCGCAGCGAATCGCCACGACGGCCCAATCGGTCGCGCTGCGTTCGCGCAGCAGGACGACGGTCGGTGCGGCAAAGACACCGGGCAGCGGCTTCAGGTGCGCGAAGCCGGAGAGGTCGATTGTGCCGAAGCGAGCCTCGGGGTGGGCATGCAGATCGTCCGCGAACGCCTCCCGCTCCCGCGGAGCGACGATCGGCAACAGGAACTGCGCAAACGTCGTCCCGGTGACCAGCTCCTCGAACCTGGCGTCCGTCACCGGAACGAGGCGGCGGCCGAGGCGAGCGCGAAGTGCCGCCTTTGGGGTCGACATCAGGATCTGACCCATGAAGCGAGTGACGTTGTTCCAGACGTGGTCGTCGCGGTCGGCGTGGTCGATCTTGAGAACGGGCGACGGGAAGAATGGGTGAACAACGGGGTCTTGCGGCCACGGGCCCTCGATTCCGCTCTGCGGCTTCGGATCCGGCGCGGACACGGAACCGGCACCCCACGGCAACGCGGCGATCTCGTCCGCTACGGGCCACGAGGACGGGAGCCGCTCCAAGACGCCGACGGCGGCCAGCCCGTCGTACAACTTGGACTCGACGTCGGCCGGGCCAACCCGCAAAGCCAGCGCGGCCTTGCCAACCGCCCGCTCGACGTCGTTCATGTCAAGTTTCATAGCTGCTCTCCCTGGGACCGAGAATTTGGAAGTTCGGAAGTCGAAACGACAATCGAAGGATTGCGGACGGACCTTCACAAAACCTTCATGCGCGTCAAATGCGCTCTGGGTTGACCCCCACCGTGGGCATCTGACCAGCGTCAAGGCCCGAGCCGGACCGACACGACGTTGAAGCCGAGAAATAGCTATCGAGGGGGTCTAACCTTCCATGGGGAACGCCGTACTACGCGGATTGTCAATGTGGTGGAACAACGACTACAGGTGGTCGGATGCTGACAATGGGCACACCAGCTCCAATGGGTTTGGGGGGCTAGGGGAACGCCTTTGCAAGACGATGTCGGGTTCGGCGTCCTCGGGCCGTTGCGGGTCGTAGTCAATGGCTCGGAAATTGCGTTGGGCACCCCCAAGCAACGAGCGGTCATGGCGATGTTGCTGATCAATCGCAACCGGCCGGTCGGCATCGATGCATTGATCGATGCGGCCTGGGAGCAGGGACCCCCGGCCCGGGCAAAGGACACGCTCTACTCGTACGTCTCGAACCTGCGTCGTCTGATGGCCGGCGTTGGCCACGAAAAGCGCGACCTCTTGGTCAGCGCATCGCCCGGCTACCGGCTCGCGGTTCTCGACAGCCAATACGACCTCGGCCGCTTCGTCACCGAAAAGGATGCGGGTGTTCGAGCGGCTGCGGACGGGCGGTTCGACCAGGCGAGCGACCACTTCGTGGCCGCGCTTGGTGAGTGGCGCGGGCCGGTGCTCGTTGACTTGAGCGACTTCAACTTCGTCGACGCCTTTGCCAAGGGCCTGATCGAGGAAAAGGTCTTGGCGCACATTGCCCGCGCTGAAATTGAAATTGCCTGCGGAAGAGCCTATTCCGTCATTAATGAGCTCGAGGCGCTTACCGTCGACCAGCCTTACCGGGAACCGCTTTGGGCGCAGCTGATCACCGCCTACTATCTCAGCGACCGCCAATCCGATGCCCTCGATGCCTATCACAGGCTGAAGGACACGTTGTCCGACGACCTTGGCGTCGACCCCGGTCCCACGGTGCGCGACCTCTACGAGCGGGTCCTACGCCAGCAACCGCTCGACGTGCGCAAGGTCGCCCGACTGAATGCCGACGACACCATCAAGACCCTGTCGGCGCACATCACCGCGCGTCCCGACATCGCCCATGGCCCGTCCTTGCGCGACGGCGACGGGATCACCCATCCGCTGGTCGCCACCACCACACGAATCGGGCGCAGCCCGAACAACGACATCATCCTGTCCAGCGCCAAGGTCAGCCGGCACCACGCCGCGATCGTCGATACCGGATCCAGTTTCGCCATAGTCGACTTGCGATCAGCGAACGGCGTCTACGTTTCCGGCCGGCGCATCCACACCAGCGCCGTCCTGTCCGAAGGTGACCGCATTCGCCTGGCCGACCACCATTTCGTCTTCGAAAACACCTCCCGAGGGCCCGTCGCCGACTAGTTGTGCCACGGGGATTTTCTCGTGTACTTGGTGGGGCCTTCGGAAAGGATTCGTAGGCGTAAAGGATTCATAAAGGTGCGGATGCGACGGTGATGCCGCCCGAAAGCCCGAACACAGCGCGATCAGGAATCCGCCATGTCGCCGCAGTCCTTGCCTGCCGCCGAGATCGAACGGCGAATCCGTCTGTCGCACCACGTGATTGAGCTGGGTGACGGACACAAGGTCGGGGTGTCGGTAGGCGGTCGGGGGGTGCCCCTGGTGTTCTTGCACGGCCTGGGCCTGAACCGCCGCGCGTATCACGACATGCTTGGTGGCCTGGCCAATCTGGGATTTCTCGTCGTCGCAATCGATGCCGCGGGCCACGGCGACACCCACGGATTCCGCTCCGGCAGGGCACAACTCGGCGACTTCGTCGCGCTGACATTGCGCTCCCTTGACGTCCTCGGCATCGAGAAGGCGGTGTTCGCCGGGCACTCGATGGGCGGCCGGCTGGTGATCGAGGTGGCGGCTGGCGCGCCGGAACGGGTGCTGGCCGCCGTGCTGCTGGACGCGGCCGCCGGGGCCTCCTGGGAAAAGACGCTAGCCGCTGCGGCGCGGCCCGCGCCCCAGGCGCTGGCCGCGATGCTCGCCATGCTGTGCAGCACCCGCCATGAAATGGACGGGTTGAACGTCGCCCGCGCCAGCCGGTATGCGCGGGGCCTGACGGACGCGATGATCGGCAATCTGCGGCGTCCGCTCGGCCCGGCGCGGGCCGCGCTGGCCATGATGCGGTCACCCGATTCCGCGGCGCAGCTGCGCATGATGCGCGAGCGGGGCATCCCGACGTTGGTCCTGCACGGCGACAACGACTTCATGGTGCCCTTCGCGAGTGCGCGTGACATCGCCGAGGCGGCCAGCGGGTCGCTGTACCGCCTGCGCGGGGCGTGCCACGGCTGGCTGATCGCCAACCCCCGGCAGGCGGCCGAGGCGCTGCGACACCTGATCGCCGACAAGTTGGGCGATGCCTTGCGCAGCGCCGCCGAGGCCATGGGAATCCCGGACTGGCGCGACACCACCACATGGGAGCGGGCCCTGGTTCCGCCGCAGGCCTTGATACGCCGGCTCAACGGCGAACAGCATGTCGAGATCCGCGTAGGTCGACGCCGGTACATCGAGGCCCCGGCGGGCGACCTGCAACGAGCCATCTGATCAGAGCCCTTGGCGCACGACGCCGCTGCGCGTTGATTGAGTTCGGAATTAAGCGATTCGCTGAAATTTCTATGAAGGTTTTATAGAGGTCGAAGTGTGACAGTGGTCTCACCAGAACGCCGGCACCACCAGCACCATCTGGATCCGCCTTCTGCGCAAGGCAATTGAGACTGTAGGAGATGACCGTGACCATCACATATCCCGCGCCCCCCGCCGAGTCGTTGCACTGTCCCAGGCAGCCGATGCCCAGGGCCAGTCACGAGCCCGCCGCCGAAGTCAAGCGAATCGTCCGAACCGAGTACCTGCGGGCGTCATCGATGGAAATCGCACAGCGCTCCGAGCTACTAGAGCAGCTCTACGCCTGCTACAGCGAAACCGCGCACGGTACAACCCGCGATCAGCTCAAGGTGCTCATCGACGGCGCCGGTGAGTTTCGGATCGCGCTCTTCTACGGCGCGAACGATGAGCTCGCGGGTTTTTCCTACGCCAGCATCGAGCGCTTGGAGCACGCGGGTCGCGCGCACGCGGTGTTCAACGCCGCCGTGTTGTGCCGACTGGGCTACCGCGGTGGGACGCCGGGCGCGTTCTTCGGGCTCCGCGAGGCGCTGCGCTTCAAGCTCCGCCATCCACGCACCCCGCTGGCCTACTTCACCCGCAGTTCGAATCCGGCCGCCTACCGCCTGATGGCCTCGACGATGCCGCGGATCTACCCGAGCTTCGCCCACCCTACGCCGCCCGATGTCTCCGCGATGGTGGGTGAGCTCGTCGTGCGGCGGCACTACGAACCGGTGAACGGGGAACCCTGGGTGGTGCGCTCACCGGCGACCCCGAATAGCTCGTCGCGGCTGCGCCGCCTCAAGGCCGACCCGTACGTGCAGTTCTACAACGAGGTCAACCCGGGCTTCGCCGACGGCAACGCGCTGCTGACCTGGATACCGCTGGATGTCACCAACATCGTCGGCGCACTGTTGCGCCTGGTGCACGCGCGGTCAGCCCGATGAGCACGCTCGCCGGTCACGGTTCGCAGAGCGAGAGCGACAAGCGGAGGTTGGTCGCGCTGGCCGCGGGCGCGTTGTACGGCAGCTGGGCCGGGTTGGCCCACGTCAGGATGGGCCTGGGGGTTGTGCTGGGCGCGGGCTTGACGCAGGCGGTACTGAGCGCGATCTCGACGCTGTTCCTGATGGCGTTGCTCGCCCGGCTGTTTCGCTGGCCGTCAAGCGCCGTGCACGGGTTCTGGCTGGCCGCGCTCGGCGCACCGACCCTGGTGATCGCCGGCCTCGTGGCCGGCCATGCCCTGGCGGGCACGCCGCACATCGCCGTTGCCATCGCGCCGTCGGTGATCGTCGGCACCGCGGGTTCCATCGCCTACGCCCGGACGCTGCTCGCGCACGCGAGGTGAAGCCGCGCCGGCCGGCGCTAGCCCCCGCGAAATTCGCGCCAAATTCTCAGCGCAAGGCACGAGGCGTCCAACAAGCGCGTCCGACAAATACAGTGGTCTCGTCGGCCCAAACGGACGCGAGGTTGAATTCACATGAGGTTGCCCCTGCTGGGCGCGGTGTCGCTCACCGGCTTCAAGAACGCCTGGTTCTTTCTGTTCCTGCTGCTGGTGCTTTTGGTGACGGGAATCTACGTCGCAATCCAATTCACCCGCCGGCGGCGGGTGCTGCGATTCGCCAACATGGAGGTGCTGCAGCGCGTCGCCCCGGCTCGCGCCGGCCGGTGGCGGCACGTGCCGACGATCCTGCTGGTCACCTCGTTGGTGCTGCTGACGACGGCGATGGCCGGGCCCACATCCGACATCCGGATTCCGCTTAACCGCGCTGTGGTGATGCTGGTCATCGACGTTTCGGAGTCCATGGCGTCGACCGACGTGCCGCCCACCCGGCTGGCCGCCGCGAAGGAGGCCGGCAAGCAATTCGCCGACGAGCTGACCCCGGCCATCAACCTTGGCCTGGTGGAATTCGCCGCCAACGCCACGCTTCTGGTGGCTCCGACGACCAACCGCGGCGCCGTGAAAGCGGCGATCGACGGTCTGCAGCCGGCCCCCAAGACCGCCACGGGTGAAGGCATCTTCACCGCGCTGCAGGCGATCGCGACGGTGGGGGCGGTGATGGGGGGTGGCGATGGTCCGCCGCCCGCGCGGATCGTGCTGGAGTCCGACGGCGCCGAGAACGTCCCGATGGACCCCAACGCCCCGCAGGGGGCCTTTACCGCGGCTCGGGCCGCCAAATCCGAGGGAGTGCAGATCTCGACGATCTCCTTCGGGACGCCCTACGGCACCGTGGAATACAACGGCGCCAACATTCCGGTGCCGGTCGACGATCAAACTCTGCAGAAGATCTGCGAGATCACCGACGGCCAGGCATTCCACGCCGACAGCCTGGAATCCCTCAAGAACGTCTATACAACCCTGCAGAAACAGATCGGGTACGAAACCGTGAAGGGCGACGCCAGCGCCGCCTGGATCCTGCTGGGCGCGGTCCTGATGGCCGGCGCCGTGCTGGCCGGCCTGTTCCTGAACCGCAGGCTGCCCTCCTGATTGATCAGGACGGTACGCGCCGGTTGATCAGCAGCCCCAGCAGCGCCGCAATAACGGCCGTGATGGCGCCCAGGCGCAGCCACCCGGCACTGCCGGGTCCGGGTACCGTGCGATACCCGACCTCGTTCTCGATGGCGTCATAGGTTTTTTCCAGCTCGCCGACGTTGGTCGCGGTATAGAACTGCCCACCGGACAGCCGGGCGACCGTCCTCATCTGGTCGGTCGAAACGGGGACGGCCACCTGCTTGCCGTCCATTTCGATGAAGCCGTTCTTGGTTCCGAACGCGATCGTCGAGATGGGCACCCCGTGATCCTTGGCCAGCCGCGTCGCGGTATAGACGCCATCGTGCGGATCGTTGGGGTTTGACGGCTTGTTCGCGCCGCCGTCGGAAAGCAGCACGATGCGGGCCGGTGGGGGCGTATCGCCACCGGCGACGGCCGCGGCTTCGATCGCGTGCAGGGCGGTGAAGATCGCCTCGCCGGTCGCGGTGCTGTCGCCGAACTGCAGGTTCTTCACCGCATCAACGGTCGCCTGGTGCTGCGGGGTCGGGGGCACCAGCAGGTAAGGCGTGCCCGAGAAGCCGACCAGCCCGAGATTGATGCCCGGCGTCAGCTGAGTCGCGAAGTGCGCGGCCGCTTCCTCTGCGGCCTTGAGGCGATTGGGGTCGACATCGGTCGCCCGCATGGAATTCGACATGTCGATCACCAGCATGATGACGGCGCGATTGCGCGGAATGCGCATGTCGTGGGTGGGCGTGGCCAGCGCGATGGTCAGCAGTGCCAGGCAGAGCAGCGACACCGCGATCGGAACGTGCCGCCACAACGACTGCGGCACCTCCGCCTCGGTGAACCGGTGCAGGCGTTGCCGGCGCCGGGCCTGAACGACGATGTAGATGGCCAGCAGGGCCAACGGGACCAAACCGAACAGCAACATGCCTGGGCGCTGAAACCCGAACAGCGGTAAGGGCCCAATTCCGGGAAGCGACACTTGGCTCACCTTCCCGTTTGGCCGGCCCCTGTGGCCTGGCGGACGCTGCCGCCAGTAAAGCGGCGTCTCGGTGGTCCGTCAAACGGCGAGGCCGCCGAGGGCCCGCGTTCTGCCTAGATTCCCCGGACGTCGGACGGCGACCAGAACGCTCGCATCGAGGTGATTTTGGCGTCCTCGCCGAACGTCATCACCGAGATCGGCGAGATCTCGGTGCGGTTGGCGCCGGCGTCCAGGCGCAGGCGCCACAAGAAGGCCGCCTCGCTGCCGGCGATCCGCAGATCCGCGAGTTCGGTCTCCTTCTTAACGCCTTGGATATTTGCGTAGAACTGGTGGATCGCGTCGTGGCCGCGCAGGATGTCCGATCCGATCGGGTCCTCGATGGTGGCGTCGGCGGTGTAGAGGGTCACGATGTCCGCGGCGGTGCCGCCGGCGAGGAGCCCGAGATAGCGGTTGACGGTCTGCGCGATGGCTTCCTGGGACGGCATGGTTTCCCTACGCTACGCGGGCTCGCGGCGCGGCTACTCGCGCCTCAGCCGCGACTCGACGAACTGTTCCAACTTCTCCCACTCCCGAACCGCTGCGGAATACGGGGCTTTGGGCTTGCTTGCCGCTTCGGGATCCAGAACGTAGGCCACCAGCTTGCCCAGCGGGCGGCCCGTTGCTAGCGCCTTGTCCACCGTGGATTCCTCGGAGTAATCGCCGATATCGCGGAGCAACTCGACGGCCAGGTCCAGCTGGTCGCGGTCCACGGCTTCCGGGCCGTCGGCAAAATCGTCACCCAGCCCGCTGAGCACGTAGATGTTGTCGTCGGTGATGTCGACGGCCAGCGAGCCGTCCGTGGCGGCGGTCCGGATGTCGTCGTAGGTGCTCAGGTCCGACAAGTCATGGTCGTGCTCGTCGGCCAGGTAGCGGGCCATGGCCCGCTCGGAGCTGAACACGCTGATCCGGCCGTTGCGGCCCAGGAAGATCGGTCGATCGTCCAGGTAGCAGCGAAGCGTGCAGAAGGTGCCCGCGCCCGTCATGATCCGGATCGGGTCGATGCCCACCTGTTGCCAGAAGTCCTCGTCGCTGCCCAGTACGACCGTGTCACCGGCGGCCCGGTCGTCTTCTTCGTCGTCTTCTTCGTCTTCTTCGAGTTCGTCTTCTTCTTCGTCTTCGTCGTCGGCGTCGTCGGCGTCGTCTTCGTCGTCTTCGTCGTCTTCGTCGTCTTCGTCGTCTTCGTCGTCGGCGTCGTCAGCGTCGTCTTCTTCGTCGGCCTCGTCGGCCTCGGCCTCATCTTCGGGCTCCGTCGACTCCACATCGGCAGCTTCGGCGGCTTCGGGCTCTTCTTGCTCCTCGGCCAGTTCCTCGGCGGCCCGCGCCGATGCGTCCTCGTCGACATCGGGCGTGCTGACGATCTTGTCGATCGCGGTGAGCACGCCGTCCCAGCTGCGCCCAATGATCTCGGCGATCGCATTCCAGCGCTTGTGGCCGGCCTTGCCCGCGAAGTGATCGATCCCGCCGGAGACGGTGCCCAGGCTGGGGTTGCCGTTGAAGAACTTCGAGACCGCCGCCAGCTCACAGACCGATCCGATGGACGACACGATCGCCAACGCACCCGCCAGGGCGGTCACCGACTCCTCGGTGGGCTTCTCGGCCACCAACTCCTCGACGACCACCAGATCGAACTGCTTGTCCTCGGCGGGATCGAACGTGTGCGCGTTGGCAGACGTCAGGTTGTCCCAGGCCGGATGGTCGACCAGATCGTTGTCGGTATTGGTGCGCACGAATGCGACGAGGTCCGCGACCTCCTCGAAACCGTAGAGGTCCTCGTCCTTGCCCAGAAACGCCTCCCACTCGTCGCCGGCGTCGCGCCAACGGGGTGCCCAAACGGTGTAGCGATCACCAGCGGGCAGGCTCAGGCGAATCGGCACGAGGTCAGCAGCCATGCGGCACAGAATAGCGGCGGCTTTTGCGGGCCGCGGTGCCCGCCCGGTCCGGTGGCGCCTAACCGCTCCAGATGTCGACGATCGCGGGGGCGTTCGCGGCGTTGCCGGTTTTCGCCAGCCGGTACATCTGCTGCAGCGTGGAAAGCACGTTGTAGTGACTGATCTGCTCGCTGTAAGTGCCCGGCTGCACATGCGCGCCGTAGAACACCGTCGGGATCTGGTTGCGGCTGGACCCGTCGTCCTCATCCCAAGTCACGATCAGCAGGCTGTTGTTGGCGACCGCCCAGTTGGCGTACGCGGACAGCTGCCGGTTCAGCCAGGCGTCGCCCTGCGCGATCGAGCCGTCGTGCATGTTGTCGTCGTTGTTGGGAATGACGAATGACACCGTCGGCAGGCTGGCATAGCTGCCCGGTCCCGGAAACGCGGAGAACGGCACCGAGTTGGTGGCCGGCACGTTGGTGAAGTTGGCCCACGGCACGTGTTTGCGTGCGTACTTGCCCGCGCCGCAGGCAGTCGAGCCAACCGCCGGCAGGCCCTCGGCGTACCCCATGAATGTGTATCCGGCGGCGAGCAATTCGCTGGCCAGGTTCGGCGCGTTGCCGGCATCGACCGGGCAGGTGTCTTTCGCCAGCCCGAAGGTGCTGCCGGCGAACAGTGCCAGGTAGTTCGGTTCGCTGGGATGTGTTTCGGCGAACGACTGGGTCATCAGTGCGCCGGCCGCGGCGAGCGCGTTGATGAAGGGGGCCGACGTGTTGCCGATGATGTTGGTCGCTGCGCGGTTCTCCTCCACCACGATCACCACGTGCGCGGGGGAGGGCAGCGGGGCCGCCACGAGGTTTATCCGAGGCGCCGACGGGACTGGCGGCGCCGACGGGCCCGGCGGGAAGGCGGCCACCCCGCATATCAGCGCGGCGCCGAGCAGGCGCAGCGCGCGGTACGCCTCACTCATTCGCGCCGCTCCTCCTCATCGGTGGCGCGCGGTGCCCCCACCTCATTGCTGCGCTCTGCATCGTCGCTGGCGCGGCTCATGCCGGGGAGTCTAGGCGCGGCTGTTTGCCGTCAACGCTGCCAAGTGAGCGTGTCCGCGAGGCTAGATCCGATCGTTATATAGGGTCGTAACCCGTGGATGTGCACGTCGTCGACCACCCGTTGGCGCTGGCCCGGCTGACCGTCATGCGCGACGAGCGAACCGGCAACGCCGTCTTCCGGGCGGCGTTGCGCGAGCTGACGCTGATGCTCGTCTATGAGGCCACCCGCGATGCCGCCTGCGATCCGGTCCCGATTCGCACGCCGCTCGCCGAGACGGTCGGGTCGCGGCTGGCCAAGCCGCCGCTGCTGGTGCCGGTGCTGCGCGCCGGCCTGGGCATGGTCTACGAGGCGAACGCCGCGATGCCGGAGTCGCGCGTCGGGTTCGTCGGCGTCGCCCGCGACGAGACCACGCACCAGCCGGTCCCGTACCTCGAATCGCTGCCCGACGACCTCACCGCCCTACCGGTCATGGTCTTGGATCCCATGCTGGCCACCGGCGGCTCGATGACGTACACCGTTGGCCTGCTGCAGCGCCGCGGCGCGACCGACATCACCGTGCTATGCGTGGTGGCCGCGCCGGAAGGGATTGCGGCGCTTGACAAAGTGGCGCCGAACGCGCGGCTGTTCACCGTCGCCGTGGACGACGGGATCAACGAGGTCGCGTTCATCGTGCCGGGTCTCGGCGATGCGGGTGACCGCCAGTTCGGGCCTCGTTAGCCTCCCCGACTTTCCCGACTTCCCCGACCCGCGACCCGCGACCCGCCCGAGTAGTGTCTCGAGGAACGCGTCCGCGTGCACGGATTCATCTGCACGCTCGCCCGCTACCTCACCTGGCACACGGCGCGCCCGGGCTCTGGCGGATATCCGGTTGCCCGCCTTCGAGCGACACTGGACGGCGGGATGCTGTGGAATCCCTTGCCGCCGTTGGCAATTTGTCGCTCGCAGGCGGGCGAATCGATATGTGGCAGCTGCTCCTGCGGCAGTCGTGCCATCCGCTCACCAGTGCCGCGCCGCGGCGACCAGCTCGTCGCGCAGCGCACCCGCCCGCCGCCGCGCAGGCCCCAAGTCGCCGGTCGCGGGGCAGCGAACCTCCAAGTAGCACTTCAGCTTTGGCTCCGTCCCAGAGGGCCGCACCACCACCCGCACCCAGGTTTCATCGTCTCCGCCGGTGAAGATCAGCGCGTCGGTGATATCGGTAGTGGCCACGGCGAACCCGGCCAGCCGGTGCGGCGGAGCCGCGCGCAGCCGCCGCATCAGCATTCTGGCCTCCTCGCCGTCGGCGACGCGACGGGACACCGCGGAAACGTCGTGCACGCCGTACCCCCGGGCGAGCTCATCGAGCGCGTCCTGCACCGAGCGGGCCTGCTGTTTCAGCGTGGCCACCAGATCGCACATCAATACCGCGGCGCTGATGCCGTCCTTGTCGCGCACGGCGGCGGGATCGACGCAGTACCCGATCGCTTCTTCGTACGCGTACACCAGGGTGCCGGGTTGGTGGGGTTGGTTTGTGTCGGCGCGCGCGAGCCATTTGAAGCCGGTGAGGGTCTCGACATGCGCCGCGCCGTAGTGCGCCGCGATCGCCGCCAGCATCCGCGACGACACCACGGTGCTGGCCACCACGGGGGTCCCCGCGCGGCCGTGACTGAGGATGTAATCGCCTAGTAGCCAGCCGGTTTCGTCGCCGGAAAGCATCCGCCATCCCGGCGACCCGGACGCCCCCGACGGGATACCGACCGCACAGCGGTCGGCGTCGGGGTCCAGCGCGATCGCGACGTCCGCCCCGACGTCGGCGGCCACGGCGAGCAGGGCGTCGGTGGCGCCGGGCTCCTCGGGGTTGGGGAAGGCGACGGTGGGGAAGTCGGGATCGGGCGCGAATTGGGACCCGACGGCATGCACCTCGCGGAACCCGGCGCGCTGCAGCGCCTCGACGGCGACCGCACCGCCCACGCCGTGCAGCGGTGTCAGCGCCACCCGGACCGAGCCCGACCCGCGCCGCACGCCGGCCGCTCGTTCGATGTAGCGGTCGACCAGCCCGGAGTCGGTGGGTGCGACGGGCTGTCTGCCGATTTGGTCGGCCGGGGGTGCGGCGGCCATCGCGGCCTCGATCTGGCGATCGGCGGGGGAGACGATTTGGATGCCACCGTCGAAATACACCTTGTAGCCGTTGTCGGCCGGCGGGTTGTGCGATGCCGTGATCTGTATCCCGGCGGCGGCGCCGGTGTGGCGTACGGCGAACGCGACCACCGGCGTCGGCACCGGGCCGGGCAGTAGCAGCACGTGAAACCCTTGGGCAGCAAGCACTTCGGCTGCCGCGGTGGCGAATGCGGCCGAGCCGTGCCGAGCGTCGCGGCCAACGACCACCGTCCCGGCGGGTGAGTCGCCCTTGAGCACCTGCGCCACCGCCCAGGTGGCGCGCAACACCACCGCGACGTTCATCGCGTCCGGTCCGCCGCGGACCGGCCCGCGCAATCCGGCGGTGCCGAACTTCAGCGGACGGGCGAACCGCGCCGCGAGTTCGACCGCGTCACAGGCAGCAAGCTCGGCGGCCGTCTGCGGGTCGGGGTCGTGGGCGATCCACTCTTCGGGCGTCATGGCTAATTCCGGGACCAAATCTGGGCCGCTAGAACCGGGCGATGACGTCGGCAAGCAGGGCACCCATCCGGCTCGCCGAGGCGGCGCCCGCGGCAAGGACCTCGGCGTGGCTCAGTGGCTCGCCGGTGATCCCGGCCGCCATGTTTGTCACCAGGGACATACCCAGCACCTCGGCGCCGGCCGCCCGGGCCGCGATGGTCTCGTGCACCGTCGACATGCCCACCAGGTCGGCGCCCAGCGTCCGCAGCATCCGGATTTCGGCGGGCGTCTCGTAATGCGGCCCCGGCAGGCACGCGTACACGCCTTCGGCCAGCTCAGGGTCGGCCTGCCGGGCCAACTCCCGCAGCCGCGGCGCGTAGGCGTCGGTCAGGTCGACGAACTGTGCGCCCACCAACGGCGAGCGCGCCGTCAGGTTCAGGTGGTCGCTGATCAGCACCGGCTGGCCGACCGCCAGGTCCTTGCGCAGCCCGCCGGCCGCGTTGGTGAGCACGATGATGCGTGCCCCCGCCGCGGCGGCCGCCCGCACCGGGTGCACGACATGCCGCAGATCGTGGCCCTCGTAGGCGTGCACACGACCGACCAGCACCAGCACCCGGTGTTCGCCGATGTGCATCGACAGCAGTTCACCGGCGTGCCCGAGCGCGGTTGGCGGGGTGAACCCGGGCAGCTCGGCCTGGGGCAGCACAGCGGTCGGGGAGCCGAGCGCGGCGACGGCGGGCGACCATCCCGACCCGAGAACGATTGCGACGTCGTGCTTGCCGATCCCGGTGCGCTCGGCGATGACCTGCGCCGCCCGCCGCGCGAGCTCGTCAGGATCCGGCTCTGGATCACTCACCTGCGCGAGCTTAACCAAGTGCCGCATAAGCCGGTGTGCGTCGGTGACATACTGCGGAGATGTCCGCAAGCACCGCATTGGAGAGCGTCGAGGATGTGGTGCGACGTCGTGGCGGCGATCTTGTCGAGTTGTCCCACGCGATCCATGCCGAGCCGGAGCTCGCGTTCGACGAGCATCGCAGCTGCGCCAAGACGCAGGCCCTGGTTGCCGAACGCGGTTTCAAGATCACCGCGCCCGCCGCCGGATTGGACACGGCGTTCCGCGCTGACTTCGGCAGCGGGCCGTTGGTGGTCGGGGTGTGCGCGGAATATGACGCGCTACCCGAGATCGGGCACGCCTGCGGCCACAACATCATCGCCGCATCGGCGGTGGGCACCGCGCTGGCGCTGGCCGAGGTGGCCGATGACCTCGGCTTGACGGTGGCGTTATTGGGAACTCCCGCGGAGGAGGCCGGCGGCGGTAAAGAGCTGATGCTGCGGGCCGGGACGTTCGACGACGTCGCGGTGGCGGTGATGGTGCATCCCGGGCCGGCCGACATTGCCGGCGCCCACTCGTTGGCGCTGTCCGAGGCGATCGTGCACTACCGAGGCAAGGAGTCGCACGCCGCCGTCGCGCCGCATCTGGGACTCAACGCCGCCGACGCCGTAACGGTGGCGCAGGTGGCGATTGGGCTGCTACGCCAACAACTGGCGCCGGGGCAAATGATGCACGGCATCGTCACCGACGGCGGCCAGGCGGCCAACATCATCCCCGGGCACGCGACGTTGCAGTATGCGATGCGGGCGGTCGAATCGGATGCGCTGCGCCACTTGGAGGGCAGGATTTTCGCTTGCTTTGCCGCGGGCGCGCTGGCCGCCGGCTGCGAATACGAAATCGACCACCCGGCACCTCCATACGCGGAGTTGAAGCCCGACCAGTGGCTGACCGAGCTGTGCCGTAAGGAAATGCGCCGGCTGGGACGCGAGCCGATGCCGCCCGAGTTCGAGACCAGGCTGCCGATGGGCAGCACCGATATGGGCAACGTGACGCAGGTGCTGCCGGGAATCCATCCGGTGATCGGCGTCGATGCGGGCGGCGCCACGATTCACCAGCGCGCCTTCACCGCTGCCGCCGCCGGTCCGAGCGCCGACCGCGCCGTCGTCGACGGGGCGATCATGTTGGCGCGCACGATCGTTCACCTCGCCGAGTCCCCGGTCCAGCGGGACCGGGTTTTGGCCGCCCAGCAACGCCGGGCCAGTGAGGTCAAAGCATGAGCGGGGAGCCGAGGTATGAGTCCCCGAAGGCGGCCGCGAGTGAGGATCGCAGCGAGGTACGAGCGAGGACCGGAGCGAGCGGGAGCCGAGGTATGAGTCCCCGAAGGCGGCCGCGAGTGAGGATCGCAGCGAGGTACGAGCGAGGACCGGAGCGAGCGGGAGCCGAGGTATGAGTCTCGTCGACACCGCCGAATCGTGGCTGGCCGCGCACTATGACGACCTGATCGACTGGCGCCGCCACATCCACCGCTACCCAGAGCTGGGCCGCCAGGAATACGCGACCACCCAGTTCGTCGCCGAGCGGTTGGCCGATGCCGGGTTGAATCCCAAGGTGCTGCCCGGCGGAACCGGGCTGACCTGCGACTTCGGCCCCGACCATCAGCCCAGGATCGCGCTGCGGGCCGACATGGACGCGCTGCCGATGGCCGAGCGGACCGGCGCGCCCTACGCCTCGACGATGCCGAATGTCGCGCACGCCTGTGGCCATGACGCGCACACCGCGGTCCTGCTGGGTACCGCGCTGGCGCTGGCGACGGTGCCGGAGCTGCCGGTCGGGGTGCGGCTGATCTTCCAGGCGGCTGAGGAGTTGATGCCCGGCGGCGCGATCGACGCCATCGCCGCGGGAGCGCTGACCGGGGTGTCGCGAATCTTCGCCCTGCACTGCGATCCCCGGCTGGAGGTGGGCAAGGTCGCCGTCAGGCACGGTCCGATCACCTCGGCGGCCGACCAGATCGAAATCACGCTGTATTCCCCCGGTGGGCACACGTCGCGTCCGCACCTGACCGCCGACCTGGTCTACGGACTCGGCACGCTGATCACCGGTCTGCCCGGGGTGCTGTCACGCCGCATCGACCCGCGCAACAGCACCGTGCTGGTATGGGGCGCGGTCAATGCCGGCGTGGCCGCCAATGCCATACCCCAAACCGGCGTGCTGGCCGGGACGGTTCGCACGGCCAGCCGGCATACGTGGGTCGACCTGGAGGAGATCATCCGCCAGGCCGTCGCGGGCCTGCTTTCGCCGCTGGCGATCGAACACACCCTGCAATACCGGCGCGGCGTGCCGCCAGTGGTCAACGAGGACGTCTCGACCCGCATCCTCACCCACGCGATCGAGGCCGTCGGCCCCGACGTGCTGGCCGACACCCGGCAGTCCGGCGGCGGCGAGGATTTCTCCTGGTACCTCGAGGAGATACCCGGCGCGATGGCCCGTCTGGGTGTGTGGTCGGGCGAGGGACCCCAGTTGGATCTGCACCAGCCGACATTCGACATCGACGAGCGCGCGCTGGCGATCGGCCTGCGGGTGATGGTCAACATCATCGAGCAGTCGGTGGTGTTCGTCGAGGAGTCGGCCCAGCTCTAGGGTGCTCTAACGACGAGCGTCCGCATATGTACGGCAATATGCGGTTTTGGTTGGCATTTTGCGGACCCTCGCGAGGTGAATTGTCCGCGACTTGTGGTGCGGCGACGATACCTGGCATGCACGCAGAGCTCGGCCGCTTGCTCGACACGCAGTGCGGAGTGGTGACGTCGGCGCAGGCATCGAGATTCCTGACCCGCCGCGGCCTCGAGGCTCAAATCAAGAGCGGTGCCCTGCAGAAGCTTTGGCACGGCATTTATGGCTCGGGCGAAGTAACCACGGCGTTGCGGTTGCGCGGCCTCGACTTGGCCTGCGGTACCACGGTCGCCGCATGCATGCATACTGCGGCGGCCGTTTACGGCTTTGCGACCGAAAGAACCACGGAACTGCATGTGCTTAACCCGGGTGGTCGCCGTTTGCGCAGTACCGATGGCCTTGTGGTGCACCGGCGCGAGGGTGCTCCACTGACGTCAATCGCGGAACGGCCGGTCACGGAGCCCGCTTGGACGGCGATCGAGGTCGCGCGCAGCCTGCGGCGACCCCGCGCGCTGGCGACGCTGGATGCGGCGTTGCGCAGCGGCACGTGCACTCGCGGCGGTCTGGAACAAGCGGCCGAGCGGCAAGCGGGCCGTCGCAGCATCGCGGCGGCCCGCGAGTTGCTGGAACTGGCGAACCCGCTGGCCGAGTCGCCCATGGAGAGCGAGGCACGGCTGGTCATGCTCGACGGCGGATTGCCGCCCCCGGTGCTGCAATACCGGTTGGTGGACCTGACCGGCCGCGTCTGGCGGCTCGACTTCGCCTGGCCGGACTGCCGCGTCGCGGCCGAGTACGACGGCGTCGACTGGCACAGCGGGCCGGATGCTTTTCGCAGGGACCGCAGACGCGCCGCCGCGCTGCTGGATCTGCGGTGGGTGAACGTGCCCATCGTCGCAGAGGACGTCAGGTATCGGTCCCGCGAACTCGTCGCCCGGATCGAACGGCGGCTGCGCCGGGCGGCGTGAGCTGCTACGCGCTGGTCCCCGGGCCGATATTGCGGGCCGGACGAGTCCGCAGATCGTGCACGTATTCGCTTGGAGCGCCGGCGATTTCGGCGGCGTCGGCCATGACGCCCAGATACCGCGCCGAAGGCAGTCCGCCCTCCCAGGCGTCCAGCACGTATAGCCACGCCAGCACCGGATCATTGGTGGTGTCACTCGACTCGCGCTGCACCCGGCAGCGGATCTTCTTGTGGACGCCGAACTCGGAGCCCTCCCATCGGTCCAGGTTCATCTCGTCCGCGGGCGTCATGTCGTAGAGGACAACAAAAACGCTCGAATCGGGGTCCTCGACGACCGTGGCCAACGCACCTTCCCAGCCGATGTCTTCACCGCCGAAGGTCAATCGCCACCCCGGCAGCCAGCCAGTACCGGCCATCGGCGAGTGGGGTGCGCGCTTGAGCATCTGCTCCGGATGCATGTTCGACCCGTAGGCGGCGTAGAGCGGCACGGGGAAAGCTTAAACGGCTCATGGTCGTGCGGCGTTCATCTGATGGCCAGTCGGCGATGAGCCGGTCCTGCGACCGGCGCCGACGAGGGCTAGGTTATGGGCTGTGGTGACCCGCATCGTGATCCTCGGTGGAGGCCCGGCCGGTTACGAAGCCGCGCTGGTGGCTGCCACCTCACACCCCGATACAACTGACGTCACCGTCATCGACTCTGACGGCATCGGCGGGGCGGCCGTCCTGGACGACTGCGTTCCGTCGAAGACCTTCATCGCCTCGACCTGGCTGCGCACCGAACTGCGCCGGGCGCCCCGGCTGGGCTTCGAAATCGATATCGACGACGCCAAGATCTCGCTGCCGCAAATCCACAGCCGGGTCAAGGCGCTGGCGGCCGAGCAGTCTGCGGACATCACCGCCCAGCTGCTCGCCGTGGGTGTCAAGGTGGTCGCGGCCCGGGGCGAACTCTGCGATTCCACCCCTGGCCTGGCCTGCCACCGCATCAAAGCGACTCATTCCGATCCGGGGCCCGACGGCCCCGTCACCAGCGAGCACGAGGCCGACGTGGTGCTGATCGCCACCGGCGCAAGGCCCCGGATCCTGCCGTCGGCCGAGCCGGACGACGAACGAATCCTGACCTGGCGGCAGCTGTACGACCTGGAGGCGTTGCCCGATCACCTCATCGTGGTGGGCTCCGGGGTCACCGGCGCCGAATTCGTCAACGCCTATACCGAACTGGGCGTGCAGGTGACGGTGGTGGCCAGCCAGGACCACGTGCTGCCCTACGAGGACTCCGACGCCGCGCTGGTGCTGGAAGAGTCGTTCTCCGAGCGCGGTGTCGAACTGTACAAGAACGCCCGGGCGGCCTCGGTCACCCGCACCGAGACGGGTGTCCTGGTGACCATGACCGACGGCCGCACCGTCGAGGGCAGCCACGCCCTGATGACCATCGGCTCGATCCCCAACACCAGCGACCTTGGCCTGGAACGGGTCGGCATCGAGCTCGGGCGGGGCGGCTACCTGACCGTGGACCGGGTGTCGCGGACGTCGGTGGCCGGCATCTACGCCGCGGGCGACTGCACCGGTCTGCTGCCGTTGGCGTCGGTCGCCGCGATGCAGGGCCGGATCGCGATGTACCACGCGCTCGGCGAGGGCGTCACCCCCATCCGGTTACGCACGGTGGCGGCGACGGTCTTCACCAGGCCCGAGATCGCCGCCGTCGGGGTGTCGCAAACAATGATCGACGACGGTTCGGTGCTCGCCCGGACCATCATGCTGCCGTTGCGGACCAACGCGCGGGCGAAGATGTCCGGGCTGCGGCAGGGCTTCGTGAAGGTCTTCTGCCGGCGGTCCACCGGCGTGGTGATCGGCGGTGTGGTGGTGGCGCCGATTGCCTCGGAGCTGATCCTGCCGATCGCCGTGGCGGTGCAAAATCGCATCACCGTGAACGCGCTGGCAGAGACGCTGGCGGTGTACCCCTCGCTCTCCGGCTCGATAACCGAGGCCGCCCGCCGGCTGATGGCCCATGACGATCTCGACTGAACGCGACTGCAAAGCCGCACGAAGAACTAGCCTTGGTTGTTGCATTCCCCCTACCGACGAGTAACTGACAGGAGTCCGCTTTCGTGAGCAACCCAATCGATGCACCGGACAGCGAACTCTGGCCGGTTTCTTCACTGGGCCCGCGGCAACGCGCTGAGGCGTGGCGGCGTCTCGGCGCCGAGCAATTCGACGTCGTCGTGATCGGCGGCGGCGTGGTGGGCGCCGGCTGCGCGCTGGATGCGGCCACGCGTGGGCTCAAGGTCGCGCTTGTCGAAGCGCGGGACTTGGCCTCGGGCACCTCGAGCCGCTCGTCGAAGATGTTCCACGGCGGGCTGCGCTACCTCGAGCAGCTGGAATTCGGCCTGGTGCGCGAGGCGCTCTATGAGCGCGAGCTGTCGTTGACCAAGTTGGCGCCACATCTGGTCAAGCCGCTGCCGTTCTTGTTCCCGCTGACCCATCGCGTGTGGGAGCGGCCCTACATGGCCGCGGGCATCATGCTGTACGACACTCTCGGTGGCGCGAAATCGGTTCCTGCGCAAAAGCATTTGACCCGCGCCGGCGCGCTGCGGCTAAGCCCCGGCCTCAAGCGCAGCTCGCTGATCGGTGGTATTCGCTACTACGACACCGTCGTCGACGACGCGCGGCACACCATGACGGTCGCGCGCACCGCCGCGCATTATGGCGCTGTCGTGCGGTGCTCCACCCAGGTGGTCGCGTTGCTGAAGGAGGCCGACCGGGTTGTCGGTGTGCGGGTGCGTGACTCCGAGGACGGCTCCACCACCGAGGTTCGCGGCCATGTCGTGGTGAACGCGACCGGAGTCTGGACCGACGAAATTCAGGCGTTGTCCAAGCAGCGCGGGCGATTCCAGGTGCGCGCGTCCAAGGGCGTGCACGTGGTGGTGCCGCGGGACCGGATTGTCAGCGATGTGGCGATGATCCTGCGCACCGAGAAGTCGGTGATGTTCATCATCCCGTGGGGCAGCCACTGGATCATCGGAACCACCGACACCGACTGGAATCTCGACCTGGCCCACCCCGCGGCCACCAAGGCCGACATCGACTACATCCTCGACATCGTCAACACCGTGCTGGCCACCCCGTTGACGCATGCCGACATCGACGGCGTGTACGCCGGCCTGCGGCCGCTGCTGGCCGGGGAGAGCGACGAAACCTCCAAGCTGTCCCGGGAACACGCCGTGGCGGTGCCCGCGGCCGGCCTGGTCGCCATCGCCGGCGGCAAGTACACCACCTACCGGGTGATGGGCGCCGACGCGATTGACGCTGCAGTTGAGTTCATCCCGGCCAGGGTGGCGCCGTCGATCACCGAGAAGGTCAGCCTGGTGGGCGCCGACGGCTACTTCGCGCTGATCAATCAGATCGAACACGTCGCCGAGCGGGTGGGCCTGCATCCGTACCGGGTGCGCCATCTGCTGGACCGCTACGGTTCGCTGATGGACGAAGTGCTGGCCCTGGCGGCCGACCGTCCCGAGCTGCTCGGCCCCATCGCAGAGGCGCCGGGCTATCTGAAGGCGGAAGCCGTGTACGCAGCCGCCGCCGAGGGCGCCCTGCATCTGGAGGACGTCCTGGCCCGGCGGACGCGGATCTCCATCGAATACCCGCACCGCGGCATCGACTGCGCCCGGGAGGTGGCCGACCTGATCGCGCCCGTGCTTGGCTGGACCGCCGAGGACGTCAATCGTGAGGTCGCCAACTACAACGCACGGGTGGAGGCCGAGATCCTGTCGCAGACCCAGCCCGACGACGTGTCGGCGGACGAGTTGCGGGCCAGCGCACCGGAGGCGCGCGCCGAGATCCTCGAGCCGGTCCCCCTCAATTGAAAGGCCGATTGAGGCTCTAGTGAGGCTCGAGTGAGACCCGCCCCGCTTCCGGTTCGCGACGGCTTGGGGCCCGCGCGGGTGCGGCTGCGCGGCGGGTCGGTGCTGGCCGAGCTCACCGCTCGGTTTGGCGCGCCGGCCCGCGCGAAAGTGCTTGCCGGAGAGGTCGTTGACGCCGATGGGGCGGTGGTCGACGATGCCACGGTATTGCCCGGCGGCGCCAGCGTTTACCTCTATCGCGACCTGCCCCATGAAGTTCCCGTACCTTTCGAAATCCCGGTGCTGCACCACGACGACGACATCGTGGTGGTCGACAAGCCGCACTTTCTGGCCACCATGCCGCGGGGGCGGCACGTCGCGCAGACCGCACTGGTCCGGCTGAGGCGGGAACTGGGGCTGCCCGAGCTCAGCCCGGCCCACCGGCTCGACCGGCTGACCGCCGGGGTGCTGCTGTTCACCACGCGGCGCGAATTGCGCGGCGCTTACCAGACGCTGTGGGCGCGTGGCGAGGTGCGCAAGACCTACCTGGCGCGGGCGGTGGTCGACCCGGCGCTGGCGTTCCCGCGTGTTGTCCGCAGTCGTATCGTCAAGCGGCGCGGCCGCCTGCAGGCGTGCTGCGAGCCCGGCACGCCGAACGCGGAGACACTGGTGGAGCTAGTCGCCCCGGACGGCGTGTACCGGCTGACGCCGCGCACCGGACGCACCCACCAACTGCGGGTGCAGATGGCGTCGCTGGGGCTACCGATCATCGGTGATCCGTTGTACCCCAACATTATTGATGTGCCGCCCGATGACTTCAGCTCGCCGTTGCAGTTGCTGGCGCAGCGCATCGAGTTCGACGATCCGCTCACCGGGTCGCGCCGCGAGTTCGTCAGCAGGCGCGCGTTGGCCGGAGTCCAGGTCACTAGTGCCCTTGAATCGAGGACTCAGGTCACTAGAAAGGCGGACCAATTGTGGTGAGCATGTGTGGCGTGACTGATAACTCCTCTGCCGGTTCGATCCCCGTCTGCATCATCACCGGCGACCCAGTGACACGTGTCGCCGCCGGGGCCACCGTCGCCGACGTCGCCAAGGCGATCGCGGCCGGCGACGTCGGTGTCGTCGTGGTCGGCGCCGACGAACTGCCCGCCGCCGTGGTGAGCGAGCGCGACGTGGTCCGGGTGGTGGCCGCTGGTCAAGATCCCGCTGTCGTCATGGCCGCCGAAATCGCGAGCACCAAGCTGGTGTGGTGCGACGCCGAGGCCACCGTTGACCAGGTGGCCGCGCGGATGATGGACCACTACATCCGCCACGTCCTGGTGGAGCGTGATGGCGCGCTGGCGGGCGTCGTCTCCGCCCGGGACCTGCTCGGCGTCTACGCCGCGTACCGCGCCGAAAACGAGGCCGAACTGGACTTCGATTCCGCATGAACCGGCGATCCGTGGCCGCCCTGGTCGGCGCGAGTCTGGCCGGGATATCCGGTTGGGATCTTGTGCAGCGCCGCCACACCATCCTGCGCAACTACCCGATCGTCGGTCACTTGCGGTTCGTGCTCGAAGCGGTCGGCCCCGAACTGCGCCAGTACATCGTCACCGACAACGACGCGGAACGGCCCTTCAGTCGCGATCAGCGGCGCTGGGTGTACACGTCATCGAAGTCGGCCGACCGATACTTCGGGTTCGGCACCGATAACGATCTGGAACGGGTTCGCAATTACCCGATCATCAAGCACGCCATGTTTCCGGTGCCGGCCCCGGACGGCGAACCCGGGCATCCCGACCCGGCCGTGCCGTTGCCCGCTGCAAAGGTGCTCGGGGCCGCGCGCGGACGGGCCAAGGCTTTCCGGCCGTCGTCGTTGGTCAACATCTCGGGAATGAGCTTCGGGGCGCTGTCCGCCGCGGCCGTCATCGCGCTCAACAAGGGCGCCGCCATGGCGGGCGCCCTGCACACCACCGGCGAGGGTGGGGTGTCGCCGCACCACCTCAACGGCGGCGACCTGGTCTGGCAGATCGGCACCGGCTATTTCGGCTGCCGGAACGACGACGGAACCTTCAGCCTTCCCCGTCTGATCGACAGGGTTGCGGCGACCCCTTCGATCCGGGCCATCGAGATCAAGCTCAGCCAGGGTGCGAAGCCCGGCCTCGGCGGCATGCTGCCGGGCGCCAAAGTGACCGCGGAAATCGCCGCGATCCGGGGCGTTCCGGTCGGCGTGGACTGCAAGAGCCCCGCCGGGCACTCCGCCTTCCGCGACGTCGACGGGCTCCTCGAGCTGGTGGAGAACATCGCCGCCGCGACGGGTCTGCCGGTGGGCATCAAGTCGGCGATCGGGGAAGAGCCGTTTTGGCTTGAGTTGGCAATGCGCATGGCGCGCACCGGCACGGGCGTCGACTTCGTGACCGTCGACGGCGGCGAGGGCGGCACCGGCGCGGCTCCGCTCGTCTTCAGCGACCACGTCGCCCTGCCCTTCAAGTGGGCGTTCCCCCGTGTCTACCGGGCCTTCGCCGAACAGGGTCTGCACCACGACATGATGTTCATCGGCTCGGCCAAGCTCGGCATTCCCGAGAACGCCCTGCTGGCGCTGGCCATGGGCTGCGACATGATCAATGTCGGCCGAACCGCCATGTTCTCTATCGGCTGCATCCAGGCCCAGCGTTGCCACACCGGCCGCTGCCCCTCCGGCGTCGCCACCCAGTCGGCATGGCTGCAACATGGCCTCGACCCTGCCCTAAAGTCGGTGCGCTGCGCGAATTATTTGGCCACCTTGCGTTTCGAGATGCTGTCGGTGGCGCGCGCCTGTGGCTATGTCCACCCGGCCCTGGTGCCGGTTGACGCCATCGAACTTCTCGACGCCGATCTGAAGTCCGCGCAAGTCGGCGAGTTGTTCGATTACCAGCCAGGCTGGGGCATGCCCGGCCCAGCCGACGTCGAAACGATCACGACCCTCATGTCCGCCGCGACCACGCGCGTCGGCTAGAAGGTTCGGCCGAACAGGACGCTGATGAGCCCGCGACGGAACCGTGCCCGCGCCTACCGGCCTCGAATGGCCGGCGGCGAGGTGTGAGCCGTCAGGTGCCGGGGCCGGTTTCCTCGGGTGTGTACTGCGGGCAGTACGCCTTGATGGCCGCGCCGACGAAGTAGCCGCAGTGATAGGCGGGCATGGTGCTGCTGTTCAGCACGTCGTTCGCTATCGCGGTGGGGCTCTCTCCCTCGTCGAGCTTCTGGCAGACGCTGTGTGCGGCATCGATCGCGTGCTGGGGAGATATGTGGTCGGTGATGCCCTCGGACTTCAGCATCGCGAGAAAGTTGTTGTCGGCAGTGTCGGCATGCGCGGTCGAAACTGCCCCCAGTGGGCCGATCAACGCGACCGCCACGGCTACGAGCAGGCGGGTAAACATTCTCAATGCTCCCTGAAGTGGGTTGGCGTGCTGAAGTCGAAGTCTAACCGCCGAAAATGGCGGTTTGGCGGCCTATTCGATTGTTATCGCCAAAATCCAAGGTGAGTGGATGGTTGTACATTTCTTGTTCACCTGCCGGCTAGCCAGAGGCCGACAGGCCGCCCTAGGCGCCCGGCGTGTGGGCAGATACGCGCGTCGACTTGCGTTGAGCCCCAACGCGAGGGGGCCGGGCGCAACCAGGTCGCCTCGGCGCCGACCCGGCTCGAGCCCGACTGAGCCGAGAGGCCACCTGCGGGCTGAGGATCGTGCGATCGGTAACTTGGCGGCATGCCTTGGGCGCGCTTGGTTACGGTCGGCGTCCTCGCATTTTGTCTCCTCGGTTGCGGGCGCGGGGTATCGGCGAACTCCCGAGATCAGCCCGGGACGCTTCAATTCGGCGGCCTGACCCGGACCTACTCGGTCCACGTGCCGCCGGGCCCGCCCAAGGGCCTGGTGCTCAGCCTGCACGGTGGCGGCGGGACCGGAGTCGGACAGCAGGGCCTCACCGACTTCGACGCCGCCGCCGACGTCAACAACCTGCTGGTGGCCTATCCCGACGGGTACGAGAAGAGCTGGGCGGACGGGCGGGGGGCGTCGCCGGCCGACCGCCGCCACGTCGACGACGTGGGGTTTTTGGTTGCGCTGGCGGCAAAACTGCAGAACGACTTCGGCGTGCCCGTTGGGCACGTCTTCGCCACCGGCATGTCCAACGGGGGATTCATGTCCAACAAACTGGCATGCGATCGTGCTGATGTTTTCGCCGCGGTCGCCCCGGTGGCGGGCACCCTGGGCGCCGGGGTGGCCTGCAATCCGTCGCGGCCCGTGTCCGTGCTGGACGCGCACGGAACCGCCGATCCCCTGGTGCCGTTCAACGGCGGAGACGTGCATGGGCGCGGCGGGATCAGCCATTCCATCTCGGTGAACGGCCTCGTGGACAAGTGGCGTACGGCTGATGGTTGCCAAGGAGATCCGTCGACGGAGGCGTTGCCCGACGTCGGGGACGGGACCTTCGTTCGCCGCTTCGATTCCACGGCATGTGCGTCGTCCAGCGAAGTAGTCTTCTACCGGATCGACGCGGGCGGGCACACGTGGCCGGGCGGCAAGCAATACTTGCCCAAGGCGGTCATCGGGCCCACCACACGCGCGTTCGACGCGTCGGCAGTCATTGCGCAGTTTTTTTTGACCCACGGCCGGGATTAGTCTTGGCCCATCGGATCGGAATTGTTTGGCCGACGCTTAATATTCCTAGGTATTTTCACCTTAGACAACAAAATGCTCCAAACGTTTTCCGGCCGAAGTCAAAGTGAGGTGCCATGGAGTTCACGATCTTGCCCCCCGAGGTCACCTCGGCGCTGATTCACTCCGGACCCGGTGCGCGATCACTGGAAGAGGCGGCGGCGGCGTGGCAGCGGCTGGGCACCGACTTGGAAGAATCGGCCGGCATCTACGGCGGCGCGTTGTCGCCGCTGATGGCGGTCTGGCAGGGTCCGTCCTCGGCGGCGATGGCCCAGGCTGTCGAGCCTTACCTCGCCTGGATGCGCAACACCGCGCAGCAATGTCAGCAGACTGCCGCTTCGGTACAGGACGCCATAGGGGCATTCAGCTCGGTGCGCGCCGCGGTGGTTCCCGTCGCGACGGTCACCGCCAACAGGACGCGGGCTGGCGCAGTTGGTCGCCACCAACCGGTTCGGCACGAACCTTCCGGCCATCGCGCAAACCGAAGACGCATACCAAACCATGTGGGCGAGCAATTCGGCGGCGATGACTCGCTATCAGGCGAGCTCGGCGCAGGCCACGACCACGGTGATGCAGTTCACTTCACCGCCTCAGATCGCCAATCCGGCGGCGGCGACCACTCAATCCGCTACCACGGCTGCCGCCGCCGCCGCGACGCCCGCCGCCAGCCCCACGCTGAGTTCGATAATCTCTTCGATCCAGAGCTTCGACCCGAACAGCGGCTGGTTCGGGCTCGCGAACACCTACGCCAACCAGTTCATCTCGTCGGGCTTCCCGATCAACATGCTCAGCTATCTGGCGCAGAGCAGTTCGGCGCAGGCACTGCAGAGTGTGGGCGGCGACATTGGCCAGGGTCTGACCGAAGGTATGCAGTCCGTGGGCGGCGCGGCGGCGGGGGCGGCCGCCGGGTTGGGTAGGTTCGGCGCCGCCGGTCTCTCGGCAGAACCCACGGCGGCGATTGGTGTTGGCGTGTCCTTGGGCAAGCTCACCGCGCCGCCGGCGGTAGTCGGGCTGCTGCCCTCATCGCAAGGGCCGATCCAGCTCGCGTCGGCGGCGACGCCGATTACCGCGGAGGACGCCGCGTTCCCCATGCCCCCGCTGATGCCGCCCCCGATCTCGGCCGGCACCGGTTGGCGTAGACGCAAGCAGGCGAAATACGACGACATCTCGATCGGCGCGGAGCTCAAGGGCACGGTCATGCCCCGACCGCCCTCCGCTGGATGAGCGGGATGAGCGGACGCTTACCCGATGGCCGGGGCTGGGTCCGGGTTGGGTAGCAGGTCGGCGATGCCGTTCTGGATCCCCAGGCCCGTCTGATCCACGCCTATGCTTTCGTCGTCTGCGGCCATTCCCTGGCAGCTGCAGCTGAGGACTCCGAAAGCGCTGGGATCAGCGCTGGCCGGTGTTGCTACTCCCACCGCGGCAACGAACGCGACCGCGGCGCCCAACAAGACTTTCGTGATCACCTATGGCTCACCTATGGCTCTCCGTGGTAGTCGGTGACCCGAAGTTTAGGGGCGCACGTTACCGGTGACGCGTCACGCGCGTTACGCGCGTATAACGATTTACCCGCCGGCATGCCGGGGGCAGTACGCGGCAATGCTGGCGCCGACGAAGAACCCGGCGTGGTAACCGTCCAGGTTGCTGTTCTTCGTCACGTCGTTTGCTACGTCGCTCGGCTGTCTTCCGAGGTCAAGTTCATCGCATACCTCATGACCGGCGATAACCGCGGCCTGGGGTGACGCGAAGTTGATGCCTTTGGCCTTCAGCGCGTTGAGGAAACTGTCGTCGACGGCGTCGGCACGAGCGTTAGGCGCCGCCACCCCCAGGGGGCTGAGCAGCGCAATCAATAGGACAAGCGCGACCGGTCGCGATCGCACAGGGCCGCTCCAACGCACGTGCTTGGTCGTCCTTTCTGAACCCATTCGCTGAGCAGCATCATTGCATGAGACACCCACTCCGGCCTAAAAAAACAGAGCGGCGGGCCGCGCCTGCGACTCAATCACTTGACAGACATTCAGGCGGTGTTCAGCGTTGGCAGGCCGGACACCAGTACGCCACCCGGTCGGCGGTGTCGTCGAAGACGATCCGGGTGCCGCAGCGACGGCAACTCTGCCCGGCCCGCCCGTACACCCACAGCTGCCGGCCCGGCCGGGTGTCACCGGTGGTGCAGCGGTTCCAGCGGAAGCGGTTGGTCCACAGCATGTCCCGGGCCCGGGAGATCAGGCGCGGCGGGTCGGCCAACGCGCTGACCGGCGCGCTCGGCAGCCGACCGCTGACGAAGCACAGTTCGTTGCAGTACACGTTGCCGATCCCGGCTACGACGCGCTGGTCCAGCAGCGCCTCGGCCAGGGGCCGGTCCGGGCCGGCCATCAGGTTGGCGAGGGCAACCCGGGGGTCCCAGTCATCGCCCAGCAGGTCGGGTCCCAAGTGTGCGACGGCGTCGCTGTCGTGATCGCGCTCGAGGATCTCGAGCACCCCGAGGTCGACGCCGACGGCACGAATATTGTTGGCTTCCAATACTATTCGTGCACGATAGTCCACCCGCACCGGACGATTGCCGACCCGCCAGCTGCCGTCCATCTTCAGATGGGAGTGAATGCTGGCCGGCCCGACCCTGATGAAGAGGTGCTTGCCCCGGCTGATCACCTCGTTCACCACCTGGCCCGTCAGGTCGACGGTGGCGTAGCGCGGCACGCGGACATCGCAGCGCGTCAGGGTGCGCCCGGCCAGGTGTTCTCGCAGTGTGGCCGCCGTGTGCCAGACGGTGTCACCCTCGGGCATCGTTCACCGCAACCGCAACCCGCGCGGTGTCCGGACGAAACCGGCATCACTGAGCCCGGCGAGCGCGTCGGCGACCGGGCCGCCACCGGCCTGGGGCTGCAGCGCGGGGATTCCGTCGACGCGCTCGATCAGGATCGAATCGACGCGCCGGGTCGCGACCAGCCCGGCCAGCGCCGTCGCGGCCGCGTGATCGGCCGCGGGATCGCCGGTGAATGTCAGCAGTGAGCGCCCGCCGCGTTCGAGGAACCACGCGAGCTCGCCGTCCACCAGCACGACCAGCGCCCCCGCCTTGCGGCCCGGCCGGGCCCCCGGGCCCGCGCTCTCGCCGCCCGAGGTGGGCCAGGGCAGCGCGGCGCCGTACGGGTTGGCCGGGTCGGCGGCGGCCAGCACTATCGCCCGGTATTCCGGTCGTTCCGGGTCGATCCCGTCGAGGTAGCTGCGCAGCCGGTCGACGGTCGATGCCACGGCGAACTGGGCGCCACCAAGCGACTCGACGAAATAGCCGCGCTGGCAGCGGCCGGCCTCCTCGAACGTGCTGAGCACCTTGTAGAGCATGGCAAACCCGCCCGGCACGTCTTCGGCCGACACCGCGCCCCTGGTCAACACGCCGTGGCGGTTCAACAGCAGCTCTGTCTGGTAGTGGGCCCGCAGCGTGGAATCCGGCTCGGGCGTTGGCAGGGCCGACCATCGACCGGCCACGGTCGGGTCGGTGGGCCGGTGTTGGGGGTGCGCGATGCTGTATCGGCTCAGCCGCGGCGGGCGTGGGTGTCGAGACCCCCGGTGGGCCGGCGCCGAACGCTTGCGGCCGCCGGTGCCGCCGAGCAGCGCGCGAACCGGCGCGAACGTATCGCCGGTGACCCAGCCGGCCCAGACGAGTTCCCACAGCGCGTCCCTGAGCTCCGTCTCACCGATTCCGCTTCCGGTGAGCTGGCGGAAGAAGTACGCGCCGCCCCCGGCCAGCGTGTCCAGGATCGCCCGGTGAGTGTCGGTGAAATCGATCTCGGCCGGTGGGGCCAGCGTCAACGGCGCGGAATCGGCGAGATGCAGCGCGATCCAGCCGTCACTACCCGAGATCGACCCGGCGCCCGACCAGGTGACCTCCCCGGACGCGAGCAGCTCGTCGAGCATCGCCGGGGAATAGTCGCGCACACGTGGGCCCAGCACCAGCGTTTCGATCGCCGAGGCCGGAATCCGGGCACCGGCCAGCTGATCGACGACCGACACCAGTCCATCCAGGCCGGAGGTGGCCGATTTTTCGGAGCCGACGCGATGCCAGGCCGGCAGGAAGCGCCCGTAGGCGGCGGTGCTCACCGGCTCGACCTGGGCCCGCAGCGCCGCCAGCGACCGCCGCCGCAGGATGCGCAACACGTCGGCGTCACACCACTGCTCGCCCCCGATGCCCGAGCTGCTCCCGGATGTCGGGGCCGCCTCACCCGCGGCGACGAAGTCGCCGCGCACCAGCCGGCCGTCATCGGCCAGCCGGCCGAGCACGTCGGCGGTCACCCGCAGCCCCAGCCCGAACCGTTCGGCGGCGGCGGCGGTGGTGAACGGGGTGTGGGTCCGCGCGTAGCGGCCCAGCAACTCGCCCAGCGGGTCGGCGACCTCCTCGGTGAACGTAACCGGGACGCCGACGGGAACCGCGGCCCCGACGCCGTCGCGCAGCCGACCGATGTCTTCGACGGCCACCCACCAGGTGCGCCCGCCGAACGACACCGTCAGCGCGCGCCGGGCCGCACGCAGGCCGTCGAGCCAACCGCGAATTTGGAAGCCGTCGGCAACATGCGCCACGCTGGCCCGGGCGGCAACCTCGTCCTCGGTCAGCGGGCCCAGCAGCCGCAACAGATCCGCCACCGCCTCGGCGTCGCGGGCGAGCCGGTCGTCGGCGAGGTGCTGCAGCTGGCGGCCGGTGGCGGCGATGACCTCAGGATCGAGCAGCTCACGCAGCTCCACCCGGCCGAGCAGTTCGGCCAGCAGCGTGCTGTCCAGCGACAGCGCCGCGGCCCGGCGCTCGGCTATCGGGGTGTCGCCCTCGTACATGAAGGCGCCGACGTAACCGAACAACAGGGACGCGGCGAACGGCGAGGGTTTTGTGGTTTCGGCTTCCAGGACCCGGATCCGGCGCTGGGCGATACCGGCCATCAGCTCGGTCAGCGCCGGGACGTCGTAGACGTCCTGTAGGCACTCCCGGACGGTCTCCAGCACGATCGGGAAGTCGGGGTACTTGCGGGCCACGTCCAGCAACTGGGCGGCGCGCTGGCGCTGATGCCACAGCGGCGAGCGGCGGCCGGGGTGTCGGCGGGGGAGCAGCAGAGCGCGGGCCGCGGACTCCCGGAACCGGGACGCGAACAGCGCCGAGCCCCCCACCTCGGCGGTGACGATCGGGTCGATCTCGTCGGCGTCGAAGACGAACAGCTCGGCGGCCGGCGGCGCGTCCTCCAGAGTGTCGGGCAGGCGCACCACGATGCCGTCGTCCGAGGCGGTGGGTTTCTCGTCGATGCCGTAGCGTTCGCGCAGCCGCCGCCCCACGGCCAGCGCGAGCGGCCCGTGCACCCGCAGCCCATACGGCGAGTGCAGGATCACCCGCCAGTCGCCCAGCTCGTCGCGGAACCGCTCGATCAGCAGGGTGGTGTCGGTCGGGACCACGGCGGTGGCGGTTCTCTGCTGGTCCAGCAGCTCCCACAGGTTGTCGGTTGCGTAGCCGTCGAACCCTAAGCCCGCACAACGCTTGTCGAAAGCGTCGCGGTCCAGGCCGGCCAGCTCGCCGGTGAGCGCGCCGAGCGCGGCGCCGAGCTCGGCCGGGCGGCCCACCTCGTCGCCGCGCCAGAACGGCAACCGGGCGGGCTGGCCCGGGGCGGGGATCACCAGCACGCGGTCGTGGGTGATCTCGGTGATCCGCCAGCTGGTGGCCCCTAGTGAGATGACGTCGCCGGGTCGGGACTCATAGACCATTTCCTCGTCGAGTTCGCCTACCCGCGAGGGCTTTTCGGTCTCGCTAGCTAGGTAGACGGTGAACAGCCCGCGATCGGGGATGGCGCCGCCGGAGGTGACGGCCAACCGCTGCGCGCCGGGCCGCGCGGTCAGGGTGCCGGCATCACGGTCGTAGATCAGCCGCGGCCTGAGCTCGGCGAACTCGGTCGACGGGTATTTCCCGGATAGCAGGTCCAAGGTGGCCTCGTAGACGCTGCGCGGCAGCGCCGCAAACGGTGCGCTGCGGCGCACCGTGTCGAACCACCGGTCGGCGTCCAGCGGCTCGAGCGCCGCCGCCGCCACCGTGTGCTGCGCGAGTATGTCGAGCGGGTTGGCGGGTACCCGCATCGTCTCGATCTGGCCCGCGAGCATTCGCTGCACGCTGACAGCGCAGGCGATCAGGTCGGTGCGGTGTTTGGGGAACAGCACGCCCCGCGAGGTCTCGCCGACCTGGTGACCGGCCCGCCCAATCCGCTGCAGGCCGCTGGCCACCGACGGCGGCGCCTCCACCTGGATCACCAGATCGACGGCACCCATGTCGATGCCGAGCTCCAGGCTCGACGTCGCCACCACCGCCTTGAGCTGCCCGCGTTTGAGGTCCTCCTCGACCAGGGCGCGCTGCTCCTTGCTGACCGAACCGTGGTGGGCGCGGGCCAGCAGCGGGGGCGCGCCGAAGGTCTGCCCGGAGCCCATGATGTGCGCCGGCGCCCCGCCGGCAACCTGCGGGTTGGCGCCCTTTACTTCAAGGGTCGGCGCGTCCCCGGACCGCTCGGCGTGAATCTCGTTGAGCCGTGCGGTAAGTCGCTCGGCGAGCCGGCGCGAGTTGGCGAACACAATGGTCGAGCCGTGCGATTCGATCAGGTCGACCAGCCGCGCCTCCACGTCGGGCCAGATGCTGTTGTTGGTCAAGTTGGCCATATCGGGCACCGGCACCTGCACGGTCAGCTCGACCGTCTTCGCCGATGGGGGAGCGACGATGGTGGTCGGGGACGGCCCGGACAGGAACCGCGCCAGTTCCTCGGGGGGACGCACCGTCGCCGACAGCCCGATGCGCTGTGCGGGCCGCCCCTGGCGCAGGTCGTCCAGCCGCTCCAGCGACAGCGCCAGGTGTGCGCCGCGCTTGCCGGCGGCGATGGCGTGAATCTCGTCGACGATCACGGTCTGTACGCCGGTCAGGGTCTCCCGCGCGGCCGAAGTCAGCATCAAAAACAGCGACTCCGGGGTGGTGATCAGCACGTCGGGCGGCGTGCTGATGAGCTGGCGGCGGCGCATTGGCGGGGTGTCACCGGAACGGACCCCGACGCTGATATCGGGTGGCGGCAGGTCGCGGCGCTCGGCGATGCGGCGCAGGCCCGCCAGCGGGGTGCGCAGGTTGCGTTCGACATCGACCGCCAGCGCCTTGAGCGGGGACACGTACAGCACCCGGGTGCCCGGCTGCCGCTCGGGCGTGGCGGCCAGGTTGTCGATGGCCCACAGAAACGCCGCCAGCGTCTTGCCCGAACCGGTCGGCGCGATGACCAGCGTGTTCTTGCCGTCGGCGATGGCGGCCCAGGCGTCCGCCTGTGCGGCGGTCGGCGCGGCGAAGGTGCTGGCGAACCATTCGCGGGTGACCTCGCTGAACCGGTCCAGCGATGCGGTGCTCACCTAGCCATCGTGCCAGTGGGCACCGACAACTCTGGTGGTGCTTGTCTGGTACGTGCGGCTACAACTCAATTACTGCGGGACGTGCCGCGAGGTTTCCATCGCTCCGGCCAGTTCGGGCGGGATGTCCGGCACCCGGCCGATCGAGTCCAGCAGTGCGTGCGCGCACGCGTCGGACAAACGTTCGGCGTTGGCCGACGGGTCGATGATTCGCTGCCGGCAGATCTCGAAGGTGAGCGCAACCCAGCCGTTGAGGATTATCCGCAGGTCGTGCTCGACCTCCGGCTCCATCTTGGCCCCCGGAATGCCGTCGAGCAGCCCGTGGATGCGGCCCATGATGTGCTCCAGCTGCCGGTTCTTGGCCTCGTCGGACGTACCCAGCAGAACCGGGTCGGACCTGCCCAGGCCGACATACGCGGCCCACGCGGCCTCCGGATTCTGCTCGTGATAGGCCATGTACCCCAACACGCCGATCCGGATTTCCTCGAACATGGTCAATCCGGTCGGTGGGAGGTTTTGGGTGGCCTCGTAGAGCCGATCGGCTTCGTCCTTGACAACCGCGGCGAAAAACGCCCGTTTATCAGGGAAATAGTGATACATCAGTGCGCGTGATACCCCAGCCCGCTCTGCGATCTCGTCGATGCGTACCTCGTCATAAGGCCGCTTCCCAAAGACCTCCGCCCCCAGAGCAAGCAACTCAGCTCGGCGGTCCTCGGGGGATAGCCGCCTCCTGGCTGTTGCCATCTGTCGATAGTACTCATGACTAGTAAGGGAACCGCCAGAGCAGAGCGTCAGCCGAACTCCACACCCTGGGCCAGCGGCAGCTCGCTCGAGTAGTTGACGGTGTTGGTGGCGCGCCGCATGTAGGCCTTCCACGCGTCCGAACCGGACTCCCGCCCGCCGCCGGTGTGCTTCTCGCCGCCGAACGCGCCACCGATCTCGGCGCCGGACGTGCCGATGTTAACGTTGGCGATCCCGCAGTCGGATCCGTGCAGGAAGCGCTCGGCCTCGCGCAGGTCGGTGGTAAAGATAGCCGACGAAAGCCCTTGCGGCACAGCATTGTTGAGACCGATTGCGGAGTCCAGGTCGTCGTAGGTCAGCACGTAGAGGATCGGCGCGAACGTTTCGGTGGCCACGATGGCGGTCTGCGACGGCATGCGGACGACGGCGGGCGCAACGTAGTAGCCACCCGGCACGCCGAGTTGCTTGCGCTCGCCGTCGATCACCTCACCCCCGTCGGCGCGTGCCTGTTCCAGGGCTCCCACCATGTCCCGGTAGGCGGTCTCGTGGATGAGCGGGCCGATCAGCGTGCCCGGGGCCGACGGGTCGCCGATCGGCAGCTGCCGGTAAGCGGAAACCACGCGCTGCACGACTTCGTCGGCCACCGAGCGATGCACGATCAGCCGCCGCAGGGTGGTGCAGCGCTGACCGGCGGTGCCAGCGGCGGCGAACACGATGGCGCGCACCGCCAGGTCCAGGTCGGCCGACGGCGTGACGATGGCAGCGTTGTTGCCGCCCAGTTCCAGCAGCACCCTGCCGAACCGCTGGGCGACGCGCGGGCCGACCTGCTGACCCATTCGCACCGAGCCGGTAGCGGACACCAGTGCGATCCGGGGGTCGTCGACCAGCTGTTCGCCCAGGTCGCGGCCACCGATGAGCAGGCCGCTGACCGCCGGCGGCGCGCCGACATCGGCGGCGGCCCGGGCGATCAGGGCCTGGCAGGCCAGCCCCGTCAACGGGCTCAGCTCCGAGGGCTTCCACACCACGGTGTCCCCGCACACCAGCGCGATCGCGGCGTTCCAGGCCCAGACCGCGACTGGGAAGTTGAACGCGGTGATCGCACCCACCACACCGAGTGGATGCCAGGTCTCGATGAGCCGGTGCCCGGGCCGCTCCGACGCGATGGTCAGGCCGTAGAGCTGGCGGGACAGGCCCACCGCGAACTGGCAGACGTCGATCATCTCCTGCACTTCGCCCAGCGCCTCGGAGGTGGTCTTGCCGACCTCCACAGTCACCAAGGTCGCGAGGTCGTTCTTGTGCGCGGTGAGCAGCTCGCCGAGCCGGGCCACCAGCGCGCCGCGCACCGGGGCCGGTGTGCTGCGCCATGCCGAAAATGCTTGGGCCGCAGCGGCGATTACGCGTTCGGCCTGCTCGGGAGTGGTCTCTTCGACGGTGCCCAGCACCTCGCCGGTGATGGGAGTGCCGGTGGGCAGGCCGTGCCCACCCGGCTCGCCAAGGGTGACCCCGGCCGACAGTGCTCCCAGGGCCGCGAGCGCGTCAAGAGCCTGGGCGCGCAAATCGTCGGTCGTCATGCTCATCGGGGTGCCTCCTGGGAAAGTGCTTCATAGAGTGCGTACGGGTCGTGAACGTCGCGGCCGATGACCCCGGCCAGCCACTCGATGCCGTAACCGGAATCGTCGATCGCGTCGCTGGCTTGGGTGTCGCCGTCCAGGTTGGAGCGGAAGATTCCCGCCGCCGACGCCGGCAGGAAGTCTTCGTAGACGATCGGTGCCGCCGGATCGCCGCCCCGATAGTAGGCCAGCCCCTGGGCGGCCATTTCCGCATCGGTCGACGGGAAGTACCGGCTCCACACCCGGGCGGGGTCCGCTTCCGCGACGGGCCCACCAGGCCCGGAAAGGTCAGCCATCGCTGCGTCGTAACGTTCGCGCCCGAGCGGCGTCAGCGCGACACCGCGCGCCTCGACCTCCCCGAACCGCACCCGCAGAGTGCCGCGGCTGAGGGCGCCGGCACCTTCTGGACCCGAGCGAAACAGGCGGGGTTCGTCGAGCGCGCGAAACGAGGTCTGGCGCAACAGCACGGCGGGTCCGTCGGTGCGGGGCGGGCCCTGGATGGCATCGATCATGGTGATGCCGCGCTCGGTCATCCTGCGGTGCAGATCGTCGATGTCCAGGACGCGTGGCGTCAGGTGATTGACGTGGGTGGAGCCGACCCCGGCGATGTCGGCGGCCACTGCCGACACCCGCGACAATTCGTCGTACCACGACTTGTCGGTCGGTTCGCGGGACAGCCTGAAGGCTCGCACCGCAGCGGCGACGAAGGCCGGCGCCGCGTCCGCGTCGCAGCCGCCGTCGGCGGCGATCGTTCTCGCCTGGGACAGCAGGGCGGGGTCGAACAGCCGGCGGCGTTCCAGGAAGGCGGTGACGCGGGCGCGCAGGCCGGCATCGAAATAGCGGGGGTCGGCGGTGGCCAGCATCGACGTGAACACCCGGAAGGGATTGCAATCCAGCTCGTATGCATCGATGGGACGAAACGCGGTGGACACCACCGGAATTGGCGACCGCGCCGCGCGCAGGTCGTAGTATCCGACGGGCGCCATGCCGAACGCGCCGAACAGGTCGGCCACGGCGGCCAATTCCGCGGTGCTGCCGACCCGGATGGCGCCGTGCCGCTCGGCGGTGACTCGCTGCAGCGAGCCGAGCCGTTCGGCCCCGGGATTGCGCGCCACGTAGTCGGCGTTCACCTGCCCACTGACCTCGACCAGGGTGGCGTAGGCGGGCACTTCGCCGGCGTACATGGCAGAGAGCCCCGCGGCGAACTGCGCGCGCAACTGCCAGGTCACCAGCCGTTTGCCCGGGCTCATTGGGCGCCGTCGCGGGTGTCTCGCGGCGCGCGGTCGGGGCAGTGCGCGCGGATCAACCGGAAGGTGGCGGGGCGGTTCCGGACATCCGCCGACGTCAGGACCCGAAGCACATACATATTGAATACTTTTTACAGTGATCGCCAGCGTGCACCAGGTATTTACGATGTTAGCGCCAGCAACGCGTACAAGTCCGGCTACGATGCGCGGTATGACGGCCGCCCTGAACCCCCTGAAATCCGCAGGGGTCAACCATGGGCTCATCGACCCCGACCAGGTCCATGAGGTGCTGGCGCGCAGCATCCTGGTCGACGGCTTCGACTTCGTCCTCGATCTGACCCGGTCCGCCGGCTCCTACCTGGTCGACGCCCGAGACGGCCGCCGCTTCCTGGACATGTTCACCTTCTTTGCCTCGTCGGCGCTCGGCATGAACCACCCGGCGCTGGCCGACGACGAAGAATTCCGAGCCGAGCTCACCGAGGCCGCGCTGCACAAGCCCAGCAATCCCGACGTGTACTCGGTGGCGATGGCCCGCTTCGTCGAGACCTTCGCCCGGATCCTGGGCGACCCGGCGCTGCCGCATCTGTTCTTCGTCGACGGTGGCGCGCTGGCGGTCGAGAACGCGCTCAAGGTCGCGTTCGACTGGAAGAGCCGCCACAACGAGGCCCACGGCATCGATCCGGCGCTCGGTACCCGGGTGCTGCACCTGCGCGGGGCGTTCCACGGGCGCAGCGGCTACACGCTGTCGCTGACCGACACCAAGCCCATCACCGTGGCGCGCTTCCCGAAGTTCGACTGGCCGCGCATCGACGCGCCGTTCATTCGGCCGGGCCTGGACCAGCGGGGCATGCACGAGCTGGAGGCCGAGTCGCTGCGCCAGGCCCGCGCGGCATTCGAGGCGCACCCGCACGACGTCGCGTGCTTTATCGCCGAACCGATCCAGGGCGAGGGCGGCGATCGGCACTTCCGCCCTGCGTTCTTCGCCGCCATGCGCGAACTGTGCGACGAACACGACGCGCTGCTGATCTTCGACGAGGTACAGACAGGCTGCGGATCGACCGGAACCCCTTGGGCCTACCAGCAATTGGGCGTAACGCCCGACGTCGTTGCGTTCGGCAAGAAGACGCAGGTCTGCGGGGTGATGGCGGGTCGCCGCGTCGACGAGATCGCCGACAACGTGTTCGCGGTTTCCTCACGCATCAATTCGACCTGGGGAGGCAACCTCGCCGACATGGTCCGCTCCCGTCGCATCCTGGAGGTCATCGAGTCCGACGAGTTGTTCGAGCGCGCCGCCGATCACGGTCGCTACCTGCGCGCCAGGCTCGACGAGCTCGCCGAAGACTTCCCGGGAGTGGTTCTGCACCCACGGGGCCGCGGCCTGATGTGTGCGTTCGACCTGCCGACCACGGCCGACCGCGACGAGTTGATCCGCCAGCTGTGGCGGCGTTGCGTGATCTTGCTGCCCACCGGCGCAGAGGGCGTGCGGTTCCGTCCGGCACTGACCATCTCGCGCGCCGACATCGACGTGGCGATAGCCGGAGTGCGCAGCGCGCTCACCGCGATAACGAGGCTGTGACGTCGGCCGCTACTCGGTTTGCCTTGGTCTGTAGCGGGTATTCGGACCCAAGTGTCGTCCCAACGCGACGAACGCGGGTAACTAGCGCGACTTAGCCAACGATGCGCTGACCAGAGCCGGCCGCACGCAGGATATGGGGTTGGAAAATGCAGAACCTTGAGCAGCGATCCGGTGGTGACCACCTGGGGCAAGAGGACGGCGAAGTCCGTGCCGCCCTTCGGTTCGCCGTCGTGGCCGCGGTCGTCGGCGTCGGCTTCGTCCTCATGGGAGTGGCGTGGGTCAGCACCTGCAGCGGAACGAGCGTCGACACGGTGGCTTGTGGCCCGCCGGAACGGACGCTGCTGGCAGTGGGTGGACCGCTGGTTCTGTTCCTCGCCGGGTTGTGGGCGTTCCTGCGCACCTACCGCGTCTGGCGCGACGAGGGCATCTGGTGGGGATGGCACGGCGCGGGCTGGTTTTTGTTGACGCTGATGGTGGTCGCGCTGTCCATGGGCGTTCCCCCGATCGCCGGCCCGATAATGGGCGGTTGAGTCCTAATTATTCAGGCCGATTGAGGTTCTTCCCAGTCGGCCGCCCAAAGTCCTACGCTTATTTCCATGAGGCAAATGCTGCTGCGCACGATTGTGGTTCTCGTTTCCTGGGCCATCGGACTGGTGGTGGCGGCGTCGGTTGTTCCCCGAGTTTCGTTGTCTGCGTCGGGGTTCATCGTCGCCGTAGCGGTGTTCTCGGTGGCGCAGGCCGCTCTTTCGTTGTTGATCTTGAAGTTGCCACATGGTTATTCGTCGCTGCTCCTTGGTGGTACCGGCCTGGCATTGACCATCGCCGCGTTGATTCTCGCCTCGGATTTGACTCACGGGCTCACCATTCACGGCTTTCCGTCCTGGTTGGCCACAACAGTGGTGGTGTGGCTAGTGACGACGGTCGGGGCAATTTCACTGCCCGAAGTGTTAGCCCGCGAGCACGCCAGCCTGACCTGACTTTCGCGCAAATTCGGCATTTCGCAGGTTACGCCGAGTAGATAGCATTTTGATGTCTCGTTCGACGAGAGAGGAGACGTGATGGGAGACACGCATCACGATCCGACGGATTACTCCCGGACCACGCAACCGCATGCCGGAATCGTCATGAAGGACAACTTCTTCTGGCCCGGGTTGATTCTGCTGGTTGTGTCATTGTCGGGAATGATCAGCACCGCGGTCGCTGCCAGCTACCGACATTACGAGTGGCTTTCCACGACGATACTGATCGCCGCGCTCGGATTGGTCGCCGGAGCGCTGTGGTTCGTTGTGGAGCATCGCCGCGTGGCCCGCATCGAGGAGGAGTGGTACGCCGCCCATCCCGATGGTCAGCCGCGCGAGCGCGCTGCCTGACGCCGGGGCGTAGCGGGGCATATTCCCAAGCCGCTCCGCCCATCTGCCCATGTCGTGCTGGTTCGCGGCCGTGCGTGGTCGTCTGCGGTACCTAGAGGTGGTGGCACCCCGACGCGAAGGCCTGGAAATACTAGGCCCGCGTTGTTTTACTCGAGTCACCAAGCGGGTATCAGGGTTAGACCATGATGAGTACCGGCGACGCTGCGCTAGCGTGGTTACCCGATCATGGGGGACAGGATCACGAAAGCAGCGACATACATGCCTACTGGCCACACAAGTCAATATGATCAGCTCAATATGATCAGCGCTATCCCGGCGATCACCGCGACGCGCGTGCACCCGCGTGCGCGGAGCCTGTCGGTCAGGTCGGCGCCGTCTAGAGTCGGCGGCGATGATGACTAACCGGCTTGAGGGCAGGGTCCGGGGCGGCCCCAAAAGCAGCACCCACAGCAGTAGTAGTGTCAGTCAGAACTTGCCGGGAGACCATATGGACGATGCCGAATCGCGCGCGAATAAGCGCCAACGGGGCCACCGCGCCGTTGAGCTTCATGTTGCCGCGCGCCTGGAGAACCTGGCGATGCTGCGCACCTTGGTCGGTGCCATCGGCACCTTCGAAGACTTGGACTTCGACGCCGTCGCGGACCTGCGGCTGGCGGTCGACGAGGTGTGCACCCGCCTGATCCGCTCGGCGACGCCGGACGCAACCCTGGTCGTGGTGGTGGACCCCCGCGACGACGAACTGGTGGTCGAGGCGTCCGCGGCGTGTGACACCCACGACGTCGTGGCCCCCGGCAGCTTCAGTTGGCACGTCCTGACTTCGTTGGCCGACGACGTAACGACCTTCCACGACGGTCGTGAGCCCGCTGAAGCCGGCAGTGTGTTCGGCATCGCCCTGACGGCGCGAAGGGTGGCCTCCAGCAGGTGACACCGCGAGCCTCCGGCGGTTCCTCTTCGCGCCCCGACGAATACGCCGATGTCCCGGAGATGTTTCGTGAGTTGGCCTCTATCGCCACAGACTCGACAGATTTCCAACGGCATCGCGACAAGATCGTGCAGCGATGCTTGCCGTTGGCCGATCACATCGCCCGGCGGTTCGAGGGCCGGGGCGAACCGCGGGATGACCTGGTTCAGGTCGCCCGGGTCGGGTTGGTCAACGCGGTGGCGCGCTTCGACGTCGAAACCGGTTCGGATTTCGTCTCGTTCGCGGTGCCCACGATCATGGGCGAGGTCCGGCGCCACTTCCGCGATAACAGCTGGTCGGTCAAGGTTCCCCGGCGACTGAAGGAACTACACCTGCGGCTGGGCGGGGCCACCGCCGACCTGTCCCAACGGCTCGGCCGTGCGCCCACCGCCACCGAACTCGCCGCCGAACTCGGCATGGACCGCGACGAGGTCGTCGAGGGTCTGGTGGCGGGCAGCTCCTATAACACCTTGTCCATCGACAGCGCCGGCGGCGGCGACGAGGACGATTCCCGCGCGATCGCCGACACGCTGGGCGACGTCGATGCGGGTCTGGACCGGATCGAAGACCGGGAGGCGCTGCGCCCGTTGCTCGAGGCACTGCCCGAGCGGGAACGAATGGTGTTGGTGCTCAGGTTTTTCGAGTCGATGACGCAAACGCAGATCGCCGAGCGGGTCGGCATTTCCCAAATGCATGTGTCCCGGCTGCTGGCTAAATCGCTGACGCGCCTACGGGATCAGTTGGAGTGAGCTCAGCGACGCCTTGCTCGGCGCAGTCGGCAGGGTGCCGTCCGGATCGCAGATCCGCAATAGTCGGTCTACCGCCGGGCCGGGTACCAGGTCCCAGTAGGCGCCCGCGCCCGAGCACGTCACATTGATTCGATGGAGCGCTGAAAAGCCTGCGGTGGCAATGAATTCCAGGCCAACTAGGTCCACGATCACCCGCTTGTCGGGGCGGATGTGCCGCTCGACGAAGTCGGTGAAGTGATTGGCGTTGGCGGCGTCAACCTCGCCGCTCGCCGTTATCACCGTGGCTGAAGAGTCTGTGCGAGCGGTGAATTCGGCGGTGCGGCTCGCCAAAAATTGGGTCGCAGTCCGAGATTTGGCCACAGACATTGTCGACTCCCATCGATCGATGACGACTCGCGCCGTGGATCACGCCATCGTCGATGATGGGCCCCGCCAGAACGGAATTCGGAATTCGCCTCCCCCGACGAGTCCCCAGTGCAATTCTCCCCGGCGCAATTCCAAGACGCTGTTTCAGCGGCTGTGAACTCAACCTCTTTTCCGAGGCTACTCGGGGTGAGTCGGGACGACAACGAACTCCAACCCGATTCACAGGAACGTTGCCTAACCGGGCGCGTTGCGCTACCCGGTCGTTACTTGATTTCGGCGAGGACCGTGCCCTGGGTAATCGCGGCGCCGGCCTCGACCGCGAGTCCGGTGATGGTGCCCTCTTTGTGTGCGGTGACGGGGTTCTCCATCTTCATCGCCTCGAGGACGACCACTAGGTCGCCGACCGCGACCTGCTGGCCCTCTTCGACCGCGACCTTCACCACGGTGCCCTGCATGGGCGCGGTCACCGCGTCGCCGGAGGCGGCGACGCCGGTGTGCGAACCGCGCTTGCGCGGCTTGGGCTTCTTTCTGATGACACCGGCGTCGGCGCCGGCGCCATTGGACATCGCCAGGTCTGCGGGCAGCGAGACCTCGAGCCGCCGGCCGTCGACCTCGACGACCACGGTCTGCCGAGGCCGGGCATCCTCTTCGTCGGGGAGGTCACCGCCGGTGAACGGCTCGACGGTGTTGTTCCACTCGGTCTCGATCCATCGGGTGTGCACCGTGAAGCCGTTTTCGTCGCCGATGAACGCCGGGTCGGACACCACCGCACGGTGGAACGGGATGACGGTGGCCAGGCCTTCGACCTGGAATTCGTCCAGGGCACGCCGAGAGCGGGCCAGGGCCTCCTCGCGGGTGGCGCCGTAGACGATCAGCTTGGCTAGCATCGAATCGAACTGGCCGCCGATCACCGAGCCGCTTTCGACGCCGGAGTCCATCCGCACGCCGGGGCCGCTGGGCGGCGCGAACTTGGTCACCGGGCCCGGGGCCGGCAGGAAGCCGCGGCCGGCGTCCTCACCGTTGATCCGGAACTCGATCGCGTGCCCCCGCGGGGTCGGGTCCTCGGTGATGTCCAGCTTTTCGCCGTTGGCGATCTTGAACTGCTGCAGCACCAGGTCGATGCCCGCGGTCTCCTCGGTGACCGGGTGCTCGACCTGAAGGCGGGTGTTGACCTCCAGGAACGAGATCAGCCCGTCCTGCCCGACCAGGTATTCGACCGTGCCCGCGCCGTAGTAGTGGGCCTCCTTGCAGATCCGCTTCGCCGACTCGTGGATCTCCTTGCGCTGCGCGTCGGTCAGGAACGGCGCCGGCGCCTCCTCGACCAGCTTCTGGAAGCGGCGTTGCAGCGAGCAGTCCCGGGTGCCGGCCACGACGACGTTGCCGTGCTGGTCGGCGATCACCTGCGCCTCGACGTGGCGGGGCTTGTCGAGGTAGCGCTCGACGAAGCACTCGCCGCGGCCGAACGCGGCGACGGCCTCGCGGGTGGCCGACTCGAACAGCTCGGGGATCTCCTCGATGGTGCGGGCCACCTTCATGCCGCGGCCGCCGCCGCCGAAGGCGGCCTTGATGGCCACCGGCACGCCGTACTCGTTGGCGAACGCCACCACCTCGTCGGCGTTCTTGACCGGGTCGGGTGTGCCGGGGACCAGCGGGGCCTGCGCGCGGGCGGCGATGTGGCGCGCGGTGACCTTGTCGCCGAGGTCGCGGATCGACTGCGGGCTGGGGCCGATCCAGATCAGCCCGGCGTCGATGACCGCCTGCGCGAAGTCGGCGTTCTCCGACAGGAAGCCGTAGCCGGGGTGGATCGCGTTGGCGCCGGACTTCGCGGCCGCGTCGAGGATCTTGGCGAAGTCCAGGTAGGACTCCGCGGACGTTTGACCGCCGAGGGCGAACGCCTCGTCGGCGAGCCGCACGTGCGGCGCCTCGGCGTCGGGCTCGGCGTAGACCGCCACGCTGGGCAGCCCCGCGTCGCGGGCCGCCCGGATCACCCGGACTGCGATCTCGCCGCGATTGGCGACGAGCACCTTGGCGATCCTTGAGCTGGCGTGACTAGCCACAGCGCCTCCTGTGTCGGCTTGACGTGTTTTCGTCTCTAAGAGATTTTCTTACAAGTCTGTCGGGGGAAGTTTATGCGCCACCCCGTGAGCAGTGAAACCCGGTCTGAAAATCACCGGATTAATCAGGCCGCATCGCGCAGTCGACGCTTGATCCGGGCCAGCATGGCCGACATCCCGCGCAGCCGTAACGGGCTGATCAGAGCCGCCAGACCCAGATCGGTGTAGAAATCGTCGGGCACCGCCAAGATGTCGGCTGCCGGTTGTTCGTCCAAGCCCGTGGCCAGGATCGAGGCGAAGCCGCGAGTGGTGGGCGCTTCGGGCGGCGCGCTGAAATGCAACCGCACCCGGTTGGGGTCGCTGGCGTCCACGTGCATGAACAGCGGCGATTGGCACTCCGGCACCGGTTCCATCGCCGCCTCTTCCAACTCGGCGGGCAGGGCGGGCAGTTCGTCGGCGAACTCCAGCAACAGCTTGAGTTTGTCCTGGCCCTGGACTTCGGCAAAGTCGGACACCACCTCGGCCAACGGCGCGGGAAGAGTCATCGGACAGGCACAACTCCCGGGTTTTCGCCGGCGACGATCGGAACCCGCACGGTGTTGCCCCACTCGGTCCACGACCCGTCGTAGTTGCGCACCCCCGGCTTGCCCAGCAGGTGGGTCAGCACGAACCAGGTGTGGCTGGACCGCTCGCCGATGCGGCAGTACACGACCGCCTTGTCGTCCGGTTCGAGAAAGCCGTACAGCTCTTCCAGTTCGTCGCGGCTGCGGAACCGACTGCTCTCGTCGACCGCCTTCCCCCATGGGATCGACCTGGCGGTGGGGATGTGGCCGGCGCGCAGCGCGCCTTCCTCCGGATAGTCGGGCATGTGTGTGCGCTTGCCCGTGTACTCGTCGGGTGAGCGGACGTCTATTAGCGGTTGGCTGCCCAGGATGGCCAGCACGTCGTCCTTGTACGCGCGGATCGGCTCGTCGTTGCGCAGCACGGTGGGATAGCCGGTCGACGTCTTGGTCGGCACGTCCAGGCTGGTGTCCCGGCGCTCGGCGAGCCAGAGGTCACGCCCGCCGTTGAGCAGCCGAACGTCGGAGTGGCCGAACAACGTGAAGACCCACAGTGCGTAGGCCGCCCACCAGTTGCTCTTGTCGCCATAGATGACGACGGTGTCGTCGCGGGCGATGCCTTTGCGGTTCATCAGGTCGGCGAATTGCTCGCCGTTGATGTAGTCGCGGACCCTGGGGTCGTTGAGGTCGGTGTGCCAGTCGATCTTCACCGCGCCCGGAATGTGGCCGATGTCGTAGAGCAGGACGTCCTCGTCGGACTCGACGATCGCCAGGCCGGGTGTGCCCAGGTGGGAGGAGAGCCAGTCGGCGGTGACTAGCCGCTCGGGGTGGGCGTAGGCCGAGAGAGTCGGGCTCGGGTCTGGGGGAAGCGGCACGTCTGTCAGCCTACCGGTGCCTACCGGTCGGGGAAGGACCGCCGGTTGGCCGCCACGACACCATCAGCCCGCGGGCTGCAGCCACATGACGGCCCAAGTTCCCGCGTCGCGGCGGGCCGCGAGCCTAACGGCACTGCGATTTCCGGCGCGAGTTTTTTCGCAGCCGCGTTACGCTCGCGGTATCGTTACCAGCCCATTGCGCGGCAACGGATTTCGCTGTCAGCATGGAATGCCGGGGATGTCACCCGAACGCCGAATATCGGTGTGCGTGTTGGGGTCCGCAAGGGTTCCCCATTAGCATGCGACGCGCGCCGACAGCCACCGCGATCGTGCCGATCGTGGTCGGGCTAGGTGACACGGTTTGTCGTCCACAAGTCGGCGACCGACAGGCCGACCCGTCGCAGCAGGGCGCGGGTGAGCGGCAGGCTCAGCCCGATGACGTTGGAAGGGTCGCCTTCGATCCGTTCGACGAACCAGCCGCCCAGCCCGTCCAGCGTGAATCCGCCGGCGACGGCCAAAGGTTCCCCCGAGCCGATGTAGGCGCCCAGGTCGGCCGCCGCTGGCGCGGCGAAATGCACTGTGGTAGAGCCCGATTCGCATACGCGCTGACTTATTGTGCCGTCCCGCAGTCGCAGCAGGCAATGCCCGGTGTACAGCTGGCCGGACCGACCGGCCATGGACTGCCATTGGCCGCGTGCCGCGTCAACCGATGACGGCTTGCCGCACAGCCGGCCGTCGAGGTCGAGCATCGAATCGCAGCCGATGACAACACAATCCGCGGCAACGGTGCTATCCAGAACGCTTGCCACCTGCTGGGCCTTGGCCTCCGCCAGTGCGCAGACCATCTCGTCCGGGGACGCGTTCGGCCGCAGAGCGGCAGTGACCACATCCTCGTCGACGCCGGACACCACGACCAGCGGATCGATTCCGGCCTGGCGCAGCACCCTGAGCCGACCGGGCGAGGCCGACCCCAGCACCACGCGGGTCATCGCTGCATGTGTAGGCGTTCCTGCAGAGTGACCCGCTGGTAGTTGCTGATCGCGTAGCGCAGCTTGTCGACCGGCATCCCCCAGCGCGTGGACTCCGGCTGTTCGGGCGGAGGCCCGCCGGCGGCGCTGCCCAGCACCACGATCAACGCGGCCAGTTCGGCGGGGGTGGGGTTGCCCTTGAGTATCTCGATGTGCGGCTCGTGGTGCTTGTGATTGTCGGTCATGGCCGGATCGGTCGTCTCGTTCCCGGTGTTCGCTGGACTCACTTCTGCCTCGCTCACAGGGGAATGTTTCCGTGCTTCTTCGGCGGCAGGTGGGAGATCTTGCGTTCCAGCAGCCGCAGCGCCGTGCCGATGTAGCCGCGGGTGTGCGACGGCGGTATCACCGCGTCGACGTAGCCGCGCTCGGCGGCGACGTAGGGGTTGACCAGCGTGTCCTCGTACTCCTGCTGCAGCTGCAGCCGCAGCTCATCGACGTCCTTGCCCTCCTTGGCCGCCTCGTTCAGCTGCTTGCGGTAGACGAAGCCGACGGCGCCCGAGGCGCCCATCACCGCGATCTGCGCCGTCGGCCAGGCGATGTTGACGTCGCAGCCCATGTCCTTGGAACCCATGACGCAGTAGGCGCCGCCGTAGGCCTTGCGGGTGATGACGGTGATCTTCGGAACGGTGGCCTCGCCATAGGCGAACAGCAGCTTGGCGCCGCGCCGAATGATGCCGTTGTACTCCTGGCCGGTGCCCGGCAGAAAGCCCGGCACGTCGACCAGCATGATGATCGGGATGTTGAAGCAGTCGCAGGTCCGCACGAACCGGGCCGCCTTCTCCGAGGCGTTGATGTCCAGGCAACCCGCGAACTGCGTGGGCTGGTTCGCCACGATCCCGACCGGCCGGCCGTCGATGCGGCCGAATCCGACGACGATGTTCAGGGCGTAGCCCGCCTGGACCTCCAGGAATTCGTCCTCGTCGAGGATGCGGGTGATGACCTCGTGCATGTCGTAGGGCTGATTGGGCGAATCCGGGATCAGCGTGTCCAGCTCGAGGTCCTCGTCGGTGAGGTTGTCCTCGATGGGGCCCTCGGGAACGGGCGCCGCGTACCGGGGCGCGTCGGTGAAGTTGTTGGGCGGCAGGTAACTCAGCAGGTCGCGAACCCACTCGAAGGCGTCCTGCTCGCCGGACGCGACATAGTGCAGCGTGCCCGACTTGGCCATGTGCGTGTGGGCGCCACCGAGTTCCTCCATGCTGACGTCCTCACCGGTGACGGTTTTGATGACGTCGGGCCCGGTGATGAACATCTGGCTGGTCTGGTCGACCATGACCACGAAGTCCGTCAGGGCGGGGGAGTAGACGTGGCCGCCGGCGGCGGCGCCCATGATCAGCGAAATCTGGGGGACGACGCCGGAGGCCAGGATGTTGTTGCGGAAGATCCGGCTGTACAGGCCCAGCGAGACGACGCCCTCCTGGATGCGCGCGCCCGCGCCGTCGTTGATGCCGATGAGCGGACGGCCGGTCTTGATCGCCAGCTCCTGGATCTTGACGATCTTCTCGCCGTACACCTCGCCGAGGCTGCCGCCGAACACCGTCGCGTCCTGGCTGAAGATGCACACATCGCGGCCGTCGATGGTGCCGTAGCCGGTGACCACGCCGTCGCCGAGCGGCCGGTTTGCCTCGAGGCCGAAGTTGGTGCTGCGGTGCTTGGCCAGGGCGTCGAGTTCGACGAACGAGTCGTCGTCCAGCAGCGCGTAGACGCGCTCGCGGGCGGTCAGCTTGCCCTTGGCATGCACCCTCTCGACGGCGTCCTCGCCGACCGGATGCAGCGACTCTTCTCGCCGCTTGTGCAGCTCGGCCAGCTTGCCTGCGGTGGTGTGGATATCGATGATGTGCTCGGCCGCGGGCTCTGCGGTATGAGCAGAGGGGTCGGTAACGCTTGTCATGGTGATCGATGTTATCGGCAGGGCCGCGCGACCCGTTGGAGGCCCTTAATAAGTCCTTAAGTAGTCTCCGCTAATGGGCGACCATCCGTTCGGGGACGCGGGCGTCGACTGGGCCGAAGAACACGACGTGCTTGTCGCCGGGTCCGGCGGCGGCGGCGTCACCGGTGCCTACACCGCTGCGCGCGAGGGCCTCGACGTGCTGCTGATCGAGGCGACCGACAAGTTCGGCGGCACCACCGCCTACTCCGGTGGGGGTGGGGTGTGGTTCCCCTGCAACCCGGTGCTGCTGCGCGCCGGCACCGACGACACCATCGAGGACGCGCTGACCTACTACCACGCGGTGGTCGGTGACCGTACACCCCGCGACCTGCAGGAAACCTATGTCCGCGGCGGCGCCCCGCTGATCGAGTACCTGGAGGCCGATCCCAACCTGAAATTCGTGCCGTTGCCCTGGCCCGACTACTACGGGAAGGCGCCCAAAGCGCGGCTGGACGGTCAGCGGCACATCGCGGCGAAGCCGATCGCGGTCGCGGCCGCTCCGCAATTGCGCGAGGCGATCCGCGGGCCGCTGGACAACGACCGGCTCGGCGCCGAGCCCCCCGCCGATTACTTCCTCGGCGGCCGCGCGTTGATCGCGCGGTTCCTCAAGGCCATCGGGCAGTACCCGACGGCGGCGCTGCGCCGCGACACCGCCCTGGTGGAGCTGGTGCTGTCCGACGGCCGGGTGGTGGGCGCGATCGTCGACAGCGACGGTGAGCGCCGCGCGATCCGCACCCGCCTGGGGGTGCTGCTGGCCGCCGGCGGCTTCGAAGGCAACGACGAATTGCGCCGCGAATACGGTGTCCCGGGGCTTTCGCGAGACACCATGGGAGGCCCGGGAAGTCGCGGCCTGGCGCTGCAGGCCGGCATCGCTGCGGGCGCGGACACCGATCTGCTGGATCAGGCTTGGTGGTCTCCGGGGATGACGCATCCCGACGGTCGTTCAGCGTTCGCGCTGTGGATCACGGGCGGGATCTTCGTGAACCAGGACGGCAACCGGTTCGTCAACGAGTCGCGGGCCTACGACCGGGCCGGTCGCGAGATCCTCGCGCAACTGCGCGACGGCTCAATCACGTTGCCGTACTGGATGATTTACGACGACAAGGAGGGCGAGGTGCCGCCGGTCAAGGCCGCCAACGTCCCCATCGTCGAGACCGAGAGGTACGTCGTTGCCGGGCTGTGGCACACCGCGGACACCCTGGAGGAACTGGCCGGGCGGATCGGTGTGCCGGGGTCGCAGCTGGCGGCGACGGTGGCGCGGTTCAACGCTTTTGCCGCGTCCGGCATCGACCAGGACTTCGGCCGCGGCGATGAGGCGTTCGATCGCGCGTTCTCCGGCGGCGCTTCACCGCTGGTGTCGATCGACCGGCCGCCGTTTCACGCCGCCGCATTCGGCATCTCCGATCTGGGCACCAAGGGCGGCCTGCGCACCGACACCGCGGCGCGGGTCCTCGACACCTCCGGCACTCCGATCCCGGGCCTGTACGCGGCGGGCAACACCATGGCCGCGCCCAGCGGCACCGCCTACCCCGGGGGTGGAAACCCGATTGGCACCAGCATGCTGTTCAGCCACCTGGCCGTCCTGGACATGCTGAAAGGGCGCCGGACCCCGTAATAGGCTGGGCCGCGATGGATCACGATGCGCTGACCCCCCCGCTGGATGCCGAAGCACTGCGTGCTGAAGTGCTGGGCACCGAATCGCGGTGGCGGCAACTCGACGTGGTCGCGCAGACCGGTTCCACCAACGCCGACCTACTGGCGCGCGCGGCCTCGGGAGCCGACATCGGCGGGGCGATCCTGATCGCCGAGCACCAGACCGCCGGCCGGGGGCGTCATGGCCGCAGCTGGTCGGCCACCCCCCGCGCGCAGATCAGCATGTCGGTCGGAGTGGATGTTGCCGACGTCCCCGTCGCCGCGTGGGGCTGGCTGTCGCTGGCGACCGGCGTTGCCGTCGTCGACGCGGTGGCCCCCCTGCTTGCAGCGACGGGGGCGTTTTCGCCCATCAGGGTGGGCCTCAAGTGGCCCAACGACGTCCTGGCCGGACCCACGGACACCCCGGACGCCCAACTCAAGTTGGCCGGCATCCTCGCCCAGACGTCTCCGGACACGCAGCCGTTCGTGGTGATCGGTGTCGGAATCAACGTGATGCAGGTTCCCGACGACGTGCGCGGGCCCCAGGCCGATGCGTCTGCACGGGCCACCTCGCTGCTCGATCTCGGCGTGCCGGCACCCGACCGGGGCCGGCTGGTGCGTGGGCTGTTGGCAGAGCTCGGGACGCGGATCGCGGGTTGGCGGGCCGCTGGCGGCGCGGACCCCCGGCTGGCGGCCGACTATCGGGCGCGCAGCCTGACGATCGGCTCGCGGGTGCGCGCCGAGCTGCCCGGCGGACGGGAGGTTGTCGGCACCGCGGGCGATATCGACGACCAGGGTCGGCTGTGCATAGAGACCGAGGGCGATCCCACCGAGATGACCGTCGTTTCTGCTGGTGACGTGGTGCATTTGCGCCTAAATTGATGCGGCATGACCGTCAACTTTTTGGTTCTGCCGCCCGAGGTCAATTCGCTGCAGATCCGCGCGGGTGCAGGGTCGGGGCCGATGCTGAGCGCGGCGGCGGCCTGGGACGGGCTGGCTGCCGAGCTGGGTCAGGCGGCGTCCTCGTTCTCGTCCGTGACCTCGGGGCTCGCGGGTTCGTCGTGGCAGGGTGCCGCCTCGGCGGCGATGGCTGCCGTGGCTGCCCCCTATGCGGGGTTGCTGCGGACGGCGGCAGGGCAAGCCGAGAGCGCGGCCGCCGGTGCCCGGGCTGTGGCCGCCATCTTTGAGGCCGCGCGCGACACGACCGTGCACCTTGCCGCGGTCGCATCCAACCGCGGTCAGTTGGTGTCGCTGGTGACCTCGAATCTGTTCGGGCAAAACGCCACGGCGATCGCTGCCACCGAGGCCGAGTATGAGCAGATGTGGGCCCAGGATGTGGTCGCGATGGCCGGCTACCATGGCGGCGCGTCCGCGGTCGCCGCGCAGCTGGCGTCCTGGCAGCAGTGGCTAGCGAGTTTGAAGGTCAACCTGGGCGTAGGCAACACCGGCGACTTCAATCTGGGCAGCGGCAACATCGGCAACTTCAACATAGGCAGCGGCAACAGCGGCCCCGCCTCGAATGGCGGCGGCACGTTCAACGTCGGCATCGGTAACTACGGCTCGTTCAATCTCGGACTTGGCAACGGCAACGCGTACACGACAACCAACTACGCGGTCAACGTCGGTATCGGCAATTTCGGCTACGGCAACTTCGGCATCGCCAACATCGGTGGCCTCAACTTCGGCATCGCCAACGGAAACGTGGCCGGTGCGCTGGCCGGCGATCCGTCCGAAGGGAACTTCGGCGCCACCAACATCGGGAGATTCAACTTAGGCTTCGGGAACGTCGGCAACTACAACCTCGGCCTGGCAAACAATGGCACCGGGAACATCGGGATCGGGCTCAACGGCGACTACCAGATAGGCTTCGGCGGACTCAACGCCAATGGAATGAGTTGGAATTTCGGCCTGGGGAACTCCGGGAGCTACAACCTCGGCTACGGCAATACGGGTAGCTTCAACGTCGGACTGGCGAACACCGGCAATGGGGATATCGGCATCGGGCTCACCGGCGATCACCAGATCGGGTTCGGCGGGTGGAACTCCGGTACCGGCAACACCGGGTTGTTCAATTCGGGCACCGGCAATTCCGGCCTCTTCAACTCGGGCAGCTACAACCAGGGCGTAGCGAACACCGGCAGCCACAATTGGGGCTTGGTGAACTCGGGCATGACGGACACCGGGATCGCCAACTCAGGCAACCTCGATACCGGCTTCGCGAACGCGGGCAACCAAAACACCGGCGCCTTCAACTCTGGTATCGACAACGTGGGCGTGGTGAACGCGGGCGGCAACTCCGTCGGCGGCTTCAACGCCGGAGTCGGCATCCCCTCTGAGCCGCAGGCGCTGACCGGGGCCAACGTGGGGTGGTTCAACTCGGGCAATTACAACGTGGGCTCGTTCAACGCAGGCGTCAACAATGTGGGCGACTTCAACACGGGCCTGTTCAACGTGGGAAGCTTCAACGCCGGGGGCACTTTCGGTACGCCCGGTGCCACCGGCAATACCGGGTTCTTCAACACGGGCGACACGAACACCGGCGTGGCGAACTCGGGCAACACCAACACCGGTTTCTGGAGCTCGGGCAACACCAACACCGGTTTCGGCGGCACTGGCAACTACACCGGCAACTCGGGCTTCGGGAATTCAGGCGTCGACAACTCCGGGTTCTTCAACTCGGGCACGGCCAACTCTGGCGGGGGCAACACAGGTGTCGGGGGCAACACGGGCTTCTTCAACTCGGGCGGTGGCTCCAACCAGGGATTCTTCAACTCGGGTTCTTATGGCCTGAACGCGGGTTTCTTCAATTCGGGTGACGGCGGCGGCAACACGGGCTTCTTCAACACCGGCGCCGGCGGCGTCAACGTCGGCTACTTCAACACGGACACGAACCCCGCCCCGCCCTTCGGGCGCAATGTGGGTTTTGGCAACGCCGGCATCGGTGACTCGGGTTTCGGCAACGATGGCTCGGGCGACTCGGGCTTTGGGAACCACGGCAGCGCCAGTTCGGGCGGAGGCAACTCAGGCACCGGACAGTCCGGCCTCTCGAACCCATAGGGCTTAAACCCATAGGGACGCCGGGTTCGCCCGCACTAATGTCACCGGCATGGGCTATCCGGAGAATGCACTGGCCAAAGGCGAGCAGATCGTCCTGCACCACCATCCGCACTGGAAGCGATTGATCTGGCCCGTCCTGGCCCTCATCCTGGTGACGGGGCTGGCGGCGCTGGGGTCCGGGTACGTCAACTCGACGCATTGGGGCCAGGTGGCCAAGAACGTGATCTACGGGGTCGTCTGGGGGGTCTGGCTGGTGATCGTGGGCTGGCTGACGCTGTGGCCGTTCCTGAGCTGGCTGACCACCCACTTCGTCGTCACCAACCGGCGGGTGATGTTCCGGCACGGGGTGCTGACCCGCAGCGGGATCGACATCCCGATGGCGCGGATCAACAGCGTGGAATTCCGAGACCGGATTTTTGAGCGGCTATTCCGCACCGGGACGCTGATCATCGAGTCGGCGTCCCAAGATCCGCTGGAGTTCTACGACATTCCGCGCCTGCGCAACGTGCACGCGCTGCTATATCACGAGGTTTTCGACACCCTGGGCCCAGGAGACTCCCTGGAGTCGTCAAGCTGAGCGAACCGGTCGACCTTGTTGCGCCAGGTGCGCAGCAGGGTGACGTTGCCGTCCTCGAGTTCGTCCTCGAAGACTTCGGCGATACCACCCGCGGTGAGGGCCGATTCCAGCGCCTTTTCCGGGTTGCGCTCGAACTGTTCGGGGAACACCCAGCGCCGGAATGCCCAGAAGCGGAAGGCCATCTGCAGCAGGTTGCCGATGATGTAGGCCGACAGGAAGTCCGTGATGTTTTCCACGGTCAGCGACACTTCGGGCACCCGCAGCTGCAGGACGTAGTGGGCGAACCACAGCGGCGCCATGCTCAGCACCACGCCCACGCCGCTGAACGCGAAAAAGAGCAGCGCCTCATGGTGCCGCTCGCGGCCGCCGCGGTTGCGGAAGCTCCATTCGCGGTTCAGCACGTAGGACGCGATCACCGCGATGACCCCCGAGATGACCTTGGCCGTTACCGGCTTGGGCTCGAGAATTGTGAGCTTGAGCGTGTAGAAAATCGACGAGTCGATGATGAATGTGGTGCCGCCGACGATGGCAAACTTGATCAGCTCGTGGTGGCGCTGCACCAAGGGCTGAACGACCATGGGCAGGCGCGCGATTGTGGCATCGGCAAAGGACACAACTCATAAGTGTACGGATTAACGCAAAATGCCAAGCAAAAATCGTACAAAAGGTTTGTCTGTCACCGCCGTACGACGCGCCGTCAGACGCCGTGACAACATGGTGGCCGTGTCGAGTACCCGCACGCGAACGCCACTGGTCGCGATGGTCGGAGGCGGTCAACTCGCCCGGATGACGCATCAGGCAGCGATTGCTCTGGGGCAGTCGCTGCGGGTGCTGGCCAACGCACCCGACGACCCGGCTGCGCAGGTCGCGCCCGATGTGGTGCTCGGATCGCACACCGACCTCGACGACCTGCGCCGAGTCGCGGCCGGGGCCGATGTGCTGACTTTCGACCACGAGCACGTCCCGGGCGAGCTGCTGGACAAGCTGGTGGCCGACGGCGTCAACGTCGCCCCGCCGCCGGAAGCCCTGGTGCACGCCCAGGACAAGCTGGTCATGCGGCGGCGGTTGGAGGCGCTGGGCGCACCGGTGCCGCGTTATGCCGGGCTGAATACCCTGGACGACCTCGACGAGCTAGACCGCTTCGCCGCGTGCCTGGCCGCCCCCGACGACCGGAAAGCCGCCCCGATCGTGGTCAAGGCGGTCCGTGGCGGCTACGACGGCAAGGGCGTGCGGATGGCGCGTGACCTGGAGCACGCCCGCGAGATCGCCGCCGCGTACCTGGCAGCCGGCGTGCCGGTGCTGGTCGAGGAGAAAGTGCCGCTGCGCCGCGAGCTGTCGGCGCTGGTGGCGCGCTCGCCGTTCGGCCAGGGCGCGGCCTGGCCGGTGGCGGAGACGGTGCAACAAGACGGCATCTGCGTACAGGTGATCGCCCCCGCCCCGGATCTGCCCCACGAGCTGGCCGCCGCCGCGCAGCAGCTGGCGTTGCGGGTGGCCGACGAACTCGGGGTGGTCGGTGTGCTGGCGGTCGAGCTGTTCGAGACCTCACATGCGTTGCTGGTCAACGAGCTGGCGATGCGGCCGCACAACTCCGGACACTGGACGATGGACGGCGCCCGCACCAGCCAGTTCGAGCAGCATCTGCGGGCGGTGCTGGACTACCCGCTCGGCGACACCGACGTCATCGCGCCGGTGACGGTGATGGCCAACGTGCTGGGCGCCCCGGTGCCGCCCGCGATGAGCCTCGATGAGAGGCTGCACCACCTGTTCGCGCGGATGCCCGACGCCCGGGTGCACTTCTACGGCAAGGCCGAACGTCCCGGCCGCAAGGTCGGGCACGTCAACTTTCTCGGTGCCCCGGCCCGCAACGGCGCAGACGTCACGGAGCTGCGTGAGCGGGCCGAGCTGGCGGCACACTGGTTGTCACACGCCCAGTGGACGGACGGATGGGACTCACATGGCTGACAAGTCCGGAGGACCCCGGGTCGGCGTGATCATGGGCAGCGACAGCGACTGGTCAGTGATGGCCGACGCCGCCCGGGCACTGGCCGAGTTCGACATCGCGTTCGAGGTGCGGGTCGTGTCGGCGCACCGCACCCCCGAGGTGATGTTCGAATACGCACGCAGCGCCGCCGAGCGCGGCATCGAGGTGATCATCGCCGGTGCCGGCGGTGCCGCCCACCTGCCCGGGATGGTCGCCTCCGCGACGCCGTTGCCGGTGATCGGGGTGCCGGTGCCGCTGGCCCGGCTCGACGGGCTGGACTCTTTGCTGTCGATCGTGCAGATGCCGGCCGGCGTGCCGGTGGCCACGGTGTCGATCGGCGGGGCCCGTAACGCCGGCCTGCTGGCGGTGCGCATCCTGGCGTCGTCCGACCCGCTGCTGCGGGCCCGGGTCGTCGCGTTTCAGGACCAGCTTGCCGAGACCGTGCGGGGCAAGGATGCGGAACTGCAGAGACTTGCGGGTAAATTAGCCCGCGACGAATAACGGAGACGGGAGGGTCTCAAATGGCTGGATGGGCCGGAAACCCATCGTTTGATCTGTTCCAGTTGCCCGAGGAGCACCAGGAGTTGCGGGCGGCGATCCGCGCCCTGGCGGAAAAGGAGATCGCCCCGCACGCCGCCGATGTGGACGAAAACTCCCGGTTCCCGCAGGAGGCGCTGGACGCACTGAACGCGTCGGGTTTCAACGCGGTGCACGTGCCCGAGGAGTACGGCGGGCAGGGCGCGGATTCGGTGGCCGCGTGCATCGTCATCGAAGAGGTCGCCCGGGTCGACACATCCGCCTCGTTGATCCCCGCGGTCAACAAGCTGGGCACGATGGGCCTGATCCTGCGTGGCTCCGACGACCTCAAGAAGCAGGTGTTGCCACAGCTGGCCGACGGCACCGCGATGGCCTCGTACGCCTTGAGCGAGCGTGAGGCGGGTTCGGACGCCGGGTCGATGCGGACTCGGGCCAAGGCCGACGGCGACGACTGGATTATCAACGGCACGAAGTGCTGGATCACCAACGGCGGCAAGTCGTCCTGGTACACGGTGATGGCGGTGACGGATCCCGAAAAGGGGGCCAACGGCATCTCGGCGTTCATGGTGCACAAGGACGACGAGGGCTTCGTCGTCGGCCCGAAGGAACGCAAGCTGGGCATCAAGGGCTCGCCCACCACGGAGTTGTACTTCGAGAACTGCCGCGTTCCCGGCGACCGGATGATCGGGGAGCCCGGCACCGGCTTCAAGACCGCGTTGGCGACGCTGGATCACACCCGGCCCACCATCGGCGCGCAGGCCGTCGGTATCGCGCAGGGCGCGCTGGATGCGTCGATCGCCTACATCAAGGACCGCAAGCAGTTCGGCCAGTCGATCAGTGAATTCCAGGCCGTGCAGTTCATGGTCGCCGATATGGCGATGAAGGTGGAATCGGCCCGATTGATGGTCTACTCGGCCGCCGCGCGCGCCGAACGCGGCGAGGGCAATCTGGGATTCATTTCGGCGGCGTCGAAGTGCCTGGCCTCGGACGTCGCGATGGAGGTCACCACCGACGCGGTGCAGCTGTTCGGTGGAGCCGGCTATACCGTCGACTTCCCGGTCGAGCGGATGATGCGCGACGCCAAGATCACCCAGATCTATGAGGGCACCAATCAGATTCAGCGCGTGGTGATGTCGCGGGCGTTGCTGCGCTGATTCTTCCCAGCTGGTTCGTGCCGTGCCAGGCCGGGATTCGCCTGCACGGCTGCGTCGGCACGGTGTATACATGTCCGCGTGAACACCGCGGTGATAGCGCATCACTGAACCGTGATGCCGACGAATTTGCGGCGTGTCGAAGAGGCGCCGGCGCCAATGGCGCGGGTGGCGATGGCGAGTTTGGTCGGCTCGGCGATCGAGTTCTACGACTTTTTCCTATACGGCACCGCGGCGGCTCTGGTTTTTCCCACGGTCTTCTTCCCGCATTTGGGGCCGACGATGGCCACCATCGCTTCGCTGGGAACCTTCGCGGCGGCGTTCTTCTCCCGACCGGTCGGCGCGGCGGTTTTCGGGCACTTCGGTGACCGCTTCGGCAGGAAGGCGACCCTGGTCGCGACGTTGTTGATCATGGGCCTGTCGACGGTGGCGGTGGGGCTGCTGCCCGGCGCGGCAAGCATCGGCCTGGCAGGCCCGCTGCTCCTGCTCACGCTGCGGTTGCTGCAGGGCATAGCGCTGGGTGGCGAATGGGCAGGATCGGCGCTGCTGGTCGCCGAACACGCACCGGGGACCAAGCGGGGGCGATACGGCATGGTCACCCCGCTGGGAGCCGGCGTTGGCCTGGTGCTTGCCAACCTCGCGTTGCTGGCCGTCGATTTCACGATCGGAGACCAAAGCGCCGCGTTCATGAGCTGGGGTTGGCGCGTGCCGTTCCTGTTCAGCGCGGTGCTGGTCGTGGTCGCCCTCTATGTGCGCACCAACATCGGCGAGACGCCGGTTTTCGCTCAAGAGAGGGCCCGGGAAAAGGCACGCGAGCAGGCGCACCCGAGCGTGCCCAGCGCCCCGATCGCAGAGCTCTTCCGGGCGCAGCACCGACAGGTCTATCTCGCCTCGGGGTGCGCCGTGGGTCCATTCACGCTGAGCTTCATGGCGGGGACGTATCTGATGAACTACGCGCGCACCGAGCTCGGGCATTCGAAGGACCTGATCCTGCTCGTCGGTGTCCTCGGCGGGTTGTCGATGATCGTGACCACCGCGCTGGCCGGTGGGTGGAGCGACAAACTCGGGCGACGGCGCGTCTTGCTGGGCGGTTTCGGGGTCGGGGCGCTGTGGTCGTTCGCTGTGATGCCGCTGCTGGACACCGGCAACGCGGTGCTGTTCGGTGTCGGCATCGTCGTCACCTACGCCATCCTGGGTGTGATGACCGGGCCGCTGGCCGCGTTCATCCCGGAAATCTTCGCCACCCGCTATCGCTACACGGGAGCGGGGCTGGCGTTCAACGCGGGCGGGATCGTCGGTGGCGCGGTGCCGCCGATGCTGGCCGGCGTGCTGGTGGCGGCCGTCGGCGGCTGGGCGGTCGGGCTGATGATGGCCGTCCTGCTAGTCGTCAGCCTCTGCTGCACCGCTGCGCTGCCTGAAACGGCGGGAACCGCACTGACGCACACCCAGATCAAGTAGGTGCGATGACGCAGCCGGTGTTACGGGACGGGAGCAGTTTTCCGATCGCTAAGAAAAGCGCAGCCGTAACGCATAGGATCCTGCTTTACGACTATGGCCGGGCTTCTGGCAAGCCCATCGGGGTGGAAAGGCCGCAGTCGCGCCGTCGTCAGCGCTCGGGCTTACCACGGCCAGGGGGGTGTGTGGAAGTGAAGGACGTGGCTTGCCTTGCGTATCCCGGTATGACCAGGCATTGCTGTCTGTGCGTGCCCCAGTGACCACTACGGCCAGTTGGCAGTCGTTGTCCTTGCTGTTGGTCGAGGACGACCGAGCCGACGCGGTGCTCGTCGAAGACCTGATCGCGGACGCCGTGACAGACATCCGGGTGGTGTGGGCGCAGTCGATGGCGCACGCGGAGCGCGAGCTGGCCTCGGCGCGTCCAGATTGCGTGCTGCTGGACCTGAACCTGCCCGACGCCAACGGCATGGACGCGCTGGACCGGATCGCCAAACGCGATGCCACCGTCCCCATCGTCGTGCTGACCGGGCTGAACGACGAATACTTCGGAGCTTCCGCGGTCGCCGCCGGGGCGCAGGACTACCTGGTCAAGGGACGCGTCGAACCCGAAATGCTGCGGCGTGCGCTGCTGTATGCGATCGAGCGCAAACGGGCCGAGCTCATCTCCGCGGACCTGCACGCGAGCCAGCTTCGGGCCCGCGAGAACGCGCTGCTGGAACGCGGCCTGTTGCCGTCACCGCTGCTGCTGGACAACCCGGGCGTCGACATCGTGGCCCGCTACCGCCCTAGCCGCGAGGACGCGCTGCTGTGCGGAGACTTCTACGACGTCGTACAAACACCCGACCGGATCGTCCACGTCCTGATCGGCGATGTCGCGGGACACGGCCCCGACGAGGCCGCCCTGGGCGCGGCATTGCGAATCGCATGGCGTGCGCTCACCTTCGCCGGACTTCGTGACGCCGAACTGATGCGGCAGCTGGAACGAGTACTGCACGCCGAACGGGCGGGCACCGGGATCATGGCGACGGTGCTCATGCTCGAGATCCCGGCCCTGGATTCGTCCGGAACCACGTGCATCAAAGCGATCCGCGCCGGTCATCCCGGCATGTTGCTGCAGGGCGCGGGCGACGTGCAATGGATCGAGCCGCCGGCCGGGCCGGCGCTGGGCCTGCGTGCCGGCGAATGGCCGCAGCACGAGGTGGAATTGCCCGCGGACCATGGGCTGATCCTGCTCACCGACGGGCTCTTCGAGGGGTATTCGGGACGAGGCCGTGAGCGTCTGGGCGAGGACGGGCTGCTGGAGTTGGCCCGCGCGCATGTCGGTTTGGCAGGTCCCGCATTCGTCGACGCGATCATTGACGGAGCCCAGGAACTCGCTGAACCGCTCGGCGGGCTCACCGATGACATCGCCGTGCTGCGCGTGGAGCGCACCACCAGATGAATGGTCGATATCAGCTGAGCGTGCGGGGATGGCTCGCTCTGGTGCTGTTCACCATGGGTGTAATGGTGCTCGCTGGTTCGGTGGTCGGTGCCGTGCTGCTGAATCGCACCGATGAGGTGTCCACCGGGCTCAATGACGGCGTTGCGCCGGCGCGGGTGGCCGCATTCCAGTTGCAGGCGGCGCTGCGCGACCAGGAAACGGGTACGCGTGGCTACCTGATCTCCGCCGATCGGCAATTCCTCACCCCCTACTACGACGGGCAACGCGCCGAACAGGCTGCGGCCGAAGATATCCGGCGGCGACTTGGCCACCGGCCCGACCTAATCGCCGATCTGGACGCGATCGAGCGGGCCGCAGGTGTCTGGCGGACAACCTACGCCGAGCCGCTGATCGCCAGCGTGACCCCGCAGGCTCCCCATGTGGTCAGCTCCGCCACCGCAGAGCGCGGCAAGGCCGAATTCGACCGTCTGCGTGCGCTTTTCGATGTGCAAAATGCCAATCTGGCCACCGCGGCGGCGCAAGCAAAAGCTCAGCTGAGACACATCGAGGACTGGCGCGACTGGGTGTTGGGTGCGATGGCGCTGGCGTTCTTTGCCTGGGCGACATTGCTGGGCGTGCTGACCCGGCACTCGATCACCCTTCCGCTACAAGCGCTGGCCGCCGCATGCCGGCGCGTCACCGAGGGCAACTTCGGCGAGACGATCTCTCCACCGCGGCGGCCCAGGGACATTCGAAGCATGGCGGTGGATGTGGACAACATGCGGCGGCGGATCGTCACCGAGCTCGAGGTGTCGCGCTCGGCCCAAGCGCGGCTGGATGAGCAGACCGTCGAATTGCGGCGCTCGAACGCCGAACTCGAGCAGTTCGCCTATGTCGCGTCGCACGATCTGCAGGAACCGCTGCGCAAGGTCGCCTCGTTCTGCCAATTGCTGGAGAAGCGCTACGGCGACAAGCTCGACGAGCGCGGAATCGAATACATCGGATTCGCGGTCGACGGAGCCAAACGCATGCAGGTGCTCATCAACGACCTGCTCAGTTTCTCCAGAGTGGGCCGGCTGGGCATCAAGCACGCCGAGGTCGACCTCGACACGACGCTGGACGCCGCACTGGCCAACCTCGCCACCGCGATCGAGGAATCGGACGCCGAGATCGTGCGCCCGAAGCAGCCGCTGCCGCGGATCTTCGCCGACCCCACGCTACTGACGATGTTGTGGCAGAACCTGATCGGCAACGCGGTGAAGTTCCGGCACAAAGATCGCCGGCCGCGGGTCGTCATCGAATCCGCGCGAGGCTCCGGTGATCTCGATGGCAAGTGGGTGCTGCGCGTGTCGGACAACGGCATTGGCATCGCACCCGACTTCCACGACAAGGTCTTTGTCATCTTTCAGCGCCTGCACGGTCGGGACGTGTACGCCGGAACGGGAGTCGGGCTGGCGCTGTGCAAGAAGATCATCGAGCACTATGGCGGCACCATCTGGATCGACCCGTCTTACACCGATGGCACCCGGATTGAGTTCACTCTTCCCGACGCGATCCGGCAGCGTGAACCGGTGACGTCTGGCAACTCTAGAAGGAGCACATGAATGACACCGTCCGGTCGTGCGATCGACATCCTGCTCGTCGAAGACGATCCAGGCGACGAGCTCATCACTCGGGAAGCCTTTGCGCACAACAAGCTACACAACAGGTTGCACGTCGCGCGTGACGGCGAGCAGGGTCTGGATTACCTGTATCGGCGTGGAGAGTACCGGGATGCGCCCCGGCCCGACCTGATCCTGCTCGATCTGAACCTCCCGAAATACGATGGCCGACAGCTACTGGAGAAGATCAAGTCCGACCCCGACCTGAGCTGCATTCCGGTCGTCGTGCTGACCACCTCCGCGGCGGAGGAGGACATCGTGCGCAGCTACGAACTGCACGCCAACGCCTACGTCACCAAGCCGGTCGACCTCGACCAATTCATCAGCGCAGTCCGGCAGATCGAAGGGTTCTTCCTTCAGGTCGTCCGCCTTCCGCCGATCTGACGCTCATCCGCCAGGTCTGAAGTTACGGCCTGAAGTTGCGTCGGCGGGCTCGGTGGGGCACACGATGCCGTTCTGATTGACCTCGTAGACATGCGCAGTCGAGATGTCGAAGAACATGCCGAAGACCTTCAATGCGCCGGATTCCCTCGCGGGGGCCAAGATTGGATTCCGGGCCAGCCTTTCCAGCTGGATGGCCACATTCACGATGCTGAGCTGGTCGGCCTCGCCGAAACCGTTGGACACCGCGCTCGCGCGCGCCGGATGGTGGTCCCGGAACGCGACGAGAATGTCCTGCGCATGTCGGAGCCACTCGCCCAACGCAGTGGTTGTGGCGGGATGCTGATCGGTGCCGCCGGAAAGCCCGGACAGCAATGTCGTCATCGCGACGCACGACGAATGTCCGCACACCACTACCGAAGTCACTCCGAGCTGGTTGACCGCGACGTCGAGCGCAGCGTCGACGGATCGGTCGAGCGCATCGGTCGGCACCAGGTTGCCGACGTTGCGGACGATGTACAGTTCGCCGGGGCCGCTGGCGGTGATGACGTCGGGCATGATGCGCGAGTCGGCGCAGGTGAGGAACACCACATCCGGTGTGGGCGCGTCGCTCAGTTCGGCCAGCCGGGGATATAGCTCCGTGCGACCGACGCGGTGGTACTCGCCGACGCCGTCGAGAACCGAGCCCTCGTCTCGATCAGCCCGATCACCGTGGTCGCGCGGAACCGATCCGGCCGAGCGGTAATGGCGCTTGGGCGGGCCGGTGTGTGCGTGGTGCAATTGCGCCCGTGTCGTTTCAACGATGACCACCACTCCGCCGGTCGCCTCGTGCGAGGTTCGCCAGTCCGAAATGGCTTCGGAAACCGCCTCATCGAGGTAATCCGCGTTGAGGGTGAGCCGCACATGCGACCCCGGCGGTACGGTGGACAGCACCTTGGTGAGCCGGGGCAAGAGCAGGAAGCTGAGCGTGCCGTCGATGTCGATCCGCCAGCTCTTGGACTCCGCGCCGCCGTACGGCCTGGCCTCGATAGGCGCGCGCACCACGCGGGTCAGCAGTATCGCGATCGCAACGCCGAGTCCGATGGCCACGCCCTCGAGCAGGTTGAGGAATACGACGCACCCGATGGTAATGGCGTAGACCGCGAAATTGCCTGTGCGCCAGGCCAGTTTGATGTGGGCCAATTTGATGAGCTGGATTCCGATCACGATGAGCAGGCCGGCCAGCGCCGACTTGGGGATGAGCTCCACCAGCTTGGTGAACAACGACGCGAACAGTAGGACCCAGACGCCGTGCAGAACCGCCGACGTCCGGGAGCGGGCGCCGGCGGCCACGTTGGTGGAACTGCGCACAATGACGCCGGTGACCGGCAGCCCGCCGAGCATTCCCGACACCACGTTCGCGCTGCCCTGCCCGATCATCTCTCTGTCGAAGTTCGTGCGCGCACCGCTGTGCATCTTGTCGATACCGACCGCCGACAACAGCGATTCGACGCTGGCGATCAGGGCGACCGTGAGGATGCCCAGGGCCACGGCGCCGATCTGGGTGACCCAGGGGTGCCCGGTCGGATCGGTCGGGGGCAGGCCGGGCAGGCCGATGGCGTGGATAAAGTTGGCCCGCAGCTCGATTCGGTCGACGCCCTCGAGGCCCGCGGCTTCCGCGACCGCGGTCGCCACCACGATGGCCACCAGCGCGCCGGGGATGAGACGGAGCTTGGCGGGCAGCCTTGGCCACAACAGCAGGATGGCGATGACCACCCCGCCAACCAACACTTCGTTCAGCTCGTGATGGAGGATGCCGCTGGGTAGTGCCTTGAGGTTCGCCCACGCCGAGCTCCGCGACGAGCCGCCCATCAGCACGTGAACCTGCTGCAAAATGATCGTGACACCGATGCCCGCCAGCATCGCGTGCACGACTACCGGGGCAACCCCGAGCGCGGCACGAGCGACCCTGATCACGCCGAACAGCAGCTGCAATGCACCCGCGCCGATGGTGATCACACAGGTCATCGGCCAGCCGAAGTCGTTGATGAGTCCGGCGACCACCACGGTCAGACCCGCGGCCGGGCCGCTGACCTGAAGGACCGACCCGCCCAGCGAACCGGCGACGATGCCGCCGACCACCGCGGCGATCAGACCGGCCATCAGGGGAGCGCCGGAGGCGATGGCGATCCCCAGCGACAGGGGGAGCGCCACAAGAAAGACGACGAGGGACGCGGGAACGTCGTGCCGTAGGTTGCGCAGCACTGACCCATGATCGACGCGCATCGACTTATTCTGAAGCGTCTTAGCCAGGACTGCTGCGGTTTGTCGACGGCTGGACCGCGGCTCAGGGCGAATTCATTTCTCCGGCGAGAGGCACCCTCCGCTTGCGGGAGACACGCCAGCGTGACGCTCGTCCGCGAATGTCGCGCTGGCGCAACGCTCGACGGCGCGACGGGCCGGTTTGATCAGCTACGCCGATTCCGAGTGCCGCCGGGCGAACCAGGTGATCAGCCGGCCCAACGTGATCAGCAGCAATAGGAACACGATCAACAGGAACGCGGCATCATAGGACAGGTTTTGCGCCGTCTGCGACGGCTGGTTGTAGAACGTCCAGATCGGGTAGGTCAGGTAACCCACCGGCGAGCCGGTGAGTTGTCCCGTCGGCGGCGAATTCGACCAGCCCGCGGTGTAGAGCAATGGCGCGGTCTCGCCGACCGCGATCGCGAGCGCGATGAGCATCCCGGTGACGATTCCTGGCATCGCCGACTTCAGCACGATTTTGCGCATGATCCAGCCGGGCGGCAGTCCCAGCGCCTCTGCTCCCTCGCGGTACGACGTCGGCACCTGAGCGAGCGCGGACTCGGTGGCCTTGGCGATGTAGGGAATGCTCATCACCGACAGCACCAGCACTCCGGCCGCCAAGGAAAACCCCCACCCGAAGTTCATCACGAGCGCGATGTAGCCGACGTAGCCGAGCACGATCGACGGGATGCCGGACAGCACCTCATAGGCGCCACGCAGAATCGATCGCGTTCTGCCGGAGGCGAATTCGGACAGGTAGATCCCGGTCAACACACTCACGGTGCCGCCCAGCAGCATGACCCCGATCCCCAGCACGACCGTGCCGACGATGGCGTTGCGCAGACCGCCACCGTTGCCCTGCGTGTCCTGCACCAGCACATTCCAATTGATGACCGGCAAAGCACGGGCGACAACTCCGATCAGCATCCACAGCGTCGGGGCGACCACCACGGCCAGGCAACACAAACAGGCGGCCCACCACAAAGCGTTGACCACCCGGCGCCGGGTGGTGATCGACCGCGGCTGGCTCATCGCGCGCTCATGTCAGATGCCCCGCCCCACCGGAAGCGCCGTACTCGAGGCCCGGCGTACCAACGCCCGCGCGGCCACGTTGGTCAGCAAGGTGATCAGCATCAGCACCAGCGAAACCTCGGCGAGCGTCTTTACCGCGAAGTTGGTCGAGTCGGTCATCGCCGAATCCAGCTGGGAAACCACGGTTGCCGCAATGGTCGTCATGGTGGAGTAGATGTTGGCGGGCATCGAACCGAGAACCGCCCCGGACACCATGGCCACGGCCATCGTTTCTCCCAGCGCCCGCCCAAGCCCCAGGACCACCGCGCCGATGATGCCGCTCGACACCCACGGCAGGGTGACCCTGCGCGCACACTCCCAATCCGACATCCCCAGCGCGGTCGCGCCTTCGCGGGGCAGCAACGGCACCTGCTGGAGCAGGTCACGGGTGGTGCTGGCGATGATGGGAATGATCATCACCGCCAGCACCAGACCGGACACCAGCATGCCTTCGCCGTTGCCGGTGTTGCCGCGAAAGTAGTTGAGCACCGGCACATCCGGAGCATTACGCGCGATCACCGGAGCGACGTGATGGGCGATGAACGGCCCGAACGTCAGTGCCCCCCAAAGGCCGACGACGACACTTGGGATACCGGCGAGCAATTCGAGCGTCATCCCCACGGCCGACGCGAGACGTTTCGGAAGGCGTTCCGCGATCGCCAACGCCGCTCCGATGGACACCGGCACCGCGACGATCAGGGCGATCGCGGACGTGGCCAGGGTCCCGACGATCAGCGGCAAAGCTCCGTAGTAGGCGCCGAGCGGATGTGGGACACCGCGGGTGACGACGGTGTCGCCGTAGGTGTTACCCGGGTTCCAGTCGGTGGCGGCGAAAAAGTGCAGCCCGTTGAGCCGGATCGCGGGCAACGCCTCGATGGTCAGCGTCGCAAGCACGAACACCAGTGCCAGCAGCGGTATCACCGCTCCCAGTCCGCCTAGCCACCGGATGGCCAGTCCTCCGGTGGTTGGGCGGCCCAGCGTGTGCCGAACTGTGGCCCAGCCGCCCGGCGCACGCCGCTTAAGGGGCAGCGTCAACGAATCAGCTTCCTATCTTGGCGATCTGGGCGTCGGACATCTTCGCCACCGCGGTGGGCAGCGGCTGAAAGTGGACCTGGTCGAGGAACGACTTGTTGTTACCGTCGGTCAAGGCCCAGTGCAGAAACGCCTGCAACGTTTGCGCGGTGGCGGCATCCTTCTGGCCGCTGTTGACGATGGCGTATTCGTAGTTGACGATCGGATATCCGTCGGCCGCGCGGCCGTCGATCAGCGAAACAGCCTGATTCTCAGGGGTTTTGGCGGCGAAGCTGGCTGCCGCGGACTGGATGCTTTGGGCGTCCGGCAGCAGGTACTTGCCGGAGCTGTTGCCCAGCTGGGCTTCGCCCAGCCCCTTCTGCGTGGCCTGGTCGAGGAAGCTGATGCCGATGTAGGCGACACAGCCGGGGGTCGCGCTGCAGCCGGTCACCATGCCGCCGTTGCCGTTTTCGCCCAACGCGCCCGGCACCGCGGGAAAGTCGACGGTGGTGCCGAACCCGGGTGACTTGCCCCAGCCGTCGGGGTCTTGCTTGGACAGATATTGGGTGAACAAGAAGGTGTCGCCCGATCCGTCGGAACGGTGCAGCGGAACCACCGGCGTGGCCGGCAGGTTCACCCCGGGGTTGAGGGCGGCGATTTGGGGGTCGTTCCAGGTCTTGATCTTGCCCTGGTACATGGCCGCCAGCACTTTGCCATCGAGCTTGAGGTGCTCGGTGACACCGGGCAGGTTGTAGTTGATCTGCTGAGCGGAAATGGCGAGCGCGATGTTCATCAAACCTTTGTGCGCGGACATGTCGCCTTCGGACAGGTAGGCGTCGGAGGCACCCATGTTGACCGCCCCGGCAGCGGCTTGGGAGATCCCCGTACCCGACCCGGTGCCCTGGGTCGTGATCGTGACGTTGGAGTATTTGTCGTGATAGGCCGGGGCCCACAGATTGAACAACGGATAAAGCAGCGTGCTACCGGTCTCCGACAACGCCACCGGCGACGTCGCAGGCGTCGTGGCGACCTGACCGGCGCTGCCCCCGGGATTCGACGAACCGCCTGTTGACTGCGAACCGCAGGCTGCTGAGGCCAGCACCAGCGGCGCAATGGCCGACAGCGCCAATACCGCACGAATTTTCACGTCCACACCTTTCGCTATCTCTCGTTACCGCCCGTTTCCTCTGTTGCCCCGACCACAACACCCAAGAGCTTGCGGTCGCCGAACAGCCCGGAAACGTAACGGACCGTCTCGGCGTGTTTCGGCGACAGGAAGAGCTGTTCGGTGGGCCCTTCCTCGATGAGCCGGCCGTCGAAGAACAGGGCCGTGCGGTCACCGATCCGGGCGGCCTGGGCGAGATCGTGGGTCACCATGATCACGGTCAGGCGGTCGGCGAGCGATCGGATCAGCCCCTCGATGTTTTCGGTCGTGGTCGGGTCCAGTGACGAGGTGGGCTCGTCGAGCAGCAGCACCTCCGGGTTGACCGCCAGCGCACGTGCCAGACACAACAACTGCTGCTGACCGCCGGAGAGCCGGAACGGCGAATCACCGAGCCGATCCTTGACCGCATCCCAGAGGCCGACCTCGGTGAGTCGGGCCTGCGCAACATCGCGGAACTCCTTGCGCGGTGCCATCTTGTGCGCGCGCACGCCGGCGACCACGTTGTCCACGATCGACATGGGAAACGGGTTGGGACGCTGGAACAGCATGCCGACTCTACGGCGCAGTTCCATCAGGTCGCGGTCCTCGAAGACGCTGTGTCCGCCGAGCAGGACGTCGCCGCTGTGCCGGTAACCGGAGACCTTGTCGTTCATGCGATTCAGGGTGCGCAGGAACGTCGTCTTCCCTGAGCCTGTTGGTCCCAGCAAAGACGTGATCGCGCGCGGGGGAAAGCTCAGGTTCACCCCGTTGAGCACGATCTTGCCGCCGAAACTCAGGGTTAGATCAACGATCTCCATGGCCGGACCAGCGACTTCAGCAGCAACGCAACCGTTGTTGTTTTGCACATGTGCACGGACCATCAGAACCCGATGCTAGTTGTTAACCCACGCACAATCGGCCCTCCGCTACCGCTACGCAGCATGTTCACAGGTCGCGCTTATCCTGCGCTCATCTTCGAGGGCTTGAATTGTTCACAGGCGGTTCACACACTTGTAGTCCGCCAGACATCCGGCGCTAGGACTGAACGTGGACCGACCGGCTCGGTTCCCGGGCGGCGGAGCGAATGTGTTCGTCCCCTTCGGCTCGGCAGAGGAGATTTAGTGCGGTTTAACCGATTCGGTGCCGCGGCGAGCTTGCTTGTCGCCACCGCATTGGTGCTTTCCGCGTGCGGTAACAACACCAACGCGTCGTCGGGCTCCGGCGCCGGGTCGACCCCGGTGCATTGCGGGGGCAAGAAGCAACTCAAGGACAGCGGCTCGACGGCGCAAGAGAACGCGATGGAACAGTTCGTCTACGCCTACATTCACGCGTGCCCGGGTTACACGCTGGACTACAACGCGAATGGCTCCGGCAATGGGGTGAAGGAGTTCATCAACAACGAAACCGATCTGGCGGGCTCCGACGTGCCGCTGGATCCGTCGACGGGCCAGCCCGACGCGGCCGCGGCGCGCTGCGGTTCGCCGGCGTGGGACCTGCCGACGGTGTTTGGCCCGATAGCGGTCACCTACAACGTCCGCGGCGTCAGTCCGCTGAACCTCGATGGGCCGACTCTGGCCAAGATCTTCAACGGCACGATCACGGTGTGGAACGACCCGGCGATCGGCGCGCTCAACACGGGCACCACGTTGCCCGCGACGCCCATTCACGTCATCTTCCGCAGCGACAAGTCCGGCACTTCGGCCAACTTCCAGAAGTACCTCGATGGTGCGTCCGATGGTGCCTGGGGCAAAGGGTCTGGCGAGACGTTCCGCGGTGGGGTCGGTGACGGCGCGTCGGGGAATAACGGCACGTCGGCGCTGCTGCAGAGCACCGAGGGGGCGATCACCTACAACGAGTGGTCATTCGCGGTGGGCAAGCAGTTGCACATGGCCCGGATCATCACCTCGGCGGGTCCGGATCCGGTATCGATCACCACCGACTCGGTTGGTAAGACGATTGCCGGAGCCAAGATCATGGGGCAGGGCAACGACCTGGTCTTGGACACCTCGTCGTTCTACAAGCCGACGGTGGCCGGTGCTTACCCGATCGTTCTGGCGACCTACGAGATCGTCTGCTCGAAGTATCCGGATCCGGCCACCGGCCCGGCGGTGAAGGCCTTTATGCAGGCCGCAATCGGTCCCGGCCAAGCTGGTTTGGATCAGTACGGATCCATCCCGCTGCCCAAGTCGTTTCAGTCGAAACTGGCGACGGCGGTCGATGCCATCTCCTAGGCACCGATAAGCAGATGAAGGGAGCTCGACTGTGACCGACAGTGACCCGGCTTCACGGGTGGGGTCGCGGTTCGGTCCCTATCAGCTGATGCGGCTGCTGGGTCGCGGCGGGATGGGTGAGGTGTACGAGGCCGAGGACACTCGCAAGCACCGGCAGGTCGCGCTGAAGCTCATCTCGCCTCAGTACTCCGGCAATTCGGTGTTTCGCGCGCGGATGCAGCGGGAGGCCGACACCGCCGGCCGGCTGACCGAGCCGCACATCGTCCCGATTCACGACTATGGCGAGATCGATGGGCAGTTCTTTGTGGAGATGCGCCTGATCGACGGTGCCTCTCTGCGCACCGTGTTAGCGCACTACGGGCCGCTGGCGCCGGCGCGGGCGGTGGCCATTGTGCGCCAGGTCGCCGCGGCGCTGGATGCGGCGCACGCCAACGGCGTGACGCACCGCGACGTCAAACCGGAAAACATTCTGGTCAGCGCCAACGACTTCGCCTACCTGGTGGATTTCGGCATCGCCCGTGCCGCCTCCGACCCGGGGCTGACCCAGAGCGGGACCGCCATTGGGACCTACACCTATATGGCACCGGAGCGGTTCACCGGTAACGAGGTCACCTATCGCGCCGACATCTACGCGCTGGCCTGCGTGCTCGGTGAATGTTTGACCGGGTCACCCCCGTATCGGGCCGACAGCGTCGAACGTTTGGTCGCGGCCCATCTGTTGGAGCCCGCCCCGCGGCCCAGTCAGCTGCTCCCCGGGCGGGTTCCCGTGGCGCTAGACCAGGTGATCGGCAGGGGTATGGCGAAAAACCCCGACGAACGTTATCGCACCTCCGGTGACCTGGCCGCCGCCGCGCACGACGCGCTAACAGCGCCCGAGCAGCACCAAGAGGCCTCGATTCTGCGAAAAGAGAACGAGAACGCGACCCTGCTCGCCGGGGCTTTCGACCCGCCCCGGGCGTACTACGGTTCGGGACTCGACCCTAGGTCAATGGCGCCTCCGGCGCCGTCGTCCGGTGAGCAGACCATGGCCCGTCCGGTGGTGGTTCCTGTGCCGCCGGGCGCCGGTACCGGCAGCTGGCGACAACCCGGGCCACCGCCCACGGGTGGCCCGGCGGAACCGCCGATGTCGTCCCGGCCGCCCCGCGATCCCGAGCCCGACTTCAGCCCCGCAGCGCGCCGGCGCGTTCCGAAACGCAAGCTGTGGGTCGCCGTCGGCGCTGTCGCGGCCCTGGTCGTCGCCGCCGTCGCCGGATACGTGCTGACGCGCCCGTCGTCCGCACCGGACCAGGCATCCGGTCAAACGGTCCTGCCGTTCACCGGTATCGACTTCCGCCTCTCCCCGGGCGGGGTGGTGCTGGACCAAGCCGGCAATGTGTATGTCACCAGTGAAGGCATGTATGGCCGGGTGGTGGAGTTGCCGAAGGGATCGGGCACCCCGAGGGTGCTGCCGTTCAACGGTCTCTACCAGCCCCAAGGGCTGGCGGTGGACGGAACCGGCGCTGTCTATGTCGCCGATTTCAACAACAGGGTGGTCAAACTGGCGGCAGGGTCGAACGACCAGGCGACTCTGCCGTTTACCGGACTCAACTATCCCGAAGGCGTGGCTGTAGACGCGCCAGGCAACGTGTACGTCGCCGATCGGGGCAATAGCAGGGTGGTGGAGTTGGCGGCCGGGTCGAGCACCCAGACCGTTCTACCCTTCGCCGGGCTCAAGGACCCGGACGGTGTGGCGGTGGACTCCGCCGGCAACGTCTACGCCACCGATACCGACAACAACCGGGTGTTGAAGTTGGCCGCGGGGTCGAAGGAGCAGACCGTGCTGCCGTTCACCGGGCTGTCCGCGCCCTGGGGTATCGCAGTCGACAACTCCGGCAATCTGTATGTCACCGAACACGACAGCAGCCTGGTGGTGAAATTGGCGGCCGGGTCGACTACCCAGACCGTGCTGCCATTTGACGCCCTCAATACCCCCCTGGCGGTCACTGTGGACAGCAGCGGGAACGTGTATGTCGCCGACCGTGGCAACGACAGGGTGGTCGAGCTGACGGCGAACCGGACTTAAGATTCCGAATGCCGCCGGGCGAACCAGGTGATCAGGCGGCCTGCGAGGATCAGCAGCACCAGGAAGACGAGTAGCAGGAAAGCCGCGTCATAGGACAGGTCCTGGGCCGCTTTCGACGGCAGGTTGTAAAACGTCCAGATCGGATACGTCAGGTAGCCGATCGGCGAGTGGGTCAGTTGTCCGGTCGGAACCGAATCCGACCAGCCCGCCGTGTACAGCATCGGTGCCGTCTCGCTGACGGCCAGCGCGAGCGCCACCAGCATGCCGGTGACCACCCCGGGCAGCGCCGGCTTGAGCACGATTTTGCGCAGGGTCCAACCGAACGGCAGGCCGAGCGCCTCCGCCCCTTCCCGGTACGACGTCGGCACCTGAGCGAGCGCGGACTCGGTGGCCTTGGTGATGTAGGGAATGCTCATCACCGAGAGCACCAGCACCCCGGCCGCCAGGGAAAACCCCCAGTCGAAATAGACCACGAGCGCGATATAGCCGACGTAGCCGAGCACGATGGCCGGAATGCCGGACAGTACCTCATAGGCGCCCCGCAGAATCGAACGCGTTCTGCCGGTGGCGAATTCGGACAGGTAGATGCCGGCCAACACGCTCACGGCGCCGCCGAACAGCAGCACCCCGCCGCCCAGCACCGCGGTCCCGATGATCGCGTTGCGCAGGCCGCCGCCGTCACCCTGCGTGTCCTGCACCAGAACGCCGAAGTGAAACACCGGTACGGCGCGGCCGACGACGCCGATCAGCATCCACAACGTCGGGGTGACCACCACCGCCAGGCAGCTGAGGCAGGCCGCCCAGAACAGCGCGTTAGCGGCCTTGCGCCGCGCGGCGATCGACCTCACGGCACACCCATTTCAGACGCCTCGTCCCACTGGCAGCGAGGTGACCGACGCCCGTCGCACCAACGCCCGGGCGGCCACGTTGGTCAGCAAGGTGATCACCATGAGCACCAGTGACACCTCGGCGAGCGTCCGCACCGCAAAGTTGGTGGAGTCGGTGAGTGCCGAATCCAGTTGCGAAACAACGGTGGCCGCGATCGTCGTCATCGTCGAGTAGATGTTTGCGGGCATCGCGCCGAGCTCGGCGCCGGACACCATGGCGACGGCCATCGTCTCGCCGAGCGCGCGCCCCAGTCCCAGCACCACGGCGCCGACGACGCCGCTGGACACCCACGGCAGGGTGACCCGGCGCGCACACTCCCAATCGGACATCCCGAGCGCGGTCGCGCCTTCGCGGGGCAGCAACGGCACCTGCTGCAGCAGGTCGCGGGTGGTGCTGGCGATGATGGGAATGATCATCACCGCCAGCACCAGGCCGGACACCAGCATGCCTTCGCCGTTGCCGGTGTTGCCGCGAAAGTAGTTGAGCACCGGCACATCCGGAGCGTTGCGGGCGATCGCCGGAGCGATGTGGTGGGCGATGAACGGCCCGAACGTCATTGCCCCCCACAGGCCGACGACGACGCTGGGGATGCCCGCGAGCAATTCCATAACGGCGCCGACGGCGGAAGCGAGCCGTCTCGGCAACCGTTCCACGATGGCCAGCGCCGCACCGATCGACACCGGGACCGCGACGACGAGCGCGATCGCCGAGCTGGCCACGGTACCGACGATCAGTGGCAATGCACCGTAGTCGGCGCCGTCGGGGTGGGCGACGCCGTGGGTGATGACGGTGGCACCGTACGCATTGCCCGGGTTCCACGCGGTGGTGGTGAAGAAGTGCAGGCCGTTGAACCTGATCGCGGGCAATGCCTCGATGAGCAGCGTCGCGAGTACGAAGACCAGCGCGAGCAGCGGGATCACCGCGCTGGCCGCGCCCGCCCAGCGGACCGGGCGGCCCATGTCACGGATGCGTCCGGGCACATGCTTGGGCTCGCGGAGCCCGGAAGGCATCGTGAGGGTCACCGAAGACTCGCTCAGCCGGTGATCTTGGCGATCTGGGCGTCGGACAGCTTCGCCACCGGGGCCGGCAGCGGCTGGAAGTGATTCGCATCCAGGAACGACGGGCTGCTGCCGTCGGTCACCGTCCAGTGCAGGAAAGCCTGCATTGTCTGCGCCGTGGCGGCGTCCTTCTGGCTGGCGTACACGATGGCGTACTCGTAGTTCACGATCGGGTATCCGTTCGCGGCGGGCCCGTTGATCAGCGAGACCACCTCGTTGGCAGGAGTCTGCGCGGTGAAGCTGGCGGCCTCGGCGCCAATGCTTTGCGCGTCCGGCAGCAGGTAATTCCCGGAGGCATTGCCCAACTCGGCCTCGCCGAGCCCCTTCTGGGTGGCCTGGTCGAGGAAGCTGCCGCCGATATAGGCGACACAGCCGGGGGTTTGGGCGCAGCCGGTCACCATGCCGCCGGCGCCGTTCTCGCCCAGCGCGCCCGGCACCGCGGGGAAGTTGACGGTGGTGCCGAAGCCGGGTGATTTGCCCCAGCCGTCGGGGTCCTGCTTTGCCAGGTATTGGGTGAACACGAAGGTGTCCCCGGACCCGTCGGAACGGTGCAGCGGCACCACCGGCGTGGCGGGCAGGTTCACGCCGGGGTTCAGCGCGGCGATCTGCGGGTCGTTCCAGGTCGTCACCTTGCCCTGGTACATCGCGGACAGCACCTTGCCGTTCAGCTTGAGGTGCTGGGTGACTCCGGGCAGGTTGTAGTTGACCTGCTCGGCGGCCACGGCCAACGCGACGTTCATCAGCCCCTGGTGCGTGGACATGTCGCCGTCGGACAGGTAGGCACCGGAGGCGCCGATGTTGACCGCGCGGGCGGCGGCCTGGGAGATCCCGGCGCCCGACCCGGTGGCCCCGGTGGTGATGGTGACGTTCGGGTATTTGGAGTGGTAGGCGGGAACCCACTGATTCATCAACGGGTAGAGCTCCGTGGCGCCGGTCTCCGACAGCGCCACGTTCGACGTCGCGGGCCCGACCACGGGGTTACCCGCGCCGGAGCCCGTGCTCGACGAGCCCGTCGTTGTGTTGGAGCCGCAGGCCGCGGCGGCCAGCACGACGGGCACGACCACCCGCAGGGTACGCAGGGTACGGAAACGAATCTTCATGGGAACTCACCCTTCTCGCGTCTCGAGGCAACGCCCCGGGCCTGGTCCCCGGTTTTCCTCCCCGTTCGACTCCCCGTTTGACGCCGTGGCCCCCACCACGACGCCGAGCAGTCTGCGGTCGCCGAACAGCCCCGAGACGTAGCGGATGGTTTCCGCCTGCTTCGGCGCAAGGAACAGCTGTTCGGTGGGCCCCTCCTCGACCAGCCGGCCGTCGAAGAACAGGGCTGTCCGGTCACCGATCCGGGCGGCCTGGGCCAGATCGTGCGTCACCATGATCACGGTGAGCCGGTTGGCGAGTGATCGAATGAGCTGTTCGATCTTCTCGGTGGTGGTCGGGTCCAGTGAGGACGTGGGCTCGTCGAGCAGCAGCACCTCCGGGTTCACCGCGAGCACACGGGCCAGGCACAACAGCTGTTGCTGACCGCCGGAGAGCCGGAACGGCGAATCGTTGAGCCGATCCTTGACCGCATCCCAAAGGCCGACCTCGGACAGACGGGCCTGCGCGACGGTCTTGAATTCTTTGCGCGGCACCATTTTGTGGGCGCGCACGCCAGCAATCACATTGTCGAGGATTGACATTGGGAATGGATTGGGACGCTGAAATAGCATGCCGACTCTGCGCCGAAATTCCATGAGGTCATGGTTTTCAAATATGCTGCGTCCGCCGAGCAGCACGTCCCCGCTGTAGCGGTATCCAGAGACCTTGTCGTTCATCCGGTTCAGGGTCCGTAGGAAGGTGCTTTTGCCGGAGCCTGTCGGCCCGAGAAGAGAAGTGACCGCTCGCGCCGGAAAATTCAGAGTCACCTGGTCAAGAACGGTTTTCGCGCCAAAACCGAGGGTGAGGTTCACGGCGGCGATGGCCGGAGCGACGTCATCGGCGCCACAGGCGCCTGGGGCGCCGGTCTCGATGTCGAGCTGTTGGGGGCTGATCAACATCTCATCAAGTTACGTGGCTAAACCGCGCCGAGGACCACCCGAATCAATCCTCTGCATATCTTCAAAGGCGTCGCTAATCCGTCGCTTATTTTCACAGTTGGCGCTGATCGGCCGCTCATCCTGCGCTTATTTTCCGGCGCCTCCACCCATTTTCACAGCCAGTGCTAATCGACGCCGTTAACGCCGTAGTTGCCCCTCGTGCCGTCGATGCCGCCTGGTGCGGCGCCCAGGCCGGCGGCACCGCCGTGCCGCCGGTGCCACCGGTGGCGGCGGCGCCGTCGCCTCCGTCGCCTCCGTCGCCCGCGTTGCCGCCGTTGCGGCCTTGCCCGCCGTTGCCGCCGGCGCCAGACTTGCCTGCGCAGCCGGCGATGTCGCCGTTGCTTGGACATAGCCCTTTGAGGCTGTGGCCTACGCCGGTGTTGCGGCTGACGCGGCACAGCGGGGCGAAGGAGATCCCCGCGGGTCAGCTGCTTCAGGTTGTCGCCGTTGGCGAGGGTCCATGGACGATCGATTTAGCGGGCGCCTTAGTGGGCGCACTGCATCTTCTGCTTCTGCTCATAGTCCTTACTAATCGTCAGCCCATGTTCCGAAGTTTGGATCATCAATAGTTCCAAGGGGGGCTCCCGGCGGCGGTGGATTGTCGTCGCCCCGACTCGTTGGAGGAGTCCGTGAAACTCAACCCATCTGGCGCGCTCATCAGCCTGCTGGCCGCCGGCGCACTGGTGTCGTCGGCATGCGGCAGCACCACCAACGCCTCCTCGAACAATGGGTCCGGTCAAGTCAGTCCCGCATCGGTGCAGTGCGGCGGCAAAAAGCAACTCAAAGCCAGCGGCGCGACCGCGCAAGAGAGCGCGATGGAACAATTCGTCTACGCCTACATCCGTGCCTGCCCGGGCTACACGCTGGACTACAACGCAAACGGTTCCGGCGCCGGGGTTACCGATTTCATCAACAACGTGTCCGATATCGCGGGTTCGGGCGACCCGTTGGCCCCATCGAAGGGTCAGCCCATGCAGGCGGCGCAGCGGTGCAGTTCGCCGGCGTGGGACCTGCCGACGGTGTTCGAGCCGATCGCGATCACCTACCACATCAACGGCGTCAGCTCGCTGAATTTGGATGGGCCGACGCTCGCGAGGATCTTCAGCGGCGGCATCACCAGCTGGGACGATCCGGCGATCAAGGCGCTCAACCCCGGCGTCAACCCACCGTCGTTGCCGATTCACGTCTTTTTCCGCAGCGACCAATCCGCCAACACGTCCAACCTCGAGCAATATCTCACCGCCGCCGGCGGCTGGAACAAAGGCGTCGCCCAGACGTTCGGCGGGGGAGTCGGTGACGGGGCGGCCGGCGATAATGGCACGTCGGCGGCCGTGCAGAACACCGACGGGTCGATCACCTACAACGAGTGGGGCTTCGCGGTGGGCAAGCAGCTGAACATGGCCCAGATCGTCACCTCAGCGAGCGCGGATCCGGTGTCGATCACCACCGACTCGGTCGCCAAGACGATCGCCGGGGCCACGTTCAAGGGACAGGGCAACGATCTGGTCGTGGACACGTCGTCGTTCTACAAGCCGACGCAGCCCGGCGCCTATCCGATCGTGGAGCCGACGTATGAGATCGTCTGCTCGAAATATCCGGATGCCGCGACCGGCGCCGCGGTCAAGGCTTTCATGCAGGCCGCGATCGGTCCGGGCCAAAGCGGTTTAGACCAGTACGGATCGATTCCACTGCCGAGCGGGTTCCAGGCCAGACTGGCGGCCGCGGTCAACGCGATTTCCTAAGCGTCTTGGGTCGAGGTCAAGAAATCCGCGTTGTGCTGACCCGGCGCCGGCGGGGGTTCGGCCAGCACCGCGCTGAAGCTGGAGTACCGGGCCGGCGTGCGGATCACCGTGATGGCCCCAATCTCCGGGTCGTCGCTGCTCACTTGCAGCGCGAGCTCGTTCTCGGCGAACAGCGGTGTGTCGACGACCTGCTTCCAGGTATATGCCAGGCAGGCCATCAGGCCGCCCTCGTGCAGTAGCTCCACCCATTCGGCGGCGGTCTTGGCGGCCAGCGCCCCCTCGAGTTCCGCGGTCAGCTCGGGGTAGTTGAGCGCCCGCGCGCGTTGGTCGACGAATCGCTCGTCGTCCAGCAGGTCGGGCCGCCCGATGATCTCGCACAGCTTTACCCAGTGCTTGGGCACATAGGCGGACAGGACCAGGTAACCGTCGGCCGCCCGGTATGCGTCAGACGGTTGAGTGGCAAAGCCAACTCCCTTGCGCTTCTTGACCTTTGGTGCTGCCGCTGCTTCCGGCTTCGGCTTGGACGCCTCGCTTGGCTTGTTGAGGTGCATCGTGAGCTGGTTGGCCTGCAACCCCACCGCGACGTCGTACATGGCGACCCGGACGACGTCGGCCACCCCGTGACGCTCGCGGTTGAGCAGGGCGGCCAGCACCGCTTGGGCCAGCACGTGACCGCTGGCGTTGTCGACGAGCTGGAACGGGATGATTTGCGGCTTGCCGTCGGGGGTGGGCATTCCGGTGGTCATGCCCGCCTCGGCGGCGACCATCAGATCGACTCCCGGCCGGGTGCCGTGCGGGCCGTTGCCGCCGAAGGCGCTCAGGCGGGCATAGATCAGCTTAGGGTTGCGTGACTGTAAGTCGTTCGGGCCCAAGCCCATTCGCTCCATGACTCCGGGGCGAAAGCCCTCCAGCACAACGTCGGCGCCCTCGGCGAGTCGCACTATCTGCTGCTTGGCCTCTGCGGTGGTGAGGTCCACCGTCACCGACTTCTTCCCCCGGTTGTTGGGCAGAAAATACGTCGCCAGCGGCGGGCGCCCGGGCAGCACAGCGGTGATCTGCCGGGATGCCTCACCGCCGGGCGCCTCGACCTTGATGACCTCGGCACCCAGGTCGGCCAGCACCTGCCCGGCCAGCGGCCCGGCCACGTTCTGGGTGAAATCCAGTACCCGAAAACCGTCGAGCGGCTTGGCGGGGTTGCTGTTTGGCATCCTGGGGCCTTTCTTTAACCTGCCTTGTGCGCGCGACCAGCAGATGGAGGTGACCTTTGTGTAGGTGATTCTCGATCGTAAGCTCGTCGTCGCTTGCCGGTGTGAGTCCGGTCCGGGTAGCTGCCAGGTGGCCCGGTAGCAGACTGGCGACTTGGTTTGGAAACGGATCAGGTCGAAGCCCAGTGTCGAAAGCCCTTATGGGGGAGCGACTGAGCGGTCCGTAGCATGACGCGAAGCCTGCGGCGTCGTTAGAGGTCCTGCCCGTTGTGGGTGGGGTGTAGGGAGTGCCGAGCCCCCGTAATCAGGGTGAAGGCCATGGAAGGCGCTGAAGACCTGGATGTGCAGGCGCTGAAGAACTCCCCGGCGTATGGGGCTCGGAACGTTCAGATAGTGGCGGCGGGAACTGGTGAGGCCCTCCCTGGCCCGGTGATCTGCGAAGTGTGTTGTCGGAGTGTGGCGCTTTATAACCAGTGAACCTGGGAAGTGAGTGTCAGCTGGGTGGGCGTCGGAGGCGGCCGTAGTACTGGTTGAGCCGCGCGGACAGCATAACCGCCGGTGAGGGAAGGGCCGCTGCTTCGTCGGTGCGTAGGTGTGTAGTGGAGGGGCTCGGTGAGTGCCGTTTTGGCTAGTCCCGCCGTTTTAGGGTCTGCGTTTGTGGATCCGGTTCGTGCCTTACAGCATGCGCTTTACCGGGCGGCCAAGGCCGATCCTGGGCGACGGTTTCATGCGTTGTGGGACAAGGTCTATCGCAGAGACGTCCTGTGGCGTGCGTGGGTCGCGGTGCGCCGTAATGACGGTGCGCCGGGTATCGACCGGATCACCTTGGACTGGATCGAAAAGGAGTACGGCATTAACCGACTTCTTGATGATCTGACCGGCGAATTGCGGGAGGGATCGTATCGGCCGCTTCCGGCGCGGCGGGTGTATATACCCAAGCCGGGTACGGACGAGCAGCGACCGTTGTCGATTCCTGTGGTCCGCGACCGCATCGTGGGGTCCGCGCTCAAGATCGTGCTCGAGCCGATCTTCGAGGCGGATTTCGCCCCGTGTAGTTTCGGGTTTCGCCCGAAACGTTCGGCGCATGATGGGCTGCAGGTGCTCGTTGATGAGGCCTGGCGGGGCAGGCGGTGGGTGGTTGAGACGGATATCGCCAACTGCTTCTCGGCGATTCCGCATGAGTGGTTGATACAAGCGGTCGAGGAACGTGTCTGCGATCAGGCTGTGCTCAAGCTGCTGCGCGCGATGTTGCGCGCGGGGGTGATGAGCGACGGAATGGTGCGGCGCGAGGTGACCGGGACCCCGCAAGGGGGTCCAATCAGCCCCTTGATGTGCAACGTGTATCTGCACCGGCTTGACCGGGAATGGGACATAAGGACATTCGGGGTGCTGGCTCGCTTTGCCGACGATGCGGTGGTGATGTGTCGCTCCCGCCAGCAAGCCGACGCCGCACTGGAGCGGTTAACGCGGTTGCTGAGGGAACTCGGGCTGGAACCGAAAGCGGCCAAAACCCGGATAGTTCACCTGACCGAGGGCGGTGAAGGCCTGGATTTCTTGGGTTTTCATCATCGGTGGGTGCGGGCTGAAGGGCGCACCGCAGGCAAAGGGGTCGCTTTCTTGGCTCGCTGGCCTGCTGACAAGGCAATGGGGCACGCCCGGGATCGGATCCGTGAACTGACGGATCGGCGCCGGATGTTGCTGCCGGTGAAGCACATCGTGGAGGAAGTTAACCGCTTCTTGCGCGGCTGGGCCGGGTATTTCCGGTACGGGAACTCGACGGTGCGTTTCGAGAAGATCAGGAACTATGCGTTGATGCGTATCGCGGGATTTATCGCGAAGAAACATCGCCGCTCCCGAGCATTCGGGCGCTGGGTAATCGCCTTTGCTTCCGAGAATCAGCTCGGCCTGATCCGCCTTGAGGGAACTGTTGTTGCACCCAGGCCTTTTCGGGCCTGGCGGGTAGTGGCTGAATGCCGGCGGTGAACGGCGTCGGTAAGCCGTGTGCGGGAGAACCGCATGCACGGTTTGACGGGCGGGAGCTGGAAACGGCACAGAGATCGGACCAGGGCCACGGAGATGAAGGACACTAGGGGAAACCCTGCGGTCACCAGCGGCTCCGCGACCTACCGTCGATCCTCGTTACCGCGCCAGCTCTCGACCCTACAATACCGCGGTGCAGTAGTAGTTCTTGCCGAACGGGGCGTCGGGTTCGCTGGACTGCAGCGGTAGTCCATTGTCGGCCAGCAGCTCATTGAGCTCGGTGCGAACCGGGCGCCAGCCTCGGTCTTCCAGGTAGGTCGCCACATCGTTGCGCTCGCCGGGGTAGCCCAGGTCTTGGAGTTCGACGTCGAGACCGTTGTCTTGCCACTTTTGGGTAGCGGCGTGCAAGGCCTCCAGATTTTTCGACGAATTCAGAAAGACCTCGGCCACCAGTCGACTGCCGTCGGCGCTCAGCGCGGTGATGTTGTCCAGCAGCCGGTCCTGGGCGTCTGGCGGCAGGAACCCGACCAGGCCCTCGGCGGCCCACGCGGCGGGCCGCTCGGTGTCGAACCCGGCATGGCACAGCGCCGCGGGCCAATCTTGCCGCAGGTCGATCGAGACGGCCCGCACCTCGGTGGTCGGCTCGGCACCGAGTCCGGCCAGCGTGGCGGTCTTGAATTCGATGACCTGGGGCTGGTCGATTTCGAACACCGTCATTCCGGCCGGCCACGGCAGTCGATATGCGCGCGCGTCGAGGCCGGAGGCCAAGTTGACCACCTGGCGGACGCCTGCCGCGGCCGCGTCGGCGAAGAACGCGTCGATGTAGCGGGTGCGCGCGGCCAGCATGTCGGTCATGCGCTGCATTCCCCACGGGGCTCCGGGGACGTCGACGTCAGCGGAGTCGAGTTCACCGGCGGCCCATCTGGTAAAGAAGGCGATGCCTACGGCTCGCACCAGCGGTTCGGCGAATCGGTCGTTGATCAATGCGTTTTCTGCCCTCGTTGCCCGGGCTCGGCCCGAGGCCACCATGGTCGCGGTGGCCCCCACGCTGGTCGCCAGGTCCCAAGTGTCGTTGTCGGTTCGCCCCACCCTCGTCGTCCCTTCAGCCTTCGTACAACCTTCGTGCGCTATCTGATTAGATAGATTAACGACACACGCTTGCGGCCTGTTCAGCCCCGTCTCGCCAATGTCGTAACACGACTGACACGTGGGGATGCCGACGTCGACACCCTCGCGGACCTACCATCGCCTGGATGACCGTTACCCATTCCGCCGGCCACGGCGCCGCGCTCGACGCCTGCTGCGCGGGATCGGAACCCGCTCCGACGAGGGACGCCCAGTGGCTGCGGAACGCTCGGTGGGCGCGCTGGCTGGCCTGGGCGAGTTTGGCGGCGATGCTGACCGAGGGCGGCGTGGGGCTGTGGCAGGGCCTGGCGGCCGGGTCGGTTGCGCTGACGGGGTGGGCGCTGGGTGGCGCGGCCGAGGGTGTCGCGAGCGCGACGGTGGTGTGGCGCTTCAGTGGCGCGCGCACCCACTCCGAGACCGCCGAGCGGCGGGCCGAGCGTGTGGTCGCGGTGTCGTTTTGGTTGACCGCCCCTTACATCGCAGCCGAATCCATCCGCTACCTGTTCGACGAGCACCACGCCGAGACTTCGCTGATCGGAATCGGTTTGACGGCGGGCGCGCTGGTGCTGATGCCGATTCTCGGCAGGACCAAACACCGGCTGGCCGCGCGGTTGGGCTCCGGGGCGACCAAGGGCGAAGGTACCCAGAACTATTTGTGCGCTGCGCAGGCCGGTGCGGTTCTGATCGGCCTGGCGGTGACGGCCATCTGGTCGGGAGCCTGGTGGCTGGACCCCGCGATCGGGCTTGGCATCGCCGGAGTCGCTGTGTGGCAGGGCATTCGGGCCTGGCGGGGGCTGGACTGCGGCTGCTGATCGACTCGCGCGCTTGACGTGCAGGCTCAGTTGGTCCAGGGATCGGCATCAACGGCGCCACACGCCGTCAGCGCGGCCTCGATGGTGGCCTGCACCAGAGCATCGTCGATCGGCCCGATCGGCGGTAGCGCTGTGCGAAGCAGCAGCGGACCGGTCAACAGATCGGAGATGATTCCCGGATCCGACGGCGGCGCGATCTCCTCGCGGTCGGCGGCTCGGGCGAGCATTGCGGCCACCGAGCGGCGACGGGGTTCCATGAAGCGCGCGTAGAACACTTCGCCGAGCTCATCATCGTTTCGGACATCATTCAGAACGCCGGCCAAAGCGGCCTGGACCGTGGGGGCGACGAAGAACTGGCGCTGAAGCTCCTGTATCAGCCGCAGATCCTCGCGCAAATTACCGCTGTTGGGGGCGGGATCGATCCCGAAACGGCTGACCAGCAGCGCGACGACGAGCTCGCCGCGACTCTTTGCCCGGCGGTAGATCGCGGCGCGGGTGGTGCCGGCGAGCTTGGCGACGCGATCGATGTTCACCGCTGAATAACCATGCGAAAGCAACACCGCCTCAGTCGCATTCGCGATCGCGATGTCTAAGGCGGTGTCGCGTGGGCGGCCTCGAAGCACTGACATGTGATCACCAGAACCATAGCGTTGACATATTAACGATGCACACTGTACCGTAAATACATGCAGACAATCTGGGTGCTCGGCGCGACCGGCAAAGGCGGTCGCGCAATCGCTTCTGAACTGGTCGGCGGTGACGCCGATGTGGTGCTCGTTGGACGCGACCACGACCGGCTGGCCGCTGTCTCCGCATCGCTGGGAGGGCAGAACCGCACGATTGTGTCGTCCGGGCCGGCGCAGTTGGGTGCGCTGATCGCAGCCGAAAAGCCAACGGTCGTGGTGAACGCCATCGGCCCGTTTGGCGAGACAAGTGCGCCGCTGTCCCGGGCATGCCTGGCCGCCGGGAGCCATTACGTGGACCTGGCTAACGAGCTGCCGCCAGTGCAGGCCCTGCTGAACATGGATGCCAACGCACGAAACGGGGGAGTCACCCTGGTCACCGGAGCGGGTTTTGGTGTGCTCGCCACGGAGGCGCTCGTCATCGAGTTGCGCCGTGGACGCCCCGAGGCAGCCCGCGCGACGGTCGCCGCAATGCCCGCCGTCGACGGCTTGGGCTCGGCCGTGCTGTCCAGTGTGATCGATGCCGTCGCATATGGTGGGCGGCGCTATCGGGACGGGCGCCTGGTGCGGACACGGCTTGGCGCCGAGCACGCGTGGATTCCATTGCCGGACTTGCCCGCAATCCGGGCCCTCGCGGTTCCTACCGGTGAGCTGGCAGCGGCACACCGCGCATCAGGGGCCAGCGATGTCGTGGCCTTCTCCAGCGAGATGCCCAGCGGGCGAACGGTACGCGCGGTCCTGCCGATGCTGTCGGCTCTGCTGGCCGCGCGACCAATCCGGGCCGGGGCCCAGCGCCTTGTCGACCGCGCCCGGTTGACTCCGGCGACGCCCGGCGAGATCTCCTGGGCGTACGCCGGACTCGAGTGGCCCGACGGCACCCATCGCGAAGCATGGCTGCGGACCGGGGAGGGCTACGGCTTCACCGCCAGGGTCGCCGCCCACACCGCCGCCTGGATAGCTGGCGGTCAGGGCCGGCCGGGCGCATTCACGCCGGGCGCACTTTTCGGCGCCGCCTTGGCCCGCAGCGCGGGCGCGCACATCATCACGCTGGGCGCGGTGACATCGTGACGGGCTTCGCCGTCCGCCGGCAGCTGCGGATCCCAGCCGGCGGGCGCGACGAGCTCGATGCCTGGGAGTACATGCCCGACCGGCCAAGCCCGGTTCCGGTTGTGGTCATGGCGCACGGCATCGGAGGCATCAAGGCCGGCGGCCTAGAACCGTTCGCGCGAAGATTCGCCGGCAGCGGATTCGCAGCAGTCGCGTTCGACTACCGACACTGGGGCGAATCCACCGGCGAGCCAAGACAATTCCTCTCCGTCCGTCGCCAGCTCGAGGACTACCGCAGTGCGCTGGCTTGGGTGCGCAGCCAAGCGGAATTCGACGCTGCAGCGGTGTTTGTGTGGGGCACGTCATTTGCCGGCATGCACATTGTCGAGTTGGCTGCCAGCGAGCCCGGCCTGGCTGGTGCGATTGCGCAATGCCCACTGGTGGACGGTGTCGCCGGGCTGACCAACATCCCGGCGGCGCGCGGGCTGCGCCTGACCGCACACGCGCTGGCCGACTTGGCAGGGTCTCTGTTCGGCCGACGCCCGCGGTATGTCCCCATCAGCGTCCCCCCCGGGCAGTTCGGGGTGATCGCAACCGACGATGCGATGGTCGGCATGGCCCGACTCGACCCCGGTGACGGATCCTGGTCCAACGAGATCACCGCCCGGTCGCTACTGGACGTGACAATGCACCGGCCGGTTAAACGCGCACGGAATGCCCGATGCCCGCTGCTCATGGTCGTGGCCGAACACGACACCATGGCTCCCACTCGACCTGCACTGGCCGCGGCCGCACACGCGCCCCGCGGAGAGCTATACCGAAGCCGCGGTGGGCATTACGACGTCTACGCCGGGGGGCTTGACCACGAGAACGTATTGCGGGTCGAGACAGCCTTCTTACACCGACACTGCGCAACACCCGACCACTGAGAAATGTGTGCGCTCGTCGAACTCTCACACCACCACGACGGTGACCGCCGTCGACCTCGTCCCGATCGTTTCTTGCCCAGTTACCGCACGCAGTTTGAACACCTCGAAGAAAGAGACCCCGCCATGACCGCCATGACCATTGCCGCCGACGCGACCCTGGTGACCATCCCCTGCTTCTCCGGGGCTCCCTGGGACGCCCAACAGCTGGAACCGCTCACCGGGCGCCGCCCGATCCGCACGATGCGTCTGCCCGAGGGGCTCGATGACGTGCAGGCCTACGCCGACTTCGTCGCCGGGCAAGTCGCCGACCTTCCGTCTTACGTACTGGTCGGTGATTCCTACGGTGCGGTGATCGCCCTTACTTTGGCCCTGCGTCAACCCGCCGGGTTACAGGCGTTGGTGCTCTCGGGTGGCTTCGCCGCCAATCCGCTGCCAGCCTGGAAGGGCGCCGCCGCTCGAGCATCGCGCTTTGCCGGTGGACCGCTCTACCGCCTGGGAACGCTGGGATTTCACTCCTGGCAGCTCACCTCCAAGTTCGACGCCGTCGCCGAAGTTCCACACACCCAGCGCGACTACCGCCGACTGTTCCTAGAGAACACCCCCCGCCGCAGCTACACCGCCAGGGTCACCTCGGTGATCGACTTCGACGTCCGCGAACACCTGCACCGGGTCAACGTGCCCACGTTGCTGATCACCCCCGAAGACGACAAACTCGTCGGCGAGGACGCCGCCAAGGACATGCTGGCCGGCGTTCCCGACGCTCGCGAAATCGTGTTGCCCGCGACCGGGCACATGTTCCGCTTCACCCACCCCCGCCTCTACGCTCAGGCCATCACCGGCTTCCTCGACGATCCATGCACGACCCCGTCGTCATCGTCAGGTCGAACGTTTCGGACGTCACCGAGTGACACCCCGGCGGGGGCATCAGGCGGCAACCTCAGTACGCACGTTTGAGGCGATATTTGAGAAGCACACGCCTCGAGAACCGTCACTGCTTGATCGGTGACACGGTCAATGTCGCAGCGCGCGTCGAACAACTCACCAAAACCACCGGCGACGCAATCCTTCTGACCCAGCAGTGCGTCGACGCCCTCCCGTCCCAACCGCCCGGGCTCATCGACCGGGGATTCCATGTCCTGAAAGGAAAGTCATCCCCCGTGCAGGTATTCGGCCTCGACCACCGCCGCCCGATGGCTGCTTAGCGTGTCGTTTCGTGTTCGGATAAAAAGTTGAGCGATCAGCAGGTCGACGCGCTCGGCGTCGTGGCTTGGGCGCAGCCGGTGATTGCGGTTAAGGGTGACCAGTCCGTGCAGCCCTGACCAGAGCACCTCGGTGAGTGTGTCTGCGTCTTGCTGTTCTGCGAGCGCGGCAACCCCGTCGCGTAGCTCGGTGAACGCCGCTTCCAACTCGGGTGGCGTGTCTGCGGCGGCGAAGTGCAATGTGGTCGAGCGGGTGAACATCGCGTCGTACAGAGCCGGGTTTTCTCGGGCAAAGTCGACGTAGGCGCGCGCGAGCCGGCTGAGCGCGTCGGTGGGCGTCGCGGCGCCGTCGTGCGCGACGCGTAGTGCCTCGGCGAGTTCGCCGAATCCGTCGATGGCTACTGCCGCCGCGAGCTGGTCCATGTTGGTGAAGTGCGCATAGAGAACGGGCTGGCTGTACTCGATCTCGGCGGACAGCCGACGTGTGGTGACGGCATCCCACCCTTCGGCTTCGGCCAGCCGGCGCGCCGTACTGACAATCAGCCGGCGTCGTGCGGCTCGCTCGCGCGCGCGGCGGTCCTCGATGGGCATACGCAAGGATAGCATTGCTAGAACGCCTAGCACTGCTATTGACACGGAACGGGCGCCGTGGTTAGCATCGCTAATACCTCTAGCAGCGATCAGTCACAGGGGGCTCCGACACGGCCATGACGCAATTAGCACAGCTCGCGGCGCTGATCGCCGTCATGGGTACCGCGGTGGTCTACGGCACCGACGTGTTTTGCGCGATCGTGTTGCGACCCGCGTTGGCCCGCGTTGACGATCAGTCACTGGGCGCGGTGACCGGGTTTGTGCACCGGTACGGCGACCGGCGAATGCCCGTGCCGGGGGCGATCGGTGTGGTCGCGGCCGCCGCAAGCACCGCACTGGCCGCCCTCGCCGCGCATTGGGCTCAGGCCATCCCGGCGGGCGTCGCCGTTGTGCTGCTATTGATCTGGCTGCTGCTCTACACCCGCATGAGTGCGCCGATCAACCGACGGCTCACCGCCGCCGCCGAGAGCGGCCAGGTGATGCCGGATGTGCGCGTGCTGCAGGCAAATTGGGACCGGGTCATCAATACTCGCGCCGTCTTGCAGGGTCTCGCACTCGCCGCGCTCTGCCTCACGTTGATCATCTGAAAGGACAGTTGTAACCATGACTATGCAACCGAAAACACTTGGGCGACTACTGATGCGCGCCGCACCACTTTTCAACGCGCCGGTAGCCGCCGTGGCCAACTCGAGACGCTTTGGCGGGCTGGTGAATCGCAACATCGCCATGCTCAGCTACACCGGACGGCGCTCGGGACGCACGTTCAGCATCCCCGTGGGATATCGCCGCACCGGCGACGAGATCACCATCGGCGCCAACCTGCCCGATTCGAAGACGTGGTGGCGCAACTTCCTCGGCGACGGCGGGCCACTGACTTTGCAACTCGACGGGACCGAGCGGACCGGTCATGCGGTTGCCACACGCGACGAAAAGGGCCGGGTGACCATCACCGTCCGACTGACCGACTGATCGACCCGTATCTACCGGTACAAAGCGTGAATTCCGTTGTAGAGCACCATCGCACCGATCAAGACCAGGATTGCCGCCATCAACGCGGCGTTGTTCTTCTCCATCCAGTCTTTGAGCCGCGCCATCGCGTCGTCGAGGCGATGGCCCGCGGCCGCATAGGCCAGAACTGGGACGGCCACCGTTGACGCGGCGATGGTGACAAAGAACCCAGCGGCCACCCAGTCGCCCACGGCGTCCAGCCCGCTGGCGCCGATGGCCAATCCGGCTGGAACGCAGATGAGCAACACGTCGGGCCGCGCGACCACCAGCGCCGCCCCTGTTGCCGCCGCGCGGACCGGCGTGATCGTGGCGAATGAACGCATCCAACCCGGCGAGTCGGTGCGGCGCTTCCGCGTCAGCCACTGGTATGTGCCGTACAGGATGAGCGCGGACCCCAGGACCACGCGCAGCCACGAAGCCCAGCTCGGCGTCGACTTGTGCAGACCGCCGAGCAGGCCGGAGGCCGCAACGCACGCCGCCGTCAGCGCGGCCAGGCCCAGCAGCCATCCCGCAAGGTAGGCGAGGCCGCTCGGCCGCGGTCGCGGCGCCTGTAGGACGAGTACCGCGGGGATGATCGTGATCGGCGAGACCGCGACGACCAGCCCGAGTGGAATGAGCCCGGTTACGACATCGCCCCAACTTCCTGCCATGGGCAGCAATGTAGCGCACGGCGCGCCCCTCGGTCCCCGAAGCGGCGACGCGTTACGAATCCGGGTACGACGTGTGGCCCGTGATGAAGTGTGCCCCGGTGGAGTCCATGGTGCACTGCATCGTGCAGTACCGGTGCGGCTTGGGCCCCGCTTTGCCCAGGTCTGGTTTCCACTGCCATGTTGTTTCGACGTTGCCGGCGGTGCCCAGGCCGTCGCGCTCATCGACAGCGCAGCGCAGGGTTCGCTGTGCGGGGTCGCAGGTTTCGACAAGCACTTCGCTTTCCGAAAGGCCCAGCGGATCGCGGACCAGCCGCACGCCGAATCGCTCGATCTTGCTGTGCGCCCGTAGCCGTTCGGCGATGCCGGTCAATACGGCCTCATCGCCGGGGTTCACCGACGAGGTGGAGCCGAAGTCGGCGGGGTCGGCGAACTCCATGCCGATGACGCCGACCCCGGCGCCGACGTCGGGGTCGAGACGCAACGAGGTCGCGTTCAACCCTGTCGCGGCAGAGCGCCGGACGAGCGCGGTTTGGGTTCCGCGCGGTGCCGTGCTGACGCTTTCCGCGAAAATCTCTCCTGCATCCGGCTCAAAGTGCTTGTGCAGCAGCCAGATCGCGAATCGGCGCCAGGAATCGGTCGAGACGAGATAGTGGCCTAAGTCGTCCAGACAGGCGCGGTCGGCCTGATCCAGCACGGCGACGTCGGTGGCGTCCATGTCGCGTAATTTCGTATAGTCCTCAACGTTGTGGTCCCGCAATGTAAGCACCGCTGTTCTCCTTCTCTCGGCGGGCCCGATACCCCGCCAAACATTCGCTGCGCGAACAGCTCTCGATATTTATGTCTCCGGACACTACCGACGAGTCGAACGGCAGACCATCATCAGGAGCTGTGAGAACATGTGGGTTTCTTTTGCGAACGACGTGTGGAGCTTTTAGTCAAGGCGGTAGCGGATCAGCCGGGAGCTGTTGACCACCACCGCAACCGAGGATGCGTTGTGCAGGATCGCGGCCAGCACCGGTGACAACGCCCCGCCCGCGCCGATCAGCAGCCCGGCGGCGTTGACGGCAATCGACATGCCGTAGTTCTCCCGGATCACGTCGACCGCCCGCGCGCCCAGGTCGCGTACGTCGAGCAGCCGGTGCAGATCGTCGTTGGCCAGTGCCACATCGGCGGTTTCGACGGCGACGTCGGTTCCGGCCAGGCCCATGGCGATCCCGATATCGGCGGCCGCCAGGGCGGGGGCGTCGTTGACACCGTCCCCGACCATCCCGACTACGTAGCCCTCGTCCTGCAGCTCGCGCACCACCTCGAGCTTGTCCTCGGGCATCACCTCGGCGCGCCACTCGTCGATCCCGAGCTCCTCGGCGACCACCTTGGCGATGTCGGGATGGTCGCCGGTGAGCATGACGATGCGGCGAATGCCGTTGGCCCGCAACTTCGTCAGTACTTCGGCCGCCTCGGGCCGCACCTCGTCGCGCAGGCTGATCAGCCCCACCAGCTTGCCGTCCACCGCGAGCAGCAACGGCGTCTCGGCCTGGCCGCGCAGCCTTTCGACCCACTCCGACGCCTTCTTGGACACCTTTACCTTTTCGGCGCGCAACAGCGACGGACTGCCCAGCAACAGGGTCCGGCCGTCGGCCCAGGTTCGCATCCCGAGGCCCACCAGCACCTCGCACTCCTCGTGCGGAGGAATGCTGATGTGGCGTTCCTCGGTCGAGCGGATCACGGCTTCGGCCAGCGGATGACGCGAGTGGATCTCCGAGCTGGCCGCATACGCCAGCACCTGTTCGGGCTTCCAATCCTTATGCATGGCAACGATATTCGTGACCACCGGGCGTCCAACGGTCAGCGTCCCGGTCTTGTCGAACACGATCGCGTCGACCCGGCCGGCCTGTTCCAGATGCGATCCGCCCTTGATCAAGATGCCGCGCCGGGCGCCGTTGCCGATCGCCGCGCTGATGGCGGTGGGCGTGGACAGGCCCACCGCGCACGGGCATGCGATCAGCAGCATGGTCATCGCGCGGCGCACGTCTCCGGTGACCGCCAGGGTGATGGCCGAGACGATGAACGAGGTGGGCACGAACCGGCGGGAGAAGTTCTCGCCGACCGTTTGGATCGGCGCCCTGTCGTGCTGAGCCTCTTCGACTCGGGTGATGATGCGGCCGATGGTGGTTTGGTTTCCGACGGCATGGGCGCGCACCACCAGGCGGCCGCGCACCACCACCGAACCGGCGTGCACATGTGCCCCCACCGCGACGCTGACCGGCAGGTTCTCCCCGGTGATCGCGGATTGGTTGACGACGGCGTCGCCCTCGACCACCTCGCCGTCGACCGGTATCGCGACGTGGTCGTGCACCACCACCTCGTCGCCGATCTCCACCGAATCGATCGGCACCTGTACCTCGGTGTTGGGGCTCGAGGCCGCAGAAGGGCCGGTCAGCCGGATCCACGCGGTGTCCTGACTGCCGCGCAGCAACTCCGAGATGGCCCGACGGGTCCGCCGCAGCGTCAGATCCTGCAGGTACTCACCGATATTGAGCAGCCACAACACGGTGAGTGCTACCACGTTCTCGCGCAGTATCAGGCTCGCTACGGTCGCCGCGGAAACCAGCGCGTCGGTGCCGGCCTTGCCGGAGCGCAACGAGCGCAGCGCGCCACGCAGGAAGGGATACCCGGTGAAGATAGTGACGCCGCTGGCGACCACTCGGCCGCTCGGGCCGAGCAGCGGCGGCCGCGCGAACACGTAACGCCGCACGCCGAGCAGGGCCAGTGCCGCGCCGCCGATCACCATGCGCAGCACGTCGGTGTTGCGGATCTCGGACGAATGCGGCGCGCGGGCCGGAATCAGCTCCGCCGCGATATGGGCCGCCTGGCTGATCGCCTTCAGTACCGACGCGGGGTCGCATCGCCTGGGGGAGTACCACACGACGACGGAGCCGGTGCGCGGGTAGGCGTGCACGGCACGCACGCCGGTCTCCTTGGCTACGGCCTCCTCGACCGCCACCGCGCGCCGGGAGTTGGCCCGAACCCATGCGACCCGCACCCGCATCCGCCCGGCCGCGTCCGAAACCACCACGAGCTCATCGGTGGTCGCGGGGGTCATGGCTAGTGGTCGTGGTCGTGCTGGTCGCCGATCGCCGGGGTGGGCGCCTCTTCGCCGATGCGCTCGCGAGCCTCGGCCATGACGTCGGCGATCTTCAGGCGCGCAGACTCCGCCGCCTCCTCGGCCTTGCGGGTGCCGCGCAGCCCCAGCTCCGCGGATTTCACCGCGGTTTCGTGCAGCGGCGCCTTGGCCACGGCCTTCTTCACGACTTCGTAGGCTGTCACCCCGACCAACCCAGTGACCACCGTCCCCGCCGCTTTGGCCAAGAGCCCGTACACCGCCATCGCCTGAACCTTCCTCCCGGTCTGCCACCCGTCGTTCCCACGACGTTAACATCGCAATATTGCGATATCAATATGAATTGCTTGCGTCGCGCTCGGGTGACGTTCGGCTGGTGGCTGGCGGGTCGGGGGCCGCGCGCCACGCTGGTGTGACGTTCGGCGGCGCGCGTCGCGCTGGTGTGACGTTCGGCTGGTGGCTGGCGGGTCGGGGGCCGCGCGCCACGCTGGTGTGACGTTCGGCGGCGCGCGTCGCGCTGGTGTGACGTTCGGCTGGTGGCTGGCGGGTCGGGGGCCGCGCGCCACGCTGGTGTGACGTTCGGCGGCGCGCGTCGCGCTGGCGTGACGTTCGGCTGGTGGCTGACGGGTCGGCGGCGCGCGTCGCGCTGGCGTGACGTTCGGCGGCCCAGCTCGGTGCGCCCAGCTCGGCGGCTAGAGAACCCGGGTGACCTTCTCGGTCTCGATCCGGCGCGGCAGCAGCGCCGGGTCGGGATTGGCCACCTGCACCAGCGACCCACCTACAGCCAGGATCGCCAGCAGGCCGTCGATAAGCGCTGCGGGTTCATCCCACGACGCGCTGGAAAGCACCCGGTCCCTAGACGTCAAACCCCTTGCAGCCGCGGCGTTCTCGCATTCGGCCAGGATCGCCTCGACGGACCGACCTTCCAATGCGGGGCCGGGGTGGCGTTCGGGAACTATTTGATCGCCGTGCACCCGCACCGCTGTCGCGTAGTCGGTGACCCCGATCGGCAGGTCAGAAGCGGGCCGACCGAAGGGATCCAGCGACAGCACCGCCACCTCGCCGCCCGGCCCGACGGCCGCCGTGATGTCCAAGGCCTCGTCCAGCCGCTCGGCGGTGCACAGTGCTAGATCGGAAGGGGCCAAATCTGCGGGGCCGGCCAAGACAGCCTCGGCGCCGATCCACCACACCCCGAACAGCACCGCCGCCGTCTGCCAGTGAGCCGGCAGCAAGACCGCGATCCGGCTGGCCGGGCCGGCGGCCAGCTCGTCGCGCAGCAGGTTTCCGGTCTTGGCGGCCCAGTTGGCCAGCGTCACGGCGGACAGTTCGATCCGCTCGCCAACAGCATCGTCGTAATAGGTGATGCGCGGGCCGACCGGGTCGGCACGCAGCATCGGGTCCAGGATGGCCGCAGACAGCGTGGTCAGTTGATGCACTCCGGCTTGTCGGAACCGGCGGTAAGGATCGGCGACGGCGCGGGAACGTTCGGGTCCGCGCCCGCCGACTGGTTTGTCAGGCGCGCCGGGGTGACCGAGCCGCCGCCCGACAGCCCGGATCCCGGACCGGTGTAGTCGTTGGCGAGCACCACCCGCACCGATCCCTGCGGGATCGACGCGTCGGCGACGACCGGCAATCCGCCCAGCTCCTTGGCGACCTCCTGCGCGCCCAGGTCGTCGGGCTTGGTGGCGCGCACCTGGCTGGTCTTCACGTGCGCGCCCTCGTTGTTTCCGACGGCGCCGGCAGCAAATCCCTTGGCGGTCAACACATCTGACACCGCAGCGGCCAATCCGTTGATATCGGTGTCGTTGACGACGCTGGCCGTGGTCTTGGCGGGCGTGTAGGCCAGCTCCTCTGTCTTGCCCTGCGCCTGGTCGTGCAACAGGCCGGCCACGAACTCCTGAACCTGGTGCGGGTCCACCCGCACCACGCTTTGCATGCCATCGTCGCTCCAGCCCGCCCCGTCGAGGACCGGGATGGTGGCGAAGGCGACATTGCCGCCGGCCAGCTTGGACAACTGCTGCACGAAATCCATGACGTCCCAACCCGAGGAGATCACCATCGAGCGCTGCACAGCCTGTTCCAGCCGGCCCAGCGTGGCGGGGCTGGACAGCGTCTTGCCGGAGATGACCCGGTGCGCCAGCGAGGCCATCACCACCTGCTGGCGCACCACCCGATCCAGGTCGCCGCGCGGCAGCTCGTGGCGTTGCCGGACGAAGCTGAGCGCCTGCGGGCCGTTGAGCCGTTGCCGGCCGGCGGGAAAATCGGCCCCCGACATCGGTTCGAACACTGGTTCTTTCAGACACACTTCGACGCCACCGAGTGCGTCGGTGATCAACGCGAAACCGAGCAGTCCGATCTCGGCGTAGTGGTCGACGGTTACTCCGGTGAGGTCGGCGACCGTCTTGATCAGGGCCTCGCGACCGGCCTCGGTACCTTCGGCCGCGGCTTCGGAGGCGGATGCTCCCGCCCGCACGAGGCTGGCCCGCTTGGTCTCCCTGGTCGTGCCGTAGACACCGTTGATCTTGGTCTTGCCCAAGCCGGGCGCCTGCACATAGGAGTCACGCGGAATCGAGATCGCGGTGGCCGACCGCCCGTCGTTGGGGATGCGGATCAGGATGATGGTGTCAGTGTTGGTCGCTTCCTCGTCGCCGGCGCGCAGGGTGGCCAGTTCCTCGGCTGTCAAGGGATTGCCGTGCGCGTCGGTCCGGCTGTCGAGGCCCACCAGCAAGATGTCGATCGCGCCGTCGTCGCCGCCGCGACCCAACGACGGCGCCGACATGTGGAAGATGCCGTCTTCGAAGGATCGGACGTTGCTCCAGGCGACCCCGGTGGCGAGGACGACCGCGCAGGCCAGCGCCGTGCAGCTCGCACGAACCGCACGCACCACAGGAACCCCATATTGCACAGGCATCACATTAGGTTACTTGCGACACACCCGCTTCCCGCGTAGCCAGCCTCGGCGTGCCAAGGCGCGCTGAGGCGTGACTAGGCGTGTCTAGGGCTGACCAACGGCATGCCAGACTCAATCCATGTCGGGGAGGATCGTGATCACTGGTGCGGGCGGGCAGCTCGGTAGCTGTTTGGCCGCCCAAGCCGCTCGCCAGGGGCGTGACGTGGTGGCGCTGACGTCAAAGCAATGGGATATCACCGACGCGGAGGCCGCGGCGCGGGTCGTGCAGCGCGGCGATGTGGTCATCAATTGCGCGGCGTACACCGACGTCGACGGCGCCGAGAGCGACGCATCGACCGCCTATGCGGTCAATGCCGCCGGACCGGAACACGTCGCGCGGGCCTGCGCCCACGCCGACGCCCAGCTGATCCACGTCTCCACCGACTACGTGTTCAGTGGCGACTTCGGTGCGGCCCACCCGCGGCCCTACGAGCCCAGCGACGAAACCGGGCCGCTCGGCGTCTATGGCGTCACCAAGCTCGCCGGTGAACGGGCCGTGCAGGCAGCGCTGCCGGAGGCCACCGTGGTACGGACGGCCTGGGTCTACACCGGCGAGACCGGCAAAGACTTCGTCGCCGTCATGCGCCGGCTGGCCGCCGGAGACGGCCCGGTGGACGTGGTCGACGACCAGACCGGCTCACCCACCTACGTGGCCGACCTGGCCGCCGCGCTGCTGCAGGTCATCGACGCCGGCCTGCGCGGCCGGATCCTGCACGCCGCTAACGAAGGCGCGGCCACCCGGTTCGAGCAGGCCCGGGCGGTGTTCGAAGAATGCGGGGCCGACCCCGAAAGGGTGCGACCGGTCAGCAGCGCCCAAAACCCGCGGCCGGCGCCACGGCCGCGCTATTCCGCGCTATCGGGCCTGCAGTCCGCCGCGGCCGGCCTGACCCCGCTAAGGCCATGGCGCACTGCACTTGTCGCGGCGCTACCCTCGATGCGTGGCTGACGTGCTGGCGGTGGTAGCTGTGACCTATTCACCGGGTCCGCATCTGGAGCGTTTCCTGGCCTCGTTGTCGCTGGCCACCGAGCGTCCCGTCAGTGTCGTGCTCGCCGACAACGGCTCCACCGACGGAACCCCCCAGACGGCCGTTGAGCGCTACCCGACCGTGCGGCTGTTCGAAACCGGGTCCAACCTCGGGTACGGCACCGCGGTGAATCGCGCGATCGCACAGCTCACCCCGGGAGAGGGAGCCGACGACGACTGGGTGATCGTGGCCAACCCGGACGTGCAGTGGGGCCCGGGCAGCATCGACGCGCTGCTGGAGGCCGCCGGCCGCTGGCCTCGCGCCGGCGCGCTCGGGCCGCTGATCCGGGACCCCGATGGATCGGTGTACCCGTCGGCGCGCTTGATGCCCAGCCTGGTGCGCGGCGGCATGCACGCGATGCTCGGGCCGATTTGGAAGCGCAATCCGTGGACGGCGGCCTACCGCCAGGAGCGGCTCGAGCCCAGCGAGCGCCCGGTGGGCTGGCTGTCGGGATCGTGCCTGCTGGTGCGCCGTGCGGCCTTCAAGGAGATCGGCGGGTTCGACGAGCGCTACTTCATGTATATGGAGGACGTCGACCTCGGTGACCGGCTCGGCAAAGCCGGCTGGCTGAGCGTCTACGTGCCGTCGGCCGAAGTTCTGCACCACAAGGGCCACTCCACCGGGCGCGACCCGGCAAGCCACCTGGCAGCCCATCACAGGAGCACCTATATGTTTCTGGCCGACCGGCATACCGGCTGGTGGCGGGCGCCGCTGCGATGGACATTGCGGGGATCTTTACAAGTGCGGTCCCGGCTGATGGTGCGCAGTTCGAGACGCAGACGAGCGGGGGACCTGAGAAAGGCCGGGCAACTGGCGGAAGGGCGGCACTGAATTGGCCTCACCAAACCCCCCCGGCGCACCAAAGCCCCAAGTTGACGCGGTGGTGCTGGTCGGCGGCAAGGGCACCCGCTTGCGGCCGCTGACGCTGTCGGCGCCCAAGCCGATGCTGCCGACCGCCGGTGTGCCGTTTCTGACCCATCTGCTGTCCCGGATCGCCGCGGCCGGCATCGAGCACGTGATCCTGAGCACGTCATTTCAGGCCAGGGTGTTCGAGGCGGAGTTCGGCGACGGGTCCCAGCTGGGCCTGCGGATCGACTACGTCACCGAGGAAGAGCCGTTGGGGACCGGTGGCGGCATCGCCAACGTCGCGAGCCATCTGCAGCACGACACCGCGATGGTGTTCAACGGCGATGTGCTCTCGGGCGCCGACCTGGGCCAGCTTCTGGAGTTCCACCAGACCAACGAATCCGACGTCACATTGCACCTGGTCCGGGTGGGCGACCCCCGGGCGTTCGGCTGCGTGCCCACCGACGAGGAGAACCGCGTCGTCGCCTTTCTCGAGAAGACCGAGGATCCGCCGACCGACCAGATCAACGCCGGCTGCTACGTCTTCCAGCGCAAAATCATCGAGCGGATTCCCCAGGGTCGCCCGGTCTCGGTCGAGCGCGAGGTGTTCCCGGGATTGCTCTCCGATCCCGACGTCAAGGTCTGCGGCTATGTCGATGCCACGTACTGGCGCGACATGGGCACACCGGAGGATTTCGTTCGCGGATCGTCGGATCTGGTGCGCGGCATCGCCCCGTCGCCGGCCCTGCACGGCCACCGCGGCGAGCAGTTGGTGCACCCCAGCGCGGCGGTGTCGCCCGGTGCGCTGCTCATCGGCGGCACGGTGGTCGGGCGCGGCGCCGAGATAGGCGCCGGGGTCCGGCTCGACGGCGCGGTGATTTTCGACGGCGTCAAGGTCGAGGCGGGCAGCGTCGTCGAGCGCTCGATCGTTGGCTTCGGTGTCCGCATCGGCCCACGGGCGCTGATCCGGGACGGTGTGATCGGCGACGGTGCCGACATCGGCGCACGCTGCGAGCTGCTGCGCGGCGCCCGGGTGTGGCCGGGCGTCGTCATTCCCGACGGCGGGATCCGCTACTCCTCCGACGTGTGAGTTTGTCCCGGCGAAGCGCCGAAGCGCCGAACGTCACGCCAGCGCGACGATCGCTGCGTGCTGACGGTCGCGCTAGCGTGACGCTCGTCAGCGGGAGGTGCCCGCAGCTCGTTAGCGTTAGGTGCCGCCAGCCCGCCGCGTCGCCCGCGCGACGAGGTAGGCGAGTGCGTGGTCGGTACCGGGCGGCAAAGCGTCGGCCGGCCACCAGCGCAGGTCCCGCGACTCCTCGCTGATCGCGATCTGTGCGCCCGCGGGGGCGTGCGCCACGTATTGCAGATCCAGATGGCGGGTGGGCACGCCGAGCGAGCAGGTGACCGGGTGGACGTGAATCGCGGCCAGCTCCGGTTCGATGCGCAGGCCGGTCACGCCGGATTCCTCGGTGGCCTCGCGCAGTGCCGCGGCGACGATACCGCCGTCGTCCTCTTCGCAATGCCCGCCCAGCTGTACCCATCGGCCCAGCCGTGGATGCAGGGTGAGTAGCACGCGGCTGCCGCTGTCGTCGAGCACCAGCGCCGACGCCGTGACGTGACCCGCTTCGCATTCACGCAGGCAGGCGTCGGTGCGGCCGTGCACGAAGGCCAGCACCGCGTGCCGCAACGAATCCTGCGCCGGGTCGGGCGCCCGCCATTCGGTGAGGATCGCGATCGCCGACTCCCGCAGGCTCATCGGGACGCTCGCTTGGTCCGGCGATCGCGCAACGCAACCCATGCCGATCGGCACGCCGCCACCACGTCCGGCGACCAGCCGAGTCCGTCGACCAGAACCCGGCGGTCCACGACGTCGAGCGCCTTCTCGATCTCGTTGGCCTTCAATAACAGGTCGACGTCGCCGGCGAGTTCGGCACTGGCATGCGCGGGCGGGGGAATGGGTAGCTGCTCGGCTTCGGCGGGTTCCAGCTCCAGGATCCCGCCGCCGTAGCTGCGGCCCATGATCTCGGCGAAAGCGAATGTCGCGCTGTTGTGGAAGACCGCCGCAAGCGCGGTCGCTGTGACGTGGGGGACAAGGCGAACCCGATGGACCGTGTCGGTGCTGGTGGCCGCGGCGGCGTTGACGGTCAGGCGCGGCGCCAGGTGGATCTGGCGCAGCATGAACAGGTCGGGATTCCACAGCGATGGCGTGCTCCACCACGGCGTGCGGATGGAGCACTTGTAGCCGGTGTGCACGCCTGCGGCTTCGCCCGCGTTGATGTGCGCGACGAGCGCGGGATCGACGGGGTGGCGGGGGGCGTCGAGCAGCCACGTGCGGTGGTTGGCGGCGACATCGCTCGCCCGGCAGTCGGTGTCGTAGACCAGGCCGGACAGTTGCGCGCTGCGCGAGACGAGGGGGACGCAATGCGGCAGCAGTCCGAGCTCGCGGGCTTGGGCGTGGGTGAAGGTGAAGAAGCTGTTGCGGCCCGTCACGATGCCGACGTCCACGTCGGCCAAGCAGCCGAGCCGGGTCAGGCCGTCGGATCGTTTGAGCGTGCGCAGCAGCCGAATCGCGGCGGGGTCAAGAAAGTACTTGGTCCACTTTTCCTTTTCATGCAGCAGCGCTGGGCTTAGCGGAAGGCGCTCGACGTGCTCGACGTTGAGGCCCGCGAGCTCGTCGGCATCACGAAGCGCAACCGTGCGGATTTGCGCCGGACCGGCACCGGCGATGCCGCAGAACAGCACGACCTCCTGCAGGATGCCGTCGAACACCAGCCGCTCGAAGGTTACCAGCGTGATTTCGCGGAACCGGGTGAGCAGGAATTCGCGCAACTGCGCGGCGTAGGTGACTTGGAGCAACTCTGCGGGCAGCACCAGGCCAACCCGTCCGCCGTCGCGCACCAGGACCGTGCTCGCGGCGACGAACGGGACCCAGGCGTTGGTCAACCTGGTTGGGCGCAGGCCGACCCGCCTCATCAACTCCAAGGCCGGCTCCCGCTGCGCCGATCCCCAGTTCCCGAAGCGGATGTAGGGCGGGTTGCCCGCGACGCCGTCCCAGCCGCCAGCCCCGGTTTCGCTGGATTCGCCCAGCCAGGTGAACAGGTCCGCGGCGTCGACGGGTGCGAACTCGCGCGACTTCGCCGCCTCGCGGGCGACGAGTTCCACACCGTGCGCCTGGTCGCTGAGCGCGGCAACTTCGCGCAGGACGGCGCCGTCGCCGCAGGACGGCTCCAGGATTCGTGGACCCGCCAGGCGCACCCAGCGGGCCAGGAATCGGGCCACCGCGGGCGGGGTGTAGTAGCCGCCGCGAACCTTGTCGGCCGACACGGCCGCTTTGCCGGCGAACGTCGTCATGCGGTCAAGTATCACTTGCGCAGCAGTAAGTCTGCGGGATCGACGGGGTCGCGCAATCCAACGGCCCCGGCCGTTTCAGAGTCTTCAGAGTCTTCAGAGTCTTTAGAGGCTTTAGAGGCATAGCCGATGGCGATGGCGCCCAACGGCTCCCAGTCGGCCGGCAGCTCGAGCTCGTCGCGGACCAGGTCGGCGGCGAAGATCGTGGAGCCGATCCAGCAGCTGCCCACACCCCGCACCGCCAGCGCTACCAGCAGGGCCTGCACCGCCGCCCCGACCGCGACGGTGAACATGGTGCGTTCGGCCTCGGTGCGGGTGGCGTCGGGATAGGTGTGCGCGCCGTCGGGGACCAGGAACGGGACGACGACCTCGGGCGCGTCGTAGAGGATCTGGCCGCGACCCACCCGCCGCTCTACCGCGTCGACGGGCTTGCCGTCACGGGTGAGGTCGGCGCGCCACTTGTCTTTCATCCGGTCCAGCAGCCTGGTCCGGGTGCTCTCGGTCTGCAGCCAGACGAACCGCACCGGACGGGTGTGGTGCGGGGCCGGCGCCGTGAGGGCCTCGCCGATTGCGGCTTCGATCAGCTCCGGCGGTACCGGTTCGTCGCTGAACCGGCGCACCGACCGGCGCGCCAGCTGCGCCTGCCGGCGACCCAGTTCGAGGGCTTCGGCGGTGCCGAGCCAGAACAGATCTTCCTCGCCCCCGCGCACCAGCTGCCGCGCCGTTGAGCCGTCGTCGGTAACGTTCAGACCGCGCACGACGGCCACTGGCAGCGCGGTCAGCTTGCCCTTGACCAGATCGGCCGCCGCCGCGACCTCGTCGGCCACCGCGATCTCGGTGACCACCAGCTCGTTCCCGTGTCGGTCGACGGCGCCGGAATAGCCGTGCAGCACAGCCAAACCGGCGGACCCGACGGCGGCGTCGGTCTGGCCGTTGCGCCAGGCCCGGCCCATGGTGTCGGTGATGACCACGGCGACGGTGACGGCAAGTCGCTCTAGCAGTCCGGCGCGCAGCGCCGCGGCGCTGGCGTCGGGATCGACCGGCAGCAGCGCGAGTTCGGCGCGGCCGACGTTGGATCCGTCCACGCCGGCGGCGGCCTGCACCAGCCCGATCCGGTTCTCGGTGATCAGGGTTCGGCCCTTGCGGGCCAGCACCCGCACCGCCTCATCGTCGACCAGCTTGCGCCGCAGCTGATCCCGCTTCTCGGGGTCTTCGGGTGCGTCGACCAACCGGCCCTCGCACTTGGATACCGCCTTGCTGGTGACTACCACGATGTCGCCGTCGCGCAGCCACGGCGCGGCCGCGGCGACGGCGGCGGCCAGATCGTCGCCGGGCCGAAACTCGGGAAGCCCGGAGACGGGCAGGATCTCGATCTTCGAGGCTGCGCCATGTTCGGTCATAGTCCCACGCCCGCAAGCTCCAGCCCGGCGCTGACCATCTCGGCGGTCGCCTTCGGGTCGGTCATCAGCAGCGGTACGGACCGCACCGCGACACCATCGATGTCGGCCTCGTCGCCCTCGTGCACCAGCCAGCAGTCCAGTATCCCGGTATCGCTGCGCGCGCCATAATGCCGGCCGACCGCCGCCGCGCTGGATTCCACCCCGATCACGGACAGGCACTCATCGGCCATGCCGCGCAACGGCTTTCCACCGATGATCGGCGAGTAGCCGACGACGGGGGCGGTGGCCGCGCGCAGCGCGGCGCGGATACCGGGGACCGCCAGGATGGCTCCGATGCTGACCACCGGATTGGACGGTGCTAGCAATATGATGTCGGCGTCCGCGATGGCCGCCACGGCTTCGGTTGTGGCGCTGGCCTTTTCCGCCCCGATAAACGCGAAGCTGTGCGTCGGCAGCTGGGCGCGGTAGCGCACCCACCACTCCTGGAAGTGGATCGCCCGCCTGCTGCCGTCGACCGGATCGGTGATCACCACATGGGTCTCGCACCGGTCGTCGCTGGCGGGCAGCAGCCGTGCGCCCGGTTGCCACCGGTCGCACAACGCCGCGGTGACTTGCGACAGCGGGTAGCCCGCCTGCAGCATCTGGGTCCGCACCAGATGGGTGGCCAGATCGCGGTCGCCGAGTTGGAACCAGTCGGGCTGAACGCCGTAGCGCGCGAGTTCCTCCTTGGCGTGCCATGTTTCGTCGCGGTGTCCCCAGCCCCGCTGCGGATCGACGCCGGCGCCGAGCGTGTACATGCAGGTGTCCAAATCCGGGCAGACCCGCAGCCCGTGCATCCACGCGTCGTCGCCGATGTTCACGACGCCGGTTAGCTCATGCAACTCGTGGTCTGTGGCTAAAGTGTCTAAAGTGTCTGGAGTGTTCGGGCTGCCTTGCGGCGCAAACTGACCCAGACCGAACAACTGCTGCACCCCCAACAGGAAGCGGGCGCCGCCGACCCCACCGACCAGAACGGTGACCTTCACACCGGACGACAGTACCTCCCGGGCGCGACCAACATGCGGGCCCTAGCAGCCGTAAGAGAAGGGCCGTAACGAGTTTGTGACCAGTTGCACTCGACACGCCGAAGGGGCTTCGGCAACAGAAACGCCGAAATTTCATCACGAGATGGTATGTAAATGCGCCGTAATGCTTGACCAGGCAGGTCTGCCCGTGTCTAATCACATCAGTGTCATTTCCCGGTTGGCCGGCCGGTTCCGGTGTCGCAGACCGCGATTCGATCACTTGTTCGAATTTTGTTTGTCTGTACATCAAAAACAGTGGGAAACAATCACTTCCAAGCAAAGGTTTAGGAGGCGGAGGTCGCATGTCCTATGAGCACCTTCGGGGCATTATGGGGGACACGTCGCACGCCACATTCGGCGCGCCGCCGCCGGCAATTACCCGACCCCGGTTGAGTTTGGTGCCCGAAGAGTCGGTCGTGTTCGAAACGCCGGTCGCATTCGAGGCGGCAGACGCATTCGGACCGGAACCGCCGCTGACCAACGACCAATGGCAGGACCGCGCGCTGTGCGCGCAGACGGATCCCGAAGCGTTCTTCCCGGAGAAGGGCGGCTCCACCCGCGAGGCGAAGAAGATCTGTTTGGGTTGCGAGGTACGCCACGAGTGCCTGGACTACGCGCTTGCCCATGATGAGCGCTTCGGCATCTGGGGCGGGCTCTCCGAGCGCGAGCGCCGCCGCCTCAAGCGCGGCACCGGTTAATCCGGCCCGACCGGCCCGACTGGCCTGACACCGGTCAGTCGTCGTCCATCATCGGGTCGATCACCGACGGCTCGACGTCCAGGTAGATCGCTACCTGGGCCACCAGGATCTCGTGCAGCAATTCGTCGAGCTCGATGGTGTCCTTCGCGCGTCGCTCGATTGGCTTGCGGAACAAGACAATTCGCGCGCGGGTGGCGTTGCCGCGGACGTCGACGCCGGCGGGGATCAACCGGGCGAGCGCGATGGGCCCGTCGGCGATGACCTCCGGCGGCCATTGCACGCTCTCGGGGTCCTTGGCGGAGATGCGGGGGATCTCGTCCACCGCGATATCCAAATCGGCCACCCGGTCCTGCCAGCGCCGCTCGATCGGTTCGTAGGCCTCCAGCACCGCCATGTCGAACCGCTCGGCGCGGCTGCGCCATCCCGGCACCGTTGGCGGCAGCAGCGGACCGCGCATATCGCGACCCCTGCGGGCGGCCCGGTACGCGGCCGATCGGCGCGGGGTCGATTCGTCCCGATACCGACCGCCGCGCGGGGAGCCGTGCCAATCGCTGCGGGGATCATTCACTGGGCCGATGGTAACGGTGCCGATGGCAACGGGGCCAATGGTAATGGGGCCAATGGTAACGGTTGGAAATCGCAGCTCGAACGGATGCGCGTGTCCGGCGCTTCGGCGGCGTTTCCGCACGATAGCCTTTCGATCGTGAATGTTCCCCGTCGCTGCTGCCGGCCCGGGTGTCCGCACTATGCCGTGGCGACGTTGACGTTCGTCTACTCGGACTCGACGGCTGTGGTAGGACCGCTCGCTACCGTGCGGGAGCCGCATTCGTGGGATCTGTGCGTGGGTCACGCCGGCCGAATCACCGCGCCGCGCGGTTGGGAGCTCGTGCGTCACGCCGGGCCGCTGCCCAGCAACCCCGACGAGGACGACTTGGTCGCGCTCGCGGACGCCGTGCGCGAGGGCAGTGACCACCGTGGTCACGGTGACCACCCCCACTCGCGGGCAACCGGCACCCCGCTGACCGGGTTCGGCGATCCCTACCTGAATGCGGGCGCCCATGCCACCGCGCCGAGCAGCGGCCTGCTCGCGCCGCCCGAGCATCGTTCAGGACGCCGGCGCGGCCATTTGCGGGTTTTGCCCGATCCCACGGACTAACCCCGACTAACCCTGACTAGCCTTTACTAACCCCGCGAGCGTGCGGGCGATCGCGTAGGACTAGTGCGTCCGGCACCTGCCCGGGGCCGATAGGCTGGCGTGACAAGTCCCCGTAATCAGGAGGCCCGCATGGCCCGGCCCGCCGCGGCTGTCCACCGTGTCATCAAGGCTTACGACGTCAGAGGGCTGGTCGGCGAAGAGATAGACGAGTCGCTGGTCGCCGAGATCGGCGCCGCGTTCGCCCGGTTGATGCGATCCGAGGGCGCGCAAAAAGTCGCGATCGGCTACGACATGCGCGACAGTTCGCCGTCGTTGTCCGCCGCTTTTGCGACGGGTGTTACCGGTCAGGGCCTCGATGTGGTGCTGATCGGTTTGGCGTCCACCGATCAGCTTTACTTCGCCTCGGGTCTGCTGGACTGCCCCGGCGCGATGTTCACCGCGAGCCACAACCCGGCCGCCTACAACGGCATCAAGCTGTGCCGGGCGGGCGCCAAGCCGGTCGGCGCGGACACCGGGCTGACCGTCATCAGCGAATATCTGATCGCCGGAGTCGCGCCCTACGACGGCCCGACCGGGGCCATCACCGATCGCGATGTGCTTGCCGATTATGGCGAGTTCCTGCGTTCGCTGGTGAACACCTCCGGGCTGCGTCCATTGCGGGTGGCCGTGGACGCCGGCAACGGCATGGCCGGGCACACGGCGCCCGCCGTGTTCGGCGCGATCAACTCGATCACCCTGTTGCCGTTGTACTTCGAGCTCGACGGTTCGTTTCCCAACCACGATGCCAACCCGCTCGATCCGGCCAACCTGGTGGACCTGCAGGCCTATGTGCGCGATACCGGCGCCGATATCGGACTGGCCTTCGACGGCGACGCCGACCGGTGCTTCGTGGTCGACGAACGCGGCCAGCCGGTGTCGCCGTCGACGGTGACCGGGCTCGTGGCCGCCCGCGAGCTCACCCGGGAGATCGGCGCGACGGTGATCTACAACGTGATCACCTCACGCGCCGTGCCCGAACTGGTCTCCGAGCGTGGCGGCACTCCGCTGCGCTCGCGCGTCGGGCATTCCTTTATCAAGGGGCTGATGGCCGAGACCGGTGCGATTTTCGGCGGCGAGCATTCCGCGCACTACTACTTCCGCGACTTCTGGGGCGCGGACTCCGGCATGCTGGCCGCGCTGTATGTGCTGGCCGCCCTCAGCGAGCAGCAGGGACCCCCAAGGCCATTGTCCGAGCTGACCGCCGACTATCAACGTTACGAATCGTCGGGCGAGATCAACTTCGCCGTCGCGGACGCGCCGGCGTGCGTGGACGCCGTGCTGAAGAGCTACGGGAGCCGGATTCAATCCATCGATCACCTGGACGGGGTGACGGTGGATCTGGGCGACGGCAGCTGGTTCAACCTGCGCAGCTCCAACACCGAGCCGTTGCTGCGACTCAATGTGGAGGGCCGTAGTACCGAGGACGTCGACGCGGTAGTCGGAGAGGTGCGCGCTCAAATCGCCGCCCACGTCGACGGCCCGGCCGGGGTGCGCAGCGGGGCGGAGCCGTGAACACCACCCGCGCGATCGACCTGGAGGACACCGAGGGCCTGCTTGCAGCCGACCGGGACGGCCTGCTGCGGGCCGCGTCATCGGCCGGCGCGCAGGTGCGCGCCGTTGCCGCGGCGGCCGAAGAGGGTGCGCTGGAGTCGCTGGGCATCGGCGATCGTCCACGCAGCGTGATCTGGGTAGCCGGCCGCAGTACCGCCGAGACGGCCGGGGCTCTGCTGGCCGCGACGTTGGGTGGTGTGGCGGGCGAGCCGATCGTGGTTGTCAACGAGGCGCCGCCGTGGGTGGGACCGCTGGACGTGCTGATCGTCGCGGGCGACGATCCGGGCGATCCCGCATTGGTCGGGGCTGCCGCGATCGGAGTGCGCCGGGGCGCGCGGGTGGTCGTGGTGGCGCCGTATGAAGGTCCGCTGCGCGACAGCACGGCGGGGCGTGCCGCGGTGCTGGAGCCGCGGCTGCCGGTTCGGCCCGAGTTCGGGCTATGTCGCTACCTGGCCGCGGGCCTGGCTGTCTTGCAAACGTTGGACCCCAGATTGCGCATCGATCTGGCCTTGCTCGCCGACGGGCTGGACGCCGAGGCACTGCGCAACAGCGCCGGCTGCGAGCTGTTCACCAATCCGGCCAAGACTCTTGCTGCGCGGATGTCCGGTCGCGGGGTGGCGCTGGCCGGCGACTGCGCCGCGACGGTCGCGCTGGCACGGCACGGGAGTTCGGTGCTGCTGCGGGTCGCGCGCCAGGTTGCCGCCGCGACCTGGCTGGCGGATGCGGTGGTGGCGCTGCGGGCGACTCCGGGCCAAGACGATGACCACTCTTCGGCGGAGGCCCTGTTTCACGACGAGGAGATTGATGGACCGCTGCCCGAGCGGCTGCGGGTGCTGGCGTTGACGTTGGCCGGCGAGCGCGCGGTGGTGGCCGCCCGGGTCGGCGGGCTGCACGAGGTCTACCTGCTCGCGCCCGAGGACGTGCCCGACGCGCCCGGCGGCTTGGGTGGGGCCGGCGCTCTACCGGCGTCGACCGGTGTCGGCGGTGCCGAACAGCAACTGGCTATTTTGGCCGTCCGGCTGGAGATGGCCGCGGTTTACCTGCGACTGGTGCGGGGATAGGTAGAAGGTGGACCTGCTACGCGGAGCGTTACGGACATACGCGTGGGGATCGCGTACCGCTCTCGCCGAATTCAGCGGGCGGCCCGTGCCGGCGGCTCACCCGGAGGCCGAACTCTGGTTCGGCGCCCACCCGGGCGATCCGGCGTTTCTGGAGACGTCCAACGGCGAAACTTCGTTGCTGGATGCGTTGGTCGCCGATCCTGAGGGCCAGCTCGGCTCGGCGTCGCGCGCCCGGTTCGGTGACACGCTGCCGTTCTTGGTCAAGGTGCTCGCGGCCGACGAGCCGTTATCGCTGCAGGCCCATCCGAGCGCCGAGCAGGCGGTGGAGGGCTACTCGCGCGAGGAACGACTGGGCATCCCGGTGTCCTCGCCGGTCCGCAACTACCGGGACACCAGTCACAAGCCGGAGTTGTTGGTAGCGCTGCACTCGTTCGAGGCGCTGGCCGGGTTTCGTGAGGCGTCGCGCACCAAGGAGTTGCTGCGGGCGTGGGCGGTGTCCGACCTGGATCCGTTCATCGATTTGCTGAGCGATCAGTCCGACGCCGACGGTCTGCGGGCGTTGTTTACCACCTGGATCACGGCGCCCCAGCCCGACATCGATGTGCTGATCCCCGCCGTGTTGGACGGTGCCATCCACTACATCAGCAGTGGCGCAACGGAATTTGCGGCCGAGGCCAAGACCGTGCTGGAACTCGGCGAACGCTATCCCGGCGACGCGGGCGTGCTGGCGGCGTTGTTGCTCAACCGCATCAGCCTCGCGCCCGGCGAGGCGATCTTCCTGGCGGCCGGCAACCTGCACGCCTACATGCGCGGGGTCGGAGTGGAGGTAATGGCCAACTCCGACAACGTTTTACGCGGAGGCCTCACCCCCAAGCACGTCGATGTGCCCGAACTGCTGCGGGTGCTGGACTTCAACCCCACCAGCGAGGCGGAGCTGCGGCCCAAGATCCGGCGCGAGGGCCTCGGGTTGGTCTACGAAACCCCGACCGCCGAGTTCGCGGTCACGCTGCTGGTCCTCGACGGCGATCACTTAGGCCACGAGGTCGATGCGGTGTCGCACCACGAGGGCCCGCAGATCCTGCTGTGCAGCGAGGGTTCGACGACGGTGCACGCCAAGAGCAAGTCGCTCACGCTGGAACACGGCCAGGCCGTCTGGGTCGCGGCCGATGACGGCCCGATCCGGCTGTTGGCGCACGAGCCCGCCAAGCTGTTCAGGGCGACCGTCGGTCTATAACGGAGGGCCCGGGTGCGCCCGACGTTCCCGAAGCCACAGGCGCATGTTGTGTGCGGCGGCGCGACCGATGATCGATGCCGGCGGGATCAGATACAGGCTGTCGAGTAGCGAGAACCGGCGCAAAAACCATTCGGCGAGAACGGGATCGGTCTCGGCGGCCCCGAGGAATTGGTCGAACAGCGCCCCCACCGGCCGGTACCAGCCGGGCGAGCGTCCGCTGGCGTTGTGGAAGCAGAGGTCGGCGATCGCGTTCATCGTCCACACCGGGCGGGTGGTCTTGGCCGTGGCGCGGTTGAGGTCGGTAGCCAGGTCGCCGGTGCCCGGTGTGGCGAAATCCAGCGCCCGCCGCAGATTGCCGGCCTGCAGCGACGCCATCGTCATGCCCTGGCCGAACGTGGGGTTGAAGCTGGCCACGGCGTCGCCCAGCGGGACGATCCCGGCGGGAAAGCGATCAAGCTTGTCGTAGCGGCGCCATCGGCTGGCCGGAAACGCGTGGAATGCCGGGCCGCCGATGGGTTCGGCCTGCGCCACCGCGGCTGCGAAATGCGCCGGTAGCAGCCGATGGGCAAGCGCGCGCATCTCCTCGAAGGTCGGCGGCGGTTTGGCGTTGGCCACCCCGAAGGTGGTCAGGATCCAGGTGCCACCCTCATAGCCCAGCATGCCCAGCCCCAGCGACTGCTCCCTCGACGCGCCGGTGACCACGACCTGCTCGCAGATCAGGCCTTCCGGCATCCGAAACAGGTGGCTGGCGTAATTGATGCCGATATCCAACGTCTCCTCGGCCGGGCGCTGATAACCCCACTGCGTCAACCACACCGGCAGTCGGGTGCCGCGCCCCGCCGCGTCGACCACCAGGTCGGCGCCGATGAATTCGCCGGTTTCACTGGAATCCAGCAGCACGCCCGTCACCCGCTGCCGGGTCCGGTCGAAGCGCGGCTCGGCCACCGCGCGCCGCACGATCTCCACGTTGTCGATGTCGTGGACCCGTTTCCGCAGCTGCCATTCCAGATGCGGCCGGCTGGGCACGTACGCGGTGAACTCCTTGCGCAGCGAACGCCCCGTCCCCAGGACATGTCCCACGGCGCCGAGGTGGATGCCCTGGGGACGGTTCTCCATCTTGGGCACGCCCGCGTCGACCATGTCAGCCAGCAGGCCCGGGAACAGGTTGTCCAATTCCATTGCGCCGCGGGCCATCAGCAGGTGCAGATGACGGTCCTGGGGAACCGTCGCCCGGCACGCCGGCGTGCTCGGCAGCTCGTCGCGTTCGAAGACCGTCACGCGCTCGAAAAAACCCGCGAGCACCTTCGCGGCGCACAATCCGGCGACGCTGGCCCCGATCACCACCGCGTGACCCCTGGCGTTTGCTCCAGTGTCCGGCATCTGCGCAGAGTACCCAGTAACGTGCGGTCCAATGGGTCACAGATGTCACAGCGGGTTGGGGAAGGGCAGGGCCGATGGCCGGTCGATGGCGTACGAAGTCGGTCGAGCAGTCGATCGCCGATACCGACGAGCCGGGCACCCGGCTGCGCAAGGAGCTCACCTGGGTGGACCTGGCGGTATTCGGGGTCGCGGTGGTGATTGGCGCCGGCATCTTCACGGTCACCGCGTCGACCGCCGGCGACATCACCGGCCCGGCGATCTGGATCTCGTTCGTCATCGCGGCGGTCACGTGCGCGCTGGCCGCGTTGTGCTACGCGGAGTTCGCCTCGACGCTGCCGGTGGCCGGTAGCGCATACACCTTTTCCTATGCCACCTTCGGCGAGTTCATCGCCTGGATCATCGGCTGGAACCTGTTGCTCGAGTTGGCGGTCGGCGCCGCCGTGGTGTCCAAGGGCTGGTCGAGCTACCTGGGCACGGTGTTCGGATTCGCCGGCGGCACAGTCGATCTCGGCGGGATCGAGCTCGACTGGGGTGCCCTGCTGATCGTCGTCGCGGTTTCATTCCTGATCGCCCTCGGCACCAAGCTGTCGTCGCGGTTCTCCCAGGTGATCACCGCCATCAAGGTCGCGGTGGTGGTGCTGGTCGTGGTGGTCGGCGCCTTCTACATCAAATCCGCCAATTACTCGCCGTTCATTCCGGCGCCGGAGGCCGGCGGCGATGCCTCGGGCATCAACCAGTCGGTGCTGTCGCTGCTGACCGGGGCCCACAGCAGCCATTACGGCTGGTACGGCGTGCTGGCGGGGGCGTCGATCGTGTTCTTTGCGTTCATCGGTTTCGACATCGTGGCCACCATGGCCGAGGAGACCAAAAACCCGCAGCGCAACGTCCCGCGGGGGATCCTCGCGTCGCTGGCGATCGTGACCGTTCTCTACGTCGCGGTCTCGGTCGTGCTGTCCGGCATGGTCTCCTACACCCAGCTCAAGACCGTTCCCGGCCGCGGTTCGGCGAACCTGGCAACCGCGTTCACCGCGAACGGGGTGACCTGGGCTAGCAAGATCATCGCCGTCGGGGCGCTGGCGGGGCTGACCACCGTGGTGATGGTGCTGATGCTCGGGCAGTGCCGGGTGCTGTTCGCGATGGCGCGCGACGGGCTGCTGCCGCGCCCGTTGGCCAAGACGGGTTCGCGCGGAACTCCCGTGCGGATCACCGTCCTGGTCGCGGTGGTGGTCGCGGCGACGGCGTCGGTGTTCCCGATAAGCAAGCTCGAGGAGATGGTCAACGTCGGGACGTTGTTCGCGTTCGTCCTGGTGTCGGCCGGTGTCGTGGTGCTGCGGCGCAGCAGGCCGGACCTGCAGCGGGGGTTCCGGGCCCCGGGGGTGCCGTTTCTTCCGATCGCGTCGATCTGCGCGTGTGCCTGGCTGATGGTGAACCTCACCGCGTTGACCTGGGTGCGGTTCGGCATCTGGCTGGTGGTGGGAACCGCGATCTATCTGGGATATGGGATGCGGCACTCGGTGCAGGGCCTTAGGCAGGGGTGTCAAGGGGGTCAAGCGGGTCAGGCCGAGACATCTGATGTCCTAACGTAGTTCAAGTGTACAAATTATCGCTCTGTGTCTAGACCCAAGACGTAGACTGCTGTATTGTCCAAACTCGAACGTGGTTCGACTCACAAGGAGGTTTGGCATATGACCACACGAGTCCCCGAGGTGGCCCCCAAAGTGGCCCTCGATCCGTCACAGTGGCGCGACAGGAAGCGCTATCTATGGCTCATCGGACTGGTTGCCCCGACGATGTTGTTGGCGATCCTGCCGATCATCTGGGGCATGAACCAGCTCGGCTGGCAGGCCGCGTCGCAGGCCTGGTTCTGGGTTGGCCCGATCCTGCTCTACATCCTGTTGCCGGCGCTTGACCTGAAGTTCGGCCCGGACGGGGAGAACCCGCCCGACGAGGCCATGGAGTGGCTGGAGAACGACAGGTATTACCGCTACTGCACCTACGCCTACATCCCGTTCCAATACACCAGCGTGGTGGTCGCGGCGTACCTCTTCACCGCGTCGAACCTGAGCTGGCTGGGCTATCACGCTTCCTCTGGGGGGCTGGGCTGGCCGGCGAAGATCGGGCTGGCGCTGTCGGTCGGCGTGCTCGGGGCCGTCGGCATGAACGCCGCGCACGAGATGGGGCACAAGAAGGAGTCGCTGGAACGCTGGCTCTCCAAGGTCACCCACGCGCAGAGCTGCTACGGCCACTTCTACATCGAGCACAACCGCGGCCACCACGTGCGGGTGGCCACACCGGAGGACCCGGCGTCGGGCCGCTTCGGCCAGACGTTCTGGGAGTACTTGCCGCGCAGCGTTTTCGGTGGCCTGCGCTCGGCGTGGCAACTCGAGGCCAGCCGGCTGCGCCGCCAGGGAGTAAGCCCTTGGAGTCCAAAAGCGTGGCTGCGCAACGACGTGCTCAACGCGTGGCTGATGTCGGTGGTGTTCTGGGGCGTGCTGGTCGCGGCCTTCGGCCCGGCGCTGATCCCGTTGGTGGTCATCCAGGCGTTGTACGCATGGGTCACATTCGAGACGGTGAACTACCTCGAGCACTATGGGCTGCTGCGGCAGAAGACGGCGAGCGGTCGCTACGAGCGCTGCGCACCCGAGCACAGCTGGAACTCCGACCACTTGGTCACCAACCTGTTCCTGTACCACCTGCAGCGGCACAGCGATCACCATGCCAACCCGACCCGGCGTTATCAGACGCTGCGCAGCATCGACGGCTCACCAAACCTGCCGGCCGGGTACGCGTCGATGATCACGCTGACCTACTTCCCGCCGCTTTGGCGCAAGGTGATGGATCACCGGGTGCTTGAGCACTACAACGGCGACATCACCCGGGCCAACCTGCACCCGCGCCTGCGTGACAAGATCCTGGCTCGTTACGGGGCCCAAGCATGAGCGCCGCGTACCAGTGCCCGTGCTGCGACTACGTCTACGACGAGGCCAAAGGCGAAGCCCGGGAAGGCTTCCCGGCGGGCACCCAGTGGGAGCGGATTCCCGACGACTGGTGCTGCCCGGACTGCGCGGTCCGCGAAAAGGTCGACTTCGAAAAGATGGGAGCTAACCGATGAGTGACTACAAGCTGTTTCAGTGCGTCCAGTGCGGCTTCGAGTACGACGAGGCGCGGGGGTGGCCCGAGGACGGGATCGCGCCCGGCACCCGGTGGGACGACATCCCCGACGACTGGAGCTGCCCGGACTGCGGTGCCGCGAAGTCGGACTTCGTGATGGTGGAAGTGGCTCGCTCGTGACGGCCTCAAACACTATTGTCGCGCCTGTGAAGCGGATTCCTTACGCGGAGGCGCAGCGAGTTCTGCTGCGTGACTCGGTGCTGGACGCGATGCGGGATCTGCTGCAAACCCGGGACTGGTCGGCGGTCACGCTGTCCGACGTGGCCCGCGTCGCGGGCATCAGCCGGCAGACCATCTACAACGAGTTCGGCTCGCGGCAGGGCCTGGCGCAGGGTTACGCCCTGCGCCTGGCCGATCGTCTGGTCGACACCGTCCACGCCGCCCTGGAGGCCAACGTCGGCAATATCCACGAATCGCTGATCCAGGGGTTTGGCAGGTTCTTCGCCGAGTCCGCGGCCGACCCGCTGGTCATCTCGCTGCTGACCGGCGTCGCCAAGCCCGATCTGCTGCAGCTCATCACCACCGACAGCGCACCCATCATCAACCGCGCGTCGCAGCGGCTGGCGTGGGCGCTCAACCAGACCTGGGTGGCCATGAGCGACGAGGACGCCGGTGTGCTGTCGCGGGCGATCGTGCGACTGTGCTTGAGCTACGTGTCGATGCCGCCGGAGGCCGACCACGATGTGGCGGCGGACCTGACGCGGTTGATGACGCCGTTCGCCGAGCGGCACGGGGTCATCAACATTCCGTGATCGGCAGGGCTGCTGGGGCTTCTGGTGGGGCTTCTGGTGGGGCTTCGTGGGCTCTGAACGGCACCGACTAGAGTGGCGGAAGAACGTAACCCAAGCTAACTAAAGGATGAGCCACCCCGATGACGACGACCGAAAATTCGCTGACCCCCGACGTTCGTAACGGCATAGATTTCAAGGTTGCCGATCTGTCGCTAGCGGATTTCGGCCGCAAGGAACTCGATCTGGCCGAATACGAAATGCCCGGCTTGATGTCGCTGCGCCGCGAGTACGCCGAGGTGCAACCCCTGAAGGGGGCCCGCATTTCGGGTTCGCTGCACATGACCGTGCAGACCGCGGTGTTGATCGAGACCCTGACCGCGCTGGGCGCCGAAGTCCGGTGGGCGTCGTGCAACATCTTCTCCACGCAGGACCACGCGGCCGCCGCCGTCGTCGTCGGCCCGCACGGCACCCCCGAGGAACCCAAGGGCGTACCGGTCTTCGCGTGGAAGGGTGAGACGCTCGAGGAGTATTGGTGGGCCGCCGAGCAGATGTTGACCTGGCCGGATAACGAATCCGGGCCCGCTCCCGCAAATATGATCCTCGACGACGGCGGCGACGCCACCATGCTGGTGCTGCGCGGCATGCAGTACGAGAAGGCCGGCGTGGTCCCGCCCGCGGAGGAGGACGACTCCGCGGAGTGGAAGGTCTTCCTGAACCTGGTGCGCAACCGCTTGGAGACCGACAAGGACAAGTGGACCAAGATCGCCGAGTCCGTCAAGGGCGTCACCGAGGAGACCACCACGGGCGTGCTGCGGCTGTACCAATTCGCCGCCGCGGGGGACCTGGCCTTCCCGGCGATCAACGTCAATGACTCGGTGACCAAGTCCAAGTTCGACAACAAGTACGGCACCCGGCACTCGCTGATAGACGGCATTAACCGCGGCACCGACGCGCTGATCGGCGGCAAGAACGTGCTGATCTGCGGCTACGGCGACGTCGGCAAGGGCTGCGCGGAGGCGGCCAAGGGCCAGGGCGCGCGGGTCAGCGTGACCGAGATCGACCCGATCAACGCACTGCAGGCGCTGATGGAGGGCTTCGACGTGGTGACCGTCGAGGAGGGCATCGCGGCCGCCGACATCGTCGTGACCGCGACCGGCAACAAGGACATCATCTCGCTGGACCACATGAAGGCGATGAAGGACCACGCCATCCTGGGCAACATCGGCCACTTCGACAACGAGATCGACATGGCGGCGCTGGAGCGGTCCGGCGCGACGAGGCTGAACATCAAGCCGCAGGTGGACCTGTGGACCTTCGGGGAGACCGGCAAGTCGATCATCGTGCTCTCCGAGGGTCGGCTGCTGAATCTGGGCAACGCCACCGGGCACCCGTCGTTCGTGATGAGCAATAGCTTCGCCAACCAGACGATCGCGCAGATCGAGCTGTGGACCAAGAACGATGAATACGACAACGAGGTGTACCGACTGCCCAAGCACCTGGACGAGAAGGTGGCCCGCATCCACGTCGAGGCGCTGGGTGGTCAGCTGACCAAGCTGACCAAGGACCAGGCCGAATACCTCGGCGTCGACGTCGAGGGCCCCTACAAGCCGGACCACTACCGGTACTGACGCTCGCTTTTCCGTCGCCAGCTCTGCGTTCGCTGTCCAACGTCCGGCCAGTGTGACGTTCGGCGTGCGGCGTCACGCTAGCGTGACGCTCGCGGGGCCGGCCGGCGCAAACCACGCGCCGGGCACGCGCCGGGCCAGCGAGAACAGAGTGAGGCCGTCTTTTCGGGCCTTTCTGAACGCCTGCCGCAGCACAGAATGCCCGGTATAGTCCGCTTGCTATTGGACATTGTTCAATTCCTGGGGCGAAATCGGGTGGCTGCCGCGGCCATGCTCCGTGAGCGTGGCTCGTTCTGAAGGGGTGGGGCTAGGTGAATTTTGCGGTATTGCCGCCCGAGGTGAATTCGGCGTTGATGTTCGCCGGTGCGGGCTCGACGCCGATGCTCGCGGCCGCAGGGGCGTGGGACGGGCTGGCCGGCGACCTGCAGTCGGCTGCAGCCGCGTTTTCATCGGTGACCTCGGGGCTGGTGGGTCAGTCCTGGCAGGGTTCGGCGGCGCAGGCGATGACGGGCGTGGCGCAGACGTACACCGCCTGGTTGAGCGCGGCGGCCGCGCACGCCGAGCAGGCGGCGGGTCAGGCCAAAGCGGTGGCCGCCGTGTTCGACGCGGCGCGGGCGGCGATCGTGCATCCGGTGGCGGTGGCGACCAATCGCTCGGTCCTGGTGTCGCTGGTCACCTCGAATCTGTTCGGTCAGAACGCGCCGGCGATCGCGGCGGTCGAGGCCCACTACGAGCAGATGTGGGCTCAGGATGTGGCCGCGATGGTCGGCTATCACTCCGGGGCGTCGACGGCGGCGGCGTCCCTGGGGCCGTTGGAGTTCACGTCGCAGGGCGTCTACCTTGCCGTCCCCAAAATCGTCGGGGGCGGCACCATCAACCTGACCCCCGGCAACGCCGGCATCCTCAACCTGGGCCTTGGCAACGTCGGGAGCTACAACCTGGGCAGCGCCAACACCGGCAACCTCAACCTGGGCAGCGGTAACTTCGGCGCCCTCAACCTGGGCAGCGGAAACGGTGCTTCCGGAAGCGGCCAGTCGATGGCTTTCGGAACCACCTATCCCGCCCACCCGGCCAACGGCAATCTTGGCAACGGCAACCTCGGCAACTACAACCTGGGCAGCGGTAATTTCGGCGACTCGAACCTGGGCGGCGGCAACACCGGCAGCCACAATCTGGGCAGTGGGAACCTCGGCAATTGGAACCCGGGGAGCGGCAACACTGGCAGCTACAACCTCGGCAGTGGAAACATCGGGAATTGGAACCTGGGCGGCGGAAACAGCGGCAATGCGAACTTTGGTCTGGGAAACACCGGCAACACCAACGTCGGCAACGGGAACACCGGCTCGGGAAACATCGGCTTCGGAAACTCCGGCCCCATCGTCGGCGGGCTGCCCACCGCGGGCAACTCAAACATCGGCAGCGGCAACACGGGCAATTCGAACATCGGCTTCGGGAATTTCGGGAATAACAACGTCGGCCTCGGAAATCACGGGAGTAACAACTTCCTCTGCATCGGGGTAAGCGGTGACAACCAGCAGTTTGTCATTAATTTCGACGGGCTTCTCAACAGCGGTTCGGGGAACCTTGGCCTCTTCAACTCCGGCGACAACAACATCGGGTTCTTCAACTCCGGCAGCAATAACATCGGCTTCTTCAACTCCGGCGACGACATGTGGGGCATGGGCAACTCGGGCAAGGGAGTTGGGCCCTTAAGCGTGGAATTCGGTAGTTCGGGCATTTGGAACTCGGGTATCGGGAACTCGGGCTTTCTGAATACGGGCATCGGGAACTCCGGCGGCGCCGTGAGCATGACAAGCCCGACTTATTGGGGAAGCGCCGGTAGCACGGGCTTGTTTAACTCGGGCGCCACCGACACGGGAATGTTCAACTCGGGCGCCACCGACACGGGCTCCTTCAACTCGGGCGCCACCAACACGGGCGGCTTCAACTCGGGCGCCACCAACACGGGCTACTTCAACGCGGGCAGCACAAACTGGGGCAACTTCAACGGCGGGAGCATCAACTCGGGCGGCTTCAACTCGGGCGACATCAACTCGGGCTGGCTCAACTCGGGTGCCATCAACACGGGTCTGCTCAACGGCGGCGATCTCAATACGGGTCTGGCCAGCGCCATCAACCCCTACCCGGGCAACCCCTTTCCCCTCTCAATCAAAGGCGCGGGCGTCGACTCGGGCATCTCTACCGACCCCATTACCGGTACGTATGGCAAAGGGGGCTACTTCGAATCGGGCTTCGCGAGTCAAGGCGTTGGTAACTCGGGCCTCGATGCCGGTGACAACGTTGACCAGACCATCACGCCACCGCCCGGCTACACGCCCCCCGCGGGGTACCCCGACCCCCTCACGGTGGGCACCATCGGCGGCTCGGGCTTCGAAAACCATGGCAACTACGGCTCCGGCTTCTTGAACGCGGGCGCCTACAGCTCGGGCTTCAGAAACACGGGCGGGCTCACCCCGCCGGGCACCGGCCCCGCCTACATGTCGGGATTCGCCAACAGCGTGGGCGAGTACATCTCGGGCTTCTTCAACGCGGGCACTCTTGCCTCGCTGCCTCCGCCGCCCGTCCTCCCCACTTATGCCTCGGGCTTCGCGAACCTGGGTAACGCCGTATCGGGACTCCTCAACGCGCAGAACGGAGAGTCGGGCTGGATCCACTGACCCAAAGACGCGGTGGCAGGCTGGTGCGGTGCTGATCGCGATCGAGGGCGTCGACGGCGCCGGCAAGCGGACGTTGTCCGAGGGCCTGTGCAAGGCCTTCGAGGCCGTCGGGAAGTCGGTGGCCACGCTGGCGTTCCCGCGTTACGGGCGGTCGATTACCGCCGACCTCGCGGCGGAGGCGCTGCACGGCGAGCACGGTGACCTCTCGTCGTCGGTGTATGCGATGGCGACTCTGTTCGCGCTCGACCGCGCCGGGGCGGTCGACGAAATCGCGGCCCTGCGCCGCGACCACGAGGTGGTGATTCTGGATCGGTACGTCGCCTCCAACGCGGCCTACAGCGCGGCACGCCTGCGCCAGGACTCGAACGGGGCGGCGGTGGCGTGGGTCCGGCAGCTGGAATACCAGCGGTTCCGGCTGCCCGTGCCGGACTGGCAGGTGCTGCTCGCGGTCTCGACCGAGCTCGCCGGGGAGCGGGCCCGCGGCCGCGCCGAGCGAGATCCGGGCCGCGCCCGCGACAGCTACGAACGCGACGGCGAACTTCAGCGGCGCACCGGGGCCGTGTACGCCGAGCTGGCCGCCGCGGGCTGGGGCGGGCGCTGGTTCGTCGCCGACGCCGACGCCGACCCGGGCCGGTTGGCCCGGGCTTTGACGGGTGCCGAGACCTTCAAAAAGCCGCAATGAGCCCCAAAAACCGGATAAAACCGGCTTTCGGGGGGTTATTTGTCCTTATGAAGTGAGAAACGCCCGTGTGGTAAATGAGTTTTGTCCGGATCTGGTGACACCATGGACAACATGAGGCAAAGGATTTTGGTCGTTGATGACGACGCTTCGTTGGCCGAGATGCTGACCATCGTGTTGCGTGGGGAGGGCTTCGACACCGCGGTGATCGGCGACGGCACCCAGGCCCTGACCGCGGTGCGTGAGCTGCGCCCCGACTTGGTGCTGCTGGACCTGATGCTGCCCGGCATGAACGGTATCGACGTGTGTCGGGTGCTGCGCGCCGACTCCGGCGTTCCGATTGTGATGCTGACCGCCAAGACCGACACCGTCGATGTGGTGCTCGGCCTGGAATCGGGTGCCGACGACTACATCATGAAGCCGTTCAAGCCCAAGGAGCTGGTCGCCCGGGTGCGGGCGCGGCTGCGGCGCAACGACGACGAGCCGGCAGAGATGCTGTCCATCGCCGACGTCGACATCGACGTGCCGGCGCACAAGGTCACCCGCAACGGCGAGCAGATATCGCTGACACCACTCGAGTTCGACCTGCTGGTTGCGTTGGCGCGCAAACCGCGCCAGGTGTTTACTCGTGATGTGCTGCTCGAACAGGTGTGGGGGTATCGGCACCCGGCGGACACCCGCCTGGTGAACGTGCACGTACAGCGTCTGCGGGCCAAGGTCGAGAAAGACCCTGAGAACCCGACCGTGGTATTGACCGTTCGAGGAGTGGGATACAAGGCCGGACCCCCGTGATCCGAGGCTCGCGGCGATCTCGGGGTCGCTGGGGGCGCGCTGGCCTGATGACCCGCGGTATGGCCGTATTGAGCCGTATCGTGGGAACTGCTTGGCGTCGGTCGCTGCAGCTGCGCGTTGTCGCGCTGACGCTTGGACTGTCGCTGACGGTGATCCTGGTGCTGGGCTTCGTGCTGACAAGCCAGCTCACCAATCGCGTGCTCGACGTCAAGGTCAAGGCGGCCATCGAGCAGATCGACCGCGCGCGCAGCACCGTCAGCGGGATCGTGAACGGTGAGGAAACCCGTTCGCTCGACAGCAGCTTGCAGTTGGCCCGCAATACGCTCACGTCGAAAACCGACCCGGCCTCGGGCGCCGGCCTGGCCGGTGCCTTCGATGCGGTGCTCATGGTGCCGGGCGACGGCCCGCGCGCCGCGACCACGGCCGGACCCGTCGACCAGGTGCCCAACTCGTTGCGCGGCTTCGTCAAGGCCGGCCAGGCCGCCTACCAGTACGTGACGGTGCACACCGAGGGCTTCTCGGGGCCGGCGCTGATCATCGGCACCCCGACGTCGTCGCAGGTGGCCAACCTCGAGCTTTACCTGATCTTCCCGTTGAAGAGCGAGCAGGCCACCGTCACGCTGGTGCGCGGCACCATGGCCACCGGCGGGGCGGTGCTGCTGGTCCTGCTGGCCGGCATAGCGTTGCTGGTGTCGCGCCAGGTGGTGGTGCCGGTGCGGTCGGCGTCGCGGATCGCCGAACGGTTCGCCGAGGGACACCTGTCCGAACGGATGCCGGTGCGCGGCGAGGACGACATGGCCCGGCTGGCGGTGTCGTTCAACGACATGGCCGAGAGCCTGTCGCGGCAGATCACGCAGCTCGAGGAGTTCGGCAACCTGCAGCGCCGGTTCACCTCCGACGTCAGCCATGAACTTCGCACCCCGCTGACCACCGTGCGGATGGCCGCCGACCTGATCTACGACCACAGCGCCGATCTCGACCCCGCGCTGCGGCGGTCCACCGAGCTGATGGTCAGCGAGCTGGATCGGTTCGAGACGCTGCTCAACGACCTGCTGGAGATCTCGCGGCACGACGCCGGTGTGGCCGAGCTCTCCGTCGAGGCTGTCGACCTGCGCGCGACGGTGAACAAAGCGCTGAGCAACGTGGGTCACCTGGCCGAAGAGACCGGTATCGAGCTGCTGGTGGACATGCCGCAGGAAGGCGTGATCGCCGAGGTCGATCCGCGCCGGGTGGAGCGGATCCTGCGCAATCTGATCGCCAACGCCATCGACCACGCCGAGCACAAGCCAGTGCGGATCCAGATGGGCACCGACGAGGACACGGTCGCGGTCACGGTGCGCGACTACGGCGTAGGACTGCGCCCCGGCGAGGAGAAGCTGGTGTTCAGCCGGTTCTGGCGCTCGGATCCGTCGCGGGTGCGTCGGTCCGGCGGCACCGGGCTGGGCCTGGCGATCAGCGTCGAGGATGCGCGCCTGCACCAGGGCCGTCTGGAGGCGTGGGGTGAACCCGGCGAGGGCGCCTGCTTCAGGCTGACGCTTCCGCTGGTGCGCGGCCACAAGGTCACCACCAGTCCGCTGCCCATGAAGCCGATTCCGCAGCCCGCCCAGGCGAGTGGGCAACCGATTCCGCAGCCGCCCAACCTGAGTGGGCAACAACCGGCCGGCCCGGAGAACAAGTCCGACCGTCAGCGCCACCGTGAGCATGCCGAGTGGAGCGGGTAGATGCCTGGGCTCCTGACGATATTGCGGTTGGTGGTTCCGGTCCTGCTGCTCGCCGGCTGTGCCGGCGTGCCCAGTTCGTCGGCTCCGCAAGCGATCGGCACCATCGAGCGACCGGCGCCGTCGAACCTGCCAAAGCCGACCCCGGGTATGGATCCCGACGTGCTGCTGCGCGAATTCCTCAAGGCCACGGCTGATCCGGCTAACCGGCACCTGGCGGCGCGGCAGTTCCTCACCCAGTCGGCTTCCAACGCATGGGACGATGCCGGTAGCGCTTTGCTGATCGATCACGTCGTGTTCGTCGAAACACGTGGCGCCGAGAAGGTTTCGGCGACAATGCGAGCCGACATCCTGGGCTCGCTGTCCGACGTGGGGGTGTTCCAGACCGCGGAGGGTGTGCTGCCCGACCCGGGTCAGATCGAACTGGTCAAGACGTCCGGTGGCTGGCGGATCGACCGGCTGCCCAACGGGGTCTTCCTGGACTGGCAGCAGTTCCAGTCGACCTACAAGCGCAACACGCTGTACTTCGCCGACCCCACCGGCAAGACGGTGGTTCCCGATCCCCGGTACGTCGCCGTTGCCGACCACGATCAGTTGGCCACCGAACTCGTCTCCAAGCTGCTGGCCGGTCCGCGACCCGAGATGGCCCACACGGTCCGCAATCTGTTGGCGCCGCCGCTGCGCCTGCGCGGGCCGGTGACCCGGGCCGACGGCGGCAAGAACGGCATCGGGCGGGGTTATGGCGGCGCGCGGATCGATCTCGAGAAGCTCTCCACCACCGATCCGCACAGCAGGCAATTGCTTGCCGCGCAGATCATTTGGACACTGGCCAGGGCGGACATCAGAGGGCCGTACGTGATCAACGCCGACGGCGCCCCGCTGGACGACAGGTTCGCCGAGGGATGGACCACGTCCGATGTCGCCGCCACCGATCCGGGTGTGGCCGACGGCGCCGGCGCCGGGTTGCACGCTCTGATCAATGGGTCACTGGTCGGGCTGGACGGGCAGCGCGCCGCCCCGGTGCCCGGGGCCTTCGGGCGGATTCTCGACCAGACGGGTTCGGCGCTGTCCCGCAGCGGGCGTCAGGTGGCGTCCGTGGTGACGCTGCGCCGCGGCGCCCCGGACATGGCGGCTTCGCTGTGGATCGGCGATCTCGCGGGCGAAGCCGCGCAGTCCGCCGACGGGCATAGCCTGTCGCGGCCCAGCTGGTCGCTGGACGACGCCGTCTGGGTGGTCGTCGACACCAACAACGTGCTGAGGGCCATCCAGGAACCGGCCTCCGGTCAACCCGCCCGTATCCCAGTCGATTCCACCGCGGTGGCCACCCGCTTCCCGGGCCCGATCACGGACCTGCAGCTGTCCCGGGACAGCACGCGCGCGGCACTGGTGATCGGTGGCCAGGTGATCCTGGCCGGTGTCGAGCAGACCCAGGCCGGGCAGTACGCCCTCACCTACCCGCGACGGCTGGGTTTCGGGTTGGGAAATTCGGTGGTCTCGTTGTCCTGGCGAACCGGCGACGACATCGTGGTGACGCGCACCGACGTCGCGCATCCGGTGTCCTACGTCAACCTCGACGGGGTCAACTCCGACGCGCCGGCCCGCGGGTTGACGATCCCGTTGTCCGCGATCGCGGCGAGTCCTTCCGCGGTGTACGTCGCGAGTCCGCAAGGGGTGCTTATGTATTCGGCCGCCACCGGCGAAAATAATCCGGGCTGGTCTGAAGTGCCCGGGTTGACGGTGCCCGGGGCCGCGCCGGTGCTGCCGGGCTGAGTGACGCTGAGATTAGGTTCGCGGAGCGAATCGGGCTGGGCGGCGCTAGTCTCTGAAACTACCCTCGCAGTGAGGAGGTTCGGATGGCGCCCAAAGTCCCTCGCCTGTTATGGGATGAACCCCTACGCGCGCTGAACGCGCTGGCCTCGTTGTGGTCGGCAACCGGACTGCAGTCGGTCACCGCCGGAGCCGCCCAGGCGGCGGTGGTGGTGCCGTACAAGACGGTGTTCACCACGCTGCAGCAGTTGCTCATCGGCAAGCGGGTCACCGTCCGGATGGGGGACCGCGATGTGGTGCTGACAGTGACCGAACTCGACGCGGAGCTCGAACCGAGCGCGTTGGCGGTCGGACAGCTCGGGGAGGTCCGGGTGGCGGCGTGCGACATCGAGTGGGACCAACACCGCCTGCAGCGGGCGGTCGCGGTCCTGCACAACGTGCACATCCGCCCCGGCGTGCCGCCCATGGTGGTCGCCGCGCCGGCGGAATTGGCGTCTGCGCTGCCGTCCGAGACCTTCGACGATGTGCTACATCGGGCTGCGCCGCAGCTGCGCGCGCAGTTGTGCGAGGACGGATCGGCCCGGTTGCGCTGGGCGCGCCGGCCCGACTGGGGAAGCCTCGAGGTCGACGCCGACGTGGTGGGGTCGACGTTGTGGCTGCGTCCGCGTGCGCTGCTACGGGGCCATCGCCGGTGGAAACTGCCGGCCAGGACGCCCGCCCGCCCGGTGCAGCTGCCCGACCTTCCGCACGGGATTATGGTCACCGGCGTCAGCCTCGCATCGGATTCGCTGCAGCTCAACGCCCTGCTGCCGGAATGGCGGATGGAGTTGCCGCTGAACTATCTCGAGGACCTCATCAGCCGGGTCAGCCAGGGTATGCTCAACTTCGCGTGGCCGCCGCTGTTCGGAGGCTCCGACTGAGCGATGCTGGAGCGGCACCGTGCCCATGGTGTGGCCGAGCGCGCGGCCGGGGGATGACATGGATGCGACCCGGGCGGGACGCTGTTGGCGGGTCACGTCGCCGCGGTCCTCGGTGGTGGTGGCATGAATGACGGTGGAATCAAGTCGTTGGGCGCGAGTGACGGCGTGTGGCGAGTCGGCGAGGTGGTCGACGGCCTGTATGAGATCTTGGGGAAGACCCAGGGCGGGATGGGCGCGGTCTATCGGGTGCGCCACCTCGGCTGGAATGTCGAGCTGGCGGTGAAGACGCAGCTGCCCGAACTGGTGGCGGATCCCGCGGCGGTGCGCAATTTCGAGACCGAGGCCCAAACCTGGGTCGAACTTGGCCTGCACCCCCACATCGTGTCGTGTGCGTATGTGCGCCGCCTGGGCGGGTTACCGCGGGTGTTCGCCGAGTGGGTCGACGACGGCAGCCTGGCCGAGATGATCGCCTCCGCCGGCCTCTACACCGGCACCCGCGACGAGATACTGGCTCGGATCCTCGATGTTGCGATTCAGTTCGCTTGGGGGCTCGACTACGCCCACAGCCAAGGGCTGGTCCACCAGGACGTCAAACCCGCCAACGTAATGCTGAGTTCCGACGGGACGGTAAAGGTCACCGATTTCGGTCTGGCCAAGGCCCGCGCCGCCGCGGGCGAAACCCCCGGCGCCGCGCCGGGCCTCAGTGTGCTTGCCGGCTACGGGGGGATGACCCCGGCCTACTGTTCACCCGAGCAGGCCCAAGTCGCCCACGTCACTGCAGCCGGCGGGCAGTCGACGCCGTTGACCCGGGCCACCGATGCGTGGTCGTGGGCGATCAGCGTGTGGCAGATGTTTTGCGGCGCTCCGCCGGTGCATCGGGGCCAGGTCGCCGCCGAAAGCTTCACTCTCTACCGGGAGGATCCTTGGAGCGAGGATGACCGTATCCCGGAGATGCCCAAGCCAATCGCCGAACTGCTGGGTCGCTGCCTGGACCCCGACCCCGCCACCCGGCCGCGCCGCCTCGGCGAGCTGGCCGACGAACTCATCGCCCTATACGGCGATCTGACCAGCGGCCCCTACCCGCGCCTCAAACCGGAGCCCGCGAGACTGGTGGCCGACGGACTGAACAACCAAGCGCTATCCATGGTTGACCTCGGACACCTTGACCAGGCCGCGCAGCTGTGGCGGCAGGCACTGGCCGCCGATCCGCACCACCTACATGTCTCCTACAACCACGGACTGCATCGGTGGCGCCGCGGCGAAATCACTGACGGCGAGTTGATTTCCGCACTGGAAGCACTGCGGGACTCCCACCCGGGCGGCCCCGACCTCAAACGGCTGATTGCCCAAGTGCACATAGAACGGTACGACACCACGACCGCGCGCACTTTGCTTGCCGAAGCGGCCCGTGAGGCACCCGCGGATCGTGATGTCGCCGCAGCCCTCGCCGTGGCCAAGACCCAGTCTGAGCTCGGCCCACCGCGCACACTGGCAGGCCACACCGGCCAGGTTTGCGCGGTATCGGTCAGCGCCGACGGCCGCATCGCCGTATCGGCCGGCAGCGACGAAACGGTGCGCGTCTGGGAGGTACGCACCGGCCGCTGCCTGCACACCCTGACCGGCCACACCGGCCTGATCGCCGCGGTGGCGATCAGCGCCGACGGCCGCACCGCCATCACCGGCGGTGCGGACCGCGCGCTGCGGGTGTGGGAGGTGGCCACCGGGCGCTGCCTGTTCACCCTGGGCGGCCACACCGACGTGGTCCTGTCTGTGGCGATCAGCGCCGACGGCCGCTTCGCGGTCTCAGGCAGCACGGACGAGACGGTGCGCGCGTGGGACCTGACCGCGAGGAATTGCCTGCATACCCTCAAGTGTGAAGGCCGCGGCCCGGTCTTGTCGGTGGCGCTCAGCGCTGATGGCCGCATCGCCGTCTCCGGCAAGAATGACGAGACGGTGCGAGTATGGGACCTGGCCAACGCGCGGTGCCTGCATGGGTTCGCGACCGATCTGTGCGAGTCGGTGGCGCTCAGCGCTGATGGTGGCGTCGCCGTTCTCGGCGGCGAAGACACCTCGATGGCCGTCGTTGACCTGACCACGGGACAGCAGATTTGCAACCTGGCGGTTCCGGACCGCGAAATGCGGCAAGCGGCCATCAGCGGCGACGGCCGCATCGCCGCTTCGGGCGACACCTTCACAGTCCGCGTATGGGATGTGCGAACCGGAGTCTGCCGGCGCACGCTCGGCGCGGCCACCGGACAGGTGTATTCGATGGCGCTGAGCGCCGACGGCCGCGTCGGCGTCTCGTGCAGTGGACAAGCCGTGCAGGTGTGGGACGTGCCGATCGCACCGGGCCGTCGCGCGCAGTGGAGTTACCTTCGACCACAGACTGCGCGAGACGTCATCGACGCGGCGGCCGCGGTCGATGCCGCGGCGCGCAGGGCTGGCGCGCTACTGGGCGCTGCCGAGTGGGCCGAGGCGGCCGCGCAGCTGCGAGCCGCCCGGGCCGTGCCGGGCCATCAGCGCAATCCGCGGCTCGTGGAGTTGTGGCGCCAGCTCGACGCCCACGGCCATCGCGGCGCACTGCAGGATGCCTGGGCGCGGCACAACCTGACCGGCGAGCGTTTCGCGCTGGGGGTGGCGCTCAGCGCTGACGGCGGCATCGCCGTAACCCTTGGCGCGGACCGAAAGGTGCGGGTGTGGGATGTCGGGACCGGTGAGTGCCTGCACATACTGGCAAGCGACGGCGGCGCGGTAGCGCTCAGCGCAGATGGTCGTGTCGCGGTGACGTGCCACGGAGACCCCCCCAACCAAATATTGCGGGTGTGGCAGCTAAGCACCGCGACCTGCGCGGCCACCATCGCTCTGACGGGCGAATCCAGCAGGGTGCGCTCCATGGTGCTCAGCGCCGACGGCCTGCTCCTCGTGGCGGGCAACTCGGACGATGCGGTGTGGTGGTGGAACCTGCGCACCGGAGACTCCCGACGCATCTTGTCCGACCAGCCCGGCGGCTTCGTAACCATCAGTGGTGACGGCCGCATCGCTGTCACAGGTCTCGCGGACCACACCGGTGCCACGCTGCGAGCGTGGGACCTCAGCACCGGGCGGTGGCTGCACACCCTCACCGGCGGCGGAGCCGTGTATTCGGTGGCGCTCAATCGCAACGGCAGCATCGCAGTGTCAGGATGCGCGGACGGAACGCTGCGGGTGTGGGATCCCATCACGGGTCAGTCGCTGGGTACGCTGACCGGCCACACCGCCGAGGTGTGGTCGGTGGCGCTCTCCGAAGACGGCCGCACCGCCGTGTCCGGCGGCCAAGACCACACCGTGCGGGTGTGGGACACCACCGCCGGCCAGTGCCTGCATACTCTGGCCGGGCAAACCGCCGTGAACTCGGTGGCGCTGAGTAGCGACGCAGCAGTGGCGGTGACGGCCCACCGGCCCGCCGCGACGCAGGTGTGGACGTTGGACTGGCAGTACGAGTTCGGTTTGGACGCCCCCGCCGTGGAGGCGGCGCAGAAGCCCGCCGGGTGGTATCCGGACCCGCGGCGGGCGCCACCGGCAGTGCGATACTTCGACGGCCAAAAATGGACCCGACTGGCACGCCCACACCCTGACTCTCCGCCGCGAACAACCGCCGATGACGAGCGCCTTACAGAAGCACTCGATCGAGCCCAGGCCGGCGACGTCGCCGGCGCCGTTGGCGACTTGGAGAACCTGGTAGCCCACCAGGTCCGGGCCTTGGGCCATGATGACTGTGACACCCTGACCTCCCGGGGCTACCTGGCCTACTGCCGCGGGCGGGCCGGCGATCTGGCCGGCGCGATCCGCGACTACGAGAGTCTGGCGGTAGACCAGACCACGGTTCTGGGGCCTGATGACCTCGAGACCTTGCGAACCCTCGGCATCCTGGCCAGCCACCGCTTCCTGGCCGATGATGTGGTCGGCGCGATCCGCGACTATGAGAAGCTGCTGCCAGACCGGATCCGTATCCTCGGTCTGCACCACCGCGAGACGCGGCTTGCCCGCATCAATCTGGCGCGCTGCCGCCGGCGGATCGGCGATGTGGCCGGCGCGATCGGCGACTGCGAAAAGCTGGTTCCCGATATCGTCGGAGCCCTCGGCGCAGACCACCCGCAAAGCCTGGAAATCCGCAGCGACTTGGCGGGGTTACGGGCTGATGCCGGCGACGTGGCCGGCGCGATCCGCGACTATGAGGGGTTGATTGAAGATATGGTGGGTGCCCTCGACCCGGACGATCCTCTGCTCTGTGCCGCGCGGACCGGTCTTGACCGGTGTCAGACTCGAGCCGGCGTGACCCGCGGCGGTACTGATTGAATCGCCCGGCACACAACGTCGAGCGGTCGCCGCGAACGGCGCACTGGGCCACGTCAAATGCTCAGCTCGGCAAGCGAAATGCTCAGCTCGGCAAGCGCGCGCTGTGCTCGCACGTTATCGGCGGGTTCGGTGAACCAGCAGCCTTTGGCCGGGGAGTGATGTCACCCCCCATCGGCACACTTGCTCTGTGCTCGACCTGATCTTGCCGTTGCAGTGTGGCGGCTGCGGTGCACCGTCCACCCGCTGGTGCGACGCGTGCGCGGCTGAACTCTCGGTCGCGTCCGGCGAGCCGCGTGTGGTGAACCCTCGCATCGACCCGCGGGTGCCGGTATTCGCGCTGGGCCGATACGCCGGCGCCCGTCGCCAGGCGATCATCGCGATGAAGGAGCACGGCCGAGGCGACCTCGTCGCACCGCTGTCGCGCGCACTGGCCATCGGCATCCACCGGCTGCTGGTCTGGGGCATGGTCGACGCCCCGCTGACCATCGTTCCCGCCCCGACGCGGCGTTCGGCCGCGCGGCGGCGCGGTGGTGACCCCGTCGCCAGAATGGCGGTGAGGGCCGTGGCGGGCCACTCGGACCTCAACGTCGTCGCGGCGTTGCGAATCAAGGCATTGGCCCGAGATTCGGTCGGCCTGGGCACCAGCGCCCGCGAGCGCAACGTCGCGGGCCGGGTGCTGCTGCGGGGCCGATGCGACAAGCCGCTGGTCACCGAAGTCCTGATCGTCGACGACATCGTGACCACCGGGGCGACCGCGCGCGAGTCGGTTCGGGTCCTGCGCGCCGCCGGGATCCGAGTGGCCGGGGTACTGACGATCGCGATGGCGTGACGGGCACTCGATGCTGGGAGATTTCCGCGGGACCGTCGCGGAACCCGTGAGATCGCTCAGAGAACGTGAAGAACTCGCAACATCTCTGCGAAATTGGTGGCACGGCACGGCGAACACGGGCTAACGTCGAGGACAACCTTCAATCTTGCTGCTCTGCCACAGAGTTGAGATTTCCCAGGTTGATGCGCCGTTGCGGAAGGGGGTGAGCTTTCGACACCTTGCACCGGCGGGCAGCCTGCGCGGTGACTGTTCTCAAACCGCTCCAACCCCGTCGTTGCGTTTTCCAAAGAATGCCGGCACGCAGGGCGCGTGTGACGTGGAGAGAGAAACGAGTTGTCACGAATGTCAAGGCTTACCGTGGATTCAGGTCAGACTTTGGACCAGGCACCGGCTGGAACCGACGAGCCGTCCGAACCGACAATGAACGCCGAAGTCGTGTTCAAAGGCCGCAACGTCGAGATCCCCGATCACTTCCGCATCTATGTCTCAGAGAAACTCGCTCGATTGGAACGATTCGACCGAACTATCTACCTGTTCGACGTCGAACTCAATCACGAACGCAACCGTCGCCAACGCAAGGCCTGTCAGCGCGTGGAGATCACCGCCCGGGGCCGCGGACCCGTAGTCCGCGGCGAGGCGTGCGCCGACAGCTTCTATGCCGCGCTCGAGTCGGCGACCGTCAAACTGGAGAGCCGGCTGCGTCGCGGCAAGGATCGCCGCAAGGTGCACTACGGCGACAAGACCCCGGTCTCACTGGCCGCGGCCACGGCGGTGGCCCCGCCATCCGAGAAGGCCTTCAACGCCGAGCCCGCGCAGCCGCATCAACACGACGGCCCCGGCCCGGATGGTCGGGAGTTCAAGGACCACGAGCCGGGGCGGGTGGTGCGCACCAAAGAGCACCAGGGCAAGCCGATGTCGGTCGACGACGCGCTTTACGAGATGGAGCTGGTCGGACACGATTTCTTCTTGTTCTACGACAAGGAGACCGAGCGGCCGTCCGTTGTCTACCGTCGGCACGCCTACGACTACGGATTGATCAGACTGGCCTGATCGCCCCAAAGTCGCCTTGGCCTGATCGGGCTCGCCTCACGATCGGCGGTCAACACCGGGCCGTCCCCTACGATGGGAGTCGCCTGATAGAAGAAGACTCCTACCAACAGGGGAACACCCCAAAGGGGACAACACCGTGCTCTCGAAGCTGCTGCGCCTTGGTGAAGGTCGCACCGTCAAGCGCCTCAAAAAGGTCGCTGACTACGTCAACACGTTGTCCGACGACGTGGAGAAGCTGACCGACGCCGAACTGCGCGCCAAGACCGACGAGTTCAAGAAGCGCCTCGAGGAGGGGGAGACCCTCGACGACCTGCTGCCGGAGGCATTCGCGGTGGCCCGCGAGGCCGCCTGGCGGGTGCTCGACCAGCGGCCGTTCGACGTGCAGGTGATGGGCGCGGCCGCGTTGCACCTGGGCAACGTCGCCGAGATGAAGACCGGTGAGGGCAAGACCCTTACCTGCGTGTTGCCCGCCTACCTCAACGCGCTGGCCGGCGAGGGCGTGCACATCGTCACCGTCAACGACTACCTGGCCAAGCGTGACAGCGAGTGGATGGGGCGCGTGCACCGCTTCCTCGGGCTGCAGGTCGGGGTGATCCTGGCGACAATGACGCCCGACGAGCGGCGGGTCGCCTACAACGCCGACATCACCTACGGCACCAACAACGAGTTCGGGTTCGACTACCTGCGCGACAACATGGCGCACTCACTCGACGATCTGGTGCAGCGCGGGCACAGCTTCGCGATCGTCGACGAGGTCGACTCGATCCTGATCGACGAGGCCCGCACCCCACTGATCATTTCCGGGCCCGCCGACGGCGCCTCCAACTGGTACACCGAGTTCGCCCGGTTGGCGCCGCTGATGGAAAAGGACACCCACTACGAGGTCGACCTGCGCAAACGCACGGTCGGCGTGCACGAACTCGGCGTGGAATTCGTCGAGGACCAGCTCGGCATCGACAACCTCTACGAGGCCGCCAACTCCCCGCTGGTCAGCTACCTGAACAACGCGCTGAAGGCCAAGGAGCTGTTCACCCGCGACAAGGACTACATTGTCCGCGACGGCGAGGTGCTCATTGTTGACGAGTTCACCGGCCGCGTGCTGATCGGCCGCCGCTACAACGAGGGCATGCACCAGGCCATCGAGGCCAAGGAGCACGTCGAGATCAAGGCCGAGAACCAGACGCTCGCCACCATCACGCTGCAGAACTACTTCCGCCTCTACGACAAGCTGGCCGGCATGACCGGAACGGCCCAGACCGAGGCCGCCGAGCTGCACGAGATCTACAAGCTCGGCGTGGTCAGCATCCCGACCAACAGGGAGATGATCCGCACCGATCAGTCCGACCTCATCTACAAGACCGAGGAAGCCAAGTACATCGCGGTGGTCGACGACGTCGCCGAGCGCTACGAGGCCGGCCAGCCGGTCCTGATCGGCACCACCAGCGTGGAGCGCTCGGAGTACCTGTCCCGGCAGTTCACCAAGCGGCGCATCCCGCACAACGTGCTCAACGCGAAGTACCACGAACAGGAGGCGCAGATCATTGCGGTGGCGGGCCGCCGCGGCGGCGTCACGGTCGCCACCAACATGGCCGGCCGCGGCACCGACATCGTGCTGGGCGGCAACGTTGACTTCCTCACCGACCAGCGGCTGCGCGAGCGTGGGCTCGACCCGATCGAGACCGCCGACGAGTACGAGGCGGCGTGGCACGAGGAGCTGCCGATCGTCAAGGAAGAGGCCGGCAAAGAGGCCGCCGAGGTGATCGAGGCCGGCGGGCTGTATGTGCTGGGCACCGAACGGCACGAGTCGCGGCGCATCGACAACCAGCTGCGCGGCCGCTCCGGCCGCCAGGGCGATCCGGGCGAGTCGCGGTTCTACCTGTCGTTGGGCGACGAGCTGATGCGCCGGTTCAACGGCGCCATCCTGGAGTCGATGCTCAATCGCATCGCCCTGCCCGACGACGTGCCGATCGAAGCCAACGTCGTCACCCGCGCGATCAAGAGCGCCCAGACCCAGGTCGAGGGGCAGAACTTCGAGGTCCGCAAGAACGTCCTCAAGTACGACGAGGTAATGAACCAGCAGCGCAAGGTCATCTACGCCGAGCGCCGGCGCATCCTCGACGGCGAAAATCTGCAGCAGCAGGCCACCGACATGCTGGTCGACGTCATCACCGCCTACGTCGACGGCGCGACCAACGACGGCTACGCCGAGGACTGGGACCTGGACGCGCTGTGGACGGCGCTGAAGACCCTGTACCCGGTCGGGATCACGCATGAGTCGTTGACCCAGCGGGACGCGGACTCCGAGCGCGACGAGCTCACCCGCGACGAGTTGCTCGATGCGCTGCTCAAAGACGCCGAACGCGCTTATGCCGCAAGGGAAGCCGAGCTCGAGGAACTCGCCGGCGAGGGCGCCATGCGCCAGCTGGAGCGCAACGTGTTGCTCAACGTCATCGACCGCAAGTGGCGCGAGCACCTCTACGAGATGGACTACCTCAAGGAGGGCATCGGGCTGCGCGCGATGGCGCAGCGCGACCCGCTGGTGGAATACCAGCGCGAGGGCTACGACATGTTCACGGCCATGCTCGAGGGGATGAAAGAGGAGTCGGTCGGCTTCTTGTTCAACGTCTCCGTGGAGACGGCCCCGGCTCCGCAGGTGGCCCAGGTGGAAACGCCGGAAGGCTTGGAGGAATTCGCGGCTAAAGCGGAAGCCGCCGCCGCCAAGGGACAGGATGCGTCGGACAGCGCGAACGACGAGCCCGCCGCGCCCGCAGAGGTGCGCGAGAAGGCCCCAAGTACCTTGCGCGCCAAGGGAATCGATGACGAGGCGCCCGCCCTGACCTATTCCGGCCCGTCGGAGGACGGCTCGGCGGCGGTGCAGCGCAACGGCGGGGCTGCGGACGGGGCGGGCAAGACGCCGGCCGGGGTGCCCGGAGGAGCCAGCCGGCGCGAACGGCGGGCGGCGGCGCGGCAACAGGGTCGCGGCGCGAAGCCGCCGAAGTCGGTGAAGCGGCGCTAGCCTGGCGAGCAGACGCAAAAGCCCCCAATTCGACACGGAATTGGGGGCTTTTGCGTCTCGCCAGGCGCTAATAGTCAAAAATGACTAGGCCCCGTGGGGCCAAAGTTGAGGCAAATGACCCATGTGCTCGCGTGCCCTTGCGGCACATCATTGGGGAATGAAGCGTTACTTGACGATTGGCTACGGCGCAGCGGCCTACCTGCTGTTCCTGGCGGCTTTCCTGTACTTGATCGGTTTCGTGGGCAACTTCGTGGTGGCGCGAACCGTTGACCACGGGCTCACTTCTCCCGTCGGCCAGCCCATCGGCGCAGCGATGTTGGTCAATGTGCTGCTGCTTGGCGCGTTCGGAATCCAGCACAGCGTCATGGCGCGGCCGGCGTTCAAGAGATGGTGGACGCGATTCGTGCCCTCGTCGATCGAGCGCTCCACCTACGTGGTGTTGTCCAGCGCGGTGCTGGTGCTGCTCTACTGGCAGTGGCGAACGATGCCGGCCGTCGTCTGGGACGTGCGGCCCCCGGCGGGGCGGCTGGCGCTGTGGGCGGTGTTCTGGCTGGGCTGGGTGATCGCGCTGGCGTCTACCCTGATGGTCAGCCACTTCGACCTGTTCGGCCTTCGGCAGGTGTATCTCGCTTGGCGCGGAAAATCCTATAGCCACATAAGTTTTCGCGTTCGCCTGTTCTACCGGCTGGTGCGCCACCCACTCATGCTGGGCTTTCTTATCGCCTTCTGGGCGACGCCCACCATGACGGCCGGGCACCTGCTCTTCTCGATCGGCATGACCGGTTACATCCTGACCGCCATCCGGCTGGAAGAGCGCGACCTGATTGCCGAGCTGGGCGACCAATACCGCGATTACCGTCGGAAGGTGCCGATGCTGCTGCCGCTGAGGCGTCAGCGGCGCAGGCAAGGCTCCGAAACCGTTGGGGCCGAAACCGTTGGGGCCCAAACCGTTGGGGCCCAAACCGTTGGGGCCGAAACCGTTGGGGCCCAGAAGATTCGGCGTGGAACTGTTGCGGGCTAGCTTTCGAGCAGCCCCGCGATCCGCTCCAGGGTGGCGCGCATACCCTCCTCGGTCAGTTTTGGCATCGACCCGCTGGTGATCATCCACTTTTGCTTGTCCTGGGACACATCCCAGGTCTCGCGCACCAGCGTGCCGCCCGGATCTGCCGGGGCCGGGGCTAGCTCGTAACGCCAGATGCGGCCCCCGACCAGCCCGCCGAGCCCGAACGTCTGCCACGCGATGCGCCGGTCGGGTTCGTACTCGATGATCGTGTTGGTGGTGCGGTACGGGATGAACAGAGTTTCCTTACGGCCCCGCATCGCCATCCCAAACTTCGCGCCCATCGACAGCGGCACCGATTCCTGCGTCGCATGATTCACCGAATCCGAACCGTCGAAGCTGGCGTGCTTGCCGGCGTCGGCCAGCAGGGCGAAGACCTTGTCGGGCGACGCCTTGATGACCCGTTCGACGCTGACCGTGTTCCCGTCCATCGGCCCACACTAGCGCGGCTGAAAACAATATGAGATTCGCAGTACGGCTTCTCTCCGGGCGGCATTTCGTCGAGGATCGACGATATGGATGTCAAGGAGGTGCTGCTGCCCGGTGTCGGCCTGCGCTACGAGTTCACCAGTCACAAGGGTGATCGGATCGGCATCATCGCGCGTCGCAGCGGCGATTTCGACGTCGTCCTGTATGCCCGAGAGGATCCGGATCAGGCCCGGCCCGTCCTGCAGCTCACCGACGAAGAGGCCGACGCGGTGGCCCAGATCCTCGGCGCGCCGCGGATCGCCGAGCGGTTCACCGAGCTGGCCCGCGAGGTCCCGGGGCTCGAGGCCGGTCAAGTCCACATCACGCCGAGCAGCCCGTTCGCGGATCATCCGCTGGGCGACACCCACGCCCGCACCCGCACCGGTGCGTCGATCGTCGCGATCGTGCGCGACGAGGACGTCCTGGCCTCGCCGGGCCCGGCCGAGATGCTGCGGGCGGGCGATGTCCTGATCGTCATCGGCACCGAAGAAGGCATCGCCGGGGTCGAGCAGATCGTCGACAAGGGCTGAACCGGTGCAGGTTTCGGGGGCGCTGCTATTCCAGCTCGGCGCCCTCTTAGCGACGCTCGCGGCGCTGGGCGCCGTCGCACGCCGGTTCGCGTTGTCCCCGATACCGGTCTACCTGCTGGCGGGTCTGTCGCTGGGCAAGGGCGGGATCTGGCCGGTGGCCGCGGCCGGCCAGTTCGTCGTGACCGGCGCGCCCATCGGTGTCGTGCTGTTGCTGCTGACCTTGGGTTTGGAGTTCTCCGCGACCGAATTCGCCAGCAGCCTGCGGCACCACCTGCCGTCGGCCGCCCTCGACATCTTCCTCAACGCAACACCCGGCGCCGTGGCGGGCTGGCTGCTGGGGCTGGACGGGGTCGCCATCCTCGCGTTGGCCGGCGTCACCTACATCTCGTCGTCGGGTGTCATCGCGCGACTGCTGGAGGACCTGCACCGGCTCGGCAACCGGGAAACGCCGGCCGTGCTTTCGGTCTTGGTCCTCGAGGACTTCGCGATGGCGGCCTACCTGCCGCTGTTCGCGGTGCTGGCGTCCGGAGGCACCTGGCTGGAGGCCGTGGCCGGCACGGTCGTCGCCGTCGGTGCCCTGTTCGCGGCGTTCGCCGCCTCCTACCACTGGGGCCACCACGTCGGCCGGCTCGTGGCGCACCCCGATTCCGAGCAACTGCTGCTCAGGGTGCTGGGGCTCACCCTGCTGGTGGCGGCCCTGGCCGAGTCCCTGCACGCGTCGGCCGCCGTGGGCGCCTTCCTGGTGGGCCTCACGCTGACCGGTGACACCGCCGGCCGGGCGCGCAAGGTGCTGGGACCGCTGCGCGACCTGTTCGCCGCGATCTTCTTCCTCGCCATCGGCCTGTCGGTGGACCCCCATGAGCTACTCCCGGTGCTACCCGTCGCGCTGGTCCTGGCCGTCGTCACCGCGGTGACCAAGGTGGCGACCGGAATATTCGCCGCCCGGCGCGACGGGGTGGCGCGGCGGGGGCAGTTGCGCGCCGGCACGGCCCTGATCGCCAGGGGCGAGTTCTCGCTGATCATCATCGGATTGGTCGGCGCGTCGATCTCCGCCGTGGCCGCGCTGGCGACGTCGTATGTCTTCGTGATGGCGATCGCGGGTCCGGTGCTGGCGCGCCTGTCCGGCGGCCCGGCGGCCAGCACCGGATCGCCGGGTTAGGCAGCTCACCCGATGTGCAGGGCGACCACCTGCCACCGCTGCCCGTTGCCGGCCGGTGCCTGTTCCACGCGGCAGGCGATGGCGTGGATCCGGTCCCCGCGGCTGTAGGTGCCGAAAACCTCGGCCGCCCCGTCCGGTTGGGCCGCCCCGCCCGGTTGGGCCGCCCTGCCCGGTTGGGCCGGCCCGGCCGGTTGAAGGCGCATCCGGCGCAGCACCGCGGCGCCGTCGTGTCCGGGTCCCGCCGCGCTTCCGGGCCGGCCGACCGCGAGCACCGAGTCCACCAGGCTGGCGGCCAGCAGAGGCCGCAGCTGGGCCGCGGGACGGCGGCGGTCGATGACTTCCAGCACTTTGCGCAGCGCCGCGTCCGCGAAAACTGCCGCCTGCCGCATCGAGGGCGACATTTCGCTGTTCATGGCCGCCCCGGCCCGCTCGGGAATCCCAGTGGCCTCGGCCGGCCCGCCGGGACGGCGAGGCGCACGCGACGTGTGCCGCCGCATCGTCGCGTGCGATGATTGCCCGCAGTGCGCAGCGTTGCGCGTCGGTGGCTCATACTCGACAACGGGCACGACGGCGAAGGCGCCGCGGCGGGGTGAGCTCACGTCAGGGCTGATGGTCAACGGGCACTCTCCAACCAATCGATTGAGACGGGTCCGAACGGGGTGAGCCTGCTGGAGAGTGGCAGACAGCTGTTCTGGGCTGCGGGTCATCATCGCACAACTGAGGCTGGCGCGTGCCCGGGCCGGAATTGCGACCTCGGAGGGCGCAGCGAATTGACAAGGAGGACAGGGCCGTAATGGTGACCCGGTTGTCCCCGTCGGACGCTTCGTTCTACCGGCTGGAGAACACGGCCACCCCGATGTACGTGGGATCGCTGTCCATCCTTCGCCGCCCGCGCGCGGGCTTGAGCTACGAGACACTGTTGGCGACCATCGAACAGCGGCTGGCTCAGATACCGCGGTACCGCCAGAAGGTCCGCGAGGTCAAGGTCCCCATGGCCAGGCCGGTGTGGATCGACGATCCCGACTTCGACATCGCCTACCACGTCCGGCGGTCCGCGCTGCCATCACCCGGCAGCGACGAGCAACTGCACGAGCTGGTGGCCCGGCTGGCCGCGCGGCCGTTGGACAAGTCGCGGCCGCTGTGGGAGATGTACCTGGTCGAGGGCTTGGAGAAAAACCGTGTCGCCCTATACACCAAGTCGCACCAGGCGCTGATCAACGGCATGACCGGGTTGGAGATCGGCCACGTCATCGCCGATCGGACGCGGCGCGCGCCGGCGTTCCCCGAAGACATCTGGATCCCGGAACGCGACCCGGGCCACACCCGGCTGCTGCTGGGCGCGGTCGGCGACTGGGTCGTCGGCCCCGGCGCGCAGATGCAGGCGGTCGGTTCCGCCATGGCCGGGCTGGCCACCAACTCCGGGCAAATCATCGACGCTGGTCGCCGGATCTTCGATGTGGCACGCACGCTGGCACGCGGGACCGCGCCCAGCAGCCCGCTGAACGCCACCGTGTCGCGCAACCGGCGGTTCACGGTCGCCCGTGGGCGCCTCGAGGACTACCGGACGGTGCGCGCGCGCTACGACTGCGACGTCAACGACGTGGTGCTGGCGGTGGTGGCCGGCGCGCTCGGCAACTGGCTGATGTCGCGCGGTGAAGCGGTGACGACCAGCGCGACAGTCCGGGCCATGGCGCCGTTGTCGGTCTACGCCCATGACCAACTGGACTCGAACGGGCCCGGTCAGGCGATGAGCGAGGTGACGCCGTTCCTGGTCGATTTGCCGGTGGGGGAGGGCAACGCCGTGGTTCGGCTGTCGCAGATCGCGCATGCCACCGAATCCAACCCAACGGCCGCCAGCCTGGTCGACGCCAGGACAATCGTGACGCTGTCGGGTTTTGCGCCACCGACCCTGCACGCCATGGGTATTCGGGTCGCCACCAGCTTTTCGGCGCGGCTGTTCAACCTGTTGATCACCAACGCCCCCGGGGCCCAGTCGCAGATGTACATCGCCGGTACCAAGTTGCTGGAGACCTACGCGGTGCCGCCGCTGCTGCACAACCAGGCGCTGGCGATCAGCGTGACTTCCTATAACGGCATGCTGTATTTCGGAATCAATGCCGACCGTGACGCGATGAGCGATGTCGACCTGCTGCCGGGATTGTTGACTCAATCGCTGGACGAGCTTTTGGAAGCTTCTCGATAGTCTTCCTTGTTGTCGCGTCAAAATTCGCGCGTGGATATAACATTCGTTGATGTGAGCACCGCGACGAGTGATGGCGCGAAGTCGAAGCCGAAGGCGAAGGCGAAGAAATCGGCTGCGCCGGTGAGACACAAGATCTCCAATTCCGTCTATGAGGCCGAATTATTCCGTCTGCAAACAGAATTGGTGAAGCTACAGGAGTGGGTGCGCCATGCGGGCGCCCGCGTTGTGGTGATCTTCGAGGGCCGCGACGGGGCGGGCAAGGGTGGCACCATCAAACGGATCACCGAATACCTCAACCCGCGGGTGGCCCGCATCGCGGCGTTGCCGGCGCCCACCGACCGGGAACGCGGCCAGTGGTACTACCAGCGGTATATCGCGCATCTGCCCGCCAAAGGCGAAATAGTGCTGTTCGATCGGTCGTGGTACAACCGCGCCGGCGTTGAGAGAGTGATGGGGTTTTGCACGCCGCAGGAGCATGCGCTGTTCTTGCGGCAGACACCGATCTTCGAGCAAATGCTCATCGAGGATGGGATTCTACTGCGCAAGTATTGGTTCTCGGTCTCCGACGATGAGCAGCTGCGCCGGTTCAAGTCGCGGCGCAGCGACCCCGTCCGGCAATGGAAACTCAGCCCGATGGACCTGGAGTCGCTGTATCGGTGGGAGGACTATTCGCGCGCCAAGGACCAAATGATGGTGCACACCGACCTACCGTTCAGTCCCTGGTACGTCGTGGAATCCGATATCAAGAAGCACGCACGGCTCAACATGATCGCGCACCTGCTGTCCACCATCGATCACCATGACGTGGAGACGCCGAAGGTCACCCTGCCCAAACACCCGATCGTGACCGGCAACTACGAGCGGCCGCCGCGTGAGCTGTCGAGGTATGTGGACGACTATGCGGCCACGTTGATCGGGCGCTGACCGTGGCGATCGCAAGAGCGGCGGAGCCGGTCGCAGCGGGTCGCCACGATTGGGCGGCGTTGTGATTCAGGTGTACATCCCGGCCACCGTGAGCATGCTGCAGCAACTGGTCGCCGATGGTTCGTTGTGGCCGGTCAACGGCACCGCATTCGCGGTGACGCCGACGCTGCGCGAGGCGTATGCGCAGGGTGACGACGAGGAGCTCGCCGAGGTGGCGCTGCGGGAGGCTGCGCTGGCGTCGCTGCGGCTACTGGCCGCCGACGCCGGTGAGACCCTGCCGCGCCGCGCGGTGCTGGCCGCCGAGGTCGAGGAGTCCGACGCCAAATATCGCCCCGACCTGGACGACGCCGTCGTCCGGCTCGGCGCGCCCGTCCCGATCGACCGCGTCGTCGCCGCGTTCGTCGACAACGCCGAAGCCCAGCCGGCGGTTGCAGCGGCGATCGGTGTCATCGACGCCGCCGACCTGGGTGACGAGGACGCCGACCTGGTGGTCGGCGACGCCCAGGACCATGACCTGGCCTGGTACGCCAACCAGGAGTTGCCGTTCCTGCTCGACCTGCTCTGACTCGCCGGTGTGACGTAGTTCCTGCGGACTCGCGGGCATGGATACGGTACCGTAGGTTACGGTACCGTAGGTTTTAGTAGGCGGGCCCCTTCCTCAGAGATTGCATCGCGAGCAGGAGCTCCTATGAGCAAGAAGTACGCGCCGATCACCGCCAATATCGTCTCGACCAAGCGTCCGACGGTCGCCGGGTCCGAGAGGAATCCCGGCTGGCACGCACTGCGCAAGATAGCCGCGCGCATCACGACACCGCTGCTGCCCGATGATTATCTGCATCTGGCGAATCCGCTGTGGTCGGCACGGGAATTGCGCGGCCGCATCATGGAGGTCCGCCGCGAGACCGAAGATTCCGCGACCCTGGTCATCAAGCCGGGCTGGGGGTTCAGCTTCGACTACCAGCCGGGTCAGTACATCGGGATCGGGCTGCTGGTGGACGGGCGCTGGCGCTGGCGGTCGTATTCGTTGACGTCGAGCCCGGCCAAAGCTGCCGAGGCTTCCGGAGCTGCTAAAGCTTCCGGGAAATCCGGCCTGGGGTCCGATCGCACGGTAACGATCACGGTGAAAGCCATGCCCGAAGGCTTCCTATCCACCCACCTGGTGGCCGGCGTCGAGCCGGGCACCATCGTGCGGCTGGCCGCACCCCAGGGCAATTTCGTGTTACCCGACCCGGCGCCGTCGTCGATCCTGTTCCTCACCGCCGGATCCGGTATCACGCCGGTGATGTCGATGCTGCGAACGTTGTTGCGCCGCAACCAAATTGTCGACATCGCCCATCTGCATTCGGTGCCCACCGAGGCCGACGCGATGTTCGGCGCCGAGTTGGCCGCGCTCATGGCCGATCAACCCGGCTATCGGTTGCGGGTGCGGCAGACCCGCACCGAGGGCCGACTCGACCTTGCCCGGCTGACCCAGGAGCTGCCGGACTGGCGCGAACGCCAGACGTGGGCGTGCGGACCCGAGGGCATGCTCAACGAGGCGGAGAAGGTCTGGTCGGCAGCGGGTATCGGCGACCGGCTGCATCTGGAGCGGTTCGCGGTGTCCAAGGCCGCTCCCGCAGGGGCGGGCGGCACGGTTACCTTCGCGCGCAGTGGGCGCAGCGTGACCGCCGATGCCGCGACGTCGCTGATGGACGCCGGCGAGGGCGCCGGTGTGCAGATGCCGTTCGGCTGCCGCATGGGCATTTGTCAGTCCTGCGTGGTCGACCTGGTGGAAGGCCACGTCCGCGATCTGCGAACGGGCCAGGAACAAGAGCCCGGAACCAGGGTTCAGACCTGCGTCTCGTCGGCGTCAGGTGATTGTGTGCTCGACATTTAACAGTTACTGACTGGTAACCTACGGTTTCGTAGGTTACGATAGCGTAGGTCTGATAGATCTGAGACCAATCCAAACGACGCGGGGGAGATAAGACGATGGCGATCACCGACATCGACGTATTCGCGCATCTGACGGACACCGACATCGAAAACCTGGCCGTCGAGCTCGACGCGATCCGCCAGGACGTCGAAGACTCGCTCGGCGAGCGCGACGCGCGCTACATTCGCCGCACCATCGCCGCACAGCGGGTGCTGGAAGTGGCCGGCCGGGTACTGCTGGCCGCCAGTTCGCGGCGCTCTGCCTGGTGGGCGGGTACCGTCACGCTCGGCGTGGCCAAGATCGTCGAGAACATGGAGATCGGCCACAACGTCATGCACGGCCAGTGGGACTGGATGAACGACCCGGAGATTCACTCCTCGACGTGGGAGTGGGACATGATGGGGTCGTCCAAGCACTGGCGCTACACGCACAACTTCGTGCACCACAAGTACACGAACATCCTCGGGATGGACGACGACGTGGGCTACGGCATGCTGCGCGTCACCCGGGACCAGCGCTGGAAGCGCTACAACATCCTCAACTTGGTGTGGAACGGCCTGCTGGCGCTGCTCTTCGAGTGGGGCGTCGGCCTGCAGCACGTGGAGGTCGGCAAGATCCTCAAGAAGCGGATGGACAACGAGGAAGCGCGCCAACGCATCGACGAGGCCGCCGCCAAGGCCGGTCGCCAGATCCTCAAGGACTATGTCGCATTCCCGGCGCTGACCTCGCTGTCGCCCGGAGCGACGTACCGGTCCACCTTGACGGCCAACGCGACGGCCAACGTGATCCGCAACGTGTGGTCCAACGCCGTCATCTTCTGCGGCCATTTCCCCGACGGCGCAGAGAAATTCACCAAGACCGACATGATCGGCGAGACACAGGGCCAGTGGTACCTGCGCCAGATGCTGGGCAGCGCCAACTTCGAGGCGGGGCCCGCGCTGCGATTCATGAGCGGCAACCTCTGCCACCAGATCGAGCACCACCTGTATCCCGATCTGCCAAGCAACCGGTTGCACGACGTCTCGGTGCGGGTGCGCCAGGTGTGCGACAAGTACGACTTGCCATACACCACAGGCTCATTCCTGATGCAGTACGGCAAGACGTGGCGCACGCTGGCCAAGCTGTCGCTGCCGAACAAGTACCTGCGCGACGACGCCCACAATGCGCCGGAGACGCGCAGCGAGCGGATGTTCGCTGAATTGGAGCCAGGTTTCGCGGGCACCGATCCGGCGACCGGACGCAGGCGCGGGCTCAAGAGCGCTATCGCGACGGTACGCGGCTGGCGTGGTCGCAAGCGTGCGGCCCAGAGCCGGGACGCCGACGGACTGGCCGCGTAGGCCCCTCGCCGCGAGCGTGCGCAAATGCACCGGCGAAGCGCGTTATGCTCGCGCTTGCCCCCACCTGACGGGGCGCCGGTTGTAGCCCGCGGAACCGAGCCACACGATAGCGCCCGGTCGATGTGCCTTCGACCTAGAGGATCTTTATGACGGTCATTAACGGATTGCCGGCGCACGCGCTATTGGTCCATTTCCTCGTTGTTCTCATACCGCTGACGGCAGTGCTGGAAATCCTGTGCGCCCTGTGGCCTGCGGCCCGGCAGGGACACCTCGTCTGGTTCACTGGCATCCTCGCCGCGTTGACGACGGTGTTGACGCCAATCACCACGCACGCCGGTGGATGGCTTTATGACCTGCGGTCCGCCCCTAGCCCGATCCTGCGAGAGCATGCCGAGCGAGGCGGAACCATGATTTATTTCGTCGTCGCGCTATTAGTCGTCGCTGCAATACTTTTGGCGTTGGGTTTTGCGGAACGTCGATCCGGCTCGCGGCGCCGTGTCGTCGACGTCACCGTCGCAATCGGCGCTATCGTCGTGGGTATCGCAGCGATGATCCAGACCTACCGTGTCGGGGACGCGGGCGCGCAGTCGGTGTGGGGCAACGAGATAGCGCACCTCAAACAGGCCAACACAAAGTAGCTCACTGGCACACGTTGATGCATGAACCGGGAAGGGAGATGGCCTTGGGTGACGACGACGTGCGGGCGGCCTTGCAACGTCATTGGGCGGCCTCAGATGCCAACGACTTTGCGACGGAGCACCAAATCTACCGAGCCGATGCGGTTCTCGAGTATCCGCAATCGGGCGAGCGCATCCGAGGTCGAGCCAACATCCAGGCGTCGCGCACCGCTCAGCCGAATACGAAGCGCTTCACCGTGCGACGAATGCTCGGCAGCGCCGACCTGTGGGTGAGCGAACTCGTGCTGACCTATGACGGGCAGCCGTATTACGTGGTCAGCATCATGGAATTCGACGGTGGGGAAGTGGTGCGCGAGACGCAATACTTCAGCGATCCTTTCGAGCCGGGGCCATCTCGGGCGCAATGGGTAGAACGAATGGAATGAAAAGCGATTCGCGTTCAGCCGTGGCGGGCGGCTTCGTGGACCAGTTGGACGCGGGAGCTCAGGCCCAATTTGGTGTAGACGTGGGTGAGGTGGGATTGCACGGTGCGCGGTGAGACGAAAAGCCTTGTGGCGATGTCGTTGTTGGCGAGTCCTTGGCTGACCAGCCGCACCACTTCGCGCTCGGTGGGGGTCAGCGCAGCCCAGCCGCTGCTGGGTCGTTTGCGTTGGCCGCGGCCGCGCTGGGCGTAGCCGATCGCCTCCTCGGTGGACAGGGCAGCGCCTTCAGCCCAGGCGGCATCAAATTCGGCTTCTCCCATTGTATTTCGTAATGCGTCCGTCGAAGCCTCGTACCCTGCGGCATAGACCTGGAAGCGCACCGAGCCGATGCGAGCCCGGATGGCCGCTGCTGCCCCGAAGAGGCGGGCCGCTTCGCGGTGACTACCGGCCTGGCCGCCCAGAGTGCCTAGGCAGTCCAGGATGTCGGGGATGAACAGGTACGCCCCGACTTCGGCGGCACACGCGAGCGCGTCGTGGAGATCGCGTTCAGCCCGGTCTGGCTCGCCGAGTGCGATCGCCGCGCGAGCGCGCGTCGTCAGCGCCTCCGACAGGAGCGCACCCCTCGTCGTCGACACGGCGTCGTCGGCCCAGCGGCCGGCCGCGACCAGATCCCCGCCAGCCAAGGCGGCCTGGGCCTTGTAGATGCGCCAATTCGCAGCCGTCTGGGGCGGGGGACTCTCGTGTGGCCACGCCGCCTCGCTCGCGTCCTGCGCCGTCGCAACGTCGCCGCCGGCCAGGGCCGCTACAACCAACGCCCAGTAGGCGACGCCCGCTTTGAGCCCGCCAAGCTCGGCGGTGGCCACGACGGCTGCTTCGGCGGCCGCGCGCGCCCCAGCGGCGTCACCCTGGTGCGCCAGCGCGACGCCCTGGCACGCGAGGCCATCCGCGTGGAAGATCTCATCGTGAGCCGCCTCGGCCTCGCCGGCCACCGCGGCGAATTGTGCTAACGCGGCGGCCAATTCACCGCTCAGTAGCTGTGCGAGTCCGAGGCGCCAGCGGAACCGCCGCGAGCCGAACCGGTCACCGATCGCGTCGGCGAGATCGCGTCCCTCCTCGGCCGCCGCACGCAACGCGATCGGGTCACCCAAGAGCGCGATGGCCTGCGTGACGAGAATCTGGCTGAGCCGCCACCGGTCGCCCAACTCCCGGGCCAGGCTGATCGCCTCGGCCAGGTACTCGCGGGCCACATCGGCGTCGAAAAAGCCGACGATGTAGCCGGATGCGGCGAGCGCCCGCGCCAGCAGTGCTGGGTCCCCGACCTCGCGGGCGATCGCCAGGGCCTGCTGAGCCCGATCCGGGCTGTCGGCGGTGCCCACCCAGAAGCCGAGCAAGCTGCTGTCGGCCAGGGCCCGCGCCCGGACCGCGGGCGCCACCTCGGAATGCTGCGCGTCGCCGTCGGCCAGGGCGGTGTCGAACCAGGTCAGCCCTTCGCGGAGGCGCCCGCGCGCCTGCCACAGCGGCTGCAACGATGACGCCAGCGCCAGCGCCTGCTCGTTGCCAAACTTCTCCCGGTTTTCCCGGCTCCATCCGAACGCGGCGCGCAGGTTGTCGATCTCGAGGTCGGCCCGCTCGATGTGCCCCTCATAATCGCCGCCCGCCGGGGCCTCGATCAGCGCGGCCATCGCCGTGTAGTGGTCGCGGTGGCGCGCCCGCACAATGTCGGCCTCGCGGGATTCACCGAGTTGTTCCAGGGCGTATTGGCGCACCGTCTCCAGCAGGCGGTAGCGGGTCCGGCCCCTGACCCCGCTTGCCCCGTTGTCATCGGCCAGCACCAGCGACTTATCCACCAGCAGGGTGAGCAGGTCGAGCACCTGGAAGGGCTCCACCTCGTCGTACCCGGCCACCGCTCGGGCCGCGGGCAAGTCGAAGCCGCCCAAGAAGGCGGCCAGCCGGCGGAACAACACGCGCTCGGGCTCCGTCAGCAGGGCGTGGGACCAGTCCACCGAGGCGCGCAGCGTCTGCTGGCGGCGCACCGCAGTGCGCGCACCGCCGGTCAATAGCCGGAACCGGTCATGCAGGCTTTCCAGGATCTCGGCCAGGGACAGGGCGCGCATCCGCGCCGCCGCAAGCTCGATCGCCAGCGGCAACCCATCCAGGCGCCGGCAGATCTCGCTCACCGCGGCGGTGTTGGCGGCGCTGACCGCGAAATCGGGCCGAATATGGCGGACCCGGTCGGCAAACAGTTCAACCGCTTCGTCGGCCAGCGACAGCGACGGCACCCGCCAGCCCACCTCACCGGCCACCCCGATCGCCTCGCGGCTGGTCGCCAACACCGTCAACCCGGCAGCGGAGCCGAGCAGGGCCACGACCAGGTCGGCGCACGCGTCGAGCAAGTGTTCACAGTTGTCCAGCACCATCAGCATCCGGCGGTCGGCGACGAACCGGGTGAGTGTGTCCATGGTGGAGCGGCCGGGCTGGTCGGGCAGACCCAACGCACGCGCCACCGCGACCGGCACCACCTCGGGATCGGTGATCGGCGCCAAATCCGCATACCACACGCCGTCGGGAAACCGGCCGAACTCGTCGGCAAGCCGGCCCGCGACCTGCACCGCCAGCCGGGTCTTGCCCGACCCGCCCGCGCCGGTCAACGTAACCAAACGGTTCTCGGCCAGCATCGCCCGGAGCTGGGTCAACTGGTTTTCGCGGCCCACGAACCTGGTCAGCTGCACCGGAAGATTGCTTGCGGCAACGGCTTTCGGCGTACGCAGCGGCGGGAAATCGTTGACCAGGTCGGGATGACACAGCTGCACCACCCGCTCGGGGCGGGGCAGATCCCGCAGCGCATGGGTGCCCAGATCGGTCAGCCAAGCACCCTGGGGCAGCCGCTCGGCGACCAACTCCTCGGTGGCGCCGGAGAGCACGGTCTGGCCGCCGTGGGCCAGGTCGCGCAACCTGGCGGTGCGGTTGATCACCGGCCCGGCGTAGTTGGCCTCGTCGCGCAGCAGCACCTCGCCGGTGTGGATGCCGATGCGCAGACGGATCGGCGCCAGCGGCGCGCGCTGCAACTCCACGGCGCAGGCCACCGCGTCGGAGGCGCGGGGGAAGGCGACCACAAAACTGTCGCCCTCACCTTGTTCCACCGGGCGCACCCCGTCGTGGGCGGCCACCACCTCAGAAACCGTGGTTTGCAGGCGCGCGAGCGCGGCGCTCATCTCTTGCGGCGAGTTCTCCCACAACCGGGTGGAGCCCTCCACGTCGGCCAGCAGTAAGCTCACCGTTCCGGTCGGCACCAGCCCGCTCATGGCCAGCTCACCCCAGTTCACCAGTGGCGTGTCCAGATGTGGATCAATCTCGCTCATGCTAGCCAGCATGCGGGCTGCACATGCGACAAAACATCGGTACAACCGCGCACATCGCGGCCGCCGCGTACGTACCTATCGCCCCCGATCGCGGAGATTGTGAGATTCTGCGGGGGTGCCCGCTGCTCCGGCGGCCGCTCCTTCGGGGGTGGTGACGTTTTTGTTCACTGATGTCGAGGGTTCGACCCGTCGGTGGGAGTCCGACGCCGACGCCATGCGGCAGGCGCTGGCCGCCCATGACGAGGTGTTACGCAAGGCGATCGAGGCGCACGGCGGCTGGCTGTTCAAGCACACCGGCGACGGGGTGTGTGCCGCGTTCGCGTCGCCCCGGTCCGCGGTGGATGCGGCGGTGACCGCGCAGCGGGCGCTGGAGTTGCCGGTGCGGATGGGGATGGCGACCGGCGAGGCCGAGTCGCGGGGCGCGGATTACTTCGGCGCGGTCCTCAATCGCGCGGCGCGGGTGATGGCCGCCGGGCACGGGGGCCAGATCCTGGTGGGCGAGTCGACGGCGGCCCTGCTCGCCGGGGTGGACCTGCTGGATTTGGGCCCGCGGCGGTTGCGGGATGTCCCGACTCCGATTCAGGTTTTCCAAGTCCGAGCCGCCGGCCTGCGCGCGGACTTTCCGCCGTTGCGGGCGCTGGATGCGGGGACGGGGAATCTGCGTCCCGCGCCGACGAGCTTGATCGGACGCGAGTCCGAGGTCGCCGAGGTGCAAGCCGCGGTGAAGGCGCATCGGCTGTTCACGCTGACCGGGGTGGGCGGGGTCGGCAAGACCCGGCTGGCACTCGAAGTGGCGGGTCGGCTGGTCGACGAATTCCCCGACGGGGTTTGGCTTTTCGAACTGGCCGCCGTCACTGATCCCGCGGCGGTGCCCGACGCGGTGGCCGCGGTACTGGGCATCACCCAACAGCCTCAGAAGAGCGTGAGCGAGTCGGTGGCCGCCGCATTGGAGGGCCGGGTTCGCTTGTTGGTGTTCGACAACTGCGAGCACGTCCTCGACGCCGCGGCCGGTTTGATCGAGGCGATCCTGGCGGCCTCGGCGACCGTGAAGATTCTGGCGACCAGCCGAGAAGGGCTCGGCATCGTCGACGAGCAGCTGTGGCCGGTGCCTTCGCTGGACGTGAGCGCGGGCGTCGACTCGGCCGCGGTGGCGTTGTTCGTCGAACGGGCGCAGCACGTTTCGCCGCGCTTCATGGTGCGTGACGAGGGCGAGGCGGCCGCGGTGGTGGAGATCTGCCGTCGGCTGGACGGGATCCCGCTGGCCATCGAACTGGCCGCCTCGCGGATGGCGGCTATGACCGTGGGCGAAGTGCGGGATCGGCTCGATCAGCGATTCCGGCTACTGGTCGGGTCGCGGCGCGCTTTGGAACGTCACCACACGCTGCGCCAGGCCGTCGCCTGGTCCTACGACCTGCTCGACGACACGGAAAAGACGCTGCTGGACCGGTGTTCCGTGTTTGCCGGGGGATTCGACCTGCAGAGCGCCCGCGCCGTGGCGGCATCCGAGGACGTCGACGACTTCGCAATCCTGGATCTGCTCGATGCCCTGGTGCGCAAGTCGCTGCTGGTGGCCGACCGGTCGGCGGGGCGGACCCGGTTCTCGATGCTGGAAACCATCCGCCATTTCGCCGAGGAACAACTCGTCGGCCGTGGCGAGGCAGCCGCGGTTCGGGCAGCCCACTCGCGATACTTCGCCGGACGCGAAGCCGAGATCATGGCCCTGTGGGACAGCCCCCGCCAGCGGGAGACCTACGACTGGTTCACTGCCGAGCTGGCTAACCTGCGCACCGCGTTTCGGTGGGCCGCCGACCAGGGCGATCTGGATGTCGCGGCCACCATCGCCACCTATGTTGGGGTGCTTGGCAATTGGGTCCAAGCCTTTGAGCCAATAGCCTGGGCTGAAGAGCTCATCGAGCTCGCCCGCATCGTCGACCATCCGCGGCTGACGTTCCTCTACGCGATTGCGTCGCAGTGCTTCACCAGCGGACGGATCGAGGCGGCTGTCGGCTACAGCGCGGCCGGCCAGATCGCGCTCGGCACGAGCAGCGACGCGCCGCCGTACGGCATCGAGGGCGTGCTTGGACTTGTGTACGTAGCCATCGGTCAGCCCGAGCGCTTGGCCGAGTTGTGCCGCGCCCAGCTCGCACGCCGTCGCGACGCACACGTCCACATCCGGGGATGGCTCGTTTCCGCCCTTGCATTGGCCGGTTCCGTAGGGGAGGCAATGGATTCCGCGGATGGCCTCGTCGAGGCCGCGGCGGCAACGGGCAACCCGCACTTGATCGCGTTGGCGTTCGCTGCCTACGGTGTCGCTTTCCGTGACGCAGATCCCGTTGGGGCGCTCACCGCCCTCGGCCGGGGCCTGGTGATCGCTCAAGACAGCGGCAACCGCACAATCGCGTCAGTCCTGGCGAACCTCCTGGCCCTACTCGAAGCCGAACAGGGCGACATCGTGTCCACCTTCGATCACCTCATTCTGGCGATCCGCAACTACCACAATGCGGGCGAGACCACGACGATCCGTGTCCCGCTGGCCATCCTCGCCGTTCTTTTCGACCGGCTCGGACGCTGCGAACCGGCGGCCACCATCGCCGGCTTCGCGCTTCATCCCATCTCCGCGGCGGTCCCCGAGATCACCGCCGCGATCACCCACCTGCGCGACGTCCTTGGCGAGGCGAGTTACGAATCGCTCGCCCGCGAGGGTGAGACGATGACCGCCGCCGCCATGGCGACCTACGCGTACGACCAAATTGACCAGGCCCGAGCGGAACTGGAAAGAACCTAGCTGTAATCCCGCCGCACCCACGTCTACCCTCGAGAAGGTACGAAGGAAGGTGCGCGATGCTCGCAGCGTTCGGATTCGAAGCCCTGGGCGTAGTAGTCGGGGACATGTATTTCGTCGACCCCGCCCCAAACCGCGGTCAGGAAACCCCGGAGCGGGGGGTCAGGCTGGAATTGCGCCTCGTCGACAAGGCCGAGCCCCACGGGTCGATCTACGCCGGCATCCCGATCGCCTTCACCCGCCCGGTGTGGCGGGTGGACCTGTTCGGGTCCATAGAGAGCCCGCCCGGGACGCTGGACCGCGCCCATCATCACCCCCGTTTCGACGGTTGGGAACCCAGCCGCCGGCACTTCGTCCCCGAGTTGTCAGCCGACCCGCTGTCCTGGCTGGCCGATCAGCTGGCGGATCCGGCCGCGGTGCTCACCCGGGCGGGCATCGACGCCGATGAGGTCACCGAGGCCGACACGACCGGCCTCGCCGCGGCAGCCCCCGAGATCGTCGCCGTGGTGAAACGGATGCTCGACGGCGTGCGGGACGGCACATTGGCTCCGGCCCCCGCCGAGCCGGTTGCAGCAGCCCGCACCGGCTGGTTGTAGCGCGGATCAGGTACCGAACCAACGTGTGAGCGCGCCACGCAGTTCACGCAATTCGTCGGGGTCGGGCTGCGTTTTTGACTGTGTTGGTGACGTGGCTTGTGCGGACGCCCAAGCCGTCGTATTCGCCGGCGCGCTCAGCAAATTACGGCGGCGAGCCCGGGAATGTATAGTGCGACAGCGGGTTTCGGCGGTTGCGCTGTTCCGGCCGGCTTATCATCTCCGGATCCCCGGCGCAGGGCCCGGCAAATAATTTTCGGAAAAGTCAGTTACCACAGCCACGGCGCTGCTAGCTTTCTTCAAACGTCGCAGGCATGGCCCATGGGGCCGTCGCTCTTGTGAGTGGGACGAAGCCGAGGCTATAGGAGGACCGCGTGGCCCGGGAGGTGGCAGAGCAGGTCCTTGGTAGTGGTTGCACGGCCAGCGAGACCCTACTGAGCGATGCCCGTTGCCTGGTGGAACCGGCCCTTCATTCCGCCGTGGACACCTTGGCTCCCGACCTTCGCGAGGTCGCCAATTATCACTTCGGCTGGCGGGGTCTGCGCGGTGAGCGATCGACGGGGGGCGGCAAAGCATTGCGACCGGCTCTCGCCTTTGGGTGTGCGCGCGCGGCAGGCGGACCGGCGCAGGCAGCGATTCCGGCCGCGGCCGCGGTGGAGTTGGTGCACAACTTTTCCTTGCTGCACGACGACATCATGGACGGTGATGCGATGCGACGGCATCGCCCCACTGCGTGGTCGGTCTTCGGGGTGGCAAGGGCGTTGTTGACCGGTGACGCGCTATTTGTGCTTGCGGTGGAATTGGTCAACGCCGGGGCGGCAGCGGCGGCGTTGCGAGCGAGCTTGCTGGAATTGTGCGCCGGGCAGTCCGATGACTTGGCTTTTGAGGGCCGCGCTGAGGTCTCTTTGCCGCAATGCATCGATATGGTTGAAAAAAAAACCGGCTCGCTGTTCGGCGTAGCTTGTCAGTTGGGTGCGTTTGCGGTTACTGGTGACATGCGGCTGGCGACGCTGTACCGGGAATTCGGGCGGCGCCTGGGAATAGCTTTTCAGTTGGTCGACGATATTCTCGGTATCTGGGGCCAGGAATCGCAAACGGGTAAGCCGGTTTTTTCTGATCTGAGATCGAGGAAGAAATCACTTCCCGTGGTTGCCGCCCTGACCTCGGATACGGTCGCCGGAAGCGAATTGAACACGCTTTATCAAAGCGGGGTCGTCTGGGATGATCAGCAACTGTCGCACGCCTCCGACTTGGTCGAAGCCGCCGGCGGTCGAGCGTGGGCGGAGGCGGAGGCGAAGCGTCACTGCGGCGCGGCTCTGGAAACTCTCGGCGCGGCCGGTCCGGAGCCGCGCGCGCTGGCGGACTTACGCGCGTTGGCCGAGCTGGTGACGACCAGGATCTATTGATGAACGTGGGTTCGGCTCGGCCGGTTGAGCGCGTGGTTCTGCTTGACGAACGGGGCGGCGCAGTCGACGTGGCCGACAAGGCCACGGTGCACGGCCGCAATACGCCGTTGCACCTGGCGTTCTCCGCCTATGTTTTCGATCACCAAGGGCAGCTGCTGATTACGCGCCGGGCCGCCACCAAATTGACCTGGCCGGGAGTGTGGACGAACAGCTGTTGCGGGCATCCGTTACCCGGCGAATCGTTGCCGCACGCCATCCGTCGTAGGCTTGCCATCGAGCTTGGACTGGTGGCGGATTCGATCGATCTGATCCTGCCTGGGTTTCGCTACCGGGCCAGCATGGCAGACGGCACCGTCGAAAATGAGATGTGCCCGGTCTACCGCGTTCGCTGCGAACAGCGGATCCGGCCCAACTTCGACGAAGTGGACGAGGCGCGCTGGGTGGCCTGGGAACAATTTGTCGAAGGCGTGACCGCCGGGGCCATCACCCCGATATCCCCTTGGTGCTGTGACCAGTTGGGCCTTCTGACGGCCTTGGGCACGCACCCGGAAGCGTGGCCGGTTGCCGACGATCGCCGGCTTCCTGCGGCCGCGCGGTGGTTCGGCAGCGGAAACCGCTGATCCGACAGATGTGTTGTCCCGCCGAGCAAAAGAGCAACGATCCCCACCGAACTCCGGATCGTGGCGGGGCGGCGCTTGTCCCATTCGCCAGGGGCTCGTCGGGGGGCACCGACGACCAACTGGTTCAGCGCCTGAGCGAGACGACGATTCAGCTCAGCCGAGTCGTGGGCCATGTGGTGGTGGTAGACGACGGAAGCGGGCTGAGGTTTACTGCGCAGGATATCCCCGGGTGTGACCAGCTTGTCAGGCTCGAGCGCAATGTTGGCAAGACAGAGGCCATCCGTGCTGGTTTGCGAGAACTGGTGGCCAAAGAGGGCGTCCAATACATCGTGCAATGTGATTGCGATCTGGATCAGCGTCCGTCTGACGCCTGCTTGCTGGTCGACGCGTACCGTCGTGTCGACGCCAACCGGGCGACCGGCCCGGTCTTGCTTGTGGGCGATCGGTACGCGAGCTACGCGGTCGCATTCCGTTCGGCACCCTACAGGGTGGAATTGCTGTTGGCTTGCGACCTTGCGTGCCGCCTGGCAGGCATGAAAATGCGCGATTTTGTGTCGGGGTTTCGTCTGATTTCGATCGATTTCGCACGACGCTACCTCTCGATGAGCAAGGCCGAGGGCTTCGCTGTCGAGGTCGAACAGACTATCTGTGCCTATCTGTGCGACGCCGTGACGGGGAGCGTCCTCCTCTCCTGGTCGAGACCGCGTGCCAAGACCACACAAGGCTGGAAAGTCGTCGAGGCGCTCGAGGCGGCCGCTATCCACGCCGACGCGCTCAAAGCCAAGGGCTGGCAAGGCCGGCTGCTTCAGGCGTGGGCGTCCCGGATCGTGGCGAAAGCGCAGAAGGCCAACCGGTCGGGTGTCGGCTTGGGCCTTACCGGGGGACTTTGAAGTCATACGGGATCGACCTCCCGCTCAGACGGCGCGCGTGCAGGCAGCAGGGCGGCGACGACGATCGCGGCGAGAAACGCAACCGCCGCGCAGATCAGGCAACCCACCCACAGGCCATCGAGGAAGGCGACCTCGACCGAGTGTTTGATGCCGCCTGCCTGCGATTGCGGGAGTTGAGCGATCACCTGCTCGGCGGCGGCCATGGACTTTCGCATCGCGGCACGGGTACCGGGATCGAGTGCGCCCATCGCGGCGTTGTTGGCGTTGCTGTCGAGGGACCGCATATACACCGACGCGAACACGCTGCCGACGATTGCCACACCAAGGTTTCCCGCGAGTTGACGCGACGCGCTGGCCACCGCCGAACCCACTCCAGCCTTGTCCAGGCTCAGCGAGCCCATGATCGATTCCGTTGCGGGAGCGATACTTAACCCAAAGCCGACGCCGAATAATGCCATCGCAGATCCGATGGCCCAGTAAGGCGTGTCGGCGCGAAACGTCCCCGACCATCCCATTGCGACGGCGAAGAGTAGCAGCCCGCCGACGACGACCGAGGTGGTGCCGAGCCGCTCGACAACGCGTGGAGCGAGGAGGCTCGCGCCTAACATCGAAACCGCGAGTGGCAGCAATCGAGCACCGGCCGCGAATGCCGGGTATCCAGCGACGAATTGCAGATACTGCGTCATCACAAAAACGAAGCCAAATAGCGCCAGGGTCGCCGCCGAGATGGCCAGACATCCAACCGAGAACCGTCGATCGGCGAAAATCGAGAGATCAAGCATCGGCTGCCGGGTGTGTCGCTCCCGCCAAGCGAATGAGACCAGCGCGATCGCCGAAACGACAAGGCCGGCAAACGTTCCGCCGCTGACCCAACCGACATTGGGGGCTTCAATAAGCGTGTAGGTCAGCGCCGTCAGGCCGACCGCACACAGGATCAGTCCGGTGAAATCGAGCGGCGGGGGGACCGGATCGCGCGACGTCGGCACGAACAATGCCGCCCCGACGATGGCCACGGCGGCGATGGGCACATTGATCCAGAAGATCGAGCTCACCGAGACGTGCTCGACCAGCCACCCTCCGAGAAGTGGCCCGACAATCACGCCGAGTCCGCTCATCGCCGTCCACAGTCCAAGCGACTTGGCGCGCGGAACCGGATCGCTGAAGATGTTGGTGATCAAGGCCAGTGTCGTCGGGAATATGCTGGCCGCGCCGAGTCCTTGGGCGGCGCGCGCCGCGATAAGCATGTCGGCCGACCCTGCCGTCGCCGCAACCGCGGATGTCACGGCGAACACAAAAAGCCCTAGGCACAGCAGGCCGCGTCGGCCGTATCGATCGCCAAGGTTGCCCGCCGGCAGCAGCAGTCCAGCAGTGGCCAATGTATACGCGTCAACGATCCACTCCAGTTCTGCATTGCCGGCATGCAGATTGCGTGCCAGGGTCGGCAAGGCGACGTTGACAACGGTGATGTCGACCCCGGAGATGAAGATGCTCAGGCACATGATCGCAAGCGCAAGGCGTGGGCGGACGGCCGCCGAGTGGTGCGGGCCGGATTTCACGCTGCCTCCCCGTCCTCCTCGTGAAACCCCCACCCCGCGGTACAGGTCAGGCAAAAGGCCGTCCGCGCGTGTGAAAGATCGTTCCGCACCGCCCGACTCTCTTTGTGTCGTATACAGTTCGGGGGCTATTTTGCCTCGCCCGCCTGGCAACGGCATCGATTCGCGGGAACTTGCAAGTCAACCCCTTGATAGCCAGCCGGACTGGCCGAAATCCTGGCCGATCGGGGCAATCCCAAATTGTTTGCCCTCGCGTACGTGCGCCGTCGTTGCTTGAACCAAATATGTGTTCCGAGCGACAGGGCCAGGATGTCACAACAGAACGGGCTGCGCCGGGGAAGCCTCGTCGAGTCCCATGCCGGGAACCCAGCCGGCCCTAGGCCAGCCCTAAGCCGCCCTAAGCCTGACGAGATTGTTGGTTGCCAACCTGTTGCATCTGGCGTACCAGCGGGGAAAGTGCATCGTCTTCCTCTGTGGTTAGTCGGCACCGGCTGCGGTGGCGCGCCGGTACAACTCGGGATCGTGGGCGCACACGATGAGTAGGTCAGGTTCGTTGCGTGCGTAGAGTTCCGCCAGCCTTTGGTGGTTGTCGCGGACCTGGCCCCGGTTGAAAGCGACCAGGTTTTCCATCACGCGCAGCGCGCGTGGGACCGAGGCGGAACCGTCGAGCGTGCCGTGGTGGTAGAACGCATCCCCGGCGTGCAGGACCCAGCGATGGCCGGCGTCGACGGCGATGCAAGCGTGCCCCCGGGTGTGTCCGGGCAGGCTGATTAATACGATGCCGCTGGCGATTTCGGTGAGCTCTTTGGCGGCGGCGAATCCGCGCCATGGCTCCCCATCGGGGCTGTGTTCGACGAGTTTGGAAGCCCGCGCCCATTGTTGGTGACCAAATCGCAGCTTTTCCTGCAATGACGGTGCGTGGAGGGCTCCGCGTGCTTCCGCGCCGGTGATGTGGACGCTGGCGTCGGGGAAGTCGGAGATTCCACCAATGTGATCGGCGTCGAAGTGTGTCAGCACGATGTGTCGCACATCGCGGCGGTCGAAGCCTAGCTTTTCGATTTGATGCGCCGCGGTTTCGGTTTGGAGCAAGGCAGGCCTGGAGGCATGGCGTGGTGGCCCGATCCGCCGGGCGGGTGCGGCGCAATCTTCTAACCCGTAGCCGGAATCGACCAGGGTCAGGCCGTTTTCGGTCTCGACGAGCAGCACATGACACACCAACGGTGCGGTGGGCATGTTCATCGTCCCGCAATTGAGGTGATGGACCTTCATGGCCGGTTGTCCTCACTTTCGGGGCTGACGCCGAAGGTATTCAGGAAGTTGCAGACCATTTGGTAGAAGCCGACGGTGAGGGTGAGGTCGGCCAGCTGGTTGACGGTCAGCGTCCTCAGTGCGTCGTCGCGTTGCGTGTCGGTGAGGGTGTGGTTGTCCAGCAGCAGGTCGGTCAACTCGAGGAGGGCGGCGGCGTCGGGTTCGAGTTTTTCAGTCTTGCCCGATTCGGCGGCGCTGATTGCGTCGTGGTCGAGCCCGACGGCTTGGCCGATTCTTTCGTGATGGTAGGTCTCATAGCGGGCGTGGTAGCGGTAGCCGACCCGCAGGATCACCAGCTCCCGGAACGTGGCTGGCAGCGAATTGTATTGCAGGACATCGCTGGCCATCGCCAAGAAGCCTGGCGCCAGACTAGGGGTGTGCATGATCATGCGGTAGATGTTCAGGGACGCCCGGTCATTGACCGCTCGTTGCAGCTCGGGGCTCAACGCGTTTAGGTCGGGGTAGGCGAACTCGGTGGTCATGCGAGCACCCGAATGGGCTCGCTGCCGTCCCAATTGGCGGCCACGTCGCGGACGTAGGCGAACATCTGGCCCTTCGGGCCACTGACGTCGCTGGTCTCGATCATCGTGCCCTGGTCGAATTCGGTTTCGAGATAAGCGAATCGACCCTGCTCGCCGCCGATGCTGCCTTCTTGACCCACGGTATATCCGGCCGCGAGGGCGCCGTCGTAGAGTTCCTGGAAGTTGGTGCTCCAGTGGGCGATGAGCTGGGCGCCTCGTCGCCCCGAGTCCAGGAAGTCCTGGTAAACGGAGGGCGCGTCGTTGCGGGGTTGGATCAGTTCGGGCTGAATGTCGCCGGAGTCGGCGATCGCCACGCTCATCTTCATGTCGGAATCGCCACCGCGATAACGGAAGTAGTCGGTGACGACATTGTCGATGTAGAACCATGGCCCGACACCGCGGCGGACCCACTCGTCCATGGACGCGTGGATGTCCTCGACGACGTACCTGATCCGGGCGAACTTGCCGAAGGGGCGACTCATTGCGTGTGCTCTTTCTGTAGTCGGGCGAGGAGGAGTTCCTCGATCTCGAGGCGGGCTGCCGCGAGGTCGACGTGGTCGTCGATCAAGGACTGTAAGGCGGCACCGCGAAGCATGGCGATGATCACGGTGGCCAGGCCGTGCGCGTTGACGGTCTCGGGGGCCTGGCCCGTTGAGATGGCTTGCCGCAGGCGCTTTTCGATTTCTTCACGAAACTCTTGGTCCGCGTTGACCATTGCCGGCCGGACGTCGTCGGAGGGATTGGCCACCGCGTCGGCCCACAACACCAGGCGGGCGCGGTTGATGGGCTGTAGATCGGACATCACGTCGAAGTAGGTGTCGATCAGGGCGCCCAGCTCGCCCAGCACGTCGCCGCGCTGTTGCTGGTCGAAGAGGGCCTCCCGGAACTGGTGAGTGACGGATTCGACCAGGCGCTGCATCAATGCTCCCTTGGAGCCGAAGTGATGCGAGGCCAATCCCCGGCTGTAGCCTGCGCGCTCTCCCACGTTGGCGAGCGTGATCCGGGCCGGGCCGGCTTCGCTGACCATGGCGGCGGCCGCTTCGATGAGCCGCCGCTCGGCTTCGTCGCGACGTTCCTCTTGCGTTCGGCGCTGGGGCTGGTTCATGCGTCCTCGCTCATGCTCAGCACCAGCTTGCCCACGGCTTGGTTCGTGCCCATCGCTACGTCTCCCGCAACTTACTTGATAACCAACAAGTATGTACTTGACGATCAACAAGTTAGTTCAGTAGTCACGCCCGGTCAATGGGCTGTGCCCCGCATCGCAGAATCAACGGCAGAGGCCCGTCGACAACGGTTGCCGTGGCGGAGACAACGAGCTGCGGGGCGGGCGGCTCGGGTTCAGCCTTTAGTGCCACCGGCAGCAACGGCGCTACGAATGGCTAAGGCGCGAACCGTTGGCCGAGCGTGTGGGCGCGGACGCCGTCATGGCATTGCCTCGGCCCACTGCGTATGCCCTTCGAATCCAAGCGATTTCGCCATGCTGCGGTAGCGATCCCGGACGTGCGCATAAGCCTCGGCGTCGCTGCGGGCACGCGCCAGCAGAGCTTGTGGCCGCAGCAGCCAGATCTCACGTCCCCCTGGACCCTCATCGGCCAGTGCGGCTGCTACCCGCTCGATTGCGGCCTCGGCTTCGGCCACGTCATCCTCGGACCGGCGGTCCAGCAGTGTCTCCACCAGAACAACCGTCGCAGGAACGCCCCATCCCAGCAGCTGGCCCTTGAGGACCAGATTGTCAACGGCGGCGCGCATGCGCGGAATGGCGTCATCGAGATCTCCACGCCGAGCCGCCTCGCGCGCCAAGAAGACGTTTATCAACTCGATGTGGCACAGCAAAGATTCGCTGCGGACGAACTCCTCGGTGACTGCGGTCAGTAACTCGTGTCCGCGGTCACGCTCGGCATCCGTCGGGCGATGCACCAGCGCGAGGCCCAACGTCATCCGGGCGATGGTCCACGCGTGGTCATCACCGGATCGTTCGGCAACCTCTAGTGCAACCTTGATCTCGCTTATTGCGGAATCATCAGGCAGCAGAACACCATTGGGTATTGCCGGACCGTAGACCTGGCTAACGACCCCGGCGTGTGACAGGGGGTCGGCGCTGTGGGCTATGGCCAGGGCCTGCCGTAAGTCGTCGTGCCATCCGAGGCGACCGAGGCACCAACGGGCAGTACCCCGCGCCGTGAAGGCGAGCGCTAACGGAGACCCGATGATGAAGTTGCCTTTCGACGGGTCGCCGTCGGCCAGGTCGATCACATTTTGCGTCCACTGCAGCACCTCATCGAGCTCGGCGTTCTGAATCTTGGCGGTGGCCAGCAGCACGGACAGCCCCACTGTGAGGGTCGGGTCGCCGATCGACTCGATGAGGCTCATGGCCTCCGAAGCCAGCTGCGACCCCTCATCTACCCGGTCGTGATACACGTGATCGATCACCAGCCCCGCCATCGCGATGGCCAGTGACGCCTTATCCCCTGCGGCGCTGCACAACTCACGCAATTCATCAAAACTATCGCCGGCAACGTTCACATTGACTCGCGGGGCGGTCCCGCACAACATGGTCCGCGGGGCTATTCGCATGGCTGCCCGGTTTGGGTCCTCGGCGGGTAGCGCGTCGGCGATCCTGGTAGCCCGCTCCCAACTCAATCGCGCCGCCGCGATGTCACGGTTTGTCGCCCATGTTGCGGCCCGCATGTTCCAGCCGTACGCGGCGTACAGATCGCCGGCGGCCTCGAAGTGGTCGGCGATCAAGGCGGCATTTTCGTCCGCCATTGCGGGATCGCGTGATTCGATGGCGGCAGCTACGCGCCGATGCAGCTCGGCACGATCAGACTTCAGATGTGATTCGTAAGCCACCGTTCGAATGAGGGGATGGTGGAACACATAACCGGGATCTCCGGTGAAGGTGATCTGATCGACGAATTCGGCCCTCACCAGGTCGTCAATCACAGGGTCAATCCCCAGGTTTTCCAGCAGGCTGCGGCTGAACGTTGCGCCAATGACCGCTGCTGCGTTCAGGATCCGTTTGGCTGCCGGGCTGAGCCGGTCGATGCGCGCGGCGATGCTGGCCTGCACGGTAGCGGGCATGCTGACCTCGGCCACGTCGACGGTGGAGACGTAGGCGCCGGGGCGCCCCCGGAGGAGACCGCGCGCGGCCAGCTCTCGCACAATCTCTTCGGCGAAAAATGGGTTTCCGGCTGCCCGTTCGGCGATCAGAGTGAACAAGGCGGTGACCGAGAGGTCCGAGCCAAGTAAGTCGGCGACCAGTGTTGTCGTTTCCCGATCGCTTAGCGGCGCAAGGGCGATGGTCTGCCCACGGGCCACTCGACTCAACGCGCCGTGATATTCGGGGCGCGAGGTGACCAGCACCAGCGATGGGGTCTGCGGGATCACCGCGACGAAATCGGCCAACAGCGAATCGCTTACCTCATCGATCCAGTGCGCGTCCTCAATGACGTAGACCGCGGGGGCCTGCCGGGCCAACGAGGCGGCGTTGACCAGGGCGGTCAGTCGCCGGCGCCGGGCATCGGGATCGATCTTGGGTAGCTGCACCTCGGGGTCGGCGATTCCTAACAACTCGTCCAATAACAGCAAGTCCTCGGGGTCCGCATCCGGCACCCGGGACCGCACGCGATCGCGGGCGGCCGAGTCGTCCAGCCCACTCACGCCCGTGGCTACCCGCAGCAGCCGCGCCACGGCCTGGAAGGGGATGTCGCTGGTGTGCGATTCGCAGAAGGCGCTGAAAACCTCCACTCCACGAGTGGCGGCCAGCGCGGCGGCCTCACGCACCAGACGGCTCTTGCCAATGCCAGGTGATCCCACCACCGTGACGACTGCCCCGTGGCCGTCGATCGCACGCCCCAGTAAAGCTTCGACGGCTGCCATCTCCCATTGCCGACCAACGAGATTCGACTCGGTACGTCCAGTGCGGGGCCCCTCCAGCACGCCCCGTAACCGACGGACGGGTACGGGCTGATCGGCCCCCTTGATCTGAACTGACTCCGGTTCACCGAGCACGGCCACGCTTTCGACCAGCAGCGCAGTGGACGCACTGAGCAGCACCGCGCCGGGCGGGGCCACCGACTCCATCCGCTGGGCCATGCCAACTTGCTCACCGACGGTGGTGTAACCGAATGGCCCGGAACCGATTTTGCCGGCGATCACCTCACCGGAGTTCAGTCCCACCCGCAACTGCAGCTCGACACCATCGCGTTCTTTGACTTCACCGGCCAGTCGGACGGTCTCTTCCTGAATGCCCAGCGCCGCACGGCAGGCACGAATAGCGTGATCCTCCAACGCCACCGGCGCACCGAAGACCGCCATGATTCCGTCACCGGTGAATTTGTCCACCGTGCCGCCGTAACGCTGCACCACGGCGGCGCAGCGGTTGGCCAAGCCAGCCATGATCTCGCGCAACCGTTCCGGCCCGACGGCCGCAGCGATGCGCATGGAGTGCACCACGTCGGCGAACAGGACGGTTACCTGCTTGTACTCCGCGCGGGTGTCCTGTTCCGTGACGGGTGCACCACAGCCGTCGCAAAATCGCGCGCCGTGGCGCGGCTCGCCGCCGCACGCGTGGCATGCGGTCGCTGCGGTCATCCGACCCTCCGCGACTTTCGGCCCCCGAGCTTCCCGGTGTACAAGCATAGGGGCGCTGGGCCATCCGCAGAAGCCGTGCAACCCGGCACGGTCGGCGGCGCGTCTCGCGCGTTAAACGCCCTTTAAAACGCCGGAGCCCCCGCGCTTCTTGGGAGCAAACGCGAGGGCCCATTCCGTCAGTTCAGTTGCTCGATGATGGTGGCGTTTGCCATGCCGCCGCCCTCGCACATCGTCTGCAGCCCGTACCGGCCGCCTCGTTGGTCGAGCGCGTTAACCACAGTGGTCATAATGCGGGCGCCGCCGGCGCCGGGTGAGTGGCCGATGGCTATGGCACCGCCGTCAGGGCATTGCCTCGGCCCACGCGATATGGCCCTCGAAGCCAAGCGTTTTCGCCATGTCGCGGTAACAAGCCCGCGAGTCCGCGTAGGCCTCGGTATCGCCGCGAGCGCGGGCCAGCAGCGCCCGCAGCCGCGACAGCCAGATGTCGCGTATCACCAGACCCTCATCGGCTGGCGCGGCCGCTAGCCGCTCGATCGCGGCCTCGGCTTCGGCTAAGTCAGCTTCTGGGTCGCCCTCGGCCCCGCCATCAAGCAGTGTCTCCACCAGAACTCCCGTGGCAGGTACTCCCCAGTGCAGCAGCTGTCCCTCGCGGAACAGATGGTCGACGGCGGCACGCATGAGCGGTGTGGCCTCTTCGCGATCTCCACGCCGAGCCCCCTCACGCGCCAGGTACAGGTTGACCAGTGCCAACTCGGACAAGTATTCCCGGCGTAAGTAGGCGTCGCGTGACGCGGCCAACAGCTTCTGTCCTCGGTCACGCTCCGCGTCCGTTGGGCGGTGCACCAGCGCAACACCAAGCGTCCCGCGCGCGTAGTCCAGTGCAAGGTCATCACCGGATCGTTCTGCAATTCGTAGTGCATCCTCGATCTCACGCATGGCGGAATCGTCAGGCCCCAGCACCCCAACTGCTATCCCGGCGTAATAGACGTAGGCGACGACCGTGGCGTAGGACAAGGGGTCGGCGCTGCGGGCCATGGCCAGCCCGTCCCGCATATCGTCGCGCCATCCAGGAAGACCCAGCGAATAACGGGCCATAGCGCGTGACGCATAGCCGTGCGCCAACGGAGACCCGACAATGAGGTTGCCTTTATGCGGGTCACCGTCGGCCAGGTCGATGACCCTCTGTGACCACCGCAGCGCATCGTGCCACTCGGCATTCTCACCCTTTGCCTGGATCGCCGTGAAAGATAGTCCAACCGCCAACGTCGGATCGCCAAGCGACTCGATGAGCACCATAGCTTCAGATGCCAGTCGCGATGCGTCGCGCACCCGGTCCCTATACAAGTGATCCATCACCAGCCCCGCCATGGCGATGGCCAATGACGCCTTGTCCCCGGCCGCGGTGCACAGCTGGCGCAATTCGTCAAAGCGGTCACCGGCCACGTGCTCACGGACCCGAAAGGCGATCGCGCACAACATGGTGCGCGGGGCTATGCGCCTGCCGGTTCGGTTCGGGTCGTCGGCGGGCAGGGCGTCGGCGATGTTTCGGGCGTGCTCCCAACTCAGTCGCGCCGCAGCGACGTCGCGGTTGGTCGCCCACGTTGCGGCGCGCATCTGCCAACCGTAGGCGGCGGGCAGATCACCGGCGGCTTCCAGATGTTCGGCTATCAGGGCCGCGTTCTCCTCAGCCGTTGTCGGGTCACGTGATTCGATTGCCTCCGCGACGCGCAGGTGCAAGTCGGCGCGATCAGAGTTCAGCTGCGACTCGTAGGCCACCGTGCGAATCAGCGGGTGGTGAAACACATACTCCGGTTGCACGGTGAAGCGAACCTGATCGATGAGCTGAGCCGCCAGCAGAGCTTCAACGACAACTTCAATGCCCAGCGTCTCGAGCAGGCCCGGGCCAAATCGCGAGCCGATGACCGCCGCGGCGCTCAGCGTGCGCTTGGCTTTCGGATCAAGGCGGTCAATGCGCGCCGCGATGGTCGCGTGCAAGGTGACCGGCACGCTCACCTCGCTAACCTCGGCTATTGAGATGTATGCGCCCGGCTCGCCACGCAGTACGCCACGCTCGGCTATTTCGCGGACGATCTCCTCGGCGAAGAACGGATTACCGGCGGCGCGCTCGGTGATCATGCTGGCCAACTCCGCGACCGAGGGGTCCGCCCCGAGCAGTTCGGTGACCAGCGCCGCGGTCTCCGGATCACTCAGCGGCGCAAGGGCGATGGTTTGAGCACCGTGCACCCGAGCCAGCGCCCCCATGTACTCCGGTCGGTAAGTGGCCAGCACCAGCGACGGCGTCTGCGGGATAACCGTGAGGAAGTCGGCAATCATCGACTCACTGACCTCATCGATCCAATGGGCATCCTCAACCACAAAGACCGCGGGCGTTTCCCGAGTCAAGGACGTGGTATTCAGCAGCGCCGTCAGTCGCCGCCGCCGCGCATCGGGATCGATTGCCGGTAACGCAGCATTCGTATCCGCGATGCCCAGCAGGTCATCGAGCAGCAGCACGTCCTCGGGGTCTGCATCAGGAACGCGGTCGCGCACTCGATCTCGAGCGGTCTGCCCGGCAAAACCCTCGACGCCCGTGGCCGCGCGTAGCAGCCGCGCTACGGCATGGAAGGGGACCTGGCTGGTGTGCGACTCGCAGAATGCTGTGAACACGTCCACTCCGCGACGCGCCGCCATCTCTGCGACCTCACGAACCAGACGGCTCTTACCGATGCCCGCCGGACCTACCACGCCGACCACGGCGCCGTGGCCATCAATGGCGCGGCTAAACAGGCCCTCGACGGCGGACATCTCCCAGCGCCGACCGACCAGACTCGACTCACTACGCCCGACAGCCCGATGCCCTTCGCCCATGCCTAACAGCCGACGCGCGGGCACTGGTGCTTTGCCACCCTTGATCTGGACCAGTTCGGGTTCGCCGAGAGCGGCGGCGCCATCAACCAGTCGCGCTGTCGATTCGCTGAGCATCACCCCGCCCGGCGGTGCCACCGATTCCATCCGTTGCGCCATACCGACTTGCTCACCGACGGCGGTGTAACCGAAAGCGCCTGAACCGATTTCACCGGCGATGACCTGACCGGAATTGAGGCCAACGCGCAACTGCAGCTCCACACCGTCGCGGTCTTGCGCGTCGACCGCAAGTCGCTTCGCCTCCTCTTGAATGCCCAAGGCTCCTAGGCAGGCGCGGATAGCGTGATCCTCCAATGCCGCTGGCGCGCCGAACACCGCCATGATCCCGTCGCCGGTGAACTTGTCCACCGTGCCGCCATACCGCCGCACCACCGCCGCCGAACGCTCGACAAGCTCGGTCATGATCTCGCGCAGCCGCTCGGCCCCGACGGCCGCCGCAATGTCCATCGAATGCACCACATCTGCGAACAGGACGGTTACCTGCTTGTACTCCGCACGGGTGTCGTACTGGGTGACGGGTGCACCACAGCCGTCACAGAATCGAGCACCCTCGCGCGGCTCCGTGCCACAGCTACGACACTCCGTTGCTGCGGTCATCCGACCCTCCGCGACTTCCGGCCCCCGAGATCCAGTTGACCAGCATAGGGTGCCGGTGCTGTTTTAGGCGGTATGAGATGCGAGAACCCCCGGGACGCATGCCGTGGATTCTGCGTGTTGTCAACTCGAATAATTAGCCGAAGGCTGGTCATGACGCGGGCGCCACTGGCGCCGAGAGGTGGCCGATGGCAATAACACCGCCGTTGATGTTGGTCTTGACCAGATCGGCCCCAGCGTGCTTGGCCCGGTCGAGCGTCGACTTGGGGGCGCTGAAGTGTTCGTCCAACATCAACTAGATACCGAACCAATGTGCGAGCACGCGTCGTAGCTCGCGAACTTCGTCGGGGCTGGGGCTGGATTGCGACGACGCCCATGCCACGTACCCATCGGGACGTACCAGCACAGCTGCGGCGGCAATCTCGCCAACGGGCCGTCCTGCGGTGATGGTGAGCTGATCTTTGATATTGATCAATGCGGCTGCGACGGAACCGCTCTCGGTGAGATCAACGAGCATCGGCCGCCCATCGCGAGCGAGCTCGGCAATACGTTGAGTTCCGCCTGTGCTCGCCACACTGAAGTCGGGCACCCACCGACCGACGAGCGGATGCGTATCGGTGCCCATGTTGTAGCGAATGTCGGCGCCCGATAACAGGTCACTGATCCGACGAACATTGTTGGGGTCGGTGAGCAGTTCGGCGAAGAGTTCGCGCAGCGCAGTGACTTCGGGCCCTGGCCGGAAGAGAGCCAACTGGGCCCGAGTTTGCATGATGAGTCGCTCGGCAGCGGGCCGCCGTTCAGTCTCATAGGTGGCGAGCAGAGCGGGCTCCACGCGCCCATGGAGAACCGCCGCAAGCTTCCAGCCAAGGTTCACCCCGTCTTGCAAACTGAGGTTCAGACCTGGTCCACCAATTGGCGCGTGGACGTGGGCGGCGTCGCCGACCAGCATCACCCGGCCGACCTGATAGCGGGACGCGATCCTTGAATTGATTCCGAAGAAACGACGCAGATCTATTGGCGCGTCCGGCGATGTGGGCCGCAGCGGCACGTCCTGGCCGAGCACACGCTTCGCGCTGGCTTCCAACTCGGCGAGGCTCATGGGTGGCTCGTCGGCTGCCCCGTCGCTGCGCTGTTCGCGGGGCGAACTGTCCAGTTCGTAGGTCATCACGGCCACCCGGCTGCCCATCGCACCGCATGAAAAGACGCCTCGGTCAGTCCGATGGGATCGCTGCGGCGGAAGGTGATCGGACCCTGGTACGTCGCTGACCGGCGAAGCCCACTCGTCCGGTGGCAAGACGTTGAACCCGATCCGGACAACCAGGTCATACGAAGACATCCCGGGAAACTCAATGCCGGCGAGATGGCGTGTCTTGCTGTGGCCACCGTCGGCGCCGACGAAGTACTTGGTCGTCAAGTCGTAGGCACCGTCGGGGCCGGAGACATGAATCGTGACGCCGTCGTCGTCCTGGTCGAAACCGGTGAGGGCGTGCCCCCACCGAATCTCCGTGTCGTACTTGTCGGCTCGCTCGGTGAGCAACTCGACAAGCCCGTGCTGTTGGATCGGGACGACGAACAGCTGGGAGTGCAGAACCGTCGCGAGGTCCAAGGGGAAGCCCGCGAACATCCAGTGCGACATGGCTTTTGGCGGCTCCGCTGTTCCCGCAAGCTCACCGTACAAACCTCGGTGATCAAGAATACGAGCCGCTTGGCCCGCAATGCGGTTGGCCCGTGGCTGCAAGTTCGGCCCGGGCATCGGGTCCAACACCACCGGCCGGACTCCGGCCAATCCCAATTCGCAGGCAAGCATTAGCCCGTCCGGGCCCGCCCCCGCGATGACGACGTCAATCACTTGGCCCGCTCGAATCCCCGCAAGCTCCGATGATCACCGCACACGCCCATCAGCGTTACCTCCGTGTCTGCAAAAGTTCCCCGAGGCAAGCCGGAACGATACGCCTGGGGCATTCCCCGGTAAAAGGCTGCGGGAACGACCGGGGGGTTAATCCAAACGCTCGATGATGGTGGCGTCGGCCATGCCCTCGGCCTCGCATATGGTCTGCAGCCCGTAGCGACCGCCACGCTGCTCCAGCGCGCTGACCAGTGTGGTCATGATGCGTACGCCGCTGGCACCCAGCGGGTGGCCCATTGCGATGGCACTGCCGTTGACGATGGTCTTGGGTGAGATCCGCGCCGCTGTCATCCGCCCAGGCCTGCACAGCCGGCGCGAACGCCGTCATGGCATCGCCTCGGCCCACGCGATATGCCCTTCGAAGCCAAGCCTTTTCGCCATGTCGCGGTAACAATCCCGCGATTCCGCGTAGGCCTCGGTATCGCCGCGAGCGCGAGCCAGCAGCGCCCGCAGCCGCAGTAACCAGATGTCGCGCATCACCAGACCTTTGTCCGTTGGCGCGGCCGCGAACCGCTCGATAGCGGCTTCGGCTTCGGCTACGTCTTCGTCGGCCCCGCGCTCCAGCAGTGTCTCCACCAAGACACGCGTCGCAGGAATGCCCCACGCCAGCAGCCGTCCCTCGCGGAACAGATGGTCGACGGCCGCGCGCATGAGCGGTATGGCCTCATCGCGATCCTTACGTCGAGCCGTCTCACGCGCCAGGTACACGTTGACAAGCGGTACGTCGGCCAGGTTGTGTCCCCGGCGCTGGAACGCGTCGCTGGCCTCGGCCAGGAGCTTGTGTCCACGGTCACGCTCGGCAGCCGTGTGGCGGTGTAGCAGCGAAATACCGAGCACCCAGCGGGCGGTGGTCAACGCGAAATCGTCACTGGACCGTTCGGCAAGATGTAGGGCGTCCTCGATTTCGCGTATCGCGGAATCGTCGGGCCTCAGCACACCAATGGGTATGGCGATGGAGTAGATCCAGCTCACGACGGTGGCGTAGGAGAGGGGGTCGGTGCTGCGGGCCATGGCGAAGCCATGTCGCAGGTCCTCGCGCCATCCGGGACGACCCAAGTGATAACGGGCCATACCCCGCGCCGTGATGGCGAGCGTCAAAGGGGACCCGATGAGGAAGTTTCCTTTAAACGGATCACCGTCGGCCAGGTCGATGACCCGTTCTGACCAGCGCAGCACGTCAGCAAACCCGCCACTTTCACCCCTGGCGTACATCAGCGGGATGGACAGCCCCACCGTCAGGGTCGGATCGCCGATCGACTCGGTGAGGGCCATGGCTTCCGATGTGAGCTGTGACGCCTCGCGCATCCGGTCCTGCATGGCATGATCCATGACCAGGCCGACCATGGCGATGGCCAGTGACGCCTTGTCCCCGGCGGCGGTACACAACTGCTGCAGTTCATCGAAGCGGTCGCCAGCAACATTGATGTGGACTCGCCAGGCGATCCCGCACAACATGGTGCGTGGGGCGATTCGCATGGCTGCTCGGTGCGGGTCATCGGCGGGTAGGGCGTCGGCGATCGTTTGGGCGCGCTCCCAGGACAGGCGGGCGGCGTTGATGTCGCGGTTGGTCGCCCACGCTGCAGCGCGCATGTGCCAGCCGTAGGCGGTGTGCAGCTCACCGGCAGCCTCTAGATGCTCAGCTATCAGGGGCGCGTTCTCCTCGGCCGCTGCCGGGTCATGTGATTCGATTGCGGCTGCGACGCCCCGGTGCAGCTCGGCGCGATCCGATTTGAGCTGGGCTTCGTAGGCCACCGTGCGGGTCAGCGGATGGTGAAACACGTAGTCGGGGTCGCGGGTGAAGGTGATCTGGTCGAGGAAGTGGCCCCTGGCCAGCTCATCGAGGCGGGGATCAATACCCAGGGTTTCGAGGAGGCTTCGGCTGAAACGCGCCCCGATGACCGCCGCTGCACTCAACGTGCGCTTGGCCGACGGATCAAGCCGGTCGATACGGGCGGCAATGGTCGCCTGCAACGTGGGTGGCACACTGACCTCGCCCACGTCGGCGGTCGACACGTACCCGCCGGTCTGTCCCTGCAGCACACCGCGCTCGGCCAATTCGCGCACGATCTCCTCGGCGAAGAACGGGTTCCCGGCGGCCCTCTCGGCGACCCTCCGACCCAGCGCACCAACCGAAGAGTCCGTGCCGAGCAACTCGGTGACCAGTGCTGCGGTTTCTGAAACACTGAGCGGCGCAAGAGCAATGGTGTGAGCGCCGTGCACCCGAGCCAACGCCCCTTCGTACTCCGGTCGGTAGCTGACCAGCACCAGCGAGGGCGTCTGCGGGATCACCCGGACGAACTCGGCGATCATCGACTCGCTGACCTCATCGATCCAATGGGCATCCTCGATGACATACACCCTCGGACTTTCGCGGGCCAACGAAGCGGCGTTCACCAGCGCGGTCAACCGCCGCCGCCGGGCATCCGGATCGATCTTGGGCAACTCCACCTCAGGATCGGCGGTGCCCAGCAGATCATCAAACAGCACCAAGTCCTCAGCCTCCGCGTCGCGAAACTGCGCCCGTATGCGCGCTCGGGCGGCAGGCGGGTCAAGACCCTGGATGCCAGTGATCGCACGCAGCAGCCGCGCCACGGCATGGAAGGGAACCTGGCTGGTGTGTGACTCGCAGTACGTGGTGAACACCTCCACGCCACGGCGACCCGCCATCGCAGAGACTTCACGCGCCAGACGGCTCTTGCCGATGCCCGGCGAGCCGACCACGCCGACCACCGCGCCGTGGCCGTCAATGGCACGGTCCAACAAACCCTCAACCGCAGACATCTCCCATCGCCGACCAACCAGAATCGACTCAGCACGCTCCACGCCGCGACGCCCGTCGCCCATGCCCAGCAGCCGACGAGCGGGCACCGGCGTTTCCGCACCCTTGATCTGGACCAGCTCAGAGACGCCGAGAGTCGCAACGCCTTCGACGAGCCGTGCGGTCGACGCGCTCAGCATCACCCCGTCCGGCGGAGCGACCGCCTCCATCCGCTGGGCCATCCCGACCTGCTCACCCACAGCGGTGTAACCCAGTGCGCCAGAGCCGATCTCACCGGCAATCACCTCACCGGAGTTAAGCCCCACTCGCAACCGTAGGTCCACACCGTCGCGTTCGCGGATCTCGACGGCAAGCCGCTTTGCCTCCTCCTGTAAGCCCAACGCCCCCAGGCAGGCACGAACAGCGTGATCCTCTAACGCAACCGGCGCACCAAACACGGCCATGATCCCGTCACCGGTGAACTTGTCCACCGTGCCGCCGTACCGTTGCACCACCGCTCCGCAGCGGTCGACCAGGTCCGCCATGATCTCACGCAACCGCTCCGTCCCAACGGCCGCAGCGAGGTCCATCGAGTGCACCACATCGGCGAATAGGACCGTGACTTGCTTGTACTCCGCACGAGTGTCCCGCTCGGCGACCGGTGCACCGCAGCCGTCACAGAATCGTGCGTCCTCGCGCGGCGCTCTGCCACAAGTGCGGCATGTGGTCGCTGCGGTCATCCGACTCTCCGCGGGTTTCGGCCCCCGAGGTCCCAGTTCACCAGCATAAAGCCCCCGCCTCGCCTGGCAGGGGCTTTATTTCAGCCAATTGGGTTAGCCGAGTCGCTCGATGATGGTGGCGTTGGCCATGCCGCCGCCCTCACACATCGTTTGCAGGCCGTAGCGTCCGCCGCGCTGGTCAAGCGCGTTAGCGAGCGTGGTCATGATGCGGGCACCACTAGCGCCCAGTGGGTGTCCGATAGCGATGGCACCGCCGTTGACGTTGGTCCGCTCAAGGATGCCCATCTGCTCCCCACCTACGTCTTTGGCCCAGGCCAGCACGACGGGTGCGAACGCCTCGTTCACCTCGAACAGGTCGATGTCGGCCAGCGTCAGCCCGGCGCGGCTCAACACCTTCTCGGTGGCGGGGATGATGCCGGTCAGCATGTACAGCGGGTCGGAGCCGACCACGGTGGTGGTGTGGATCCGGGCCAGCGGTTGCAGCCCCAGCTTCCTGGCGACCTCGCTGGTGGTGATCATGACCGCGGCGCTGCCGTCGGACAGCGGCGAGGAGTTACCCGCCGTGATCGACCAATTGATCTGCGGGAAGCGCGCTTTCATGGCCTCGCTGTAGAACGACGGTTGCAGGGTGGCCAGCGTCTCGACCGTGGTGGCGGCCCGGATGGTCTCGTCGGTGTCAAGGCCGGCGATCGGGACCAGCTCGTTGTCGAAGAGCCCGTCCTTGGTGGCGCGGGCGGCCCGGTTGTGGCTCTCGGCGGAGAACTCGTCGAGCTGGGTGCGCGAGAAGCCCCACTTCGCGGCGATCAGTTCGGCGCTAATCCCCTGTGGCACCAAGCCTTCAGGGTAGCGCGCGGCCATGTCGCTGCCGAACGGGTTGCTGCCCGGCAACACGTTGCTGCCCATCGGAACGCGGCCCATCGACTCCACGCCGCCGGCGATCACGATGTCGTAGGCGCCGGCCAGCACGCCCTGGGCGGCGAAGCTGATGGCCTGCTGGCTGCTGCCACACTGGCGGTCGACGGTGGTGCCTGGAACCGTCTCCGGGAATCCGGCGCCCAGCACCGCATTTCGGGCGATGTTGACGGCCTGGTCACCCACCTGGGTCACGGCGCCCGCGATGACGTCGTCGACCTGCGCGGGGTCCACGCCGGTGCGGGCTACCAGTTCGCGCAGGCTGTGCGCCAGCAGGTCCGCGGGCAGCACGCCGTGCAGCGCGCCGTTCGCCTTGCCCTTGCCGACCGGGGTACGTACGGCGCCGACGATCACCGCGTCGCGGCCCTGATAACGGGTCATTGTTCCTCCTCTGGGTCGAGGCTAAGTAGTCCTCGCTATACCCAGATAAACATCTAGGTATACTCAATGCAACCCAGACGGGGAGGTGATCTGCATGACACTGTTGCAGGGCGTGCTGGCCGACCGCGATGGGTGGTCGGCGGTTGGAGCGTGCCCGATCGAGAAGACCATGGCCGCCGTCGGCACCAAGTCCGGGATGCTGATCATGCGCGAGGCGTACTACGGCACCACCCGCTTCGATGACTTCGCCCGCCGGGTGGGCATCACCAAGGCCGCGACCTCGGCGCGGCTGACCGAGCTGGTCGAGGTCGGGTTGCTGACGCGGCGGCCCTATCGCGAGCCCGGGCAGCGCAGCCGCGAGGAGTATGTGTTGACCGACGCGGGTGTGGACTTCATGCCGGTGGTCTTCTCGATGTTCGAGTGGGGACGGCAGCACTTGCCGGACTGCAACCGGCTGCACATGACGCACCTGGGCTGTGGCGCCGACGTGACCGTCGAATTCCGCTGCGCCGAAGGGCATCTGGTGCCGACCGAGCAGCTCGGCATGCGGTTGGCCGGCCAGCGCGAGCGTGCGTAGTTGTACGTCTGAACCGGCGTGTCGGTGTGCAAACACGCACGCTCGGCGGGGAGTTAGGGCTCCCTGAGCGCCGACAACAGCCGCCGGGCCGCGGCGACGCGGCGGACCGCGGGCCCGGTCACGGTGTCCAACGCGCATTCCGGGTCGGCCGGCGGTCCCATGTGCCCGCAGCCGCGCGGACACTCTTCGATTGCGTCGGCCAGATCGGAGAAAGCCGACAGCACGTCGTCGGGCCGGATGTGGGCCAAACCAAACGAGCGGATTCCCGGGGTGTCGATCACCCAGCCCGAGCCCGGCAGTGAATCACCCAGCGGCAGCGCCACCGACTGCGTCGAGGTGTGCCGCCCCCTGCCGATGTCGGTGACCTCGCCGACGGCTCGATCAGCCTCGGGCACAAGGCGGTTTACCAAGGTCGACTTGCCAACCCCGGAGTGCCCGAGCAGGACGGTGATCTTGCCGGGCAGCAACTCTGCCACCGCGAGCAGGGGATCGTCGACGCCGGCGGCGACCACCGTCAGGTCCAGGTCGACGAACTGCTCGGCGAACGGTTCGGGTGGGGCCAGGTCGGTCTTGGTCAGGCACAGGATCGGTGTCAGCCCGCCGGCGTAGGCGGCGATCAACGTCCGGTCGACCAGGCCGGTACGCGGCGGCGGGTCCGCGAGAGCCACCACGATCAGTAGCTGATCGGCGTTGGCGACCACCACTCGCTCGGTGGGATCGGTGTCATCGGCGGTGCGCCGCAACACCGTTCGGCGCGGACCCCGGCGCACGATGCGGGCCAGAGTGTCATGGCGACCGGACAGGTCGCCGACGATGTCGACCTCGTCGCCGACGACGATCGGGGTGCGGCCGAGTTCGCGCGCCCGCATCGCCGTGACCCGGCTCTCGGGACGGCCGCCCAGCACGCACCCCCAGCGGCCGCGGTCCACGCTGACCACCATGGCTGCCTCGGCGTCGGCGTGTTCGGGACGAGTCTTGGTTCGCGGTCGCGACCCCCTGCCGGAGCGGACCTTGACGTCGGACTCGTCGTAATCGCCCGACCTCAAACGCCGGATCTCCCCTCGGCCAGCATGCGCGCCCACAGCTGTGGGAACTCCGGCAGCGTCTTGGTTGTCGCGGCGATGTCATCCACCTCGACGCCGGCCACCCGCAGCCCGACGATCGCACCGGCCATCGCCATCCGATGATCGGCGTACGCGCGCCAGACGCCCGGCTTCAGCGGAGTCGCGGTGATCACCAGGCCGTCGGGGGTTTCCCGGCAGTCGCCGCCCAGGCGGTTGATCTCCGTGCTCAGCGCCGCCAGCCGGTCCGTCTCGTGGCCACGCAAATGGGCGATGCCGGTCAGCCGCGACACCGACCCGGCGGAGGCCAGCGCCGCCAGCGCCGCCACCGACGGCGTGAGCTCGCCGACGTCGCGCAGGTCGACATCAAAGCCCGAGTAGCCGTCATCCGCCGCCGGCCCCCGCACCTCAAGGAATGAATCATTCTGGGTGACAACGGCATTCAGCTTGCCCAAGACCTCAAGGATGTTGTCGGCCGGTTGCACGCTGGTCGCCGGCCAGCCGGTGATGCGCACCGCGCCGCCGCTGACCACGGCCGCCGCCAGGAACGGAACCGCGTTCGACAGATCCGGTTCGACGTCCCAGTGCCGGGCCCCGACCACGCCGGGGCGCACCCTCCAGCGATTGGGCACCGAGTCGTCGACGTCGACGCCGGCCTGCCGCAGCATCACCACCGTCATCGCGATGTGCGGCGCCGACGGCACGGCCGAACCGGTGTGCTGCACGCAAAGGCCCTCGGTGAACGACGCCCCGGACAACAGCAGGCCCGACACGAACTGCGACGACGCCGACGCGTCGATCTCCACATTGCCGCCGGCGACCGAACCGGCGCCCTGCACCCGGAACGGCAGACCGGAGCCGTCGACCCCGACGCCCAAACCGCGCAGCGCATCGAGCAGCGGCGCGATCGGCCGCGCCCGGGCCTGCTCGTCGCCGTCGAAGGTGACCGGGACGGCGCTGCGCGCCGCCAGCGGCGGAACAAACCGCAAGACCGTGCCGGCCAGGCCGCAGTCCACCCGCGCGCCGGCCTCGGGGGCAATGCCGCCGCTGACCGTCAGTTCGGGGCCGGTCCCGTCGATGCGCAGCCCAAGGGTCCCCAGCGCGCCGATCATCAGGTCGGTGTCGCGGCTGCGCAGTGCGCCGCCGATGGTCGAGGTGCCCTGACCCTGGGCGCTCGATAGCCCCGCGAGTATCAGCGCCCGGTTGGTCTGGGATTTCGAGCCCGGAACGGTCACGGCCGCGTGCACCGGTGACTGCGCCAAGGGGGCCGCCCACGCTTTCAGGGGCGCTTTGAGGGGCTCGGTGCTCACCGCTTCATCCTGCCGTGTCGGCGGGTGTCGTGGGTACCGGGCACCATGAGAGGTATGTGCGGACGGTTTGCGGTGACGACGGATCCGGCCCAGTTGGCCGAAAAAATCAAGGCGATCGACGAGGCCACCGGCGCCGCCGACGCGCCTGGGCGCGCTGGCGAGCCGAACTACAACGTGGCCCCCACCGCCACCATCGCGACCGTCGTCACGCGGCATAGCGAGCCCGACGACCAGGCGACCCGCCGGGTGCGGCTGATGCGCTGGGGATTGATCCCGCCGTGGGTCAAGGCCGGCCCGGACGGCGCACCCGACAACAAGGGCCCGCTGCTGATCAACGCGCGGTCCGAGAAGGTGGCCACCTCACCGGCCTTCCGCGGTTCGGCGAAGAGCAAGCGCTGCCTGGTGCCGATGGACGGTTGGTACGAATGGCGCGCCAATCCCGACGGCGGTGCCGTGGGCAAGAAGGTTCCGAAGACGCCGTTCTTCCTGCACCGCGACGACGGCGACACGCTGTTCATGGCGGGACTGTGGTCGATTTGGAAGCCCGCGAAAGATGCTGCGCCGCTGTTGAGTTGCACGATCATCACCACCGACGCGGTGGGCGAGCTGGCGGAGGTCCACGACCGGATGCCGCTGATCCTGGCCGAAAAGGACTGGGATTCCTGGCTGAATCCCGATGCACCGCTGGACCCGGAGCTGCTGGCGCGGGCGCCCGACGTGCGCGGCATCCAGCTGCGCCAGGTGTCGACGCTGGTCAACAGCGTGCGCAATAACGGGCCCGAGCTGTTGGAGCCGGCCGAGCCGCACCCCGAACAAATCACGCTGCTATAGGCGGTTCGGCCGGTCGGGGGGATACTGCAAGGCGCAGGGGGTCGACGCGTCGGAAGAGAGGTTCCCCATGACCGCGGTCCAGCCCAAGACCGAAGCCACGACCATCACTGTGCGCAACCCCGCGGACGGATCCGTCGTCGGCGCCGTGCCGATCGAGACGCCCGCCGACGTCGCAGCCAAGGCGCGCGAGCTGCGCCTGTTCCAGCCCGAATGGGAGGCCCTCGGCCCGCGCGGTCGCAGGCATTGGCTGCTGAAATACCAGGGCTGGGTGCTCGATAACGCCGAGCACATCACCGACGTTCTGCAGTCGGAGACCGGCAAGCCGCGGTCGGAGGCCAGCCTTGAAGCGCCTCTCGCAGCCACCCTGCTCGATTACTGGGCGCGTCATGCGGAGCAATTCCTCGCCGACGAGCATCCCCGCTCTTTCAGTCCGTTCGCCGTGACCAAGAAACTCACCACCGTGTACCGGCCGTATCCGGTCGTCGGCGTCATCACGCCCTGGAATTACCCGTTCGTGATGCCAGCTTTGGACTTGGTCGCCGCGTTGGCTGCAGGCGCCGCTGTGCTACTGAAACCGTCCGAAGTGACGCCGCTGTCCGCGGTCGAGTTCGTCCGCGGTTGGAGCGAGATCGGCGCGCCGCCGGCGCTGGCGCTGGCAACCGGATACGGCGACACCGGCGTGGCCGTCATCGACAACGCCGATTTCGTGCAATTCACCGGGTCCACGGCCACCGGCAGGAAGGTCGCGGTCGCCTGTGCGGAGCGGCTGATTCCCTGCAGTCTCGAGCTCGGGGGCAAAGACCCGGCCCTGGTGCTGGCCGACGCCGATCTCGACCGGGCCGCCAACGGGATCGCGTGGGGCGGCATGTGGAACTCGGGCCAGGTATGCATCTCGGTCGAGCGGGTCTACGTCGAGGCGCCCGTCTACGACGAGTTCTTGGCAAAGCTCACCGCGAACGTCCGCCAACTTCGGCAGGGCCAGGACGATCGCAAGTTCGCGTTCGACATTGGATCACTGGCGAACACCGCACAGCGCGACAAAGTGCAAGGGCACGTCGATGAGGCGATCGCGGCCGGTGCTCGCGCGATCACTGGCGGCAAGCCGACCGGAACGGGGGCGTTTTTCGAGCCGACGGTCCTCGTCGACGTCAACCAGTCGATGACCTGCATGACCGAAGAAACGTTCGGGCCCACCATCCCGGTGGTGAAGGTCGCCGACGAGGCGGAGGCAATCCGGCTGGCCAACGACTCAAAGTATGGGTTGTCGGCGACGGTGTGGACCCGTGATAGGGGGCGCGGTGAACGCATAGCCCGGCAGCTCGATGTCGGTGCGGTCAACGTCAACGACGTTTCATCCAACGTCTTCGCTTTTGATCTCCCGATGGGTGGCTGGAAGGAGTCTGGCGTCGGCACTCGGCTGGGCGGTGCCGCGGGCATACGGAAATACTGTCGCCCGCAAGCGATCACATCGCCGCGCATTCCGACGCAGGCCAAGGAGATACTCTGGTATCCGGCGTCGCGGCGACGCACCAAGTTGGCGCTGAGCCTGGCGCGCGGGTCCGCGGCTCGCGGCGTCCGCCGGTTGGGCATCACGCCGAGGTAGTTATCTCCCGGAGACAACGGCCGTGCCATGTTTGTCGATTGGCGACTGACCCAGGCGAGTGGCCGCGGCTTAGCATTCGTATGTGACTGGCTCGTTTACCTACACCTTCGAAGACATCCGGAACCGTCCGGTCGCAGTGATCGGGGCGGGAACGCTCGGGCGTCGCATCGCCTTAATGTTCGCCAGCCGGGGCGGAACGGTGCGGATCTACGCGCGGCGCGCGGAACAGCGCGACGAGGCAACGCAGTACGTGACGGAGGCCCTGCCGGCGATGATCGAGAGCCGCGGCTTTGGTGAAGTGGGCGTGGTGACGGCCACCGGGTCGCTCGACGAGGCGCTGGACGGCGCCTGGCTTGCCGTCGAGTCGGTCCCCGAGAGGCTGGAGATCAAGATTCCGTTGTGGGGCGAGATCGACGCGGCCGCGCCGCCGGACACGATCTTCGCGACCAACTCGTCGTCGTTCCCGTCGCGCCTGATGGCCGAAAAGGTCAGGGACAAAACCCGTTTGTGCAACACGCACTTCTACATGCCGCCGCAGATCAACGCGCTGGACCTGATGTCGGACGGCGAGACCGATCGCGGGCTGCTCGATACGTTGCTGACCGTGCTGCCCGAGTTCGGCGTGCATCCCTTCGAGGCGCGCAAGGAGTGCACGGGCTTCATATTCAACCGGGTCTGGGCCGCCATCAAGCGTGAGTCACTGGCCGTGGTCGCCGAGGGTGTGGCGCGTCCGGAGGATGTCGACGGAATGTTCAAGGTCAATTTTGGCGTGCAGGCCGGGCCATTCCAGATGATGGACCTGGTCGGCCTGGACGTCGCGCTCGACATCGAGAACAACTACTGCGAGGAGTTCGCGCACCTGCCCAAGGACTCGCGGGACTTGTTGCAGTCGTATGTCGATGCGGGCAAGCTCGGCGTCAAAACCGGCGAGGGCTTCTATAAGTACGCGGGGTCCTGAGCCTGCGACTTAACCGTGACTCACCCGGTCTTAGCCGTTGCTGAGCACCAAGCGCCAATTGCCGACGGTCTTAGGATCCGGAACACACCAGAAGTTGGTCCAGTTGAACGGTGGCGTGGACGCCTTCACACCCGGGCCGGCGTTCTGACAGGCCTCCCGAGTCGGATAGCTGCCCTCGGTCTGAAGCGTATCGGCATTGCCGATGCCCACGCCCGCCGTCGCGAAGCCCGCGGAAGCCAGCAAAATAGCGGCGAAGAATCGGTAGATCAATCGCTTCATTTTTCCGTCCAATTCTGCTCTGGTGTGGCAGAGCGTCCTTCCAGTCGGGGACTACATGGGCTTTTCGGTGCCGGCGAGTTCGCCGTTACTTTTCCCGGGCCAGGTAGGCGAGCGCGAGTTTCGCCGCGTTTGCGCCGCACATGCCGTGCGCGCCCGGCCCCGGCGGGGTGGCCGCCGAGCAGATGTACATGCCCGGTACCCCAATGGTGTACGGCGACAACGTGATTCGCGGTCCGAACGTCAGCTGGCGAATGTCTTTGGCGCCGGTCAGGATGTCGCCGCCGACGTAGTTGAGGTTATAGCTGGCCATCTGCGTTGTGGAACGAGCCGTTTGCCCGACGATGCGATCGCGGAAACCGGGGGCGAACCGCTCGATCTGGGCGATGATCGCCTCGGTCGCGTCACCGGTGTAGCCGTTGGGGACGTGCGCATAGCTCCACACCGGGTGGGTGTTGCCCACCGACCGTTGCGGATCGGCCAGATACTGCTGACCCACCAGCACGAATGGCCGCTCGGGCATGCGTCCGGCGTGGATCTCCCGCTCGGTCGCGGCGAGTTCGGGGTAGGTCCCGGCCAGGTGAACAGTGCCGGCCCGGTGCGCGTCGGGGTTTGTCCAGGGCACACCGCCTTCGACGGCGAAGTCGACTTTGAACGCACCGGGACCTCGCCGGAACCGGGTGTAGGCGCGCGAAATCCGGCGGGGCAGGCGGTCTCCCATGATCCCGGCGACCGCGCCGGGCGCCAGATCGAACATCGTGATATCGGCCGGCGGCAGCTGCGCCGCCGTCTGGACCCGGACGCCGGTCTCGATCTTGGCGCCCAGGTCGCCCAGCAGTGCCACCATCGCGTTGGTGATGGACTGGGATCCACCCGCGGCCACCGGCCAGCCGTGCCGGTGGCCGGCCGCGATGATGCCCACCCCGATCGCGGAGGTCATCGGGTAGTGCAACGGCCGGAAGGCATGGGCCGCAATGCCTCCGAACAAGGCGCGGCCCTCCTCGGTGCGGAACTGCCGGGCCAGCGTGGACGCCGGCAGCACGGTGGGCGCACCGAATCTGGCCAGCATCAGCGGGTGGTGTGGCATCCGCAGCAGCGGCCCCATAATGTCCTCGGACAGCGCGTCGAACCGGGCGGCCGAGTAGCCGAACGCGCGCTGCCACCGCGATCCGTCGCGGCCGAGACCGGCCGCGGTCTGTTCCACCGAGCGGTGCAGCACGCCGGCGCTGCCGTCGTCGAGGGGGTGGACGCAGTCGATCTCCGGCCAGCGCCACGACAGGCCGTAGCGGTCCAGATTGAAGCCGCTCAGGAACGGCGAGCCGACGGCCATCGGGTGGATCGCCGAGCAGTGGTCGTGCAGCAGGCCGGGGACAATGGCTTCGCTGCTGCGCGCGCCACCGCCGACCTCGTCCGCGGCCTCGAGGATGGTGACCTGCACGCCCTCGGCCGCCAGGGCGAGGGCGGCGGCGAGCCCGTTGGGCCCGCCGCCTACCACCAGTGCCGTGCTCATTGTGCGCCGCTCCTCCTCATCGCTGCGCTCTGCATCGTCGCCGGCGCGGCTCATGCCAGTGCTCCGTGACCGTGATCCTGGTCGGTCCTGGCGCTGGCCGGCTGCGGTGCCGACGCAGTGACCATTGCACGCTAAGCGGGATGGGACCGTTGGGCAGCCAGGGCTGCTCGGCGACCGCGTCGGCGACCTTCCAGGTGCCGCGCTCGATCACCCCGAGCGCGGCGTCGATCAGCTTGTAGTGCTGGACGCCGCTGCCGAAGGCCTCCGACTCCACCCAGGCGACGATGCACTCGCCCGGCTCGAATGCGGCTTCGCGCTGCACGGCCCGCGATCATGTCCGCGTTGTGCAGGTGGCCGTCGCCGAAGTTGAAGCCGATCAGCGAGTTGCAGACGAACTCGCCCTCCCGCACGGTGCGGGTGTCGATGTCCGGCAGGTGGGTCAGCAGCAACGAGTACAGGCCGCGGGCCTGGCTGTGCATGCTTCGCCACGCGATTGTCTTCTGCAGGACGTGATCTCCGCCCACGCCGGCTCGTAGCCGGCCGCGACGAACTGGTCGACCTGGTTGGACGCCGACGCGCGTGACGCTGTTCAGCTTCTCCTCGGCACCCGGGCGCGAACGCCCACACGGCGGAGGCCCAGTTGCCCGCGTATTGCCGCATCGAGGGCAGGAACGACACCTTGTCGGGCCGCAGGTTGCCCAGGATCGGGTAGAACAGCAGCGCGGCGGCGATGACGAGGGCCAGCCACGGCGGCGACATGTTCCACGGAGCGTATCCGTTCCAGTTCGGGAAGCCGAGGAACAGGAAGACGGTGGCGTAGGCGAAGACCACGTTCCATTCCAGCGGCACCGCGAGCGGGAAGGTCGAGATGATGAACAGGTGGAAGCCCACCATCACCAGCACTGCGACCAGCGTCACCCACTTGTTCGTCGAGAACAACAGCACCAGCGGGGCCAGGATCTCGACGGTGGTGCCGTTGACGTGCGCCATGAAGTCCGCCAGCCGCGACGGCCGCATGTCGCGCCCGAAGTCGCGGTAGTGCGCCCGTCGCACCCATTTGGGCGCGAATATCGTGTTGCTCACCATCGGCGGAATGACGTTGGAGAAGTGCTTGCCGAACTTCGAGAAGCCTGCGCCGACCCACACCACCACGATCAGCATCTTGAGCGCGATGATCATGTTCACGAACGGCAGCGCGGCGAAGAAGAAGAGCGCGGGAAGGTACTGCTCGCCGCGGGCGGCCAAGAAGACGGTCTTGTCCCGCAGACCGATCAGCACCAGCAGCGCCATCGGCGCGATCAACAGGGCCGGGTTCACCAGGCCGGATGTGTTGTCCGGCAACGCCTTCGACAGCGAGTCGCTGTGCACGCCCGGTGCGAGCAGCGCGACGGCCAGGCTCACCAGCAGCGCCAGGTACACCCCGATGTCGAACCAGGTGCGGCGGTCACCGGCTGGTGAACGGCACCCACTTCCAGGGCCGCAGCCGGATGGTTCCCGGTCGGGCCCAGAACAGGATGCCGCCGGTCATCGGCTTGACCTTGCCGGCCAGCGGACCCCAGGAGCCGGCTACGCCGATGGCCTCCAGCAGCACGGTCCACAGGATGACCTTCTGGTAGACGATCGGCTGGTTCCACCATTCGGTCACGTGCCAGAAGGCGGGCAGGCCCGACGTCAACGTCGCGACGGTGATGCCACCGATCGCGAAGAACACGACCAGCTTCGCGATGTAAATGGTGTGGACCATCCGCGGTGAGCCGAAGCCATTTTCGGCCCAATCGGTGACGAGGATCCGCATCCGCTCCATCAGTGGCTTCTTGCAAGAAGGTGTCCGGATCGACATCGGGAAGATCGGGTTTGGTGAATCCCATGTGTGTTGGCTCCTTTGCCGGTCGTTGGCCGAGAGTGGCGACAACATTAGGAATCGCGCGCGCGCGTGACACAGTCGCGAATCGACAAAGCCGTCGCTGCGCTGTTATCGCTGGAAGACAACCGGGCGTCTAACGTCAGTGAGGTGAAGAATCCGCGCCTCGACAGCCCAGATATTCAAGTCGAGGTGAACCGTTACGTCGGCGATGGTCGCCCGCCGATTGCACGATCGGCTGGCCGAGGCGTCGTCGGCGGTCCGTCGTTCCCTCGAGGATCAGATCCCCGAGCTGCGTGGCGACGCGGCAGCTCGTGGAGTTGCTCGGGACCAGCGTCGAGGCAACGTCGACACGATGCTGTACGCGCTGCGCTACGACATCGCCGTCGAGCGTGTCGAGGCGCCCACCGCGGCGCTGGAGTACGCGCGCCGATTGGCGCAGCGTGGGGTGCCGGTCAACGCGCTGGTGCGCGCCTATCGGCTCGGTCAGCGCCGGATGAACGAGCTGATTTTCGCCGAGTTGCGCGCGATCGAAATCCCGGAATCGATGCGGGTGCCGGTGATTGAGGCGATCACCGGCGCGATGTTCGAGTACATCGACTGGATGTCGCAGCAAGTCGTCGGTGTCTACGAAGACGAACGCGAACGATGGCTGGAGAACCAGAACAGCCTGCGCGGCGTGCGGGTGCGCGAGATGCTGGCCGCGAACAAGACCATCGATGTCGACGCGGCGACCACGTCGATCCGCTATCCGCTGCGGTGGCACCACCTGGGGCTGGTCATGTGGTACCCGGAGCCGGGTACCGAAGGCGACGAACTTGCCCGGTCTGCAACGGTTTCTTCGCGAACTGGGCGAAGCCGCCGCTGCAGCCGCCAGCCCGCTCTTCGTTGCCGCCGACCAGAACTGTGGCTGGGGATGGCTGCCGTATCGCGCCGCGGCCGCCGACGCGGTGACCGATGTCGTTTCGAAGATCCGCCGGTTCGCGCTGACCCGACCCGACTCGCCGAGTGTGGCAATCGGGATCGATGGCCGGTCGGCGTGGAAGGTTTTCGCCGCTCACACCGCGAGGCGCAGGAGGCCCGCGGCGTCGCGATCGTCAGCGACCGGCGAATCCGCGATGCCGACGGTGATCGCCGCCACCGACCCCGGGTTGTCCGTCGTGGCGCGGCTTGGTGGCTCTCAAAGCACGGTGGCCGCCACCCGCGAGTGGGTAGCCACCGTACTTGGCGACCTTGCGGGCGACAACGAAAACGACGCGCGGCTGCGTGAGACTTTGCGGGTGTTTCTGGGTTGCGGCTCGAGCTACAAGGTGGCCGCGGAGGAACTCAACCTGCATTTCAACTCGGTGAAGTATCGGGTGGCCCGCGCCGTCGAGAGGCGGGGCCGCGAGATCGGCGCCGACCGCCTCGATGTCGAACTCGCGCTTGGTGGTTTGCCACTGGTACGGCGCCGCGGTGCTGCAGCAAAAAGCCCGGTAGACCAGTTGGCCTGGGCTACCGGGCTTGCTTGCAGTACGTGCCGAGCGGTGTCAGTCGGTTCCGCGCGGCGAGACGGCGGGCCACCGTAGGCGCGTTGGTCGGCCGCGCGGGCCGGTCCGCCGACGCGGCCCATGATGGCGTGGACGGCGGTGATGATCGCCGGGAGGAGCACCGGGAAGGTGGTCAGGACGATCATGGCGGCGATGCTCAGGTAGGTCGAGATGACGCTGATCATGGTTAGCTCACATTTCTCCGCGGCGCGGATTGGTTGGGATGGGTTGTGGCAGAGCCAATTCGAAGACCAAATCGAAGGCCAATTCGAACCCGGGAAGGTGGCGCTGTGTTCGTTATGAAACTTAGCGCCGGCGCCGCGCAACAGCGATGTACCGACGTAACCAAAATGGAGCGAGTCGTTGTCTTGGGAATACAAAGCGGCCAAAACCCGGTGGACCTGCTGGCTGGTCCACCGGGTCTGAGGCGCAGTTCAGGCGGCCGCGGCGGCGAGGCGGCGGGCTGCCGTTGGCCGGTGCTTGGACGCGCGGGCCGGGCGGCCCTTCCGGTCCATGATGGCGTGCCCGGCTGTGATGAGTGCCGGAACGAGCACGGGAAAGGTGGTCAGGACGAGCATCGCGAAGATGGTCAGGTAGGTGGAGATGACGGAGGCCATGGTTAGCTCACTTTCTCCGCGTTGCACGCGGAACGGTTCGGGGATTGGTTGTGCCAGTCGAGGTTTCGAACTTTCTTTGTTCGGATCCTGAGAGCCTGGCACTGCGTTCGAGAGGGAATTTAGCGACGTCGCCGCGCCACAGCGATGTCGTCGAGCGACCAAGTTGCCCCGAGTTGTTGTTTCGCCGCGACAAACCCTCATAGCTTGCCGGTCGGGGAGTGGCACCCGGCCTGTCATTGTTCGCCGTGCCACTACGAGAAACTGAATTCTGTGGCCGGAAACATTCTCCTGACGGGCCCGCCGCACTATCGTCTTCACCATGACAACCAGCGAAAAGCCCGTTTTCGAAGGTCCCCTACACCAACTTGCGCGCAGCACCTGGCAGCTGCTTCTCCTCGTCGGCATCACGTCCGTCGTAATCGGCGCCATCGTGCTTTACTACCCAGGTCACTCGCTAGTGGTGGCGGGCTTCCTGTTCGGCATCTACCTGGTCGTGTCCGGGGTCGGCTACATGTTCGCCGCGTTCGGCACCCACGCCGGCGCCGCGATGAGAGTGTTGTCGTTCATCACCGGCGCCGTGTCGCTGGTGCTGGGGTTCTTCTGCTTCCGCGACAAATTCGAGGCGGTCTGGTTGTTGGCCATCTGGATCGGCATCGGTTGGGTGTTTCGCGGGATGACCCTGCTCGCCTCGGCGCTGTCCTTCGACCACCTGCCCGGCCGCGGCTGGCAGGCGCTCTCGGGCGTGATCATCGTCATCGGCGGCGGCGTGCTGATCATCTCGCCGATCGAATCGATCGAGATCCTGACCCTGGTTGCCGGCTGCTGGCTGATCGCCATCGGCATCATGGACGTGATCACCGCCCTGCAGGTTCGCCGCCGTCTGAAGGCGTGACTGCCCTGGAGCACGCTTAGGGCAGCCGCCGCTCCACCTCGAACGCCAGGCACAGTTCGGCGAGATCCGTTGGCCGCGAAAGTGATCGGCCGGTCAACTCCTCGATGCGGCGCAGCCGGTGCCGCACGGTGTTGGGATGGCAATAGATCTTCGCCGCGGTCGTCGTTGGCGGAGCCGCCCGCCTGCAGCCAGGCCTGGAAGGTATCGAGCAGCACCGTGCGTTCCTCGGCGGGCAGCTCGTTCACGGCCCCCAGCACCGACGACCTGATCTTGGCCATCGCCTCCGGGGCGCTGACCGCCGCGACGGCGAGCGGCGTGTCGTCGAAGACGGCAACGAGCGAATCGGCCAACGGTTTTCCGGTGGCCGCCAGCCGGGCGAATCTCAGCGCGTCGCTGGTTTCGGCCAGCTCGCTGAAACGGCGGGCTGATGCCGACCCGCGCGGTGGCGGCCTGCCGGAGTACCTCGACGAGCTGTGCGCAGGGTTTCCGCCGGCGCCGGGCCCCGCAGATGGACGATGCCGACCTGCAAGTCCGGCAGCAGCCGCCACGCCGACCGGATGTCGCGGACCGACAGCTTGTTCTCGATCGTCGGGCAATCCCAGCTTTCCGATCGCCGGCAGCTCCGCGGCGACCACGACGTAGGGTCCCGAAGTGGGCAGCCGCAGCAGGTCTGCCGCCTCCCAGAGGCTGTGACTGTCGGTGATCCGCCGGGACAGCAGCGCTTCGACCAACGCCGATCGCTCTTCCTCCCGCTCGAGGATCTGCGCGGTCAGCCTGCTGGCGATAGGCGGTGCTCATTGCCTGGGTGAAGGTGTCCTGGGCGAAGAAGACCCGCGCTGTGGCATCCAGGATCGAGTCGGTGGGTATGGACGCGGCGCGCGCCACCGCGAGGGTCTGCTCCCACATGAATCGAAACCCGATGCGGTAGGCGGTCATCACCGCCGGCAGCGGCACACCGGCGAGCGCGCGGGCGGTGCCGGTCTGCTGGGCGGGCGAGACGTCGACGTCGGCGTCGTCCTGCCGGCCAGCGAGTCGAAGATGAACGTCACGTTCGCCACGCAACTTTCGCGTACCTGTTCCTTAGCGACGACGCTGCCGTCGCGGTACGCGTCGATCTCGCGGCAGAGCAGCTCCGCCATCGCTTTACCCAATTTCGGGGCGCGGGCCAGCATGAGCTTGCCGAGCTCGACGATGTGCGGGTCAGGGGCGGTGCCTGGACGGACGCCCGCGGAGTGTGTTCCCGCGCTCATACCCCGGAACCCTATTTCGTGCGCCCGGATGTGGGCGCTCACCCGAACCGGTCGCCCTTACTGTGTGTCTTACCGCAACATTGTTGTTGCTCGTGCGCCCTTGGATGACGATTGCCGGAACCGGAAGCAACCGAAGACATTCTCGGAAGGCACCTGATGACCGCCCTGAGCGCCAACCTCGTCGCATCGAAAAACCGCAACCCCGACCGCATCGCGCTGCGCTGTGACGACCTGCAGATCACCTACGCCGAGTTCGATGCCGCGGCCGCCCGCGTGGCGACGCTGCTGGAGCAGGCCGGCATCGAGCCGGGCGACCGGGTGGGCGTGATGTTGCCCAACACGCCCGCGTTCGCCATTGCGTTCTACGGGATCATGTACCGGGGCGCCGTCGCGGTTCCGATGAACCCGCTGCTCAAGTCCCGTGAGGTGGCCTTCTACCTGTCCAACACCGGCGCCAAGGCGTTGTTCGCGGCGACCGTTTTCGCCGAGGAGGCCAACGCGGGTGCGGCCGAGGCGGGTGCCAAATGCTGGGTCGTCGACGACGCAGGCCTGGCCAGCTGACCGCCGACCTGCCCGGCCAGGACGCGCCGGTGCAACGCGCCGACGACGACGTCGCGGTCATCCTGCACACGTCCGGCACCACCGGCAAGCCCAAGGGCGCCGATGCTCACGCACGGCAACCTGAGCCGCAACTGCGAGGTCGCCATGCGCACCCTGGTCGAAACCGGCCCGGACGACGTGGTGATGGGCTGCCTGCCGCTGTTCCACGTGTTCGGCCTGACCTGCGGTCTCAACGGTTCGGTCCTCGCTGGCGCGATGATGACCCTGATTCCCCGGTTCGACCCGCGCAAGGCCCTCGAGGTGATCGAGCGGGACCGCGTCACGGTGTTCGAGGGCGTGCCGACGATGTACTCGGCGCTGCTCAGCGTGGCGGACGAGCGTCCGCCGAAGCCACCCGCAGCCTGCGCACCTGCGTCTCCGGTGGCGCGGCACTGCCCGTCCAGGTTCTCAACGACTTCGAAAAGGCCTTTGGTTGCGCCGTTCTCGAGGGCTACGGCCTCTCCGAAAGCTCGCCGGCTGCCGCGTTCAACCATCCCGAACCGCGAACGCAAGGCGGGCTCCATCGGCACCCCGATCGAAGGCGTCGAGATGCGGCTGGTCGACCTGGACGGAGTTGAGGTCCCGCAGGGGCAGACCGGCGAGATCCAGATCCGCGGCCACAACGTGATGAAGGGCTACTGGAACCTGCCCGAGGCAACCAAGGCCACCATCACCGAAGACGGGTGGCTGAACACCGGCGACGTCGGACGTGTCGACGAAGACGGCTACTTCTACATCGTCGATCGCACCAAGGACATGATCATTCGCGGCGGCTACAACGTGTATCCCCGCGAGATCGAAGAGGTGCTCTACGAGCATCCGGACGTGGCCGAAGCCGCCGTCATCGGCATCCCGCACGACTCCCTCGGCGAGGAAGTCGGCGCCGCCGTCGCACTCAAGAAGGACGCCGCGGCGACGGCCGAGGAGTTGCGCGACTACGTCAAGGCCCGAGTGGCCGCTTACAAGTACCCGCGCCAGGTCTGGCTCGTCGACGCGCTGCCCAAGGGACCCACCGGCAAGGTCCAGAAACGCGACATCACCGTTCCCGACAACCGAAAGCACAGCGATAATCATGGCAAGCCCAGTCAAACCGACCCAAAGCCCGACGAGCTGGCCGCGCCGCTCGACCTGCTGCTCACCAGCGCCACCAAACCATTCGCCAGCCGGATGATGCCCGACGCCACCTGGGCTCGCTTCGGCCGCAACCTCGCCCAGCACCCCGGCGCCGTGGCCGATCGCGTCGGCGCGCTGACCCGTGAACTCGGCAATATCGCTACCGGGAAGTCGCAACGCGGCCCGGCGCGCGCCGACAAGCGATTCAGTGACCCCGCGTGGCAAGAGAATCCGCTGCTGCATCGAGTCATGCAGGCCTATCTGGCAGGTGCCGAGACCGCTCAAGGATCTACTCGCCGACGCGAGCTGGATTGGCGCGACAACGAGAAGATGCAGTTCGTGTGGACAACTTTGTGGAGGGCCTGGCGCCCAGCAACAACCCGCTGATCAGCCCGCTGGGCTGGAAGGCGCTGATCGACACCGGCGGCCTGAGCGCGGTACGCGGCGCGAGAGCCTTTGCCCGAGACATGCTTTCGAAGCCCCGGGTGCCGGCGATGGTCGAGCCGGACGCCTATCGCGGTGGGCGAGGACCTGGCCGTCACCAAGGGCGCGGTGGTGCTGCAAACCTCGGTGTTCGAACTGATCCAATACGCCCCGCAGACACCCAAGGTGAGCGAGGTTCCATTGCTGATGGTGCCGCCGGTGATCAACAAGTACTACGTCATGGACATCGCGCCCGGGCGCAGCATGATCGAGTACTTCGTGCAGCAGGGCCAGCAGGTGTTCGCCATCTCGTGGCGCAATCCGCAAGCCCGCCACCGGGATTGGGGCTTCGACACCTACGGCGCGGCGATCGTGGAGGCGATGGACGCGGCGGAGAAGATCACCGGGGCCGACAGCACCCACCTGTTGGCCACCTGCTCGGGCGGCATCCTCGCGGCGATGACGGCGGCCCACCTCGCCGAGATCGGCGAGGGCGATCGGGTCGCGGGCCTCGACCTGGCGGTCACCGTGCTCGACGAGACCCGCGCCGGCTTCGCCGCGGCCGCGATGAGCGACCGCGCGGCGCAGGCGGCGATTCGGGTCTCGGCCAGGAAGGGTTACCTCGACGGGCGCGACATGGCGGAGATGTTCGCCTGGCTGCGGCCCACCGACCTGGTGTGGCGCTACGTGGTGAACAACTACGTGCAGGGCCGCAAGCCGGCGCCCTTCGACGTGCTGTTCTGGAACGCCGACACCACCCGGATGGCCGCCGCGCTGCACCGCGACCTGGTGCTGATGGGCCTGCGACAACGCGCTGGTCACCCCCGGCGGGGTCACCATGCTGGGCAGCCCGGTCGACCTGGCCAAGATCACCGCCGACGCCTACATCGTCGGCGGCATCGCCGACCACATCTCCCCGTGGCAGGCCACCTATCGCAGCGCGCGCCTGCTCGGCAGCAAGGACAACCGCTACGTGCTGTCCACCAACGGTCACATCGCGGCGCTGGTCAACCCGCCCGGCAACCCCAAGGCGTCGTTCCGGACCGGGCCCGTCGATCTGCGTCGACGATCCCCACAGTGGCTGGACTCCGCCGAGAAACACGCCGACTCCTGGTGGCCGGACTACGTCGGCTGGCTCGCCGAGCGCAGCGGCTCAGAGGTCGATGCACCGAAAGCGCTTGGCGGGGAAGGCCTCCCGCCGCTCGGCCCGGCGCCCGGGCACTACGTGATGGAGAAATGAGCGATGCGTAGCAACGCACGACGCGGGAAGCGTCATGGTGGCTCGCCAGCACGTGATCGGCGAGGAGTGCTACGTCAGCCGCGGGCGGGCAACGGATCCGGGTGAACGTGCGCCACGGGAACCGGCGTCCGCTGGTGCTGTGCAACGGTATCGGGGCCAGCCTGGAGGTGCTCGATCCGCTGGTCGAGCAACTGGATCCGACCACGGTGGTCAGGTTCGACGTCCCCGGGCACCGGCGGATCGCCCACCTCCCCTGCCCCCTACGGGTTTCCCTACCTGGCCTGGGTGCTGGGCCGGGTGCTGTCCAAGCTGGGAATCGGCGTGGTGGACGTGCTCGGGCTGTCCTGGGGCGGCGCCCTTGCCCAGCAGTTCGCCTTCCAGAATCCGCGTCGCTGCCGGCGTCTGGTGCTGGTGGCGACGGGCACCGGCGCGCTCATGGTGCCCGCCCACCCGCGGATTCTGGCGAAAATGGTTACCCCGCGCAGGTTCTCGGATCCCGACTATGCCGCGACCATCGCCGGCGAGCTCTACGGCGGTACCGTTCGGGCGCATGGTGAAGATGTCGCGCAGCTGTTCGTGCGCCAGTTGCACGCCGGATCCAAGATCGGCTACCTGCACCAGCTTTTGGCCGGTTCGGTGTGGACCAGCCTGTTCGCACTGCCTGCGGTGCGCCAGCGAACGTTGATCGTGGCCGGCACCGACGACCCGATCATCCCGGTGATCAACGCGCGCATCATGAACACGCTGCTGCCCCACTCGCGGCTGCACCTGCATTCCGGCGGGCACATCGACCTGGTGCACAACGCGTCTGAGCTCGCGCCCGTCATCGACACAGTTTCTGAGCGAACGAGGAGCACGCCCATGACTTCAATCTCGAGATGCCAAAGCCATTGGGCTCGTTTGAGACCCGGGGCGCGACGGGACGCCGACCCGACCACCGCGGCGCTTGTCGAGGACATCGGGCTTGCCCGCGAGACCGACTACTTCCTGATGACGGGCCAGCTGACCGAGGACGAGCTGCGGTTGCTGCACCGGGTGCGGAAGTTCGCCGAGACCGAGGTGCTGCCGGTGGTCAACCCGTACTGGGAGCGGGGCGAGTTCCCGTTCGAACTGGTGCCAAAGTTCGCCGAGCTGAACATCGTCGGCGACACCATGGTGGGCTACGGCACCACGCCGATGTCGGCCGTCGGCTCGGGATTGCTGACTGTATGAGCTCAGCCGGGTCGACGGCAGCATCGCGACGTTCTTCGGCGTGCACGTGGGGCTGGCGATGCAGTCGATCTACCTGCTCGGCTCGGACGAGCAGCGGCAGCGCTGGCTGCCGGCGATGGCCAGGCTGGAGAAGATCGGGGCATTCGCGCTCACCGAGCCCGATCACGGATCCGACGCGGTCATCCTCGAGGCCACCGCCCGCCGTGAGGGCGGCGAGTGGGTGATCAACGGCCGTAAGCGCTGGCCTGGCAACGCCGTGTGGTGCGACGTGATCGTCGTGTTCGCCCGTGACACCGAGGACGGCCAGGTCAAGGCGTTCGTCGTGGAGAAGGACAACCCCGGCTACTCCGCGTCCAAGATCGAGGGCAAGGTCGCGCTGCGGATGGTGCAGAACGCGGACATCACCCTCAGCGACTGCCGCGTCTCCGACGATGCCCGGCTGCAGAACTGCAACTCGTTCGCCGACGTCGCCAAGGTGCTCAAGGGCACCCGCAACACCGTTGCCTGGGCGTCGGCCGGACATGGGGTCGCCGCCTACGACATCGCCCTCAACTACGCTCAGCGGCGCACCCAGTTCGGCAGGCCGATCGCGAAGAACCAGATGATCCAGTCGACCCTGGTCGAGATGCTCGGCGAGGTCACCGCCATGCAGCTCTACTGCATCCGGCTCGGACGGCTGATCGACGACGGCGAGATGAGCGACACGATGGCCTCGCTCGCCAAGTACTTCTGCTCGGTCAAGGCGCGTCACGTCTGCCGGCTGGCCCGCGACATCCTCGGCGGCAACGGGATCCTGCTGGATTTCCACGTGATGCGCCACCTGTGCGACATGGAGGCGCTCGTTACCTACGAGGGCACCGCGGAGATCCAGACGCTCATCGTCGGCCGTGATATCACCGGGCTGAGCGCCTTCGCCTGACGGCGCCGTCGCACAGCCTCACGGCCTGCACAGGCTGCACGGCAACCTCGGCCTGCGATTTCGGCCCCGCCGGCATGATTCGCGCGTTACGGTACCGGCACACCGCCGATTCCGAACCCGCGAGAAATCTCGAGAAATTCCCAGCCATGGCTGATGACACCGTCAGGATGCGAGATATTGCGGCCGGGCTACCCGGTCTGCTGAGGGACGCGCCGGTCATCGTGCACGGCGCCCCGGCAATCGCGGGCCTGATCCGCCCGTCGGCCAAGATCTCGATCGGCCGAGTCTTAGAGGACCGGGCGGCCCGGCACGGCGACCGCGTGTTCATCAGGTACGAAGACGAAGCCGTAACCTACCGCGAGGCCAACGAGACCGTGAACCGTTATGCCGCAGTGTTGGCCGCGCGCGGCGTCGGTAGAGGCGACGTGCTGGCCGTCATGCTGACGAACTCGCCGCGCATGGTGCTGATCTTGCTGGCGGCGGTCAAGTTGGGCGCGATCGCCGGGATCCTCAACCACCACCACCGGGGCAAGGTGCTCGCGCACAGCGTCGGGCTCTTGCGGGCCAAAACGCTGATCGGCGAACAGGATCTGCTCGCGGCCCTTGACGAATCGGGCGGATCGGTCGAATCGGGTGCGAGGGTCGCCGACGCGATCACCGTCGACGAATTTCAGCGGCTGGCCCTGGCGCAGGCGTGCACGGAGAACCCCGCGGCGACCTCGTCGGTGCGGGCCAAGGACAAGGCCTTTTACATCTTCATCTCCGGGGACCACCGGCGCGCCGAAAGCCAAGTGTGATGACGCATTATCGGTGGCTGCGGGCGCTTGGTGGCTCCGGAGCCGTCGGGATGCGGCTGAGGAGCAGCGACACCTTGTACTGCTGCCTGCCGCTCTATCACAACAGCGCACTGACCGTCGGGGTGTCGGCTGTGCTCGGAGCCGGCGCCACCCTGGCGCTGGGCCTGTCGTTCTCGGCGTCGCGGTTCTGGACGAGGTGATCCGCGCCGACGCCACCGCCTTCCTGTACATCGGCGAGATCTGCCGCTACCTGCTCAACCAGCCCGAGAAGGACACCGACCGCAAGCACAAGGTGCGCGTGATCGCCGGCAACGGGCTGCGGCCCGACATCTGGGACGAATTCACCAGCCGCTTCAACATCCCGCGGGTCTTCGGTTCTACGGGGCCAGCGAAGGAAACACCGGGTTCGTCAACATCTTCAACGTCCCCAAGACCGCCGGAATCTGCCCTACCCGGGTGGCCTTCGTCGAGTACGACTCGGATACCGGCGAGCCGGTTCGTGACGGCAAGGGCCGGGTGCGTAGGGCGCCCGGCGGCCAGCCTGGGCTGCTGCTGAGCAAGGTGACTCACAAGCAGCCGTTCGAGGGCTACACCGACGCCGAGGCGAGCGAGAAGAAGTTGGTGCGCAACGCTTTCCGCGACGGCGACGTGTGGATCAACAGCGGCGACCTGATGCGACCACAGGGCTTTCGGCACGCCGCTTTCGTCGACCGGCTCGGAGACACGTTCCGGTGGAAGGGCGAAAACGTCGCGACGACCCATGTCGAAGCGGCCGTGTCGGCCGCCCCGGGTGTCCAGGCCGTCGCGGTCTTCGGGGTGCAGGTGCGCGGCGCCGACGGCCGCGCGGGCATGGCCGCCGTGATGCTGAAGGAGGGCGAGCAGTTCGACGGCAAGGCGCTGGCGAACGCGGTGTATGAGCACCTGCCGAGCTACGCGGTGCCGTTGTTCGCGGCGGTCGTCGATTCGCTGGAGAAAAGTAGACATCGACGTTCAAGAGCAAGAAGAGCGGCCTGCGCGACCAGGGCTACGGTGCCGACATCGGGGGGATGCGTTGTACGTGCTGAAAGGCCGCGAGGAGGCGATGCGCCCGATCACGACGAGTATCCCGCCGAGGTCGCGGCAGGCTCGCAGCCGAAGAGCTGACCGTTTGCGAGGAGAAGCGTCTTATCAGATAGACCTCGTCGAGCAGGGCAGGTTTGGGTCCCAGCTTGCGTGGCTTGGGGCGGGCGCGATCCGCATCGGCGGCGTCTTGGGCGACCCGGGCACGATACCCACAGCTGGTGACTCCTCGGCGCGTCTCGCGGCTAATCGTCGACGGATCCCGCCCAAGCAGGCGGGCGGCCTCGGCCTGGGGCGTGTCATTCCATCTGTGTAGGTCCCGGGTGGTCCATCGTCGGACCGCCGTTGGGCGACAGAAGGAGTGTTTTGTCAAGACCACGCGTGTGCCGGCTGAAGACAAGACGGCGGCGCGGCGGTTGGCGGAGACGTTCACCGCCGAGACGCTGGACTCGCTGATCAAGGACGCGGTCAAGACCCGGACCCCGATCGACGGCGCGGACGGTTACCTGAACCAGCTGACCAAGGCGGTACTGAAGCGGGCGCTGAATTCGGACTCGGCCCATCATATTGGGTACGAATCGGGGATCCCGCCGGGCGCCGGTCGAGCAATTCCCGCAATGGGACCACGCCGAAAACGGTCACCACCGTCAACGGCCCGGTACGCATCGATGCACCGCGTGATCGCAATCGTTCGTTCGAGCCGGCGATCATACCGAAGAAGATCCGCCGGCTCAACAACATCAATTCGGTGGTGTTATTGTTGTTTTCCCGTGGGATGACGACCCGCGATATCGAAGCCCATTTGGCTGAGGTGTGCGGGCGGCAGTGTCGCGCGAGCTGATTTCCAATGTCACCGAAGTGGTCGTCGGATGAGATCAAGGCCTGGCAGTCCCGCCCCCTCGATGAGGTTATCCGATCCTCTACATCGACGGGCTCGGTTGGGATCGGCGACAACGGGGTCATCACCACCAAGGTGGCCTGTTCGCCATCGGCGTGGACGTCGAGGGCCGCAAACGCGCCCTGGGCTGCTCGATCCAAGATCGCGAGGGCGCCAAATTCTGGCAGAAGGTCGTCATCGACCTGCGCAACCGCGGAGACGCGACATCCTCATCGCCTGCTGCGACAGCTTGACCGGCCTGCCCGACGCGATCCGCTCGATTTTACCCCGATACCGTGGTGCAAACCTGAGTCGTTCATGTCATCAGGAATGCGATGCAGTTCATGCTGGCTCTTCTTCAAGGACCGTCGAGAAGTCGCCACGGCGATGCACGCGATCTACACCGCACCGACCGTTGATAGGGCCCAAGTTGGCGCTTCTTCAAGGAGTTGGATCAGCGATTCAGCACCCAGTACCCGGGCGCGATTGATGTCTGGCACGACGCCTGGCCCGAATTCATCCCGTTCCTCGACTATCCGCTGGAGCTACCCCAGATCGTCTACACCACCGAGATGCCATCGAGTCGATAAATCTCCGGTTGCGCAAAATCGCCGCGAACCAACAGCAATTTCCCCGGAGCAAGGACGCCGCGGTGAAGTACTGGTGTACCTCGGGCTGCGCAACGTCTCGAGCGAGAGAGGGGGTTATTCAGGCACCGGAACGCCGAACTGGACTGTGGCGCTCAACACACTGTCCAGACTGTTCCCTGGTCGAATTCCATTGTGTTAGAATACAATTCGTAGTCAAATCATCCTCTGACTTACACAAAATTCGTGACAGGCTCTCGGCCTGTGACTTCTTCCGCCTCCAGCAGCTGCTCCGGGCGACACCGCTCAAGAAAAGACAGCGCCCCCCGCGACGGCGCAACAAGCTCTGGACCAGCGGGAAACGGTGTTCTCGGCACATAGCCCCACCCAAGGCCCGCCACCGCCCGCCACCCGCGCCACCGTCGCCGCCGCCGTCGGCGAGAGCCCCGACCCGAGGGCATTCCAAAACTCCTCCCGCGCCGGATCCGGCACCCGATTCCCCGGACCCCGATACCCCTTCTCGTAACTCACGCTGCACCAACACCTGTCGATCAGGTGTTGCAGCTATCGGCTCGAAGGCGAGCGCTG
>CAVZTC010000002.1:0-214265 GCA_963778135.1 uncultured Actinomycetota bacterium | reverse complement strand
TGCAGCGCATCTCCGCTGAATCCTTCGCGCACAAATGCCTGGAGAATCTCAAACAGAGATTGACGATTGCTTCAGATCAATCGATCGTCTGAGACGCGAACGTTCAATCCTTCGCGCGCAGATGGTGAACGCGCGCGAGGCCGAAGTTGCGCAAGTGGAATTCGCTGGCTACAACGGCACCTTGGCCAGCATCGCTCAGAAGTACAACGACGATGAGCAGAAATATGGATGGGGTACCGGGCTTCTGGTGCCCAAAATTGACGAGCAGTTTCCGCTCACTGCTGATGAGCTACGTCGCTGGCTTGCGCTCCTCCGTGACAATGCGATCCACGAAAATGAGGAAGACGCCGCACAACGGCTCGTGGACCTCCAGAACATCCCCGACCCCTCCAAACTATCAGATCTGATTGACGGAGAAGCCCATTCGTCGAGCGTTGCAGCGCAGTTCCAATCGCTGAAGAGCCACCCATCGTTCAAAGACGTCGCGACCCTGCCCGCTACAGATCGGTCTGACCTACGTGAACAGATGCGCGAACTAGCGCGAACGGCGCGGGAAGCTGGAGCAACGCCACGAAGAATGGATTGCGGAGGCATTAAAGGACATTCGCAGCGGTCGTGGGCCGACGTGGACGACGCGGGCGGACAAGATTCGCAGCATGATCGGTGCAGTGCAACCTCTGGTTGACAGGCTGTCCCAGGACACCGAAATCACGGTCGCTCCTGACGCCGACCAGGGCACCATTGAATCAATGGCCCGACACCTGCGTGATCATCTCGCGGCCTCAGGCCCTCTAAAGACTAACCCAGACGGAACACCGAAGATCGGGCCATTGACCAGCCGAGTCGTGAAAAACTCGCGCCTGCTGTTCGATTCAGTACGTATCAATCGGCGCGTCCCGACCAGCGCCGAGGAACTCACGGGCGTACTGGACGGTATCGCCGAAGGCGAGCAGCGCCTCGCAGCTGTCGATCGCGCATGGCCCGCGTCGGTACCAATTCCCACTCTCAACTCCCACTGGGAGCGGCTGCAATGGCACGTGACCGAACTTGGGTTACTTAGTCGGCTTCTCGAATTTGCTTCAAATATTCAACGCGAGGAGAAGCAGGTTGTCTCTCTCGGCTTGACGCCACCAGATTGGAGCAACACGGCATCGATCCTCGAGTACTCGGAGCTTGTCGACGCGGCTGGCGCAGATGAGGCCTAATCCCTGTGTTCCGTTCCCCTTACGGAACTTGCCGGATCACTCGCCACGGCATGCGCTTGGCCAGACATATCACCGGTCGTATCTGCGCTGCGCGACGCGGTCGTGGCTCGCGATCGCCACAAGTATGCGCAGGCATACTCCCGGCTTCAAACGCTGCAGGCCGTCAAGAGCCAGATGACGGACCGCGGCACCCTAACCACCCAACTGCGCAACGTAGCGCCGGAACTTACGGCGGCAGTGCTCGCGGAGCCCGCCGACGCGATCTGGGACGAACGTATTTCTCAAGTAACAGGCACGTGGAACTGGTTACGTGCAGGCACATGGATTCGTGTGCAGCGGCCCGTTGACATCAACGCATTGCAATCACAAGTCGATGTTATTGATGGTCAACTACGGCAACACATTTCCCGACTCGCGGCCTTACGCGCATGGATGCACGCCGTTTCACCCTTACGTCTCACAGGCCGATCGAGAGCCGATCTGGTCCAATACGCGCAGCTCGTCCGCCGCCTCGGCAAAGGAACGGGCAAATACGCAGCACAGCGCCAGGCAGACATCCGGGCTGCGATGATCCGGTGCCGAGGAGCGGTGCCGGTGTGGATTATGCCGCTGTACCGCATCGCCGAACAGCTCGACGTCACGCAAAACATGTTCGATGTCATCGTCGTCGACGAAGCGTCACAAGCCGGATTAGAGGCAACGTTTCTGCAATATCTCTCGCGCCTAAAATTGTCGTCGTTGGCGACGACAAGCAAGTGTCTCCGGCTGCCGTCGGCATCGACCAACAGGAGCTCCGAGACCTTGCCAATATGTATCTTCGTGATGATCCGCACCGGGCGTCCTGGGAAGACCCCAAGCAGTCATTCTTCGACGAGGCTGTCAAGCGCTTCGGGTCGAGGCTGACATTGATTGAACACAGGCGCTGTGTGCCGGAGATCATCGGGTTTTCGCAACCGGATCGCTTACGAACCGGAGAACATACGCCTTCAGCCAGTGCGGCAGTACGGCTCCGATCGCCTGGAGCCAATCAAGACGGTTCGGGTCGCCGAGGGCTACCAAAAAGGAAAGACGAACAAGATCAACCAACCCGAGGTCGATGCGATTACAGCGCAAGTCATTCAATGCCTTTCGGACTCACGCTACAACGGAAAGACGATGGGGATCATTTCGCTCGAGGGGCCCGCCCAGGCGTGGCTATCGACAAGATGCGCTGATGCCCAAGGTTGACCCGAAGGACTGGACCGCACGGGAGCTGCGGTGCGGCGACGCGCCAAGCTTCCAAGGCTCAGAGCGCGACGTGGTGTTCTTATCGATGGTTGCTGCCAGAGACGAGGATAAACGCTTGGGAGCCAGCGTCGGTACCACGTATGTACAGCGCTACAACGTCGCTTCGTCCCGCGCGAAAGACCAACTCTGGCTTTACCATTCGATCGACATTCAGGATGTACCGAACAGCGAATACATGCGGCACCAGCTGCTCGACTACTGCTACGGGGTCATCAATCGGGGTCGATCTGATAGCGCATCGGCGTCTAGAGCCTCAGTGCCTGAAGACATGCGAGTGGATCCGTTTGACTCATTGTTTGAGCAGCGGGTGTACAACCGTCTGATAGACCGAGGGCTCCACGTCGAACCACAGTATGAAGCGGCCGGCTATCGGATTGACTTGGTGGTGGTCGGCGGGCGCTACCGACTCGCTGTGGAATGCGACGGTGACGCATGGCACGGACCGCAAGAGTACGAACGAGATCTCGCGCGACAGCGAGACCTCGAACGCTGTGGCTGGACATTCTTCCGAATCCGTGAATCTGAGTTTTACATCGACCAGCATGCCGTGTTGGCGCGGCTGTGGAGACAGATCGACGAGATGGAAGCTTCTGCGGAGGTAGAAGCGCTGCCTTCAGACGATGGGGCCAACTTACCGAAACATATTGGGGTTATAGCCTCTTCGGAGGATGACGGACACCTTTCATCTTCTGCAGACACCGGGTTCGAAGAGCCTTCGCACGCGTCAGACGATTTCGAGGGCGATGACGGCTATCCGAGCCAAGCGCCGTTCGCCCCGAACATGTCATTCAACGTCGACTTAGAGACGACGCGAACATCTTTAGCTGGGCTACAGGCTTCCATCCCCCAACTACGTCGACTTGACGACCAGCCCGCAATCGGCGATAGACCAGAGAATGGCCCGGTCGCTTATAGAACCGACATAGACCAATGGGCGGTGCTGGCGGTCGATTCGGACGACGAGACCGTCCGGTCGCCTGATGCTGCGGGAGGATGGGCGGCAGTAGCACGTGAAGGTGGAGGAGTCGCCGAGCAGTCGAGCGACAACGCGGACTATCGTTCGCGCCGCCGCGACGACATTTTATGTCGAAGCGCCCACCTCGCCTCTTGGAAGTAGGGCAGAGCTGGACCATCCGGAATGGCATAGCGTGAGGAAGCGGCTGCAAGATGCAGTTTACGAGTCGATCGAGATCGAGGCTCCGATCGCGCTGAATAGGCTGACCCGAAATGTCGTGCACCGGTTTGGACTCAACAGGGCGAAAGCCGGCCGGCAAGAAGTCGTCCGCCAACTGGTCCCTCCGGAGCTCATCTATCGCGACGAGGTGGGCGAATTCGTCTGGCCGAGTACTCGCCTAGATAGGTCCACGTGGCGAGGCTTCCGTCGAACGCCACCGGACTTCGTTCGTCCACTCGACGAAATCGCACCGGAAGAAATCATCAACGCCATGGCGCACGCGGCTCGCGACGGGGTCGACGATTTCGAACTTCTGATGCGCGACACCCTCGCGTTGTTCGATCAAAAACGGCTGACGGGCATTGCCCAGGATCGGCTGATGTGGTGCATCGACAGGGCTGAGGCGTCGGGCAGGCTGATCAGGAGAGGAGCTGGATACGTGGCCGCCGACTACTGCTGAAACAGCAAAACCACGGCTCCTGGTACGACAGTTCCGACGACAACCCTGACGACAATTGCTCGCCCAGCAACGGTCGCTACGAACCCATTTTGGGCGTATCGTGCCTGGTCACGCGTTCCGCCTGGTCCTGGCAGTGTGGGGTCACCGATCTGCATGTGAAGCTTCCATCTGCTCCGCGTCCACCACGGCGTTCATACTGCGCAGCCTGCCACGGGTGCAGCACGATCGTGCCCGCTGTGACACACCCTGCACCCACGTACGTGGTTCGCTCCGGAACCGTCCGCGTGGGGGCCTCACATTCCCGCTAGCTCTTGCAATCGCGCTTTGGCAAGTTTTCGCAACCTCGAAAGCCGTCACCGTTCCGTTGTAAATGTTGTCGGCGTTTCCCATCAATTGGCGCTGCGCTCTGTCCTCACCAAATTCTGTGTGCGTTTTCGCCCCGGTACGGGTCGCCCGAGCACAGTTGTGAACGAAACCACTCACTAGGCGTATATTGAAGCTGTACCTCGATATCGTTACTGTATTTTCCAAGTTGGTGCATCTTCCGACTTATTTCGGCGATTATTTCCGTCTCGTTGATTTTGGAAAACCCGTCTTGGCTTGTCATGTTCGTCTTACCGATTCCGGTTAGCAACCGACAGTATTCGGCATATATTGCATCCAGCCGCCCCGGCGCGCTGCCGATGAGTTCTGCGGTCTTCCGTAGCAACTCCGCCCGCTCCGGTTCGTGCATGGCTGGATTTGCAACGTGCAGCCTGGCGAACGTCGCCTCTTGATTTAGATCATAATAGGCAAGCCTGAGGGCGTGCATCCGTCGCGTGTTTTCGTCGCCAGAAACGATCCAATGTGCGGTTGCCGCACCGGCAAGAGCTGAACGCATTAAAGAGAACTGCGAGAAAATTAGTGGCCCACCCATTGTTTCCAGAGTCCAAGCGACCAACTGCAAGTGATCGAAAGCGCTGAATAGTCGGTTGATTACCAGTTCCTGAAACGACGCACTGAACTTAGCCAGGTAACTATTTTCGGCCTCAAGCGCCGAACCCGCCGATGGCCATATGGACTGTGTTTCCCTCAGTTCATTCTGGACGCGAGTTCGGAGGCTGTAATACTCAAAACGCTCCCAGTCTCTCCGGTTAACCGTGATCGTGAACCCACCCACCGGCTCGTCGAGATTCGGTGGCGATTCGCCGCTTGGGGAGTCGCTCGGATGCGCGTCGTCGCTGTCGTGGGTCACATGACGACGGTAGGCCACCCACCCGACCGACCGAGGTTGCGGCGTCGTTTGCTGTGGGGAGGTCGTAGGCGATGACTATCAGCGGCCGCAGTACGTCAACCCTCGGATCTTCTCGGTAGCCTGCCGGCTGGCAGCAAGGAGGCAGCCGACAGATCAATACGACGGGGCACTCGACACCATTGACGATCACGTCGGTGCAGCTCAATGGCACTGGCCGACCAGTCCTGATACATCGAATCAGCGTTCGAGACGAAGAGGCATTGAGCCGGAGCAGCACGCCGAGCGGTCCTATCGCGATCGGTTGGGCGAGAATCGACTCGTGGCCAATTCTGCAGGACTTAACCGGCACGCACGGATACGCCGTGCTCCTACGGCGAAGCCTGGTATTTCGGCGACGAGCTCTGCGATGAGTGTTTACGCGATCGGATCATCGATCGATTGCCCGACCTTGAAGGCTGTACGGCAGCAGACTTGCAGCGCGCCCTGCGCGCCGATGCCGCACCGGCATCGAGGAACCGCGACTATTGATCAGCTCGGACGACGACGGCTACTACGATGATGAGGAGTGCTCTCAGGAGCCCATTTCTTTTGGTCTAATCGACAACACATTGTCTCTATCGTTCGGCTTCACCACCAATGCCTGGATAGCTCCCGAGCGACAGAGTGGTGACGCCGCCGCTTTCATCGACGATGACGGCAACTATGACGAAGACGCGGCGGCCAACACGTGCTGTCAGGCGTCTTAGGGCCGTTTCTTGCGAGGAATCGCGCAACGCTCGAATTGGTGGACTACGACTACAACTACATGTCCCCTCCGTGGCGATGGCTTGCCGACGCCGTGATCGCGACGCGTGGTCGAAGCGTTATGGACGCGATCGGTCTAGGCAGAGATGCAATCGCCTTAGCCGAGGCATTCGGAGAAAACGGCGCTCTCACAAGGGATATCAGCGCAGATCTCGTTCGTGCCGGCCATGCAGGGACGCTCATCGGCCAGCCTGAAGGCCACTGGCTCGACGTTAAGCGTCAGCATTACGACCTCGACACCGGTGTCGGCAAGATCAGACTCGCTCAAGCGGTGGCCAAGTTCGCCAATGCCGAACTCGGCGGTGTTCTGATCGTAGGGATGGCTGGAAAAAAGATCCCAGGTGGCGAGATCATCGAGAAAATATGCCCAGTACCGATCTCCGGTCGGTGGATGAAGAAGTATCGGCAGGCGGTTGAAACTCGGCTGTATCCGCCGCCTGACCTCCTCTCCATTGAAGCCATCGCGGTAGACGATGGTGGGCTGGTTCTCATCGACATTCCGCCGCAGCCGGAAGAACTAAAACCATTCCTAGTACACGGCGCGATACTCAACGGCGACGAGGCGGGCGCGTTCATCAGCATTGTCCGGCGCAGAGGTGAAACTTCGATACCGACCACTGCACCGATGATTCATTCAATGCTTGCGGCGGGGCGGGCGCTGCTTCGACAAGGCGAACTACGAGAGAACTCCGGCGCAACTGAATAGTCAGATGCGCTAAATACCCTGCCTTGGTCGCCATCGCAGGTCACCGTGACCCCTGCTCGCTTAGCATCAAGCTCGCTGGGCACGGGGCTCGGGCCGAATACTACTAAGGGGAATCATCGTGACCGCTCGCCCCCATATCTAAGAGGCCACTGAAAATCCGAGCTCGATCACATCACCCGCAAGGATGGCAATCGGCCTACAGAGACCTCCGGTTAGATACCGCAGTCCATACCGCAGCACTTCCAGACCCGTCAGCTCCGGCCAACGCGACAAGGCCTATCTACGCAGCTAGAAGCCGGTATATCCCGAACGCACCAACGCTAGCCAACGCAGCAAACGCCCATGTACACGGATTATGAGTCCGCGGCTCTAACCAACTGAGCTACCGCCCCCGACGTGGCGCGGCAACTATGGTCGCACGCCACTTCGAAGCAACACACGCCGACGTCAGCTGTACACCGTCTGACCGTCAGCATCGAGCAGGTAGCGCTCGGTGCCGTGCTCGACCCGAGGGGCGTCCGCACCAAGCGACACCGCGATTTTGTTGCTGGCGTTACGCATGATGTCAAAGGTGAGTTCGACGGCCTCGTCGTCAGAAAAACGGGCGCGCACCTCGGCGACGTCGTCGGCGACGAGGTGCGCAGGTGTCCAAATTAACGCATCGGCATAGCGCAGCGCGGCTTTTACGCGATCATCGAGCAAACTCGAGGTCTCGAAGCGCTCAATGTCCTGGTACATCGCCTCCGAACCACCGGCGTCGAGTGCGGTGCTCTCGCGCAGCGACTTGCACAATCGGCAGTTGTGTTGGGCGGCTCCCCGCAGCCGGACCAGCTCGGATGTGACCGGGTCGAGCGCGCGCATCCGGGCCACCGCGGGCAGGAAATCGTTGAACAACACTTCCGACGGGTCGGAGGCGTGATCCCACTCGAACGCGCCCCCTACCCAGCCCAGATACCGCTGCCCGACACCCAGCGCCTCCAGCCCGGCGCGCACCCGCGGCACGAAGTCGGCGATGTACATCGCGACGACGGCACCCACGGCGCCATTCCCCAAACTCTTGAACAATAGCGACCGCTGATCAGCGGTGATCGCCGAAACGTCGGCGCTGAACTGCTCGGCGAACTCGGTGACGACCGTCTCAGCATCCGATTCCGGCCCGCCGACCACCACCTCTGCGGGCAATGGCGGCAGTGACAGCGTCTCCGCGCACACCCGCCGGACCAGCGCCACCACCCGCCCGTCGCCCGGCGACTCGGGAGACAGAGCCACCAACCGCGTCAGCTGATCTTCTCGAACCGAAACCGGAGCCGCCATTTCTCCCACGCTAGAACGCGCCCGGCCGCCCGGCAATCGCCTCACCAAGGACCTACTGGGCCTGGCTGACCGACGACATGTGGAAGTCCGGTATCCGCAGCGACGGCATCGCCGTCCGCGTGTACCAGTCTCCCCATTCCCGCGGCATGGTCTTCTCGCTGACGCCGGCCTCGGTGGCCCGCCGCAGCAGGTCCAGCGGGCTCTCGTTGAAGCGGAAGTTGTTGACGGCCCCGGTTACCTCGCCGTCTTCGATCAGGTAGACACCGTCGCGGGTCAGGCCGGTCAGCAGCAGCGTGGTCGGCTCGACCGGTCGGATGTACCACAGCGTGGTGAGCAGCAGACCGCGCTCGGTGGCGGCGATCATGTCGGCGAGGTCGGCAGGGCCACCGGTCATCACCAGGTTGTCGGCGGCCACCGCGACCTTGGCGCCGAATTTGGCGGCCGTGGCACGCGGATAGGCCAGCGCGTTGATGACCCCCTCGCGGATCCAGTCCACCTGGCCGATCTCCATCCCGTTGTCGAACGCCGACACGGTCTCCGAGGAGCTGCTCACCGCGACGAACGGCGCGCACGCCAGGCCCGGCGCCATCGGGTCGGAGAACATGCTGAGCGGCAGCGTGCTGAGCCGCTCCCCCACCCGGGTGCCGCCGCCGGGCGCCGACAGGGCGGTGCGGCCCTCCTCCGCGCCGCGGCCGGCCATCGAAATCGCCAGGAAGATCATCATGTCGGCCACGGTGGACGGCGGCATGATCGTCTCGTATCGTCCGGCGGGCAGCTCGACCCGGCGCTGCGCCCAGCCCAATCTCGTCGACAGTTCGTCGAGCAGCTGATCGGTTGGCACATCGACGAAATCGGCCGTACCCACGCCCGCCCATGCGCTGGCCTCGCCGCGCTTGGCGTTGATCTCGACCGAACCGCTGGGCTGGGTGTAACGCCGGCGCAGCCCGGTCGACGACGCCAAAAACATCGTCGAAACACTATGGTGCGCAAAGCCGTACAACCGGTCGGCGCCCCGGAAACCGCGGCTCAGCGAGGCGGCGACGTCGGCGAACACGTCAGGCCCGGTGCCCGGCACCGGCGCGTTCCAATCGGCTGGCGTCCCGGTTCCGGCGAGCAGCGGCGCGGCGTCGCCGGCCTCCGACGCCGAACGGGCCGCCTCCTGGGAGGCCGCCACCAGCCCGGGCAGCACCAACGGGTCCACCTCGGCCGCCACCCTGGTGCCGATAAACGCGCTATCACCTTGGCGCACAATCGAAATCACGGCCACTTCGCGGTCGATCGATACCCCGTTGGTGGTCATCGAATTGCCCGCCCACCGCAACGACGCCTCGACGCGATCGGTGACCAGCACCATGGTCTCGTCCGCCCGGCCGGATTTCGCCGCCTCATCCAAAACGATGTTGACGACGTGCTGCGCGGTGATCATCGGCCGCCCTCGGTACGGGTGTTGAGAATGTTGACGCCGCGGCACAGCACCGACGGGCAGCCGTGGCTGACGGCAGCGATCTGGCCGGGTTGCGCCTTGCCGCAGTTGAAGGCGCCGCCCAGCCGCCAGGTCGACGGGCCACCCACCGCCTCCATGGAATTCCAGAAGTCGGTGGTGGTGGCCTGGTACGCGATATCGCGCAGCTGACCGTCCAGGCGGCCGTTTCGGATCCGGAAGAACCGCTGACCGGTGAACTGAAAGTTGTAGCGCTGCATGTCGATCGACCACGACTTGTCGCCGACGATATAAATGCCGTCCTCGACCCGGGCGATCAGGTCGGCGGTGCTGATGTCGTCGGGGCTGGGCTGCAGCGACACGTTGGCCATCCGCTGGATCGGCACGTGGTGCGGCGAGTCGGCGTACGAACAGCCGTTGGAACGCGGCTGCCCCAGCCGCGGGGCGAACACCCGGTCCAGCTGATAGCCGACGAAGATCCCGTCGCGCACCAGGTCCCAGCTTTGCGCGGCAACCCCCTCGTCGTCGTAACCGATGCTGGCCAAGCCGAATTCGACCGTGCGGTCGGCGGTCACGTTCATCACCGGCGAGCCGTAGCGCATGGTTCCGAGTTTGTCGGGCGTGGCGAACGAGGTTCCGGCGTAGGCTGCCTCATAGCCGATGGCACGGTCGTATTCGGTTGCGTGGCCGATGGATTCGTGGATGGTCAGCCAGAGGTTGGTCGGATCGATCACCAGATCCGTGGGCCCCGGAGTCACGCTGGGCGCCTTGATCTTCTCGGCCAGCAGCGACGGCAGCTGCGCGAGTTCGTCGGTCCAGTTCCACACCTCGTCGCCGGCCAGCGCCTCCCAGCCCCGGCCCATCGGCGGCGCCAGCGTCCGCATCGAGTCGAAGCTGCCCGCCGCGGAGTCGACGGTCGTGCCCTCCAGCGTCGGCAGCACCCGCACCCGCTGCTGGGTGATCGACGATCCGAAGGTGTCGGCGTAGAACGTCTGCTCCTTGGCGGCCTGCAAACCGGCCGTCACGTGGTCGATGCCGTCGGCGCTCAACAGCCGCCCGGAGTAGTCCTCCAGCACGGCGATCTTGTCGGCCGACGGGACGTCGAACGGGTCGATCCGGTAGTTCGACACCCAGGTGGCATCGGCATACACGGGCTCGGGGGCAAGCTCGACTCGCTCGGTGTTCAGCGCCGCAAGCGTGGTCGCCACATGCACCGCGCGGCGCGCGGTGTCCGCCGCGACCGACGGCGACAACTCGGCGTGTGAGGCGAATCCCCAGGTGCCGTTGACGATCACCCGCACGGCCAAGCCGACCTGGCGGCTGATCACCGCGGTCTCCAATTCGCCGTCGCGCAACTGGATGATCTCCGTGCTGATGCGGTGAATTCGCAGGTCGGCGTGGCTGGCTCCGGCCGCGGTGGCCGCCGACAGCGCGGCTTCGGCCAGTTCGTGGCGCGGCAGGTCCAGGAAGTCGGCATCGATCCCCCGGTTCGGTGTCACCACTACACCGTAACGACCGGCTGCCACAAACCAGGGCAGGGCCGCTTTAATACCTCCATGGCCAGGGCCGCGCCCCATCACGGGAAGCCTCGATCCACCGCGGTCGCCTACGCCCTGCTGGCGCCCAGCCTGTTCGGCGTTCTCGCCTTCTTGCTGCTGCCGATTCTGGTCGTGATCTGGCTGAGCCTGTACCGGTGGGACCTGCTGGGCCCACTGCGCTATGTCGGCCTGGCCAACTGGCGATCGGTGTTGACCGACTCCGGCTTCGGCAACTCCCTGATCGTCACGGCCGTCTTCGTGGCGATCGTGGTCCCGGCGCAGACCGTGCTCGGATTGCTGACCGCGATGATGTTGGCCCGTCAGCTTCCGGGCACCGGCCTCTTTCGCACGCTCTACGTGCTGCCCTGGATCTGCGCGCCACTGGCGATCGCGGTGTTGTGGCGCTGGATCCTGGCACCCACCGACGGCGCCGTCAGCACCGTACTGGGTCATCGCATCGAATGGCTCAGCAATCCCAGCCTGGCGCTGCCGGTCGTCGCGGCGGTCATCGTCTGGACCAACGTCGGCTACGTGTCGCTGTTCTTCCTGGCGGGCCTGCTGGCCATCCCCGACGACATTTACGCGGCCGCACGCACCGACGGCGCCACCGCCTGGCAGCAGTTCTGGCGCATCACCCTGCCCATGCTGCGACCGACGATGTTCTTCGTCCTGGTCACCGGAATCGTAAGTACAGCACAGGTTTTCGACACCGTCTACGCGCTGACCGACGGCGGGCCGGCCGGCAGCACCGATTTGGTGGCGCACCGCATCTACGCCGAGGCGTTCGGCTCCGCGGCCATCGGAAGGGCATCGGTGATGGCGGTGGTGCTGTTCGTCATCCTGATCGGCGTCACCATCGTCCAGCACCTGTACTTCAAGCCACGCAGTACCTACGATCTCCGCTGACCCAAGAAAAGGAAGATGAGCTCGACATGGCGATTGCACCGAATCCGCAACTAGCTTCCATGCTAGGACAATTGAACATTCCGGCGAACTGGCGGTGTAACGCCGCCCTGCAGGATTATCTGGTGTCCATTCAAACGAACGGTGTGCCGGATCATCTGTCTGCGCTCTTTATGGATACCCTGATCGCGAAGATGGCCTTCGCGCAGATCGAACTTGCGGCCATCGTCGCCTCGAAGGTCGGCAGCGAACTCTAGCCACACAGCGGAGCCATGACCTCACGTCGTCTTTCTAACCCGATGATCTACGCCGCCCTCCTCGTCGGCGCGGTGATCACCTTGCTGCCCTTCGCGCTTGGCGTGCTGACCTCGTTCACGTCGGCACACCAGTTCGCGACGGGTACGCCGCTGCAGTTGCCGCACCCGCCCACGCTGGCCAACTACGCCGACCTGGCAGGTGCCGGGTTCGGCCGCTCAGCCGCGGTGACCGCGCTGATGACGGCCGTGATTCTGTTGGGCCAGCTCACCTTTTCGGTATTGGCCGGCTACGCCTTCGCCCGTTTGGAGTTTCCCGGCCGCGATGCCCTGTTCTGGGTCTACCTCGCGACCTTGATGGTGCCGGGGACGGTCACGGTGGTGCCGCTCTATTTGATGATGGCGCAGCTGGGCCTGCGCAACACGTTCTGGGCATTGGTGCTGCCCTTCGTGTTCGGCTCGCCGTACGCGATCTTCCTGCTGCGCGAGCACTTCCGCATCATCCCGAACGACCTGATCAGCGCCGCTCGCCTCGACGGCGCCAACACACTGGACGTGATCGTCCACGTGGTCGTCCCGTCCAGCCGGCCGATCCTGGCATCCCTGACGCTCATCACCTTCGTCTCGCAATGGAACAACTTCATGTGGCCGTTGGTGATAACCAGCGGCAGCAAGTGGCGAGTGCTCACGGTGGCGACGGCCGACCTGCAATCCCGGTTCAACGCCCAGTGGACGCTGGTGATGGCCGCAACCACGGTGTCGATCGTGCCGTTGCTGGTGTTGTTCGCGGCCTTCCAGCGCAACATCGTCCGGTCGATCGTCGTCACGGGGCTCAAATGAGTCCCGCAATGAGCCGGCCCCGGTTTTCCACGCTGGTCGCGCTGGCGTTCGTGTTGATGGCCGTGTTGCTGGCCACGACGGCCGTGCTGCTGGACGTCGTGGCCAGACCGCGCTCCGACAAAACGATTGTGACCGTGCGGCTCTGGGACGAGCTGGTCGCCACGGCGTATCGAGAGTCGTTTTCCGCGTTCACCCGGGCGCATCCGGATATCGAGGTGCGCACCGATTTGGTGGCCTACTCCAACTACTTCAACACGCTGCGGACCGACGTGGCCGCCGGTAACGCCGACGATATCTTCTGGCTGTCCAATGCCTATCTCGCCGGATATGCGGACACCGGGCGACTGATGGACATCGGCGAGACGCTGGGTCCAGATGCCGCCTCGGCGTGGAAGCAGGCGGTGGTCGAGCAGTTCACCCGTGCCGGTGTGCTATGGGGTGTGCCGCAGCTGACCGACGCCGGGACCGCCGTCTATTACAACGCGGATCTCCTCGCCGCGGCCGGTGTCGACCCCGCCGAGCTCAACACCCTGCGGTGGAGTCCGAACGGCGACGACACGTTGCGCTCGATGTTGGCCCGGCTCACCGTCGACACCGATGGACACACCGCGGGCACAACGGGTTTCGACGGCAGCCGGGTCCGCCAATGGGGGTACAACGCGGCCAACGACGCCCAGGGTATCTACCTCAACTACATCGGGTCAGCCGGCGGTGTATTCCAGCGCGGCGACGAGTTCGCGTTCGACAATCCCGCCGCGGTCGAGGCCTTCCGGTATCTCGTCGGTCTGATCAATGACGACCACGTAGCGCCGCCGGCGTCCGATACCAACGACAACCTCGACTTCACCCTCAACCAGTTTCTGGCCGGCCGGATGGCGCTCTTCCAGTCCGGCACGTATCACCTGGGGCCGGTGTCCCGCGAGGCCCGCTTCCACTGGAGCGTCGCGATGCTGCCGATCGGTCCCGCGGGCCGGGTGAGCGTCACCAACGGCATTGCCGCGGCGGGCAATTCGGCGTCCAAGCACCCGGATGCGGTGCGCCAGGTGTTGGCCTGGATGGGCAGCACGGAGGGCAACGCATACGTGGGCCGCCAGGGCGCGGCCATCCCCGCGGTGCTGTCGGCTCAGGCGGTCTACTTCGACTATTGGGCCGCCAAGGGCATCGACGTCACGCCCTTCTTCGCCGTGCTGGACGGCCCGCGCATTCCGACCCCGGGCGGCGCCGGCTTCGCCGCCGGCGACGTGGCGCTGCATAGCTACTTCGACGAAATGTTTCTCGGCCGTGGCGATGTCGCGACAACCCTGCGGCAGGCTCAGGCGGCGGCTAACGCCGCCGCGCGTCGTTAGCCCGCGATCCGGCTAGCCCGGGAGCATGAGCACCGGCACTGGGCTGTGGCGGATGATCTTGCCGCTGTTGGACCCGAGGAAGACCCGGCGGATGTCGCCGCGCGGTGAGGTGCCCAGCGCCAGGATCTCGCCGTCCTGCCAGTCCGCCTTATCGAGCACCTCTTGCCAGCTGCCGCCGGTCACGACTTCCAGCGGAACCTCTTCGCCGACAATGCCTTCGGTCTTCAGCCCTTTCAGGATTTCGCGGGCCTGCATCCCCCAGGCTTCCAGGATCGAATCCTCGACGTCGAGCCCCACCTCCGGTGGATACATCGTTCGGCCGCGGACCGCGAACGTGAGCACCCGCACCGGCAGCCCGAGCCGCTCGGCGGCCTGAAAGCATCGCCTCACCACATGGACCGACTCCGGCGTTGCCGAGTATGCGCAGGTGAGCCGCGTCAATTTGCCTGTGTAGGAACGGTATTTGCGCGGGCTGATCGCCACCGGGACCTGCGACGCATGCAGCAGCCAGTCCGCGGTCGAGCCGATCACGACTTGCCCGCGGCCCCCGCTGGGCAACGAACCCAGCACCAGTACTTCGGCATCGACTTCCTCGATCACCTCGATCAGCCCAGCCGACACCGAGCGGTGCGCGCGGTGCAGGTAGCTGACCTCGACCCCGTCGGCCACCGGGTGCAGATAGCGCCGAGCCTCCTTCGCCGACTCCGCGGCCAGATTATCCGTCCAATTCTCGTATTCGGCGTCGACACGCGACAGCGATGGCGTCAGCCAGGGTTTCGGGACAATGGTCGCCACCGTTAGCGACGCACCGAGCGTCCGCGCGATGCGGACTGCCAGGTGCAAACCCGACAGGCCGACTTTGCCGGCCCGGTAGCCGACGACGACGGTCACCGTATTTCCTTCGGCTTATCCTGCTGCCCAACGGTTGCCGCGATGAGAGCGTCGCCCGGACTGTTGAGCGCGCTGTGCCGGCGACCCCACATCAGGTAGTAGATCAGTGCCAGCGCAAGCCATCCGCCAAACGCGATCCAGGTGTACCAATGCAAGCTGACCAGGATGTACCCGCACGCAAGCACCGAAAGAATAGGCGTGACGGGGTAACCGGGCACCTTGAACCCGCGCGGCAAGTCGGGTTCACGCACTCGCAGGATGATCAACCCGACCGACACCACGATGAACGCGGTGAGCGTGCCGATCGACACCATGTCCGCCAGTTTGTCGAGCGGGACGAGCGCGGCCAGGACCGACGTGGCGATCACCACGATCACCGTGTTGGTCACCGGGGTCATCGTGCGTGGGTTCACCGTCGCGAATCGCGCCGACAGCAGCCCATCCCGAGCCATCGCGAACAGAATCCGGGTCTGGCCGTACAAGGTGACCAGCGTAACCGTGAAGATCGAGATCACCGCGCCCGCGGCCAGAATCGTGCTGGCCCAGATGCCATGCGTGACGTTGTCCAGAACCGTGGCCAGACCGGCCTCTTGCTGCTGGGCGAAGTTCTGCCACGGCTGGGTACCGAGCCCGGCAAGCGCGACGAGCACGTAAACCCCGGTGACAATCACCAGCGCCGTGATCAACGCACGCGGCATTGTCTTTTGCGGGTCGCGCACCTCTTCACCCGCGGTCGACACGGCGTCAAGGCCGATGAACGTGAAGAAGATGGTGCCCGCCGCCGACCCGATGCCCGCGACGCCGAAGGGCGCGAAGTCCTTGAAGTGGCCGGAGTCGTAGGCGGTGAAGGCGATGATCACGAACATGCCCAGCACACCGAGCTTGATCAGCACCATGATCGCGTTGACCTTCGCCGACTCGCTGGCGCCGCGGATCAGCAGCAGCCCACACGAAACGATCAGGATGACCGCCGGCACGTTCGCAAAACCCGGTTGGGTGTCCCACGGCGCCGCCGACAACGACTGCGGAATCCCGAAACCGAACAGGTTCTGCAGCAGCTTGTTGACGTACCCGCTCCAGCCGACGGCGACGGCCGCGGTCGCCACCCCGTATTCCAGCAGCAGGCAGGCCGCCACGCCCAGCGCGACGACCTCACCCAGCGTGGTGTACGCGTACGAATACGACGATCCCGAAACCGGAACGGCGGAGGCCAATTCGGCGTAGCAGATCGCGGCGAGTCCGGCCGCGATACCGGCGATGACGAAGGAGACGATGACGGCGGGGCCGGCTTCGGGCACCGCTTGACCCAGCACGAAGAAGATGCCGGTGCCGACCGTCGAGCCGACGCCGAACATGGTCAGCTCGAACGTGCCGAAACTCCGCTTGAGGTGGGCCGAAGCGCCGGCGGCGACGGGGGCGTCGACCACGGGCCGGCGTCGCAGCATCTGCCCCATCAGGCCGTTCGAACGGGCCCCCATCTGACCTCCTGTTTGCTAGATCAGCTGATTATCGGCCTCACTCAGTGCGATGGCGAATTGGCGGACCGCCCAGTCGATCTCCTCTGCCGTGATCACCAGCGGCGGCGCGAACCGCAGCGTCGAACCGTGGGTGTCCTTCACCAGCACGCCCCGCTCGGCCAACCGCAGGCTCATGTCCTTGCCGGTGCCCAGAGCGGGGTCGATGTCGACGCCGGCCCACAGTCCCAGCCCGCGCACCGCCACGACACCCTGTCCGATCAGGTCGCGCAACCGCCCGTGCAGGTGCGCACCCAGTTCAGCCGAGCGAAACTGAAACTCCCCCCGCGCCAGCATGGCAACCACTGTAGTGCCGATCGCCGCGGCCAACGGGTTGCCACCGAACGTCGAGCCGTGTTCGCCCGGATGCAGCACACCGAGGATCTCGCGGTCCGCGACCACCGCCGACAGCGGGACCACGCCGCCGCCCAGTGCCTTACCCAGCAGGTAGACGTCCGGCACGACGCCCCAACGGTCGCACGCGAACGTGTAGCCGGTGCGGGCCAGCCCCGACTGGATTTCGTCGGCGATCATCAGCACGTTGTGCTCGCCGCACAGCGCACGGACGGCGGGTAGGTAATCGTCCGGGGGAACGACGATGCCCGCCTCGCCCTGGATCGGCTCGAGCAGGACCGCGACGGTGTCGTCATCGATCGCCCGGGCCAGCGCCGCGGCATCGCCGAACGGCACCGAACGGAATCCCGGGGTGAACGGCCCGAACCCGCCCCGCGCGACGGGGTCGGACGAGAAGCTGACAATGCTGATAGTGCGACCGTGGAAGTTGTTGTCGGCCACGATGATGTTCGCCCGGCCCTCCGGGACACCCTTGACCTCGGCGCCCCATTTGCGCGCGACTTTGAGGCCGCTCTCCACCGCCTCGGCGCCCGAGTTCATGGGCAGCACCATGTCCTTCCCGCACAGCCGAGCGAGTTCGGCGCAGAACGGTCCCAGGTTGTCGGAATGGAACGCACGGCTGACCAGCGTGACGGTGTCGAGCTGGGCGTGGGCCGTCGCGGTGATTTCGGGGTTGCGGTGGCCGAAGTTGACCGCGGAGTACGCCGCCAGGCAATCCAGATAGCGCCGGCCGTCGACGTCGGTGATCCACGCGCCCTCGGCGCTTGCCGCGACGACGGGCAGCGGCGAATAGTTGTGCGCTGCATGCCTTTCCATCAGTGCAAGCGCGGTCGCGGTCGATTCCGTCAGCACCCGCGCCGAAGCCCGATCGCCCAGAATGGTCATCCGAACACCTCCAACGTGCAGCACTTGACGGAACCGCCGCCCTTGAGCAGCTCGGACAGGTCGACACCTACCGGCTCGAAGCCGGCCTGACGCAATTGGGCAGCGAAACCCGTTGCGGCGGCTGGAAGCACAACGTGCAGGCCGTCGGAGACGACGTTGAGTCCAAGCACGTACGCGTCGGCGCTGCCGACCACGATCGCGTCCGGGAACAGCGCCTCCAGCTGCGCCCTGGCCGCCGCACTGAAGGCCGGCGGGTAATACGCGATCGTGCGGTCGTCGAGAACGGCCAGGGCGGTGTCGAGGTGATAGAAGCGCGGGTCGACCAGCTCCAGCGAGTTCACCGGCATCCCCAGTGCCGCGGAGATTTCGGCGTGTGCGCGTCGGTCCGTGCGAAAGCCGTAGCCCGCCAACACCATGTCGCCGACCATCAGCAGGTCGCCTTGTCCCTCGTTGACGTGGCGCGTGGACACCGGACGATAACCGGCCGACAACATCCACTCGGCGTACGCCCTCGACTCGCCGGACCGTTCGGCGAATCGGAATCTGGCGACGATCGCGATGTCGCGCGCGATGAATCCGCCGTTGGCGGCGTAGACCATGTCCGGCAGCCCGGGGACGGGCTCGACGAGGTCCACCCGATGGCCCAGCGCGACGTAGGTCTGGCACAGGCGCTGCCACTGCGCATCCGCGACGTGGGTATCGACCGGTGTCGTCGTGTCCATCCACGGATTGATCGCGTACTCGACGGCGAAGAACGCCGGCGGGGTCATTACGTACCGGCGCGCGCTGGCGGTGCGGGGTGTGGCAGCACGCTCGGGGGCGTATTGCCATGCCGGGGCAACATAGTAATCCGTCATGAAATCAACGATATTTGCGGCGCTCTACACAATCAAACGACGGATATTGCGTGTATATAATCGATCTGTTGCACAATCTTGCCGCAGATAGCGATTTCTTGCGCCCGGGCTGATTGCGCAGAGAAGACGCAGCGAAGGAGGCCGATGGACCGGCTGGACCACATCGACGAGCGCATCCTGGCCGAGCTGGCCGAGCATGCGCGGGCCACCTTCGCCGAGATCGGTCAGACCGTGAATCTGTCCGCACCGGCGGTCAAGCGCCGCGTCGACCGGATGCTGGACAACGGCGTGATCAAGGGGTTCACCACCGTCATCGACCGCAATGCCCTGGGGTGGAACACCGAGGCCTACGTGCAGGTGTTCTGCCACGGAACGATCGCCCCCGATCAGCTGCGGACGGCCTGGGCGGAGATGCCCGAGGTGGTCAGCGCGGCAACGGTGACCGGCACGCCCGACGCGATCCTGCATGTGCTCGCCCGCGACATGCGCCACCTGGAGGCCGTCCTCGAGCGCATCCGGTCGAGCGCTGATATTGAACGCAGCGAAAGCATCGTGGTGTTGTCGAACCTGATTGACCGCATGCGGGCATAGCGACCTCAGGAGTCCCGGCTGCCACGAGAAACAAGGAATGTACCCGAACATTCTCTGACGCAAGGGATCACGGCGCGGGCAGTAGCCCGCCTACGGCGAGAGGTGCAACATCGTCTCGAGCACCACCGCCGTGGCACCCGCCCCGACTGTGGCCGCAAGAGTCACCCAGTCCGCCAGTTTCGGCCGCGCCGGATTGGCCGACAGCTGACCGGTGCCGCCGCGCGCGGTGATGGCGTCCCCCATCTCGTCGGCGCGCCGCAACGTCACGGTGATCGCGGCAGCGAGCAGATCGATCAGCTCCCGGGCGTGCCGCCGGCGTCGAGCCTTGCGGCCGCGCGGTATCCGCTTGGGTCGCAGCCGCCGAGCCGCGTAGAGCACCTGGAACTCGTCGATCAACATCGGGAACGCGCGCAATGCGAGCGCCAAGGCCACCGCCCATTCATCCACCGGGATCCGCACCAGCCGCAACGGCCGGCCCAAAGTCGCTAGCGCAGGCCCTATTTCGGCGACATTGGTGGTCCAGGACACCATCGCCCCCAGCCCGAGCAGGACGATCGACAGCGCGGTGATGCGCAGGAAGTTCAACACTCCGCCGAGTCCAATGTCGACCCCGCCCATCGAGATCACCGGACTCCCACCGGCCAGCGCAGCCGTGATACCACCAAGGGCCAGGACGATCCACAGCCAGCGTGGTACCGAGGGCAGTGCGCCACGCGGAATGCGTGCTATCCACGCCCCCGCAAGCACCAGGGCCAGCACAAGGCCGATTGTTATCCACCCCGGAAAGAACGTCAGCAGAACCGAAACACCGAAAACCACAAGCAGTTTGGTGCCCGCCCACAAGTCGTGAATGGTCGAGGTTCTGGGTATCGGCACCAGCAGCACTACTGGACGCGAGCTGCGCCGGCGTTGTTCAGGGACCGACTTGGTGGTCACGGCATACCTCCCGCCCGCAGCGCCGGCGTCGTCGTCGTCGGCACCGATTCCAGCACGCCGTCGCGCAAATGCAGGACGCGCGGGCACAGGTCCTCCAGCCCCGCGAAGTCATGCGAAATGACCACCACAGTCAGGCCCCGGTCCCGGCGCAGGTCCTCCAGCAGCCGCAGCAGCCCACGCTGGCTGGCGGTATCCAACCCGGCCAGTGGCTCGTCGAGGATCAACGCCCGCGGCGAACACGCCAGCAGCCCGGCCAGCACTACCCGGCGCATCTGGCCACCGCTGAGCTGGTCGATACGCCGCTTGGCCAGCGTGGGATCCAACCCGACGATGCCGAGCGCCGCGACCACCCGGTCCTGGTCGCGCGGCGAAAAGCCGGCCGCGGAGGCAACTTCCAGGTCGACCCGGCTGCGCAGCAACTGCAGCCTGGCCGCCTGGAACGACAATGCCACCGCGCCGACCTGCTCATGGGTGGGCCGGCCATCGATCAGGCAGGCACCCGTCGTCGGAACCGTCAGTCCGGCCATGATCCACGCCAGCGTCGATTTGCCCGAACCGTTTCCGCCGTGGATGAGCACGCCGTCGCCCTGCTCCACGACAAAGCTGACATCGCGCAGCGCGGTCTTGGCCCACGGGGTGCCGCTGTTGTATTCGTGGCCGACTCCCACGACTTCAAGCGCCGGCAGGTGCGAGTGCTGCACCGCGACGGTGCGCGCCGCCGCGTCCGCGCTCTCCCCCATGCCGGTGTTATCCGGTGAATCGCTGAGATTGATCGTGCGGTCCGCGGAATCGGCCTCGTTGTTGTAGTGCGTGATGTGCACCAGCGCGTTGCGGTGTCGTTTGTTCAGGCCGGACAGCACGCTCAGCAGGGCGTCCCGGCCCTGCTGGTCGACCATGCTGGTGACCTCGTCGGCGATCAGCAGCGCCGGCTCCCGGGCCAGCGCCGCCGCGAGGGCGAGGCGCTGCAGTTCGCCGCCGGACAGACTTCCGGTGTCACGTTCGGCGAGGTCCTCCAGGCCGACCTCCCTGAGCAACCGGTCGACGTCGACGTCGGTGCCCGGCGGCAGGCCCCACACCACGTCGTCGGCGACCCGGGTGCCCAAGACCTGGCTCTCCGGGTGCTGCAACACCACCGCCGTGCCGCCCAGCTTGCCCAAACCAACCGCACCGGGGCGCTCGACGGTGCCCGACGTCGGTTCCCGGCCGGCCAGGATGAGCATCAGCGTTGTCTTCCCGGAACCGTTGGAGCCAGTGATCGCGACGTGTTCGCCGACTCGCAGGTCCATGCTCACCTCGCGGAGAGCATCTTGGCCGGCGCGTGGGTAACGGAAGCGAACCTTGTTCAGCCGCACCGGAACCGGCCCAACCGGGGTGACCTCTTCGCCACTCGGCGCGTCCAGTTTGTGCAGATCGGGGATACCGCGCATCCGCTCGAGCACCCGCGACAGCGCCCACCAACCGATCAGCGACACCACCAGGACCCCGACCACGAAGTACACGAGCAGCACCCATGGCCAGTAATGCGCGGCCAGGGCGAAATAGCGCTTCAAGGCGTCGGCCGCCCCCTGCAGGTGAATCCGGGCCAGGAACGACGCGGTCCCGTCGACGTTCGCGGTCATCACGCGATAAATCAGGTGCCGTAGCCGGACCATCACGAGCAGCGCCCCGACATTCGCGGCGCCGAAGACGACGCCGGCGAACAGGGCCGTGACGATGACGGTCGGGATGCCCCGGCCTTTGCGCTTGATGACTCCGGTCAGCCCGCCGATGTAGGCGCTATGGACGACCGCCATGAAACCGCCCAGCCCGGCGATCAAAAAGGCAATCATCCCGGCGGCGACCGTCGCGGCGACCAGCGCGCGCAGCCGATAGCGATACGCCAGCAACCCCATCGGCACAGTGCCCAGCAGCGCCAGGCCCGCCGCGAAGGGAACGACGACGGAAATGATCGCCGTCACCGCGCAAAGTGCCGCCATGACCGACACCTGCGCCAATTCGCCCGGCTGCAGCGGTCCACCCCGGTGCTGCGAAGGTAGGGAGCCGGGCGCGTTCATTTCATCGATTGTGCCAGGCCCCGCTGCCTAGTCGCCGCTGCAAAGCGCACGCTGGATCGGGTTTTCGGGAGACGGGCCGTCGGCGATTGGTCTCGCATAGCTAAGCAATGCAACGATGGGTGTATGAATTCGTCCGCCGCCGGCCGCACCGAGGTCGGCGACACCGCAAGCGCCGAGTCCCAGCAAGGTCTCGGAGCTGACCTGCTCGCCGTGGTCGCTCGGCTGAACCGGCTGGCCACGCAGCGCATCCAGATGCCATTGCCGTCGGCGCAGGCCAGGCTGCTGGCCACAATAGAAGCCCAGGCAGACGCCCGAATCGGTGACCTGGCCGCCGTCGACCATTGTTCGCAACCGACGATGACGACGCAGGTGCGGCGGCTCGAAGAGGCCGGCCTGGTTACCCGGACCGTTGATCCCGGGGATGCCCGGGCGGTCCGAATTCGTATCACGCCCGACGGGATGCGCACCCTCACCGCGGTCCGGGCCGACCGCGCCGCCGCGATCGAGCCGCAACTGGCCCAGCTCGACCCGGCGGACCGCCTGGTGCTGGCGGAATCGGTCCAGGTGTTGCGCCGTCTTTTGGATAATGCCGCGGCCACACCGCGCCGCCACACTCGGTGATCAGCGCGCATCGCCAGTAGCTAGACCGCCACAACCAGGTAGACACTTGAGTCAACCGACGCGACAAGGAGTCGAACGGTGGGCCTCAACCGGTAGCGGAGGGTCAATTCGGAACCACAAGACCCGGGATGAAAGGTGGCGGCCATGCGGACCGAGGCATTCGCCTCCCCGTTGACCGTATGGGTTGGATCGGCGCGGTACGTGTTTCAGCCCGGCCGCGACGCGATCGTGGGCTACGGCAGCCACTGCGACATCCCGCTGGACCAGGCGGGCACCGGGCAGCCCGCGCACGTGGACCTGGTGTTGCGGTTCACGGGCACCCATTGGGTCGCCATCGATAGGAGCCCCAACGGCATCTTCGTCGACGGCGCCCGGATGTCCGCTGTCGATATCCGCGACGGGCAGACCATCACGATCGGCGATCCGCAGCGGGGTCCGCGGTTGACCTTCTATGTGAACCCGCCGGCGGGCCCGCCGCCGGGCCCGCCGGTTCGGCCCCAACGCCCGGCCTACCCCTCGCCGGACGACCAGCAGAACCAGCCCCATCGGGACGAGCAGTATTCCCCGTCGGAGCGGACCACGCAGCAAATGCGGATACCCACGTCCCAACCGCGCCCGGTCGAGCCACCCAAGCGGGCGGTTGGGCCGCAGCCGACGCCGCCGCCGTCGGCTCTGCCGACACCGCCCACCATGCCCGCCGCGCCGACGCCGCCCACCATCCCGACGCCCCCGCCGCCTACCGCGCCGACGCCCCCGCGGCCGACACCGTCCCCGCCCCCGCAGCCGCCCGTCAGCGACTCGTCGCCCGACTTGCCGCCCGCGCCTCCGCCACCGCGGCCGGGCGACACCGGGTCCACCTTTCGGTTGCCACTGAGGCCCGGTGCGCGCAGGGCCGGAGTGACCGCGTATCGGCTGGGCCTCACAGTCGACGAGCGCGAGTTGGTGACGAGCGTGTCGTTCGCGGCGGGCGTCGGCACACTGACCGCGGTCGTCGGCCCATCGGCCACGCGCAACTCCGCCTTGCTGGGCCTGCTCGCCGGCACCAGGGAGCCCACCTCCGGCGCGGTCACCGTGGACCAGCACGATGTGCACGCCGAGTCCGCGTCGATGCGCGGGCGCGTCGGGATAGTGACGGGCGACGGCTGCGTGCACCCGGAGCTGACCGTGGAACAAGCTTTGGGGTACGCCGCCGAGCTACGGCTACCACCGGACGCCCCGCCCGACTACCGCCGCCGGCTGGTGGACCAGGTCATCGACGAACTGGAGTTGACGCCGCACCGCGCGACCCGGATCCGCAAGCTGCCGCCCGAGCTCCGCCGGTGCGCGTCGCTGGCGATCGAACTCATCACCAGGCCGACGCTGCTCGTGGTCGACGAGCCGGGCGCCGGGCTGGACGCGGCACAGGAAAGCCGGGTGATGGCGTTGCTGCGGCGCCAGGCCGACCTGGGATGCGTTGTCGTGGTGGCTATTTCACCGCAGTCATCGCTGACCCAGCTGACTGCGTGCGACCAGGTGTTGCTGCTCAACCCGGCCGGTGCCGCGGCCTTCGTGGGGCCGCCGCACGAGATTGAGTCCGCGATGGGCACCACTGATTGGACGGCAATCTTGTCGTGGGTGACCGCCAATCCCGAGGATGCCCAGCGCATAATCCGGGCCCGCCTCAACACAACGACCGCGACCCTGCCGCCGGAGGTGGCCAAACCCGGTCCGCCCCCCGCTGGGTTGCCCCTGGGGCGCCAAATCCGATTGGTGGCCCGGCGTCAGGTCCGCCTTCTGCTCGCCCACCCCATTTATCTGTCGTTCCTGGCGCTCCTGCCGTTCGCGTTGGCGGGGCTAACGCTCCTGATTCCCGGCGATTCCGGATTCGACCGGGCCGGGTCGGGCAGTCGCAACGCGCACGAGGCCATCGAGATCCTGGCCGCGCTCAACTTCGCCGCTGTCATCATCGGCACCGCGCTGACCATCCGGGAACTGGTCTGCGAACGCCAAGCCTTCCGGCGCGAACAATCCGTCGGGCTGTCCACGCCGGCCTATGTTGCCGGCAAGCTCATTCTGTTCAGCCTGGCCGCGGCCATCCAAGCGGCCGTGCTGACCACGATCGTCGTTCTTGTCAAAGGCGGACCGGTGCACGGCGCGGTGCTGCTGGCCAACGCGGATGTCGAGCTCTACATGAGCGTGGCCGGGACGGCCATAGTCTCGGCGATCGTCGGGCTGGCCCTGTCCTCGATGGGTAAGTCACTGCGGGAGGTCCTGCCGCTGCTCGTGCCGGCTATCCTGGCATCGCTGCTGTTCGCCGGTGGCCTGGTTCAGCTAGTTGGCACATGGGGATTCGATCAGATCTCCTGGTTGGTTCCGGCCCAATGGGGCTTCGCGGCAGCGGGGTCCACCGTTGATCTGCGCAGGGTCGACGCGCTGGCCGCCAACGCCCAGATGTGGTCCCACTACTCGGGCTGGTGGGTGTTCGACATGACCATGCTTGTTCTCTTCGGCGCGGTGTGGGCCGGCGTCGTCCTCTTCCGGCTGCGCAATCCCAAACCCGAAATGCGTTCGCTGCACGATGAACAGCGTGAACCCAACGAACCGAGCGGAGACCAGCGCGCAACGGGACCGCTGCCGCTAGCCGACCGCTGACGTAGGCGGCGGCGACCGCCCCAAACGCCGCGCAGCCAGGTTGCTGCGCGAGCGGTTCGGGGTGTCGCAGCGCCGCGCCTGCTCGGTCGTGGGCATCCACCGTTCCACGATGCGCCTCAAGCCGCCGCCGATCACCGACGAGGAGGCCCAGTTGCGTGCATGGCTGCGCCGCTTCTCGACTGATCCGCCCCGCTAGGGATGGCGACGGGCAGCCAAGATGGCCCGCCGGGCCGGCTGGCAGGTCAACAGCAAGCGCATCCGCCGTTTATGGCGCGACGAGGCCTGCGAGTCCCGCAGCGCCGCAAGGAGAACGATTGACTGGCATCGGAGTCGCCGTCGGCGCTATGTCACCGATTCGTCCCAACGTGATCTGGGCGATGGACTTTCAGTTCGACACCACCGCCGATCGCCGCACCCTCAAGATGCTCAACGTCATCGACGAGTTCACCCGCGAAGCGCTCGCGATCGACGTCGATCGCGGCATCGACGCCGGCGGCGTCGTCGAGGTTTTGGATCGCCTGGCCGTGCAGCGAGCAGGGCCGCATTACGTGCGCTTCGACAGCGGCCCCGAGTTCGTCGCGCGCGCCGTGAGTGATTCGTGCCGATTCAACAGTGCCGGTTCACTTTTCATTGATCTCGGCTCGCCGTGCGTGATCCTCGAAGACCGGCGCTGGTGACTACAACGCCAACACCGCCACACCGCCCACGGGGAACTCACCCCAGCCGAGTTCGCTCTACAGTGGACCACGACCCACCAACCCCAAGCCGCATAGCGACTGGACCACCAAACGGGTCCCCCTCAGTAGCCCGGCTGTTCAGCAGTTCCAAGGCTGGGTCCCCAGGCTGACGGTGACATCGAGCGGCTGCATCAGCCTCACCTCCGCCACGAATGAACCCCGTTATCTCGTAGCTCCTCTGGGCTAAGCGTTGACAGGTTCAAAGACCACCCGTAACCTTTAAATAGTCTTTTTAACGGTTACCAGTTAGGAGCTTTTCTATGACGACTGATTGCTCATCCTCAACGCCTGTAGATCGTCGGCCCGCGCGATCGCGACGGTGGTCGTGGCCTGCGGTGGTGATGGCCGCCCTCGTCGCCGCGGTCGCCGACGCGGCCTTCGCGTTCGTGGCGTATGTGTTGATCGCCGGCAGGTTCAATTTCGAGACGTTGCTGCAGTACATTGCCAGCGGGGTGCTTGGGGACGCAGCGTTTGCCACTGGCTGGGTGGGGATCGGCACTGCCACTCTCGGATTCGCCATCCACGCCGCTCTGGCCGTGGCGTACACCGCCTTCTATGCAGTGGTCATCTCCCCCCGGGTGCATACTCTGGCGACTGCTTCCGTTCTCGGCGTGGCCTACGGGGCGGGGATTTGGGTATTTATGAACGTCGTGGTGCTGCCGTTGGGTCGCGCAGCCCGTGAACCCTTCCTCAGCAGCTACTACCTGGCCTTCTGGGTGGATCACACCCTGCTATTAGGACTGCCCATCGCGCTCATCCTCTATGCGTCGGCCCCCCGCCGCACCGGCGACTGAATCTTGTTTTCGGGAACGAAGATGGGTTAGCGGTCATGGGTCATGTTGTGGCTGGTTGTTTTTCGCTTTCAGCGTGTACGCGGGGTCGAGGAGGGTCTGAGGAATGGGCGAGGCGTTGCAGGGGAAGATCGTCGTTGTGGTGGGTCAAGGGGGTGGGATTGCGCGTGCTGTAACGGTTTTGGCTCGGTCTGAGGGCGCTCGAGTCGTTGTCGCCGGTCGCAATAAGGCCCGATTAGCGGCCGCTTACCACGACACAGGTGTGAACGCTGAATTTGTTGACTTTACCGACGATTCGTCGATTGCGGCACTTGCTGAACGAGTGGGTCCAGTTGACCATGTCGTGTCGGCGGTGTCGGCCCGCGCACGGGGAAGGCTTGACCAGTTGGAGCGCGTGAATCTGCTGAGATCGTTTGACACCAAGGTGATTGGGCCGTTGATGCTGACGAAATACTTCGCGGCACAGATCAATCGGGGCGGGTCGTTCGTCCTTTTCTCGGGATTTCCCGCGTTCAAGATCAACGTCGGTTTTCTTGGGGTGGCCATCACCGACGGTGCGGTCGACTTTTTGACGCGCTCGCTGGCGGTCGAGCTTGCCCCGCTCCGGGTCAACGCGATCTCTCCGGGTGTCATTGACTCCGGCGCGTGGGATTCGCTGGGCGAGCAAGCCAAGCGCGACCACTTCGAGAATGTCAGCCGCACCAATTTGGCGCACCGCTTGGGGACGGCCGAGGATGTGGCCGACGCAGCGCTTTTCGCGATGACGAACACCTTTCTGACCGGTGTGACGCTCAAAGTCGATGGCGGCCAGCATCTCACCTAATCCACCAAAGCGGATTGGGCCGCCGACGTCGACGGTTCAGGTTCGCTGGTTCGTCTCTGACCTGGCGGATGTTCGGTGGCGCCGTACTTTGGCGCGGTTGCCGCAGAGTGCCATGGAACACCAGCGTCGGCGGTGGGCTTTGGTGCGGTCGTAGAAAATGATGGTGCAGCCGGGGCATTGCCGGATCAGGGTCGGGTCGGCTTCGACGAGCAGGTGCGCCCAGGCTTGTGCGGATAGGACCAGAAGCTGGATGGGCTGTTCCCAGTGCCGTCGTTCATGCAGCAAGAGGGCGTCGTTGTCGGGGTTGAGCTGGGTGTAGCGGCGATCCTGCGTCAGCAGCGCATTCAGCTCATCGATTACATCAGCGGGGAATGGCACCGGCTTTTCACCTGCCCAGTCCAGCAGGATCGGTCGCAGCTTTTCCCGAAGGGTGCGGGCATCCTCGGCGGCAGCGTCGAGTTGATCAGCGCTGAACATATCTTCGAGCGCTGCGAGATCGTCGTAGTCGATGAGTTCCGTGCGCGTGAGCCACCGTAGATAACTGGGCCCGTCGCCGATCAATTCGATTGGCTCTGAACCCGGGGTAGGCGTGGCCCGGCTGTTCAGCAGTTCCAGGGCTGGGTCTCCGGCGAGGCCGACGATGACATCGAGCGGCTCCATCGGCCTCACCTCCCGGGCGGATCACCGCAGCACTGATAACCGCTCAGCTCCATGTTGACAGGTTAGCAAGCGCGTGCGTAACCTTTGAAATATCTTTTCACAAGTTACATGAGGGTGATAGGAGTACAGGCTGCGATGGGTGCGATTAGCCACAAGAGGATCGATGTCGACGGTCTGGGGGTTTTTGTTCGTGAGTCCGGTGATCGATCGCGACCAACCCTTGTGCTGTTGCCCGGTTACCCGTCGAGCACCAGAGCGTATGTGCGGCTCATCGATCGGCTGGCCGCCGGCTGGCATGTTGTGGCGATCGACTACCCCGGCTTCGGTTCTTCTGACCCGTTGCCGGGTAAGCCCACCTTCGACGAGCTCGCGGTGGTCACCGGCGCCACCATCGATGCGCTCGGCATCAGCGAGTACGCGGTGTACATGTTTGACTTCGGTGCGCCGGTCGGATTCCGTATCGCCCTTGACCACGACGAGCGGGTCCGCGCCGTCATTACTCAAAACGGCAACGCCTACACCGACGGTTTCGGACCAGGCGTCGCCGCGTTAGCAGAGTGGTGGGCCGACAAGGCCGCCGGTGAGGCCACCGTCGACTGGTTCGTCAGCCTGGCCGGCACCCAGCATCAGTGGCAGGCCGGTGCCCGCCACATCGAACACATCGACCCCGAGCAGGCACTGGCTGATCAGCTCGTGCTGGATCGTCCGGGCCGCGCCGCCTACATGAAGGCCCTGCTGTGGGACTACCAGAACAACCCGCCCCGCTACCCGCAGTGGCAGGGGTGGCTGCGCCGCCGCCAACCCGCGCTGCTGGCGATCTGGGGCGCAAATGACCCGTTCTTCATCCCAGCCGGTGCGCAGGCCTACCGCGACGACGTGCCCGGCGCCGAAGTGGTGCTGCTCGACACCGGCCACTTCGCACTGGAAGAAGAAGTCGACGAAATCGCCGCGCACATCAACACACTGATGGCCACCACCTTTACGGCGGAATCCCGATGACGACCGATGCAACCTTCGTCGTGGTCCACGCCGCGTGGGCCGACAGCTCCAGCTGGGCACCAGTCATCCATCGACTACAGCAGCGCGGCCACACCGTCATCGCCGCACCGCTACCACTGACATCGTTGGGCGAGGACACCGCGGCGCTCAACCGAGTTCTCGAGCGCGTCGAGGGACGAATCGTGCTCGGCGGTCACGCTTACGCCGGTGCGGTCATCGGTGCGGCACATACCGATTCAGTGACGGCTTTGGTTTACGTCGCCGCGATCGCACCCGACGAAGGTGAAACAGTCGCCAGTCTGTTTCACCGCGCCCCTGCCCATCGCCTTGCCCCTGCTCTAGAGCCGGATCGTCACGGCTTGATTTGGCTGCCGCACAGTGCTTTCGCGGCAGCGTTCGCGCAAAACGCCACCCCCGAACAACACGCCATGCTCGCCGCGGTCCAGCGCCCCCTTTCACCATCGTGCATCACCGCGCCTGCCCCACGGCCCGCCTGGAAAGATCGCCCGAGCTGGTTCCTCATCGCCGAACACGACCGCATGATCGCCGCGGAAACTCAGCACTTCGTCGCTACCCGGATGAACGCAACCATCCACGCCGTCGATGCCGACCACCTACCCATGCTGACCGATCCCGACAGCGTCACCGACATACTGCTTGCCGCGGCCGACCACCCCCAATAAGCTGCGGCCACACGCGGTTCATGCTCATGGCCAACGGATGGTTAGAAGCACATTCGATCACGACCACCACACTGTCCCGACCTACCGACCGCAGGAGCTACCACATGGTCCGCCGATCGCCTGCCCGCTATCACTCGGCTTCCGTCGCAGCACTCAAGTAAAGACTCGCCGCGGCGCCGGGTTCAGCCCTAAATTAATCGCTCCACCGTTGGGCTGTAGGGCGATCGAGCCCCGGATCGTCGCCAGCCCTCCGTCTCAAGTCGGTTTTCACGTGTGGGATGTGGGTGAGCCGGAACTATTTATTGCGCTCACCAACGTCGGGTTCTTCTTGGGCGGGCTGGACGTCGCGATGAACGTTCAGCCCGCCGCGGTCGAACGCGTCGCCGCGCGACCGATGTTGTCTCGCTTCCATGGGTTGCGCAGCGTCGCGTGCTGCTGGGGCCGCTGGTTGGCGCAGTGTGCGTGAGCGCGGGTCTGGACCTGACTGCCCAGATGACAGTCATCGGGCTCATCATCATTGTTTGCCGTCCGGCCGATTGCCGGCTAGATGACTTTCCCGATGAGCAAGCCGATCACGTAGGTGGCGGCGACCGCGGCGGCGCCGAAGAACAGCTGCCGCGACGCGGCCCACCACACCGGCTTTCGGGTGTATCGGGCGGTCAGGCCACCCGCGATCAGCAGACCGACCCCACCGCACGCCAGGCCCGCCACCAAGGACCCATACCCGAGAAGGTAAGGGAGCAAAGGAATTACCGCACCGATGGCAAACATCCCGAAGGACGCGATTGCGGCGAGCCACGCCGACGGCTTCTCGTCGGGATTCACCCCGATCTCGCGCACGAGATGAACGTTGATCGCGCGGTCCTCGTCGCGGTGGAGCTCGTCGGTGGCGGCCTCGGCGGTTTTCTCGGTCAAGCCGAGGCCCATGAGCATGCTGACCAGCTCGGCCCGCTCGGCTTCCGGGCGGGTGCGCAGAGCCTTGCGTTCGACGCGAACCTCGGAATCGATCTGCTCGTTGGACGTGGTCACCGACGTGTACTCACCCAAGGCCATGGAGAACGCTCCGGCAAGCAGCCCGGCGATGCCGCTGATAATGACGGCGTGGACGCTGTCGGCGGCTGCCACACCGGCGATCAGCGCGGTGTTGCTGACCAATCCGTCCATTGCACCGAAGGTGGCCGCGCGCAACCAACCTCCGCTGATATCAGGGTGGGTGTGCCCAACGTCAGGGGCGGGGACATACGCCGGGGACTGCGAGGAGTCGCCCGTGTGTGGCTGGGACATAGAGCTATCTAAGCGCGATCGGCGCCTTACAGATAGCGCCTGACTCGACCGCAGTACTCGGCGTATTCCCGGCCATACCGCCGGCGCATGAATTCTTCCTCCCGCAGCACTTGGCGGTGGAACAACAAGCCCGCGGCGGCCACGGCGATGAGCGCCGGCCAGCCGGGAAACGCCAGCAACTCACCGAGCAGGAAGACGAAAAAGCCGACATAGATCGGGTTGCGGCTCACCGCGAAGATGCCCGTCGTCACCAGCTGGCCGGGCCGGTCGACATCGATGCCGACCCGGAAGCTGCTGCCGAACGACACCAGGCTGAGGGCCAGAATCAGCACACCGGTCAGGCAAAGTGCCAGCCCGAGCCAGGCGACGGCGGCGGACCGGAAGAACCAGTCGGTGCTGGCCAGGGGCCAACCGAAGGCGGCGGCGAACAGCGTGTAGAAGTAGCACAGCGCGACCGGCGGTATCAGGAAGTCGGTTTTGTCGAGTCTTCCGAAATGCATTGCCCGAGTACCGGTTCGGCGCAGCAGCAGGACTCTGCCCAGCACCGTGCCGAGCAGTAGCACGATCGTGAGAGCGGCTAGATATCGCGGCATCATGGCTTTAGTTTGCGCGAGCGGGCACAAAAGCCCGCCTACCACGGGCGTGTCGTGAGCTTTTGCGAGGCCGTTGCGACTGCTCCGCGAGCCTATTCCCGCAACGCACTCGGCGCGTTACGGTCGGGTTATGGCACCGAACACGACAAGCACTGCCGAACATCTACGCAACGCGTTGGACGGGCGTTGGCGTGACGTGAAGAACCGGACGCGGGTCAAGCTGAACCATGAGCAATTCCGCCCGCACTACACCCCGAACACGGCGATCGCCCGTGCCAAGGTATTCGAGCAGATGAAGATCATCGCCGCCGCCGGCATCTCGGACGAGGGGTTCCGCAAGGAGCACGGCGGCACCGGCGACGTCGGTGCCGCGATCACGATGATCCAGATGATGGCGATGTCGGATCTGTCCCTGATGGTCAAGGCCGGCGTGCAGTGGGGGCTGTTCGGCGGCGCCGTCGAGAACCTGGGCACCGAACGCCACTTCGGCTACGTGAAGAGCATCATCAACCTCGAGTTGCGCGGTTGTTTCGCGATGACCGAGACCGGGCACGGCAGCGACGTTCAGTCGCTGGAGACGACCGCGACCTACGACCCCGAGACCGAAGAGTTCGTCATCGACTCCGCCACCCCTACGGCCCGCAAGGACTACATCGGTGGGGCCGCCGAAACCGCCACCGTGGCGGCGGTTTTCGCGCAACTCATCACCCCCACGAACGGCGAGCCGGTCAACCACGGCGTGCACTGCGTTTTGGTGCCCATCCGCGACGCCGACGGCAACGATCTCCCCGGTGTGACGACGTCGGACTGTCACTACAAGGGTGGCCTGCCCGGCGTCGACAACGGCCGCATCGTGTTCGACAACGTCCGCGTTCCGCGGGTGAACCTGCTGAACAAGTACGGCGAGGTCGCGCCCGATGGCACCTACAGCTCCCCCATCGACAACGCGAACCGCCGCTTCTTCACCATGATCGGCACGCTGATCCGCGGCCGGGTCACGGTGGGCGGCAGCGCAGGCGCCGCCACCCAGGTGGCACTGGACATCGCCACCCGATATGCGTTGCAGCGCAAGCAATTCAGAGAGCCCGACGACGACGAAGTGCTGATCATGGACTACCTGGTGCACCAGCGCCGGCTGTTTCCGTTGATAGCGCGGTCTTACGCGCTGCAGTTCGCCCAGAACGAGCTGGTGTCCAAGTGCCACGACCTGCAGACGTCGGATGTGGTGGATGCCGATGAGCAGCGTGAGCTGGAAGCACGTGCCGCCGGGCTGAAGGCGGCCAACACCTGGCACGCCAGCCGCGCCATTCAGGAGGCCCGGGAGGCATGCGGCGGCGCGGGTTACATGGCCGAGAACCGGCTGATCGCGCTGCGGGCCGATACCGACGTGTTCACCACATTCGAGGGCGACAACCATGTGCTAACCCAGTTGGTGGCCAAGGAACTGCTGACCGCCTATGCCGACGACATCAAAACCATGAGCCCGGTCGAGTGGGTACGTTTCGCGGCCAACACCGTCGGTGAGCGCGTCATGAAACGCACTGCGGCCGAAGCGATTATGCAGCGCATCGTGGACGCCAGGCAGGACAACGAAGAGGAAGGCAGCCTGTTCAACCGCGGCACCCAGGTCACCATGTTCGAGGAACGCGAGGATTACCTGCTGTCCTCCGTCGCGCGTCGGCTGCAGGGCAAATCGAAAGAAATGTCGGCGTTCGATGCCTTCAACGCGGTGCAGGATCACGTGCTACACGCGGCGCAAGCACACATCGACCGGGTGGTGCTGGAGGCGTTCATCGCCGGAATCGACTCGTGCCCCGACCGGGAGGCCCACAAGCTGCTGGAGCTCGTCTGCGACCTGTATGCGCTCTCGGTGATCGAGGAAGACAAGGCCTGGTTCGTCGAGCACACCTTTCTGTCCACCGAGCGAGCCAAGGCGGTCACCCGCGGCATCAACGATCGGTGCCGCAAGCTGCGGCCGCACGCCAGGACGCTGGTGGACGGTTTCGGCATCCCGGAATCGCTGCGCTACGCCGAGATGCTGCACCCGGAGAATCTGCCCGACTGAACTTCCTCGCTGAAGTTTGTAACTGAACGAAGAGTCCCCCGTCAGTCAGCCGGCGGGGGACGTGTGAGAGATCCCGTCGGCCGCGTTCTTGCCCGAGTGCGTCGCAAGCGGTCCGCGCACGTACCTGAACCAGGTCAGCGCGGCGGCGAGCGCGTAGCAGGACATGAATACCCAGAACGCCGACGTCATGGTGCCGGTGTGGATGTAGGACTGGCGCAGCGCCAGGTTGATTCCGACGCCGCCGAACGTTCCGAACCCTGCGACGAAACCGATGACCACCCCGGAAATGACGCGTGCCCAATGACGGCGATCGGTCTCACTCATGTCCAACGAACGGCTGCACGCGTCGAAGACCGTCGGGATCATCTTGTACACGGACCCATTGCCCAAACCCGCCAGGGTGAACAACGCGATGAAGCTGGCCACATAGCCCGCCATTGCCGCAGTGCTGACCGGACCCGCGTGCGGGTCTTCGAAGGTGCCCACGGCGATCAGCATCCCGGCCGCGAAAACCATGGCGACAAAAACCGCGAACGTGACGCGCCCCCCGCCGACCCGATCGGCCAGCCGGCCGCCGTAGACCCGGGCCAGCGCCGCTAGCAACGGTCCGATGAAGGTCAGTTCCGCGGCGTGCAGCGAGGCCAGCGCGGTGCTCTGGCCACCGGCTATGAAGCTGGTCTGCAGCACCTGGCCGAACGCGAACGAGAAGCCGATGAAGGAGCCGAAACTGCCGAGGTAGAGCAGCGCAAGCAGCCAGGTGTCCCGCGTGCAAACGACGGCCGACAGGATCGACCTGAGGCGCCCGGGCTCGACCCGGTGCTGCGTGACGTTGTTCATCTGGAACGTCGCCCCGATTCCGGCAATGGTCAACAGCACCAGGTACAAGCCGCAGACCCAGTACGGCCGGCGATCTCCCACCGTCGCGATGACCACGAGGCCGACCAGCTGGATCGTGGGGACCCCGAGATTGCCGATCCCACCGGCGACTCCCAACGCTGCACCCTTGAGTCGATGCGGGTAGAAGGCGTTGGCGTTGCCGGCCGATGCCGCGAAATTACCGGCGCCCAGTCCACTCAGCGCCGCGCACACGAGATACGGCCACAGCGGTAGCCCTGGGTGGGCCAACAGCACCATCGCGCCGATGACGGGAATGAGCAGCACGAAAGTCGAGAACATCGCCAAATTGCGAGCTCCGAACATCGTGGTCGCGATCGCGTATGGCGTCCGCGCGCAGGCCCCGACCAGGGTGGCGGTGATGGCGAGCAGGAGCTTGTCGCCGGCCGAGAATCCGTACACATCGCGCGGCATGAACAATGCCAGCACCGGCCAGAGCGCCCAGACCGAATACCCCAGGTGCACGACGACCACCGACCAGAGCAGGTTGCGCCGAGCGATGGTCTTGTTGCCCGCCTCCCATGCCTCTAGATCCTCGGCGTCCCAATGTGAGATGCGCCGTGAGTGACCCAGCCGGCGAGGCCGCCTTACAATGACCTCCCCAGAATCGGCATCGCCAAGCCGGATCGTGCGCGCTGATTTCCGGCCGCGGTCGGGGCCGGATGACGACTCGTTGCCTGGCAGCTCGCCGTGCGGCCGGGACTGCCGTTCCATCACCCACCTCATCCGCTCGCCCACCGAGGTCGTCTGAACATACCGGCCTTCCAGCGTGCCAGGCCGCTGTTCGCACAGCATTGTTGGCATGGCCTGAAACTTCTGAAGAACTGCCGTACACGCTGCCGAGGACGCCGCACGTTCGCATCGCGAGTGATGCGAGAACAGCCGAGAAGATCTGTGCGCGAGCGCTACTGGTGTGGAATCTTGCCGACCGCCTGCAGCGCGCCGTCCGATCCGATCTGAAACTTCACCGTGCCCACGCCGGAGGGACAGCAGGGCTGGTCGTTGCCGACCTGCCATTGGTATTGGACGGTGATTGTGTCATTGCCGGGAGCCAACACGGTGATATATGGCTTCGGGTTCGGGGTGGGGGTGCCCAGCGGGGTGTTGTGGTCGAAAAACAGCAACTGCTGCGGCGTCGATTCGCTGGCGATGGTGGGGATGATCTGCACCCAGTACAGGCGGCACTTTCTGGCGTGTCCCCGTGCGATCTCCACCCAGTTCGACCCCAGCGTTTGGATCGGAACCGAGGCAATGGCCTGCTTGACCGTATCGGCCGTCGGCCCGTCCGAGCCCTTGCAGGTGTCGGCCGGTGGCGGCGCCGCTGTCGGCGGCTTCCCGCCGCATCCGGCGCCCGCGAGAATTGGGCCCAGAATTGCGCACAGCGCCAACAGGATCACGACAAGCCGACGACGCACATCGCGACCTTACCGAAGTCTGTGAATGTCCCGTTTGTTTCGTCCGAACCCCGGTTCCGACAGGCGCGGCAGCCTCGGGCGCGGGTAGCCTGGTCCGAGGTTCGCTAGTCATCGTCGACTGGCGCTGACCTGGGGAAAGCGCTCTCATTGCGAGCAGATCACCGCCCCGCCAGGTCCGTTGCGAGGAAGCCGTAAAACGGCGGAAACATCGGACATCTGGACCCGAAACATCCTCGTCGCACGATTGCGCACAAGTACCTTGTTGCGCCCAGCTGTGCCCTGTTGCGCAAGGCAAGGAAGGACGGAAACGTGGCCGCCCAGCCCGAACAGGATGCCGTGAGCACCGTGTGTGCGTACTGCGGCGTCGGCTGCGGAATGGTGCTGCAGATCACAACCGACCCGCAAACGGGTCGCCGTCACATCGCGAAGTCCATTGGGCGCAAGTCACATCCGGCCAACTTCGGCCGGTTGTGCACCAAGGGCACGACCACCGCGGACCTGCTTACCGCACCGGGCCGGATGGAGTCGGCATACCTGCGGGTCGACCGCGGCGAATCCCTGGAATCCGTCGCTATGGACAGCGCTATCACGGAGTCCGCCAAGCGGTTACGCGCCATCATTGACGAGCACGGCCCCGACGCGGTTGCGCTATACGTGTCCGGCCAGATGTCCATCGAGGCGCAGTACCTGGCGAACAAGCTGACTAAAGGGTTTATCGGCACCAATCAGATCGAGTCGAATTCGCGACTGTGCATGGCGGGCGCGAGTTCTGGCTACAAGATGTCCCTGGGCGCGGACGGGCCGCCCGGCTCGTACGAGGACTTCGAACACGCCGACGTCTTCTTCGTCATCGGCTCCAATATGGCCGACTGCCACCCGGTCCTATTCCTGCGGATGATGGACCGCGTCAAAGCCGGCGCCAAGCTGATCGTCGTCGATCCCCGCCGCACCGCGACCGCCGACAAGGCCGATCTGTTCCTGCAGATCGCCCCAGGGTCCGACCTGGCACTGCTCAACGGGCTGCTCCATCTGATCGTCGAAAACGGACACGCCGACCAGGATTTCATCGACGAGTTCACCGAGGGCTGGGAGGTGATGCCAAGCTTCCTCGAGCAGTACACCCCCGACAAGGTCAGCGAAATAACGGGCATCCCCGCCGAAGACATCCGCACGACCGCGCGCTGGATCGGCGAATCCGCCAACTGGATGAGCTGCTGGACGATGGGACTCAACCAGACCACCCGCGGCACCTGGAACACCAACGCGATCTGCAACCTGCACTTGGCCACCGGAGCGATCTGTAAGACCGGCAGCGGGCCCTTCTCGCTCACCGGGCAACCAAATGCGATGGGCGGCAGGGAAATGGGCTACCTGAGCCCCGGTCTGCCCGGCCAACGGACGGTGTCGTCGGCTGCGGACCGCGAATTCGTCGAGGACCAGTGGCGCATTCCGCGCGGTTCACTGCGCACCGAGGTCGGCGCCGGCGCCGTCGACATGTTCTCGCGCATGGCCGCAGGACAGATCAAGGCGTGCTGGATCATCTGCACCAACCCCGTTGCCACAGTGGCCAATCGGAAGACCGTGCTGGCAGGCCTGGAGAAGGCCGAGCTGGTGATCACCCAGGATGCCTTCCTCGCGACCGAGACCAACGAGTACGCCGACCTGGCGTTGCCTGCCGCCTTGTGGACCGAGTCCGACGGGGTGATGGTCAATTCCGAGCGGAACCTCACCCTGTTCCAGCAGGTCCTCGAACCACCTGGCCAAGCCCTGCCGGACTGGCAGATCATCGCCAGAATCGCCAGCGAAATGGGGTTTTCGGAGTCGTTCAGCTATGACTGCGCCGAGGACGTGTTCGAAGAGATCAAGCGGTTCTGGAATCCCGCGACCGGCTACGACCTGCGTGGGGTCAGCTACGCCCGGCTGCGACAGACACCGCTGCAGTGGCCATGCCCACCTGAGGGGGCCAGCGATCGCAACCCGATCCGCTACCGCAACGACGGTGTCAGCCAAACCCGCTTGGTCCGCGGGGACGGCCACGTGCCCCGGCTGGCGTTCCCGACCCCGGACGGCCGTGCGGTGTTTTTCGCCCGACCACACCTGCCGCCGGCCGAGCTGCCCGACGACGACTACCCGATCCTGCTCAACACCGGCCGCCTGGCGCACCAGTGGCACACCATGACCAAGACCGGCAAGGTCGCCAAGCTCAATAAGCTCAACCCCGGGCCGTTCGTCGAAATCCACCCCGACGACGCGGCCCGCTTGGCGATCGTCGACGACGATCCGGTCGAAATCGCCTCCCGCCGAGGCCGAGCCGTGCTGCCGGCGGTGGTCACGGACCGGGTGCGGCCCGGCAACTGCTTTGCGCCCTTCCACTGGAACGACGCCTTCGGCGAATACCTGTCGATCAACGCCGTCACCAACGACGCCGTCGATCCGATTTCATACCAACCGGAATACAAGGCGTGCGCGGTCGCCTTGACGAAAGTCACTGTGGTCAAACCCGATCCGGGCGACGAGCGCGTCGACGCGGTTCAGGAGGTCGACGCGATCCAAGAGATCAGCCTGCCGCGGGTCGACGCGCTCGCCGAAATCCTCGGCATGGCAAACGAACCGGCGCCGCAATTCGGTCCGCTCGGGCGTTCCTACCTGGGCGGGCTGATAGCCGGCCTGCGTTCGGAAGCGGGACGCCGCAGCGCCGGTGTTCCGACGCTGCCGCTCAGCGCGCCGTTCGACACCAGCACCAGGCTGTGGGTGGACGGCTTGCTCGCCGGAATCTTCGCCCGCGCCGAGACGCCCCCACCAATCGGCGCACCCACCGACCCTGCGCCGCAGGCGCAATCGGCGCCCCAGCGGGCGCCCCTCGTGGTGCTGTGGGCATCGCAGACCGGCAACGCCGAGGAACTCGCCGCCGATATCGCCGAGCAGCTGGGCCGCGCCGGGTTGTCGGTCACGTTGCGCAGCATGGACGACTTCGCGCCGGCCGACCTGCCGACAGCGCGCGAGCTACTGCTCATCACCAGTACCACCGGAGACGGCGAGCCACCGGACAACGGCACCGCCCTGTGGCGCACGCTGTCGGCCGATGACGCACCGCGCCTGGAAGCGACCCGCTATGCCGTACTGGCGCTGGGTGACTCCAATTACGACGACTTCTGCGGCCACGGACGCAGACTCGACGAGCGCCTGGCCCAGCTGGGAGCGACCCGCATCCTGGGGCGCGTGGACTGCGAACACGACTACGAAGACGCCGCGGCCAATTGGCGCTCTGAGGTCTTGCAAGCGCTGACCCGCCCCGGGGCGCCGGTCGGTGGCCACGCCAAAGCGCCCACCGCACCCCGACCCGCCCCTGTCCCACCCGCACCGCGCAGGTATTCCAAGAAGAACCCGCTGGTCACCAGCCTCGTCCATAACGTCACGCTCAGCCGGCCGCGATCGGCAAAGGACGTGCGGCAGCTGGTGTTCGGCCTACCCGAGGGGTCCATCAGCTACGAGGCGGGTGACGCCCTGGGGGTCTGGCCGCGCAACAGCGACCGGCTGGTGGACGAATGGCTGACCGTGACGGGGCTGGACGGCGAGGCAGCCGTGCAGGTCGCCGGCCATGAGGCGACATCGCTGCGAGGCGCACTCCAGCACCGATTCGAGATCGCCCATCTCAGCCCCGACCTCCTTCGGTTCGTGCAGCAGCGCACTAAAGATGCGGAGCTGGCCGAGTTGCTGAAGCCGGAAAGCAAAGCCGCGCTGGCTGATTGGGTGTGGGGGCGCCAGTCGGTCGACCTGCTTGCCGCGCTGCCGGTCGCCGCGTCCGTCGAAGACTGGCTGACCGTACTCAAACCGCTTCAGCCGCGGCTGTATTCGATCTCGTCCAGCCCCAAGGCCCACCCCCGGGAAGTTCACCTCACCGTCTCGCCGGTGCGTTATAACTTTGCGGGTGTCCCCCGCCGGGGGGTGTGTTCCACCTACCTCGCCGACCGCTCCCCCGGCGACGAGATTGCCGTCTATGTGCAGGCATCGAGTAACTTTCGGCCGCCCAGCGACCCGGACACGCCGATGATCATGATCGGCCCGGGCACCGGGATCGCGCCCTTCCGTGGCTTCCTGCAAGAACGCCGCACGCTGGGCCACACCGGACCCAACTGGCTGTTTTTCGGGGAGCAGCACGCCGCCACCGATTATTACTACCGCGACGAGATCGAACAGATGCGTGCCGCCGGTTTCCTCGCCGAACTGGACCTGGCCTTCTCCCGGGACCAGCGCGACAAGCTGTACGTGCAGCACCTGATGCGCAAAAAGGGCGCCCGGCTATGGCAATGGCTGCAGGACGGGGCGCAGCTGTACGTCTGCGGCACCGCCGATCCGATGGCCAAGGACGTCGATCGGACACTCTGCGAAATCGCCGCCGAACACGGCAGACTCGAACCCGACGCGGCGAAGGCCTACATCAGGTCGTTGCGCGCCGACAAGCGCTACCACCGCGACGTCTACTAATTGACGTCGAGATTGCCGCCAGGGCTGTAATTCGAGCCCCAACCACAACCATGGCGGCAATCTCGACGAAGCAGAGTCGCACCGCGTTACGGAAAACGTCGATCTCGGGGCTGCTGGCGGCGCGCCGGACCAGCCCAGGTCGCCAACTGTCGGCACCGCACCGGCCAGCACACCGGGCACGGTCGGAACGATGCCCTGGCTGGGTACCGCGAACCCCGTCACGTCGGCGACCCCGGGCGGCAGGTAGCGATCGGCCACACCCGAGGTCGTCCAGGGCGGCCGGCGGGGCTGCAGTCGCATCGGGGACACTGCCGCGCGGGGGCCGGTGGCACCGTCTGCGGCGGCACACCCTCGGGTCCCGGTGACGTCGGCGCGGGTAAATAGATATCGGCGACCCCGATCAGCGGAACTGGAGCCGGCATCGGATCGGCCGTTCCGGCCGCCGCCTGAGCGGCTGATGGGCGGCCGTCGTATCAGGGACGCTGCCACGCGCGGCGACCGGCGCCGTCTGCGGCGGGCTGTCGGGCCCCGGCCGGATGCCGGCCGCATGCAGCTGGGTAGCCAGCGCGGCCAGCTCGGCAGCGCTGACGGGGAGCTCGCTTCGGCGTGTACCGACCGGCACTCATTTGTACTCATGGAACTGGTCCACAGCGACGTCGTCGAGCACGGCAAGCGCGTGGTCGTCGAGGACAGCCAAGGACGTGTAGAGGGTGACCAGGTACGTCGCGATCGCCGACTGGTTCGTGCCGGTGAACCGCACCGACAGGATGAACTTGGTCTTGCCGTCTTCTACCGACACCTTGTCCGACGCCCGCGCCCGCCTCGGACTTGACCGCCACGTCTTCGGGGTTGACCACGCGGTTCACCCGATAATGCCCGCCTCCACCGGCACCCAGCTGAGCAGATGCGGCAACCACTGCGACGTGATGGTCGACAGCGGCGGAACGGTGTTGGTCGCGTTGGCGAGGCTGCCAGGCACCGAGATCGCGGAGTGCGTGAGACTCAGTTTGAGACGACGTCATGGCGGTCCTTCCGTCTAGATCGAAGCTGTGGCGGGCGCAGGCTAGACCCCCGATCACACAAAAATCGCCGGTGAGCAAAACCGATGCCATGCGCCCGCTGCCTGCCGGTGTCCTATAGTTGGGGCTATGCAACAGGCCACACAGCCGCGCTTTGTCCTTACGCGCCGCGCCGCCGTGGAATGTTGTTGTTGTCGTTGCTGTTGATTCTTGACGCCGTCTAGCGCCCTCAGCAATCCCCGCGCTCTGCCCCGCAAGCAGGTGGAACAACCGGTCCGCCCGGCGGTGGTAATACGCGCGCCATTCGAAAAAAGTCTTTCAGGAAGATCATCCGACAATGACCGTGTTATCCATTCGCAACCGCGCGTCGACGCGGGTGACGACCCAGGTGACAACCCGTAGACGCATCACGGCGCACCCGGCCACCGAGCTCACCCGCATGACGCGCTACCGGGGCGGCACCTACTCCCACACCGTCGACAGGATCGTGTTCACCGACGGCACCTGTGCCCGCACCGACCTGATCCGGCTCAACCCCAACCTGCACGCCTACTCGCTGGATTTCACCGGCATCGCGCCGCATCATCCGTCGCCGTATCGCCTCGAGACGTGGTCGGCACTGCCGCACCTGAAAGCACGCGCCAACGAGGCTGAGGTGGACTGGATCCTGCGCCACTCCTTCCCGATGCTCCCCACCACCGAGCTGAGCCACCGGTTGCGGCGGGCCGGATATCCATTGGGCCCGGCCAATATCAGCGAGCACGAAGCGATCGCCGCGACCCAGGCCGCAATCTGGTATCTCACCAACGGCCTTGCCCTGGATACCCGGCCGCGCAACATTCCCATCGCCGAACACCGGACGCCCACAGGAGTGTTGACGTTCGAATTCGACGGTCAACCACAGCTCGGCGGGTATTCGGTATCGGTGGCCTCGGACGTCCCCGTGAGCTTGAAGCTCCAGAAGTCAGCCAATGGTGTTGCCTGGCAGGATGTTTCCGGCTCGCAACTACACATCGAGGGCGGCGCTAGCGGCACTAAGGGGCGCCAGAAACGCACACTCGGCGTCGGCAGCACACTCTCGGCCAGCAGCCACGGCCGCGGTGGGCGCGGCTACCGCTACTACCGGTTGATCGCAACGTCGGACAGGTCGGAAGGCGGGACAACGAAAGTCGGCCATGTCCGCTTCTGGCTGACCGGAACTCGCCACTATCGCAATGCCGATCGGGTTGTGCACCTCTACAACTACCTGCTCTCGGAGGCCTACAAGGCGCGGCGCCACACCGTCGAACCTGGACTCATCGACGCCCACGCCACCGCCGAATCCGACCTCGTTGGCCCGTTCCAGGTACGAATCCCGTTGCTGCTCAACGCCGCCGACGGCAACACGCTCGTCGACGCGGACGGCTTCGCCATTGACGACATCATCGCGCCGGGAACGGACTTCTACCTGCGCCGAACACCGGGCACCTGCGCGACGACCCTGACCGCCACCGCGCCGTTACAGCTCACCGGACGTGTGCTCACCGGGGTCGCGCTGGAGGGGGCCGCAAATCGGCTGACGCCGGTCGCGCTAGCCATCCCGACAGAGTTGGCCATAGAGTTCGACATTAGTTGGGATGCAGACGAGGCCGAGTTTTTCGGAGAAGCCGAGAGCGTTGGAGAAGACTGTAGATGAGCATCGCTGAAAACATCACACAACTGATCGGCAATACCCCACTCGTCAGGCTGCGCAAAGTCACCGACGGAGCCGTGGCCGACGTCGTCGCCAAGCTGGAATCCTTCAATCCGGCGGGCAGCGTGAAGGACCGCATCGGGGTGGCCATGATCGACGCGGCCGAGCAGGCGGGCCTGATCAAACCGGACACGATCATCCTCGAGCCGACGAGCGGGAACACCGGGATCGCGCTGGCGATGGTGGCCGCCGCCCGCGGCTACAAGTGTGTGCTGACCATGCCGGAAACCATGAGCATCGAGCGGCGGATGCTGCTGCGCGCGTACGGCGCCGAGCTCGTCCTGACTCCAGGTCCCGAGGGCATGCCGGGCGCCATCGCCAAGGCCGAGGAACTGGCCAAGACCGACGACCGGTATTTCATCCCGCAGCAGTTCGAAAACCCGGCGAACCCGGCGGTGCACGCCGTTACCACCGCGGAGGAGGTGTGGCGCGACACTGACGGCAAGATCGACTTCTTCGTCTCCGGCGTCGGGACCGGCGGCACCATCACCGGGGTCGCCCAGGTCATCAAGGAACGCCGGCCCTCGGCGCAATTCGTCGCCGTCGAGCCCGCCGCGTCGCCGGTGCTGTCGGGCGGCCAGAAGGGACCGCACCCGATTCAGGGCATCGGCGCCGGCTTCATCCCGCCGGTGCTGGACATGGGCCTGGTCGACGAGATCATCACCGTCGAAAACGACGACGCCCTCACCGTCGCCCGGCGGCTTGCCAAAGAAGAGGGCCTGCTGGTCGGGATCTCGTCGGGCGCAGCCGCCTGGGCCGCCATCGAGCTGGCGCGCCGTCCCGAGAACGCCGGAAAACTCATCGTGGTCGTGTTCCCCAGCTACGGCGAGCGGTATTTGAGCACGGTTCTGTTCTCAGACCTGAGCGACTAACCATGCTGACAGCAATAAGACGCGATATACGTGCGGCCAGGGACCGAGATCCGGCCAGGCCGACCGCGCTGGAGGTCATCCTCGCCTACCCGGGCGTGCACGCAGTGTGGGGCCACCGGATCAGCCACTGGCTGTGGCGGCGTGACGCGCGGGTGCCCGCGCGGGCGTTGGCCGAGGTCACCCGCATTTTGACGGGCGTCGACATCCACCCCGGTGCCGTGCTCGGCGACGGCCTGTTCATCGACCACGCGACCGGCGTGGTGATCGGCGAAACCGCCGAGGTGGGCGAAGACGTGACGCTCTTCCATGGCGTCACCCTGGGCGGCACCGGCCGGGACATCGGGAAACGCCACCCCACCGTCGGTGATCGCGTGATCATCGGCGCCGGAGCCAAGGTCCTGGGTGCGATCAAAATCGGCGACGACAGCCGGATCGGCGCCAACTCCGTCGTGGTCAAGGAGGTCCCGGCGAGCGCGGTGGTCGTCGGGGTGCCCGGCCAGATCATCAGCCGCGCCGGCCCGGCCAAGGGCGACGACTCCCTGCTCCCCGACCTCGTCGGCGTCAGCCTGCAATCCCTGCTCACCAGAGTGGCCAGGTTGGAAGGCAACGGCAACGGCGCGCAACGCGACCGCGTCATCCGGCCGCCCGAAGCCGGGGTGTGGCACGGCGAGGACTTCTCTATCTAGTTCTGGCTAGCAACTCCCGCCGGCCTCAGCCCCCAAGGATTCAAGCACTGTCGATCACACCGTTCTCGGTGACGATCGCGGTCACCAGGTCGGGCGGGGTGACGTCGAAAGCGGGGTTGAAGACGGCGGTCCCCTCGGGGGCGGTAGCGACGCCACCCAGTTGGGTGACCTCCCCCGCCGCCCGCTCCTCGACCACGATCTCGCGCCCAGTCGGGGTGGCGGGGTCGCGCGTCGACTCGGGTGCGACCACGATGAACGGAATCTCGTGGCGCCGAGCCGCCACCGCCAATCCATAGGTACCGATCTTGTTGGCGACCGAACCGTCGGCCGCAATTCGGTCCGCGCCGACGATCACGCAGTCCACCCGTCCCGTGGCCATCGCCCACGCCGCGGCCGAATCGATCGTGAGGCGGTGCGGGATGCCGGCTTCGGCCAGCTCCCACGCGGTCAGCCGGGCGCCCTGCAGCAGGGGGCGCGTCTCGTCCACCAGGACGTCCTCGATGCGTTCGCGCTCATGCAGCACCCGCACCGCGCCAATGGCGGTACCGAACGCGGTCATGGCCAGTCGCCCCGCGTTGCAATGGGTCAGAACGCGCAGCGGCCGGTCGGGACACAACCGCTCGATCAGATCCGCCGCATGCGTCGCGGCAGCCCGGTTGACCTGGGCGTCCTCGGCCAACATCCGCAGCGCCTCGTCGAGCACGGCCTGGGGCCCGCCGGGCAGCTTGGCCAGCGCGCGCCGCACGCCCCAGGACAGATTCACCGCCGTGGGCCGGGCCGACGCGATCCGCGCGGCCTCCCGCTCAACCTTTGCGGGATCCCCCGGATGGGCGAAAGCCGCTAACACCACCCCGAATGCGCCGGCCACCCCGATCAACGGCGCTCCCCGGACGGCCAGGGTCTTGATCGCGTCGATCACTTCATCGACCGTCACGAGCCGCAATTGTCGCAGCTCGTGGGGCAGCACCCGTTGATCGATGACCACCAGCGCGCCATCGGTCCAGTCGATCGAGTTCTCCGGTGACACCACGAGAACACATGAAACCAGAAAGCCGCCCCGCGGCCAGCTTTTGGCTCGGACGACAACCCGCGTTCACCTCGACAAGCGCTACGGTGATTTGACGCGCCGAGCAACCGACGGAGGTTCCGATGAGAGACTCCCGCACGCCACTGATCCCGGTCGCGATGTCCTCACCGAGTCTCAATCGCGGGGTCGGCTTCAGTCGCGAGCAGCGTCGACAGCTCGGGCTCACCGGCCGGCTGCCGTCGGCCGTGCTCACCCTCGATGAACAAGCCGGCCGGGTGTGGCACCAGTTACAAGGCATGTCAACCGATTTGGGCCGCAACCTGTTGCTCGAGCAGCTGCACTACCGCCACGAACTGCTGTACTTCAAGGTGCTGGCCGACCATCTGCCGGAGCTGATGCCGGTGGTGTATACGCCCACCGTCGGGGAGGCCATCCAACGCTTCTCCGATGAATACCGTGGGCAGCGGGGTCTGTTTCTGAGCATCGACGACCCCGACGACATCGCCCCGGCCTTCTATACCTTCGGGTTGGGGCCCGGCGACGTCGACCTGATCGTGTGCACCGACGCCGAGGCGATCCTGGGTATCGGCGACTGGGGTGTGGGTGGCATCCAAATCGCCGTCGGCAAGCTGGCGCTCTACACCGCCGGCGGGGGCATCGATCCCCGCCGCTGCATCGCGGTGTCACTGGACGTCGGCACCGACAACGAACAGTTGCTGCAGGACCCGTTCTATCTGGGTAATCGCCACGCGCGGCGGCGCGGTGCCGAATACGACCAGTTCATCAAGCGCTACATCGAGATCGCCCACCAGCTATTTCCGCGCGCGATCCTGCATTTCGAGGACTTCGGGCCGGCCAACGCGCGGATGATCCTCGACACCTACGGCAACGACTACTGCGTGTTCAACGACGACGTGCAAGGCACCGGCGCGGTGGTCGTCGCGGCCGTGTACGGCGGATCGCATGCCACCGGCATCCCGCTGCGCGACCAGAAAACGATTGTCTTCGGCGCCGGGACCGCGGGGGTCGGTGTCGCCGATCAAATCCGCGATGCGATGGTCACCGACGGCGCCACCGTCGAGCAGGCCAACTCGCAGATCTGGCCGATCGACAAGCAGGGCCTGCTCTTCGACGACATGGAGGACCTGCGCGCCTTTCAGGTGCCCTACGCCAAAAACCGCCAGCGGCTGGGCATCGCCCCCGGGGACCGGGTCGGACTGCTCGACGCGATCAAGCTGGCGTCACCCACCCTGCTGCTGGGCTTCTCAACGGTTCTCGGCGCGTTCACCCGCGAGGTCGTCGAGGCGATGACTGCATCCTGCGAACGACCGATGATCTTCCCGCTGTCCAACCCGACCTCGCGAATGGAGGCCATGCCGGCCGACGTGCTGAAGTGGTCGAATGGCCGCGCACTGGTTACCACCGGCAGCCCGGTCGCTCCCGTGTCATACGACGGGATCACCTACACCATCGGCCAGGCCAACAACGTGCTGGTGTTCCCGGGAATCGGGCTGGGCATCATCGTGTCCGGCGCCCGGCTGCTGACTCAGCGGATGCTGCATGCTTCGGCGAAAGCAATTGCACAGCAGGCTAATCCGACGAGCCCCGGCGATTCGCTGTTGCCGGATGTGCAGGACCTGTGCGCCGTCTCGAGGGCCGTCGCCGAGGCCGTGTATCACGCCGCCGTCGAGGACAGGGTGGCGACCAAGACCCATGACGACGTCGCCCAAGTCGTGCGCGACACGATGTGGCACCCGGATTACGAGTAGCGGTCCCGGCGGGGTCGCCCAACTACCCTCGCACTAGGTGGTCCCGTTGGCAGCCCGGGGCCGACCCCATCGAGCGGCCCACCAAGGAGAACTAGATATGACCGCCAATGCTGCTACACCGAACCAAAGGGTCGCGATCATCACCGGCGCGTCGCAGGGCATGGGGGCCGCGATGGTCGAGGCCTACCGCGCGCTGAACTACGCAGTGGTGGCGAACTCGCGGTCAATCAGCCCCTCGGACGACCCGGCCGTCGCCGCCGTCGCGGGCGACATTGCCGAACCCGCGACCGCTGATCGCATTGTGCAGACTGCGGTGGAGCGGTTTGGCAGGGTGGACACGCTGGTCAACAATGCCGGCGTGTTCGTCTCGAAGCCTTTCACCGAGTACACCGCGGCGGACTACGAGTTCGTCTCGTCAGTGAATCTGAGCGGGTTCTTTCACATCACGCAACGCGCGATCGCGCGAATGCTCGCCCAAGGCGAAGGCGGGCACGTGGTCAACGTGACCACCAGCCTGGTCGAACAGCCGGACTCGCGGATCCCCGCCGGGCTGGCCGCCCTGACCAAGGGAGGCCTGGCGGCGGTCACCCGATCCCTGGCAATTGAGTACGCGCACAACGGAATCCGCGTCAACGCCATCTCGCCCGGCCACATCGCGACTCCGATGCATGCCAACGATGACACCACGGCCCTGGCCGCCATGCATCCGCTGGGGCGGATGGGGTCGCTGGCCGACATCATCGAGGGGATTCGGTATCTGGAGGCCGCGACGTTTGTCACCGGCGAGATTCTGCACATCGACGGCGGACAAAGCGCCGGCCATTAAGGTCTGGTGCCGCTGGCGTTTTCGCTGAGAACGACTACGCGGAGATTGGTCACCCGGCGCCGGGCGGCCGAAGACCGAGGGCGTCTAGAAGTTCCTTCTCCCCCCACCGCTGGGGGCTTGCGGTCTCCGGAACCTCTCTGAGCTGTTCGCCTCGATCGCGGAGCCCCTTCAGTTTTCGACGCAGCCCCCGAAGGCCACCGAGGGGAACGGGAAGGTACAAGGAAGCCTTGTGGCGCTCGGCATCACCCCGGCGTGACGGGTCGCCTGCTTGGCCCGGGTCGCTTGAATGCCCCGGCAGGGATGGTAACAGCGGATTGGTTGCGTGGACCGCCTCCGCCGCGGTTGCCGTTGGCAGGACCGGTTCCGGGGTCACCGAGGATGCCAGGGCCGACGGAGCCGACGGAGCGGACAGGCCGCCTACGCCGCCCATGACGCCGGGATTGCCGCCACCGCCGAGCCCCCACACCCCGCTCGCCCCGGCGGCACCGGCATAGCCCAGGGGCCACCCGCTATGACCGCCGGCGGCCCCAACGCCATCGCCAACACCAGCACCACCGGGCCAGCCGGTTCCAGCGGCAGCGGCGGCGGACTGGGCGCCGGTGCCCCCGGCACCATCATCGACACCACGCGAGTCGGCGACCCCGCCGGTCGCGCCGCCGGTGTTGGTCGCGCCGCCTGCGGCGCCATGCCCGTCACCCGCCGGGAGACCGTTAGCGCCGCCGCCAGTTCCTTGCCCACCGGCGCCGGCGCCGCCGGCTAGCCCGCCGTCACCCGTGTGCGCACCGAGCCCGCCGGCGCCGACCCCGCCGCCGGCCGGGGTGGGCAAGCCGGAGAGGCCGTGTTGGCCGCTGGTGCCGGTGCCTGCGGCTCCCTCCCCGCCGTGCCCAGCCCCGACGTTGACGCCGTGTTGCTGGTGCCCGGCGGCACCCGCGCCGCCGTAGCCGTAGCCATTGTGATTGCCATGATTGGGCAGGCCGCCGCTGCCGCCATTGCCGCCACCGCCCGCGTGCCGCGCGCCGACGCCGCCATTGCCCGTGAAGCCATTGCCGTTGGAGCCATTGCCGCCACCGTTGCCGCCGTTGCCGCCGCCATGCCGATTAGACACGCCGAAGCCGCCGGCGCCGACATGGTTCCCGCCCACACCGGCGGCCGAACCGCCGCCGCTGCCGCCGGCGGAGCTAACGCCGTGCTGGCCAGGGTTGCCCCCACCGGCGTTGCCCTGTCCCGTCTCCACGTGCGCGGCGTTCGCCTGCTCGGCAGCGGCATATGATCCCGCGCCCGCGCGCAGGGCCTGCACAAACCGGTCGTGGAACGCCGCCGCTTGGGCGCTGGCAGCCTGGTAGGCCTGGGCGTGCAGGCCAAACATGGCCGCGATGACCTTTGACACGTCGTCGCCGCCCGCGGCCACCACTCCCCCGATCGGCGCAGCCGCGGACGTGTTGGACGTGCTAATCGTCGAACCAATCGCGGCCAAATCCCCGGCCGCCGCCGCCACCATCTGCGGCGTTGCGATCACATACGACACAAGCCAGCTCCTACCCCCGGCCGCGGACGAAACGCTTCGTCGATCCGCATTGCCCCGGGACCATATTGCACCGGGAATTGTATCGCCGTCAGGTGCGGAGTGCCTGCCATTCAGCCGATCGACGCCGCAACCACCCGGCAGCACATCTGTGGGGTCGAGCCCGGATTCGATACGCCGCACTTCGCAGATGACCTCAAAGACCCAGTACCCGAAGGCATTTCTGCGTTTTTGTGGCACAGGCAGGGTAGCGAGCCGCTAGAGCCCTGACCCAAAGCCAGCTTGCTCCCCCGCCTGGACTCGAACCAGGAACCTGTCGGTTAACAGCCGAATGCTCTGCCAATTGAGCTACGGAGGACCGCTCGATCCACGCCAATTGCGGCGCAGATCGGGACGACTCTAGCGTACTGGCATGCCAAGACCCAACCAAAGGCCAACTACCGGCGAACTACTGGGCAGGTAGTGGGCGGGTTACTTGGCAAAGAGAGGCCCAACGAGTGGCCTTATCGGCGCGCACCGGGTATGTGAGGCAGGATGGAGCCATCCGCACCACAGTCCGGGAGGGACCGCTTTGATCGGGTATGTCTTCGTGCTCGGGGTGGGTTACGTGCTCGGCACGAAAGCCGGCCGCCGCCGCTACGAGCAGATCGCCGGCACCTATCGCGCCCTGACCAGCAGCCCCGCGGCCAAGTCGATGATCGAAGGCGGGCGTCGCAAGATCGCGAATCGGATCTCCCCGGATGCGGGATTTGTCACCCTGACCGAGATCGACGAGCAGACCGCCATAGTCAAGCGCCCAGCCGAGCGTCCAGTTGAGCGCCTCGTTCAGCACCCCGTCGAGCAGCAGGCGAACACCGCGAACTGAGCCCGAACGGCACGTCAGGCGGTCAGATCGTCGCCGCTGGCCTGCTCCAAAAGGCTGCGCCGGTAGGCCTCCATGGCGACCAGGTCGCCGAACAGCGCGTGATACTCGTCGCCCTGTTCGATCGGCGACATGCGCTGCAACTTCGACTTCACCTCGGCTATCTGGCGGCCCATCCACACCTCCTGCAGGCGGGCCAGCACGCCGGCGATGTAGCGCGGCAGTCTCTCGTCGTCCGCCCGGATCGCCTCCACCCCCAGCTCGTTGACCAGGCCTGCGGTCAACGCCGACGTGGTCTGCTGTCGCACCGCGTCGATCCATTGCGCCCCGGTCACGCCGGCCGAGGTGCCACCCGCCGCGTCGATGGCCGCGCGGACGGCGGCGTACCCGGGGTGGGTGAAGCTTTCGACGGTCAGCGCGTCGAACACCGGGCCGGCCAACGCCGGGTACTGAACGGCCGACTTGAGTGCCTCGCGCTGCGGCCACAGGGTCGGGTCACGCGGGTCGGGACGGGCGGCGCCGGGTTCGGCCGGGGTTGAGTCGGTGGGCTTGGACGTGAGCCGGCGGGGGGTGTTCGATGCGGAGCCGCCCCGGTTCGGCTGATGAGACTTCTTGGCCTCGCCACGCACCCGCTCGATCACCTGCGCGACGTCGGCCCAACCGACCCAGCCGGCGAGCTGCCGGGCGTACTCGTCGCGCAGCGTGGGGTCCTTGATCTGACCCACCATGGGTACACAGCGGCGTAGCGCGGCCACCCTGCCCTCGGCGCTGTCCAGGTCCACCTCGGCGATCGCGGTGCGGATCGCGAACTCGAACAACGGAGTTCGCCGCGCCACCAGGTCCCGCAGCGCGCCGTCACCGGATTTCAGCCGCAGGTCGCAGGGGTCCATGCCGTCGGGGGCGACGGCGACGTAGGACTGGCCCGCCAGGTTCTGCTCACCGTCGAAGGCCTTGAGGGCGGCGGCGCGACCCGCGGCGTCGCCGTCGAAAACGTAGATCAGTTCGCCACGAAAAAAGTTGTCGTCCATCATCAGCCGGCGCAGCATCGCCAGGTGCTCGTCTCCGAACGCGGTGCCGCACGACGCGACGGCGGTGGTGACCCCGGCCTGATGCATCGCCATCACGTCGGTGTAGCCTTCGACGACCACGGCCTGATGCCCCTTGGCGATGTCCCTTTTGGCCAGGTCGATGCCGAACATCACCGACGACTTCTTGTACAGCAGCGTCTCGGGCGTGTTGACGTATTTGGCGTCCATCGTGTCGTCGTCGAACAGCCGCCGGGCCCCGAAGCCGATCACCTCGCCGGCCGAGGTCCGGATGGGCCACAGCAGCCGGCGGTGAAAGCGGTCCATCGGGCCGCGGCGGCCCTGCCGGGACAGGCCCGCGGCCTCCAGTTCGTTGAACTCAAAACCCTTGCGCTGCAAATGCTTTGTCAGCGAGTCCCAGCCCGATGGGGCGAATCCGCAGCCGAAGCGACGGGCCGAGTCGGCGTCGAAATTCCGTTCCGTCAGGTACTGGCGCGCGGGCGCGGCCTCGTCGGACTCCAGCTCTGCCGCGTAGAAGGCAGCCGCGGCGGCGTTGGCCGCGATGAGCCTGCTGCGGCTGCCGCGGTCGCGCTGCACGCTGGTCGCCGGGCCGGTGTAGTTGATCGTGTGGCCGACCCGGTCGGCGAGCAGTTCCACCGCCTCGACGAAGCTGACGTGTTCGATCTTCTGGACGAACGCGTAGACGTCGCCGCCTTCGCCGCAGCCGAAGCAGTGGAAGTGGCCGTGGTTGGGGCGGACATGGAACGAGGGCGACTTCTCGTTGTGGAACGGGCACAGGCCTTTGAGCGAATCGGCGCCGGCACGCCGCAATTGGACGTAGTCGCCGACGACCTCCTCGATGCGGACTCGCTCGCGGATGGCGGCGATATCGCGATCGGGAATCCGGCCAGCCATCGGGCCAGTCTAAATCGCCGGGTTCGGCGGCCCACCGGGGCCGCAATCGGCGTCGACGTCTGCTGCCGCCCCGGGGGCTCAGCAGAGACCGCTGGGGATCCCGCGGGTCGGGGTGGTTTCCTGGGCGGGCATGTTCTGCGGGTACGGCACCCGGTAGGGCAGCCCATAGCCGGTACCAGTCCCCAGTACGACATTCGGGACGCACTGTGGATACTTCGCCACCATGTTCAGCGCCGGGTGATCAAGGTTGACCGCCGACGGATTGGGCGCGGCCGCGAAGTTGAACGCCGACGTCATGTCGCCGGTGACGCTCCTGCGCCAAGCGCTCAGGTTGGGCACCGGCACACCGAACCGCTTTTCGATCAGTCGCAGTTGTGAGGTGTGGTCGAACACGTCGTGGACCATCAAGCCCCCGCGACTGTACGGCGAGATGACGATGCACGGGACCCGAAAGCCCAAACCGATTGGCCCCGTTATGCCGCCCGCCCCGTTCACGGAGTCGATATTCGGCGCCGTGAGGTATTCGCCGGGAGTTCCGGGCGGGGCGGTGGGCGGTATGGCGTGATCGAAAAAGCCGCCGTTTTCGTCGTAGCTGAGGATCAGCGCGGTCTTTTCCCACACCGCCGGGTTGGACATCAAGATCTTGATCAGGTTGACCACCGCGAGCGCGCCGGCTGACGGCATGAATGCGGGATGTTCGGAGTCGAACACGATCGGGATCACCCACGAGACCGCCGGCAACTTGTTGTTCTTCACGTCGGACGCAAAATCCGCCGGGTATCTCGGTTGAGTGCCGAGGCGAGCCAACTCCGACTGTGGATCGCGCGCTTGCTGGAAGTAGGAGACAAACCCGCCATAGTTGAGGATCGACGAGAAGTACGGCCCGAGTTGCTTGTTGCGGTACACCTTCCAGCTGACACCGGCGGTGCTGAGGTTCTGCGGCATGATGGTCCAGCCGAACTGTCCGAACGGTTCGGTATAGGGACTCACCAGCTCCGGTCCGCCTTGGGTGCCGTCGGCGCCGAGGCTCGCGCTGAGCCAGTACAACCGATTCGGCAAGGTGGGGCCGAGGACCGAGCAATGGTAGTGGTCGCAGATTGTGAATGCGTCGGCCAGCAAGTACTGGACTGGGAGGTCGTTGCGCGTGTAATAGCCCATCACAGTCGGGAGGTAAACCGCCTTTTGACCCGCCGCTGCCTGCGCCGGCATCCAGTTGTCGTTCGCGCCGTTGTTCCATGTGTTGTGCAGCGCGACCCACCCGTGGTTGGGGTCGTTGACGCATTCGCCATCGAGCAAGGGGCCCCGGGTTGTATCGAAGCGGTACGGAGTGGTGACGCCGGCCGGGTCGCCCTGCTGGGTCTTTGGATTCCATCCCCGTTGCAGGAACAACGGCGACGGGGTGTCGAAACCCTCCGTGCTGGAGAGCGTGCCGAAGTAGTGGTCGAACGACCGGTTCTCCTGCATCAACAACACGATGTGCTCGATGTCGGTCAAATGACCCGAGCACGGGCCCGCCCCGTAAGCCTTTTCGATCACCGGGCCGGCCATGTCCATCAGCAGGCCGGCACCGCCGGCGCCGGCGGCCCTGGCCAGAAAATCTCGGCGCGACATTCCACCGACATCGCCGCCAGCCAATATCGCCGCCTCCTCCGATTGATCGGAGCTAACGTAGCGGATGGCGTGGATGCGGCGACTATCTGAGGACCGGCGTGTCTGGTGAAACCTGTGACGGGTGGTGCCGACGAAGCAGATGGTTACCTGCGCGACCGTCTCACCTGTGTATTTGCAGCAGGCCACCCACAAGACGCCCCGTGCGCGAAGTGGCCAGGTGCACGTCCCCGGTTCGGCGCCAATCGACAGCGAGAGAAAAACATTCGTCGGCTTGACGGTTTATAGAAAAATGGTCCTGGACTTTACAAGCGGACCAATACCAGCGCGAAGGTTTTGCCAAAATCTCGCTGCATATTTCATCGAATTCGTCGCGCCGGACACCGGCCCGAAGTCAGGGAGCGTCGGCGACCTGCCCGCGGAGGGTATTCAGCTAGCCGGCCCGATCACGCCGCAGGCGATCCGCTCCATGGCCATACCCGCCATGTCGGTGTCTTCGGCGCCATGGATCATGAGCGCGGTCTTGTTGCCCGCGAGCAGTTGATCTCTGGTGAAGGCATCGGTGGTGGTCACCAGGTACGCGGACCCATCCTGGCGGACCTCGAGCAGGGTGAGATCGCCGCTTTCGGGCTTTCCGGTATGCCCGGGCGCCTGGAAATGGCCGCCGGCGGACAAGAAGTTGCCGGGGGCGCCGCCCGTGGGGGCAACCGAGTTGGGTTCACATTTGCCGATCCCGTGGACGTGCATGCCGTGGAATCCGGGTGCCAGGATGCCGCCGGCAACGGTCTTCACCGTGACTGTGACGTAGCCCCCGGTGAAATCGAAGGTCGCCGTCGCGACGGGTCTGCCGTCTGCCGTTTTCAGTTGCGCGGTCAGCGATTCGCCACCGGGCGCCGGGCTGCTCGCCGGGGCACTCGTCGACCCGCTCAGAACCGGGGGTGTGGTGCCCGGCTGGGTGCTCGCGTGCTGAGGCGAGCTGCAGGCGTTGACGGCAACGATGGGAAGCAGCAAGGCGCCTCGAAGCAGCCAGGCGGTCAGTTTGGTCATACCGGCAGCCTAACTCTGCGTCCCGGTCAGGTGCTCATCTGGCGCGCGTCGACGCGCTCCAGCCGCCCCTCGGTATACGAGGCGATCTGATCGACGACGACCCGCCACCGAGCACCGTCGTCAGCGGCCGCCGTGAACATCGCGGCGAACACCGGATCGAGCGTTCGGGGCGCCCCGGAGTGCAGCCAGTGCGCCACCCGGTGGATGCGTTCGCGCTGTCGGGCCTGGGTTTCCAGATGCCGTGGGTCCGACATGATAAATTGCAGCGCAAGGATTTTCAGCACGGCGACCTCGCCGCGCACCAGGTCGGGCACCTGTAGGTCGGCCTGGTACCTCACCAGCGGACCCGTTCCGGCCGCCGCACGCGTGGTTGCGATCGCGGCCGAGGCGAACCGGCCCACCAACTCACTTGTCAACCGCTTGAGTGCGACCGCCGCCGTCAGCGTGGCATCGTACTTGCCGACGGCGGCAACCACCGGCAGCTCCGACAGCCGATCCGCGGCCGCCATCAAATCGTCGGCACTCACCCGGGAGAATTCGCCCTCCCCCAGTTTGGCCAGCGCGGCCGCCTCGTCGTCGTCGGCGAGCACCCGCAGGTCGATGCGTTCGGAGACGACGCCGTCCTCGACGTCGTGCACCGAATAAGCGACATCGTCGGCCCAATCCATCACCTGCGCTTCCAGGCACATCCGCTCCGCCGGGGCGCGCGTGCGCACCCACGCCGCCGCGGCACGGTCGTCGTCGTAAAAACCGAACTTGCCTCGCTCGGCCCTGCGGGGCCACGGATACTTGGTAACGGCATCCAACGATGCGCGCGTCAGGTTCAGGCCAGCGCTATCCCCTTGTGCATCAAGCACTTTAGGCTCGAGATTGGTCAGGATCCGGAAGTTCTGGGCGTTGCCCTCGAAGCCGCCGTAGCCAGCCGCGACCTCGTCGAGCGCCCGTTCGCCGTTGTGCCCGTACGGCGGGTGGCCGATGTCATGGGCCAGGCCGGCCAATTCGACGAGATCCAGGTCGCAGCCCAGTCCGATCGCCATTCCCCGCCCGATCTGAGCCACCTCCAGCGAGTGCGTAAGCCGGGTGCGCGGAGTATCGCCTTCACGGGGTCCAACCACCTGCGTCTTGTCCGCCAGCCGCCGTAGCGCGGCGCTGTGCAACACCCGTGCCCGATCCCGGGCGAAGTCGGTGCGGTGCTGGCCTTCGCTACCGGGCAGACCCGCCGTCTTGGGCCCTTCGATTACCCGCCGCTGACGGTCGAAGTCGTCATAGGGGTCTTGCTGATTCTGCGTCACCGTCGTAGCCACCGACGCACAGTCTGCCAGGGAATGCGGTTGACAGCTCCGCCCCGTATCGCCGTGGCGCCGCGGCTTGGTGGGGCTAAATTTACTTATGCATTTACTTATGCGCACCGCCCGCCTGCTCGGCGCGATCCTCACGATCCTGACCGCCGGGCTGCTGCTCGCCCCACCGGCCAGCGCTGAACCGCCGCTGCGGCTGTCCGGTTACATCACCGACAACGCGGGCGCGCTGTCGGGAACCGGTCGCGCCACGCTGAGATCGGCCATCGACAGGCTCTACGCGGATCGGCACGTCCGGCTGTGGGTGGTCTACGTCGACGACTTCTCCGGGCAGAACGCGGTGAGCTGGGCGCAACACACCGTGCGCGCCAGCGATTTGGGTGACTACGACGCGCTGCTGGCCGTGGCCACCACGGGCCGCTCCTACGCGTTCCTGGTGCCGTCCACGGTCCAGGGCGTCACCGGGACCCAGGTGGACAACCTGCGGCGCGATCAGATCGAACCCGCGCTGCGTGACGGCAACTGGAGCGGCGCGGCGATCGCCGCGGCCAACGGCCTCGACAAGTCGCCGAGTTCGTCCGGCCGGGTGCTGCTGCTGATCGCACTCGGCGTCATCGTCGTCGCCGTGGTGATCTTGCTGGTTGTCATGCGCTACCGGAGTCGACGACGGCGCGCCGCCGCATTGGCCGCGGCACGACGAGTCGACCCGACGGATCCGAACGCACTGGCCGCGGTGCCGCTCGAGGCCCTGGACGACCTGTCACGGTCGAAAGTGGTCGAGGTGGACAACGCGGTGCGCACCAGCTCCAACGAGCTCGCGCTGGCGATCGATGAATTCGGTGAACGTCGGACCGAACCCTTCAGCGCAGCGGTGAATAACGCCAAAACGGCGCTGTCCCAGGCCTTCGAGGTGCGCCATCAACTCGACGACGGCACGCCGCTTGCGCCGGCGCAGCGCCGCGAGCTGCTCACCCGGGTGATCGTGTCGGCGGCGCGCGCCGACCGCGAATTGGATTCGCAGACCGAGGCGTTCGAGAAGCTGCGGGATTTGGTGATCAATGCCCCGTCGCGGCTGGATGCACTGACCGAGCAATACGTCGAACTCACCGCGCGCATCGCCCCGGCAGAGCAGCGCCTGGTCGAGCTGCACAACGAATTCGATGCAGCGGCATTGGTTTCGGTGTCGGGCAATGTCGCGGCCGCCAAGGAGCGGCTGGCGTTCGCCGACCGCAACATCAGCGCGGCCCGTGATCTCGCGAGCCACGCGGTGAGCGGAGGGCAGGCCGGCTTGGTGGATGGCGTGCATGCCGTCGAGTCGGCGCTGGGGCAAGCGGGCGCGTTGCTGGACGCCGTGGACAACGCGGCCGACGACATCCGGCACGCCATCGCTTCGTTGCCGTCGGTGATGACCGACATCCAGGCCGGCATCAAGCGCGCCAACGAGCAGCTGCAGAAGGGACAGAACGCCAAATCCCCGCACACCGGTGACCTGATCGCCGCCCGCGACGCGGCGGCCAGGGCCGTCGACGGTGCCCGCGGCTCTGCCGATCCGCTGGGCTCGTTCGCCAAGCTGTCCAAGGCCGACGCGGACCTCGATCGGCTGCTGTCCACGGTGGCCGAAGAGCAGGCGACCGCAGAGCGGCTCAACCGCTCACTCGACCAGGCGTTGTTTACCGCCCAGGCGCGGGTACGCGGAGTCTCCGACTACATCGACACCCGTCGCGGCAGCATCGGCGCCGAGGCCCGCACACGACTCTCCGAAGCCGAGCGGCACCTGCAAGCCGCACACGATAGGAAGTCGGCGAACGTGGCCGAGGCGATCGCCTACGCGAACGCGGCGTCGACTCTGGCCGCCAACGCGCAATCGCTGGCTAATGCGGACGTGCAATCAGCCCAGCGCGCCTTGGCGCGGCGCGAGTCCAGCGATAGCGGCGCGATGATTGGCGGAATCATCATCGGCGACCTGCTGAGGGGAGGCATGCGGAGCGGGATGGGCGGCTGGAGAGGCGGGTTTGGCGGCTGGAGCCCCACGTCCTTCGGTGGCTCCTCATCCGGCTCATCTGGCGCATCCGGGGGGTCGGGAGATGGCGGCTTCATGGGTGGCGGGGGCCGATTCTGAACGGCCACGTTCTGAGCGGCTAGAACCGGCTAGAACTCGGCTAGAACCGGCTAGAACTAGGCCAAATTGGCCAAATGCACCTGCCCAAAATGCACCTGCCCGCGGATACCTGGTGGTACCCGCGGGCAGGCGTGAACTGCTTACGTTCGGGCGTGCGCACCCCCTAGCGGTGCGCCGCCGCGAACCTCTCCTTGGTCAGGCCCAGCTGGAGCCGACGGCGCTGTCCGTGCTGGCCATGTTGCTGCCAGCGCTTTGCACCTTCTGGCCGTGCGAGTTGGCCTGCTCGTAGATCACCTGGAAGTTGCGACCCAGCTGGGTGATGAACTCCTGGCAAGCCACCGAACCGGCGCCGCCCCAGAAGTCACCGGCAGCCAGCACATCGCGAACGATGGCCTGGTGCTCGGCCTCCAGTGATGCGGCCTGAGCGCGAATCAGGGCGCCGTGCGCGTCGACGTCGCCGAACTGGTAGTTAATGGTCATCTGTACGTTCTCCTAAGTTTGAAAGTGACTGGGCAGCAGTAGTTTTGGACTATTGATCGGAAGGCTAGCTGCTGAGGATCTGCTGCGAAGCCTGCTCTTGCTGCTCGTAGTTGTTGGCGTCACGGACCAGCCCGTCGCGCACACCGTGCAGCATGTTGACGATGTTGCGGAAGGCCTGATTCATCTGACCCATGGTGTCGTAGGAGGTCGCCTCGGCCTGACCACTCCAGCCCGAACCGGAGATGTTCATCGAGGACGCCCACATCCGGCGAGCCTCGTCCTCGACCGTCTGCGCGTGAGTCTCGAAACGCCCAGCCATGGCCCGCATCGCGTGCGGGTCAGTCATAAAGCGTGCCATGTTGCCTGTCTCCCTCTATTACCTGGATTTCTTACCTTGGACTTGCCAAACAGATCGGCTAGTAATTGCCGGCTACCGCGGAGTACCGACGCTGCCAATCAGGGGTAAAACGCCGTCAGACTTTCCACCTCTCTCTCAACCGGCCGCCGGAGAATGCGGCACTACGCTGCTGTTGCGGGGCACATCGAAGCGGGGTTCAGCCTCTGCTTCCCACTGGCCCCACTCGCCCCACTCATCCCATTCGTCGCCCGAGGCGGCCGGGTCCGCATTCGCCGCGTCGACGGCGGCGGCATCGGCTTCGGCGCCCTCTTCGGGCTCCGGTGCCCAGTGGTCGTAGTCGTCCGGCGGAACGGCAACGCCCCAGCTGAGCGGAACCGTCAACCCGCCGAGCATGCCGGACACGCCCCGCTTTGCGGACACGGCGTCGTCCGGCAAGGGCGGACCAAGAGGCAAAAGCACGCTTTTCCCCTTTCAGAACCGATCCAATAGATCCAGACCCAGCGACGATTACTCGTCACCAAGTACTTTGCATGGTAACCGCTACCAGGTGAACAATATCCCGGATTTGCGCGATTTTCTTGGCTGCTTCAACTCGTTCGCTACCCAAGAATGTTCCCCCATCGAACCCGTCTTGTGAAGTTGTTGGGGGCCCGCCGCGTCGGGCGGCCGCGTCACGGGCAGAAAAACCGTGATGACCAGCAAGTTCGGCCGGCTGTTAGGGCCCGCCAGGGTTCCCGCGGGTGCGCCGTAACCGCCCTACCGAGAGGCGGCGCCTCGGATCGCTGCGACGGGCGGGCGACCGGGGCCCGCGTGCACGCTGCGCCAATCTTGCGGCTTGGCAAATGCCGCAATTTCGAAAATGCCGGATTCAGCACATGCCGCTGGGAACGCCGCGGGTGGGCGTGGTCTCCTGGACCGGCATCGACTGTGGGTAAGGCACCCGATAGGGCAGTCCCTTCCCGAATGTCCCCAACGCCACGTTGGGCACGCACTGGGTCAGTTTCGACAGCTGGCGCGCCGGATGGTCCAGGTTGGGTCGCGAGGGATCCGGCGGGACCGCGAAATTGAACGCCGACGTCATGTCCTTGGTCACGCTGGCCCGCCACGGCGTCAGGTTGGGCACCGGCACCCCGAACCGCTTGCCGACCAACTGCAACTGCGAGGTGTGGTCGAACTGGTCGTGGGCCACCAGCCCGCCGCGGCTGTACGGAGAAATCACAAAGCACGGAACACGGAAACCTAAGCCCAGCGGCCCCCGGATGCCGCCGGAGCCATCAACCTTGCTGATATCCACGGTATTGGGAATCCATTCCCCCGGCGTGCCCGGCGGCGCCGTCGGCGGCGCGACATGGTCGAAAAACCCCCCATTCTCGTCATAAGCGATGATCAACGCCGTCTTCTCCCACACCGCCGGATTCGACAGCAACATCCGCAGCAACGTCACGATCGTGACCGCACCCACCGCCAACGGAAACGAGGGATGCTCGGACTGCAGCGTCAACGGCACCACCCACGACACCGACGGCAACCGGTTAGCCGTCACATCGGCAAGGAAATCCAGCGGATAGGTCGGCGCGATCCCATAACGCGCCAAATCCGAACGCGGATCCGCCGCCGCCGCGAAACTACCCACATACCCGTTGCGGCTCAACGTAATGTCGTTGATCGGCCCCAACGTCTTGTTGTTGTACACCTTCCAACTCACCCCGGCGTCGCTGAGGTTCTGCGGCATCAACCGCCAGGTGAACTTCGCCTTGGGCTGGATCGAGGGCTCAACGATCTGCGGCCCACCGTTCAACCCTTCGGGATCCACCGACCCGCTGATCCAATACAACCGGTTCGGCATCGTCCCGGCCAACAGCGAACAATGGTATTTATCGCACAGCGTGAACGTATCGGCCAACAGATAATGGATCGGAATGTCCTGGCGCGTGTAATAACCCATGATCGCCGGGGTATTCGCCGCCGACACCGCCTGCGACTGCGTGGACAGCCAACCATCCAGATTGCCGTTGTTCCATGACCCATGCTCCTGAATCCATTGATGGCCAGGGTCATTGATGCACTCACCAACACCCAACGGACCCCTGGTCGTATCGATGCGGTACGGCATCGTGACACCAGCCGGGTCCAGCGCCTGAGTCATCGGGTTCCAGCCCTTCTGCTGGAACAACGGCGTAGCGGTGTTAAACCCATCGACACCAGAGGCCGACCCGAAATAGTGATCGAACGACCTGTTCTCCTGCAGGCACAACACGATGTGCTCGATATCGTTCAAGTGGCCCGAACACGGCCCCGCGCCATACGCCCTCTCGATCACCGGCGCACACAAATCCGTCAGAGCCGCCGCGGCACCCGCACCGGCAACCTTCGCCAGGAACTCCCGACGCGACATCCCGGCTAACGGTCTTGGGCTCGCTGGGCTCACAAATCAGCCTTTCGTCGCGCTTTTGCGCTCACGGTATATTTGCGACACCGATATTTAGCCCAACCGTTATTTGGCGTGTCGCAGGAAGCTTTCCGGTACCCGAATGCGGAGCCATGTGCCGGCATCGGTTCACCGCAGACCACTGGGAGTTTCGCGCGCGGCGACAGCTCGTCGGGGGCCAGCAGTGCGCCGCCACCGCGCGGGCGGGGCCGGTTTCCTGTTGGGGCATCTGCTGCCGGCAGCGCACCCGATACGAAACACCCGGCAGCGCGCCGTCCGACGTTCCCAGAACCAGGTTGGGGCGCACTGCGGCAGTTTCGGCACGGCGGCCAGCGTCGGGTGGCTCGTACACCTTCCAACTGACGCCGGCATCTTCGAGGTTGTGCGGCATGATTTTCCAGCTGTACCTCTGCAGCGGCAGAAGCCGGGTTCCACCAGCTGCGGTCCACCCTGGGTGCCCTCCAGGTCGACGTTGGCGCTCAGCCAGTACAGCCGGTTGGGCAGGGTGCCGCCGAGCGGCGAACAGGGTAGGCGTCGCACGTGGTGAAGGTATCCGCCAGCATGTAATGGATCGGGATGTCTTGGCGCTGTTAGTAACCCATCACCATGGGGTCGTAAGCTCCGGTGCGGGCATCGGACTGCGCGGGCAGCCAGTTGTCGTTCGCGCCGTTGTTCCGGGAATGGTGCATGTCGGTCCAGGCGTGGTCGGGGTCGTTCGCGCACTTTCCGTGCGGTAGGGGGCCCCGGGTGGTGTCGAGGCGAAACGGAATGGTGTGGCCGCTCGGGTCAAGCGCTTGTGTCATCGGGTTCCCAGCCCGCCTGCTGGAATTGTGGCGGCGGGGACGCGGAGTTGCCGAACCCGTTGGTGCCGGAGAGTGTCCCGAAATAGCGGTCGAATGAGCGGTTCTCCTGCATTGGCAACACGATGTGCTCGATATCGGTCAGGTGTCCGGAACACGGCACAGTGCCATAGCCCTTTTCGATCACGGGTCCGGCGAAGACATCGGCAACGCCGCGGCGCCCGCGCTAACAGCGAATTAACCGGGCGCGGTGTTGCGCGCCCCGATGCGTCGTTGATCGACCCCCGCAACCGGTCAGCCGACCCCGCGGCCCGTGTGCACCCGCATCGCGGGAGCAACGTGCAGCCACACGCGATGTAGTGCGGGGACGGCCCAGTGCCACAGAAGCCACAGAAGCCACAGAAGCCGGCAGCGCAGGGAGCCCCGCGCACACCCCAAGCACACCCTGCGCAGCGCCAGGGCACGTCCGCAGCACCGGCCCAAAAGGCGGCCCTTGGGCCTCGTCGGTTCTCGGCTCCGGAGGCTTCGCGGGACGGGGCCGGCAACGGGCGGGGTATCACAATTATGTAATTCGATTTTCTCATCGATACCTAAGAAACCGCAGGAAGTTCTAATGAAGCCCAGGAATCCCTAATAAATGCTCTTTGCGGGTGCGGCGAGGCCCCGCGGCTCACCGTATATACCCTGGTCACCGAGCCCTTACCAGGCTGTGATCGACCCAGCGCCTACGACCAGCGGTCTTATTCACGACTCAGAAATTCATCATCTAGTGGCGCGTTTTGCCATTTCCTACGATAGCTCCCCGTGCTCGAAGTTCGTCGGCCGATAAATGGCGAATTGGTGTCTCGATTGGGGTACGAAACCGCACAAAAGGCAGGTACCGTCGGTGCTCATGTGGTGCACGGTGCTGGTGTTAGCTTTTGTGGCGACAGTGGATCCTGTGCGGCTTGGGGCCAGTGTTCTTCTCTATTCGCGGCCCCGCCCGGTGCCTCACCTGGTCGCATTCTGGCTCGGCGGCCTGACAACCAGCGCCGCTCTGGCTCTGGGCGTGCTCTTCGGGCTGCGTAATGTCGCGCTGGGGGCCATCCACCGAGTGCAACTCGCTACCGCCAGCTCGACCGCCGGCCACGTTCAAATTGCCATGGGTGTGCTGGCGCTGTTGATCGCCGCAGTCGCGGTTGGCCTTTCGTCACGCCGGCGGGGCCGGCGGGCCCTGCCCGGCACGTCGCACCCGCAGGTGCCGACGCCGAGCGCGTTGTCCAGATTGTCGACGCGCGCCCACGATGCCTTGCGGACCAAACCGCCGTGGCTGCCGTTCGTCCTCGGGATGGGATTGCTGACCGACTTCAGGTACCTGGCGGCGCTGACCGCCATTCTGGCCTCGGGCGCCGCCGCCGGCACCCAGATCGGCGCGGCCGGGGTGTACAGCGTGATAACGCTGGCGTTCATCGAGATCCCGCTCGTCAGCCAGCTGGCGGCGCCGGTGCGGACCGGGGAGGTCATGTCATGGGTGCACGGCTGGGTGACTGCTCGCCGACAGCAGGTCCTCGCCGTCGTGATCGCCCTACTGGGAGTTGTCCTGATGACGGCCGGCATGGGCCACGTCGCAACTCCGGCTTGACTTCTCCTGACTCCCCCCGAATCTCCTCCTGAAACGCCGAACGCGGGCAACACCTAGGTGTTACCCGCGCCCGTGACAGCTGTCTATCCTCAGCCGGACCCTTATCCGACGCCGGTCCGCGGCACCACGCTGGGCCGGTTCTGCAGCACATGCGGGCTGGCGCCACCGCGGCCCATCGGCCCGCCGGGCATGCCACCACCGGCGCCCGCACCCATCGGCATCGGCATCATCGGCATACCGCCGCTCGTGGGAGCCCCGGCCGCACCAGTCGCGGCGGCCATCTCGGCAGCGGGCGCACCCAACCCCGACATCGCCGAACTGCCCATGTGCGCCGGCATCGACCCCTGCCAAGTCGGCGGCACCGACATCGCGCCCACCAACCGCGCCTGACCTAATGAGCCCGCCATGCCCGAACCCAGGCCACCCAGGCCACCGACGCCGCCCAACGGCTTCATTCCACCCAGTGCATCACCGGCGATCTTGGGCATATCGGCCGCCACATCGCCCACCGTCGCTGCGTGCGCCAAGCCGGCCGAGCTCGAATTGGCCATCTGCAGCAGCGACATCATCGGCGACATCATCATGCTGGCCGGATACATCCCGATCTGCGCCACCTGCGACAACGACGACAACGGCAGCGCCGAGGCCGCCGACTCCACCCCGGTCACCGCGCTCGGAACCACCGACACCGCGGAGGACACCTCAGACCCCACCGAGCTCCCCACCGTCGCGAGCTGCGTACCCGCCTGCGAGGCCGCCCCGGCAACCGCCGTGCCAAGCTGGCCCACCCACGACGACAAGGCCGGCGGAACACTGAACGGCGCCAACGTCGATGCCACCGACGTCGCCCCCGCGTGATACCCCAGCATCGCGCCCACATCCTGGGCCCACATCTCGACGTACTGGAACTCGGTGGCCGCGATCGCCGGAAGGTTGATACCAAAGAAGTTCGTCGCGATCAGCGACGCCAGCGTCGTGCGATTCCCGGTGACCACCGCCGGATGCACCGTCGCCGCCTGCGCCACCTCGAACGCTGTCGCCGCCGCCACAGCCTGAGCCGACGACGCGGCCGCCTGCGCGGCCGCCTGGCCCAACCAGACCACGTACGGCGCAGCGGCGGCCGCCATTGCCAGCGATGCCGGACCCGACCACGGCCCCTCCGCCAACGCGGTGACCACCGACCCAAATGAGGTCGCCGACGCCTGCAAGTCCTGGGCGAGCCCATCCCAGGCCGTCGCCGCTAAATGCAGCGGGCCCGATCCCGCGCCAGCGAAGATCCGAGCCGAGTTAATCTCCGGCGGCAGCCACGAAAAATCGAGAACCATCTATCACCCCAACCCAGTCCGCCGCATCAGCGGCTCACCACCCGGACAATGACACATGTGTCAAGCAACACTCGCGGATCGTATGACATTCCCAACAGATATTTCGAATTTTAACCAAACAACCGGAGCGATCGTTGACACTTATTATCCGCGCCCAAGGTCGCCCTGGCCACGCTTCGTTGCGTATCGGCCGCCGACAGCCGAGGCCGCGGCTAACACGCTCCCTCACGTGATTACCCGCGCCCGTGGGCAACCGGCCAGGTCCAGCAAAACCTCTATCCGACGCCGGTCCGCGGCACCACGCTGGGCCGGTTCTGCAGCACATGCGGACTGGCCCCACCGCGGCCCATCATCCCGCCGGGCATGCCACCACCGGCGCCCATGCCCATCGGCATCGGCATCATCGGCATTCCACCGCCCGTGGGAGACCCAGTGGCCCCAGCGGCCGCGGCCATCTCCGCAGCGGGCAAACCCGGACCCAACCCCGACATCGCCGAGCTGGCCATCCGCGCCGGCATAGACCCTTCCCAGGTCGGCGGCACCGACATCGCACCGACCAACCGTGCTTTGCCCAATTCCCCCGCCATGCCGGCGCCCAGGCCACCGGCGCCGCCCAGCGCCTTCATTCCCGCGGGCATCGCGTCACCGGCAAGCTTCGGCACATCGGCCGCCGCCCCTGCGCCCAAGGCCGCCGCATTAGCGGCCGCCCCCATGCCACCCGAACTCGAATTGGCCATCTGCAGCAGAGACATCATCGGCGACATCATCATGCTGGCCGGATACATCCCGATCTGTGCCACCTGCGTCAACGATGACAACGGCAGCGCCGACGCCGCCGACTCCACCCCGGTCACCGCACTCGGGATCGCAGAAATCCCCGTCGACAACATCGACGACAGTGCGCCGCCCTGCGATGCGAGCTGCGTACCCGCCTGCCCGGCCGCCCCTACAAGGGCCGAACCGAACTGGCCCACCCACGACGACAGCGCCGGCGGAACACTGAACGAAGCCAACGTCGACGCCACCGACGTGGCCCCCGCGTGATACCCCAGCATCGCGCCCACATCCTGGGCCCACATCTCGGCGTACTCGAACTCGGTGGCCGCAATCGCGGGAAGGTTGAAACCAAAAATGTTCGTCGCGATCAGCGACGCCAACGTCGTGCGATTCCCCGTCACCATCGCCGGATGCACTGTCGCCGCCTGCGCCACCTCGAAGGCCGTCGCCGCCGCCACCGCCTGCGCGGCCGCCGCGCCCGCCTGCAACGCCGCCTGGCCCAACCAGCCCACGTACGGCATGGCCGCGGCCGCCATGGCCGCCGACGCCGGACCCGACCACGGGCCGGATGTCAACGCCGTGATCACCGAGTCGAACGACGTCGCCGACGCCTGCAAATCCTGCGCCAGCCCTCCCCAGGCCATCGCGGCCAGGTGCAATGAGCCCGATCCCGCGCCAGCGAAGATCCGGGCCGAGTTAATCTCCGGCGGCAACCAAGAAAAATCGAGAACCATCACAACCCCAAACCAGTCAGCCGGCTCGCACTCGGGCAATCAGACACGTGCATACCACTATGGCGGATCGTAGGCCGGTCGTCAGCAAAAATCCGCCCTTTCGCCCAACCTTTTTCAGCAATCCCACGGCAGTTCGCTTACACCTAGCACGAACCCCGCGCGAACCCTGCGCAGAAGCCCCAGCGAAGAGACGCGCGTTCCGAGATGTCCAGGGAACTGCCGCCGGCGTCCCAAGATGATCCAAGAAGATTTGTCAAAATCTTGGACAACGATCTCGGCCTCTGGTAACAGAGCCGTGCGGGCGTTGACCCGATAGGCACTTGGCGGATTCGGCCTGCTGGACCGGGCTTCGTAACAAACCGCTACGACGTTTGGGCGGCCGAATACGCAGGTCGTGCTCGGCGGACTCCCCCCAACATGAGTCGGCCGCCGGGGCAACGGCCACCGTGGCACCCTAGAGCGCGCCCCGAAACGGGGCTGATTCGGCGCTCCCGCGGTATGGCGCGTACGTCTACGTGATCAGCTTTTGAAGAAGCCCGCCAGTCCGTCGCCGGAGTTAAAAATGCCGGAGCTGTTGGTGCCGGCGGTGAGCATTCCCGAACTCGAAACACCGGTAACAAAGAAGCCCGTGTCGTTAACCGCCGCGTTGTTGTAACCCGCGTTACCAATGCCCGCGTTTTGGATGCCCGAATTACCCGAGGAGCTACTGCTGGTACTGGTGTTTACCCATCCCGAGTTAAAGAAGCCCGACTGCTGCAGACCGGAGTTGCCGGTACCGGACGGATCAGCCTGGAGGAAGCCCGAGTTGCCGGTGCCCTCGTTTCCGAAGCCCGAGTTGGCGACGGACTGGTCTGTTGCGCTGAGGAAGCCCGTGTTCAGGTCGCCGGTGTTCCAACCGCCCGTGTTGGTGTCGCCGGCGTTCACGAAACCCGTGTTGGTGTTCCCCGCGTTGGCAATGCCGGTGTTGATGTTGCCGGCGTTGAACAATCCGGTGTTTCCGGTTCCCGCGTTGAAGGGGCCCGTATTTATGGTGCCGCCGTCGAAACTGCCCCAGTTGATGCTGCCACCGTTGAAGAAGCCGGTATTTGAGCTACCCGCGCTGCCGGCGCCCGTGTTGGTGCCGCCGCCGTTCCAGAACCCGGTGTTGATGCTGCCCGCGTTCGCGAAGCCCCAGTTGGAGTTGCCCGAGTTCCCGAAGCCCACGTTGCCGGCGCCGGAGTTGAAGATGCCGGTGTTTCCAGTGCCCGAGTTGCCGATGCCGGTGTTTCCGCTGCCTGAGTTCAGGGCGCCGAAGCCGACCTGATTGTCGCCGGTGAGGCCGAAACCGATGTTGTTATTGCCCGTGTTCCCGAAGCCGATATTGAAGCTGCCGGTGTTTCCCAGCCCGAAGTTGTTGGACCCGAAATTCCCACCACCGAAATTGAGGCTGCCGTTGTTCCCGCTACCGAAATTGGTGCTGCCGATGTTGCCGCTGCCGATGTTGGTGCTGCCGATGTTGCCACTGCCGTAGTTGTAATTGCCTTGGTTCCCGCTGCCCAGGTTGTAGCTGCCAATGTTGCCGCTGCCCAGGTTGAGGTTGCCGATGTTGCCGAAGCTGAAGTTCCAATTGCCCTTGTTTCCGCTGCCCAGGTTGTAGCTGCCGATGTTCCCGGGACCCAAGTTGATGTTCGGGGGGGTAGGAATGGACGCGGCCGCTTGCGCGGCCGCGGACCGCACGCTGGCCATCGGCCCGCCCAACGACCCGCCCAACACGTTGGACACGCTCGACAGACCCGGCAGACCCTGAAACGCCTGCTCCCAGGACACCAACTGCGCGGCCACCGACGACGCCCCGTCGTGATAGCCCACCATCGCCGCCACATCAGCGGCCCACATCTGCTCATAGACACTCTCGGCCGCCGCAATCGCCGGAGCATTCTGCCCAAACAGATTGCTCACCACCAACTGCACCAACCCATTACGGTTAGCCGCCACCGCCAACGGATGAACCATCGCCGCCCGCGCCGCCTCGAACACACTGGCCACCGCCCGCGCCTGACCCGCCGCCCCCACCGCCCGCGCCGCCGCCGCACCCAACCAACCCGCGTACGGAGCCGCCGCCCCCGCCATCGCCGCCGACGCCGCACCCTGCCACGCCTGACCCGTCAGGCCCGACGTCACCGAAGAAAACGACTGCGCCGCCGACCCCAACTCAGCGGCCAACCCCTCCCACGCCGACGCCGCCTCCAACATCGGACCCGAACCCGCGCCAGTGAACATCCGCAACGAATTGATCTCCGGCGGCAACACCGAAAAATTCATAGCTATTGCCCCTCCTCCACCGGGTTATGCCCCGCTATTCCCCAGCCACGACCCCGCGCTACCACAAACCCCATGCGGCACCTCCCGCCAACGCCCGCACCAACCCAACATGCAGCGCCATCTCAGCGCGCCAACCGCTGCAATCAGCTAAAGGGCACAATGATGACTCCGGATCGCACCAACGCAATGTCTATATTCAATTGCTCCAGCGTAGTGAAGCCAGTCAATTGCTGCAGTTGCTGCAGGTAAGTGGAGCCAGTTAGTTGCTGCAAGGTACTGAAGGCGCCCGCGAGGAATTCGCCGGAGTTCAAGAAACCGGAGTTGAAGTTGCCTGAGCTCAAGATGCCCGAGCTGTTTGTACCCGATTCGACGACGCCCGTGATCGAGCTTCCCGTGTTAATCCACCCAGAACTCAGGGTGCCGATATTTGCCAGCCCAGAATTGTAGCTCAATGCCGCATCATCACCCACATTGCTGGTACCGGAGTTGCCGGAGCCGGTGTTGGAGAAACCCGAATTCCCGAAGCCCGAGGTATCGCTGTTATAGAAGCCCGAGTTGCCGGTTCCCGAATTGCCGAAGCCAGAGTTGCTGACCGCTTGGGTGAGCGCGCTGCCGAAGCCCGTGTTCAGCGACCCCGCGCTGAGCCCGCCCGTATTGGTGTTGCCCGAGTTCGCGAATCCGGTGTTGGTATTGCCCGAATTCCAGAAGCCGCTGTTTAAATTGCCCGAGTTCCAGAGGCCGGTGTCGCCGGCTCCCGCGTTGCCGAAGCCCGTGTTATAGAAGCCCCCGTTGTGGCTGCCGAAGTTTGAGTCTCCCGCATTGAAATTACCGAAGTTTCCGTTGCCCGCATCCCCAAAGCCCGTGTTGACGACGCCCGAGTTCCAGAAGCCGGTGTTTGAGACGCCCGCGTTCCCGAAGCCGACATTCCCGACGCCGGAATTCCCTATGCCGACGTTGCCGTTACCCGTGTTGAAGAAGCCAATGTTGTTGGTCCCCGAGTTCCCGAACCCGAAGTTGTTGGTGCCTGAGTTGAGGCCGCCGATGCCGCGCAGACCGTCGCCGGTAAGCCCGATTCCGATGTTCCCACTGCCCGTGTTGCCCCAGCCGATATTGTCGCTTCCGTTGTTTCCGCCACCGAAGTTGAAGCTGCCGACATTCCCGCCACCAAAGTTGAGGCTGCCGATATTTCCGTTGCCAAAGTTGAGGCTTGCGGTGCTTCCATTGGGCTCGGTGTTTCCGCTCCCGAAGTTGAGGAAACCATTGTTGCCGACGCCGAAGTTGAGGCTGCCAACATTTCCGCTGCCAACATTGCCACTGCCGAAGTTCCCGCCCCCGAAATTGAAGTCGCCAATGTTTCCCTGGCCGACATTTCCGCTTCCGATGTTTCCGCTGCCACCATTGTTGTTACCGAAGTTGCCGCCGCCGAAGTTTGTGTTGAGAGCGTTTCCGAAACCGAGGTTGAAGTCGCCGTTGTTCCCGCTGCCCAGGTTGAGGGTGCCGATATTTCCGACGCCCAGGTTGATGGTCGGGAGGCTGAAGGCCAGTGTGTTCGAGGCCGCGTGCGCGGCCTCGAACACACTCGCCGGCGCGCCGCTCAACCAAGCAGACACGCTCGACAGACCCGGCAGACTCTGCAACGCCTGCTCCCAGGACACCAACTGCGCGGCCACCGACGACGCCCCACCGTGATAGCCCACCATCGCCGCCACATCAGCGGCCCACATCTGCTCATAGACACTCTCGGCCGCCGCAATCGCCGGAGCATTCTGCCCAAACAGATTGCTCACCACCAACTGCACCAACCCATTACGGTTAGCCGCCACCGCCAACGGATGAACCATCGCCGCCCGCGCCGCCTCGAACACACTGGCCACCGCCCGCGCCTGACCCGCCGCCCCCACCGCCCGCGCCGCCGCCGCACCCAACCAACCCGCGTACGGAGCCGCCGCCCCCGCCATCGCCGCCGACGCCGCACCCTGCCACGCCTGACCCGTCAGGCCCGACGTCACCAAAGAAAACGACTGCGCCGCCGACCCCAACTCAGCGGCCAACCCCTCCCACGCCGACGCCGCCTCCAACATCGGACCCGAACCCGCACCAGTGAACATCCGCAACGAATTGATCTCCGGCGGCAACACCGAAAAATTCATAGCTATTGCCCCTCCTCCACCGGGTTATTCCTCAGCGCACGCCCCCGCGTTACCGAAAACCTCACGCGACACCTCCGCCAACGACCGCACAAACCCAGCAATTAGGCCGCACCAATCCATCGGCCACCCTAGGGCACCGCCCCGGGCAAAACCGCGCATTTGCACCGCGACGCACCGTGTTAACCCAGCGGCCATCCTTACTTCCCGCAATGCGCGGCGACAGTCCGCGTAACCCGATCCCGGGGAGGCTAACGATGCGGTGCTAGCAGCCCTTGAGCCGCACTGCCAGGTAGTCGCCGACCTTGTCGATCGCGACCCGCTCCTGCGTCATGGCATCGCGCTCGCGCACAGTCGCGGCGTTGTCCTCGAGCGAGTCGAAATCCACCGTCACACAGAACGGCGTACCAACCTCGTCCTGGCGCCGGTAGCGGCGCCCGATCGCACCGGCGTCATCGAAATCGATGTTCCAGCACTTCCGCAGTTCGGCGGCGAGATCTCGCGCCTTGGGGCTCAAGTCCGCGTGCCGGGACAGCGGCAACACCGCTGCCTTGACCGGCGCCAGCCGCGGGTCGAGTCGCAGCACCGTGCGCTTGTCCATGCCGCCCTTGGCGTTCGGGGCCTCGTCCTCGGTGTACGCGTCGATCAGGAACGCCATGAACGACCGGGTCAGGCCGGCCGCCGGTTCGATGACGTACGGTGTGTAGCGGCTGTCGCTGACCTGGTCGTAAAACGATAAGTCGACGCCGGAATGCTTTGTGTGGGTTGATAAGTCGTAATCGGTTCGATTGGCCACACCCTCCAGCTCACCCCACGGGTTGCCGACGAAGCCGAACTTGTACTCGATGTCGACCGTGCGGTCGGAATAGTGCGACAACTTCTCCTTGGGGTGTTCGAACAGCCGCAGGTTCTCCGGATCGATACCGAGGTCGATGTACCACTGCCGCCGGGCGTCGATCCAATACTGATGCCATTCCTTGGCGGTCGACGGCTCGACGAAGAATTCCATCTCCATCTGCTCGAACTCGCGGGTGCGGAAGATGAAATTGCCCGGGGTGATTTCGTTGCGGAAGCTCTTGCCGATCTGCCCGATACCGAAAGGCGGCTTCCTACGAGCGGTCGTCGCCACGTTGGCGAAATTGACGAAGATGCCCTGCGCGGTTTCGGGGCGCAAATAGTGCAACCCCTCTTCGGTCTCGATGGGCCCGAGATAGGTCTTGAGCATCATGTTGAATTCGCGCGGCTCGGTCCATCGGCCGGGCTCGCCGGTCTCCGGGTCGCGAATGTCGGCGAGCCCGTTGGGCGGCGGCTGACCGTGTTTGGCTTCGTAGGCCTCGATGAGGTGGTCGGCGCGATAGCGCTTGTGGGTGATCAACGACTCGACCAGCGGATCGTGGAAGACCTCGACGTGGCCGGAGGCCACCCACACCTGCCGCGGCAGGATGATCGACGAATCGAGTCCCACGACGTCGTCGCGGCCGGTGACCACCGAGCGCCACCACTGCCGCTTGATGTTCTCCTTGAGCTCCACCCCCAGCGGACCATAGTCCCACGCCGATTTCGTGCCGCCGTAGATCTCGCCGGAGGGAAAGACGAAACCGCGCCGCTTGGCCAGGTTGACTACGGTGTCTATGACGGACGCCACGGCGTAGTGACTCCCTTCCGAGGATCAGCTGAGAACACGTGCGGCGGTCCATCGCCGCACGCAAAACACCAGTCATGGTAGCGATCGTCGCCGGGGTTTTTGACATGCATCATCATGCATGTGACAGTGGGAGTCAGCCGCACGCTGATTTTCCACTGGCGGTCCGAATGCCACGGCACTTCTCGAGGTGATGACTCCATCATGGTGACGTCCCCCTCAACGCCGACCGACCGTATCGGCGCCCACGAGGACACGGGCGGTGATACCGCCGGGCAGCACGAGCACGAGGCGCAGGGATTCCCCGCGTACCCGACACCACCGCCGCGCGAAATTCTCGACGCCGCCGGCGAGTTGCTGCGCGCGCTGGCCGCGCCCGTGCGGATCGCCATCGTGCTGCAACTGCGCGAATCCCAGCGCTGCGTGCACGAACTGGTTGACGCGCTCAGCGTGCCGCAGCCGCTGGTCAGCCAGCATCTGAAGATTCTCAAGGCGGCGGGCGTTGTCGCCGGAGAGCGGTCGGGCCGCGAGGTGCTCTACCGGCTGGCGGACCACCACCTGGCACACATCGTCGTCGACGCGGTCGCCCACGCCGGCGAGGAGACCCCATGAACCCCACCGCCGACGACGCAGCAGGGGCAGTCAGCGTCCGTTCCACCCGGCAGCGTGCGGCAATCTCGACGCTGTTGGAGACGCTCGACGAGTTCCACTCGGCCCAGGAGCTGCACGACGAGCTGCGCCGCCGTGGCGAGAACATCGGCCTGACCACCGTCTACCGGACGCTGCAATCGATGGCGGCCGCGGGAATGGTCGACACGCTTCGCACCGACACCGGTGAATCGGTCTACCGCAGGTGCTCGGAGCACCACCACCACCATCTGGTGTGCCGCAGTTGCGGTTCGACCGTCGAGGTATCCGACCATGAGGTCGAGGCCTGGGCGGCGCAGGTGGCCGCCCAGCACGGATATTCCGACGTCAGCCACACCATCGAGATCTTCGGCACCTGCTCGGAGTGCGGCTCCTAGACCTGCGCTCTAGAGACCTGCACCATTGCGGACGAACTGGCTCCATGGATTCCTGGAGAACCCGCGAAGAGTGCGCTGCGACCCTTCTCCGTGACGCTGCTGGAAAAGTTTTCCAAAAACTCTCCCAAAAAGTGTCCCGCGCACGCCGGCTCCCTACTCCTACCCAGTGAACGGCCCAGCGGCCGACGACAAGCTGGCTCAAGGAAGAGAGAAGACGATGCGGAACCACTCAACACCCCACCTGCGGTCGGTTCGCGACGTGGCAGCCCCGTCGCTGCAATTCCGCACGATCCACGGCTACCGGCGCGCCTTCCGGATTGCGGGGTCCGGGCCGGCCCTGCTGTTGATCCACGGCGTTGGCGCCAACTCGGCTTCGTGGGAACCCGTGCACGCCAAGCTCGCGCAACGGTTCACGGTCATCGCACCGGACCTGCTGGGCCACGGCGACTCCGACAAGCCCCGCGCCGACTACTCGCTGGCGGCCTTCGCGAACGGCATGCGTGACCTACTCGCCGCGCTCGGCGTCGACCGCGTGACCGTCGTCGGGCATTCGTATGGCGGCGGCGTCGCGATGCAATTCGCCTACCAGTACCCCGAACTGGTCGAGCGCATCGTGCTGGTGAGCACCGGCGGCGTCGCGAAGGACGTGAGCATCGGACTTCGGTTGGCGGCGCTGCCCATGGCCCGGGAGGCGCTGGCCATGCTCCGCGTGCCTGGAGCGGTGCCCGCGATGCGGCTCCTCGGCCGCGCCGCAGGAAGCGTCCTGGGTGGCACGAAGTTCGGACGCGACGCCGCCGACGCCGTGGACCTGCTGCAGAATTTCAACGAGCCCGGCGCATTGTCGGCGTTCACCCGCACGCTGCGGTCGGTGGTCGACAGACGTGGCCAGTTCGTCACCATGCTGGATCGTAGCTATCTGATGCAAAGTGTTCCGGTGCAAGTGATTTGGGGAGACGACGACCCGGTGATCCCCGTGCAGCATGCCCGGATCGCCCACGCCGCGATAGCTGACTCGCGCCTGGAGATCTTCGAAAAGTCGGGCCACCTGCCGTTCAAGGACGACCCGAATCGCTTCGTTGAGGTGGTCGAACGATTCATCGACTCAACCCGACCGGCTGACTACCGGCAAGACGTGCTGCGCTCGCTAGTGCAGACCGGCGGCGCCCGCCGGGAGATCGCCGCCGTTAAGGCGGTGTCCTAGCCCTCCTTTTTAGCAGTCCTCTTTAGTCCTAGGCAGTTAGCGAACGACGTATCTCTGCACCCGAATCGAGCACCAGCAGGATCAGGGTGCGCAAGGCATCGTCGGTCAGGCCGGCGCCGGGGAAGTTATATCGGAGCATCACGTCCGCCGTTTTCGTCGCACCCTTGCCCGAGTTGCGCTGCGCAGCCTTCTCGCCCGGCTTCTCCATGATGGTCACGGTGCCGAGGCTGCTGTCGCGAGCGTGGCCGGCCACCTGATCGCTCACCTTTTTCGTCAGCGGCAGATCCCACGCCAACACCTGGGTGAGCGACACCAGATCGAGATCCTCTGCGATGTTGACCACCCGCAGCGACGCGAACGTGCTGCCGTGCCGCACTGTCAGCGCGCCGTCGGACTCCTCCTCGACGGGCATGACACCACGGAGTATCGAGATCAACCGCTCCTGCAGGGACGGCATCAGGCGCTCCCGAACCGTCGATTGCGGTCCGCGTATTCCTCGCAGGCCGCCCACAGGTCCCGGCGGTCGTAGTCGGGCCACAACTTGTCTTGGAAGATGAATTCCGCGTAGGCCGACTGCCACAGCATGAAGTTGCTGGACCGCTGCTCCCCCGAGGTCCGCAGAAAGAGGTCGACGTCGGGGATGTCGGGCCGCTGCAGATGCCGGGAGATGGTGGACTCGCTGATCCGGTCCGGGTTCAGCCTGCCGGCGGCGGCCTGACGAGCGATTTCCCTGGTCGCTTCGGTGATTTCGGCGCGGCCACCGTAGTTGACGCAGTAGTTGATAGTGACGGCGTCGTTGTTCGCCGTCAGGGCCTCCGCGACCGCCAATTCGTTGATGACGCTGCGCCATAGCCGTGGCCGCGACCCCACCCACCGGATTCGGACCCCGATCGACTTAAGGTTTTCCCGGCGCCGTCGCACCACGTCGCGGTTGAAGCCCATCAGGAAGCGGACTTCCTCGGGCGAACGCTTCCAATTCTCGGTGGAGAAGGCGTAGAGGCTGAGCCACTTGATCCCGAGTTCAATTGCACCGCAAGCAACGTCAATCACAACCGCCTCGCCCATCTTGTGACCTTCGACCCGGGCAAGTCCGCGTTGGGTGGCCCAGCGGCCGTTGCCGTCCATCACGATGGCCACATGCTGGGGCAACCGGTCGGCCGGAATCCGCGGCGCGGCGGCTTTGGAAGTGTGCTGCGGCGGCCGGCATGGGCCGCCGCCGGGCGGTGGCGGTAGCTCGGGGAAGACGACCGGCCATGTCGACCTGTCGGGAAAGGTCGGGTAGTCGTCGGGCGCCGGGGGTAATTGGGGGAAATCGCGAGCTGTCACTTCTGCCACACTGGCCCCGGGTCCGGCGGCGGTGTCGGTCGTCCCGGTGTCCGCTCGCTCTTAGCCACAGGCCACATCCTGCCTGAGCAGCTCCGCGCGCTGCTGCGCGGTCGACTGGTCGACTTGATACGCCTGATACGTCCGCTCAACCAGCGGCAACGTCTTGAGCTGCCGTTCCAGATGCCATTGCAGGTGCGCGGCCACCAACCCGCTGACGTGGCTGCGATGGGATTGCGGTGTCCCCTGGGCGGCTTCCCAATCGCCGTCGTGCAGCGCGGACATCAGATCCAGCACACCCAGCGGCGGTGTGGTTGAGCCGGCCGGGCGACACTGCGCGCAAACGCTGCCCCCGGTGGCGATGTGAAACGCCCGATGCGGGCCGGGTGTGGCGCAGCGGGCGCACTCGTTCAGCGCCGGCGCCCATCCCGCGATACCCATGGCACGCAGCAGGTAGGCGTCCAACAGCAGGTCGCGGGGCCGGTTTCCGTCGGCCACCGCCCGCAGCGCGCCCACCGTGAGCCGGTGCAGCGCCGGGACGGGCGCCCGCTCCTCGCCGGCGAGGCGTTCGGCGGTTTCCAGCATCGCGCACCCGCAGGTGTAGCGGCCGTAGTCGCTGACGATGTCGGTAGCGAACGCGTCGATCGAGACGACCTGGGTGACGATGTCCAGGTTGCGGCCGGGGTGCAGCTGCACGTCGATATGCGCGAACGGCTCCAATCGCGCGCCGAATTTGCTGCGAGTGCGGCGCACACCTTTGGCCACCGCGCGGACCAGCCCGTGGTCGTGGGTCAGCAAAGTCACGATCCGGTCGGCTTCGCCGAGCTTGTGCTGACGCAGTACAACAGCCCGGTCTCGATACAGCCGCATCAGCATAGTTTTGCACCCCACCGCGACATCGCGGGTATCCGCGCCGATAGTCTCGTACCCCGTGATTGGCGCATCTGGGTCCGGCTCTGGGTACGCACCCGGACCGCGCAGCCAGCGCCTGCCCACGCTCACTGACCTGCTCTATCAGCTGGCCACAGGCTCGGTGACGTCCGACACATTGGTGCGTCGTTCGTTGCACGCCATCGAAGCCAGCCAGTCCACACTGAACGCCTTTCGCGTGGTACTCGCCGAGTCCGCGTTGGCCGCCGCCGCCGAAGCCGATCGTCGACGCGCCGCGGGCGACACGGCGCCGCTGCTGGGCATCCCGATCGCGGTCAAGGACGACGTCGACGTTGCTGGAGTGCCAACCGCCTTCGGCACGCAGGGATACGTCCCGCCGGCTACCAGCGACGCCGAGGTGGTTCGGCGCCTGAAGGCGGCCGGCGCGGTGATCGTCGGCAAGACGAACGCCTGTGAACTCGGTCAATGGCCATTCACCAGCGGACCCGGATTCGGGCACACCCGCAACCCCTGGTCGCGTCGGCACACCCCGGGCGGCTCGTCGGGCGGTAGCGCGGCCGCGGTGGCCGCGGGCCTGGTGACCGCCGCCATCGGCTCCGACGGCGCCGGTAGCGTCCGGATCCCCGCGGCCTGGACCCACCTGGTCGGCATCAAGCCGCAACGCGGCCGCATTTCGACCTGGCCGTTGCCGGAGGCGTTCAACGGCATCACGGTCAACGGCGTGCTGGCCCGCACGGTTGCCGACGCGGCGCTGGTGCTCGACGCGGCGTCCGGCAACGTCGAGGGCGACCGGCACAAGCCCCGTCCGATGACGGCATCCGACTACCTAGGCATCGCACCCGGTCCGCTGAACATCGCGCTGTCCACGCGGTTTCCGTACACGTTTTTTCGGGCCAAGTTGCACCCCGAGATCCTGGCCGCGACGCAAAAGGTGGGCAAGCAACTGCAGTTGCTCGGCCACACCGTGGTTACGGGCAACCCGGACTACGGCCTGCGGTTGTCCTGGAACTTTCTGGCCCGGGGCACCGCGGGCCTGCGGGACTGGGAGGAACGGCTGGGTGACGGCGTCACTCTGGACCGCCGCACGCTGGCCAATCTGCGCACGGGCCACGTGCTGGGGCAGGCGATCCTGGCCAGCGCGCGCCGACACGAGGCCGCCGACCAGCGCCGGGTGGGCTCGATCTTCGACATCGTCGACGTGGTGCTGGCGCCGACCACGGCGCAACCGCCGCCGATGACCCGCTCCTTCGACAAGTTGGGCGGCCTGGGCACCGACCGCGCGATGATCCGGGCGTGCCCGCTGGCCTGGCCGTGGAACGTGCTGGGCTGGCCGTCGATCAACGTGCCGGCGGGGTTCACCTCCGACGGACTGCCGATCGGTGTGCAGTTGATGGGACCGGCGAACAGCGAGGGCATGCTGATCTCGCTGGCGGCCGAGCTGGAGGCCGTCTGCGGCTGGACGACCAAGCAGCCCGAGGTCTGGTGGAACGACGGCTAAGTCCTGTGAATCGACTGGCCTGGGACCACAATTCGTATTACCAAAGACTGCTGATCCGCCGACTACCGCAGCCATGTCAGCGCGTGCTCGACGTGGGCTGTGGTGCGGGCGCGTTCGCTGCCCGGCTGGCTGAGCATGCCCAACAGGTGGACGCGATCGACAGGTCGATACCGATGATCGAGGCGGCCGGAAGGCACGCGCCGGCCAACGTCACCTGCATTCTCGCCGACGTACTGAAACTGCCGTTGCCCGAACAGCATTACGACGCGATCGTGTCGATGACCGCACTGCATCATGTCGACCTTGGGGAGGCCCTGCGCCATCTCGCGCCCGCGTTGCGCCCGGGCGGCGTGCTCGCGGCGGTCGTGCTGCCCCGGTCCGACCTGCGCCACGAGCTGCCCCTCGAAGTTGCTGCGGCCGTGAGTAATCGGATATTCGGCGCCGGATTCGCCGTGCTGCGGCGATTGGGCCGGGCCGACTGGTATCGCTTTGAGCGAACCAACGAAGCGATGCCGAAGGTGATGGACCCGCCGCTGACGACACGTCAGGCTCGTGCGGTCGCTACTGAAATACTGCCCGGCGCCCAGGTCCGTCGCCTACTGTTTTGGCGTTACCTTGTGCTCTGGGGAAAACCGGGTTAAAGCCAGGTTAAAGCCGTCAAAACCCTAGCCGGCCAAGCTGTTTAGGGTCGCTCTGCCAGTTCTTGGCGACCTTGACGCGCAGGTCGAGGAAGATCTTGGTGCCCAGCAGCTTCTCGATCTGGCCGCGCGCCGCGGTGCCCACCTCCCGCAGCCGGGCACCACCCTTGCCGATGACGATTCCCTTCTGGCTGTCCCGCTCGACGTACAGCACGGCGTACACGTCGATCAGGTCGTCGCGCCCCTCCCGCGGGGTGACCTCGTCGATCACCACCGCCAGCGAGTGCGGCAGCTCGTCGCGAACCCCTTGTAGGGCGGCCTCGCGGATGAGCTCGGCCATCAGCATTTCCTCGGGTTCGTCGGTCAGCTCGCCATCGGGGTAGTAGGCCGGTCCGGCGGGCAGTGCCGCGGCCAGCACGTCGATCAGCACGTCGACCTGCGCACCGGAGACGGCCGACACCGGCACGATCTCGGCGGACTCGGTGAGAAGCTCGCTGACCGCGACGAGCTGAGCGGCCACCCGGTCCCTGGGCACCTTGTCAATCTTGGTGACAACGCCGACGAGCGTGGTTTTGGGCGCGACGGAACGGATCTGCTCGACGATCCATCGATCCCCCGGACCGATCGCCTCGTCGGCCGGGATGCACAGCCCGATGACGTCGACCTCGGCGTAGGTGTCACGCACCAAATCGTTGAGCCGCTTGCCGAGTAGTGTGCGCGGCCGGTGCAGGCCGGGGGTATCGACCAGGATGATCTGAAAGTCCTTGCGGTGCACAATCCCCCGAATGGTGTGCCGGGTGGTCTGCGGCCTGTTCGAGGTGATCGCGACTTTGGTGCCGACCAATGCGTTGGTCAACGTCGACTTCCCGGTGTTTGGCCGGCCGACGAAACAAACGAAGCCTGAACGGAATTCGGTCGGCGATCGGTCGACAGTCATAACGGCTTGCCGGCCCCGTCGGTGACGATCACGGCCGCCGTCGGCGACAGTTCGCGGACCGCGGCGATGCCGGGATCGTCGATGGACCCGGCTACCAGCACAACGGCCTGAAGGCTGGTCGCTCCGCTCGACGCGGCGGCGGCCACCGCCGCCTGCAGGCCGGTCAGCTCGAGCGTCGACAAGGTCACCGGCGCGGCCGCATACGTGCGGCCATCCGCATCCCGGACCGCCGCGCCGCTGTCGGCGTCGGCGCGCGCCATCGCGGCGCGCGCGAGCACCACCAGCTTCGAGTCTTCGGCATCCAGGGGATGCGGCTCAGTCATGTTGATCGCCTTCGGGTTCGTCGGATTCGGCCGGGCTGAGCAGGACGGTGCCGATCCGTACCCGGCCCCGATAATCGCGGCCTCCTTCAGCGTGCAGCCGCAGGCCGTGTGATACCACCTCGGCGCCGGGCAGCGGGACGCGGCCCAGTTCCAGGGCCAGCAGGCCGCCGACGGTGTCGACGTCGAGATCATCGTCGAACTCCATGCCGTACAGCTCGCCGACGTCTTCGATGGGCAGGCGCGCCGATACCCGGAAATGTTTGTCGCCCAGGTCTTCTACCGGCGCCGTCTCGGCTTGGTCGTACTCGTCAGCGATTTCGCCGACGATTTCCTCCAGCACGTCTTCGATGGTAACCAGGCCTGCGATCGCGCCGTACTCGTCGACCAGCAGCGCCATGTGGTTGCGATCGCGCTGCATTTCGCGCAGCAGCGTGTCGAGTGGCTTGGAGTCCGGCACGAACACCGCGGGGCGCATCACCTGCACCACGCCGGTGTCGCGACCGTCCTTCGAGAAGAACGTTTGCTGGACAAGGTCTTTCAGGTACACGACCCCGACGATGTCGTCGACGTTCTCGCCGATCACCGGGATTCGGGAATGCCCGCTGCGTACGGCCAGCGTCATCGCTTGGCCGGCCGTCTTGTCCTCTTCGATCCAAATCATTTCGGTGCGCGGCACCATGACCTCGCGGGCCGGGGTGTCCCCGAGCTCGAAGACCGACTCGATCATCTTGCGTTCGTCAGCCGCCACCACGCCGCGCTGCTGGGCCAGGTCCACGACTTCGCGCAGCTCGATCTCGGATGCGAACGGCCCGTTTCGCAGGCCCCGGCCCGGGGTCAGCGCGTTGCCGATGACGACCAGCAATCGGCTGATCGGCATCAGCAGCCACGAGATCGCCTGCAGCGGAAGGGCCGTCGCCAACGCAATGGAATAGGCGTGCTGGCGGCCGAGGGTGCGCGGGCCCACACCGATGACAACAAAGCTGACCACCACCATGATGGCGGCGGTGCCGAACAGCGCCCATCGCAGGCCGAAGTTGTCGTAGAGGAAGACCACCAGCAGCACCGTCGCGTTGATCTCGCACGCGATCCGCAACAGCACCACGAGGTTGATATAGCGCGGCCGGTCGGTCACCACCCTCAGTAGCGCGCCCGCGCCGGGCCGCTCGTCGCGGACCAGCTCCTGCACCCGGGCCAGCGAAACTGTGCTGAAGGCGGCGTCGGTAGCCCCGAAAAGGCCGCCCAGAACGATCAACGCGATCGCGCCCAGCAGCTGAGACAGGCCGGTCAAAGGTCGAAACCGTCGGCCTCGGGCCGCAACCGCTCGATCTCGTCGGCAGCGGCGATGAGATTCGTGGCGAGGTCCTCGGCGGCTTCGGCGTGCTCCCTGAAGGCCTCGTGACGGACCATGTCGGCAAAGTTCCTGGCCTCGTGCGCCTCGAGCATCACGGGTTCCTCGGGCGCGTCGCCTGTCTGGCCAAGCTCAACCCAACGCCTCCGTACGCTACCGTCGATGTTCTGCACACCAATGACGTCGACGCACATTCCATCAGATTCTCGGTGCGTGCCGTCGAACACCCTGACGTAGTTCTCGTCCGCGTCCGGTTCCCAGTCGCCCACCGACGTCGCGTCGGGGGGCAGGGGGATGCAGCCCGGGGTGGCTGCGGTCATCGGGCTGTCCTCTCCATCTCGATTCGGGAGTTGGGTTAGGTCCAAGATGGGTAGCACCCAAGGGCGGCTAATGCACGCACGGTTGACCATTTTCCCAGTTCAGATGCGGTATTGCAGCAGGCTCAAAGGTCGAAATACCTCGACTTGTCCAGCAACCGTCGGTCCCGTTCGTCCTGACGGTCGTGCTGGTAGGCCTTGACCTGCTCGGCGACCCATTCCTCCAGTAACCGATCCTGCAGAGCGAACATCTCCTTTTCCTCGTCGCGCTCTGCGTGGTCGTAGCCGAGCAGGTGAAGCACACCGTGAATTGTCAGCAGCGCCAACTCATGTCCGAGACTGTGGCCCGCCGCGGCGGCCTGCTCGGCGGCGAACTCCGGGCACAGCACGACATCGCCGAGCATGGACGGCCCGGGCTCGGGGGCGTCGGGGCGGCCGCCGGGCTCGAGCTCGTCCATCGGGAAGCTCATCACGTCGGTCGGGCCGGGCAGGTCCATCCAGCGCATGTGCAGGTCGGCCATGGCCGCGGTGTCCAACAGCACCATCGACAGCTCGGCGCTCGGGTTGACGTCCATCTTGTCGATGACAAACCGCGCGACGCTGACCAATTCGGATTCGGAGACGTCGATACCCGACTCGTTGGATACTTCGATGCTCATCGGCGCCCGCGTCCGCCCGAGGCCCGCCGAGCCGCCCGGTTCATCGTCAGGCCGGAATCTTCGAATTTCGCCTCGAATTCGGCATAGGCGTCCACGATCTCCGAAACCAACCGGTGGCGCACGACGTCCACACTGGTCAACTCCGCGATGTGGATGTCGTCGACGCTGTCCAGGATCTCGATCGCAGACCGCATGCCGGACCTGGCACCGCCCGGCAGGTCGACCTGGGTGATGTCCCCGGTAACCACGATCTTCGACCCGAAACCGAGCCGGGTCAGGAACATCTTCATCTGCTCGGCGGTGGTGTTCTGCGCCTCGTCGAGGACGATGAACGCATCATTAAGGGTGTTGTGGGTCAGCAGGAAATCCTCGGTGACATAAAGCGAGTCGGCGGCCGCAACCTGGATGCACACCGCCTCCGCGGTTCCGGCTGGCTCGATCCGGTCGACAAAACGCATCGGCCGGCCGCCACCGCTCGCATCGTATTTCGCAACCTTGCGCGCAAGCCGGAACGGGACAACTCCATCCGGCAAACGGAGGTCGACAATGTGCGGGTCAGATCGGTTGAGCACGTCCCTACCGCGGGCACGTCCGGGCTTTCGCCCCTCGGCCGGCCGCGTGCGCGTATAGGTGACGCCGCCCAGCGACCGCACCAGGAAGACGAAGTCGTCGCGCAGTCGAGCGGACACCGTCGTGAACTGAATGCGACACGTCCGACCTTGCTGAGTTACACGACCACCGTCGGAATCGAGGAGTCCCTGAAGAACCGCCAAACGCACGTCGGCCGAGTTCAAGAGGTAGTCGTCCGGGATGAACTTGGAATCTGACCAGGTACCCGCCAATCCGAGGCGACGCAACGCGCCGGTGACCGGGTTCTCTTGGGTAATGACTTCGCCGGGATGGGTAGTGCGGTTCAGGATGTAATCGACTGCAGACTTCCGTCGCACCTCGATCCCAGGGATGAGCTGTCCGAGGGCACTGGCCAGCTCAGGATCGGCCGTCGCGAAGCTCGGTGTCGTCTTGCATGTGAGGCACCCATCCCCCAACAGCAGCCCCAGAGCATAGGGATCGAGAGGAACGGGCCGGGTTTCGAAATTCACCGGCGCGCTCAACAGCGGCAACTCGTAGCGGTGGTAGTGCGCCTTGCGCAGGTTGCCGATCATCTCCTTGGTCTGCAGCACGCGAGCAGGCTTGCCGCGCCGCCTGTCTTCGCGCGTGTACACCGACCACAAATGATCACCAGACGCGAGTGTCGACGAACCATCCTGCGTAGAAACCTGGTAGATCTCCTTAAAGCCCTGCGGATAGACGCCCAGAACTTCCGTCGGGCTCCCGTCCGAGCCGATCACGAAATCTCCGACCTGAAGTTCACCGATCGACCGGAACCCTCTGGGCGTCAATACTTTCGTAAGCACAGGTTGCGCCCGGCCCCGCATATACGCCAGCGGCGCCACCTCAATTACCCCGGCGGACATCAGCTTTGGGATCAGCTCGGGGTCCATCATGTCGTAGAGCGCGTCATACAGCGGCCGCAGATACGGGTCGATCTTCTCGATCAACGTGCCCGGCAGAAAACCAAGGCGCTCACCGGCCTCCACCGCCGGACGGGTCAGGATGATGCGGGTCACCTGCTTGGTCTGCAGCGCGCTAACCGCTTTGGCCATCGCCAGATACGTCTTCCCGGTGCCGGCCGGCCCCACCCCGAAGACGATGGTGTTGGCGTCGATGGCGTCGACGTAGCGCTTCTGGTTAAGCGTCTTGGGCCGGATCGTCTTGCCGCGCCGCGACAAGATGTCCAGCGTCAGCACTTCGGCCGGAGACTCATTGCCGGCGCCGACCAGCATAGCGACGCTGTGCCGCACCACTTCCGGTGTCAACGGTTGACCGCTGGCCACGATGGCAACCAGCTCGGAGATCGCCCGCTCGGCCAGTGCGACGTCGGCGGGTTCACCCGAGAGCGTGACCGCATTGCCGCGCACATGCAGATCGGCGCTCAGCGTGCGCTCAAGGGCGCGCAGATTCTCGTCCGCCGAACCCAGCAGGCCCACGACGAGATCTGGCGGAATATCGATGCTGCTGCGAACCTGAGCAGAAGCCGAAGATGCGTCAGCACTGGTCTCGCGGGGCGTCACGTGGCTTCTGATGCCTGCTCTCTAGGTCGACAAGGAAAGGTTGCTCAGGTGCCTCAGTCTACGCTCGGGGTCCCGGTTGGGGAGCTTTCATCGTGGTTTCGCCGACCGCATCGGTGGGCAAATCCACGCCGTTACTCATCGGACACGCCCCGTTCGTCGCCGATCGCATCCCACCGGGAGGTGAGCACGCCCAGCGCACCCAGCGCCACCGCGGCCGCCGTCGAGGTTCGCAGCACTGTCGGGCCCAGCCGAATCGCCACGGCACCCGCGGCGGTCAACGCCGTGACCTCGTCCGGCGCGATGCCGCCTTCCGGGCCCACCACCAGCATCAGCGAATTTGCTTGCGCCACAGTGCTATCCGCAGAGATATCCGCAATATCGTGTTATCCGAAAAGACATCCGCGAGCCGATCCGTCGCCGACTCGTGCAACACCAGCACCGTCGCGCCGGCGGCGACCTCGGCGCGGATCCGCCGGACCAGCGCCGCCGTGGACAGGACGCCGTCGACCTGCGGGATGTGCGCACGGCGGGATTGCCGGGCCGCCGAGCGCGCGACCGCACGCCACCGGCGCAGGCCATTGTCGATCCGGGCGCCGTCCCAGCTGGCCACGCAGCGGGCCGCCTGCCAGGCCAGGAACGCATCGGCGCCGGCCTCGGTTGCCGTTTCGACGGCCAACTCCGAGCGTTCTGACTTGGGTAGCGCCTGCACCACCGTCACCGGCGGCCGGGCGGGCGCGACGCTCCAGCGGTCCAGCACCCGAGCCCGTAACCCGTCGCGGCCGGACTGCTCCACCACGCAGCTGGCAAGCTCACCGGCGCCGTCACCGAGCACCAGCCGCTCACCGGGACGGATGCGGCGCACCGTCGCCGCATGAAACCCTTCGTCGCCATCGACCGCGGCCAGCCCGCCGATATCGGGCAGTGCGTCGACGTAGAACAGCGTCGCCACCATGTGCGCGGCCCTTAAGCAGCAACTAGCGGCCGGTGAAGGTCTCACGCAGCCGGCTGAACAGGCCGCCGCCGGCGGCGTGCGTCGAGCGGACCTCGGGCACGTCGCGGCTGCGCCGGGTCTTCAGCTCGCGCAGCAAGTCGGCGTCCTGGTGGTCCAGCCGGGTGGGAACCACCACCTCGACGTGGACGTGCAGATTGCCCCTGGCGGACGACCGCAGCTGCGGCATCCCGTGGCCACGCAACATGATGATCGCGCCCGGCTGGGTGCCAGCCGGAATGGCGATCTCGCTCGCCCCGTCCAGGATGGCGTCCACGGTGACGCTGGCGCCCAGCGCCGCGTCGACCATCGGCACCGAAACCGTGCAGTGCAGGTCGTCACCGTCGCGCACGAAGATGTCATGGGCCTGCTCATGGACCTCGACGTACAGGTCGCCGGCCGGTCCTCCCCCGGGGCCGACCTCACCCTGGGCGGCCAGCCGGACCCGCATGCCCTCGGCGACACCCGCGGGGATCTTGACGCTGATCTCCCGGCGCGCCCGCACCCGGCCGTCGCCGACGCATTGGTAGCACGGGTCGGGGATGACCACCCCGACGCCGCGGCAGGTGGGACACGGCCGCGACGTCATCATCTGGCCCAGCAACGAACGCTGCACGGTCTGTACCTCGCCACGACCGCCGCAGGTGTCGCACGGTATCGGCGCGGAATCCCCGTTGGTGCCCTTCCCCTGGCACCGGTCGCACAACACCGCGGTGTCGACGGTGACCTGCTTGGTGACACCGGTGGCGCACTCTTCGAGATCGAGCCGCATCCGCAGCAGCGAGTCCGAACCCGGCCGGACCCGGCCGATCGGACCGCGCGATGCCGCACCGCCGCTGAAGCCGCCACCGAAGAACGCTTCGAACACGTCGCCCAAACCGCCGAAGCCACCGAACCCGGATGCCGACGCCCCGGCGCTTGCCAGCGGATCCCCGCCCAGGTCCACGACCCGGCGCTTCTCCGGGTCGCTTAACACCTCGTAGGCGGCGCTGATTTCCTTGAACTTCGCCTGCGCGGCCTCATCGGGATTGACGTCGGGATGGAGCTCACGCGCCAGCTTGCGGTACGCGCGCTTGATGTCCGCATCGGTGGCGTTCTTGCTTACGCCGAGCATCCCGTAATAATCGCGTGCCACGCTTGACCTTCCCTGTACCGCGCCTTATGCGGCTATCCACAAACTCTGCGGGTGCGCGGTCATCGGGCACCCAGAACTTCGCCGATATACATGGCAACCGCGGCGACACTCGCCATAGTTCCCGGATAGTCCATTCGCGTGGGCCCCAGCACTCCCATGCCGCCGTAGACGGTGTCGATGGTGCCATAAACGGTCGACACCATCGACGTGCCGGCCATCTGCTCGGCCTCCGTTTCGTGGCCGATGCGCACCGTCACCTTGCCAGCCTCCTGCTGGGCCGCCAGCAACCGCAGCACCACCACCTGCTCCTCGAGCGCCTCCAGGATGGACCTCAGCGAGCCACCGAAGTCGGCGGCGTTGCGGGTCAGGTTGGCGGTGCCGCCCATCAGCAGGCGTTCTTCGGTGTGCTCCACCAGCGACTCCAGCAACACGGTCGCCGCACGGCCAACGGCGTCGCCCAACCCGCCCGCACCATTCAGTTGTCCGGCCAGGTCGGCGACCGCGACCGAGGCCGCGGCGAGTCTCTTGCCGTCCAGGGCCTGGCCCAGGATTTCCCGCAGCTGGGAGAGCTGGTGGTCGTCGATCACGTCGCCGAGTTCGACGATGCGCTGATCCACCCGGCCGGAATCGGTGATGACCACCATCAGCAGCCGGGCCGGTGTCAGCGCGATCACCTCCAGGTGCCGAACGGTCGACGTCGACAGGGTCGGGTACTGAACCACGGCCACCTGGCGGGTGAGCTGGGCCAGCAGCCGCACCGCGCGGCGCAGCACGTCGTCGAGGTCGACACCGGACTCCAGGAAACCCTGGATGGCGCGCCGCTCGGCCGCCGACAGCGGCTTGACGTCGTGGATGCGGTCAACGAACTCGCGGTAGCCCTTCTCGGTGGGCACCCGCCCGGAACTGGTGTGCGGCTGGGTGATGTATCCCTCGGCCTCCAACACCGCCATGTCGTTGCGGACGGTCGCGCTGGAAACGCCCAGGTTGTGCCGCTCGACGAGGGACTTCGAGCCGATCGGCTCCTTGGTGGCGACGAAGTCGGCGACGATGGCGCGCAGCACCTCAAAGCGACGCTCGTCGGCGCTTCCCATCGGCCATCACCTCCTCCGCACCTCCTGGATCGGACCATTTTACGGTCTCGAAGGACGTTAGATGGGCCGTGACCTGACAGATGACGCGCGACAGGCAACGTCTTAGTCAATTTCCGGCTAGCCTGTCCTGCATGGTTTCGTCGGGGTTGGATTGAGTCAGAAGCGGCCCGCCGGTGATTTTCAAGGGCGTCAGGGACGGCAAGCCTTACCCCGAGCATGGGCTGTCCTATAAGGAGTGGTCCCAGATTCCGCCGCAGCAGATCCGGCTCGACGAGTTGGTCACCACCACCACCGTGCTCGCCCTGGACCGTCTGTTGTCCGAAGACTCCACGTTCTACGGGGACCTTTTCCCGCATGCGGTGCGATGGCGGGGCATCACCTACCTCGAGGACGGCCTGCACCGCGCGGTGCGCGCCGCGCTGCGCAATCGCACCGTGCTGCATGCGCGCGTGTTCGACATGGACGTGCCGCTGCGTCAACAGACCTAGCGTCGGTCACGCTCGGTCACGTTCGGTCACTTTTCGCGGCCCCCGGGTGTCGACATATCAGATGGTCCGCACCGCGCGGACGATCGAAGATATGGCACACGATTGCAGGAGTACCGCCATGCCCCGACTAGAGGGAATCTCCGACAGCGACGCCGGCCCGGGCGCCAAGATCGCCTACTTCTTCGCCAAGCGCAAGCTGGCGAAATTGACCGGCCTGAAAAGCCTGCCATCCCTGAGAGCAGCCGAAATGCTGGAACCGCTGCGGATGTACGCGCACATTCCCAGGTTGCTGAACGCCTACGGCAGGCTGGAACAGGCGGAATCAAAACTGGACGCTCTGTCTCCGCGCCAGCGCGCACTGGCCGAGCTGAAGTCGGCGACTACGGTCGGGTGCGAGTACTGCATCGACCTGGGTTCGCAGATCGCCCGGGAGTGGGGCATCACCGACGAGGAACTGCTGGCCATGGCCGACTACCAGAACGCCACGTGCTTCTCCGACGTCGAAAAACTGATCCTGGACTACTCGACCGCGATCAGCCGCACTCCGGTGCAGGTCAGTGACCAGCTTTTCGACGCCCTGCGCGCCCACTTCGACACCGCTGGGCTGGTCGGCCTCACCCACGTCATCACGCTGGGCAATCTGCGGGCCCGTTTCAACATCGCGCTCGACATCGGGTCGTCCGGCTTCTCGGCCGGGCGGATGTGCGCGCTTTGACCGTGGATGAGTCACTGACCGGGCGTTTCGAGGCGGCCCGGCCCCACTTGGGCGCGCTCGCCTACCGCATGTTGGGCTCGATCGAGGACGCCCAGGACGCGGTGCAGGAAGCCTGGCTCCGGCTCGACCGCAGCGGCCGGGACTCTGAGGGCAAAGACGCAGTGGGCAACAAAATAGACAACCCCGAGGCCTGGCTGACCACCGTGGTGGCGCGGATCTGCCTGAACGCGTTGCGCGACCGCGCCCACGGTCGCGAGCAGCAGGCCGGGCATCTACCGGATCCGATCGTGGACGCCGAGGGCGAATACGACCCCGAACACCGTGCGATGCTGGCGGACGCGGTGGGGCTGGCGTTGTTCGTGGTGCTGGACACCCTGCCGCCGGCGGAGCGGCTGGCGTTTGTGCTGCACGACGTCTTCGCCGTCCCGTTCGATCAGATCGCGCCCATCGTCGACCGCTCCCCCGAGGCCACCCGTAAGCTGGCCAGCCGCGCGCGCCGGCGGATCGAGCGAGCCGATCCGGTTCCCGACGCCGCCTTGGCCGCGCAGCGCGAGGCCGTCGACGCGTTTTTCGCGGCGGGGCGCAGCGGTGACTTCGACCGGCTGGTGTCGGTGCTGCATCCCGACGTCGTGCTGCGCGGTGATTTCGGTCCCGACTCGGCCGGGTTCCGTGCCGAAGGCTCTGCCGCGGTCGCCGGGCTGGCCCGCACGTACGCGGCGCCCGAGCGCGAGGTGCGCGCCGCCACCGTCAACGGCGCGGCCGGCGCGGTCATTTTCGTAGCCGACCGGGCCGCGGCGATCATGGGTTTCGTGGTGCGCTCGGGGCGGGTCGCCTCAATCGACGTACTTGCCGATCCGGCCCGGATCGCCAAACTCGACCTGAGCGCGGTGGCCGACTAGGCCGATTAAGCAGTGGCCGCCTGGATCAGGGCGATCGCGGAGTCGTGCGAAAGTATCCAGTTACCGCCCTGATTGACGAACATCAGCTGCTTGGTGACCGGTCCGGCGAACTTCGGACCCGAGATGGCGACGTCTGCGGTCGCATTCGGACCGGCCGGCGCGATGTTCGTCACGTTGAACGTCTCCGGGAACTTCCCGTCGCGGTACGCCTTTCGCAGGTCGTGGTCGGCCACATGGCCCTCGTCCGGGGTGATGCCGTTTTCGACGAGGTTGGTCTTGGTCGTGTACGAGACGCCGGGGTCGGTGACCTGGGTGCACAGGTTGGCCAGTTGGCCAGGGTTTGGCAGGCCGGGCGCCGGGTCCTGCGGACGCGGCGCGGCGGGATTGGTAATGGTGCCCAGTTGCACCTGAGCCACGCCGCTGAGCGGTGCGACAGCAGCTGCGCTAGGTGACAGGCAGGTGGCGGTCAGGCCGCCAACGACGGCGAGCGCGGCAAGTTCGGCCACGCTGGTGACGATCGATTTCACGGTTCCCCCTTCGGTTCGCCAGGCACGGGACGGGATGTGACCGAGTGTCACACAACTGGGTCCCGTTCCCGTCGTATATGACGAGACCGTGTCAGTGTGCCCGGTTTACCTGGTGTTTGTGTCTCAGGACGGTCACATTTGCACGAAGCTGGCTGTGAACGAGCTGAACGTCGGCGTGGCCAGCCCGTCGATCAGTGGCCGCCGGCGGCCTGCAGCAGCTGCATCGCCGAGGCGCGTGACACCATCCAGTTGCCCTGGTTGACGAACGTGACGCTCTGCGTCACCGGCGGGTTGAGCTTGGGGCCCGAGACGGAGACATCGGCGGTAGCCCCGCCGTTGGCGCTCGGCTGGATATTCGTCACGTTGAACGCCAACGGCAGGTCACCGTTCTTGTCCGCCTTCTTGATCTCGTGGTCGGCAAGGTGCGCCTCGGTCCCGCTGATGCCGCCCTCCACCAGGTTGCTCTTGCTCGCAAACGGAACCTTCGGATCGGCAAGGCTGTTGAGCAGGCCGGTCAATTGGTCGGCGGTCGGAACGTTTGCGGCCGGGGCCGGGTCCCGCGGCAATGGACCCTCAAGGGGCGCGCCGACGGCGACCGGCCCTACCTGGAGGCTTGACCCCACACCCGACGCGATCGACCCCAGGCCGGTCGCCGCGGCTCCAACTGCGGCCAACACCGCCGCACTGGCGGCAATGGATTTCACGGCCATTTTCACGGTGCTTTTCACGATGAGGTCTCCCCCTTTAAGTCACATGGGCTGTGACTTCAATGACGGGGTCACGTTTCCCATGGTGCGCTTGTGGTCAGTGTGCACGTTGTGACACTACGAGTCGCTTCGCAGAGCAGTCTATGCGAAAGCTGTGTAGCAACCCAGAATTTTGCCCGGCCGCCTGGAGCCGTCGGCTAATCACGACATCGCTACGCTATTCGCACCCGGAAATCGAAAGGGTTGCAGGATTACCTACCCCGATCAGACAACATTCGCCTTCCGTTCCGGCGTCACCTGCGTGACCACACCGGCGGCGGCGGTCCTGCTAAATCCTCCGCGCAGCGAGAAGCTGACCCGATTGACCGCGGGTCAACTGCAGGCGCTCAAAGCGCTGAACCTCGGTCCGGCGACGGTGGCTGAAGTGTCCCAGCAGTCCCAGATGTCCCAGATGTGTAAGGGCGGCAACGAAGTCGGCGCGCTGATCGATCGGCTAACGGCCGGGGGGTGGCTCTCGGTCGCGGTGCGCGACGGTGACCACGATCTGTATTCCCTGCTGCCATTCGGACAGCCGCCGCCACGACCCGACCCGTTTGCACAGGCCGCGTCGGGATCCACGGTATTATCGAAATTTGCTGTACTGCACCGCGATCCGGAGGGCTTCGTCCTCGAGCACCCGTTGTCATGGTGCGCTGTGCGCGTCCATGACCCGCGTCTGCTCGTCCTGCTCGACGGTCCCCGAGCCGACGGCTCGGCGGTGCCTGCCGCCGTCGCATCGCAGTTCATCGAGGACCTGCGCTGGTGCGGCATGCTGGTTCCGGTCGGCGACGAGGACCGCGGCTTCGAGACGCTCAGCTGGAGCGCACCGGATCTGTGGTTTCACCGCCGCAGCACACTCGGTGAGCGCACCATCACCTGGGAGCATTTCGGTCCAACCAAGTGGGCGAAGGGCCGATTTCCGCAACCCACCGCACGCAGACGGAATTACCCGGGCGAACCGATTGCCCTGCCCGTTCCCGACCTGGCGGCCAAACGTACGCAGGACCCGACGCTGACGGCCGTCCTCGAAGATCGTGTTTCGACAAGGACATTCGACGACGACCGCCCGATCACCCTCGATCAACTGGCGGAGTTGCTCTACCGGACGGCGCGGACGCGCGGCACCCAGCCGGTCGGCACGGACGAGGAACTGCCTTCCCGGCCATACCCGTCCGGTGGCAGCGTCTACGAGCTCGAGCTCTATCCGGTAGTGCGACACGTCGTCGGACTCGAGCCGGCCATGTACCACTACGACTCCTTCGACCACGCCCTGCGCCCGGTGGCCGCCGCGGATGCACGGGCCGTGACCCAGCTGATGAAGCCCGCGTCGGCGACGCTGACCGGCGGCGCCGAGCCGCAAGTGCTCATCGTCATGGCCGCGCGTTGTGGTCGAATCATGTGGACCTACGAGCAGATTGGTTACGCGCTCATCCTCAAGGATGTCGGCGTCCTGATGCAGACGATCTATCTGGCCGCCACCGCGATGGGCCTTGGCGTTTGTGCACAAGGATTCGGCGACACTGCCGCGTTCGCTACGGCCACCGGGGTCGATGAACTCTCCGAATGCAGCGTCGGCAGCGTAGTGGTGGGCTCGCGGGCAGCGGGCCAGTCCTGATAGTGGCGACCCGCTTCGCCCGGCTGCGCCGCGCTCGCGATCGCCACTAGCCTTCGGCGAGCACCTCTTCATCGCTCATCGCGGCGACCTCCAGATAGTGGCGCGCGATCACCCCCAGCCGGTCCGGCGTGCCGCGTCGGGCCTCCCGGTCAACCAGCCGCTCGGCGAAACCGGTCAGGGTGCGCGTGGCGAGGAGATCGGCGACCACCGCGTGATCGATGTCCAGCCAGTCGCGTACCCGCGCGACGACCGTCGTGGCCAACACCGAATCGCCGCCCAGCGCGAAGAAATCATCTTGCACGCCTACCGAATCCACGCCCAGCACCGCGGCGACTATGTCGGCAAGCGCGGCCTCCACGTCGTTGCCCGGGGCACCGTCCGCGGCGCCCGCAGCTGGGGTGGCTTCCAGTTCGAGCAACGCGGCGACCGCGCGGCGGTCCAGTTTGCCGTTCGACGTCAGCGGCAGCTGCCCGCACACCGCGATGCGCGTGGGAACCATATAGCTCGGGAGCAAATCCGCGACTGCCGCGCTGACTTCAGAAGCAAAGCCGACCTGGTCGGGGTCGCCCGCGACGGCGGCGACCAGGTTCGGGGCGCCAGTGCCGATCACGGCCGCAACGGCGTGGCGCACCCCCGGCACCATGCGCAGCGCGCTTTCCACCTCGCCCAGTTCGACCCGATGGCCGCGGATCTGCACTTGATTGTCGGTCCGGCCGAGGAACTCAAGGGTGCCGTCGGGCCAGTAGCGGGCCAGGTCACCCGTCCTATACCAGCGAACACCATCATGCTCGACGAAGCGCTCCGCGGTGCGTTGCGGGTCGTTGCGGTAGCCCGCCGCGACATTCGCGCCGCCGACCCAGAGTTCGCCAGGAACCCAATCGAGGCAATCGCGCCCGGATGGCGACACCACCCGGCACCGGACATTACGCAGGGGCACGCCCCACGGCACCGTCGACCAGTGCGCCGGCGGGTCGCCGGCCACTTCGCACACGGTGCTGTGGATCGCCGTTTCCGTCGCACCGCCGAGGCCCGCGAACCGGCACCGCGGCACCAGTCTGGCCAGCCTGCGAGCCAGGTCGGCGCCGACCCAATCACCACCGAGGATGACGGCGCGCAACGAATCGCCGAGCCGCTCGCCACCAAGGTCCACAAGCATGTCGAGCATGCTCGGCACACAGTTGATGATCGAAACCCTATGGTGGCGAACCAATTCCACCCAGGATTCCGCCGCGGTTCGCTGCTCGGAGTCGACGGCCACTAGCGTCCCGCCCGCCGAGAACATCGCGAAGATGTCGAAGACCGACAGGTCGAACTCGAGAGCCGACAGCGCGAGCGCCCGATCGTCGCGGCCGATCCCGAACCAGTCGTTGAGGGCGTCGATCGTGTTCATCGCCGCGCTGTGCTGTATCTCGACACCTTTGGGTTGACCCGTCGAGCCCGACGTGAAGAGCACGTAGGCGATCGCGTCGGTGTCCGGAAAGACCGGGTCTTGCAACGGTTCCGGATACCCCCGCGCGGCATCGATGGATAGGCAGGGGATGCCCGCAGGCGCATCCGCGCCTGCACTCATCAGGGCCGCTGCAGCACCGGCGGTGTGCAGTATTCTGGCGCGCCGCGCATCCGGTTGGTCGAATCCGATCGGCACATACGTAGCGCCCGCAGCAAGCACCCCGAGCGCGGCCACGACCTGATCCGGCCCCTTGGGCAGTTGAATGGCGACCGCATCGCCCGGTCTCACACCCTGGGCGCGTAGCGCGCCCGCGACGGCAAGTGACCGCTCGGCGAGATCCCGGTAGCTCCATGCGCAGTCGTGCACGCCCCACACCACGGCCGGCGCGTCCGGGGTGGCGGCGGCGTGCTCGAAGAAACCCTGATGCAGACACCGACCGCTGACCGGACCGTCGGTCGCGTTGATCGCGGCCCGTACCGTCGCCTGGGCGGTCGGCAACCGCACCGCGGCCTCGGCTGCCCAGCCCGCATCACCTGCCGCGAGCCGTTCGACCGCCTCGATGAAGGTGGCGAACATGGCCTCGATCACACCGTCGGGGAACGCCGACTCACGGACGTCCCAGTTCAGCAGCAACCCGCCGCGCAGCTCGGTGACCTGGGCGTCCAGCAACACCTGAGGCCCCTGCGAGATGAGCCACACCGGCTCGCCGAATGTCTCGATCACGTGATCGGCGAACAACTCACCGAGATCGAGCGCACTGGTGAACACGACCGGCGCCAGCACCGGCTCACGCCGGTGCCTACCCAGATCGCGCAGCACCTCAAGCCCGGAATAGCCCGCGTGCGAGCCGCTTTCGTACATGGTGCGCTGCATTTCGCGGGCCCTGTCGGCCACCGATACGTCCTGGGCGACGTCGACCTCCAGCATGATCGACGACGTGAAGTCGCCGATCACCCTGTCGACATCCGGGTGCACCGAGTCGCGTTGAAAAAGAGGCACATTCAGCAGGAATCTGTCCTGCGCCGACCAGCCGCCAATCGTGTCGGCGAAGACCGCCGCCAAGGCCATCGCCGGTGTGATCCCGCGCCGGTGCGCCGAAGCCACCAGCTTCTGTTTGGCGTCGGGCCCCATCCAGTGGTGATGGCGGACGGTGCGATGCGGGCCGTTGCGGTCCCCGAGCGGCGGCGCCGGCAGTTCGGGCGAGCCAGGCATCCCGGGCAGCCGTCGTTGCCACCAATCCCGATCCCGCTCGCGCGCGGCGCCGTCCCGGGGGCGTTCGGTGCGGTAACAACGGTAAGTGTAGCCCGGGGCCGGCAGCGTTGCGCCGCAGTACAACTCGGCAAGATCGGAAACGAGCACCCGGTAGCTCATGGCGTCACCCGCCAACATGTCGACGTCGAGATGCAGCCGGGTGCGGTCTTCATCGCGCAGGGTAAGCGTGATGTCGATGACCTGACCCTCGTCAATGTGCAAGCACTGGTGGGTCTTATCGTCACGCAACTGCGCGAGCGCGGCTTCGGCTCGCTCCGAACTCTTTCCGCGCAAGTCGACCACGCTGAAAACCGGCCGGCCGGGGTCGGTCATGACCTGTTGGGTGCCGTCCGGCAGGAACCTCGTACGAAGCATCGGATGCATCGCAACCAGATCGGCCACCGCACGCTCTAGGCGGAGGTGCTCTAATGCACAACAGTCAAATTCGACGTAGATATGCGCGGCGACACCACCCAGCTCCTGCTCATCCGAGCGGCCGATCCAGTAGGCGTGCTGCATGGTGGCCAACGGAAACGGTGCCTCCGCTTGAGGCTGCTCGGGCCCGGCGGGCTGATCGGCGGCCGGTTCTGCCGTGCCTCGACCAGGCGCGCGCAGCAGGCCGTACCAGGAGTCAATCGTGGGGCCGGCGGCAAGCTGCGCAAAGGTGACATCGGCCCCGCGCTTGCGCAAACCCCCGGCCAGCGACATCATGCGTATCGAGTTCAGCCCCAACTGGATCAGATCGTCGTGGTCTGCGATGTCGCTTGCCGGGCAACCGAGTTGGGCCGCAATCGTATCCCGGAGGTCGTCCTTGCTGATCCACTCCTCGCCAAGGGGCGCCGATTCGCTCATTTCTCGGCCTGGTTCCCGTCCAGATCGGCCGCGAGCGCGGCGATGCCGCGCCGCCACAACTGCGTCAGACCGTCGATGTCGGAGGGCTCGAAAAGTGCATCGCTCCAACGCCAATTGCTGGCCAGCTGCGTTCCGTCCGGCGTATTGACCACGAACGCGCTGATGTTCAGAGCGAATCGCAGCGGCAGATCCGGCTCGGGGGCGTTCGGAAGGGCCTCAACGTAGGGCCCGGTGAGCACCGACCAGGGCTGGTCACAGGGCTGATCGGGGCCGGCACCGAGGTCCAGACGGCCCAGGTAGCTGAACTGGATCTGTGGTTCGGCGCCCGCCCGCAATTCGGGGATCCGTTCGACGTAATGCAGCAGACCGTAATCCAAACCTTCATTGGGAATCTCGCCGAGGAGCGCGACCACCGCCTCGAGAAGGGCACGGGCCGCGCCCGGATGCCGCTCAGCCCGCTCGACATCGACGGCCGCCGCCCCCACGCCCAACCGCGCCGGGAACGCGGTGGTGAACCAGCCCACGGTGTTGGTGGTGTCGGTGTCCAGCCTGGCGTCGGCGCGCCCGTGGCCCTCACACGCGACGAGGGTGCCCGCTGCCGGATCCTGTCCGCGGGCGCCGCGCCAACTCGCCACCATCATTGTGGTTGCGGCCAGCAAGAACTCGCGTACACCTTCGGCCTTGGTGAGCGCGGCGAGGATCCGCGCGGTGACCGCGGCCGGTGTGATCACCTGGGTGACCCGCAGCGTGGACCACGTGTCGCGGGTCGGCTCCGGATGCCGGGCCCCCAACGCGGGATCGGGGTCGCAGACCTGCGCCAGCCAGCGTTCCCGCTGGGCCCACACCTCCGGCGCGGCTGCCCGTTCCCACATCAGCTCGCACCACCGGCGATAAGAAGTGAACTCCGGCAGCACCTTCGGCGTCGCACCCACACCCATCGACCGCCAGGCCTCGGCGACGTCACCGAGCATGATGTGCCAGGACACCACGTCCACGGTCAGGTGGTGCGCGGCGAGCAATAGCACGTCCCCATGCCCGGACCGGCTCCCGGCGCGGGAGAACCAAACAGCCCGCACCATCGCGCCGGCGTACGGGTCGATCTCCTCCACCGCCGCGGGCGCGGCCTGCCTTATGACAGAGATCAATTCGTCGTCGGTCGACGCCGGCAGCCGCACGCTGGTAAGCAGGTCCGAGGCGCTGACCACGCCTGGCTCGCGGGTGACCAGGCGCGGACCCGCGGCGGTGTCGATCAATGTCGATCGCAGGGTCTCGTGTCCGTCGAGCAGGAGCTGCAGCATCGTCTCGATTGACGCACGGTCGATTTCGGACGGCAGCCGAACCAGGACGGTGTGGGCGAAGCGCCGAAAATTTCCGTATTCGTAGAGCCAGGACACCATCGGCAACGGAAGCACCTCACCGAATTCGGCGTGCGTGCCGGCGGCCTCCGGGTCGACGGCCGCGTCGATCGCGGCCGCGAGCTGGCGAATTGTCGCGGCGGCGAAAACCATCCGCGGGCTCACCGCCAGACCGCGCCGTCGCGCCCGGTGCACCAGGGAGATTGCCACGATGCTGTCCAACCCGAACGAGTAGAAGTCGTCGTCGACGCCCGGCCCGGCGCCGGTGAACAGCTCACCGAACAGTTCGCACAACGCCCGTTCGGTATCGGTCGAGGCGGACGCGCCTCCGGTGCCGCCGGTGGGCGCGTTCTCGGCCAGCGCGTCCAGTGCGCGGACATCCAGCTTTCCGTTGGCGTTCACCGGCAGCGCGGGCAGTGTCACGATCCGGGCCGGGACCATGTAGGAGGGCAGGCGCTCGGCGAGCGCGGCCCGCAGCCGGACCGGACCATCGTCCGTGTTCTGCCGCCACACCACGAATCCCACCAGGCTGGTGCCGCCATCGCGACGCAGCACGCCGACCGCCGCGTCGTGCACCTCGGGCCGGCCACGCAGCGCGGCCTCGATTTCACCGATCTCGACCCGGTAGCCGCGAATCTTCACCTGGGTGTCGCCACGCCCCAGGTACGCGTAACCGTCGTGCGGCAGGCGACGCACCAAATCGCCGGTCCGGTACATGCGCTGTCCCGGACTGCACGGGTCGGCGACGAAGCGGGCGGCGGTCATCGCGGGCTGGCCGGCGTACCCGCGGGCCAGCTGCGCGCCGGACAGATACAGCTCCCCCACCACACCGTTGGGCACCCGCCGCAGCGCCGAATCCAGCACATAGCCAAGCGTTCCCGCGTTCGGCGTACCGATCGTGGGTGTCCGATACTCGTTGACTGGGGCGACCACCGCCTCGACCGTCATTTCTGTGGGCCCGTAGCAGTTGTAGACCGCGACGGGTGCCGGGGCCGCCGCCAAAGCGCGCAGGTCCCGCCACAGCACGCTGTCGATCGCCTCGCCCCCGAGGGCCAGGACCGATAGATCGTGGTCGAACAGTCCGGCCGCGCGCAGTTGAACCAACATGGACGGGGTGGTGTCGATCATGTCGATCCGGTGGGTGGCCATGCCCGCCACCAGCCGATCGGCGTCGCGCATCTCCTCGGCGTCGAACAGGTGCAGGGCGTGCCCGTCGAGTAGACCCACCATCGGCTGCCAGGAGGCGTCGAAGCTCAGCGACCACGCGTGCGCGATGCGCAGCGGGCGGCCCAGGCGCCCCGCAGCCGGCCGGTAAACGCGGTCCCGGTGGTCGGCGAAATACCCGAGTATCGCTGCGTTGGTGCCGATCACGCCCTTCGGTTCGCCGGTCGAGCCGGACGTGAAGATGACGTACGCGCAGTGCGCTGGGTGACGGTGCACCGGGGGCGGCACCGGGGAATGCCGCGAAATGCGCTCGGCCACGGCGGGATCGTCGAGCACCACGGTGCGCAATCCGGGCCCGACCCGCCTTGCGAGCTCAAGGTAGCCGGACTCGGTGATGGCGAGCACCGGATTGGCCTGGCGCAAAATGGATTCGATGCGGGCAACCGGGAGCGTGATATCGACCGGCAGGTAGGCGCCGCCCGCGGCGAGCGCGGCCAGAATGGCGACGATCGATCGCGGCGAGCGCGGCAAAACCAGCGCCGTAACGGTTTCCGGGCCGGCCCCCTGTCCCGCCAGCTCGCGGGCCAGCCGGCTCGCGTCGGCGTGCAGTTCGGCGTAGCTGAAGCGCTCACCCGCACCGCTGGTCAGGGCGACGGCGTCCGGCGTGGCGTGAACCTGTCGCTCGAACAGCTCCCACACCGTGCCGTCCGGTGCGGGGATCGCGTGCGTCGCAAAGTCATTGAATTCGGCGCGCTCCGCCGCGGTGAGGACGTCCAGCGCGTCGGGCGAGTCATCGCCGATGTCGGGCAGTTGACGCAGGACACCGTTGAGTCGCTCGCAGATCTGCGCCGCCGGAAGATGTGGCAGCGCTTCGCGAATCGCCTCGACCACGACCACCAGCCCGTCGTCGCTCATATGCGAGACCACGGTCAGCGGGTAGTGGGTCAGGCTTTCCATCTCGATCGGGCGGAACCGGGCGCCGTCGGGTGTGGTCACAGCGCGAATGGCATTGTCGATCGGGGCATTCTCGAACACGAAGAGGCTGTCGAACAGGGCTCCGCGGCCATGCGCCCGCTGGATTTCCGACAGGCTGAGATAACCGATGTCGCGCATAGCCGACGACTCACGCTGCAGCCGGGCGCACTGGTCCAGTACCGAGGCGTCGCCGCTGACCTTATGTACCACCGGCACGCTGTTGATGAACAACCCGACCATGCTTTCGACCCCGGCCAGGTGTTCGGGGCGACCCGAGATGACGGTGCCGAAAACGACGTCGCGGCGGTCGGTGAGCCTGCTGAGCACGACGGCCCACGCGAAAAGCACGGCGGTGTTCAACGTGAGGTTGTTGCGCCCCGCCCAATTACGGAGCCGCGCCGTGTCGGCCGCTGGCAACAGCAGGCTCGCCCTTTCCGGTACGCCGCCCCGCGCGGCGCCGTCGGCCACCATGAGCGGTCCCGAGACCCCGCGCAGATATTCGGTCCACTTGGTGGTGGCCGCCGCCCGGTCTTGCCGGGCCAACCAGATGATGTACTCGCGGTAAGGGCGCGGGGCCGGTAGTCCGTCGGTCGATCCCCCGGACCGGTACACGGCGAGCATTTCGGTGAAGAAGACGGCCAGCGCCCAGCCGTCCAGCACGATGTGGTGCGCGGTGAAGATCAACCGGCGGTTGCTCTCGCCGGGCGCGCTGAGCAGCACGACGCGCAGCGCCGGACCGCGGCTCAGGTCAAACGGGCGACGCCGTTCGGATCGCGCGATGCGATCGAATTCCGTTGGCTGTGCGCTGCGTTCGCTCCACGGCAACTCCACGTGGTCGGGCACGATCTGCACTGGCTTCGGCACGTCACGATCCCAGAAGGCGGCCCGCAGATTCGGGTGCCGGTCCAACATGGCGGCGGCGCTGCTGCGCAGCAGGTGAACGTCGACCGGTCCGTCGATGTCGACCCGCAACTGCATGGTGTACAGGTCGATGCCTTCCTCGGCCAGCCTGTAGAGGGCAAAGAGCCCCTCCTGCAGCGGGCTGAGCGCAAGAACTTCCTCGATCTGCGGCCGAGCGGTGGTCACGATCGCCTCACGATTGGTCATTCCACGATGCCGTCAGCGCGGCCAGCGCATCCGCGTCCAGGCCCGATGCGTCGACCTGCTCGCCGTCCGGCGCCGGCACGGCAGCCCTCGGGCCCGCGGGCTCGGCGGCACCGTCGTCGACCGCGGCGGCCAACTCGGCGATGGTCATGTGCGCGAACACCATTGCCGGGGTCATGGGCAGTCCCTGCGCGGTGGCCCGGGCCGACCATTGAACCGAGATGATGCTGTCGCCGCCGAGGGCGAAGAAATTGTCCTCGCGGTCGACGCCGGTGACGTCGAGCAGTTCTTCGAGCATGCCGATCAGGGCCCGTTCGGTTTCGGCGGAGCCGGCGGCGACGGGTTGCGACCGCCCGACGGCGAGCGGAGTCGGCTCGGCGAGCAGCCTTGCGAGTTCGGCCGGAGGCAGTAACTCGACTGCGGACAACGGTCGGTCGGGCGTCGTCGCGAGCGCATCGAGAGCGGCATCGAAGGCCGCGGCGATGAGCCCGGCGCTCTGGCGTTCGTACAGATCGGCATTGGCGACGATCCGCACGTCGAGTTCGCCGTCAGACGTCACGTTGATGTCGACGTTGAGATCCAGGAACGAGACATCGAACGCCCCCGGGAGCGGATCGACTGTGGTTTCTCCCGACTCGGTGAGGTCGCGCGGTACGAGCACGCCGTCGTCGCCACGAAGGTGGATCGAGTTCTGGAACAGGGGGTGATTACGGGAGGGCGAGCGCGGTGGGTTGAGCGCTTCAACCAGCCGTTCGATGGGCAGTTCTTGGTGCGCCAATGCGTCGAGCACCGCGCCGCGACTGCGCTCGAGCACGGTGCGCAGGCTCGGGTCACCGGATAGCTCGGTGCGCAGCACCACCACATTGGCGCAGGGGCCGGTCATGTCGGCGGTGGTCACGTCGACCCGGGCGGCGACCGGGCTGCCGATCGCGATGTCGGTGCCGCCGCCGAGCTTGTGCAGCAGGACCGCCAGGGCTGCCTGATAGACCATGAACTCGGTGCTGGCATTGTGCTCCGCGAGGCGCAGGAGGGCCGTCCGGCGGCCGGCCGAAACCGTGAAATCCGCTATCTGCGAACGCTGCCCGAGGATCGGCGGACGGGTGTGGTCAGCGGCCACCGAGATCTCATACGGCAAGTCGGCCAATGCGGCACGCCAATGGGCCAGCTCGTCCCGTCCCCATTCGCTCGGTTCGTCAAACGTACGTCGTTGCCACACCGCGTAATCCGCGAATTGCAGCGGCGGTGTGGCCCATTGCGGCGCCCTCCCGTGCACCCGCGCGCGGTAGGAGATGACGAGGTCTTCGAAGATGACGCCGAGCGAGGTGTGATCGGTGACGATGTGGTGGATGAGCAGAAGCAGCACATGGGAATCCGGGCCAAGCGCCAACAGGGTGGGCCTGATCAGGCAGTCCGACTCCAGCGTGAACGCGTAGCGGCGCAGCTCGGCCACCACGTCGTCCACCCCGTCGGCGGTGCTTTGCCGCAACCCCAGTTGCACCTCCCGGGCCGGGTTCACCAGTTGATGCGGAACGCCCTCGTGTTCAACAAAATTGGTGCGAAGCGATTCGTGCCGGGCGACGACGTCGTTGAGCGCACCGGCGAGCGCCGCGGTGTCCAGCGGACCGCTGATGCGCAGGGCGAGCGCCATGTTGAAGATGGCGCCTGCTTCATCGGCGCCCCGCATCCGATATTGGAACCAGATGGAGAGTTGGGAATAGGACAACGGCAGCCGCTGCGGGCGCTCCCCCTTGGCCAGTTCCGGGCGACCGGCCTCAAGTCCGAACAGCTCGTCGGCACAAGTCTCCTCGGCGTTCAATTCGTCGAGGTCGATGTCGAACTCGGTGCGGAACCGCTCGATGAGCCGATTCGCCAGTCCGGCCGGGCTGGGGGTGTCGAACACCGCGCGGACGGCGAACTCCACACCGAACTCCGCACGGATCTGTGCAACCAGCCGGGCCGCAAGCAGCGAATGCCCGCCCAGCCCGAAGAAGGAGTCGTCGGCGCCGACTCGCTCCCAGCCGAACAGCCCGGCGAAAATCGAGCACATCCGTCGCTCGGTGGGCGTCGCCGGCTCGCGGAAGGTCCGCACCGCGATGCGGGTCGGCGTGGGCAATGCCCGCTTATCCAGCTTGCCGCTGACGGTCAGCGGGATCTCGGGGATCACCGCGAACGCGCTGGGCACCATGTATTCGGGCAGCACCGACGCGGCATGTGCGCGTATCTCGTCGAGATCCACAGGCGCGCCAGGGTCGGCGTTGCTGTCACCGCCCACGGGCACCAGGTAGGCGGCGAGCGCGGGCCCGGCCTCGGCGTCTTCCGTGACGACGAGGCAGTGCCGGACCGCCGGATGCGTGGCGATCACCGACTCGACCTCGCCGAGTTCGATGCGGAAGCCACGGATCTTGACTTGTTCATCGGCCCGCCCGACGAATTCCAGGTCACCGGAGACGTTGCGGCGCACGAGGTCTCCCGTCCGATACAGCCGCACGCCGGGGTTGAACGGGTCGGCGACGAATCGCTCCGCGGTCAGCCCGGGACGGCCGAGGTACCCGCGCGCCAGCTGCACGCCACCGAGGTACAGCTCGCCGATGACCTCGGCCGGCACCGGTTGCAGTTCCTCGTCAAGCACGTAGGTATACACGTTGCGGTTCGGCACCCCGATGGGCACCACGCGCGCGCCGTGCGATCCCCGCACCGGCATGTGGGTGGAACAGACGACAGCCTCGGTGGGGCCGTAGTGATTGCGCAATTCCGCGTCGAAGTAGCCGGCGAATCTTTCGGCTACCTCGCCCGGCAGCGCTTCCCCGCCGACCGGGACATGACGCAACTGCCGCCATTCGCTGACCTGTGGAAGCAGCAGCAGGGTGCTCAGCGTGGAGGGCACCATGTGCAGCACGGTGACGCGGCGGCGGCTGATCAGGTCGGCGATGTAACCGATGTCGCCGAAGGCATCGGGCTTGGGCACGATGAGCTGCGCGCCAAGCGCCAATGTGATGAACAGGTCCAGCAGCGACGCGTCGAAGCTGACCGAGGACGACTGCAGCAGTCGGTCTTGCGCGGTCATGCTCCACTCGGCGGTGAAATTGATGACGTGATCGGCGATCGCATGATGCGAGACCGCCACACCCTTGGGTTGGCCGGTAGACCCGGACGTGTAGATGACGTAGGCCAAATGCTCTGGGCGCAAGGGGCGTAGCCGGTCGGCGTCCGTCACCGCGGCATCCGGCAGCCGCGCCGCGGCGTCTTCTGCCGCGCGCAGTTCGCCGCGCCCGATTACCGTCCTCGGGCGGGCATCCCGCACCAAGTAGTCGATGCGCTCGTCCGGGTAGGCCGGGTCGATGGGCAGGTAAGCCGCACCGGCTTTCAGCACGGCGAGCATCGCGACGACGAACTCGATTGACGTGGTCATGCGCAGGCCGATGATGTCTTCGGCGCCGACCCCCTGGCCGATCAGCCAGCGCGCCAGGCGATTCGCGCGCCGATGCAGTTCGGTATAGGTCAGTTCGGTGTCGTCGGATATCACGGCGAGGGCGTCCGGTGTCGCGGCCGCCGCCAATTCGAGTAGCGCGACCATCGTGGTGGCGGGCGTCGCGACGAGTTCGCCGTGCGACTGCGCCAGCACGGTCTCGCGCTCGCCGCCGCCGAGCATGTCGAGACTGCCGAGGCGACGTTCGGGCGCGCCCAGCGCACTGTCCAGCAGCTGTATGTAATGGGCCAGCATTTCGTCCACGAGCCCGGCACCCAGCACGTCGGTCTGGTATTCGAATTCGGTGAACACACCTTCCGGTTCGAGCACGACTGCGAGGGCGAGCGGCACATGTGCGGTCACCGCGCCCAGTCGTAGTTGCGCAACGGTGACGCCCTCGAGGGCGAATCCACCTGCACTCTTGCGCATGCTGAAGCCGAGTCGGACCAGCTGGTCCATGCCGTCGTGTCCCATGCGGTCGGGATTTACTTCGCGCACCACCCGATCGACGCCGACGGACTGATGGGCGAAGCCGTCGACGCAGGTGTCACGTACTCGGTCGACGAACGAGGTGAAGGTGTCCGCCGCCCGTGGGGTGGCGCGCAGCAACAACGTGTTGCCGAAGTACCCCATGGCGCCCTCGGCGGCCGCCCCGCGATCGGTCACCGGCACCGAGACCAGGAAATCTGTTGCGCCGGTGTAGCGCCGCACCAGCACACCAAAGGCCGCGAGCAAAACCATGAACGGGGTGGCGGAGCGCCCGCGGGCGAACTCCTCGACCCGCCCGAACAGGTCGGCGGGCAACGCCCGGGTTTGGCGTTCGGCCCGTCGGGTCGGATGGGCGGCGGCCACACCGGGAAGTTCCAGCGGTCCGGGCGACGGCCGCAATGTGTCGGCCCAATAGCCGACGTCGGCAACGGTGGGTTCCGCGGAGTTGTCGAAGTTATCCAAGGCGTCGAGCACCTCGACCGCGACGTATTGTGGCGCCTGGCCGCCCGGTTGGCGGCCGTTGTAAGCGGCGCTTAGTTCATCGGCGAAAACGGCCCAGGAATCGTCGTCCCAACAGATGTGGTGCACGACCAGCAGTAGCACGAATTCGTCCGTGCCGCCGCGGATGAGCGTGGTCCGCAGCGGCACCTCGCGGGTCAGATCGAATGGCCGGCCGAATTCGTCTCGCGCTAGTGCCTCGATTTGCCGCTCCCGTTCCACCGCGCCTAGGTGGGTCAAATCATCGGTCCGCCAGCAGATCTCAACGTCGTTCGAAAACACCTGATAAGGCTCACCCTCGGAGTCCACCCCATAGGTGGTCCGCAAAATAGCGTGGCGCGCAACGACATCGTGGACGGCGGCGCGCAACCGCGCCTCGTCCGGGGCGCCCGACAGGCGATAGGCGACGCAGATGTTGAGCGTCGTATCGCAGGCGTCCATGGTCTGCAGAAACCACATGCGGCGCTGGCCGGCGGACAGGGGGTAGCGCTCACCGGCGCTGAGCGAAACAGGCTCGGCGGAATTGGCTTTCGCCATACCGCTTGCGGCGATTCGCCTACGCAGCAGTTCCCGGCGACGTTCCTGCATGATCCTGGCGTCGTCGGCCATGGTTGGTCTCACTTTCGTTCCGAATCAGATCCGGTCACTCAAATACCCTCCCCGCACAAAGAACTCGTCGCCGCGGTGCTCGACTCCGTCGGAGGTACGAACCAGGGTGATGAGCAGGGCGCGGTTGCCACCGCGAAATGCCCGCGGCCCGCACACCACCGCGCCGCACCCTTCCTGCACGATCACCCGCCCGGGCGTCCCCCCATAGCGCGCCCCGGAAACCCGCGCCTCAGTCACCTCGATCCGCTCGGATCGGTAGAAGGCGAACGCGCGAGGATAGGGCTTGGACAATGCGCGCACGAACCGTTCCAGATCCTCGGCCCGCCAGCCCCAGTCGATCAAACTGTCGCGCTCGCAACGCTTGTGGAAGTAAGTCCGTTCGGCCTTGTTCTGCGGCCGCCAGACAGCGGTCCCAGATTCCAACGCCTTCAACGCATCCCCCAGCGCGCCGGGAATCAGGTCCATGCCGCGCAGCACCAGCTCGGTGCCGGTATCGGTCGGTTTGATCGGCAGCGAATGCTGTATCAAGATGTCGCCGGCGTCCAGGCCGTCGTCCATGCGGTGCACGGTCAACCCGAACTCGGACTCGCCGCTGATCAATGCCCACAACACAGGGGAAAAGCCGGTGAACTTCGGCAGCAGCGAACCGTGCAGGTTCAGCGTGCCGTGCGGCGGCAGGTTATACAGCTCGGGCGGCATCCAGCTGTACCAGCTGTTGACGACGATGACGTCGGGTTCGGCGCGGCGGACCAACTCGATGGTCGCGGCGTCGGCGCGCTCGGTGACATGCACCGGGATCCCGCGCCGGACCGCGAGTTGCTCGACCGACTCCGAAAAGATCGCGTTGTACGACTGCTCGCTGGCCGGATGGGTGACCGCGAGCACCACTTCGTGTCCCAGGTCGATCAGGGCCCGCAGGGTGTGGAACCCCCACGTCTGGAAGCCGAACATCACGACACGCATTAAACGAACCCCTCGCCTCCCGGTGCCAACCGCCGGTTCAGCAGATTATGTTAGCCTTCGCTAAGTTGCACGGCTCTTGCGGCGGTGAGGCGGCGAGCCCGCACTCGCGATGCCCCCGGTAGGACATCCGTGGACGCGGGTTTCGGTGCGGTGCGGGGGAGGTACTGGGCTGAACGCGCAAGACGACCAAGTCGGGCTGGACCTGCGGCGATGCCGCGCCCCATTGGACCATGATGCGTTCCCGGGGGAGTTTTCGCTGCGCCGGATGGACCCCGTCGGCGACCTCGACCTGATCCACCGCTGGATGAACGACCCCGAGGTGGCGCGCTTCTGGAAGAAGCCGTGGTCGCGGGAGCGGATCGCGGCCTACGTGCTCCGGCAAGACCGCAGCGCGCACTCCGTCCCCTACCTGGGTCTGCTGGACGGCGTCCCGATGAGCTACTGGGAGCTCTACCGCGCCGACCTCGACCCACTGGCGCGCTACTACGCCGCCCGCGAGCACGACGCCGGCGTACACATGCTGCTGGGTCCTGCCGAGTGCCGAGGACGACGGCTGGCCGTGGAACTGCTGCGCGTGGTGTCGAGCTGGCAGCTCGATGCGGATCCGCGGGCCGCCCGGGTGGTCGCCGAGCCCGACGCCGAAAACGTGCGCGTGATCCGGGCCCTCGAGCGCGCCGGGTTCCGGCACAGCGCGGTCGTCGACCTGCCGGACAAGCGCGCCGCCCTCATGATCCGTGACCGTTAGCGACGCCAGCGCGCCCAGCGCCGACGCCGAACCCCGAGGTCAACGGGCCGGCACCGCACCTCGCCCGCGGCAGCTTATGTTAGCCTTCGCTAAATTGCGCGGCTTGGGAAGCAGCCGCCGCGACTTGTGCTCGTGCCATGTGGGGCAGTCGAAGTGATCGAGAGTGATCGAGAGGTAGTGCATGCCGCGCCCACTGGGGTGGATCAGGCAGTTCCACCAACCGGAGTCGCCGGATGGCCCTCCGCTGCTGGTCTTTCCACATGCCGGCGCCGGCGCATCGGCTTACCGCTCCTTCTCGAAAGCGCTGAGCGCAAAGTTCAGTGTCATCGTGTTCCAGTACCCCGGACGCCAGGACCGGGCGGCCGAAGCACCGCTGAGTTCACTCCCCGAGATTGCCGCGGGAGCGTTCGCCGAGTTCCTGGCATCGGATCACAACCGCGGGGTCCCGATCGTCACCTTCGGTCACAGCATGGGTGGCTGGGTCGCCTTCGAGTTCGTCCGGATCGCCGAGGCCAGGGGAATCGACGTGCGGCAGGTTCATGTCTCGGCTGCGATTGCCCCGTGCAATGCGGTTAACAAACCACCACATCCGAGGAACGACGAGGAGATCCTCGACCATCTCGCGGTGCTCGAAGGTACCAACTCGGATGTGTTCGGCAACCGCGAACTCATGAGACTGGCGCTTCCCGTCATCAAGGCCGACTATCAGGCCTGCGATGCGTACTCCTGTACCGAAGACGTCAAGATAACGGCTCCGATTCACGCCATCGGGGGCGATCAAGACCCGATCGTGACGCTGGGCGATCTCTACGGCTGGAGCAAGCACACCGATACCGTCTCGGTCACCATGTTCGACGGCGGGCACTTCTTCCTCGACGATCACATCGATGCCGTCGGTCAGCTGCTGGCGTCGTGCGTGCAGTGCGGGCAGACACCGTGACGCACGACCCCATCGTGATTGCCGGCATGGCCGTCGAGGCGCCCGGCGGAATCGATACCCCCGCCGCCCTGTGGTCGGCGGTGGCCGAGTCGAGGGAGCTGATCGGGCCGTTTCCGCGCGACCGCGGGTGGCCGATCGACGACCTGCTGTCGGTGTCCGAATTGGACGGCTGGGGGCGGGTCTGCGACGCCGGCGGATTCATGGACAGCGCAACGACATTCGACCCACCGTTCTTCGGCATGGCGCATCGCGAGGCCATGGTCGCCCATCCCCAGCAACGCGTTGCGATGCGGATGGCGTGGAAGGCCCTGGAGAATGCCGGGATCAACCCCGGCACGGTCGAGGGTGAAGACGCCGGCTGTTTCGTGGGCATGTCGATGACGGAGTACGGCACCCGCACCGCGCAGGCCGACGCCTACACCGGCCACCGGACCGTCGGTATGGGACAACTGGGCGGCGCCGGCCGGATCTCGCACTGCCTCGGCTTGACCGGCCCATCGATCTCCCTCGACTCCGCGTGCGCCTCGTCCTTGACCGCACTACAACTGGCCGCCAACGCGGTTGCGTCGGGCGAGTGCGAATGGGCGCTGGCCGGCGCCGTGTGCGTGCTGGGGGCCCCAGCGGCCTTCTACGAGTTCGCCCGCCTCAACGCCCTGTCCGATGACGGGCATTGCCGTGCCTACTCCGAGGACGCCAGCGGCACCGTCTGGGGGGAAGGCGCGGGGATGGTGGTGGTCGAGCACGAATCGCGGGCACACCGACTCGGACACCGGATTCATGGACGCATCCTGGCCATCCGCACCAACCACAACGGCAAAGGCAAGCCGATCCTGGTTCCGCGGATCCGCGCGCAGGAAACGCTGGTCAACAAGACGATCGCGGCGGCGGGGATCGACGCGGCCGATGTGGGAATGATCGAAGGCCACGGCACCGCAACGCTGGCGGGCGACCCAATGGAATTGGTTGCGCTGTTCAAGACCTACGGCGCGGCCGGATCCAATGCCCTACTGGGATCGATCAAGTCGAACGCCGGACATGCGCAGGCGGCATCCGGAATCCTCGGGCTCATCAAACTGCTGCTCGCCGGCCAGCACGGTCACATTCCCCCAACCCTGTTCTCGGACAACCCGACAAAGAAGTTGGACTGGGATCTGACCGGCCTGCGGCTGGCCACCAAACTGCATCCCTGGGAACCGAAAGACGGGCTCCGGTACGGAGCCGTATCTTCGTTCGGTGCGGGTGGCGCAAATGCGCACGCAATCATCGCGATGCCCGCGAACCCGCAGGAGTGAGACGGTGACACCCCTTAGCTACCGGCTGCCGAACGGCGCAATTCCCGTCCTGCTTTCCTCGGACATTCCGGACCTGGTGCGCGCCGAAGCCGCCGGCGTGCTTTCTTACGCCGTGGATCATTCCGAGGTATCCCCGCAGGCGATCTCCCACATGCTGTTTCGGACGCGGCTAGCGCGCCGGTACCGGGCGTTGGCCATGGTGACCAACCGGGAGGAGTTGATCGACTGCCTACGGGCCGTCGTCGATGGCCGCGAACACCCATCGGTGCTCCGCACCGACACGGCAGCCACGGCCCGCCGGGTCGCCTACGTCTTTCCCGGGCAGGGCAGCCAGCGACCCGGGATGGGGCGGCTCTACTACGAATCGGCCCCCGCGTTTCGTGCCGAGGTGGATCGCTGCGCCCACGCTTTCCAGGCGCAGCTCGGCGAGTCGCCGCTGAATTACCTTCTCGACGAACATCTTCCGGCCGAAGACTGCGCGGCCACCGTCCAGCCAGCATTGTTTACCCAGCTGGCCGGGCTGGCCGCGATGTGGCGGTCATCCGGCGTCGCGCCGACCTGCACCATCGGGCACAGCCAAGGCGAGGTCGCCGCGGCCTACGTGTGCGGCACGATCACGCTGGCGGATGCCGTCCGCGTCGTCGGGATCCGCGCACGGGCCGCCGACGAGTTCGGCTACGGCGACTACGCGATGGCGGTCGTCGCCGCCGACCGCGACACCTGCGAGGGCCTGCTCGCTCGCTGTTCGGGGTGGGCGGAGCTGTCGGTGGTCAATTCGCCTAGCATGACGGGGATCTCGGGTGATCGCGAAACGGTTCAGGGGGTCGTGGACACCCTGACCGAGCGCGGGACGTTCGCGCGAGTCATCCGCGTCCAGTACCCGGCGCACACCAGCCTGATCAATCAGCTCGGTGACAAAGTCCGTGCCGCCGCCCAACGCGAACTACAGAATCTGGAGTTCACCAAGACCGACATCGCCTGCCTCGGAAGCACTCTTGGCGGTCCGATAACCCAGGATCTACCGGTCGACCAATACTGGTTCTGGAACCTGCGCAACACAGTGCGATTCGACAAGGCGATCGCGGCCGCGCTACCGCTGGGGGTCGACACGTTCGTCGAACTTGCCGAACATCCGACGCTGCAGTTGGCCATTCAGGAAAACCTGACCGTCTTGCACGAGGGCGCCGGCGAAGACCCCGAAAGCGAAGACCGTGAAAGGCGCGCGACCTTGGTGGTGGGCACCTCCACCCGAACGGCGGCCGATCTGGACGAGTTCACCCGCAACATGGCGCGGCTGGCCGTCAATGAGTTGAACTATTCGTGGGAATGCCTGGGCATCGCCGGCGACGGCCCCGTGCCGCTGCCGCTGCTCGATTTCCCCAACACCCGGATGAACGAGGCCCGGCTGTGGTTGCCCTATGAGCAGAGCCCGGTCCCGCGCCGGCGGACGCCCATGGCGACTTCGGCCGCGGAAATGGCCGGGCTAAGCCACCAGCCGGTTGCGCAAAACGCAACGCCGCAGCTGCTGGCCGAGGAGTGGGTTCGGCTGTCCCAACGCTCACTGGTACCGCCACGCGCGATTGGAATCGTTGATCACGGCGGAGCGTGCGCGGAACTGGCCGGCGCCCTGTGCGCGGCTGCCGCCGATTCCGGCGCCACTGCCCGACTAAGCAGACACGAAAGCGGCTCTGCCGGAACTGGTTTCAATACACTGGTCATTCTGCTTCCGCGGTCGCCCGAGCAAGACGACGCCGCCGCGGCCGCCGGGGTCGCGGCGTTCTTTGCCGACCGCGCGTGGTGGCCGGGACTGGACGACGCGGTTACCGACTGCTGGCTGGTGACGGTGGGCGGTGAGACGGTGGTTGCCGACGACCCACCGCCAGACCTGGTGCACGCGGCGGCAAGCGCGGGCTTCCGCTCGGTCGGCGCGAAGTATTTGGGTGTGCGGTTCTGCCACCTCGATCTGCCGACCGGGCCGACACCGTCGATGCCGTTGGAGGAGGCGGCCGGGATCCTGCAGGCTCTGCACACACGGGACGAATCGGAGCTCGCCCTGCGTGACGGCGGCCTCTATGCAAAACGGATCGTGCATTGCAACGAACCCGTTGTTGGTGACTCCGCCGCGACCACACCCGGACACGTGCTCATCATCGGCGGGACGGGAAAACTCGGGCTCGAATTCGCCTGCCACTACGCACGCGCCGGCGCGCGGCGAATCACGCTGGTCAGCCGATCGGGCGAGACCGCAGCGGTCGTGGATCGACTGCGGCGGATCCGTTCGGAAACCACGACCCAAATCCTGGTCGAACAATGCGATGTGAGCGATCACGCGGCGGTATCGCTGCTGGCGCAGCAACATCGGGGCGAACCCGCGGATCTCATAATCCATGCCGCCGTGCAGTATTCGGGTGTCGAACTGGAAGACATCACTGCCGACAAGGTGGAGGGGGTGCTGGGCCCCAAGGTTGTCGGCATCTGGCGGGTGCTGGGAGCGTTTCCCCGCACCGACGAATGTCGGGTAATCCTGTGCTCGTCGATCTCGGCGACCGTCGGCGGTCGCGGCGTGATCATCTACGCCGCGGCCAACCGGATGCTCGATGCGATGGCGCGACGGCTCCGGGCCGAGGGTCTGGACTGCACATCCGTGCAGTGGGGGCACTGGGATGTCCATCCCGACCTCGATGGCTCAGCCATCGCGAAGCTCGCCGGCACCGGCGTCCTCGTCATGCGGCCCGCCGACGCGCTCGCTGTGGGAATGACGACCCCGTTTCGCAGCAACGTTATCGTCGCGGCCTTCGAGTTGGATCGCGCGCGATCGGTGCTGCAGACCTGTGGTCGGGGTGCATTGCTGTCAATGCTGAGCGAGCCTGAGGTAAAGCCCCACGCCGCCGTTGGACCCGCGGGTCTGAGGCAGCGGTTGATCGAGCTGGTGGCCGGGGTCATCGGTGTCGACGGCGTGGAAAACATCGACCTTGAAGTCCCCATGGTGGCGATCGGCCTGGATTCGTTGCAGGCGTTGGAGTTGCGCCGCCTTGTCCAGCTCGAGTTCAGTCGGGATCTGGAGGTATCGGATCTTCTCGGCGGGGCATCGATTTCCGAGATTCTCAGCACGCTGGGCGGTTAGGGCCCCTCAAAAAGAGCCAGCATCAAACCGATTGGTACTCGCCGCTTCTGCCCATTGGTGGATTGGCCCCGACCGGCGGATTGGCCCCGACCGGCGGATTGGCCCCGACCGGCGGATCGTCCCCGACCAGCGTATCGGCGATGCCCGTCGCGGCGCCGAGCACACGGTCGGATAGCAGGCCCAGGCAACTCAGATTCGGAAATCCCGGGCCCTCATTGACACCAGAAAGATTGGGCAGCAACAGTTTCGGGGTTAAGCCCCCGACGGCCAGGTCGGGGCCGATGGACTCCTCGAGCCGCTCGCCGGTGAGCGCTCCGCCCAGACCACACTCCAGCAGGTCGACGGCGCTCGGGCGCAGCAGCGGCATAAACCACAACGGGTCGGCACCGGATCCGTCGATGACGAGGTCGAAACTGTGCAGGTTCTCGCGCGGTTCACCGTTGCGGTCGGTGCGCAGGGTGATCCAGATTCGGTTGTCGCGGTCGACCACGCGAGCCACCCGCCCGCGCAGATGCTTGATCCGTTCGTCGGCGAGCAGCGACTCCTGAACCCGCGCGGAGAACACGCCGCGGTCGGTGCGGGCGATGCAGTCGCGGCGTTCGGCGGGCGTGAGACTGCGCCACCCAGCGGGGTCGGAGAACAGCGAGTTCTCGAAGAAGCCCTCGCCGCGAGTGAACAGGGTCGCTTGCGGTGAAATCGCCGTGATGGTCGAAACCCGGTGATGGAAAAGCTCGTTGAGCATCGACGCGGCGGTCTCCCCGCCGCCGATGACCGCGACATCTCCGACATCGATCCGATCGCGGTCCGCCGCACGCTCCCAGAACTGCGCGATCGACCACACCCGCGGATCACCGGAAAGCATGGACCGCTCCGGTTGCCCGGGACCGGTAATCATCACGGTGTCGGCGGACAGGCTGGACTCGTGGGTGTGCAGCGCCCATCGCGATCCGTCGACCGAGATCTCAAGCACCTCGCCCGGAACGACTTTCAGGCCCACCTCGTCGGCGACCCAACGCAGATACCGCCCCCACGTATCGTGAGTGGGCGCCGGCCTGCCGCGGTCGATCCAGCCCACGAATTGGTCCATTGCAACCAGATACGACTGCCAACTGAACCGCAGCATACGGTCGTCGACTTCGGTGTTGCGGCCGGGCAGCAGCGTCGAGCGGTAGGGGAAACCGACGTCCTTTTCGGGGCTGGTTCCCAATCGCTGCCGACCGTCGGTCCAGCCACCGCCGGCGCGCCAATTGGCCGCGACGCCTTGGCGTTCGACGGCAACGACGTCGGGCACCTCGACACCCATCTCGCCCAGCACCGCGGCCTTAGCCGCCACCGCCACGGCTTTGGCGCCGGCCCCGACGATCGCCAGGGTGCCGCTCATGCCTCCCCCACCGCCACCGCGCGATCGTGGAGACGCACGCCGACGATTGATGCGCCGCCCACAACCCCACCTCCGTCGGTCGGCTTAGCTCAGGCTGCCCTAACTTCGTGTACGCTACCCTATGTTCCAGGCCCGTACACGCTTGCCCCGGGGGAGCCACTGAGGTGCCTATCAGTCCTGGCCGGCCGGCCGAAACGGCAGCGCTGGACGGCTTCGTCCCCTTTCCGCCGCAGCGGGCCGCCGCGTACCGGGCGGCCGGCTACTGGACCGGCAGCACCGTCGATTCGGTGCTGCGGCATGCCGCGACGGCATGGCCCGACCGCGTCGGTGTCGTCGACGACGTCAGCGGCCACACCTACTCCGAGCTGGACAGACTCGCCGACGAGGCGGCCGCCGGGTTCGCCGCGCTGGGAATCAGGCCCGCCGAGCGAGTGCTGCTGCAGCTGCCCAATTCGTGCCGGTTTGTCATGGCCCTGTTCGGTCTGTTGCGCGCCGGCGCGATCCCGGTGATGTGCCTGCCCGGGCATCGGTTCGCGGAACTGTCCCACTTCGCGGCGGCCAGCGGTGCGGTCGGGTTGGTCATCGCCGACACCGCGAATGGCTTCGACTACCGCGCCATGGCCGAGCGGCTGGTCGCGACGTATCCGCAGCTGCGCCACGTCGTCGTCGACGGAGACCCCGGCCCGTTCGTGTCATGGTCCGCACTGCCCACCCGCGGCCGCCCGGATATCGCCCCGAATACCGGCCCGGACCCCGAATCACCCGCGCTGCTGCTGGTGTCGGGCGGCACCACCGGCGCGCCGAAGCTGATCCCGCGCACGCACAACGATTACGTCTACAACGCGACCGCCAGCGCCCAGCTGTGCGGGCTGACGACCGACGACGTCTATCTTGTTTCGCTGCCGGCCGCGCACAACTTCCCGTTGGCGTGCCCCGGCATCCTCGGCGCGATGACGGCAGGCGCCACAATCGTTTTCGGCGCCGATCCAAGCCCGGAGGCCGCATTCGCCACCATCGAACGGCACGGCGTTACCGTCACCGCGCTGGTGCCGGCGCTGGCCAAACTGTGGGCGCAAGCCTGCGACTGGGAGCCGGTGACGCCAACGTCGTTGAGGCTCTTGCAGGTTGGCGGTGCCAAGCTGGAGCCCCGGGAAGCCCGACAGATCCGCGCTGCGCTGACACCGGGCCTACAGCAGGTGTTCGGGATGGCCGAGGGGTTGCTGAACTACACCCGCCTGGACGATTCGCCAGAGCTGGTCGAGGGCACGCAGGGCCGGCCACTGTGCGCGGACGACGAGCTGCGCGTCGTCGACGCAGATGGCGCGCCGGTGGCCCATGGCGAGGAAGGCGAACTGCTGGTGCGCGGGCCGTACACGTTCAACGGCTATTTTTGCGCCGGTCGCGACAACGCGCGCTGCTTCGATCCCGACGGCTTCTATCGCAGCGGCGACCTGGTCTGTGTTCGCGACGACGGCTACCTGGAAGTCACCGGCCGGGTCAAAGATGTCATCTGCCGTTGCGGAGAAACGATCGCCGCCCAGCCGCTGGAAGAAGAACTGCTGAGCCATCCGGCGATCCGGTCGGCCGCGGCGGTTCCGGTCCCTGACCCGCAACTGGGTGAAAAGATCTGCGCTGCTGTTGTTTTCGCCGGAGCACCGGTATCGCTCGCGGAATTGAACGCCCATCTCGACGAGCGCGGAGTTGCCGTCCACGCCCGGCCCGACATGCTGGTCGCGATGGCCGCGTTACCGACCACGCCAATCGGCAAGATCGACAAACGGGCGATCGCCCGCCAAATCGATGCGGCCGGGTCTGCAGCGCCCCAAACCCCGGAACCTGCCATTGACTAATGTCACCATTTGGTATTGACTGCGTCCCATGAACGACGTCGTTCCGGCCCGCGGGTCGCTGCGCTCACGCAGCGCGGCAGCGGTCAGCGCAGTCACGGTACGACAGATCACCGGCCTGGTTCCGCCGGAACCCGCCTGGGGGATGTGGCTGGGCCGTCGGATCATCGCCGGGCTCATGGGCACATTCGGGCCCCCGCTGGCCGGCACCCGCATCGAACGCGTCGACGCCGTCACCTCAGATGGGCGCCGCGTCGTCGGTGAATGGGTCCATGGCCCGCGCAGCCAGCCCCGCTCGACCACCGGCACCGGTATCGGCAACGGCGGGGTGATCTACTACCTGCACGGCAGCGGCTACACCATGTGCTCGCCCAAAACCCACCGACGGTTGACTTCCTGGCTGTCGTCGCTGACCGGGTTGCCGGTCTTCTGTGTCGAGTACCGGCTGGCGCCCCGCCATCGCTTCCCCGCCGCCGCGGACGACGTGCGGGCGGGCTGGGACTGGCTGCTGCAAACCTGCGGCCTACCGCCGGGACAGATTGTGATTGCTGGTGATTCGGCGGGCGGCCACCTGGCCGTGGACCTGTTGCTGCAGCCCGAGGTCGCGGCGAAACAGCCCGCTGCGGCGGTGTTGCTCTCGCCGCTGTTCGACCTCACGTTCGCGCTCTGCGCCGCCAGCGAACAGATTCGCCGCGACCCCACCATGGGGGCGGCCTCGGCGGCCCGGGTGGTCAGCCTGTACCACGCCGGCATCGATCCCGCCCACCATCGACTGAAGCTGGACGTCGCCGGCGGACCAGTGCTTCCACCGACCTTGATCCAGGCCGGTGGAGCCGAAATGCTGCAAGGCGATGCGCGGCAACTCGCCGCCGAGATCCGCGCCGCGGGCGGTAGTTGCGAGTTGCAGGTGTGGCCCCACCAGTTGCACGTATTCCAGGCGTTGCCCAAGATGGCGCCAGAGGCGGCCAGGGCCATGGCCTACGTCGCGGAGTTCATCGCGGACTCGTTGTGCGCCAACGCATCGATGGCCGACGAGGCGGGCTAGAACATGCTCGGTCCACTGGACAGGCTGCTGGGCAGGTCGAACACGACCAGCCGCGGCGCCCTGGCGGTGGTGACGGGGGCCGGCAGCGGTATCGGCGCGGCGTTCGCCACCGAACTCGGCCGACGAGGCAGCGCGGTGGTCTGCAGTGACATCGATCAAGCCGCAGCCCACAAGACGGCCGACGCGATCACCGACGGGGGCGCCAAAGCGGTCGCGATCCGCTGCGACGTGTCGCGGTTCGACGACGTGCGCGAGCTGGCCGCGCAGTCACAGGGCTGGTTCGGCGCGCCGCCCACCCTGGTGATCAACAACGCCGGCGTCGGCGCCGGCGGCGCGCCCATCGGCGATGCGCCTCTGGATGATTGGCTGTGGACCCTGGGCATCAACCTGTGGGGACCCATTCACGGCTGCCACGTCTTCACCCCGATCCTGCGCGAAGCGGGCCCGTCGCACGCACCGCGGGGCATCATCAACGTCGCCTCCGCGGCGGCATTCGGCGCGGCCCCCGGCATGGCCGCCTATAACGTCAGCAAGTCCGGTGTGCTCTCGCTATCGGAGACTCTCGCGGCCGAATTATCCGGCACCGGAATCAGAGTCACAGTACTGTGCCCGACTTTCGTCAAGACCAACATCGTCGAATCCGGCCGCATTAGCGAGGCGTCCGGCGAGCTGGCGACCAAATTGATGCGCTGGATCGGCTTCTCGGCCGAAAAAGTGGCGCGGATGTGCCTCGACGCACATGACCGCGGCGAGCTGTACTGCATGCCGCAGCTCGACGCGAAGATCGGCTGGAACGTCAAACGCCTGGCCCCGCAGTCATACACGCGTGCGGTCGGCCTGATATCCCGGGGCGGGGCACTGACAGGGCACTGAGAGGGCACTGAGAGGGCACTGACGGGGCACTGAGAGCACTAAAGGGCGCTAAAGGGCACTGGACGGAAGGGGGCTCCGGATGGCTATCGAAATGGAAGCCATGCTCGCCAAGATCAAGGATCGCCAGTGGGCGCTCGCCGATATCGATTGGGATGCAACGGGTGCCGAAACTATCCGAGAGGAATTTCGCCCCAAGCTGAAGGCGTTCATGGCCGACCTGTGCTGGATCGAGAACATCGGCGCGCGCGGGTTCGCGGCGTTGGCCAGGAAGGCGCCCACCCCGACGCTGGCGGAGATCTACCGCTACTTCCACGCGGAGGAGCAACGGCACGCCAACGCCGAATTGGCGCTGATGAAACGTTGGGGCATGCTGGACGACGGTGAACTCCCCGAGCCGAACGTCAACATCCGGTTGGCCATCGACTGGCTCGACACGTACTCCGACGGCATGCCGCTGTCGGTGCTGGGCACTGTCATCCCGATGCTCGAGGTCGCCCTCGACGGCGCCTTGCTGAAGTTCCTGCTGGACACCGTCGAAGACCCGGTCTGCCACCAGGTGTTCGAGAAAATAAATAACGACGAATCCCGGCACATCGCAGTCGATTTCGAGGTGCTCGAGATGATCGGTCACGCCAAGGCGCGCCGGCTGGCCATCGAATTCATCGGCAACATCGCATCACCGGGCGTGATCATCGGGACCCTCATGTACATACCGCTGCTCAACCGGATCCGCAACGAGATGGCTGGGATGGGCATGGAACCCGAGCGCCTGCACAACGCGGTCAAGCGTTTCAAACAACTCGGCGAGCGCGGCGAGCACACCTGGCGGGTGCCCACCTACCAGTTGCTCAAGCGGCACGGCGCGATGGTGGTCAACCCCCGCCACCCCTATCAGCTGCTGGCCAATTCGATGGTGTGGCTGTCGGATCGGTACCCGAGACCGCTGCTGCGACCCGTGCCCAGCTGGTTCAAAGAACTCACCTACCGACCGGCGGCGTAGCCATGGCGCGCGAACACACCTACGCGACGCTGATCGTCGGGGCCGGCTTCGCGGGGCTCGGTGCGGCAATTCGATTGGCCGAAGCCGGTCTCAACGAGACAGGCAACATCATCATTCTCGAGCGCGCCGACCGCGTCGGCGGAACCTGGCGCGACACCACGTATCCGGGTGCCAGTTGCGACATCCCTTCGCTGCTCTACTCGTACTCGTTCGTCAAGAACCCGACGTGGTCGCGAACGTACTCGCCCGCTCAGGAGATCTACCGGCACATCGAGGACATGGCAACCAGGTTCGACATCCGCCGGCACATCCGGTTCGGCCATGAGGTCAGCGGCTTGGAATTCGCCGAGAACATGGGCGTCTGGAACGTAACAACCAAGGACCACAAGCTATTTCGAGCACGCACGGTGATAGTGGCAGCCGGCCCGCTGTCCGACGTCAGCTTTCCCGAGATCCGCGGCCTGGACAGCTATGAGGGCAGGAAAATCCACAGTGCGCGCTGGGATCACGACTACGACTTCACCGGCAAACGCGTCGCCGTCATCGGCACCGGCGCCAGTGCCGTTCAGATCATCCCAGAGCTGGTGAAGCGCGCCGGATTCGTCAAGGTATTCCAGCGCACTCCCTGCTGGGTGCTGCCGCGTTTGGACCCCTTTTTTGGCCAAGCCACGCCGCCAGCGGTGCAAGCCATGTTTACCAAAGTTCCTGCCACCCAGCAGCTTGCGCGGCAGGCCCTGTTCTGGACGCACGAAGCCGCCGCCACGGCTCTGGTGTGGAACACCCCGCTGACCTCGGTGGTGGCGCGGCTGGGGCGGGCGCACCTGCGCAGTCAGGTCAAAGACCCGTGGCTACGCCGCCAGCTGACCCCCGACTTCGCCCCGGGCTGCAAGCGCATGCTGGTCTCCAGCGATTACTACGCGGCGCTACAACGCGACAACTGCAAACTCATCGACTGGCCGATCGCGACGCTGAGCCCCGTCGGCATCCGCACCAGCGACGGCGTCGAACACCACCTCGACTGCATCGTGTTCGCCACCGGCTACGACGTCCACCTGACCGGCCCGCCGTTCCCGGTCACCGGGCTCGGGGGTCGATCGCTGGCCGCCGAATGGGCCACCGGCGCAAAGGCATACAAGAGCATCAACGCACACGGCTACCCGAACTTGTTCTTTATGACCGGCCCCAACTCCGGGCCCGGCCACAACTCGCTGCTGGTCTATGTCGAAGGCCAGCTGGATTACGCGGTGAGCGGCATCAGCACCATCCTGCGTGATGACCTGAGCTATCTCGATGTGCGCGAAGACGTCCAACACCGCTACAACAAGCGCATTCAACGGCGTCTGGCGAAGACGACCTGGATGTCCGGCTGCCGCAGTTGGTATCTCACGAAGGACGGGTTCAACGGGGCTATGTACCCCGGCTTCGCCACCCAGTATCTTCGGCAGATGCGCGATTTCCGGTACGCGGACTACCACGCGGTCGCCCGAGTCGCCCGCGACGCCCGCACCCGGGCCACCTCGTCGGCCTAAGGCGAGACAACGACATGACACGCGAGACATGACACCCGACCGACCGCCGCGACCGGAGCCCGGAACGATCGCCAGCGTGCTGTTCAACCTGCGGCGCGCGCCGCGGCGGGTCCGGCGGCAGTCGCGCGAGTTCCGGGAATTCGTCGAGACCACGGTGTCGCAGCTTCTCGACGCGGCGGTGCGCCACCCGTACCAGGCCGGGGCGTCCGGCGAATACCGGATCGAGGATCTGGCCAGGCTGGGTGGCACCACCACCCGCAACATCCGGGTGTACCGCGACCGTGGGCTGCTGCCGCCGCCGCTGCGGGTCGGCCGCATCGCGCTGTTCAACGACACCCACCTGACCCGGCTGCGCCTGATCACCTCAATGCTGGACCGCGGCTACACCATTGCCCACGTGCGAGAAATGCTCAGCGCGTGGGAGGAAGGTAAGAACCTCGGCGACGTCCTCGGCCTGGAATCGGCCATCGTGGGCAGCTGGACCTCCGAGAAGCCGGAAACCATGACGCTCGTCGACGCCGAGCGCCTGGTCGACGACCCGCAAGCGTTCGAACGGCTGGTTGCGCTGCGGCTCATCCGGGTGGATGAGGCGGGCGCCACCATCGCCCGGCCCAAACTCGTCGAGGCATTCAACGAGATCCGCGGCTACGGCGTCGAATTGGACAAGCTCATCGATCTACACGAACAGATCGTGCCCGAGATCGACAAGATCAGCGACTTGTTGGTGCGCGCCGGGGCCGAACATGTCTTGGACCGCATCAAGCCGGGCCAGCCGCTGCCGCCGGATGCCGAGATCGCCGAGCTGATCACCATGCTGGTCCGATTCCGCACCCAGGCCGTTGCAACCGTCACCGCCACCCTGGCATCGTCGATCGAATCGAACATCGAGTCGGTGGTGAGCCGCGTCCTGGCCGACTATCTGGAAAGCTCCGATGCCCCGACAAGCGGCTCCACCCGCGGTGTTGCGTCACCGGCGGGATCTTCATAGCGAAGAAACCGTCGAGAAGTCCTCCGCGGTGAAAAGATGGCCGCAGAAAGTGCACCTGACTCTCCCCAGCGGACCGACTATCTGGAGCAGTGGTCTGACCCTTCGATCGGACTCAGTGTCGGCTGAAGGTCAGCGTGCCCTCGGTCTTCAACACTTTTCCGGCAGTGATTTTCTCGCGCTTGATGGATTCCCGCTCGAGGTAGCGCCGCTTGGATTCATCAAATTTATCGCAGGCTTCCTCGAGTTCCGTTATAAGCACGGCTAAGTCGTCGCGCAGCCGCGCTGCCTCGCCGGTGAAGTCTTCGCGCTCGAAGATGCGCCAGCTTTTCAGCACCGGCATGACCACCTCATTGAGATGGATCCGCGGGTCGTATACACCGCCAACGGCGATGATCACGGCTTTGCGCCGGAACTCCGGCACCGTGAAACCGGGCATCTTGAAGTTGCGAAGTATGCGGTGCACCGACTTCATGGCCTGGTTGGGCGCGATGTCAAGACCGGCTGCGCTGACGTCCCGATAGAAGATCATATGCAGGTTCTCGTCGGCCGACACCCTGGCGAGCAGTTGATCGGCGATGGGATCGTCGCAGGCTTTCCCCGTGTTTCGGTGCGAGACACGAGTGGCAAGTTCTTGAAACGAAACGTACATGACAGAATCGAAAATGCTTTCAGCAAACATATCGCCCTGGTGATTCTGGCCCGGGCTGAACCCTCTAGTTATTTGCTCAAGGCGCAGCCTTTCCAGCTCGACCGGGTCGACCGCACGGGTCACTACCAGGTAGTCACGCAGCGCTGTGCTGTGCCTGTTCTCCTCCGCCGTCCACCGGTTTACCCACTGGCCCCACGGGCCGTCCATGCTGAAGTTCATCGCGATCTCGCGGTGATATGACGGCAAATTATCCTCAGTCAGCAGATTCTGCACCATCGCCACTTGAGCCACGCCGGAAAGCCGAACCTGCCCAGGCTCCCAGTCGTGCCCGTCCAGGGCGTAGAAATTCTTGCCGTCCGACCACGGAATGTAGTCGTGCGGTTTCCACTCCTTAAACATCGACAGGTGACGGTTGAGTAGGCGCTCCACCACCGGCTCGAGTTCTTGCATTAGCTGTAGATTGCTGATCACCTTAGACACTGACGCCCTCCAGTTATGTGAGAGTAGGATTTACACAGTCAAAATTCGACAGCGCGGGGGGCCGATGCCTCGGCTTGAACTCGGCGCCGCGGTCACCTAGCACCCTCGCGACCGTCGTCGCCAGTCGGCGTGATGAACCCGAGGCTGCCGTCATAGCGCGGATACAACAACTGTCCGCGGCCGGTAGCCGGATCGGTGAAGAAGAGGAATTGCAGGCCGTTTTCCTGCACCCGGCGCACCGCGGCCAATTCGGTGAGCGTCCTAGTCGGACGAGAATTCACGATCAACGGCACCGTCGGACCTCGGTCGGGCGTTGCCCACGACCATCCGGGCGGAAACACCTGACGCTGGCGAGCCAACCGCAGCCCCGACGGTCCAGCCCGATAGATCACCGCGTCATCGCCGGTCTCGAGATCGGTGAAAAAGTGCACGTCGTAGTCCATCGCGTCCATCACCGCCGCCGCCTCCAGCGGACTAGTCCGGCGCGGCAGGACCGATTTCCGCCGAGTGATCACGGCGTCGGCGGGCGCGTTCAACACGCGGCGGGTCGGATCTGGCCAGAGCCGGGGGCACCACTGCGGTGCGCGCAGCGACTCGATCTGACGATCCAGCCTGGTCAGCACTGGCGCCAGATCGTCGATGCCCGCGGAAACGGCAACCACCCGCGCCGGGGTGTCATCGACCCGTAGGTTCACCTGCGCGATCATCGGCCCTCGACCGCAGTTGCCCGTTTTGAGACGCACCCGAGCACCGCCGGCGACGTCGCGGCGGTCCAGCACACCGCCGACCGCCCGAGCTACGCGTTCGGCCCGCGGGCCCGAGACTCGGCCACCGGAAAACACGAACACATCGGGGAATTCCCGCACCGACCATTGTTCGGGCGCACACACCACGCAGCAACCCCGCCTTCCTTTGCGTCGACTTCGCTCTCGATCGAGGTCTACAGCCGAAGCATTGCGGGCCGCCATGCGGGATCACTAGGGCTGAAAGCCCCTAGCGGATGTGTCCTCAGTCACCGTGCCGCCCGGTGACTGGTAGCTACCACCGATCTGGTTGCGACCGAACCGGCGCGTGCCGCAGCCGGGACCAAACCCGGGATCGGTCATGAATTAACGACGCGCAATCAGATACGGCGCCAGCGTGGAAAGCTTCTCGCAAGTCTCCTCAAATTCACGCTCGGGCTCCGACGCCCCGATGATGCCGGCACCGGCCCGCAGCCAGGTCTGCCCGTCACGTTCATAGGCCGCGCGCAGCGTCAGCGCGGCATCCAGCGCGCCGTCTGCTGAAAGCACCACGACCGCACCGGAATACAGCCCCCGCGGACCCTCGTCCAGCCGCAGGATGGCTTCGACACCGGCCGCTTTTGGGATGCCCGACGCGGTGACCGCCGGAAAAAGCGCTTCAAGGGCATCCATCCGGTCGCTCGACGGGTGCAGCCGCGCGCTGATCGTTGAGCCCAGGTGCTGCACGCTGCCGCGCTCCCGCACCGTCATGAAATCGATAACGGCCGCGCTGCCCGGTTCGGCGACCTCGCTGACCTCCTGCAGCGAGGTCCGCACCGAGATGGCATGCTCCACAATCTCTTTGGAATCGGATTCCAGGTCGTCACGGGCCTGCCGGTCGCGCACCCGACCGCGACCCAGCGCGCGGGTGCCCGCCAATGGCTCGGTGACCAGCGCACCGTCGCGGCGGACGGCCGCGACAAGTTCGGGGCTGTAACCTACAGCGCGAATTCCGCCCAGCCGCAGCAAAAACGACCTCACCGGGGTGTTGTGCCGACGACCCAGCCGGTAGGTGGACGGGAAGTCCAGCGCGAACGGCACTTTGACACAGCGAGACAAGATCACCTTGTGGTAGCTGCCGGCGGCGATCTCCCGGACGGCCACGGCCACCCGATCCCGATAGCCGGACGGATCTGCGGCGACGTCGACACCGCGCGCGTGCGCCACGTCGGGCAAGCCGTCGCGGCACAGGCGGCGAAGCGCCTCGCGATGGCGTGGCTCGCCGCCGAAGAGCCGAACCGCGTGGGCGGTCACGACGATGCGGGTGCGGGGCCAAAAGAGCCGGGCCAACGGGGTTCGCGGCGCCAGCCGCTCCTGCAGCCCGTAGCGGAACACGCCGAATTCGAAGGCGATCCAGCCGAAAACCTGGTCGGTCTCCAACAGCAGCCGGTCCACGGCTTCACCCAGCGCTGGTCCGGGCCGCCCCGACCACGCTTGCCGCCGCGTCACCCCGTCGCGGATGACACGCAATTCGTCGCTGTCCAGCTCGACCATCGCCGACACACCGCAAGCCAGGGTCCATTCACCGTCGTGCTCGTAGAGCAGGTATTCCTCGCCCGCCGGATCGGGCAGCACCGCGGCCAGCTGGGCTGCCAGGTCGGCCGGGTCGATATCGGCGGGCAGCGGGATCGACAGTGACAAGGTGCGGGCGGTAAACGTTTCGGCGCTGACCTCGATCACAGTTAGTAAATGTAGCCTAACCTATGAAATCTTGCTTGGCCTTATGGCCGTTGGACCTCCCGCATGAAGCAATCGCGTGGCAAAAAGGGTGCGCACCGCGAGTCGCGAACATTCTTAACGCAGGTTTAACGCGCCTGACGCCACCCCCATGCGATCGGCGTGTGCAACCCATCGATCGAAAGCGCCACGCCCAAGACTGGCTACCCTGCGTTCAGACGCCTCTTGAACGGCTCGCAAGTCCAGGCCTGCCCGCCGATGCGGCCCGGGAAGACCTTGAGGGCCCGCCTACTTACGTTTTCTTCGCCCGAGGGCTTCGACGAAACCACGGGCCAGTGCTCAAGATTCGGCGCGGCGCGCGCCCGCGCGACGCAACCGCCACACCAACGTCGGGCAATCGCCGGGCAATCGCCGGCATCGACCACTGGCCGGGGAATCGCTCACTCTACAGTCAATACACAGCTAATTCGCACTGGGCTCACACTGAACGCGTGTTGATGGCCGCTACCAGCGCAGCTGTGACCAGTGATTTTCCACACGGCGGCCATTCGGATGCCACACGACCGCACGGGCCTGTTTCGCGCTCTCTACGAGTGGCGGATTGCGAAAGGCGGCGCTAAATTTTTGCACGGTCGTCGGGATGTTGGTGGTTGCCCCGCTTGCGGGCGGTGCTTCCCGTGATCACCGGGCCAACCGAGGAGGCAACCGTGCTGCAAGAGTTCTGGCATAACTTCACCCACAACCTGTTCAAGCCACTGCTGCTGTTCTTCTACTTCGGCTTCCTTATCCCGATCCTGAAGGTGCGGTTCGAGTTCCCCTACGTGATCTACCAGGGGCTGACCATGTACCTATTGCTGGCCATCGGCTGGCACGGAGGCGAGGAGCTCGCCAAGGTCAAACCCGACGAGATCGACAACATCGCCGGCTTCGTGCTGTTGGGCTTCCTGTTGAACTTCGTGATCGGCGGGTTGGCTTACTTGCTGCTGAAGTACATGAGCAGCATGCGAAAAGTCGATAAGGCGACCGTCGCCGGTTATTACGGGTCCGACTCGGCCGGGACGTTCGCCACCTGTGTGGCGTTCCTTACCGGCATCGGCGTCGCGTTCAACGCCTACATGCCGGTGATGCTGGCCGTCATGGAGATCCCGGGCTGCCTAGTGGCGCTTTACCTGGTCGCGCGGCTACGGCACCGGGGTTTGAGCGAAGCCGGCTACATGCCGGACGAGGCGGGCTACGTCGCGCCGGTGAAGGTCGGGGTCGGGCCGGGCACGGCTGCGCGGCCCGCCAAGGGCGAGTCGCTCGAGAGCGAGCACGACCGAGGGGTCGAACAGGAACTGGAGCTGTCGCTGGAAAAGCTGGAGCACCCCAGCTGGGAGCCCGACAGCACCCCAGCCCTCGGGAAGCCCAAGCGGATGCCCATTTTCACCCGCGAGCTCTTCCAGGAAGTCTTCCTCAACCCCGGGCTGGTTCTGCTGATCGGCGGCATTCTCATCGGCCTCATCAGTGGGATGCAGGGGCAGAAGGTCGTTGCAGACGACGACAAGTTTTTCGTGCTCGCATTCCAGGGCGTGTTGTGCCTTTTCCTGCTCGAGATGGGCATGACGGCCTCCCGCAAGTTGCGGGACTTGCGAGCGGCAGGCCCCGGATTTATCTTCTTCGGCCTGCTGGCACCGAATCTCTTTGCGCCGCTGGGGATCATCGTCGCGCACGGCTACGCAGCCCTCACCAACACCGATTTCAAGCCGGGAACCTACGTTCTGTTCGCGGTACTCTGCGGCGCGGCCTCCTACATCGCGGTCCCTGCGGTCCAGCGGCTGGCGATACCCGAGGCCAGTCCGACCCTGCCGTTGGCAGCGTCGCTGGGCTTGACGTTCTCGTACAACGTCACGATCGGTATCCCGCTCTACATCGAGCTCAACCGCATGGTCGCACACTGGTTCTGAACTCAGAGCGGAACGGTTCGGGTGCCCGCGCATGATCGTGTTAATTGCTGTTAATTGTTCGTAAAGGCGGGTTGACTCAGGTCACGCCTAGGAGAACGATTTCGTGTGCATGCACCTCGCCGGGTGAGGCGTCTGCACGGGTATTAGGCGACTGAGCTCGGACGCCGAAAGACGCCCAGGGCACCGGTACCCCTCCCCGCGCTTGCGGGTTGGGCTCAAGTGCTTCCGGCCCCGGTTCCGGATAGGTTGTGTGATGCCAAAGCTGGGCGAGAAGGTTGCGCGCCGGGCGATTTCGTCAGGCGATCGCAATCCTGCGTGCAACATGTCGGCTTCTTCTTGTGCGCCTCGCGATGAGGAGGTGAGAGCGAAATGAGAGCCGGTGCTGGTCCATATTCGACACCGACGACGGGCTCGTTTCGAACAGTGCAGCTACCGAGTGAACCGGCATTTGCGGCCAGGCCCAGTACGCACGAATGCGTCGGCGCACGCGCGCTTGAACGTGATGTACTGCGAAAATCACTGCAGTGGAACGCATGCGATCCAGTGAGTGATTCCAGCTGCCGGACGATGCGGCGCTGAACACACCGGCGATCCCCATCGGGATGATGAAGATGGCCGCCTAGGTCACGGAGGCACCAATGCTTTACGAGTTCTGGGAGAACTTCACCCACAACCTCTTCAAGCCGTTGTTGCTGTTTTTCTACTTCGGGTTTTTGATCCCGATCCTCAAGGTGCGGTTCGAGTTCCCCTACGTGATCTACCAGGGCCTGACGATGTACCTACTGGTCGCGATCGGCTGGCAGGGGGGCGAAGAACTCGCCAAGGTCAAGACAGCAGACATCGATAACATCACCGGGTTCGTGGCGACCGGATTCGCGCTGAACTTCGCGATCGGCATCGCCGCCTACCTGCTGCTGAAATATATGACCACGATGCGGCAGGTCGACAGAGCGACGGTCGCGGGTTACTACGGTTCGGACTCGGCGGGAACCTTCGTCACCTGCGTGGCCGTCCTGACGGGCGTGGGCATCGGCTTCAACGCCTACATGCCGGTCTTGCTGGCCTTCATGGAGATTCCCGGCTGCCTGGTGGCGCTGTACCTGGTGGCGCGACTACGACACCGAGGCCTGGACGAAGTGGGCTACATGCCGGACGAGCCCGGCTACACTCCGCCGGCCAAGGTCGGGGCCGGTCCCGGCACCGCCGCCCGGCCCAGTCCCGGCCAGAGCCTCGAGATCGATCTCGAACGCGGTATCTCCCAGGAGCTGGAATTCTCATTGGAAAAGCTCGAGCATCCGGACTGGGAACCCGGCCAAAGCGCGGCTCTCGGAAAGCCCAAGAGGATGGCCCCCAAGAGAATCCCATTTTTCTCCCCTGCGCTCCTGCAGGAAGTATTTCTCAACCCCGGCCTGGTTCTGCTCTTCGGTGGCATAGTCATCGGGTTCATCAGTGCGCTGCAGGGGCAGAAGGTCGTGCACGACCAGAATGAGTTGTTCGTTGCGGCGTTTCAGGGTGTGCTCTGCCTGTTCCTGCTGGAGATGGGTACGACGGCGTCCCGCAAGCTGCGCGATCTCAAGTCGGCCGGCCGCGGATTCATCTTGTTTGGTCTGCTGGCGCCGAATCTCTTTGCGGTGCTGGGGATCCTGGCCGCGTACAGCTACGCCGACCTCACCGACACCCATTTTCAGCCGGGCACCTATGTGCTGTTCGCCGTGCTGTGCGGCGCTGCGTCCTACATCACGGTTCCGGCCGTCCAGCGACTGGCAATTCCCGAGGCGAGCCCGACGTTGCCGCTGGCGGCGTCGCTGGGATTGACGTTCTCCTACAACGTCACCATCGGAATACCGCTGTACATCGAGCTCGCCCGCGTCATCGGGCGCTTGTTCCCGGGCGCGGCCTGAGAATCAGCCCAAGACGGTCCGCACCACCCCGTCTGCCAGCAGCCGACCACGCGGGGTCAGGACCAGCCGGTCGCCGTCGGACACCAGCAATCCATCAGCCACCGCGGTGTGGGCACGTTCGCGTTCCCCTGCCTCCAGCCGGTCGAGCCGCAGGCCTTGGCGCAGCCGGATTTTCAACAGCACGTCTTCGGTGTGCAGGGCATCCGCGCCGAGCCGCTCGTAGCCCGCTACGGGCAGCGCGGCACCGGCCAGGATCTCCGCATAGGCGCTGGGGTGCTTGACATTCCACCAGCGCGTCGCCCCGACGTAACCGTGCGCGCCGGGTCCCGCCCCCCACCATTGACCACCGTCCCAATAGCCGAGGTTGTGCCGGCATTCACCGCCAGGTCGCGACCAGTTGGACACCTCGTACCAGGTGAGCCCGGCGTCGGACAGCCGCGCGTCCACCAACTCATAGCGATGGGCCAACACGTCGTCGTCGGGAGCCGCCAGCTCGCCGCGCCGGACCCGCCGGGCCAGCGCGGTGCCCTCTTCGACGACCAGGGCGTACGCGGACACGTGATCGACACCCGCCTCGATCGCCGCGTCGACGGAACGCACCAGGTCGTCGTCGGACTCCCCCGGCGTGCCGTAGATCAGGTCCAGGCTGACGTGTTCGAAACCCTCATCCATCGCCTCGCGCGCCACCTTCACCGCCTGACCGGGCGTGTGGACCCGGTCGAGCGTCGCCAGCACCCGCGGAGCCACGGACTGCATGCCCAACGACACCCTGGTGTAGCCGGCCGCGCGGATCGCGGCGAAGAACTCGGGCCAGGTGGACTCGGGGTTGGCCTCGGTGGTGACCTCGACGTCCGGCGCCAGCTCGAAACAGTCCCGGACCATGCCCAGCAACCCGGACAGGCGCTCACCGCCCAGCAGCGACGGCGTCCCGCCGCCGACGAAGACCGTGTTCACCGTGGGCGCGTCCAGCCGTGCCGCCGCCAGCTCGAGCTCCGTCCGCAGCGCCGCCAGCCATGCGTCCGGATTCACGCCACCCAACTCGGCCGGCGTGTAGGTATTGAAATCGCAGTAACCACAACGGGTTATGCAGAACGGCACATGGACATACACCCCGAACGCCGGTCCGGGACTCGGCTGCAGGGCTGGTAGTTCAACCGGCGCCTCGCGAAGGGTCATGCCAAATCATCGCATGGCCACCGGTCCGCCCCGAGTTCTCAGGCGATTCTCCGGTCATGTTTACCTAACCACTCAGGTTGCGCCGCTAGTTTTAATCATGATGAGAAGAAATCTGACCTGGTCGCATGGCTCTTCGGCTTTCATGGCAGAATGTTCCCGTGACCGTCGCCGCCAATGGCAATGCCAACCTGGCCAACCTGCGTATCGCGCTGGTGGCGCGGCGGCATATCGACCTCAAGCGCGTTTGCAGCTGTTGCTGTAGTTGTCTGCCTTGATGTCGTAGACCCAGCCCACCTGAACCTCCAGCTGGCCGCCGGATCTGCGCAGCCGGAAGAGAACCGGTGTGCTGCGCGTTCTAAGGCTGGCAACCTTCTCGAAGGAGTACCGCCGTAATGACGACAGCCCGTCCCGCAAAGACTCGAAACGAGGGCCAATGGGCGCTGGGAAATCGCGAGCCGCTCAACGCCAACGAAGAGATGAAGCAGGCCGGCGCCCCGCTCGACGTGCGCGAACGCATTGAGAGCGTGTACGCCAAGGACGGATTCGACAGTATCGACAAGGGCGACCTGCGCGGGCGCTTCCGCTGGTGGGGCTTGTACACCCAGCGCGAGCAGGGTTACGACGGCTCGTGGACGGGCGACGACAACACCGACAAGATCGAGGCCAAGTACTTCATGATGCGGGTGCGCTGCGACGGCGGCGCGCTCTCGGCCGCCGCCCTGCGCACGCTGGGGCAGATCTCGGCCGAGTTCGCCCGCGATACCGCCGACATCTCCGACCGGGAGAACGTGCAGTACCACTGGATCCAGGTGGAAGACGTCCCCGAGATCTGGCGGCGGCTGGACGAAGTCGGATTGCAGACCGCCGAGGCGTGCGGTGACTGCCCACGCGTGATCCTTGGCTCACCGCTGGCGGGCGAGTCCCTCGACGAGGTTCTCGACCCGACCTGGGCGATCGACGAGATCGTGCATCGCTACATAGGCAAACCCGACTTCGCCGACCTGCCACGCAAGTACAAGACCGCCATTTCAGGTCTGCAGGATGTCGTGCACGAGGTGAACGACATCGCGTTCATCGGTGTCAACCACCCCGAGCACGGGCCGGGCCTGGACCTCTGGGTCGGCGGCGGCCTGTCGACGACCCCGATGCTGGGCCAACGGGTTGGTGCCTGGGTTCCGCTCGATGAGGTGCCCGAGGTGTGGCATGCGGTGACCTCGATCTTCCGCGACTACGGCTACCGCCGGCTGCGGGCCAAGGCGCGGCTTAAGTTCCTCATCAAGGACTGGGGCATAGAGAAATTCAGGGAAGTCCTCGAAACCGAGTACCTGAAGCGGCCGCTGATCGACGGACCGGCCCCCGAGCCGGTCAAACATCCGATCGACCACGTCGGAGTGCAGCGCCTGAAGAACGGGCTCAACGCGGTCGGGTGCGCCCCGATCGCCGGACGGGTTTCCGGCACCATCCTCACGGCCGTTGCCGAGTTGGCAGAGCAGGCGGGTTCGGACCGGATCCGGTTCACCCCGTATCAGAAGCTGGTCGTCCTCGACGTGCCCGATGACAAGCTCGACGACCTGCTGACCGGCCTGGAGGCGTTGGGGCTGCACACCAGTCCGTCGCATTGGCGCCGCAACCTGATGGCGTGCACAGGGATTGAATTCTGCAAGTTGTCGTTCGCCGAAACCCGAGTCAGGGCGCAAAGTTTGGTGCCCGAGCTAGAGCGCCGGCTCGAGGACATCAACTCGGCACTCGATGTGCCCGTCACCGTCAACATCAACGGCTGCCCGAACTCGTGTGCGCGAATTCAGATCGCCGACATCGGGTTCAAGGGACAGATGGTCGACGACGGTGACGGCGGCTCGGTGGAGGGATTCCAGGTGCACCTGGGCGGCAGCCTCGGCCTGGACAGCGGGTTCGGCCGAAAACTGCGCCAGCACAAGGTCACCAGCGACGAGTTGGGTGACTACATCGAGCGCGTGGTGCGCAACTTCGTCAAACATCGAACCGAGGGTGAACGTTTCGCGCAGTGGGCCCTTCGCGCAGAGGAGGGCGACCTGCGATGAACACAGAGGCGACCAAGATGCCCGAGGCAGAACTGCGCGAGCTGGCGGCGCGCGGCGCGGCGGAACTCGATGGGGCCAGCGCCACCGACCTGCTGCGCTGGACCGAGGAGAACTTCGGCGGTGTGAACGGACCCCGCGGATGGGCGACGTGCAATTACGTGGTCGCCTCCAACATGCAGGACGCCGTGTTGGTGGACATGGCCGCCAAGGTGCGGCTCGGGCGTGCCGGTGCTCTTCCTGGACACCGGCTATCACTTCGTCGAAACCATCGGCACCAGGGATGCCGTCGAGTCGGTCTACGACATCCGGGTGCTCAATGTCAGTCCGGAGCACACCGTCGCCGAGCAGGACGAGCTGCTGGGCAAGGACCTGTTCGCCCGCGATCCGGGCGAGTGCTGCCGGCTGCGCAAGGTCGTCCCGCTGGGCAAGACGCTGCGCGGTTACTCCGCCTGGGTGACCGGGCTGCGCCGGGTCGAGGCACCGACCCGCGCCAACGCCGCGTTGATCAGCTTCGACGAGGCGTTCAAGCTGGTGAAGATCAACCCGCTGGCCGCGTGGACCGACCAGGACATGCAGGACTACATCGACGAGCACGATGTCCTGGTTAATCCGCTTGTCCACGAAGGCTATCCGTCTATCGGGTGCGCGCCCTGCACGGCCAAGCCGGTCGAGGGCGCCGACGCGCGCAGCGGGCGCTGGCAGGGGCTGTCCAAGACGGAATGCGGATTGCACGCGTCGTGACCCCGCTTGCACCCAAGCTCGTGCTGACCGCGCACGGAAGTGCGGATCCACGGTCGGCGGCCAATGCACGGGCCGTCGCGGGCCACCTGAGCCGCGTGCGGCCCGGCCTCGATGTACGGCTGGCGTTCTTGGAACAAAGTTCGCCGAGCCTGGTCGATGTGCTCGCCGGACTCTCGCGGACCGACGAGGCTGTGATCGCGCCCTTATTGCTGGCGAATGCCTATCACGCCCGCGTCGACATCCCGCGCCAAATCACCAGTTGCGCTGTCGGTGAACGGGTTTGGCAAGCGGGCGTGCTCGGCGAGGATGACCGGCTGGTATCGGTGCTAAGTCGGCGGGTGACGGAGTTAGGGGTTTCCCGGCTCGACGAGACGCTAGGTGTGCTGGTAGTGGCGATCGGGGCCTCGGACCCGGCAGTGAACGCGCGCACCGCTCGGGTGGCACCGAAGCTGCTGGCTCGCACCGGTTGGGCCGGTGCGACAACGGCGTTCGCCACCGGACCGGAACGTTCGCTGGCCGAAGGCCTCGGTAGGCTGCGCCGCCAAGGCGCCAACCGGGTGGTTATTGCGCCGTGGTTCCTCGCGCCGGGGCGTCTGCCGGACCGGGTGCAACGATTCGCCGATGGCGCTGGTATCGAGATGGCGGCTCCCCTGGGCGCGCATCGGCTGGTGGCCGAAACCATCCTGGACCGCTTCGACGTGGCACAAAGAGATCGGGCCAAGCGCCTCGCGGCCTAGTCGAGCTAGCCCTGAACTAGCCCAGACTAGCCCAGCCAGGCGCCTCCGTAGTACTTGGTGTCTGGACCGGCGTTACCCACCTGACGCGCGGGACGAGGCTCGGTGCGAAGGTAAACGCTGGTTCGAAGTGCGCGGATATCGCGCCGGTAGCGGGCCTCGGGGCTCAGATTGCGTGCGCGCCGCACGAGTAGGAACGCTGTGATCATCAGGACGATCACCAGCGAAAGACCAAGCATGACCGCCACGGAGCTCGTCATGAGGACTGTCCTTTCATCAGGGGCGCCGGTTCCGTTAGGGGCGCCGTGGGTTGATGACAAGAGCGTCCTGGACAGCGCCTGGAGAATCCTTCTCGAACCCTTGAAACGGTTCGGCTTTTGCCGACGGCGTGCAGCCGCGACAGTCCTACGGGGAACCGGTGCCGCCGGTGCCGCCCGCCCCGGCGTTGCCGGCGCCGCCACCCGTCGCGCCCGAGGGCACGCCGCCTGCCTTGCCCGCCTCGCCGTCGGTTCCGTCGGCGCCGGGGTTGCCGGAGGAGCCGGTGCCGCCGGTACCGCCGTCACCCCCGTTACCGCCGTGCCCGCCGCTTCCGCCGGTGACGCCCCCAGTGCCGCCGTCCCCGCCCGGGCCGCCGTAATTGCCGGCTCCGCCGGTGCCGCCGATGCCCGCCGCGCTGGAACCTCCGGCACCGCCGCCGCCGCCCTGGCCACCGGCGCCGCCGGCGCCGCCTTGGCCGCCGCTGCCGCCAGTACCGGCCGCGCCCCCGGGGCCGCCCTGGCCGGCCTGGCCGCCCTGGCCGCCCTCGCCGCCGTGTCCGGCGAACCACTCGTTGCCGTCATCGGTGCCGCCGTCGCCGCCCTGAGCTCCGGCGCCACCCGCACCGCCGGCCCCGCCGCTGCCATTGGTCGCGCCGGAGACGGCGGTGCCGCCCTGGCCGCCCTGACCGCCGTAGCCGCCGCCCCCGCCGAGGCCGCCGAATGCGCCGCCCGTGATGCCGGCGCCGCCCTGACCGCCCTGCCCGCCTTGGCCGCCGCCGCCGGCGGCATGGCCGCTCACGGTCGCGGCGCCGCCCTGTCCGCCGTCGCCGCCTTGGCCGCCTTGACCTCCATAGCCGCTGACACCACCGTGGCCGCCGGTGCCCAGCAAACCGCCGGCGCCGCCGTGCCCGCCCGCACCGCCGGCGCCGCCGACGGTGGCCTCATGGCCGGCGTCTTCGGCATGGCCGGCGCCACCCTGGCCGCCGTGACCGCCCGCGCCGCCGATGCCGCCCGACCCGTTGGCGCCCCCAATACCTGCGGCACCGCCCTGGCCGCCCTGACCGCCTTGACCACCCTGGCCACCGATCTCGCCCGGCTGGCCGGCGACGGCAGCGGCGCCGGGGGCGCCCGCCCCACCGATGCCACCGGTGCCACCTCGGCCGGCGCCACCCACGCCGCCCGCGATTCCGCCGGTGCCACCGGTCCCGGCCGCGCCGCCAAGGCCGGCGCCCCCACCGGTGCCGCCGGTGCCGCCGGCGCCGGCGTTATTGCTGCCGTCATCGGTGGCACCCGCGCCGCCCTGGCCGCCCTGGCCGCCCTGGCCGCCATAGCCGCCCTGGCCACCGTGGCCGTCAATTGCGCCGGAGACCGCATTGCCGCCCTGGCCGCCCTGGCCGCCCTGGCCGCCTTGCCCGCCGGTGTATCCAGTGCCGCCGGCGGGCCCGGTAGCACCCGCGCCGCCCAAGCCGCCCAGGCCGCCGGCCGCGCCGGCGCCGGCGGAGTGACCGCTCATGGTGGTGGCGCCGCCGGTGCCACCTTGGCCGCCGGTGCCGCCGGTGCCCGCGCCGCCGGCGGTCGGAGTGCCGACGGTGCCGCCGGTGCCGGCCGCGCCGGCCGCCCCGCCGACCCCGCCAGTTCCGCCGGCGCCGCCGGCGGTGGCGTCGTTGGCGCCGCCATCGTTCTGGCCGGCCGCGCCTTGCCCGCCCTGCCCGCCCTGACCCCCGTGGCCGCCGTTGCCATTGGTGGCGCCAGAGACGGCGTTACCACCCAAGCCACCGTCGCCGCCGGAGCCGCCGGAGCCGCCGGCGCCGTCGGTGCCGTCGGTGCCGTCGTAGAAGCTTCGCTCGCCGCCCTGGCCACCCTGCCCGCCTTGGCCGCCGCTGCCGGCGGTGTGACCGCTCGCGGTTGCGGCGCCGCCGTCGCCGCCGGCACCTCCGGAGCCTCCGTTGCCGACGGTGCGGAAATAGTTGCCGAGGCCGGTGCCGGTCCCACCGGCGTCGCCGCCGGCGCCTCCGGTGCCGCCAGACCCGGCATGGTTTTCGGCGGAGCTGCTGGCGCCTCCTTGGCCGCCTGCCCCGCCCTGGCCTCCGTCGCCGGCGGCGCCGTGGTAGCCCGCGTATCCGGCGGAGACTGCCTTGCCGGCCGACCCGGCGTCGCCACCTTGGCCGCCTTGACCGCCGCTGGAGCCGTTCCCACCTGCCGGACCGGTGAGACCTGCGCCGCCGCGGCCGCCGTCGCCGCCGTCGCCGCCGCTGCCCGCACTGCGATTGGAGTAGCTCGTGTCACCACCAACGCCGCCGGCCCCACCCGCGCCGCCGGTGCCGCCGCCGCCCGGGGTGCCGCCGGCGCCGCCGGTCCCGACCGCGCCGCCGGCGCCGCCGTCGCCGCCGTCGCCGCCGCTACCACCGAGCCCGGCGTTCTTGATGATGAAACTGCGGTCGTCGGGGCCGCCGGCACCGCCCTGCCCACCGGCACCGCCGTCACCGCCGGTCCCGGCGCTGCCAATCGTGGCGCCCGTGACGCCCTCGCCACTTGCGCCGCCGACGCCGCCGGCGCCGCCGCTGCCCCCGGTGCCGGCGAATAACCCGCTGGCCCCACCAGCACCACCCTGGCCGCCCCGGCCGCCGACGCCGCCGTCGCCGCTGGAATGACCGCTGGCGGCGGTGCCGCCCTGACCGCCGACACCGCCCTGGCCGCCTTGACCGCCGATGCCGCCGGTGTCGTTGTAATCCGCGGCGAAGCTGTCGCGACCGCCGGGGGCGACCGCGCCGCCCACACCGCCTTGTCCACCGGAACCGCCGAGCCCACCGGCGGTGGCGTTGCCGCTGCCGTCGTCGGCGAAGCCGGCGCCGCCCTGGCCGCCGAGCCCGCCGGCGCCGCCCTTGCCCCCATTGCCGCCGGTGCCGAGCAGCGCGGAGTTGGCGCCGCTCGCACCGCCGGCACCACCGGCACCACCGGCACCACCGGTACCGCCGGCCACACCGCCCACGGCGCCCGCGGTACCCGTACCACCCGCCGCACCGGCCCCGCCGTCGCCACCTGTCCCTGCGGTGCCGAACATCAACTGTCCGTTGGCACCGCCGGACCCGCCCGCCCCGCCGGCCCCGCCGACCCCACTAGTGGCGGCCGTGCCCGCGCCTGCACCACCGTTGCCACCGTTGCCGCCGAACCCGCCGCCCAGGAGCCCGCTGCCCCCGCCGGCCCCGCCGTTGCCGCCGTTGGCGCCCGCTGTCACCGCGTTCCCGCCGGCCCCGCCGTTCCCGCCGTGGCCGAACAGGGCGGCCGAGCCCCCGTTACCACCGTTGCCGCCGGCAGCACCGGACCCGCCGTCGCCGCCGTTACCCCACAACCAGCCGCCGTTGGCGCCGCTCTCCCCGGTGCCCGCTTGCCCGTTGGCACCGTTGCCAACCAGCGGCCGCCCCGTCAGCGTCTTCCATGGCGAGAAGAGGTCTTGCAAGCCCTGCAGCGGCGAGGCGTTGGCCGCTTCGGTCGCCGCATATGCGCCGGCGCCCGCGCCCACGGCCTGCACGAACTGCTCGTGAACGAGCGCCACCCGCGCGCTCAGCGCCTGGTAATCCTGGGCGTAGGCGCCAAACAAGTTGGCGATGGCCGCCGACACCTCATCCTGGCCGGCCGCCAGCATGTTCGTTGTCCGGGCCGCCGCCTCCGAATTGGCCCCCCTGATCGCCCATCCGATTGTGCTCAAGTCCGCCGATGCCGCCGCCAAAGCTTCTGGCACGGCAATCACATGTGACGGCATCTCTCCCCCGGTTGATCAGGTTGCCCTCGCTGCGGACAGCGAATTTTGCGGCGCTCGAGCCCCGCACCGGAAATTCTCGCTCGCATCGAGCTCGACGGGCTAAGTAGTGGAGTACTCACATTTCGCCCGATATTTGGGGCGGTGCTCGAGCCGCCTTCCCGCTAGCCGGCGGCCCCATCGCCGTTTGCGGCCACCTCGGCTTGTTCGCGAAGCCCGAGCTGGTAGCTCAAGACCGCCATCGCCAGCAACCCGATCGACAGATCCATCAGCGCCGCGAAGCCCTCGGTGGCGAAGTGCACCACCGCGCTGAGCAACGTGAACAGCAACGCGGCGTCGCGTAGCCACCGCACCGGCCGGATGCCGCCGGTACGCCTGAACGCGACGGTGGCGGGCAGCGCCATCGCGAGCGTCAGGCCCGCACTGACCAGCAGGATGAGGGTGCCCACGTTCATCCCGCCGAGGCGGATCTTCACTACTCCGTCCTGGTAAAAATAGCCGCCCAGCCCGACGCCCAGAGTATCGAAGAACAGGCTCGAAAAGGCCGCTGCCACAATGAGCCAGCCCAGGATCTGCGCCAATCGCGGACTCTTAACGAACGCCGGGATGAGGTTCGAGATCCATTGCCGGACATTCAAGAAACGGTCAGGGACGACGCGCGCCGACAGCAGCAGCGCACGCACATGCGCAGCGTCTTCGGCGTCCGCTCCGGCGCGGAGGGCGCGCTGTACCAGCATCAGGCCTTCCTCGCGCCGTTGCTCACCCAGACCACGGGCAACGCCGTCGGCCGCGATCGCCGTCGCCGAAGCCAAGCACTCCTGCGTGCTCAGTGGACGGATGATCCGTAGCGCGCGGGTGCCCACCAGGACGATGACCACCAGGATGTACATGATCTCGGCGGCCGGCCCGTAGAAGTAGTTGTTCGTCTTGGTGACGAATTTGCCCACCTCGTCGAGCACCAGGCCAAATCCGATGCCGCCGAGCACAACTGCAGTTCGCCGCGCGCTCGCTCCCAGCAGGAGCCAGCCGATCAGTATGGCGAGCATCATCAACGCTGCGCCATAGAGTGTGTGCGCGATATGCAGAGTGCCGCGGCCGATTTGGGGATACCCGGTCAGATGCAGGTATAGCCGCGTGATCAGGATCGTCGCGATGGCGATGACGATGAACGCCTCGGCGTGGGGCGGCCCGAGGAAGTTTCGGGTGACCGGACCTCGGCGCTGGTGCTGCTGTCTGTCCATCATCCTCCAGTTTTGGTGGGCGCTGAGCTCACATCATTCCGTCTCATCGGGCCGTTCCCGCACGGGGGAAGTAGTTGCGGGTTGCGGCCGATCCGCGGGCCGCGGCGACGGATTACGTGAACGAGGTATTCCCTTGTGTCGCTTTGGCTTCAGGTGTCACAAATCGGGGATTGTCGGTGGGCCTTCTTAGAATTTCAGGCATGGGTGTCAGCAGTCGCGAGGAGATCGTCGAGGTCCTCGACGCCCTCGACTACGACCAAGACCGCCTGGACCAGTTGACGTTTGACGCGCTCACCACCCCGGAACGCATGCGCGTCCTCGCGCGCGTGGAACGCATGACACGCCGACTGCGCACCCCGCAGCATGCCCTGATCAATCAACTCGACGCCCAAGCCGGCAAGGAAGAACTCGGCGGCACCCTGCGCTGCGCGCTGGCCGACCGGCTACGCATCACCAAAGCCGAAGCCGGCCGGCGCGTCGAGGAAGCCGCCGACCTCGGCGAGCGCCGCGCGCTGACCGCAGAACCATTAGAGCCGCGGTTGCCCGCAACAGCGGCCGCCCAACGCGACGGCGCAGATCGGCGACGGGCACCTCAAGGTGATCCGCAGCTTTTTCGCGCACCTGCCCGCCGAGGTCGACCACTGCACCCGGGAGGCCGCCGAGGCCGACCTGGCCCGCCGTGCCCGCCAGTACCGCCCCGACGAGTTGGCCCAATACGCCCAACGGATCATGGATGTGCTCAACCCCGACGGGGAATTCAGCGACGACGAGCGGGCCCGCAAGCGCGGCATCACCCTCGGCCGCCAGGACTACGACAAGATGTCACGGATCTCGGGCTATTTGACCCCCGAATTGCGGGCCACGCTCGAACCCGTGCTGGCCAAGTTGGCTGCGCCCGGGGCGTGTAACCCCGACGACGACACACCCGTGGTCGACGACACACCCGATCACGACGCCGTCCGACGCGACACCCGCACCACGGCGCAGCGGAATCACGACGGGTTGCTGGCGGGGCTGCGGGCCTTGATCGCCTCCGGGAACCTCGGTCAGCACAACGGGTTACCGGTGTCGGTCGTGGTCACCACCACGCTCAAGGATCTGCACGACGCCGGGCTGCGATGCACCGGCCTACCACACCCAGGTCCACCACGTGCGCGGCTGGGCCGCCACCGGGCGCACCGACATCGACGACCTCACCCTGGCCTGCGGACCGAACAACCGACAAGTCGAAGAACAAGGCTGGACCACCCGCAAAAACGCCAAAGGCGAAACCGAATGGCTACCCCCACCACACCTCGACTACGGACAACCCCGCACGAACCGCTACCACCACCCGAAGCGATTCCTCGAAGACCGCGGGCATAGTGACGACGACGAACCCGATTGACGCACGCACGGAAAATCCTTGGGCTCAACAGCTCCCGGGCATGGACACGACGACCGACCTCCGCGTGAGGCTAACTAAGGTGAGCGTCGGCGAGCACCTGCGGCAAACCTCGTTGCTCGCACAGCGCACGCGCGGGCCCAAATTCGTTGCGGGCATCGGCTTCCCGACCGGCTGCGGTCAAGGCCTCGACGAGCAGCAACCGGGCCCGCAGGGCTGCCAGAGGTCGATGGTCGGGGTCGATTCCCGCCAGCAGAGCGGACGCACGCCGGCAGGCAAGTTCACGGTCGGCGATGTCGCCGCTCGACGATAGCAGGCGAATCCCCGAATCCTCGTCGAGCTCGGCCGTCATGGTGGCGATTCCATCTCCGAGGCGCGGGATGTCGCGCGGGGATCGCAGTCGGGTGGCCACCGCCGCCGCGACCGGGATGCCGAGCCGGACGCGCTCGTTGTTGATCGCGGCTGCCAGTCGCGGCAGCCTCAGCTGGGTGGCCACCTGCATGCCGGCGGCAAGGCGATTGACCGCTGCGTCGCGATCTCCCTTCGCGGCCTTGATTCTGGCGCCGACGACGTACCGCGACGCCAGGTAATCGGTGCCGCCGCCCTCGGGCCCGAGTTGACAGCTTTCGTCCAGCAGGCTCGAGGCCTCGGCGAAATCCCCGGTATCGTAGAGCAATTCGGCGAGCAGAGCCCCGGCAAGCCGCGCCGCATGCGAGTGCGGACCCACCCGTAATCCCACCTCGTAGGCCTCGCGGAACCTCTTGCGGGCGGCCGGAATATCCAGCTGATGCCTGGCGGTGATGCCGGCGAAGCAACGCGCGTACACGGTGGCGAACGGACCCACCGTCTCGTGATACGGCTCCGCCCACTCGAAGAGCCGGTTCGCGGCGTCAAAGTCGAAGCGATAGGTCGCCGCGAAGCCCGCGATGTTGCCGGCGACCGCGGGTACGACCGGCCGCAACGTGTCGGGTCTCGACAGTGCTTCGTGGACAAGATCGTTCACCCGCTCGATCCGGTCCGCAAAGACATCGGCGACCGCCTGGATTACGCGCGCCTCGGCGTTCAGGTCCCACGCCGCCGGGTCCGGCGGGTCGGCGGCAGCGAGCGCCGCGGAAAAGCGCGTCAGCGCGGCATCGGTGGCGGCGCGGCGTTGCAGCAGGATATCGGCCCAGGCGATGAACAGTTGCACCCGCGGGCGGGAGACCACCAGGTCCTGCGGCAGCTTTTCGACGATCCCGAGAAACGTTGTCATCTTGGACTGTTCGTTGAGGTTCGCGCCGTCGCTTTCGACCAGATCCACTGCGGCGGCGGCGTCCCCGCAGGCCAGCGCGTGGTCGACGGCCTCGTTGAGGCAGCCATGCTCGGCGAACCAGGCAGACGCGGTGCGGTGCAGCCGCTTCAGGTTGTCGGTGCCGTCGCGCTCGAGCCGACGACGCAGGAACTCGGCGAACATGTGGTGGTAGCGAAACCACTCCGGGTCCTCGTCAACACGCCGCAGAAACAGCCCGCGCTGCTCGATGCCCTCGAGCGTGGCCTGCCCGCGGGCGACCCCCGACAACGCTGACGCCAGGCCGCCGCAGGTCCGCTCGGTGATCGACGTCGCGAGCATGAACTCGACCAGCTCGGGTTCCAGTGTGTCGAGGACATTTTCGGTGAGGAACTCGCCAACCATATCGCTGGCCCGAGAGATTCTGTTCAGCAGGCTGCCGGCGTCGCCGCCACCACGCAGGGCAAGCGTGACTAGCTGCAGGCCCGCCGCCCACCCGTCGGTCGAGATCGTCAGGGCGGCCACGTCGCGGGCGGACAACCCCAGGCCCGCGACCTCGTTCAGTAACGAATGCGCCTCTGTTACGTCGAAACGCATTGACGCATAATCGATTTCCACCAGCTCGTCGCGAATTCGCAACTTGGCGACCGGCAGTCCGGCGGCCGACCAGCTGGTCATGATCAGCTGCAGGTGATGGCATCCGTGTTCGAGCAGATAACGCAGGGCGGCTCCCGCCTCTGGATCCGTTACGCGCTGCCAATCGTCGATCACCACCGTTATCGGTTCGCCATTCCGATGGATCTCATCAATGAGGGAGGTCAATACGTAGCGCACCGCGTCGTTGCCACGCTCTTCGAGCGCCTGGCCCAACGAGGCGGCAATGTCCGGGCAGACGCGGCCGAACAGGTCCAGCAGGTGAGCCAGGAACCACACGACGTTGTTGTCGTCGTCATCGATGGTCAGCCAGCCCACCGAAACGCCCGCGCGGTCGAGTTCGGATCGCCACTGGGCCGCCAGCGTGCTCTTGCCGAACCCGGACGGCCCGTGCATGAGGATCAGCCGACGACGTCCACTGGCCCGAAGAATCGCCAACAACCGCTCGCGCGGGACTTGCGCCGTGTTGGAGCTCGGCGGACGGTATTTCGTCGCCGGAACCGCCGGGGTCGCCGGGGTCGCCGCGGAGGTGGCGTGCCGTCGCCCCGATGAGCGCGACGATCGCGCCGCGGGCCCTCGGTCCGTGCCCAGCTCGACGGGCCGAACCATCACGTCGACCGAAACACCGTGCTGGCGCTGCAGTTCGCGCAGCTCCTCACCGAACTCGCCCGCGCTCTCCGGCCGATCGGCCGGATCACGCGCCATGGCCCGTTCGACGATCGCGGCGATGTCCGCGGGCAGTCCGTGTTCGCGCAGGTCGGGGATCGGTTGTGAGGTGATCCGCACGAACTGCGCTATCACCTGCTCTCCGCTGCGGCGCTCGAACGCCGCGTGGCCGGTCATCGTCGAAAACAGTGTGGCCCCAAGTGAATACAGATCCGATGTCGGCGTCGGCGTTGCGCCCGCGAGGACTTCGGGCGCGGTGTAGGCGGGCGACCCCGTGATCAGTCCCGTCCCGGTTTGGAAGCCTCCGACGATCCTGGCGATGCCGAAGTCCGTCAGCTGCGGCTCGCCGTAGTCGGTCAGCAGGATGTTTGCCGGTTTGACGTCACGATGCAGAATGTCGGCGCGGTGTGCGGCGTCCAGCGCGCCGGCCAGCTTCACGCCGATGCGCAGCGCGTCGTTCCAATCCAGGGGTCCGCCGCGGCCGATCAGGTCCTCCAGTCGAGCCATTGCCGAGGTACGGCATCACGATGAACGGCCGGCCGGTGGCGGTGGCACCGACCTGCAGGATGTGAACGATGTGCGGGTGCCCGGAGAGCCGGCCCATCGCGCGCTGCTCACGCAGGAAGCGGTCGAGGTTGTCGGCGTGGAGCTCGGCGCTCAATACCTTGACGGCAACGCTGCGATCCAGCAGCGGCTGTTGGCAGCGGTAAACCAGACCGAATCCGCCGTGTCCGACCTCTTCGACGCCCTCGAACCCGGCGTCGCGCAGTTCTGCGGCGATGCCGAGGGTCTGATCCCGCTGCGATGTGTGTGGATCCGCCTCGGCCATTGACGGTCACTGTCTTCGGCGTGAAGGCCACGCACCTCCACTGGTATCGCCACCATATCGCCGGTCGGCGGCGACCGACCAGATCACGCCCTGGATCAAGCCCAGATCAGGCCGAGGTAAGTGTGCTGTCCTCGTGCGGGACGGTGGCGTCTACGGAAACGGGCGGCACCCGGGTGGCGCGCACGTACACGGTGTCGCCCTCCTTCAGGGCGAGCGCCTCGGCGTCGCCCCGGGTGATCTGGGCGGTGAAGCTGCCGCCGGTGGCCGCGCTGGTCAACTCCACGCGCACCTCGAAACCCAGCAACACGACGCGGTCGACCGTAGCGCGCAGGACGCCCGTGGACTCCGCGGTCCCGTCGGCGGAGGCGACCGCCATGTCGGGGTTTCGACCCACCCGGATGTCGTGCGGCCGGACCAGGGCACCATTCAGCACCGACACCGCACCCAAAAACGACATCACGAACGGATTCGCCGGAGCGTCATACACATCGGTCGGCGACCCCACCTGCTCAATGCGGCCCTTGTTGAGCACCGCAATCCGATCCGCCACATCCAACGCCTCGGCCTGATCGTGCGTCACCAACACCGTGGTCACATGCACCTCATCATGCAGACGCCGCAACCACGCCCGCAGATCCTCACGCACCTTGGCATCCAACGCACCGAACGGCTCGTCGAGCAACAACACCTCCGGATCCACCGCCAACGCCCGCGCCAACGCCATCCGCTGGCGCTGACCACCGGACAGCTGATTGGGATAGCGGCCCGCAAACCCGCTCAACCCCACCACCTCAAGCAAATTGTCGACCTTCGCCTTGACCTCGGACTTCGGACGCTTACGAATCTTCAACCCGTACGCCACATTGTCGCGAACCGTCAGATGCTTGAACGCCGCATAGTGCTGAAATACGAACCCGATGCCCCGGCGCTGCGGCGGCACCCGGGTCACCTGGCGACCGTTGATCGTGACGCTGCCGCTGTCGGGCTGGTCCAAGCCGGCAATGGTACGCAACAACGTCGACTTGCCCGAACCGCTGGGCCCCAACAACGCCGTCAGCGAGCCGGCCGGCACCACGAAGTCCACATGGTCCAACGCGACGAAATCGCCATATTGCTTGAAGGCGTCTCGCACCACGATCGCGTTTTCGCGCTCGCGGCCCGTTTCGGTCCGGGTGTCGGTCATGTTGAACTCTCCTCGTCAGGCCTGTCTGGCCGCTCGTGCCCGCCGGGCGTCCAGGACCACCTGGACGATCAGGACAACCACGGCGACGGCCATCAGCAGCGTCGACAGTGCGTAGGCGCCGTACTCGGCCCCGCGGTTGTAGCGGTCCGACACCAGCAGCGTGAGCGTTTGGGACTTACCGGGAAGGTTGGACGACACGATGATGACCGCACCGTACTCACCCAGCGTGCGCGCAACCGTCAGCACGATGCCGTAGGTCAGGCCCCACCGGATGGACGGCAGCGTGATCCGCCAAAACGTCTGCCACCAGTTGGAACCCAGCGTTGCGGCCGCTTCCTCCTGATCGGTTCCCAACTCATGCAAGACCGGCTCGACCTCACGCACCACGAACGGCAGCGTGACGAACACGCTGGCCAGCACGATGCCGGGCAGGCCGAAGATGACCTTCAACCCGAGATCTTTCTCCACGAAGCCCAGCGCGCCGGCGGACCCCCACAGCAGGATCAACGCGACACCGACGATGACGGGTGACACCGCGAAGGGCAGATCGATGATGGCCTGCAGCACACCCTTACCGCGAAACCGGTTGCGCGCCAGCACCAATGCCGTCGGGATGCCGAAGACCACATTCAGCGGCACCACGATGGCGACCACCAGCAGCGACAGGTTCAGCGCCGATATCGCCGCGGGTGTGCTGACCCAGTCGTAGAACTGGCCGAACCCGGGCCGGAAGGTCCGAAAGAGAATCACTGCTACCGGAATCACCAGCAGCACAACGATGTACGCCAGCGCTAGGGTTCGGAGGAGGTAGCGAATCCGCGGTGAAGACGTCACGCTGCCAACTCCTCACGTTTGGCCGCGCGCGCGCCCAGGATGCGCAACACGAGCAGCACCACGAACGAGATCGACAGCAGCACAATGGATATTGCGGCGGCTCCGGTGCGGTCGTCGTTCTCGATCAGGGTCCGGATCCACTGCGACGACACTTCGGTCTTGCCCGGCACCGCGCCCCCGATGAGCACCACCGAACCGAATTCGCCGATGGCACGCGAGAACGCCAGGCCGGAACCGGACAGCAACGCCGGCAGCAGCGACGGCAGTATCACCGACGTGAAGATCTTGGGGCCGTTGGCGCCCAGCGACGCCGCCGCCTCCTCGGTCTCGCGATCGATTTCCAGCAGCACAGGTTGCACGGCCCGCACCACGAACGGCAACGTGACAAACGCCAGCGCCACCGCCACACCCCACGCGGTGTGCTGCAGATGCAGGCCCACCGGGCTGTTATGCCCGTACAGGGCCAGCATCACCAGGCTCGCGACGATGGTGGGCAACGCGAACGGCAGATCGATGATCGCGTCGACCAGCCGTTTGCCGACGAAGTCGTCGCGCACCATTACCCAGGCGATGAGCAGACCGAACACCATGTTGACCACCGTGACACCGGCCGAGATGGTCAGCGTCACCTTGAACGACTCCAGCGCGGCGTGCGATGAGACCGCCAGCCAGAAGGCCCGCCAGCCGCCACCAATGGATTGCCAGGCGATGGCGGCGAGCGGCAGCAGCACGATCACCGAAAGCCAGACCATCGCCACACCGACCCGAAGCGACGGGCCGCCCGCGCGCCTGGACGGCCGCGCGTCCGCTACCAGCGCCGTCATCCGGTGGCCTGCGTGTAGATCTTGGTGATGCTGCCGGCGTTCTTGTCGAACAGCTGGGGGTCGACCGTGGCCCAGCCCCCGAGCTCGGCGATCGTCCACAGCTTCGCCGGCACCGGAAATTGGTCGCGAAAATCGGCGGCGACCGCGGGATCGACCGGCCGGAAACCCGCCTGCGCCCATACCTTCTGCGCCTGTGCGGTGTACTGGAAATTCCTGAACGCGACGGCGGCTTCGAGATGAGGGCTGCTCGTGACCACCGCGACCGGATTTTCGATCTTGAAGGTCTGCGGCGGATTGACGTGTTCGACGGGCTTGCCCGCCCGCTCTGTCACAATGGCCTCGTTCTCGTAGCTGATCAACACGTCCCCCGTGCCCTGGACGAAAACATCGGTGGCCTCCCGTCCTGATCCCGGACGTACTCTGATGTGCTCCCGTACCAACTTTCGGACAAAGTCCACGCCGGCTTCGCTATTCCTGCCACCTTCGCTCTTAACGGCGTACGGCGCGAGCAGATTCCATTTCGCCGAACCCGAACTCAGCGGACTGGGAGTAACGACTTCGACTCCCGGTCGCAACAGATCGTCCCAGTCCTTGATGTTCTTCGGATTTCCCTTACGCACCACCAACGTCACCACCGAGCCGAACGGGATGCCCTTGGTGGCGTCGGTGTTCCAATCCTTGGATACCTTGCCGGCCTTGACCAATCGGGTGATGTCCGGTTCCACCGAGAAGTTCACGACATCGGCCGGCTTACCGTCGACAACACCGCGGGATTGGTCGCCGGATGCACCATACGAGGTGATCACCTGCACGCCCTTGCCCCCTTCCCAGGCATTGAACGCCGGGATCACCTTGCTCCAGCCGGGTTCTGGGACCGAGTACGCGACCAGCGTGATACTCGATTGCGCGTTGGTCGGCCCCGCGCCGCCCACCACGTCGCTGGGACCGCCCTGACACGCGGCGACGACATTGGCGAGCACGGCGATCAGGGCGAGCGTCACGACATGCCGGGCATGACGGACAAGCCGGGCACGCCGCACGGCCCCCCCGATGTCAATGAGCATTAGCGGCCTTCCAGTGCGGGACATATAGATGTAGGTCCCGTAGCTGCGGGCAGGCGTTTGATCAGAATTCAGGGGAATTCACGAACTCCGGACCAGACCGCGTACGGGCGTGGGAGTCAGCGACAACAGTGCGCGCGACAACAGTGCACGCCGGCAGAGCGCACGCCGGCACAGCGCTCAAGGGCACCGGTTGCTGCATGCATGGCGCGAGCGTAACAGAGTTCGACATACGCCTCAGTGCGTCAGCAACCACGCGACGACCACCAAAACCAGCAGCGTGACCAGAACCAACGTCACGTGCGATCGAGGCATTGGCGTTACCCGGGATCCTGGTCGGCGTGGCGGGCCCGGCGCTCCAGCCCGATGCCCTTACCCAGCAGGCCGTCCAGCACTACCGCGGTGAAGTAGGCCAGCGCGAGCACCACCGGCATCACCACCAGGGCCTGCACCACGAACGCCAGCCCTGAAAGCCACAGCTCGATGCCGTCCCACCAATTCAGGAAGCCGTTCACCGGGCTCACACTATTAGTCCTCTATTCGTCGCCGCCAGGTTGGGCCACCCCAGCAGGCGAAACCGATGTGCCAAGATCGGCAATGTGCCTCCTGCACCCGACGAAACCGACGGAACGGACGGAACCACCTGTCTCGTCGCCGGCGGCGGCCCGGCGGGCATGATGCTCGGCCTGCTCTTGGCCCGCGCCGGCGTAAAAGTCACGGTGATGGAAAAGCACGCCGACTTTCTGCGTGACTTCCGCGGTGACACCGTGCACGCCAGCACCCTGCGCCTAGTCGACGAACTCGGGTTGGGGGCGCAGTTCGCGCAGGTTCCGCACCGCCTCATCGACACCATGCGGATGCGGCTACAGGGCCAAGAGGTGGATATCGATCTAACCCACCTCCCAGGGGCACATCAGCACATCGCCCTGGTACCCCAGTGGGACTTCCTTGAAATGATCGCCACCGCAGCCGCTGCGGAACCCAGCTTCCGGTTGATGCGCAACGCCGAGGTGACGGGCGTGGTTCGCGCTTCGGGGCACGACAGCGGGCGGATCGTCGGCGTCACGTACCGCGACCAGAACGGCGAAACGAAACAGATGCGGGCCGCACTTACGGTGGCTTGCGACGGCCGCACATCGACCGTGCGCTCGGCGGCGGGCCTGAAACCGCGCGCCTTCGGCGCCCCGATGGATGTGTGGTGGTTCCGGTTGCCCCGCAAGCCCGGCGACCCGGCCGGGCTGGCGGGGACGTTCCAGGCCGGTCACGGCGCGATCATGATCGACCGCGGCGACTACTACCAGATCGCCTACGTCATCCCGAAAGGGACCGACTCGCAGATGCGGTCGCAGGGCATTGAGGCGTTGCACCGCCAGCTGCTGAGCATGGTGCCCTGGCTCGCCGACAGGATCGGAACGCTGGCCTCGTTCGAGGACGTGAAACTGCTTGATGTGCAACTTAATCGGCTGCGCCGCTGGTACGCCGACGGTGTGCTGTGCATCGGCGACGCCGCGCACGCGATGTCGCCGGTCGGCGGCGTGGGAATCAACCTCGCGGTGGCCGACGCCGTCGCCGCGGCACGGATACTGGCTCGCCCACTGCATGCCGGGCGGGTGTCCACCCGACAGCTGGCCCGGGTGCAGGCGCGCCGCTGGGTACCGACGGCGATTCTGCAATCCGCACAACGCGCGATCCACGCGAACGTGATCGCGATCGCCATCAAAGACCAAGCCGCGCAGGGGCAAAGGGCCGCGACGGAGCAAATGGCCGACGCCGAGCCGCTACCCGCCGTGCGGCTGGTGAGTCGGATGACCGCACTGCGGCGGTTCATGGGCTACATGGTGGCGATTGGCCCGCTGCCCGAGCACGCGCCGCGGTTCGCCAGGCGCCCCGGGTAACCCTGGAGACACAGCAGAGACACGCTTGCAGACACAAGAGCTCGGCATCTCGGGCAAATCATGGACGCCGGGCACGTCTACGGAAGATGATGGCGGGATGGTTTTGCAAGCCCAACCCGCAGACGGGGCCGACGCGCCATCCGAAGAGGCCACCGAGGCGCAAAAGTTCGAAGCGGCATCGCTCGCCAACAGCCACGCGGAAAAACCGGCGCCGTTCGACTTCAGCGCGCCGGCACCGTTTGCGTCGAGCGGTGGGCTGCGCAACCCGTTCCCGCCCATCGCCGATTACTCATTCCTGTCCGACTGGGAAACGACGTGCCTGATCTCACCCGCCGGTTCGGTGGAGTGGCTGTGCGTACCCCGACCGGATTCCCCGAGCGTGTTCGGCGCAATTCTGGACCGCAGCGCCGGCCACTTCCGATTGGGCCCGTACGGCGTCTCGGTGCCGTCGGCGCGCCGCTACCTGCCCGGCAGCCTGATCATGGAAACCACCTGGCAGACCCACACCGGTTGGCTGATCGTGCGCGATGCGCTGGTGATGGGAAAGTGGCACGACATCGAGCGCCGTTCCCGAACGCATCGCCGGACTCCGATGGACTGGGACGCCGAACACATCCTGCTGCGCACGGTGCGCTGTGTCAGCGGCACGGTTGAGCTGATGATGAGCTGCGAGCCGGCGTTCGACTACCACCGCATCGGCGCCGTCTGGGAATACTCGGCCAACGCGTACGGCGAGGCGATCGCGCGCGCCAGCAAGCAACCCGACGCGCACCCGACGCTGCGACTGACCACCAATCTGCGCATCGGATTGGAGGGCCGTGAGGCGCGGGCGCGCACCCGGATGACCGAGGGCGACGACGTGTTCGTCGCGCTCAGTTGGACCAAACACCCTGCGCCGCAGACCTATCAAGAGGCCGCCGACAAGATGTGGCAGACCACCGAGTGCTGGCGGCAGTGGATCAACATCGGCAACTTCCCGGACCACCCATGGCGGGCATACCTGCAACGCAGCGCGCTCACGCTGAAGGGTCTGACGTACTCCCCCACCGGCGCACTGCTGGCGGCCAGCACCACGTCGCTGCCGGAAACCCCGCAGGGCGAACGCAATTGGGACTACCGCTACGCGTGGGTCCGCGATTCGACGTTCGCGTTGTGGGGGCTGTACACGCTGGGGCTGGACCGCGAGGCCGACGACTTCTTCGCGTTCATCGCCGACGTGTCCGGCGCCAACAGCGACCAGCGCCATCCGCTGCAGGTGATGTACGGGGTGGGCGGCGAGCGCAGCCTGGTCGAAGACGAACTGAACCATCTGTCCGGTTATGACCACGCCCGGCCGGTGCGGATTGGCAACGGCGCCTACGACCAGGTCCAGCACGACATCTGGGGCTCGATCCTGGACTCGTTCTACCTGCACGCCAAGTCCCGCGAGCAAATCCCGGAGACCCTGTGGCCGGTGCTGAAGAAGCAGGTGGAAGAGGCGATCGAGCACTGGCGTGAGCCGGACCGCGGGATCTGGGAGGTTCGCGGCGAACCGCAGCACTTCACGTCGTCGAAGGTGATGTGCTGGGTCGCGCTGGACCGCGGGTCCAAGCTGGCCCAACGACAGGGTGAGACGGCCTACGCCCGGCAATGGCGGGCCATCGCCGAGGAGATCAAGGCCGACATTCTCGAGAATGGGGTGGACTCCCGGGGCGTGTTCACCCAGCGCTATGGCAGCGACGCGCTGGACGCCTCGCTGCTGCTGGTCGTGCTGACCCGGTTCCTGCCCCCGGACGACCCGCGGGTGCGCAACACCGTGCTCGCCATCGCCAACGAACTCACCGAGGAAGGCCTGGTGCTGCGCTACCGGGTGCACGAGACGGACGACGGGCTGACCGGCGAGGAGGGCACGTTCACCATTTGCTCGTTCTGGCTGGTGTCGGCGCTGGTCGAGATCGGTGAGGTGGCCCGCGCCAAGCGGCTCTGCGAGCGGCTGCTGGCCTACGCGAGCCCGCTGCACCTCTACGCCGAGGAGATCGAACCGCGATCGGGCCGGCACCTGGGCAACTTCCCGCAGGCGTTCACGCACCTGGCGCTGATCAACGCGGTGGTGCACGTGATCCGCGCCGAGGAGGAGGCCGACGGCTCCGGCATGTTCCAGCCCGCCAACGCGCCGATGTAAGCGCGGCGCGCTGAGCAAGGCGCGAGCGTAGGCGAACAGGAACGCGTTCCCGGCACCACCAACGGCTCCGGCGCCACAGGTGGCACCGGCGGCACCGGCGGCACCGCCGTCAACCCCGGCGGCGTGGGCTCCGGCGGCACCCCGGGCAATACGCCAGTGGGCGTTGCCGGCGGCGGCGGAGGTACTGGCGGTTTGGGCGGCCACGGCGGATCCTGATCGTCCCGGTTTTTGTCGATGCGGCTGCGCTGATCGCGAGGCGGCACAAGACTCGCCCTGGGCTGCCTGCACTAGCAGGAGTTAGCTCAGAGTTAGCTCAAGGCGCTGACTTTGTCCATCATGGCGTGGGCGATGTCGATGGCGCTGTTGTGAATGTCGCCCGATCCTCGCGAAGACGGGTTGGACAAGCGGGAAAAGACCACATCGACCTCGACAAGGCAATTGCCCCGGACGCCCATGGCCCGCCCTTCCGGAATGGCCGCCGAGAGCGAGCTGGGCAGCCCCAAATCCAGCGAAACCGTCGCCGCCACAACGGAATTGACAACCCGTACGTCGGTGACCTGGGGCGTGAGCATCAATACGCCGCCCGGCAAGGGCACCGCCGTGCCGTCGCATTTTTGCCATTGCGCGGAGAATTTCGCGAACGCGGCGCCGGCGTCGGCGGCCGTGGGCAAGGCGACCACGCTCTCCTTTACCGCGATCACCTTCACGGACATATTGGGGTGCGACCAGCTCTCCACCGCAACGTCTTTGACGTTGGCGAATTGGTAGACGCTGTGCTGCAGCATGGCCGCGACACCGAGGCAATCCGTAGGCGCGCGCGATCCGTCGTCCTGTAATGCCTCGGGACCCCCGAACCGCGCTGGAAAACGAGGATCGGCGTTGAAGGGCTGATCGAGAATCGCGGCCAGCGCGGCGTCGTCGAGCAGCGCCCGCTGGACGGGCAGCCCGGCGAGCGGCCGCGGCGTCAGCTTCGGCGCCGACCGCGCAGTGCCGCCGACGACTGAGTTGCAGCCGGTGGCCAGCGTTACCAGCAACAGGCAGGCCGCGAGGGACCGCGTTCGCGCACGGGGTTTTTGGGGTTTTAGGGGTTCTGGCGCCACCGCTATTTCTTGCCCTTGTCCCCCGCGGCGTCGCTGGACAAGGCGGCGACGAAGGCCTCCTGCGGCACCTCGACCCGGCCGATGGTCTTCATCCGCTTCTTGCCTTCCTTCTGCTTTTCCAGAAGTTTGCGCTTGCGGGTGATGTCACCGCCGTAGCACTTGGACAACACGTCCTTGCGGATCGCCCGGATGTTCTCGCGCGCAATAATTTTCGATCCGATCGCCGCCTGCACCGGCACCTCGAACTGCTGGCGCGGGATCAGTTCCTTGAGCTTGGTGGTCATCTTGTTGCCGTACGCCGAGGCCCCGTCTTTGTGGACGATCGCAGAGAACGCGTCGACGGCCTCGCCCTGCAGCAGGATATCCACCTTGACTAGATCGGCTTCCTGCTCGCCGGCCTCCTCGTAGTCGAGGCTGGCGTAACCGCGGGTGCGCGATTTCAACGAGTCAAAGAAGTCGAAGATGATCTCCCCCAACGGCATTGTGTAGCGCAGCTCCACCCGCTCGGGCGATAGATAGTCCATGCCACCCAGCTCACCGCGGCGCGATTGGCATAGTTCCATGATGGTGCCGATGAATTCGCTGGGCGCGATGATGGTGGTCTTCACCACGGGCTCGTAAACCGCGCGGACCTTGCCCTCGGGCCAGTCCGACGGGTTGGTCACCACGAGCTCGGTGTTGTCCTCCTTCTCGACGCGGTATACGACGTTCGGCGACGTCGAGATCAGATCCAGGTCGAACTCGCGCTCAAGGCGCTCCCGGCTGATCTCCATATGCAGCAGGCCCAGGAAACCGCAGCGGAATCCAAAGCCCAGCGCCACCGACGTCTCCGGCTCGTAGGTCAGCGCCGCGTCGTTGAGTTGCAGCTTGTCCAGCGCGTCGCGCAGGTTTGGATAGTCGCTGCCATCAACGGGATACAGGCCCGAGTAGACCATCGGCCGGGGTTCGCGGTAGCCCGTCAGCGCTTCCTTGGCGCCGTGGCGGGCCGACGTCACGGTGTCGCCGACCTTGGACTGCCGGACGTCCTTGACTCCAGTGATCAGGTAGCCCACCTCCCCGACACCCAGGCCGTCGCTGGGTTTCGGGTCCGGCGAGACGATGCCGACCTCGAGCAGTTCGTGCGTGGCGCCGGTGGACATCATCGCGATGCGCTCGCGGGGGCTGATCTTGCCGTCCACCACGCGCACGTAGGTCACCACACCGCGGTAGATGTCGTAGACGGAGTCGAAGATCATCGCGCGGGTGGGCGCGTCGGCGTCGCCCTGCGGCGGCGGCACCTCGCGCACCACGTGGTCGAGCAGGTCGGCGACGCCCTCCCCGGTCTTGCCGGACACGCGCAGCACGTCGCCGGGCTCGCAGCCGATGATGTGGGCGATCTCGCCCGCGTAGCGGTCCGGATCGGCAGCGGGCAGGTCGATCTTGTTCAGCACCGGGATGATGTGCAGGTCGCGGTCCAGCGCCAGGTAGAGATTGGCAAGCGTCTGCGCCTCGATGCCTTGGGCGGCGTCGACCAGCAGCACGGCGCCCTCGCAGGCCTCCAGCGCGCGCGACACCTCGTAGGTGAAGTCCACGTGGCCCGGGGTGTCGATCAGGTGCAATACGTAATCTTGGTCACCCACCCGCCAGGGCAGCCGCACGTTCTGGGCCTTGATCGTGATGCCGCGTTCCCGCTCGATGTCCATCCGGTCCAGGTACTGAGCCCGCATCGACCGCTCGTCGACCACGCCGGTGAGCTGCAGCATCCGGTCCGCCAGCGTGGATTTGCCGTGGTCGATGTGAGCGATGATGCAGAAGTTCCTGATCTGCGCCGGCGCGGTGAAGGTCTTGTCGGCGAAACTGCTGATGGGAATCTCCTGGGCTGGCGGATGTCGGGGAACGATTGGCGTTCCTGAGCGGGGGTTCGCCGGTGTGTCCAGCGTATCCAGGCAAGGTGGCCCAGGCACATTTTGCCAGACCCGATTTGCCGGGATCGGGGCTCGCCGCTCCCGACTATGCTGCCAATATGGCGTCCGCCCGGAAGTCTCAGTGGAAGACGTTGCAGGAGTTCGCGGAAAACCTGGTGTTCAAGCGGGCTCCAAACCTGGCCCGTTCCGTCCAATATTCGCAGGCCGTCCTCAAGGAACTCCAGGAAGCCGTCAAGATCACCGTGAACGTCGTGGCCGCGGCCGCGCCGGCGGCGCCGGCTTCGATCAACACGGGTCGGCCGGTGACCAGCAATAGCTTCCCGACGGCGCAGCGGGCCCGCAAAGTGGTCTACTCCCCTGACCTCGACGGCCGGGCCGATCCCGGGGAGATCGTGTGGACGTGGGTGGTCTACGAGGACGACCCCACGCGCGGCAAGGATCGACCGGTCCTGGTGGTGGGCCGTGAACGCAGCGTGCTGCTGGGGCTGATGGTGTCCAGCCAGGAGCGCCACGCCGCCGACCGGGACTGGGTCGGGATCGGTTCCGGCGATTGGGATTACGAGGGCCGGGAAAGCTGGGTCCGGTTGGACCGGGTGCTCGACGTGCCCGAAGAGGGCATCCGCCGCGAGGGCGCGATCCTGGATCGCGAGCTGTTCAACGTCGTGGCCGCCCGGCTGCGCAAGGAATACTCCTGGCGCTGATCTGGCGCTGATCAGCCGGTAATCAGCCCTGCGTGATGTAGGACTGCAGCTGCTGCTGCTCGGCTTCGAGTTCTTCCATTCGCGTCTTCACCACGTCGCCAATGCTGACGATGCCAATCAGCCTCCTGCCGTCGAGCACCGGCACGTGGCGGACGCGGTTCTTGGTCATCAGCACGCTGATGGTGTCGACCGTGTCGGCTTTTGTACAGGTGGCGACGGTGGTGGTCATGATCTTGGAGATGGGGCGCGACAACACGCTGGCGCCGTGCCTGTGCAGCTCGCGTACCACGTCGCGCTCCGAGACGATGCCGACGACGCCGTCGTCGCCGACCACCACCATGGCACCGATATTCTGTTCCGCAAGGCCGGCCAGCAGTTCCCGGACGGTCGCGTCGGGGTTGATGGTCACCACCGCCGCACCCTTGTTCCGCAAGACGTCCGCGATCCGCATCAAGGCCTCCACCGGGGGTTGTGATGTGCTTCACACCAGGCTACGGCTAACTCGTTCGGCGGGGAAGCCGCCCCACCAAACGACGCAGTCCTCCCGAACCGTACTCGCACCTCTGTTTGGAGAAACGCGACGGTGCCTGCAGGAACCCGGTGGCCCGGCATTGCCGGGTTACTGGGCCGTCAAGCGGCTTGCAAGGATAGGGCCATGATCGAGGTCATCTTGCTCGGAACCGGAAGCCCCATTCCCGACCCGAACCGCGCCGGGCCGTCGACCCTGGTGCGCGCCGGCGGACAGGTGTTCCTGGTGGATTGCGGGCGTGGCGTGCTGCAGCGTGCTGCGGCAGTCGGCGTGGGCGCCGCCGGATTGTCGGCGCTGCTGCTGACTCACCTGCACAGCGACCACATCGCGGACCTCGGCGACCTGCTCATCACGCGTTGGGTCACCACCTTCGCGCCCGATCCCGAGCCGTTGCCGATCATCGGGCCGCCCGGCACCGCCGAAACGGTGGAAGCGACGCTCAAGGCGTTCGGACGCGACATCGGTTACCGGATCGCCCACCACGCCGATCTGACCGCTCCGCCGGCGGTCGAGGTCCACGAATACACCGAGGGCACGGTGTGGGACCGCGACGGCGTGACGATCCGGGTGGGCCCCACCGATCACCGGCCGGTGGCGCCGACCATTGGGTTCCGGATCGAATCCGCGGCGGCGTCGGTGGTACTGGCCGGCGACACCGTGCCCTGCGCCAGCTTGGACGAGCTGGCGGCGGGGGCCGGCGCACTGGTACACACCGTGATCCGCAAGGACATCGTCACGCACATCCCGCAGCAGCGGATAAAAGACATCTGTGACTACCACTCGTCGGTCGAGCAGGCGGCGGCCACCGCGGCACGCGCAGGGGTGGACACGCTGGTCATGACCCACTACGTGCCGCCGCTGGCGCCCGGGCAAGAGGAGCAGTGGCGGGCGCTGGCCGCGTCCGCGTTCAGCGGCAACATCGAGCTGGGCGACGACCTGCACCGGGTCGAGGTCGCGGCCCGGACGTAGTAGCGGACTCAGTAGCCGTGCCGGCCCGAGCCGCCTCACCGGGTTCAGTCATGCGGCGCGCCGGATATCCGTGCGCCGCTGCGGCAACAGCGCGCCGGCCACCACCAGCCACGTCAACGCCGAGATCCGGGCTATCGGCAAGATCACCCCGAGGTCCGGCCAGACCAGGACCAACGTCGCCGATTCGGCAACTGCGGCGATGACCAGGCCCGCCCAGGCCACCGCACGCGGCGTCAGCCCCAGGACCATGCTCGGCACCGCCATGCCCGCGACCAGCAGGCCCAATGCCACGATGTGCCCCGGGCCCCCGACCAGAAACACCAGGTAGTAGACCGCCCGAACCAGCGCGGGGTCGGTGCTGATGTCCGGTCGCGACAGCGTCCAGCCGAGCAGCCCGGTCAGACCCAGCGCACCGGAGGCCAGCGTGCCACCCATCAGCGCGATCGTCGCTCCTGGCCCGGTCACGCCGAGCTGCCGCAAACGGGCGCTGGCCGTCGCCGCGTAGATCGCCAACGGCACCGACGACGCGAACGCCGAGGTTGCGATGACCTGCACTGCGACTGATTGAGCGGCGATGTATTGCCGGACCGCGATCGCCGGCCCGTAGGGCAGCGGCATCACACCACCCAGCGCGATCCCGGTGACGAGCCCGCCTGCCAGCAGCCCGACGGAGATCAACGCGAGCAACAACAGCGGCGGTCCCTCCTGCCTCCGGCCGGTCCGGACGGCCCCATTTCCGTCCGCTGGCGAATCATTCATGCCATGAACGATATGCCGCGACTGAGGGCGCTGCAAGCGCGCATATCATTCACCAGCCGAATTATTCGGAACGAGTAGGATATGGCGGTGTCATCAACCCCGGCCGGCGACCACGACGGTGTCGCGTTCCTGTTGGCGCAACTCGGCCATCACGCCACGACGCTGTTCGCCGAGCAGATGGCCACCATCGACCTGAGCCCGCCGCACGCCGGGATTCTGCGCGCAATCGCCGCAGAGCCCGGCCGCAGTCAGCAAGCCCTCAGCTCCCAATTGGGCGTGCTGCCCAGCCGCGTCGTCGCCTACGTCGACGAGCTCGAAGAGCGCGGCTACGTCGAGCGTCGCCGCAACCCCGACGACCGCCGATTACACGCGCTGCACCTCACCGCGGCCGGGAAAAGGCTGATGCGCAGGCTTTCCGAGCTCGCGCGCCAGCACGAGCTGCGGCTCACCGCAACACTGGACGCCGAGCAACGCGACGCCTTGCGTGGTCTCCTGGCTGTGCTCGCGCAGCAGCACGGCCTGACGCCCCACGTCCACCCGGGCTACCGCACGCTGGGCGTGCCGAAACGTCTCGCGGAAACGGGAAATCAGCCGTCGGAATCGCCCTAGGATCTTCCATGTCGTAACACGAGCCAGGTTGCCAGGTGCTGGAGGTGCCGGATGTCATTTGTCTCTTTTGTCGCCGCGAGCCCGGAGGCGTTGGTGGCAGCGGCCACGGAGGTGGCGGGTATCGGTTCCACCCTGAGCGAGGCGAATGCGACGGCTGCGGCCCCCACGGCCAGGGTGATCGCGGCCGCCGCCGACGAGGTGTCAACGCAGCTCGCGGCGCTGTTCGGCGCGCACGCGCTGGACTATCAGGCCCTGAGCGGCCAAGTGGCGAAGTTTCATGACCAGTTTGTGCGGGTGTTGAACGCGGGTGGCGCTGCGTATGCGGCCACTGAGGCCGCCAACGCCTCGCCATTACAGGCCTCCGTTGCAGGCATGGAGCAGACGATGCTCAACGCCGTGAACGCACCGACGCAGTCGCTGCTGGGGCGCCCACTGATCGGCAATGGCACCGACGGCGGCACGGTGGGCGGCATCGGCCAGCCCGGCGGCGACGGTGGCATCCTGTGGGGGAATGGCGGCAGGGGCGGGAACAGCACCAGCCAAGGGGTCGCAGGCGGAACTGGCGGGTCGGCCGGCCTGTTCGGCGACGGCGGCGCCGGCGGCACCGGCGGGTCCGGCAATGTCGTTGTCGGACAAGGCGGTTTCGGCGGCAGGGGCGGCGCCGGCGGAATGCTGTTCGGGAACGCCGGGGCCGGCGGGACCGGCGGGGCCGGCGGCGCTTCCGTCAGCGGCTCCCAAGGCGGCATGGGCGGGTTCGGCGGTAACGTCGGACTGTTCGGCTCCGGCGGGGCCGGCGGCGCGGGTGGAGCGGATGGCAACTTGGGGGGCGTCGGCGGCGACGGCGGCAACGGTTCCCAGGGCGGACTGCTCTGGGGCACCGGCGGCCGCGGCGGCGACGGCGGCGCCGGCGCCCTGGATGGCGGATTCGCCGGCCACGGCGGCCGCGCCATGTTGTTCGGTACCGGCGGGGCCGGCGGTAACGGCGGGGCCGGCGGCAGCAGCAACGCCAGCAGCAGTGGCGGCGACGGCGGCTACGGCGGCGCCGGCGCGTTGTTCGGGAGCGGGGGCGCCGGCGGTAACGGTGGATTCGGCAACTTGGCTGGCGGCCTCGGCGGGAACGGCGGCGCGGCCGGACTGGCCGGCCATGGTGGCGCCGGCGGCGCGGGCGGCTCCGGCGGAGGCATCGCCGGGGACGGCGGGCAGGGCGGGTTGCTGACCGGCAGTGGCGGCGACGGCGGCGTCGGCGGCGCTGGCACCTCCGTCAGCGCCGTCGGTGCGCACGGCGGTAACGGTGGCGCTGCCATAGGCCTGATCGGCAACGGCGGCCACGGCGGCGTCGGCGGGGCCGGCTTCGTCGGCCATCCTGGCGCTGCCGGCGGGGCCGGCGGTACCGGGGCACTGCTGCTGGGCAGCGGCGGCGGCGGCGGTAACGGCGGGAACGGCAGCACCGGCGGGAACGGCGGCGCGGGCGGAAGCGCCCAGCTGATCGGCAACGGCGGCGATGGCGGCAACGGTGTCAGCGGCGGGTCCGGCGGCGTCGGCGGCGCACGCGGGAAGCTCTTCGGCTCGCAGGGTCAGCACGGCAGTCCGTAGCGGTGTGGATCGCCGGATTCCGAGCCTGACCGGGTTACCATCCGCGGATGGCGTTTGTCACCGCCGCGCCCGAGGTGTTCACGCTGGCGGCCGGTGATTTGGCGAGTATCGGTTCGACGATCGACGCCGCCAACGCGGCCGCGGTGGCCCGGACGACCAGCCTGGCGGCGGCCGCCGCCGACGAGGTGTCAACGCAGATCGCCGCGCTGTTCGCCGCTCACGGCCGGGCGTATCAGACATTCGGCGCTCGGGCGACGGCGTTTCACCACCAGTTCGCGCAGACCCTGGCCGCGACAGCCAGCCGGTACGCCGGCGCCGAGGCCGCCAACCAGGCTCTGCTCAACCTGCTGAACGCGACCACCGAGGTGCTGCTCGGGCGCCCGCTGATCGGCAATGGGACCGACGGCGGCACCGTCGGCGGGGTCGGACAGCCCGGCACGGCCGGCGGCATCCTGTACGGCAATGGCGGCAACGGCGGCGACAGTACCAACCCTTCGGTGGCCGGCGGCAATGGCGGAGCCGGTGGGCTGATCGGTAACGGCGGCGCCGGCGGACACGGCGGTGACGGCGCCGGGGCCAGCGCGAACGGCGGCGCCGGCGGGCTCGGCGGCGACGCGATGTGGTTCGGCAACGGCGGCGCCGGAGGCACCGGTGGCGCGGCGGTGAACTCCGGCGTGCCCGGCACCGGCGGCAACGGCGGCCTGGGAGGCCGGTTGTTCGGCAACGGGGCGACCGGCGGGGCCGGTGGCGCCGGACCCACCGGCTCCGGCAACACCGTCGTCAACGGCGGCGCGGGCGGGCTCGGCGGCGCAGCCCGAGGATTCGGCAGCGGCGGCGACGGCGGGCCGGGCGGCGACAACACCGGCGGCACCGACGCCGTTGGCGGCCAGGGCGGTGACGGAGGCGGCGGCGGAACGTTCGGCAACGGCGGCGCGGCCGGCGGCGGCGGCCTCGGCAGCGTGCGCGGCGGGGGCGGCGGCACCGGCGGCGCGGCGGGGTACTTCGGCGGGAACGGCGGGGTGGGCGGCGCCGGCGGTGACGGCGGCGCGGGCAGCGACCCCGGCCAGGGCGGGGCGGGCGGCCCGGGTGGCCGGGCGGGGCTGCTGTACGGCACCGGCGGAGCCGGCGGCGACGGCGGGGCCGGTGACCTGCCCGTCGCCAACGCCGGTGGGGCCGGCGGGTTCGGCGGCGTCGCCGGGCTGTTCGGCCGGGGCGGGGACGGCGGCACCGGCGGCGTCGGCGGCGGCGACGGCGGGGACGGCGGGGACGGCGGCTCGGTGGTCGGCAGCGCCGGCGACGGCGGCGACGGCGGCGCCGGCGGCGCGGGCAGCCCCGCGGGCGGCGACGGGGGCAGCGGCGGGGACGCCCATGTGATCGGCAACGGCGGCAACGGCGGCGCCGGCGGGACGGGCATTCCGCCGGGCGCCGGCGGGGCCGGTGGTCATGCCGGATTTCTCATCGGCAACGGGGGCTCTGGTTAGTTCAGCGGGGCCCGCGGTTAGGCCAGTCGGGTGATCTCCACGACCACGTCGAGGTCGGTTGCCCCCAGCCCCGAGTAAATGCCCTTCAGCGGGGACACGTCGGTGTAGTCGCGGCCGACACCCACGCTGATGTATTGCTCGGTGATCTCGCTGTCGTTGGTGGGGTCGTAATTCCACCACCCACCCGTCCACGCCTGAATCCAGGCGTGGCTGCGGCCGTCAACGGCCTTTCCAATGACGGCCTGCTGCTTGGGGTGTAGGTAGCCGGACACGTAACGGGAAGGAATTCCCATGCTGCGCAACAGAATCAGCGAGAGGTGCGCAAAGTCCTGGCACACGCCTTTGCCTTTTTCCAGCGCATCCAGCCCGGAGGAATGCACCCCGGTGGTGCCCGGAATGTAGTCCAGCTCGTTGCGCGCCCAGCGTGCCGCGACGACGACGGCCTCCCGGGGCTCGTGGTATTTGGCGATCCGCTTGCCCACGGCGGCAACGCGATTGCTGGCCGGGGTGCAGTCGGTGGCGCGCAGCACTTCGTCGAACCGATCGATGACCGCGGCCGACCGCAGGTCGCTCCAGGTGACATGCGCTTCCGGCGGCTCGGGGCGCTCGGTTTCAACGACCGACGAGGACGTCACGGTCAGTTCGGTGTGCGGCGCGTGCAGGTCGAACGCTGTGACGGCCGTTCCCCAGTAATCGATGTAGCGGTAGGACCGGGTGGCCGGAATGGTTTCGACGCGGTTGAGGATGACGTTCTGCCGCGTGTTGGACCGCGGGGTCAGGCGGGCTTCGTTGTAGGAGGCGGTCACCGGCGATTTGTAGGCGTATCCGGTGGTGTGCACCACCCGCATCCGCCACATCACACTTTCGCTTTCTTGCCCGCCAGTCGGCCCCGTTCGCTGGCATCCGACCAAGCCACCCACGGGGCAGCGTGAAAGTACTGCAGCGCCAAGGCTTCTCCGACGTCCGCGCAGGTTCTCTGCAAGCCCGCCAGGCGGCTGTCCAGCGATTCGAGCAACACACCGGGTTGCACGAACTCCAGTTCGCTGCGGGCCTGGCCGAGCAATCGCTGCGCTTCCGCGGTGGTCCCGAGCCGGTTCTGCGGATTATGCAGCAGCTCGTCGAGGTTGTGTTCGGCCAGCTTCAGCGAGTAGAAGACCGAACGCGGAAACCGCCGGTCCAGCATCATGAACTCGACCACCCGGGCCGCGTCGAGCACGCCGCGGTAGGTGCGCAGGTACGTGTCATGCGCTCCGGCCGAGCGCAGCAACGTCACCCACGCCGGCGACGACGCGCTGTCCCCCACCCGAGACAGCAACAGCCGCACCGTCATATCGACCCGCTCGATGGCGCGGCCCAGCAGCATGAAGCGGTATCCGTCGTCACGCGAGAGTGTCGAGTCGGCCAGGCCGGCGAACATCGCCGCCCGGCCCTCGATGAATGACAGAAATTCATGCGGGCCAAGGCGTTTGGCTGCGCGTTCGCGTTCGGCGAGGGCATTGTAGGTGGTGTTGAGGCACTCCCAGATCTCGCTGGATGTCACTTCCCGGGCCGACTTTGCGTTCTCCCGCGCCGCCGAGATCGCGTCGACGATCGAACTGCCGCCCTTGTTGTCGGTGCCGAAGGCAACCAGGTCGGTCAGCGACCAGACGTCCAACTTGTGGTTCGGGGGCTCGATGCCGAGCACCAGCAGAAGCAGGCGCGATGCCTGGTCGGGATCGACGCTGGAATCCTCCAGCAATTGATGGATGGCCACGTCGAGAATGCGCGCGGTGTCGTCGGCGCGCTCGACGTAACGCCCGATCCAGTAGAGCGCCTCGGCGTTGCGGGCCAGCATCAGCGCACCGCCCGTTGCTGCTGCTGTTGCTGTTCCTGCGGTTGTTGTTGTTGCTTCCGCTGGGATTGGTGCTTCTTCTGGGCTGGCTCGTCCTGCGGCTTGCCAACCTGATGCTGCTGTTTTTGCGATTGCTTTTGCAACGGTGCCGATTCGTCAGACGCCGTTTCGGGCAACGGCTTTGGCAGCGAACGCACGACTTCGGCGGCACCCAGCTCACGGTCGGCCATCGAAGCGCGCGGTGCCAGTACCCAGGTGTCCTTGGAGCCGCCGCCCTGGCTGGAGTTCACCACCCGCGAACCCTCCACCAGCGCAACGCGGGTCAGTCCGCCCGGCAGCACCCACACTTCGTTGCCGTCGTTGACCGCGAACGGCCGCAGGTCGACGTAGCGGGGCGCCAGCGTACTTCCGATGCGGGTCGGCACGGTGGACAGTTCCATCATGGGCTGCGCGATCCAGCTGCGGGGATCGTCGCGAATCTTCTTGCTGACCGCGGCGAGCTCCTTTTCCGAGGCGTCCGGACCAAACACGATGCCGTAACCGCCGGAGCCTTCGACCGGCTTGAGCACCAGTTCGCGGATCCGGTCCAGCACCTCTGCGCGTTCGTCATCCAGCCAGCAGCGGAAGGTGTCGACGTTGGCCAGTAGCGGCTTTTCATGTAGGTAGTACTCGATCATGGTCGGCACATAGGTGTAGATGAGTTTGTCGTCGCCGACACCGTTGCCGATCGCGCTGGAGATGACGACGTTGCCGGCGCGGGCGGCGTTGACCAGACCGGCCACCCCCAGCACGGAGTCGGCACGGAACAGGAGCGGGTCCAGGAAGACGTCGTCGATGCGCCGGTAGATGACGTCGACCTGCCGCTCTCCCTCGGTGGTCCGCATGTAGACCTGGTTGTCGCGGCAGAACAGGTCCCGGCCTTCGACCAACTCGACGCCCATCTGGCGGGCCAGCAGCGAATGCTCGAAGTAGGCCGAGTTGAAAACGCCCGGGGTCAGCACCACCACCGTCGGGTCGGCCTCATTGGTCGCCGCGGAGTTGCGCAGCGCGCGCAACAGGTGCGAGGAGTAGTCGTCCACGGCACGGACCCGATGCGTGGCGAACAGGTTCGGGAAGACCCGCGCCATCGTGCGCCGGTTTTCCATGACGTACGACACCCCGGAAGGGGACCGCAGGTTGTCCTCGAGGACGCGCCAGGTGCCGCGCTCGTCGCGAATCAGGTCGATGCCGGCCACGTGGATGCGCACGCCGTTGGGCGGGACGATGCCGACGGCCTCGCGGTGAAAATGCTCGCAGGAAGTGATCAAACGGCGCGGGATGACGCCGTCGCGCAGGATTTCCTGGTCGCCGTAGATGTCGTCCAGGTACATCTCCAGGGCTTTGACGCGCTGGGTGATGCCGCGCTCCAACCGGTTCCACTCGGCGGCCGAGATCACCCGCGGCACTAGGTCTAGCGGGAAGGGCCGCTCCTGCCCGGACAACGAGAACGTGATGCCCTGGTCGATGAACGCGCGCGCCAAGGCTTCGGACCGGGCCTTGAGCTCGGAGGCGTCCGTCGGCGCGAGTTCCGCGTAGATCCCTTTGTACGGGCCGCGAACGTTGCCCTGCGCATCGAACATCTCGTCGAAGGCCATCGAATAGGCGTCCGAGGTGTTGTACCCGCCGAAAATGCGTTCAGACCGAGCACGCGAACGTCGCCTGATCTCTTCGAGCGGACTGGGAAGACTCACCCGTCACATGCTGCCTCACGTTGGCGTTCGGGCAGTCCACGGCTTCGGGTTTTGGGAGAAAACGTAACCGACTGATAACCTGGACAGTCGCTGCCGGGTACCAGGGACCCGAGCGCAATTCGACTTCGCAGATCGACACTTCAGACATCGACTCAGGGAATAGACGGGAAACTAGAGCGTGGCCAACATCAAGTCGCAGCAGAAGCGCAACCGCACCAACGAGCGCGCACGCCTGCGCAACAAGTCGGTGAAGTCGTCGCTTCGCACCGCCGTCCGCGCGTTTCGCGAGGCCGCGCACGCCGGCGACAAGGAAAAGGCCGCGGAGTTGCTCGTGTCGACCAACCGCAAGCTGGACAAGGCGGCCAGCAAGGGCGTGATCCACAAGAACCAGGCGGCCAACAAGAAGTCGGCGCTGGCCAAGTCCCTCCACGCCCTCGACAAGTCCTGATACCGAAAGCCCTGATACCGACCGGCCGGACGTTCATCGATTCCGGTCGGCAACCAGCTCGGCGACCTGCCTGACCGCGGATTCCAGCGCGTAGTCGGCGTCCACGACGGCGCCCTTGACGTTGGCGTTGAGCTCCGCCACCAGCTTCATCGCGGTCGCCACCGAGTCGCGCGACCACCGCCTGGCCTGCTTCTGCGCCTTCTGCACCCGCCACGGCGGCATTCCCAGTTGCCCCGCCAGGCGGTAGGGATCGCCGGAGAGCGGTCCCACCCGGCCGATAGCGTGCACGGCCTCGGCAAGCGCATCGGCGAGCACCACGAGCGGCTCGCCGCGCATCATCGCCCACCGCAGCGCCTCCGCGGCTCCGGCGACGTCGCCCGCCACCGCCATGTCGGCGATATCGAAGCCCTTCACCTCGGCCTTGCCGCTGTGATACCGACGGACCGCGGCGGCGTCCAGGTCGCCGTCGGTGTCGGCGACCAATTGCGAACAGGCCGAAGCGAGTTCGCGCACATCGGAACCAACGGCGTCGAGCAGCGCGGTCACCGTCTCGTCGTCGACCTTGACGCCCAACGCGCGAAATTCCTTGCGGATGAAATCGGAACGTTCGCCGACCTTGGTGATCCGGGCGCAGGGATGTACCACCGCGCCAAGTTTTTGCAGCTGGCCGGCGAACGCCTTGGCCCGTCCGCCGCCCGAGTGCGCCACCACGAGCACGGTCCCCGACGGGATGTCCGCCGCGGCCGAACCAATCACCGCGACCGCGTCCTTGCCCGCTTCGGCGGCGTCCTGCAGCACCACGACCCGCTCGTCGGCGAACAGGGAGGGACTTAGCAGTTCGGCCAGTTCGTAGGTGGTGACGTCGCCGGCCCGCATCCGGTTGACCGGAACGTCATCGGTTCCGGCGTGCTTACGTGCCAACCGCAGCACCTCCGCCACCGCCCGCTCGACCAGCAGTTCCTCGTCCCCCAGGACCAGGTGCAACGACGCGACCTCGCTCACCCCACGATGGTGTCACGCCGGGCCGACGACTCCCGACAGCGACCAGGCCAACAGGCAAATGATTGCCACCGCCAGCGCGGAGCCCGCCGCCATTCGAAACCACCGCCACCGCCACAGCACGACGACGAGCACGGTGACAGCGGCGACCACCAACAGCCCGGGCACGCCGGCCGGAACAGGCACCGTCGCCGCGGGCACACCGGCCGCCCAGTGCGCGACGCTCAACACCCACCACAGTTCGGGCCCCGTGAAACGGATCAACAGCTGCCCGCCGGACGGCCAGAGCCCGCACAACACGGCGGCGGCGCTGCCCAGCACCGTGATCGGTGCGATCATGGCCGCCACGGCCAGGTTGGCGATGACGGCCACCAGGCTGAATCGGCCCGAGATCGCGGCGATCAGCGGGGCGGTCACCGCCTGCGCGGCCGCCGCGACGGCCACCGCATCGGCCAGCGGCTTCGGACAGCCCCGTCCCACCAGCCGCCGCGACCATGCCGGCGCGATGACGACCAACGCGGCCGTGGCCAGCGCGGACAGCGCGAAACCCACATCGACGGCGAGGTGGGGAGCGGCGACCATCAACACGAGCACGGCGCCGGACAGGGCCGGAATCGCTTGACGACGGCGCGACGACAACATTCCGGCCAGCGCGATGGCTCCCATCACGGCCGCCCGTAGGACGCTGGCGGTCGGCTGCACGACGACGACGAAGGCCACCAGCGTTACCGCGGCGAGGAGCACGGCCACCCGCGGACCGATCAGCCGGGCCGAGAACAGCACCGCGGCGCACACGATCGTGACGTTGGCCCCGGATACCGCCGTCAGGTGCGTCATGCCCGCCGCCCGAAACTCGCGACCGGTCGCGGCGGTGACCGCCGAGGTATCGCCGAGGACCAGCGCGGGCAGCATCGCGGCCTGGTCGGTCGGCAACACGCCTTTCACGGTGGTGGCGAACCGGCTGCGGAAGGCGTGGGCGGCGCGCTGCACCGCCCCGGCCTCACCCAAGACCGGCCGGCCCGTCGCGTTGAGCACAGCGACCGTCAGGTCGTGGCGGGCCGGACGGGTAATGCGCGCGGTGAACCGCACCGGCTGGCCCACCATGACCTCACCGAGTTCCGAGGCCCGGCCGAAAACTACGACCCGGCCGGATGCCTCGTCGTCGCCCAGGCGTTGCAGTGTCGCCCGAAACATCAGGCGGCCCTGGTTCCCCGCGCCCAGCGACACCGCGCTCTCGCTGGGGGTGACCGTGACCGACACGGCGGTTCCGAACACCGCGGTGATCGGGTGACGACCCACCGCGTCGGAGCGCAACGCGACGGCGAGCCCGAACCCGGCGCCCACCACACCGACGGCCAGCAGGGCGGCGCTGATCGCCCGAACCCGCGGGCTTCGCCGGCGCCGCGCATGCCACAGCAGCGCCGCGGCCGCCGCGGCCAGGACGACCCCGCACGCCGCGCAAGCTCTGCCGACCGGCCAGAGGATCCCGGCGGCGGTCACCAGCCAGCCGGCGAGTGCCGCGGGGACCAAGCGCACATCCAGCGGCCCCCCGCCTGCCGATTCGGGCGGCGCTGATTCCGTGGGCCCAGATTCAGTGGGCCCAGATTCAGCAGGCGCGGATTCAGTGGGGCCGGGCCGGCGCACCGGGGTCAGACACGGACGAGCGGACGCAGTTTTTCCAGCCGCGCGGGTCCGATGCCGTCGACGTCGCCGAGCTGGTCCACGCTGGTGAACCTGCCGTTGGCCTGCCGCCATGCCACGATCGCCGCGGCGGTGATCGGTCCGACGCCGGGCAGGGCATCCAGCTGCTCCGCGCTGGCGGTGTTGAGGTTGAGCACCTCACCGGGTTTCGGCTTGGCGGACCCCGATGGCGACCCCGATCGCGGGCCCGATTGTGGTCCCGATGCCGGTCCTGCCGGCGCCCCCGACACCGGAGCCGAGCCCGGGCCGATCGAGCTGCGCAGCACCGTCGGCTGCCCGGAGGCCGGCGCCAGCCCGACGACGATCTGCTCGCCGTCGCTGAGTGGCCGGGCCATATTCAACCCGACGGTGTCCGCGCCGCCGAGCGCACCGCCGGCGGCCTGCAGCGCATCGGCGATGCGCGAACCGGGCGCCAGGGTGACCAATCCGGGGGTGTGCACCAGACCGACCACGCTGACCACCACGGGACGGTCGGTACCGGCCGGCTGGCCGGCGCCCGGACCTGCCGAGGACCTGGGGCTTGCCGACGAAGCGCGCTCGACCGGGGGGAGTTTGGCCGACATCACCGGTGCGGGCCGGTCGCGGACCAGGGTGAACACCGTGACGAGTATCGCGATGACGGCGACCACCGCCAGTGCGATCGCGCCGGCGCGACCGGGATCGGCGCGCACCCGAGCGGCCCAGCCCCCGCCCCGGGACGCGTCCGGAAGCCAGCGGGGCAGCAACGAATTTTGGTCCTCGTCGGGGACACGGTCCGGGGTACGGCCTGGTTGGCCCGGTTGGTCCGGTTGATCGGACTCTTCCCCGGAGTCGGTGTGCGCTTCGATCTTCGGGGCGTCCGGGTCAGCACTGAGCCGTCGATGCAGCCGCTCGGCGGGTAGTTCTGTTCGCATGAGCCGACGGTAGGCGCGCCCTCCGCCGGCACGGCCCGCACCGACCGGATCGCGGCACTCGCCTGTGGAATAACCCGCGGCTGTGCACAAACTCCGGGTGGGTCAAGATGGAAAGCACCAACGAGGGCCAACGAGGGCCAACGAGGGCAACGAGGGCCAACGAATAAGGGAGGCTGCCATGCAGCTGGCGCTCACCGCGGAGGAAAGCGCGTTCCGGGATGAACTTCGCACCTTCTACACCACACAGTTCCCCGAGGAGATCCGCGAGCTGGTGCGCCAGGGCTCCTCGCTGAGCCGTGAACAGTACGTCGACGCCCAGAAGATCCTCAACGACCACGGGCTGGCGGTGCCGAACTGGCCCGTCGAGTGGGGCGGCAAGGACTGGACGCCGACCCAGCACCAGATCTGGGCCGACGAGATGCAGCTGGCGTGCATCCCTGAGCCGCTGACCTTCAACCAGAAAATGGTCGGCCCGGTGATCGCCGAGTTCGGGTCCCAGGAGATCAAGCAACGTTTCCTGCCGCCGACCGCGAGCCTCGACATCTGGTGGTGCCAGGGATTCTCGGAGCCGGAGGCGGGCTCCGACCTCGCCTCGCTGCGCACCACCGCCGTCTCCGACGGCGACAGCTACGTCGTCAACGGACAGAAGACCTGGACCACACTGGGCCAGTACGCGGACTGGATCTTCTGCCTGGTGCGCACCGACCCGCAGGCGCCCAAGCGCCAGGCCGGCATCTCGTTCCTGCTCATCGACATGGCGACGCCGGGCATCACGGTGCGGCCCATCACGACGATCGACGGGGGCCAGGAAGTCAACGAGGTGTGGTTCTCCGACGTCCGGGTGCCCGCCGATCAGCTTGTCGGACAGGAGAATCAGGGCTGGACGTACGCCAAGTTCCTGCTCGGCAACGAGCGCACCGGCATCGCGCGCGTCGGCAACACCAAGGTGCGCCTCGCCGAGGTGAAGAAGCACGCCCAGCAGAACGGCCTGCTGTCCGACCCGTTGTTCGCGGCGCGACTCGCCGAGGCCGAAAACGAATTGCTGGCACTGGAACTCACCCAATCGCGGGTCGTCTCGGACTCCGCGGACGGCAAGCCCAACCCGGCATCGTCGGTGCTGAAGATGCGCGGCAGCCAGCTGCAGCAGGTGGCCACCGAATTGCTCATGGAGGTAGCCGGACTCGACGCGCTGCCGATTCACGCGGATAAGATCGCGTCTCCCGATTGGGCGCAGGCCAGCGCGCCCCGCTACCTCAACTACCGCAAGACATCGATCTACGGGGGCAGCAACGAAGTCCAGCGCAACATCATCGCTTCGACCATTCTTGGCTTATGAGATTGTGAGGCAAAGGCAGCCATGGACTTTCACTTGAGCGACGAGCAGGCAATGCTCCGCGACACCACCCGCGACCTGTTGTCGCGCAGCTACGACGCGGAGAGCCGCAACAAGGTGATCGACACCGAGCTGGGTTGGAGCCGCGAGGTTTGGAGTCAACTCGCCGACACCGGAATCCTCGGCCTCGGGTTCGACCCGGACGAGGCGGGGCAGCTCGAGATCATGGTCGTGCTCACCGAGGTCGGACGCCGGTTGGCACCGGAACCCATCGTGCACGCCGCGCTGACACCCGGCGCGCTGATCGCCGAGTTCGGCAGCGAAACGCAGCAACAGCTGCTCGACGAGGTCGCGGCGGGCCAGCGGCTGCTGGCGTTCGCCCACCTCGAGCCCGGCCGGCGCAAGCCCACCACCGATGCCGCCACTCGCGCTGTGCGGCAAGGAGATTCGTGGGCGCTGACCGGACGCAAGAACCCGGTTTTCGCCGGCGACTGCGCCGAGACCTTTGTGGTCAGCGCCGGGTTGCCCGACGGCGGCACAGGGTTGTTCCTGGTGGACGGGGCGGCCGTGACACGACACCCTTACCCGACGTTCGACGGGCAACGCGGCGCGCAGGTCGACCTGGACAACACGCCCGCGGAACCCCTCGGCGACGCCCCGGATGCCCGAGACGCATCCCCCGCCATCCGCGGCGCCATCATCCGTATCCAGTCGGCGCTGTGCTCCGAGGCGGTCGGCGCGATGGAGGAAGCGATGCGCCTGACCACCGATTACCTCAAGACGCGCAAGCAATTCGGTGTCACGCTGAACAAGTTCCAGGCCCTGACGCAGCGCGCCGCCGACATGTACATGTCGCTGGAATTGGCCCGCAGCATGCACCTTTACGCCGCGATGTCGATCGCCGACGGCAACATCGACCCGCTGATCGCATCGCGGGCCAAGCTGCAGATCGGCCGGTCGGGACGGCACATCGCGCAGGAGGCGATCCAGCTGCACGGCGGTATCGGCATGACCGCGGAATATCCGGTCGCCCACTACGCGGCCAGGCTGACCGCGATCGAGCACACCCTGGGCTCCTCGCAGGACCACCTGCAGGTCCTCATCGACCACCTCGGCGAGCACGACCTCGTGCGGCTCTAGGGCATGGCCGGGCTTTCAGAAAAGCTGCCAGAAAGGCTCTCGGAAAGGGTCGTCGAGTTCCTGTCGGCGGGCACCGGAACCGGGATGCTGGGTTTTGTCGCCTCCGACGGTCGGCCGCTGGTGGCCCCCGCGTGGTTCGTCCTGGATTTTGGGCAAGGCGACGGGCAGTTGGTGTTCACCACACATCGTGGGAGCTCGAAAGGCCGCGCGCTAGCACGTGATTCGCGCGTCGCGATCTGCGTTGACGACCCCCACCCGCCGTATTCGTTCCTTCAGGTGCAAGGCGTGGCGACGATGACGGACGATCCCCACGACGTGCTCGACATCGCGACCGTTTAGCAAAGGAGCAGCCGAATGACCACAACCGGCACCGACCGACCGCTGCGGGTAATCCAGTGGACGACCGGGAACATCGGGCGACGCTCGCTGCATGCCATCATCGGCAGGCCCGATATGGAACTGGTCGGGGTGTACGCGCACGGCGCGGACAAGGTCGGTGTCGATGCCGCCGAACTGTCCGGCTGGCCAGAACCGACCGGTGTGCGCGCGACCAACGACGTCGACGCGCTGCTCGCGCTGAGCCCCGACGCGTGTTGCTATAACCCGTTGTGGCCCAACGTCGACGAATTGGTGCGCTTGCTGGAATCGGGCGTCAACGTGTGCTCCAGTGCGGCTTGGATCACCGGCGGCAAGCAGACGCCCGAGGACCGGCAACGCATCGAGGACGCCTGCCGGCGCGGGGGCTCGACGATCTTCGGCAGCGGTGCGCACCCGGGAATGACGAACATGGTGGGCATGGTGCTGAGCGCCTCGTGCGAGCGGGTGGACGAGATCCGGATCACCGAGTCGGTCGACTGCTCAACGTATGAATCGGCGGAAACCCAAACCGCGATGGGATTCTCCCAGGACCCCGAAACCCCGGGGCTGGCCGAGAGCGTGCGGCGGGAGAGTGAAGTCTTCGCGGAATCGGCGGCAATGATGGCCGATGCGATCGGGGCCAAGCTGGACAAGTTGACCTTCGACGTGACCTTCACCCCGGCCACCGCCGACTCCGACCTTGGCTTCATGAAAATCCCCGCCGGAACCATCGGCGGCGTCTACGGCTACCACCGCGGCTGGGTGGGCGACCACAACGTCGTCAGCGTGGGATTCAACTGGACCATGGGCAGTCACGTGGTTCCGCCGAAACCGCTCGAGCACGGCCACGTCATCCAGGTCTTCGGGCTGCCCAACATGCGCACCGTGCTGCACTGCCTGCCGCCGAAGGACTGGACGGAGCCCGGGTTCATGGGCCTGGGCATGATCTACACCGCGATGCCGGTCACCAACGCGGTCCCCGCCGTGGTGGCCGCCGAACCGGGGATCGTCACGCTCGCCGATCTGCCGCCGGTTACCGGCCGCGTCGCGTACTAGGGAGGCGCAGGAACGCTTGCGTCCTCTAAGCGTTAACATACTTAGCCGAGCAAAGGTTTTATCGACATCGCTGCAGATCTCGATGGAAGCAAGCTTTCCGATGATGCGTTGCAATCCAGGTCGGGTGAGTTTAGAGGTGAGGTGAGGTGAGGATGAGTGAGCGGAAGGCGGTCAGTTGACGTCCTCCCCGCCCTAAAGGGCGGGGATTCCCGGCTCAGCCAGCAGCCGAACCTCAAGGAGATCCGAATGTCTTACAGCTTCAACACCGGCAGGGTTGAGACCAGCCCTGTCCAGAATGACTCTGGCAGCGTTTCTGTCGCGGTCACCGATTGCCCCGCAAAACTCGCAGACGAAAACCCGTTGCGACAGCAGCAGGCGGGATTTGGCTCTCGCGCCGCAACCGCTGCACGTCATGGTGGTGTAGGCGGGCGGCACCAACACCACTTTTCGGCCCGCCCGCTGGGCATACTCGATCAGTGTCGCTTTCGTGGTGCCAATCGCGGCGTCGGCAGACTTACGCGCCATGCGCGACTTGGCCAAAAACTTCGGATTGAAGTCCTCCACCGCCAGCACCGCATGGTTGGCGACGACTTTGGTGGCCCACTTTCGCGCGGTGTCCTGCCGCTGGCGGGCGACCTTCTTCAACACCTTGGCGACACCGCGCTTGGCGTCCAGGAAACCCTTCGACGTCCGCGCGCCAGGGGCGGGTTTGCGCCGCGCCATCGTGCGCTGCCGACGAGCCAGCTGTTGGGCGGCGCGTCGTCCGTGCTCGGGGTGCGCCAGGTCGTATTCGGGGTCGGTGGTAATCGCCACGGCGCGAACCCCCCAGTCGATGCCGATCGCGGCCTCGCAGGCCGACAGCGCCCGATCCTCGCGTGCCACCACGAAGCTGGCATACCAATGCCCGATGCTGTCGCGGTAGACACGCACACTGCTGGGCTGCGCCGGCAGTTCCCGCGACCACACGACCGGGACGGACAGGCCCCCGGCAAGACACAACCGGCCATCCTTGAGGGCAAATCCACGCGTGGTGTAATTCAGGCTCGGCAGGCAGCGCTTGACGGACTTGAACCTGCGCCGCCCCTTGCCCTTGGCGCGTTTGGCGCGTTTGGCGCGGAAGTTGCGCAGCATCTGCTGTTGGGCCACCACCGAGCCCTCCCCCAGCCAATCCTGCTCGCGCCGCCAATCGGTCAAGGTGTTATCGCGAACCCACTCACCGGTCTCCTTGAGTCGTTCGACCGCCTGGTTCCACACCCACCGGCAGCGATCCCACTCGGCCAACAACCCCGCCACCGCGGACGCGCCGGGGCGCAACCGGTACCGATAGCGCACGACGTTCACGCACCGAACGCTAGCGCCGGGGTACGACAACACCGCCCATTCCTCCCCGGCCTGAAGGCCGGGGCCTTCCGGGCGGCATTCGGTGAAAGCTAGTCCAAATACCGGTCGCATCGCCGGCGCGCTCAAACGGGCAGTCACAAGGGCATGGATACCCTTGGTCCTGGTGGTGGTACTCGCCGTGTCGGCGTTGGTGGTGTCTCGGCTGCACAAGATCTTTGGCTCACAGGACCTCAATGCGGGCGCCGGAGCGGGGATCGAGATCGTGCAGTTCAACCCCAAGGTCGTCGTCTACGAGGTCGCCGGCCCGCCCGGGGCCACCGCGAACATCAACTACTGGGACGAGAACGCCAACACTCACCAGGTCAACGCCGCCCCGCTGCCGTGGTCGTTCAGGATCTCTACGACGCTGCCCTCGGTGAGCGCCAACATCATGGCCCAGAGCGACAGTAGTGAAATCAGCTGCAAGATCACCGTCGACGGTGTCGTTCGGGAACAGCAGACCTCCAACGGCCACAACGCCCAGACCTTTTGCCTGGTGAAGTCCGCGTGAGCGACCTGAACAGCGGGGGACGCGCGGGCGCTGGAAGCACCGCAAGCAGCGCAGGCAACGCAGACAACGCAGGCAACGCAGACAACGCAGGCAACGCAGGCAACGCAGGCAACGCAGACAACGCAGACAACGCAGACAACGCAGACAACGCAGACAACGAAGCCACCGGACCGATCAGCACCCAGGGCGACCGGCGCGCCGATCGCGGCCACCGGCCACTCATCCCCCATGTGATCCGCTGGTTTGCCGTGCCGATCATCCTGGTCTGGGTTTTTGTCACGGTACTCGTCAATGTCATCGTTCCGACATTGGAAGTCGTCGGCGAAGCGCATTCGGCGCCGATGACCCCGGTCGACGCGCCGTCCATGAAGGCGATGATGCGACTGGGCCACAACTTCAGGGAATTCGATTCCAACAGCACGGTGATGATCGTCCTGGAATCCTGCGACCACCCGCCGACGTGCTCGCCGGCCGATCCGCCCCTCGGCGGAGCCGCTCACCGCTACTACGACAACCTGATTCGCCAACTGCGGGAGGATCCCAAGCACATCCAGCACATCCAGGACTTCTGGGGGGATCGGCTGACGGCTGCGGGAGCGCAGAGCGCCGACGCCAAGGGCGCCTACGTCATGTTGAACCTGGCCGGCAACCAGGGCACGACGCTGGCCAACGATTCCGTCGAGGCCGTCCGCAAGGTGATCAACGAAAACCACCCACCCCCCGGGGTGAGGGCGTACGTCACCGGCCCCGCCGCCCTGAGTGACGACATGCACGTGATCGGCAACGCGAGCCTGGCCAAGATCACCCTGTTCACCCTGGGTGCGATCGCGATCATGTTGCTTTTGGTCTACCGCTCGATCGTCACCACTCTGGTCCAGCTGTTCATGACCTTTGTCGCGCTGGCATGTTCGCGGGGGGTCATCGCGGTCCTCGCATATCACAACGCATTCGGGCTCACCACGTTCGCCGCCAATATCCTCACGATGCTGGCGATCGCGGCGGGCACGGACTATGGCATCTTCCTGGTGGGCCGCTACCAGGAGGCGCGCGCGGCCGGCGAGGATCGAGAAGAGGCGTACTACACCACGTTTCGCTCGGTGGCGCCGGTTGTGTTGGGGTCGGGCCTGACCATCGCCGGGGCGACGTATTGCCTGAGCTTCGCCCGGTTGCCCTGGTTCAACACCATGGGTGCGCCGGTGGCGATCGGCATGCTGGTCGTGGTGCTAGCCGGCCTCACGCTGGGGCCTGCGGTGGTTTTCGTGGGCAGCAAGTTGGGCCTTTTCGAGCGCAAGCGGGCGGCCAGGGGCCGGCTATGGCGGCGGGTCGGCACCGCGGTGGTGCGTTGGCCGGCAGCGATTTTGGCCGTCAGCGCCGCCGTCGTCCTGGTCGGCATGATCGCGCTGCCCAGTTATGTCACCAGTTACAACGACCGGTACTACCTGCCCACCAGTGCGCCGTCCAACCTTGGCTACCAGGCCGCAGACCGGCACTTCTCGCAGGCCCGGATGAACCCGGACATGCTGATGGTTGAGGCTGATCACGACATGCGGAATCCGGCGGACATGCTGGTGTTGGACAAGGTGGCCCGCAACGTCATCCGGGTGGTGGGAATAGCCATGATTCAGGACATCACCCGGCCGCTGGGCATTCCGATTCAACACAGCTCGATAGCGTTCCAGAACAGCATGCAGAGCCAAACGACCATGCAGAACATGGATTTCCTCAAAGAGCGCATGGCCGACATCCTCAAGATGGCCGACGAGCTGCAGGTGCAGATCGACTACACGCAGCGCTTGTACGAGATAAACCAAGACCTTTCTAACGCCGCCAACGACAGCGCACAGAACACGGCGGAAACCTCAGAAATCACCGATAAATTGCGCGACCACCTCGCGGATTTCGACGACTTCTTCCGGCCTCTACGCAGTTACTTCTACTGGGAGAGGCACTGTTACGACGTTCCGGTGTGCATGTCGATGCGGTCCCTGTTCGACTCGCTGGACGGAATCGACCAGCTTGCCGACAAGTTCCACCAACTCTCGGCCGACATCAAGCACACCGCGGAGGCCACGCGCGAGATGGTGTTGTTGGTCCCGACCATGATTGCGACGCTGAAGACCACAAAGGGCATCACGCTGACGCTGTATCAGACGTTCAAGGCAATGATCGATCAGATGGAGGCCATGAGCAACACGGCGATCGTCATGGGCCAAAGCTTCGACGCGTCGAAAAACGACGACCTGTTCTACCTGCCGCCGGAGGCCTTCGATAACCCGGACTTCCAAACGGGACTGCGAATGTTCCTGTCGCCCGATGGTAGGTCCGCGCGCTTTTTCATTACGCATCAGGACGATCCGATGACCCCGGAAGGCATTTCGCGCGTCGCCGCGGAGCGAACCGCCGCTCAGGAGGGGCTGAAAATGTCCTCCCTGTCCAACGCCAAGGTGTTTCTGGGCGGTACCGCCGCGACCTATAAGGACATGCACGACGGCGCCAAATATGACCTCATGATCGCGGTGGTGTCGGCGCTCACGCTGATCTTCATGATCATGCTGCTGCTCACCCGAAGCATCGTGGCGGCGCTGGTGATCGTCGGCACTGCGGCCAGCTCGATCGCGGCGTCGTTCGGCCTGTCGGTGCTCATCTGGCAGGACCTGTTCGGCATCAAGATCCACTGGATCGTCATGGCGCTGTCGGTGATCATCCTGTTGGCCGTCGGATCCGACTACAACCTGCTGCTGGTCTCCCGGTTCCGGGAGGAGATACACGCCGGACTCAAGACGGGGATCATCCGATCGATGGCAGGCACCGGCGGGGTGGTGACGGCCGCGGGTCTGGTGTTTGCCTTCACCATGGCCTCCATGCTGGGCAGCGAGTTGCGGGTGCTGGGCCAGTTCGGCTCCACGGTGTGTATTGGTCTGCTGCTCGACACGCTGATCGTGCGCACGTTGTTGATGCCGTCGATCGCGACGCTGTTGGGCCGCTGGTTCTGGTGGCCGCAAGTCGTCCACCCCCGCGGCGACTACGGTCTTCCGGGCGGTCGACCCTCAGCCCGGGGCGCCGGCGTCTAGGCAGACCGCGACGGCCCCGGCGCCGACGTGTAGGGCCAGCACCGGCCCCAGCTCGGTGATCATCGCCGGCTCGCATGCCGGCAGCCGCTGCGCCAGCGCCGCCGCCACCTGGTTGGCGCCGTCGGGGTTGTCGACGTGGTGCACCGCGAGGGCCGCGTCGCCGTCGCCGACGACCTCACAGACCCGGTCGATCATCGCCGCCGTCGCGTTGCTCACGGTGCGCACCCGTTGGGCCAGAACGAGTTTGCCGTCATCGACACGCAGCACCGGCTTGAGCGCCAGCTTCGTGCCCAGCCACGCCTTGGCGCCACCGATGCGCCCGCTGCGGCGCAGGTTGTCCAGCCGGTGCACCACGATGAACGAGTGGCTGCGGCGCACCGCCGAATCCGCGGCGCCCGCAACGGTATCGAGATCGGCACCGGCGGCCGCGGCGCGCGCGGCGGCCAGGGCGACAAAGCCGGTGCCCATTGCCGCCGACTTCGAATCGATGACCCGCACCGCCGGCCCGAGCTCGGTCGCGGTCCGTTGGCCCGCACCGCAGGTTCCCGACAACGCCGACGAAATGTGGACCGCCACCACGCCGTCCCCGCCGCTGACGGCCAACGCCCGCTGGTACTCGTCGCGAAGCTCTGCCGGAGTGGCCGCCGCCGTGGTGGCATGGCGCTGGCAGAGGTCCTCGGGAATGTCGTCGACACCGTCGCGCAGGTCGAGGCCGTCGAGCAGGATGTGCAGCGGAACCATCCGTATCCCCCACTTTTCGCGCAGCCCGGCGGGCAGGCGCGACGACGCGTCCGTCACCACCACGACTGTCACGAGCTCAGCCGCGCGATTTCTCATTCGGCACGCCGGCTTCGGCCAGCGCCTTGAGCATCAGCTCCGCGACCGCCTGGTGCGCTTCGAAATTCCAGTGGATGCCGTCGGGGTTGCCGCGTCCGCTCATGATCTGTTCGGCCACAGCGGCTTTGAGATCAACCAGCGGAACATCGTGGTGCTGCGCCCATTCCGTGATCGCCGCAGCTGTCCCCGCGCGACCATGGTGCGCCTTGCCGTACGTCTCGGCGATGTGCACCGACGGCAGCGACGCCACGATCGGGATGCCCGGACGGTTGAAATCGATTGCACCCCGGGTCTGTTCGAGGTACTCGGCGCTCAGCTGCGGCGGCAATGCGGACCTGGCCACCGGAGAAAGCCGCGGCTGCACCCAGCCGTAGCCATCGCGGGCCCAGCGGCGCAGCCAGGGTGGGCGCACGTAGCGAATCAGCTCGCGCAGCGCCGTCGGCAGCACCGACGGGAGCGAGTCCATGCCGCTGGTGGCGAAGATCACCGCCCCCGCCCTGGGGAGCGCCGCCCAGGATCGCGGGTCCTGAGTCGCCGCCCACCACACGTCGCGGCACGTCCAGCCGATGCGGCCGATCAGCTCCAATTCCCAACCCAATTGCGAGGCAACAATATTGGGCCAGATACGTGGATCGTCGGCGGGCAGGCCGCCGGTCGGCCCGTAATAGGCCAGCGAGTCTGCGAAGACCAGCAGCGCCGGGGGCCGCTCAGAGGACATCGTTGGCGACCTGAGCAGAAGCGTTCCACACGTCCAGGCGCCACCGGACCGTGTCAAAGCCGACACCCGAGTCTTGCGAATGCCCGCTCAGCTGCACCCAACTGGCGTTGCCCATGCCGCCCAGGATCGGCCAATTGGCGACCGGCAGCTTGAGCGCGGCGGCCGCCAACGCGGCGATCAAGCCCCCGTGGGCCACCAGTATCACCGGTCGGTCCGGCCCATTCGGGTCGCCCCATTCCGGCTCGCCGGACACCAGCTCGGCAAGCACCGGCAGACTGCGGTTGGCGACATCGATCCGACTTTCCCCGCCGTGCGGCGCCCATGTTGCGTCTTCGCGCCACGCCAGCCGGGCGCCAGGGGCCTCGGCATCGATCTGTGCGTGGGTCATGCCCTGCCAGTCGCCCAGGTGGGTCTCCCGCAACCGCGGATCCGCCCGAACCTGCAGCCCGGTCCGCTCCCCCAGCTTGATCGCCGTGTCGTAGGCGCGATGCAGATCCGAGGAAACGATGAGCAACGGCTGCAGCTTGCCCAGCACTTCGCTGGCGGCCACCGCCTGGGCGCGACCCAATTCAGTAAGCGCGGAGTCCAGTTGCCCCTGCATCCGACTGGCCGCGTTGAAGTCGGTTTGGCCGTGCCGCAACATCACCAGACGACGGATCTTCATTGCGCGCTCGCCGAGTCCGCGGGGCCATCAGAGTCCGCAGGACCCGCCGAGCCCTCCGAATCCGGGCCCAAGTCCACCGCCACCACCGGGCAGTCCCCCCAAAGCCGGTCCAGTGCGTAGAAGTTGCGGTCGTCCTGATGCTGGATGTGCACCACAATCTCGCGGTAGTCCAACAGCGTCCAGCGGCCTTCCCGGGCACCCTCGCGACGGGCCGGCTTGTAGCCGGCTTTGCGCATCTTCTCCTCGACCTCGTCGACGATCGCGTTCACCTGCCGTTCGTTGGACGCCGAAGCGATGACGAAGCAATCGGTGATGACCAGTTGACCGGAGACGTCGATGACGGTGACGTCGTCGGCGAGCTTCGAGACGGCCGCACCGGCCGCCACCGTGGCCATGTCAATGGCCTCCTGGGTGGCGGTCATGCGTTGTTCCCGGTGGCCAGGCTGGGCTTGGGCGGTTGAGCGGGCCGAGCCAGCGAGCCGTCGCCGCGGTACAGCCGCCGCTTGTGGACGTACTGCACGACGCCGTCGGGCATCAGGTACCACAGCGGCCGGCGCTGCTCGGCGCGGTTGCGGCAGTCGGTCGACGAGATCGCCAGCGCCGGTATCTCGACCAGGGTCAACGCGTCGGCCGCCAGCTCGCCCAGCACATCGGTGACGTGCTCGCGGCGCAGGTCGTAGCCGGGCCGGCTGACCCCGATAAAGCGCGCCAGATCGAACAACTCCTCCCAGCCCTGCCACGACAGGATGGATGCCAGCGCGTCGGCGCCGGTGATGAAGTACAGCTCGGAGTCCGGGTTGAGGGCGTGCAGATCCCGCAGCGTGTCCTTGGTGTAGGTGGGCCCATCGCGGTCGACATCCACCCGGCTCACCGAGAAGCGGGGGTTGGAGGCCGTGGCGATCACCGTCATCAGGTACCGATCCTCGGCCGGGGAGACATTCCGGCTCTTCTGCCAGGGCTGGCCGCTCGGGACGAACACGACTTCGTCGAGCTCGAACAGGTCCGCCACCTCGCTGGCGGCGACCAGGTGTCCGTAATGGATGGGATCGAACGTCCCACCCATGACTCCCAGCCTCCGACGGTGCTTTTGCACGATGTGCCAGCTTACTTGAGCCGACGATCGAGGCCGATTTCTCTCGCTCGGGCCAGTCCCGGCTATGACCTTTTCCGAATGGGGCGGCAACCATCCCCTCGGTCGTGTAGAAGGGGTCTGTGGATGATTTGCCGGTGGGATCGGTCGACGAAACGCGACACGGACGCCACCGTGGTGACGATCAGGGGCAGGCCAAGAAGCAGCTGACCCAGCGGTTCTTAACCCGATCGGTGGTCAGCGGCGAGATCTCGCTGCCGGCTGTTCCCGGCCTGATCGATCAGTATGTGACGATGTGTGCCGACATCTTTGCGAGTGTGGGCAGAGTTTTCTCCGACGATGAAACCGCTCATCTGCGGTCGGTGCTGGAGGGCCAGGTGGCAAGGGCGTACTCGGCCTCGCCGCGCTCCAACATCGTGATCACCTATAACGCTGCCGCCGGCTCGAGCCTGAACTACGAAGTCAACGCGCAATGGTGGACGGTGGAGGGCGCCTACGAGAATTGGATCAGCACCCGCGAGCCACCGCTGTTCGGTACCGAACCCGACGCCCGGGTGTGGGCGCTGGCCGGCGAAGCGGCGGACCCCAGGACGCATCCGATCCTCGACATCGGGGCCGGAACCGGGCGCAACGCCCTCGCCCTGGCGCGGCGCGGGCACCCGGTCGACGTGGTGGAGATGACCCCCAAGTTCGCCTCGATGATCCGCTCCGACGCCCAGCGCGAAGGGCTCGACGTGCGTGTCATCAACCGTGACGTCTTCACGACCATGGCCGACCTGCGGCAGGACTACCAGCTAATACTCCTCTCCGAGGTGGTGTCCGATTTCCGGACGACCCAGCAGCTGCGCAGCCTGTTCGAGCTCGCGGCGAGTTGCCTGGCGCCCGGCGCGCGCCTGGTGTTCAACGCCTTTCTGCCGCGCGACGGCTACATACCGGACGAGGCCGCGCGGGAATTCGGGCAGCAGACGTATACGACCATCTTCACGCGGGAGGAGATGTCGACCGCGGCGGCCGGGCTTTCCCTTGAGCTCGTCGCCGACGACTCCGTCTACGACTATGAGAAAGCGCACGTGCCCCCGGCGGGCTGGCCGCCGACCAGCTGGTACGAGGGTTGGGTCAGCGGCCAGGACGTGTTCTCCGTGGAGCGGGAGAAGTCCCCGATCGAGATGCGCTGGCTGGTGTTCCGACGGAGGGGTTGACCTAGGGGGTTGGCGTTGACCTAGGGGGTTGGCTCACGGGTTGACCCGGCGGCAATGGTTAGACGGGCAGGAGCTGGTCGATCACGCCGGCCAACTGCTTGGCGGACCGGCATTCGTGCATGGCGATGACCTCCTGGTAGCGCGGCACCGCGGAGTCGCCGCTGCCCCACAAGTTCTTGGGCTCTGGGTTGAGCCAGTGCGCGTGCCGGCTGGCGGCCACCATGTCGGACAGCACGTCGATGGCCGGGTCGCGGTAGTTGGTGCGGCCGTCCCCGAGCACCAGCAGCGAGCTGCGCGGCGACAGCACGTTCGGATGAGCCTGCACGAACGAGACGAACGCGTTGCCGTAGTCGGAGTGACCGTCGCGGCTGTAGACGCCGGCCTCCCGGGTGATCCGCTGGATCGCCACGGCGAGGTCGGCCTCCGGCCCGAACATGTGGGTCACCTCGTCGGTAGTGTCGATGAACGCAAAGACACGAACCCGCGAGAACTGTTGGCGCAGAGCGTGTACCAGCAGCAGGGTAAAGTGGCTGAACCCGGCGACCGACCCGGACACGTCGCACAGCACCACCAGCTCCGGGCGCGCCGGGCGGGGCTTGCGCAGCACCACGTCGATCGGAACGCCGCCGGTGGACATCGACTTGCGCAGCGTCTTGCGCAGATCGATCGACCCGGCTCGGGAACGACGCCGGCGAGCCGCCAGCCGGGTCGCCAGCGTACGGGCCAGCGGCGCCACCACCCGGCGCATCTGGCGCAGCTGTTCACCGGAGGCGCGCAGGAACTCGACGTTCTCGGAAAGCTGTGGGATGCCGTACATCTGGACGTGGTCGCGGCCGAGTTGCTCCGCCGTGCGCCGCTTGGTCTCGGCGTCGACCATTCTTCGCAACTGCGTAATCTTTTGCGCGGTAAGCGCTTTGGCGATCTGCTCCTGGCTGGGCGTGGGCTCGTCACCGTAGGGGGCGAGCAGCCCCGCCAACAGCTTGCCCTCCAGTTCGTCCAGCGCCATCGCCTTGATCGCCTGATACGACGAGAACGACGGGCCGCGGCTGGAGTTGTATTTGCCGTATGCCTCCACGATCCGGGCGATCATCGCCACCAACCGCTCGTCCATGTCGGCGAGCTCTGGATTGTCGGTGAGCAGATCCAGCAGCATCTGCCGCATTGCGTCGACGTCGTCCGGCGGCAAAGCGTCCGAGTCTTCGCCGGCGGCTTCGTCTGCCACCACCGCCCGCGCGCCCATGGCCGCGGGGAACCACAGATCGAACATGGCGTCATAGGTGTCGCGGTGATCGGGCTGGCGCAGCACCGCGCAGGCGATGCCCTCGCGCAGCACCTCACGGTCGCCGAGTCCCAGCGTGGCCATCACCCGGCCGGCGTCCACCGTCTCCGAGGGGCCTACCGAAATCCCATGCCCGCGAAGAGCTTCCACGAACCCGACCAGGTGACCGGGCAGCCCGTGTGGGGCGAGCGGCCGGGTGGGACGGATCCGGCGGGCGGCCATCAGTTGAGCCCCATCAGTTGAGCCTCAGCTCACCGGCCGCGCGCTGCTGGTCGGATTGGTGCTTGAGGACCACGCCGAGCGTCTGGGCGACAACGGCGTCGTCGATGGTGTCCAGGCCCAGCGCGAGCACCGTACGCCCCCAGTCGATGGTCTCGGCGATCGACGGCACCTTCTTGAGCTGCATTGCGCGCAGCACGCCGATGATGCGGACCAGCTCCTCGGCCAGGTGCTGGGGCAGTTCGGGGACCCGCGACAACAGGATGCGGCGTTCGAGGTCCGGGTTGGGAAAGTCGATGTGCAGGAACAGGCAACGACGCTTGAGCGCCTCGGACAGTTCGCGGGTGGCGTTGGAGGTCAGCAGCACGAACGGTGTGCGGGTCGCGGTAATGGTGCCCAGTTCCGGCACGGTAACCGCGAAGTCGGACAGCACCTCCAGCAGCAGTCCCTCGATCTCGATGTCGGCCTTGTCGGTCTCGTCGATCAGCAGCACCGTTGGTTCGGTGCGCCGGATCGCGGTGAGCAGCGGACGCTGCAGCAGGAACTCCTCGCTGAATACATCGTCTTTGGTGCGGTCCCAGTCGCTGCCCTCCTCCCAACCGGTTTGGATGCGCAGGATCTGCTTGGCGTGGTTCCACTCGTAGAGTGCGCGCGCCTCGTCGACGCCCTCGTAGCACTGCAGCCGGACCAGGCCGGCCCCGGTCGCCTGGGCGACCGCACGCGCCAGCTCGGTCTTGCCAACGCCGGCGGGGCCCTCCACCAGCAGCGGCTTGCCGAGCCGGTCGGCCAGAAAGACCGCCGTCGAGGTGGCGGTATCCACCAGATAGCCGGTGGAGGCCAGCCGTCGGGAGACGTCGTCGATGTCTGAGAACAGCGGCGCGGGCCGGGCCGGCACGGTCATCAGATTCTCCTAAGCATTGGGGAGCATTGGGGAGCATTGGGAGCCATAACTATCGATGCGTCAGGCCGGACGGGTCTGGCCGTCTCCCCACGCGATCCACTTCGTGGAGGTCAATTCGGGCAGTCCCATCGGGCCGCGGGCATGCAGCTTCTGGGTGGAGATACCGATCTCGGCGCCGAAGCCGAACTGCTCACCGTCGGTGAACGACGTCGACGCATTGACCATCACCGCGGCCGCATCGACTCCATCGGTAAACCGTTGAGCGGCAGCCATATTGCTGGTCACGATGGCCTCGGTGTGTCCGGTGCCGTATTCGTTGACGTGGGCTATCGCAGCATCGATGCCGTTGACCACGGCCACCGCGATCTCCATCGCCAGGTATTCGCGGCGCAGGTGGTCCTCCGACGGGTCCAGGTGCACGGTCACCCCGGCGTCCTGCAGGGCCGCCAGCAGCCTGGGCATGGCCCGCCCCGCAATCGCCGCGTCGACCAGCAGCGTCTCCGCCGCGTTGCACACACTCGGTCGTCGGGTCTTGGAGTTCAGCAAGATTCGCTCGGCCATGTCCAGGTCCGCGCCTTCGTGCACGTAGACGTGGCAATTGCCGACACCGGTTTCGATGGTGGGCACCTGCGCATCGCGGACCACCGCGTCGATCAGGCTGGCTCCCCCGCGCGGGATCACCACGTCGACCAGGCCGCGGGCCTGGATCAGGTGGGTGACGGAGGACCGGTCGGCGGCCGACAGCAACTGGACCGCGTCGGCGGACAGGTCCTCGCTGAGTAGCGCGGCGCGCAACACGTCGACAAGCGCCTGGTTGGATTTCGCGGCCGACGCGCTGCCGCGCAGCAGCACGGCGTTACCGGACTTGAGCGCCAGGCCGAAGGCGTCGACGGTGACGTTGGGCCGACCCTCGTAAATCATTCCGAGGACGCCGAGCGGAACTCGCTGCTGGCGCAACTGCAGCCCATTCGGCAGCGTGTAGCCGCGCAACACCTCCCCGACCGGGTCCGCCAGCCCCGCGACCTGACGCAGGCCGGCGGCGATTCCCTCGATGCGCTGCGGGTTCAGCGCCAACCGGTCGAGCATCGCGGCCGGTGTGTCGAGGGCCCGGGCGGTGGCCAGATCTTCGCTATTGGCCGCCAGGATCTGCTCGGAGTTGGCAACTATCGCCGCCGCCGCGGCCCGCAGCGCGTGGTCCTTGGCGACCGTCGGCAACAGCGCTAGCGCGCGGGCGGCGACCCGGGCCCGGCGCGCGGCGTCGTGGACCTCCTCGCGCAGGTCTGGCTCCCGCTGCTGGGTCGCTCCGCTCCGAGACGGTGCTTGCAGACTCATCAACCCAGGGTAACGGGCTGCAGCCAGCCGAGTAACCAGGCCCGGTCGTGACGACGCGGGTCCGCCTCAGCCGACCCGGTCAGGGCGTGCTCGCCAAGCCTTGAGTTGGCGCTCGTCGATGAGCCGGCCGAGTTCTTGAAGCAGCACTGGCTTATTCATCACGATCTCTTCGAGGTGTTCGCGATCAATCTCCAGCGCGGTCACTTCTTCCAGCGCGTATGCCCCGGCGGGATTGGGTTGGCGAGTCAGCGTGGTCACCCCAAGGAATGCACCCTCGCTGAGCGTGGTAATCGGCACGACCACACCGTCGTCGTCCGTTGCGGTCAAGCGGACGCTGCCCGTGACCAAAAACGTCATGCCCGTGGGCACTACACCCGCGTATTGCACGATTTCGTCGGTCCCGTAGCGCACCACCCTGGCGTACGGAACCAAGGCCTGCTGATCGGACAGGCTCAGCCGCAGATCGGGACCCACCGTTCGCAAGGCGGCCTGGACGCGCTCCGTCGTCGAGAAGTCGTCGTCGGCTTCGTCGAGGTGCAGCGCTTCCCTCCGTGCCGCGTACCAGACCCAGCGCAGAAAGGTCGCCTTGGCGGCGCCGGCGTCGGCGGGCGAACTCAGCCTGACCGTCGTGGTGTATTCGGCGCCCGCGAGCGCGGTCGTGGTGGGCACGACTCCGGGCATGCGCTGCGGCAGCGCAGTGGCGACCCGGGTCAGCATCGCGCACACTTGGTCTGGCGAATCGGCCGCAGCAAATGTGGTCGTGATCGCGCATTTGTACGCGCCGGCGGGACGACTGAGATTCGTGAACGAGGTGCTGGCCAGCATCGAATTCGGCATGACCTGCGTTCCTGTACCGGTGTCGATGTGCACGGCCCGCCAGTTCACCTCGACAACGCGGCCCCGCGCCGAAGGCATGTCCAGCCAATCGTTGATCCGGAACGGCTGCTCGAACAGCATGAACAAGCCCGACACGATCTGGCCGACGGAGTTCTGCAGCATCAGGCCGACTACGACCGACGTGACGCCCAGCGCCGTGAACAAGCCGCCGATCCGGACGCCCCAGACATACGACAACATCAGCGCGAGGCCGACGCCGATCAGTGCAAAGCGAGCGACGTCGAGAAAGATCCCGGGCAGCCGCTTGCGCCAGCTGTCAACGGGTGCGCCCTCAAACACGGTGGCGTTGAGCCCGGATAGCAACAGCACCAGCACCAGGAACCCGAACACCGTGGTGAGGATTCGCACCGGCGCATCCCCGGCCGAGACCTGCGAGGCCTTGACAAGCAGGAGCAATAGCGCACCGAGCGGCAACAGGAAGTTGCGCAGCAGGCCCACCTGACGGGCCAGGCGGCTATTCCTACGGATCAGTGTGTGCTGCAGTTCGGTGAAAAGAATCAGCAAGACCGGAAATCCGACCGCGACGGCGACTGCCCAGTAAAACCATCCGGAATCCATTACGGTCATGACCGCTCCGCCAGCCGGTAGATCGCCTGATCGGTTCCCCCGACCGAAATCACGCCGGCCGGCGTGAACTGCCGCGCGTCACGCATCGCGTCATAGACGCGCGAGCTGACGTAGATACCGGGCTGTGCTGTGCCACTGTGCATTTGGTAGGCCAGACTTACGGCGCCGCCCCACATGTCATAGACAAGACCGGACTGGCCGACCAGTCCGCTGATGACGTTGCCGGTGTTGATGCCGACCCGAAGGCGCAGCCCGTGGCCCTTTTGGCTGTCGAAGCGATCGATGATGCGGCGGATTTCGACGGCAAAGTCGATGCTGCGGTGAATGCTGTCCAACCGCGGTGTATTTGCCCCACAGCTGGCTAAATAGCCGCTGTGAAACGTACGGATCCGTTCGACCCCAAGGGTTTCGGCCGCAGAATCAAACTGCCGGAATAGGTCGCGCACAATGCCGACCAATTCGTCGCCGGGCAGATCGTTGGAGATCTCGTCCAGTCCAGTGATGTCGGCATAGATGATGGCGACGTCCTGGTGTCTCTCCGCGATGTTCTCCTCGCCCTCGCGATACCGCTGTACAACCGGCTCGGGCATCAGTGAGCGCAACAGGCGATCGTTTTCGCTGCGCTGTTCGTTGAGCAGCTCGTCCTTGATCGCCAAATTCCGGCTCATCTCATTGAAAGCCACAGTGAGATCACCGATTTCGTCGCGTGATGTCACGGGGATGCTGACCTCGTAGTCACCCGCGCTGATCTTCTGAGTGCCGGTCTCCAACCGCCGGATCGGCCGCAGCATTGCCTGGGCAAGCAGCATCGAGCCCACAGACACGATGAAGATCATCGCGGCCACCGCCAACACGAGAGTGCGGCCAAAGTGGGCCAATTTAGCGAAGGCAGCGGATTCGTCCCGCGTCGCCAGCACCGACCAGTGCAGCTCGGAGTTCGGCACGGTCAACGGCGTGTACGCCTGCAGTTCTGCGTTACCGAGGTAATCGGTTCCCCTCGTGACACCGGTTTCCCCGCGTTGGGCGGCGCTCAGACCCGCGCTGGGAACCGGTTGGACAAGCGTCGTGCCACCCAACCGAATCGCCCTGTCCACGACATCGGGCGGGGTGCCCGCGGCGATCGCATCGCGCCGGTATTCCTTGGGGTCTTGCAGGAAGATCCGTGAATCAGAACGCATCAAGGTGTCTGCGCCGGCCAGATAGGTTTCGGTCGCCGCGCCCATGCCTGCGGCGGTCCACTGCTTGTCGGCGGTCATGATGCTGTTGATCTGGCCGAGCGGTACCGGCACGGCCATGACGCCATCGATTTTGCCGTTCATGCCGATCGGCGACACCGCCCACGCGGTGGGGGCGTCGAGTTGCGGCTGATACTCCTCGAAGTCGGTGATCCAGACGAAGTCGACGTCGTTGGACCGCAATGCGCGTTCATATGCGCCCTGAAGGCCGGACTGACGATACGGACCGGTGAGAATGTTGGTGCCGAGGTCGGGGCCCTTGTCCACGGTGTAGACAACATTGCCCCGCGTGTCCAGCAGCAGCGCATCCCGCACTTGGAAGCGAGTGACGATGGAGCGGAAGAAGGTGTTGAAACGCGCATTCGCGGCCGACCACGCGCTGCCGTCGGCGGCGTCGTCCAACATCATCGATTCGTCCGCCGATTTAAACGGCGCGGTGTAGTACGCCTGAAGGTACTTCTGCGCGTTGGTGGTCGGCAACACCGCGTTGGCATCGATTTCGCTACCGGTGATCCGCTTGATCGGCTTGATCAGCTGGTTGTCGTAATAGTTGACGAGCGCCTGCTGTTGCGGCGGACTGATCGTCGCGTTGCCCAATTGGTCGAAGGCCGCGGTGAAGGCCTGCGCCGCCATCGTGGCACTGAATCCGCTGCTGTAGACGATCAGCGAATCCGTCATCTCCGCGAACTTCGCCTCCACCTGCCGCTTCTGCGACTCGCGCAGCTCGATCAATCGCTCGGAGGCCAGGTCAAGCAGTGCGCTGCGGCCGGACAAGAACCCGATGATGCCGACCGTCGCCACCGACAAGATGCTGCACAGCAGCAGCGTCACCAACAGCTTGGACTGGATGCCCATCCGCAACAGCCGGTGCAAGCGACGCTTGCCCTTCTTGCTCTTCCCGGGCTTGCTGTTCTGGGCCGGGGTGGCTTCGCTGTCCGGGGCGTCCGGTTCCGATTCTGCTAGCTCGCTCGCGGTCAATCGCCTTGCGCCTCCCTCTGGCAGGATCCAGCACCGACTAACGCAGCACACTATCGCGCGGGCCGTCCGACGAATCGCGTTTGTCGCATTGCGCCGGATAGCTCCCCACCCCGTGGCGCCGTCGTCGGACCTGGCCACCGCGCGCCCTGCTCTCGAAATACGAGTGGCACAACTGCTTTCGGCTTCGACGCCGGGCCTTGAGACAGCTTGGGGCCAGGCCTGCGGCGCCGCCGCTCGCCGCGAGGCGCGTCTAGACGCGATCTGAGGCAAATGCGAAACTCTGGCAATGATGGAACAGCGGGAGCAGTTTCTCTGGATGCAGCGCGCCATTGACGTGATGATGGCCTACATGGCGGAGCCGGATTCGATGGACTTCCCGATAACCGTGACGGCTCAGTTCTCCGCCGAGCCGGATGCGTCCAACAAGATGTTCTTCGGGTTGCTCGGCGTGGCCGCTTTGATGCTGAAAAATCTCGAGGACTCAACCGGCACCCCGCAGCGCGCGATTCTGCAAAACTTCTCCCGTCTGATAGAAGCTACGGGGAACGAGTAATCTCGCCGCGCGCCGCAATGCCTACCCATCGCGTTTGCGTGGTGGGGAGTCTGAACATGGATTTGACCTTGGATGTTGATAACCTTCCGCACCCAGGCGAGACGGTGCTGGCGTCGTCGTTGACCCACACACCCGGCGGCAAGGGCGGCAATCAGGCCGTCGCGGCCGCTCGGGCAGGCGCGCGGGTGCAGTTCGTCGGCGCGGTCGGCGACGACCCAGCCGCCGACCAGCTGCGGGCCCACCTGCGGGCCAACGGCGTCGGCTTGGACGGGACGGTCCGGGTGCCCGGTCCGAGCGGCACGGCCATCATCGTGGTCGATGCCGGCGCCGAGAACACCATCGTGGTAGCACCCGGCGCCAACGGGCGCCTGACGCTGACGGAGCCGGCCGCGCGCGGCGTCGTCGCCGACTGCGACGTGTTGCTGACCCAGCTGGAGATCCCGGTGGCGACGGCCGTGGCGGCGGCAACCGAGGCCCGCTCGGCCGGGGCGGTCGTCATGGTCAACGCCTCACCGGCCGGCCGCGATCGCGAGGAGCGCAGCCACTTGGCCGAATTGGCGGCCCTGGCCGACGTCGTGATCACCAACGAATCCGAGGCCGGCGAATGGTCTTGGCGGCCAGCCCACTTCGTGGTTACCCTGGGTGCGCGCGGGGCCCGGTACGTGGGCGCCGACGGCGAGTTTGAGGTGCCCGCCCCGGCGGTAACCGCGGTGGACACCACCGGTGCCGGTGACGTGTTCGCCGGCGTGCTGGCCGCCAATTGGCCATGCCATGCTGGTGCCGACCCTGCCGTGAACCCAGCGGTGGGCTCAGATTTGCCGGCCCGGCGGCTGCGCGCCCTGCGGCGTGCCTGCGCCGCCGGCGCGTTGGCCACCCTGGTGCGCGGCGCCGGTGACTGCGCACCTGATGCCGAAGCGATCGACCGGGCGGAAAGGAGCGGCGGATGAAGGCGGCGAGCGCGGCCGACGTCGCGGTGGTGCTGTGCGTGATTTTCGTTGTGCTCGGCTTCGGCTGGCGCAGCTGGCTACAGCGCCGGCGCACCGGATCGAGCGGCTTTCGTGGCATCAGCGGACCGGTCGGCTCACTGGAATGGATCGCCGGGGCCGGCTTCGTCATCGCGCTGGTAACGACGCTGACCGCGCCGATCCTGGAGTGGGCCAACGTCGTCGAGCCCGTCGGTTGCCTGCGAGCCGTCTGGATCCAGGTGACCGGGATGGTGATCGCGACGGCCGGGATCGTGGCGACGGTCCATTCGCAGCTCGAGATGGGTGACGCGTGGCGAATCGGGGTGGACGAGCGGGAGACCACCGTTCTGGTGGACACCGGCGTGTACGGGTGGCTGCGCAATCCCATCTACACCGGCATGTTCGTGTTTGCCCTCGGGATCTCGTTGGTGACGCCGAATCCCGTTGCCCTGGTGGGGTTTGTCCTGCTCGTCGCCTCGATACAGCTGCAGGTCCGCCGCGTCGAGGAGCCGTATCTGTTGCGCACGCACGGCGATTCCTACCGGGCCTACGCCGCCAGCGTGGGCCGGTTCATCCCGCGGATCGGCCTCATCCGTTAGCAGATCCGTTAGCAGATCCGATGGCAGATCCGTTGGCAGGACTAGCGGGACTCACGACGAACCACGACGAACATCATGGGTGATGGCCAACCCGTCACCGGTTTCCAGATCGGCTCCCGACTGGCTCATCACCACCCGGCTGCGGCTCGGCGACAGCAGGATCGCCAAATGGTGGTGGGGCGCGCCGGCCGCGAAGGCAACGCGGTTGAGGCGCAGCAACGCCGACCCGATGGCCGTGTCGAGCAGTCGCGCGTTGCGCGGCCCCGCGATCTCGGCGGTGATCTCGTGCCGCATCCGCTCGACGGACACACCGGCATCCGAAAGCAACTGGTACAGCGGCGCCCGCCGCAGCGCGGGTTCGGTCAGCGTGCCGGCCAGGTCATTGGGCAGCCACGCTTCGCTGACGATCAGCGGCTCGCCGGTCCTGCGTTGCCGTCGCACCCGCACGATGTGCAGCAGCTCGCCGGACGTGGCGAGCGCCTCGGCGATCGGCCGTGGCGGGCGTCGGATGCCCAGTTCGATCACCTCGACCTCGGTCTCGAACTGGGTCTGGCGCAGCCCGTCCATGTACGAGCGGCCGGCCACCAGCGCGTCCGTCGACCCTGAGTCGTCGCGGTTCTCGCGCACAAAGGAACCGACTCCGTGGCGGCGCTCGATGTAACCCTGATCCGACAGATCGGCCAGCGCGCGCCGAACGGTGATGCGGGACACCCCAAATTGGTCACACAGCGTCTGCTCGGTCGGCAACGCGTCACCGGGCGCCATGACGCCCCGGTCTATCTCGTCGTGCAGGACCAAGAAGAGTTGCCGGTGCAACGGCACCCCGGCGTCGCTCGACAGCACGGTGATCAATGCTTCCACACCACCTCGCTTGCGCGGCTTCTTGACTTGTTATATGTATATAACAACAAGCTGACTCGTGCCAGAGTCCGTGCCAGAGTCGAAGGACATCCCATGACTGCCGTCGATCGCCAGGCCGCCACCGACCCCGACGCGCCGACCGGACGACTGGCCACCTGGGTCGCCGACCTCGCGCTCGACGACGTCCCGCACCAGGTCGTGGAGCGGGCCAAGCACCTCCTGCTCGACGGCCTCGGGTGTGCGCTGGTCGGCGCACAGTTGCCGTGGTCGCGCATCGCCGTCGACGGCGTCCTGGGCCTGGAGGGCTCAGTGGGTCGAGGCGACACCGTCGTGATAGGCACCGGGCGCACCACCAGCGCGCCCGCCGCCGCCGTCCTCAACGGAACCTTCATTCAGGGCTTCGAGCTCGACGACTTCCACCCGCTCGCGCCGCTGCACAGCTGCTCGCTGCTGATTCCGGCACTGCTGTCGACGGCCGCGGTGCGGCCGGCATCTTCCACCGGCGCCGAGGTCTTGCTCGGGGCGATCGCGGGCTTCGAAGTGGGACCACGAGTCGGGTACACCCTGCACGGAACCCAGATGCTCGACCGTGGCTGGCATTCGGGGCCGGTCTTCGGCACTCACTCGGCGGCGATGGCGTCGGGCAAGATGCGCGGTCTGCCACCGGCGCAGCTGGAGGACGCCCTGGGTTTGGCCGGCACCCAGTCGGCGGGGCTGATGGCAGCGCAGTACGAGGCGATGAGCAAGCGCATGCACCACGGTTTAGCGGCGCGCAACGGCTTCTACGCCGCGGGGCTCGCCGCGGCCGGCTATACCGGCATCAAGCGGGTGTTCGAGCGTGAATATGGTGGATATCTCAGCGTTTTCGGGGAAGGCCACGATCCCGACGCGTCGCTGCTGACCGGCCAGCTCGGCCAGCGATGGGAGACCACCATCATTATGGTCAAGTCGTACGCCGCGATGGGCGGCCTGCACGGGGCGATCGACGCCGCCAGACAATTGCGGGAATCCGTTGCACCCGAGGACATTTCTATGGTCTCCAGGATCTCCAGGGTCGACATCACCGTTGGCGAGACCATCTACAAGCACGGCTGGTGGGTGCCGGAGCGGCCGCTGACCGCGATCGGCGCCCAGATGAACATCGGATACGCGACCGCCGCGGGACTGCTCGACGGCAATGTGCTGCCCGAGCAGTTCACCCCGGCCCGGCTGGACTCCGACGACATCTGGTCGCTGATCGCCGCCACGTCGGTGCATCTCGACGAATCGCTGGCCCGTGCCGACATCACCGAGCGGTTCCGCACCGACGTCGCGGTCACCATGCGTGACGGCGCCGTGCACCGCGCCCGCGTCGCCGCGCCGCACGGCGCGCCCAACGACCCGGTCACCAACGACGAACTCGTCGCGAAGTTCCACGCGCTGGCCGACCGGGTCACCGACCGCGCACGCGCCGACGCGATCGAACAGGCGGTGGTCGGCCTTGAGGAACTCGACGATGTCGACTACCTGGTGGACCTGCTCGCCGCGCCCGTCGCGGGCGCACTGGATTAACCGATTAACCCCAGACTCGGCCCAGAAAGGAAATCATGGTTACCACACCGGCCCGGCAGCGCCTGCGAGATCTGCTCGATGCACGCGAACTCATCATTGCGCCAGGTGTTTTCGACGGGATCTCCGCGCAGCTGACCAAACGGACCGGCCACGTCGCGGCGTATATGACCGGCGCGGGCGTGGCGGCGTCCGGCTTCGGCTTGCCTGATATCGGGTTGGTCACCGCTTCCGAAATGGCCGATCGGGTTCGGATGATCACCGGCGCGCTGGGCGACATCCCGCTGATTGCCGACGCCGACACCGGATATGGCGCGCCCATGAACGTGGTGCGCACCGTCCGCTCCTACGACGCGGCCGGGGTGGCCGCGATCCAGTTGGAGGATCAGGTATTTCCCAAGCGGTGCGGCCATCTGCCGGACAAGCGGGTGGTCGATGCGGCGGTGTTCGAGCAGACGCTGGCGGCCGCGCTGGACGCCCGCTCCGACGACAACCTGCTGGTGGTGGCGCGCACCGACGCACGCGCCCCGCTCGGGCTGCACGAGGCGATCGAGCGGGCGAACCGGTACGCGCAAGCGGGCGCGGACATCATCTTTGTCGAGGCGCCGCGGGACACCGCCGAAATCGAGCGCATCGCAGCCGAAGTGGACGCTCCCCTGCTGATCAATCTGGTGGTCGGCGGGATTACGCCGCTGGAATCGGTGTCGCGATTGCGGGAGCTGGGTTACGCGATCGCGATCCATCCGAGCAACCTGCTGATGCAGGCGACATTCGGCATGCTGCAGAGCCTCTGCCAGCTCAACGGGACCGACATCGCCGGTCATGTGCCCACCAGCGTCGCCGACTTCTTCAACGTGATGGGCATGGCGGAGTGGCTGGCCCTCGACGAGAAGTACGCCCAAATCCAGGACGCCCCATGAGCATGACCATCATCGAAAAGATCCTCGCGGGCAAGGCGGGTCTGGACTCCGTGGCACCCGGCGACACCGTCGTGGTGGACGTCGACATGACCGTGTTGATCGACCTGCAGTTCGCCACGATGTGGATTGCGCCCAGCCGGATCCACGACCCCGACAAGCTTGCCGTCGTCATGGACCACGCCGTGCCCGCACCGACCATCAAGGACGCCACGGGCGGTGGGCATGCCCGAAAGTTTGTCGCCGACTTCGGCATCCAACGTTTCTATGACGTCGGCCGGCACGGCATCTGTCACCAGGTCATCGCCGAGAACGGGCTGGCGCGCCCGGGAGAAATACTGGCCTGCACCGACTCCCACACCTGCGCCGCCGGGGCCTACAACACCGCCGCCCGAGGGCTGGGGCCCGCCGAGGTGTACTCGATCATGTGCACCGGAAGCACCTGGTTCCAAGTCGCGCCGACCATCCGCTACGAGCTCGTCGGCGACAAACCTGACGCGGTGAGCGGCAAGGACATCTTCCTGCACATCGCTAACGAATACGGCGACGCGGCCAACCTGAATCTGGAATTCGGCGGACCCGGCCTGGCCGGCATCCCGATGCACGATCGGCGCACCATCGCAACCCAGGGCGCCGAAATCTCGGCCGATTTCAGCACTTTCGAAGCCGACGAGGTGCTAACCCTTTTCCTCGACGACGCCGGCGTGACCGGATACACTGCGGCCACACCGGATCCCGACGCCGCCTACCGCGAGGTCCGGCCCGTCGACCTGGCGGTGCTGGAACCCTATGTGGCGCGGCCCGGGACCGTCAGCCGCAATGGGCTGCCGGTGTCACAGCTGGGCAGGCAGAAGGTGGACCAGGCGTTCATCGGGTCGTGCGCGAACGGCCAGCTCGAGGACCTCGAGATCGCCGCGCGAGTGCTGCGCGGCAAGACCGTGGCGCCGGGCGTGCGACTGCTGATCACGCCCGCATCACAGGCCGTGTACCGGGATGCCATGCGGTTGGGCTATTTACAGGACATCGCCGACGCCGGTGCCGTCATCACCAACTCCACCTGCGGCGCGTGTTTCGGTTATCACATGGGTGTGGTCGGACCCGGCGAGGTATGCATCACGTCGAGCACCCGCAACTTCACCGGACGCATGGGCAGCACCGAGGCCGAGATCTTCATGGCCTCAACGGCGACCGTGGCCGCCTCTGCCATCGCCGGATACATCACCGACCCGAGGAGCGTGACGGCATGACGGTCGTTTTTAGCGGCAAGGTCTGGGTATTCGGCGACGACCTGAACACCGACGCGATGTACCCGGCGTTTGCGATGAAATTGGATCCGCCGGAGGCGGCCAAGCACATCTTCTACGAGGTGCGCCCCGGCTGGACCGAACAGGTGGCGCGCGGTGACATCGTTTTGGCCGGATCGAATTTCGGGCTCGGATCGTCGCGCCCGGTTGCCTCGCTTTTCGTCGAGTTGGGCGTGGCCGGCCTGGTCGCCGAGGAATTCAATTCGTTGTTTTTCCGTAATGCCGTCAACGCCGGCCTGCCCGCGATGACCGTGCCCAACGCGACCGGGCTGTTCTCCGACGGCGACACCGGAACCTTCGATCTCACCGAGGGCACGTGGCGCAACGACAGCACCGGCGCGTCGGGGACGGTGCCCAAGTTGCCCGACCTGATTCTCGACATCATCGAAAGCGGTGGCGTCATGCCGCGGCTGGCGGCGCGGGGTTATCTGCCGGCCGAACTCGGCGAGTTGCTTCGCTCCAGCGCGGTCGCCATGCGCGGCGCCGGCACCGGCGCGTGATGGCCCTCGCATGATGAACTTGGTGGGCAAGGCCCTCCGCCATGTGCGCGCCGGCGAACGGCGCAGCCCGTTGTCCGGCAGCGGGTTTGACGCGCCGGGGGCCATCACGGTCACCAGCTCGGCGTTCGCCGACGGCACCGCGATGCCGCGTTCGAGCGCCGGAAAGGGGGTCGGTGGCGACGTTTCGCCCGCGTTGCGGTGGGCCGGGCCGCCAACCGAGACCGAGCAGTTGGTGCTCATCATCGATGACGTCGACGTTCCGCTGCATCGCCCGCTGCTGCACACGATCGCGGTGATTGACCCGACGCTCGACCGCGTCGCCGTGGGTGCCTTGCTGCCGGGTACGTCGGGAATGCGCTTTATCCGTGCGGATTTGGGCCGCCGTGGTTACGCCGGCCCACGCCCGATCCCCGGCCATGGGCCGCACCACTACCGATTTCATGTGTTCGCGCTCGACCGGGCAATTCCCGACAGCGTCACCACGGCCAGGGCGCTGTTGGCGGGGATGAGCGGTCACGTGTTGGCCCGGGGCGTGCTTACCGGCACTTACGAGCGCTGATGCCGCCCCAGAGTGACTGGTTAACAACAGTTTCGCGGCCACCGCGACAGAGAGTATGACGGGCCGCGCACTCGCCTTGACACACAAGTGGTCGCGCCACGTCGCGAGGTGACCGTTGCCGGCGACGGGACAGGCGTTGCACCCCCCTGCCGCTCGGCTGGTCCTCATCGATGGAAGGCGTTGATACCGCGAGCGCGCCGACGAAGTGATGGCAGCCCTCGCGGTACCCTCGCCCGAATTCGTCGTGCGCGCCTTGGCCCAACCGCCCGCCGGGTAGCACCCCGCTGACGGCGCCGAGAGTATGCCCCGACAACCGCGTCGACGTTGGCAGAGGCCTGTTGCATTCCAGTAGCAGAATTTAACCTGCGTATCACTGTAATCCCGTGTGTCACTTTAGCTTCAGGTGTCACAAATCGGCGGTGGTTGTCGGTGGGCCTTCTTAGAATTTCAGGCATGGGTGTCAGCAGTCGCGAGGAGATCGTCGAGGTCCTCGACGCCCTCGACTACGACCAAGACCGCCTGGACCAGTTGACGTTTGACGCGCTCACCACCCCGGAACGCATGCGCGTCCTCGCGCGCGTGGAACGCATGACACGCCGACTGCGCACCCCGCGGCATGCCCTGATCAATCAACTCGACGCCCAAGCCGGCAAGGAAGAACTCGGCGGCACCCTGCGCTGCGCGCTGGCCGACCGGCTACGCATCACCAAAGCCGAGGCGGGCCGGCGCGTCGAGGAAGCCGCCGACCTCGGCGAGCGCCGCGCGCTGACCGCAGAACCATTAGAGCCGCGGTTGCCCGCAACGGCGGCCGCCCAACGCGACGGCGCGATCGGCGACGCCCATACGAAGGTGATCCGCAGCTTTTTCGCGCACCTGCCCGCCGAGGTCGACCACTGCACCCGGGAGGCCGCCGAGGCCGACCTGGCCCGCCGTGCCCGCCAGTATCGCCCCGACGAGTTGGCCCAATACGCCCAACGGATCATGGATGTGCTCAACCCCGACGGGGAATTCAGCGACGACGAGCGGGCCCGCAAGCGCGGCATCACCCTCGGCCGCCAGGACTACGACAAGATGTCACGGATCTCGGGCTATTTGACCCCCGAATTGCGGGCCACGCTCGAACCCGTGCTGGCCAAGTTGGCTGCGCCCGGGGCGTGTAACCCCGACGACGACACACCCGTGGTCGACGACACCCCCGATCACGACGCCGTCCGACGCGACACCCGCAGCCAAGCCCAACGCAATCATGATGGGTTGCTGGCGGGGCTGCGGGCCTTGATCGCCTCCGGGAACCTCGGCCAGCACAACGGGTTACCGGTGTCGGTCGTGGTCACCACCACGCTCAAGAATCTGCACGACGCCGCGGGCGTCGCGCTGACCGGCGGCGGCAGCTGGCTGCCGATGACCGACCTGATCCGCATGGCCAGCCACGCGCACCACGCCATCGTCAGCAACAACGGGGTGGTGAAGGGGAAGCCGGGAACGAACACCCCCGACGTCGAGTCCCCCTTCACCGGCCTCAACGGTGCTAAGGACGTGGCGGTGGACAGCGCCGGCAACGTCTACGTCACTGACACCGGCAACAATCGTGTGCTGAAGCTGGCGGCGGGCTCGTCCACTCAGACCGAGCTGCCCTTCACCGGCCTAAGCGGGCCCGCCGGGGTGGCAGTGGACAGCACCGGGAATGTCTACGTCACTGACACCGGCAACAATCGTGTGCTGAAGCTGGCGGCGGGCTCGTCCACTCAGACCGAGCTGCCCTTCACCGGCCTAAGCGGGCCCGCCGGGGTGGCAGTGGACAGCACCGGGAATGTCTACGTCGTCGACGCCGGCAACAATCGGGTACTGAAGCTGGCAGCTGGCTCGGCCATTCAACCCGCGTTGCCCTTCACCGGCCTAAGCGGGCCCGTCGGAGTGGCGGTGGATAGCGCCGGCAACGTCTACGTCACCGACTCCGGCAACAAGCGGGTGTTAAAACTGCCGGTGCAGTAGCGCCGGTTCGCAACGCGCCGCGGCTCAACCCGACGACGCCGAACCGAGAGGTCAGCTCATGGCTCGAGCGGCGTCCTACCCGCTAACCCATTAGCAAGTTCGTCGATGAAACCTCTTGCAGGACAGAGGCTCTGGCAATGGACAGGCTCTCATAGTCGAGAGCACGCCAATGCATTCCGGCCTGCTTGCTGACGGTACCCACCCCCCGGGAGGTCGTTCGAAATCCCGACCGCCGCGGCGCCCGACCCTTCGGGTCGCGTTTGAGTCCCAGCAAGTTTTCGGAAAATGTGGGAGATCCTAAGCGCCACGACGCAATTCTGCCAGCATAATGTGCTGTGGCACAATGTATTTCGCGAACCCCCCCACCGAGTGGTAGCCTTGTTGTCTCGTGACGCCCAGATGCAACGCCAAAGATATGATTCTGCATCGGATTACCACGCATTTGATGGATAAGATAGATTATCCATTTTTTTGCGGTAGCGTGGAAAGGTGCCCCACAGCCGCGAACCCGCACGCCCCTCGACCACTGCCGACCCGGAAACGGCAACGCCGGGGCCCGATCCGCTCCCGGACTGGTTCACCGCGTTCCTGCAGGATCGCCAGACCCGCAAGCCCTCGGCGCACACCATGAAGGCCTACCGCCAGGATTTTTTGGCCATCGCGAGTCTGGTCACCAACGGCGATCCGGCACACATGGATGTGGTTGACATAACGAAGGAATCGATGCGGGCGGCGTTCGCCACCTACGCCCGAGGTCACGAAGCGGCATCGATCCGCCGCTGCTGGTCCACCTGGAATGTGTTGTGCACCTTCCTCTACACCGGTGAACAGCTGGCGGCCAACCCCATGCAGCTGGTCGGCCGGCCCAAACTGGCCAAGGCCCTGCCCAAGGCCCTCCCCCGTACCGCCGTCGAGGCGCTGCTCGAGACCGTCGCCCAAGACCGCGACTCCAAGCACCAAACCGACTGGGCAGAGCGTGATCTCGCGATCATCCTGACCGCACTGCTGGCGGGACTGCGCGCTGACGAACTCCGTCAGGCCAATGTGGGCGATGTCCGCACCACCGACGACGGCGCCGCCGTTATCCACGTGAAAGGCAAAGGCGGCAAAGAACGCAGCGTGCCCATCGAAGCCGAACTGTTATCGGTCATCGAGACCTACCTTGACAGCCGTGCCGTCCGGTTCCCCGAAGCCGACAAGCGCAGGGCCGCGGTAGGCTCCGGCCTCGCGCGATGGTCTTCCAGGTCGCCGCTTTTCGTCGGCCGCGACGGCCAGCGCATCACGCGGGGAACACTGCAGTCGCGCATCAAGCGGGCCTTCAAACGCGCCGGCCCCGACGCCCAGCCCGTACCCGGCGCTCTGGTGCATGGACTGCGCCACACCTACGCCACCGAACTGGCCAGCTCCGACGTCAGCGTATACACGTTGATGAAGCTGCTCGGTCACGAATCTATGACGACGTCGCAACGGTATGTCACCGCCGCCGGTACCGAAACGCGAAGTGCGGCAGCGCGTAATCCCTTGTACACCATGATTAACGAGATTGGCGTCAGCCACAGCTAAGCCGCTGCCCCACCGTACCTGCGCCGTCGGAGCAGGCCCGCCGCCGAGAAGGGGTATTAAATCGGTTAGGAGATCCGTCGGCGAGGTGAAGGTGGTAGACATGTCGCACACGTGAACGAAGGGCACGCGGGGATAGAGCGTTTTGCCTGAGAACAGATATTATGTCAGGTTGGGGTCATTCTATGACGCGTCGAGAACCAAACATTCCGGCATCCCCCACATTTCGCCGACAATCCGCCATCGTGTTGTACCTCAACCGAGCGGCGTCCGCCTCAAGCCCCACACACGCCACCATCCGCAACACGACGCGGTAACCGCAACCCGGCCACCGCGCGATTCTCATCGCACCGGGTGGCCACCTTCGGCGACCATGAGTAATTTTTTCAATCGCTCTGCGCCGTGGTGCAATTCGTCACTGCCACATGCGCCATTGCTGCATTAAGCGCCGCCGTATCAGCACAATGCTTGGCACACTTTGGAACCGGATCTATCAGCTGGGAAAATGTATTTAAGAGATCAGCTGTTCCGGGAATCCGGCATTCCCTTTCGTGGCGGTTCCCCAGCCGTTGGCGGTTGCCAGATGGTGTTTTTCGGGCCGCTACGCGGGCGACGCTGCCAATACGCTGCCTCTTGATGGCGCGGAACCTCCATAGATCTGGTGTTAAGGTTTCCGCTACGGACGACGACAACGCGACCACCTGGCGAGACCTCGCCGACCAGCTGACGCCCGAGCAGATCGCGCGTTTCGATCACGCGGAACAGCTCTGCATGACCGGCGCCCGCCTCGTGTTCACGGAAAACGGCCGAAGCAAGATGATCGCTGACATGCTCGAGGGCGTGCTCAAAGAGGCGCGCTGGGAAGCACAGCAGAACCTCTTACGAATTGCCTCAACACACCCGCCGCAACATGACCAAGAAGTATGAAAGTGAGAACGGCATACTAAACCCGTTTGACCTGGTGTTTTACCGAGCGTCTAGCGTAAATATCCTTACCTAGCGCCCGTCAACAGCAAACACCGTCAAATCACTCGGAGAAGGCGAAGAACGCGCACCCTGACATGACTGCACCCTGCCGAAACCTCGTCGGCAGGGTGCAGTTACTCAAAAATCAACTCTGTCAGGTGGTGACCGCAGCGATCAGCGGTCAGCGACGGCCACCAGGCCCACCAGGCCCACCATGATCGCCAGGCCCACCATGATCGCCAGGTCCACCAGGCCTACCATGGTCGCCAAACCCACCACGATCGCCAGGTCCGCGCCAGTTGTCGTGGCGCCAGTTGTCGTGGCAACCCCTCCCATCCCAATTGTTGCCCCAGCCCGGGTCCCAAAAATCGCCTGGGCACCACTGCGGGAAGGGCCCTGGCTGGGCTTGAGCATCAGCTGCAACGCCCAGCCCCGCCAGCCCCAAGCCAGCGGCCAATGCGAAAGTCATTGCCGCCAAACGTAAATTATTTTTAACCATGCTAATTAAATACCCGAATTGGCCGATTCTAACCTTATAGACGCGAGCGTTTCTTCCCCGAATCCTTTGCGCGGCGTTTGCGCTGCTCAGACCACTGAACGCGGATTAACCATTGTGCAGGAAACCAAGAAATATGAAAGCGAGAAACAGCGTACTAAACCTGTTTGACCTGGTGTTTTCCGAGCGTCGTGCGTGACGAGCTGCGACTCAGCTGGATCGATAGTCACACATGACGAATATGCCACTCTGGAATATGGTAAGCTCATGTTGATTGACTTATGTTGCGACACAACCCATTTGCCGATATTATTATATCAATTAGACCACCCTGAATTAGGTAGCGCGTTGTGCCCCAAAGCATTTCGCATACATAAAACTAGCCGATAATCTCTGGCTAATGTGATCAACACTTTCCCAGCGCTTCTCGCGACCAGGGTCATCGCATCAGTATCTCGATGTCGTCGTATCAGATGGATCAGAGCGCGCGCGTTGAGAACAGCTCACCGTGCGGACGGTCTTGGACGCGTCCGCCACTCCCCCACCGGGGGATTGCGACGTACAGATCCAGCGCCGAGCTCGCGTGCGTTAATCCGGTGAGCGACAACGTAGGTGCGATTTGCTGCCCGCACCGCTAACGTAGCCGGCCTCCGTATTACCCAACCAGCACAACCAGAATCGAGTTGGACGCGTCACGATTCGATAGATTGCAGTTGATTCATCAGATGAATCGGACCGGCGGCAGTCCGGGTTTCACGATCCGAGAGAAGCCGGCCGATTGGGCTCCGCTGCCCCGCCGGGCTCGAGGTTGACCATAATACCACGTGAGCGGTAATACAGTGTTACTGTCTTACCGTTTTACGGTATCGCCGTAAGACTGTATTGACGCAGAGCTGTCAGGTGTGGGACGATGCGGTATGGCTTTTCGCGGGTACATAGCAGTGCAATCCCGAGGCGTCGTCGCACTTCCCGTCGAGGTACGTCGACGCCTGCATCTCGACGAACCGGGCGCCCAGGTAGAGCTCACCGAGCGCGACGACGGCGTGCTGGAACTCAGACCATCCCTCCCCATTCCGGCAGATCAGCGATGGTTCTGGGCCGACCGGTGGCAACAGCGTGAACGAGACGTCGACGCCCACGTGGCAGCCGGCGAAGTGACTGTCCATCAGAACGGTGATGCGCTGCTGAGTCACCTCGACGAACTGGACGCTGACGCCGACGGCCAATGAAATACGAGACCACCCCGGCCTTCGACGCTGACTTCCGCCGGCTCAAGCCCGAGCATCGCATGGCCTTCCGTGAGGCCCTCAAGACAAAATTCATCCCAGCATGTGATGCAGTCGCAGCCGACCCGGCTGCGGTCTGGCCCAAGTCGCTGCGAGTGAAAGCCGTTCAGGGCGCTCCCGGCGTACTCGAAATGACATGGTCGTTCGCCAGCCCGGCCGGCCGCGCCACCTTCGAACTGGTCACCGTCGCCGCGGAACTGCGTTGTCGATGGCGCAGGGTCGGCGACCATGACGTTTTCAAGGCGCCCTGACGTCCGGTAGCCGCGGCCACCCGACCGGTGCGGCCGCCACCCCCCGAGGACCTGGGGCGGTCCGAAGGAAATACGTCATAGTGACGCTTCTAGCGGATGCGTCTGATCACCAATCCTGCTGGCCACTAGGGTCTTTCGTGGCAAGTGATGGATATTATCAGTTATGCATGAAACGTCGTTATTAACGCGCAAATTTTTCCAGCGGTGAGTGGACTCGGCGCGACGCCGCGTTGACGGCTAATCGCATCGCGACTTCCATCACCTCGTCCTCGCCGATCTGTCGGTATTGACCTGTGCAGCAGGCCAATTCGTCGCGTCGGCGGGTCTACCAACGGGCCGATTCCAAGTGTGGAATCCTTTGGTGGACCAGTGACGATGACAAAGTCCCGCCCCGTTGGCTGCCGTGGGCACTATGCTGGGCGTTAGCGCAGTCGGGGTTGCTGGCCCGCCCTACCCGACATTGTTCGGGCAACACTCTCCCAAGCTAGGCTTGTGCCCGTCGAATTGTCACAGTGACGGAAGTACGAGCATGGGAGCCCTTCCCCTGAAACACATTTGGGTGTTTCTAGATGCGAAAGCCGCTTCGGTGATCCGCGGATTTCGGGTTCCCCGTTGACTTACGAGCATACTGCCCGTAGGTTGAAGGGGTGGAGCTCTGGACGGACAAACGCGCAGCCCAACACTGGGGCGTCACCCCGTCGCGCGCACGCGCCATCCTGTCGACCCGCCGGATCCGTCGCGTTACCGGCTACCCCGCAGACCAGGTGCGGGCCGTGACCCGCCGCCAAGGCGCCCGGACAGACCTTGCCCACGTCTGTGAGCCGGTCAACGCCCTGACCGTCGGTGCGATCGCCGACGCGATCACACGTACCTCCGATGAAGCCAAGCGCCTGCGGTACTTCTTCGAATTCATGCGAGGCGCCGACCAGGCTGGCGTCGACGCCCTCAAGTTGATCGCGCACGAGCCTGCCTTCACGAGCAGCGAACGTTTCGATGCACTGCTCGCCGCCGCCGCAGAACACTTGGCGGCCCGCTTCGGGCAACCCGGCCCGCTCTGGACTCTGGCTGTCGATCGCTTCCTGGTCGCCAAGCTGGTGGACAAGCGACCTACCCTCCGCCCGCGCGTTTGCTCTCGTCTGGACCCCAGCATCGTTCCGCCGCCGCGGGATCTACCTTGACCGCCACGACCTCACCACCGACGAAACGCGACACATGCCCGAACCTGACTTCGACCGATCCGAACTACACCGTGCTTTCACGTTGCTGGCCACAAAGCTCGAACGCAAACGAGTCGTCGGCCACGTGCACGTCGTCGGCGGCGCGGCCATGCTGCTGGCCTACAACTCGCGCATCACCACCCGCGATATCAACGCGTTGTTCAGCCCGGATGGCCCCATGCTTGAGGCGATCGACGAAGTCGCATCCGACATGAGCTGGCCAGCAACCTGGTTGAACAACCAAGCCAGTGGCTACGTATCACGCCACCCCGGGGAAGGCAGCCTCGTCTTTGACCATCCCCACCTGCAGGTCGCCGCCACGCCGCCTGAGCACCTTCTCGCAATGAAAGTGCTCGCCTCACGAAGCGTTCGCGACCGCGACGACATCCAACTTCTCCTCAACCAGCTCAGAATCACCGCACCCGCGGGCGTATGGGCTCTGCTAGACCGATACTTCCCCGACACAGTCATCCCCGATCGGGCCCGACTCCTGATCGAAGACCTACTCCCGCTGTGACAACAGCCCACGTCGGTGGTGATCGCGTCCGGCTCAAGCCATCTCCGCATGGTCATGCTGGACTGACCGTTGGCACTGTTGACGTCGGGATCACATCACGAATATCCAACTCTGGCAACCACTAGCCCAAAATGCTGGAGACCGGCGTTGAGATATTTGATGTCTTTCTATGTCACTCGGCTGATAAGCCGGCAGTGCGCAATATCCGGGACCGATTACAAGAACTATCAATCCGGACCTGGATGGATGAAGATCAGTTGCGCCCCCGGTGAGGTGAGCCCGTCCTAGCCCAGATTTTTCGTGAAATGCCCCGCGAAACGGGTTGTAGATAAGCGAAAGTGCCTGTCCTGCAAGGGATAATTGGACTTGTCTAGGGTTCAAATATTCCTACGGGAAGGCACCTCGCGAGTGAAGAATATCGCGCTGGCATCGCGGGTGAAAGTGTCTGCTGACGGTCATGGTGTCGTGTCGCATGCCGGGATGGGTATGCTGCGCGAGCTCGCGGACCGCACTGGGTTGTCGGCGCAGGTCACCACCGCGTTGGCCGACACTTACCGGGGCCCGTGGGCGTACGCGCCCGGGGACGTGTTCGCCGATCTGGCGGCCGCGGTCGCTGACGGCGCGGACTGCATCGACGCAGTTGGTCAGCTATGCGGCGATCGTGAGCATGTGTTCGGCGCGAAGGCGTCGACGACCACCATGTGGCGGCTGATCGATCAGCGCATCGATGCCGCCCACCTGCCGGGGGTGCGGGCAGCGCGGGCCGGGGCGCGGGCGGCGGCCTGGGCAGCCGGAGCCGCCCCCGCCGAGGGTTGGCTGCACATCGACATCGACGCCACCCTGGTGATCGATCACTCCGACAACAAGACCGGCGCTGCGGCGACCTGGAAGAAAACCTATGGTCATCACCCGCTGCTGGCGTTTTTAGACCGCCCCCAGATCGCCGGCGGGGAAGCCCTGGCCGGGCTGCTGCGCAACGGTAACGCCGGCTCCAACACCGCCTCCGATCACGTCATCGTCCTCGAGCAGGCGCTGGCCTCGCTGCCGCCGCGATACCAGCCCGACCCCGACCATCCCGAGGACCCCGACAAGCCGAAGGTGCTGGTGCGCTGCGACACCGCCGGAGCCACCCACCGATTCGCCCAGGCGTGCCGCAGGCTGGGAGTGGGGTTCTCCTTCGGCTACCCCGTCGATTGGCGGGTGCAGGACGCCGTGGACACCCTCACCCTCGCCGATGTCTGGGACCCGGCCATCGACACCGACGGCGGTATCCGCGACGGCGCCTGGGTCGCCGAGGCCACCGGTCTGGTCAACCTGTCCTCGTGGCCGGCCGGAACCCGGCTGATCCTGCGCCGAGAACGCCCCCACCCCGGGGCCCAACTGCGGTTCACCGACGCCGACGGCATGCGCGTGACCGCGTTCATCACCGACACCGCACCCGGCGTCATCCCCGGTCAGGTCGCCGGATTGGAGTTGCGGCACCGTCAGCACGCCCGCGTCGAGGACCGCATCCGCGAACTGAAGGCCACCGGGCTGCGCAACTTACCTTGTCACTCGTTTTGGGCCAACGCCGCCTGGTTGGAAATCATCCTGGCCGCCACCGATCTGGTCACCTGGGCCCGTCTGATCGGCTTTCACGACCACCCCGGCCTGGCCCGCGTCGAGATCACCACATTCCGCTACCGGATCCTGCACGTCGCCGCCCGCATCACCCACGGCGCACGCCAACAACGGCTACGCCTGGACGCCACCTGGCGATGGGCCGCAGCCATCGCGACCGCCTGGCAACACATCCGCACCGCCTTCGGATAACACCCTGGCGACCTCACCCAACCGATCACGAAAGACCCACCGGCCCCAGGAAAGCCCGCCCCACCCGGCGACACGGGACAACTCTCCACGCCACCACGCCGAAAATGACTACCCAACAACACCATTCAGCGGCAGAACGGCTCAATCATCAATTCGATGCAAAATCGAGGCTAGTGGTCCAGTTGTTGGTCCGCCTGGAATGTGCTCTGCACGTTCCTCTATACCGGCGAGCGGTCTGGCCGCCAATCCGATGCCGCTGGTCGGCCGACCCAAACTGGCCAAGGCCCTCCCCAAGGCCCTCCCCCACACCGCGGCCGAAGCGCTGCTGGAAACCGTCGCACAAGACCGGCACCTGAAACGCCGAACCGATTGGGCGGAGCGGGATCTCGCGATCATCCTCACCGCACTGCTGGCGGGCCTGCGCGCCGATGAACTGCGCCGGGCCAACGTGGGCGATATCCGCACCACCGACGACGGTGCCCGGTCATTTACATCACAGGCAAAGGCGGCAAGGAACGCAGCGTACCCATCGAGACCTACCTCGACAGCCGTGCCGTCCGCTTCCCCATTGTGCGCCGCCTCGATGCCAGTCTCGTCGTCGGTTGCGGATGTCCCGCCAGACCGCCGGGTCGAGTTTCAAGACATCAGTAGGCAACTCGGCACCTAGTTCGGCGCTGTAGACCCGACCTGGGCGATCGATGCTCGTCTCGGCCAATGAGAGCTCGCGGCGCGCGCTGGCGGGGTGTAGCCTCAGCAATGTTGGGAACCTCAGCCAGTCCGGGATGAGGCCAGCTGTCCGCCGCTGCCTCGTTGAGTGAACGCTCGCGCCGGACATTCGGTGATAACCTGGTCGTCTCGGGATCATCATGAACGCCGCTCGTCTGCCGGTCATCGGCGGCCCATCTGCTCCACCCCCGCCGGTATTCACTCTCGGTTCGGCTCTGCGCTGGCTCGGGCATAACTGCCCCCATCACTGCTGCTCGGAACCGATCGACACCCTGGACGCATCAGTATGGTTCCTCCGGCGTGGACAGCAGTTTCCAACATTTCCACGGCAAACGCTGGTCCTCGTCGACCCCCCCACGACCGGGAACCCCCTGGCGGGTATCCATCAGATGATCTATCAGGTCGACTGCTGCACCCGCGGCGACGCCATCCAGGTCCGCCACCGGCCACGGACGCTGCGCGCGTACTGTGACCTGCGGGTCCATCGGCAGCCGGTGTCACTGCTGGTGAGCAACCGTCCGACGCGCTCGTCCGACCTTACGGAGGCTCACCTGCGTGCGGGCGGCCGCCGAAACGAATAGCACCACATGGTGATCGAGGCCGACCGCCGCACCTCCACGACCGCCGTCTTCTGGAAAGTTCTGCCTACCGCCGGACCAGAGGGCACCCGCTTGATGACGTCGGACGACGTGGCTGCTGCTGCCCGGCGTAGCTGCCCGGCGGGCACGATAGGTGTCGGTCGATGACGGCCGACACTGCAGACGTCGTCCCTGAGGATCACAGCTTTCACGACAGCAGTGACTGCCCCCACCGCACGGGAATCACCAGCTACGACGACTTGCCCGCCGTCGCGTTTCCCCGCCGATGCAACTGGTGCACCGAGCACGACCGGCCAATCTCGCCGCCTCGGCCGGGGCTCGGTAGCCCAGGACTCGGTCTCCCCGAGGCCCGCCGAAACAAAATTTTCACGGTTACCGAAGACGTAACGACAACGCCGACTAACTGTCTCGTCCAGTTGAAGATCGCGAGGGATGACCCGCCTTGCTGGGGTTCGCAATCTACATGTGGATAATCCCAGCGCGGGTCGTCCAGATTTACCTTGCAATTTCGGCGCGCGGAACCGCTGCGGCCACCACATCACCTTCAGTGAATCGACACACTTGGCATCAACTGAACACGCAGTACCACAACAGCTTTCAACTCAAAAGGCACTGACCTGCGGGGCATGAAAAGGCGGCCTATTCGTCACAGTGACGCTTCTCACCCTCGGCCGCGTAACGGGAAAAGTACGGTCCGGCAGCGGATTTCCGCTCGATGGATAAGAGAATTAACCTCAGTCACCCGCCGCAGGTCCCCGGTCGAATGGGTGAGGATGATTGCCGTGCAACGGGTGTAGCCCGCCCCGGCCGGTGCTGGTGCAAAACGCCATCCCGCAACGGTCCGCACCCGGGGGGGCGGAAACCAGCTCGCCGGCAGCGATCGCGGGGCGAGATCCCCCATCTCCGCTCACTAGGTGGGCGTGAACGCGATCCACACGAGGGACGCGACGGCCGCGACAGCCACGAGCGCCAACAGCAGCACGAGGCCGAGACGTTGCCAGTCAATCGGGTCCTTCGCCTTCACTGATCTCCTAGCCAACCGGAAGCGGCCTGCAGACGCTGCCCCGTACGCCATCGTACCCGGTAGGATTCGGTTCGTGGGGGTTCGCGGCGCTCCGCTGAGCGCACCAAAACTCTGTGACCTACACCGAACGGGCCTTGGCGAACTTGTGCGAACCTACTTTTTGACTGGGGGCCAAGTGGTCGGCAATCTCAAATCCTGTCAGCCCGACCGTGTGATGTCTGTAACGGTGTCAGCGACGTTGCCGGGGTGGCTGGGGCGGCGGTTTTGCCGAGGCGATGCAGTCGCCGTGGGCAGCAGCGAGGGCTTATTCGAGCGTGTTGAGTTCGGCGATTTTGGGTTTCTTAGTACTCCCCAGTTCGCCCGTTCGCCAGATCGTCTCGTGCGCCACCTGGCCGGACCCCGAAATTGAACAACAGGCTCGGGTTCGAAGTGTGCGGCGCCGATACGCGTCGCGGGGCTCGTCGACTGACGGTCTTCGTGAAGTGAGGTGGGGTTTGCCCCAGTCTGCAAGGGAAGGTTGCTCAGCCGTTCGGTGCCCGCTGCGGGGCGGGGACGACCACCACCGAACACCGCGAGTGGGACACCACGTGTTGGCTGATAGAGCCGAGCGTCGCCCCGAGGAATCCGCCGTGTCCGTGTGAGCCGACCACCATGATGTCGTATTCGCCGACGCTCTCGAGCAGCACGCGCGCAGGGTGGCCTTCCACAGTCTCCTGCGTCATTGCGACGGGATCCGTCGCGCTGTCCGGGTCGGAAGCGGTGGCCCTGTGAATAGCAGCGTCCAGCAGATCACTCACCGCGGTGGCGGCTTTGGCGAACTCGTCCTGAGGCACACCGTCCTGCGGCTGATAGCCCAACGGGAACATGCTGCCCAGCCCCGGGTCGAGCCCACGGCGGGTGGTACTGCCACGCAAGGACCGCGGGGACGGGGATCTTGCGGGCCCGTGCCTCTCCGAATGCCCATAGCAGCGCGCGTTCAACGATCCCTGCGAAGTATCGACACCGACCACAATCCGTCCGCTCTGATCGGGCCCATCAGCAGAAGCAAGCGACTCCGAAGTTGATCGTCCAGTACCGGCCATAGGCTCAGTATGTGCTCTGTCGGCACCGCTCCGTAACGACAACGCTTACGCACCTTCCGCTGTGAGGGCGCATTCCGCGGCCCTCGCATCTCGGCGTATGGTTGCGGGGCTGAGACATTCAGCGAGTGCGAAATGAGCCAGCCGTCCGCTGCTGACTTGGCGGAGCGTCGGCTCTGGGTCATACATCAGCCGGGATTGTGTGCTGACCGGATCACGATGAGTTGTTCTTCCTTACCACCTCCGTCCCGGGCACTGAGGCGAACGCACGGGTCGGCTCGGTGATCGCCGTCACCGTCTTTGGGCTTGCCCACACGTGTACGGGCGTGTGTGCTTCCCCCGCTTTTCCGGCCCTTCACAGTTGAGGGTGTGGTGCAGGTGGGCGTGTCGTTGCCGGGGTAGGGGTCAAGGTCTTCCGAGGATGGGAGTTCTCAAGCTGCCCATCAGGAAGACCTCGACGTGCACGACGCTACCGGTGGTGCGGGCTTCGCCTGCGCTGACCTGACCACTTTCTGCCGCCTTAATGAGCTCGGGTTGGAGGTGACAGGGCAGCGCGTGGATCCCGATCGTGCGGTGCTGGCCTGCCGCATCACCGACGAGGACCGGTGGTGTCGACGCTGTGGGGAGCAAGGCGCCGTGCGTGACACCGTGACCCGGCAACTTGCCCATGAACCGTTCGGGTGGCGGCCCACCACCTTGCTGGTCTCGGTCCGCCGCTATCGGTGCGCCAGCTGCGCTCATGTGTGGCGCCAAGACACCGGTAAGGCGGCCGAGCCGCGGGCCAAGCTCTCACGTCGCGGGTTGCGCTGGGCATTGGAAGCCCTTGTGTGCCAGCACCTGAGCGTGGCCCGAGTCGCCGAAGCGCTCGCGGTATCGTGGAACACCGCCAACAACGCGGTGTTGGCCGAAGGCAAGCGGGTTCTGATCGACGATCCCGGCCGATTCGACGGTGTGACGGTGATCGGGGTCGATGAACACGTGTGGCGCCACACCCGCCGCGGCGACAAGTACCTCGCCATTTTCGACGGCAGCAAAGCGTTGGCGCTGCACCACACCAAAAGGCTCGCCTCCCCGGCGCAACGGATTGTGTTCTACGCCAAGGATCGAGGATGCACGACGCCA
>CAVZTC010000001.1:0-127982 GCA_963778135.1 uncultured Actinomycetota bacterium | reverse complement strand
AGTGCCTGCAGAACGTCGTCAAGCATTCGCGGGCGATGACGGCCATCGTGCGCTTCGCGGTCACTGACGGTGTCGCCCGTTTGGAGGTTGCCGACGACGGAATCGGATTCGACGAGTCACCGGGCCGGGCGCCCACCAGCTACGGCATGCTGTCGATGACAGAGCGCGCGGAGCTGGTGGGCGGTCAGTTGGCTGTTCGATCGGTGACCGGCGGGCCCGGATCCGGCACCACGGTGACGGTGACGGTTCCGCTGGGCGCGGGCGCAGAAGGTCAGGCCGGCTGAAGCGCGTCGCGAAGTCGCAGGGCGGCAGCGTTCGCCGAAACGTGGCCCGACAGCGCGTCGTGGGCCGCACGGATCTTCGTTTCGTCACCACGCCAGGCCGCCAGGGCGGGTGACACCAGAGCCCGGCCGAAGGAGAACGTCAACGGCCACGGCGTGCGGTGCGCTTGCAGCGCGGCGAGGTTTGCTGTGGCCCGCTCAGGCGGCTGCCCTCCGGACAGGAAGGCGATGCCGGCCAGCTCGGCCGGCCAGGCGCGCAGCACCGCGACCGTGGCCTTGGCGACCTGATCCGCGCTGGCCTTGGTCGGGTGGTCGTCGCCTTCGATCACCATGTTCGGTTTGAGAACAATGCCGGCCAGGTCCACATTCAGCAAACTCAGCTGCTGGCGCACGGCGGCGTGCACGCTGGCGGTCACTTCGCCGCAGCGCGCGATGCTGTGGTCGCCGGTCATGAGCACCTCGGGTTCGACGATCGGCACCAGGCCCGCCTCCTGGCAAGCGGCGGCGTAGCGGGCGAGCGCGTTGGCGTTGCAGGCGATCGCACCCCAGCTGGGCGTGGTGTCGCTGATGGTGAACACCGCGCGCCACTTGGCGAAGTTGGCGCCCAGCTCGGCGTAGCGGGCCAACCGCGCGGGCAGCCCGTCCAGGCCCTCGGTCACGGTCTCACCGGGCAGGCCCGGGCAAGGCTTGGCGCCGGTGTCGACCTTGACGCCGGGCAGCATGCCGAGCTCGCGGGTGGCAGCAGCAAACGGGCGACCGTCGCTGAACACCTGCGTGAGGGTTTCCTCGCAGAAGATGATTCCCGACACCCCGTCGGCCAGCGCCGGCGTGCTGGTAAGGATCTCACGGTAGGTGCGCCGGCTGTCGGCGGTCGCGGTGACACCCGCCTGCTCCAGCCTGGCGGACATGGTCGAGATGCTCTCGTCGGCGGCCAGGATGCCTTTGCCGGTCATCGTCATCGCCGTGGCGATCTCCCTGCACGTACTCATCAGCGGTTCCCCTCTCTCGGTCAGTGCGCACACGGTAAGTAGCGGGCGGGCGCCCGGTCCTCACCCGATCGGTGGAACCTCCGGGGGTCTCGCTCATGCTTAAGTATTTACTTCATAATTCAGCCACTAATCTTGATAGACAACTTCACTATCGGACTGACAGCATTTCCAGCCATGACAGAAAGATGGAACGCGGGAGTGATCCCGTACGCAGAGATGGGTTACTGGCAGCCGGACTACGTTCCGAAGAGCACCGACGTGCTGTGCGCCTTCCGGATCACGCCGCAGGAAGGGGTTCCGCCGGAGGAGGCCGGCGCCGCGGTCGCCGGAGAATCGAGCACGGCGACGTGGACGGTCGTCTGGACCGACCGGCTCACCACGTTCGAGCACTACCAGGCCAAGTGCTACCGCGTCGAGGCGGTGCCGAACGCGCCGGGTCAGTGGATCGCATGGATCGCCTACGACCTCGACCTGTTCGAGGAGGGCTCCATTGCCAACCTGACCAGCTCGATCATCGGCAACGTCTTCGGGTTCAAGCCGCTTAAGGCGCTGCGGTTGGAGGACATGCGGATCCCCACCCACTACGTCAAGACCTTCCAGGGCCCCGCGCACGGGATCGTGATGGAACGCGAGCACCTCAATAAATTCGGCCGCCCCCTGCTCGGCGCCACCACCAAGCCCAAACTCGGGCTCTCGGCCCGCAACTACGGCCGGGTGGTCTACGAGGCGTTGCGGGGCGGGCTGGACTTCACCAAGGACGACGAGAACATCAACTCCCAGCCGTTCATGCGCTGGCGCGACCGGTTCCTGTTCTGCATGGAAGCGGTCAACCGCGCTCAGGCCGCGACCGGTGAGATCAAGGGGCACTATCTGAACGTCACCGCCGGAACCATGGAGGAGATGTACGAGCGGGCGAACTTCGCCGCCGAGCTGGGCTCGGTGATCGTCATGATCGACCTGACCATCGGGTACACCGCGATTCAGTCGATGGCCAAGTGGGCCCGCGCGAACGGTGTCATCCTGCACCTGCACCGCGCCGGGCACGGCACCTACACCCGGCAGAAGACCCACGGCGTCAGTTTCCGGGTGATCTCGAAATGGATGCGGCTGGCCGGTGTCGACCACATCCACGCGGGAACGGTGGTCGGCAAGCTCGAGGGCGACCCGAACACCACCGCCGGCTTCTACGACACGCTGCGCCTGGACAGCGTCAAAGCCGACCCGGTCAAGGGCCTGTACTTCGACCAGGAGTGGGCCTCGATGCCCGGGGTCATGCCGGTCGCCTCGGGCGGCATCCACGCCGGCCAGATGCACCAGCTCATCCACTACCTGGGCGAGGACGTGGTGCTGCAGTTCGGCGGTGGCACGATCGGCCACCCGATGGGTATCGCGGCCGGCGCCGAGGCCAACCGCGTCGCGTGCGAGGCCATGATCAAAGCCCGCAACGAGGGCCGCGACTACTACCAGGAGGGCCAGGAGATCCTGAAGAAGGCGGCCTCCCGCAACCGTGCCCTCGACACCGCGCTGGCCACCTGGGGAGACATCACCTTCAACTACGAATCGACCGACACCCCCGACGTCGTCGCGACGCCGACCCGGGTCTGAACGGAGCTCACCATGCGCATCACCCAGGGAACCTTCTCCTACCTGCCCGACTTCACCGACGAGGAGATCACCGCCCAGATCGACTACGCGCTGGCGAACGGCTGGCCGCTGTCGGTGGAGTTCACCGACGACCCCCATCCCCGCAACATCTACTGGGAGATGTGGGGGTTGCCGATGTTCGACCTCAAGGACGCCGCCGGCGTGCTGCTCGAGGTCAACGCCTGCCGGGCCGCCAACCCGAACACCTACATCCGGCTCAACGCCTACGACGCCAGCCTGGGCCGGCAGACGACAGCGCTGTCGTTCATCGTCAACCGACCCGCCGAGGAACCTGGGTTCCGGCTGGACCGTGCCGAACGGGCCAACCGGCAGATCGGCTACACGACCTACGCGTATGCCACCGAGCGGCCCGCCGGTCAGCGGTACGAGTCGACGTGACCGCATTCGGCTTCCGGCCCGGGACCTCCCTGGACCTAGTCGAAGAGCCCGATCCCGAGATGCTGGGCCCGGACGCCGTCGTCGACCTGGCGGCGGCCCGGGCGGGTTCGGGCGTCGACGACGTGCTGTCCGCGCTGGACTCCGAACTCGTCGGCCTGGAACCGGTCAAGACCCGGATCGCGGAGATCGCGGCGCTGTTGCTGGTCGACCGGATGCGGGAGCGGTTCGGTGTCAGGGCTCCGCAGCCCACGCTGCACATGTGCTTCACGGGGAATCCGGGCACCGGCAAAACCACCGTCGCGCTGCGGATGGCCGACCTGCTGCACCGGCTCGGCTATCTGCGGCGCGGTCATCTGGTCAGCGTCACCCGCGATGACCTGGTCGGGGAGTACGTGGGGCACACCGCTCCCAAGACCAAGGACGTCATTAAGCGGGCGATGGGCGGCGTGCTGTTCATCGACGAGGCCTACTACTTGTACAAGGTGGAAAACGAGCGCGACTACGGCGGCGAATCCATCGAGATACTCCTGCAGGTGATGGAGAACAACCGCGACGACCTGGTGGTGATCCTGGCCGGCTACGCCGACAAGATGGACCAGTTCTTCTCGGCCAACCCCGGAATGCAGAGCCGCGTCGCGCACCACATCGAGTTCCCCGACTACACGGTCGGCGAGCTCGAGGACATCGCGGGCCTGATGGTCTCCGGGCTGGGCTACCGCTTCTCCGACGAGGCGCGAGTCGTGCTGCGCCAATACCTGCACCGGCGCCGCAATCAGCCGTGGTTCGCCAATGCGCGCAGCGTGCGCAACGCGCTGGAGCGCGCCCGGCTACGGCATGCCCGGCGATTGCTGGACCACGTCGACACGCCGGTCGGGCTGTCGGCGCTGACCACGATCGAGGCGATAGATCTATTGGCCAGCAGGGTCTTTGACACGCAGGAGACAGCATGACGACAAACGCGCGCCTGCGGGCGCTGGTCGAGGTGGCCGACACCGGCTCGGTGCGCGGAGCCGCCGAGCGCCTGGTGGTCACCGAGTCGTCGATCTCGTCGGCCTTGAGGTCGCTGAGCGGCGACATCGGCATCGCCTTGGTAGACCGGCACGGTCGGGGGGTACGGCTGACCCCCGCGGGGCTGCGCTACGTCGAGTACGCACGGCGCATCCTGGGCCTGCACGACGAGGCGATCCTGGCCGCCCGCGGCGAGGCGGACCCGGAGAACGGCTCGATACGGCTGGCCGCGGTGACGTCGGCCGGTGAGTTGCTCATCCCGGTGGCGCTGGCGTCGTTTCGCGCGGAGCATCCGGGCGTGGTGCTGCACGTCGAGGTGGCCGCGCGGGGCGCGTTGTGGCCGATGTTGTCGCGACACGAAGTCGACCTGGTGTTCGCCGGTCGCCCGCCCGAGGAGTTGCGCAGGAAGGTCCGAGTGCGCGCGGTCAGCCCGAACACGCTGATCGTGGTAGGGCGGCCGGAGGTTGCCGACGGGTTCGTCCCGGCGACGGCCACCTGGCTGCTGCGCGAGCAGGGGTCGGGCACTCGCTCGACGCTGATGACGCTGCTTGAGGACCTGGACGTGGCGCCGCCCCAGTTGGTGCTGGGCTCGCATGGCGCGGTGGTCTCGGCGGCCGTCGCGGGTCTGGGCGTCACCCTGGTTTCCCGGCAGGCGGTGCAGCGTGAGCTCGACACCGGCACACTCGTCGAGCTGCCCGTGCCGGGCACTCCGATCAAGCGGCCCTGGCACGTTGTCAGCCAGTCCGCCCCGCCGATGGCGACCGAGCTGCTGATCCAGCATCTGGTTTCGCATCGGGAGCTCGGCTGGCGTCAGGTGAGCGCGGTGCGGCGGGCCTCCTAGCCGCTTCGAGGGCGTCGAGCGTCACGCTGGCGTGGCAGCGAGCGTCGAGCGTCACGCTAGGGTGACTCGCGGCGGGCAATCGGTGCTGCAGCTGCGTCTCACCGCCGCAGCGTTTGCGACGGTGCCTCGCCCCACCGCTTGCGGTACTCCACGGCAAAGCTGCCCAGGTGGTTGAATCCCCACCGCTCGGCGACGGCCGTCACCGTCACACCGTCGGAGGGCATAGCGTCCATCAACTCCTCGTGGACCCGTTCCAGCCGGCGTTCGCGAAGGTAGGTCATCGGCGTCATGTTCAGCTCCTCGCGGAAGCCCTGCTGGATCGACCGCACGCTCATGTGCACCGCCCTGGCGAGCGCCTCCATGGTGATGCGTTCGGCCAGATGGTCGTCGATGTAGTTCATGGCGTCGTGCACCACCGCCCGGCGCGGATCCGGCTGAGCCGGCTGCAGGAACTCGTCGTGGTAGTTGGACGGCTGCAACTGCAGCAACGTGCTCATCACCAATTCCTCGATCGCGCCGATGCCCTGACCGCGCTGGATCAGCGAGCCGGGATGGAAGACCTCGCTGTGGATCAGCTGAACTGCGGTGTGCCAGCGCATCGCGGCCTCGGTGGCCAGATCGAATTCGGGGTCGAACTCCAGCGGTCTGGTCAGGCTGCGGCCCAGCAGCCGGGTCAGGTGTGCGGCCATGGCCCGCTGCTCGATGCGGATCAGCAACTGCGGGGAGTCGAGGTCGAATTGGATCCGCAGCGGCTCAGCCGGGCTGGTCACCAGTGCGCGGATAGTGTTGGCTTCGAAGCTGCGCCCCCGGTGATCGACGAACGCGCGACCGTTCATCGGCATGTGCACACCGAAGTATTGGCCCAGCGCCGGAATGTCGATACGGGCCGCGACGTGCACGTCGAGGTACAGCATGCTGACGTTGCGCAGCCGCACGCCGTGCATCGTCGCAGCAAACCCCGCGGCGTCCTCGGGGCCCACATGCAGCGACAACGGCGCCAGCGCCTTGCCCAGCAAGCGCGTGGCCTCGGTGGGATTCTCCGTGTAGAAGATCTCGTTGTCCGCCAGCGCCGGCGGGACGCCACGCGAGCGCACCTTGCGGCGCACCGGATTCGCGGTCCGGCGGACGTCGATATAGCCCAGGCGGGTCAGCCGCGACATCGCCTAAAGCCCAGGTAGGCGGCATGTGTAGACCAGGCAGCGGCCACCGCGAAAGGTGAAGCATTCATTAAAGAATCAGCGGCGATCATGCAACCCTCTCCGTGCGCAGCCGCGCGCCAACGCGCTTAATTCTTCGCAATCCTGACAGCTGCTGCGCGAAAGCGATAGGCAGACCCGAAACTGGCCGCTAGTTTGTGATCGGGGCCACACGTCCCACCGGATCGGGTACAGCCCACCCGATCCAACTAGGAGGTTCCATGTCGGCAAACGGTCAAGTTGTCGCGCTGTCGCCCGGCGACCAACTCCGTGACCGGCTCGACGACCCCGCGGTCGCCGAGTCGCTCAACAGCTTGCTCGACCACGCCGATCTGCTAGCGGTCCTGGTCACCGGGCTCGACGGCTTCATCCGCCGCGGGGACCAGATCAGCGACAGCCTCGCGTCGGCCGTCGACGAACTGCGTGGGGCATCGCTTACCGCGAATGTGCCCGGACTCGACGGAATCAGGTCCGAGCTGGGGTCCGTCGACCTGCGGGCGCTTGCCGCCAGCCTGGCGTCACTGGCGTCGGCGCTGGTCGCCGCTACACCCGCGCTGAACAAGATCCTGCATTCGCCGCTGGTCGATCCGGACGCCGCCGACTTGCTGGTGGAACTAGGCCAGGCCGTCGTCGAAGGCAAAGCAGCCGCTGCCGCGGACCCGGGTGGACCCAAGGGCCTGTTCGGGCTGTGGCGTGTCAGCAAGGACCGCGACATCAACCGTGGCATGGGATTCCTGGTACACGTGGCCCGCGCATTCGGCAGGCAGCTACCTAAATAAAAGCGTTCGACAAAAAGAAAACTTCAGCCCGAGATTCACAAATGTGGTCGCGCCCTCGACCGCTATTCCGAGAGGAGTTCCTATGGCTTCCGTTTTATGGTTTCAGGGCGGGGCATGCAGTGGGAATACCATGTCATTCCTTAATGCCGAAGAGCCGAATGTCGTCGATTTAATCGTCGATTTCGGGCTCGACCTGCTCTGGCATCCGTCGTTGGGGCTCGAACTGGGGAAGAACGCGCAGAAGGTCTTCTGGGACTGCGCCAACGGCGAGCGGCCGCTGGACATCTTCGTGTTCGAGGGCACGGTCATCGAGGCGCCCAACGGCAGCGGCCGGATGGACATGTTCGCCGACCGCCCGATGAAGGACTGGGTCACCGACCTGGCCGCCGCCGCCCAGATCGTGGTCGCCATCGGTGACTGCGCGTGCTTCGGCGGCATCCCCGCCATGGAGCCCAACCCGTCGGCGTCGACCGGCCTGCAGTTCCACAAGCGGGAGAAGGGCGGGTTCCTGGGACCCGACTTCCGGTCGAAGATGGGCCTGCCGGTGATCAACATTCCCGGCTGCCCCGCCCACCCGGACTGGATCACCCAGATCATCGTCGCGCTGGCCACCGGCCGTGCGGGCGATATCACCCTCGACGAGCTGCACCGGCCCGAGACGTTCTTCAAGACCTTCACCCAAACCGGTTGCACCCGTGTGCAGTTCTTCGAATACAAACAATCGACGATGTCGTTCGGCGAGGGCACCCGGACCGGTTGCCTGTTCTACGAATTCGGCTGCCGCGGACCGATGACGCACTCGCCGTGCAACCGGATCCTGTGGAATCGGCAATCGTCCAAGACCCGCGCTGGCATGCCCTGCCTGGGTTGCACGGAACCGGAATTCCCGCATTTCGACCTCGCCCCGGGAACCGTGTTCAAGACCCAGAAGGTCAGCGGGATGATCCCCAGGGAAGTGCCCGAGGGTTCGGACCACCTCACCTACATGGCGCACGCCGCGGCCGCGCGCATCGCCGCCCCGCAGTGGTCCAAGGAAGACATGTTCGTGGTCTGACGACCGGCACGCCAACAGCCCTGGTAGTGCACAAATTCTAGGAGGAGCATTCATGACCACACTCGACCTCTATGTCAGCCCGCTGGGCCGCGTCGAGGGAGACCTCGACGTCCGCGTCACCGTTGACGACGGCGTCGTGACCTCGGCCTGGACCGAGGCGGCGATGTTCCGCGGCTTCGAAATCATCTTGCGCGGCAAGGACCCACAGGCCGGACTCATTGTGTGCCCACGCATTTGCGGCATCTGCGGCGGCAGCCACCTGTACAAGTCGGCGTACGCGCTGGACACCGCGTGGCGAACACACATGCCGCCCAACGCCACCCTGGTGCGCAACATCTGTCAGGCGTGCGAGACCCTGCAGTCGATCCCGCGCTACTTCTACGCGCTGTTCGCCATCGACCTGACCAACAAGAACTACGCCAAGTCCCCGCTCTACGACGAGTCGGTCCGCCGGTTCGCGCCCTATGTCGGCACGAGTTACCAACCGGGCGTGGTGCTTTCGGCAAAACCCGTCGAGGTCTACGCGATCTTCGGCGGTCAATGGCCGCACTCCAGTTTCATGGTGCCGGGAGGGGTGATGTGCGCGCCAACGCTGTCCGACGTCACCCGCTCCATTTCCATCCTGGAGCACTGGAAGGACAACTGGCTGGAAGGCCGTTGGCTCGGCTGCAGCGTCGACCGCTGGCTGGAGAACAAGACCTGGGAAGACGTGCTGGCCTGGGTGGACGAGAACGAGTCGCAGTACAACAGCGACTGCGGTTTCTTCATTCGCTTCTGCCTGGACGTGGGCCTGGACAAATACGGCGCCGGCGTGGGCAACTATCTCGCGACCGGCACCTACTTCGACCCGTCGCTGTATGAGAACCCGACCATCGCCGGGCGCAACGCGGCGCTGATCGGCCGCTCCGGCGTGTACGCCAAAGGCCAGTGGTACGAGTTCGATCAGGCCAACGTCCGCGAGGACGTGACGCACTCGTTCTACGAGGGCAGCAAGCCGCTACACCCGTTCGAAGGCGAGACCATCCCGATCGACCCCGAGCAGGGCCGCAAACAGGGCAAGTACAGCTGGGCCAAGTCGCCGCGCTACGCGGTCGGCGACCTGGGCAACATCCCGCTGGAGGCCGGTCCACTGGCCCGCCGGATGGCGGCCGGAGGCCCGAATGCCGCCGCGCACCAGGACAACGACCCGCTGTTCGTGGACATGTACAACAAGATCGGCCCGAGCGTGATGGTCCGTCAGCTCGCCCGCATGCACGAGGGGCCGAAGTACTACAAGTGGACTCGTTCCTGGCTCGACCAACTGAACCTCAAGGAGAGCTTCTACTCCAAGCCCATCGAGCACGCCGAGGGCATGGGGTTCGGCTCGACCGAGGCGGCCCGCGGAGCGCTGTCGGACTGGATTGTGCTCGAGGACAACAAGATCAAGAACTATCAGGTGGTGACGCCGACGGCCTGGAACATCGGGCCGCGCGACGGCTCGCAGGTGCTCGGCCCGATCGAGAGCGCCCTGGTCGGCTCGCCGATCGTGGACCCCGAGGACCCGGTGGAGCTCGGCCACGTGGCGCGCAGCTTCGACTCCTGCCTGGTGTGCACGGTGCACGCCTACGACGGCAAGACCGGCCGCGAACTGTCCAAGTTCGTCATCAACGGGATGGTGTGATCCTGACGGCCTTCGACTGCGGACTGGGTGCGCCCGGCGACCACCAGGACCTCGACCCCCTCCGATGCGAGGTCCTGGTGGTCGGCTGCGGCAATCTGCTGCGCGGTGACGACGGTGTCGGGCCGGTGCTGGTCCGACACCTGTGGGAACGCGGAGTGCCCGATGGGGCTCGCCTGGTCGACGGGGGCACCGCCGGAATGGACGTGGCATTCCAGATGCGCGGCGCGCAGCGGGTGGTGATCATCGACGCTGCGGCCACGGGTTCCGAGCCGGGCACCATTTTCAAGGTGCCAGGCGCGGAGCTGGCCGAACTGCCCCCGCTGCAGGGCCTGCACACCCACTCATTCCGCTGGGACCACGCCATCGCCTTCGCCCGCTGGGCACTCGGCGACGAGTGTCCGACCGACATCGCCGTCTATCTCATCGAGGTTGCCGGTGTGGAGCTCGGCGCCGACGTGTCCGAGCCCGTGCAGGCGGCGTTGGAGCAGGTCATCGACCTGATCGAAGACGACTACCTGGCCGCGCTGCGACCGTCGGTATCCGGCGAAGTCACCGTCGAGTTCACTGCCGACGGTTACCTGCGCCTCGACGCCGCGCTGGCTGCCAGCCGTTTTCCCTCCGACGCGCTGGTTGCCCTGATCCGGGACGGCGATCTGTGGCTGATTCCGCTGCGCGGTCCGCGAAGTGGCGGCCTGCTGCTCAAACAACGCAACCCCGCGGGCGATCGCTCACTGCTGATCCGCGAGGTGATCGCTGACCGCGCCATTTCCGGCCCCGCTGGTGCATTCTGGGACGATGCTCACAAGGCCCTGCGTATTCCGTTGCGCTTTACCGTTTTGGGCGACCCAGGGCCGCCCGGGTGATGATTCTCATGGCTGAGCGTCCGACCGACGGGGTCCAGCCGCAGGAGCCGGAGCGCCCGCCGACAGTGGTCCGGCGCGAGAGCTCCGCCGACGAAGCCCTTCATGTTCAGACCGTCGTGGTGGAGGACCACGGCCGGTGGGCCGTGGAGATCGTGGTTGTGTTCGCCGACGGCGTGGTCCGGCGGCGGATCGACACCCACCACACGAAGCGCCGCGCGGAGATATCGGCGAATCTGATCAAGCGCGCCGCCGAACGCAATATCCGAGGACCGATCAATGGGTGAACGAAATGACGGGGGTGAGCGAAATGACGGCGGCTCCTGAAACAGTCCCCGCACCGGTTGGTGCCCTGGCGGCCAGGCCGCAAGCGCTCGGTGCGTTCCCGCTGCCGCTCGGCTACCTGCTGATCCCGGCCGGCGCCGTGAATGATTCGGCGCGCGCGGCGCTGCTGGACGGCAACGAGCCCGAGGCATGGCCGGAGGGCCTGCGCGCGCTGCAACTCGCGCACTCCGGCGATATCGACGCGGCGCTCGGCCATCTCGACGGTGCGGACCCGGTAACCCGGTACAACCGGTTCGTTCTGCATCCCGATGGTGTCGACGCCGACACGTTGCGCACCGAACTCGGCGAATTCGGTGTACTGGTCGACCTCGTGCTCTTCACCGTCGGTCGGTGCGACGCGCCGCCGGAAGCCGACGGCGCCACCGGCGAGCTGGCCGCCGTCGCGCTATCTGCGCAAGCGAGTCACGCTCTGGCATCCGGTGATTCGGCGACGGCGGTGGCCCTGTTGGAGCGGGCCGCCGAGGTCGCCGCGTCGGTGTCGCCGCGACTCGAAGGTGTGCTGGTGGGGGCCGCCGGGTCGGTCTGCCGCGACATTGGCGACCCATCCGCCCAGCAGCGCCTCGAACGCGCGTTGCGGCTACTCGACGGCGCCGACGGCCTGCGCGTCGCGCGGGCGGAATTGCACCTCACCGTCGCCGCACTGATACATGAACGCGCCCAGGACAATCCGGGGCTGTTGACGCAGGCGATCCCGCACTATCACTCGGCACTGCAGTTGGTGCTGCGCGCGGAGGCGCCGCTGCTGTGGGCGTCCGCGCACGCCAACCTGGCGACCGCCTACCTGACCATGCCGATGGTGGAGGCGTCCGGCCAGTTGCGGCTCGGCGTGGCGGCGCAATCACTGCGATCGGCGCTGAAGGTCTACACCCCGGACCAGCACCCCGAGCAGTGGGCCAGCGTTCAATTGAACCTGGCGAACTCTCTGGTGTACACGCCGTCCAAGCATCAGGCCGACAACCTCGTGGAGGCGGTGGAACTCTACGAGGGTGTGCTGGCGGCTCGCGACCGCGACACCGACCCGCTGGGCAGGGCCAGGGTGCTGGCCAACCAGGGCAACGCGCTGGCCCACCTCGGGATGTTCGATCAGGCCAAAGCCAAGCTCTACGAGGCGCGTTTCCTGTTCGAGGAACAGCAGGACCACGACTCCGTGCGCGCCGTGCGCGGCGTGCTGGATGAGATCGCGCGGCAGACAACCCTGTTGCGCTCGGGAGACGACCGATGACCACCGTGTTCGAGCCGCGCTTGGAAGACCTGGCCAAGCGCGTCGACGAGGCCGTCTCCGCGCTGGCCGACCTGGACCCGAAAGCGCGCGCCGTCGCCGAGGAACTCAAAGCCGCGCTCGAAGCCGTGCATCGCGCCGGCCTGGTGACCATCGTGCGCCGGATGCGTGAAGACGACGCGGCGCGAGCCGTGCTGTTCGAGTTGGTCGACGATCCGGTGGTGCACCTGCTGCTTTCGCTGCACGAGATCATCCGGCCGGACCCGGTCACTCACGCCAACCGGGTATTGGCTTCGGTGCGGCCCCAACTGCAAAGCCACGGAGGCGATGTCACCCTGGTCCGCGTCGAAGACGGCACCGCATACGTGCGCCTCGAGGGAGCCTGCAACGGCTGCTCGATGTCGTCGGTGACTTTGCGCAACCTCGTGCAGGACGCCCTCGTCGGGGGCGTGCCGTCGATCATCGCCGTAGAGGTGCTGCCGAACGAGCCGTCGCCGACGCTGATCCCGCTGGAGGCCCTGCGCATTGGGCCCAGCCCCGCTCGCGACGGCTGGGCCAGGGTCGGGCCCGCCGCGGAGGTCGCCGACGGTGACGTGACGGTCCGCAGCCTTACGGCGGATTCGGGGGAGCGCGCCGACGTGATCGTCGTCAGCGTCGACCACCGGCTATCCGCGTATCGGAACGAATGCGCCCATGAGGCGATGCCGCTGGACAACGCGATCCTCGACGTGGACAGCGGCACGCTCACCTGCCCGTGGCACGGCTTCTGCTACGAGGCGAGCTCGGGGGAGTGCCTGAGTGCGCCCGGGGCGCAACTCGAACAGTTGCCGCTGCGGGTGGACAACGGAGACGTCTGGGTCCGCGTGCGCGGATGAGTCGGTACACGGTCCGGCGCAACCTTTCCCGAATCGCTGATCCTGGCCATCCGCGGGCCGACCCGGTTCCCACCGCGGACCTCACAGACGGCTGGTCGCCCGACGTCTGGTTGGGCGCGCCGGCCCCTGGCGGCCTCAGCCTGCCGGCGGCGAAACCCACCATGGCGTGGATGTATTCGCCCCGCGGCGTATTCCTGGGCGATGAGCACGTGGTGGTCGCCGACTCGGGTAATCATCGCGTGCTGGTGTGGCATGGCATTCCGTCGTCCGACGAACAGCCAGCCGATGTGGTGCTGGGGCAACAGGATGGGGAGACCGAGGGCCGCGCGGCCGGTGGCCGCGGACCCGAACGCGGGATGAATTTGCCCACCGGCGTGCTGGTGCACAACGGGCGACTCGTCGTTGCCGACGCCTGGCATCACCGGATCCTGATCTGGGACCGCATCCCCGAAACCACCGACATTGCCCCCGATCTCGTCCTTGGGCAGCGTGACGCGTCCTCGGTGGAGCCCAACGCGGGCGGCGAGTGCTGCGCTTCGTCGTTCTATTGGCCATTCGGCATCGCGATCGTCGGCGACACGTTCTGGGTGGCCGACACCGGAAACCGCCGGGTTCTTGGTTGGCGCAACGGAATCCCGGACCACGGACGGCCCGCCGATATCGTCCTGGGCCAACCAGGTTCCTCGCACCGCGAGGAAAACAGGGGACAGGCAGCCGGCCCCGCCAGCTTCCGCTGGCCCCATGACATCGCCGGCCATGACGAGCTGCTACTGATCGCCGATGCGGGAAACCACCGCATCCTCGGCTGGTCACCTCTGCCGGACGCCGATGGTCCCGCCGATGTTCTCATCGGCCAGCCGGATTTCGCCAGCGCACAGGAATGGCCGTACGGCCCGCACACCGGCGACCGGCTCCGCTTCCCGTACGCGATTGGCCTGGCGGACAACAAATTTGCCGTCGCGGATACGGCCAACAACCGAATCCTGTTGTGGGACGGCACGCCCACCGATGGTCGAGCCGCCGATCATGTGCTGGCGCAGCCGAGCTTCGCCACCAATGGCGAGAACCGCTGGACATCGGTGCAACGCGACACGCTGTGCTGGCCCTACGGTCTTGCGTTACACGGCGACCGGCTTGCGGTCTCGGACTCGGGCAACAATAGGGTCGTGATCTGGCGGCGGCGGTGAGACCGCGGATCGTCCAGTCCGATGGCCAGATCGGGTTCTACTGGGCCACCCCGGCCGGTAGGCCCACCTCGCTTCAGGCGTTGGTGGCTGACGACGACGAAGCCGACCGACTGGTGGCCACTCACCTGGAAGCCCTCGACGACGCGCTGATCATCGCCGCGGAACGGTTCGGCAAAATACTCGGCGGGGCAAGGGGTCCCGGCGGCGGGGCCGAACGTGACGATCTGGTCGACTTGCACCGAACCCTGGACCGGCTGTGCTTCGAGTACGCCGCGGCCGCCGAGTCGGCGGGAGTCACGCCCGACGTGCGGGCCGGCAAGATAATCGGGACCGCGGCGCTGTTCTCGATTCGCGCCCGCCAACCGCTCGGACTGCTGGGGCCGGCTCCGTTCGACGGCGAACTCGACGAGCCGTCTCTCGGGGTGGTCGGCGGATTCGGGGAGATGCAGCAGGTGGACCCGGCGAGGCCGTGGCGCGGCGGACGCTGGGTAGTGCGAACCGAAGCGGGACAACGCTTTCCGCTGACCTTGTCGATGCTCTTGTTTGACAGCTCAGGTGTTAATAAGGACGCCGCCCGCAAAGAGCATCTGGAGGCGCTGCAGTCCGTTATCGCCTCCGCACGGCATGCGGAGGCGGATCCGTTGGCCGTCACCTGTGCTGTCGACTGGCTGTTGTACGACTGGCTGATGGCCCATCGGGACGGTCCGGACAGTGCCGAAATCGTCTTTCCCCGGGGGAGTCAAGCCCCGGATAACGCTGTCGCTGTGGTGGTCGCCGCCGCCGCGACGTCGGTGTCGGGCAGGGCAACATTCGACCCCGGCCTCCTCGTGTGTCGCCCGGGGCCTTAACCAAGGGGATTCACCTGACGGTTCCCCCGATTCGGGGTGACCGCATCAACCGGTGTCGGCGAGGCTCGCTAGATGGTGTGGTTACTGATTGTGCTGCCGCTGGTCGGCGCCGCAGTGCTCCTGATTGGCGGTCGCCGCACCGACTCGTGGGGTCATCTGCTGGCATGTGCGACCGTGCTGGCCTCCTTGGTCTGGGGCGCAATGCTTTTCGTCGAACTGCTGCAGCGCGACGCGCCGGATCGGGTTGTGCACGAGGTGCTCTTCACTTGGCTGCGGGTGCCTGGAGTGAACGTCGACTTCGGTCTGCAACTCGACGCGTTGAGCGTGTGCTTCGTGCTGCTGATCACCGGTGTCGGGGCGTTGATCCACCTCTACTCGATCGGATACATGAAGGAGGACCGCGGTCGCCGGCGTTTCTTCGGCTACCTGAACCTGTTCGTGGCGGCCATGCTCTTGCTGGTGTTGGCCGACAACTATCTGGGGCTGTATTTCGGCTGGGAGGGGGTCGGTTTGGCGTCGTATCTGCTCATCGGGTTCTGGTCACACAAGCCGGTCGCGGCGACCGCGGCCAAGAAGGCGTTCATCGTCAACCGCGTCGGGGACGTCGGGTTGGCGCTGGCGTTGATGATCATGGTCACCCAACTCGGAACAGTCTCCTATGCGGGAGTTTTCGATAAGGTACCCCAGACCTCGCAGGCCATGGTGACCGCGATCGGCCTGGCCTTGCTGTTCGCGGCCTGCGGCAAGAGTGCCCAGGTTCCGTTGCAGTCCTGGCTCGGTGACGCAATGGAGGGCCCGACCCCGGTCAGCGCCCTGATCCACGCCGCGACCATGGTCACCGCCGGGGTGTACCTGATCGTGCGCTCGGGGCCGGTGTTCGATCGGTCCCCGACCGCGCAGACGGCTGTGGTGATCGTCGGCGCGATCACGCTCATGTTCGGGGCGGTTATCGGCTGCGCCAAGGACGACATCAAGAAAGCGCTTGCCGCCTCGACGATGTCGCAGATCGGATACATGGTGCTGGCGGCCGGCCTGGGGCCGGCCGGCTACGCGGTCGCGATCATGCATCTGCTCACCCATGGGTTTTTCAAGGCCGGCCTGTTCCTGGGTGCGGGATCGGTCATGCACGGTATGAACGACGAGACTGACATGCGCCGCTACGGCGGCCTGCGCGGGCAGCTGCCGATTACGTTCGCCACCTTCGGACTTGGCTATCTCGCGATCATCGGCGTTCCGCCGCTGGCCGGATTCTTCTCCAAGGACGCCATCATCGAAGTTGCCTTCGCGACACACTGGCTACTCGGCATCGTCGCGCTACTGGGTGCGGGGCTCACCGCGTTCTACATGACCCGGGTCATGATCATGACCTTCTTCGGCGACCGGCGTTGGCGGCCCGAAACCCATCCGCACGAATCGCCGGCGGTCATGACCGCACCGATGATCGTCCTCGCCGTGGGTTCCGTGGGCGGCGGTGCGGCACTCGCGGCCGGGGGCAACCTGCGGCGCTGGCTGCAACCCGTCACCAATCCCGCCGACGCAGCCGAGCCGCAACCGGTGATCCCGGTAGGGACGATCACCGCCATCACCCTGACCCTGGTCGGGGTCGGGATCGTCATCGCTTGGCGCAAATACGCCACCCGCCAGGTGAAGACCGTTGCCTCCGAATGGGTATCGACTCCGGTGATCGCCGCGCGCCAAGATATGTTCGCGGACAGCATCAACGAGGCGGCGTTCATGCGCCCGGGCCAACGGTTGTCGCGTGCCCTGGTTGACGTCGAGCGCATGGGCATCGATGGGGTGGTGGAGGGCGTCGCCTGGTTGATCGGCGCGGCATCGGATCAGTTTCGCCGGCTGCAAACCGGATTCGCCCGTTCGTATTCGTTGACGTTCTTCTTCGGGGCCACCGTGCTGCTCTTGAGTGTCGTGCTGGGGAGGATGTTGTGATCCCGATATTGAGCGCATTGTGGTTGGCGCCGTTGGCGGGTGCGTGCTTGGTTGCGGCGCTGCCTGCTGCTCGCGCGGTCGCCGCGAAATACAGCGCCCTCGCTGTTTCGATCGGCGTCCTTGCGATCGCCGGCTTGCTGGCCGCCCGCTTCGATCCGACGGATACGCGCTACCAGTTTGTCGAAAGCCATTCTTGGATAAGGTCATTCGGGGCAAGCTATATCGTCGGCGTCGACGGCGTCGCCGTGCTGCTGGTGGTGCTGACCGCCGTATTGATGCCGCTGCTGCTGCTGGCCGGATGGAACGACACCGAGCGGCCCGGCGGGTATCTGGCGCTGATGCTGGCCGTCGAGTCGATGATGTTGATCGCGCTGGTGGCGCTGGATGTGCTGCTGTTTTTCGTCTTCTTCGAAGCGATGCTGATCCCGATGTACTTCCTCGTTGGTCGGTACGGGGGCGCGGGTGCACCCCGGGCCGCGCTGAAGTTCCTGTTGTACAGCCTGTTCGGCGGACTGGTGATGCTGGCGGCGCTCATCGGCCTGAACCTGACCGCGGGAACCTTCGATTTCCGTGCCGTCGCGGCCGAGCTGTCCTCCGGCCCCCTGACGCCGAACCCGGCCGTGACGCACCTGCTGTTTCTCGGCTTCCTGTTCGCTTTCGCCGTCAAGGCCCCGCTGTGGCCGTTGCACACCTGGCTGCCGGGTGTGGCCACCGAGGCGACGCCGGTCACCGCGGTGCTGATGATGGCCGTCGTGGACAAGATCGGCACTTTCGGCATGCTGCGCTACTGCTTGCAAATCTTTCCGGGCAGCGCGGCTCTCTTCCGGCCATTCGTAATGACCCTGGCCGTCGTCGCGATCATCTACGGCGCCGTGGTGGCGATCGGGCAGAGCGACATCATGCGGCTGATCGCCTACGCCTCGATCAGTCACTTCGGGTTCATCGTCTTGGGCATCTTCGGGATGACCGGACAGGGACAATCCGGTGCAACGCTGTACATGGTCAACCACGGCCTGGCGACGGCCGCACTCTTCCTGATCGCCGGATTCCTGACGTCGCGCAAGGGAACACGGCTCATTGCCGACTACGGGGGCATACAACAGGTCGCCCCAGTGCTGGCCGGGATGTTCCTGGTCGCCGGCCTGGCGTCGCTGGCCATTCCGGGTTTGGCGCCGTTCATCAGCGAATTCCTAGTTCTGGTGGGGACATTCAACCGATACCCGGTGTTCGCTGTGCTCGCGGCCACCGGTCTGGTCCTATCGGCGATCTACATTCTGTGGCTCTACCAGCGCATGATGACGGGCCCCCGAAAGGACACTGTTGACAGTGTTGTGCGTGATCTGCTGCCGCGCGAACTGGGCGTCGTCGTGCCGCTGCTGGTCATGCTGGTCGTGCTGGGTGTGTACCCGCAACCCGCGCTCGACGTGATCAACCCGGCGGTCGGACGTACTGCGACCCTGCGGTGAGGCAGTGCGCCGTTGGCCGGGCGGCGCTCCGCGGTTAGCGTGCAGCCGCCAACCGCGCCGTGCGCCCCTCCAGTAGACGCAACAGCATCGGGGTGAAGATCAACTGCATGGCCAGATCCATCTTGCCGCCCGGACAAACGATCGTGTTTGGCCGCGACATGAATGAATCGTGCAGCATGGAAAGCAGATACGGGAAGTCGATGCCGTGCGGATCACGGAATCGGATGATCAGCATCGATTCGTCAGCGGTGGGGATGGACCGGGCGATGAACGGGTTGGAGGTATCGACGACCGGGACCCGCTGAAAGTTGACATCGGTGTGCGAGAACTGAGTACACATGTAGTTCACGTAGTCGGGCATGCGCCGCAGGATGGTGTCGGTCACCGCCTCTGAGGTATAGCCCCGGGACACCTTGTCGCGGTGCAGCTTTTGGATCCACTCGAGATTGATCACGGGCACCACCCCGATTCTCAGGTCGGCATGCGCGGCGACGTCGACCCCGTCGGTGACGATCGCACCGTGCAGGCCCTCGTAGAAAAGCAGGTCGGTGTCTTCTGGGATCTCCTGCCACGGCGTGAAGGTGCCCGGTAACTGGCCGTACGGGTCGGCCTCCTTTTCGTCATGCAGATAGCGGCGCACCTTGCCGGTTCCCGTTTCGCCGTACGTCTGGAAGAGGTCCTGCAGTTCCTCGAAAAGGTTTGCCTCCGGGCCGAAGTGGCTGAAGGAATGATTACCGCGGGCGTGCGCATCGGCGATAGCCGCCTTCATGGCAATCCGGTCATACCGGTGGAAGCTGTCGCCCTCGACGAACGCCACGTTGATGCCTTCGCGACGGAAGATCTGGTCGAAAGTTCGCATCACCGAAGTTGTCCCGGCTCCCGAGGAGCCGGTGACGGAGATGATCGGGTGCAGGCGTGACATGTGTGTACTCCCAGTGTGGTTGCGCGATATTTGGTCAGCCGACGCCGACGCGGTACAAGCCCCGGGCGCCGTACAGCGGCGAGGTTGACGGCCGGAGATAGTCCTTGCGGTGGTATTCCTCGATCAGCTCCACCTCGTCGGCGGCCCCGAAAATCAGCGGCACGCGCTGATGCAGGCTGGTCGGGACGACGTCCATCAGGCGTCCGGTGCCGGTGCTGGCAAGGCCGCCGGCCTGCTCGACAAGGAATGCGATCGGGTTAGCTTCGTAAAGCAGCCGCAGCCGCCCCGGCTTAGCCGGATCCTTAGTGTCCCGGGGGTACAGGAACACGCCTCCGCGGGTCAGGATCCGATGGGTTTCGGCGACCAGCGACGCCACCCAGCGCATGTTGAAGTCCTTGCCGCGCGGTCGCGTCCGGCCCGCGAGGCATTCCTCGATGTAGCGCTGCACCGCCGGCTCCCAGAACCGCCGGTTGGATGCGTTGATGGCGAATTCGCCCGTGGACTGCGGGATTCGGATCGACGGCCGGGTCAGTACGAACTCGCCGAGTGCCGGGTCCAGTGTGAAGGCGTGCACACCGGTACCCACCGTGAGAACCAGCATTGTCGACGGACCGTAGATTGCGTAGCCGGCGCACACCTGCCGCGATCCCGGCTGCAGGAAATCGCCGGCAGCGGGATCCGCGCCCGGCACAGATGCGCGCAGAATCGAAAAGATACTACCCACAGAAACATTGACGTCGATGTTCGACGACCCATCAAGCGGGTCGAAGACCAGAAGGTACTTGCCGCGCGGGTACCGCTTGGGCAGCAGGTAGGGCTCGGCAAGCTCCTCGGAGGCCATGCCCGCGACCTGTCCACCCCATTCGTTGGCTCGCAGGAAGTAGTCGTTGGCCAGCACGTCGAGTTTCTGCTGCACTTCGCCCTGCACGTTCACTGCGTCGGCGGCACCGAGCACGCCGCCGAGCTCGCCCTGGGCGACGCGCGTCGAGATGGCCTTGCACGCCAGCGCGACATCGAGAATGAGCGAGTTGAGCTCGCCGCTGGCGTCAGGGTGGCGACGCCGTTCCTCGATGAGGAACTTGACCAGCGTGGTGTGGTTGGTGAGCATGCGCGGTTAACCTCCGAAGGGGCAGCAGAAGACCTAACCCCATGGTCCGGTGCGTGCGTCGTGGCTCCATCCCCCTCTCGGGTGGTCGGGTGGGGGTATGTGGGCGCTGCAACTGGTCGGCGAGCCGGAACTGTCCCGCGCTCTGGCGCCTGTTCTAGTCCTCGGCCCCCGCGCACATCGGCTCCGTTGACACCGGGACGCGAATCATGGACGGTTCCTGATGGATTCCGCGCAGGTCTTGCGCGACGTAGGTCGGTCGCTGTGCGGGCGCGGCACGCATTACGTCGGTTGCCCTACTGACCCCACTGAGCACCAGCAGGCTGGGCAGACCCGCGGAATTGGCGCCGGCAATGTCGGTGTCAAGCCGATCGCCGACGACCAGTGGGCGCCGAAAGTCGCTGCGCGCCAGTGCGTCCCAAAAGATCGGCACGTGCGGTTTGCCCACCACTCGCGGTGTGGCACCGGTGGCCGCGCGCAGGGCCGCGACCATCGCCCCGTTCCCAGGCAGCAGGCCGCGCTCGGATGGCAACGTGACATCGGGGTTGGTTACCACCCAAGGTGTTCCGGCGACGATCGCCAGCGCGCCTTCGGCCAGGTCCCGCCAACCGATGTCGGGGGAGAACCCCTGGATGACCGCGACGGGATCGTCGGACCACCGACGAACGGGATGCAAACCAACGCGGCTGATTTCGGCGGCCAGCGCATCCGAGCCCACCACCAGCACCGGTGATCCCGGGGCGATCTCGGTGCCAAGCACCTTGGCTGCGCATTGGCCGCTGGTGATGACGTCGTCCGGCTCCGCGTTGAATCCCAACTCGCGCAGGTGTTGTGCTACACCTGCGGCATCTCGCGACGCGTTGTTCGTCACGAACAAGGCGCGAGCGGTCGTCGCGGAGAGCGCCTCGGCCGCGCCGTCGATTGCTTCCGATCCACGAAAGAGTGTGCCGTCGAGGTCGAGCAGGAGGCAGTCATGCTGTGCAGCAAGGGAAACCATTTATCGCCCGTGGGCGAGCGATTCGGCGACCAGTGCGACCAGATCGACCAGACGGTTGGAGTAGCCCCACTCGTTGTCGTACCACGACACCACTTTGGCCTGGTTGTCGATCACCTTGGTCAGGCCGGAGTCGAAGATCGAACTGTGCGGGTCGGTGACGATGTCGCTCGAGACGATCGGCGCATCGTAGTACTTCAGAATGCCCTTGAGCCTGCCCTCCGCGGCCGCCTTGAACACCGCATTGATTTCCTCGACGCTGGCGGACTTGGCCAAGTCGACGGTCAGGTCGGTGGCCGAGCCGGTGGGGATCGGCACCCGCAGCGCGTAGCCATCGAGCTTGCCCTTCAGTTCGGGCATCACCAGGCCGATGGCCTTGGCGGCGCCGGTGGAGGTCGGAATGATGTTGAGCGCAGCGGCCCGAGCGCGACGCAGGTCCTTGTGCGGCGCGTCCTGCAGGTTCTGGTCCTGGGTGTAGGCGTGGATGGTGGTCATCAGGCCCCTGACGATGCCGAACTCATCGTGCAGCACTTTGGCCATTGGTGCCAGGCAATTCGTGGTACACGACGCGTTGGAGATGATGTTCTGGCTGCCGTCGTATTGGTCGTCGTTGACCCCGAGCACGATGGTGATGTCGGGGTCGGTCGCAGGTGCGGAGATGATCACTTTCTTGGCGCCGGCCTCCAGGTGGCCCTTGGCCTTGGCGGCATTGGTGAACAAGCCGGTGGATTCGACGACGACGTCGATGCCCAGATCACGCCACGGCAAGGCCGCCGGGCCCTCGCGGACCTCGAGCGCCTTGATCTTCGCGGAGCCGACGACGATCGTGTCCTCGCCTTCGAGTCTGACATCGTGCGGCAGCCGGCCCAGGATCGAGTCGAATTTAAGCAGGTGCGCCAGCGTGCTGTTATCGGTGATGTCGTTGACGGCAATCACCTCGATGTCGGCGACACCCTGCTCGCGCTGAGCCAATAAGGCCCGGTAGAAATTGCGTCCGATTCGCCCGAAGCCGTTGATGCCCACTCGGATCGGCATGTGCCTCCTCATATCTCGCGAGTCGTCAGCTGCGGGAGTCGCGAGCAAACGCGGCTACCGCGACAATGTACGGCTCGATTTGGCGGCGGCAGCACCCCCTAAAGGGGGAGACGGCGGTGAGAAATGGCAGCTGTATAAAAGTGCCCGCCGGCAGCTGACGTCATCAGGGGCGAAAGGGTAACTGATACAACGTTGCTTGGGCGGTCGTCTGCTCGAGGTGCCACCGTTGTTCGATTCGCAGGACTCGGTGATGCTCGATGACCAGCCAGGCGGTGCCCCCCGCCAGGCTCATCGCCCCCACTATCCCGGTGGTGAACATCCACTCGGAGTGGTGGTAGGCCGCTGTAGCAACGCAGGCGATCAGCGACATCACTCCGAGTGCGATGGACATGATTCCGGGCCAGCAATATACGTCGATGAATGGTTCACCTGCGTGTTGGTGAACGGTGCGGTAATGGTCGACGGGATCGCGCGTGTCTGCCATGCTTCCTCCTTGGTAGGTCTACCGAAAGTGCTAGTCCGGCAACCGCGTTAGGTCATCCCCCGCCTGGGTGACGGCACGGGTGGGGCAGGCGTCGGCGAATTCTGTTAACGGTCAGCAATTGTGAGAGTCGACGGCGCGGCTATTGGAACCACCCTTCGCATCCTTCGATTGGGTGAGGCTGTTGCGCTGTTGCGGCCGATACCGTGCAGCGGTCAGATGCACGATTACCGGGGCAGGAGCACCACCATGCCCACTCGGACGTCCGGCTGGAAGCTGTCCGGCCCCCTCGAACGCCGCGTGATGGAGCAGCTGTGGAGCGACGCTGAGCCGCGGACAGTGCGTGAGGTGCACGCCGCGCTTTCGGTGAGTCGCAGACTCGCCTATACCACCGTCATGACGGTCCTGCACAGGCTTGCCGCCAAAGGCCTTGCGGTGCAGCATCGCACGAATCGCGCGCACCGCTACGCGGCGGCTCGCAGCCGCGACGAGTTGGTGGCCTCGCTCATGCTCGATGCCCTGGACCAGGTTGACGATCCGCGGGTCCGTCTGGCCGTGCTAGTCCACTTCGTGGAGAGCGTCGGGATGGAGGACTTGCGCGCGTTACACCGCGCCCTCGATGACTTGGAGATTAATCACGCCCCGGCCGCAAAGGGATTTTTGCCGTGACTGGCCGGGCTCTGACGTCCGGAAATTGTCGGCGCCCCCGCTACTCGAACGTGCGACCTAGGATTACGCTTTAGATGCTCTCGCGGTCGCTCAATGGTGCCCGGTTTGCCCTGTGCTACAACGCATTCAATCGTTGATCGGCATTGGTGAGAACTTGCCGACTACCGTCGAATCGTGGACATTGGCGATGAATAACCGATGACTCGCGGCCCCGGTGCCGGGGGCGTGGCGAGCGGTAGTTTGTTGAGGTCGGTCGGCTCTAATGTTTGGCCTGCTGGCCGACATGCCCAAGTAAGGCCGTTGGTTGCCTGGTTCCGACCAATCCGGCAGAACGACCGATGTCGAGCCCTACCCGGTTCAATTGGGGAGCCGGTACCACGATGGCAAACCGGACGAGCCAGGGAAAGACTGGTGGGGAGAGGTCACCGGCTTTCAATCGCCGGGCTCCCTGGATTTTCGACACACCATCACCGTGCGGCAACTGCGGGCAACAGTCGAAGTGCACGTCCATTACTCCATCGAGGTCGTTGGCGGCGCCACGCGCGTCAACCGCTGGCTGGTGCTGGACATCGCAATGCCAGCTGCTCTACGTCCGCTGCGGCGGCTGATCACCTCCAGCTTCGACAAAGAAAATGTACGGACAATGGCGGCGCTTAGCGAGTATGTAAGCGCCAATGTCCACGACTCGTAGATTTGTTGAACCGATTCGCAACCTCGACGCCAAGGATTGCCAATCGGGATCTCTCGCGGTTGCCGAACTGTACGCGACTTCTCTCGCACTGCAACAGTTTTAGTGATTTTCCGGCTCGGGTGAGAACCCGTCGATTACCGTCGAATCGCGAGGATCGCTTAAGTGCCCGACCCACGCTGCTGACCGTAGCTCACGAGCACGCGCGTTCTACACCTCATCACGCAACGCACGAGGACTTGTACGCATTTTTTAGGCTTGTAGAAATCCGGTTCGCGATGTGCCGTCGATCAGATCTGAAGCGACTCCAAAGGCGCCTCAGCGCTCACGGCTGAGCAAGTGCGAGATCTGCTGACAAAGATACGAGCGTCCGACGATTGCCAACGGCGCGACTTAGTCGACCCGATCACGCTTCTGCTGGCGACCGGCCTGCGCCGCTCCGAGCTCCTCGCGTCGCGGTGGAGCGATTTCCACGCCGACGCGAGCACCATCGCAATAGCCGGCAAGGTGGTCCGCCAGCGGGGAATCGGGCTGACGAGAATCGATGAGACCAAGACTGCCGCCGGCCGCCGTACCGTTCCGTTGCCGTCGTTTGCCGTCACGGTTCTCAACCACCGCCGCAAGCGCCCGTACGTCGGACAGCAGGAGACGGTCTTTGCACCCAGCAGCGGAACACTTCGCGACCCGAAAACTTCAACACCGCGTGGCGCATGGTGCGGGAGGGGCTCGGGATGCCCGAGGTGGCGTCGCACAGTTTCCGCAAGACCGTGGCAACGCTCATCGACGACGCGGGCCTCTCGGGACGGATCGGCGCCGACCACCTCGGCCACGCAAAGGTGTCCATGACCCAAGACCGCTACACGTCGCGCGGACGCGTCCACAACCAGGTCGCTGACCTGCTGGACCGCACGGTGACGGACATAAGCGATGAATAAACGATGACCGGCATCTTCGGCGGTATGAAAAACCACCTCTGAACTGCAAAAAGTGTCAGTGCCCCCGGCACGACTCGAACGTGCGACCTAGGGATTAGAAGGCGCTCCCACCTGGGCTTTTGTAATTTTGGGCCATTTCTGACAGTTCACGGGCATTCGAGCAGATCGACTGTGCTGCAAGCGCTTTAGCTCACGAATAACCACGGGCCTTCGGGAGTGTCGGCAGAACTCCTGCGGACTGTGTGCGGACCACCACGGATGGCTAACTTGCGTCATCGGGCCGCTGCCGCGCCTGGTATGCCGCGTCAACCGCTGCGAGGCGAGCCGGCGATTGATAGACCTCATCAAGAATCTCGCCCACTAATTGAATGACGAGCTGGGATTCCTCCGCGACCACTGGCGCTACGAAATCGCCGTGCGCCATGTCGTTTCCGTAGTCGCGTATCTTGTGGGCGATCGCCTGGACGTGCGGACGCACTGCGCCCATTTTTTCGAGCTGGTCGATCTTGGCCTTCAGGTTGCCTTCGGTGACGGCCTTGTCCTTCGCTGTAGCTTCTATGACAGACCGTGCGAGTAGGATCGCCGCTCGATAGTGCTGGCGGGTGTGACACTCGTATGCCTCTGTAGCCGCAGCTGCGATGTGGTCCGGCACGTCTGGGTACGCCCGGGATTCGCCAGCCTCCGGGCGCCATTGGGACTCTTCCCCCCTGAGGCGTAAAACAGCGGTTTTAACATCGGTTCTGTTGTTCTGGTGCAAGCTGCTAAGGGCGATCGACATGCTGTGACAAGCGGCGCACTGAAACGCACTGCAAACCAATTGATGATCGCCGCGGGCAAACTGGTCGGCATGCTGTGCTTCTCGGATGTCCACGAAGCTCGGGCCAGCTACGAGTGAATGCCCGGTTTTAGCTTCACACATCCAACAAAGATGGTTTGGCATACGTCCACCTAACCACCCCGCACAGACAGTCCAGGACCGTAGCGCGAAATCGAGCGCACGTTCACGGTGCACCGGCGTCCATAACTTTCTGGCCACCTACGCCTACCGTAGCCGTAGGTGTACGCCTACCATAAAGGTAGGACTTCCTTGTACCACAACAGCTTTCGGCGTACCGTCCCCGCGCATGAGCAATGCACTGCGCCTAGTCCACTCCACCGACGGCGATCCGCCACTGTCGGCGCTGGAACGCTACGAAATACACATGCACGGTCGCGGGTTAGCGCCTCGCACCATTGCCGAGCGGCTAGCGGTGCTTCACCGCCTGGAACGCCATGCGGGTTACCCCGCTACTCATGTGAGCGCGCTACAGGCCGTCCGGTACATCGGCCAGCCCGGATTTAAGCCGGCCACCCGAACGTCGTACTACTCGCTGCTGTTGGCGTGGTTCACCTGGCTAGAGGAGGAGGAGGGGACGCCGAATCCGTTCTCCGGTCCCGACGCGCGTGCGCCACGACGGCCACGCTGCGAACCCCGCCCCATCACAACCGACCAACTGCGAGACCTGCTGGCGTTGCCGTTGCGGCGTAAGACAAGGGCGATGGTTCTATTGGCGGCGTTCGCGGGCCTGAGGGTCCACGAGATTGCCAAGATCAAGGGAGAGGATCTGGACACGGCCGGGATCTTCATTGAGGGCAAGGGTCGACACCGCGCCACCGTTCCAGTGCATCCGCTCATCACAGAGATCGCCCACGAGATGCCGCGCCGGGGGTATTGGTTCCCGGCCCGTGGCGCCAACCGTGAGGGGGGGTTGCATGTGCGCCGCGAACATGTCGGGCAGACAATCGCAGACGCGATGGAACGGGCATCGATCCCGAACGGGACGGCGCATAGGTTGCGGCACTGGTTCGGCACCAACCTAGTCGCCTCAGGAGCCGACTTACGGACGGCCCAGACGCTTCTCAGGCACGCGAACTTGACCAGCACGGCCATTTATACAGCGGTGGCGGATAAGTCGCGCGTGGAGGCGATTGACCGATTGACACTGGACTCAAATAGTAGTTAAGGGGTGGTGACCGGACACGCCCGAGCGCAAGAGGGCTGCACGCCGCGACCCGGACGATAAAATAGCGGCGGAGAGAGGCTCGTAATGACTACTAGGGTTATTGAAGGTGAATGCCTTCAGTGCGGCGGTGTCGTCGACGTATGGACGACTGATCACGACATCGGCGGGACCGTGGTCAAGACGACCTACGACAGGATGAAGTGTCGGAGTGGTTGCTTGGGCCACGTTTGGGATCCGCCGGGCGCAAGAAGGTAAGGCCACGGGCGCATCCCGGCCCCCACTGGTGGGGTTCAGGCGGGCGCAAGTATCTTCTCGGTAAGCCTGGCGTCGTTCGGCGAATGCGCTGATCGGCGAATGCGCTGGAGGGCGACGGCGAATACATCGATCAGCCGTGAGTCTGGCGTGAGCCCCAATTCGGTAAGGCCGACCGGTGGTTGATTGGTGTCGTTCGGCGCTTCCATACCCGCGATGACGAGCCACATCAGTTGCTTCGGCTTCGGTCCGCCGTCCCCGAGTCCCATCATCAGGATCAGTGAATCAAACGGCGTCATCTGGTCGAAGACGCTGGCCAATGGATCGGTGGGTGCGCCATGGATGATCACCGGGTCGCCACCGGCAGTCGGGCTGCCGTAGAACCAGTCGAGATCGTCGGGCGGATAGGATGAGATTTGGGTCGCTACCTCTCCCAAGACGGTGTCTCCATACGGGTCCGCCATCAGCGTACGAACCCAAATGCCTAGGTGCGCTTCTCGCTCGATGTATTCGCGAATTTCTGGCAGCTGGTCTGTGTCAAGCAAGTCGTGGAGAGCGTCGCGGTACTGCTCACGTGCCTCATCGAGCGTGTTGCCACCACCAACAGCGCTTTCGGGCATCGAGTGAAACTGCCACACCGGTTTGTGCGCCTCATCGAGGCGATAGATGACTGTCTGCGCGGGCGCTGCCATCAACCCACCTCCCTGCGCGCTTCGTCTTCGCTGAGGCCGATGTCTGCGATCAAGACCTGCCGGACCATGTTCCCGGTGACGTCGTCATTGTCATGGTATCCAAACGCGAAGGGTTTGGTCCTCCCCTTATAGATGGGATGTTTTCCCTTCCTGATCCGTGCGCCGCAGTGCTTTTCCACGATCCGCCTTAACGCTCTGCCGCGCATCGAGGGCCACTTGTCACGGCGCTGGCCTGTCACCCGCAGCATCTTAGCCCTGGGTTGGGGTTGGCCAGGGTCGGCCCGATTGCCGCGGTGTATGGGTTTGGCGTAAACCGACCCTGGCCTGAGCCTTATTCGGGACAACGCGAATGCAGGCTCAATCCGCGTGGTAAGCGCACGCGGAAGTTTGATAGGCCCGCCCGGGGCACCTCACACTAGGAAACCGGGCGGGCCGTTGCACGGGGCAGATGAGGAGGAGTGAACCCCCCGTGCAATTGCCGCGCAGCGACACCCGTTACCGAGCTGGGGGGACGGGGTGCGCAGCGGCAAGTTATGGAATTACCGGTGGTGGGGCGGCGGTACGTGCTGACGGTTACCGGGGCCGGAAGGATTGTTACGCCGGTTCTCTTTGTCCTGGCGCTCAAGGTCCCGCTTAGCCCTCTCTAGTGCCCTCTCGAACTCTTCCCATTTGTTCTGCTGTTCCCGGTTGTATTCGTCGATTGCCTGTCGCATTGTCTTCTGTACGTTGCGTACCCAGTCGTTGTAGTCCCGCTGACTCATAGCCATTAAATTGTTCCTTCTGCACGGATTGTGCGTGTTTAAGTTTTGGTGGCCTGGTCCGATAAAGGCCCCGGAATCGAACGGGGGATGAACTCGGACCAGGCCATTTAACGGGGGAACCATCACGAAGCCCCGTTATTGCCTATCCATGGGGGAAACCAATGTCTTAAAAAGGACCCATGGAAGGGCAAGTTTTAATCTGGCCGGATAGGCCTGCGGCCACGCGCGCCGATCCCCGAGGGGAGGCCCTGATCGGATTCATTACCGATCAGCACAAAGCCATCATCATCACTGACGGGCTTATCACTGACCGGCTCGACAAGGTCGATGTAAGTCGACCTCGCTTTAGCCCGATCAATGTGGACTCGGGGAACCCAAGACCAGAGCATTAGCTCTCGCTGGCCCCGATAGACACCGTGACAGTCCCGGACCCGATGACCGTGGTAATCAAGGCCTTCAGGTAGCGGAATCCTGTTCCGGTGGTGACAGTGACACTCGACGCACTGGCGGCCGGAACCGTCACCGCACTGCCGATCGGGTAGTACCCGGCACCATCCAAGCTCCCATAAAGGGTTACCGCGCCGGATGCGGTCCCTGCGCTGGACGTGATCTGCAAGACGGCGGTGGTCCTAACGACCTTCGCGTCAAGGATGGCCGGAACCGAGTTGGTCGCCGACTTCGCGGATAGGGAAACAATCGGCGGCAAACCGTGGGTTATCGCCTCGATACTGTCCTGGTAGGGCATTAGGCAACCGCCAGGTTCGTGACGTAGTTCACCGCGGACGGAATGACCGTCGCAAGGGCGATACGTTCCTCCCCGACTACAGTCAGGATATTTTCGATAAGGCCTTCACCTTGATATCCCATGTGCGTCTCGATGCCCTGACGGACAAGGATAGAACCCATCTTCGCGGCATCCACCAAGAAAAGGTCGCCGTCATTACAGGCCGTAGTCGTGAGAACGGGAACACCCCACACTGTGGTGACAGCCTCATGTAGAGGATCGCCAGCGATATATTCTTTCGTCGTTGACTTAATCCGCCTGGTTGCTGACCACGTAGTCGGCGAAGTGATTGCTAGGGTAGGTGTCGCATATACACCGGACCCGATTCGCATCTGGTTAATAGCCAGCTCGATAGAATCGAGATTAGTGCTACCTGAAGGATCGGCACTGGCGTCGTGGGTGAGGATACCTGCCTGGGTTGACCATCCCTGGATACCGAGGCTAGACGAGACAGTCCCGTAAAGAATGGCGGCATTCTCTTTTTTCATAATCAACTGAAACAATGTGTTGATTAGGTAGCTCTCCCAAGCTGGCGCATCCTGGATAGTTTCAGCACTCAAATTAAAGTATCCGGCTATCTTTTGCGCGGTTACATCAACCTTCTGCGCAGAAGGACTCCACTGTGGTTTTGTGGCGCCTTCCGCCGTAAAGTCTGGTCCGCCGGTATCGGAAGCGAAGTTGTGTTGCAGGAACCGATAGGTGGGGGAACTGATCGCGGTCACCGGGAGGTAATCAATCAGTCGCGCCTCGAAGAATTCCGGTACGATACCGGGGGACTGCTGCGGCACAAGCAGACTCTCAACGGTAGAGAAGGTGTCTTTCGTCCCGATGGAATCGACAAACTGGTCTTTGATAATATAGTTCCCGCCGCGTTTAACGGCCTCGTAGGCTTTCTTGACTTCCTGCCTAGGAAGGCCGAACGGGTAGACATCCTTACCTAGTCCCTTGGCGCCTACGGGAAGGCCGGCCGGGACGTTCGAAGTGTGGATGTTGGCGAAGTCGGGACCACTAAAGCCCTTGTACCCGGCTTCTAACCGCTCGCGCTCCTGCTTGAGCAATTGACGCTCTTCGGCTAACTCTTCGATCCCGTCAGCAACGTCTTTTATTGCCTTGGTGGTGGTGGCGCTCTGTAGCGCCTTAGTAAGCCGCTTGGCCTGTTCGTCAGCCTGGCGCGTGCGGTGTTCGATTTGTGCTCTACTGAGCATATTCAGTTGTGATCTTTCTAAAGGTAGTGGATATGCCTTGCGGCACGTGAACTACCAGCGGGCTTTTGCGGACTACGGAATAGTAGGCGGCATTGCCGGGTGGTTGGCCTTAATCAATACGGGTCGCGGGTTACCTAAGCGGGTCCATTGGAGCGGCGTCGGTAAGCGGCGAGCAGTCAAGATGTTGGCCGGGGATGGTCGACGTTGACAACCCCGAGGTCTTATTGGATGCGCAATTGTTCGTATGCGCGACTGGCGCGGGCCAGCTTTTGGTAACTGTTGGACTCCCCGAAGGGGGATAGCCACTCAAGTAGTGCGTGGGCGATATCGGCAGCCTTCGCCACTAAGGGGGAGTCGCCGGCCTCATCGTTGAACAGGAAGTCATTCGCGGCCTTCCGCAGTGCCTCCTGATCCACGGATTCTGGGTCGGTGATCCGTTCCGCGAGGAAGTCCCAGACTGTTAGCGCGAGTTCCTCCGCGTGTCGGTCAGGATGGGTGATTTTAGCCTCCTGGTTAAATACTCAGCCACTAAAAGCGGCGGGTAGGGGTTACCATCACCCGCATGGACGCCGAGCCGTCCGATAACACTGCTGTCGAGGGCACTGAAGTTGTCCCGCTTCCGACTGGCCCCACGCCGGAGCTGGCATGGGCGCTTGATAATGAGCCGGAACGCGAACACCGGCCATGGTCCACCGCCTCATGGAGTGCTGTGGTGATCATCCTCGGCGCCGCGGTGCTGGTCGGCGCAGTCGGGATAGTCGGCTGGTCGATGCGCTCCCGAGCACCGGGCCGGGTTGCAGCACCGACGCCGACCACGGTGACCGTTCACGTTCCGATGACAACCACAGTCCCAAACGACGGCGGCGGCAGCGTCCCGGATGTCCACTCACCCGCAGCCATACCGCCCCCCACGACGGCCCTGACACCAGACGACCAATTCATCTCGTGGCTCAACGCCGACGGCATGTACCCCGAGAACCGGGCCGGCTCAATCAACAACGGCCGCGACGTATGCGTCCTATTCGGTCGCGGCATGACCACCTCGGCGATCATCGGGATCACGGCCACGCAAACAGGCCTACCCACATTCGCTGCCGCCGACTTCACGCGCCTAGCGGTCAACGCCTTCTGCCCGCAGTACGTCGGCAGGTTGGTTCAGTAGTGGACCTGGCGCGCCGAACGCGCGTCCCAGCACCTGGGTACCCGTCACCGGCCAAGACGGCAAGACGTACAACTTGAGGCGAGCATCGGCGCGTTGGATAGTTCGCTGATGAGCGCCAAACTAGCTTGCTGGCCGATAGGTTCTCTCGGTAATTATCGCCCTAGGCCATTATTTTCCAAAATCTGTCAAGCTCAACGGAAGCCCCACTAAGGGTGTCTGTGCGAGGGCCGTAGAGATAAGCAACCCACCGGCCATGCTTCTATCTGCGATGATGCTGTCTGTAGCAAATTCATAGGTCCAATGGCGATAACAGCGATAACGGCATGGAGGAGCAGACGTGTTGCTTAGCTCGGCTCACTTGAGTTAGCTGTAGATGGCTGAATCGGGTAGCTGATCAGTCGCGCCCTGGCCGGCGTGGTGGTGGTTGTCAGTGTCGCTGCCAGGCGTGCGGCCTCCGGCGGGTCTAGGTGGATGCGGTCGCTTCCCTGAAACAGCACGAAGTCCCCGCCGGGGAGCTGGTGGAGGAGTGTCGGTGTCTTCCCGGGACTGCTCAGGACGGTCACAAGGGTCCGGGAAATGTAGGACCCCGTTGGAGCCCCCGTCTGCGTCTTCGGTGATCTCGATGCGCATCCACGCGCTTGCTCGTGTTGGCCTAGTTGTTCTTTGTGCAAGATTAGTCTTTGATTCGATTATCACAATTGATTGATTATCATTGATTATCAACGATATATATTGATAACAATATTGCAATGACTATGAATAGATACGTACTACGCACTGGCGTAGGTGCCAAGTGCGTTGGCGAGCATTCTGGCCTGGCTGGGGCTGAAGTCCCATTGAAAGTTGCCAAGGTTGGCGGTCGAGAGTACGAGCTGGACGTTGCGCTGGTCGCTGCTCAACTCGACGGATTCCACGAGGAGTGGACGCATAGGTGATGCCTTTACGTTAGGTGGTAAAAATCTGGGCCTCGAACCGGCTCCCGAGGGTAAAAAAGGTACCGGGGGGCCGGTTTCGTCGCTCTGTGGGGCTACCGGCGGACCGAAAAGTGCGGTTCTGATGTCATCGCTTGAATGGCTTCGATCAGTAGTGGTATCTCAGCAGCCGATAGCATGATGCGCGAGGTCCCCTGTTGCACGGTTACGCCGTTACGTTGCCTAGGTGACAACCAGACGGGCGCTCCGTTGCCTACGTCAATCTTCACGCTCTTCTCTTCTCCTTGCGTTCTTTTCTACTTGACACCACGTGCAAAGCAACCGTCCGTCTGATACGTACATGCCGCCTTCTTGAATCAGCGTTCCGCAACCTTCGCACGGTTCGAGGTTGGGTTCGCGATGATCAGGACCTGATAAAGGATTTGTTAAAGGATCTGATGGGGGGTCACCGGTGAGCCCTTGAGCGTGCACCGGTGACCCGTTGAGAGTGCACCGGTGAGCCGCTGAGGCGTCCGATTTGACCCCTTGAGATTTCTCAATGGACCACTGATGAGCCATTGAGATTGCCTTCTCAACAGACCGTGCGTGAGCCATTGAGGGCGGCGTAGAGAGCGCGTAAACCGTCGCAAAGACCCGCCCATCGCCACGGCGGCCGCCGCGATCACCCTTGCGCAACCATCCATCCTTTACCAGGTCAGCCAGGCGCCGTTTAACTGTACTGCGGGACATACAGCAATCCCGCGCCAATCGGTCAACACTGGCGTAGGCGTCCTCGCCATCTGCATTGGCGTAGTCGAGCACACAGACCAGTACGCGGAATGCGCTCGGCTCCATCTGCACCCCGTGGAGTGCCTTTAAGTATGTGAATTTGTTCAAGTTTCCTCAATCATTGACCTTCTGTGGTCATCGTCAGTACCTGTTCATAAACAGGATTTGCTTAGTCGGGCGTGCCGTGGCCGCTGTCCGCGCCGCTACAGCCGGTAGGTGATCCGGCCGCATGAGGATCAGGACGCAATGCCTATCCCAACGCCGCTGCCAGTAAGGGTGTACGTGCCAGGCGAGGTTTGTCGCTGCGCAATTCCACATGTTCCGGTCGTGGTGAATCACGGCCATGGCGGAAAGATTGGGCCGCGGTTCGCCGTGAAAAACCCGGCAAACTACTTCGTCTAGCAGCAGGTCAACGCCGTCAATCTTTACAGTCGGTAGGCCGGCAATGCAATCGGTCACGGGAACCCTGCGGTTCCACTTTCTTAGCGTTCCATCTGCGGAAATTGTGTATCCGCGCGTGTCCGGGACTGGCCGCCGTTCTGCCTTCACTCGGGGCATATCATCATCGTCGTTTCTCTATTTAGTTGTGGGCCGGGGAGGAGCCTTTATTCTCCCTACTACCTCCCATTATGTCAGACGGGGTATTCCCAGCGCACAAATCAAATGGATCGACTAGTCCCCGAAGGCTTCGGCCACCCATGCGCAAACGTCGGAGCGGCGGTAAACAACACGGCGACCCAGTTTCGCCGACTTCGGCCCCTCTCCCGTCGCGCGATACCAGTAAAGAGTGCTGACCGGAACACGGGTAATGTCAGATACTTCGTCAATCGTCAACAAATCGTCCATTGTGTACTCCCTGTTTTTAAGTCAAAAAAGACCCACACCAGAGAGATCTAGGTGTGGATCGCGGATATAAATGACACGGCCCGGAAATTGTGGACAGACTTGTCCTGGGGCCGGATATACCGTTGCTGCCCGTCGACTTGCCACGGAGCGGGAATGTCCCGACCTATCAGCTACGGTTAAGTCATCGTTGCTGACCGCAGGGGTTACCCCCCGCGCCCGGTCAACTACCCCGGAGCGAAATGTTCGACCTATCAGCAGCGTTTAAGTTGTTCTCGTCGCCAACCCTGGTGTTACCCAAGCCCGGGAACCTATGCCCGGAGCGAGAATCTCTCGACCTGTTAGCTACGAGTTAAGTTGTGGGCGGTCGCGAGCGACCAATACCCAGTGTGCCCAGCCGGTCACAGCATTTCAAGGGATTTCGGGGACGAATATCCGGCATTTGCTAACCGTGCCCGCGGACGGCCTCATCCATCGCAGCGGCCAGGGCGTCGAAGTCATCCGGCAGCATGTGGGAGTAGACATCTGCCGTTGTGGAGACCTTGGCGTGACCGAGCAGGCGGGAGGTGGTGGGTAGTGAGGCGCCTGACGCCAGCGCAAGCGATCCTGCGCTGTGCCGCAGCGTCTTTGGGCTGATCCCAGTCAGGCCAGCGCCTTCGCACGCACGGTCAAACCGCCAGCGGAAGTAGGAGTTGCGCATCGGCCCGCCAGCGGGCGCGGGGAACAGGTACTCGTTGGGCTGGCGACCCTCGATGACTGTCTTCAACGTGTCGACCAATGCCGACGTGAGGACGGGCACCGACCGAACCTGGTGGGTTTTGGTCGTGTCCTCCACCAAACCGGTGCCGGTCACCTGCGCCACGGCCTTGGAGACCAGGATGCGGCGACGAGTGAGGTCAACATCAGCCACCCGCAGCGCGGCCAGCTCCCCGAACCTGAGTCCCGTGTAGGCGAGGGTCTGAACGATCGGCCCCGCGTCACCAGCGGCCTCGACAAGCGCGGCCACCTGAGCGTGAGTGAGTGCGATCTCCTGCCGGTACACCACGCGGGGCCGTTCGATGCCATCGGCCGGGCTGACCGCTAGCCGTTGGGTGCGGACGGCATAGGCGAGGATCTGCTTGACGATTCCGTGGGCTTGTACTGCTCGACGTGCCGACAATGGCTGACGCTTCGCGTTCTTAGCCTTGTCCGTCGTCCGGGGCTGGCGGGCTTCTTTACTTGTGGTCATCCACACCAACCACTGCTGAATGTCGCCGTGGGTGATATCGGCCAGCTTCACATCGCCCCAGCGGGGGAGCACGGTCACGTTCAACAGGCTTTCGTAGCCGCCAACGGTGGACGGTTTCAGTCGGGTGCGCTGGGTAGCTATCCACTCATCGCTAATCGTTTTGAACGTCACTGCGGATTTGCGTGGGTCGGCATAGGTGTGGGTGACGAGGTCGGACGTGACCTGGTTGACGCGGGCCTGAGCATCCGATTTCCGGTCGAAGGATTGCGTGCGCTCTCCGCCGTCGTTACCGACCCATCGGGAAAGCCAGCGGCGGCCTGTGCCATGGCGCAACGTACACACCAGAGTGCCGGGGGTGCCGTGCCTGGCGTCCATGCACCACGTACCGGCGACGCTGCCGGGGCTGTCGGCAGGGTAGGGGGGTTGCTCACCCTTGCGGACTGGACGATGCCAGCGGTCCTCGACGCCAGCCCGCGAACTGCGCCTCAACATGGTGACCAGCATAGACCCTGCGGACTGTCTGCGGACTGTCGATATCTAGCAAACATACTAGTACGACTAGATAACGCTCTGACTAGTCTTTTCCCGGTGCCCCCGGCACGACTCGAACGTGCGACCTAGGGATTAGAAGGCCCTTGCTCTATCCACCTGAGCTACGGAGGCAATGGTCCGGACAACTTTATCCCGGTTTCTCGGGGTTTACCGCCGGAGGGGTGTTCGGGAGGCGCCATACGGGCGCCGTCTTCCCACGAAAGCCCGGCTATCCGCAGGTCAGATTTGACGACAGTGGAAATTTTGGCTGTAAACGGGCGCAACGCCTGTGAAAAGTCTTCCCCCACCGGAGTTATCGGTTATGGTGTGAGCCTCGACACACGTACATTACCCGCTGGTAATCAGCGGTTAACCGCAACGAGGCGTGTGCCTGACGTCGAGGGGTGACGTTGACATGAGCGTGGCCACATCCGTGACTTCGCAGTGCTCTCGGGCTGGCGCCCAGGCGCTGCGAACTGGGACGCAGCTGGCGGCAGACGCCAGAGATACGTGCCGGGCAGGGGCGGTGCTCCTGCGCGGCTCACCGTCTGCAGTGGGCTGGGTCGCCGGCTGGCTGTTCAGTGAATTTCCCGTACAGGTCGTGACCGGGCACGCGTTGTCCCGGGTAACGCCTCCGTCGATCGGCCGGTTGGGCATGAGCTGGGCGGCCCAGCGCGCCGATCAAAGCCTCACCGCTGCGCTCGAGGACGTCTTCGGTCCCGACTTCCACGATCTGGCGTGCCATCCCACCAGCGATTCATCGGCGCGTGGGCGCCGCGGCGGCCTGTTGCCGAAGGCCGGACCCCACCGCCGGTATGCGGCGCACACGTCCGACATTTCCTACGGTCCGCGCGCTCCCGAGCATCTGCTCGACATCTGGCGACGTGACGACCTGGCGCCCGGCGCCCGGGCACCGGTGTTGATTCAGGTCCCCGGCGGCGCGTGGGCGGTCAACGGCAAGCGCCCCCAGGCCTATACCCTGATGAGCCGCATGGTGGAGCTCGGCTGGATCTGCGTCTCGATCAACTACAGCAAGAGCCCGCGCCGCAAGTTCCCGGCGCACATCATCGACGTCAAGAGGGCGATCGCCTGGGTCCGCGAGAACATCGCCGACTACGGCGGCGACCCGGATTTCATCGCGATCACCGGCGGGTCGGCGGGCGCGCACCTGGCCTCCCTGGCCGCGCTCACCCCCAACGATGCGACGTTCCAGCCCGGGTTCGAGGGTGCCGACACGACGGTTCAGGCCGCGGCGCCGTATTACGGCGTCTACGACTTCACCGACTTCGACAACATGCCCGAGATCATGCTGCCGTTCCTGGAGCAGTTCGTCATGAAGGCCCGCTACGCCGACGCCCCCGAGCGATTTCAGGCGGCCTCGCCGATCTCGTATGTACACAGTGGGGCTCCGCCGTTTTTCGTGCTGCACGGCGACAAGGATTCGTTGGTTCCGGCCGGCCAGGCCCGGTCGTTCTGCGCGGCGCTACGGGGGGCTGGTGCGGCCACGGTGGCCTACGCCGAACTCGCCAACGCCCATCATGCGTTCGACATCACACCGACGGTCCGGTCGCGGCTGGCCGCCGAAGCCGTCGGGCACTTCCTGGGCGTCGTGTACGGCCGGCAGGAGCTGGACTCGTTGTCGTTGTCGGCGTCTCCGGCCAGCTGAACGGCGCTACCCGCCATGCGCGGATGCCGCAACTCGGCCGCCCGCCAGCAAGTTTCGTGATCTGGCCCTGCCGCGCCTCGCGCTGTGACCCGACGCTCACCTACCACCCCGCCCTCACATGTCATCTTTCACCGGCGCGTCAACGCGACTAGCGTTGTGGTGGCGATTGGCTGGACGGGTCCGAATGGAGGCTTGATCGGCGGTGACAGGGTTGGCTTGTCGAGTTAATGACCATGGCTGAGTCCGACGAGGCCGGTGGGTTGTCCGACGCGCTCGGACCGGTCGACTATCTCATGCATCGGGGCGAGGCAAATCCACGGACCCGTTCGGGGATCATGGCGCTGGAACTCCTCGACACCACGCCGGACTGGGAGCGGTTCCGGGGCCGGTTCGAAAACGCATCCCGGCGGGTGTTGCGCCTGCGGCAGAAGGTTGTCGTGCCGACGCTGCCGACGGCCGCGCCCCGCTGGGTGGTGGATCCCGACTTCAACCTGGACTTCCACGTGCGCCGGGTACGGGTGTCGGGATCCGGGACTCTGCGCGAGGTCTTCGACCTCGCCGAAGTGATGCTGCAGTCACCCCTGGACATATCGCGTCCGCTGTGGACGGCCACCCTGGTCGAGGGTCTGGCCGATGGCAAGGCCGCGACGTTACTGCACGTCAGCCATGCGGTCACCGACGGTGTCGGCGGCGTCGAGATGTTTGCGGAAATCTATGACCTGGAACGCGATCCGCCGCCCAGGCCGACACCCCCGCAGCCCATTCCGCAGGATCTGACGCCCAATGATCTGATGCGGCAGGGCATCAACCACCTGCCGATGGCCGTGCTCGGCGGCGTCTTGGGCGCGGTGTCCGGCGCGGTAACGGTGGCCGGGCGGGCGATCATGGAACCCGGGTCCACGGTTTCCGGTGTCGTCGGCTATGCCCTCTCGGGTATGCGGGTGATGAACCGGGCCGCAGAGCCGTCGCCGCTGCTGCGCCGGCGCAGCCTGACCACTCGCACCGAAGCGATCGACATCCGGCTCGCCGACCTGCACAAGGCCGCCAAGGCCGGCGGCGGATCGATCAACGACGCCTACCTTGCCGGGTTGTGCGGCGCGTTGCGGCGCTACCACGTGGCCCTCGGTGTGCCGATCAGCACGCTGCCGATGGCGGTCCCGGTGAACCTGCGGGCCTCGGACGACGCGGCCGGCGGCAACCAGTTCACCGGCGTCAACCTCGCGGCACCGCTGGGCACCGCCGACCCGGTGCAGCGGATGAAGAAGATCCGCGCGCAGATGACGCAGCGTCGCGACGAACCCGCGATGAACATCGTCGGAGCCATAGCGCCGGTGTTGAGCGTCTTGCCGACGGCCATCCTGGAGGGGATCACCAGCTCGGTGATCGGTTCCGACGTGCAGGCCAGCAACGTGCCCGTCTACCCGGGCGACACCTACATCGCCGGTGCGAAGATCCTGCGGCAGTACGGCATTGGCCCGCTGCCCGGTGTGGCGATGATGGTGGTGCTGATCTCCCGCGGCGGGTGGTGCACCATCACCGTCCGTTACGATCGTGCGTCGGTGCGCAAAGAGGCGTTGTTCGCCCAGTGCCTGCTCGAGGGTTTCGACGAGATTCTCGCGCTGGCCGGCGACCCGGCACCGCATGCGGTGCCCGCTTCGTTCGAAGCGCAACCGGCGGGAGCGACGTCTGCATCGGTGTCGGGCTCATGAGCACCCCCAAAGATCCCGACGACAAGGCTAAGGAGGCCAAAGAGCGCGGGACCCCAAAGGACCGGAAGCCGGCGTCGGACATGCGGTTGCCCGGTTCGGTCGCCGAGATCATGGCCAGTCCTCCCGGACCGAAGGTCGGTGCGTTCTTCGATCTGGATGGGACGCTGGTGGCGGGCTTCACCGCGGTCATCCTCACCCAGGAGCGACTACGGCGCCGCGATATGGGGGTGGGTGAGCTGCTCAGCATGGTTCAGGCGGGACTGAACCATACGCTCGGGCGCATCGAGTTCGAAGACCTCATCGGCAAGGCCTCGATGGCGCTGGCCGGGCGGCTGCTGAGTGACTTGGACGAGATCGGCGAGCGGCTGTTCAATCAGCGGATCGAGTCGCGGATCTACCCGGAAATGCGAGAGTTGGTCCGCGCCCACGTGACCCGCGGCCACACCGTCGTACTGAGCTCGTCTGCGCTGACCATCCAGGTCAACCCGGTGGCGCGGTTCCTCGGCATCAGCAACACGCTGACCAACAGTTTCGAGACCAACGACGACGGGCTGCTCACCGGCGGCGTGCTGAGGCCGATCCTGTGGGGGCCGGGCAAGGCCGCCGCGGTACAGAAGTTCGCGGCCGAGCACGACATCGACCTCAAGGACAGCTACTTCTATGCCGACGGCGACGAGGACGTCGCGCTGATGTACCTGGTCGGCAATCCGCGACCGACCAACCCCGAAGGCAAGATGGCCGCCGTCGCCAAGCGCCGCGGCTGGCCGATCCTGAAATTCGAAAGCCGCGGCGGTGTGGGAATCCGGCGGCAGTTGCGAACGCTCGCCGGCTTCAGCACGATGGTCCCGGTCGCGGCCGGCGCGGTCGGGCTCGGCGTGCTCACCGGCAGCCGGCGGCGTGGCGTGAACTTCTTCACCTCCAACTTTTCCCAGCTCCTGCTCGCCACCAGCGGCGTGCACTTGAACGTCATCGGGAAAGAGAACCTGACCGCGCAGCGGCCGGCCGTCTTTCTCTTCAACCACCGCAACCAAGTTGACCCGGTCATTGCCGGTGCGCTGGTCAAGGACAACTGGGTTGGGGTCGGCAAGAAGGAACTGCAACGCGACCCGATCATGGGCACGATGGGCAGGCTGCTCGACGGGGTGTTCATCGACCGGGACGACCCGGCCTCCGCGGTCGAGACTCTGCACACCGTCGAAGAGCGGGCCAAGAACGGACTCTCGATCGTCATCGCCCCCGAGGGCACCCGGTTGGACACCACTGAGGTCGGCCCCTTCAAGAAGGGTCCGTTCCGCATCGCGATGGCGGCGGGGATCCCCCTCGTTCCCATCGTGATCCGCAATGCGGAGATCATCGCCTCCCGGAACTCCAGCACATTGAATCCGGGCACGGTCGATATCGCGGTGTTCCCACCGATCCCGGTCGACGACTGGACGCTCGACACGCTGCCGGAACACATCGCCGAGGTGCGCCAGCTGTACCTGGACACACTGGCGGACTGGCCCGTCGACGAGCTGCCCGAGTTCGATATCTACAGCCGGGCAAAGAAGGCGACACGAAAGAAGGCCGCACCGGCCAAGGCGCCGGCTAAGGCTGTTGCTAAGTCCCCGGCTAAGGCTGCCGCGAAAAAGGCTGCCGCGAAAAAGGCCACCGCGAAAAAGGCTAGCGCGAAAAAGGCTACCGCGAAAAAGATTGCGGCCCAACCGAATGCGAGCGTGCAGCCCGTCGTCGATGCTTCCACCGATGGTGAGGTGCGCGCACGGCCCCGAGGGCGGCCGTGACCGAACCGGACGCAGACGCCAGCGCTGTCCTGAGCGCGCAAGATTCGTTGGTACTGGCGTCCATGGACACTCCGGTCGAAATGGAACTGGTGATGGATTGGCTGGGCGAGCAGCGCGCCCGCAATCCGGGCACCAAGTTCGACGTGTTGAAGCTGCCACCCCGCAATGCGCCCCCGTCGGCGCTGACGGCGCTGGTCGAGCAGCTCGACTCCGGTTCCCCGTCCAGAGACGACCGTTCCATCGTGCCGGTGCGGGTGTTCTGGCTGCCGCCCGCGGATCGCAGCCGATTGGAGAAGGTGGCCGGGTTGCTGCCCGGCCAGGACCCCTACAATCCCAACCGGCATCAGCAGCGTCGCATCGTGAACAAGGACCCGCGCCGCGCGCGCGTGGTGGCCGGCGAGGCGGCCAAGGTATCCGAACTCCGCCAGCAGTGGCGCGACACCACAGTCGGCGAGAACGCACGCGACTTCGCCCAGTTCGTCACTCGCCGCGCCATTTTGGCGGTGGAACGCGCCGAGTACCGAATCCTCGGGCCGCAGTACAAGTCTCCGCGGTTGGTGAAGCCAGAGATCCTGGCGTCAGCGCGGTTTCGCGCCGGGCTGGAAAAGATCCCGGGCGCCACGCTCGAAGAGGCCGGAAAGATGCTCGACGAGCTGGCCACCGGATGGAGCAGGGTGTCCGTCGACGTGGTTTCCGTCCTGGGCCGGATGCTCAGCCGCGGATTCGAACCGGAGATCGACTACGACGAGTATCAGATCGCGGCGCTGCGCACCGGGCTGGAGGCCCATCCGGCGGTGCTGCTGTTCTCGCACCGCTCCTACATCGACGGCGCGGTGGTGCCTGTGGCGATGCAGGAGAACCGGCTGCCGCCGGTGCATGTGTTCGCCGGCATCAACCTGTCGTTCGGGTTGATGGGACCCCTGTTGCGCCGCTCCGGCACCATCTTCATCCGCCGCAATATCGGTGATAACCCGGTCTACAAGTACGTGCTGCGCGAATACGTGGGCTACATCGTCGAGAAGCGGTTCAACCTCAGCTGGTCCATCGAGGGCACTCGCTCACGCACCGGAAAGATGTTGCCGCCCAAGCTCGGTCTGATGAGCTATGTGGCCGACGCCTACCTGGACGGCCGCAGTGAAGACATCCTGCTGCAGCCCGTGTCGATCAGCTTCGACCAGCTGCACGAGACCGCCGAATACGCGGAGTACGCCCGCGGCGGCGAGAAGACCCCCGAGGGCATCGGCTGGCTGTACAACTTCATCAAGGCGCAGGGCGAACGCAACTACGGCAAGATCTATGTCCGCTTCCCCGAAGCGGTGTCGATGCGACAGTACCTGGGCCCGCCGCAGGGCACGCTAGCGCAGGACCGGGACGCCAAACGGCTTGCGCTGCAAAAGATGACCTTCCAAGTTGCGTGGCGGATCCTGCGTGCGACACCGGTGACGGCAACGGGCTTGGTGTGCGGGTTGCTGCTCACCACCCGTGGGCTGGCGCTGACACTCGATCAGCTGCATCACACCTTGCAGGACTCACTGGACTACCTGGAACGCAAGCACACCCCGGTATCGAACAGTGCATTGCGGCTGCGCTCCCGCGACGGTGTGCGCGCGGCGGTCGACGCATTGTCCAACGGGCACCCGATCACCCGCGTCGACAGCGGCCGTGAACCCGTGTGGTACATCGGGCCCGACGACGAACACGCCGCGGCGTTCTACCGGAACTCGGTCATCCACGCCTTCCTGGAGACCTCGATCGTCGACCTCGCGCTGGCGCACGCCAAGCACGACACGAGTTATCAAGGCGACAGATTGTCGGCCTTCTGGGCCCAGGCGATGCGGTTGCGCGCTCTGCTGAAATTCGATTTCTACTTCGCCGATTCGGCCGAGTTTCGGGCCAACATCGCCGAAGAGATGGCGTGGCACCAGGGTTGGGAAGCCCACGTCGCCGCCGGGGGAGCCGAGATCGACGCAATGCTGTACGCGAAACGGCCTCTGATGTCGGACGCGATGTTGCGGGTCTTCTTCGAGGCCTATGAGATTGTCGCCGACGTGTTGCGCAACCTTCCGGCCGATGTCGGCCAGAAGGAGCTGACGGAGGCGGCGCTCGGCGTCGGCCTTCAATACGTGGCGCAGGGCCGAATCCGCAGCAGTGAATCCGTCTCGACCCTGCTGTTCGCCACCGCGCGCCAAGTGGTTGTCGATCAGGGGCTGATCGGGCCGGCCGACGACCTCGCGGAACGGCGCAACGCCTTCCTGCGGGAATTGCGGGACATTCGGCAGGATTTCGACTACGTCGAGCAGATCGCCCGCAATCAGTTCGTCGCGCGCGAATTCAAAGCGCGTCAGGTGCGCCAGGATCAGTAGTCCGACGAAGGTAGTCCGACGAAGCGCCCATACCCTGGCTACATGACGGTTGCCCAACCCGCAGTTAAAACCGCCGGTAGGTCCGGCGCGCGGGTATGGCCGCTGCTGGCGGGCGTGGCGGTGCTCGCGGGCTGCACGGCAGCCGGAATCGGGGCGTTGTCGCTAGCGGATGCGCTGACCGCTACCGGGTTGCCCGATCCCGGCCCGGCGACCACGCTGGGCCTGCCGTTCATCCGGGCGGCCGGTGAGGTGGCGGCGGTGCTGGCCGTCGGATCGTTTCTCTTCGCGGCGTTTCTGGTGCCGCCGCAGCGCAGCGGCGTGCTCGATGTCGGCGGATTCCGCGCGCTTCGGCTGGGAACGGTGGCCTCGGGGGTGTGGGCGGTGGCCGCGGCGCTGCTGGTCCCGCTGACCATTTCCGACGTGTCCGGTCACCCGTTGGTGAAACACCTCAACCCGGTGGCGGTGTGGTCGGTGGCAGGGCTGGTGAACACCGCGTCCGCATGGCGCTGGACCGCGGTGCTGGCCGCGCTGGTGACGCTGGCGAGTCTGGCGGTGTTGCGTTGGTCGTGGACGCCGATGCTGCTCGTCGGGTCGTTGGTCACGCTCGTACCGCTGGGGCTGACCGGTCACTCGTCGGCCGGGGGTTCGCACGACCTGGCCACCAACAGCCTGCTGATCCACCTGCTGGCCGCGAGCCTGTGGGCCGGTGGTCTGCTGGCCCTGCTGGCCCACGCACTGCGCGGCGGCGACCACGTCGATCTGGCGGCACGACGGTTCTCCGCGATCGCGCTGTGGTGTTGGGTCGCGATGGCGCTGAGCGGCGTGATCAACGCCCTGGTGCGAGTGCTCCCGTCTGAGCTGCTGACGACCACATACGGGCGGCTCTTGGTAGCTAAGTTGGTCGCGCTGTGCCTGTTGGGTGTGCTCGGCTGGCGTCAGCGGCGCGTGGGAGTGGCCGCGCTGCAGGCGGACTCGAGTCCTGAAACGACTCGGCCGACTCGGCAGGCGCGCAGCGTGCTCATCCGGCTGGCGCTGATCGAGGCCGCGGTTTTCGGCATCACTTTCGGTATTGCCGTCGGGCTGGGCCGCACGCCGCCGCCGCCACCACCGCTGCGGCTGCCGTCGATTCCCGAAGCCGAAATCGGCTACGACTTCGACGGGCCGCCCACCCCGGCGCGCATCCTGTTCGACTGGCGCTTCGACCTGATCTTCGGCACGGCCGCGATTCTGCTCGCAGCGCTGTACGTGGCGGCGGTGCTGCGGCTGCGCCGGCGCGGCGACAGCTGGCCGCCGGGCCGCACAGTGTCCTGGCTGCTCGGCTGCGCGGTGCTGCTGTTCGCGACGTCGTCGGGTGTGGGTCGATACATGCCGGCGATGTTCAGCGTGCACATGATCGCCCACATGGGCCTGTCGATGCTGGCCCCGATACTGCTGGTGCTGGGTGGCCCGGTCAGCCTCGCATTGCGGGCGCTGCCGGCCGCCGGCCGCTCGTCGGGCCGAGAAGATCCACCGGGCATGCGGGAATGGATATTGGCGGCACTACACAGCCGACTGTCGCGGCTGCTCACCAACCCGATCGTGGCTACGGTGCTGTTCGTCGCCGGCTTTTACGGGTTGTACTTCAGCGACCTCTTCGACACCGCGGTGGGCAGCCACGCGGGGCACTTGGCGATGAACGTGCACTTTCTGCTCAGCGGCTACCTGTACTACTGGATCGTGATCGGGGTGGACCCGACGCCCCGGCCGATCCCGCCGCTGGCCAAGCTGGGCGTGGTGTTCGCCTCGCTGCCGTTGCACGCGTTCTTTGGTGTGGAGCTGATGGGTACCCGAACGGTGCTCGGCGGCTCCTACTACCGATCGCTGGGTTTGAGCTGGCACACCGATCTGCTGGGTGATCAGCGATTGGGCGGCGGAATCGCCTGGGCGGCAGGGGAATTGCCGCTGGTGATCGTGATGATCGCGCTGCTCGTGCAATGGGCGCGCAGCGACAACCGCACCGCGCGGCGGTTAGACCGTGCGGCCGAGCGCGACGATGACGCCGAGCTGGCGGCGTACAACGCGATGCTGGCCGAACTTTCGCATCGCGACGGGCCGGGGCCCCGCTGAACATCGCATTACGCGGTCGTTAGGGTCCGCGAGCAAAGCGCCACTGCGGTTTTCGGCGAGTGTTTTCGCGGCCCCGTTACGCGCGCGGTTCGTCGGAATCGACCGCGGCGTTGAGGACGTCGCTGTCGGCGGTAACGCCGGCGGTCACGCTGAGCTGCGCGACTTCCAGTTCGGTGTTGGTCAGCAGCTCCTCGATGGCCGCGGCCGAAGCGCCGAGATACGTGCTGGCGAAATCGATTTCGGTGGCCACGCACCAGGCGTGATCGTCGGGCCACCACAGGTTGGCCGACACGTGCCCGAACGGCTGGGCACCCACCGACCGGCTGGCCGCCGCGAGCGGACCGCGAGCCAAGTGATAGTTGCGAGAGGGCAGCGCAAACGTCGGTCGATGACGAAACGCAGGATCGAGGGCGCCCCAGCCCTCCCAGACGGCGAACCAGCATCGGCCGGCCGTCGAGGTGTGTCGGGCCAGAGTGCGGGCCAGCGAGGCGGCAACGTCGGGGGGGAGCGCGCCGACCGAGGGTGCCTCGTCGAAGACATCGGGTTGGCGGGCGCGATACCCCGGGTCGTACCGCGACGGGTAGCCGAGCAGGCGGGTGAACTGCATCTCCGGATGTGCAATCGCGCCGTTTGCGCGGGCGACCTCGGCCCACCGGACGGGGTCGCCGCCGCTGCAGGCGGGATGGAACACCCGCGCGTAGGCCTCGAAGTTGGCCGGAACGAGCGAGCCGATGTTCTCGGCAAAGGTGCGCACGCTTTGCGTCAACCACCGAGCCGGCCGGACGTCATCGACGACATCCAGCGTGCCAACCGTTACCACGCCGTCCACGGTAGGGCGGGGCGGTGCGATCCCGCACTCGATTTATCCCCAGTCGCGAGTCTCTCCACAGACCTCGAGCGTGGTCCCGGGGGCCCAGGCGATGTGTCGGTCCCCGCGAGCTGAATGGGTCTCACGCACAAAGCGCTAGCTGAGAACAATCGCGAAAGGAATCACTCCCATGTTCGAAACAACGGCCACCGTGGTCGGCACCATCGTCAACGACTTGCAGCGCCGCACGGTCGGCGCCCAGGAACTCCTCAAGTTCCGGGTGGCCAGCAATTCCCGCAAGCGCACCCCCGACGGCGACTGGGAGGCCGGCAATACGTTGTTCATCACCGTCACCTGCTGGGGCAGGCTGGTCAGCGGGGTGGGCGCGATGTTGGGCAAAGGGTCGCCGGTGATCGCGCACGGCCACATCTACACCAACGAATACGAGGACCGCGACGGCAACAAACGCTCCTCCACTGAGATGCGGGCGACGGCGGTCGGCCCGGATCTCTCGCGGCTGCGCATCGAACGGCCGGGCGAGCCGGGACGCACCCCGGCAGAGAATCCGCCCGCCGAGTTGGTGGCCGACGGCGCCGACGGTGCCGGCGACGCGGGCACCGAGGCCGAGCCGGCCGCGCTGGCGCTGTCGGCCTAGCCGGCCGCGCATCGGGTCCGCAGGGCGCTCGGCACCGGGCGCCGAGCGCCCTGCGGGCCGTGGCCGCTGGCCGAGCGCCGTCGGAATTTCGTCCTGCCCAGCATCACGGCGTGGCAGTCGGACATGATTTCGCGCGACCGCTCGATACCCGGAGCGGCTGCGATCGTCGCCGCCTATTTGCCGGGACGGGCTGTCCAGGTGTGCGCGGGCCGCCGCCGGCCGCGCCGACATGCCTAGGATGGTCGGCGGGATAATTCCGGCAGACCAGAAAGGCAATACCGCGGCATGGCTGAGTTCATCTACACGATGAAAAAGGTCCGCAAGGCGCACGGCGACAAGGTGATCCTCGACGACGTCACATTGAGCTTCTTCCCGGGCGCCAAAATCGGGGTCGTCGGCCCGAACGGCGCCGGTAAGTCGAGCGTCTTGCGGATCATGGCCGGTCTGGACAAGGCGAACAACGGCGACGCTTTCCTTGCCCCCGGCGCCAGCGTCGGCATCCTGCTGCAGGAGCCGCCGCTGAACGAGGAGAAGACGGTCCGGGGCAACGTGGAAGAGGGCATGGGCGACATCAAGGTCAAGCTCGACCGCTTCAACGAGGTCGCCGAGCTGATGGCCACCGATTACACCGATGAGTTGATGGAAGAAATGGGCCGGCTGCAAGAGGACCTGGACCACGCCGACGCGTGGGACCTCGACTCCCAGCTGGAGCAGGCCATGGATGCGCTGCGCTGCCCGCCACCCGACGAGCCGGTGACGAACCTGTCCGGTGGTGAGCGTCGCCGCGTCGCGCTGTGCAAACTCTTGCTCTCGAAACCCGACCTGCTGCTCCTCGACGAGCCGACCAACCACCTGGACGCCGAAAGCGTGCAGTGGCTCGAACAGCATCTCGCCAGCTATGCCGGCGCGATCTTGGCGGTCACCCACGACCGCTACTTCCTGGACAACGTCGCCGAATGGATCCTGGAACTGGACCGCGGCCGCGCCTACCCGTACGAGGGCAACTACTCGACCTATCTGGAGAAGAAGGCCGAGCGGATCTCGGTCCAGGGTCGCAAGGACGCCAAGCTGCAGAAACGATTGACTGAGGAGCTGGCCTGGGTGCGGTCGGGCGCCAAGGCACGCCAGGCCAAGAGCAAGTCTCGCCTGCAGCGCTACGAGGAGATGGCTGCTGAGGCCGAGAAGACGCGCAAGCTCGACTTCGAGGAGATCCAGATCCCGACCGGACCGCGGTTGGGCAATGTCGTCGTTGAGGTCGAGCACCTGGACAAGGGCTTCGACGGGCGCACCCTGATCAAGGACCTGTCCTTCACCCTGCCCCGCAACGGCATCGTCGGCGTGATCGGTCCCAACGGGGTCGGCAAGACCACGTTATTCAAGACGATCGTCGGGCTCGAGCAACCGGACAGCGGCACCGTCAAGGTCGGCGAGACCGTCAAGCTCAGCTACGTGGACCAGAGCCGCGCGGGGATCGACCCCAAGAAGACGGTGTGGCAGGTCGTCTCGGACGGGCTGGACTACATCGAGGTCGGCCAGAACGAGATCCCGTCGCGGGCGTATGTGTCGGCCTTCGGGTTCAAGGGGCCCGATCAGCAGAAGCCGTCCGGTGTGCTGTCCGGCGGCGAGCGCAACCGGCTGAACCTGGCGCTCACGCTGAAAGAGGGCGGCAACCTGATCCTGCTCGACGAGCCGACCAACGACCTCGACGTGGAGACCCTGAGCTCGCTGGAGAACGCGCTGGACAAGTTTCCCGGCTGCGCGGTGGTGATTTCGCACGACCGCTGGTTCCTGGACAGGACCTGCACGCACATCCTCGCCTGGGAGGGTGACGACGACAACGAGGCCAAATGGTTTTGGTTCGAGGGCAACTTCGGTGCCTACGAGGAAAACAAAGTGGAACGGCTGGGGGCTGACGCGGCGCGTCCGCACCGAGTCACCCACCGCAGGCTGACACGGGACTAATGTCAGCTCTGCCACCGCCGCGTGACGATGCGGCAGGGACGGCCGCGCAGGAACGGGCGATCGAGCAAAGCCCCACGACGATGCGGCCGGAACAGCCGCAAAGGAGCGGGGCGATGGACCGTAGGTATCCGTCGCTAGATCGGAGCTGTCGGCATGACGATCGATCCCGGAGCTAAGCAGGTTGCCGAGCCGTGGACCACGTTCACGGAAGGCCAGGAGATTCCTGACTGGATCTCGAGAGCTTATATAGATAGCTGCCGCGGCCCGCACGGCGACGACCGCGACGCCGAAACCAGTCGTGTCGACCCCAGCTCGTTGCTGACGCCGGCCATGCTCGCCGCGCACTATCGGCTCGGCCAGTGCCGCTGCCCGGGCGAAAGCTGTGTCTGCGTCCACACGGCGGACGACCCCGCCGGGTTCGGGCCCGCGCTGCAGGTCGTTACCGAGCACGGCGGCATGCTGATGGATTCCGTCACGGTGCTGCTGCACCGGCTCGGGGTCACCTGCACGGCGATCATGAGCCCGGTGTTCGACGTGCATCGCGGCCCCGCCGGGGATTTGCTCAGCGTCGAACCGAAGGCACCCGGCACGCCGCCTTTCGTTGGTGAGGCCTGGATACACGTCCAGCTCTCGCCGTCGGTGGACCCCAGGGCCCTCGCCGAGGTCGAACAGCTGCTGCCCAGGGTGCTGGCCGATGTTCAACGGGTCGCCGCCGACGCCGCCGCGCTGATCTCCACCCTGAGCGACCTGGCCGCCGATATCGACGGCAATACGCTGGGCCACTATTCGGCTCCGGACCGCGAGGACACCGCTGCGCTGCTGCGCTGGTTCGGCGATGGCAATTTCCTGCTGCTGGGCTACCAGTCCTGCCGCGTACAGAACGGTCTGGTCATCGGTGACGGGTCCACCGGCCTCGGCGTGCTGCGGGCCCGTTCGGGCACCCGCCCCCGGCTGACCGACGACGACAAGATGCTGGTCCTGGCCCAAGCCGCCGTCGGCAGCTACCTGCGGTACGGCGCCTACCCGTACGCCATCGCGATCCGGGAGAACCTCGACGACGGCGGCGTGATCGAGCACCGCTTCGTCGGGCTCTTCACGGTCGCCGCCATGAACGCGGACGTCCTGGAGATCCCGTCGATCTCGCGGCGGGTCCGCGAGGCGCTCGCGATGGCCGACAGCGATCCCATTCACCCGGGCCAGCTGCTCCTCGACGTCATCCAGACCGTCCCGCGCTCGGAGCTCTTCACGCTGAGCGCCGAACGGCTTTTCACCATGGCCAAGGCTGTGGTGGACCTGGGATCGCAGCGGCGGGCGTTGCTGTTCCTGCGCGCCGATCGGCTGCAGTTCTTCGTCTCCTGCCTGGTCTACGTCCCGCGCGACCGCTACACCACGGCCGTGCGTCTGCAGATCGAGGACATCCTGGTCCGTGAATTCGGCGGCACGCGGCTGGAATTCACCGCGCGCGTCAGTGAATCGCCTTGGGCATTAATGCATTTCATGGTCCGCCTACCCCAGAAAGACGGGGCCGACTCGGGCGACGCGGAACACCTCGAGGCCTCCGCGGCGCCGGTCGACGTGTCGGAAGCCAACCGGATCCGGATTCAGGGGTTGCTGAGCGAGGCCGCGCGAACCTGGGCGGACCGGCTCATCGCCGCGGCCGCGACCGGCCCCATCGGCTACGCCAAGGCCGAGCATTACGCGGGCGCCTTTTCCGAGCCGTACAAGCAGGTCGTCACTCCCGCCGCGGCCATCGACGACATCAAGATCATCGAAGAGCTGACCGATGATTCGGTGAAGCTGGTGTTCTCCGAACGCGATGCGGACGGGGTCGCGAAGCTGACCTGGTACCTGGGTGGCCGCGCCGCGTCGTTGAGCCAGCTGCTTCCGATGCTGCAAAGCATGGGCGTCGTGGTGCTCGAGGAGCGACCCTTCACGGTCACCCGGCCGGACGCCCTACCGGTGTGGATCTATCAATTCAGGATCTCGCCGCACCCGACCATCCCACTGGCGGCCACGCCGGAAGAGCGCGAACTCATCGGGGAACGATTCGCCGACGCGGTCACCGCGATCTGGCATGGCCGCGTCGAGGTGGACCGGTTCAACGAACTGGTGATGCGCGCGGGGCTGACCTGGCAGCAGGTCGTCCTGCTGCGTGCCTACGCGAAATACCTGCGGCAGGCGGGCTTTCCGTACAGCCAGTCCTACATGGAGTCGGTGCTCAACGAGTACCCCTCGACCGCGCGCTCGCTGGTCACGCTGTTCGAGGCGCTGTTCGACCCCAGGGAGTCGGGTTCGCCGTCGAGCGGCGACGCGCAGGCGGCGGCCGCGGCTGTCGCCGCCGACATCGATGCGTTGGTGAGCCTGGACACCGACCGCATCCTGCGTGCGTTCGCGTCGTTGGTTCAGGCCACGCTGCGGACGAATTACTTTGTGACGCGGGAGGGTTCGGCCCGCACCAGAAATGTGCTCGCGCTGAAGCTCAATGCCCAACTGATCGACGAGCTTCCGCTGCCGCGTCCCAAGTTCGAGATCTTCGTCTATTCGCCGCGGGTCGAGGGCGTGCACCTGAGGTTTGGCCCGGTGGCGCGTGGCGGCCTGCGCTGGTCGGACCGGCGCGACGACTTCCGCACCGAGATCCTGGGTCTGGTCAAGGCGCAAGCGGTGAAGAATGCCGTCATCGTGCCGGTCGGGGCCAAGGGCGGGTTCGTTCTCAAGCGCGCCCCGCTGCCAACCGGGGACGCCGCCGCCGACCGGGACGCACAGCGCGCCGAGGGCGTCGCCTGCTACCAGCTGTTCATCTCCGGCCTGCTCGACGTCACCGACAACGTCGACCACGCGACCGGTAAGGTCAGCCCGCCGCCGGAGGTGGTGCGGCGTGACGGCGACGACGCATACCTGGTGGTCGCCGCGGACAAGGGCACCGCCACCTTCTCCGACATCGCCAACGACGTCGCCAAGTCCTACGGGTTCTGGCTGGGTGACGCCTTCGCGTCCGGAGGCTCGGTGGGCTACGACCACAAGGCCATGGGCATCACGGCCAAGGGAGCGTGGGAGGCCGTCAAGCGCCACTTCCGGGAGATGGGGGTCGACACCCAAACCGAGGACTTCACTGTCGTCGGCGTTGGTGACATGAGCGGTGACGTGTTCGGCAACGGCATGCTGCTGAGCAAGCACATCAGGCTGATCGCCGCCTTCGACCACCGGCACATCTTCCTCGACCCGAACCCCGATTCGGCGCGTTCCTGGATCGAGCGCCAGCGGATGTTCGACCTGCCGCGTTCCAGCTGGGACGACTACGACAAGTCGTTGATCAGCGAGGGCGGCGGGGTATACAGCCGTGAGCAGAAGGCCATCCCGGTCAGCCCGCAGGTGAAGGCCGCCCTGGGCATCGAGGGGCGCGACGAGGGCGGGATCACCGAAATGGCCCCGCCCAACCTGATGCGGGCCATTCTGCAGGCGCCGGTGGATCTGCTGTTCAACGGCGGAATCGGCACCTACATCAAGGCCGAATCCGAATCGGACGCCAGTGTCGGTGACCGCGCCAACGATCCGGTGCGGGTCAACGGAAATCAGGTGCGCGCCAAGGTCATCGGCGAAGGTGGCAACCTCGGCGTCACAGCGCTGGGCCGCGTCGAATTCGATCTGTCGGGCGGGCGGATCAATACCGACGCGATGGACAACTCGGCCGGCGTGGATTGTTCCGACCACGAGGTCAACATCAAGATTCTGATCGACTCGCTGGTCACCGCCGGCAAGGTCAAGCCCGAGGAACGCAAACAGCTGCTGGAGTCCATGACCGACGAGGTCTCGCGGCTGGTCCTCACCGACAACGAGGACCAGAACGACCTGATCGGCACCAGTCGCGCCAACGCGTCCAGCCTGCTTCCGGTGCACGCGATACAGATCAAGTACCTGGAGGAACGCGGGGTCAGCCGCGAACTGGAAGCCCTGCCGTCGGAAAAGGAGATTCACCGCCGGACCGAAGTCGGCATCGGGCTCACCTCGCCCGAGCTTTCGACGTTGATGGCCCACGTCAAGCTGGGGCTCAAAGAGGAGATGCTGGCTACCGAGCTGCCGGACCAGGATGTATTCGCGTCCCGGTTGCCCCAATACTTCCCGAAGCCGCTGCGTGATCGCTTCACCCCCGAGATTCGCACGCATCAGCTGCGTCGCGAGATCGTGACGACCATGCTCATCAACGACCTGGTGGACGCCGCCGGCATCAGCTACGCGTTCCGGATCGCCGAAGACGTCGGTGTCCGGCCGGTTGACGCGATCCGCACCTATGTCGCCACCGACGCCATCTTCGGCATCAATCATGTCTGGCGGCGGATCCGCGCGGCGAATTTGCCGGTCGCCCTGTCGGACCGGATGACGCTGGATACCCGGCGGCTGATCGACCGTGCCGGACGCTGGCTGCTCAACTATCGTCCGCAGCCGCTGGCCGTCGGCGCCGAGATCAACCGGTTCGCCGCCAAGGTCAAGGCGCTGACGCCGCGGGTGCCGGAGTGGTTGCGCGGTGACGACAGGGCCATCGTCGAAAAGGAAGCCAGCGAATTCATTGCGCTGGGTTCGCCGCAGGACCTGGCGTACCGGGTCTCCACCGGGCTGTACCGTTTCAGCCTGCTCGACATCATCGACATCGCCGACATCACCGACACCGAACCCGCCGACGTCGCGGACACCTATTTCGCCCTGATGGACCGGCTGGGCACCGACGGTCTGCTCACCGCGGTGTCCGAGCTACCCCGAAACGATCGCTGGCATGCGTTGGCGCGCTTGGCGATTCGTGATGACATCTACGCCTCGCTGCGGTCGCTGTGCTTCGACGTGCTTGCCGTCGGAGAACCGGACGAAAGCGGTGAGCAGAAGATCGCCGAGTGGGAGCACATCAGCGCTTCCCGGGTGGAGCGGGCGCGGCGGACGCTCACCGAGATCTACGCCAGCGGTGAGAAGGACCTGGCGACGCTGTCGGTGGCGGCCCGGCAGATTCGCCGCATGACGCGCACCAGCGGACGGGGATCGTCGGGGTGAGCGTTGGATTCGTCGCGCCTGTGCCGGTGCGCTGGTCGGACATCGACATGTACCAGCACATCAACCATGCGACCATGGTCACCATTCTCGAAGAAGCCCGGGTTCCGTTTCTCTCCGACGCTTTCGGCGCCGACATCACCTCCACGGGCCTGCTGATCGCCGATGTCCGGGTCACCTACAAAGGTCAACTGCGGCTGGCCGATTCGCCTCTGCAGGTGACGATCTGGGTGAAACGACTGCGGGCGGTGGACTTCACGCTCGGTTACGAAGTGCGCTCGGTCAACGCGGACCCGGAATCCAAGCCGGCCGTCATCGCCGAATCGCAACTGGCGGCGTTTCATATCCAGGATCAACGGCTGTTGCGACTGTCACCAGAGCATCGGGAGCATCTGCAAAGGTGGATTCGGGAATAAGGGTGGGTCCGGGAATAGGGAACGGAGCCGAGCGCGGCGTGTGGCTCGGCCCGGAATCCAAGGTCGCCCACCGCGCGGATCTGGCCACGTTCGTCGATCACGCGATTCGGCTCGACGACGCCGCGGTGCTTCGACTGCGCGCTCGTTCTTCGGGTCTGCTGTCGGCATGGGTGGCAACCGGTTTCGACGTGCTGGCGAGTCGAGTGGTGGTCGGCAAGGTGCGGCCAGGCGATATCTCCGTTGGCGCAAACGAATTGGCGCGGGGGCTGGCCGCGATGGACGACACGGGCTACGTCGATCCGGGTTTCCCGATGGACTCGGCCTGGCGGGGTGCGTTGCCACCGGAGTCCGGCTTCACCCACCTCGACGACATACCCGCCGGGGTGATGCTGGACCTGGCGCAACGCGGCGCGCGACTGGCCAAGGAGCACAGCGGTTCCCATGGTCCGCCGGTATCGCTGCTTGACCAGGAGGTCATTCAGGTCAGCTCCGGCGACATCAGCGTTGGGCTACCCATGCGGTGCGTGTTCGCCTTGACCGCAATGGGTTTCCTGCCGCAATCACCGGACGCGATCGACGCCGGCGAAATGATCCGGGTCCGGATATTGCCGACGTGGTTGCGTGTCGATGCCCGGTTCGGTTCGGTCTACCGGCGTCGCGGTCACCCGGCGCTGGTATTGCGTTGAACGGCGGCTCGAGGTCCAGCAGTTGTTACGCGGTCTGTCGTTGCGCCTCGCGAGCGGCGCGCTTCTCCTCGTAGTGCTTCGCCTTGGCGTCGAGCATCTCCAGGAAGAACGAGAGCTCATCGCGGGCCTGCTCGCCGGCCGGGCCAAAGTCGGTGCGCTCGAAGACCCGCCAGAACCGCAGCACGGGCTGGATCACCGCGTCGTGGTGCAGCCGCAGGTCGTAGATGCCGGCCTTGGCGATCGTGACCGCGTTCCTGACGTAGTCCGGCATGCCCTGACCGGGCATCTGGAAGCCGACCACCTCGTCGCGGATCGTCTGCATTGCCTCGTCGGGCGCGATGTCGAGCGCGGCGTCCATCAGGTTGCGGTAGAAGATCATGTGCAGGTTCTCGTCGGTGGATATGCGGGTGAGCAACTGCTCGGCGAGGGGGCAGCCAGTCGCACGCCCGGTGTTGCGGTGCGCGATTCGGGTGGCCAGTTCCTGGAACGAGACGTAGGCCAGCGCCTGCAGCGGGTTCTTGTCGCCGCTGTCGTAGCCGGCGATCGTGTGCGCCATCCGCAGCGCTTCCAACCGGACGGGGTCCACGCCACGGGTCACGACGAGGTAGTCGCGGATCGCGATCGCGTGCCGGCCTTCCTCGGCCGTCCAGCGACCGACCCACTGGCCCCAGGCGCCGTCGCGCCCGAAGCGGGTGGCGATCTCGCGGTGATACGAGGGCAGGTTGTCTTCGGTGAGCAGGTTGACGATCATCGCCGTCTGCGCGACCGGGTCGAGCGGGGAGTCCTCGGGCTGCCAGTCGGTGCCGCCGAGGAAGGCGAAGTCCCGCCCGCGGGACCAGGGCACGTAGTCCTGCGGCTGCCAGTCCTTCGCCAGGCTGAGGTGGCGGTCAAGGTTGGTTGCCACGACGGGCTCGAGTTCGGTCAGCAGTTGGGTCTGCAAGGCAGTCACACTCCCTACGCTACCGTAACCTACGGTAGCGTAGGGACGCTTCCTTGAAAAACGCCTGGTCTCAGGCCAGCTCAGGCCAGCTCAGGCCAGCTCAGGCCAGTTCAGGTCAGCCAGGCTGCGCTATTCGGCGGCAGCTGACCATCGATCAACGGCGCGCTGGCCAGGATGACCTCACCCGGCGGCAGCGCGATCGGGCGGTCGCCGGCGTTCAACACGCAGACCAGGGCATCACCAGGTCGGCCGCGGCGGAATATCAGAGCGTCGCGCGGTGCGGTGAGCCAATCGAGCCCACTGCCCGAGAAGTTGCTGAATTCGTTTCGGCCCCTGCGTAATTCGAGTGCATGCTCGAAGAAGGACAAGGTCGACTCGGGATCCGACTGTTGCTTTTCGACGGTCAGCGACGCCCAATCCGCGGGCATCGGCAGCCAGGTGCCTGAGGGCTCGGAGGACCTCGAAAGCGTGGAAAACCCGAATGGGGGAGCGCTGCCCGACCACGGAATGGGAACCCGGCACTTGTCGCGACCGCGTTCGGTATGCCCGGAACGTATCCATGTCGGGTCTTGCAGGACCTCCTCGGGCAGGTCCAGTACGTCGGGAAGCCCCAGCTCCTCACCGTTGTAGATGAACACCGCGCCCGGCAGGGCGAGCATCACCATCGCCATGGCCCGCGCCCGGCGCAGGCCGATCTCGCCCCCGCCGTACCTGGTGACCTCCCGGCCCACGTCGTGATTGGACAGGGTCCAGGTCGGGACGGCGTTCTGCAGCGCGGTGGCCGTCAGCGAATTCTGAATCGCGTCGTGGATTTCGCCCGCGTCGAAGCCGATCTTGGTGAGCCGGAAATTGAAGCCGAGGTGCAGCTCGTCGGGCCGCAGGTACTCGGCCCACAGGAGGTTGTCCATCACCCAGACCTCGCCGATGGTCACCGCCCCCGGATAGTCGTCGACGACCTTGCGGATCCCGCGGTGGATCTCGTGAACGCTCGGGTGGTTGAACCGCGGGTCGTCGTCGCTGTGGCTCAAGATCTTGACGTCGTCCTTCGTATCGGGCAGGCCGGGCGGCTTGGCCATCCCGTGCGCCACGTCGATGCGGAAGCCGTCGACACCGCGTTCCAGCCAGAACCGCAGCGACTTCTCGAAATCGTCGAAGACCTCCGGGTTTTCCCAGTTCAGGTCGGGCTGCTCAGTGTCGAAGAGGTGCAGGTAGAACTGGCCGGGATTGCCATCGGGTTCCACGACCCGGGTCCAGGCGGACCCGCCGAAAACCGACGTCCAGTTGTTAGGCGGCAGCGCCCCGTCGGGACCCTTGCCGTCGCGAAAGTAATAGCGCTCCCGCGCGTCGGTGCCCGGCCCGGCGAGCACCGCCGCCTTGAACCACGGGTGCTCCGAGCTGGTGTGGTTGGGCACCACATCCATGGTGACCCTGATGCCCAGCTCGTGCGCCTCGGCGATCAGGCGCTCGATGGCCGGCATGCCGCCAAACAGCGGGTCGATGTCGCGCGGATCCGCTACGTCGTAGCCATGGTCGGCCATGGGCGACACGGTGACCGGGTTGAGCCAGATTGCGTCGATGCCGAGCCGTTTCAGGTGTCCGAGCCGGTCGGTCAAGCCGTTCAGGTCGCCGACTCCGTCGCCGTCGCTATCGGCGAACGATCGCGGATACACCTGATAGAACACGGCATTAGACCACCACGGTTCGGGGCTCATGTTGCTCCGTTCGGTTGGCATGAAATGGCATCAAAACGATGAGTTGACGAGCGAGTGCGCCGCCATTTCGAGGTAATCGAGCAATTCACGGCGGTGCGCGTCGTCGAGGGTCTGCGCGTCGATCGAGGCGACGGCGGTGTGCATGCACCGCAACCAGGCGTCGCGCTCGATCGGCGTGATCCGGAATGGGGCGTGACGCATCCGCAGCCGAGGGTGTCCGCGCTGGTCGGAGTAGGTCCGCGGGCCGCCCCAGTACTGCTCGAGGAACATGCGTAGCCGTTGCTCCGCACCCACCAGATCGTCCGCCGGGTACAGCTGCGAAAGTATTTCGTCCTCCGGGACCTGCTCGTAAAAGCGGGACACGATCGCGTTGAAGGTCTCGGCTCCGCCGACGGCGTCGTAGAAGGACTGTTGCACCTGATCCATCTCTTCCATTGTGGTGTATCGACGCGGCGGAAGCCCGAGGCGGGCCCGAGCCGCGCCCGCTGTTCACCCTTTCGACACGGCGCTTACCTGGAATAGGCGTGCGATTAGCGGCGAATCATGGTGGACTATCCGCGGAGGATCTATGGCGCATGGCAAGAGACGCCGCAGCCACCGCAGTTCCGGTGCCGCGGCTGGTTTAACCGGGCCAGCAACCGCGTCATGCCTGCACAGCGTCGAAACCCATCCGCCCACCCGCCACGACAGCGCGTCGATCTGGAATCGCCGGCGGGTGCTGTTGCTGAACTCAACCTACGAGCCGCTCACCGCGCTGCCGATGCGCCGGGCGATCGTCATGGTGATCTGCGGCAAGGCCGACGTGGTGCACGACGACCCCGGCGGGCCGATCATCCATTCGGCGAGCAGGTCGATCGCGGTGCCGTCGGTGATCCAGCTGCGGTCCTACGTCCGGGTTCCGTACCGGGCCCGCGTCCCGATGACCCGCGCCGCGCTCATGCACCGCGACCGCTTCTCCTGCGCGTATTGCGGGGCGAAGGCCGACACCGTCGACCACGTGGTGCCGCGCAGCCGCGGTGGCGACCACTCCTGGGAGAACTGCGTCGCCTGCTGCTCGACCTGCAACCACCGCAAGGGCGACAAGCTGCTCACCGAACTTGGCTGGGCACTGCGCCGGGCGCCGCTGCCGCCGACGGGACAGCACTGGCGGCTGCTCTCGACGGTCAAGGAACTGGATCCGGCGTGGGCTCGATACCTCGGTGAAGGCGCGGCCTGACCAAACGCGCGGTTCTCGCGAAACAAACTTGCTACCGAGTGCGCCGATCGACCGTTTGGTGGGATACGGTTTGCGTCGTGCACACTTGGGAGATCCACCTCTTCTTCATCGGAATACCGCTGGCGCTGGTGATCCTGCTGTCAGTGCTGATCTGGTCGCGCAAGGGCCCGCACCCTGTGACCTACAAATTGTCGGACAAATGGACGCACCCGCCGATCCTGTGGGCCGCCACCGATGAGGCCGTCGGCGGCGGGCACGGGGCTCACGGCGGGCATGGCCACGGCTCGGAGTTCACAGTGGGAGGTGGCGCCAGTGGCAAGTGGTGACGTTGCGACGATCGACTACGCGGACCTGCCCAGGGGCTGGGCGGTCACTACCAGCGGACGCATTTCCGGGGTCACCGAGCCGGGAGAACTGTCCTCGGACTACCCGTTCCCGATCAAAGACCTAGTCTTGTTGGACGACGCGCTGACCTACGGTTCGCGCGAATCCAAGGCCCGGTTCGCGATCTACCTCGGCGACCTGGGCGCCGACACCGCCGCCCGCGCCCGCGAGATCCTGGCCAAGGTGCCGACGCCGAACAACGCGGTGCTGATCGCCGTGTCGCCGAACCAGAGCACCATCGAGGTGGTCTACGGCTCCGAGGTCCGCGGTCGCGGCGCCGAGTCGGCCGCACCGCTGGGGGTCGCCGCGGCCTCGGCTGCGTTCGAGCAGGGCAACCTGACTGACGGGCTGATCAGCGCGATCCGCGTGCTCAGTGCGGGGATCACTCAGGCCTAGAGCTGGCCTAGGGCGGCCCGGATCTCGCGATTGGCATGCGACGGCCACACGGCGTGGTTACAGAACGCGGCGCGGCGCGGCGTGCACGCGGCGGTGCTCGCCGAGATCGTCCGCCGGCACGGCATCACCCCTGACAGTTTCCAGGTCATGGAAGCTCTCGAGGAGATCAAGGACCCCGACGGAAAGTCCTTCTTCCTGATCCCACCGGGCACCAGCGGGGACGATGCGCGCCGGGCGGTGTTGATGACCTATGTCCTCAACGCGGGCACCGGCTACGGCAAAACGGCCGGGTTGCCCGGGTTGCGCGGGGCCGGCAACGACTTCCCCGAGACGCCGTACAGCGCCGACGAGATTGGCCGGATCATCGACCGGCAGCGGGCAAACGGCTGGAGTTATGCCCGCGACGTCGGGTTCGTCGACCGCAACGGAGGGCGGCTGGTCACCACGCCGAACGGCATGCTGATGGGCGTCGGCGGCAACCGGATCCTGGGTCTGTTCAGCCAGCAGGGCGGCACCGCCTGGGGCGACATCTTCATGGTGAACATCGACCGCTGCCGCGACCCCGTCCGGCAACTCCGCCACATCGTCGCGTCCGGGCATGCCTGGTGCACCGACGGCCTGGGCAGGCCGGTCGAGAGCGGCCTCGACCTGGACCGCGTGCTACATCACGAGGAGCGGCACTCGGTACAGTGGGCCGCCAAGGGCTACGTGCGGATGATCACCGACTACGGCTGGGAAGTGATCCGCGAGAAGGTCTTTGGGAAGACGAACCGGCTAGAGGATGACGCCGGCCTGGCCGACGGCGGCTACCGGTGACTCAGCTTGCTCCGGCGCTTGCTCCGGCGGCATCGAAGCGACGCGCGCGCAACGCGCGCTTCACCGCCGCCTGACCCTCCAGCACCAGCCGCCGCAACGCCGGCGGCACTTCGGACTCCGGGGCGGTCAGGAACCGGTCAGCGGCGGCGATCGCGTCTTCGCTGATATCCCAGTAGGGATACAGGCCGATCACCACCGTTTGCGCGACCTCGCTGGAGCGCCGTGCCCAGACCCCGGATATCGCATCGAAGTAGCGCGCGGTGAAGGGGAGCAGCAGCTCGGCCTGCCCGGGTGCCACGATGCCCGCGGTCAGCGCGCGGCTCATCGCGTTGGCCAGGGTGTCGTCCTCGATCACCGCGGTAAACGCATCGTTCTTGACGTCGAACTGCGGTCGTGCCGTTGCCGCCTGGGCGCTGTGCCGCTTACCGGCAGCCGTCGGGTCGCTTTGTGCTTCGGCGTCGATGAACGGCGTCTCGGGCCCCTCGGCGTCGATCGCGCCGGCGGTGGCCAGGGCGGTCACGATGCGCCAGCGCAGATCGGTATCGACCTCCAGGCCCGCCAGCCCCAAGTCGGCGGGGTCGCGATCCAGCAGGTCGGCCAGCGTCGTGACGTGCCGGGTGGGCAGCACCGACGAGCACAGCGAATTGACGAAGGCGAGCTGGTGGTCCGATCCGGGCGACGCGGCGCGGGCCAACTCCAGCAGCCTGTCGGCGTACTGCGGCCAGCCGTGCTCACGGGCCCAATCCCCGTCGGCGTAGGACGTCAGCGCCGTCTGCGCCTGTAACAGCAGCCGCTGCGCCACCCCGACCTCGGTTTCGGCCTGCACACCGCCCGACACCAGGGCCACAAAGTCGCGCGCCCGTAGCTCGGCCTCGCGGGTCATCTCCCACGCCGCCGACCACACCAGCGTGCGCGGCAGTGGCTCGGCGATGTCGGCGATCCGGTCCAGCGCGGTTTGCAGCGACTGACCGTCCAGCCGAAGCGAGCAGTAGGTCAGGTCGTCATCGTTGACCAGCGCCAGCTTGCCCCGTGAAACACCAACCAGCGCAGGTACTTCCGTGTCCGGACCAGCGACGTCGAGTTCCTCGCGGTGGACCCGCACCAGCTTGCCGGTTCCGTCATCGTCGTAGATGCCCACCGCCAGCCGATGCACCCGGGTCTCACCCGCGCCGGGCGCGGCGCCGCTCTGCGTCACCGCGAAGCGGGTGAACTTGCCCCCATTTTCCCCGTCACCCGGGCCGTCGACCTGGAAATCCGGTCGTAGAGTATTGAGCCCAGTGGTTTTCAGCCACTGCTGACCCCAATCCGACAGGTCGCGGCCGGACGCTTTCTCGAGCGCGGCGAGCAGATCGTCGAAGGTGGCATTGCCGAACGCGTGGGTACGGAAGTAATCGCGCAGGCCGGCCAGGAAATGCTCCAGCCCGACGTAGGCGACGAGCTGCTTGAGCACCGACGCGCCTTTGGCATAAGTGATTCCGTCGAAGTTGACCTCGACCGCGGCCAGGTCGGGGATGTCCGCGGCGATCGGGTGCGTCGACGGCATTTGGTCCTGGCGGTACGCCCAGGACTTTTCCACGGTCGCGAACGTCGTCCAGGCCTGCTTGTATTCGGTTGCCTCGCTTAGGCATAGCACCGAGGCGAAGGTGGCGAACGACTCGTTCAGCCATAGGTCGTCCCACCAGGTCATGGTGACCAGATCGCCGAACCACATGTGCGCCATCTCGTGCAGCACTGTCTCGGCGCGCCGCTCGTAGGACGCCCGGGTGACCTTGCTGCGGAAGACGTAGTCCTCGAGGAACGTCACTGCGCCGGCGTTCTCCATAGCGCCGGCATTGAACTCGGGGACGAATAGCTGGTCGTACTTGCCGAACGCGTAGGGCAGCCCAAAGTGCTTGTGGTAGAAGCCGAATCCCTGCTTGGTCTCGGTGAACAGGCGCTCGGCGTCCATGTACTGCGCCAGCGAGGCCCGGCAGAAGATGCCCAGCGGGATCTCGCCGTGTTCGTCGGCGTAGGTGTCGTTCCAGGCGGCGTAGGGTCCGGCGATCAGGGCCACCAGATAGGTGCTCATCCGCGGGGTGATGTCGAAGGTGTGCACGCTGTGCGCAGCCGCATCCCCAGCCGAGTCCCCGCTGTCCCCGTCAGTGTCGTCGATCGACGCGGTCGCGCCGTTGGAGATCACCTTCCAGTGCTTGGGCGCGGTGACCCGCAAATCGAACGTTGCCTTGAGGTCGGGTTGGTCGAAGCAGGCGAACATGCGCTTGGCGTCCGCCGTTTCGAATTGCGAGTAGAGGTAGATCTCGTCGTCCACCGGGTCGATGAACTGATGCAGGCCCTCGCCGGTGTTGGAGTAGCGGCAGTCCGCGTCGACGATGACGACATTGCGGTTGGCCAGTCCCCGCAGCGGGATCCCCGTCGATTCGTCGTAGCCGGACACGTCGAGGTCGCGACCGTTGAGACTGGCGCTGCGGACCGTGTCGGCCGCCAGGTCGATGTACGTGTCCGCGCCGGCCAGTGCGTCGAACACCACGGTGGTGGTGGACCGGAAAGTCCGCGGAGTCCGTTGGCCCGAGGCGCCCGCGCCGCCGTTGCCGTCGGTGATATCGAGGTTGATCTGGTAGCTCTCGACGGTGATCAGGGCGGCGCGTTCGGCAGCCTGGTCGCGGGTGAGGTTAGGAAGGGCCACGGCTCCAACTTAGGGCGTCGGCGCGGCTGGGGTGTCGCCACCTCAAAAAGGGGGACAGCCAGGGAACAGGCGGGCCGCGGTTACGGTTGTCAGTAGACGGCGTTCACCGTTGATGAGAGGACTGCGCAATGCCTGACAAGGCCCCCGTGAAAGACCAAGCCGATTTCTGGTTCGACCCGCTGTGCCCGTGGTGCTGGATCACCTCACGCTGGATCCTCGAGGTGGAGAAAGTCCGCGACATCGAGGTGAATTTCCACGTCATGAGCCTGGCGGTCCTCAACGAGAACCGCGAAGGCCTGCCCGAGCAGTACCGGGAGAATATGAAAAAGGCCTGGGGGCCGGTGCGGGTGGCAATAGCCGCCGAGCAGGCTCACGGCGCGGCAGTCCTGGACCCGCTGTACGCCGCGATGGGCCGCCGGATTCACAACGAGGAAAACAAAGACCTCGAAGTCGTCATCAAGGAGTCGCTGGCCGAGGCCGGTCTGCCCGCCGAGCTGGCCGCCGTGGCCACCAGTGACGCCTACGACGACGCCCTGCGCAAGAGTCACCACGCCGGAATGGACGCGGTCGGAGACGACGTCGGCACGCCGACCATCCACGTCAACGGGGTGGCATTCTTCGGGCCGGTCCTGTCGAAGATTCCGCGCGGCGAGGAGGCCGGGAGACTCTGGGACGCCTCGGTGACGTTTGCGTCCTACCCACACTTCTTCGAGCTCAAGCGGACTCGCACCGAGCGGCCCGAGTTCGACTGAGTCGATGGTCGCGACCCGCTTCGCCCGGCTGCGCCGCGCTCGCGATCGCGACTGAGTCGATGGTCGCGACCCGCTTCGCCCGGCTGCGCCGCGCTCGCGATCGCGACTGAGTCGATCGTCGCGACCCGCTTCGCCCGGCTGCGCCGCGCTCGCGATCGCGACTGAGTCGATCGTCGCGACCCGCTTCGCCCGGCTGCGCCGCGCTCGCGATCGCGACTGAGTCGATCGTCGCGACCCGCTTCGCCCGGCTGCGCCGCGCTCGCGATCGCGACTGAGTCGATCGTCGCGACCCGCTTCGCCCGGCTGCGCCGCACTCGCGATCGCGACTGAGTCGATCGTCGCGACCCGCTTCGCCCGGCTGCGCCGCACTCGCGATCGCGACTGAGTCGATCGTCGCGACCCGCTTCGCCCGGCTGCGCCGCACTCGCGATCGCGACTGAGTCGATCGTCGCGACCCGCTTCGCCCGGCTGCGCCGCGCTCGCGATCGCGACTGAGTCGATCGTCGCGACCCGCTTCGCCCGGCTGCGCCGCGCTCGCGATCGCGACTGAGTCGATGGTGAGAGTTGTTGGCCCGGCAGCGAGCCAGCCCACGCGCGTCGTGCACAATGTCGGGCATGCGCGTCTACCTGGGTTCTGATCACGCCGGATACGAGCTCAAGCAGCAGATCATCGAGCACCTGAAGGAATCCGGATACGAGCCGATCGACTGCGGCGCCTTCAGCTACGACGCCGAGGACGACTATCCAGCGTTTTGCATTGCCGCCGCAACACGTACGGTCGCCGACCCAGGCAGCCTCGGCATCGTGCTGGGCGGATCGGGCAACGGCGAGCAGATCGCCGCGAACAAGGTGCCCGGTGCGCGGTGCGCGCTGGGGTGGAACGTCGAAACCGCGACGTTGGCCCGCCAACACAACAATGCGCAGTTGATCGGGATCGGCGGTCGCATGCACACCGTTGACGAGGCGCTGGCCATCGTCGACGCCTTCTTGACCACGCCGTGGTCGCAGGCCGAACGCCACCAACGTCGCATTGACATCCTTGCCGAATACGAACGCACTCATCAGGCGCCGCCGGTGCCCGGGGCCGAGGCGTAGGGACATCCGTGCCCGAAGGGCATACCCTGCATCGGCTGGCCCGCCTGCATCAGCGCCGATTCGCCCGCACACCGGTCGTGGTGTCCAGCCCGCAGGGTCGGTTCGCCAGTTCGGCGGCCGCCGTCGACGGCCGGGTGTTCCTGCGCGCCAGCGTCTGCGGCAAGCATCTCTTTCATCACTACGCCGACGGCCCCATCGTGCACGTGCATCTCGGCCTCTACGGCACCTTCACCGAATGGGAACGCCCCGATGATGCGTCGCTTCCGGAACCAGTGGGACAGGTGCGGATGCGGATGGTCGGGGCTAAGTACGGCACCGACTTGCGTGGCCCGACGGTGTGCGAGCTGCTGGACGAAGCCCAGGTCGGCGACATCGTGGCCAGGCTGGGACCCGACCCCCTGCGCGCCGACGCTGACCCGTCGCGGGCATGGGCGCGAATCACAAAGTCACGCAGGCCTATTGGCGCGCTGCTGATGGACCAGACCATCATTGCCGGCGTCGGCAACGTCTACCGCAGCGAGTTGTTGTTTCGCCACCTCATCGACCCGTTCCGGCCCGGCCGGGACGTCGATGAGGCCGAATTCGACTCGGCTTGGACCGATTTGGTGGCGCTGATGAAAGTCGGCTTGCGCCGCGGCAAGATCGTCGCGGTGCGCCCCGAACACGATCACGGTGCTCCGTCGTACCTGCCGGACCGACCCCGGACGTATGTGTATCGGCGTGCTGGCGAGCCGTGCCGGGTGTGCGGGGCTACGATCCTCACGTCTGTGCTGGAGGGCCGAAACGTGTTCTGGTGTCCCAATTGCCAGACGTGATCTGTTAGTCACGTGTCAAATATGTTGTGGCGCTGGCTATCTCGTTATCGAGGTGAGACCGAACCATAGTCCGGATCTTGATCGGTTGGGTACACGCTGGGATTGTGAAAAGCATTCCACGTTTTGCCGCAACAATTTTCGCCATGGCCGCTGCTTTGGGTCTTGGTGGACTGGGGGCCGCTGCGGCGGCGCAAGCTCAACCCGCGCCATTCCCGGCGTATCACTGGTGTCCGGGTCAGTGGTGGGATCCGGGATGGGGCTTCAACTGGGAGGGAGGAACGTGCCACGACGATCACCATCGCGACATGGACGGCTGGGACCGCAGCCGTGACTGGGGTGGACCGGACAACCGGGGGGACCGGGACGGGCAACCCTGGGACCACGACCGGCAACCCTGGCAGAGGTAATCCGGGGTAATCCCAAGTGGTCCAAGGTAATCCAAGGTAATCCGGCCGCCGTTCGGCGATCGATCGGGGTGCGAGCCGCGAGGGGCGGCTCGCACCCCTTAACCTGTGCTCAGTCCTCAGATGACCCCGAGCGCCGCGTACACCTCATTGCTCAGCGCGACGCTGCGCGGGTCAGCGTTGGCTTTGGTGGCGTCGAAGCGATTCATCACATACGCGTAGCCGATTCCGTGTTCCAGATCGACGAACCCGAATGACCCGCCCAGGCCGCCGTGGCCAAAAATCCGCGGGTTAGGCCCGTTGACGCCACCCTGGTTGAGCATGTAGCCCAGTCCCCATCCGTGGTCGGCGACGCGCGGGCCGAGCACCAGGTCGGTCTCGAAGCCGCCCTGCGACACCCTTACCAGCTCCATGTGCTCGCGGCTGAGCAGTTTCTCCTGGGCGAGCGCGTTGTAGAAGGTCGCCAATCCAAGCGCCGACACCTGCCCGTTGGTGCCGGGGAATTCAAGCTGGCGCCAAAGCTGCAAGTCGTTGGAGCCCAACTCGTCGTCCGGGGCAAAACCCATCGCGATCGACAGCGCCGCCTTCGGGTGCTCGCTGAGGCTGGTCGGGTAGCCAGGGGCGTGGACCTCGTCCAGCAGGTCCCGCGCATGCGGCTTGTTCACCCGCTCGGCGCAGCGGAGTTGTTCGGCGGGGGTCAAGCCGATGTAGACATCGGCGCCGATCGGTTGGGCGATTTCGGTGCGCAGGTACTGACCAACCGTGCGGCCCGTGACGCGGCGGAACACCTCGCCGACGATGAAGCCGTACGTCGTCATGTGATAGCCCTGCGCGGTGCCCGGTTTCCACCACGGCTCCGCGGCGGCCACTTGCTCGCAGACATAGTCCCAATCGGTGACCTGCTGCCACGTCAACCGCGTGCGCGGACCGATTACGCCGGATCGGTGGCTCAGCACCATGGCCAGGGTGATGGCTTCCTTGCCGGCCTGCCCGAACTCCGGCCAATAGTGGGCGACCGGCGCATTCAGGTCCAGCTCGCCACGGTCTGCGAGCTGGTGCACGCAGGTCGACGTCAGACCCTTGGTGCCGGACAGCACCGTGGTCAGGGTGTTTTCTTGCCAGGGCCGGGTCCCGGCACCGTCGGCGGAGCCGCCCCACAGGTTGACGACGAGATGACCGTTCACCCACACGGCGACGGCCGCGCCGACTTCGCCGAGCTCGGAAAAGTTGCGCGCGAACGCCTCGCGCACCCTCTCGAAGCCCCCCTCGCATGAGCCCTGTATGTCGACTACTTCAAGGTCGCTCATGACGCCTTTCTGTCGAGCACAAATGTAGCTCGAGCGGGCGACGGGAATCGAACCCGCGTCGCTAGTTTGGAAGACTAGGGCTCTACCATTGAGCTACGCCCGCATGCATTCGTCGTAGCGCGACAATACGTGGCGGAAGAGATCAAATCTAATCGAATCTGTTCTGAAACCTCCCCGTGAGGTCCGAGGTCGTTGCGGGTCTCGCGCCGCCGGGCCGTAGGATCTCGAGGTCAGCGCGGGGTGTAGCGCAGCTTGGTAGCGCATCCGCTTTGGGAGCGGAAGGCCGCAGGTTCAAATCCTGTCACCCCGACCAGGCCGCGAGTACCGACCCAGATGGACCCAGAACGAATCCAGAACGAACACCGAGGAGCCGACCCGTGAAGAGCACTGTCGAGCAATTGAGCCCCACCCGGGTGCGTATCAGCGTTGAGGTGCCTTTTACCGAGCTCGAGCCCGATTTCAAGCGGGCCTACAAAGAGCTCGCCAAGCAGGTGCGACTGCCCGGCTTCCGGCCCGGCAAGGCGCCGGCGCGGTTGCTTGAGGCGCGTTTCGGCCGGGCGGCGATGCTCGACCAGGTCGTGAACGAAGCACTGCCCAGCCGGTACGGACAGGCGGTAGCCGAGTCGGACGTCCAGCCGATCGGCCAGCCCGACATCGAGGTGACGAACAAGGAGTACGGCGAGGACCTGGCCTTCACCGCCGAGGTCGACATCCGCCCTAAGATCGCCCTTCCCGACCTGAGCACGCTCAAGGTCTCGGTGGACCCCGTCGAGGTCACCGACGACGACGTCGAAGCCGAATTGAAGGCATTGCGCATCCGGTTCGGCACCCTGACCGGGGTGGAGCGGCCGGTGGCGGTCGGTGACTTCGTGACGATCGACCTGTCCGCCACGGTCGACGGCGAGGACGTGCCGAACGCCGCCGCCGAGGGTCTGTCCCACGAGGTCGGCTCCGGCCGTCTCATCGCGGGTCTCGACGATGCGGTGGTCGGCTTGTCGGCCGACGAGTCCCAGGTCTTCACCGCCACGCTGGCGACCGGCGAACACGCCGGGCAGGACGCGGAGGTCACCGTCACCGTCAGGTCGATCAAAGAACGTGAGTTGCCCGAGCCCGACGACGAGTTCGCACAATTGGCCAGCGAATTCGACACCATTGACGAGCTGCGGGCCAACCTCAGCGAACAGGTGGGCGCAGCCAAGCGGGCCCAGCAGGCCGAGCAGATTCGCAACGCCACGGTCGATGCCCTGCTCGAGCAGGTCGACGTGCCGTTGCCGGAGGCGATCGTGCAGGCCCAGCTCGACAACGCCATGCACAGCGCCCTGCACGGCCTCGACCACGACGAAGCCAGGCTTGCCGAGGTGCTCGCCGAGCGAGGCGCGACGCGCGACGAGTTCGAGTCGGAGGCGCGCAGCTCTGCGGAGAAGGACGTCAAGCGGCAGTTGTTGCTGGACGCGCTGGCCGACGACCGGGGGGTCCAGGTAGGCCAGGACGACCTGACTGAGCGGCTGCTGACGACGTCTCGGCAGTACGGCATCGAGCCGCAGCAGTTGTTCTCCTACCTGCAGGAGAACAACCAGCTGCCGGCGATGTTCGCCGATGTGCGGCGCGAGCTGGCCGTCAAGGCCGCAGTTGACGCGGCGACCATCACCGATACCGACGGAAACGCGATCGACGTCGCCGAGATCTTCGGCACGCCTGCCGGGACCGACGAGGCAGACGCCGTCGCGGCGGCCGAGGAGCCCAAGGCGGCCGAGGAGCCCAAGGCGGCCGAGGAGCCCAAGGCGGCCGAGGAGCCCAAGGCGGCCGAGGAGCCCAAGGCGGCCGAGGAGCCCAAGGCGGCCGAGGAGCCCAAGGCGGCCGAGGAGCCCAAGGCGGCGGAGGAGCCCAAGGCGGCCGGGGACGCCGGCGAGGCCGGTACCGGCGGCAAGGCCGGTACGGCTGGTAAGGCAGGCAAGGCAGGCACGGCCGCTAAAGCCGGTACGGCCGCTAAAGCCGGTACGGCCGGCAAAGCCGGTACGGCCGGCAAAGCCGGTACGGACGGCAAAGCCGGTACGGCGGGCAAGGCGGGCAAGGGCGGTAAAGGCGGTAAGGCTGGTAAGGCCGATGAGGCCGAGGCTGGGGAGGTCTCCGACCAGCCCGCAACGTGACGCTGTGAGCGAACGCGCCCCCTTTCAGGGGTGCGTGACCGACAAACAGTGGGCTCGGTTGGTTAGTGTCGTTTCAAACGGATCTTGAGAAAGCAGGTACCCCAGTCGTGACTGACATGCGTTCGAATTCGGTGGGTCTGAACCTCACGGACTCGGTCTATGAGCGCTTGCTGTCCGAGCGCATCATCTTCCTGGGCTCGGAGGTGAACGACGAAGTCGCCAACCGGCTCTGCGCGCAGATTCTGCTGCTCGCCGCCGAGGACAGCGACAAGGACATCAACCTCTACATCAACTCGCCGGGCGGATCGATCAGCGCCGGGATGGCGATCTACGACACGATGGTGCTGGCGCCGTGCGACATCGCGACGTACGCGATGGGCATGGCGGCCTCGATGGGTGAGTTCCTGCTGGCCGCCGGCACCAAGGGCAAGCGGTACGCACTGCCGCACGCGCGGATCCTGATGCACCAGCCGCTGGGCGGCGTGACCGGCAGCGCGGCCGATATTGCCATCCAGGCCGAGCAGTTCGCCGTCATCAAGAAAGAGATGTTCCGGCTGAACGCCGAGTTCACCGGCCAGCCGATCGAACGCATCGAGGCCGACTCGGATCGCGACCGCTGGTTCACCGCCCCGGAAGCTTTGGAATACGGCTTCGTCGACCACATCATCACCCGCGCCGCCCACATCACCAATGGAGAAGCACAGTGAAGCCCGAAACCCAGCCCCAGGCGCGGTACATCCTGCCGTCGTTCATCGAGCACTCCAGCTTCGGCGTCAAGGAGTCGAACCCCTACAACAAGCTGTTCGAGGAACGCATCATCTTCCTCGGTGTCCAGGTCGACGACGCGTCGGCGAACGACATCATGGCGCAGCTACTGGTGTTGGAGTCGCTGGATCCCGATCGCGACATCACCATGTACATCAACTCCCCGGGCGGCGGGTTCACCTCGCTGATGGCGATCTACGACACCATGCAGTACGTGCGGGCCGACATCCAGACGGTGTGCCTGGGTCAGGCCGCCTCGGCCGCCGCGGTGCTGCTGGCCGCCGGGACGCCCGGCAAGCGCATGGCGCTGCCCAACGCCCGGGTGCTGATCCACCAACCGTCGCTGTCCGGGGTGATCCAGGGTCAGTTCTCCGATCTGGAGATTCAGGCCGCTGAGATCGAGCGGATGCGCACGCTGATGGAGACCACGCTGGCCCACCACACCGGCAAGGACGCCGCGGTGATCCGCAAGGACACCGACCGGGACAAGATCCTGACCGCGGAAGACGCTAAGGAATACGGGATCATCGACACCGTGCTGGAGTACCGGAAGCTCTCCGCGCAGACGGCATAGTCGCCGAGCAGACGCAAAAGCCCCCGAAAACCCCGGTTTTAGGGGGCTTTTGCGTTGCTCGCGCTAAATCGCGGCCGCCACCCGAGCGATGTCGGCTGGCCGCACCCGGCAGCATCCGCCGACGATGCTCGCGCCCGCCGGCACCCACTGCGCCGCTAGCCGTGCGGAGAACCGCGACGATCCCGTCCACCGGCGGCCATCCCAGCGCTCGCCGCTGTTCGGGTAGACGATCACCGGCTTGCCGACGTCGGCCCGGAGACTGAAGCCGATCGCCGGCAGCACGTCGCCCGGTGCGCAGCAGTTGACCCCGACCGCGGCGATCTACTGCGGCGATTTCTTGCGGCGCATCAGCCAGGAGTCTCGCCGACCACAGCGGGTCCGAGAGGTCATGGCCGCGCGCCTCTAGCTCGGTGGCCAGGCCGCCGTCGCTGATCAAAACGGAATCGGGCGCCAATTCCACGAGCTCAATGTAGGGTTATCGGCTGGGGGCGAGATTCCCCACTGTTTCGTCACTCGCCAGCGTCGGTTGGGTAACGACCGCGACACGCCAGGGAACGGATTGCGCGTCATTCGCAACTGGCAAGCGGCGTCGGGCTATATGTTTCATTCAGACCGACGAACAAAAATACCCGCGAATATCAAGCACGCGATTCGGCACTAATAGTCGCACTCTGCCGGATCGAACGGGTAGCGTCGGGACATACAGGCGGCACGGCACGACGATCGGCGATCAGGAAGTAGGCGCTGAAGCATCATGGCACGTATCGGAGACGGCGGTGATCTGCTCAAGTGCTCGTTCTGTGGGAAGAGCCAGAAGCAGGTGAAGAAACTCATTGCGGGCCCCGGTGTGTACATCTGCGATGAGTGCATCGACCTGTGCAACGAGATCATCGAAGAGGAGCTCGCCGACGCCGACGATGTGAAGCTCGACGAACTTCCCAAGCCGGTCGAGATTCGGGACTTCCTCGAGGGATACGTCATCGGGCAGGACACCGCCAAGCGCACGCTGGCCGTCGCTGTCTACAACCACTACAAGCGGATCCAGGCCGGCGAGAAGGGCCGCGACTCCCGGTGCGAGCCGGTCGAGCTGACCAAGTCCAACATCCTGATGCTCGGCCCCACCGGCTGCGGCAAGACCTACCTGGCCCAGACGCTGGCCAAGATGCTCAATGTGCCGTTCGCCATCGCCGACGCCACCGCGCTGACCGAGGCCGGCTACGTCGGCGAGGACGTCGAGAACATCTTGCTCAAGCTGATCCAGGCCGCCGACTACGACGTCAAGCGCGCCGAGACCGGCATCATCTACATCGACGAGGTCGACAAGATCGCCCGCAAGAGCGAGAACCCGTCGATCACCCGCGACGTCTCCGGCGAGGGTGTGCAGCAGGCGCTGCTTAAGATCCTCGAGGGCACTCAGGCGTCGGTTCCGCCGCAGGGCGGCCGCAAGCATCCGCACCAAGAGTTCATCCAGATCGACACCACCAACGTGCTGTTCATCGTCGCTGGTGCGTTCGCCGGGCTGGAGAAGATCATCTACGAGCGCGTCGGTAAGCGCGGCCTGGGCTTCGGCGCAGAGGTCCGCTCGAAGGCCGAGATCGACACCACCGACCACTTCGCGGACGTGATGCCCGAGGACCTGATCAAGTTCGGCTTGATCCCCGAATTCATCGGACGGCTCCCGGTGGTCGCGTCGGTCACCAACCTGGACATGGACTCGTTGGTCAAGATCCTGTCCGAGCCGAAGAACGCCCTGGTCAAGCAGTACACCCGGCTCTTCGAGATGGACGGCGTGGAGCTCGAGTTCAGCGACGACGCGCTGGAAGCGATCGCCGACCAGGCGATCCACCGCGGCACCGGCGCCCGGGGCCTGCGGGCGATCATGGAAGAAGTGCTGCTGCCCGTGATGTACGACATCCCGAGTCGCGACGACGTCGCCAAGGTGGTCGTGACCAAGGAGACCGTGCAGGACAACGTGCTGCCGACGATCGTGCCGCGCAAGCCGTCGCGCACCGAGCGCCGCGACAAGAGCGCCTAGCCCCGGCGAACCCCAGCTATTTAGGACTCGCTCACGCCTCTTAAGAGCAGCGACGCAGTCCTGCGTCGGCTGGCTCGTGGGCTGGACCTGCTGAACTTCTTCCTGGCCGACGTTCGCGACGGGTTAGGCCCGTACCTGTCGGTCTACCTGCTGCTCATTCACCGTTGGGACCAAGCGTCGATCGGGTTCGTCATGGCGGTCGGCGGCATCGGGGCGATTGTTGCGCAGGCGCCGGTCGGCGCGCTGGTCGACAGAACGACGGCCAAGCGGGCGCTGGTAATCGTCGGCGCGTTGACCATCACCGCCGGATCACTGGCGATGCCGTTGTTCCCCGGGTTTTTCGCGATCTCGGTGCTGCAGGCTCTGACGGGGATCGCCGGGTCGGTGTTCGCGCCGGCGCTGGCCGCGATCACGCTGGGCGTCATTGGCCCGCGATACTTCTCCCGGCGCATCGGGCGCAACGAGTCGTTCAACCATGCGGGGAACGCATCGGCCGCCGCCCTCACCGGCGGGTTGGCCTACTTCTTCGGGCCGGTTGTGGTGTTCTGGGTGCTCGCGGTCATGGCGGCATGCAGCGTGGCGGCGACCCTGCAGATTCCCCGCGCCGCGATCGACCATGATGTCGCCCGCGGCATGGATCACCTGCCCGGCGAGCCGCATCGCCCGCCCTCCAGCCTGAAGGCGCTGCTGCACAACCGAAGGCTGATGATCTTTGCGGTGTCGGTCATCGCCTTTCATTTCGCCAACGCCGCCATGTTGCCGCTGGTCGGCCAGCTACTGGCGTTGCGACAACAAAGACGTCGGGACAGCGCTGATGGCGGCCTGCATCGTCGCCGCGCAGCTCGTGATGGTGCCGGTCGCGTACCTCGCCGGCGCCAAGGCCGACTCCTGGGGGCGAAAGCCGATCTTTCTTGTCGGATTCGCGGTGCTGGCCGCCCGCGGATTTCTCTATACGTTGTCGGACAACTCGTATTGGCTGGTCGGCGTGCAGCTCCTGGACGGTGTCGGAGCCGGTGTCTTCGGAGCGCTGTTTCCCCTCGTTGTGCAGGACGTGACGCACGGAACCGGCCGATTCAACGTGAGCTTGGGGGCGGTCACGGCCGCGACCGGAATCGGCGCCGCGGTGTCCAACGTCGTCGCGGGGGCGATCGTCGTCGCGGCCGGCTACAACGCCGCGTTCATGTCGCTGGGTGCGATTGCCGGCGCCGGATTGGTCCTGTATTTCATCGCGATGCCCGAGACGGCCCGCCGGGATGGGGCCCAGGATGGGCCGGGGTCGGTGCCAAGCGATTCCCGGGCGCTCCCGCGCCAACGGAAGTGACCAATACCACAATTTCGCCCCGGGGTCATCGCCAGTCGCCTGGTGACGTGGTGTTTTGTCAGCCACACCGGCCGCCGGGGGAGCGGGCCGCGCCCGGCGCGCGCCCCAAAAACCCCAAAAAGCCCCAAAAAGCGGTGCCATAGTTGCTACCGCCATTGCCATAAAATCGTATGGGCCGGGGAGTCGCGACCACGGCGCGTAACCTGAATCTGCGGCGGGGAGTGTTCGACCGGCTTCGACCGGTTAACAGATGGAAGGCGCAGACGTGGATCCGAATGGCAGCGAAGCCGGGTCAAAGTCTCATACCAGGCAGCAGCTGGAAAATGTCGTCATTCGTTTCGCGGGGGACTCCGGCGACGGCATGCAGCTGACCGGCGACCGATTCACTTCGGACGCAGCGCTTTTCGGCAACGACCTGGCGACGCAGCCGAACTACCCCGCCGAGATCCGAGCCCCCGCAGGGACCCTGCCGGGAGTTTCCTCTTTCCAGATTCAAATCGCCGACTACGACATCCTGACCGCCGGTGACCGGCCCGACGTGCTGGTCGCCATGAATCCGGCGGCGCTGAAGTCCAACCTCGACGACCTGCCGCGCGGCGGAATGGTGATCGCGAACTCCGACGAGTTCACCAAACGCAACCTGACGAAGGTGGGTTACGTAACTAACCCGCTGGAGTCCGATGAGCTGCAAGAATTCGTCGTCCACGCCGTTCCGATGACCACTCTGACGCTGGGGGCGGTCGAGTCGATCGGCGCGACCAAGAAGGACGGCCAACGCGCCAAGAACATGTTCGCGCTGGGCCTGTTGTCGTGGATGTACGGGCGGCCGATCCGCACCAGCGAGACCTTCATCAGGGAGAAGTTCGCCCGCAAGCCCGACATCGCCGAGGCCAACGTACTGGCCCTGAAGGCCGGCTGGAACTACGGCGAAACCACCGAGGCGTTCGGCACCACCTACGAGGTGTCCAAGGCCTCGTTGCCGGCCGGCGAATACCGGCAGATCTCGGGCAACACCGCGCTGGCCTACGGCATCGTCGCGGCCGGCATGATGGCCGACAAACAGGTCATGCTCGGCAGTTACCCGATCACGCCGGCGTCAGACATCCTGCACGAGCTCTCGAAGCACAAGAACTTCAATGTCATCACCTTCCAGGCGGAGGACGAGATCGGCGGCATCTGCTCCGCGATCGGCGCCTCCTACGGCGGCGCGCTGGGCGTCACCAGCACCTCGGGACCGGGCATCTCGCTGAAGTCCGAGGCGATGGGCCTCGCCGTGATGACCGAGCTGCCGCTGATCGTCATCGACGTTCAGCGCGGCGGGCCGTCGACCGGGCTGCCCACCAAGACCGAGCAGGCAGACCTGCTGCAGGCGCTGTTCGGCCGCAACGGGGAGTCGCCGGTGGCGGTGGTGGCACCGCGGTCGCCCTCCGACTGCTTCGAGACCGCCCTCGAGGCGGTGCGTATCGCGGTCTCGTATCACACCCCGGTGATCGTGTTGTCCGACGGAGCCATCGCCAACGGCTCCGAGCCGTGGCGAATCCCGGACGTCAGTTCGTTCAAGCCGATCAAGCACGTCTTCGCCAAGCCGGACGAGCCCTTCCAGCCGTATGCGCGCGACCCGGAAACACTCGCCCGGCAGTTCGCCGTGCCGGGCACGCCCGGGTTGGAGCACCGCATCGGTGGGCTGGAGGCCGCCAACGGCTCCGGCGACATCTCCTACGAGCCGATCAACCACGACCTGATGGTTCGGATACGCAAGGCCAAGATCGACGGCATCCGCGTTCCCGATCTCGAGGTCGACGACCCGACGGGCGACGCTGAGCTGCTGCTGATCGGGTGGGGCAGTTCGTATGGCCCGATCGGTGAAGCCTGTCGGCGCGCGCGGCGCAAGGGCGTCAAGGTCGCCCACGCCCACCTGCGGTATCTCAACCCGTTCCCGGCCAACCTCGGCGACGTGCTGCGGCGCTACCCGCAGGTGGTGTGCCCGGAGATGAACCTGGGTCAGTTGGCGATGTTGTTGCGGGCAAAGTACTTAGTCGATGTGCAATCGGTCAGCAAGGTCCAGGGCCTTGCGTTCCTGGCCGACGAAATTGGTCGCCTTATTCGGGCGGCGCTGGGCGGCACACTGGCCGAGATTGAGCAAGATAAGGCGATGGTCGCCAGATTGGCGGCGGCCACTGTCGGAGCGGGAGCTGACGCATAATGACTGGCGTGATCGGCAATCTGGCGGGCACGGACCTCGGACTGAGTCCCGGGTCGGAAGACGAGAGGTTGACCAAACACTCGGGCGTGCCCGGCACGGATCAGCCGCAGAAGGGCAAGGACTTCACGAGCGACCAGGAAGTGCGCTGGTGCCCGGGCTGCGGTGACTACGTCATCCTCAACACCATCCGCAACTTCCTGCCCGAGCTGGGGCTGCGCCGCGAGAACATCGTCTTCGTCAGTGGCATCGGGTGCTCCAGCCGGTTCCCCTACTACCTGGAGACCTACGGGTTCCACTCCATCCACGGGCGCGCGCCGGCCATCGCGACGGGACTGGCGCTGGCCCGCGAGGACCTGTCGGTGTGGGTGGTCACCGGCGACGGTGACGCCCTGTCGATCGGTGGTAACCACCTGATCCACGCGCTGCGACGCAACGTGAACATCACGATCCTGCTGTTCAACAACCGAATCTACGGTCTGACCAAGGGCCAGTATTCGCCGACGTCGGAGGTCGGCAAGGTCACCAAGTCGACGCCGATGGGCTCGCTGGATCACCCGTTCAACCCGGTGTCGTTGGCGCTCGGCGCCGAGGCGACGTTTGTCGGGCGCGCACTGGATTCCGACCGCAACGGGCTGACCGAGGTGCTGCGCGCCGCGGCCCAGCATCGCGGTGCCGCCCTGGTGGAAATCCTGCAGGATTGCCCGATCTTCAACGACGGCTCGTTCGACGCGCTGCGCAAGGAGGGCGCCGAGGAGCGGGTGATCAATGTCCGCCACGGCGAGCCAATTGTCTTTGGCACCAACGGCGAATACTGCGTGGTTCGGTCCGGCTTCGGCCTCGACGTGGCCAAGACCGCCGACGTGGCCGTCGACGAGATCGTCGTGCACGATGCGTATGCCGACGATTCGGCCTACGCCTTCGCGCTGTCGCGGCTTTCGGATCAGAACCTCGACCACACCGTGCTGGGCATCTTCCGCCACATCAGCCGACCCACGTACGACGACGCGGCCCGTTCTCAGGTAAGCGCCGCACAGAGCTCGAAGCCATCCGACGCCGCCGCATTGCAATCGTTGCTGCGCGGGCGCGACACCTGGACCGTTGACTGATGGCCGACACAGTGTCGCTGGCCGGGGTCGTACTAGCCGGGGGTGAATCGCGGCGGATGGGCCGCGATAAAGCCAACCTGCCCGTGCAGTCGCCGTTTTCCAGCCCCGCGGGGTCTGGCGCCACCACGATGGTCGAGCACTTGGTCGCGATTGTCGGCCAGCGCTGCGAGCCGGTTTTCGTGATGGCCGCGACGGGCCAACCGTTGCCCGAGTTACAGGCTCGGGTCATCCGCGACGAGTCGCGGGGGCTGGGGCCGCTTCCGGCGACGGGCCGCGGATTGCGGGCCGCCGCGGAGGCGGGTGCTCGGCTTGCGTTCGTCTGCGCCGTCGACATGCCGCTGCTGGCAGTCGATTTGATCGACGATCTAGTCCGCCGGGCGATCGAGACCGACGCCGAAGTGGTCATGCCTTGGGACGGCCGGGATCACTGCCTGTCCGCGGTGTACCGCACCGACCTGGCCGACCGGGCCGATGCACTGGTGGCCGCCGGCCAACGCACGATGCGCGCATTGGTGGACGCTTCGGACACTCAGCGGATCGTTATGTCGAATTCGGTGGCCCTGACCAATGTCAATACCGCCGCTGACCTGCGCGCCCTGGTCGAGCCGGGCTCCTGAGACTCGTTCAGCAATTTTCCGTTGTATTTGCGCGTCAAGCTTCGGGTTGAATTCCTTGCAATCTATCGACCATTTCTGAATTGCACGTCAGTCAGTTCAGATATTCGCACCGAATATCTTATCCCCGACAGATGATTGTTGCCGCCCCGTCTCGCGGAACTCACTGGAATCTGTTGGCGCACCAGCGATTTCACAAATCTAACGAACCGTATTGTGGACTATCGCGGTGAAATAGCCCGCGGTCATGTTGGGTTTCAGCAAACTTCTTTATCGAAAAGTGCACCATGCGGTCGGGCTCGTGTGCGACCTCCCCGGGTCCTCGCCGGCGAGAGCGGATGTTCGGCGGTAGATCACGAATCGAAAGATGTTGAAAAATAATGTGTTTCGCAGCTCAATGGGTTTTGTGGGTTGGGGGAGCGGCTATCCGGTGCTCGGGCGGTTGACGCCGCGCAGCCACGGGCGGCATCGCTGAATAATTATGTAGCACTTAATATTTAGTCCAGTCGATGCCCGGCGCGGGTCGGTTCGGACGAGTGGGCGTCGGCCGGATGCGGGCCTCCCGGTCGCACGCCTGGCGGCATCGCCGGGTCTTGAAGGGCCGCTCCGGGCGCGTCCGAGGTGTGGGAGGCAAATTCGTGGCCCAGGTCACAAAATGTGCGTGATTTGAGTCACGGTTAGCGGGCCGCCCCGACGGGCCGATTCGTGCCGAAAAGCAGCAGCTGACCTGCAAGAAGAATTCCTCGATCCGGCTGTGATCGCGCCGTTATAGAACCGAGATATCGGCGTGTCGGGGATGACGAATGGGTGTGGTTCTCGTACGGTCCCTAGGTAGCCCGATAAGCGGGCGTTAAGGAAAATTCAATTTACGGACCCGCGCGTGAGGGGAGCCTGCGGACGGCGATAGCCGCCGCAGCCGGCATTGACAACCGATTGACAACCGCCGGATAGATCACCGACAGATCGGCTGCTCCACTGTCGTGCCGACGCGAGACGGCACGTCCCTAAGCAAGACCGTTCGGCATGAACAACGGATCCCGCCCACACCCGTGGGCTGGCTTCGGCGCGCGCACCGCGAAAGGAATAATTTTGAAGAACGTCCGCAAGACGCTCCTCGTCGCTGCGATCACAGGGACGCTGATGACCGTGCCGTCCGCCGCCACCGCTAATGCGGACGTGGTGGGCTCTGACCCGAACATCGCTCCGGCCGGGCCCGGCCCGGACCCCGCGCTTCCGGCCCCTCAGCCGGCTGGCTTTGACCCGAACGCTCCTGCGCCGGGTGCTCCTGCTCCTGCGCCGGCTCCGGCTGTGCAGCCGGCGGGCTTTGACCCGAACGCTCCGGCTGCCCCGGCTCCGGCTCCGGCTGCTCCTGCTCCGGCCCCGGCTCCGGCGGGCTTTGACCCGAACGCTCCGGCTGCTCCGGCTCCGGCTGCTCCTGCTCCGGCTCCGGCTCCGGCTGCTCCTGCTCCGGCTCCGGCTGCTCCTGCTCCGGCTCCGGCTGCTCCTGCTCCGGCTCCGGCGGGCTTTGACCCCAGTGCCCCGGCGCCGGCTGCTCCTGCGCCCGCTCCGGCACCGGATGCTGCTCCCTTGCCTGCTCCGGCCCCGGACGCCCTGGCACCGATCGACGTGCCCCCGCCGCCCCCGGTCGCGCCGGCGGGCTTTGATCCCAACGCTCCGGCGCCGGTCGGTGCGCCGCCCGTGGAAGAGCCGCCGGTTCGCAAGGTGTACAGCGTCAACTGGGACGCGATCGCACAGTGCGAGTCGGGTGGTAACTGGGCGATCAGCACCGGTAACGGGTTCGCCGGCGGCCTGCAGTTCACCTCCGGCACCTGGCATGCCAATGGTGGCTCGGGGTCGGCGAACAACGCGAGCCGTGAGGAGCAGATTCGGGTGGCCGAGAACGTCCTGCACTCGCAGGGCATCGGCGCCTGGCCCGTCTGCGGCCGGCGCGGCTGACCAACCGTCGCAGTCAGCTCGCAATCAGCTGAAGCATCGAGAGTGCCGGGCCTTCGGGCCCGGCATTTCTTGTGTGCGGAGACCACGTACTAGGCGGGTTTCACGCCCCAGGTCATACTGTTGCCCACAACCAGGCCCGTCGAGATGGACTACCTCGGCAAGCTTGGCCACACCGTTTCACCGGGTCGGGCCCCGGCGGGCGCCGCCACCAGTTGCGGAACGCATAACGATTGATCAGCCGATCGACTCGCACTACGCGGTAGTCGATTGTCTGGACGAGGGTTTGGATACTCGCGTTTGAGAACAACTGCATATGTTCACGTACTGGACCCAAAAGTCGTTGAGCTCGCGGCCTTTCGGCTGCTCCGTCCGAGCAAACGGTTCAGCCGCCCCCTGACAATGGCGTAACTCGGATCGAATGACCGCTTCCCGGTGTGTCGTTCGGGACGAGAGCGCGGTCACCGCGTGATCCTTCGGGTGAACCTTCCAAAGGATATACGCCAGCGGATTTCGCGGTTTAGGCGTTCGATTTGGGATTATTCGACCAGATTTGAAGCAACAGTTCCTCGGGGAGTTACCGTCGCCACCTCCGTTGTCGGTAGCGAGTCGTCCGCAGCCGTATGGGGCAAACTTTCGCGGCCCGCTCGCTCGGCACCGCAGGGTGGGGGAGTTCGCCTTCGCGCGTACGCGACGAGGATCGTTGCGCACGCAATCAGCCAGAGGAATCCCGAAGAGGCCCCTGTGGTGCCGACGATCTGCGTATAGCCGACGATCCCGGGGACCCCCATCTGCCCCTTGATCGGCGAAGCGATGGACGGGCCGGGCACGCAGATCTGCGCGATGCTCAGCGCCGTGACAAGACTCACGCAGATACCAACTGCGCGACGTCGATCTCCGAGAGCGGCGAATCGATCGAAGATCCCAGAACCCGGCGGCCCGTCCGGATCCCGCACCACGAGGGCGGCGATCGGCAACACGAAGACCATGTAATAGCTGCTGCTCAAGGCGGGAAACAGGGAAGCCGTCGCCAGCAGCACTATACCGGCCATGACGGGGGGTATGCGCCGCCCCAGAGCCAGCAGAGCGCCGGTAACCACGATGACGACCGCATAGCCTGCCAGCAAACGCGGACCAAGCAGGTAACCGTCGGGTATCTTGCCACCGTTGTGCAGGGCCGCGATGGCATCGGGGATCGCAAGCAGTACTTTTCCAAAAGACATGTTGTTCCCGGTAAGCCAGTCGAACGGAAACGCGCGGACAGTGCCTTGGAACGACTGCGTGATTGTCTCCGGGAAGTCCCGCGGCCACAGCAGGTATGCGGCAAGATTGGACACCACGCCCCCGACCACTGCGATTCCCCCCATCCGCCATTGCCGGGCCGCGAACAACGCGAGACCCAACAGGGCGAACTGTGGTTTCACCAGCGCGGCCAGAATGACCATGGTCACCACGAGCCCCCAGCGCTGTCGGCACAGCGCCACCAGGAAAACCAGGGCAATCGGTACCGCGAATGCCACCGAGTTGGCACGGTCAATGGCGGACCATGCCGGAATGGCCGCGGCGCCGCAGGCGACGAAGACCACCACCCGCTCCAGCCCAAGAGCACCGCGAGCCGCCCACAGGGCCGGCGCAAGGGCCGCGAGCGTCGACGCGAGTAGATACCCGAGCAACCCGAGCAGGGGAGCGTGCAGCAATTTGCCGAGAAGGCCGAAGGCTAAGTGCGGAACCAACGCACCCGCCGGGTAGTTGTTCGGGGGAACCCCGGCTGGCCCTCCCACGGATTGGGCCGAAATGCGAGGGTCATCGGCTCCGTGTAGTCGCTGAAACAGTGACGACCGACCCTTATCTCCCAATAGTTGAAGCAGTCTTGGGGATCATGGGTAAGAGAGGAAAATGCGTCGATCGACGAGTACTGGGTAAGAATGAAGGCCATTACCGCCGAAAGCGCCGACGCCAGCAAAATGGTGCCGAGCAGGATGGTGCGCGGTGACTGGCTGGCAAACGCCGAGAACCTCTTCCGGACTGTCCGGCCCCCGTCACGTATTGCGGTGCGGGCTCTGTTCACCGCATTCCTCCGACTCTCCGCGATATGGAGCGGGAGCGAGACGGCCCCCCCGGCTAAGTCCTTCCGCAGCCTAACCCGTTATCCGTGCGACAGAGACAAAATCAGCGACTTCCGCACGCCCGTTAAACGCGCAAAGAACATTGGAAGTTGGCGGGACGAGTGGCGTTTTGCACGCTCGCGCTCACGATTTGGGCGATGTCCCCTCGTTGGGCGATGTCCCTTGGTGAGCGTCGGTTGCGCTGCGCCGGACGGAGAAGTGCCGGAGGCCGGAGTAGCCCAGCATCGCGGCGGACGCCACGATGATTGCCCCCGTCGAGATGCGGTCGCTGCAACACGAAGGCGAACGGCACGTTCAGCATATGCGAGATGCCGACGGTCACCAGCGAACAATCCTGCGACGACTGCCGACACCTCGTCCTGGGCCGCGGGGACGGATCCTGTGGTCAGGACCGCCGCGGCTAGAGCTTCCGGGGTCGCGAATTAGAACGCTACTGCAGTTCCCTCGAACTATGCCGATCCACTTGCGCCCCGCCCCCTGCGGAACGATTCCCCAGGATCAGATCGCATCGTGACCCGACATGGTTGACCGGGTTAAGGCACAGTTCAGCCGGCGACGGCTCGCGGTCTGGGGTAGGGCGGTCCCGTGTGACCGGCGAGCGCAGGGATCGACCAACCACACCTCCCGCGTTCGGCGGGTGCACGCCCGCCGCGCCTGGCGTCGTTGGTTGGTGGAGTTGCGGAACCCGAAAGCGACGCGGCCAGCATGTTCGACAATGCGGGATGTAGCCTTTGCTGCATGTTGATGCGGCGGCAGATCGCTCCATTCGAACGCCGCAAATGAGTGAATTCGATGTGCCGCCGGCATCGGCGCCGCCGGGGCCGCTGATACGGTTCGTTCACGATCAGCGCGTGGCATTCCTGGTGGTCGGAGGAATCAACGCGATCGTTAGCTTCGGGATCTTCGTCGCCTGCTCCGCGACAGTGGGCCGCTTCGTCGACCACCGGTTCGGCAAGGTCGCCGGGTCGCTGGTGACCGTCGCCATCATGTATGTGCTGAGTGTGACGTTCGCGTTCGTGCTGCATCGGCGCTTCGTGTTCCGGGTTCGAGGTCACGTGCTGCGTGACTTCGTGCGCTACTGGAGTGTTTACCTCACCGCGCTGGGCATCAACGCCGTTGCGTTGCCTGTGCTCGTCGAACTCGGCCTGCCCCGCATCCCGGCGCAGGCAATCATCGTGGTGTTCACTGCGCTGGTGAGTTACTTCGGCCACCGGCACTTTTCTTTCCGGCGCGGTGCCACCGACACTCAGGACGATACGTCGCGCACATAGCGTGCGCAGCCGTCACAGATGCCGGTGGCTGGGGTGGAACCGGCGGCCGATCAGCCCGGCGAGTTTGGTTGGGCCCCTTCGCAAATCCGGTGGCATACAGCTCCAACCACCGACGCGCAACGACGACAACACCTTGACCATGAGAATCTCCTCTCCACTCAGCTCAGCGAGCCGAGCGTCGATCACATTCGGATTAGTCGGACCTCACCAACACAAATCCGTTTCTCCGCAGTGGTCTTGGGCTGCCCGCCAGACCGTGCGGCGCTCGGCTCATACATCGCGGCGAAGCTGCCCAACAGAGTCAAGGACTGGCGTCGATGCCAAGCTGGTCGAGGCCTCTGGCCACCCCGACTCCGAGCAGAGCTGCGCAACGCCAAACCCTTGCCGCACAATTAGATAAGAACCACCCGGCGCCGCCACCTCACTGGGCGAGGGGTCGCACGTTCACCGTCGCCGGCCTTGGGATCGACGGCCAGCCGGCTAAACGCTCGCCGCGAGCACCCGATCGAGTCGATGGTCTCGATCGCGGTGCACCAACCGCAAAGTTCACGCCTTCGAGACTCGGGACATGTTCGGACGCGACCTAATTGAAAATAACAGCAACCCAAAATTGGCTTGCACGTCAACGTGTACTATTCGATGTGCTGTAAAAACTATCGACAGGTGCCAATCGTTTGATCGTGACGTAGTCGCCAGCGCTAAAGATCGTTTCGTCACTCGACCGATTTGCTGGGGAGGCAACGCGTGACCAGCGACCGTCAATCGACCCGTGTGGACTCGCTCAGTGTTGTGATCCCTGTCTACAGCGGAGCCGTGACCTTGCCCGGCGTGGTGAAGGAACTTGAGCAACTCCGTTCCGCCCAGAAGACCCCGGACGGCCGTGAGTTCCGCGTCGACGAAGTGCTCCTGGTGTGGGACCGGGGCATTCGCGGTAGCGAAGAAGTCGTGCGAGATCTGGCTGCGCGCAGCGAATGGGTGCGCCCCGTATGGCTGTCCCGCAACTTCGGACAGCATCCCGCGACACTCGCGGGCATGACGTCGTCTGGCGGGGACTGGATCGTCACGATGGACGAGGATGGCCAGCACGATCCGGCGTACATCGGGAACCTACTCGACAAGGCGTACCGGGATCGCACGCAACTCGTGTACGCCTCTCCGTCGAACCGGCCACCGCATGGTGTCTTTCGCAACGCGGCGTCCTGGCTAACGAAGTGGCTCTTCGTGCACATCCTCATGTCGTCTGACGGACCCAAAGCCTTCAACAGTTATCGACTCATCCTCGGCGAGGCCGGACGAAGTGTCGCGGCCTACACCGGCGCGGGGGTGTTTCTGGACGTCGCTCTTTCTTGGGTTGTCACCAACGCCTCGACCTGTCCGGTGTTGATGCGCGACGAAGGACGACCGGCGAGCGCGTACACACTCCGCCGCCTGGTCTCGCATTTCTGGCGGCTCGTCATCTCTTCGGGTACCCGCCCGTTGCGTTTCGTTTCCGTGATGGGCATTTTGTTCGCCTTTCTCGGTTTCGGTGTGGCGATCATTAGCGCGATCCAGAAAGTAGTCGGGGACGTCGGCGTGCAAGGGTGGACATCGGTGTTCGTGGCGGTGCTTGTCGTCGGCGGAGCCATCTTGTTCGCGCTGGGGATCATCGCCGAGTACATCGCCGCTTCAGCCACCATGGCGATGGGCAAGCCGGTGTACGTCATCGTTCGCGATCCCGGTGACGTATTCGACAGCCCGGCGGATTGACCGGTGCTTACGTGGATCGTGGGTCGGCGGCGGACTGCTCGGCAGCGCCGTGTCCCGGGCGATGGGCCCGAAGTTCAGCGGACTCCCGGTGCCATGGGAGAATCACGATGAGGCGGCCGGGGTGCTCGACTCCGACCTCGAGCGATTCATCGGAGTGGCCCGAAACGACGATTGGTCGGTCATTTGGGCCGCCGGCAGCGGCGTGATTGGTTCCACCGCCGACCAACTTGCCGCGGAGACTCGCATCATGTCTCACCTACTCACGAGGATGCGAGACTCGCGGCCGGCCGGTCGGGGCGCCTTCTTCCTCTCGTCCTCCGCGGGCGGCGTCTATGCCGGGTCGACTCATCCACCGTTCAGTGAGTCAACGACGCCGCGCCCGCTGAGTCCGTATGGCGAGACGAAACTCGCTCAGGAGGAGATCCTGCGGACGACGCTCGAAGGCTGCGTCCCACTCGTCATCGGACGGTTCTCAAACCTCGCCGGGCCTGGTCAGAACCTTGTGAAACAGCAAGGTCTCGTCAGCCAGCTGTGCCGAGCCGCAGTCACGCGACAATCGTTGAGCGTTTTCGTGCCGATGGAGACGCTCCGTGACTACTTGTACGTCGATGATGCGGCCGCGATGGTGCGCACACTGGTCGAGAATGCGGTGGACGAGCAGCCGTCGACGCCGGTGCTGCCGCAACATCTCGTCTCAACGACCCGTGTCCGTCTGCGCCGTCCTGCGGACGGTGCAACAGGTTGCCCACCGCAGGGTTCGTATCGCACTCGGAACCAGCCCGTCCTCGAAGTATCACGTTCGGGACCTGCGGCTTTGCACACACTTCCCAGCATGAGTTTCAGGACGTAGCTGATCACGCCTTTTCCCGTAACGGTCAAGCGCGTGTACGACGATGTGCTGCGGCAACAAGTACTGTCCACCTAGATTTGAGCCGACTATCGATAACCCTGCATGCCTGCATTCCCCCAACACAGGTAGGGAAGCCCCGGCCGTCCGCTAAACTCATACCGCGTGACTACCTTGATTCGACGCGGTGTCCATGCTCTTGCAGTTGAACCGCGCACGTTTGACGTCCTCCGCTGGATTCTCGAGGCAGGGTTCCGGAACGAGAAGGCCGTCCTGCGCAGAGAGGGAATCACTACGGCGGCGTCGGTCCTCGACGTAGGCTGCGGGACAGGCGTGATGGCGCGCACTTTCCGGCCCGAAAGCTACGTCGGCGTGGATATGAACGCCCGCTACATCGAGCGCGCCCGCGCCACGCAGAGCGGCTACCGTTTCGAGCTTGGGGACGGGCGATCCTTGCCGTTCGCGGATGGCTCCTTCGACGCTGCGTTGATCGCCGGCGTAATCCACCACCTCGACGACGCTTCCGCGCTCAGCCTCCTGCAGGAGACCCGCCGCATTCTCGCTCCCGGAGGCGGCTTCCTGGTGATGAGCGAGCCCGTACCGACGCGGAAGCGCTGGAACTTGATAGGGCGTCTCGTCGTCCGGTCTCGACGAAGGAGATTTCATCCGCCCTTCGGAGCGCTACATCGCGATGGCCTGCGAAGTCTTCGGCGAAGGAGCCGTTCGCCACTATCCGATATCGAGCGGGGTGTCGGACCGCACGATAATTGTGGCCCACAACGCCGGTTGACGGCGCCTGTCTGCCGCGAGCGCATTGGGGCCAGATAGTGATGCCGGCGCCAGTCGAGGTGTCGGTGCGCGATTCGATGACGCCGACGTCGTGGTCCTGCCGCGGCAGCGCGACCGCACTTGCCAGAACCGCGACGGCGGCTCCGATTACGACGATCGGTTGCGTCGTGAGGCGAAACTAGCCCCAACGGCCGCTGAGCAGGGGGCCAAACCGGCCCAAGAGTAGCGTCGGGCGGGTGACCGCAACGCCGCGAGAATTCGACATCGTGTTGTACGGCGCGACCGGCTTCGTCGGGAAACTGACCGCCGAATACCTGGCGCGGGCCGGAGGGCAGGCACGCATCGCGCTGGCCGGCAGGTCAACCGAGCGGCTGCTCGCCGTTCGCAAGACCCTGGGTGAATCCGCGCAATCCTGGCCGGTGCTGGCCGCAGACGCGGCATCGCCGTCGACGCTGAACGAGATGGCGGCGCGGGCACAAGTCGTCGTCACCACGGTCGGGCCTTACACCCGCTACGGGTTGCCGCTGGTGGCCGCCTGCGCCGAGGCGGGCACGGATTACGCCGACCTGACCGGCGAGGCGATGTTCGTGCGCGAGTGCATCGACCAGTACCACAAGCAAGCGGCCGACACCGGCGCCCGCATCGTGCACGCGTGCGGCTTCGACTCCATCCCTTCGGATATGAGCGTGTACTCCCTGTATCAGACGGCGCGAGACGACGGCGCGGGCGAGCTGACCGACACCAACTTCGTGGTGCGCTCCTTCCGCGGCGGGTTCTCCGGCGGCACCATCGCGTCAATGGTGGAGGTGCTCGACACGGCCTCGAGTGACCCGGACGCACGTCGCGAGTTCACCGACCCGTACACGTTGAGCACCGATCGCGCCGCCGAACCTGAGCTTGGCCGACAGCCCGACCTGTCGTGGGGTCGTGGTCGTGACATCGCGCCGGAACTGTCCGGTGTCTGGACCGCGGGATTCGTGATGGCGCCCTACAACGTCCGAATCGTGCGGCGCAGCAACGCATTACTGGAGTGGGCCTACGGCAGGAGCTTCCGCTACAGCGAAACCATGAGCGTGGGCGCCTCGGCGGTGTCGCCGACCGCGTCGGCCGTCCTCACCGGGGGTCTCAACGTGATGATGGGGTTGGGCGGTCGGTATTTCCGGCTGCTGCCGCGTCGGCTGGTGGAGCGGGTGCTGCCCAAACCGGGCACCGGCCCCAGCGCGGCCACCCGCGAGCGCGGCTACTACCGGATCGAGACGTACACCACCACGGCCGCCGGCGCCCGCTACCGGGCGACGTTCGCGCAGCAGGGCGACCCGGGTTACCAGGCGACGTCGGTGTTGCTGGGGGAGAGCGGGCTGGCGCTCGCGCTGGACCGCGACAAGCTCTCCGACCTGCGCGGAGTGCTGACGCCCGCGGCCGCGATGGGCGACGCGCTGCTGGCGCGGCTCCCGGCCGCCGGGGTGACGCTGCAGACCGAACGGCTGAATTGATCCGTCTTGACCTGTATTTGATCGCCGCCACAGGAAAGTCTGTTGGTCCGGATCGGGTAAGGCTAGTGTCGTATCCGACTTGCCTTTACCTACCAGCGATGAAGGTGGACGACGATGTCCGGTCTCGACGATCTTTACGCCCAAATTCCGACGGCTGGAATCGCGAACCAGCTCGGTGTCGACGAAGGCGAGGTCGACAGCGCCATTCGCACCTTGGTGCCGGCGCTGGTCGGCGGGCTGCAGCACAACTCGGAGGATCCCGAGCACGCCGACAAGATCGCATCGGCCGCCAACGCCCAAGCCGCTCGCGGACTGCTCGACGCAGGCGGCGGTGCCCAGGTTGACGAGGGCGAGGGGCACCAGGCGATCGCGACGCTCTTCGGCGGCAATGACACCGACCAGGTGGCGGCGGCGCTGGCCAAGGGAGGCGCCGGCGACAGCGAACTGATCAAGAAGTTGCTGCCGGTGGTGCTGCCGATCGTGTTGGCTTACATCGGTAAGCGGCTCACCGGCGAAGCGGCACCGGAACCCGCGAAGCAACAAGCTTCCGGTGGGGGCCTGGGGGACGTTCTGGGGAGCATCCTCAGCGGGGCCTCGGGCGACAAGGGGCTCGGCGGCATCCTCGGCAGCGTGCTGAGCGGCAAGGGCGGCGGCCTCGGCGACATCCTGGGTGGCCTGCTCGGCGGCAAGAAATAGGCTGCGCCGCACCTCATCTGAGCGTGTACGCCCAATGTTCACGCCCGGTTTCCGGGTGGTTCCGATTTGCGTCGGGAAGGGGATGCCCAAGCCCTACCAAGATCGTTAGGCGCCCGCCCGTCGGGCACCGAGCGTGTCATCCGGTGTACGCCGGCCCAACTGGATAACGAGAGGTAATTTTCATGTCGGACACACTCACCCAAGGCCAGAAGCTGGTACGCGGGGAATCGCTGGTCTCCAACAACGGGGCCTACACCCTGACCCTGCAGGAGGACGGCAACCTGGTGCTGGCCTCTCGCGGCAGTTCACTCTGGGCGACCTCCACCGACGGTCAGGACGTGGTGCGCGCCGAGGTGCAGGCCGACGGCAACTTCGTTCTCTATACGGCGGACAAGCCCGTCTGGCATACCGACACCAAGGGCAAGAAGAACGTCAGGCTCGTGCTGCAGGACGACCGCAACCTGGTGCTCTACGCCGCCGACGGACCGGCCTGGTCCACTAAGACGGAGACCGATGCCCCGCCGCCACCGGAGCCCGCGGCCGCCCCGGAGCCGGAAGCCGAATTGACCAAGGCCGAACCCATCGAAGAAGCCGTCGCGGAGCCGGTCGCAGAGCCCGCCCCGGAACCCGAAACGCGGACCTACACCGTCGTCTCCGGCGACACCCTGTGGGCAATCGCGGAGCGCTTCTACGGCGACGGCAGCAAGTACCAGGTGATCGCCGACGCCAGCGGCATCCCCAACCCTGACCTCATCCACCCCGGTCAGGTCCTGACGATTCCCTGACGGGAGACCCTGATGGCCCCCGGTGGCGTTCCCACCGGGGGCCATCGCATTGCCGGCGTCATGCACCAAACGCCCTGTCCGACGGCCGTTGCGCATGCGCCGATCCTGGGAGTAGTTCGGCGCGCTTTAGAATCGACCGGATGACTGCCGCCGACCTGCCCAAGTCGTGGGATCCGGGCGCCATGGAGGGCGCGATCTACCAGAAATGGCTGGACGCCGGTTACTTCACCGCGGACCCGGCCAGCGGTAAGCCCGCGTACTCGATCGTGCTGCCGCCGCCCAACGTGACCGGAAGCCTGCACATGGGCCACGCGCTGGAACACACCATGATGGATGCGCTGACACGCCGCAAGCGCATGCAGGGCTATGAGGTGCTGTGGCAGCCGGGCATGGATCACGCGGGCATCGCGACCCAGAGCGTGGTGGAACGCCAACTAGCCGTCGACGGCAAGAGCAAAGAAGACTTCGGCCGCGAGCTTTTCGTCGACAAGGTTTGGGACTGGAAGCGAGAGTCCGGCGGCGCGATCGGCGGCCAGATGCGCCGGCTCGGTGACGGCGTGGATTGGAGCCGCGACCGCTTCACCATGGATGAGGGCCTGTCGCGTGCGGTGCGGACGATATTCAAGAGGCTCTACGACGCCGGGCTGATCTATCAGGCCGAGCGGCTGGTGAACTGGTCGCCCGTGCTGGAGACGGCGATCTCCGACCTGGAGGTCAACTACCAAGACGTCGAGGGCGAGCTGGTGTCGTTCCGGTATGGCTCGCTGGACGACGCGCAGCCGCACATCGTGGTCGCCACCACCAGGGTGGAGACCATGCTGGGCGACACCGCCATCGCGGTGCATCCCGACGACGAGCGCTACCGCCACCTGGTCGGCACCAGCCTGCCGCATCCGTTCGTGGAACGGCAGATGATCGTCGTCGCCGACAAGCACGTCGACCCCGAGTTCGGCACCGGCGCAGTCAAAGTCACACCCGCACACGATCCCAACGACTTCGACATCGGGCAACGGCACCAGCTGCCGATGCCGTCCATCATGGACACCAAGGGGCGGATCGCCGATACCGGAACGCAATTCGACGGGATGGACCGCTTCGAAGCCCGCGTCAAGGTGCGCGAGGCGCTGGCCGCGCAGGGCCGGGTCGTCGAGGAGAAACGCCCCTACCTGCACAGCGTCGGACATTCGGAGCGCAGCGGCGAACCCATCGAGCCCCGGTTGTCGCTGCAGTGGTGGGTGCGGGTGGAGTCACTGGCCAAGGCGGCCGGCGACGCGGTGCGCAACGGGGACACAGTGATTCACCCGGCCAGCCTGGAACCGCGGTGGTTCGCCTGGGTTGACGACATGCACGACTGGACGATTTCGCGACAGCTGTGGTGGGGTCACCGCATCCCGATTTGGTACGGCCCCAACGGCGAACAGGTGTGCGTCGGCCCAGACGAAACACCTCCGGACGGCTGGGAGCAGGACCCCGACGTGCTGGACACCTGGTTCTCGTCGGCGTTGTGGCCATTTTCCACGCTGGGCTGGCCGGACCAGACTCCCGAGCTGGAAAAGTTCTATCCGACAAGTGTTTTGGTGACAGGTTACGACATCCTGTTCTTCTGGGTCGCGCGGATGATGATGTTCGGCACCTTCGTCGGCGGCGACGATGTCATCACCCTCGGCGGCCGCCGCGGCCCCCAGGTGCCGTTTACCGACGTGTTTCTGCACGGGCTGATCCGCGACGAGTTCGGCCGCAAGATGAGCAAGTCCAAGGGCAACGTCGTCGATCCACTGGATTGGATGGAGGAGTTCGGGGCCGACGCGCTTCGGTTCACGCTGGCTCGCGGCGCAAGTCCCGGCGGCGACCTCGCGGTCGGCGATGATGCCGTGCGGGCGTCACGCAATTTCGGCACCAAGCTCTTCAACGCCACCCGCTTCGCCCTGATCAACGGTGCCGCGCTGGCGCCGCTGCCCCCCCAACAGGATCTGACCGACGCCGACCGGTGGATCCTCGGACGGCTGGAAGAGGTTCGCGCCGAGGTTGATTCGGCATTCGACGGCTACGAGTTCAGCCGCGCCTGCGAGGCGCTGTACCACTTCGCGTGGGACGAATTCTGCGACTGGTATGTCGAATTGGCCAAGGCGCAGCTTGCCGACGGGCTCACTCGCACCACCGCCGTGCTGGCCGCGACGCTGGACACTCTGCTGCGGTTGCTGCACCCGGTGATCCCGTTCATCACCGAGGCGCTCTGGCAGGCATTGACGAAGGGGTCGAAGGGGGAGGCCGGCCGCGAGTCGCTGGTCATCGCCGACTGGCCGACACCGTCCGGGATAACGCTGGATCAAGTTGCCGCACAACGGATTAACGACATGCAGAGGCTGGTGACCGAGGTCCGCCGGTTCCGCAGCGACCAGGGCCTCGCCGACAGGCAGAAGGTGCCGGCCCGACTGGGGGGTGTTGAGGCCTCCGATCTGAGCACGCAGGTGGGCGCCGTGACGTCGCTGGCCTGGCTGACCGCGCCGGGTCCGAATTTCCGGCCGTCGGCGTCGCTGGAGGTGCGCCTGAGCGCCGGCACCGTCGTGGTGGAACTCGACACCTCGGGCACCATCGATGTCGCCGCCGAACGGCGCCGCCTCGAAAAGGACTTGGCCGCAGCGCGAAAGGAACTGGAGTCGACCGCCGCCAAATTGGGTAACGCTGACTTTCTGGCCAAGGCCCCGGAGGCGGTCGTCGGCAAGATCCGCGACCGCCAGCGGCTCGCGCACGAGGAAACCGAGCGGATTACCGCGAGGCTGGCCGCGCTGCAATGACCAGCAATGACAATGACCCGCAATGAGTGAGCCGCCCGACTGGGGACCGGGTACCAGCGTCGCACCCACGCCGGACGAGATCGCGTCGCTGTGGCAGGTCGAGCACCTGCTGGATCAGCGCTGGCCGGAGACCAAGATCGAGCCGAGCCTGACCCGGATCAGCGCGCTGATGGACCTGCTCGGATCCCCGCAGCTGGGCTATCCGTCGATCCATGTCGCGGGCACCAACGGCAAAACCTCGGTGGCGAGAATGGTCGACGCGCTGCTGACGGCGCTGCAGATGCGCACCGGCCGAACCACCAGCCCGCACCTGCAGTCGGCGGTCGAGCGCATCGCGATCGACGGCAGACCGATCAGCCCGGCGCAGTACGTGGCGACCTACCGGGAGATCGAGCCCTTCGTGCAGATGATCGATGCGCAGTCGCAATCCGCCGGGGGGCCGGCCATGAGCAAGTTCGAGGTCGTCACCGCGATGGCGTTCGCCGCATTCGCGGATGCGCCCGTCGACATCGCGGTCATCGAGGTCGGGCTCGGCGGGCGATGGGACGCCACCAACGTGATCAACGCCCCGGTCGCGGTCATCACCCCGATCAGCGTCGACCACGTCGAATACCTCGGTCACGACATCGCCGGGATCGCCGGCGAGAAGGCGGGTGTCATCACGCGGGCCCCCGAGGGCGCACCGGACACCGTGGCCGTCATCGGGCGTCAGCAGCCGGCGGCGATGGAGGTGTTGCTGTCGCAGTCCGTGCGCGCCGATGCCGCTGTCGCCCGGGAGGATTCGGAGTTCGCGGTGTTGGGCCGGCAGGTCGCGATCGGCGGGCAGGTACTGCAGCTGCAGGGTCTTGGCGGGGTGTACTCCGATGTCTATCTGCCGCTGCACGGCGAACACCAGGCTCACAACGCGGTGGTGGCGCTCGCGGCGGTCGAGGCATTTTTCGGCGCGGGGGCGCAGCGGCAACTCGATGTAGACGCCGTCCGGGCCGGATTCGCCGCCGTCACGAGTCCCGGCCGGCTGGAGCGCATGCGCAGCGCGCCGACGGTGTTCATCGACGCCGCGCACAATCCCGCCGGGGCCGCCGCGCTGGCGCAGACGCTGGCCGACGAGTTTGACTTCCGAACCCTGATCGGGGTGCTCAGCGTGCTGGCCGACAAGGACGTCGACGGAATCGTCGCGGCGCTGGAGCCGGTATTCGATGCGGTCGTGGTGACGCACAACGGGTCGCCGCGGGCGCTGGATGTCGAGTCGCTGGCGTTGGTGGCAACCGAGCGATTCGGACCCGACCGGGTGATTACCGCAGAGAACCTACGTGACGCGATCGACGTGGCAACCGCGCTGGTCGATGACGCCGTGTCAGATGGGGAAGCCTCGTCGGCGTCGGGAGCGTTTTCTGGCACCGGCATCGTCATCACCGGCTCGGTGGTCACCGCCGGGGCCGCCCGCACCTTGTTCGGCCGTGACCCGGAATGAGTGAGCCCGAAATGAGTGACCCCGGAATGAGTGACCCCGCAATGAGTGACCCCGCAATGAGTGACCAGAGCCCGGCAGTGACACGCGAGCCGGTTGACCCGTGGAAGAGCTTCGCCGCCGTGATGGCCGCGACGCTGCTCCTCGAGGCGATCGTGGTGCTGCTGGCGATACCGGTGGTGGGGGCGGTCGGGGGTGGGCTGACTCCGGTCTCGCTGGGCTATCTCATCGGGCTGGCGGTGCTATTGATCGTGCTTGCCGGGCTGCAGCGCAGGCCATGGGCGATCTGGGCGAACCTCGGCGTGCAGTTGATTCCGCTCGCCGGTTTCGTGCTGTACCCGGGGGTGGGGTTCATCGGTGCGCTGTTCGCTGCCTTGTGGATCCTGATCGTCTACTTGCGTGCCGAGGTTCGGCGCAGGCAGGAATTCGGGCAGCAAGACGAACAGGCTTCCCCGAACAACGGGGCCTGAGGCTTGGTTGGGTACGCTGTGCGCCGTGACCGAACGGACCCTGGTGTTAATCAAGCCTGACGGCGTCGAGCGGCGGCTGATCGGAGAGATCATCAGCCGCATCGAGCAAAAAGGCCTCGACATCGCATCGTTGGAGCTCAGGCAGGTCAGCGAGGAGCTGGCCAGTGCGCACTACGCCGAGCACGAAGACAAACCCTTCTTCGGCTCGTTGCTGGAGTTCATCACATCGGGACCCGTGGTGGCGGCGGTCGTTGAGGGACCGCGCGCCGTCGCGGCGTTCCGCCAACTTGCCGGGGGCACCGACCCGGTGGAGAAGGCCACGCCCGGCACGATCCGGGGCGATTTCGGGCTGGAAACCCAGTTCAATCTGGTGCACGGGTCCGATTCGGCCGAATCGGCACAGCGCGAAATCGCGCTGTGGTTTCCCGGTTCCTAACGCCCAGGTCAGAGCCGTCTTAGGGCGGCTGGACGCGCGTCGGAAACTCGCCTGACCAAGCGGGAGTGGGCACGCTGGCCGGTATGGAATACTGATTGCGGGTGAACGTCGCTGTACTCGTGTCGGACACCCGGATGAAGACTTTGACAAGCGCGACAATCGCCATCGCTATCTCGCGATATGGCGCGGCATGTCAGGCCCTCATTCAGCACGGCGCCGAGTGGGTTCTACATGAGGCCCCTCGGGGCGAGACCATGACAAGTCCGGGAGAAGTGACCCGGGCACATAGCGAAGCCCTCGCGTGGCCGCGTCGCAAGGACGCGCCCGGGGGCTTGAGGAGAATACGTGGTAGACGGTGCCCCAACTTCACAACCTGCAAATGAGCCGATACAGCACGAGGACCTGCCCGACCGCCTGAGGGTCCATTCGCTGGCACGAACGCTGGGCACCACCAGCAAGCGGGTGCTCGATGCGCTGAGCGCGCTGGACGGGCGAATCCGCAGCGCGCATTCCAGCGTCGACCGCGACGACGCGGTCCGGGTGCGCGAGATGCTGGCCGAAGAACCCGAGACGTCGGAACCAGTTGAACCGGCCACCGCCCCATCGGCGGCCGCGGTGTCGCCCGAGCCCGACGCCGGCGACGTGGCCGATGCCCCGGTGGTGCCCGACGAACCCGAATCCCGCCTGATGCTCGAGACCCCCGAGCCCCCGCAAGCCAGGGTCGAGCGGCCGCATTACATGCCACTGTTCGTCGCCCCGCAACCGATAGAGGCGGACGAGGACGACGCCGACGACGCTGTGGATTCCGCGACCGAATCCGACTCGGATGCCGACGCTGACGACGACGAGGATCAGTCCGATCGACCGGCCAACCGGCGTCGGCGGCGCGGCCGTCGGGGTCGTGGCCGGGGCCGCGGTGAACAGGGTGGAACCGACGGCCAGGGTGAGGCCGGTGAGAACGGCGACGAGGTCGAACCGAAGGGTGGCGACTCCGCCGAGTCCGAGGACGCCGACGGCGAGGATTCCGACGAGGCCGACAACGGCGACGACGAGAACGGTTCCGGCGAGGCGGCCAGCCGACGCCGCCGGCGGCGCCGGCGGCGTAAGTCGGGCGTGAATGACGACGGCGAGGACGGTCCGTCGCCCGACGATCCGCCCAACACCGTGGTGCACGAGCGGGCGCCGCGTCAGGGCAAAGCCGGTGCGGCGGAGGACCGCTCCAACGGCGCCGCGAGCAATGAGATCAAGGGCATTGACGGCTCAACTCGGCTGGAGGCCAAGCGGCAACGCCGTCGCGACGGGCGCGACGCCGGGCGGCGCCGCCCACCGGTATTGACCGAGGCCGAATTCCTGGCCCGCCGCGAGGCTGTCGAGCGAGTGATGGTGGTGCGCGATCGGGTCCGCACCGATCCGCCACACCCGGGCGCCCGTTACACCCAGATCGCGGTGCTCGAGGACGGCATCGTCGTCGAGCATTTCGTGACGTCGGCTTCCTCTGCTTCCTTGGTGGGCAACATCTACTTGGGGATCGTGCAGAACGTGCTGCCGTCGATGGAGGCTGCCTTCGTCGACATCGGCCGGGGCCGCAATGGTGTGCTCTACGCCGGTGAAGTCAACTGGGAAGCCGCGGGCCTCGGTGGCGCCGACCGCAAGATCGAGCAGGCTCTCAAACCCGGCGACTACGTCGTGGTGCAGGTCAGCAAGGACCCGGTGGGTCACAAGGGCGCACGGCTGACAACGCAGGTGTCGCTGGCCGGTCGCTACCTGGTTTACGTGCCCGGCGCGTCGTCGACCGGGATCAGCCGCAAGCTGCCCGACACCGAACGCCAGCGGCTCAAGGAGATCCTGCGCGAGGTGGTGCCGTCCGAGGCGGGGGTGATCATCCGCACCGCATCCGAGGGCGTCAAAGAGCAGGACATCCGGGCCGACGTCACGCGACTGCAGGAGCGCTGGTCCCAGATTGACGCCAAGGCCACCGAGACCAAGCAGAAGGCAGCCGGTGCCGCGGTGGCGCTGTACGAGGAACCCGACGTCTTGGTGAAGGTCATCCGCGACCTGTTCAACGAGGACTTCGCCGGGCTGATCGTGTCCGGCGATCAGGCCTGGAAGACCATCAACGAATACGTGAATTCTGTTGCCCCCGAACTTGTTTCGAAGCTGACGAAATATGAACCCGCCGCTGGGCCGGACGGCCAGAGCGGACCGGATGTGTTCGCGGTGCACCGCATCGACGAGCAGCTGGCCAAGGCCATGGACCGCAAGGTGTGGTTGCCGTCGGGCGGCACCCTGGTGATCGACCGCACCGAGGCGATGACGGTGATCGACGTCAACACTGGCAAGTTCACCGGAGCCGGGGGAAACCTCGAGCAGACCGTGACCAAGAACAATCTCGAGGCCGCCGAGGAGATCGTGCGCCAGCTGCGGCTGCGCGACATCGGCGGCATCGTGGTCATCGATTTCATCGACATGGTGCTCGAATCCAACCGCGATCTGGTGTCGCGTCGGCTGACCGAGTCGCTGGCGCGCGACCGTACCCGCCACCAGGTGTCCGAAGTGACCTCGCTGGGTCTGGTGCAGCTGACCCGCAAGCGGCTGGGTACCGGGCTGATCGAGGCCTTCTCGACGTCATGCCCGGACTGCAGCGGCCGCGGGATCCTGCTTCATGGCGACCCGGTCGACTCGGCCCCGCCGGCCGTGCGCAAAGCTGAGTCCGGCGGTCGGCGCAGCAGGCGCTCGAAGAAAACCCGCACCGAAGAGGCGGTCGTGGCCAAAGTGCCCGTGCACGCGCCCGGCGAGCATCCGATGTTCAAGGCGATGGCCGCGGGCTCGTCCGTGCCGACCGGTCGCGACGACGAGGAGTCCGGCGAGGCCGCTGAGGAACTCACTGCCGCGATCGATGAGCTCGATGAGCAGGTCGCAGCGGGTCCCGATGGCTTGGAGGACGCCGACTTCGAGGACTCTGAGGACTCTGAGGACTCTGAAGACTCTGACGAGGACATCGAAGACGAGGACGAGCTCGACGACACCGACGACGACGCCGATGACGACACCGACGATGACGACACCGACGATGACGACCTCGATGACGAGGACCTCGACGACGATGATGAGGACCTCGACCTGGACGACGACATCGAGGTCGAGGATGCGGATTCCGCACACTCCCCGTCCGCCGTCGATTCCTACGACGACGACCCCGACACCGATTCTGATTCCGGGACCCGCCCCGGCGACGCGGAGGTACACGCCGGCGCCGGCGTTGCGCTCGACGCCGGGGTGGCCTTCGGACGCCCGCGCCGGCGGCGCGCAGCGGGCCGGCCGGCCGGCCCGCCGATCCACCTGGACTGAGCTGCGCTGGTTTTGGTCCGCGCTGATTTTTCTCCCCGCGAGCCGAACAGCACTGCGAAATCTCCCGAATTCGTTCGCACCGCCGTTCGGCCCGCGAAAGAGCCGACGACGCTCCCGAGCCTCAGTCGAAGCTAGCGGCACCCGCCCGACTTTCTGAAACGCCAGGCGATTTCGCCGGACTGCTGCTACTGCTACTGTGTTCGGCGGGCCGGGGGATTACCGGCCGGAAGTTGACCACATCGTTCCTCGCTAGGGGGCCATGGAAATGGCAATGGGTGCTGGCGTCATCTGGCTGGCCTGCAGACGTTATTTCCACGCTGTCTGCGCGCCGCAAAAGTCCGCAACAGTTGGAGCCGCCGTCCTGGCGGTCGCGGCATTGGTCGCCGTCCCGGACGCGAACGCCGATCCGCCAGCGGGATGCCTCGTAGTGCCTGGGGTGGCAGTTCCAGCCTGCGGCCTGGCTGCGTTCGAGGCAGACATCGCCGCGGCGGGCTACAGCGACGCCAGGGGTAACAGGGTGGCGGTGGACCAGGGCCTGGATATGTGTGGCCTGATGGACCGCGGCCTGAGTCAGCCGGAGATGGTGGGTCAATTCTTGCGGGACAACCCGGCGCTGGGGCCCGCGGGAGCGGCGCAGATCGTCGGGATCGCCATCAACGACCTGTGCCCGTGGCACCGCTAAACCAACCTGAAAAACCAACCCGGAAAACAAGCTCGCTGGTCCGCGCCGCGGTTTCACCCTGGTTTGACCCTCTAGCCGCTGGTCACGTACCCTTGGACAGTTGTCGTCAGGCCACCTGGCTTGCGACAGCGGGACGGCCCGGTCGCCTCAGGTGGCGCCGCGCGCCGAACCCCCGACCCAGACCCGCACGCGCAGTCACCGCTGCCGCGTGCCCGCGACAGTAAACAGAGGTGCACCCACGATGGCGACCTACGCAATCGTCAAGACCGGCGGCAAGCAGTACAAGGTCGCCGTCGGAGACGTCGTCAAGGTCGAGAAGCTCGACTCCGACCCCGGAGCCGAGGTATCGCTGCCGGTGGCCCTGGTCGTCGACGGCGCGAAGGTCACCACCGACGCCCAGGCGCTGGCCAAGGTCGCGGTGACCGGTGAGGTGCTCGAGCACACCAAGGGCCCGAAGATCCGGATCCACAAGTTCAAGAACAAGACCGGCTACCACAAGCGGCAGGGACACCGTCAGCGGCTGACGGTCGTCAAGGTCACCGGCATCAAGTAGCGAAGGCGACAGACATGGCACACAAGAAGGGCGCGTCCAGCTCGCGCAACGGTCGCGACTCCTCCGCCCAGCGGCTGGGCGTCAAGCGGTTCGGCGGCCAGGTCGTCAAGGCCGGCGAGATCCTGGTCCGCCAGCGCGGCACCAAGTTCCATCCGGGCGTGGGCGTCGGGCGCGGTGGCGATGACACGCTGTTCGCCAAGGAGACGGGCGCCGTCCAGTTCGGCGTCAAGCGCGGGCGCAAGACCGTCAACATCGTCGCGGCCGGGCAGACCGCTGACTGAGGTCGGAATGCCCGGAGCGTTATGCATTTAACTGCGTAGGCCGATGCCTCGGTTTGTCGATCGCGTCGTCATCCACGCGCGGGCGGGTTCCGGCGGCAATGGTTGCGCCTCGGTCCACCGCGAGAAATTCAAGCCGCTGGGCGGTCCCGACGGCGGCAATGGCGGCCGCGGCGGCAGCGTCGTCTTCGTCGTCGACCCACAGGTGCATACCCTGCTCGACTTCCATTTCCGCCCGCACATCACCGCGCCGTCGGGCAAGCAGGGGATGGGCAACAACCGCGACGGCGCGGCCGGCGCGGACCTGGAAGTCAAGGTTCCGGACGGAACCGTCGTTCTGGACGAAAACGGCAGGATGCTGGCCGATCTGGTCGGCGCGGGAACCCGCTTCGAAGCCGCCGCCGGCGGCCGCGGCGGCTTGGGCAACGCCGCGCTCGCATCGCGGGCCCGTAAGGCGCCCGGCTTCGCGCTGCTGGGCGAGGAGGGTCAGGCTCACGACCTGACCCTGGAGCTCAAGACCGTCGCCGACGTCGGCCTCGTCGGCTTCCCGTCCGCGGGAAAGTCGTCGCTGGTGTCCGTGATTTCGGCGGCCAAACCCAAGATCGCCGACTATCCGTTCACGACGCTGGTGCCCAATCTGGGCGTTGTGTCGGCGGGCGAGCATGCGTTCACGGTCGCCGATGTGCCCGGCCTGATCCCGGGCGCTTCGGCGGGCCGCGGTCTGGGTCTGGACTTCCTGCGGCACATCGAGCGGTGTGCGGTGCTGGTGCATGTCGTGGACTGCGCCACCGAGGAGCCCGGCCGCGATCCGATCTCCGACATCGACGCGCTGGAAGCCGAGCTCGCCGCCTATACCCCCACACTGCAGGGCGACGCGACGCTGGGTGACCTCGCCGAACGGCCCCGGGCGGTGGTGCTCAACAAGATCGACGTGCTTCAGGCGCGCGAGCTCGCCGAGTTCGTCCGGGACGACATCACCGCCGAGCGCGGCTGGCCGGTTTTTCTGGTCTCGACGGTCACCAGGGAAGGCTTGCAGCCGTTGATCTTTGGTCTGTGGCGGATGATCGAGGAGTACTCGGCCGCGCGGCCGAAAGCGGTGCCGCGACGGCCGGTGATTCGCCCCGTGCCCGTCGACGACAGCGGGTTCAGCGTGCGACCGGACGGGCGCGGCGGTTTTGTCGTCACCGGCGTGCGCCCCGAGCGCTGGGTCGGCCAGACCAACTTCGACAACGACGAAGCGGTCGGTTACCTGGCCGACCGACTGGCGCGCCTCGGTGTCGAGGACGAACTGCTACGCCTGGGCGCGGAACCGGGATGCGCGGTGACCATCGGCGAGATGACCTTCGATTGGGAGCCGCAAACGCCTGCGGGGCAACAGGTCACGCCGACCGGCCGGGGCACCGATGCGCGGCTGGAACGCAGCGACCGCGTCGGCGCCGCGGAGCGCAAGGCCGCCCGCCGGCACCGCCGCGAACACGATCCCGAACGCGATCCCCAAGACGCTCCCGAACAAGATGGAACCCCATGACCAGTCCGCATCGGGAGGCGATCCGGACCGCGCGCAGCCTCGTCGTCAAGGTGGGGACCAACGGGCTGACCTCGCCGTCCGGGGCCTTTGACCCGAGCCGGCTGGCCGACCTCGCCGACGCGATAGAGGCGCGGATGAAGGCGGGGACCGACGTCGTCATCGTGTCTTCGGGAGCCATCGCCGCGGGCATCGAGCCGCTCGGATTATCGCGTCGGCCAAAGGATCTGGCGACCAAGCAGGCTGCGGCCAGCGTCGGGCAGGTCGCGTTGGTGAACTCGTGGAGCGCCGCCTTCTCCCGGTACGGCCGCACGGTGGGGCAAGTGTTGCTGAGCGCGCACGATATCTCGATGCGGGCCCAGCACACGAACGCCCAGCGCACCCTGGACCGGCTGCGGGCACTGCATGCGGTGGCGATCGTCAACGAGAATGACACCGTGGCCACCAACGAGATCCGGTTCGGCGATAACGACCGGCTTTCGGCGCTGGTCGCGCATCTGGTCGGCGCCGAAGCCCTGGTGCTGCTGTCCGACATCGACGGGCTTTACGACTCCGATCCGCGAAAAGCGAAGGGCCCCATACCACCGAGGTTCATCGCCGAGGTGGCCGGGCCGGTGGATCTGGAGGGCGTGGTCGCGAGCCGCGGCAGTTCCCTGGGCACCGGCGGAATGGTGTCCAAGATGTCGTCGGCGCTGCTGGCCGCCGATGCCGGGGTGCCGGTGCTGCTGGCCGCCGCGACCCACGCCGCGGTCGCGCTCACCGATGCCTCGGTGGGCACCGTGTTTGCCGCACGGCCGGATCGGATGTCGGCCCGCAAGTTCTGGGTGCGGTATGCCGCCGACTCCGCGGGCTCGCTGACCCTCGACGAGGGCGCGGTGCGCGCCGTGATACGGCAGCGCCGGTCGCTGCTGGCCGCCGGGATCACGGCGGTGTCAGGCCGGTTCTACGGCGGTGATGTCGTCGAATTGCGTGGACCCGACGCGACCATGGTGGCCCGCGGTGTGGCCACCTATGACGCGACCGAACTCGCCACCATGATGGGCCGGTCGACCAACGAGCTGCCCGATGAGCTGCGCCGGCCCGCGGTGCACGCCGACGATCTGGTCGCGATGTAGGTTATGCCGAAGCTGCTTTGAGATACATTGCGCCCCAGATGATTTCGGCCAAGGTCGCGGCCAGTTCCCCATCGTAGTCGCGCGGCTTGACCGGAAGGTTCTGCTGGCAGGCCCGTTCCACCATCCAGACCAGCGCGCTGGCGGTGGTGGCCGCGGGCAGCTCGGCGCGGATTGAGCCGTCGGCCTGGCCGTCCTCGATGACGCGGGCCATGCGTTCGGAGATGGCCGTCAGCAGGTCGCGATAGGTCTGCGCGGTGGGCGGGTCATAGGCGGACATTTCGTTGAGAGCCACCAGCACCGGCTGGTGGCGCCGATAGCTTTCGATGATGCCGGCCATCGCAGCGCGCAGGTCGTCCGGATCGTGTCGCCAAGAAACGTCCCACCAGCGTTCGGCGTCGGTGGCCAGATCGCCGAACACCTGCCGGGCCAGGCAGCGCAGCAGGTGGCCCTTGTCCTCGAAGTAGATGTAGAAGCTGGCGCGCGAAATGCCCGCCTCGGTCGACAGCCGGTCCACGCTGACCTCGGTGAAGCTGGCGCCGTCGTTCATCAGCCGTTCCGTCGCGTTCAGCAGCCGCCGTTCCAGCTGCGCACGCCGCTGTTGGCGGGTCACCTGCGGCTTGCGCGTCACCGCCGGCCCCGCCGGCATTCGTGGCATTGGCCGAGCATAACCGACAATTAGACGTGTTGACTAGACACAGTGTATAGGCATATCGTCGAATCCATTCTGCGATACGGGTCAGCACCAACGGAGGATTGACATGACAGCGATGGCAGGGATGCCCGGCACCAGCCGCGCCTACGACCCGATCGACCTGTCCTCGCGCGCGTTCTGGTCGACGACGGCGGCGCAGCGGGAGGAGTCGTTCGCCGTGCTGCGGGCCGAGCGCCCGGTCAGCTGGCATCCCCCCGTCGAGGACGCGATGATGCCCGACCCCGACGACCGCGGGTACTGGGCGATCACCCGCCGCGCCGACATTGTCGCCGTCAGCCGCAACAACGACGTGTTCCTGTCGGGCCGGGGGGTGATGTTCGAGAGCTTCCCCGTCGAGCTACTCGAGGCGTCGCAGTCCTTCCTGGCGATGGACCCGCCGCGGCACACCAAGCTGCGCAAGCTGGTCAGCGCCGCGTTCACGCCACGACAGGTCCGCCGCATCGAGGACTCGATCCAGGCGAACGCCAAGAAGATCGTCGAAGAGCTCCGCGAAGCCGGCAGCGGTGCCGATTTCGTCGACCTTTGCGCCAAGGAGCTGCCGATCCGCACGCTGTCGGACATGGTGGGAATCCCGGAATCCGAGCGCGAGCGCATGGCGCGCGCCACCGATGCGATGGTGTCGTGGGCCGATTCGGAGTATCTGGACGGCCGCAACCCGCTGGAGCTCTTGTTCGAGAACCAGGTGTACGTGCATCAGGTGGCCGGCGCGCTCGCCGCGGAACGCCGGGCGCGTCCCGGCGACGACCTGATCAGCAGCCTGGTGAACGCCGAGGTGGACGGGGATCGCCTGACGGATGCGGATGTCGCGGCGTTCTTCGTGCTGCTGTCCGTGGCCGCCAACGACACCACCCGCCAGACCACCAGCCATGCGATCAAGGCGCTCACCGACTTCGGCGGTGAAAGGGCTTGGCTGATGGCGGCCTTCGAGGATCGGATCGGCACCGCGGTCGAGGAGTTCGTCCGCTGGGCCAGCCCGGTCATGACCTTCCGGCGCACGGCCGCAACGGATTTCGAGCTGGGTGGCCAGAGCATCCGGGCGGGGGAGAAGGTGGTCATGTTCTACCCGTCCGGCAACTGGGACACCGAGGTGTTCGACCATCCGGAGCGCCTCGATCTTGGCCGCAGCCCCAATCCGCACGTCGGCTTCGGCGGCGGCGGACTGCACTTTTGTCTCGGGGCCCACGTGGCCCGCGCGCAACTGCGCGCCATCTTCGGCGAGCTGTTGCGTCAGCTGCCCGATATCGAGGCGGGCGATCCGACCTACGTGCCGGGCAACTTCATCCATGCCGTCCGCAGCATGCCCTGCACGTTCTAGCGCCCCGGCATCTGCACGGATTCGTCAGGGGTTCATAGGGTCCGTAAAGGATTCATAAAGGCCCATCCGCGATCCTTTGTTCAGTGGCCGGCCCCCACAGTCGGCTGAACAAGCAAAGCAACGCGGAGAACACCATGTGGGCATTATGTGGGCATTGACAACATCGAACGGCCTACGCGTCGACGGCATCCAGCGCGAACAAGATGCTCGCCGGGCGGTGTACATGCTCGGCGACGCGCACGTGATCGGCCCCTACTCCTGGCAGGTGGTCGACAATCAGGGACGCAGCTTCGTCGCCGAGGTGAGAGGGGCGAGCGCGTTCTGAGTTAGTTCCGACACCAGCAGCACCAGGATTTCCGAGCACCCGCCGTCGACCTTGACGGTGGCCAGGTCGTCGCCGCGGGTGCGGCCGCGGTTGACGATGGCTATCGGGATGCCCAGCGCCGCGGCGTGCCGCACGAACCGGTAGCCGGAGAACACGGTCAGTGACGAGCCCGCGACCAGCAGCGCCCCGGCCTCGTCGACCATTGAATACGCCTGCTTTACAACATCTTTGGGAACATTCTCGCCGAAGTAGACGATATCGGTCTTGAGCATGCCCCCGCAGCGCGGGCAGTCGACGTAGCGAAACGACGCGGTTTCGGCGACGACGGCGTCGGCGTCCGGAGCCACCGCCAGGCCGCCGACGGCTGAGGCCCGTTCGAAGGCGCGCTGGACGAATCCGGGGTTGAGCGATTCGAGCTGCTCGGCGAGCCCCGCGCGGCTCATCGTGTACCCACAGTTCAGGCAGGCCACCCGCGCGTACGTGCCGTGCAGGTTGACCACGTTGCTGCTGCCCGCCTTGGTGTGCAACAGGTCCACGTTCTGCGTGATCACGCCGGTCACGACCCCCGCCTGCTCCAGCGCGGCCAGCGCCCGGTGCCCGGCGTTGGGCTGGGTATGGTCCATGTGTCGCCAGCCGACGTGATTACGTGCCCAATAGCGTTGCCGGAAAACCGGATCCGACGTGAACTGGCGAATCGTCATGGGATTGCTCGGCGGTGAGTCGGGGCCCCGATAGTCGGGGATCCCGGAGTCGGTGGAGATTCCCGCGCCCGTCAGCACCGCGACCCGGCGGCCGGCCAGCAGCGCAACCAACTCCGGAGATTCTGCGCTAACCGCGGTCACCCAGTCGAGGATAACCAAAGATGTGTCCTTGAGCTCCAAGGATTCCTTTAGAGCCCGGGAAGGGCGTGCTCCGAAGCTGGATTTCAACGCAGGCCGCAACCGCGCGGCCGCCCAAGAAAGGGAATCACATCACATGAAGCGCGCAGTGGACACCCTCATCGCGTTGATCATTCTGGTCGGCATTGCTGCGATCGTTGACTTCGCAGCCCACAGGCCAATTTTCGAGCAGGTGCAGCTCATCGCCTTATGGTTGTTGATGATCGCCGTGGGCGCGGTCGTCGAAATCGTCGACATCGTCGTGGGGCGCAACGCCGAGCGCAACGGACCTCGACCCGCGCAGCTGCAGCCGATGCGGTCCGATGCGGTTAACCCCGAGCAGTCCGCGCCGAGGCTCGCGGCCTAGGTGCGAAGTCAACCGGCCCAGTGGATTTCACCAGCCGCTACGGCGTCAAGGAATGGCCCTCCGAGAACGGGAGTGAGCGCACTAGGAATAGCGGCCAACCCGGCGAGCGGTGCGGGCTGCCTACTCGCTTGTGGCGGTCTACGTCGAGCCGCTCGAACCGGCGCGACCGGGTCGGGCAGAATTGGCCCGGATCAGATTGAGTGCCCACGCCGGGTGGCCCACGTTAGGTATTGCCGATGCCGCGGATCTTCCTCAGCCATTCCAGCAAGGACAACACGGAAGCGACCGCGTTGCGGCAGTGGTTGATCGACCAACGCCCGGAGCTTGTCAACGAGATCTTTCTTGACATCGCGCAAGACACGGGCTTGGCGCCGGGGCAGCGGTGGAAGGACGCGTTGCGGCAGGCCAACCAACGCTGCGAGGCCGTGATTTGCCTGGTCTCCCACTCGTGGGGAAGTTCGCCCGAGTGCAAGACCGAATACCGCACCGCCGAGACGCTGGGAAAGCAGATCCTGGTTGCCCGCCTCGAAGACACCGGCGATTCCGACATCACCGCGGAGTGGCAGCGCTGCGATCTCTTCGCCCCCGGACCCAAGACCGAGATCGCGGTTTCCGGCTCGCCGGTGCCGTTCAACGCCGCGGCGCTGGATCAGCTCAAGAAGGCTATCGAGGGGACGGGGATCGGGCCGCGAAACTTCGTCTGGCCGCCGCGCAGCGACCCCGACCGGGCACCGTATCGAGGCTGGGAGCCGTTCGAAGACATCGACGCCGGAGTGTTTTTCGGGCGGGACGCGGCGATCATGCGGGGCACCGACGAGCTGCGCAAGATGCGTTTCTCCGGCGTCAAGTCGTTGTTCGTGGTGCTGGGTCCGTCGGGCAGCGGCAAGTCTTCGTTTCTGCGGGCCGGGCTGATCCCCCGCCTGCAGCGTGACGACCGCAACTTCGTGGTGCTCGGCACTGTGCGCCCGGGACGCAATGCGATTACTGGCGAAAGCGGCTTGGCCGCGGCGATCCATTCGGCGCGCCGAGCGCTGGAGCTGCCGAGCGCTCCGCCGCTGGGTGAGATCAAAAAAGTCTGCCGCGACGGAGACCAGGAGCGGGTCTACGAGTTGCTGGTCGAGGTGCGCGAGGCCGCCGCCGCGCGGCTGGCCCGCATCGCCACCGGCAATCCGAGCCGTCAAGCGTCGGCGCCGACGTTGGTGTTGCCGCTGGATCAGGCCGAGGAACTCTTCTCGGCCCCATCCGTCTCAACCCAGGCAGCCATCTCCGCCCAGGCCGCCGACGAGGCGGAGCGCTTCCTCGAGCTCCTGGCCGCCGTGATCGGCCGTGTCAACACCGATGAGACGCGGCTGATTGTCGCGGCAACCATCCGCACCGACCGCTACGAAGCGATGCAAAACCATCCGGCCCTCGACGGAATTGGCACCGAGCTGTTCAACGAGCTGAAAACGATGCCGCACCATCAGTTTCCGGCCGCGATCAAGGGACCTGCGGCCCGCGCCTCCGATGCCGGCAATCGGCTCGCCATTGCCGATGATCTGGTCGATCGCCTGGTTGCCGATGCCGGCAAGGGCGCCGATACCCTGCCGCTGCTGGCGCTGACCATGCAGCGGCTGCACACCGATTACGGCGCCGCCGAAGAGATCACCCTGGACCATTACGAGTCGATGGGCGGGATGCCGAACGTCGTGAACAACCGGATCGACGAGATCCTTGCGGCCGACGCGCACGACCCCGACACCGCGCTGGAGCTGCTGCGTTCGGCGTTCATTCCGTGGCTGGCTTCCATTAACCCCGACAACGACCGGGCCCTGCGCCGGGTCGCGCTGCAATCGGAGCTCCCCGCCGAGAGCCGTTCGCTGATCGATGCTTTCGTGGAAAACCGGCTGCTGGTGCGCGACCGCCGCGGCAGCGAGGTGGTGCTCGAAGTGGCCCTGGAAAGCCTGCTGCGCCAATGGGATCAGCTCGCCCACTGGCTGCAGGATGAACGCGCGAGTTTGGCGGCCGCAGCAGATCTCGAACGTTCGGCCGCAGCATGGCAGAAGCACGGTCGCGACGAAGCCTGGCTGTTGGGCGGATCGCGCCTCATAACGGCCGAAACCGTATTCGCCAGAACGGGTTTCGCTGACCGGCTCGCCGGAGCCGCCGACTACCTCGCGGCGTCGCGCCAACGCGAGGACGGCAAGATCGAAGCCGAGCGGCATCGCCACTACGAGGCGGTCGCGCGGCGGCTTGTCGCCGAGTCGAAAGCAATGCTGGCCCAGACGATCCCGGGTGGGGATGCGCGGGCCTTCCAGCAGTTGCTCGCAGCCCGGGCACTGGCATCCGAGCCCGACGACGGGCCAATCCTAGCCGCCCTGGCACTGCGGGCCCGGACGCTGAAGGTCATCGATGCTGGAAAACCATTGCTCGGCATGGCGTTTGGTCCCGGGCAGCGCTTCGCCGCCGCGGCCGACGACGGGACGGTGCGGGTCTGGGACGCGGTCACCGGCGAGCCCGTCGGCGACCCCCTCACCGGACACGCCACCAGGGTCCATTGTGTGGCGTTCAGCCCGGATGGGCGTCGGCTGGCCAGCGGCTCCGGCGACAAGACGGTGCGGGTGTGGGATGTGGTGACGGGCCAGCCGATCGGTAGACCGCTGGTGGGGCACACCGGCGTCATCTACGCCGTCGCGTTCAGCCCCGACGGGCGGTGGTTGGCCACCGCGGGCGACGACAGGACAGTGCGAGTGTGGGACGCGGCAACTGGCGAGCCCATCAACGAGCCGCTCACCGCGCACACCGGTGTGGTGTACGGGGTGGCATTCAGTCCGGACGGACGGCGCCTGGCCAGCGCCGGTGGCGATAAGACGGTGCGGTTGTGGGACGCGGTTACCGGGCGGCCGGCCGGCAAGCCCCTGCTCGGGCACACCGAAACCGTGTGGGTGGTGGAGTTCAGTCCGGATGGCCGGCGGCTGGCCACCGGCAGCCGGGATCGGACGGTGCGGTTTTGGGACGCGGCCAGCGGCGAGTCGCTCGGCGATCCGCTCGCCGGGCACACGGGCGTCGTGTGTGATGTGGCGTTCGGTCCCGACGGGAAGCGGCTGGCCAGCGCCAGCTACGACGGCTCGGTGCGGGTATGGGACGCGAGCACCGGCGAGCCGTGCGGTGAGCCTTTGGTGGGGCACACCGACGCGGTGCACGGGGTGGCGTTCAGTCCCGACGGCCGGCGCCTGGCCAGCGGCAGCCAGGACACGACGGCCCGGCTATGGGACGCCGCCGGCGATGAGCCGCTCGGCACGAACGACCCCGAAACGTTGTGCGCCAAGCTGACTTCCAACATGAGCAGGCAGCAGTGGCGCGTGTGGGTGTCGCCGGACATCGACTACCTGCCCGCCTGCCCCGACCTGCCGATCCCGGCCGACAACTGAGGGGGCGCACGCAACATGCGGGTTCCCGGATTTGCGTCGACTCATCCCCCCGATGCACGTGGATAGCAGGAGTCCGCGCGTATAGTGCGGTTGACGAGAACCGGAACACCGATGACCGCAGAAAATTTGGGCGAAGACGTACCGCTGTATCCCGTGGGGGTAGTGGCAGACCGGATCGGCGTCCCCACGGCCACCTTGCGTAGCTGGAATCAGCGTTACGGTATCGGACCCACCGAACACCGCCCCGGCAGTCACCGGCTCTACACCGAACGTGATGTTGCGGTACTGCGGCGCATGCAACAGTTGATCGACCGGGGCGTCAGCGCCCGCAGCGCCGCGCAAGCCATAGTGCCCCGGCAGACCGATTCGTCCGCCCTGCTCGCCGCCGCGTTCGCGTTCGATGCCGCCCTGGCGGGCAGTCTCATCGAGCACCGACTGCGCGACGGCGGCGTTGTGGATACCTGGGATGCGCTGCTGCGGCCCGCCTTTGCGGCGTTGGGCACGTTGCAGGCCGAGGGTGGCGACTGCATCGACGTCGAGCATTTCCTGTCTCGGGTCACGACGCGGGCGCTGCAGCGGCGGTCGGACCCAACGACCGCGAACACAGCAAACGGGGATGCGACGCCGGTCGTCTTGGGCTGCTGCGAAGGCGAAGTGCACACGCTGGCGCTGGAGGCCCTGACGGCGGCGCTCATTGCGCACGGCTGCCCCGCGGTCATGCTTGGGGCATCGGTTCCAGCCGCTGCGATTGTCGCGGCGGTTCGCCGGCTGCCGAACGTCAGGGCAGTCGTGTTGTGGTCGCAGCGCGCGGTGACCGCCGATGCCGACGTGGTGGCTGCCGTGGGGGAGGCCGACGTACGGGTGATGGCTGCCGGACCAGGCTGGAAAGGCGTGCCGCTCGGGCGTCGGGTCGTACGGCTGGCCACGCTCGATGCCGCGGTCCAGCGGCTCACCGCAACCCAGCAAGCTAAGCGCATCGTTCCCGCATCGATGTAACCGCCGGTAAACGCCCTGGCGGCGGTGTTTCGGGCCGGAGCGCGGGCAACCGAGCCGCCGAGGTGCGATGGGGGACCCGAACGTCACGAAAACTACACGAAACTAGTAGTCGTGGGCGCCCATCCTGCATCGGTTCTGCATCGAATACTGAGCGGACCACCCTGTTCCACGGGAGGACCCGCAGTCGGCTTGTAGTTCAAGTGGCCAGCAAGGCCGCCAACACGACTTGAGGAGGGCTAACGCGTGAACGCGCGAGCGCAGGTGTCGCAGATGAGTCAAGAAACTCGGGACGCTCTCGCGCGACGCATCAGGTCTCGCCTGTCGCAGGCCTCCGAATCCGCCACACCGAAATCCGATTACGACGTGAGCATCGTGGGGGGTGGTGTCGCGGCGCTGACGCTGGCCTGCGAGATTCGCCAAACACGTCCCACCACGCGCATTCTGATCATCGAGCCGCACGCCCACCCGGTACCCGAGATCACCCACACTGTCGGAGAGTCGACGGTCGAGATATCCGCGCACTACCTGCGCGACCGACTCGGGTTGGCCGAGCACCTGCGGTCCGCCCAGCTGCGCAAGATGGGCCTGCGAATGTTCTTCTCACACAACGGGAACATCGATATCGCGACGCGCATGGAACTCGGCAGCTCAGCGTTCGTTCCGCAGATCACCTATCAGATCGATCGCGGGAGGCTGGAAAACGAACTCGCCCGGCGTTGCGTTGCGGCCGGCGTCGACTTCGCATGCGGGCGAGCCCGGTCGGTCCAACTGGGCGGCGAGAACCGTCCGCATGTCATTACGATCCAGCGTGGCGACACCCTGAGCCGGACGACGGCGCGCTGGGTGGTCGACGCGTCGGGCCGGAACCGAATGCTGCCTCGGCAACTCGATCTCAGGCGAGCGAACGAACACCATTGCAACGCGGCATGGTTCCGCGTCGGGGCCGAGATCGACGTGGGCAGCTGGAGCACGGACGCGGCCTGGCAGGGACGCCTCGTCGAAGGTGAACGTGCGATGTCCACCAATCATCTGATGGGCCCAGGCTATTGGGTCTGGCTCATTCGACTCGCGTCCGGTGCCACCAGCGTCGGCATTGTGGCCGACCCCGCGTTTCATGCGTTCGACACGTTCAACACCCTGCCAAAGGCCAAAGCGTGGCTCCGTGAGTACGAACCCCAGTGTGCGGCGGTGCTCGCCGAGCTCGACGACCTGATCATGGACTTCAGGGTCATGAAGAAATACAGCCATGGCGCGGCGAAGGTTTTCGACGCACACGCCCGATGGTGTCTCACGGGTGACGCGGGAGTGTTCCTGGATCCGCTGTATTCGTCGGGACTGGACTTGGTCGCGATCGGCAACGGCCTGATCACCGACATGGTCGTCCGTGGGCTCGATGGCGAGGATGTCATCGCGCGATCTGGAATCAGCGACAAACTCTTTCGGTCGTTGACCGAGATGTGGCTCGCCGTATATCAGGACCAGTACACCCTGATGGGCACCCCGGCCGTCATGTCGGCGAAGATCATCTGGGATGTCGCGTTCTATTGGGGCTTTATCGGCCTGCTCTATATGAATGGCCGGTTTGTCAGCATCGCTGACGATCCAGGGTTCGTGCCCCACCTGGAAGGGCTCATCGAACTGAGCAATCGGACACAACGATTCTTCCGGGAGTGGGCGATGGTTGAGGCCGGCGTTCCCTCGGCGCGCTTCGTCGACTTGTATTCACCGCTGAACTTCATGGTGACGCTGCACGCAGCGATGATGGGGATCAGCCCGAACTTCTCCGAACGATTCCATGCGAATGCCCGACTGCTCCGTCAAGTGGCAGGTCAGCTCTTCGAAACCGTCATAGCGGAGAAGTCGGTGATGTTCGACGACGATGTGACCATGCGGCAAGTGCAAGAGTGGCAAAGGGATTCGCTACTGCGAGAGCTGCGTTCGCTCTACCGTCAGGAGCAGGTGGCCAACCCGGTCAGCGGCGATTGGATCGTTCCCGCCGCGCCGGCGCTGCAGCCGAGTTGACCTGAACATGCCCACCAACGACACAGGCTGCGAACCAAGCCACCAGCCAAGCCACCAGCCAAGCCACGAACCGCTGGCAATCGTTGGAATCGGGTGTCGCCTCCCGGGCGGTGCCGATTCCGCGGCCGACCTGTGGAGCATGCTGTGCGCCGAGAAGGACGCCACCTGCGTCGTTCCCGAGACACGATGGAACGCAGCACGATATCACGATGCGAACCCGGCGAAGGTCGGCAAAATCGTCTCCCGCAGAGGCGGGTTCCTCAGTGAGATTGATCAATTCGACGCGCAGTTCTTCGGTATGTCTCCCCGCGAGGCGCACTCGCTGGATCCGCAGCAGCGCCTATTGCTGCGAGTCGCGTGGGAGGCGCTCGAAGACGCCGGGATACCCCCGGACGGGATCGCCGGCGGCGATGTCGGAGTCTTCGTCGGCGGATTTACCCTCGACTATCAGCTGCTGCAGAATCAGGGCCGCACGAGCCGTTACCGGTTCAAGTCTCACTCCGCTACCGGGATGATGATGACGATGCTGGCCAACCGCATCTCGCATGCGCTTGATCTCCGTGGGCCCAGCATGACGGTCGACACGGCATGCTCCAGCTCGCTCGTTGCTTTACACCTTGCCGCGCAAAGCATTTGGCTTGGCGAATGCGACCTCGCCCTGGTTGGCGGCGTCAACATCATGATCGGGCCCAACACCGCCATCGCCGAGTCGAGAAGCGGATTCCTCAGTCCACAAGGGCGTTCCAAGGCCTTCGACGACTCCGCGGACGGGTACGCGCGGGGAGAGGGCGGCGCGATCGTCGTCATCAAACCACTGCAGCGCGCGCTGTGCGACCGCGACCAGATCTACGCGCAAATCCTTGGCACCGCCGTGTCGCAGGATGGGCACACCGACGGCATCACGGTGCCCCGGGAGGAGGCCCAAGAAGCCGCGATAGTGACAGCGCTGGAGCGGGCGGGTGTCCAGCCCGACGAGGTCGGGTACGTCGAAGCGCACGGCACCGGGACGCCTGTCGGCGACCCGATCGAAATACGTTCGCTCGCAGGCGCGCTGACCGTTGACCGTCCCCCAACGAGGCCGCTGCTGATTGGATCGGTCAAGACGAACATCGGCCACCTCGAAGCGGGCGCGGGAGTCGCCGGACTGATCAAAGCGGCGCTGGTGCTCAGACACGGGTACATCCCGGCCAACCTGCACCTGCGCACCCCGACCCGGCACGTCAATCTCGACGATCTCAAGATTGAAATCGCGGCAACCGGCCGGCCATTTCCCGACTGCGGGCGACGCATCGCGGGGGTCAATTCGTTCGGATTCGGTGGCACGAACGCGCATGTCGTGCTTGCTGAGCCACCCGCATCGGTTGGCGACGCCAACCCTGATCAACGCGCCGATCTGCCGTTGACCGTACTGCCGATCTCGGCGCGCAGCGAGGAGGCACTGGTCGCCACGGCGGCAAGATTGGCTGAACACCTGACCATCCACCCGGATGTGACGCTGGCGGATCTGGGCCACACCCTCGGCCGCCGACGCACCCATCTGAATCACCGCCATACCGTGATCGCCGACAGCATCGACGATGCGCGACAACAACTCCAAACGCTGGCCGATGGCGGCCAGATCGCGACCGTACGCATCGGTCCCGCCGTACCCAAACTCGCATTCGTGTGTACCGGGATGGGTCCCCAATGGTGGCGGATGTGCCGGGGATTGCTGGGCGTCTTCCCGGTATTCACCGACAGCATTTCCCGAAGCGACCGTGAGTTGTCCCGCTATGCCGAATGGTCCCTGATCGACGAACTCGGTCGAGATGAAAGTCGTTCTCGCATGGCGGAAACGGAGATCGCACAACCCGCCAACTTCGCCATTCAGGTCGCACTGGCCGAGCAACTCGCCCACTTCGGCATCCGCCCGGATGCCGTCATCGGCCACAGCGCCGGTGAAGTGGCCGCTCACCACCTGGCCGGTCTGCTCACCTTCGAGCAGGCCATTCACGTGATCTACCATCGCAGTCGGCTGCAACAACGCACCACCGGACGGGGTCGCATGCTTGCGGTCGGCCTCGACGCCGACGCCCTGATGCAGACCATCGATCAAAAGGCGCGCGACGAATTCGGGCGGCGGGCATCGGTGGCCGCGATCAACAGCCCGTCGGCAGTCACCGTCGCCGGTCACGGCGACGTCATCGACGATATCGCCAGGCAGTTAGAGGAGGCCGGTGCCTTCCACCGGCACCTGGCCGTCGATGTGCCCTATCACACGCATTACATGGACGCGGTGAAGGACGACCTCCTGAGTGCCTTCGATGGCTTGTCGTCGAAAGCCGCCGCGCTGCCGCTGTTCTCGACGGTCACCGGGGATCGATTGGACGGATACCAGGCCGGCGCCGCGTACTGGTGGCAGAACACCCGCGCGACGGTTTTGTTCGAGCCGGCGATCCGCCGGATGTTGGACGACGGATACCGCCATTTCGTGGAGTTGGGTCCACATCCCGTTCTGGCGTCGTCGATCTTCGAAACCGCCGGTAAACAGCACGTCTCGGTGTTGGCGGCCCAACGGCGCGATCAGGACGACGGCCGCGCGTTGTTGAGTTGTGTCGGCGCGCTGCACTGCTATGGCCACGACGTCGCGTGGAATGCCATGCCGCCCGCGGGCGGCGGTCGACTCCTGCAGCTGCCGTCCTATCCATGGCAGACGAAGCGCTTCTGGGATGAAACGCCGGAAGCGACCGAGGCCCTCTTTTATCACCCGGTGCACCCGCTGCTGGGACAGCGGGTGACTGCGATTCATCCCACTTGGGAAGTCGAGTTGAGTACCACCCTGAACGCGTTCCTCGCTGACCACCGGGTGCAAGGAAACGTCGTCCTGCCCGGCGCGGTGTACATCGAAATGGCTCTGGCTGCTGCCAAGGAGACCTACGGGTCGAACCACAGCGTGGACGACCTGGTACTCCATCGCGCGGTCATCCTCGACGAGACGTGCGACCCCGTCCTGAGGACCACCCTCAACCAGGACGAAGGCACGCTGGAATTCACCGCGTTCACCGCTACGGCTGATGGTGATCTCAAGTGGACGAAAACAGCTACCGCAGAGCTGAAAACCCTTCCCGCGGCGCCCGTCCGTGGTGGCGCGCGTGACGCCGCTGAGCGGGTTGCGACGATCGGCGCCGACGAGTTCTACGCCCGCACCGTGTCCGTCGGATTCGATTACGGCGACGCGTTCCGATCCGTACAGGGTGTGACCGCCGGGGAGGATTGGGCCGTAGCCGAGATCGCCGTTCCGGCGTCGATAGTCGACGAACTCGACGAGTACCGCTTCCATCCTGCGCTGGTCGACGGCGCCTTCCAAACGCTCTTCGGTGCACCGTTTCTCGGCCAAGAGGAGAGCGGCGAGCCGTATCTGCCGACGAAGATCCGGCATTGCGCCGTCTACGGTTCGGCCGAACAGCGCATGCGGGTCCGCGTCGACGTCCTTTCCGCGACTAGCGAACAGGTCGAATGCGACATCATCCTCACCGACCTCGCCGGCCGGCCGCTCGCCGTGTTCGACGGGTTCTCGGTGCAGGCGCTGAGTGCTTCGTCTCGCATGTCGGCGGAGCGAATCGACAAGGGACTGTATGAACTGGATTGGCAGCCGGCGGACGATCGGGCGATCGAACCGCAGGATGAGCGGGATGGTAAGTCCGCCAGTTCGTCCTGGCTCGTGCTCGTCGACGACTGCGGCGTCGGCGCGGCCCTCGCGCAAGAACTGCGCAACCGCGGGCACAGCGTGGTGACGAGTAGACATGAAGCGGGATGCCCGGACCAGGTAAGCCAACTATTCGCAACACATTTCGCCAGCGGCGGCGACCTCGCCGGGGTCGTCGATTGTTGGCCCTTAGATATCTCGGATATCTCATCGGAAGTCCGCGACACTGACCAGGACGCGAACGAGATTGGCATGTTCACGATCCTGCGTCTGGTCAAGGCCCTCGCCGAACACGCCGAACACGTTGAGCACGCAGCGCCCAGGCCGCGCGTGCACCTCGTCACCGCCAACGCTCAACCCGCACCCGGAACAAACCTCACCGGGATCGACCAGGCGCCCGTCTGGGGACTCGGTCGAGTCATCGGCCACCAGGAGTTCGCCGAACACTGGGGCGGCCTGATCGACATCGACCACACCGACGATCACGCCCACACCGCCACGCGCATCTGCGACCACCTGCTCGGCGAGGAAACCGAAGATCAGATCGCGATCCGCGGGCGCGCGACATTCGTCCCGCGGCTCCGGCCGTGCAGCGGCCTGACCAGGCCGTTCCCCACCAAGCTCACTGCCGATGCGACCTATGTCGTCACCGGCGGAACGGGAGCGCTCGGTCGGGTCGTGGCCAGGTACCTCGCCGAACGCGGAGCACGACACCTCACATTGCTGAGCCGCAGCGGCCTCCCTCCCCGGGACCGTTGGCCGGTCATTGCCGAGGGCGACAGCCACTTCGCGACCGTCGCCGCGATCCGCGCGATCGAGCGCCTCGGCGTCAACATCACCACCGCAAGTGTCGATGTCGCCGACGCCGAACAGGTGGCGACCTGGGTGAGCGACCACATCCGACACGGCGGCAGGCCAATCCGCGGAATCATCCACGCCGCGGGATCGGTCGCCGACAAACTTCTCGTCAACATGAGCGAAGCCGACTTCGCCGAGGTGCTGGCACCCAAGATCACGGGCACGCGCGTGCTGCACGACGCCCTCAAGGATCACGAGCTGGAGTTCTTCGTCATGTTCGGCTCCGCAGGATCGACCATCGCCGCGCCGGGCCAGGGGAACTACGCGGCCGCCAACGCCTATCTCGATGCCTTCGCGCACTATCGGCACGCGCTGGGTCTCCCCGCCCTGACCATCGGCTGGGGGCCATGGTCGGTGGGAATGGTGGAAGAGCTCAAATTGGAAAAGTTCTATGCGCAGCGGGGAATTGAGCTGATCACGCCGGCGGTCGGCATTCGTATCCTCGATCGGCTCATCAACCAGCAGACGGCGAACGTCGTCGCGATCAGTGCCGACTGGACCCGGGCCCGCAGAGCCGGACTGGGTGGATCGCTGCCGCCGATGTTCTCCGATGTCCAAGCGCCCGAGACGCTCTCGGGTGCAGCTGACCCGGATAGCTCGATACTCGACGTGCTCGCGGTCACTCCCGAGGCGGACCGGCCGGTCGTCATCGCGGAGCGGCTCGCAAGCATCGTCGCCGCCGTCTTTGATTGCGCGGTAACCGATTTTGATTCCGACGACATGCTCGACGACATCGGCCTGGACTCCATGATGGCGATCGAGTTCCGGATGAGGATCAATTCGACGTTCTCGATCGATCTCTCCGTCCTCGAGGTCCTGCGAGGAGTCAGCGTGAACTCGCTGTCCCGGCGAGTGCTCACTGAGCTGAACTCGACTCGCGATGGTCTGCCCCCCGACGCAACCGAAGAACCGGCCGCACCTGCCGGCGGCGAGAACGCTGACCTGCCGGTGGACGAGATGTCCGCAGCCGAGCTACGCGAGCTGCTGGCCGAACTCGAGGCCGACACGGAGGGGACGCGCTCGTGACCGATTCCACCGAATCCGTGGTGCTGGTGCGGGGATTGTGCAAGTCCTACGGGCGATTGCCCGCGGTGCGTGATGTGGACTTGGACGTTGGTCGCGGCGAGGTATTCGCGATCCTCGGTCCCAACGGGGCGGGCAAGTCGACAACCATCGAGATCCTGGAAGGCCACCGCAGACGCGATGCCGGGCAGGTGCGCGTCCTCGGCGAAGACCCCGGTACGGCGGGGCGGGGTTGGCGCGCGAGAATCGGCATCGTCCTGCAGGAAACCAGCGACTTCGGGATGCTCACCGTGCTGGAAACCACAAGCATGTTCGCGAAGTGCTACGGGAAGGCACGCGTTCCGCAGGAGCTGCTCGAACTCGTTGGCCTCGCCTCGAGTTCTCATTCTCGGGTCAGGGCGCTCTCCGGTGGGCAGCGGCGCCGACTCGACGTCGCGCTGGGCATAGTCGCCAAACCCGAACTGCTCTTCCTGGATGAACCGACGACGGGGTTCGATCCGGAAGCCAGACAACAGTTTTGGGATCTCATCAGGAAGTTGGCCGACGGCGGCACCACTATCCTGCTCACCACCCACTACTTGGAGGAGGCCGCCGCTCTGGCGGACCGAGTCGCGATCATCGCCGACGGGCGGTTGGCGGCGGTGGATTCACCGGCACGATTGACCGCGCACGTGAGCTCGACCGCGACCGTGCGGTGGATGGAGGGTGACCAAGTCCGTGTGCAAGAGACCGACCGTCCGACCGAGTTGATCAGGCAGCGATCGATGCAGGGGCAGGAACTGGCGCAGCTCACCGTCACCAGGCCCACCCTCGAAGACGCCTACCTCAACCTGATCGGCATGGCGTGATGGCGATCGACTCAGCACGGGGTGTTTCGAGATCCACAGAGCGCGTTGACCATCCGACGCGGGCGCTGCCCTCCGCCGCGCGCATCGGGTTGTCGCGCGTGTTGCCCGAGCTGAAGATGTTCTATCGCCGCCCCGAACAAGTGGCGCTGACCTTCTCGATGCCCGCGGTGATCTGTATTCTCCTGGGGTCCATCTTCTCCACGAAATTGCCGCAAACCGACACCAGCACCGGATCCGTGATCGCGGCGAGCATGCTGGCCTACGGAATCCTGTCGACGTCGTTCATCAACCTGGGCATCGGCATCGCGGCCGACCGCGAGACCGGCGCCTTGAGGCGATTGCGTGGTACGCCGGCGACTGCTTCGTCCTACTTCATCGGCAAGATCATGCTGGTTGCCATCGCGAGTCTGGCCGAGGCCGTCGTCCTGCTCCTGGTGGGTGTGCTGGTCTTCAAGCTCCGCTTACCTTCGAATGTTTTCGGGTGGTTCACGCTGACGTGGGTGTTCGTCCTGGGCATCGTCAGCTGTTCGCTGTTGGGCATCTTCGTCAGTAACTTCGCCAGTAACGCGGTGTCCGCGGCGGTCATCACCAACGGTCCGGCGGTCGGCTTGCAATTCCTGTCCGGCACCTATGTGCCGTTGATGGTCTTGCCGACCTGGATGTTGATGATCGGGTCGGTCTTTCCGGTCAAGTGGATGGCTCAGGGATTTCGGTCGGTGCTGCTGCCGGCGCAGATGGTCGCGTTCGAACCGGCGGGCAGCTGGGAGCATGGGCGGACGTTCCTGGTCTTGGCCGCGTGGACAATCGGCGGTCTGCTGGCGTGCCTCTCGGTGTTCCGATGGTCGGACAAGGGCTGACATCGATGCCCTCGCTGCTGGCCATCAGCTACCACCTCTTTTTCCAGATCGTTGTCATCCTGGTGGTGTATCGATTGCTGTGGCCGCCGTTCCGCCGGCTCGGCCAGGTTCAGGTGGTCGCCATGATGGTGGCTGGATTCTTGCTCGGCCCTTCGGTATTGGGCTGGCTGTGGCCTGCCGGCCAGCACTGGCTGTTCCCCACCAAGCTGACCGTGGGCACGGAAACCGTCGTGCATCCCAATCTCGTCGCGATCTACGTGATCGGCCAACTCGGGCTGGTGCTCTACATGTTTCTGGTCGGGGCGTCGTTCAAGCTCGATATCCTGCGCACTCATCTGAGACATGCCGGCGCGACGTCGGCCGCCGGTATCGGCGTTCCCCTAGTCCTCGGTGGCGTTGTCGGCTGGTGCATGGTGGGCGCCGGTGGCTACTTCACCGGCAAGGTCGTGCCCTGGCAGGGCGGTCTTTTCGTCGCGTCCGCCGTTGCCATCACCGCGTTTCCGATGCTCGCGTGGATCATCTACGACTGCGGATTGCTCAACACTCGGCTGGGAACGATGTCGCTGTCGTGTGCCGCCGTCGACGATGCCTGCTCCTGGGTGCTGTTGGCGACAGTCGTGGCGACCGCCAACGGAAGCGTGCTGGGCGCGGTCACGGCGATCGGCGGCGGGCTGGCGTACCTGCTGTTCATGATCTACGTTGGCCGCCCGCTACTTTCGAGACTCGCGACGTCGACACCGCGTCGCGACGACATCGAACGCACCGGCGACGTGCCGATCGCGCATCTGACGATCGTTCTCGTGGTGGTGTTGGCGGCGAGCTGGTTCACCGACGCGGTCGGAATCTACTCGGTATTCGGCGCTTTCGTGGCCGGCGCCGTCATGCCACGCGGTGCGCTGCTCGATGCGATCCGGGGGCGGTTCGAACCGTTGACTTCCTATCTGTTGCTACCGGCATTCTTCATCTACTCGGGCCTGAATACTCGGTTCACGCTGATCTTCGACGGCTCCACCCTCGTCATGGCGCTGATCGTGCTGACGGTGTCGTTCGCGGCGAAGTTCGGTGCGGTCGGGCTGGCAGCGCGCTGGCAGGGGATGAGTTGGTATGAGGCTGGTTCGATGGGAGCGCTGGCCAACGCCCGCGGCTTGATGGAATTGATCCTGCTCAACATCGGATTCGAGGCGGGGCTGATCACCGGCAAGCTCTACACGGTCCTGGCCGTTATGACGATCGTCACCACCTTGGTTGCGACACCGCTGCAGCGACTGTTCGAGCGCCGGCTGAAGAAGTCGGGATCGAAGTTCGGACCTACGGGCGTGGAGCCTCACGGTGAACTGTCCGAAGCTCGATCGGCGTCGGGTTAGGCGGGGTTAGTCGTGGGTTAGGCGGGGGTTAGTCGACGTCTTCGTTCGCCACTGCCAGGTGCCATCCGTGGCGCGACAGTCCTGTGGTCATACCCGACGGACCCGCCTCGACGCCCGGCGGGCGACAATGGAAGCACGATGCGCTTCTACAACGCCTACAGCCAGGGGTTTGTCCGGGTTGCCGCGTGCACTCACCACGCCGCGATCGGTGACCCGGCGGCCAATGCCGCATCGGTCCTGCGGCTGGCCCGCGAGTGCCACGGCGACGGCGTCGCGCTGGCCGTCTTCCCCGAGCTGACGCTGTCCGGCTACTCCATCGAGGACATCGTGCTGCAGGACCTGCTGCTCGACGCCGTCGAGGATGCCGTGTTCGACGTTGTCGCCGCCTCCGCAGATCTGCTGCCTGTTTTGGTCGTCGGGGCCCCGCTGCGCCACCGGCACCGCATCTACAACACCGCGGTCGTCATTCATCGGGGCGCGATCCTGGGTGTGGCGCCCAAGTCGTACCTGCCGACCTACCGGGAGTTCTACGAGCGCCGTCAACTCGCACCCGGCGACGACGAGCGCGGCGTCATCCGCATCCGCGACGCGCACGCCCCGTTCGGTCCCGACCTGCTGTTCGCCGCGTCCGACCTGCCGGGCTTTGTGTTGCACGTCGAAATCTGCGAGGACATGTTCGTGCCGGTGCCGCCGAGTGCCGAGGCCGCGCTGGCGGGCGCGACCGTGCTGGCCAACCTGTCCGGCAGTCCGATCACCATCGGTCGCGCGGAGGACCGTCGCCTGCTGGCGCGTTCGGCGTCGGCGCGGTGTCTCGCCGCCTACGTCTACGCGGCCGCCGGGGAAGGCGAGTCGACAACCGACCTGGCCTGGGACGGCCAGACCATGATCTGGGAGAACGGCGCGCTGCTCGCCGAATCCGAGCGGTTCCCCAAGGGGGAGCGGCGCTCGGTCGCCGACGTCGACACCGAGCTGCTGCGCGCGGAGCGGCTGCGCATGGGGACATTCGACGACAACCGGCGCCACCACGCGACGGTCGCGGAGTCGTTCCGGCGCATCGAGTTCCGGCTCGAGCCGCCGTCCGACGACATCGGGCTGATCCGCACTATCGAGCGGTTCCCATTCGTACCGGCCGATCCGCAACGGCTGCAACAGGATTGCTACGAGGCCTACAACATTCAGGTCTCCGGGCTGGAGCAGCGGCTGCGCGCGCTCGATTACCCGAAGGTCGTCATCGGCATTTCCGGCGGGCTGGACTCGACACACGCGCTGATCGTCGCCGCCCGCGCGATGGACCGGGAAGGCCGGCCGCGCAGTGACATCCTGGCTTTCACGCTGCCCGGATTCGCCACCGGGGAGCGCACCAAACGGAATGCGATCGAGCTGTGCGAAGCGCTCGGCGTGACCTTCGCCGAAATCGACATCCGCGACACCGCGATGCTCATGTTCAAGGAGATGGGTCACCCGTTCGCGCGCGGCGAGAAGGTCTACGACGTCACCTTCGAAAACGTGCAGGCCGGCCTGCGCACGGACTACCTCTTCCGGCTGGCCAACCAGCGCGGCGGCATCGTGCTGGGCACCGGCGACCTGTCGGAGCTGGGGCTGGGCTGGTCGACATACGGTGTCGGCGATCAGATGTCGCATTACAACGTCAATGCCGGCGTGCCCAAGACACTGATCCAGCACCTGATCCGCTGGGTCATCTCGTCTGGGCAATTCGACTCGCGGGTGGACCAGGTGTTGCTGTCGGTGCTCGACACGGAGATCACGCCGGAGCTTGTTCCGACAGGTGAGGAAGAGGAGCTGCAGAGCAGCGAGGCGAAGGTCGGACCGTTTGCGCTACAGGACTTCTCGCTGTTCCACGTGCTGCGCTATGGATTCCGGCCGTCGAAGATCGCCTTCCTGGCCTGGCACGCGTGGAGCGATCCCAAGCACGGCAACTGGCCACCCGGTTTCCCCGAGGGCAAGCGACCGTCCTACTCGCTCAAGGAGATTCGGCACTGGCTGCAGGTCTTTGTGCAGCGGTTCTATTCGTTCAGCCAGTTCAAGCGATCGGCATTGCCCAACGGCCCCAAGGTGTCCCACGGCGGCGCATTGTCGCCGCGTGGGGATTGGCGAGCCCCGTCGGACATGTCGGCACGGATCTGGCTCGACGAGATCGAACGTGAGGTCCCGGAGGACTAGCGCGTTTCTGGCCGGCCACGCCAGCTTGATGCGCTTGACCTCGACATGCGTCACCCCGGCGCCACCGGCGGCCCGGCGGTTAGCTGCGTAATCCGAACCCAATCTCGGGTGAATTTGCTCAATTTGACACACGGCGTGATAAGGCCAGCCTAATCTGGCCAAGGCCAGGCTTACCTAACTATCGCAAGGAGCCAACCAATGATGGACGCGCTTTCTTTGCGCCTCGCGCCGTCGCTATCTTCGGTCGGAGGCGAAACCGTCAGCTTCTCCCGACGCGAGCAAAACAGGGCCGGTCGATCGTGATCGGTCCGCTGTGGTTCGCATTTCCGCCGGAGGTGCACTCCACGCTGTTGTCCGCCGGCGACGGGTCCGGTTCGCTGCTGGCCGCGGCCGGGGCGTGGCGGGCGCTTGCTGCGGAATACACGGATGTGGCGGCCGAACTCACCGGACTTCTTGCCGGGGTTCAGGCGGCCGACTGGCAAGGGCCGAGCGCGGAACAGTTCGTGGCCGCCCATCAGCCCTTCCTTTTCTGGCTGGGTCAGGCCAGCGTAATGGCCACGTCGGCCGCGACCGGGCACGAAGTGGCCGCCGCCGGGTACACGTCCGCGCTGGCGGGCATGCCGACGCTCGCCGAGTTGGCGGCCAACTATGCCCTGCACGGCGCCTTGGTGGCCACCAATTTCTTCGGCGTCAACACCATCCCTATCGCCCTTAACGAGGCCGACTACCTGCGGATGTGGGCGCAGGCCGCGACCACCATGAGCACCTATCAACCGTGTCCGAGCAAAGCCTGGTTGCTGTCCCGTCGACCTCACCGGCGCCAGCGATCGTGACGTTCGAATCGAATTCGGCGACTGCTGCCGCCTTTACCGACCCAACCAAATTCATCATCCAGCAGGTGCAAGCCTTCCTTAACGTCCTGAGCAACCTGGCCGAGAAATACCTGCCGGGCCAGCTCGGCACCTTCGTCAGCCAGGCGCTGGACTCAATGATCTCGTTCATGTCCAGCCAACTCTTCTTGATTCCCGCCTACTCGATCCTGGACCCCGCGATCTATTTCGGGCCGTTCGTGCCGTTCGCGGCTCCGGTCCTGTTCCCGGCTGGCGTCGTCGGGCTGGCCGGAATTTGTGTGCAGGCCGCAGAGGCGGTGCCGCTGGTTGAGGACGCGGTCCCCGAAGCGCCCGGCAATCCGAGTTGGCCGGCTCCTGCGCAGGTCACGCTGGCGGGCACCACGCCCGCCGCACCCACTGGACCGGCCACCGTCGCCGGAGCCCCGGCCACCACCGCCACCGCCCCCGCAGCGCCGGCAGGCGGAGTCGGTGTCACCGAAGCCTTCTACGCGATCGGCGGCGGTCCCGACGGCGAGGGGTTCAGCCCAACGTCCCGAACCAAGGCGATCGCCGCCGTCGCCGCGGGAGCGGTCGCCCCAGCGGTCAAGGCGCCGGCGGCCAGCCCGCAGATCCGCACCAAACGAAAGGCCAGGCTGGGCCAGCACGGCCGCAAGTATCAGTACGCATACCTCGATGCCGATACACCCGGACCACTAACGGGCGACCCGCCGCCGGCCGACGACACCGCTGCGTTCGGCGACGGTTCGGGACCACTCGGGCTCGCCGGAACAATCCCGAAATCGACTGCCACACAGGCGAAGGGATTCAGCTGGCTGCGCGGTCGCCACTTCGACGAGGCGCCCAGGGAGCCGATGCTGCCGCATGACTGGGATGCCGGCTTGAACGAAGTCCCGACCGAGCCGCCCGACGAAGACTGAGATGGCCGCAAAAAGTGGAAAGGGGCCGTCGTTTTGTTGATCCAGATCGCCGCCGTGAGCCGGACGTATCGCGGTACGACCCCGCCCGGTTCGTGGACCGGCAGCAGGTGCTGGCAGCCGGAGCCCAGATTCACTTTCTCGGTGACCGTCAAGTACGGCCTGCTCGTGACGCTGGCCACGGTGTGACCGACATCGAGCCCCTCGGGCGTCGCAGAATTCTGTGTTTGGCCCAACCGCGTTACAGTCGCGGCGTGCCCAAGATCAGCGCCCCATCCGTCGAGGAGCACCGCGAGCAGGTCCAACGACGCGTCTTCGAGGCGTTCGCCACGCTGATGGCCGAGTACAGCTTCGACGCGATCACGATGGCCAAACTCGCGACGGAGGCGGGTATCGGCCGCACGGCGATATACCACCATTTCGCCGACAAGGAAGCGGTGGTTGTCGCCTTCGCCTCGCACGAGACGAGTCACTATATCGAGGGTCTGCGCGCCCAGCTGGCCGATGTCGACGATCCAGTTGAGCAGCTGGTGATGTACATCAGGCACCACCTCGATGCCGGTGAGCAGTTCCACATGGGGCTGGGTCCGCAGCTCTACAGCGCCTTGTCGCAGGACACGATGCGCTCGATCCGCGAGCATGTGGTGGCCATCGAGGACGTGCTGCGCAAGATACTGGCCGACGGCGTCGCCGCGGGGGAGTTCACCTTCGAGGACGAGGCCGCCACGATGTCGTTGATCCATGCCTGCCTGGCTCCCCGCAATCTGCCGTCGGCGGCGATTGAGAGGTTTGTCCTGCATGCGCTGGGGGCTACTCCCTCATAAGAATCAAGCCGTAAGACAAGTAAGCCGTAAGACAAGTAAGCCGTAAGACAAACGAGCAGGACTGTGATAGGTTTTTGACAGATTGTCAGCATCTTTTTGACACGTTGTCATCTTGATTCGCGTCATCTTGATCTGCGCCCTCGCGGGGCACACGCCGAACACCTGGAGCCGACCATGTCACCCAGCATGTCACCCAGCGCCGCCGCGCCCGTCCGACCCCTTTCCGTCGCCATGAAAGAGGGTTCGACGGCGGAACATGACGCCGCCGAACAGTCGCCGTTTGTGTCGGAGCTGCTGGCTGGCCGGGTCAACGAACACGGCTATGCCGACTACCTGCGGCGGCTGCGGGTGATCTACGGGGCGTTGGAGGACGCAGTGCGCGATCGCCGCGACGACCCGTTGGTCGCCGCGGTATACGACCCCGCGCTGGAGCGGCTGCAGGCAATCGATGCCGACCTGAAGTATTGGGCGCCCGGCGCCACCCGCGAGGTGGATCTCCAGCGGCGCAGTCGTACCGGGAGCGGGTCGCCGCCGCGTCCTGGGGCGGTGCGCTGGTCGCTCATCACTACACCCGCTACCTCGGCGACCTCTCCGGCGGCCAGGCCATCGGCAAGATTCTCGACCGCACATTTGATCTCGGCGGCGCCGGACTGGCCTTTTACGAGTTCCCCGTCCGCGCCAAGACGTACAAGGACTCGTACCGAGCCCGGCTCGACGGGCTGCCCCTCGACGCCGACGAAATCGATCGCGCGGTCGACGAAGTCAAGATCGCCTTCGGGCTAAACCAGGCGGTGTTCGACGAGCTCGCCGACAACATGCCGGACTACCGCCGCTGACTTGACTTTTCGTCAATCGGGTTCGTCGTCGTCACTATGCCCGCGGTCTTCGAGGAATCGCTCGGGGTGGTGGTAGCGGTTCGTGCGGGGTTGTCCGTAGTCGAGGTGTGGTGGTGGGAGCCATTCGGTTTCGCCTTTGGCGTTTTTGCGGGTGGTCCAGCCTTGTTCTTCGACTTGTCGGTGTTCGGTCCGCAGGCCAGGGTGAGGTCGTCGATGTCGGTGCGCTCGGTGGCGGCCCAGCCGCGCACGTGGTGGACCTGGGTGTGGTAGGCCGGTGCATCGCAGCC